>CAVONU010000001.1:0-1220543 GCA_963697385.1 uncultured Acidimicrobiales bacterium
TCTGAACGGTACTCGACCGGCCGGTCACGGTAGCGATGGGCCGTCGATGCCCGGTGTCGATGGCGGCGGTCTTGGCTCGGCTGGCGGCGAGGGTGCGGCGGAGGTGGGTGTGGGGGTCGGTGAGGAGTCGGTGGTGGTCGTCTCGGGCGGCGACGGTGTAGAGGTGGTTGGTGTGGCGGCCGCGGGAGAGGCCGGTGTAGGCGAGTTCGTTGAAGAGGCTGTCGTCGCCGAGGAAGTAGGCGGCGTCGCAGGTCATGCCTTGGGCTTTGTGGACGGTGAGGGCGTAGCCGTGGGTGAGGTGGCCGGCGTCGATGTACCCGTTCGGGCACGGCGATGCTGGCGCCGTCGTCGGTGCGGACGGTGAGCACCGTTGTCGGTGGCGCCGGTGACGGTGGCGTGTTGGCCGTTGAGGAGGCCGAGGTCGTGGCGGTTGCGGTGGGCGATGACGCGTTCGCCGATCGAGAAGCTGGTGGTGTCGTTGTGCCAGACCGCCGGGCCGAGGGTTCCGGCGAGGTGGAGTTGCTGGCGGGCTCGCTGGTTGAGGTCGGTGACGTCGCTGCGTCGGGAGGCGAGCATGATGGCGTGCTGTCCGGCGGCGACGGCGGCGTGCCAGTCGGCGACGAGCGCGGTGCGGACGGTGTCGGTGTCGGGTCCGGTGGTGAGGTTGTGGGCTCGTTCGAGCTTCGAGAGGGCCTGGTCGATGTCGACGTGGCGGAGGGCGGTGAGCGCGGCTCGCTGGTGGGGGTCGGTTTGGCGTCGGTTCTCGGTCAGGCGGACTGGTGGGATGCGGTGGGCGATGGCGGCGAAGGTGCCGCCGGCGTCGATCTCGGGGAGCTGGCGTGGGTCGCCGACGAGGACGAGCTTGGCTCGGGCGTGGTGGGCGGCGTCGATGAGGCGGGCGAGGTGGCGGGTGCCGACCATGGCGGCTTCGTCGACGATGAGCACGGTGCGTTCGTCGAGGAGGGGCCGACCGGCGTCGAGGATGCTGATGATGCGGTGGATGGTCTGGGACGGGATGCCGGCACCGGATTGGAGTTCGGCCGCGGCTCGGGCCGAGAGCGCGGCGCCGATGACCGTGTAGCCGTCGTGGTGGTAGGCGTCTCGGAGCCCGTCGAGCGCGGTGGTCTTGCCGGCGCCGGCCTGGCCGACCACCAGCGAGATCGCGTCACCCGACCCGGCCACCCGTTCGATCAGGCGCCGCTGCTCGCCGGCCAGCCGCGGCCGGGCCTCGAATCGCCGTGCCGATCGCCGTGTCGCTGGCGACGCCGATGCCGGTTGATCGCCCCGTGGGTGGCGATGTCGACGGCGTGGGCTTCGAGGGCCAGGATCTCCGGCGTCGTGTACACCCCCGGGATGCCGTTCGATCGCCTGACCAGAGGCGAGGTACCGGTCGGTGCGATCCAGGATCGCGTCGAGTGCGGCGCCGTCAGAGGCGGAGCGGCACACGGCGCGGATGACGTCGTTGCGCCGGTAGGTGGCGTCCTGCTCAGTGACCAACCGGGCCAGTTCCTCGTCGGTCACCGACAGCACCGGCGTCCTCGGTTCGACGCGCACCTTGGTGAGGTCGAAGCCGAGATCCCGGGCCCGGTCATGCCACCGGTGCCGGAGCTCGTCGTCAGAGATCGTGTTGTCTTTGGGGCGGCGGGTGGCGAGGGCTGCGATGCGGGCGCCGTGACCGGTGGTGGCGCCTTGCCAGATCATCTCGGCTTCGATCTCACGTCGCCGCTGGCTGAACGCCCGCCGCACCTTGTGCGACACGCCGTCGATCTCACCGACCCCGTGCCGGTCGATCCGCCCGAACCCGAACCCCGGATCGCGGGCCAGTTCGTGACGAAGCACGGCCTGGAAGACGGCTTCGGCCGTGTAGCGGATCCGGTAGAGCTGGCGGGTGTCGAGCCCGGTGATCCGGCCGTCGGGGCCGCGGCTGGCGTTGACCACGACCAGGTGCCGGTGCAGGTTCGGATCACCCAACCGGCTCGTCCGATGATCGAAGCTCGCCACCACCAGACCACTCCCCCGCTGCACATCCACACCGCCATGGCCCCGTCGCACGAAGCTCGCCTCCGCCTCCAACAGCTCGACGACCGCGGCCTGGGCCTCGTCGAGCGCCCGCTCGACCTGCCGGCTGGTGTCGTGGTCGCCGAGGGCCCAGGCGATCGAGACCGACTTCGGCACACTCAACGTCACATCCAACGCCTTGACCCGGGTCGGATGCTCGGTGAGCCGTGCGAGACGATCCGGGCGGAGGCCTTCGAGGACGGCCCGGAAGTCCTCGGGATCGACCCGGCCCGACAGGCCGAGGTCGGCGGCCAGTCGGCCGTGCCAGCGTCCGGCCCGTTCGGTGTCGACGTAGTAGCCCGACGCGTCGTCGCGGCCGACCTCGGCCAGGTAGTAGTCCGCGCTGCGGACCTTGCCGATCGAGATCATCGACCCGCAGCCCGACGACGGCAACGCACCCTTGGTGCATTGGTGTGAACGATCACAACCGACAGTCCGGTGCAGTCGATCCGCGGACCAGACCGAGGCTGCTACGAGGGGGCAACGGCGGAAGGGACCTCGAGGTCGGCCATGCGATCGAGTGCTGCGATCGGGACTCGGTAGGAGCCACCGATCGCGAAGTTGGGCAGGCCCTCGCGGCCACCGGTGTGCCGGTATCGGCGGGCGGCCTGGTAGGCGGCGTTGCGGGACACCCGCAACCGCACCGCCGCCTCCGGAATCGTCAAGAAATGCTCTTCGGTCATGATGCTCATTCGCTCCTGTGGCTGTGGGATTCACACCCACGGAAGGCGACAATCGAACCCCCGACGCGACCGGACACCGTCAGAGCCCGACAATCGCGGCGCCGTCCGGGGTGTTGGTGCAGTAGCCGGTGCAGTCGACGGTGCAGACGGCGAACGCGCACCGTCGACAGCCAGACCAGGCACCGCGGCCAGGTCTGCTCCTGGCAGCAGTCGTTTCTGAGTGGGTGGTTCATTCGGACTAGGCGTGTAGGCAATTCTGCCTAAAGGCGCGTCCGAATCGTTCCGATGCCTCTTGTGGCCGGGCTCTTGGTGAGTCGGCCGCAAGGGGGTAGGTGTCGTGCGACGGTTGACGCGTGTTGTGGTCGTGCTGGTTGCGGTGGCCGGGTTGTTGGGCCTGCCGTGGTGGGATGCGCCATCGGCTGGGGCGGATCCGGCTGATTTCTCGTTCGTTCGGGTGTCGGTCGCGGATGGGGGTGGTGAGCTGGACGCGGGGTGGGAGGCTCGACCCTACTATCCGTCGGGTCTGGTTTCGGTTTCGGATGATGGTCGGTATGTGGCGTTCGATTCGATCAACACCGAGCTGGGGGTCACGAACGGCAAGTCGCAGGCGTTCTGGCATGACCGCGAGACCGGCGAGACCCGGATGGTGTCGGTTGGCCCTGAGGGCATGTCGCAGAAGGGCGTATACGGCGTCACCATCTCCGGGGATGGCACCCATGTCGGGTTCACCGCGCAGATGGCGTCGGGCGAGGACATGGACCCGGCGAACCCGACCGAGTGGACCAGCTCCTACTACCACTCGGTGTTCGTCTACGACACCACCGAGGACTCGCTGACGCGCCGCAACGCCGACCTCCTCGATCTTGGTGGGTCCTCGGGCCAGGATCCGCGATGCACGCGACCCGACATATCTTTGTCCGCCAACGCCGAACGGGTGGCCATGAAGTGCCAATGGCGGGTTCTCGTCGCCGAGACCGACGTGACCGGCTATGAGATCGTGGCCCAGGACATGGTCCTAAATCTGGGTCAGATCTCGGCCAACGGCCGGTACGTGACCTACACCACCACCGACGAGGACCTCGCCGGGGAACCCTTGAACGGCCAGTGGGCCGCCCTTCGCCACGACCTCGACTCCGGCGACGCTGTGCTGGTGTCGAAGGACACCAACGGCGATGTGCTCAGCACCGGATACACCGCCAGCGTCGCCGACAACGGCACGGTCGCGATTTCCGCGAGGCCGGTGGGATCGGGGCAGAACTACCGGCCTCATGTGTGGCCCGCCGAGGGCAGTGGCGCAATCGAAGAGTGGGGCTTCGACGATCTGAAGGGCCACCACTTCCTGAGCCGTTCGGGCAACGCCCTCGCCTTCCGATCCCGCTATCAGCTCGACGGATCGTGGCAGTACGACTACACGACCTATGTCAAGGATCTCATCACCGAAGAGATCGTCGCCGTCGCCGACGACGCCGAGCTACCCCGCAAGACCCAGGTTCGTGGGGTGACCGACGAGGGCGACGTGGTGATCGCAACCGAGGAAGCCTTCGCCGGTGACACTAACGGCGAGATGGACATCTACGTGGCCGACAAGACCACCCCGTTCGTCCCGCCAGCACCGCCGTTCCCGTTCTGGGAAGAGGCCAACAATGGACGCGACACGGGACTTGGAGCGGTTGGCGATCCCGTCTATGCCCCGACGGGGAACATGGTGGAACGCCACACGGACCTGGCGTTTGGGTCGTCGGTCTTCGGGTTGGAGTGGGAGCGCACCTTCAACAGCCTCGACAATGAGCACGTGTCGATGCTCGGTGCGGGCTGGGCCCATTCCTACGGGCAGGAGCTGGTCGATGACGGCGAGAGTGGCTTCCGGCTAGTCGGTGCCGACCGGCGCCACTATCTGTTCTCCCCGGACGGCAGCGGGGGCTGGGTCTCGACCCCGCCCATCGCCGGAGAGCTGGTCGACACTCTCGGGGTGATGTCGGTCGAATGGCACGACGGATCCTCATGGGTCTTCGACGCCAATGGACAAGTCGCGTCGCTGACGAACTGGGACGGTCAGACTGTGACAGTCACCCGCGACAGCAACGGCCACCCGGCAACAGTGACCTCGACCGCTGGCTACTCCTTGACCTTTGCCGTCGACGGCCAGGAACGGCTCACCAGCGTGGCTGCCTCGGATGGACGAACGATCGGCTACGGATATGGCATCACCACCGCGGGCGACCCCGCGTTGACGTCAGTGACCGACCCGAACGGGCAGATCACGACGTTCGACATCGACCCGGACGGTCGGGTCACGAAGATCACCGACCCTGAGGGTCGCACCGTGATCGAACATACCTACGACACCGACGGGCGAGCCACCACTCAGGCCTTGCCCGGCGGCGGGTCGCTGACCTTTGCCTACGACGTGGCCGGCCGCCAGACCGTGGTGACCGACACCGGGTCGGGCGACGTCAACACCTTTGCCTGGGATCATCTCGGTCAGGTAGTCGGCGTCACCGACCCGACCGGCGCCGTTCTGGCCCGCTCGTTCGACGCCGACGGCTACCTCACTGGCATCGTGGACCGCCGCTCGGGCCAACAGACCCGCACCTTCGACGCCCACGGCCGCCTCGCCAGCCGGACCTCCGCCGCGGGGATCACGACCGCATGGACCTACGACGCCCAGGGTCGGGTGGTTGCGGTCGACGAGGCCGGAGCGGTCACCAGCTACACCTACAGCGGATCGTCTCGTATCCCCGACACCGTGGTCGACCCGACCGGAGCGACCACAACGCTGGTGTCCTCAAGCGGGCTCGTCACCCAGGTCACCGACCCCGACGGGGTCGCCACCTCGATCACCTACGACACTGCCCGCAACCCGATCACGGTGACCGACGGAGCAGGCCAGGCGACCACCTACACCTACGACTCGACAGGCCAGGTCACATCGGCCACCACGCCCGACGGCGCCACCACAACGTGGGCCTACGACGCCGACGGACAGGTCACGTCAGTGACCGATCCGACCGGCGCGACCACCACCTACGATCGCAACGCCGCGGGCCAGATCAGCACCATCACCGACCCCACCGGCGCCACCACCACCCACAACTATGACCTGGCCGGCGAGCTCGACTCGGTGACCGACCCCAACGCCAAGACCACCAGCTACGATTACAACGGCAACGGCGAGCTGACCTCGGTCACCGACCCCACCGGCGCGGCCACTACCGTCGGCTACGAAGAACTGGTCCGTCTCGATCAGGTCACCTCGGCCACGGGCGTCACCCAGACACCGGGATACGACGCCAACGGGAACGTGACCTCGCGGGCCAACGACTCCGGCGACGTCTGGACCGCCGCCTACGACGCGGACGGACGACCCACCATGTCGTCCACACCGTCGGGTGCCGAAACCAGCCGCAGCTACGACAACCAGGGACGGGTGGCGACGGTCACTGACCCCAACGGCGCCACCACCAACCTCGCCTATGACAACGCCGACAGGATCGTGGCCGCCACAGGCCCTGACGGTGCGACCGTGTCCTACACCTACACCCCCGCGGGCCGGGTCGCCACCTCAACCGACGCCGCCGGCAATGTCACGACCTACGGATACGACGCAGCCGGACGACCCACCACCGCGACCGATCCCTCCGGAGCGACCACCACGACCGCCTACACCACCGACGGCCTCATCGCGTCGGTTACCTCCCCGACTGGGCTGGTCACCTCGTTCACCTACGATCCCGCCGGCCGACCCCTCACCGTCACCGACCCGACCGGCGCCGTCACCACCACCACCTACACCCCCCGAGGCGAGCAGGCCACCGTCACCGACCCGACCGGCGCCGTCACCTCTTACACCTACGACCCCGCGGGGCAGCTCATCGGCGTGACCAACCCGACCGGCGCCACCGTGACCTATGGCTACGACGCTGCCGGGAACCGCACCAGCCGCACTGACGCACTCGGCGGGATCGAAACCTGGGCCTACAACGGCGACCGCCAACTGGTCTCGGCCACCGACCAACTCGGCGCCACCACCACCTACACCTACGACAGCGACGGCCGCCTCCAGACCGTCGCCCTGCCCTCAGGCATCACCACCACCACCAGCTACCACCCCGACGGGCACATCGCCTCCATCAGCGCCACCGACGGCACCGACACCTCCACCAAGACCTTCACCTACGACCCCGCAGGCAACCCGACCACCATCGATGAAGATGGCGCCACGACCACCATGACCTACGACACCGTCGGCCGGCTCACCTCCCGCACCGACCCCGACGGCGACACCCACACCTACACCTACACCGCCGCCGGCCAACTCGCGCAGCTCGACGACCCCGCGGGCGGCACCACCACCTACACCTACGACGCCCGGAGCCTCCTGGCCACCGTCACCGGCGACGGCGGCACCACCACCCTCAGCTACGACGCCGACGGAAGACTCACCGCCGAAGACCTGCCCGGCACCAGCTCCGATCGGGCCTACACCTACACCGCCGGCCAACTCACCAGCTACCAACAAGGCGCTGACACATTCCAACTCGCCTACGACGCCCGCGGCCTCCAGACCGCCCAAACCGGGCCCACCAACCGCACCCACACCTACGACCCCGCCGGCCAGCTCACCGCCTCCACCCTCAACGCAGACACTTGGAGCTTCGCCTACGACGCCAACGGCAACCTCACCACCGAAGATGCCCCCGGCACCGACCACGACTGGACCTCCACCCACAACCCCGCCAACCAACTCACCACCCGCACCGCAGCCACCGGCAGCGAAACCTTCGCCTACGACACCGACGGAAACCTCACCCAACACACCACCCCCACCGACACCACCACCCTCAACTACGACCTCTGGGGACAACTCACTACACGAACCGACACCACCGCCACCGAACTCCGCTCCTACCTCCCCACCGGCCAACTCGCCACCATCGACATGACCGGCAGCAACCCATGGGAACTCGAATGGGACGACAACCCCATCACCCAACTCACGTCCATGACCGACACCACCACCGGCGACTCCCAGCGCTTCACCAACAGCCCTCTACATCCCCTCTTCGCCCACACCCAAACCGGTCAGGACCTCCCCCTCAGCTATCAGCCCGACGGAACACCCGCCACCAGCCCGCAGACCGCGTTCATGCTCCGCGCCGACCACTACGACCCCTACGGCACCCCGACCAACGCCGGTGTTGCCGATCGACCCACCCTCGGCTACCGCAGCGAACTCCACCTCAACACCACCCTCCACCTCCGCAACCGCAACTACACCCCCAACCACCGACGCTTCACCACCCGAGACCCCCTCGACGGCATCCCCGGAACCACCACCGAAACCAACCCCTACCACTACACCAACAACAACCCCACCAACCTCACCGACCCCTTGGGACTCAGGCCCGACGACGACTGCTTTGATCCCTGCACCTGGCGGCCGGACGCAGTGGGTCTCTCTCCGGGGGACAGACGGGCCATCCTCCGTTCCTTCTTCTTTGGCGCCAACGATCCAGTCTCCCCCTACACTGGCTTCGGTGCCGAAGGCGCCGGCCTGTTCGTGTTCACGGAATGGGAGATCCTAAGTGGCCGGATCGGCTCGCGAGGAAGCGGTTCGTCATGGTGGCGCGCCGTGAACGGGATGATGCTCCTGGACATCCAACGGGCAAGCGCGGTCCTACGGGACACGGTGAATCCGGCCACACACACAGTGAGACAGACCGTCGATCCCAGAACCCAGGCTTGGTTGGACTACGCAAGCACGTCGCCCGGTGGCGAGTCCGCCCAACGGGCGCTCTGGTACGCGCACCAAGTCTCCCTTCACCAGGCAATTGAGTGCAGCCAAGATCTCCTCACGTCCGAAAGCGTCAGCGAACAAGCGTTCGCAAGTAGCGTCGTTGAGAATGTCGATCTATCAGCGATAGCCAACTTCTCCAGTGACTCGATTGGCGCCGCAGCGATGGGAGCATTCCTTAGCGGCGTCGATGTACTTCCAACCGACCTATTCGACGTACCGGCATCCTACCCACAGAGCTACCCGGCAGCGCCCGGAACACGTCCATCGATCGCGCCGTTCCTGAGCACGAGCTTCATAGCGTTTGCCACGCTCCAAGCGGCCAACATCATCGGCCTAGATTCCTGGTATTGGGACACCTGATGAGACCTCGACTTGCGGTTCTCGCAATCTGCTTGGCCCTGTTCGCAGTGGCCGCGTGTGAAGCCGCACCGACTAACAGTTCGAGTAGTCCCAAAGAAGACCCAGCCGGGGTCGCGGGATGGAGACCTATCCAGGCGGCGTCGAGTCCGTCGGGCGATCGAGTCGCGTTCACAGCGTGGCCCAACGCCGGTGACCTCTTGACGACAAAGCTCGTGCTCGGTGGTCCAGATCCTGTCGTCTTGGGACCAGAAGAAGGGGACGCTCGAGGCTTCGCCTGGATGCCCGACGGAGAGTCGCTCCTCTTGTCCTACGGCGCTGAACTCACGGGTATGGCACCGAACCGGTTCGCGATCGTGAGTGTAGAGGGAGAAGTACTCGAGGAGATCCCGGTCGGAGAGAAGCTCTTTGGCGATACCGGTGTTGCCGTTGCAGCTGATGGCAAGACAGCTCTCTTTGCCGCTCAATCGCCTTCACAGTTCACCGAAGCGACGGATCTTTGGGAGCTGGATCTGGAGTCTGGAATACTGCGCCAGGTGACGCACACCGAGGGGCTTCGTGAGGACGACCCGGTGTTCGTCGATGACCACACTGCTGTCGTCTTGGCGGCCGTCGATGATCTCGAGGGACCGCCGAGTGGCTGGTTGGAGCTGCTGGATCTTCAAACCGGCGAGTCGGATCCACTCACATCGCGTGAGCAGACCGTGGATTCGGCGACTTTGGATCCGTCGAGACAGTATGCGATCTATAGCGCTTTTCCAGACAATCGACGGCAGGACGTCGGGCTTTGGTCAATTCCGATCGATGGCACAGAAGGCCCCACGCTCCTAATGAATGAACCAGTTAGATTCCCATCATTCTCGTCCGACGGTGCCTTGCTAGTGACACGAGTAGGCTATGAGGAAGAGCGGAATCCAGTCGATTGGATTCATATCAAAGACGCACCTTGGGACGGCTAGCGTGTCACGAGTTTGGTGGGACGGTCGAGCAGGCTTTGCTGCACGCGGCTTCGGCATGGCTCAGGAAGGCCGTTCCAGTTCTCGACCGGTCGGCGAGTTCTGGGCGCTGCGCGGGATCGTGGGGTGAGGATGGGTTGAGGGTCCCCGTGTAGGGGTCGAGGCCCCGCTGGAATCGGTGATGTCTAACGTCCCCGATCCAGGAGGCCTCGATGGCTCCCGACTCTATGCGGGTGCGGCTGCACCTGCGTCTCATCCGCGTGCTCGTCGTGGTGGTCGACACGACCGACCGGCTCATCGTCGAGGTGGCGTCGACGCGACGCTGGTCGCGTTGCCCGCACTGTGGGTTCAAGTGCTGGACCGTGCATGACCGGCGTCGGCGCAAGGTCCGGGACCTGCCCGTGTCCGGTCGAGCCACGACGTTGCTGTGGCTGCGCCGCCGGTTCGCGTGTGGCAATTGCGGGGAGCGGCACCTCGAGGTCCATCAGGAGTTTGAGGGCCGCCTGACCCGCCGTCTGGCCCGAGCACTGGTGGCTGATGCGAAGGTCATGTCGATCCGGGCAGTCGTCCGTCGTCATGGTCTGCACTGGGCGCTGGTCATGCGCTTGGTCACCCAGTGGGCCGAGCTGGTCGCCGCCCACCGCCGGCAGCAGCGCTGCCGGGTGCTGTTGGTCGATGAGACCGCGATGCGGCGCCGGCACCGCTATGTGACCGTGCTCCAGAACGGTGAGACCGGCGAAGTGCTGGCCATGGTCGCCTATCGCAACGCCGCGGCCCTCTCGGGCTTCTTGGTCGAGCAGGGGCCCCGCTGGTGCCGGGGCGTCCAGGTCGGTGGTCTCCGACGGCTCCAAATCCTACAAGGCCGCCATCGACGCCCACCTGCCCGGTGCCACCCACGTGTTGGACCGGTTCCATGTGGTCCGCTGGTTCGCGGCCGGCCTCACCCTGGTGCGCCGCACCGCGCAACGACGCGAACCCCGAGGCCAGGTCCGGCCCGCGTTCGAACCCGACCTGTTCCGAGCCCGCTTCGCGCTCCTCCGCCGCACCGACGACGGCAACCCCGATCCCCAGCTGGCCGACCTCTTCGATAAGCACCCCCGCATCGGTGTGGCCTGGCAGGTCCTCCAAGAGCTCTACCGGCTCTACGACGCCGACGACCGCGACGGCGCCCTCGAAGCACTCGACCGATTCACCGACCTCTACGCCACCGGCCAGATCCCCGAGTTCCACCACGTCGTGGACACCTTCCTGGCCTGGTCCGACGAGATCCTCGCCTTCCACGAGCCAGCCGCCGGCCGAATCTCGAACGGCCGCCTCGAGGGCACCAACAACAAGCTCCAAGTCCTCCGCCGCGTTGCCTACGGGTTCGTCAACCGAGCCAACTACGAAGCCAGAGGCATCCTCGCCTGCGGTCCCATACGATCACCCCAACCGAGACCAGCAGCCCTCACCCCATGAACACGCGCAGTCTCGAGTTCTGCGGGTTCCATGGTCACGAGGTGGTCACAACAGATCCGTGATCACACGAAATCGGGTGGTTATCCACAGGACGATCCGGTACGCCGGATTGCCGGTTCACCTTGACAGGACAACGTTTTCGGCCACGATCCGGGACCACCCGGCACCGGCCTGATGCCGCTCTTAATCCGCAGGTTCTGGGTTCAAGTCCCAGGGGGCGTACCAAGGAAACGAAGGGATTCCGGGCAATCCAACCCGATCCGAGCAGCCTGGCAGAAGCCACTCCGGCACCTCAGGTGTCTTAGACTCCTGCCAGACTTGCCATGCCAGTCGATCTCAGGACCTTCGAAGCGAAGGTTGACCGATCCGGCAAGCACCACCTCGGCTGGGTTCCAGCACGGCTCGCTGCTTCGGCCAGATCCGCCGGTGGACCGACCTCAAGGGGTCGCGCCACTCGTGGTGAAGCCACCAGGCTTCCGTTTCGACAGTGAGGTCGGGCCCACGCACGATCGCCGGTGAGACAGACCAAACCGCTTGCGTGTGCTTCTCTCAGCGACCCGCAGCTTGCGGCACGGGGACGATCACCGTCGGCACCCGCGCCCGGTGAGCAGCGTAGTTCGCGACCGACCCCAACAGCGCCGAGCCGACAGCGCCAAGGCCTTGCTCGCCGACCGCCACCAGGTCGAACTCGCTCGACGCCTCGACCAGGACCCGACCCGCTGATGCCGTCTTGACGAACTCGTGATGCAACCGCCGACCGGCCGCTGCGCCGACCTCGTCCGCCAGGCGCTTCAGCTCAGCTTCCTGCTCCTCGACGAGTAAGCGAATCTCATCGGCAACGAGAGTGTGCCCGAAGCCGGGAAGGTCCCACGCCCTGAGCACTGTGATCTCGGCACTCGGCGCGAACGCCAGAGCCCAATCCAAAGCAAGCCTCGATCTCTCGGATCCATCAACTCCCACCAAGACCCGCTCCACCCGTTGGGACCGGCTCTCGGTGGGAACGATGACGGTGGGGATGCGCGCGTGCGTTGCACACTGATGACTCACCGAGCCGAGCAGCAACCGAGTGAAGCCACCACGCCCTCGCGAACCGACGACCAACAGCCGAGCGTCCTCTGAGCGGCGGAGGAGCTCACGCGCAGGACGGCCGTCAGCGATGACCAGCTCGACTGGCGCCTCGCATCCCCGGCGTTCGGCCTCGATCGCGTCTTCCAGATCAGATCGTGCCTGAGCTCTCTCGTCGGCCGTGACCTGGGTGACGGTGGCGTCAATCACGTATGCATCCGTGTAGCTCGCGATCGTCGCTTCGAGCACCGTGACAGCCCGGATCACGACGTCGCGCGACGACGCGGTCGCGAGAGCCCAACGCAATGCGTTACGAGACGAACTCGATCCGTCGTAGCCCACCGTCCACGTATCAGACATCAGATCGTCCTCGCAGAATCGCTCGAGGGAAACGGGACCAACCTGCGCTCGAGGCTACTCTCGGAGCCTCACATGAAGCGCGAGCCGGAACCGGATCGTACCGCGAACCCATGAGCACACAGTCACGGCCGCCGGCTCGCCGCATGGCATACCAACCCAGCGGACGGCTGCACCTCCGATGCGGACGGCGCCGTCTGTCCAGCACACGTCGGACTTGAGGGCGAGGGCCAGGAGCGTGCCAGGCAGCCGTACGGCCAAGAGCGCGATGGCAATGCGCGCCAAGGGGCGGACGACGAGGCAGAAGCCGATGGCCGCTTCCCACAGTCCCAGCAGGTGTGCGGTGGTATCGGGGTCGCCGATGTAGACGGTCTCGGCGATGATCGAGGTGGCCGACTTGTAGTCGAACACCTTGAGCATGCCGAACCACATGAAGAGGGCGCCGATCGCCCATCGGTCGAGGTGGTGCCCGTGTCGTCGCATCCATGCCGTGATCCGCCGATCGAGGTGCTGGAGCCGCTCCTTCGGGTCGTTCGTGTTGCCCAGTATCCCAACCTCCGTGGTGCGTGCTCCTGCCCGCCAGGGTCCGGGCCAACGCTGGCGTCAGGCTGCGTCGAACGCCAAGGCGAACAAGAAGATGCAGTTGATCGAGCTCCGCAACTTGCGCACGACCCGCGCCCGCGGCGAACCGACGCCGCCGGCAGCAACGCGTTGGGCCTGTGGAGCCGTAGCCGCGACACGCGCCTCCTCGCCGGTGAGACCCTGAGCTCATCGTTACAGAGGCCACGGGCGGTGAGACCGGATCCTCATTCACATGGCACAAGTTGCGAATCCTGTTGGACGCAGCGCAGGCGTGACCGGGGTCCAACGTCCCCGCCGGACAAGGCTCGGTATCGCCCCATCAGGGGGCCGACAGGGCCGCTGTCGATATTCTGTGGTCCATG
The DNA here is from genome assembly GCA_963697385.1 of uncultured Acidimicrobiales bacterium. GTDB lineage: Bacteria > Actinomycetota > Acidimicrobiia > Acidimicrobiales > CAWCAL01 > CAWCAL01. The sequence goes on from CAVONU010000001.1 coordinate 13,676, forward strand.
GAGACGATCGTGGTTCCCCTCGACGGCTCGCTGGACCCTCACCTCGCTGTTCGGACCGCGTTCTCCCTCGCTGAGCGCACCGACGGCTCGGTGTCGCTGGTCAGTTCGTGCCCAGCCGACCAGGCCAACGACGTCGCCCAGTCGCTTCGCGACGCCGGGACCCGCTTCGTCGACGTCGCGCCGCACACGGTACGGGTCCTCGACGGCTCACCCGTCGAGGCGATCCTCGACGCGGTACCGGCGAGCCAGACAATGGTCTGCATGCCGACCCACGCCCGGGCCGGGATCTCGCGACTGGTCTTCGGAAGCGTGGCCGAAGACATGATCAGACGATCGACACAGCCCATCCTCTGTGTTGGTCCAGACGTCGCCGATGTCCCCCTCCCGAAGGAGAGGATCGAGATCCTGGTCTGCACGGACGACTCATCGGCCACCCCCGCGGTACTCGACGGCGCCGCCGTGTTCTCCCAACGGCTCGACGCGAGCTGCATCGTTGCCCAAACGGTGGGACCCGATGAGGGTGTCGCCACCGACGGTGGTCCGCGACCGCGCCCCATCCGTGACCAGGCTCAGCGCCACTGCCAAGAGGCAGCCGACCGACTCGGCACCCACGGAATCCCTGCCACCGCTCACGTGCTACACGGCCATGCCCCAAGCTCGATCGTGCAATACGCCACGAGCCGGGCATCGTCATTCGTCGTTGTCGGCACCTCCGGTCGGACCGGTCTGGCCCGCCACACCCTCGGGAGCGTCGCCGCCGGTGTGGTCCGCCACGCCCGCTGTCCCGTACTCGTTGTACCCACGCTGAACCGGACGGGGTGAGCGAACATGGACGACGGCCGCGAAGCCAAGACCCGGTGGGTCGGGGGGTTGATGGTTCGCCCACTTCGCATCACGCGCTGCGATGGAGCGCTCGCCCAAACGACACAGGCTCACGGCCGTCACGGCCATGAGGTGCTAGGAACCACTTGAAGGCTGGCCGAACAATCCGCGCCCCGGACGAGGAACTCCGCGCCGCCGAACAGCACCTCGATGACCTCCGCTCCGATCTCGGACCCGCAGGATCAGACGTCGGGGTTGCCGTGGGCGGCAACGGTACGGTCTCGGTGTTGCTCGACCACGCAGGAAGCCGCCCGGCTGCTCGTACTCGGCTTTCCGCGGGATGGTCGGGTTCCAACGATCCTTGTTGGGTTTGGTCAGCCTGCAACCTGCGACTCATTCACCGATCCCCGTGGCCGCCATTCCACCCTCGGCACGCCTCCACGGAGCGCTCGGCCGCATCGTGGTCGACGTTGACGCTTCCCCGAACTCCCGGGCAGCGCTCGGCCGGTCGTTATCGTCTACCACCGCCGCGATGACCATCGAAGCAAACCTCGCTTCGACGATCCTCGGTTCAGTGTCGAACACTGTGCCGCACCACTCACATCTCCAATCATCGTCGTGCCGGCATCCTGATCGAGGCGAAGCCCAGGGAACCCAATCACACCACCCCAACACGAGATGGGCCGTTGGTGCCTACGACGCCAGTCGACCGGCCCCTAGCCTCGCCGACATGGCGGCGCCCACGTTGATCCTGCAGCAGTCGTTCATCGATCGCGACGGCGCGTTGGAGCGGAGCGCTCTCGACAGCCTTCGCTGCCGCAGACTCACCGTCGCCGCGTCTGGCCGGGTCCGATTAGATCAAGCACCCAATGCGCGGTGCACGACTCGATCCCTAGGCACCGGCACGTCTCGGCGCGGCTGCCCGCGTCGCCACCCGATCCGTCTCCCGAGAGAGCAGGAACCCGTGCACCGATTCCGTAGCATCTTGTTCAGCCCGCTTGCCGACCGGGACAACCCCGCAGCGGCTCGACGCATCAGTGACCTCGCTGCTCGCAACGCAGCGACCCTGACGGTTCTCGGCGCGCTGCCCGAACCGTCGAGGCTGCAGCGTGCGCTGCACCGTTCCGACTACCTCGACACCATCCGAGAGGCCGACCGCAAAGCGATGGCAGCCAAGCTCGTTCGCTGCGTCCCCAAAGACGCGGACATCGAAGTCGAGACCATGACCGCGATCGGTAGCCCGGCGCTGAGCATCATCGAGCAGGTCCTGCGCGCCGACCACGACCTGGTGATCGTCACGACTGACGAGGACGACGAGGACGACGCAACGATCAATCGCCTGCTTCGCAAGTGTCCGTGCCCGGTGTGGGTGATCCGCCCGACCCGGGCACGAATCCAACGTGTCCTGGCCGCCGTCAATCCCGATCCTTCCGAAGCGGAACTCAACCGCACGATCCTCGAGCTCGCCGCGTCAATGGCCAAGCTCTATGGGGGCGAACTCCACGTCGCGCACGCGTGGGAGCTCTACGGCGAAGAAGCGATGCGACACTCCGCGTTCATGCACACTCCCGCTTCGGAACTCGAGGCACTCCTGCAGGACGAGGAAGCCAGCCACCGTGCCGCACTCGACGAACTGCTGTCCGCCTCCCGTCTCGACGATGAGCCCTGGCAGATCCACCTTCACAACGGACGAGCAGCCGAGGTCGTACCCGAGGCCGTCAACAAGCACCGGATCAACCTGCTGGTCCTGGGAACGGTCGCCCGTACTGGCGTCAGAGGCCTCCTCATCGGCAACACTGCCGAGTCGGTCCTCGGCAACGTGCACTGCTCGGTCATTGCCATCAAGCCACCCGGATTCGTCACACCGATCCAACTCCCAGCAGGGTGAAGAGGCCGGCGCACGCCGACGGAGGCTGCCACCCCCGACAGTGGCCAAGCGCCGCGAGCACGGACGGGCCCCTGCAACTCCGTCCGTGCTCGCTGCCTTCGGTACCCCGATCCTGTTGGTGACCCTGGCCCCAACTCGCGACACCACCGGACCATCAGGAGCGCCCACCACCGGAGGCCAGCCGCGCCCGTGGCAGGTCGGTCCCCCGATTGACTATTCGTGACATCACTCCAGAGGGGACTGGAAGCCGGGCGGCTTCACGGCCAACATCGAGTATGGGACCTCTCGCAGCATGGCTTCCGCGGTGTTTCCGATAATCAGCCCTGCCGGTCCTGAGCGGCTCACGGTCCCGACGACCACCAGCTCCGGTCGGGCCTCCCGAACCACCGCTGCGATTTCGGCAACGGGCTTCCCCACGCGAACCACGACGCTGATGTCTCCCGCCTTGCCAACGTCAGCCACGAGTGACTCGAGCCTGGCGCGGAGCATGGTTGCCGTCGTTCCTGAGATTTCGTCGAGTTCGGCGTCGCTCCCTTGGAGTCCGGCGGGTACTTCCAGCACGTGGACGATCGTGATAGAGGAGTCTTCACGTGTCAGCGTCATCGCCTGACCCATGATCGCGTCGATCAGCGCTCCTGATCCGCCATCTTCGACCGAGATGTCCAGAGCAATCACCGTTCCCGAGCTACCAGGCACCAGTGGCCGCAGGACCAGAACCGGCACCGGCGACTTGCGCACTACCCGGTTCGCGAACGCTTCCGCGGTCGTCGGAGATTCCTTCAGATCGCCATTCACCAGCACCACGAGGTCGAGACCGGCGTCACGAACCTCACCGATCAGCTCCACGATGCGCCGACCGCTTCGCACGGCAACCGAAACCTCGACTCTGCCAGCCGTCACGTTGGAGACGAAGTGCTTCATCAGCTCACGCCTTCGCTCCCCTTCACTAGGGCTTGCGCGGCGGGCCGCAACCAGCCAGCCCGGTGTCGGCTCGGTGATGTCGATGACATGAAGCGAGCCCCCTGCTCGCTCAGCGAAGTCGATGCAACGCTTCAGCCCGATCGCAGCCTCGTCCCGACTCTGGATCACCACGCCAATCTTGTACCCCATCGCAATCTCCGATCCCACTGCGACCGGCAACATGCCGAATTCGGTCAGTCTCGCTGGTTCAAGCAGATTGGACCAGGGTCTCAGGTCCCGTCCGATCCGGGCAGGTCGTCCGGGAACACTGGCTTGCTGACTGACCCCGGCTCGACGATGCGCACTGCGATGATCGATCGGCGTTCCAGGGCCCTACCCCGACGCTGCCGGCTCGATCCGGGAAGGTCTCGAGGAGATGTGCACCGTCGCTTGCCTCGGCGTCACCGGCACCCTGGCCAAGACACTACGGACCGCGAACCCGATCGAGTCCATGATCTCGATCGCCCGCACCACCACCGGCAACGTGCAATGCTGGTGTGACGGCGAGATGCGCCGACGCTGGTGCGCCGCCGGCATGCTCGAGGCCGAGCAGTCCTTGCGGCGGGTCAGGGGCCATACTCAGATGCCCGCGCTGGTCGCTCAAATCCGAGCCACGCCGTCCGCATCGCTGAGGCCGAAGACGACACCGTCACACCCAGCGCGATACTGGACTCGCTGCATGACACCTGGGACCACCACCCGCAGCGACATCAACCGCGAACTGGACATCGTCCGCCCGACCACCCGGGAAGTACCGAGAATGCCGCGCCACCGTCGTCTGGCGGTCACATCGACCGAACAGACTTGGCCACGAATCCGCGTTTGTCGTGTGACCCTGATGGACCGCGCTTGCAGCCCGACGGGTGACCGAAGGGAAGCAACATGTTTCATGCCATTGGTGCCGTCGCTGCACAGCGGGCGGCGCAACGGCGCCAGCACCATCCAAGCGTCCGACCAGACAGCGAGCACCGACGTCGGCCACGCAAGCGCATCACCGCGGCTGGTGCCGAGCCGGCCAGCGGTCGGACTCGCATCTTCAGGAAGATCCGCGTTCTCGGCGGCTGCCCTCGGGAATCGGCCCCAGTAGCCGAGTATTCCGAAAGAGGACAGTGATGGAACGTTCGGATCCGACGGCTCAGCCGGTGCGGCAATGGGATTCGCCGGGCCAGTCGTTTGGCGTCGGCGTTCCGAGCCGAGTTCATCGTCTTGACCGGTTTCGTGCAGACTGAGTCGGAAATGCACACCGTGGTCGAGCCCGTCGTCGTCGGCACACGTGGTCTCGGTGGATTCTCCGGGCTTCGCATCGGCGGGGTCGCGCTCGAAGGTCCTTCATCGGGTCGATCGCCCCGTCGTCCTCGTTCCACCGACGTAGCTCAAGCGTGGCAGCCGTTCCAGCATTTTCCGTGGTCGTGATCGGCCCCGAGGCCGGTCCAGAATGCGCCGCGCTACGTTTCGCACGGCTCGACCGCACGACCGTCGACTCGCCACGAAACCAGCGAGCACGCAAGTTCAGAGCGTTCCGACAACGGAGGACTGAGGTACATGAGTGACCTGGCAATCGTTCCCGGTGCTGCTCGGGGGCTCAGCACCGAGGAGGCAGAGGATCGGCTCGCCACCTACGGACCCAACGCGCTGCCCAAATCGGCGCCGGTGCGCTGGTGGGTGCGGGTAGGGCGCCAGCTGCGGAGCTCGATCATCTACATCCTGTTGTTCGCCTTGGCGTTCGATGTGGTCATCTGGATCTCCGAGGGGGCCCACGGCTGGCCCTACGAGTCCCTTGCCATCGCAACGATCCTGGTGTTCAACACCGTCATGGGAGTGTGGCAGGAATACCGGGCTGAGGACGCGTTGGAGCGGCTACGGGAACTGGCCGCGCCGCGGGTGTGGGTGCTCCGTGATGGGCACCTCACCCACCTCGAGGCGTCACGGCTGGTGCCGGGTGATCTTGTCCGAGTCGAGGCCGGGGACCGGATTGCCGCTGACGGCGACTTGACCGGCGAGCAGGCACTTCAGATCGACGAATCGATCCTGACCGGCGAATCGGTGCCGGTCGAACGGAGCGCGGGTGAGGAGGTGTTCTCCGGCACCCTTGCGGTGCGTGGACTGGCATGGATGGAGGTCACCCGAACTGGTGCTGCCTCGGCGATGGGTCGTATCGCCACGATGCTGGGCGGAGTCGAGGCCGAACGCACTCCGCTTGAACGTCGCCTGGAGCACTTCGGGCATCAGATCGCCCGCTGGGTTGCCGCCCTGGCTGTGGTCCTGGCGGTCCTTGGGGTCGGTATCGAAGGGATCAACCGATTCGACGAGGCGCTGTTGTTCGCCGTCGCGGTCGCCGTCGCCGCGGTCCCCGAGGGTCTGCCTGCGGTGCTGACGCTGACGCTTGCGCTGGGTACCGAACGGATGAGCACCCGCAAGGCCGTCGTGCGCAGGCTCTCGGCGGTCGAGGCGCTCGGCTCGGTGACGGTCATCGCGACCGACAAGACCGGCACGCTCACCGAGAACACCATGACCGTGAGCGGTCTCGACTCCCCCGAACCCGAACGAGCGCTGCGAGCGATGGTGTTGGCGGCGGACGCCGAGCCCGATGGCGGCACAGGTGACCCCCTCGAGATCGCCCTCTACAGCTACGCGGCAGCGCAAGGGGTGGACCCGGTCACCACTCGCATGGACTCCCCTCGCGGGTCGGTTCGACCGTTTGACTCGGCGTGGCGGTTCATGCGCGTGAGCGTCACCGAGGACGGACAGGAGGTCGCCTACCTCAAAGGCGCAGCCGAGGTACTCCTGGAACGCAGCCGCCTCGACACCGCCGAGAGAGAATCCTGGCACGACAAGATCGAGGCGGCAGCGGCCGATGGCTATCGCGTCCTCGGGCTCGCCTGGTCGCCGGAGAACAGCGAGGACGATGTCGTCTGGCTCGGAACCGTCTCGATGTGGGATCCGCCCCGGGCCGAGGTTCCGGCCGCGATCGCTGCTGCCCAGGCTGCCGGTATCCGAGTCTTGATGATCACGGGCGACCACCCCGAGACGGCCCGGGCAATCGCCGACAACATCGGGATCCCGGCCGATCGGGTCGTGACCGGCGAGGACCTCGATCGGCTCGAACCTGATGACGTCGTCGAAGCCGTCGGCGATGTCCACGTCTTCGCTCGAGTGAGCCCCGAACACAAACTCGCACTGGTCGAGGCCCTCAAGGCCAGAGGCCAGATCGTGGCCATGACCGGCGATGGCGTCAACGACGCGCCAGCTCTGAAACGGTCCGACATCGGCGTCGCCATGGGTCAACGAGGAAGTGACGTCACCCGCGAGGTGGCCGACCTCGTCCTCCTCGACGACAACTTCGCCACCATCGAAGCCGCGGTCGAGGAGGGACGCGGCATCTACGACAACATCCAGAAGTTCCTTCGTTTCCTGTTCTCCACGAACGTGGCCCTCGTGCTGTTGGTGACGATCGGTGTCGTCGGCGCCGCGGTGTGGGATCTACGCGACGACCTCGGCGACCTTCTGGTGCCCCTCACCGCGGTTCAGCTCCTGTGGATCAATGTCATCGCCGACGGCCCGCCCGCTCTCGCACTCGGGCTCGACCGAAACCCCGGCGTGATGAAGCGGAAGCCGCGATCGACTTCCGCGCCGCTCCTGACCCGAGCCGGACTGAAGTTCATTCTCATCACCGGTGTCATGAAGGCCGCGCTCGGACTCGGCCTGTTCTTCGGCCTACCGGGACTCGACTACTCAGGCGACGAGACGCGAACCGCAGTCTTCCTCTACGAGTCGCTGGCCCAGCTCGCGTTCGTCTACCCCGCCCGCTTGATCACCAACCGGCCACTGAGGAACCGCGTCCTCAACGCAATCGTCGGTATCACCGTGCTCATTCAGATCGCTACGGTGGCCAACCCAGGGCTCCGGAGCATCCTCGGACTCCAAACGCTGGACCAGGCTGCGTACGGCCTCATCGCGGTTGCGCTCCTCATTTCAGTTGCCGGAGCGTTCGCCTCGGCGCGGTACACCCGCGAGCCAACCTGACGCCGGCGACCGGCAAACCAGCCGGTTGAACATCGCCTCGATCGTGACCCCCCGGCGGCGGGCACTCGGACCGGGGCGACGATCCACTGGGCGGTCACGGGATCGGCTCAGCTCGAGAGCTGTCGTCAGGTCATGGGGCTCAGACTCGGGGGATCGGTCCGCGGGGCCGATAGAGCTTGCGAGCGATCGGGTCGGCTGTCCTGGCGATGAGAGGCCCGCCGATGCCCAGGATCAGCACGTACGCGGCGGCGAGAGGTCCCAGATCGTCGCCGACCCCTTCGGCTACGGCGATCCCGGCGATCACGATGGAGAATTCGCCGCGGGCGACGAGGGTGGCGCCGGTGCGGAGACGGCCCGGCCGGTCGATTCCGGCAGAGCGAGCAGTCCACCAGCCGGTGACGAGCTTCGTTCCCGCGGTCACCAGGGCAAGTGCGACCGCCAGTGGGAGCGCACCGGGCAAGTCCGCCGGGTTGATCTGGAGTCCGAAGAACGCGAAGAAGAGCGCGGCGAAAAGGTCGCGAAGCGGGGCGAGTACCTGACGGGCTCCACGTTCGGCGCGCCCGCTGAGGGCGATACCGACGAGGAACGCGCCGACCGCTGCTGACGCACGCAGATACTCAGCAACGCCGGCAACGAGAAGGGTGACCCCAACCAGGCTCAGCAGGAGGTACTCGTCGGACCGGCTGAACAGGACAGCGCTCAGACGGGGTCCGAAACGGACGGCAACGCCGAGCGCGATGACAACCGCGCCGATGGCGACAGCGATCTCGAGACCGATGTCGAGCGCGTCTCCACCGATGAGCAGACCGGCCATGAGCGGGAGGTAGAAGGCCATGACCAGGTCCTCAGTGACCAGAATGGCGAGTATGGCAGGAGTCTCTCGGTTTCCCGTATTGCCGAGGTCGGCCAGGACCTTGGCGATGATCCCGGACGAAGAGATGTACGTGATGCCCCCGAGCAGGAGGGCGACCTGGAACTCCCAGCCGAGCAGCAGACCGACGACGAGGCCGGGTGTGAAGTTGAGCGCAAGGTCGACCGCTCCCGCTGGCGCGTGATCACGGAGCGCATCCGTGAGTTCCCGGCCCGTGTATTCGAGGCCAAGGAGCAGCAACAGCAGGATGACACCGATCTGTGCACCGCTCTCGATGAACTCGCGAGCAGTGACGAGTTCGGCGATGCCACCCTCCCCCACCGCGAGACCAGCCACCAGATAGAGAGGGATCGACGGGATACCCGCCCGTCCGGCGACCCGACCGAGGATTGCCAGCGCAACGAGAATCCCCCCCAACTCCAACAGCAGTGCCGCCGAGCCGGGCGACGCCGCGAGGATCATGCATCGGTCCCGGCGAGCAACCTGGCTGCCGTATCGATCCCCTCGGCCGTACCGACCACCACCGCAGTGTCGCCCGCTCTGAGCGTCGCATCCGGGCCGGGTGCAGGAATAGGGGTGCCGTCTCGCACGATCGCGACGATCGACACGCCCGTTCGGGTTCGCAGAGCCGTCTCACCCAACTCTCGCCCGGCATACCGGCTGTCGGAGGCGATCGGGAGCCAGTCGATCGCAAGCCCCGCGATCTCCTGCCGCAGATCATCGAACCGCTCTGTGATGGTGGCCCCGCCGACGAGATCGGTCAGGACCGCTGCTTCATCGGGTGTCATGATCGCGGCAGCACGAACACGGTCCGGGTCATCTTGGTCATAGATGATCAGCTCGCGGCGACCGGAATGGTAGGAAATGACACCGACATGGTCGCCGCTGGCGCATGCGAAGTCGTGCCGCAGGCCGACACCAGGCAGTTTCGTCTCGTTGACATCAGTCATGGTACGAGTCTGGTCGTGCTCGCCTGACCAGGTCGAATATCGGGCTGAGCCGCGAGCAAGGCGGTGGTCGATGCCACTTCCGCCGTCGTCACGAGACCACGAACTAGCCGGTCGGACCGGCACGAAGATGCGCAAGCCCGGCCTTCTCGACTTCCCGTCTCCCTCGCTCGTGGCGCGCAGCAACCGGAACACCAGCGCAACCAAAGCCCAGGGCGACGCGTCGAATCTCGTCGATCGTATGGTCCAGGCGACCCACGATGGATCGCAACTCCCGTCGGAACTCCCGGTCGTTCGTTCGGGACGCGGCGGACGCAACCGCAAGGCTCGTCGCGAAGATCGGCCTGATGACCAGATCGAGTAGCTCCATCTGAAGGTCGTCATGGTCATCAACCTGGCCGTGATTCAACACAGGTATCCCTGCGGATTGGTCGATCGAAACGGCCATTGGGTGCGCCGAGCGAAGGGGCGGAGTCCATCCCAGCGGGACCACGACGACGGGGCACTGGGCGTGACGCAGGAGGTGATGACCAAGGGATGAGCCAGCGAAGAGCCGTCGCCAGAAGCCCCGTCGCGGGGCGCCGACGACCACGAGCGCGGCGAACGGGCTCTTGGCGCCGAAGACCGCCTCGCTCGTTCCCGGAACGACTCGATGATCAAGGTCGACATCGGTGGTGTCAACCTCGGCGATGACGTCCTCGGCCCTCCGCCGAGCGGTGACGGCGATCCGGGCTCCGTCGAAGGATCCGCCGGGATTCCACTCGCTCGTAGAGGCGCCCGCAAGGGGGTCGTAGGCAGTGAGGACCTCGAGACGCAGACCGGTCAACCGAGCGCGGCACACCGCATAGTCGAGAGCGGTCCGCGAACCGCTCGATCCGTCGACACCGACCAAAATGGGGAGCGGTGGTCGGCTGCTATCGATCAAGCCGTGGTGAACCATGCCCCGAACGTGCCGCAGGAATATGACAGAGACTCGACATGGTTGCGCGCCTTTCACTCCAAACCAGCTCTCTGAGTCCTCGAACGTAGTGGCGCGACCCGATGCTCCGATCGTTGACGCAGTCTCCAGATTCGCACAGGGTCGACGCACCAATGCCGTATGGAGCGGAGCATGATGGCGGCCGCGAAGGGGTGTCGGGGCTCGGACCACCAGGGCCCCGCGATAGCTGGCTGGGAGTCTGGGCGCCTGCCGCTCCCAGCCGGCAACTCTCGCTCCGGCACCAAGACAGCCATCCGTTCGTTCCGCTATGCGGCTGGCGAAGTCACGACATGCGCGCTCAACCATCAACGCGTTGTCAACTGCCGGACCGACACTCTCCGTACGGAATTCATGGCCATCGTCGGCGACGGTGGCCAGCACGAACGACCGGTTGGGGCTGTATCTGATGCACCGATTCAAGAACATCTTGTTCTGCCCGCTCGGCAAGAAACACAACGCCGCCGCGGTCAAACGGGTTGCCGATCTCGCCCACCTCAACAAGGCCAGACTCACACTGTTCGGCGTCGTGCCCGAGCCCTCGCTCCTGCTGCGACTCGTCCACCGTACCGGCCGTGATCCTCGCCGCCAGGACGCCGCTCGAGACGAACTGACCAGTCAACTCATTCGATGGCGCACCCTGGCCAACGCCGACGCCACCACGAAGGTCACCGAGGCCGCAGATCGCGCGATCGCCCTCGTCGTCGAGGTGCTCATCGGTGACCATGATCTCGTAGTGGTCACCAGCGACGAGGACCGAGATCAAGCGACGATCAGGCAGTTGCTGCGAAAGTGCCCCTGCCCTGTGTGGGTGATCCGACCGACTCGGGCGCGAATCCAACGGGTGTTGGCCGCAGTCAATCCTGATCCCGCAGAAGCCAGCCTGAACCACACGATTCTCGAACTGGCGGCGTCGATGAACGAACTGTACGGCGGCGAGTTGCACGTCGGACACGCCTGGGAACTCTATGGCGAGGGGACGATGCGGAGTTCGGTCATGATGCACATCCCTCCAGGGGAGATCGACGAGCTGCTCGACGAGGAGCGCGACCGCCACCGACGAGCACTCCAAGGCCTCCTGGCGTCGAGCAAGACCGCCGAAGCTCCGTGGCAGACTCACCTCGAGAAGGGTCGGCCCGGTGAGATCATCCCCGCCCTCGTGGCAAAGCATCGCATCAATCTGCTTGTCGTGGGCACGGTCGCGAAAGCTGGGATCGCGGGGCTCGTCATCGGCAACACGGCCGAACAGGTCCTCGATGAGGTCGGTTGCTCGGTCGTCGCGCTCAAGCCGTCAACGTTCGTCTCCCCCGTCCACCCCCCGATCTCCACGCCCGAGCCGATATCGACCCACGACTGATCGCTCAGATCCAACTCCTGTCGCGAAATCGCGCATCGCGGTCACGGTCCTGTCACATCATCCGAGCACGCTTCGTCCTGACCTTGCCGCAAGGAAAGGACCCGAAGATGGCGATCACACCCGAGTCAGTCGGTGGAACAAGTGAACTCATCCGCTCGCTGAGCTGGGTTCCCACTCCTGACGGACTAACCGAGCCCGAGCTGGCCGAGCTGCTCGATGCGCTCGATCAGGCCCGCGTCTACTCCGCCACCATCGTCGCGCGGGCAAGTCGCAAGGAACCTGTTGGTGACGATCCTCAGCTGGAGGCGGAAACCCTCTTGAGCGCTCGTCGGCGACTGGCTTCGATCCACGAAGCGTACCAACGGCTGTCGGACGGGACCTACAACAGGTGCACGAGCTGCGGGGGCTCCATCGGCGCTGCCCGCCTCTCGGTGCTGCCTGAGTCGGATCGCTGTGTCGCCTGCGCGGCCGCACCCCCCTTCGGTCTCCGAGGTGGTCATGCTGGCGACTGACCTCACCTTGCTGCGCAATCGGCAGGCGTGGCCATCGGGCTTCCTTTGATCGCTCCACCTGACGCCGCAGTCATCGGCAGCGGATGATTGAGGTCGGTGTCGGCGCTCCTCTGCGCCGGCGTCGAGGTTCATGGTTCAACGAGTTCGCGATAATCCTCGGTCGTGAGCGGTCGTGAAACCAAGGCTCCATCGGCCCTCGGTACGTCGGTCTCGGCCCCGTTCAGGCTGAACGTCACGGCATCGACTTCGGACAGGGAGGTGGCACTGAGCACAAGTTGCGCAATGGCCAGAATCTCGTCGCGGCCTCCGATCGCGGCAAAATCAGGGGACAGGTCGACCTCGGCGACGGAGCCATTGAGCCGGGTGCCTTGCACCGAGCTCGGTGCTGGGATTGCGTTCCAGATGCCCGCACGAGCTTCTGCGGACGTCGGGCCGGCCGCGGCTTCGGCGACGACGGACTCGAGGTCCGGGGCGGTGCCGGCTACTGCGCGGGTGACGTGAATCAGTCGGTTGTCACGTACGAGATAGACCGAGGCGGCGACTGACTCCTCTTCCGCCGAGGCATCCGCTGCTGGGCCGTCCACCAGCCCGGCGTCCACGTTCACCTCGATTGAGCGAGCCTCGTCTTGGGGTCCGACCGCACACCCGGCGAGCGCAACGACCCCGACCAGAACCAGCCACCCGCTCGCTCCCTTCACGGTTCGACCATTGGTAGCTCGACAACGAAACGGGCGCCACCTCCGTCGCGGTCCTCGACCCAGATTCGGCCACCGAGGGTTGCCACATTCTCGGCGGCTAGCGCCAGTCCAAGGCCGCTTCCACCAAGGTTGGCTCGTCGCCGGCTGTGCACCCCTCGGGCAAACCGGTCGAAGATCTTGACACGCTCATCAACGGGAATGCCCGGTCCTCGATCCTCCACCGCGACCCGGACCGTGTGGGCATCAGCATCAATGCTGATGCCGGTCGCCCCGTCGCCGTAGTGGGCTGCGTTCTCGATCAGGTTCGCGAGACTGCGCTCTAGCCGTCGCTCATCGACGCGAACCACGGCGGCCTCGGCCTCCGCCGCTACCTCGATGGAGAGATCGTCGGCCCGCAGTCGACGCAGCACGCTCAACACGAACTCTGGAACCCGAGTGTACGACCACGAGAGCTCTGCGATACCCGCATCGTGCCTGGCGATCTCAATGAGATCGGCAACCATGCGCTCGAGGCGGTGCACGTCGGCGGAGAGCAGGTCGAGGGCCTCTTGACCGTCAGGCGACATCTCGAGCCGTCGGTTCTCGAGCACAGCGACCGATGTCAAGAGGGTCGTGAGCGGTGACCGCAGCTCGTGGCTGACATCGGAAGCGAAGCGGCTCTCGCGTTCGATACGGGCCTCGAGCGAGTCAGCCATTCTGTTGAACGACGTTGTCAGTCGTCGCAGGTCCTGGTCCGCGGACTCGTCGAGCCGAATGCCAAGGTCACCGTCAGAAAGCAGTTCGGCTGCGCTGCTAACGACAGTCAACGGCGCGGTCGCCCGCCGGGCTATCCACCAGCCGAACCCGACACCCAGGCCGGTCGCCATGGTTCCGACGACCACCAACGCGTTGCGCAACGTCTGGAGTGAAGCGTTCAACTCGTCAAGTGAGAAGACCTCGAAGTAGACACTCTCGCCGTCCGGAATTGGCACTCCCACGCCGAGGAGCAGCTCGCCATCAGCCAAGAACCGCTGGCGACTGGCTTCACCATCCACTACCCGCACGACCAAGGGCTCCGGGAGGTCATCGGGCTGGATCTGCAGCGAAGCCGAGAACCACTCACCATCACGAAGAAGCAGCGGGAGCGATCGAACCTGGGGGCGCAACGCGGCAAGCAACTGGATCTCGTCCGCACCGTCGGTGCGTAGTGCCCCGGTCAGCAGCTGCGCGTTGACGGCCACCTGATTGACCGCGTTTCCCTCACGCTCGTCGAGCAAGCTCGAACGCACCGTGAGATAGGTAACCAGACCGACGCCGGTCGACAGAACCAGCGCGACTGCCCCAACCCCGACAACAATCCGTGTCCGCAGTCGCGGAACCCGAGCGAACCGCCGCCTCGTCGTCCGCCGTGAGGGTCCGCTGCCAGTCACGTATTCCGCTTGCCGGTCACGTCGCGATGTCAGGGTCGAACTTGTAGCCGAGGCCGCGGACCGTCAGCACGTACTGGGGATGGGAGGGATCGACCTCGAGCTTCCGGCGGAGTCGCCTGACGTGCGCGTCAACGATCCGGGCATCACCGTAGTAGTCATAGCCCCACACACTTGACAGAAGCTGATCACGCGACAAGATCCGACGTCGATTCTCGACGAGCTGAGACAACAACAGGAACTCGGTACGAGTCAGCCGGACGACCTCGCCGGACCGACTGACCCGCCCTTCTCCGAAGTTGACCGATAGATCACCGAACACGAACTCCTCATCGTCTGCTTCGACGAGTACGCCTTGGGTTCGTCGAAGCAGGGCCCGGATGCGTGCAGCGAGTTCTTTGAATACATACGGCTTCGTCACGTAGTCGTCGGCGCCCGCTTCGAGCCCGGCGACGATGTCATGGGAATCATCGCGGGCGGTCACGACAATGATCGGCACTGCGCTCGCCTGGCGAATCTTGTGGCAAAGATCGAGACCGCTCATCCCGGGCAGCATGACATCGACCAAAACGAGATCGGGCGGCTCGGCCCGGAACTGCTCGAGCGCGATCTCTGCGTCTTCGACAGCATCCACCTGGTAGCCCTCGTCGCCGAGGGCGAGACGCAACGATGATCGGATCCGGTCGTCGTCCTCGACGACCAACACTCGCGACTTCGTCATCCCGAAGTCCCGGAGCGCACCTTGGAAGCTCCCATTCTCGACATCGTAGGCAGGCAGTAGCCCAGAAGCCTGTAGCGCAACGGGCGACTGGGTCCCCCGCGTTGCCCTACTCACCCGCCGTCATCACGATCCTGGACATCGGACAAGGCCGACGGCCACCGATCAGACGCGCCCCCGGTAACCAAGCAGGACACCGGCAGCGAACAACGCCGCCGCGCCGGCCAACCCGCCCCAGGCGTGCGCTTGTCGCCTCCCCATCCAGGTCGTTCCTGTTCCGGAACACTTGCCCCATGACCCGATCCTTGGTCGACTTCTTGCAGCACCTCCGCGGCGTCGAGGCGGACCCCTGGTCGCCTTGCACACGATTGCTCAAGACTGTGACGGCAGGACTTCAGACCGGCGCGCATCTCTCTTCCTTTTCGCGAGCGCGGCTCACTCGGGACATGGAGACGGCGATCTCGGCGCAGCGAATGAACAGGGCCCCCCCAAGCAACCTGACGAGCGAAGGACCAAGGCCCCTGGCGCGGGACCCATCAGCCCACTCTGCTTCAAGTCATGAGCAACCTCTGGTTCGACCTCATCCTCGTCGGCGCGCTCGTTGGGATCAATGCGGTGTTGGCCGGCTCCGAGATGGCCTTTGTGACACTGCGCGAAGGACAACTGCGCCACCTCGCCGAACTCGGTCGTCGCGGCGAACGCGTCGCCCAGCTCGCACGAGACCCCAACCGATACCTCAGCGCCGTCCAGCTCGGCATCACCCTCGCCGGATTCCTGGCCTCAGCGACGGCTGCCGTGTCGATCAGCGAACCCGTCGCCAACCTCCTCAGTCCTCTTGGCCGCTCTGCCACACCGGTCGCAATCGCTATGGTCACGGTTGTCTTGGCGCTCTTGAGCCTCGTCTTCGGTGAACTCGTTCCGAAACGCGTCGCCATGCAACGATCCGTGGGTTGGAGCCTCGCGGTCGGACGCCCCCTCTCATGGTTCATTTCCCTCACCCGCCCCATCATCGTCCTCCTCAGCTGGCTGACCGACGGGGTGGTACGAGCCGTCGGCGCGGACCCAGGACGACATCGGGACGACATCACGGAACAGGAGATCGTCGAGCTGGTCGAAGCGCAACCCACCCTTACCGTCGCACAACGCCGAATCGTGGCGGGCGCGATCGAGATCGCAGATCGAACACTAAGGCAGGTTCTCGTCCCCCGAAATCGAACCGCCGTGGTTGACGCTTCCACGCCGACCAGCGAGGCCCTCGATGAGCTACGAGCCGCCGGTCACTCCCGAGCCCCGGTCGTCAACGGATCCCTCGACGATCCCGTCGGCCAGGTCCATCTTCGCGATCTGATCGACTCCGTCGGGAGCGCCGGTGACCACATCGGTCCGATCCTGGCCATGCCCGAGTCGCTGTCCGTCCTGGAAGCGCTACGACAACTGCAGTCCAGCCGCACTCAACTGGCCGTCGTCATCGACGAGCACGGCGGCGCGGAAGGAATCGTGACCGTTGAAGACCTGATCGAGGAGCTCGTCGGCGAGATCTACGACGAGACCGACCGAGACCTGCAGACCGTGCAACGCTATGACACAGGCGAGTTGGTGTTGCCGGGTACGTTCCCCATCCACGACCTGAGCGACCTCGGCATCGACCTGCCGACGGGTCACTATGTGACCATCGCCGGTCTGATCCTCGACCGTCTCGGCCGCCTGCCCGAAGTCGCGGACCACATCTTGGTTGACGGCTACAGGATCGAGGTCACCGGTACCGACGGGCGGGCAATCAGCTCCGCTCGCATCTCCCCGGCGATGCGGAGCGACGACGGCAAACCTGACGACCTCGTGCCTAACCGAGTGCCAAACTCACCGGACGCCACCGGACCGAGCCGGACGGGCCGGACTACAAGCCGGACGAAACCAGGTTCCTCGGACCCCACCGGACGGAATGGACAATCCTAGCGGGACTCTTAATCCGCAGGTTCTGGGTTCAAGTCCCAGGGGGCGTACCACCCGAAACCCCAGTACCGGCAACGATCTTGCCCGGTACTGGGGTTTCGTCGTGGAGGCCGAAACGGCCCCGTGGTCACACGGTGGTCACATCAGATCCGCGGTAGCTCCTCGGCAACAGCAGCTTCGACAGCCGACAGCAACGATCGGCGAGCGGCACGATCTCTGGAAGAACGGCTGAGTCCGCGACGCAGGCAACTCACGGCGTGCCAAAGCGACGACCATCGTCAGACCGCCCGAGTACCATGCGGACATGGGCGACCGGAAGCTCTGGACCGCAGAAGAACTCGAAAAGCTCAGCCCTGCTGAGCGCACCGAGATCATCCGAGCCGGGATTGTCACCGATCTCGACCACGTGCCGCCCGCGTTCCTGGAACGTGTCCGTGCCAACGTTCGCGACCACATCGCCACCACCGAGTCAGCCACGACCCCTGAGCGGTGAGCGAACGTCGACCCGTCAGGGTCGATCCGCGCTTCCTCGAACAGCTCGACGCGCAGCTCGGCGAGGAACGCGGCCCCAACGGCGAGCCAGCGCGCATCGACTTCCTCCGATTCGAGCTGCCGGCGATCGAGGACGACTTCGCTCTACGGTTCGAAGAACTCATCGAAGTCATCCCTGGCAGACCTGACTACCGCCAGGTCATCACCGCTGGCCACCATCGACCCGCGCCTCCCCCAACGGTTCCGTTCGCTCGGTTTCTCACTGCGCTTCCACGACCGTCAGCTACGGATCCGGATCAACCACGACGTCGAGCAATACTCGCTCACCGAGGGCGAACCACTCGAGGTCGTCATCCGCGGCCGATCACACACCCTGACCGCCGACGCGCCCCTCGAACTCAGGCCACCTCGATCGATTCCGGCGATATCCTGACCGGCCAGCCCGGCCGATCGCGCCCCGGCCCGGGTGGTCTCGACGCCCATCTCGACGGTGCGTCGTCCACGCCGATCGATGCGTCGGTCAACCCTGAGTCCTGGAGTACGCCGTGTCCCAACCCCCCGCGATAGAGGCCACCGGGCTGGTCAAGCGGTACGGCGCCACGACCGCGCTCGGCGGTGTCGACATCTCGGTTCCGGCTGGATCGGTCACCGCGGTACTCGGCCCCAACGGCGCCGGCAAGACCACGGCGGTCCGGATCCTCACGACGCTGACCGCGCCGTCGGCCGGGACCGCCATGGTCGCCGGCTTCGACGTGGCGACCGATCCGACCGAGGTTCGTCGTCGCATCGGTCTGGCCGCCCAGGACGCCACCGTCGATCCGCTGCTCACCGGTCGCGAGAACCTGGTGATGAACGGCGAGCTCCACCAGCTCTCCCGCAAGGCGGCGCGGGCGCGGGCGAAGAGCCTGCTGACCCAGTTCGACCTGGACGAGGCCGGCGATCGCCTCGTCTCGGGCTACTCGGGCGGGATGCGACGGCGACTGGACCTGGCCGCGACGCTGGTGGCGCGCCCCGAGATCCTCTTCCTCGACGAACCCACCACCGGTCTCGACCCCCGGGCCCGCAACGATCTGTGGAAGGTGCTGGAGACGTTGGTCGGGGGCGGCACGACGATCCTGCTGACCACGCAGTACCTGGAGGAAGCGGATCGCCTCGCTGACGACATCATCGTGATCGACCACGGCCTGATCATCGCCAGGGGCGATGCCCGGTCGCTCAAGCGGCAGGTCGGCGGCGACCAGGTCGGCGTCACGGTCTCCGACGAGGCCCGCCTCGACGAGGTCGCAATCATCCTGGCCGAGGTGACCGGATCCGATCCCGTGGTCAACCGTCCGACCCGTTCCATCACCGCCCCCACCAGCGACCGGGTGGCCGGACTCGCCGCGGTGGCCGACGCCCTGTCGACCGGTGACTTCGGGATCGAGGACCTGAGCCTGCATCAACCGACCCTCGACGAGGTGTTCCTGACGCTCACCGGTACCCCGATCGATCCCGACGCGCACGACGACGCCGAGGAGGCGAGGCGATGACCGAACCACTCACCACGCCGATGGCCCAGACCGTCACGGCCCCGCCGGATGCCGACCGGTCCGAGCTGCACGCCCACCGAGGACTGCTGCACGACGTCTGGGTGATCGCCCGACGCGGGCTGCTGCACATGCGCCGCCAGCCCGAGCAGCTGAGCGACGCCACGATTCAACCGATCATGTTTGTCGTGATGTTCGCCTACGTGTTCGGTGGCGCCATCGCGGTACCGGGCAGCGATTCCGACTCGTCACAGGCCTACCGGGAGTTCCTGATGGGCGGGATCATGGCGCAGACCCTGGTGTTCACCGCGTTCGGCGTCGCGCTCAGCATCGTCAACGACCGCCACAATCAGGCGGTCGACCGCTTCCGATCCCTGCCGATCGCCAAGGGCGCGCTGCTCGGAGGCCACGCCGTGGCCAACATCATCAAGGCCCTCCTGCCCATCGCCCTCATGTCGATCACCGGCTATCTCATCGGTTGGCGCATTCGGGGAACGATGGTCGACACCCTCAGCGCCTACACGCTCATGCTCGCTTTCGCGTTCGCCATGATCTGGATCGGCGTGCTACTCGGCAGCCTCGCCTCCACTCCGGAAGGAGTCAACGGCATCGCCTTCGCCGTGTTGTTCCCACTCACGTTCATCGCCAGCACCTTCGTCCCGCTTTCGTCCATGCCCGAGCCGCTCCGCACGTTCGCTTCCTGGAACCCCATCACCACGCTGTCCGACGCGCTTCGGGACCTGTTCGGCAACCCCAACACCCCCATCCAGCCCGGCGATCCGTGGTCGATCGCCCACCCGATCGCCTACACCTGGATCTGGATCATCGCCATCGTTGCGATCTGCGCGCCCGTCGCGGTCCGAACCTACCGGCGGGCCATCGAGGACTGATCGGAGCACGGCCGAGCAGACACGCCAAGCGCCGGCCCGAGCGTGCCGAGCGGGTCGCGATCGGCCGACCTACGGGTTCGGCCCCGTCGACGACCCCGACGGGCGGCCAGGTATGCTGGCATACATGCAAAGGACCACGGTCAAGCTCCCCGATGATCTCGACGCCCGGCTACGGCATGAAGCGGCGCGGCGAGGGATCACCGTGTCCGAACTCACCCGAGAGGCGATCGAGACGCTGCTCGCCGCACCGCAAGGAAAGCGCCGGCTCCTCGCCGCAGGAGCTGGCGCGAGCGGACGTACCGACATCTCCGAGCGCATCGAGGAGATCCTCGCCAGCGAGGTCGGCTCATCGCGCTGATCGTCGACGCCGGCCCGCTGTACGCCTACATCGACCGCGACGACCGGCACCACGCCGCAAGTCTCGACCTGCTCGAAACGCACCCTGGGCCCCTGATCGTGCCCACCCTCGTGATCACCGAGGTGGCGTACCTTCTGGGCACACGACTCGGCGTCGACCCCGAGGTGCGTTTCCTGGGTGATCTCGCCGCCGGAAACCTCATCACTGAACCAGTCGCAGCACCCGACTGGATGCGTATCGCCGAACTCGTGGGGCAGTATCGCGATCTGCCTCTCGGAACGGTCGACGCCTCCGTCGTCGTGGCTGCCGAGCGGCTCGGGACCAACGAGATCGCAACCGTCGATCGCCGGCATTTCGCCGTCGTCCAATCGACCACCGGCGTCCTCAACCTGCTTCCGTGAGCGTCGTCCTCCCTCCCGAACCGCAACCCGCCGCTCGAACGACCCCGCTGACTCCCTCGGTCGATCGATCTCCGCGCTCGCACCGCTACCCGTCCCCTTCTGCGACCCACCACCAGAGTCTGATCAGCCAGCACTGGGGAGGACGCAGGAGCCACGTCGGGACCTTGGCCCCTGTGCGGCGACCCCGTACGACCTCAGGCTGCAACCATGAGCGAGGCAGCATCGCGATCGGTTCGGACACGACCAGGTTCCGCGCCCGTGGCGTCGTAGGAGCGGGTCGGTGACCGCCACGACCACCGAGTCGGTCACGGCGAAGCTGTCGACCCTCGACCGCTTCCTGCCGTTGTGGATCGGACTCGCCATGGCGGCCGGGCTGCTGTTGGGCCGCCTCGTCCCCGACCTGAACACCACGCTTGATCGGATCAAGATCGACACGGTCTCCCTGCCGATCGCCATCGGGCTGCTCGCCATGATGTATCCGGTGCTGGCGAAGGTCCGCTATCGCCGAATCGGCGACGAACTCGCCGACCGTCGCACCCTCGGCCTGTCGCTCTTCCTCAACTGGGTCGTCGGCCCGTTGCTGATGTTCACCCTCGCGTGGATCTTCCTGAACGACCTTCCCGAGCTCCGCACCGGACTGATCATCGTCGGGCTCGCCCGGTGCATCGCGATGGTGCTCGTCTGGAACGACCTGGCGCGCGGCAGCCGAGAGCTGGCCGCCGTACTGGTCGCGATCAACTCGATCTTCCAGATCGCCATGTTCTCCGTGCTCGGCTGGTTCTACCTGTCGGTCCTCCCCAGTTGGCTGGGCCTCGATACCGCCGACCTCGAGGTGTCGCTGTGGGACATCGCCAAGTCCGTGCTCATCTTCCTCGGCATCCCTCTCGCGGCCGGGTACCTGACCCGCACCATCGGCGAAGCCCGCAAAGGCACCGAATGGTACGAACAGCACTTCCTCCCGAAGATCGGGCCGATCGCCCTGTGGGGGCTCCTCTTCACGATCGTGGTGCTCTTCGCCCTTCAAGGCGAACAGATCACCAACCATCCGCTCGACGTCGCCCGCGTCGCCGTCCCGCTCCTCATCTACTTCGCCGTCATGTGGACCGGCGCGTTCACGCTCGGCTACCACCTCGCGTTCCCCTACGACCGCAACACCTCGGTCGCCTTCACCGCCGCAGGCAACAACTTCGAGCTCGCCATCGCCGTCGCCATCGCCGTGTTCGGCGTCACCTCCCGCCAAGCCCTCGCCGGCACCATCGGCCCGCTCATCGAAGTCCCCGCGCTCGTCGCGCTCGTCTACGTCTCACTCTGGGCAAGACAACGCTTCTACCCCACCCTCGAGGAGCCCGCACCGTGAGGTGCATCGACGTTGGCGCCCTCGCCGGGCGGGCCCGTCCGACCTGAAGATCGGTCACCGGCCCGCCGAACGCTCGCTACATCTTCCAGTAGGCGGTCATCGACGCGATCTTGCCCTCGTCATCGAAGGTCATCACGTCGATCACCTGCATGACGAAGCCGCCGGTGTCGATCTCGAAGGGGAACGCGGCCGCCGGGGCGTCGGGCACCGCACAGACCGGACCGGTGAGCTTCGCCGAAACGCCGCTCTCGGGCAGCGTCGCATAGAACGCGCGGACCTCATCCCGTCCCCGCCGCTGCTCGCTCCCGACCGGGTCCTCGACGGTGCAGTCGTCGGCGAAGAGCGCCATCAGCGCATCGACGTCTTCATCGCCCAGCAGGGAGACGTAGGCCTCGCACGCCTGCTCCATCATCTCGCTCGTGACCTCTGACATGACAGCTCCTCATCGTTCGGGCACAGCGAAATCTAACGACCATTCGTTACGGTGGCGACCACGATGTCCCGACAAGGCGAGCAGACGCGCGGCGCGCTGATCGATGCGGCGGAACGGTTGTTCGCTGTCGGCGGCGTGAGCACGGTTCCGCTCAGCGAGGTGACCGCCTCCGCCGGTCAGCGCAACACCTCGGCCGTGAACTTCCACTTCGGCGACCGCGACGGTCTCCTCGCGGCGATCCATGACCGTCACCTCCCCCGGTTGCTGGCCCGAGCCGAGGAGGTCTACCAGCGCGTCGCCGCCGACGGGCTGCTCGACACCGTCAGCGGGCAGGTCGAGGTGATCTTCGGACCGACGATCGACTACCTGGCCGACGGCGCCAGCGCACGGGCCTGGCTCCGGATCGTGGCCCAAGAGCAGCCGCAGCCGGGACGAAGTCCGGCCGACCTGCTGGACATCGCCACCCCCCGGGCGATCGAGCTGGGGACCGTCCTGATCACCGAGCTCCGGTCGTCGATGTCGGCCGAGATGGCGATCTGGCGTATCGCGGCCGCCGCCACCATGGTGATGCACCTCTGCGCCGATCGGGCCGCAGCGCTCGAGTCCGCGGCACCGCCGGCACTGGGTCACGAGGAGTTCCGAGCGGCGCTGCTCGACATGGTGGCCGGAGCGCTCGAGCCGAGCCGCTGACGGCCTTGCGATGGACTTCATGGGTCATCACGCGATCCGCTCGTCCGCTACGCTGACTCCGACGATGAGTCATGAACGCTGGCGCCGACGGTCCTGCGACCGACGCCGGACACGGGGGGAAGTTCATGAAGCGTTTCCTATGGCTGGTGCTGGTCGTGGTCATGCTCGCGGCCGCCTGTAGCGGCGAGACCGACAACAACGCCGACGACGACACCACCGAGACCGGCACGTCGGAGACCGAGGGCGGCACCGACGCCGCCGACACCGACGATGGTGCGGCCACCTCGGAGGACTCCGGCTCGGACACCGACGATTCGAGCGGTGAGTCGTTCCTGTTCGATCCGTACGACGACCCGCGCGGTGAGCCGTTCACCACCTTCCAGGCCGACTTCGTGCGCGACGATCCCTTCAGCTCGCTCGACGAGTTCTGTGTCCCGCACGTGGCGGCCGCCGATCCGCAGGCGACCGATCCCGGCATCACCGAGGACAGCATCCAGATCCACCACATCCGCCAACAGCTCGAGAACCTCACCGGGATCGGGTTCGGCGTCGACGTGGGCGACACCGCGTTGATGTTCGAGGTGTTCGTCGACGTCATCAACAACGAGTGCGGCGGCATCCGGGGTCGGACGCTCGATCTGGGCCTCAGCGAATACGACCCGCTCAGTCCAGAGGTGGAGCAGGCCCGGGTCGCCACCTGCCTCGAAGCCACCGAGGATCGCGACTCGGTGATCGTGCTCAACTCCTCGGGCTTTCAGGGTGCCGCGTTGCTGTGCATCGCCGAGGACCACGACACCGCCATCATCACGACCCAGGGGTTGAGCACCGACTTCTACGAGCGGGGCGCCGGTCGCCTGTTCAGCACCCAGGAGGGGCTCAGCGAGGCCATGACCCTGGTGGCCGAGACAGCCATCGACAGCGGCGCCCTCGACGATGCCACCGTGGCGGTCATCGGCGCCGACACGCCCGGACAACCGGAAGCGGTGGCGGAGCTGGTCACCACCCTGACCGACGCCGGCGTCAACGTCGCGGTCGACCAGACCCTGGGGTGCACCGGCGGCACCACCTGCGCCGAGGGTCTGCAAACGGCCGTGGCCGCCATGGGCGACGCCGGCGTCGACGCCGTGTTCGCTCCCCTCAACATCCTCAGCCTGCCCGGGCTGGTCAGCGAGATGGCCACGTTGGGGTTCCAACCCGGAGAGGTGACGTTCTTCAACGGCAACGCCAACAGCCAGGACGGCGACCTGGTGTCCTCCAAGGTGGCCGCGTTCGGGGGCGAGGCTGCCGCCGCCCTCTACAACGGCGCGGAGATCGTCTCGGCCTCGGCGACCGGCACCTTCCAGCTCGAGGATGTCGAGCCCCGATTCAACGCGATGTGCACGGACACCTACGCGGCCAACGGCGGCGTCGACCACGACTTCTTCGCACTCGAGGAGAACACCCCGGCGGGCATGGTGGGCACCGTGTGCGCCCAGGTCCGAGCCGCCGCCCGAGCCATCTGGCGGGCAGGAGACGACCCCACCCGCGCCGACATCTACGATGCCCTGTCGAACCTGGGCCCGATCGACATCAACCAGATGCGGCCGGGCTCGTTCACCGCCGGCGACCAGACCGCCCCCGACGTGGCCCAGACGATGACGTGGACCTCGCCGTGCGAACTTCCCGACGGGGCGTTCGACGAGAACGACACCTGCATCGTGTCCAACCTGGACTGGTTCCCCGCCTACCAGGGGTAGCGCCCGACCTCCGACTCCCGCAGCGTCAGGACGTCGTGCGGCGCGTCACGACGACGCCGTGGGTGCTCCCGTATCCGTTGGCTTCGAACCAGTCGGCGTCACTGTCGTCGTAGAAGTCACCGTCGTCGGCGAGGTAGCGGAACCGGAGCTCGCTTCCCGCCGGCACCACGACCGCCGCCGAACGCTTCCCGTTCGACCGTCGGATGAGTGGGGTACGGAGCGGATCCCACTCATTGAAGTCGCCCACCACCGAGACCGGTCGGGCGTCCTCGACGCTGAAGGTGACCGTGGCGGTGCGATCACCCTTGCGCAGCTTCTGCTTGATCATTCTTCGGACCTTTCTCATCGACGTCGTCGCAGCGAGCGGCGACGGTAGCACGCGACGCCATGGACTCGGCCGCGCCGGAAGGTCAGAGCTCGTCCGCCGACGCCTCACGGGGGTCGATGATGCACACCGCCTCGAGCGTGGGTCGACCGGCGCGCAAAAGGTCGAGCACGACCGGCTCGAGCATGCGACGCGGCAGGACACATTCGGCACACGCCGCGTCGACGATCTTCAATCGGAGGTGGGCGGTCTCCCCGTCCATCCGGGCGAGCTCGATGTCGACGCCGTCGGCCTGGAGGACATCCCGGGCGGGCTCCAGGTTCATGGCGCGGATCCCTCGGTCAGGAGTGAGATCAGGCGGTCGGTCGCGGCGTCGGCCCACTCGTGCAGGATGGCCTCATCGGTCCCACCGATCGGATGGGGCAGCACGAGCAGACGCGTCGCAGTCAGTCCGAAACTGGACGCCAGCGTCCGGGCGACCGGCTCGAACGTCGTCGTCGTGACCACGACGGCGGGCACGCCGGCCCTTTCGAGCTCGATCGCGTCCTGCACGGAGTAGGCGGTACACGAGCCGCAGTCGGCGGCGCCGGTGATGACCACATCAGCCTCGCCGACCAGTCGTTCGAAGATGTCCTCCGCCACCGGGATCGCTGCGTTGGCAGACCGGCCCTGCGGGCCCTTCTTGGTGACCAACGAGACGGTGGCACCGGTCCGCGCCGCCAGCGTCTCCGCCGCTCGCACCATGACGACATGGGCGTTGGGTTTGCCGTTGTCCAGCACGGCGATGCGCACACCGGCCAGCGAGTTCGGCGAGCGGGTGAGCGTCGCCATCTCGGGACCCGGTTCCGAGTCCGGGAGGTACACGAGGGGCATCGACCTCAGCCTTCCACGGGGAGCGTCACGCTCCGGGTCATGCCCCACGAGGGGACCACGAGCGAGTGTTTCCCGGGACCACCGGCGACGACGACCCGGATGTTGTCGGGTTCGGCCGTCATCGGGAGGAGGTGATCGTCGTCGACCTCCTTCATCCACTGCGCCCACGCCAGCTCCTCGAAGTGGTGGCGGAAGACGCCGGCGGGCGTCCGGGCATGGTCGAAGAGGTAGGACTGCACGTCCCGACGCGTGAACGATCGCTGAGCGAGGCTGGCCGCGTGCTCGGGGCCCAGGACCACGAAGAACTCGGCTTGGCTGACCGGCGCGTTGTTCATGCCCAGCGATGTCATCGCAGACGCGATCTTGCCCAGGATCAATGCGGGATCACCGGCTGCCTCCATGTCGTGCACGTTGTGCGGGCCCTCGCCGCAGTGGACCGTGACCGCGCTGGGCACATCCACCCCACGACTGCGGGGATAGCTCTCCCAGGGCGACTCCTCGATGTTCTCCGCGGCGCAGAACGTGTACTTGGCCGGCTGACCATGAGTGGCGGCGTCCCCCAGCCCCGGCTTGGCACCGGCCACGTGCAGCATGACGAGGCGAACGGCGCGACCGACCGTGGCGTTGGCCCGATTGCCCGGCCCGAAGCACCCCGTCCCCGCGTTGAAGCCGGCGGTCCTGGCGATCTCACCGTGCACCAGCACCATCGGCGCGACGGGGTGGGTCGTCGCGTTGACGCCCCGAAGGTTCACCTGGGACTGCGACAGCGCTCGCAGCGCGCTGAGCACCACCGGGAAGACCGCTGGATCACATCCGGCCAACACGGAGTTGATGGCCACCACCCGACGCGTCACGATCCCGGAGCGGGGTTGCAGGGTGAACAGCACGTCATCCGGATCGCCGACGGCGTGCTGGAGCATCGCCTGGACCCGCTCGGGTGTCGGGGCCACAACGGGCAGGCCGTCACCCAGGCCTCGCTCCTCGAGAAAGGTCGTGACGTCGCCGTCGACCTCCACCAGCGCCGGCTCGTAGGTCGTCATCGCTGCTCCAGCTCGTGGACGAACATCGTCACCATGAGGTCGAAGCTGAGATCGGGATCGGCCGGCCACGACAGCAGCCCGGCATGTCGCAGCGTCACGAATCCGTGCACGCTCGACCAGATCACCCGGTAGTGGTGCACCAGCTCGTCACCCTTCAGTCCGAACGACCTCAGGACGGCCATGAGGGGTGTGACGGTGCGGTCGCTGGCCGCAGCGATGGCGCGTGACTCCCCCGGCGAGCGCAGGCTGGCCTGGTAGAGGCCGGGGTGCTGCCGGGCGAAGCCGGCCAGCGCACCCACCACCGAGCGCAGCGCGTCGGATCCGGCGCGGGCCATCGCGGCGTCGCCCAACCGGTCTGCCAGCAGCGCGTGGCCTCTCAGTGCGAGTCCGTCCCGAAGCCCTTGGATCCCGTCGACGTGGGCGTAGAGCGACTGGCTGCGTAGACCCAGCTCACCGGCCACCATCGCCAGCGTCACGGCGTCGTACCCGTGCTCGTCGGCCAGCGCCGCGGCGACGTCGATGACTCGGGTCTGATCGACGGTGGTCTTCGTCCCCATGGCGCTCCGCGGACCGGGATGCCTCACCTGATGCACTCAGGCTCACACCTGAGGCTATCAGACCAGTCGAAGACCCCGACGGGGAGCGGAATCGGGGCCGCCCACAGCTCTACCTCGGGGATCACGACGGCGGCCACCACAGACGCAGACCGTTCCCCCCGAGGAACGCGTCCCGCTCGGTCCGAGTGAGGTTGCGCGCCGCGTGCCGCGCGAGGTCGAGCATCTCGCGGTAGGTCCTCGAATCGTGCTGGGGATGGTCCGAGCCCCAACACAGTCGATCCGATCCGAACGCCTCGACCAGCGGCTCGAGGAACGCGGCCGGATCGGCACCGGAGTCGAGGTTGTGCGACGTCACCTTGAGATGGAGGGCCGGCAGCTCGGCGAGCCGGAGGAGGTCTGCCAGCGCCCCTGGTCCGCCGAGGTCGGGGAAGGCGCAGTGGTCGAGCGCCACGGTCACCTCAGGTTGGGCCTCGATGAGCGATCCCAGTGCTGCGAGACCCTCGGTGAAGATGGTGGGGACCAGGACACACCCTGTCTCGGCCGCGTAGCCCCACACGTTGCGTCCCTTCCCGTTGGAGAGCCAGGCGGCGTCCGCTTCGCCCACACCGAAGACCCGGAGCCCGGCGAGCGCCGAGTTCCGCCCGAGGTCGGCGACCGCGCCCACGACGTCGGGGCCCGCCATGTCCACCGCTCCGACGAAGGCGAAGCGGTCCCCGCCTTCGGCCACGACGTCGCCGGCGTAGCGACAGTCGTAGCCGTAGACGCCGACGGCCTGCACCACGACCGCCCGGGACACGCCCGACGCATCGAGCGTGGCGACGAGTTCGGCTGCGTCGCCGCCGTTGCGCCACCACGCCGTGCCCACTCCCGTCGGATGCCGCGGGTACCGCTCCACATCCGAGCTCGCGACGTGGACGTGGGCGTCGACGAGACCCTCAGTAGCCACGATCGAGCGAGACCTCGTGACGCAGCGGTGCCCCGTCGATGAACCGCCGGAGGTTCTCACGCAGGACCCGATGCACATTGGGGAACATGGCCGGCGGGGAGCTCGAGCAGTGTCCCGAGATCTGGAGATTCGGGGTCTCCCAGAGCGGGTCGTCGGCGGGCAGCGGCTCGACGCTCGCCACGTCGAGAGCGGCCGCGCCGACCTGGCCGGATCGCAGCGCTGCGATCAACGCCTCCTGATCCACGAGGGAACCCCGCCCCACGTTCGCGAAGAACGCTCCGGGCCGTAGGGAAGCGAATGCGTCGGCGCCGAACAGCCCGACCGTCTCCGGCGTCTCGGGGGCGGCGGCGATCACCGCGTCGCACTCGCCCAGCATCTCGTGCAAGCCATCGGAGGAGTAGAAGCGCTCCACCGGGGGCTCGGCAGGCGTGCCGGCCGTTCGGCGCGCCGCCAGCACGCGCATGCCGAACGCTGCCGCCCGAACGGCAACCGCTCGATTGATCGGCCCGTAGCCGACGAGGCCGATGGTCTGGCCCGCCACCTGGGTGCCGTACAGCGGTTCCCACCGGCGCTCCTGCTGGAGCGCCGCCAGATCCCGGAAGCGCTTTCGTTCCTCGATCAGGCGACCGAAGGCGAATTCGGCGATGGCGACGCTCGCGCTGCCGCCGTTCGAGGTGAGTCGGATACCGGCGTCGGCGAGTCCCGCGGCCTGGAGATGCGACGTGCCCGCCCCGACCGCCTGCACCCAGGCGAGCTCGGGGGCGATCGAGCTGATGTCGGCGGGGAGGTCGATGGCCAGAACGACCTGGACCCGCTTCAGTGCGGCCGCCGTCTCCGGAGCGATCGCACGCGGCCGAAAGCGTGCATCCTCACCCGTTCCCCGTGCGGTCCGCACGCCATGCGGCTCCTCGTACGTCGCGACGAGGACCTCGACGCGGGGATCGACCGCCTCGAGCGCAGCGACCTCGGCGTGAAAGCCATGCTCCGAGCCGTACCACGCTGGCGGATACAGGATGCCGACGACGATCGGGGAAGACCGACCCATGCCGAAGGACCCTACGCCTCTCGGTACGTCTGGACCCGGACTCGACCCGCCGTGGCTCGACACCGCAAGATGCTCGGCCCCATCGTCGGCAGACGTCGTACCCTGCACACGAGACAGGTGGTGACTCGGATGGTCGACCATGTCCGACCACATCGCCATCCGCCGAAGGAGCGGCCATGCCGAATCCAACCGAGAACCGGTCGTCATGGCGGGCCTGGCGGCGGCTGCATCACCATGAGCGCGGAGCTCTGAGGTGACGATCCGGATCGGCGCCGATGTCGGAGGGACCTTCACCGACGTCGTCATCGAGCGGAGCGGGACGTACCTCTCGACCAAGGTGCTGACCACCCACTCGGGGCCCGAGGTGGGCATCCTGAACGGGCTCGTCGCACTCGCCGGCGAACACGACGTCGACCTGTCGACCGTCGAGCAGGTCATCCACGGCACCACCCTGGCCACCAACGCCCTCATCGAACGGAGCGGGGCCCGGACCGCGTTCGTCACCACCGAGGGGTTTCGGGACGTGATCGAGACCAGGACCGAGGGTCGCTTCGAGCAGTACGACCTGAATATCGTCCTGCCGACCCCGCTGATCGAACGCAAGGACCGGTTCGTGGTTCCCGAGCGGCTGGACGCGCGAGGCGAGGTCCTCCGCCTCTTCGACGACGAGGCGGCGGCCGACGTGATCCGCCACCTGCTCGACGGCGACTACGACGCGGTCGCCGTCGGATTTCTCCACAGCTACCGGAACGGGATCAACGAGCGGCGCTTCCGTGACCAGCTCCTGACCGAAGCGCCCCACCTGGCCGTGTCGATCAGTTCCGAGGTCTCGCCCCAGATGCGCGAGTTCGAGCGCTTCAACACCGTCTGCGCCAACGCGTACGTCCAGCCGCTGATGGCCTCGTACCTGCTCCGTCTACAGGACGGCCTCAGTGCCCTCGGGGCGACGTGCCCGCTCTACCTCATCCACTCGGGAGGCGGCCTGATCAGCGTCGACACCGCCGCAGCGTTCCCGGTGCGACTCGTCGAGTCGGGTCCGGCCGGTGGCGCGATCTTCGCCGCCGACCTGGCGGCCCGCTACGGCCGGGATCGCATCATGTCGTTCGACATGGGTGGCACCACGGCCAAGATCGCCCTCATCGAGGACTCCGTGCCGCAGACGGCCAAGACGTTCGAGGTCGCCCGCACCACCCGATTCAAGAAGGGCAGCGGCATGCCCATCTCGATCCCGGTGATCGAGATGATCGAGATCGGCGCGGGCGGCGGTTCGATCGCCACCGTCGACACCCTCGGCCAGATCCGCATCGGTCCCCGGTCAGCGCCGGCTCCGAGCCCGGTCCCGCCGCCTACGACCTCGGCGGTACCGATGCCGACGGTCACCGATGCCAACCTCTGCCTCGGCCGACTCCACCCCGACACCTTCGGCGCCACCGACGATCAGCCTCTCTCCCTCGCAGGCCGAAGCCGCCCTCCAGCGCTCGATCGGTGATCCGCTCGGACTCGACGTCGACACCGCGGCGGTCGGCATCGCCGAGGTGGTCGACGAGAACATGACCAACGCCGCGCGCGTGCACGCGGTCGAGAACGGCAAGGACCTGGCCGGGTTCTCGATGATCGCGTTCGGTGGCGGCGCTCCGCTGCACGCCACCCGCCTGATGGACAAGCTCGGCCTCGACGGAGCTGTTCGTGCCCGCGGGGGCCGGCGTCGGTTCGGCCATCGGGTTCCTCCTGGCGCCGTTCTCGTACGAGGCGGTGCGGAGCTTCTACACGACCTCGGACGACTTCGACGCCGACGGCGCCCGCACCGTCCTGGAACAGCTCGAAGCCGAGGCCGACGCCTTCGTCCGACAGGGGCACGGACGCCGACACCACGACCGAGCGCCAGGTGTCGATGCGGTACCGGGGCCAGGGCTGGGAGATCCCGGTGAGCCTGCCCTCGGGACCACTTCGGTGCGGCAACGGCCGAGGAACTCCTGGACCGCTTCACCCGAGGCCTACCGAGCAGTTCTTCGGACGGGCCATCGACGAGCTCACCGATCGAGGCGGTGAGCTGGTCGGTGCGGGTGGCCTCGATCGTCGAGCCTCCCCCGCCGCTCGATTCCCTGAAACCGACCGAACCGATCGAGACGACCCGCAACCGGCCCATCCACGACCCGTCGGTCGACGCATCGGTGCCCTCGGCGGTCTTCCAGCGGGCCGAGCTGGCCGTCGGCGACACGGTCGCCGGCCCGGCCGTGATCATCGAGCCCCAGACCACCACGGTGCTGGGCACGACGCACACCGCGGTGGTCCAGGGCGACCGAACACTTCGCATCACCAAGACCGCGCCAGTCGAGGGGGGCATCGATGTCGAGTCGTGAGGTCCACTTCCAGATCATGTGGAATCGACTCATCTCGGTCGTCGAGGAGCAAGCGCTGACCCTGGTCCGCACGTCGTTCCGCACCTCGGTACGCGAGGCCGGCGACCTGTCCGCCGGCGTGTTCGACGCTGAGGGTCGGATGATCGCCCA
This sequence comes from uncultured Acidimicrobiales bacterium, assembly GCA_963697385.1. Taxonomy (GTDB): domain Bacteria; phylum Actinomycetota; class Acidimicrobiia; order Acidimicrobiales; family CAWCAL01; genus CAWCAL01. Next base: position 45,983 of record CAVONU010000001.1, read on the forward strand.
GGCGGTCACCGGAACACCGGGCCACGTCAACACGATGGCCGCCGCCGTCGCTCACTTCATCGACGACATCGGTCGCGATCGCATGCACGCGGGCGACGTCTACATCACCAACGATCCCTGGAAGGGCACCGGCCACCTCCACGACATCACGGTCACGACGCCGGTGTTTCTCGACGATCGCCTGATCGGATTCCTCGCGTCGACGTCGCACGTCGTCGACATCGGCGGGCGCGGCTACGGCCCCGACGCCAATGAGGTCTACGAGGAGGGCCTCCGGATCCCGATCATGAAGTGGGCGGAACGGGGCGAGCTCAACGCCGATCTCGTCAACATCATCCGCACCAACGTCCGGGAGCCGACCCAGGTCATCGGCGACATCCACGGGCTGGCCGCCTGCAACGAGACCGGCCGGCGACGTCTCCTGGCCATGCTCGACGAGTTCGACCTCGACGATCTGGTCGAGCTGACCGAGTTCATCTTCGAACGGACGCACCGCGCCGTTCACGACGCACTCGACGGCGTCCCCAACGGAACGTACCGGAACGCGATGGACGTCGACGGCTACGACCGGCCGGTCCACCTCGCCGTCACCCTCACCGTCAGCGATGACGGCATGCACGCCGACTTCACGGGGACGTCGCCCATCAGCCGCTTCGGGATCAACGTCCCGATCGTCTACGCCCAGGCCTACTTCACCTACGGCATGTTCGTCGCCTTGGCTCCCGAGCTGCCGAACAACTTCGCCTCGCTCGCACCGTTCACGGTGAGCGCTCCCCCGGGCGTCATCCTCAACGCCGTCGCGCCCGACCCGGTCTCCGTCCGGCACGTGATCGGCCACTTCGTCACCGACCTGTGCCTCGGTGCGCTCGCGCTCGCCGTGCCCGACCGGATCCCGGCCGAGGGGGCCGGCGCACTGTGGAACTTCCAGGCCAGCGCCCGCAGCGTCGACCCGATCGCCCACCCCCTGCCGCCGGTCGAGGTCCTGATGTTCAACAGCGGTGGCAGCGGAGCCCGACCCCAGCTCGACGGACTCACCGCCACGGCGTTTCCGTCCGGCGTGATGACGATGAGCGCCGAGGCGACCGAGCAGGTCGGGCCCATCGTCATCTGGCGTAAGGAGATCCGCGACGGCAGCGGCGGTGCCGGCCAGTTCCGCGGCGGGCTCGGCCAGGTCATCGAGATCGGAGCGACCGACGGCTACCAGCTGGAGTTCTCGGCCATGTTCGATCGCGTCGACCATCCGGCGAAGGGCCGGGCCGGTGGCGCCGACGGTGCACCCGGAAGGGTCTCCCTCGACGACGGCTCGCCGTTCCGGTCGAAGGGGAAGCAGACCGTGCCGGCTGAGCGCCACGTCGTCCTCGAGCTCCCCGGTGGCGGAGGCTACGGACCTCCCGAACGCCGCGACCGCGGCCGCGGTCGAGAACGACCGTACCCAGGGCTACACCTCGTGAACCGAAAGGACCGACCATGAGTCTCCTCACCGACCTTGTCGCCAGGGGCCAGACCGGCCTGTCGATCGGGGGCGAGTGGCGGGCGTCCAGCGACGGCGGGACCATCGAGGTCCTCGATCCGGCCACCGCCGAGCCCCTCGCAACGGTGGCCAACGGCACGACCGACGACGCCCGCGCTGCGGTCGACGCCGCCGCCTCCGCCGCCCCGCCCTGGTCGTCGACATCCCCGCAGGAGCGCAGCGAGCTGCTCCGGCGCGCGTACGACCTGATGGTGGCCCGCAGCGACGAGATCGCCCAGCTGATCGTCCAGGAAATGGGCAAGCCCCTGGCCGAGGCCAAGGGTGAAGCGGTCTTCGCCGCCGAGTTCTTCCGCTGGTACTCGGGGGAGGCCGTGCGCAACCACGGCGCCGTCCTCACCGCGCCGGCCGGCGACAAGCGCATCATCTCGATCCACCAGCCGGTCGGCGTCTCCCTGCTGATCACACCGTTCAACTTCCCCGCGTCCATGGCCACGCGCAAGATCGCCCCCGCCATCGCGGCCGGGTGCACGATGATCCTCAAACCCGCGTCGGACACCCCGCTCACCGCCCTGGCCATCGCCGCCCTGCTCGCCGACGCCGGCCTCCCCGACGGCGTCCTCAACGTGATGCCCTCGACCCGGTCGTCGGACGTGGCATCCGCCATGCTGGGCGACCATCGGGTCCGGCTCGTGTCGTTCACGGGTTCGACCGAGGTGGGACGGGTGCTGCTGGCCGAAGCCTCGAAGACGGTCGTCAACTCCTCGATGGAGCTCGGCGGCAACGCTCCGTTCGTCGTGTTCGACGACGCGGACATCGAGTCGGCCGTCGCCGGGGCGATGATCGCCAAGATGCGCAACGGCGGCCAGTCCTGCGTCGCCGCCAACCGCTTCCTGGTGCACGAGGCCGTGGTCGGCGAGTTCACCGAGCAGCTCTCTGCTGCCATGCGTGGATTGGTGGTGGGGTCGGGCCTGGACCCCGGTGTCGAGCTCGGTCCCCTGGTCAACCTCCGTGCCCAGACCGACATGGAGGAATCGGTCGAGATCTCCACCAGCGCAGGGTCGACGGTCGCCACCGGCGGTGCGGCCCCCGACTCGCCCGGCTTCTTCTTCGCGCCGACCGTGCTGACGAACGTCGGCCACGACGACCCCATCCTGCAGCGCGAGGTGTTCGGACCGATCGCGCCGATCACCTCGTTCGCCACGGACGACGAGGCCGTCGTCCTCGCCAACCACACCATCCACGGGCTGGCCGGCTACGTCTACTCCCGAGATCTCGGCCGGGCGATGCGGGTGTCCGAAGCGATGGAGTACGGCATGGTGGGCATCAACCGGGGCTTCTACTCCGACCCGGCGGCCCCCTTCGGTGGCGTCAAGCAGTCCGGGATCGGCCGGGAGGGCTCCCACGAGGGGATGATGGAGTTCCTGGAGACCAAGTACATCGCGGCGGACTGGTAGTCGGGCGCGGCCCACCTCTCCACGGGTTGGAGCTTCTGGAGCTGGGCTACGACCAGCTCGCCGGCACCCACCTCACCGACGACACCGCCTGGGACCTCCTGGCGAACACGACCGGCGCCGTCCTGGCCGCCGTCGCTCTCGAGCTCGGCTTGCGCTTCCGCTCCGGCTCGCACCCTGCGATCCGCACCACGGGTGAGCCCCGGTAGCGCCCTTACACCGACGAGGGTTGATCCGGCGGGGTCACCGCTTCGTTGCGGAACGTCTCGCAGTCGCCGAACTCCAGGAGGTCGATCGTCGTCGCCACGGTCTCCGACGCGGCGTCGAAACGCACCACCGTCCCGTTCGACCCGTCGGCGACCCAGACGTCATTGCCGTCGACGGCCATGTCGATCGAGTCGAAGTCCGCACCGTCGACGGTCGTCGCCTGGTTGGTCGCCGGATCGATACGGGACAGCCGGCCCGACTCGGTGCCGACCCACACGCTGCCCGCCGCGAACGCGTGCGCGTGCGGACTGGACTCGACCTCGATCGTGGCCTCGACCCGGTTCGTTCGACGGTCGATCCGCGACACGTCCCCGCTGAGGCTGTTGGTCACCCACACGCTGCCTTGCGCCTCGATGACGTGCAGCGCGCCGATCTCGGTCTGGACCGTCGCAACCACCTCGTCGGTCGCCGGATCGATCCTGGACACCGACCCGCTCACGACGTTGGTCACCCACGCCGCGCCGTCGTTGACGGCGACATAGTGCGGGTCCTCACCGACGGTCACGGTGGACACGACCTGATCGGTCACCGGATCGATGCGGTGGACCGTCCCGCCGGAGGAGTCGACCGCCCAGACGGTTCCGTCTCCCGACGCAAGGCCGAGGGGGCTCCCCGGGACCGAGATCGTGGCCCGCACGCGGTTCGTCTCGGGGTCGAGCCGTACGACCGTGGACGTCGAGCGGTTGCCGACCCAGACCGAGCCCTCGGCGAACGTCACGCCCGATGCCGATCCCCCGATGTCGATGCTGTCCACCACCGTCTCGGTCTCGGGATCGATCTGGACGATGACGCCGCAGGCCGAGTCGGACACCCACACCGATCCGGCGCCGACCGCCACGCTGTCGGGACGGAAGGGCAGACCGCCACCCGGGCCGGGAAACCCGAACGGCCCGGAACCGGGGTCGGGAAGGGTGGCGCCGGGGTCGAAGGGGTCGAGGGCGGTCGCGACATCGTCGCTTCCGCCACCGTCGCGACCGAAGGCGAGCGCAACCAGGACGAGCAGCACGGCGACCACCCCGACGCCGATCAGGACGTTGCGGGTCGTGCGGCTCGAGCTTGCGCCGCCCGGCCCACCCGGAGGTGGCGGCAACGATCCCCACCCGCCGGTGGGCGGTGGCGGAGGCGCTGGGGGCGCCGGCGGCGGGAACGACGTGCCGTACGGACCACCGCCCGGCGGCGGCGGAGGGGGCGGTGGGAGGCTCATCCTCGCACGATCGAACGGGACGGCGTCATGCAGCGCATGATAGGGAGACGGGGCCAGCCGCCGGCATCGGCCTCACGCCCTCCAGAGCCGGGTGCGACCCGCCGGCATCCAGTTGGCACCGGCGGTCGCGTCGATCCGGGCGATGTACCGATCGCTCACCGGTTCGAGCAGCTCGACCAACTGCCGGGTCCGATCGGCACCCAAGGCCTGCCACGCCGGGATCGTCATGCGATCCAGTCGGTCCTCCAGCTCGCGCCGGTAGGCGATGCCGGCGTCGTTGACCGCGCCGTCGACCGCAAGACCGCGCTCCTCCAGCTGGCGGTAGGCATCGTTCAACGCGGCGTCATCCGCTCCCCGGCTGCGGGGGATCCAGTCGCCGTCGTAGCTGCGAAACGCGTTGTCGAGGATGCCGGCCATCGGCCCCGAGAGCTCCTCGGCGATCTGGATGGCCCAGTGGGTATCGCCCCGGAACTCGCGGATCGCGTTCAGGGCCAGCCACGCCGACAGCAGATCGTCGTTCGCTGGACGCGGCCAGTCCCGGTGAGCGGCGAACAACACCCGACCCGAGGCCGGAAGTGCGTCGGCGGCCTCCCACAGGGGATCGGCCAAGGACCCCAGGTGGTCGCAGATCTCAGGGGTGTACGCCCGGAGACCCGCCGCCACGGCGTCGTCTCGGGCCGCCGCGGCGCGCTCGAACGTCGTGTGCTGCCGGCACAGCTCGAGGCAGACCCCGATGAACTCCGGGTGGATCGAGTAGAACGCAGCGACCACCGCCTGGGTACCGGCCGCCGCCAGGGGCGCGGCCCTGGTGGCCACGTAGTAGCCGGCACCGTCGGGGACACCGAGCGCCGCATAGTTCTCGATGGCCCGTTCGTCCCAGAAGATCCATCCGACGATGCGGTGGCTCTCGAACGCGGCCCGGCGGCTGAGGTCGAGCCAGTCGGTCACGGCGCGATCATCGCACGCCGAAGGCATGAGCGCCGCTACCCGGAACCCGGGCCGGCACGACTCAGGGGTCGGTCCGGTCGGTCCTCGACCTGACCCGTCCGCTGCTGCGAGCGACGCACCCGCCCGGCCGATCCGATCGCGCCCAGCGTCACCCAGCCGGCCACGAGGATCGCGGCGACCACGAAGTGCGCGAGGACCGCGGCCAGGTAGACATCGGGATCGACCTCCCGCCCGTCGACGAGGAGGAAGCGGATGTCGTCCCGGAGAATGGCACGTACATTGACCCCCGAAAGGCCGGATGGCGGCACCACCGCCCACAGCGCGAGCTGCTCCCACGGGAGCAGGCGGCCGAGTTGGAAGGAGAGCCAGACCGCCGGCACGGTCAGCACCATGGCGACCCGGGGCGAGAGGCCCCGGCGGAGATCGAGCAGCCCGACGAGGGCGCCGACGGCGGCCGAGCCCGCAAGCGTCCAGGCCGCCGCCAGGTGGAGCGAGGTCAGCGTCGCGCTGGGACCGGTTCCACCCATACCGAGATCGTCCCAAGCATCTGCAGCCGACGGCCTGTAGGCGAAGCTCAGCCAGACCCCGGTCACGACCACCACCACGAGAGCACACAGGCCCACCCACCAGGCGACGGTGAAGATCGAACGTTCCGTGATGCGCATCGGTGGTCCTCGAATGCTCTGGCCCGGCACGGGCGCCCGGCCTCCGCCAGCCTGGCCGGCGAAGGATCGCAGGTCCTGAGTACCGACTACCCAGGAATCGACACCGACTACTCAGCGATGGAGCGATCCGGGTCGGCCCCACCGAGATGGCGAACCTTGAGCTGAGGCTGGATCACACCCTCGGCAGCGGCGGCACCTCGCAGGCACCGCCGCTGCAGTCCTTGCCGGCCGCCGCCGCCCGCAGGTACCGGAAGCCGATCCCCACGCCGATCGCGTAGATCGCGCCGAGCACGAGGCCGACACCGAGCGTGTTGCGTCCGATGAGCGCACCGAACGCGCTGCCGCCGAAGATCGCCGCGAGGACGGCCATCGAGATCGGGAGATGACACGGACAGAAGATGAACGACCAGATCAACCACCGGCGACCCCGTCGCTCCAGCGCGACGGGATCCGCCTCGGGCCCGGACTCGGCCGGTGCCACGGCTACCTCAGCTTGCATCGCGCACGGGTCCTCCCTGTCGCGTCCAACCCCATGGCATCGACGCGATCGGCGCCGGGCTTGAGGGAGTTCGCTGCGACGTCCCCGACAAGGCCTTCCCCGACCGGTGACCGTACGATTCGGCGCATGCGACTCCCCCTCCGCTCCCTTCTCGTTCTCGCGCTCACCCTCGGATTGATCGCCGCCGGGTGCGGCGGCGACACGGAGGGGTCCTCAGCGGCCGAACCGTCCGGGCCGACCGACCAGGCCAACGCCGAGCTCACCACGGTCAGCGCCGACGAAGCGGCCGCCATCCACGAGGATCCGCCGGACGGGCTCGTCGTCCTGGACGTGCGGACACCGGAGGAATTCGCCGAGGGGCACCTGGACGGCGCCGTGATGGTCGACTTCTACGCCCCCGATTTCGCCGACCAGCTCGCGCAGCTCGACGGCAACACGCCGTACCTCCTCTACTGCCGGTCGGGGAACCGCAGCGGCGAGACCCTCGTCCTCATGCGACAGATGGGCTTCACCGACGTCACCGAGATCGACGGAGGTATCGCCGCCTGGCAACAGGCGGGCCTCCCGGTCACCTCCTCGTAGCCGCTCGCGTCGCCGAAGAGCCGGGCGACGCTCTCAGGAGCGGGCTTCGTCCCGGATCCGCTTCTTCGTTGCGGCCCACGAGCAGATCGGGCAGGCCGTCAGATCGTGATGGCGAGCCGGGCAGCACTCGCGCCCGAAGAAGATGATCTGGAGGTGCCGTCGGTTCCAGGTGTCCTCGGGGAAGACGGCCTTCAGGTCCCGCTCGGTTCGTTCGACCGTGGTCCCGTTGGAAAGCCCCCACCGGGCCGCGAGCCGATGAATGTGGGTGTCCACCGGAAAGGCGGGCACGCCGAACGCCTGCGCCATGACCACGCTGGCGGTCTTGTGACCGACGCCGGCCAGTGACTCGAGGAAGTCCCAGTCCGGCCTGACCTCCCCCCCGTCCTCCATGATCTGGAACGCCATCTTCGAGAGGTTGCGGGCCTTGGTCGGTGCCAGGCCGATCTCGCGGATCAGTTCGAGGATCCGCTCAGGAGACAGGGCCGCCATCGCCTCGGGGGTATCGGCCACGGCGAACAGGGCGGGCGTCACCTCGTTCACCTTCTTGTCCGTGGTCTGCGCCGACAACGCCACCGCCACCAGGAGCGTGTAGGGGTCCGTGTGGTCCAGCGGAACGGGCGGCGCCGGGTAGAGATCGTCGAGGATCTCACCGATGCGATCTGCCTTCTCGGAACGTTTCATGGACGACGGACCCTAGCCAGCCCGACCGCTCTCCGAGGCGGTGCCGTCAGCGCTCGACCCGGGAGGAATGGAAGGCGGGCCGTGTAGGTTCTCGTGTCATCTCCAGCCCTGGCGCCAGCGCAGCAGCAACCGACCGCCACCGGCCGATTCTGACGTGCCACACCCTGTCCACCGGACCGGCGGTCGCCGTCGTCGCCGTGTCGCTCGTGGTCCTGATCGTGAGCTCGCTCCTCGCCGCGAATGGTGACGTGCCCGACTGGGAGGTCTCCGTCCTCGAGTTCTTCAACGGCTGGCCCGACCAGCTGGAACCGATCATGTGGGTGCTCCAACAGGCCGGACTCCTCGCCGCCCCGATCGCCGTCGGTCTCGTGATCGCCGCCCTCACCCGTCACTGGCAGTACCTGATCCCGTTCCTCCTGGTCCTTCCCCTCAAGCTCATCTTCGAGAAGGGCCTGGTCAAACAGCTCGTCGAGCGAGAGCGACCCTTCACGTCGGTGGGTCCCGAGATCCTTGTGCGCGGCACGGCCTTCGAGGGGCTCAGCTTCCCCTCCGGGCACGCCACCACCGCGTTCGCTCTGGCCGTACTCGTGACGGCGTTTCTGCCCGGCCGCTGGCGTGTGCTCCCGCTGCTCTGGGCGGTCGTCGTCGCGATCGCCAGGCTCTACTTCGGCGAGCACAACGTCCTCGACGTCATCGCCGGCGCCGCGATCGGCACGGCGTTCGGCACGGTGCTCTGGCTCACCGTCCTGAACCGGCTGGCCGAGGCCGACGAGGATGCTCCCGTCCCATGAGCGACGACCCGGCTCCGCCGACGGCGAGGCCTCCTTCGACGGCGCCCGAGGCACGACCCCGCCGACCTCACGTCCGCTCGCCCGTCGACGTCCTGCGGCTGATCGTCGGTGTCGTTCTGATGCTCGGCGGCATCGCCACGGCGAACGTCCTCGACTCGGCGTTCCTCGGGCTGAGCGAGGACGGTGCCGACGCCATCGCGAGCCTTCCGAGCTGGATGGACGACATCCCGGCCACCGCGCTGGCCGTGGCGGTGATCGCGGGGGCCGGCGGCGCTCTCGGATGGGCGCTGGTCACGACCCGGTATCGGCGCTTCGCACTCCTGGCCGTCGGGTTCGCAGCCGCCGCGGCGATCAGCGTGGCGCTGGGTGAGTTCATCTACGGCCTGGTCGACGACCCGGTCCGCCGGGCCTTCGACGCCGAGGCCCCCACGTTCCCCTTCCGAGGGTGGGACGGCCAGTTGCGCCCCGGCGATCCCCTGCTGGCCGGCGCGGTCGCCATGCTGGCCGTCGCCGCGTCGTTCCTCCGGAACGCCATCGTCCGACGACTCGGCATCCTTCTCGGGCTGTACACCGCCATCTCCGTGCTGGCAGCCGGGGTTCCGGCGCTGAGCGTGGTCGCCGACGTCGGGGCCGGCATCTTCGTCGCGTCCGCCCTGCTGCTGGCCTTCGGGCGCAACGACCTCTCCCCCAACGCACGCGACATCACCTTGGCGTTGGATTCGATCGGACTCGAGCTGACCAACCTGCGCCACCTGAGCGTCGATGCCCGCGGGTCGGCGCCGTGGGTGGGCATCGGTCCGACCGGTGATCGCGTCTTCGTCAAGGCGCTGGGACGAGACGAACGAAGCGCCGACCTGCTGTTCCGGGCCTACCGCTGGCTCCGACTGCGCAAGACCGGTGACCATCGACCGTTCGTGAGCCTTCGGCGTTTGGTCGAGCACGAGGCCCTGGTCTCGCTACAGGCCGCGGCGCTCGGGATCCGCACCCCGAGGACCCTGGGTGTCACCGATGCAGGCGTCGACGGCATGGTGTTGGCCTACGAGGCCGTCGACGGCTCGACGGCGGACCAGGTCGACCACATCGACGACGAGGTCCTCGTGGCCATCTGGTCGATGGTGAGCGCGCTGCACGCGAAGCGGATCGCCCACCGCGATCTGCGGTTGGCCAACCTCTTCCTCGACGCCGAGAACCGGCCGTGGCTGATCGACTTCGGATTCGCCGAGCTGGCGGCCGCCGATCAGCTCCTCGGTACCGATGTCGCCGAGCTCCTCGCCTCGACCGCAGCGCTGGTCGGACCCGAGCGCGCCGTCGCCGCCGCCCACGTCGCCACCGGGCTGGAAGAGCTCGAGCGTGCCATGCCCTGGCTCCAGCCCCTGGCCCTCAGCTCCGCCACCCGCCAGGCCGTCGGCGGAGCGAAGGGGCTCGCCCCGATCCGGGAGCTCCTGGTCGACCAGTGCGGCGTGCCCGCCGAGGAGCCGGTCAAGCTGGAGCGCGTCAGCGGCAAGACCCTGTTCGTCCTGGCCACGATCGGGCTCAGCGCGTACTTCCTCGTCCCCCAACTGGCCGATTTCGACGACGTGTGGGGCCAGGCCAAGGACGCGTCGGTGCCGTGGGCCGGCATCGCCGTGGCCTTCTCGTTCCTCACCTACGTTGCGGCCACGGCGGCGCTCCTCGGCGCCATCCCGATCCGGCTGAAATTCGCCCCGGCGCTGCTCGCTCAGCTGGCCTCCTCGTTCGCCAACCGGGTCACACCCGCCAAGGTGGGCGGCTTCGCCACCAACATCCGCTACTTCCAGCGTCAGGGCGTCGCGACCGCCATCAGCGTCTCGGCCGTCGCCATCAATGCCGTCGCCGGCGTGGTCGTCCACCTGCTGCTCACGCTGGGGTTCCTGCTGCTGGCCAGTGAGAACCGTGGCTCCAACGGCGTCCCGATCCCGTCGACCCGCAGCATCGTGCTGGCCCTGGCCGTGGCGGTCGGCCTCATCGGTGGGTCGGTCGTCCTGCCCTACAGCCGCCGACTGCTCGTCGGCCGCGTCCTTCCCCAGCTTCGCACGGGCTGGTCCGCCATCAAGGAGATCAGCCGCAGCCCGGGCCGCCTGGCGCTGCTGTTCGGGGGCTCGGCCGTGATCACCCTGTCCTACCTCGCGGCGATGGTCGCCAGCCTGGAGGCGTTCGGGTCCACTGCGGCGCTGCCGATCGTCGGACTGCTGTTCCTCACCGCGAGCGCCGTCGCCAGCGCCGCGCCGACGCCCGGCGGCCTGGGAGCCGCCGAGGCCGCGCTGATCGCTGCATTCGGCACCATCGAGGACGCCAACGTCGTCGTTCCCGCCGTCTTTCTCTACCGCTTCGTCACCTTCTGGCTCCCGATCCTTCCCGGCTGGGCCGCCCTCACCTACCTGCGCGAGACCGACCGGATCTGACGCGGCTGATCAGAAGGCACGGCCGAGGACCAGCGCGCCGTCGAGGATGGCCCGGGGCCGGTACGTCGGCCAGGACGAGCGTTGGGCGATGTTCTCATCGACGGATGCGATCAACGTCTCCTCACCCGTCGCGACGTCGTGCAGCCACAGGTCCGTCGTGAAGGGCTCCCATCCGATCTCGCCTCCCCGAGCGTGCTGCGCGACCACCTCCCCCGTGTCCAGCAGGGTCGCCGGGCCGGAAACCGGGCGGACGGACGATTCCTCCAGCGTGTCGGGATCCCAGACCGCCAGCTCGTAGCTCGGCGGTTGGTCGGTCAGCCGTCGCTCGACCAGGAGCCCCGAATCGTGCACTCCGAGGACGCGTTGGTCGTAGGAGTTGACCCTGCGGGAGACCGTTGCGCCGCCGTCCAGGTCGTACCGGTGAAGCGTGTTGTCCTGGTGCATCTGATACACCGCGCCATCCACGCCCCAGGTGGTCCCCTCCAGACTCCCCGTTATCAGGAACTCTCCGGTCCTCACCCAGCCGCGGGCAGGCACCGCCAGCCGGTCGATGGTCCTCAGGACCACGTCGTTCCCGGCCCACCGGACGTCGAAGACCTCGGTGTAGGGCCCCGTGGTCATCAGGACCTCGCCCGTGGCGGAATCGTGGCGCGACACCCAGCAGGGACCCGGGAGCATGCCGGACAAGAACCGCTGGTCGCCGCATCCAAGCGTCAGCAACTCGGGGCCTCCACGGATCATGAGCCTCTCGCAGGTCGGGTCGACGTGGACCAGCGCCGTCGGGTCACCGGAACCAGAGGGCGGCACGGGCTCGGCGACTTCGGGAGCACCATTGGCGGCACTGCCGACCCAGACGTGACCGTCGGCGAGGGCCCACTGATCGCCGACGAAGCTCACGCGGAGCGGACCCGAGACACCGGCTGAGGCCTGCGACGGAGGATCGGCGTCGCCGTACTCCGCCGGTACCGGCACACACGCCGTCCCGTCGAACGGCACCGTGGTGATCGGTGTCGTCCCAAGCGTCGACGTCGTCGAGGTGGCCACGCTGGACGTCGGCGGTGTGGTCGCCGGTGAGGCCAGGCTCGACGCGACCGTGCTCGCCGTCGCGACGGTCCCCGCGCCGTCGGTCGACCCGCTGGTGCACCCGACCATCGTCACCAGCAGGACGGCGACACTCACGGCCCGGACACCCATCCGCTCAGCGTACGTGGTCCGTGCCACGGCACGAGAGGGCGACAAGAGCCGACGCGCCGAACCCGGGACGGTCGCTTTGCCGCCCATCGAGCGGATCGGTACCGTTCTGCCCCAACCCGGAACCCGTCTGTGAGCACCTCCCAACCCCACGCCCAGCCCGCCACGCGCGAGGTCTCCGCCCGGCGTGAGAAGGCCCTGGCCAAGAAGGGGTTCTCCTGGGACCACTGGAAGTTCGTGCCACCCGAAGTGGTGCCCTGTGCGATCTGCGAAGTCGACGACGCCGAGCCGCTCTACGAGGCCAACCTGAGCCCCGGCCCGATCGTCCGGTGCCGTCGCTGCGGGCTCGTGTACGCCTCCCCGGTCGAGATCCGGGGCCTCAACTTCAGCGACGATGACCTCGCGACGATGGAGCGCTTGCGGGAGAGCTCCGACCTGGCCGACCTCGAGGGATCGTGGGAGCACACGTGGCTCCAGATCAGCCTGGACGAGCGCGAGACCCTCGAACGCAACTACGCCGCGACCCTCGACCGCATCGCCGAGCACGCCACACCCCCCGGGCGGCTCCTCGACTTCGGCGCCGGCTGGGGGTTCTTCCTCTCCGCCGCCCGCGACCGGGGCTGGGACGTCTCGGGCATCGAGCCCACGCCGGGGCATGCGCTGTACGCCCGCGAGGAGCTGGGCCTGGACGTGCGCCCCGACTACCTCCGCGAGGACACGTTCGAGCCCGAGTCCTTCGATGTCGTCACCAGTCTCCAGGTCTTCGAGCACGTCGACGAGCCACTGGCCGAGCTGGCGAAGATCCATCGCGTGCTCAAGCCCGGGGGGCTGCTGGTCATGGAGATCCCCAGCATCGACTCACCGCTGGTGCGGATCATGCGCAGCCGGCATCGGCACTTCGTTCCCGACCACTTCTGGTACTTCGACCGCACCACCCTGCCGGCCTTCGTCGAGAAGGGTGGGTTCGACGTGATCGACTACCTCAACCCGACCCGCAGGTTGTCCCTGCTCTGGCTGACCCGAACCATCGGGAAGCACTACACGCCGGCGGCGGTCAACGACCGGGTCGAGAAGACCATCGAAGGAAGCGACCGGCTGACACGGGCCGAGATCCCCATCAACGTGCGCGACCTCGGCCTGGTCATCGCCCGCAAGCCGCCGGCCTGACCTCGATGCCGCCCGTGGAGACCGTCCCTCATTGGATCGATGGAAGGGCAACCCTCGGCGCCGGGCCCGAGCGCCTTCCCATCACCGACCCGGCGACCGGGGCCGTCACCGCGGACGTGGCCATCGCCGACGCCTCCGACCTCGATCGGGCGGTGGCGTCGGCCGTCGCGGCGTTCCCCGCTTGGCGCGACACCTCGCTGGCACGACGCACCGAGGTGCTCTTCGCGTTCCGCCATCTCCTCGACCGGCACCGGACCGACCTCGCCCGGATCATCTCGGCCGAGCACGGCAAGGTGCTGGGCGACGCCCTGGGCGAGGTGGGCCGGGGGATCGAGATCGTCGACTTCGCCTGCGGGCTCGGGCACCTCCTCAAGGGTGAGCACTCACAGGACGTCTCCACCGGGGTCGACGCGTACAGCGTCCGCCAGCCGCTCGGCGTCCTCGCCGGCATCACCCCCTTCAACTTCCCGGCGATGGTGCCCATGTGGATGTTCCCCGTCGCCATCGCCTGCGGCAACACCTTCGTACTCAAGCCCAGCGAGAAGGACCCGTCGGTCTCGATCCGTACGGCCGAGCTCTTCGCCGACGCCGGCCTTCCCCCCGGCGTCTTCACCGTCCTGCAAGGGAACGCCACCGCCGTCGACGGACTCCTCGAGCATCCGGACGTCGGCGCCGTCAGCTTCGTCGGCTCCACGCCCATCGCCCGACACGTCTACGAGACGGGCACGGCGGCCGGCAAGCGCGTGCAGGCGCTGGGTGGCGCCAAGAACCACATGGTCGTCCTGTCCGACGCCGACATCGACCTGGCCGCCGACGCCGCGGTCAACGCCGGATACGGGTCGGCCGGCGAGCGTTGCATGGCCATCTCGGTCGTGGTCACCGTCGGCGACGTGGGCGACCGTCTCGTGCCCGCGATCGCCCAACGCGTCGACGCCCTCCGCGTCGGACCGGGGCTGGGAGACCAGCCGGTCGACATGGGGGCGCTGGTCACCGACGTCCATCGCGACCGGGTGCGGGGCTACGTGGACCTGGGCGTGGCCGAAGGGGCCACGCTGGTGCGCGACGGCCGCGGCCTGTCGGTCGAAGGCCACCCCGACGGGTACTGGCTGGGCCCCTGCCTGTTCGATCACGTGACGGCCGACATGAAGATCTACCTGGACGAGATCTTCGGACCGGTGCTGTGCGTCGTGCGGGTCGACTCGTACGACGAGGCGCTGCAGCTGGTGAACGACAACCCCTACGGCAACGGCACCGCGATCTTCACCAACGACGGAGGGGCCGCACGCGCCTACCAGCGCGACTGCACCGTCGGCATGGTCGGGATCAACGTGCCCATCCCCGTCCCGATGGCGTACTTCTCGTTCGGCGGCTGGAAGGACTCCCTCTTCGGTGACCTCCACATGCACGGCGCGGACGGCGTGCGCTTCTGCACCCGCACCAAGGCCGTGACCGAACGCTGGCCCGATCCACACGCCCGGGGCATCCGCCCCGACGGCACCCTCGACTTCCCCACCGCCACCTGACAAGGAATGACGATGAGTCCGCATCCAGGAATCCTGCTCAACCCGCACGCCTACGATCCCGCCGAGCTCGACGACGACTCGCGAGCGCTGATGGAGGCGACGATCGCCTACTTCGAGTCGCTGGGGAAGGAGCGCATCACCGGCGACGACAACGCCGGCGTCTGGTACGACGACTTCTGCCGGTTCCTGGGCGAATCGGGCGCGTTCGCGACGCTGATGACCCCCGCCGGGTACGGCGACGACGCCCGCTGGGACACCTGGCGCAACTGCCACTTCAACGAGATCACCGCGTTCTACAGCCTGGGCTACTGGTACGCCTGGCAGGTCTCGATGCTGGGCCTGGGTCCGATCTGGATGGGCGAGAACGAGGCCGTGAAGCGGCGCGCCGCCCAGCTCCTGAGCGAGGGCGGCATCTTCGCCTTCGGCCTCTCCGAGCAGCAGCACGGCGCCGACATCTACTCCAGCGAGATGCGGCTGACCAGGACCGACACCGGCTACGTCGCCAACGGTGCGAAGTACTACATCGGCAACGGCAACGAGGCTGCCCTGGTCTCGGTGTTCGGCAAGGTCGAGAACGATGAGACCGGCGAGGACGAGTACGTGTTCTTCGTGGTCGAACCACAGCGCGTCGAGTACGTCCTGGAGAAGAACACCGTCCACTCGCCCATGTTCGTGTCCGCCTTCCGGCTCGAGGACTACCCCATCTCCGACGCCGAGATCCTCGTTCGCGGCCCCGAGGCCTGGAACGTCGCCCTCAACACGATCAACGTCTGCAAGTACAACCTCGGGTGGGCGTCGATCGGCATCGGTACCCACGCGATGTACGAGGCGATCAACCACGCCGGCCACCGCGAGCTCTACGGCGGGCTGGTCACCGACTTCGCCCACGTCCGCCAGCTCTTCGTCGACGCCTACGCTCGGCTCACCGCCATGAAGCTGTTCGCGTCCCGGGCCAGCGACTACATGCGATCGGCCTCGGACGACGACCGGCGCTATCTGCTCTACAACCCGATGGTGAAGATGAAGGTCACCACCGAGGGCGAGCACGTCATCAACGCACTCTGGGACGTCATCGCCGCCAAGGGCTTCGAGAAGGACACCTACTTCAACATGGCCGCCCGCCACATCCGGGCGCTGCCCAAGTTGGAGGGCACGGTCCACGTCAACATCGCGCTGATCGTGAAGTTCATGCCCAACTACTTCTTCAACCCGGCCGAGTACCCCGAGGTGCCGGTCCGACGGGACCACGGCCACGACGCGTACCTGTTCGAGCAGGCGCCCACCCGCGGCCTCGGCAAGATCCGCTTCCACGATTGGGCCGCGACGTTCGACCGGTTCGACTCGCCCAACGTCACCGTGTTCCGCAGCCAGGTCGAGACGTTCCGCACGATGCTGGAAGCCGCAGCCCCCGACGACGGCCAGGCCGCCGACATCGACTTCCTGCTCGCGCTCGGCGAGCTGTTCTCCCTCGTCGTCTACGGCCAGCTCATCCTCGAAGCGGTCGAGCTGCACGGCATCGCACCCGAAACCATGGAGCAGATCTTCGACGTGCTGGTCCGGGACTTCTCGGCCGGCGCCACCCGCCTGCAGGGGAAGTCGACCACGAGCGAAAAGCAGGCCGAGTTCGCGCTCCAGATGGTGCGCCGACCCCACGTGGACCCGGACCGCTTCACCGCGGTGTGGGACGAGGTCCTGGGCTTGATGGACACCTACGAGCTGGCACCCTGATCCGCGTCGACGGTCTCGACGCCCCGCCGGAACGCGATCCGATCGATCACCCGCCGACCTGACCGCCCGCCTACTCGGCGATGGCGTCCGGGAACCGCTCTGCCAGGGAGCGACGGACCCCGTCCCGCCAGGTGACCCCGCAGGGCCCGGCCAGCTCGCGCCGAAGGGTCGGATCCAGCACCTGGGTCTCCCACGCGGCGCGCTCGGCCTCTTCGACCTGCATCTCCAGCCCGGTCAGCTCCTCGAGGAAGCTGATGATCTCCTCGATGGCGACCACCTCGTCGCCGCCGAGGTTGACGACCCGTCCCCCGACCTCGGCATGGTCCAGCAGACCCTGGACCTGCTGGACGATGTCATCCTCGTGGATCGGCGAGCACCAGCTGTCGACACCGGGACGCTTCGCGTACGGCATGCCGTTGCGGAGGAACTCGTAGAGCACCATCGGCAGGCCCCCGTGACCGCTGGTGCCGTACGCGACGTTGAGCCGAGCGATGACGGTGGGCAGGCCCAACCGGCGGGACTGGAACCGCACCACCGCCTCGGAGGCGAGCTTGCTCATCGCATAGTGCGGCGAATACGACGCCTCCCCTCCCAGCGGGTCGCCCTCGTGGAACGGCGTGGTCGGATCGGGTCCGGCCCGGTAGACCGACGACGACGACATGTGGAAGAACCCCGAGGCGTCGCCGTAGCGCTCCATCAGGAACCCGGTGCCCTCGGCGTTGATGGCGATCCCCCGGTCGGCGGACTTCGGTGCCACGTTGGCCGCACAGTGGATCACGTAATCCACGTCGGGAAGGTGGGACAGCTCCGGCTCGCCCAGGGTGAACGGTGCGGTGTGGACCCCTGCCGCCTCGAGCTCGGCCTTCGCTTCTCGATCACGAAAGCGAGCCGCAGCCCAGACCTCGTTGCGGGCGTTGAGCTGCTCGGCGATGGGGCGGGCCACCTGACCGGTGGCTCCGGTCACCAAAACCCGTTGACCGGTCAGCACGTCAGTAGAACCTACACCGGTGGCGCGGCGGTGGTACCCGGGGGCCCGTCCGGCCGGTCAGTCCCCCTGATCGTCAGCGCCGTCCGACCGACGTTTCACCTGCGCCCGGCGCGAGTCACCCAGCAGATAGCCACCGGCCAGGACGGTCCCAGCGACCGTGATAGCCCACACGATCGAGCCGATGATGAAGATGACGGTCTCACTCATGACTCACCGTCCGGCGACCGGAATCCGGCGAGGAGCAGCGCGCCCAACGAATGGATCGAGGGCACCCAGAGTCCGACGAAGATGCCGGCCTGCGGGTTGTCGTCGATGAAGTACAGGTAGACGGAGAAGAGAAACGAAAGGAAGGCCGCCACCAGGAACGGGGCCTTCAGTTTCACGTCAAGTGGCAATCGGTCCATGACCCACCTCGGGCTATCGCATCGGTATTCGGCCGGCATTTGCCTGCCATCATCAAGGTATTCGACGCGGCCGGGACGCGTGGATGAGAACCGGGCGGACCCCGGTTGCTACGGCGCGGCGCCGATGCGGGTCGGCCGGCCCGCACGCACGTCGACGCCGGGAGCCCACAGGCCGAGGGGTTTCCCCGTCGGCGGCGGCAGTCCGGCTTCGGTCACGAGATGGTCGTCGACGTGGAGCACCTCGGCGTGGTGGAGCGGCCAGGTGGGGTGATCGACCGCGGCGTGACGAAGGGATCCCCGGCGGTTGGCGGCGATGAGCCCCCAACGAGAGGTGAGGAAGTGCTCGAGTGGCGCGGTCGGGTCGGCGGGCGCTCCGGTACGGACGGCGATGCCGGTCCGACCCTCGCCGGCGGGTGCCGGCCACCGCCGGATCACGGTACTGGTGACGATGTCACCCACCCGCCGGTGCTCCACCCGACCGAAGCAGTACGGAAGCCGGTAGGCGGTTCGTGCGACCAGCGTCGGCAGTAGGCGATCGATGTCGAGCGAGAAGAACCACACCCCTCTGCGGGCACCGGACCGGACATAGGTACGCACGTTCACCTCGGGGAACTCGCCGACCAGTGGGAGCGGGGCCAGGCCGGGAAACCCGAGCCCTTCCATCCGGAACGGCACCAGACCGACCCAGGCCGACCCGTCGAACGCCTCGACCTCGACGCCCGGCGGCAGCAATCGCTGGACGACGTCGGATGGGTAGCGCCAGTGGAGGAAGACCACGTCGGTCCATCGCTGCACCATCACCGCCCGCCGCACGGGCACACGCTCGAGCGGCGGCTCGGACCTCGCTGCGGCGTCCATCACGCCCGCGCCAGCTGCTGGAGCTCATCCAGTCGGGCCCCGGGATGGCCGACCAGGACGCGAACACCGCGCTCCTCCAGGATGTCGGCGGTCCGGCGCGCCGTCGCGTCGGCATGACCGGCGGTCACCGTCAGGACGACGAGATCGACGTCGTGGTCGTCGCAGAAGCCGATCAACGCTCCGTTCGGCAGGTCGGCTCCCAAATGGTGGACGTGCCACCGGTCCTCGCGCAGCGCCACCGCGGCCATCGACGTCGGCAGGGCGTGCCGGTCGCCGGCCATGGCGGCGACGACGGCGGTGCCGCGTCGGCGCCCGGGTGGCGCCGGGACGCGGTCGCCCAGCACCCGCTCGACGATGGCGGAGGCCCGGTGCTCGGCGGCGACGGAGAGACCATTCTCGTGCCACTCCTCACCGACGCGCCTCAGCGCCGGAACGAAGACCTCCTGCACGATGGTGGCCAGTGGCACGCCGGTCCCGATCAGACGGCCGACCGTCCGGCGAACCTCGCGCTCGTCACCGTCGACCAGTAGTTCGAACATGTGGGCCGAGAGCGGCTCGAACCCCTGTCGGGGCCGCCCGACCGGTGGCGAAGTCGGACGCGCTCGACGGCGATCGAGCTGTTCCACGTCCTCGGCCGACAGTTGGTACCGGCCGCCCACGAGCACGGCGGGGAGCTCACCCGAGCGCACCCATCCGTACGCGGTCTGGTAGTGGACGCCGAGCCTGGCCGCCGCCTCTTCGAGGCCCAAGGTGTTCGAGCTCACGATCAGCAGCGTACCGAACGGCCGACTCAATATGGACTAAACGGGACTAAGGTGAGCTCTCCGACCCCGTCGACCCGCACGAGAGCAACCGATGTCGCCCGCCGAGACCTCCGCCAGCTACCCCCTCGAAGGGGCATCGGTCCTGCTCACCGGGGCCACGGGGGGCATCGGTAGAGCCCTCGCGGCCGAGCTCGATCGTCTGGGCGCACGGCGCACCCTGGTCGCCCGGGACGGGGCCGCCCTCGACGCGCTCCCCGGACCTGCGGCTCGCCTCGCCGTCGATCTGCGCTCGCCCGACGCCTGTGAGCAGGCGGTCCGCACCGCCCACGAACATGCCGGTCGCCTCGACATCGTGATCAACGCGGTCGGCGTCGTCGCCTTCGGACCCATCGTCGACCTCTCGATCGACGCGATGGAGGAGCTCTTCCTGACCAACACGTTCGTTCCCATCATGCTGGCCCGCGCCGCGCTCCCCCACCTTCCGGCGGGCGGTGCCATCGTCAACCTCACGGGCGTGATCGCCGAACAGAATCTTCCGGGCATGGCGGCCTACGGCGCCTCGAAGGCTGCGGCGCGCGCGTTCGACGAGGCGCTCGCCCGCGAGGCTCGCAGGAAGAAGGTCCGGGTCCTCGATGCCCGCCCGCCCCACACCGAGACGGGGCTGGTCGACCGCGCCATCGAGGGCGAGGCGCCGCGGATGCCCGAGGGGCTGGCGCCCGACGCGGTCGCCGCCACCATCTGCCAGGCGCTCTCCGATGGGGCGAAGGAGCTTCCGAGCTCCGCGTTCTGACCCTCGGCCGGACGGTCAGTCCTTGGGGGGACGGAGCTCCTCGCCGACCTCGGTGGCCGTGGCGGCCACCGCATCGATGAAGGCCTGCGCCGCGCCGCGCAGGTCATCGCGCACCGCCGTGTCCTTCGCCGCGTTGGCAACCGACTCGACCGAGTCCTCCAGGGCGTCCGCCATCTTCTTCAGCGCGTTCTTGGCTTCCTCGGCCTGACTCTCGCTCATCTCCTCTTCGAAGTGATACTTGAGCTTGAGGCCGAGCGCGGACAGCTCGTCTCCAACCGTGATCCAGGCCTGTTTCACTTCGTCTCGAGACATGCGTGCTCCCATCGGGGTCGTTCGACGCGACGACATCGGCGTCTGGCCTCATCCTCGCCCCGGCGGTCGGGAAACGGCAAGGGGCCAAAGACCTTTGGGCGCTCGAGGATGGGCGGTTCGCTCCAGGGCGGGCCGGCCCTTTCGCCGCGACGGTCGATGTGGTGCAATCCCTCTATGGCCACGCACGAGACCGAGCTCACCGAGCCGGTCGATCTCTGCTCCGCCGACGGCCGCCACCTCGATCCGGCCGCGCTCGGGTGGTCTCGCCGGCCGCTCCACCGCGCCAACCTGGCCGGCGGCTGGGGGCGAACCAAGCGGTGGGACTACTGGGCGATCCAGGCGGAGGACATCGTGATCGCGGTGACGATCGCCGACATCGACTACCTGGGCCTGGTCACCGTGGACTGGATCGACCTGGCCTCGCACCGAACCGGCGGGCGCAGCGTCGTCCGCCCCCTCGGTCGAGGTGTCGACCTGCCCGAGACGCCGTGCACGGGCCGGCTCACCCACGAGGGCCGCAACCTGAGCGTCGCCGTCTCGTACGAACCCTCGACGTCGGCGGTCATACGGGCGCGATGGATCGAACGCGGTGGGGCCGAAGGGCACCTGGACGCGACGGTCGCACCGCCGCCGGGGGGCGAGTCGCTGAACGTCGTCATCCCGTGGTCGGAGACCCGCTTCCAGTACACGTCGAAACACCAGGGTCGAGCGGTGTCCGGATCGGCGGAATTCGACGGCCGCACGTTCGAGCTCGGCGGCGGCGGGCTGGAAGCATGGGGCATCCTCGACGTCGGCCGGGGCCGGTGGCCCTATCGCACCCGATGGAACTGGGGCGGCGGCGCGGGAACCAGCGCCGACGGTTGCGCCGTCGCCCTCCAGTTCGGCGCCAAGTGGACCGAGGGCACCGGCTTCACCGAGAACGGCGTCCTCATCGACGGCCGGCTGAACAAGATCGGCGAGGAGCTCCGCTGGGACTACTCGTGGCTCGATCCGCTGGGTCCGTGGCGGGTCCGCTCCGCGGACGGCTCCCTGGACGTCACGCTGATCCCCGAGCACGATCGCCACGATCGCATCAACGCCGGCGTCGTGCGGACCGAGGTGCACCAGGTGTTCGGCCGCTGGGCCGGCACGGTCCCCGACGGTGAGGGCGGTCAGCTGACGGTGGATCGGATCCAGGGCTTCGCCGAGGAGTCCCGATCTCGATGGTGAGCGCGTCGCAATAGCCTGCTGCCAGCCGACCCGGGGAGACACGACGTGATCGAACAGACCATCGCCAACTGGCATGCACATCTGAAGGGCGAGTTTCCGGGCGGGCTCGACGCCCTGCTGGCCGACGATGTCGTCTTCCTCTCCCCCATCGTGTTCACCCCGCAGGAGGGCAAGGATCTCACCACGATGTATCTGTCCGCCGCCGGTGCCACCTTCACCGGCGACGAGCCGCACGAATTCACCACGGGTGGTCCGGACGGGGGGACCGGCTCGTTCCACTATGTGAAGGAGGTCATGTCGGGGAACACGGCGGTGCTCGAGTTCGAGTCCACCGTCGACGGGGTCCTGATCAACGGCATCGACATGATCACCTGCGACGACGACGGGAAGATCGTCGAGTTCAAGGTCATGCTGCGTCCGCTCAAGGCCATCAACCTGATGCACGCCAAGATGAAGGCGATGATCGAGCAGATGTCCGCCGGCTGACCCCCCTCAACCCGAGGCGAGCGCGGTGGGCCTCAGCCGGGGGTGCGACGGTGGTCCGCTCCGTCCCGACCGGCGCCGACCCGTCGGCTACTCAGGCGCATGGTGCGATCTGCTCATTTCGACCGGCTGGGGCTCTACCCTCGGACCATGGACTGGGAATTCGTCGGTCGCCGCGAGGAGCTCGCGTCGCTCGTCGACCGCATCGGAACCGGCTCGTCCGTGCTGCTCACCGGGCCCCTCGGCGTGGGGAAGACCCGGCTGGCCGAGGAGGCCCAGGCCGGCCTGGCCGACGTCCACCACGTCGAGCGCATCATCGGGTCGCCCAGTGTTCGCCACATCCCGTTCGGGGCGGTCGCCCATCTGACCGGCGAAGCACCGATGCCGGACCCCACGCTGCTCGTGGCGTTCATCGCCGGCACGATCCGCCGCCGCGCCCACGGCCTCCCCGTCGCCGTCGTGGTCGATGACATCGACCAGGTCGACGACGGCACCATCGCGCTGGTCCAGCACCTGGCCGCCAACGAGACCATCCCCGTCCTCGCCACGGCCCGCACCGAGCGGGCCGGGGATCCCCGGGTCGTCACGCTGTGGAAGGACGGACTGGTCGAGCGGGTCGACATCGGACCGCTGCAGCGGCAGGATGCCGATCACCTCACCGCAGCGCTGCTGGGAGGGCCCTGCACCGTCGAGGTGGCCAACGAGGTCTGGCGCCTGGCCGAGGGACAACCGTTGATGGCGCGCGAGTTGGTCTGGGCGGCGCTCGACCAATCCACCATCGTTCAGCGCGAGGGGGTCTGGACGCTCGACGGCCAGCTCCAGGTGTCCCAGCGCGTCACCGATCTGGTCCGCCAACGAACCGGAGATCTGGAACCCGAGGAGCTCGACGGGCTGAGAGTCGTGGCGCTCTGCGAGCCGGTCTCGCTGCGGTCCGCGCGTGCGGTCGCCTCCAGCGCGGTCCTCGAGACGCTCGAAACGAAGAACCTCCTGCGGGTGGAAGCCGGTACCGAAGGCCCGGTGTTGCGGAGCTCACATCCGTTGGTGGCCGAGGTGACCGTCACACAGATGCCGGTCCTCGTCAGGGCCGCCACCACCGCTCGACTGGCCCATGAGCTGTTGGAGTCGGGCGCGATCACCCCGACCGACGCCCTCCGAGCGGCGGTGTGGTTGCTCGACGCCGGCGAATCGCCGCCTCCCGACGTGGCCGTCGACGGAGCGCGTGCGGCCCTGCGCAACTTCGATCCGACGCTGGCCGTGCGACTGGCGACCGCAGCGCTCGACCAGGCGGACCACCAGGAGGCCAACGTGCTCCTGGGTCGCGCTCACGCTGCGATGGGCGACGCGCCGCAGGCGCTCGAGATCCTCCACCGGGCGCAGGACGGCGCCACCCATGAGGGCGAGCTGGCCGCCGCCGCCATCGCGCTCGCCGAAGTCCACATGTTCAACCTCGGCGACGCCGGACCGGCGGTCGAGCTCCTGGAGTCCACGCTCGAAGCATCGACCGAGCCCGGGCCCCGGGCCGAGATCAGTAGCCACCTGATGCTGGCGGTGGGCGTGGTCGGCGACTTCGACCTGGGCCTCCGGATCGGGCCGGGCGTCGTCGACCAGCCCGACCTGCCCGAACCGGCGCAACTGACCTCCCTCATGGCCTTCACCCTCACCCAGTCGATGACCGGCAAGCTCGACGCCATCGAGGCGCGCCTCGAACGGGCCGAAGTCCTGGCCCGGCGGTATGCCCAGCTCCAGCCGTTCGCACCGGACCAGGTGGGGATGAACAAGGTGCTCGCGCTCCAGGCGCTCGGCCGTTGGATCGAGGCCGATCACGTCGCCGGTGGGGCCGTGCGTTCGGGGACGGGCCTCCCCGGTCCGTGGCTCTACCTCCAGGCGGCCTCGCGCCTGTACCTCGGCGACGCCACCGGCGGGCTCCGACTCGCCACCGAAGCGTGCGCTCTCCTCGCCGACCTCGACCCGCTGGGACTGCTCCCGATGGGCCAGGGCATCCTCGGTCTCTTCCAGGCCATGCACGGCGACATCGAAGCGGCGATGGCCACCATCGACGAGGTCCGGCGCGATCCTCGCGGCGCCCAGGCTCGCGTCGCGGTGTGGACCGACCGCGCCGAGGCATGGGCCACCGCCGTCGGTGGCGACACCGACACGGCGGCGGAGCTCGCCCGCAAGGCCGGACGATCCGCCATCGACGCCACCCACTACGTCTGGGGCGCCTACGCACTCCACGACGCGGTTCGGTTCGATCGAGCCGACCTGGTCGTCGAGGACCTGGCGACGGTCCGGGCGCCCGGCCGGGGCCCGATGGTCGGACTGCTCGCCGACCATGCCGCCGTCGCGGCCGCCGGTACGGCGGACGGCTTCGACGAGGTCCGGACGCGCTTCGACGCGTGCGGCGCGACCGCCATGGTCGCCGAGTGCTTCGCTCAGGCCGCACACCGCACCGACGGTGCCGCCCGCGCCCGGTCCACTCACCTGGCGCTGGGCTGCGGACGTCGGTGCCCGGGGCTGCGGTCCCCGCTCCTGGCCGACCTGGAACCGCCGCTGTCCGACCGACAGCACGAGGTGGCGATGCTGGCCGCCGATGACCTGAGCAGCCGGGAGATCGGCGAGCGCCTCCACGTCGCGACCCGCACGGTCGACAACCATCTGCGAGCCGCCTACGCCGTCTTCGGCATCCACGGCCGCGGCGACCTCGCCGACCTCTTCCCCTCCTGAACGCCCGAACGCCGGAGCCCCGACCGGATTCCGGCCCAACGAGCACACCGGGGCCTGACCCCCATGGTGCTCGTTGGGGGATCGGTGTCCTTCGGCCCTGGCCGACTGCGGTCGGGCCCCCGATGCTGAACCCATGGACCATGCAAGCGGATCGGCCGTCGCCGGCCGCGTCGGGCGCGTCCTCGGGACGGCCCTCAGTGCCATCTGGCTCCTCATCCTCCTCGCCGGTCTGATCGCCGGCGATGACGAGGCCACCGTCGACGACGACGCCGCGATCCAGGGGGCGGTCCTCACGGCACTCGGTCTGGCGGCGATCGCCGGGTTCGTCCTGAGCTTCCGCTGGAACCGGCCGGGTGGCCTGCTCACGCTGGTCGCCGGCTGCCTGCTCTGCGTCTTCGCCGTCGTCACGGCGGGCCGGAACCACTGGCTGGCGGTGCTCGTCTCCGGCGTGCCCTGGCTCGTCGTGGCCGGCCTCATCCTGCAGGCGGGACGACACCCGCCCGGCGCGACCGCCCGGCGCCAGGTCGGCGATCGGCCCGACGCCGTG
Source organism: uncultured Acidimicrobiales bacterium (assembly GCA_963697385.1). Taxonomy (GTDB): domain Bacteria; phylum Actinomycetota; class Acidimicrobiia; order Acidimicrobiales; family CAWCAL01; genus CAWCAL01. The sequence goes on from CAVONU010000001.1 coordinate 71,650, forward strand.
TAGCATGCTCGCTACCGGACGGGTCATCCGTTCCGGTGGGTTCGCAGACGGGCATTGGTTCTTCCGTTCATCGTGAGCCAACCCCGAGAGAAGACCGACCTCGAGCACGACGCCGAGGCGCCACGAACCCAAACCTGTCCGCCGCTGCGCGGACCGAGGAATCCTTCATGCCCCCCACCTTCGCCCAGTTGGGCGTCCCCCAGTTCATCACCCGCGCGCTCGAGCGTCGCGGCATCACCGAGCCCTTCGAGATCCAGACCGCCACCGTGTCCGATGCCCTCGATGGCCGCGACGTCTGCGGCCGAGCCCCGACCGGATCGGGCAAGACGCTGGCCTTCGGCATCCCGCTGGTCGCCAACGGCCACCAGGCCGAATCGGGCCGCCCCCGCGCCCTCGTTCTGGCCCCCACCCGGGAGCTGGCCGAGCAGATCACCACCGAGATCCGCTCGTTCTCCGGTTCGATGCGGGTCGCGGCCGTGTACGGCGGGGTCGGCTACGGCCCGCAGGTCAAGGCCCTCCGGCAAGGCGCCGACATCCTCGTCGCCTGCCCGGGCCGGCTCGAAGACCTCATCGAGCAGGGCATCGCCGACCTCTCCGATGTCGACCAGGTCGTGCTCGACGAGGCCGACCGGATGGCCGACATGGGCTTCATGCCCGCCGTCCGCCGGCTGCTCGACCAGACCGCTGACGACCGCCAGACCATGCTCTACTCCGCGACGCTGGACGGCGACGTCGCCAAGCTCACCCGCGACTACCAGCACGACCCGGTGCGACACGAGGTCGGCGACGCGACCCCCGACATCACCGCCGCCCACCACCGTTTCTGGAAGGTCAACCGGCAGGACCGCATCGACGCGGCGGGCGAAGCGGTCAACGCCGTGTGGCCCGCCATCGTCTTCTGCCGCACCCGGCACGGGTCCGATCGCCTGGCCCGGCAGCTGAGCCGCGCCGACATCAAGGCCGTCGCCATCCACGGCGGTCGCTCCCAGGGCCAGCGCACCCGCGCCCTGCGCGACTTCGCCGAGGGTCGGGTCCACGCCCTGGTCGCCACCGACGTTGCCGCACGTGGCATCCACGTCGACGATGTGGCCCTGGTCGTCCATTTCGATCCGCCCGAGGATCACAAGGCCTACGTCCACCGTTCCGGACGGACCGCCCGAGCCGGCCAGGGCGGCGTGGTGTTGTCGCTGGTCCAGCCCGATCAGATGAAGGACCTGCGCAAGATGCAGCGTCGCATCGGCCTCGACGAGCCGATCGGCGATGCCGACGCCGTCGGCCTCCGCAACCTCTCGTCAGCCCCGGAGCGCACCCTCGCTCCCACCAAGCCCGAGCGGACGGATCGTTCCAACGGCAGCCGCTCCTCGTCTGGTCGTGGGAACAAGCACGGCGCATCGAAGGGAAACCACCGACACAAGGGCAAGGGCGGCCAGAAGGCGCGGTCGCGCCACAAGGCGAAGGGCGCCTCGGGCTCGTCGCAGGGCGGCCGGCCCACATCGAAGCAGGGCAAGAAGGGCCCGTCCTCCTCCAACAGGAAACGCAGCGGCAACCAGAGCCGGAGTGGAGCCGGGACCCGCAGCGGGTCCGGGGGCCAGAGCCAGACCGGCCGTTCGGGGCAGAAGCGCCGCTGACCCCGACCCTGCTCAGTCCCGAATGATGGTCCGGAAGCCGATGTGGCTCATGCCGGTGTCGATCATCTCGGGCTGGCGGGCCGCCGGACGGTAGCGGAAGCAGTACTGCGGTGTGCACAGGTGTGATCCGCCTTTCACCACCTTCCGAGGGATGGGGATGTCGGCCATCAGGGGATCCAGGCTCCCCTCCAGCGAACCGCCCCGTCCGGCCGGCGAGCAACACGCTCCTCCCCCTTCGGTGACGGGCCGCTCGCGCGCGTACCAGTCGTCGGTCCACTCCCAGACGTTGCCGGCCGTGTCGTACAGCCCGTAGCCGTTCGGGGGGAACGAACCCACCGGCGACGTCCGGGTCCACCCGTCCACCTCCGTGTTCTCGAAGGGGAACCTGCCTTGCCAGGTGTTGGCCACCGGCTCGGTCTCCTGGGGGTCGTCGTCACCCCAGGTGAACTCGGCCCCGTCGAGCCCGCCCCGCGCGGCGAACTCCCACTCGGCCTCGCTGGGCAACGCACGACCGGCCCATTCGGCGTACGCCGCCGCGTCGCCGTGGCAGACGTGCACCACCGGATGGTCCTCGAGTCCGATGAGGTCGCTGTCCGGCCCGGTCGGATGACGCCACTGAGCCCCAGGAGTCCACGCCCACCAGTTCGCGTAGTTGCGCAGGTCCACCGGTCCCGGGCTCATCACGAAGACCATCGAACCCGGCACGAGGTTCTCGGGCGGCGCGCCGGGATACAGCTCGGCATCGGGAGGCTGCTCGGCCAGGGTCACGAACCCGGTTGCCTCGACGAACACCGCGAACCGGCGGTTCGTGACCGGGTACCGATCCATCCGGAATCCGTCGACCCGCACTCCCTGCACCGGGCCCTCGTCGGGATAGTGGCGGTCCGAGCCCATGGCGAACTCGCCACCGGGAATCGGGACCATGTCGGCGGGCTGGTTCATTCCCGTCCTCCTGAGGTGGACGGCGGATCGTCGGATGGCGTGGCGGGTTCGGCGATGTCGAACAGCTCATCCCGCGGGCCTCGCCGGGGAAGCGGCGGCCGGCGGGACGTCACCGTCCACCTGCCGCGGTGACGATCGACTCGATCTCGTCCGCTCCGTGGTAGTCGAGGTCCAGCGTCAGGACCTCCCGGATCACCGCGTCGTAGCGTTGCGCCTCACCTTCCTCGTGGGCGCAACTCAGGTCGTCCCAGTACGTCACGCGACGGCCTTCGGCGGTGAGCCGCTTCCGGTGTTTCACCTTGTCGGCCGCTTGGGCCACCAACACGAGATTGGCGACCCCGACCGAAAAGCCGTTGCGATCGAGCCACCGGCACGTCACGCGCCAGTGCCACCAGCTTCGATGCGACAGGAAGACGATGAGGTCGTCGCGCCGCAATCCGGCGTCGTGAATCTCGGACTTCACCCCCGGCAGAACCGGGAGCGAGGACAGCCGGGCGGCCCTACTCGGCCACGAGCGGAAGAACGATGGCCACGTATCGGCGAGCGTGTTGTCGATGTCGAGCACCGTCGCGCCCCGCTGCGGTGCCCGGCGGACCAGGACCCTCACCTGGAGGGACGAGGCCGCCGCTCCCAACGCGTCGAGCACGGAACGCGCCGCGCCGCGCCGCCTCGATCGAGGGGGCGAGGACATCGGTCAACGCCTCGATGATCCGCTGGATGCCTCGCCGTCGACGAGCACGCGATCCCTGGAGAAGTTGTGGATGACGGCCTGGATGATCTCGATCGCTCCGTTGCCGACGAACACCGCTCGCATACCCATTGAACTTCGCAAGAATACCCCTCGAAGCGGCGACGCGCTGCCGGAGGACGCGCCCGCGTGCCCGCCCCTCCTCGAGGATCCACACTCGTCGGGCTCGCGTGGCCTCTGCCGCTGCGACGACGCGGAGGGAGCAGCTCGAGCGCCAGTCATCGGACGAGGACCGGTGAACGCGGACTTCAGGCCGCCCGCTCCCTGACCACCTCGCCGATGTCCAGCCGCCGAACGGTCCGGATCGCCGGGATCAGCGACAGTCCGGCGACGACCAGCATCGCCAGCGCGCTGAGGACGATGCTGGAGGGGCGCATCGCGAAGGTCATCGTGAACGCGTCCACGGAGAATTGCGACATGAAGAACGCACCCACGACGTAGCCGATGATCAGCCCCGGCACGATCCCCATCAGCGTGAGCAGCACGTTCTCGGTGGCGATCAGCCGGGCGATACCCGCGTGGGACAGGCCGTTGGCCCGCATCGTGGCGAACTCACCCGACCGCTCGGCGACGTTGACCGAGATCGTGTTGTACATGAGGGCGAAGGCCATGGCCCCGCCGAAGACCAGCATCACGCCGATGAACACGTAGAAGAAGCCGAGGAACGACTGGACCAGGTCGTAGAGGGTTCGGGCGTCGAGGGCGATCCCGACGGACTCGAGGTCCTTCAGCTCGTCGACCACCGCCTCGCGGTCCGTGACGTCGTCGGAGAACAGGATCTCGAGGGACGACACGCTGGGGGACGCGAGCGTGTCCGCCCCGACGATCCGCTCCAGCTGGGCCGCGTCCACGTACAGGAAGCTCCCGAGGGGCTCGTCGAGGAATCCCTGCACGGTGGTGGTGATCTCGATGTCCAGGGTGGGCAGCTCGATCCGGACGTCGTCCCCGACCGAGACGCCGAGCTGGTCGGACAACCCCTGGCCCGCCAGGATGCCCTCGCCCGGGAGCCCGTCGGGAAACCCGTGGACCAGCGTTGCCGCGTCGTAGCCGGTCAATGCCGTGGCGAACGACTCGCCCTCTCGCTCGACGGTGGCGTCGAGTCGGGACACCACCTCGACGTGTTCGATCCCGTCGACCGCGGCGACCTCGTCCATGGCTGCTTCTGTCACGGGCGCGATCAGTACGACGCTGGCATCCTCGAGGGCCACGTCGTTGAATTGCCGGTCCAACATCCCGACCATCGTGTCGAGCATCCCCCAGGACACCATGACCAGGGTCAGCGCCAGGACCACGCCGATGATGGTGGAGAGGCTGCGTCGCTTGTTGCGGCCGATCCCCCGCAGCACCATCAGCCACCGCACCGGCAGGCGACCGAGCGGCGGGAGCACCCGTTCCAACAGGCTCCGCCGCCCCTGCTCCCCGGGGATGTCACCGCGCATCGCCTCGGCCGGGCTCAGCCGCATGGCCCGCCGGGCCGGGGACCACGCTCCCAGCCCCCCGGCGGCCAGCCCGAACAGGATCCCGACGACGGGAGTGATCGGGTGGAACGACCGCTCGGTGTCGGGGATGCCCAGGGACTCGGTGTACAGCCCGGTGACGGCGAACCCGATCAGCATTCCCACCACCAGGCCGACCGCTCCGGCGACGAGCCCGAGGCGCACGCCGTAGGAGAGGTAGTGGCGCATGATCTGCGTGCGACCCATCCCCGAGGCCCGCATCGTGCCGATCTGGGTCCGCTGGGAGTGGACGATCCGATTGAGCAGAACGAACGCCGCCATGCCGGCGGCGAGCATGAAGAGCGCCGGGAACATGATCGCCATCGACCGGAACCCCTCGACGTCCAGCAGCAGAGTGGAGTGGGACGGATGGTCGGCGCGGGGCGTCACCGCCCCGGCCCCGGCGGCGAAGGCGGCATCGCGCACCCGCTGGTCGACGGATTCGACGTCCGCGCCCTCTTCGTACGTGATGAGCAGGTCCGGCTTGGCCACCTCGGCCGGGACCGAGGCGAACAGTGTGTCGGAGACGAACACGACACCGAACGTGCCCGGAGGAGGGAAGATGTCCTGCGCGTCCCGAGCCGGCCACAGATACTCGGCGGAGTCGGCCACCCCGACGGCGGTGGCCTCACCCCAGGCGCCCGCCACCAGGATCTCGACCGTGTGGCCGGCGCCGATCTCGAAGGTGGTCGCCGTGTGGGTCTCGAGCACCACCGCCGTCGGATCACCGGGATCGAGGTAGGCGCCGTCGGTGACGGAGATCCGGTTGATCTGCGGCTGGTCGTCGGGCGGCATGGAGACGACACGGCCGAGGAACATGTCGCCGTCGATGCGCATCGGGAGGTCGGCCTGGAATCGGCTCTCGACGGTGGCGATCCCGTCGATGCGGGCCGCCTCGCCCTCGAAGTCGGCGTCGGCTCCGACGACGGTGATGTCCGCGAAGTTCAGCCGGTCGTAGGTGGCGTTGTAGGAGGCATCGAGGTTCCGGTACGGGTCAAAGGTGCCGGCGAACAGCATCACGCCCAGCCCGATCGTGATTGCGACGGCCAGGAACTGCCCTCGCTGTCGTCGAACGTCGCGCGTGCGCTTGACGTCGAGCAGGCTCACCAGTCGAGGTCCTCTGGCTGTGCGGGATCGTCGTTCGTCTCGACGCCCAGGACCTCTCCGTCCCGGAGCACGATGACCCGGTGAGCGATGCGGGCGATCTCGGTGTTGTGGGTGACCGTGATGATCGAGCGGGTTCCGGAGGCGACCGTGTCCCGCAGCAGGCCGAGGATCTGCGCGCCCGTCGCGACATCGAGCGCTCCGGTGGGTTCGTCGGCCAAGAGGAGCGGAGGGTTCTTCACGAGCCCCCGAGCGATCGAGACGCGCTGCTGTTGGCCGCCGGACAACTGACCCGGGAAGTGGTCGAGCCGATCCCCCAACCCGACCTGCTCCAGGACCTCCCTGCTGCGATCCATGGCGTCCGGGCCGGTGAGCTCGGCGATCAGGGCCACGTTCTCCAACGCCGTGAGCGTCGGCACGAGGTTGTAGAACTGGAAGATGAACCCGACGGAGTTCAGGCGATAGTCGGTCCGCCCGTCGTCGTCCAGGCCGGCGAGGTCCCGGCCGTCGGCCTCGATCCGTCCGCCGGTTGGCGATTCGATGGCCCCCGCCAGGTTGAGGAAGGTGGTCTTCCCCGAGCCCGATGCTCCGAGGAGGACGACGAACTCACCCTGCGGCACCTCGATGCTCACGTCGCGCAGGGCCTGCACCTCGGTCTCGCCCTCGCCGTAGCTCTTCGACAGGCCTTCGCTCTTGACCGCCGGGGGCATGGTCGGGCTCTCCTCGTGCTGCAGACGACTCGATGGGCACCCTATGGGAGCGGACCGCCACCACGAGCGGAATGCCTCCGTCACCATCCGAACGGGCCGAGCGTGCCGTAGAAAGGGTGTCGGCCGCGTCACCCACATCGGAGGGTCCCACCCATGAAGGTTCTCGTCACCGGCGCGACCGGGTACATCGGCGGCAGGCTGGTCCCGCTCCTGCTCGACGCCGGCCACGAGGTTCGCTGCGTGGTCCGTGATCCGGGAAAGCTCGGGAACGACCCCTGGCGTGACCGGGTGGAGGTCGTGCCGGGTGACGTCCTGGAGCCGGCCAGTCTGGACGCCGCCCTCGACGGGTGCGATGTCGCCTACTACCTGGTCCACTCGATGGACGGGGCCGCCGAGTTCGCCGACCGCGATCGCACCGGCGCCACCAACTTCCGCGAGGCAGCCGACCGGGTCGGGCTCCGGCGGATGGTGTATCTGGGTGGCATGGGCGCCGGCGACGATCTGTCCGAGCACCTGTCGAGCCGTCACGAGGTGGGTCGCATCCTCGCCGGTGGAGCCACGCCGGTGACCGAGCTCCGAGCCGCCGTCATCATCGGATCGGGGTCGGCTTCTTTCGAGATGCTCCGGTACCTGACCGAGGTCCTGCCGGCGATGATCACCCCCCGGTGGGTCCGCACACGGTGCCAGCCCATCGCCATCAGCGACGTGCTGGGCATCCTGGTCGACGTGGTCGCGGACGACAGCGCCGACGACCACGTCTACGAGATCGGCGGGCCCGACGTCCTGGCGTACGAGGAGATGATGCGCCTCTACGCCGAAGAGGCGGCCCTTCCTCGCCGCATCATCGTTCCCGTGCCCGTCCTGAGCCCGAAGCTGTCGTCGCACTGGGTGGGCCTGGTCACCCCTGTGCCCTCCGGTATCGCCCGCCCCCTCGTCGACAGTCTGCGCAACGAGGTGGTGGTCAAGGACCATTCATTCCTCGAGCGCTCCCCCCGGCGGCTGCTCTCCTACCGCGAAGCGGTGCGACGAGCACTGGACCGCTCGGAGCAGCTCAACGTGCCGACCCGGTGGTCCGATGCCACCACATCGCCGGCCCTCGCCTCGCCGTCGGATCCCAGCTGGTCCGGAGGCACGCTGAACACCGATCGACGCACCGTCCACACCCGGGCGTCGCGGCGCGACGTGTTCTGGGCCTTCTCCCGGATCGGCGGCGCCAACGGCTACTACGGCTTCAGCTGGGCCTGGAGCATCCGCGGTGTGGTCGACAGCCTCTTCGGCGGAGTCGGGCTCCGCCGTGGGCGCCGCCACCCCGAGGATCTCCGCAAGGGCGAAGCGCTGGACTTCTGGCGGGTGGCCGACGTCGAAACCGACCGCCTCCTCCTGCTCTACGCGGAGATGCGGCTGCCCGGCGACGCCTGGCTGGAGTTCCGCACCGAGGACGACGACACGGGGGGCACCGTCCTCCACCAGACCGCCTACTTCCGCCCCCGGGGACTCCTGGGTCGCCTCTACTGGCTGTCGCTGGTCCCGTTCCACGCGATCATCTTCCGGCTGATGGCCAAGCGGATCGTCGAGGCCGCCGAGACCAGGCCCCGCCTCGTGCCATCCTCGGAGGCCGCGTAGCCGACCCGGGGGAATGTTCGGCGGGCCCCGTCGGTTGCCGGGTCGGGCCGACACCCCACCACCAGCAACAGGTCGGTCCGGCTCGAGGAGCACCCATGCCCAACGCCGTCGACGTGATCGTGATCGGCCTCGGACCCGGGGGCGAGGCTGCCGCGGGGCAGTTGGCCGAGGCCGGCCTGAACGTCGTCGGCATCGAGGGGCCCTGGTGATGAGCCGCTTCGGCGTCGACGTCAGCGTCGTCGAGGGAGAAGCCGGGCTGCTCCCGCGCTCCGAACCCGAGGCCGGCGAGCTGCTGGCCGAGGTCTCCCAAGCCCGCGAGCTCGGGATCAACGTCACGACCGCCACCAAGCCGGTCCCCCACACGGCGAGGGGCTGGCTGCACGGCGTCGGCAACGAGGGGCTGATCAACCTGGTGGTGGACACCGAACGCAACGTGCTGATCGGCGCCACCTCGGCCGGGCCGCACGGCGGCGAGGTGCTCGGGCTCCTCGCTCTGGCTGTGCACGCGGCGATCCCGATCCCCACGCTCCGCTCGATGATCTACGCCTACCCCACCTTCCACAAGGGCATCGAGGACGCGCTCGACGAGCTCGATCAAGAGACCCCGGGGCCGGCCGCAGATGGGCACCGCCGACGCGCGCCAGCAAGAATGGATGGATGGGAGCGCCCCCAGCCGAGCCGACACGGGTCCTGCTGATCGATGATCAGCACCTCATGCTCGAAGGGCTCCGCTCGATCATCGGGGAGACCGACGATCTCCGCGTCGTCGGAGAAGCCGAGACCGCCGTCGACGCTCGGCGCCTGCTCGCCGACACACGACCCGAGGTCGCCCTCGTCGGGCTCGACCTGGGCGACCGGGCCGGCCTCGAGCTCTGTCGCCACATCCATTCGGAACACCCCGACGTCGCGTGCGTGGCGCTGACCGCCAGCTTCGACGACGACCTCCTGCACGACGCCTTCACCGCCGGGATCTCCGGCTACCTCCTCACCCAGTCCCGGTGCACCGATCTGGTCGACGCCGTCCGCCGCGTGGCCGCCGGCGGCGCCGTACTGGACCCGGCCGTGGCCCGTCGACTGGTCGACATGCTGCACGAGAGCCCCACCGTCCCACCCGAGGTCGAGGGACTCAGCGCCCGGAAGCGACGCCTGCTGAAACTGGTGGCCCAGGGCCACACGGCGGCCGAGATCTCCAAGGCGGTCTTCGTCTCCGAGAAGACCGTGCGCAATCAGCTCAGCCTGCTGGTGCACGAGCTCGGTCTCTCCAGTCGAGATGAGCTGACCGATCTGGCCAAGGCGCTCAACCGGCCCGCCCTGCGGTGGTGTGCGCTGATCTGATCCGCGTCCGTCCCGGCTCCGCGGGACGGGATCCCGGAAAGAAGTGACCACCGGTCCTTGGCCCCGGCGGCATCGACATGGAACAGTCCACGCCATGTCCACCACAGCGGAACCAGATACGTCGGCCTCCGACGACTTCGACGAGGATCCGCCGGCCGAGCCGGCCGGGTCCAGCGACATCCTTCTCGGTGCCGGCCAGTCCATGTGGCTGGGCCTCATCACCGTGGGAACCATCCTGGCGTTGGTGCTCTCCGTCGTCGCCATCGTGATGTCCCGCTCCGAGGGATCGGGCGGTGGCGCCACCACGGCTGAGGCGAGCAGCGAGGTCGCCATCTCGGCGGTCGAATTTGCATTCGAGCCCGACGCCTGGACCGTCGTGGCCGACGCCGAAGCCTCCATCACCCTGAACAACGACGGCGGGGTCGAACACAACTGGACCGTGCTCGAGCAGGGCGTGAACATCGCCAGCGAGGCCGACTACGACCCCGCCACCGTCGTCGCCGCCACCGACGACATCGCCGGGGGCGAGAGCGGTACCGCCGCAGTGACGTTGCCGGCCGGCACCTATCAGGTGGTCTGCACGATCGCCGGCCACTTCGACAGCGGCATGGCCGGCACGCTGACGGCAGCCTGACCCATGACCACGACCGAGGAGCACAGTGACGACGTTGCGGCGGACGACGAGGACAAGCCGCGCGGCACGCTGTTCATCATGATCCTCTTCCTGATCATGCTCGTCGGCATGTGGAGCTGGGTGTACTTCGAGATGATCGTCGGATGAGAGCAGGGATCCGCTGATGGACGTCGAACAGGTAGAGAAGTACGAACGCGGCTTCCTGATGGCCGCCTTCGCCTTCGTGTGCGGCGCGGTCATCGCGCTGATCGTCTCGATCGTGGGCCATCACGCCGCCCTCCCCGAACCCGCCGGGCGGGTCGACCCCGACGAGGTGTCCACCACCGCACCGTTCGACGAGCCCGGGCTGTTCAAGACCGGCGAGAACACCTACGACCTGGTGCTGGTGGCGCAGGCCTGGCAGTGGACGCCCGAAGAGGTCACCGTCCCCGAAGGGGCCGAGATCCACATCATCGCCACGACCCGTGACGTGGTGCACGGACTCCTGATCCCCAACAGCAACAACGGCAACGCCATGGTCGTCCCCGGCCAGATCACCGAGGTGGATCTCACCTTCGACGACACGGGCGTGCACTCCATCATCTGCCACGAGTACTGCGGCATCGGTCACCACAACATGGGTGGCCGGATCATCGTCGAATGAGGGCCTCCCGATGACCACGATCGAGTCACCACCACCCGCCGCAGAACCGGCTGAACCCGCCGCGCCGCGCAGTCACTGGCGCGTCGACATCCCGGACGCGTCGGTCGACGACATGCGCCCGGTGAAGTGGATGTTCTACCTGGCGCTCGTCGGTCTGGCCATCGGCGCCGCCGCCGGTTTCCTCCAGGCGTTCGAGCGACTCGACGTCGACCTCTACGACGCCGTCGGCCTCGACTCCTACTACCAGGGCCTCACGCTCCACGGCGTGACGCTGGCCCTGGTCCTGACCTTCAACTTCGCCAGCTCCTTCATGTCGCTCACCACGATGCGCGGCTTCGGGCGGCCCCTGGCCAGCCGGAGTCTCTCGTGGACCGCCTGTGGTCTGGCCTGGGCCGGCGTGGTCCTCGCCGCCGCAGCGATGCTCACCAACAAGGCGACGGTGTTGTTCACCTTCTACCCGCCGCTGCAGGCCGCCCCGATCTTCTACGTCGGAGCCGTCTTCCTCGTCGTGTCCACCTGGGTCGTCCTGCTCAACCAGGTGCTGACCTACCGTGAGTGGCGCAAGGACCGGCCGGTCGAGCGCATCCCCCTCCTGGCCTACGTCTCGATGCTGACCTTCATCATGTGGTTCATCGCCTCGCTGGGGATCGCCATCGAGGTCCTGGTCTTCATCCTGCCCTGGTCCCTCGGCTGGAAGGAGAGCATCGACCCACAGCTGGCCCGCACCCTCTTCTGGTTCAGCGGCCACCCGATCGTCTACTTCTGGCTCCTGCCGGTGTACGTGTCCTGGTACATGATGCTGCCCAAGATGTGCGGCGGCCGGATCTTCAGCGACGGGCTCACCCGGGTCGTCTTCATCGCCTTCCTGCTGCTCATCCCGGTCGGGGTCCACCACCAGTTCACCGATCCCGGCATCCCGTTCTCGTCCAAGACCATCATGTGGATCCTGACCGTCTGCATCTTCATGCCCTCGGTGGCCACGGCCTTCTCGATCATCGCAGGCCTGGAGGAAGGCGGGCGCAAGGCGGGCGGCAAGGGTCTGTTGGGCTGGATATGGAAACTCCCCTGGGGCAACCCTGCGGTCTCGGGTCAGCTGCTGGCCGGCCTCGTGTTCATGCTCGGCGGCGCCAGCGGCTTCATCAACGCGAGCTACACCGTGAACCTGCAGGTCCACAACACGGCGTTCATCCCTGGCCACTTCCACCTCACCGTCGGGACGGGCGTGGCGCTGTCGATCATGGCCATCTCGTACTGGCTGGTGCCCTACTTCACGGGCAAGCAGCTCTTCGCCCGGGGTCTGGCCGTCTTCCAGACGTTCCTGTGGGTCGGCGGCGTCCTGATCTTCTCTCGCGGCCAGATGTGGGGCGGCATGAACGGCATGCCCCGCCGCACCAAGATCAACGACGCCACCTACCTGGACAACCACGGGTGGGAGTGGTCCAACATCCTGACCGGGGTCGGCGGCACCATCATGGTCATCAGCTCGGTGCTGTTCTTCGTCGTGATCATCGGCACGATCTACAGCCGGCGCCTCGTGACCGAGACCCAGCGCATCCCCGTCGTCGACGTGGCCCACGGACCGCGCCGCAAGTGGGTCATCCTCGACAACCTGTGGCTCTGGATCGGGATCACGCTCGCCCTGGTCGCCCTGGTGTACGGCGAGGTGTTCTTCCACTACCTGCCGCTCAACGAGGTCTCGGAAACCGGCTTCAAGCTCTGGTAGCCGGCTTCACCTTCGGTGAACGGCTTCACCTTCGGTGAACGGCTTCACCTTCGGTGAACGGCTTCACCTTCGGTGAACGGCTTCACCTTCGGTGAACCTTGGGAGTTCGGCGCGGCGCTGAACTCCGGTTCGCACCCAGTCTTGGGCCGTGACAGGTGTGCCCCGGGCCGGTTGGGCCAGAATGGACGGCCATGGCGGCACCCCCACCCCTTCCGTCGCTGTGGAGTGACGCCGCGGTCGTCACCGGCCTCTGGGCGTTGGGCGGCGCTCAGCCGCTGCTCGATCTCCTCGGCCGGAACCCGACCTTCTTCGTCGCCGCCAACGCCTCCGACGCCCGGATCCTGGCCTTCCTGGCCGTGGTGCTGCTGGCGGTACCGCTCCTCGCCCTGGCGCTCCTGGCCCTGTCCCGACGGTTGCCGGCGCCGGGTCCGCAGGTGGTGCGCACGATGCTGCTCACCCTCGGTGCGGGCCTGTTCGGCCTCTCGCTCGGGCGACGGCTCTTCGGCGATTCCACCGCCGGGCACCTGGCCGTCGCCTTGGGGGCCGTCGTCCTGGTCCTGGTGGCCGACCGTCGCTGGCCTCGGATGGTCGAGGCGATGCGCTACGTCTCGGTGGCGGTGGTGGTCTTCGGCGGTCTGTTCCTCCTCTCCCCGGCCGGGGCCCTGATCGGCCAAGCCGATGCCGCCGCGATCGAGGACGTCGAGATCGGACGACCCGACGACGTGGTGATGGTCATCCTCGACGAACTGCCGACCGCCTCGCTGCTGGGGGCCGACGGCACCATCGCCGAGGACCGGTTCCCCAACTTCGCCCGCCTGGCGGAGTCGTCGGTCTGGTACCGCAACGCGGTGACCGACCACAGCTACACCACCGAGGCCGTGCCGGCGATCCTGTCGGGCCAGGTCACGGAGGACCCCCCGGCACCGGCCGGAGCCAACTATCCCGAGAACCTGTTCACGCTGCTGGGCGACCGCTACCGGATCGACGCCCGCGAGGAGCTCACGTCGCTCTGCCCTCCCGACCTCTGCGCCCCGGTCGACAGCACATTCTCCCAGATGCTCAGCGATTCCTGGGTGGTGTTCCGGCACCAGACGCTCCCCTCCTTCTGGCGATCCAGCCTGCCGCCGGTCGATCAGGGCTGGGGACGGTTCGCGAATTCGGCCGACACCGCAGCCGACCCCCTCGACGAGCCGTTCAAGGCCTGGACCCAGCGCCAGGCCCGGGTCACCTCCCGCACCGCCTACCGCACCGAGCCGTTGGAGACGCTGGCCGCGCAGCTGCGTGAGCCACCCGGGTCCACCCCCGAGCTGCGCGTCGTCCATGCCGTCATGCCCCACCTCCCGTGGGAACGCGAGCCGGGGGCGCGCTGTACACCACCTCGGCCGAGAGCGACGTCCCCGTCGACACCGACGGTCGCTGGATCGAGAACGAGGGAGCGCTCACCAGCTCGTTCCAACGTCACCTCCTCCAGGTCGGCCACGTCGACCGGCTCATCGGCGACATCATGGACGCGCTCGAATCGTCGGGCCGGTGGGACGACACCGTCCTGGTCGTGGTGGCCGATCATGGCGTCACCTTCGATCCCGGCAGCCACCGGCGGCGGCCCAACGCCGTTACGGTGGACGAGGTCTACCGAGTCCCGCTCTTCGTCCACACCCCGGGCGGGCCGCGGGGCGAGATCCGCGACGACCGGGTGCACAACGGCGACCTGATGCCCACCCTGGTCGACGCCCTGGACATCGAGACCGACTGGACCTTCACCGGCACCTCGCTGCTCGAGCCCGCCGACCCGCCGGCCCGGACGACCGTGTACAGCCGCGCCGGCCCGGTCGAGATCGATCCGTCGCTGGATCCCCTCCTGGATGTCGTCGAGCGGAACACCGAACGACTGCCCCACGGCGAGGACTGGCGCTCGGTCGCGGCCCCGGGGGACGCCGGAGCGCTGGTCGGGACACCGCTGGCCGATCTGGACGTGCGCGAGTCCGTCGGCCGCGTCGACGTCGCCGATCTCGATGGTCTCCTGACGACCGACCGGGCCAGCGGCTTCCTTCCCGTGATGGTCGAGGCCACCTTCGAGGGGGACGACCCGCCGGACCAGCTGTTGATCGCCGTGGACGGTGTCGTCGCCGGCGCGGGCGTGCCGCAGCGCAGCGAGGGCACCTTCACCACGATCCTCGACCCTTCGGTGCTGTCGGACGGCGACCACGACGTCGACGTCCTCGCCTGGAGCGATGGCCGGGTCCACGCCGTCGACTTCGCCGACGCCCCCGAGCTGAGCGTCGCCGACGGCACCGTGGCGCGGTCCGGTGGCCCGCTCCCTCTCCTCGACGGGATCGACCTCGAGATCGACAAGTCCAACCGGGTCGACGGGCAGATCGCCGTCTGGGGATGGTCGGTCGACGGCGAACAGGAGCGGCTGCCCGACGCGGTGGTGCTGTTCGACGACGAGCGGGTGATCGCGTCGGACCGTCGCTTCACCAAGAGCAGCGACGCTGCCAAGCGCCATGGGGACGAGTTCGCCTACTCCCGGTTCTCGGTCCGCGGCCCCGACGGCGACGACCTCCGCATCGCGGCGATCTACGACGACGGCATGGTGGTCATCGATCTCTGACCGCAACGAGCACGCCGGGGGTCAGGCCCCCGGGTTGCTCGCTACGGCCGAGTACGGTCACGAGGATGACCGGGGAGGCGATCGAGCTCGACATCGCCGGCCATGCCGTGCGCATCACCAGTCCCGACAAGGTCTTCTTCACCCGACGAGGGGAGACCAAGCTCGACCTGGTCGAGTACTACCGCGCCGTGGCCGTCCCCCTCATGCGCCGGATGGGCGACCGGCCCACCCTCCTGCAGCGGTTCCCGGACGGTGCCAGCGGCAAGTCCTTCTTCCAGAAGCGGGTGCCCAAGGGGGCGCCCGAGTGGGTGGAGACGATGATCGTCTCCACCCCCAACGGCACCACCTCCAACGCCATGGTGGCCGCCGATCTCGCCCACGTGCTCTGGGCCGTGAACATGGGTTGCCTCGGGTTCCACCTGTGGCCGTACCGTCGGAGCGATCCCGGCCACGCCGACGAGCTGCGAATCGACCTGGACCCCCAGCCCGGCGTGTCCTTCGACGCGGTCCGCGAGGCGGCGGCCGAGGTCCGCTCACTGCTGGCCGAACTGGGAATCATCGCGTACGTGAAGACCAGCGGTAGCCGGGGGCTCCACATCTACGTGGGGCTCCTCCCCCGGTGGGACTCGTACCAGGTTCGGTCCGCCGCGGTGGCGCTGGCCCGCGAGCTGGAGCGGCGCCGGAGCGATCTGATGACGGCGGCGTGGTGGAAGGAGGAACGCGGCGAGCGGGTGTTCATCGACTTCAACCAGAACGCACCGCACAAGACCGTGTTCGGCGCCTGGTCGGCCCGGGCCAGGGTCGGCGCGCAGGTCTCGACACCGATCGGTTGGGACGAGGTGGCCACGGTCGTCCCCGACGAGCTGACCATCGCCACCGTGCCCGACCGGGTGGCGGCCCACGGCGATCCGTGGGAGGCGATGGACGAGGAGCCACAGGATCTCGGCCCGCTGCTCGCCCTGCACGACCGGGACATGGCCGCGGGGCTGATGGACGCACCCTGGCCGCCCGTCTATCCCAAGCAGCCCAACGAGCCGCCTCGGGTGGCCCCGAGCCGGGCGAAGAAGCCCGAACCGGACGACTCGTAGCGACCGGTACGGGCCTATGAGTGCGCGGCTGTTCGGCCCGGCCACGCCGACCTGAGAAACCCACGACGGCGTCCCGGTCGGCGGGTAGCGTTCGAGCTGTGACGACACCACCTGAAGCTGGTTGGCATCTCGACCCCACCGGTCGGCACGAGCAGCGGTACTCCGACGGGACGCAATGGACCGAACACGTGGCGGACGGCCAGGCCACGGCCGTCGATCCGTATAGCGAACCGGTGCCGCCACCGCCGGCGCCGCTTGCGCCGCCCGCGCCGCTCCCTCCGACCGAAACGCCGTCCGCGGCGGCACCCTCTGACCCCACGCTCCCCGACGTCATGGGATCTCATCCCGTGCCGCCGCCGGCCGGCGCGGCCGACACCGAGGCGACCGACGCCGCCTGGTCGGCCATCGACGAACCGATCGCCCCGGATCCCACCACGGCCCTCCCGCCGCCGTCGGCGCCACCTGCAGCGCCGCCGTTCGCCCAACCAGGAGCTCCGGTCCAGCCCGCGCCCCCTCCCTTCGGCCAGCCTGCTCCTCCGCCGTACGGCCAGCCCGCCCCTCCGCCCTACGGCCAGCCGGCCGCTCCGCCGTTGAGCCAGCCGGGCCCGTACCAGGCCCCGCCACCCTACGGAGCGGTGACACCCGGTGCGCCGCCCCCCGACTCCGGTGGCGGCACCCGCTGGGGGCTCATCGCCCTGATCGGGTTCCTGGTCCTCGCGGTGGTGGGCGGTGCGGCGGTCATCATCGCCAACCTGGCCGACAGCGACGACGGCGGCGGCGGATCCTCCCCCGCACCGGCGGGCGATTCGGTCGACAGCATCGCCGAATTCGGAACCGATGCCTCGTTGGACAACCTGGCCCAGGCCTGCGAGAACGGCGACTGGGACGCCTGCGACGACCTGTTCCTCGAATCAGACTTCGGCTCGGGCTACGAGGAATACGGCGACACCTGCGGCGGCCGCAATGCACCGCAGGGCTGGTGTCGCGACGTCTACTGAGCTCGCGAGATCCGGCTGACGCTACGAGCCGCTGCCGCCGGGCTTCGTGGGGCCGGACCTCGAGGGTTCGAGCGTCACCCAGCCATCGCTGACCGCGAGCTCACCGGCCCCGTTCCGCACCTCGAATCCCACCGCTGTCCCGTCCTCGGTGCCGCCCGGTTCGCCGATGCGCACGCCGATCCGGTCGGGCATCGGCACCATCGCCCCGAACCGACAGCCCAGACGCTGCACGGCAGAGGGATCCCCACCGCCGACCTTGGCCACGACGGCTGAGACCGCCATGGCCAGGGTCGCGGTGCCGTGCAGGATCGGCCCGGGGAGACCGGAGGCCTCGGCCACGGCGACGTCGGTGTGGATTGGGTTGAAGATGTGAGCGCACTCGGTATAGACGTGCGCCGCCACGGCGGAGACGTCGATGTCGTCCTCGGCTCGGTCGCCGGACACTCCGGGCGCCGGCACGACCCGGTCGACCGGCACCGGTTCCCCGTCCAGGTCGACGCCCAGGAACAGGCTGCCCATGTGGGTGGTCACGACCGGCGCACCGTCCCGGTCGACCGTGTCCAGGCGCACGACCTCGTAGGTGCCGGGCCGTCGCGCCTCGACCGCGACCACGGTGGCCGCGGTGGTGAGCGTCTCCGGCGGCCGGATGGGACGGTGAAGGGTCAGCTCATGCGTGGCGTGCACGCCGCGCAGCAGCTCGTCCCGGCCCAGCGCACCAGCGGTGTCGGCGGCTCGAAGCGCCAGAACGGCCGGCCACTCGAGACACACCGGGAACACCGGATGGGCGACCACCGACACCCTGGTGTCGAAGTAGTGATCGCCCTCGGCACCGATGCCGGCCGCGTACGCCATGGTCCAGCGGGCGTCGACCTCGTGCGTGATGGGATCGGTGCGTCGACCGACCAGCGCGGCGGGATACGGCATCGCTCCAGTCTCGCGGAACGGCGCGTGGCCCGGGGCGGCGACGGTGCTACGATCTGCGGCTCCGGGGCCGTTAGCTCAGTTGGCTAGAGCACCTGCATGACGCGCAGGGGGTCGGGGGTTCAAATCCCTCACGGCCCACTCCCACCCTCCCCGGCGCAGTGCTCCAGATGTTTGGAGATCACCGTCGGTCCAGTTCTCGTTGACCATTCGCGATTGTTGCCTTAGCGTTGCCGAGAGAGAGCGGCAATGGGGGGTCATCATGGTCAGTCGTCGTCCGTCCCTGGCGATCGGGCTGGCCTTCGTGCTGGTGGCATCCCTGTCCATCGCGATCGCGGGAGCCTCGCCGGTAAGCGCGGAGCCGGTCGACTTGCAGCTCGTCATCGAATCGATAAAGGAGATCGACGACCCCGAGGACGGCTTCGGCGAGGGCTTCTGCTGGGGCGACTACGAGTTCGAGGTCACCTTCGACGGCTCCACTTCAACCTCACCCGAGTTCTCCATCGATCCCCCGGGGATCGGTGGCGGTTGCATCATCGGTCGGCCGACGACGATCAACATCGGCTACACGGTCTCACGGACCGTCGAGACGACAACCGCGCCCATCGACGTGTCGATCAAGGTGACCGACATTGACACGTTCAACGACGACACCATCGACGTGAGCCCGGTTGCGGGCCAGAAGGTCCTGCGCTTGCAGATCGTCGACCCGTACCTGGGCTCGTTCCGGGTCGTCGATGCAGGCGGCAACCCTCTGCCGGACGACGTCGTGTACCCGGGAGCCGAGACGGCACCCACCATCGAGGGCGACGGCGACGACGACCGGGGCGGGCTCAACCTCCGGATCGAGCCGCCCGGCGACGGCGATGCCGACGGTGACGGCCTGCTGGACTCCTGGGAGACGTCGGGCTTTGACGCCGACGGGGACGGGACGATCGACCTCGATCTCCCCGCCTGGGGAGCGGACCCCGACCGGATGGATCTGTTCGTCGAGCTCGACACCGCCAATGGTCGGGTGCTGCGCCGCGACGACATCCAGGCAATGAAGAACGCGTTCGCCGCCGCTCCCGTCTCGAACCCCGACGGCTCGAGCGGCATCACGCTATGGGTCGACACCGGAGGAGCAGTCGATCCCGCCAGCATCGAGGGTGCGCCGCTCGGCACGTGTGGTGACGGGATCGACAACGGAGGCGACGGCGCCGCCGACGGAGCGGATCGGGATTGTGCGGTCGCGTTCAATGCTGGGGGTACGTTCCTCGATGCGTCGATCGAGGACGGAGGGCCTCCCGACTGCGGGAACGGCGTGGACGACGACGGTGACGGCCTCGCGGACGGAGCCGATCCGGACTGCCTCGTCGGCGATGATCTCGGCGGGGGCAACGCCATCACCACCAATCCCGCCATCTGCAACCTCAACACCGCGTTCTACACCGCGAAGGCCGCCAACTTCGACGCCGAGCGAGCACCGGTCTTCCGGTACGGAATCAGCACGCCCGGCACAACCGGCTGCGGATCCGGCGGGCAGGCCGAGATCGGCGGCAACGACTTCACCGACCACAACGGCGACGGCGGGACGATCATGCACGAGCTGGGACACACGCTCGACCTACGCCATGGTGGTGACGAGAACGACAACTGCAAACCCAATCACGTCTCGGTGATGAACTACTTCAACCAGTTCGGCATCGGCCGGGTCGGTGGAGGCGTGATCATCGACTACGCGCCCGTGCGCCGAGGCGTGACCGGCGGGCCGCGGTCGACCGCGCTGGTCACTTCGACGCTCGACGAGGCCGCGCTCAGCGAGACGACGCCGCTGGACGGGACCGACGGCGAGAACCGGTTCGTGTTCACGAACGGACTGGGCACCGCGGGCTGGGCGCCGATCGACGGCCAGACCGACTGGAACGGGGTGGGCGGCATCGAGGCCGGCGCGATCGATCCGGTGAACGTCGACACGTCCGACTCCACGACCGGCAACCCCTCGAACTGCACGAACACCTCCACCACCGACGTTCACGACGGAGCCGACGAGTGGGACATCGTCAGCGTTCCGTTCCGTCACTTCGGTGATTCCGCCGATGCCGCGATCAACCCGACACCCGACGACGAACCCACCCTGGAGGACCTGGAGGAGCTCGTCGACGGCATCACCGAGGCGGACCTCCAGGTGACCGTCGCCGACGACCCCGACCCGGTGGCGGCGGGCACGAGCGTGTCGCTGACGGCCACCGTGAGCAACGACGGCCCTGCGACGGCGGATGCCACGCAGGTTCGCTTCTCCGCCGATCTCCGCCTCGGCGCCGGGGCCGTGCCGTCCGGCTGTGTCTCGCAGGCCGGCGATGTCGTGTGCTCGCTAGGGTCGGTCGGCGCCGGCGAATCGGTCGACGTGACCGTGCCCTATGACGTTCCGGCGAGTCTGGTGCACGACGCCGGTGGCCCGACGACGGTCGACACGGTCGTGTCCGTCTCGACCTCGGGGAACGACCCGGTAGCGCTCAACGACTCGGAAACCGAGCAGACTCTCGTCATCGCCGTCGCCGATCTCTCGATCGACGCCGTCCAGATCACCGACACGCCGCTGCTGTTGGTCGTCGGCGAGGTCTCGGAGTTCGCCGTCCAGGCCGAGGTCAGCAACGGCGGTCCCTCTTCCCCGATGGACGCCTCTGTGACCTTCAGCGCCGCGGGTGCCGGCATCAGCGTCACGGATGGCCTCGAAGAGGCACCCGCGTTGAGCGTCGGGGGCCCACAAACCATCGACGGCGAGGTGGGGATCGAGTGCACGACCCCTGGACTCCGCACCATCACCTTCAGCGCGGCGGTCGCCCCGGCCGACGCCGACGACACCGATCCAAACCCGGGCAACGACACCCTGGACGCAACGGCCGTGACCATCGATTGCGCCGTTCCCGTCACCATCGATGTCAATCCGGGTGACCCGGCCGACCAGCTCCCCGTGTCGAGCAGCGGCAACGTCTTCGTGGGCGTGTTCACCACCGAGGCCGGGGAATACGACCTGCCGATCGCGTTCGATGCGACATCGATCGTGGCGGAGTCCGTGAGGCTCGGACGAGCCGCTGATGTCCAATCCGGTGCTGGGGTTTCGCCTCGGTTCACCGATTTGAAGGATCTGCGCGAGCTCCCGCCGTCGGAGCGACGTCGCGACGGGGACGTCGACCAGAGGCTGCGATTCCTTCGGTCAGACGTCCCGCTCGACGTGGGAGACACCGAGGTCTGCGTCATCGGCACATTCGTGGACGCGACTGCCGGGCCTCTCACCTTCTACGGCTGCACCAACGTGACGGTCGCCACGCTCGGCGGCTCGTAGGGCGTCAATCGGTAGCGCACGGCACACGAGGAACGAAGGGGACCCGCCGCGGCGACCCTGACGCTCAGCGACGGCGCCGAAGTCAACCAACACCACACCGACCCCCTCGACCCCGACACCGACGACGACGGACTCAGCGACGGGCTCGAGGTTTCGCTGGGGGTCACCGATCCCTTGGACCCCGACAGCGACGGCGTCGGAAGACGCGATGGCAGCGACACCGAGTTCATCGAGGCCGGGCTGTCCTCGGTTCCGTCCTCTGCTTGGGACAGCATCGGACCCGGGCTCGAGAGAGCGACGAGGAACAGGCTCGACGCGATCGACCGTGCTCTCGGACCCGAGCCGCCCGACGAGCTTCGCTTGCTCGCCAACCTGAGGACACGCTTCGACGGTTGCGGCGATGGGCCCGACCGGGACGACTGGATCATCGACTGCACGGCACAACGCCAGGTCCGATCAATGATCGACCTTCTCGTTGAGAACGTGGCCGCCAACCCGGGAGCTTGACCCGCACACTTCGACACACTCGGGTGGGGAGCCAACGCCAGCGGTCACCGGCGAACATCGACGAACGCCGGGAGCGCAGCAACCCCTGAGATTCCATTGATTCCGGACGTCAGCGAACGTCGGCGGACGCTACGAAGGTCCATGACGCGCAGGGGGTCGGGGGTTCAAATCCCTCACGGCCCACCCCGAGCTCCTTCGTCGGACTCACATCAAGCGGCCGCGCTTGCTTCCGTCTGGATCGACCTCGGCGTCGGTGGGGAGCTGATCGCAGAGCGAACCGTCGAGGGGGAACACCGGCGTCGTCCCGTCGTCGGGGTCGAACCGAACGACACCGACGCAGACCGCGGCGTGCCAGACGGCACCATCGGGATCGACGAGGCGGCCGTGGTGGGGATCGAGCCGGTACGCTCGACGTCGCTCTCGCCGTCACCCCTCGGCACCGTGACCACCTCGGCCCGGCCCGCTGCGCAGTCCCGAACGGGCTCGAGGAACTCCTGTGTGGTGAGATCCTCCGCCAAGTTCTGGTCCTCGCATCGGGGCCACAGGTGCCAGAAGTCCTCGGGCCAGGTGTCCTCGTCGAGGCCCCGGAGCGCCTCCTGCTCGGAGGCCGGTGCACACATTGCAGTCATCCAACCTCTCCCACGACACCGACCCGTCGATTTCCCGATGCCGGGCGCGAAATTCGCGAACTCGGGCGGTCCGTCGTGCATCCAAGGAGGAGAACCACTGCGCCGGCCACCGTCGGCACGCTGCAGAAGGAGCACACGATGGACACGACCACCGACACGCACCCCCAGCCACGAACCGTCCGGAACCTGTTCGGGCGAGTCGCGTTGGGAATCGTCCTGATGGCGGCAACCCTCGTCGGAGGGATGCCGGTTGCGAATGCCGCCGGCCGGGACGGCCCGGCCGCTCCCACGCCCAGCGCGGAGCCCTGCCTCAACATCATCACGTGCGGCACGGGGACGCGCCCGCCCGGCAAGGTCGACCCCGGCCCGCCTCGCCGCCAGGCCGACCTGCCCATCCCGTCGGTTGCGGCACGGCTCATCAGGCCGTACTACATGGGGAGCGGCGCGTACGCCCCCCAGGTCGAGGTCACCAACTGGAAGTCGTACCACGAGACCCTGTTCGATTCGGACCGCCGGTACCCGGCCTGCGACGAAGTCGGCAACAGGTTCCGGACGTGGGTCGACATCCTCGATGGCGACACCGGACGCCTCCACTTCCGGTACTGCGGGATGGGCGCACCGCACGGACTGACCAAGCTCACGCTCTTTCCCCACGAGGGCCACCCGATCCCACGGCGCGTGGCCGTCCGCCTCATCGACACCGTGACGAACCGGGTCGTCGTCTCCGACCCGGTCGACCTCCCCCGGTTCCTCCGGGTGGGAACCGGCTACACCAAGGCCGAGCGGGCCAATCTCGAGTTCGCCGCCGAGTATTGGGACATCCCCGTCGACGAGGTCCAGAAGGCGGGCGTCATGGCCATCCGCTACCTCCACGGCGTCTCCGGCACCACGGGCTCCAAGCCGCTCCGTCCTCGCCCGGACGCCGAACGCAGGGTCTACCTCAGGGTCACCTACACCTCGGACTGGTACCCGGACGAGCGGCACGCCCTCGACTGGGTCAGCGAGTACCACGACCTCACCCTCGCCGAGACCCAGAAGCTCGGAGCTGCCATCATGATCTACGTCGCAGCCGTCTCGCCGCGCTAGTCCCGCCATGCTCAGCCACAGATTCGACCACACGCTCGGCGGGCGGCACCAGAACCAGGGACCGCTTCGCAGCGTGCAGCACCTTCAGGGCGACACCGCCGATCAACAGGCCGGTGAATCCTCCCAGCCCTCTCATACCGATCCACGCACCGTCCGGCGCCTCAGCCGAGGGCCAGGTCCAACGCCTCTTCCACCGTCAACCGCGCGCCGGCGGCGACCTCCTCGTCCCACCGTGACCCCAGGGCCTCGCAGGCCGGCACCATCAGCTCGGCCAGGTAGCGGCGCCGGAACAGGGGCCACACGGGCACCAGCGCGCCCGCTGCTCCCCACATGCGGGCCGAGATGACCGGCCGGCTCGTGACGGCGGCATGAACGGCGAGCCCTTGGAAGGAGAGGCCCAGCTGGTAGAAGTTGTGCGTGTCATAGGCGAGGCGGGCGGACTGATCGAGCCGCTCACGGCTTCGGGCGTGCTCCCCACGATGGAGCGAGCCCACGCCCAAGGCAGTCAGGAGGACCTGCTCGTAGACGGCGTGACCTGCGGCGCGGCTGTAGTCGATGCCACGGTTCGCCCACCGATTGGCGGTGTCGATGTCGTCCCGTGCGTAGGCGGCCAGCGTCCGATCCATGCACACGTGGGCCAGACCGGTGAGATCGCCCGCCGCCTCCAGCGTGGTCTGGGCCTCGTCGAGCATCTGGGTCACTTCGTCGTCCACTCGATCGGCGAGGATCAGTGCTTGGGCCGTCTCCGCGAGGATCCAGGCCGTCGTCTCGGGACTCTCGCTGCGCCGGGACTCGCGCATGGCGGGCCGGTAGAACAGGAGAGCGGCGTCGGTGTCACCCTCTGCGAACACGGTCATCTCGGCCCGGGTTGCCAACGAGTAAGCCAGACCAACCGGTTGATCCAGCTCCCGGAAGAGTTCGATTGCCGACTCCGTTTCCGCGATACCCCCAGCGAAGTCCCCGGTGAGGAAACGGGGCCACCCGAGGCGAGAGTGCAGCCAGGCGACGTCGATCGGGTCCCCCACGACGCCGCCCTGCTCCACGACGTGCAGCATTTCGTCGAGGGAATCGCGCGTCTCGGCGACGTCACCCCAGACGTACCATGCCCGACCCATGCCGCGAGCGAAGGCCAGGACGCCAGCGGGTTCGTGCTCGTACCACCAGCGAAGTGCGGCTCTGATGTTCCTGTCGTCGAGATGCAGGCGGTCGAACCATTCCTGATCGTCCGGTCCCTCCATGGCGGCACCTGCTCGGCGGACCAGGTCGCGGTAGTGCGCAGCGTGCCGCTCCGCGGCATCACAGGCGCTCTGCTCATCGACATGGGAAGCGGCGAACGCCCGAGTGGTCTCCAGCAGCCGGTAGCGCCGTGTGGCATCCGCCTCCCCGGACACGGAAATCAGCGCCGCAGCGCCATGGTCGACGCCAGGACGACGCCGAGGCTGGCGTGCCGTTCATCGCGACCCGAGGAGGGACCGACCAAGAGCTCGCGGCGACCCTCCAGCTCGACCAGGACCTCAACCGGACCGAGCGCGCCGACCCTCGACGCCAGCAACTCGATCCCCAGGGGAAGACCGTCCGCCATCCGGCACAGAGTCGCGATGGACGACATCTCTGATCGGTCCGGCTCGGGATGGCCGCGCCCCTCCAGTCGATCGAGAAAGAGACGCATCGCTTCGGATTCATGCGCCGTGTCGGGGTCATCGCCAGGAATCTCCATCGGCGGCAACGAATAGCGCCGTTCTCCCGCAACCCGGAGCGGGACCCGACTGGTGACCAAGGCGGTCACGCTCGGCGCCGTCTCGAGGAGATCGGATAGCCACCGGCCCAGATCGTCGGCGATCTCCTCGGCGTTGTCGACGATCACCAGGCCCACCCCACCCGGACCGAGCAGCGTCACCAGTCGATGCTCGCGGAGGAGCTTGCCCACCTCGCGACGCTGCTCTTCGCGGCCGATGAACGAGGTCAACGGTGTCGGGGTCGAGCTGGGCGGACCCGACGAGAGCAACACGAGGTCTGGGTCCTCTTGGAGGATCCGGACTTCGAGCTCGCGCACGTCGTTCGAGGGATCGATCCCCAACTCCTCCCGGAGCAGCCCTCGGAGTCGCTGGAAGACGCCGAGCGCGTCAGCGCGACGATCCGACCGATACAGCGCCAGCATCAGCTGGGCCCAGAACCGTTCGCGCAGCGGGTGTGCGGTGACCCGCGCCTCCAGTTCGGCCGCCATCGCCTCGTGGTGGCCCAACGCCAGGTGAGCATCCACACGCGCCTCCGCGGCCGCCAGGTACAACTCCTCCAGTCGCACGGCCTGACCGATCCGCAGCTGGCTGTCGGACAGGTCGATGAACGGACGCCCCCGCCAGAGCTCGAGCGCCCGATCGAGCAGACCGACCGCTCGCCGGTGATCACCACCGTCCACCGCCTGACCACCGGCGGCCACCAACCGCTCGAACCGGTAGGCATCCACGTCCTCGGGGCTCACGGCCAACCGGTAGCCCGCTCCCTCGGTCGAGATAGCGCCCACGGGCAGTGTTCGCCTCAACCGCGAGACGTGGCTCTGGAGCGAGTTGGCCGCCGACCTCGGGGGTTCGAAGCCCCACAGCGCATCGATGAGCGTCTCGGTCCCCACGGTGTCGCCGGCTCGCAGGGCCAGCACCTCCAGCACGGCGCGTTCCTTCGGGGAACCGATGGGGATGGACTCGCCATCCTCCTCGACCTCGAGCGGGCCGAGAATCCGCACCTCCATGAGGCGAACCTAGTTGGCACCTCAGCGGGGCCGACGAGGCCACGAGCGTGACTGACGCCCTGGCCGAGTCGGGGTCACACTCGGGCTCTCATCCGGTGTACTGCGGGGCTCCCTGCTGGGCCGGTGCAGGCTGCGACCGCGGCAGCTGCGCCGTGGGAGCCGGCTCGGTCTGGACGGGCTCGGCGGGAGTGGTTCCAACGCGGACTCCGACCGTGTCACCCGGGCCCCATTCCTCGTTCAGTCCCGGAGCGCAGGAGGCGTCGTAGCCCATGTCCCAAGCGTTCTCCGGCACCCAGGTACGCCCGGATTCCTCGCACTCCTCCTGAGTCTGAGGAATCTCGACCTCATCCTGCGCAACAGCCGCGTTGGCGAACAACAGGGCGAAGACGGCGATCAGGCTCACGAACACTCGAAGCGGGTAGGTCCTCATCTCTCCTCCTTTCGTTCTCGTTCTTCGCGTGCAGTGTCCGCGGTCGTGCGTGCAGACCGGTTGCGGACCGTGCCGAGTGGCGTTCGGCCCCACGCGTGCCCGAGCACGAAGCGGACGGCGAGGGGAGCGCCCAGGTCACCGGCGAACACCCACGCCCACTCGCTCCGAACGTCCATGACGCGCAGGGGGTCGGGGGTTCCAATCCCTCACGGCCCACTCCGAGCTCCGCGTAGGGCAGCGGCCGAAATACCGTCCGAAGGGTCCGCGGAGCGGACCTTTCTCGGGGGAAGAACGGCGTCGGCTCGCCCGGGTGCCGTCAGGTGGCGGCCACGGCGCTGAAGCTCGACCCGTCCTCGGGCACCCCGACCCGAGCACCCGCACCCCGATTCGGGGTTCCCCGGGGTCGATTCAGGGGCATACCCGATTTCGCCGGTCCCCGCCGACATGGATACTCGCGGTATGGAACGTCTCGCTGGCCTGCTTCTCGAGCAACTCCTCGATCCCACAGTGCTGGCAACCGCCACTGCGGCGACCGGCGCGTTGATGAGCGGACTCGCCGCCCGCGTCTCTGAGCTCTGGGAGGAGCGGGGGCCCCTGACCCCAGCGAGGAAGCCGCATGCGGACGGCCGTCTCGAGACCAGTACGACGATTGTCGGCACGCGACCGGCACCCACCGCCGACGATAGGCAATCGTCGAGCCCACCACTACGGTCACGACATGCTCGGCGTTCAGGGCCTGCTGATCGACATCGACGGCGTCCTCGTGGTCTCGTGGCACGAGATTCCCGGCGCGGCCGAGGCTCTTTCCCGCTGCCGGGCGGCCGGCCTGGCGCTGCGGTTCCTCACCAACACCACGTCGGTGTCCCGAGGGGAGATTGCGGCTCGGCTCACTGCGGTCGCCATGCCGGTTGAGGACCACGAGATCGTTTCCGCGCCGGCTGCAACGGCCGCGTGGCTCCGAACGAGCCACCCCGGCGCCCGGTGCTACCTCATCAACAGCGGGGATCTCGGTGATGACTTCCTTGGCGTCGACCTCGTCGGGCACGACGAGTCGGCCGACTTCGTCGTGCTGGGCGGAGCCGGCCCCGAGTTCTCGTACACCCAGATGAATCACGCCCTCGCCCTGCTTCTGTCGGGGGCGAGGCTGGTGGGAATGCACCGGAACCTCTACTGGCGGACGGCGGAAGGCTTCGCCCTCGATACCGGCGCCTACCTGCTGGCCCTGGAACAGGCGGCGAATGTGGAAGCGACGGTATTGGGCAAGCCGTCCGCCGACTTCTTTCGCACCGCATTGACCGAGCTGGGGCTGCAGGGCGACGACGTGGCGATGATCGGGGACGACATCGAGAACGACGTGCTGGGAGCACAAGCGGTGGGTGTCCACGGCGTCCTGGTCCGCACCGGCAAGTACCGACCCGAAGTCCTCTCGACGGTGCAGGGAACCGCCGAGTTCGTCGTCGACAGCATCGCCGACCTGCCCGGGCTGCTCGGTCTGCCCTGACCGTCGATCGGCACCTCCTCCTCGTCGCCGGTCGACGGTCGGCAGCGACCGGATGGGCGCTATCCAGGCGGAACGAGCACCACAGTCCGGTCGGCGGCATGCAGGACCTTCAGGGCGACACCGCCGATTCGCAGCCCGGAGAATCCGCCCAGTCCTCTCGTGCCGAGGACGAGCATGTCCGCGTCCCTGGCGTCAGCCACCTGAAGAAGCCCGTCGGCGGGAGACAGCCCCCGCTCGGCGACGGGAGTCAGGTCTACCCCGAGCTCCGTCAGCGGTGCGCCCCACTGCTCGATCTCGGTCTCGGTCGTCCGGCGCCAGTTCTTCGGGCTGCTTGGCATCGTCAACTCGACGATCGGTTCGAAGATGGACACGCCGACCACCGACGCTCCGAGAGCGGCGGCGAGCGGGGCGCACCACCGGGCGGCGACGAGGGACTCGTCGGATCCGTCGAGGCCCAGAGCGATTCGCTCGAAAGGAGGGTCACCGGGCACCACGACCGCCAGCGGGAACGTTCCATGGTGCGCGAGATGCTCGGTCACGCTACCGAGATGCAGGAACCCAGGGCCCGCCGACTCGCCGGTCCGACCCACCACGACGAGATCGACCCCGGGATCTTCCCCGTAGACCATCAGAGCGGCACGCGGATCCCCTTCGTAGATGACCGGTTCGACCTCCACTCCCGCCTCGACGGCTGGCGCGACCCACGACTCGAGCTCGGCCCCGACCGCTTCTTTGATCTCCCGACGTCGGTCGAGCGGGAGCTCGTTCAACCGCTCCGGTATGGCGCGCACAGCGACGAGTGACGCCCCGACCCTGCCCGCGATCTCGGTCGCCCACCCCACGGCGGCGGCAGCCGCTGATGACGAGCCAACTCCGACAGCGATGCGGTTCATGATGTTCCTTCCGTCGCGGGTCCGACGCTGCTGAACAGGCAGAGCATCGCGCTCGCGGCCAAGGGCTCCCAGGGTCGAACGTCCCGGCCCGTGGCCTCTTCGGCAGTCCCATCCGCACCTCGATCGCCATGAACACCTGGAGGGTCCTCGACGGGTCCGGCGTGCACTCCGTCGCTGACACCGGGGCCCACAGCTGGGACGAGCTGGTCGCATTGCTCGACGCCGGCGGGTACGCCGCTACGACTTCCGGACCGCCACCCGCTTGTATGCCCTCGCCGAACATATCGGTGAGCATCACGGCGGCCGCATCGGCACACGAACAGGCCGACCACTCGGCGTCGCTGCCGTTCGAAGGTCGCCCCGACCGCGAGGAGAAACCCACCACGAGCGGGGGCGGTGACGGCCGTTCCCGCTTCTTCTCGGAGCCGACCTGCGAACGCAACGAAGAACGGTTGGCTCATCGGCATCTCGCGTCAAGGGAGCGTTCGGCTGACGTGACGGCGGCCACCGTGCGAATCCGGACTCCCCGGGCGAGACTGTACGGATGACCTCCCCGGCCGAGCGCTACGACATCGCCGTCATCGGTGCCGGCCCGGCGGGCGCGGCCACCGCGATCCGCGCCGCACGAGCCGGAGCCAAGGTCGTCGTGTTCGACAAAGCCCCCTACGGCCGCGACAAGGTCTGCGGCGACGGTCTCACGCCCCGGGCCGTGGGTGCACTCGAGGACCTGGACATCGACCTCGACGGCGCCCATCGCATCGACGGACTCCGGATGATCGCCGGGACGCAGCGGCGTGAGCTGGCCTGGCCGGCCGGAGGCCGGTTCCCCGACCACGGTGCGGTCTGGCCCCGCCGCCGACTCGACTCCCACCTCGTCGACGCCGCCGGCAAGGCCGGTGCCGAACTGGTCTACGAGACCGAAGCGCTCCCCATCGTCGACGGACCACGGGTGCTCGGCGTCGAGGCCGGCTCGGACGACGGCCCCCGCCGTCGCATCCACGCCGGACTCACCGTCGTGGCGGCCGGCGCCCAGGGCAAGGCCGCCCGCATGCTGGGCGCCGAGCGCGACCCCGACGAACCCTTCGGCCTCGCCATCCGCTCCTACATCGAGTCACCCCGCCACGACGACCGTCACCTCGAGGCCTGCCTCACGCTCCGCGACGGCCACGGCACCCCGGTGCCCGGCTACGGCTGGATGTTCCCGGCCGGCGACGGCACGGTCAACATCGGCGTCGGCGCGCTGTCGACCATGAAGCGGTTCAAGGACCTCAATCTCAACACGCTCCTGGCCGACTATCGGACGCTGGTCCGGGAGGAATGGGAGCTCGGCGAGTTCCTCGAACGGCCCCGGGCCTGGCGGCTCCCCATGAGCTCGATCAAGCGCCACGGCCCCGGCTGGGTCGCCATCGGCGACGCCGCCGGTCTGGTCAATCCGATGAACGGCGAGGGAATCGACTACGGGCTCGAGTCGGGCATGCTCGCCGCCGACCTGTTCCTGACCGACCCGACCACGGCTCCGGACCGTTACGACGTCGAGATCGGCCGTCGCTTCGACGGGTTCCTCCGCACCGGGCGGCGGTTCTCGTTCCTGATCGGGCATCCCTGGATCCTGCGCAACGGCCTGCGCTTCGCCGTCGGCACCCAGGCCGTCGCCAACATCACGCTGGCGGTCATGGGCAATCTGGTGGACAACGAGACCCCCGGCGCCGCCGGCCGGGTGCTGCGCCTCGCCGACCGGACGCTCGCCGTGGCCGACCCGCTCCTCCGCAAGACCCGCGCCGCCGCCTGACGCCGTCCCCCGCGGAATCCCCATCCACCGGGCCCGTCAGGATCGAACCATCCCCGACGTTCACTCTGTCGGGCCCTGTTCCCAGAACCCGACCGCCCTGGGAGGCTCCGCTCATGGATTCGACGACCGCTGCTACCGACCCGGAGGTCGCCCCGGCCGGCCCTCCGGTCGCCACCGGCGCCACCCCGGAGCGGTTCGCCAACCTCCGGATCTGGAACCTCGCGCTGACCGCAGCCCACGCCGTGCAGGCGGTCCTCATCGTCGTGCTGTCCGGCAGCTTCGTCATCACGGTGGTCTCCACCTTCCCCGAAGGACCTCCCGGCACGGCGGCGCCACCGTCCGAGGCCCTGTTCGACGTACGCATCGGCTTCGCCATGGGACTCTTCCTGGCCCTGGCGGCGTTCGACCACCTCGTGACGGCCACGGTCGCGCGAGGCACCTACGAGCACGACCTCCGCGGCGGCATCAACCGGTTCCGGTGGGTCGAGTACTCGGTCAGCGCCACGATCATGGTCATCCTGATCGGCTTCTACAGCGGCATCACCAACATCACCGCCGTGGTCGCCGTCGCCGGGGCCAACGCCGGCATGATCCTGTTCGGCTGGCTGCAGGAGCGCATGAATCCGCCCGGCCGCGAGACGACCACCATGATGCCGTTCTGGTTCGGCACCCTGGCCGGGATCGCCCCGTGGATCGCGATCGCCATCCAGATCATCGGGTCCGAGACGGTGCCCGGGTTCGTCTACGGGATCGTGATCACGCAGTTCGTGCTGTTCTTCAGCTTCGGGCTGAACCAGTGGCTCCAGTACCAGAGCGTCGGCCGCTGGAAGGACTATCTCTACGGCGAGAAGGTGTACCTCGTGCTGAGCCTCGCGGCGAAGTCCCTCCTCGCCTGGCAGATCTACTTCGGTTCACTCGACGGCTGAGCGCCCCGCCCAGCCGAAATTCCGTTCGAAGAGTCCGCAAAGCGACCCTTTCTCGGGGTGAGATGAGCGCGCCGGGCCCTGTTAGGGTCGGGCCCCAGCTGAGCCTCAGGAGGTCGGAGCAGGTGTTCTCCACAATCGTCATCGGGTTGGACGGATCCGAGACAGCCCAGCGGGCCTGCGACAGCGGCGTCGAGCTGGCCCGGTCGCTGGGCGCTCACGTCCACCTCGTCACCGCGTATTCCGATGCCTCGAGCAGCGACGAAGAGGTCACCCCCGAACGGCAGGCGGCCGAGAAGCTACTCGAGACCGCGGCCGCCGGGTACGGCCCGATCGAGGGCGGCATCACCAACCACGCACAACGGGGAAGCCCGGCCGCCACCATCCTCAAGGTGACCGATGAGATCGACGCAGACCTCATCGTCGTCGGCAACCGGGGGATGACCGGTGTCCGCCGCGTCCTGGGGAGTGTGGCCAGCGCCGTCACCACCCAGGCGCCCTGCACCGTGCTGGTCGTCAAGACCACCTGAGGCTCTTTCCCGCGTTCCCCCACCCCACGTCGGGGTACCCAGGGTCGGTTCAGGGGCATACCCGACTCCGCCGTTCGTCCACGGCCCGGACAATCGGGGCATGGAAGAACAGCTCGCCAGTCTGATGCTCGATCGGCTCCTCGACCCGGTCGTGCTCGTCACCGCGACGGCGGTGACCGGTGCTCTGCTCACCGGATTGGTCGCCCGCGTCACCGAAGCATGGGAGGAACGAACCGCCTCAGAGCCGCTCGGCGGGATCCTCGTCCAGCTCCCGGGCCTCTTCGAGGTTCTCGCGGGCTTCGGCGAACGCCAGCAGACCCACGACGATGGCGGCGAGCGAGTCGGCCCACCACCAGCCGAACAGCAGGTTCAGCAACAAGGCCGTGAGGATCAGCGCGGCAAGGAGACCGTCCAGCAGCGTCATCCTCGCCTCTGCGGCGAGCGGGTGGTTCCCCATCTGGGCTCCGAGCGACCCTTTCGCCCGAGCCAGCACCAGCATCACCAGCACGGTCACCGCCAAGTACGCGATGCCGATCGGGGACTCGTCGACCGCTGCTCCCGCCAGCAAGCGGACCGCCGCCGTGACGACGAGGAACAGCCCCAACACCACGAAGGCCGATGCAACCAGGCGCAGCGCCAGCCTGACGCGGGCGGCCGAAGCGATGTCGCCACGCAGCTGCCACAGAACGACGAGCGAGGCGAACACCTCGACGACCGAGTCCATCCCGAACGCCACCAGCGCCAGCGATCCGGCTGCCACACCGAGGCCGATCGTGATGCCGACCTCGACGATGTTCCACGCGATGGTCACCCATTCCAGGCGAACGGCGCGACGCATCGCATGCGCCTCGTCGACCGGGACCGGACTCACGCCCGGAATCGGCTGATCTGGATGCCCTCGGTGCCCAGGTCCCGGTAGCCGTGCTCCCGGCAGGCTCGGTCGAGCTCGGCCCACGACGTGGCCGACGGGTCCCGGAGATCCACCGTGGGCACCTGCTCCATGGAACCGACGCTACCGGCTGCCCGGCCCCGCGGCCCGTTCGGTCGATCCGAACGCGACGCTCGCGTGGCATCGGTGCCATCGCCCTCGTCGGATCACCACGGCGCGGGTAGCTTCCTCCTGTGTTCGCCATCCGCTGGCTCGGCCTGCTGGCCCAATCGCCGCCCGAGATCGATCTCGAGGACGTGGTGGGCGACGGATTGACCACCCGTGACTACCTCATGGCCGCCGGCGTGCTGATCGGCTCGATCATCGTGGCCGAGGTGGCCGGATGGCTGCTCCATCGGCAGATGACCCGCAACGACGACGACGCCCGCCTGGCGCACACCGCGCGTCGGGCGCTCAGGATCCTGATCGTCCTCGCCGGGACCATCGTCTCGCTGCAGCTGCTCGACGCACGCCTCACGCCTCTGCTGGGTGCCTTGGGCATCGTGATCCTGGCCCTGGCCTTCGCGGCACAGCCGATCCTGGAGAACGCGTTCGCCAGCACCGTCCTCCGGCGCCGGAAGCACTTCGGTCGCGGCGATCAGATCGCCATCGACGACACCGAGGGAACGGTGCTGGACGTCAATCTCCGAAACGTGGTGCTTCGGAGCTACGACGGCGAACGGGTGACCGTCCCGTGCGGCGTCGTGGTGAAGTCCGTGGTGACGAACCGGACCATCCTCGGCCCCCGTCGGACCACCCTCCGCGTCGGCGTGCACTACCGGACCGACCTTCGCCACGCCCGGGACGTGCTCCTCGATGCGGTCGCCTCGGTGCCCGATGTTCGGCAGGACCCCCCGCCGGAGGTGTGGGTCCTGGGGTTCTTCGAGTCTTCCATCGACCTCGAGGTCCGCTACTGGTCCGCAGCGGACATCGCCACCATCTACCGGGTGCGCAATGACGTGGCGATCGCGACCAGGCAGGCGTTGGACGAGGCGAGCGTGGAGATCCCGTTCCCCCAACGAGTGGTCCGTATGGTTCCGAACGAGGTCCCCGCCGGCGAATAGTTGACACTTTGACTTGAAGTGTTAATCTGTCAGCCATGCCCACCGATCCCATGGTCGACCGCATCCTCGACGCCGCGCTCGAAGCCGCCACGGTGCACGGGGTCACGCGCACCTCGATGAGCGACGTCGCCGACCGGGCCGCCATCTCCCGGCCGACGCTCTACAAACGGTTCGGGTCGAAGGACGAGCTCGTCGCGGCTGTCGTCAGCCGAGAGGCGAACCGGATGATCCAGCAGATCCTCGACGCGGTCGCACCGGTGGACGACCCGACCGAGGCGATCGAGACCGCGGCGCTGGTCGCCCTCCGGGCCGCCCGCGATCACCCCCTGCTCGACCGGGTCATCCGAACCGAGCCCGAGACGCTCGTCCCGATCCTCATCGCCGACCCGTCGCCGATCATGACCTTCGGGCGGGCCGCCATGGCCCCCGGCATCCACCAGCAGGCACCAGAGCTCTCGGATCTGGCCGTCCGCCGAGTCTCCGATCTCCTCATCCGACTGCTGGTCAGCTACGCCCTCACCCCACCCGACGACCCGCCCGAGGTCGTCGCAACCTCCATCGCCACGCTGCTCACCTCGGCGCTGGCGGCGTTCCCACCCGTCCCGACCACCGACCGACCGGAGGACTGATGACCTCGACCTCGATCCCACCCGACGCCGCCGCCGACCGGCGATGGCGCGACCCGAAGCGGCACCTGTGGCTGATCGGACTCGTCGTGCCGTTGCTTCCCTTCGGCGCCTATCGCCTCTCGACCGCCACCGGACTCGACGTGTTCTGGTGGATGGGTCCGATCTGGATCGCCGTGCTGATGCCGCTGGCCGACACCGTGTTCGGCGTCGATCGCTCCAATCCACCCGACTGGGCCGTCCCGCAGCTCGAGGCCGACCACTGGTACCGATGGGCCACCTACCTGTTCCTGCCGCTCCAGTTCGCCTCGCTCGCCTGGAGCGCCTGGTACGTCACCCAGGCCGATCTCTCGCTCTTCGCGTTCCTCGGCCTGACCCTCACGGTCGGCACGGTGAGCGGCGTCGCCATCAACACCGCACACGAACTGGGGCACAAGCGCGACACGCTCGAGCGACGCCTCTCGAAGGTCGCGCTGGCACCGTCCGCCTACGGCCACTTCTACGTCGAGCACAACCGGGGGCATCACGTTCGGGTCTCGACCCCTGACGATCCGGCCAGCGCACGACTGGGCGAGTCGTTCTGGGCCTTCCTGCCCCGCACGGTCGTCGGCGGCGTGCGGTCGGCGTGGCGGATCGAGTCGGCCGCACTGGCGAGAAAGGGACGCAGGGTCTGGTCGCCGCGCAACAACATCCTGAACGCCTGGGCGATCACGATCGTCCTGTTCGGAGCGATCGTGGCCGCCTTCGGACCCGAGGTCATCCCCTTCCTCGTCATCCAGGCCGTCTTCGGGTTCAGCCTGCTCGAGGTCGTGAACTACATCGAACACTACGGGCTGCTCCGCCAGCGGGTCTCGAACGGCCGCTACGAGAAGTGCCAACCGGAACACAGCTGGAACAGCAACCACATCGCCTCGAACCTGGCCCTCTATCACCTCGAGCGCCACTCCGACCACCACGCCAACCCCACCCGGCGCTACCAGTCGCTGCGGAACTTCGACGACGCCCCCCAGCTCCCCTCCGGGTACGCCGGCATGATCACCCTCGCCTGTGTCCCCCCGCTGTGGCGACGGGTCATGGACCATCGCGTCGCCGACCACTACGACGGCGATCTGACGAGGGCGAACATCCACCCCCGCCACCGCCGGGACATCCTGGCCGGGTCCGCCTGATCCACCGCGGTGGCGGCGACACGACCTACGCCTCGACCTCGACCTCGTCCTCGCCGTCGGACCCGTCGTCGTCCAGGTCGTCGTCAGGCTCCTGCTCGCCGAAGAAACCGGACTCCCGCAGCTCACCGAACGCGTAGATCGAGATGGTGGTGAGGGGGACGGCCAGCACCAGACCGACCAGGCCGGCCACGATGCCGCCGAACACCGTCACCAACAACACGATGATGGGATGGAGCTTGAAGCTGTCGCCCATGATCTTCGGCTCCAGGATGTTCTCCAGCGCCAGATTGGCGCCCACGACGATGGCCAGCGCCCAGGCCGCCTGGACCGGTCCCCCTTCGGCCAGGGCCAGCAGCACGGCGAAGGCGCCACCCAGAAAGGCGCCGAAGTACGGGATGTAGCCGCCGATGAAGTTGACCAGGGCGATGGCGAACGGCAGCGGAACACCCAGGATCCACATGGCGAAGCCGATGAACACCGCCACGATGAAGGAGAGCACCGTGCGGGATCGGAAGTAGGTCCGGACGGTGGTGGCGGACTCGCTCAGTATCCGCTGCATCTGGTCGGACGAGGTGGTCCGCCGTCGCCGAGCGGCCCATTCAGCGAACAGGTGTCCGTCCTTGAGCATGTAGTACAGGACCAGCGTCCCGAGGACGAGCCCGGTGACGATCCCGACCGCCGAGTCGACGATGGCCCCCGCCCGCGAGGTCAGCCCGGACCAGAGTTTGGGTCCGGACGACTCGGTGTTCTCCTGGAACTGGTCGAGGAAGTTCCCGTCGGGATCGAGGCGACCGAGCCGCTCCTGCAGCTCGTCGACGGCAACGTCGAACTGGTCGCCGAGCTCGTCGGCCTGCGAGGTGAGACCGACCGCGACCACCGCGATGACGCCTGCGAAGACGGCGCCGATCAGCAGGATGACGAGCAGCGCCCCGAAGGGACGGGGCACCCGTCGAGCTTCGAGCTTGTCGACGAGCGGGATGAACCCGGCTCCGAGGAAGGCCGCCAGGACCACCGGGACGACCAGCTCTCGCAGCGCCATCACGGCGGCCACCGCCGCGGCCGCAGCGATCCCCACACCGACCGCTAGCCAGCTGATGCGGCCCACCCGGATCAGCCAGTCAGGAATGCCCGCGTCGGGGTCGCGCCCATCGTCATCCGGCTGATCGGTCATCGACGGGAATCTACTGCGACGCAAGCGGGTCGTGGTCGGATCCCGGCTCAGGCGCCGGCCGTCTCCAGAGCCCGCCGGGTCAGCACCCGGGCCAGGTGGCGGCGGAAGTCGGCGTCGGCGTCGTTGTCGCTGGTCGGCTCGGTGCCCTGGGCGGCCTGCTCGGCCGCTTCGGTTGCCGCCGCCCCGCCGGCCAGAGCCTGCTCGACCGCCGACGCCCGCACCGGGGTCATGCCCATGTTCACCAGGGCGACCCCGGCGCCCCCTTCTGCGACGGCGACCCCCACCACGGCCCAGTCCTGGGCCCGGCGATTGAACTTCTCGTACGCCCAACCCCCGGTGGAGACCGGCACCGAGATCCCGGTGAGCAGCTCGTCGGGCGCCAGCGCCGACTCGAGGAACCCGGTGAAAAACTCCGCCGCCGGGATCTCCCGCTCCCCCGCCGGCCCGCGGGCGGTCATCGTGCCACCGAGGGCCAGCACCGCCGCGGGCAGGTCCGACGCCGGATCGGCGTGGGCGATCGAGCCCCCGATGGTGCCGCGATGGCGGACCGACGGATCACCGACGTGCGACGCCACCCGCGCCAGCAGCGGACAGGCCTCGATCAGGTCATCGGAGTGCTCCAGAGCGGAGTGCGTCGTGAGCGCCCCGATGTGCACGGTGTCGCCGTTCACGGTGATCCCTTGCAGATCACCATCGAGTGATCCGACGTCGACGATCACCCCCGGCGTGACCAGCCGGAATCGCATCAGCGGGATCAGACTCTGGCCGCCGGCCAGGAGCTTGGCTTCGTCACCGTGTTCGGCCAGCGCGGCCAGGGCCTCGTCGGCCGAACCGGCCCGGAGGTAGTCGAACGCGGCCGGAATCATGACTCGCCGGCGGCCTGCAGGACGGCGCTGATGATGTTCTGGTAGCCGGTGCATCGGCAGAGGTTGCCCTCCAGCCCGATGCGCACCGAGGCGTCGTCCAGATCGTCGTACTCGTCGATCAGCGACACGGCCGCCATCACCATGCCGGGGGTGCAGTAGCCACACTGGAGCGCGTGACACTCGTGGAAGGCCCGCTGCATCGGATGGAGCTGGTCGTCGGTGGCCAAACCTTCGATCGTGACGATGTCGGCGCCCTCGGCCTGCACGGCCAGCATCGTGCACGACTTGGCCGACCGACCGTCGATCAACACCGTGCACGCTCCGCACGAGCTGGTGTCACATCCGATGTTGGTTCCGGTCAGGCCCAGGTGCTCTCGCAGCCAGTGCACGAGCAGGGTCCGAGGTTCGACGTCGCCGGAGCGTGGCTCCCCGTTGACGGTCGCATTCACGTCCATGGCACCCTTCCTCGGTCCCCACGAACCGTAGTCCTCGGATTCGACGGTCGGTGTCGTCGGGGAGAACTGGCAGACTGCCGCCATGGACCAACGATGGATGGCACGGGCCCTGGCCCTCGGTCGGTGCGCGATCGGTACGTCACTCCTCGTCGCACCCCGCACGATCGGGGCACTCTGGCTGGGAGACTCGGCCGGCCCCGGTGGCATCCCGCTCCTGAGAGCACTGGGCGTGCGGGACCTGGTGTTGGGTCTCGGCACCCTGGATGCGCTGGACACCGAGGGTCCGGCCCAGACCTGGGTGGCCGCCGGCGCGACCGCTGACGCCGTCGATGCTGCGGGGCTGATCCTGGCGGCCCCGGCGACGCCGAAACGGGCCTGGGCGGTGGTCGCGCTGGCCGCCGGCGCCGCCGTGCTGGGCGGCCGGGCCGCGGCCCACCTGGACTGACGGCGAGGCGTCGGACAGCGGCGACGAAGTGAGGTCCCGGTGGGATTTGCACCCACGGCTTTACGGCTTTGCAGGCCGTTCCCTTGGTCTACTCGGGCACGGGACCGTGAGCGGTCAAGTGTAGTGGTCGGCCCGAGGGGCCCTCGCGCCGGTATCTTCCTCCGAATGCCCCGGACCATCGTCCTCCTGCTCGCCCTGTCACTGGTCGCCGCGTCGTGCGGCGACGACGACGATGCCGCGGCACCCGGTGCCGAGACGCCGGGCGCGACGAGCGCAGCCACCGCCGATGTCGAGGCGTCGGAGCCGGCCCCTCCGGCCTCCACGGCGGCGCCGACCACGACCGTGCCGACGTCCGGGCCCCCCGAACCGGTGCCGTCGGCGGCCTGCACCGCCCAGCCCGGGGACTCGTCGGTGACCGAGGACGGCCGGATCGATCTGGTCAGCGGCGGCGCCGATCGGTACGCGCTCCTGTCCGCCCCCGACGGATCCGACCCGGTTCCCCTCGTGCTGGACCTGCACGGCTACACCGAGGGGGCCGAGGTCCACGCCGTCCACACCGGGCTCAGCACCCTGGGAGCGGCAGAAGGATTCGCGGTCGCCACCCCGCACGGGGCGGGCACACCTCCACAGTGGGGCTCCGATCCCAACGCCGCCGACATCGGATTCTTCGACGATCTGCTGGACACGATCGAGGCCACCATCTGCATCGACCGGGCCCGCGTCTACGCCGCGGGCCTGTCCAACGGCGCCATGATGAGCTCGATCCTCGGCTGCCGGCTCCCCGAGCGCATCGCGGCCGTGGCGCCGGTGGCGGGCGTGAGAACCTTCGACGACTGCCCGATCGAGAACCCCACTCCCCTCCTGGCGTTCCACGGCACGGCCGACACCTTCGTCGGTTTCGATGGCGGCCTGGGCGAGAGCGTCGCCCTGCTCCCCGACCCCGACGGGGGTGAGGGATCGATCGCGGACGTGGTCGAAGAGGCCGACACCGACGTGGCCGATCAGCTGGCCGAGATCGAGGCCACATCGGTTCCCGAGTACGTCGCGGACTGGGCCGGCGACAACGGGTGCGCCGCCGAGCCGGTGGAGAACGAGGTCGGATCGACGATCCGTCACGTCGACTACGACTGTCCCGCCGGTGGCGACACCCAGCTCTACATCGTCGAGGGTGGCGGCCATACGTGGCCGGGCAGCCGGTTCCTCGCCGGCGCCACCGATCTGGTGGGCGTCACGACATTCGAAATCGACGCCAACACCCTCATCTGGGGGTTCTTCCAGCAGCAATGGCTGGAAGAACCCCCAGCGTGAGGGACCCCCGGGTCAGCTGGTCCGGGTGATGGTGTACTGGGCGACGGGCTGCTCGAAGCCCCACACGGCCGGATCCAGCAGCGCAGGATCGCCGCCACCGTTGGTGATGCCGGCGTGGGCCGAGATCACGCCACCTTCGGCCAGGTCGGGGTTGGAGTTCCCGGTGCCGGTCTCGCCGCCGGAGCAGGGCGGCACCAGGTCGGCCAGCGCCTCGGTGTTCTTCTCGGTGCCGGCGTCATAGGCCTTGGCGTCGATGGTCACCGGGTGACCGACGCGTCGGGGCAGCTCTTGGCTGTCCAGCCCGGTGAAGCCGTCGTTGGTGCACACGACCATCGAGATGGTGGTCAGCCGCTTGGCGTTCCGCGGCGCGGTGATCTCGAACGTGCGACTGGTCCCGCCGGTCACCGGGCCGTCGGGGGCGATGCCGTGGTCCCGCACACCTCGGGCCAGCGACCAGGCGTAGTCGAGCGGTTCCAGGTTCCCGTTCTCGGCGATCTCCTTCACACCGTAGGGAGCGGGCTGGCCCACCTCGACGAAGTCGACCCGTTTGGTATGGGTCGCCCAGATCGGCGGGGTGAGAATCTGCCCCGGTGTGAGGTTCTCGATCGTCACCTCGTAGGTGCGGTTCGAGTGCGATCCCGACGCCGACGACGGGATGGCGGTCAGTGTGAGCAGCGCTCCGATGGCGACGAGCGCGAGCAGGCCCTTCCGGAAGGAAGTCATGATGCAGGTATCCTTTTCAGTGGTTGGTGAGCCCGGCCGACGCGCTGCGATGTCCCAAACATGTGGTGCGTCGGCCGAGTTCGCCCTGACGGGCGACGCAACCTGAACGAACTGCGGCGTCCGCCCGGTTCCCCGCTCGGTGCTCAGCCGGGCCGAGAGCGTCAGCCGAAGGCGGTCTGGAGCAGCGACTCGAGCCCGTCGCGGGCCACCGAGACCTGGAGGCCGGCGTCACCCGAGTGGATGTCCAGCGCGGGACAGAACGCGTCGACTCCGGCGATGAAGAAGTGGGGGGACCCGATCACGTTGCGATCGCGGCCTTCGGCCAGGTCCGCCTCGACCCGACTGCGCTCGGCAGGGTCGGGGAGCTCGATCCCGTGGCGTTTCGCAAGATCGGCGAGCACGACCGGATCGGCGACATCGACGCCCTCCTCGAACGTGAGGTCCCGCACCTCCAGCGCCACCGCCTCGCCGGTCCCGGGATCGGCTTCGTAGGCGACGGCGGTGAGCTCCATCGCCGGGATGAACGTGGAGGCGTAGGCCGAGCCGTCGAAGTCATGGAACCGGCCGGTCCCCAACTGCGCGCGGAGCGCCTCGGCCTTGCCCGCCACGACCTCGGCGTCGAATCCGCTGCCGTTGACGATCTCCAGCGGCCAGGCCCGGACCCGCAGGGTCACGTCGGCCCGGTTCCGCCGCTCCCGTTCGGCCACCAGCATCGACAGGCCCACGTGGGCGAAGGGGCAGCCGACGTCGGCAAAGACCTCGATTTCCGTCATGGCGGCGATGCTAGAGCCGCCGCGTTCCCTCATTCGATTTCGGTGCCGTCGGGTCGATGGGTGTGCCCATTCCGTGACGGCGGTTGCTCGAGTGTGGCCTGATCACGTGACGTCCAACGCCGGGGTGCAAAGCCACTGCCGTTCCGGAGCCGAGATGCTGACGTTCAGCCCGTGCGCGCCAGGTTCGAGGATGTAGGCGCTCTGCTTCTGGTTCTCCGCCAGGTCCAACTCGGGAGCGTCGTAGCTCACGCGGGTATTCACCACCCAGGGCGGCCTGGCCTGGATGGACCCTCCCGGCCCGCCGTACTCGTCCTGCTGCAATTCGATGAGTTCCTGATGCGTGTGTCCATCGAGGTACTGGCGCACCCAGAGATCGACCGGGGCCGAGTCCGTGGCGAGACCTGAGTTGTCGGTGAAGACGAAGACGAACTCGCCGGCCGAGACCGATTCCGGGCCGGTCACGATGCATTCCTCACCGTCGAAGACAACGTCGAAGTCGGCCCCGGCCGTCGGTGCCGCCTCGGCGTCCTCATCGTCGTCACCACATCCGGCTGCGACGAGGGCCAACGCCAGGAACCCGAACAGCAGCGCGCGCATGTGCATCACCTTCCTCGGTCGACTGATCACCGCTCATCGTCTCGCCGCCGGGACCGGTGGACCAGAGGCGAAGGTCCGCGAAGCATGAACGGCCACCGCCTGCCCGGAGACTGCGCCGTTCGCTTCCAGGGCAGCACGAGGGACGGACGAACTTGCCCTCAACGCAGCTCGGGCCGGCTCGCGTCAGCCTGGGCTGGGGGTTGAGCGGACGACGAGACTCGAACCCGCGACCTTTACCTTGGCAAGGTAATGCTCTACCAACTGAGCTACGTCCGCAAGAGGTCCAGAGTGTAGCGCCGAACCGCGGTCAGGGCGTATCGGAATCGACGTCCTCGACCGCATCGACGGCCGCGATCAGGCGGTCATTCACCAGGTTGGGGCCGCAGGTCGATGCGCAGCGTCAGCACGCCGTCGACCAGCTCGGCTTCGGCATCGCCGATCATGGCGAAGTCCTGGAAGTCCGCGTTGGCCTGGGCGATGAACTGGCGCCGCCCCTCACCCTCGATGGGCGGGAGGCCCCGCTTCCGAACCGCTTCGGATCGATCTCGGAACCGAGCCAGCATTGCGTCGATGTCGAGCTCTTCAGCCATGGCCCGAGCCTAACGGCGAGCGCTCACTCCGCGGTTTCCAGCACCGGACCGGTCACCGGCCGGGTCATCCGCCAGTACGCGACCGTGAAGGCTGCCACCAGTCCGGCCAGTCCGACGAGCCCCAGCACCATGAGTCGGAGGCGCCGGTCGGCGCTCAGTCCCCCGCTGCCGTCGTCCACGACGCCGACGGCCGGAGGCACCGTGGTGGACGTGGTGGTGGTCGTCGTCGACGTGGACGTCGACGTGCTCGACGTGCTGGACGACGAGGTGCTGGTGGACGAGGACGTACTGGTCGTCGACTCGGGAGGTGGGAAGGTCTGCGGCACCGGCACCGGCGCCGGCGCCGGTGGAGGAGTGGCCGGGGGCGCGGTCGGCGGCGGCGCCGTGGTGGTGGGCGCCTGCGTCGGCGGCGGAGCGGTGGGGGGCGGCGCCGTGGTCGCCGGTGGAAGCGTCGTCGTGGGATCACCCTGGGCTGCCGCCGGCGAGACCGGCGCCACCATTGCGGCCAGGACGAAGAGGACGGCCGCGACGAGCGCGGTCCGTCGGACACATCGGCGGCGACGAGGGCGGAGGAGGGACATGAGCGGAGTCGGAAATGCTACCGGCCCGACCCCCTCCCGGGTCGACGTGGCCCGCGCTACCGCTGGTGCTCCGGGCAGGAGTAGGTGGTCCGACCACCGATCGTGCGTCGCTGGAGTGCGGTCCCGTCTCGGGGACAGTGACCGTCGCGGTGGCGCTCGGGTTGCAGCTCGCCGGTGTGCGATCCGCCCCGGCGGCCCAGCTCGTCCAAGGTGGTGGCGATCGCGTCGGCCAGCACGGCGACCTCCGCCCCGTCGAGGCGTCCGGCCTCCCG
This sequence comes from uncultured Acidimicrobiales bacterium, assembly GCA_963697385.1. GTDB lineage: Bacteria > Actinomycetota > Acidimicrobiia > Acidimicrobiales > CAWCAL01 > CAWCAL01. The sequence continues at coordinate 115,778 of CAVONU010000001.1, forward strand.
GGCCGGATCCAGCCCCGCCCGCCACAGCACATCGTCGACCAGCAGATTGCCCAGCCCGGCCACACGGGCCTGGTCGAGCAGGCGGGCCTTCAGCGCCACCGTCGACCGCCCGAGCACCGCTTCGAGATCGTCCGCCCCGACCTGGGCCGCATCGGGTCCGAGGCGGCCCAGGTCCGGATCGAGTTCCACCCCGCCCAATCGGCGGGGGTCCCGGATCGCCAGCGCACCGCCATCGGTGAAACCGAGACCGAACCGGTCCCAGACCGCGAGATCCCGATCGCTGGAGTACTCGAGCCGCTCGATTCCAGCCGTGCCGTCGACCAGCAGGCGACCGGTCATCCCGAACCGCAGCCCCAGGACCGGCCCCGAGGTCTCCAGCAGCAGCAGCTTGCCGTGCCGCCGGGCCGCCACGATGGTCTCGCCGGTGATGCTCGCCCGCAGCTCCTCGGCCGTGAGCCCGCCTTTGAGGTACCAGGCGTCGTCGGCGTGGACCGTCGCAATCGTCCACCCGACCGCGCGCTCGGCCAACCCGCGATAGACCTCGATCTCGAGCAGCTCGGGCACGGAGGAAGATCAGCCCCGGCGCCGGAGGCCGCGGGCGGCACGCTCCTGCCGGTCGGTCAGCAACCGGATGATCGACATGCACACGACGACCGCGCCGATGGCCGAGACCATGGCGAGGATCTGGAGATCCCTCGATGCGAGCGAGCTGGGATCGGCCCGCAGGAACAGGGCCCAGACCGGCGCGGAGAGCCCACCGGCGGCCAGGACGGCCCACACCCGGAACAGCACCGGCGGCGGAGGCCAGCTGGTGTCGGAGCCCGTACGCCACCAGACGTCGTTGAGGGTCGCCACCATGGCACCCAACGCCCGCACGACGACGACCATCCATGCGGCCATGAGCACGATCGAGAGCCCACTGTCGGCGACGTCGCCCAATGCCACGGTCACCATCGCCATTCCGACCACCACCACCGGCCAGCAACGGCGAGCCAGATCGCTTCGATCCAAGCGTCCGCCGGCGCTGATCGCCCAGAGGTTGCGGTTGGACTGGGCGATCCACAGGCCGGTCGACACCAGCGCCGCCAGGCCGGCAACGCCCGCCACCACGACCGCCAGGGAGAACCAGTCGCTGACGGCCCCGAAGTGCTGGACCGGTCCGCTGCCGCTGTCCGCCCACGCCCTGCGGTGCGCCACGGCTGCGGTCACCCATCCCAAGGCGGCGAGGACGAACACGATGAGTGTCACCGTCGCGGCGACACCCGATTTGGTCGGGGACTCGTACCGCTCGGCGTAGGTGGTGGGCCGGGTCGGTCGGGACGGCGTGGCGTCCGGCGCGCTCCGACCGGTCGCACCGGCCACCCGCCTCGGATTGGTGGGGTGGGCCTGACGGGACTGGGTGGAACCGCCGGACCGTGACCGCGCCGCCGGAGTGACGACCGTGCGAGTGAACATCTCATCGAGTGACGACCCGCAGGCCGGGCACCGCACCGCACCATCCGCCATCGGGGTACGGCACGAGGCGCAACGAAGCGTTCCGCTCACGTTGGGTTCCGTTCGAACATCCCGCGTTCCCCTCGACGTCGGTGCCCGCTGGATCGTACCAAGGGCAGCAACGCCCCGCCGGAACCGTCGGTCAGTCGGTCGCCACCGTGAGCGCCTGGAGGAAATCGGCGACCACGTCCTGCTCGTGCTCGAGACCCACCGAGACGCGAATGGTCCCCTCCGAGATTCCGGCCGCTTCCAGCTCGGCCGGGTCCAAACCCACGTGGGTGGTGCTGGCCGGGTGGGTCACGAGCGTCTCGGGACCGCCGAGCGACGTGGCCAGCATCGCGATCCGGGTGGCCTCGACGAACCGGCTTCCCGGCGCGAGCCCGCCGGCGATGTCGAAGGTGAGCAGTCCGCCCATGTGCGCCATCTGCCGCTTGGCCAGATCCTGCTGCGGATGGCTCTCCAGACCGGGATACCGACAGACCGTCACGGCGTCGTGCGCCTCGAGCGCCTCGGCGAGCAGCTGCGCCGTGCGGCTCTGCCGCTCCAGTCGCACCGCCAGCGTGCGCAGCCCGCGCAGTCCGTTCATCGCGTCGAACGGCGATGCGTTCGCCCCCTGGACGACGGCGAAGCCCCAGATCCAGTCGATCAGATCCTGGGCCCCCGCCACGACGCCGAGCATCGCGTCGTTGTGGCCGGCCAGGGTCTTGGTGGCCGAGTGGATCACCAGATCGACGCCGTGATCGAGCGGGCGCTGACCCAGTGGGGTGGCGAACGTCGAGTCCACCACGGACATCGGGCCGGCGATGCCGCCCAGCTCCTCCAGGTCGGCCAGGGCCAGCTGCGGGTTGGACGGCGACTCGGCGAAGACCACCATGGTCCTGCCAGGCCGCACGGCAGCAGCGAAGGCGCCGGGCTCGGCGGCGTCGACCAGCGTCACCTCGATCCCGAAGCGGGGACAGACCCTGGAGAACAGCATGGCCGTCCCCCCGAACAACTGCCGCTGCGCCACGACGTGATCACCCTGCGAGCAGAGCCCGAGAATGACCGCCGAGATGGCGCCCATCCCCGAGGAGAAGGCCCGGGCCGCCTCGGCACCCTCCAACTCGGCGACCGCGCTCTCGAAGTCGTTGACGGTCGGATTGCCGTAGCGGCCGTAGAAGAACGGTGAGTCGGTCGTGGTGGCGCGGCGCCTTCCCTCCGCGACCGACGGCGTGACGTGGGTGGTCGAGGGGCTCAGGTTGGGTGCCAGCGCCGAACCCTGGTGGCGCCGCCCGGTGCGGATCAGTCGGGTCTCGGCGTGCACCTCCGGTTCGGTCGCCTCCACCCGGTCGGAGTCGCCGGGCGCACCGGTTGCGAGGTCGGCCATCAGGTGTCCTTCTCCACGTCGGCCAGGAACGACGCCAGCGGCTCGCCGACCTGGGCGGTCTCCACCAGGAACGCATCGTGGCCCTTGTCGCTGACCACGTCGATGTGCTGCGTGGGCACGCCGTGGGCGATCAGCTGATCCCTCAAGGCGTGTTGGAGGTGATCGGGATAGAGGATGTCCGACTCGATGGCCATGGTCAGCGCCGGCACCCTGATCCGCTCCAGCGCAGCCGCGATGCCGCCGCGACCCAGACCGATGTCGTGCAGGTCCATCGCCCGGTTCAACACGAGGTAGCTGTTGGCGTCGAACCGGCGAGCCAGCTTCCACCCGTGGTGCTCCAGATACGTCTCGACGTCGAACGGACTCCAGAGATCGAACGAGTCGTGCGGTCCGCTCTTGGCCCGGCCGAACCGGACCGCGAACTCGACCTCGCTGCGGTAGTGGATCACTCCGATCTCCCGGGCCAGTCGGAGCCCTTCGGTCGGGCCGTCGCCGTCGGCGGCGTCGTAGTAGTCGCCCTCACGCCATTTCGGATCCATGCGGATGGCGCTCCGCCCGACCGAGCTCCAGGCGATCTGCTGGGGGCTCGCTGCCGTGGCGGTCGCCATCGCCGCGACGCTCCGCAGGCGATCGGGATAGGTGATCGCCCACTCCAGCGCCTGCATGCCGCCCATCGAGCCGCCGACGACCGACAACCAGCACTTCACGCCCAGATGGTCGGCGAGCGCCGCTTGGGTGCGGACCGTGTCCCGGATCGACACCGCGGGGAACCGAGCGCCGTACGGTTTGCCCGTCGCCGGATCGTTCGATGCCGGACCGGTCGTTCCCTGACACCCGCCGAGGACGTTGGCGCAGACGACGAACCAGCGATCGGTGTCGACGGCCAGACCGGGGCCGACGATGTTCTTCCACCAGCCCGTCGTGGGATGGCCGTGGCCCATGCGGCCCGTCGCATGGGAGTCGCCGGTCAACGCATGGCAGACCAGCACGGCGTTGGATGCGGTGGCGTCCAGCGCTCCCCAGGTCTCGTAGGCGACGGTGACCTCGTCGAGCACGCCACCGCCCTGGAGGGCGAAGCCGCGCTCCAAGGTCAGGAAGCGACGGTCGCCCACCGGGTCGCCGGGCATCCATGCGCCCGACGGCGGCACCACGGCCGAGTCGCGCAAGGGTGTCGCCGTGGCGGCGGTCGGGTCGGGCGGAACCGGTGCTGGCGGATTGGTCACGGAGTCCTCGAGAAGAAGGGGGCGCTTCCCGGTTCGGACACCGTGTCGACCGTTCCGGCGGCACGCCACCGGTTCGTTCGGACAGTTGCCTTGCCGGCCCGGGGGCCAGCCACATCGTCGGACCGGGATCCGACTTGGCACCTTGGGTGTCCGTCCCAGGTTGCCGGACCCGTTTCCGGGCCACTCGAAATGCGCTGGTAGCAGAGCACGGGTCGAGGGGGGCTGTCAAGCATGCGCCGACCGCTCGACGTGCTCGTCCCACCACGAGCCGAGGTGGGACGCCGCCGGCTCCGGCACCTCATAGGCGGCGATCGCGGCGGCGCCGAACCGCCGACGGGCGCCCCGGTCGGACGGATCGCGGTGCCAGCGCCGAACCAGCTCCGCCGCCTCGTCCCACCGAATCGGGTCGGTCGGCAGGGGCACTCCGGTCACCGAGCGGGCCGAAACCCTGATCGTGTCGTCCGAGAGGCCACTTCCGGCCCGGTCGTGCAGCATCCAGGCGCTCACCACCGGCGACAGCAGGGCCGCCGCGACCCTCCAGAGGTCGGAGGCATCGGTGGGCTCCACCGACACGACCGGCACCGAAGGCAGGAGCCCGCCGTCGGCGTCCACCACCGCCTCGATCACGCGGGTCTGCGAGGCGACGAGGACCTTGGGTCGCCGGCGGGCCTCGACCCACGCCCCCAGCGAGGTGTCGGCCGCACGGAGCGCCCGGTGATCGACCACCGGGGCGTCCCACCGTCGACGAGCGAACCGGCACGGGGTCCGGCCCCAGAGCAGTTCGGCCGGCTCGATCAACCCCGAGGTCACCAGCGGCATGCCCGCACCGTCGGATCGTTCCCCCACGAACGGGACCAACCCGTAGTACTGCTGCCGGAATCCGGCGGTCGCCGTCGCCATCGAGCGCAGGGGCGGCCCGTCCAGATCGACGGCCGGCACGCCGGATGCGGCGGCCAACAGCGCCCCCCACGTCTCATCGGCCTTCCCCGGCTGCCCGACCGTCACGGGCGGACGATCCCAGCCGACGACGACCGAGGTCCTTGATCCGCGCCCGCCTCGGGTCGCCGTGAGGGCACAGACCCGAACCGCTGCGTCGAACGACCGGTCGCGGTCCACCCAGACCGCATCGAGGCTGGCGACGTGACGGACCCTCCGCCGGGTCGGCCCCGCATCCCTCGCGACCAGGATCGACCTCGGCAGCACCAACTGCACCCGGCCGCCGTGCCGGACCAGGTCCAGCGCCAGCAGCAGGAACAGCGCCGAACGGTCGGTGTAGGCACCGGCCGCGTCGCCGAACCGCTGCTTCATCTCGACCCGCGCCGCGGTACTGAGCCGGGTTGCCCCCTTGAGTTGGCCGCCGAAGGGCGGGTTGCCGATCACCAGGTCATACCCCGCATCGGGCCGGAGCGGAAAGTGATCCGTCGCGAGCCCGAACGAGTCCGCCGCCAACAGTCCGGTCGGAACGACGGTGGCGCCCCGTTCGGCGGCGAAGAGTGCCAGCGCCGCCTCGGCCGCGGCGACGGCCAGCGGGTCGACGTCGACGCCGGCCAGGCGCTCGACCACCGTCCGCGCCGATCCGGTCGAGCCCACCATGCGACGGGCGACAGCCAGGAGGAACGCCCCGCCACCCACGCTGGGATCACACACCGAACCCGGAGCGGGGTCGACCTGGACCACCGCGTCGGTCAGCCGGTCGGCCAGCGCCGGCGGCGTGTGATGCACCCCACCGCTGCGGCGGGCGTCGGCTGCGGTCAAGATCTCGGCAACCTGGCCCACCAGGTCCGGGCCGAGGAGCACCGCATCCGGCTCGGGGCCGATCTCCGACCAGGGCAACGCGTCGCCGAAGGCGCCCGCCAGCAACGGCGTGAGCCCCGGCGACGTGGAGCACGACTCGGCACACCGCCTCGCCACGGCCGCCAGGACGCCGCCGGCCGGTACTCGATCCCGTCGGGCCCGCTCGCCCAGCTCGGCCAGCCATGACCGCTGGAGCACCTCGGGCACGTCGACCACGTCCGGAGCCTACGCTTCACCTGTCGGCGCGCATGACGGCGTCCGTTGGACGGCTCGACGGTGGCGCCGCAGCCGGGTGATGCCCGCGGTCAGCCGCCGTCGAGGGCCGCCAATTCGTCGTCGACCAGCTTGACGATCAGCTCGTCCAGCGAGAGCACGCTGTAGTCGTCCACGTTGAACTGGGTCTCGTCGCCGGGGGTCACCCCGTCGGCGCCGTAGGTGAGGAACACGAACCGGCCGCTGGTGTACTGCGCCATCTGACGGAAGATCAGCTCGGCCTGGAAGTTGGCACCGCTGGAGGCCACCGGGAAGATCTTGACCCCCTCGGCCGCCGCCTGGACCAGCGCCGGGGCGTAGTCGGGACCGTCGTAGTCCAGATGGGGCGGCGCATCGGCCACCAGGAACACGAGCCGCACGGCGGCGTCGCGCCGCCAGCTGGTCTCGTCCAGGGCGGCCTGCAACCCCTCGTTGAGCGCCTCGGGCTCGTCGCCGCCCCCGTCGGCCACCACCCCCCGCAACTCGTCGGTGAACGCTGCGACATCACCGGTGAAGTCGACGGTGCGGGTGACGTACTCCTCGCCACGATCCCGGTAGGTCGTCAGTGCGAAGCGGACGTCGGGCTCGCCGGGGAGCGAGCTGATCTGGTCGGCGACCGAGATCATGTTGGCCTTGAGCCGCTCGATCTCGTCGGCCATCGATCCGGTGGCGTCCACCAGGAACTGCACGTCGAGCAACACCGGTGCCGCCGTCGGCGTCACGTCCATCTCCACCCGGACGACGAGTTCGGCGCCCAGCTCGACCTGCTGCTCCACGCCGTCCTTCGCGATCACCGCGGTGTAGGTGGGTGCGGCCTGCTGCTGATCGATCGGCTCACCATCGAGTGCCGGTGCGAAGAAGAGCGCCGAGCCATCGGCGTGGGTCCGCACCTGGGCCACCTCGGCCCCGTCCTGATCCACCACGACGATCAGGGCGTCCAGGACCGGGGCCCCGTCCGGCGTCACGACCTGGATGATCCGTCGCCCCTCGACGTAGAGCGGCGAGTACTCGATCCCGGCCGCCTGCGCCTCCTGGAGGTACAGCAGATAGGCCTCCCACTGCTCGTTGTCGTCAACGCTGCCGGCCCGCAGACCGATCTCCTCGGCCGGTTCGATCTCGGGCTCGGGAGCGATGTCGCCGTCACCGGCCTCGGCGGTCGACCGGAGGGCCGAATCGTCGCCCGGGCCGAAGGTGGCGGCGCCCGGCGACGGCGGCCGAGACGCTTCGACCCCGCCGGTGTCCCCGCTCCCGTCCGTGACCTCGTCGAGGACGATCTCGTCGGCGCCATCCGCCGCCTCGTCGTCATCCGACGACGCACAAGCGGTGGCCAACAGGCCCGCCATGGCGAGCACGGCGCCGGCCAGCAGCCAGCGACGGGGGCGAGGGATCGAGTCGGTGGGGCGCGTCATGTCCGTTCGACGGTGAGCGCCGCCATCTGGTTCCGAGAAATTTCGGCGCGAATCAGGCGCCGTCGTGTGGATCCCAGCTGGCCAGATCGGCCAGGGCCTCGTTGTTCGAGAACATCTCGATGATGGGAATGTCGAGGCCCAGGCGCTTCTGCATTCGCTTGACCTCGAGCTCCTGGTCCCAGAGCACGAACGTCACGACCAGACCCTCGTCGCCGGCCCGAGCGGTGCGGCCGCTGCGATGCAGGTAGGTCTTGTGCTCGTCGGGTGGGTCGAAGTGGATGACGACACCGACGTCATCCACGTGGATGCCTCGGGCGGCCACGTCGGTGGCGACCAGCACCGGGAGCTTGCCACTCGAGAAATCAGCCAAGGCCTTCTCCCGAGCGTTCTGCCGGAGATCACCGTGGATGGCAGCGGCCTTGACGCCCTCCTTCTGGAGATTGCGAGCCAGTCGGTCGCACCCGTGCTTGGTGCGGCTGAAGATGATCGTGCGGTCGGACGAGTTGGCGATGGCGGCCGCGACCTTGACCTTGTCCATCTGGTGCACCTGCAGGAACCGGTGCGTCATCTCGTCGACCGTCACCTGCGATTCCTCGACCTCGTGCATGCCCGGGTCGGTCTGGTACCGCTTGATCAGGCCGTCGACGACTCCGTCGAGGGTGGCCGAGTACAGCAACGTCTGATGGTTGGTCTCGATGTTGCGCAGGATCCACTCGACCTGCGGGAGGAACCCCATGTCGGCCATACGATCCGCCTCGTCGACGATCACGTGCGCCACGTCGGCGATCGAGAGCTCCTTGCGCTCCAGCAGGTCGATCATGCGTCCCGGCGTGGCGACGACGAAGTCGACCCCCCGGGCCAGCATCTTGATCTGCTTCTCGATGTCGGCACCGCCGTAGACCGAGGACACGCGCACGTCGGACAGGCCGGTCAGCTCCTCGGTGACCTGGACCGCCAGTTCGCGGGTGGGGACGAGGGCCAGCGCCAGCGGCCGGCGAGGCTCGGCCGGTTCACCATCCAGCAGCTGCTGGATCACGGCGAGACCGAATGCGAGGGTCTTCCCCGAGCCGGTCTTGGCCTTGCCGCAGACGTCGCGCCCGGCCAGGCCGTCGGGCAGCGAGAGCTCCTGGATCGGGAAGGCGTCGGTGATGCCGCGGTCGGCAAGGGCCTTCACCAAGGGCTCGGCCACGCCGAGCGCTTCGAAGGTGGTCATCGTGTCGTATCTCCTGTCGACGCGCCATCGCGCCGCTGTGAACGGGGCGGGTCCTCCGTCACCTCGGAGATTCGGTCGCCTGAGCGACCGGGTCCGACTTGCGGGAGACCCCGTGAGGGCGCCTTCTCGGAAGGGGCGCATTCCCCACGGGCCCAAGGCTACCGGGCCGGAGCCGACCCCCGTCGAATCCCCCGGGTGACGCGGCCGTTCGTGCAGCGGACCCCCTCGGCGGCCAGGCGCCGAGCCTGGTCCTTCGGATCGGAGGCCGCCAGGGTCCCATCGGCCCGGACGACCCGCCACCAGGGGTGGCCGTCACCTCGGTCCCGCAGGAACGTCCCGACCGCCCGGTGGGCGCCGGGGAACCCCGCCTCCATCGCCACCTCGCCGTAGGTCACGACATCGCCCGGTCGGAGCCCGTCGAGGACGCCGGCCACCGCCTCGGGGAACGACGTCTCGGCCACCCGCGCACCCTAGTGGCGTGTCATAGGGTGCACCCGTGGCCGACGCTCCCCCACCCGGCTCCCGCCCGCCGCCACAGGATCTGACCGACCGCTGCGTGGTCGTGACCGGTGCCAGCCGGGGTCTCGGGGCCTCACTGGTTCAACGGGCGACCCAGCTCGGAGCCGCCGTGGCCGGCTGCGCCCGGACCACACCCATCGACGATGTCGCCATGGCGGCGGCCGTCGACGTGACCGACCACGGGGAGGTGAGCGACTTCGCCGCCGAGGTCGTCCGGCGGCTCGGCCCGATCGACCTGTGGATCAACAACGCCGCGGTCATCGATCCGGTGGCACCCCTCCGTGACCAGACGCCCGACGACGTGGCCAGGATGCTGGGCATCAACGTGGTGGGCGTGTGGAACGGTACCGCCGCCTTCGTGCGTCATCGGCGGAGGGCGGGCGGCGGAGGCACCCTCATCAACGTCAGCTCGGGCGTGGCGCTGCGGGCCTCGGCGGGCACGGGGCTGTACTCGGCCAGCAAGGCGGCGGTGGACCGACTGACCGAGGCCACGGCGCTGGAGGAGGCCGATCACGGCATCGCCGCCTGGGCCATCCAGCCCGGCATCGTCGACACCGCGATGCAGACCTCGCTGCGCACCGCGTCGCCCGACGCCTTTCCTCGTGCCGCCGAGTTCCGCGAATTCCACGAGCAGGGCTCGTTCAACTCCGGCGCCTACGTCGCCGACTGGCTCCTGGCCGTCGCTTTCGACCCGGCGTTCCGGCCGCCGTCGGTCGCCTGGCGAATCCCGGACCAGCGTCCCCGCCCGCTGCCGTCCGGCCTCGGCACCACCGACCGAACCGCCCCGTCGTGACGACCGCCACCGATCCGTTCGACTCGGTCGACCGCTGGCCGGCCCCACACGTCGCCGTCGGCGCAGTCGTCCGCAGCGGGACCATCGCCACCCACGGTGAGCTCGATCGACCGTTTCCGCTGGCGTCGGTGACCAAGGTTCTGACCGCCGCGGCCGTGTTGATCGCGATCGAGGAGGAGATCGTCGATCTGGATGAGCCGTGGGGACCCGACGACGCCACGGTCCGCCACCTGCTGGCCCATGCCTCCGGGATCGCCGCCAACGACGACCGCGTCCTCGCTCGGCCCGGCACGCGCCGGATCTACTCCAACGCCGGTTTCGAGCTGCTGGGCGAGCTGGTGGCCGCACGGGCCGCGATGTCGTTCGGCCAGTACCTCCGTGAGGCCCTGACCGAACCGCTGGGCATGACCAGCACGGTGCTGGACGGATCGCCGGCCCACGGTGCACGATCGACGCTCCACGACCTGCTGGCGTTCGGTCACGAGATCCTGGCTCCGACGTTGCTCGCCGACGAGACCCTCGCGCTGGCCCGCGCACCGGCCTACCCGGAGCTGGCCGGCGTCCTTCCGGGCTTCGGCCGCCAGGACCCCAACCTGTGGGGCCTGGGCTTCGAGATCCGCGGCACGAAGGACCCGCACTGGACGGGGACGACCTGCTCCCCGGCCACGTTCGGCCACTTCGGCCGCTCAGGAACCTTCTTCTGGGTCGACCCCGAGGTCGACCTCGTCTGCGTCTGCCTCACCGACCGCGACTTCGGACCCTGGGCGATCGAGCGCTGGCCCGGCCTCAGCGACGCCATCAGGGCCCGATTCGGCCGCGGCTGAGTCGGGGTTCGGTTCGGCCGGTTCGACCCGACCGTCGCCGTCATCCTCCGGTCCGGCATCGCCATCGCCGCCTCCGTCGTCGTCTCCGTTTCCGTCGGAGGCATCATCGTCATCCGGTTCGGGGCCCTCGACGTACGGCCAGTCCGAATCGGTGGGCCGGCGGCGCCAGCCGCCCCACAGGAACAGGCCGACGCCGAACGCGATCAGCACCAGGCTCATCCAGATGTTGACCCGGACGCCGAAGAGCTCGGTGGCCCTGTCGATGCGGATCGCCTCGACCCAGAGGCGGCCCAGCCCGTAGCCGCCGATGTAGATGGCGAAGAGCTTGCCCGGCCGCACCGTCTTGGTGCGATCGATCCGCACGATCAGCAAGGCCAGCAGCAGGTTCCACAGGCCCTCGTAGAGGAACGTGGGGTGGAACGTCGCCGAGTCCAGGTAGTCATCGGGGCGGTGCTGGGGGTCGATCTCCACGGCCCAGGGAAGGTCGGTCGGTCCGCCGAAGAGCTCCTGGTTGAACCAGTTCCCCAGCCGGCCGATCGCCTGCGCGACCGGAATCGCCGGCGCGGCCACGTCGAGCGCGATCGGCAGGCGCATCCCCCGCCGTTTGGCGGCCCACAGGCCGACCAGCGTGCCCAGCAGGACGCCGCCCGGGATGCCCAGGCCACCGGCCCGGATGTTGAAGACCTCGAGCCAGTCGTCCTCGAAGCGGCGCCAGTCGGTCAGCACGTGGTAGAGCCGCGCGCCGATCAGACCGGCAGGCACGGCCCACATGGCGATGCTGCTCCAGTCGTCGGGATCCCCGCCCCGGGCGGCGTGGCGGCGGCGGGTGATCTCGACCCCGACCAGGACACCCAACGCGATCATCAGACCGTAGAACCGCAGCTCGAGACCGAAGATCGAGAGAGAATCCGACCCTGGACTGGGGATGGAGAGAAGCATCACGGCCGAAACCCTGCCTCGTCTGGGGCCATTCCGCAATGACCCGGCCATTGTCTCGATCTCCGGGCGACGAATTCCTCAACCCGAGACCGGTTGCCTGCCGATACATCGGACGGGTCCGGGGTGAAGCTTGTGCTGTTCGTCAGGGGAGCTGCGCACGCCGGCCACGACCTCCGTTGGTCGATCACCCCGGACCCGGGCTCGCGCCCCAACCCCAGATCAACCTCTCCCCATGACGAACGTCGCGCGGCGACCCGACGACGTGGGGGGCAACTGCCAGCGTTGGTGCGTCGGACGGGATGCCGTGCCGCCCAGGGACGGTTCAGGCGATGCCGAGCTCGGCGCCGGTGTCGTGCACGTAGGTCGGGAAGATCGATCCCAGGTTGGGATTGTCCAGCCGCTTGCGGACGATCTCGCCCACCACCCGGCGGTAGTCGATCGCCACGCCCAGGTCGTCGTGGTCGGGATCGTCGACCACACCGGGGAACGTGTCCGCCCCGTAGAGGCCGCCGTTGATGTTCCCGCCGATGACCATGGTCATGCTGCCGCGACCGTGGTCGCAGCCGCCGTCGCCGTTCTCGTTGATGGTGCGGCCGAACTCGCTCATCACCAGGATGGTCACCTCCTGCATCCGGGCCGGACCCAGATCCTGGTAGAAGGCGGCGAGCATGCCGGCCAGGCCACCGATCCCCCGATGGAATCGGCCGTCGGTGTCGCCGACGGTCCCCAGCTCGCTGTGGTGGTCCCACCCCCCGACATCGAGGCACACCGCCTGGAGCCCGATGCCCGCCTTGATCAGTTTGGCCGTCTCCGAGAACGGCGCCGACTGCCACGACGAGCCGGGATAGGTCGCCTCGGTGGGCTGACCGTCCGCGGCGCCGATCAGGTCGATGGCGCCCAGCGTGTCGTGCCCGAGCTGGAGGAACTCGCTCGGGCTCCCGTCGACGTAGAGCCCGCCGAGCACACCGCGGACCTCGTCGCGCAAGGCCCAGTGGTAGTTCTGGAGGCCGAACGAGCTGAGCGAACTGACCGCGAACGCCGACCGGTCGCCCCGCAGGGACCGTTGCAGGCTGGTCCCGCGACCCACCCCTTCGACCGCGGCGCCCACCCCGTTGGTGGCCAGATGCCGGGCCAGCCAGCCGCGGCCGTCCAACGCGGTCGCCGAGCCCGATTCCCAATGGATCTGAGCGTCGAAATGGCTCCGGGTCGCGCTCTCGTACGGCGGCATCCCGGTAGCGACGACCACGGCCATGTTGTCGTCGGCCCACGGCCCGTCGTACAGCGGGGCCATCGCCGGATGCATGCCGAATCCCGACGCCAGCGGCAGGGCACCCGCCAGCCGATTCCCGGCGTTCGGAGGTGGCACGGCGATCGTGGGGCGCAGCGCGTAGTACCCGCTGTCGGTGTAGGGAACGATGGCGCTCAGCCCGTCCATGCCGCCCCGGAGGAAGACCTGCACCAGCACGTCCCCACGCCCGGTGTTGCCCGGCGTACCGAACGCCAGCCGCGGCGCCATCGCCCCGACGGCCCCCACGGCCCCGGCGCCCGCCACGAACTTGCGGCGGCTGATCGTCGTACCGGTCCTCGTCATCGGAGGTCCTTCCTGATGGTGGGTCGGTGCGTCATCGGAACTGGAACCACGCCGTCGTGAGGAGCAGGGCGATCGTGGTCTCCAGGTAGGGCCGGTTCGGCAGGTCGGCGAGCAGCATGTTCTCGTCGCCGCCGGTCAGCTCGAGCACGGCCACGCGCTCCTCGGCCCGCAGCGGGTACCCCAGGATGCGATCGGCCAGCGTGTCCAGAGCCCCGCCGACGGTCGTGGCCTCGGTCCCGACCAGTGCCGCCGGGTCGATCCGCAGCTGAAGCGGCGCCTCGGGATCCCCGGCCTCGAGATCGTTCAGCCCGATCCGGGCCGCACCGTTCCATCGCCCCAGCAGACCCGAAGCGCTCGACCAGTGGGCTGCGTCCTTCGGGAAGCCGTCGGGGGCCGGCCACGCGAACGGCAGGTGGCCCATTCCGGCCAGCAGGTCCTGGACCCGCTCGGCGCCCGAGCGCCAGTCGCCGACACCGTTGCCGACGTGGGCGTCGGTGGCTCGCAGCGAGGCCATGCACCAGTCGAAGGGGCGGCGCAGCTTCACACCATCGGACGCGGCGAACTCGGCCGAGTGGATGATGTGGCGCAGCACCGGAGCGATGGCGGTGTCGTTGGCCAGGTAGACGCCGGCCGCCGAGTTGACCAGCGCCGCCGACGGCTGGTCGGACACGAATCGCTTGCAGAGCTTCCAGGCCAGGTACTGCGCGGTGCTGGGGTGGTGGGCCAGGAAGTCGAGCATGGACACGCCGTCCTGCTCGCCGTTGCGGCTCGGCCGCTCGGGCCGCTGCCACTGCCCGCCCAGCAGCTGGTGGGCCTCGGGCGAGTGGGCGTAGGGCTTGAACTCGAACGTGTAGCTGTCCCAGTCCAGGCTCCACCCGGCCATGACGTGGGCTGCGGCCACCACGTCCTCTTCGGAGTACGCCTGAACGCCGTCGATGATCCCGAGCGTGTGCAGTTCGAGCAGTTCCCGCCCGTAGTTCTCGTTCACGCCGTCGTCGTAGTCACTGCGGGCGTTGTCGAGGTACAGGCCCATCGCGACGCTGCGAGCGCTGCCCAGGAGCATGTCGCTGAACTTTCCCATCGCGTGCGCCCGATAGACCGCCTCGTCGGTGGCCTTGCAGAAGTCCCACCACTTGCCCTCGGCGCCGATGTTGAAGTGATCGGACCAGAACTCGACCATCAGCTCGTAGAGCTGCCGCTGGCTGTAGCGAGCCAGCAGGACGCGAGCATGGCGCAGTTCCTCGAGCACGTCGGGCAGCACACCGCTGCGCAGCCGGTTCTGGGCGTTCGTCGCCCGGATCGAGCTCAGCGGCGCCAGAAGGTTCTGGGCCGCGTCGTCGTCGATCGACCACGGGTCGAGTTGCTGGTCGACCCACGCCTCCCAGCCCAGGGTCTCGATCTCCGTGCGCAGCTCGGGGGTGTGCCCGAAGCTGAGGCGGGACATGACCATCTGGACCGACGGCCCGTCCCCTCCCGCGGGCGGCACCGTCGTCGTGGTCGTCGGCGCCGTGGTCGACGTGGTGGGGGCGGTCGTGGTGGTGGTCGGCGCCGCGGTCGTCGTGGTGGGCGCCACCGTCGTCGTGGTCGGAGCCACCGTGGTGGACGGCGCCAGCGTCGTGGTGGACCCGAGCAGCGTCGACGTGGGACCGGCCGTCGTCGGGGGGATCGTCGTCGTCGTCGGTGCTGCGGTGGTGGGTACCGCCGTGGTCGCCACCGTCGGCGGCGGGGTGGTGGGTACGGCCGTGGTGGGCGCTGCGGTGGTCGGGGGCCGCCCGGGCTTCGGCGGCCGCGGCCGGGAGGTGGGCGGTCGCTGACGCGGCTTGGGGGGCCGCGGCACGGTGGTGGGCTTCGGCGGTCGAGGCGGCCGAGCCGGTGGCGGCGGTGTGGTCGTGCTCGAGGTCGCGGTCGGGCGGGCGGCCGTCGACGGCGTCGTCGCCAGCGTGCTGGTCACCCCCGGGATGGTCGTCGACGTCCGGATCGTCGTCGTCGTGACCGGCAGCGTCGTCGGGGCGTCTCCGCCGGCGGGAACGGTCGGCGGGGGCAGCGTGTACGGCGGGGTCGTGGTCGACGTGGTCCCACCACTCTCCCCCAGGATGTCGCACCCGCCCAGAACCAGCGCCGCCCCGGTTCCGAGCAGGAACCGGCGACGACCGCTGCGGCCCGACCGCGTGTCGTCGCCTTCGTTCTCGGGCCGATCGCTCGATTCCGCTTCGCTCACGCGCTCGTACCCCCTCGGGCCCCGGCCGTGTCCGGCGACCTCGTTTGGACGGATGGCGCAACAGCCCAGGCCGTCACGTGACCGCAATATCGTCACGTTCCGTGGCGGGGTTGAGGGGAAACTGGGCAATCCTGCCCACGAAGCGTGCGCTCAGTGGGGCATCCGACCCAGTCGCGACGCCGCCATGGCCGCCGGGCTCGGCCCGGGGTTCAGATCGCGATGAGCCCGACCGCAGCGAGGGCGACCACCACGCCGGCCAACCGCTGCCGGCCCAGCCGTTCACCCAGCACGACCCGGGCCAGGAAGACCGTGCCGGCCGGGTAGAGCGAGGCGACGACCGCGACCAGCGACAGCAGACCCTCACGGGTGGCCAGCAGGTAGGTCACATTGGCCATCGAGTCCAACAGCCCTGCGACCACCGCCAGCACGGGGAACGGGGTCACGCCGCCATCACCGCGGCGCGACCAGACGGCGAGGTAGAGCGGAATCCCCGCGGCCCGCGAGACCACCACGGGCCACAGACCGGTCCCGCTGTCGACGGCGTCCAGGATGACGAAGAACAGGCCGAACCCGACGCCGGCCAGCAGGCCCACGACCACCGACCGACGCGTCGGCCACGACGAAGACCCGTGACCGTCGTCGATCGAGATGAGGGCGACCGCCACCAGCGCAAGTCCGACGCCGATCAGGCTGACCACACCCGGCCGCTCTCCCTGCAGCAACCCCACGGCGAGGGGCAGCACGGCGGAACAGACGGCCGTGAGCGGGCTGACGATGGAGATGTGGCCCTCGGCGAGGCCGTAGTAGAGCAGCAGCACGCCGACGCTGCCGGCCAGTCCCGCCGTCATCGAGAGCCCGGCGTCGCCGGCGGTGAAGGAGTCGGCTCCGACGATCGACGCGGCCGCCAGCAGCGCGATCAGTCCGACCAGCCCGCCGACCGTGGCCACGAACGCCGCGGCACGCTGCCGACTGGCCAGCCCGCCCGCGAAGTCGGCGGCGCCGTAACACGCGGCGCAGAGGCCGGCCAGGATCAGTGCCACGGCGGTGAGGATAGGGTGAGCCGATGACCGGTGGACTCTTCGATGTCGCTCCCGGCGTCTATGCGTGGATCGGGGGCGAGGGCGAGTCCGAGGCACCCAACGCCGGCGCCGTCATCGACGAGGACGGCATCACCGTCATCGACGCACTGCTGACGCCGGCCGACGCCGCCCCGTTCGTCGAGGCGCTGGCGCCGTTCGAGCGACCGATCCGCCGCCTGGTCCTGACCGGGAGCCACATCGACCGGACCGGCGGGTCCACGGCGTTCCCGTTCGCGGCGGTCTACGGCACGCCGCAGACCAACGCCCATCTCGAACAGCCGCCCAACGTGACCGGCTACCGCCTGCTCTATCCCGACCACGCCGATGCGTTCGACGACGCGTTCGCGACCCGGCGGGTGACCCACATCGTGGACGCGGCAGCCCAGCTCAGCCCGGCGGTGGCGGTGATCCCCACCGGAGGCCAGTCGGCCGAGAACCTGGTCGCCGTCGTGGCAGGCGCCGGCGTGTGGTTCGGAGGTGCCATGGTGTCGGCCGGGGTGACCCCGCTGGCGTTCGACGGCGATCCGGCCCGGTGGGCCGACGAGCTGGACCGGCTGGTGGAGCTCGGCCCCACCGTGGTGCCGGGGTTCGGCCCGATCGCCGGGGTGGACCAGATCGGCCCGATCGCCGCCTACCTGCGGGCGTGCGTGGACGCCGAGGGTGACGCCAGCCGGATCCCGTCGGGCCCGTGGGACGCCTGGACCCACCGCGATCGCGACGCCGTCAACGTCGAGCGCGCCGCGATGCTGGCCTCCGGTGACACCGACATCCCGCCGTCCATGCTGCGCCGACTGGGAATGCCCTGACCCAGGACGGGGTCAGTCGTCGTCCTCGCCGGCGTCGACGTCGAGCTCGTCGTGGACGCGGGACAGCGCTTCGTCCTCGCTCACGTCGAGGGCGAAGCTCAGCTCGGAGACGAGCACGCTCTGCGCCTTGGTCAGCATCGACTTCTCGCCCGCCGACAGGCCCTTGTTGTTCTCACGCAGGGCGAGGTTCCGAACCACCTCGGCGACCTGGTAGACGTCGCCCGATTTGAGCTTCTCCTGGTGGTTCTTGAACCGCCGACTCCAGTTGGCCGGCTCGCGCACGTCCTTCTTGGCCAGGAGCTGGAACAGGTCCTCGACGTCCTCTTCGGAGATCGGCGGACGCATGCCGACGTCCTCGGCCTTGTCGACCGGGACCGAGAGGGTGAGATCTCCGTGCGCCATCTGGAGCACGAGGTACTCGGTCTTCTCTCCGAAGTCGGTACGTTGTTCCTTACGCGAGATGATCGCGGCCCCATGATGCGGATAGACCACGCGATCGCCGACCTTGAAGGTCATAGTGCTCTCAGCTCCTACCTAATGCGACGGAACCTCGATGATGCCACCACCAAAGCTCCACGACCATTCTGCCCCGTCGCCGGGTCGATGCCGCACCCTGAGACGGTTGTCACGTTGCGTGGTCAGGACGGTCACCGATGAACGCTGACGTCGACGCGCTCCTGGTCGTCTCGTTCGGCGGACCCGAGGGACCCGATGACGTGCTCCCCTTCCTGGAGAACGTCACCCGCGGCCGCAACGTCCCGCCCGAACGACTGGCCGAGGTGGCCCGCAACTACGAGCAGCGCGGCGGCGTGAGCCCCCTGAACGCCCAGATGCGCGAGCTGGTCGCCGGTCTCGAGACCCCCATCCGGAATCTGCGCCCCGCTACGTCGACTGGATCGACACAGGGAGGCACAGATTCCGATCAGGGCGGGCTGCCGGTGTACTGGGGCAATCGCAACTGGCATCCGATGCTGGCCGACACCGTCCGGCGGATGACCGACGACGGCGTCCGGCACGCCCTGGCGTTCGTGACCTCGGCCTACAGCTCCTACTCCAGCTGCCGCCAGTACCTCGAGGACATCCAGCAGGCCCGAGCCGCCGTCGGCGCCGACGCGCCGATCATCAGCAAGCTCCCCCCGTTCTTCGACCGGTCCGAATTCGTCGACCCGTTCGTCGCCGGCGCCGCCGCCGCGCTGGCCGAGTGTCCGACCGGCACGACGGCGCTCGTCGGGACCGCCCACTCGCTGCCGCTCTCGATGGCCGCAGCCTGCGACTACGAGGCGCAGCTCATCTCGGTCCTGGAGCGGGTCGCCAACGGCGCCGGACACCGGGGGCGCACCGAGCTGGCGTGGCAGAGTCGCAGCGGGCCCCCACAGATCCCCTGGCTCGAACCCGACATCGGCGACCTCCTGACCCGGCTGGCCGCCGACGGCATCACCCACGTCGTCGTCGCCCCCATCGGATTCCTCACCGATCACTTCGAGGTGATCTGGGATCTGGACACGGTCGCTGCCGCGCAGGCCGCGGCACTGGACCTGGCCTGGCACCGCATCCCCACACCCGGGCCCGGCCCGGCGACGGTGGACCTGGTGGTTCGCCTGGCCGACGAGGCTCTGAACGGTGACGGCCCTCTCCCCTGTCCGGCCGCCTGCTGCCCGCCACCTCAGCGGGGCTGACGGCACGAGCCCGCCGGCGCGGGCCGGCTACGAACCTGACGTCGTCGGAGGTGGAGCGGTCGTTCCCGGCGGCGCCGTCGTGGCCGGCGGCGGCGCCTCGGTGGTGGGGGGCGGCGCCTGGGTCGTGGTGGGAGCGGGCTCGGTCGCCGGAGGCGGCGGCGGTGCGGTGGTGGTCGTCACGGTCGAGCTCCCATCACATCGGAGCCCCTCACCCGGCCGGTACACGGCGAACACCGAGTCCTCTTTGACGGTGCCATCGTCGTAGGTGCGCTTGCGGGTCGTGGTCACCCTGGTGCACTGATCCTGGGCCGACTCGGTCTGACCGGTCTGGTCCACCTCGATGTGTTCGGTCGAGTACATGTTCACCGTGATCGACGAGTCGGTGTAGGTGGGCCAGAGCAGGACGCCGTATCGGCTCGAGTTGATGATCTGGAGGTCGGGGTGGGGGAACGACAGCGTCGCCTCGACCCCGTAGGGGTACCGCGAGATGTAGAGGGAGTGGGACTGGTACTCGCCGAAGTCGAGTCCGGCGTAGAACGCGGTGTTGAACAGCGTCGTCGCGTACTGCGAGATCCCGCCGCCGACCTCCTGCTCGAAGACGCCATCCTGGATCACACCGTCGGCAACGAAGCCGTTCTCCTCGGTGCGGCGACCGACGAAGTTGTTGACCGAGAACGTGGCCCCCGGACGGATCACCACCCCACGGGTGAGGTCGGCGATGCGGTGGATGTTCTCCACGCGGTTCTGGCAACACGCGTGGTTGGTGGTGAAGCTGGCGACCAGCTCCTTGATGCCCAGCTCCTCGAGCTCGGCGCGGGCCTGCTCGTCGTCGGCGTCGCGCAGCGGCAGATCGATCGGCTCGGTCGGCGCCTCCTCCGCCAACAGCGCCGCCTCGACGGCATCGACGGCCGCCGGATCGCAGCACACCTCGGACTCCTCCGGGAGCACGATCTGGACCTCGCCACTCACGACCTCGAAGCGAGCACCCTGGCTGGCAATGTCGGTGCGATCGGCCACGAACTGTTCGAGCACCCGGAGCCCTTCCTCGTCGTCCAGCTCCAGCACCAGCTCACTGCCGCCGTCGCTGCTGCGCCACGCGAGGCCCAGCTCCTCGCCGGGCAGATCCAGGGCGATGCCGCGCACCGTGGTGGGAATGGTCCTGGCGTTGGCGCGATCGACCACCGCCAGCAGGGCCTCGGCCTCCTCGTCGGTGAACGGCGGCGGAACCTCGGCCCAGCCCACCTGGACGCGGATGGGCCGCTCGCTCCGCCCCGCGGCCTCGGGCAGCTTGGCGGCGAGCGCCTCGGTGTCGATCCCCTCGCCCGGAACGCCCGGCACGACCACCAGCTCCTCGCCCTCGACCGCGAGTTTCGGTGCCGTGGCGGGAGTGGACAGGGCCAGCGGTTCGGATGCCAGGGCGGTACCGAGTCGAACCGGTGAGACCCCGAACTCGACCCGACTGGGACGCTCGACGAACCACGAGGCGAACCAGCGGAAGGGCCGGAACAGGAGGAAACCGTCGTTCTTCACCTCGAACGCCGCGTCGACCGTGGCTGCCGTGTCGATGACGAGGCCGAGTTCGGTCGGCGTGGTTTCGATGGTCCCGGCCGGGGTGACGATCTCGACCGGTTCGTCACCGAAGCCCGCCGCCAGGTCGCCGACGACCACGGCGACCTCCTCGTGGGTCATGCCACCGACGTCCTCGCCGCTGATGGCCACCCCCCGACCGGTCTGATCGGAACTCCCGGCCAGGGAATCGATGTTCCAGCCCAGCAGCAACAGGAAGAAGATGGCGATGAGGGCCACGAGCGGCCACGCCCACAGGGGCACCTGCCCCAGTTGGGCGCGAAGATTTGACCAGTTCACGAAGGTAACAGCCTACGGTTCTCCGAGGGCGATCGGTAGTCGCGCCGCGGGGAAGCTCAGAAGTCGAGCACGGTCCGAAGCCCGACTCCGGCGGCCATGTCATCGGCGGCCAGATTCACGTCGTCGATGGGCCGATGGGCCGTGACCATGGCCTCGAGATCGAGCTGTTCGGTGCGATACAGCTCGAGCAGCCGCGGAATCTCGTACCGAGAGTTGACCCCACCCAGCAGGCAGCCCTTGATCTGCTTCTGGCTGAACATCAGCTCGGCGTTGTTGATGCCGTCCAACATCTGATCGATCGGTCCGGCGCCCACCGCCACGGTGGTGCCGCCGTTGCGGGTGGCCGAGAATCCCGTGCTGACCAGGGCGTTGGACCCCACGGCGTCGAACGCATGGTCCACCCCGATGTCGCCGGTGAGCCGTCTGGCCTCGGAGACCACGTCGTCGGCCGTCGGATCGATCTCGTCGGTCGCGCCGAAGTGGGCGGCACGGTCGCGGCGTTCGGCCACCGGATCGGAGACGACGATGCGGGTCGCTCCGGCGATGCGGGCGCCCTGGACGATGGAGATCCCGATCCCACCCAGCCCCATGACCAGGACCGTGTCGCCCGGGCCGACGCCGGCGATGTTGAGCGCCGCGCCGACGCCGGTCTGGACCGCGCAGCCGATGACGGTGACCACGCCCAGATCGACGTCGTCCGGCACCGGAATGACCGCACCCTCCAGCACCAGCGTGTGATGCGAGAAGGCGCCGACGTTGACGCCCCGGTACACCACCTCGCCGTTGCGGCTGAAGCCCGTGGAGCCGTCGAGGAAGGTCTGGGTGACGATCGACGTCGCGTTGGCGCAGAGGGAGTGCTCGTCGCGGACGCACCAGTAGCACACGCCGCAGGACGGCACCGGCGTGATCATGACCCTGGCCCCCTCGGCCACCGAGGTGACCCCGGAGCCAACGGCGGCGACGACGCCCGCCGCCTCGTGACCCAGGACGATCGGCAGCGGCGACGGCACCATGCCGTTCATGAAGCTCAGGTCCGAATGGCACAGACCACAATGGTGCACCTCGACGCGCACCTGACCCGGCCCGGGCTGGGCCACCTCGAGGTCATCGACCACCTCGAGGGGTTGGTGCGCTTCGGTCAGCAGGGCGGCTCGCATCGCTTCGACATCTCCCGTGGGTCGGATCGAGTCGGCATCGTAGTGCCGCCCGGACCTAGGAGCAGCCGCTGGTGGACCCGCAGCTGCCGCACACGAAGCAACTCCCGGCCCGGCTCATGGCCACGCCGCAGGTCATGCACATCGGGGCGTCGCGCTCGGTCGGCGTGGGCGTCACCGTGTCGAACTGGGCCGACAGCTCGGCCGCCGACTCGATCGACGGCGGATCGGCGACGGTATCCGATCCCTGCACCGTCTGGATGACGGCTTCCTCGACCCCGGGAAGGGTCGGCTGCTCCCGCTCGCCGACCGCCAGGATGCCCAGTTCTCGACGCTCGTCGTAGGTGAGGTACTCGAGGGCGAGCCGGCGGAACAGGTAGTCCATCAAGCTGGACGCGAAGCGGATGTCCGGATCGTCGGTCATCCCCGCCGGCTCGAAGCGCATGTTGGTGAACGTCTCGACGTAGGCCCGCAGCGGCACGCCGTACTGGAGGCCGTAGCTGATCGAGATGGCGAAGGCGTCCATGATCCCGGCCAGCGTGGAGCCCTGCTTGGAGACCCGCACGAAGATCTCACCGGGCCGGCCGTCGTCGTACTCGCCGACGGTGACGAACCCCTTGCAATCCGCGACGCGGAAGTCGAACGTGCGCGACCGCCGCGAGCGCGGCAGCCGCTGGCGCACCGGCATGGACGGCTCGGGGGCGACGGCCGGCGGCGCAGTGGCGTCCGGCTCGGAGGATTTCTCACCGTTCCCACTGCGCAGCGGCTGGGCCACCTTGCAGTTGTCGCGATAGATCGCCAGGGCCTTGATCCCCATCTGCCACGACCGGACGATGAGCGCCTCGATCTCTTCGACGCTGGTCTCCTCGGGGAGGTTCACCGTCTTGGAGATCCCGCCCGACAGGAACGGCTGCACGGCCGCCATCATCGCCACGTGGCCGGACGGGGCGATGGCGCCCTCGCCCATGGAGCAGGCGAAGACGGGGAGATGCTCGGCCGCCAGGTGCGGCGCACCGAGCAGCGATCCGTGGCGCTCGAGGTGGGCCACGATGGCGTCGATCTCGTCCTCGGCATACGCGAGCGCCCGGAGGGCCGCCACCGACGGACTGATTGACGATGGTCATGGTCCCGCCACCGACCAGCTGTTTGGTCTTGACCAGCGCGAGATCGGGCTCGATCCCGGTGGTGTCGCAGTCCATGAGCAGACCGATGGTGCCGGTGGGCGCCAGCACCGAGACCTGGGCGTTGCGCACGCCGACCTGTTCGGCCAGCTCGCAGGCGTCGTCCCAGCGCTGCTGGGCGGCCGAGAGGAGCTGATCGTCGACCAGTTCCTCGTCGATCCCGGCGACGGCCTCGCGGTGCATGCCGAGGACCCGTTGCACGCCCTCCTGATCCGCCGCGTACCCGGCGAACGGCCCCATGCGGCCGGCCAGGCGGGCCGACGTGGCGTACGCCTCGCCGGTCATCAGCGCGGTGATGGTGGCCGCCAGGGCACGACCCTCGTCGGAGTCGTAGGGCAGGCCCCGCGACATCAGCAGCGCGCCCAGGTTGGCGTAGCCCAGTCCGAGCTGGCGGAACCGGCGTGCGTTCTCGGCGATGGCCTCGGTGGGATAGTCGGCGTTGCCGACCAGGATCTCCTGAGCGCAGATGAGCACCCGGGCCGCCGACGAGAACCCCTCGATGTCGAAGCCCTCGGGTCCGTCGAAGGCGAGGAGGTTGATGCTGGCCAGGTTGCAGGCACTGTCGTCGAGGTGCAGGTATTCCGAGCAGGGATTGGAGGCGTTGATCCGTCCTGCGGCAGGAGTCGTGTGCCACCGGTTGATGGTGGTGTCGAACTGGACGCCGGGATCGGCGCACTCCCACGCCGCCTGCGCGAGTCTGCTGGAGCAGCGACGGCGCCGGGAGGGTCTCGAGCGTCTCGCCGTCGGCGACGCCGATCAGGTCCCAGTCGTCGCCCGCGACGGCGGCGCGCATGAACGCGTCGTCGAGGCGCACCGAGTTGTTGGCGTTCTGGTATTGGACCGAGTGGGCGTCGGCCCCGTCGATGCCCACCTCGAACCCGGCCGCGGCGAGGGCTCGGGCCTTTCGCTCTTCACGGGCCTTGCACCAGATGAAGTCGACGACGTCCGGGTGGTCGCCGTCGAGTACCACCATCTTGGCCGCCCGCCGGGTCTTTCCCCCGCTCTTGATGGTGCCCGCCGAGGCGTCGGCGCCCCGCATGAAGCTGACGGGCCCGCTGGCCGTCCCGCCGCCCGTGAGCGGTTCTCGCGACGACCGGATGCGGCTGAGGTTCACGCCCGAACCCGATCCCCCCTTGAAGATCGTTCCCTCCTCGACGTACCACTCGAGGATCGAGGGCATGGTGTCCTCGACCGACAGGATGAAGCAGGCGCTGGCCTGCTGGGGCACCCCGTGCACCCCGATGTTGAACCACACCGGCGAGTTGAACGCGGCCTTCTGGGTGACCAGGAGGTGGGTCAGCTCGTCGCGGAAGATCTGGGCCTCGTCGGAGGTGGCGAAGTACCCGTCGCGGGTGCCCCATTCGACGATCGTGCCGACGACCCGGTCGATCACCTGGGTCAGCGACCGCTCCCGTTCATCGGTGCCCAGGGCACCCCGGAAGTACTTCTGGGCCAGGATGTTCACGGCGATGGTCGACCACGAGGCCGGGACCTCGACGTCGAGCTGCTCGAACGCGACGCTGCCGTCGATGGCGTTGACGATACGAGCGTCGCGACGCTCCCAATCGATCTCGTCGTACGGGTCGATCCCGGCGGTGGTGTATTGCCGCCGGAGCCCCAGCGTCATCTGATCCGGAACGATTGCCAACCGACTTCTCCTTGGATGGGATGGCGCGGTGCGACCCTGCGGTTCTCCAGGGCCACCGTACCGAGGTCTTCGTTGTGACGCGCGCGGCGCAGCGCCAGGGTCCAGGGGGTCATGATGTCGGCGCGAAGAATCGAGCCGACATCATTACTCCGCCCTCCAGGAGCCGCTGTCTGCCAGGTGTAGATGGGGGGACAGCAACAACCACCATTCCGGTCGCCGTGCCGCCACGCGTCACAGCCGGGACCGTAGGCACTGCGCCCTGTGGAGCAAAAGTCCGTCTTCCTGTGGATGAACCCGGCAACGGGCCCGATCACGTCCACATCACGCCCCTCCACCACCGTCGGTCACCGTTCGACCGATCGAGAATCGTTGGCGTGAACGGCACCGCCGCGGAACCGGTCACGCAGCGTCGTTCCACGGGTGTGGACGACCGCCTGTGGAAACCTGGGGGAAAGAGATTCGGATTTGTTTTGGGCCGGGTGCCCAGACGGGATTGCTACGGTCGCCGGGTGCGTCAGTTGCTGCCCGATCCCGCCGATCCGATCGATCCGATCGCATGCCATGCCGCGGTGACCCGGACCCGGCCCGCCGAACGTCCGTGGGTGATCTGCAACATGATCGCCTCGGTGGACGGGGCCACGGCGGTGGACGGGGTCTCGGGCCCGCTGGGCGGGCCGGGCGACCGGGCCGTGTTCACCGCGCTGCGGTCGGTGGCCGATGTGATCCTGGCCGCGGCCGGCACCGTCCGGGCCGAGCACTACGGCCCGCCTCGCACGCCCGAACCCCAACAGGACGAACGGCTGGCCCGAGGCCAGCACCGGTGGCCCCGCATCGCGGTGGTGACCCGGTCGTTGGACCTGGACCTCGATGCCGAGCTCTTCGCCGGGCATCCCGTTGCGCCGATCGTGGTCACGACGAGCGACGCCGACCCCGATCGCCGGGCCGCCGTCGCCGAACGTGCGACCGTGATCACCGCCGGCGAGGGCGGCGTCGACCTGCCGGAGGCGCTGCGGTCCCTGTCGGACCACGGCGACGTGGTCCTGTGCGAGGGCGGGCCGTCGCTGAACGGCCAACTGGCCGATGACGGGCTGGTCGACGAGCTCTGCCTCACCGTGGCTCCGGCACTGGCCAACGGGGGGTCGGCCCGGATCATGCATCACGCCACCTCGTCGTTGACGCCGCTGCGGCTGGCCCACGTCTGGGAGCAGGACGCCAGCCTCTTCCTCCGCTACGTGCGGGACGAGGAGGCCGGAGCTCATCACGACGCGGGCACGAATCACCACGGCGTGGGGACGACCAACCGCTGACCGACCGCCAGATCGGCTCCGCCGTTGGCGGCCGTGAGTCGGTCGACCCCGTCGCGGCGGTCCTGACCGGGGGCCAGGTCTCCCGCGATGGACCAGAGCGTGTCACCCGGCTGGACCACGTACACCGCCGCCGTCTCGGCACCGGCCGCAGGGAGGGGACTGCGACCGGCACCGCTGGACGGCGCACCCATCACGCTGAGACCGACGGCCACGAGCAGTCCGATGGTGATGAGTACGCCCCGCCGACGACGCCGGGCCCGGGCCAACGACAGTGCGGGCCGGGGCCGGGCCATCGTCCCCCGCGAGGGGGACGGTGCCGACGGGGAGAGCGAGGGAACGAGCGTGAGCCGGGGCGGCCACTCGGGCGCCGGCTCGGGCCGAGGATCGGACTCGAAGGGGAAGTCGATGGTGAGCGGAAGTGCCATGGGGTCCAGTGTCCTCGGGGGGTGTGACAGTGCCGCTCGGCGCAGCGATGACCCGCTGCGCTGCCTTCGGCATCTGGGTGTCGTGGATGCTGCTGCTCCGCCTGGCGGCTTCGCAGCGGTCTGTCGGGGAGATCATCGGGGCTGCTGCTCCGATTCATTGCGGTGTGTCATCCGTCGGGGCCGGGCGACTCCGCTAGCGCCTGACCCGAACGGGTGTTCGTGATCGACTACAGCACGAACACCTGTTCCGTGTCAAGAAGAAGATCGAACGACCGTTCTCCGAACGGATGTTTGCATTTCGGGCTCGAGCGAGCTACGTTCAGAACACTCGTTCGCCCTCGGAAGGTGGCATCCCCATGGCAGGCAGCGCTCCCAAGAAGGTCGTGACCAACGACAGGTCGACCACCGACGTGTCGGCCAGCAAAGGTTCGCCCAAGCGGGTGTCGGCCAAGAAGGTGTCGGCCGCGGATCCGGCCCCGGCCGACGGCGCCACGCAGGACGCCGGCACCCTGACGACGCGCCAACGGCAGATCCTGGACTTCATCGCCTCGGAGATGTCGGAGAAGGGGTATCCGCCGTCGGTGCGCGAGATCGGCGCCGCCGTGGGTCTGACCTCGCCGTCCACCGTCCACTCCCACCTGGCCCGGCTGCAGCGACGCGGGTTCCTGCGGCGCGACCCCACCAAGCCCCGTGCCATCGAGGTCCGCTACGACGCCACGTCCGGCGCCGCGGTCGATCGGGGCCCGGTCCGCCACGTGCCCCTGGTGGGTGAGGTCGCAGCAGGAACCGACGTACTCGCCCAGGAGAACATCACCGAGACCCTGCCCCTGCCCGCGCAACTGACCGGCGACGGCGAGCTGTTCATGCTCCAGGTCCGGGGCGAGTCGATGGTCGAGGCCGGCATCATGCACGGCGACTACCTGGTGGTGCGCTCGCAGCCCACCGCCGAAGCGGGCGAGATCGTGGTGGCGGGAATCCCCGGCGACGAGGCGACGGTGAAGACCTGGCGGCCCGGGCGCGACCGCATCGTGCTCGAGCCGGCCAATCCGGCCTTCTCCCCCATCGAGCTCTCCCCGGACGAGGTCCACCTCTACGGTCGGGTCGTCACGGTGCTGCGCAAGATGTGACCCGGACCATCGATGGGTGGGGTCAGCGTCCCCCGTCGGTGGTCACCAGATCCCAGAGGGCGGCGAACACCACCCCGATCGAGTCCGAGGTGACGTGTTCGTCCTTGGTGTGGGCCACGGTCGGGTCGCCGGGCCCGAAGTTGATGGCCGGGACGCCGTGCTGGGCCAGTCGGGCGACGTCGGTCCATCCCAGCTTGGCCCGCACCTCGACCTCGTTGTGGGCCAGGAATCGCTCGACGATCGGGTGGTCCACCGCAGGTGCCGCCGCAGGGACCGCGTCGACCACCACGATCTCGTCGCCCTGGGCCAGGTGCGGCTCGAGAAGCTCCTCGATCATCACCAGGGCCTCGGCCTCGGACCGATCGGGGGCGAAGCGATGATGGATGGTCACCGAGGCCGCGTCGGGCACCACGTTGCCGGCGATCCCGCCGTCGGCCAGCACGGCCTGGAGCGATTCGTGATAGGTGCAGCCGGCCAGCACCGGCCGGCGGGCCTCCCATGCGGCGACGGTCTCGATGACCGGGCCCAGCCGGTGGATGGCGTTGCGACCCATCCACGGACGGGCGGTGTGGGCCCGGGTCCCGGCCAGTTCCACCCGCACGCGCACGCCACCCTGGCACCCCGCCTCGACGGCAGCGTCGGTGGGCTCGCCCAGGATGGCGACATCGGCGTCCAAGAGCTCAGGAGCCGTCACGTACAGCTCGGCCAGGCCGTTGTGCTCGCCGGCCACCTCCTCCCGGGCGTAGAAGACATAGGTCACCTCGACGGTCGGCTCGGGCACGGCGCGGGCCAGCGAGAGCATGCACGCCAGTCCGCCCTTCATGTCCGCCGATCCCAGTCCCCAGAGGACCTCACCGTCGCGCCGGGCCCGCTCGTTGCCGTGGGGCGGGACGGTGTCGGTGTGGCCCGCCAGCATCACCCGTTGCGTCCGCCGGCCCGAGGTGCGCGCCACCAGGTTGTCGCCGACCCGGGTGACGTCGAGGTGATCCAGCGCCCGCAGCTCGGCTTCGAGCCAGTGGACGAGCGGTCCTTCCTGGAAACTGACCGACGGCCGATCGACGAGGTCCGCGGTCAGCGCCATCAGGTCCTCGGCGGACGGCCGCACCGGTGGGCTCATCGCCGGGAGCGCCCGTGGCGACCCTCAGGAGGCCGCGCCATGACCCCGCAGGATCTCATTGAGCGCTCCCTTCTCGTGTCGCTCTCCCTCGGTCAGGGTCTTGACGACCAGCACACACGGCATGCCGAACTCGCCGCCCGGGTAGCGGCGCGGTCGGGTGGCCAGAACCGCCACCGACCAGGGCGGGACCACCCCGCGGGAGAGCTCGTCGCCCGTTTCGGAACTGATCACCGGCATCGAGTCGGTGAGGATGCACCCGGCACCGAGTACCGAGCCCTCGCCCACCCGGGCACCGGACGCCACGATGCAGCGGCTGCCGATGAAGCAGTCGTCGCCGATCATGACCGGCGCCGCCATGGCGGGTTCCAGGACACCGCCGATTCCGACACCGCCCGACAGGTGGACGTCGCGGCCGATCTGAGCACAGGATCCGACCGTGGCCCACGTGTCGACCATGGTGCCCGAACCGACCCGGGCGCCGATGTTGACGTAGCTGGGCATCATGACGGTGCCCGGCTCGAGGTGGGCTCCCCACCGGGCCGAGGCGCCGGGAACGACGCGAACACCCTGGGTGGCGTAGTCCTTCTTCAGCGGCACCTTGTCGACGTACTCGTACGGAGCCAGCTCCATCGTGTTCATCTCGGAGACCCGGAACCACAGGAGGATGGCCAGCTTCAGCCAGTCGTGCACGACGACCTCACCATCGCTGCCCAGTTCGGCCACCCGGGCTTCACCCCGATCCAAGAGGTCGATGGCTTCGGTCACGGCGCTGACGGCGTCGGCATCGGCGGGCGACAGGTCGTCGCGACGCTCCCACAGATCGCGGATTCGGTTCTCCAGCTCGGTCATGCCGACGCACGCTACAGGGCGGGCCGAGCGGCTCCCACGACCGGCTCGGACCACGATCCCCGTCCGTCACGCCCAGGCGTCGGAGCGGCGCAGACGATCGAGCGCCACCTCCAGCCGGTCGTCGGGCTGCACCATGGCCAGCCGAACGAAGGGAGACCCGGCCGGTCCGTAGAAGTCGCCGGGGCTGCCGAGGATTCCGGCTCGCTCCACCAGCTGCCGGGTGAGCCCCCAGCCGTCGTCGTCCGGAGCGCGCACCCAGAGGTAGAACCCGCCGCCGGGCAGCATCACCGGCAGCCCGCGCTCCCCCAACACGGTCGCCACCGCATCGAGTCGCGTCCGGTACCGATCCCGCTGGCGGTCGACGTGGGTCTCGTCGGCGAACGCCACGGCGGCGGCCGCCTGGACGGGACCGGGCGTCATCAGCCCGGCGTGCTTGCGTATCTCGGACAGGTAGCGGACGATCTCGGCGTCACCGGCGAAGCATCCCGACCGGAGGCCCGCCAGGTTCGACCGCTTGGACAACGAGTGCGCGGCCAGCACCCCGTCGGTGCCCCACTCGAGCACGCTGCGACCGGGACCTCCCGCAGGATTCGTCCCGTGGGGCGTCTCCCAGGTGAAGGCGACGTAGCACTCGTCGCTGACCACGAGAACCTCGTGGGAGCGACCCCAGCGCACCACCGCCTCGAGATCGTCCAGAGTGCCGTGGGGGTTGGCCGGCGTGTTGACCCAGAGGCACAGCGCCCGGCCGACGTCGCCGGGATCGACCCGGTCCAGCCGGAGCCCGTCGGGACCGGAGGGGACGGGCACCGCCCGGCATCCGGCGAGCCGGGCCCCCATCGCATAGGACGGGTAGCTCAGCTCGGGGTAGAGGACGGTGTCTCGCTGCGGCGACCGCAGGTGCAGCCAGTGAGGAAGTCCGGCGACCAGTTCCTTCGTTCCCACGCAGGCCCCGATGTGCTGGTCGGGGTCGAGGGCGACGCCCAGGAACGAGCCCGCCCATCCGGCGATCGCCTCCCGCAGCTGGGGTGACCCGATCGACGGCGGGTAGCCGCGTGCCCGGGTGGCATCCACCAGCGCGGCCAGGACCGCCCCGGGCGGGTCGTCACACGGTGTCCCGACGGACAGGTCCACCAGTCCCCCTTCGTGGATCTCGCCACGGTCGATCAGGGGGGCCAGGCGATCGTGGGGGTACACCGGCGGCTCGAATCCCTTCGGCTCGGTCTCGCTCACGCGACGATCCATTCGGCCAGGCGGGCGGAGGCCGCGTCGTCCAGCCGCGCCGTGACCCGCATCCCCCCATCGGCCGTTTCCTCGGCCAGCACCTCGCCCTCGCGGTGGACCGACGCCAGGACGTCGCCGCGGGCGAAGGGCACGACGAGGGTCTGCACCGTGGTCGCAGCCCGGAGCCGGTCGCCGATCGCCGTGAGCAACTCATCGACGCCGGCGCCGGTTGACGCGGAGACCGCGACCGCCCCCTGATGACGGCGAACCAGACCGGCCGCGGCGTCGGCCGCCCGGTCGGCCTTGTTGGCGACGACCAGCTCGGTGATCTCGTCGGCCCCACCGATCTCCTGCAGCACCCGGCGGACCGCCTCGATGTCACCCTCGGGATCAGGTGACGACGCGTCCACCAGGTGCACCAGGAGATCGGCGTCGACGACGACGTCGAGCGTGCTGCGGAACGCCTCGACCAGCTGATGGGGCAGCTTGCGGATGAACCCGACCGTGTCGGTCAGGAGCACGGTCTCGCCTCCGGGCAGCTGAAGCCGACGGGTGGTGGCGTCGAGGGTGGCGAACAGTCGGTTCTCGACGAGCACGCCCGCATCCGTGAGCCGGTTGAGCAGCGTCGACTTACCGGCGTTCGTGTACCCGACGAGGGCGACGTGGGCCAGGCGCGATCGGCGGCGGGCCTTGCGCTGCGTGTCCCGGTGCCGACGGATCGTGCGGAGCTCCTCCTCCAGGCGATGGGTCTGCTGCAGCAGCCGCCGCCGATCGACCTCGAGCTTGGTCTCACCGGGACCCCGGGTCCCGATCCCGCCCGCCTGCTGGCTCAACTGCACGCCGCGGCCGCGCAACCGGGGCAGGCGGTAGCGGAGCTGGGCGAGATGGACTTGGGCCTTCCCCTCGCGACTGGAGGCGTTCTGGGCGAAGATGTCGAGGATCACGGCCGTGCGATCCAGGGCGGTGCGGCCCAGCACCTTCTCGAGGTTGGCCTGCTGCGCCGGCGACAACTCGTCGTCGAACACGACCGTGTCGCAGTCGACCGCCTCGGCCAGGGCTCGGATCTCTTCCACCTTGCCCCGTCCGATCAAGGTGGCCGGATCGAGCGAGGCGCGGCGCTGGACCACCCGCTCCACGGCGTCGGCGCCGGCGGTGTCGACCAGGAGGGCGAGTTCGTCGAGCGACGCCTCGACCCGGTCCGTGTCGGTGCCGGCGTGGACGACGCCGACCAGCACGATGCGTTCCCGGAAGGTGCGCTCGATGAGTTGCCCGCGCGTCTCACCGCCGACGTCGCCGAACCCACCGCGGTGGGTCGTCACGTCGTCCGGATCGGGCGGCTCGGTGTCCTGTGGCTCGGTCACGGGTCGACGTCGACCTCGATCGTGGCCACGTAGGTGGCGTCGCCCTCGAGGAGCACGGGTGTCCCCAGAAGGACCCGGGCCTGCCCACCCGGCATCTGGACGGTCACGTCGACGCCCACCGCGCCCCAGCGGTGGGCCGCGTGGGCGGCGGCCACCGCGCCCGAGCCGCACGCCTGGGTGCGACCCGAGCCTCGCTCCCAGTGGGTGACCAGGAGCGCACCCTCGCTGGTCGGGACCACGAAATGAACGTTGATCCCACCGGGAACGAGGCGCTCGATCTCCGGTCCGATCCGGTCGAGGAGGATCGCCGTCGGGTCCGAGACGTGGACCACCATGTGAGGGTTGCCGACATCGACGGTCAGGACATGATCGGCCACGACCGCCACCGGCACGGCGGCCGGGTCCACAGCCGGGCCGGGGCCGACGTCACCCATCTCGACCCGGACGGTGGCCCGTCGGTCCTGATCGGTCGGCTCCAGCCATCCCCGCCGCAGGCCGGCATCGGTGCGCACCGCACCCTCCCACGCACCGTCGCCGGCGCGACGGGCCAGGGCCTGGACCAGGCAGCGCAGTCCGTTGCCGCTGATCTCGGCGCGGGATCCGTCGGCGTTGTAGAGCGTCATCACGGCGGGACCGTCGGGGGAGGTCGACGCCAGGATCAGACCGTCGGCGCCCACGCCGGTCCGACGATCGCACAGCTGGCGCGCTCGGGCGGCCGGGTCGTCGAGCCCGGCCTGATCGACGGCGATCAGGAAGTCGTTGCCCAAGCCGTGGTGTTTGGTCAGCTGCACGAGGGGAAGTCTGACAGCACGGTGTCGAGGGCAGCGAGTGGATTGCCGGTCGTGTCGATCCACTGAATCCGAGGATCGCGGCGAAACCACCGCTCCTGACGCCGAGCGAATCGGCGGATGCGGCGCACCGCCCGGTCGATCGCCTCGTCGAGCCCGAGCTCTCCCCGCTGGTGGGCCAGGAGCTCCTGGTAGCCCAGGGCGTGGGCGGCCGTTCGGGAGAGCGTGACACCGGCCAGTGCGTCGACCTCGTCGAGCAGGCCGGCGTCGATCTGGGCGCGAAACCGAGCCTCGATGCGCTGATCGAGCACGTCACGCTGCACCCGGAGCCCGTACAGCGGGAACGGCGCCGGTGGATGGTGATCGATACCGGGACCGAACGACGAGAAGGGTCGCCCCGAACCGAGGGTGACCTCGAGCGCCCGCAGCAGGCGACGACGGTTGGCCGGCTCGATCTTGGCCGCCGCGTCGGGATCGGCGGCGAGGAGCCGTCGGTGCAGCGATTCGGTGGGGGTGGCCTCGAGCTCGACCCGTACGTCGGGAAACCGGCCGGGGATCTCCAGACGATCGACCACGGCCCGCACGTAGAGGCCGGTGCCGCCCACCAGGATCGACGGCACGCCCCGGTGATCCAGGTCGTCCAGCACCTCCAGGGCCCGACGCTGGAAGGCGCCGACGGTGCACTCGTCGCCGGGGTCGAGGATGTCGACGAGGTGATGGGTGACCGCAGCGCGATCGGCCGGCGACGGGCTGGCCGTGCCGATGTCCATCCCGCGATAGACCTGCATCGAGTCGATCGACACGATCTCGGCACCGGTGCGGGCAGCCGCGGCCAGCGCCAGCGCCGACTTCCCCGAAGCGGTCGGTCCGACGATGGCCAGGCGCCGGCTCACCGGCGACCGCTCATTCGTCGTTGCGCCGCAGGTCGAGCGCGTGCCCGACGGGTCCGTTGCCGACCGGTCGGTCGATCTCGGCCCCGCTCTCGGTTCCCTCGGCGCGCGGGTCGGCCAGCAGATCGGCGAGGGACGCCACCGTGGGGTCGAGGGTGTGGACGATCCGGCGGGTGGTCCACTGCGCCAGCATCGGGCTGGCGCCCTCGGTGGAGACGGCGATGGCCGCCACGGCCGAGAATCGGGGCGGCGTCGCCGGCGGATCCCCATCGCTCGTCATGAGCTGTTTCTAACCGCCCGAGGCCTCGATGACACCTCGGAAGTAGTCGATGGTGCGTTGGAGCCCGTCGCGGACGTCGACCCGCGGCTCCCAACCGAGCTGCTCACGGGCGACGGTGATGTCGGGCCGCCGCTGGACCGGGTCGTCGACCGGGAGCGCCTCGAAGGTCAGCTCCGAGGACGAGTCGGTGAGCTCGATCACGGTGGAGGCCAGGTCGAGAACGGTCATCTCGGCCATCGAGCCGATGTTGACCGGCGTGGTGACATCGCTGTCGAGCAGGGCGATCAGCCCGGCCACGGTGTCGTCGCAGTAGCAGAAGCTCCGGGTCTGGGTTCCCTCGCCCTGGACCGTGAGCGGCTCGCCCTTCAACGCCTGGATGATGAAGTTGGACACCACTCGGCCGTCGCTCCGACGCATGCGCGGCCCGAAGGTGTTGAAGATGCGGGCGATGCGGACGTCGACGCCGTGGTAGCGGTGGTAGGCCATGCTCATCGCCTCGGCGAATCGTTTGGCTTCGTCGTAGACGCCACGCGGACCGATGGGGTTGACGTGACCCCAGTAGGTCTCGGTCTGCGGGTGCTCCTGGGGGTCGCCGTAGACCTCGCTGGTCGACGAGAGGAAGAAGCGGGCGCCCTTGGCCTTGGCCAGGCCCAGCGCGTTGTGCGTACCCAGACTGCCGACCTTGAGCGTCTGGATGGGCATCCGCAGGTAGTCGATGGGCGAGGCGGGGCTGGCCAGGTGCATCACCCGGTCGACCGGACCGGGCACCCACACATAGGTGCTCACGTCGTGTTGCACGAAGGTGAAGCCGGCCTGACCGAACAGATGCTCGATGTTGGCCACCGACCCGGTGACCAGATTGTCGATGGCGATGACCTCGTCACCGCGGTCGAGGAGACGATCGGCGATGTGCGAGCCGAGGAACCCCGAACCGCCGGTGATGACCACCCGCGCCATCAGGTGCGACCGATCCCGACCACGTCGAACTCGAGTCGCTCGAGCGCGGCCCGGTCGAGGATGTTGCGCGAGTCGACGACGCGCCGATCGGCCATCAACTCGGCCACCTTGTCGAAGTCGGGCCAGCGGAAGTCGTCCCACTCGGTGAGCACGACCAGCACGTTGGCGCCTTCACAGGCGGCGTAGAGATCGGAGGCGAGGGTGACACCCTCGGGCGCCGTGTCGACGGCCGGGTCGTAGGCCACCACCTCGGCGCCCCGTTCGTTCAGCCGGCGGATGATCTCGAGGGCGGGGGACTCGCGCAGATCGTCGGTTCGCGCCTTGAAGGTGAGACCCCAGGCCGCGACGCGCACCCCTTCGAGGCTGCCGCCGGCCAGGTCGCTGACCTTGGTGGCGACCCGTTCGAACTGCTCCTCGTTGACGGTGATCACGCCGCGTAGGAGATCGAAGTCGTAGCCGTGATCGTCGGCGATGTGGATCATGGCCCGGGTGTCCTTGGGGAAGCAGGAACCGCCCCATCCGGGTCCCGGCCTCAGGAACTCGGACCCGATGCGCTTGTCGTAGCCCATGCCCAGGACCACGTCGTTGACGTCGGCACCCACCGCCTCGCAGACCGCGGCGACGGCGTTGACGAACGACAACTTGGTGGCCAGGAAGGCGTTGGCCGCGTACTTGATCGTCTCGGCCGAGGCCGGATCGGTCACCATCATCGGCGCGGCCACACCGAGGTAGAGCGACGCCACCCGCACGGCGGCGGACTGATCATCGCTGCCGATCACGACCCGGTCGGGGTGAAGGAAGTCGTGCACCGCCGAGCCCTCGCGGAGGAACTCGGGATTGGAGACCACGTACACGTCGCTGCGACCGAGCGCCTGCTCGACCACCCGGGTCGAGCCGACCGGCACCGTGGACTTGTTGATCACGATCGTCTCGGCCTCGAGATGGGGTCCGATCTCGGTGGCCGCCTCCTGGATGTAGGAGAGGTCGGCCTGACCGTCGGCACCCTGCGGTGTCGGCACGCACAGGAACACGAACTCGGCGTCGGCCACCGCCGCCGGCGCATCGAGGGTGAACGACAGCCGCTCGGCCTTCATCCCCTCGTGGAGCAGTTCCTCGAGACCGGTCTCGAGAATGGGCAGCTCACCCCGCTGCAACGACTCGACCTTCTCGGGCACCACATCGATGCAGACCACTTCGTGGCCGAGATGCGAGAGACACACGCCGGTGGTGAGCCCCACGTACCCGGTCCCCATGACCGCCACCTTGCCTGTCATCGTGTGCACTGCTCCTGTACGCGGGTTTGACGTCGGTCGATCACCGTACCGCGCCCCATCGGGAGGACGGTGAGGAGAACTACCCATTTCGTCGGCCCGATCGTCACGGGCATGAGGATCCGGTGGGGCGCTCGTCCTCGTCCGCGCCACCATCGTCGGTGTCGCCGGTCGCCTCGTCCGCGCCGCCATCGTCGGTCTCGTCGGTCTCGTCCTCATCTTCGGGGGTCGAGGGCGTCGAGGCGGTGGTGCGGACCGTGGTCTCGGCCGAGGCCTCCATCACGGCTTCCTCGTCGGCCTCCATCTCACGGGGCGAGCGCAACACCTCGTCGAAGGTCTCGCCGGTGACGACCTCGACATCGGCAGCGCTGAGGTCGGCGGCCAGTTCCCGTCGTGGGGGTGGATCGAAGTACTGCGAGACGAAGACGGCCTGGGCTTCGGCCCCGCCGCGATAGCGGATCACGACCTCCTCGTTGCCGAAGTCGTCGGCGTTGTCCCGTCCCACGATGTCGAAGCCGGCCGCCGCAAGACCGTCGGCGACGGCGGAGGCGTCGCCGTACCCGCCGGTGCCGTTCAGCGCCCGCACCCTGATGCGGGACGGGTCGAGATCGCCGGTGTCGGCCTGCGGGCGAAACAGGCGCAGCACCGCCTCGGCTTCGGAATCGACGAGACGAACGATGTCGGCCCGGCCGGCGCGATCCGGATAGACGGGAAGCTGGTACGTGACCAGGTCGTCGGCCTCGAAGGACTGGAATGCCCGAGCCAGCGGGAGGATGTCGTCCTCGATGTCGAGCTCGGCGTCGATCGTGACGGCGTTGATGCCGGTATTGAGGATCTTGTTGAGATCGATGATGTTGCGGAACCCGCGATCGATCGCACGATCGATCGAACGGCGGATGAAGTCCTGCTGCCGACCGATCCGACCGATGTCGGGCAGATCGTCCTGGGTGCGCCAGCGGCCGTCGATCTGGGCCTGATAGCTGCGCGACCTCGCGTAGGCCAGCGCTTCATCGGGACCGAGCGTGACGCAGCCGGCCGCTTCCACGTTGAGTCCGGTCTTGGCGTCGCGTGCCGGCGTGGCGAACCACATGGGGACACCGTCGAGGATGTCGACCAGCTCCTTGAACCCGGCGAAGTCGACCTGGACGTAGTGGTTGATCGGAATCCCGAGCTCGTCCTCGATCGTCTCGATCAGGGCAGCTTCACTGATACCCAGGGAGGCGTTGATCTTCTGCTGGTAGCTGGACCCGCTGACGTCGACCCACAGGTCGCGGGGAATCGACAGCAGTCGTGCCTCCTGGGTGACCGGGTCCAGCCGCACGATCATGATCGTGTCGGCCAGGCTGCCGGTGTTCTCCCGGTCGTTGTTGATGGGATCGTCCTCGTCGAGCCCGAGCGCCGAGTCGGTCCCGACCAGGAGGTAGTTGACCGGCTCGTCGCTCTCCGGCGACGGCGTCAGGACCGGTTCGCCGCCCGCCGAAGCGACGTCGGCGAAGTCGACGACGTCGGCCTCGCTGGCCTTCTGACCCAGGTAGGTCAGGCCGCCCGCCAGGCCGAGGGTGGCAAGCACGACGACGACGCTGAGCGCCAGCACCATCCGCTGGGGCCATGTTCGATGCGCACGTCGGTTCCCTGCCACCGATGCACGATACCAACGGACCCCACCACCCTCGGGGCGCCTACGCTCCGCACGCGGTACGCGTCCCACCGCCGCCGCTCCGCCTACGATTCGGCCGTGGCCTCCCCCGGCGAGCAGCTCGACATCTACGACGACTCCGGTCGCCACGTCGGCACCAAGGGCCGCGACGCCGTGCACCGCGACGGCGACTGGCACCAGGTCTTCCACGTCCTCATCGTGCGGCCCGCAGGCGATGCCGGCCCCACGGTCGTGCTCCAACGGCGCTCCGAGACCAAGGCCGCGTTCCCGGGACTGATCGATCTGTCGGCGACCGGACACCTCGAGGCGGGAGAGCAACCGGCCGACGGGGTGAGGGAGCTGACCGAGGAGCTGGGCATCACCGTCGAGCCCGCCGATCTGGTGCCGCTGGGGGTCCGCCGCATCGTCGAGGCCAGCGGCGAGGGCAAGCTCAACAAGGAGATGGCCAACCTCTTCCTGCTGGCCGACCAGCGGCCGCTCGAGGACTACCGACCCGATCCCCGAGAGGTGAGCGCCGCGGTCGAGAGTGGGATCGACGAGCTGCTCGACCTGTTCGCCGAACGCACCGCGGCCGTGCCGGCCCGCAGCGCCGGTGGGCCGTCCGACCCGCCGACGGCGTGCTCGCTACGCCACGCCGACTTCGTCCCCGGCGACCAGTACTGGATCACCGCTCTGGTCATGGCCCAACGATTCGCCGCAGGGATCACCCCGCTCGCGATCTGAGAGGAACGAACGCCGATGATCGAGGTCCTGACCGCGTGGCTCGACGGTGCATTCGTCGATCCGGACGAGGCGGCACTGGGCGCATTCGACCACGCGATCACCGTGGGGGACGGACTCTT
Source organism: uncultured Acidimicrobiales bacterium (assembly GCA_963697385.1). Classification (GTDB taxonomy): domain Bacteria; phylum Actinomycetota; class Acidimicrobiia; order Acidimicrobiales; family CAWCAL01; genus CAWCAL01. Next base: position 154,915 of record CAVONU010000001.1, read on the forward strand.
CGAGGCCACCAAGGTCGTCGACGGCACGCCGATCGCCTTGACCCGGCACCTCGACCGTCTCGAGCGATCGGCCGCGAGAGCGGGTCTCACCATCCCGCTGGATCGCTCGGACCTGGACGATGCGTGCCGCTCCGTCGCGGCCCGCACCCCTGGACGGGCCAAGCTGCGCCTGACGATCACGGCCGGGGTGGCGGCCCTCTCCTCCACGCGGGGCGGGCACACCGGATCGGTCCTGATCGCTGCCGCCTCGACGGACCCGCCGCCCGCTGCGGCGGCGGTCACGGTCGTGGAATGGCCTCGCAACGAGCGGGGTGCCCTGGCCGGCGTCAAGAGCACCTCCTACCTGGAGAACGTGGTGGCGCTGGCGAGAGCCCAGGAGATGGGCGGGGACGAGGCGATCTTCGCCAACACGGTGGGCAACCTCTGCGAGGGCACCGGCAGCAACGTCTTCGTCGTGGTCGACGGCCGGCTGATCACCCCGCCGCTGTCGTCCGGACCGCTCGCGGGTGTCACCCGAGGCCTGGTCCTCGAGGTCACCGAGGCCGCCGAGGAGGACCTCCCGATCGAGGCCTTCCTGACGGCCGACGAGGCGTTTCTGACCTCGTGCACCCGCGATGTCCAGCCGATCGGCCGGATCGACGGCCGGGCCTTGTCCGGGGTGCCGGGCGCTCTCACCCGGGAGGCGGCCGCCGCCTACCTGGACCTGATCACCACCACCCCCGACCCGTGAGGATCTGGGGTCGATCGTGTACCGCTACGGTCGAGGATCGACCCCAGATCCCGCAGCGGGGCGGAGGTGAACGACGTCGGCGACCGTGATGCGGCGGGTTCCCCGATCGGTGTCGACCCGCAGGGTGCCGTCGTCCTCGACGTCGACCGCGGTCCCCTCGAACGTCTCGTCGTCCAGCTCGAGGCGCACGCGCCGACCCAACGTGTCCAGCCGCCGGCGCCAGGCCTCCAGCAGCTCGGCCACCCCGGCGTCGACCAGCCGGCCGTAGCGCTGCTCGACCTCGGTGATCATGGCCGCGAGCAGCCCGTCGCGGTCGGGGCGGCCCCCTTCGCGCTCGAGACTGGTCGAGGTGGCCGCCACCTCGGGCGACCGCTGGACCTCCGCCACGTTGATCCCGATCCCCACCACGATCGCATCGACCCCGTGGCCGCGGACCACCGATTCGGCCAACATCCCGCCCATCTTGTGATCTCCCGCCATCAGGTCGTTGGGCCATTTCAGCCCGGTGCGGCCGGCGCCGAGCGCCCGGCACGCATCGGTGGCCGCCACGCCCACTGCGATCGACACCGCCACGGGGGGAACCGACGGCGGGGGCCGGAACAACCACGACGACAGCAGCGAGGACCTCGGTGGCGCCTCCCAGTGGCGGCCGCGACGCCCCCGACCCGCCCGCTGCACGTCCGCGACCAGGACGAGGCCCTCGGATTCGCCGTTCATGGCCCGAGCCATGAGGTCGTCGTTGGTCGAGCCGGTCTCGGCCACCCGTTCCACCCGGAATCGGGATCCGGGCTCCGACTTCGCACCGTCGCGTGACACCCCGGTAAACATAGAGGTCGCATACCTGGGCGTCGCGCGCCCCGCTCCCCGTCCTCCGTAGTCCCGTCTGGAGTCCCCATGTTCTCGAAGGTCCTGATCGCCAATCGCGGCGAGATCGCTGTGCGAGTCATCCGGGCCTGCCAGGAACTGGGCGTGGCGTCCGTGGCCGTCTACTCCGACCTGGACCGCGACTCGCTCCACGTGCGCCTGGCCGACGAGGCCTATGCCCTGGGCGGCGAGACGGCAGCGGACTCCTACCTGAACACCGAGGCCATTCTCGACGCCATCGAGCGCAGCGGAGCCGAAGCGGTCCATCCCGGGTACGGGTTCTTCTCCGAGAACGCCGAATTCGCACGGGCCATCACCGATCGCGGCGTGGTCTTCATCGGCCCGCCGCCCGAGGCCATCGAGATCATGGGCGACAAGATCTCGGCCCGCGGAGCCGCCGAGGCCGTCGGTGTCGCAGGCGTTCCCGGGACCACCGAGCTCATCACCGATGCCCAGCAGGTGCGGGACTTCGGCGCCGAGCACGGCTATCCCGTCGCCATCAAAGCCGCCTACGGGGGCGGCGGTCGCGGCATGAAGGTCGTGGCCGACGAGGCCGCCATCCAGGAGGCCATCGATTCGGCCCAGCGTGAGTCGTTGGCCTACTTCGGCCGCGACGAGATCTACATGGAGCGGTATCTGGTCAAGCCCCGTCACGTCGAGGTCCAGGTGATGGCCGACACCCACGGCAACCACCTGTACCTGGGCACCCGCGACTGCTCGGCCCAGCGCCGCCACCAGAAGCTGGTCGAGGAAGCCCCCGCCCCGGGGATCCCGGCCGAGACGTTGACCGCCATGGGCGAGGCCGCCGTCGCGGTCTCGAGGGGCTGCGACTACGTCAACGCCGGCACGGTCGAGTTCCTGTACGAAGACGGGGACTTCCACTACCTCGAGATGAACACCCGGCTCCAGGTCGAGCACCCGGCCACCGAGATGATCACCAGCCTCGATCTGGTCGAGCTCCAGCTTCTGGTCGCTTCGGGCGAACCGCTCCCGCTGACCCAGGACGAGGTCGAGATCCGGGGCCACTCCATCGAGATCCGCATCAACGCCGAGGATCCCGCCGAAGGGGCGTTCCTGCCGTCCCCCGGGAAGATCACCGAGCTCGAAGCGCCCAACGGCTTCGGGGTCCGCTTCGACACCGGCTATCACAGCGGGGACGAGATCAGTCAGTTCTACGACAACCTGGTCGGCAAGCTCATCGTCTGGGGTCGCGACCGTGACACCGCCATCCGGCGCGTCACCCGAGCCCTGGAGGAGCTGGTGGTGGAGGGTGTGGCCACCACCGTGCCCGCCGACCTCGCCATCGTCCGCCATCCCGACTTCGCCGCCATCGAGCACTCCACCAAGTGGGTCGAGGACGTCCTGGACCTGACCGGGGTCAAGGCCACCGCCACACCGGCCAGCGGCGACGACGAAGAGGAGAAGGTTCGTCGCGACCTCGACGTGGAAGTGAACGGCAAGCGCTTCGCCGTATCGGCCTGGGTCCCCGCCGGTGCCGCCGGTCCTGCCGCCGCGGGATCCGGCGGAGCGACGGCGCCCCGGCGGTCGAAGGGGCGCTCCGGTGGGGCTCTGGCCGGCGGGACCGGCGACATCGTCGTCCCCATGCAGGGCACGATCGTGAAGGTGCTCGTCGCAGCGGGTGACACCGTGGACGCCGGCGACACCGTCTGTGTGCTCGAGGCGATGAAGATGGAGAACAACATCACCGCCGACGTCTCGGGCACCGTCACCGACCTCAAGGTGGCCGTGGGCGACTCGGTCGGCTCGGGCGACGTGATCGTCCACATCGAGCCCGCCTGACCCTTCGAGGGGCGTCCGCCCCAGAATGGGCCGAAAGCCACATGACGGGGCGGACCCCCTCGGCTCATGATGGAAGGACCACCACTTCGGTGTGCGGTCGGAGTAGTTTCTGGCCTCGGACATCGCAAATCTGGCATGCCCTGGCGGGCCTCGTACAAGGGAAACGCATCGTGAGCCTCTTCAAATACCTCCGGTCGATCGGCCCAGGGGTGGTCCTTCTGCTCATCCTCACCGCAGGTGTGGTCGGCGCCGACGAGCCGTTCCAGTTCGGCGATATCGACGGTGACGAGTACTACGCCGACGCCGCCTACAACCTTCGTGACGCCGGCATCACCAACGGCTGCCACGGCGGCGCCGACTACTGCCCCTCGCTCGACGTCTCCCGCGGCCAGATGGCCGCCTTCCTCGATCGGGGACTTCCGGGCATCACGGCCGTGACCGATGCCGCCACCACCAACCTCAACGACACCAGCGGCACCGTGACCCTCCTGTCGATCGACGTCGAGATGCCCGGGGTCGGGGGCGTCCAGTACGCCCGGCTGAGCGGCCAGGCCAACATCGCCATCGACACCACCCAGGCGGCGGCCTGCAGCACGTCGACGCGGTGTGATGCGTACCTCTACCTGACCGACGCGACCGGTACGGTCCTCGCCACCGGGTTCACCAGACTCAATGCCGACTACGCGGGCACCGCGGTGCACCTCGAGACCGTGGTGCCAATCACCAGCCAGCCCTCGTCCACCCACACCTTCCACCTCAAGGCCGACACGTTCTTGGTGGACGGCACGGTCACCTACGCAAACAAGGTCCTCTCGGCCTCGACCTTCCCGATGGAGAGGTAGGAGCACTCCCGTGACCTTCGCCAAATCACTCCGCTCGATCGGCCCCGCGCTGATCATCCTCCTCATCGCCGTCGCGGCGGTGGTCGACGCCGAACCCTTCGAGTTCGGCGATGTCGTCGGCGACGAGTACTTCGCCGACGGCGTCTACAACCTCCGCGACGCCGGCATCACCAACGGATGCCATGGCGGCGCCGACTACTGCCCCTCGCTCGACGTCTCGAGAGGGCAGATGGCCGCCTTCCTCGATCGGGGTCTCCCGGGCATCGTCTACTCGCCCTACCTGCAACACCCCACGCCTGTGCAGGACTCCGACGGAGTGGTGACGCTTCACACCACCAACGTCGAGACCACCGGGGTCGGCGGGACGCAGTACGTGCATCTCGCCGGACAGGCGAGCGTGTACATCAACGGGGACCAGGACTGGGTGTGCAGCGCCGATCCGTGCAGTGCGCAGCTCTCCGTCATCGACGCCTCCGAGCAGCCGATCGCGGTCGGCGTGGTGCGGATCAGCTCAGACGACATCGGCCTCCCGGTCCACATCGAAGCCGTCGTCCCGGTGGCCAATCAAGACTCCCCCCACTGGTTCCAACTGAGGGCGGAAACGACCAACGTCGCCGAGGACGCCTACTTCATCGACCAGTCCCTCACGGCCACCGTGTTCCCGATGGACGCCTCGGGCTGACCCGAAGTTCCAGGTGGTTTGGCGCCCTACTCGGCGGCTTCGGCCAGCGCCTCGCTCAACGCCGGGTGGACCAGCAGGCTCTCGCCGATGTCATGGACGCGCAGGCCGGCGGTGACCGCCAGCGCGATGACCGAGATGAGCTCGGCGGCGTGCCGCCCCACGATGGAGCCGCCCAGCACGACGCCGGTGGCGGGATCGGACACGATCTTGACGAACCCTCGAGGGTCGTCGTTGATCAGCGCCTTGGCGCTGGCCGAGAACGGGACCTTGGTCACCCGCACCTTGCGGCCTTCGGCGAACGCGTCCGCCTCGGCCAGCCCCACGTCGGCGATCTCGGGGTCGGTGAAGATCGCCGACGCCGCCTTGTCGTAGTCGAGATGGCGATGCTCGAGCGCATGGAGCCCCATGGCGTGCTCGGCGATCTTGCGACCCTGCATGGAGGCCACCGATGACAGGGGCAGCTTCCCGGACAGGTCCCCGGCGGCATAGATGTGCCCCACGCTGGCCTTCAGGTTGTGGTCGACGACGACGTACCCCCCGTCGTCCATCTCGACGCCCGCTGCATCCAGGCCCAGGTGCTCGCTGTTGGGGACCGATCCGATGGCGAGCAACACGTGGGAGCCCGTGACCATCCGGCCGTCGGTGCAGCGCACGACCACCTGGTCGCCGGAGCGGTCGATGCCCTCGGCGCGCGCCCCCTTGAGCAGGTGGACGCCGCGCTCGAGGAAGTCCGACTCCAGCGCAGCCGCCACCTCGGGATCCTTCTCGGGCAGGACCTGCTGACGGCTGACGATCAGCGTGACCTCGCAGCCGTACGACGAGAACATGTGCACGAACTCGACGCCGGTCACGCCGGAGCCCACGACCACCAGGTGCTCCGGCATCTCCTTCGGTGGATAGGCATCGCGTGTGGTCAGGACCCGCTCGCCGTCGATGACGGCCCAGTCCGGGAGCCGGGGGCGGCTCCCCGTGGACAGCACCACCACGTCGGCCTCGAGCTCGATGGCGCCCTCGTCGGTCTCGGCCACCACGAGGTTGGGGGCGACCAGTCGACCGCTCCCGCGGAGGATCCGCACCCCCTGCGAGTTGAGCAGGCTGGTCACCGACGACTCGAGTCGATCCTCGATCTCGTCGATCCGCACCCGCAGCGCCTCGGGATCGACTTCCCCGTCGAGGTGGTGCAGCCCCATACCCGAGGCCCGACTCAGCCGGGCGAGCATGTCGCCGGTGGCGATCATCGCCTTGGACGGGACGCAGTCCCGCAGGTGCGCGGCACCGCCGATGACGTCGCGCTCGATCAGCGTCACCTCGGCTCCCAGACGCGCCGCATGGGTGGCGCAGGTGTTCCCTGCGGGCCCACCCCCGATGATGACCAGTCGACGAGACACAGGGTGAGGATAGGGGTGAGACCGAACCGGTACGCTGATAGCTGACCCGATCTCCCGGGTTTCCGTCATGGCCACCACCCCGATCGATCTCCGCGACCCCGAGCCCGCGCCCGCACGCGGACCCCGACCGTCGACCCGGGTCGAGCCTGCGCCGATCCGCTGGCTGCGGCGCTGGGGCTTCCGATGGCTGCACCTGTTCGACGCGGTCTTCCTGTACCTCGCCATGGTGTGCATCACGCTCGTCCGCTTCGGCGCCACCTGGCCGACCTACCCGCGAAACCACTACTTCGTGGGATTCGCCATCGCCACCGGGATCCACCTCATCGTCCTCTACTTCGGAGGCGCCTACGACCGCGAGCTGCGACTGGGCCTGCGGCCCTGGCTCCCCCGCATCGCCAAGCTCACGTTCCTCGCCGTGCTCCTCGACGCTGCGGCCGCACTGCTGACCGAGCGGTACCTGATGCCCCGAGGCAACCTGGTGATCCTGCTGGTCGTCGCCACGCTGGGGCTCACCGGCAACCGATGGGTCTCGCGCCGACTGCGCGCCCGTCGCTACGGCCCGGCGAAGGCGCTGCTGGTGGGCGCGCCCGACGACCTCGGCCTGGCCCGCAAGCACCTGGCCGAGGCCGACGAGTCCGCGATCATCGTCGGCGAGCGGCCCAACGCCCACGCCCTGGCCGCAGCGGTCGACGCCACCGGCGCCTCCGACGTGCTCCTCCTCGGTCACCGGATGGTCGACGACATCTACCCCGAGCCGCTGGCCACGCTCGAGGCACGCAGCATCGGCGTGCTGCAGCGGGTCGGCGCGCAGGAGGCCCTGCTCGGCCTCCAGGCCGTCCGACAGATCGGCGGCGTCCCCTTCGTTCCGCTCCGCACCCACGCGCTCCCGCCCTCGCGAGCCCGGTTCAAGCGGGTCGAGGAACTGATCATCCTCGTGCTCACCGCGCCGATCACGCTCCCGCTCGGACTGCTCACCGCCCTCTACGTCCGGATCGCCGCAGGAAGGGGCATCTTCTTCCGTCAGGCTCGCGTCGGTCAGGGCGGCGTTCCGTTCCAGATGCTCAAGTTCCGCACCATGCGCGAGCCCGAGCCCGGCGAGCACGTCGGCGGCGAGTTGGCCGGCACCGAGCACCCCCGCATCATCCCGTCGTGCCGATGGCTCCGGACCACCCGGCTCGACGAGCTCCCCCAGCTGCTGCACGTCGCTCGCGGCACGATGTCGCTGGTCGGACCCCGACCCGAGGTGCCCGAGTTGACCGCCCAGTTCGAGCGGGTCGTCCCGGGCTACGGACGGCGTCACGAGATCCCGCCGGGGATCACCGGGCTGGCCCAGGTGCAGGGGCGCTACCACACCGATCCCAGCTACAAGTTGGGCCACGACATCCAGTACCTCGTCAACTGGTCCCCGGTGCTCGACCTGGAGATCCTGGCCCTGACGGCGTGGGTCGTCCTGGCCCGCCGCGTGTGACCCCGCCGACGTCGGACGGTTCCCTTCCGTCGCTCACGGTGGTCATGCCGGTCCGGAACGAGGAGGACACCCTGGCCGAAGCGGTCGAGTCCGTCCTCGACCAGGACTATCCGGTCCCCTTCCAGATCGTGCTGGCCGTGGGTCCCTCGGAGGACCGTACCGACGCCGTCGCCGGCGAGCTCTCGCGCCGGCACCGGTCGGTCCGGATCGTGCGCAATCCCGCCGGGACGACGCCGGCCGGCCTCAACGCCGCCATCCGGGCGGCGTCGGGTGACCTGATCGCCCGCATGGACGCGCACGCCCAGCTGTCACCCGGCTACCTTCGTCGAGCGGCCGAGACGTCGGTCCGCACGGGCGCCGACAACGTCGGCGGGATCCAGCGGGCCGTGGGCACGACCCCGTTCGAGTGCACCGTCGCCGCCGCGATGAGCTCACGATTCGGGGTCGGCGACGCCGAGTTCCACTACGGGGGCGAACCCGGCCCGACCGACACGGTCTACCTCGGCGTGTTCCGCCACGATGCGCTGGAACGGGTGGGCGGTTTCGACGAGCGGCTCGTCCGCAATCAGGACTACGAGCTGAACTGGCGCCTCCGCGACAGCGGTGGTGTGGTCTGGTTCGACCCCGACCTCGAGGTGACCTACCGACCCCGCGGCACGTTGCGGGGACTGGCGCGACAGTACTTCCAGTACGGCCGGTGGAAGCGGCACGTGCTGCAACGCCACCCCCGATCGGTCCGCGCCCGCCAGCTGGCCGCTCCGCTCACGGTCGTCGGCCTGGCCACCGGCCTGGGCCTGGCCGCGACGGGACGCCGCTGGGGACTCCTGGCGCCGGCCACCTACGGGGCGGCCTGTCTCACCGCCGCCGCGACGGTGGAAGCGGCACCGTCGACCCGGCTCCGCCTTCCCGTCGTGTTCGCCACCATGCATCTGGCCTGGGGTGCCGGCTTCCTCGGGGGACGGGCCGGCGCGTGACCACGAACCCTCGATCCTGCGGTCGGGTCGTCTCGGTGATCCCAACGTGACCTCGGTCGCGGGTCAGACGAAGACCGCGTCGCGGACGAGTCCCGATCCGACCCGTCGAGCGTTGCGGAGGTAGTGCTCCTCGTCGATCTGCCACGTATGGCTGGTGCGATCGGCGCCCCGCATCTGCACGAAGTTGAAGCGGTCGGCCGAGAAGATCCGGAGGCCGGCCGCCGCCGCGTCCTTGAGGAACCGCGTGTCGGTCCCGCGTGGGACCGCCTGGAACCTCAGGTCGTCGATGGCCTCGACCGATGCGACGATCGTGCCCCCGGCGACGTACTCGCCGTACTTGAACTCGCGATAGGCACCGCGAAGCCAGGTCTCGTCCCGACCGGCCACGTGGCAGTAGTACCCACCCTTGCCGACGATGTCCGCCTCGGAGTAGAGGAACGCCGTCATCAGGTCGGCCAGGTAGTCGTCGCCGTAGAGGTCGTCGTCGTCCATCTTGGCCACGAAGGCGGTGTCCAGCTGATCGATCGCCAGGTTGAGGCACTCGCCCAGCGTCAGGTCGGGGTCGGCCGCGATCCATCGGGCGCGGGGGATGGACGCGATCCGTTTGTCGAGCTCGTCGATGTCGAACGCTCCGCTGTTGGTCACGAACAGCAGGTGTTTTCCGCCGTAGGACTGGCGGTCGAAGTTCTCCAGGGCGTGGGCCAGGCGGTCGGGTCGGTTGGACACGCACACGACCGTGCAGCCGGGCTGGATCCGCCCCAGCGCGGGAAGGCCGATCCGTTCGAGGATCCGATCGGTCCGATCCGAATAGGTGTGTTCGTTCATCACGAGCCGCATGCCCCGTTGGCCGAGATGGTCCCTCGCCGTCTCGTCGTGGACCATCTGGTCGACGTAGTTTCGGGTCTGCGCCGGCGAGCTGGTGATGAGCACCGTGTCGCCCAGCATCTCCTCCAACCCGACGGCGGGGGTGGAGATGACCGGGGTCCCGCACGCGAGGAGCTCGAAGACCCTCCGCGAGAACATCGTGGTGGAGTCGGTGACCGAGTTGACGTTGAGGAACGCGGCGTACCGCTTGTAGGCCTGGAGCATCCTCGGATAGGGCAGGGACCCGATGACCGCCGTCTTGTACGGCGGTGGGAACCCCAACCGGTCGGCATCGGGATGGTCGGCGTACCGGTCGATGATGTCGAGGACTCCGGCCTGCATCGGCGGGTCCAGGAGCGTGACGAAGTCGTTGCCCCGCTCGGCGTACTTGTCGCCCCGCCAGCTCCCGGCGAAGCACACCCTCGGCAGGACCTCGATCCGCCGGCCGATCGGGTTGTGCACCGCCGGCTGGGCCGCGAACGGCAGCGCCTGTGCCCGCGATCCGCCCATCTCCTCGTCGTACCGGGGCACGGCCTCGGCGGCGGTGGTGAAGACCCAGTCGAAGTGTCGTGCGGCGTTGATGAAGACTTCGTAGTTGACCGGATCCTCCTTGTTCCAGAACACCGAGGGGATGCCGAGCGACCGGCATTCCTCGAGGACCCGGGCGAGCACGTTGGGATCCTGGGCGTCGTACTTGTTGAGCGCGTAGTTCCAAGCCTTGTCGTTGCCGCGCCATGCCGACTCGACGAAGAGCAGATCCGTTCCCGCCCGAAGCTGCTTCTGCCACCGCTGCTTCGACAGCCGGGTGAGATCGAGCTCGGGGCGGAAACAGGTCTCGGTGAACTCGTCGAGGATGCTGAGCGCCCGGATCGGGCGTCGCGGCGGCGGCAGCTCCAGCTCGACCGCCTCGTAGGGATTCTGCACCCGCGCGCTCCCCGCGCGGTACAGGGACCACAGGTTCTTCGGGAGTTTGGCCAGGTCACCGGGCCTCCGGGAGGACTCGGCCAGGGCGGAACCGATCCGGAAGGTCCGACTGGCCTTGACCCACTCCTCCATCTCGCGCATCCGCTGGAGCTCGCGGCGACGGGACTCTCTCCGCAGTTCGGCCTCGGACCGCACGCGGGCGACCTGTGCCGCCTCGAGCTCTTCGGCCGCCTCGGGCGGAAGTGACGATCGCAGGAGGGCATCGGCCAGCGCGAGGCGATCGAACGGCCGGGCCGGCGCGCCAGGGGTGGAGGTCACGCACAGGCGTCCCCCGACCACCTCGGCCCCGGTGATGTCGCGGCGGTCGCCGATGACGGTGAGCACGTCGGACAGGCTCGTTCCGTGCGGACCGCCGGCGGCGCGGCCCAGCGACACGACACAGCAGAGGGCGGTCTCGGCGGGAACGTCGTCGAGGTGGTCCCCCAGGGGCTCGGGGGCGCCACGGTGCACGATGACGACCGATCCCGGTGCCCGGTCGACCTCGACGACGTCGGCTCCCTCCCGGGCCAGCGCCGCACCCAGCGCCGGGTCCCCCAGCACGGCCAGCGACCCGGGACACCGGTCCATGATCCACGCGCCGACCGATCGGTCCGGCCGGTCCCCATCGCTCATCGCAGGCGGTCCTTGACCTCGTCGGGCACCCGGTCGGCGATACGTCTGGCCACCCGTTCCACCGTCGGACCTCCCCGGGCGAGCAGGCGCGCGAACGGCGAGGGTCGCTGGCTGATGGCGAGGGCCCGGCGCAGGCGGGCACTGGACCGGAGGGTTCCGGCCCCGCCCGCAGCGGCGACGCGCTGGACGTGCACGGTCGCCCGGCCGTTCGACTGGGTCTCGAGGACGATCTCGGTGGTCGCCACCCGTCCGGATCTGACCGTTCCGGCGGGAGCGAAGCCGCGGGTGCGGATACCGGGGCGGAACACGTAGGTGATGAATCGGTCGTGCAGCTCGCCCGGTCGAGTCGACCAGAACCACGCCGCCAGCGATCGGCCGTTCTCGTCGTGCTGACGGACCCAGACCCCGGCGACGCGCTCGGCACGGGCGAACGACAGCTCGACCCGCACGACGCCCGCATCGGGCGTGGCCAGGCGGACCCCGCCGCGGCCCCCCTCGACCGCGACCTCCACTCCGACCCGGGCGGGCGCGACGACCACCGACCGGGCGGGCGGCGTGCCCTTCACCACCTCGAACTCATCCACCGCGGGATCGAGCCGGACGCGACGGAGCTCGTACGACCCGTCGTCGGCCTCGGCGTCAGCGTCGCGACCCGGGTCGGACCCGACGCGAAGACCGTCGAGTCGATCGGCGGCGAGCTCGGTGCGTGCGCACACGACCAGTACCCACTGGTTCTGGACCACCTCGACGTTCTGTACGAGGAGTCCGGCGTCGTCGCAGAGGGCCCTGATCCGCCGATCGTCGAACAACGACACATGGCCCCAGCAGGCCTCGATCCGGCCCAGGAGCGGCACGCTGAACACCAGCATCGTGTCGTCGTCGAGCACGGAGGCGACGGTGCGCAGCGCGGCAGCCGGATCGTCGACGTGCTCGACCACCTCGAGCAGCAACGCGACGTCGATCCGGTGTTCCGCCACGAACTCGGGCGTGAGATCGAACAGGTCCATGACCTGCGCGTGGTGGGACGAGAGATCCAGATCGTTGGCCGAGGCCATGGCCCGCACGGCGTCGATCAGGCGGGGGTTGATGTCGACCCCGCAGTAGTGCTCGAGCTTCCGGTCCCGGAGCAGCACCCCGGCCATGTAGCCCTGCCCGGTACCGATCTCGAGCACGCGGTCGCCCGGTGACACCAGGTCGAGGATCCGTCGCAGCCGGGCGAGGTCGGCGCCACCGGTGAACGCCTTCTCCGCCTTCGGAGGCAGACCCGACCACGGGTCGAGTCGGTCGATCGTGGCCCTGGCCCTGGCCCGCTCGTGAGCGAGCTCGTCGGCGTACAGCGCCGCGGCGGCCGCTTCGTCGATCGCCTGGTAGGCGCGCACCGTGGACCACTGCGCGTCGACGAGGCGGGCCACGGCTTCGGAGAGAACCGCTGCTGACACGTACTCCACCAATCGGCCCGGCTTGGAGGGGCGGGCGAACCCCATCGCGGTGCGAGTCTAGGGGGCTGATACGGTCGCCGGGATGACGGTGCGGTTCGATCTCCAGCTCTTCACCGAGCTCAACGAGGAGTACCGCGATCGGCCCCTGGTCCCGGAACCCCGCCGGTTCGACGAAGCGGCGCGACGGGCCGAGGCCGAGCGGCGCACGGCTCGTCTCGACCGGGCCCTCGACCTGCGCGGCAAGCGAGTCCTCGAGGTCGGCTGTGGCACCGGTGGGGTCGGACGCCAGCTGGCCGAGCAGCTCGACTGCACCGTCGTCGGGATCGACATCACCGGCTATCCGGCCTGGGACGACGTTCCCACCGACCGGGTCAGCTTCGTCGTCGGCGACATCTCCGACCCGCCGGCCGACATCGGCCGGTTCGACGCGATCTTCTCCTTCTCGGTGTGGGAGCACCTGATGCACCCCCACGCCGCGTTGGAACGGAGTTTCGATGTCCTCGAGCCCGGCGGTCGGATGTTCCTCCAGGCCCAGCTCTACCGGGGCCCGAAGGCGTCGCACCGCTACCGCGAGGTGTTCTTCCCCTGGCCTCACCTGCTCTTCACCCCCGATGTCTTCGAGGACTACTACCGGTCCCTCGGGCGAAAGCCGATGCGGCCGGCCTGGGTGAACAAGCTCACCTACGGCCAGTACGTCGACTACATCGACCGGCTCGGCTACCACACGGTGTCGCGGCGGGCGACCGGAACCGCCGACTTCGACGAAGTGCTGTACGAGCGGTTCCACGACGAGCTCAGCGCCTATCCGCGATGGGACCTGTCCCACGACGTCATCAGCACCGTCGTGGAGCGACCGGCCACCGACCGAGCCCCGGCCCGGCGCTCGCCCTCGGGGGCGCGCAGCCTGACGGGCAGGGCGTGGGACGCCCTGCCCGAACCGGTGCGAGCCCATCCACAGACCCACAGGCTGGTGAAGGCGGCCAAGCGGCTCCGCCGCTGACGGTCAGTCGGACTCCGCCGCCACCCGGTTCCGCAGCCGACCGAGGCGCCGGTCCATCCCACGGCCGATCCGGGCGAGGCCGGTCAGTGGCGGAGTGGGCCCGGCCGCGACCTCCGCAGGTCCGACCACCGATGCGTGAGGGCTGCTGGCGCCGACCCTGGTCTCGCCCCCCTCGGCCAGGGCCGAGACCCGAACGGACTCGACCACGATTCGGCTCGGCCGCTGCCAACTCCAGTCCTTGCACGGCTTGAGCGGAACCAGCCGGATCGTGAGGTCGATCGACGGGCGATCCGGCACGAGCTCGATCTCGATGCGGTTGGGCCGCCCCCACAGCGCGATGTCCTCCTCGACGACCGGGGTCCCGTCGAGGACCACCTGATACGCGATCCACTTCGTGTTCCGGCGCCGCGCGTAGGGACTCGTCACCACACAGGACACGGCGCACGCCTCACCCGGTGTGGCGGCCAGCCGGAAACCGAGTCCGATCGACTGGCCCGGTTGCGGCGCGCCGATCGCGTAGGAGAGCGTCGCCTGGTCGGCCGTCAGCTCCACCGCCGCGATCGCCGGGTCCGACCCGGGATCGTCCAGCACGAGCCGGCCTTCGGACAGGTCGACCACGCCCGCGTCCCCCCGCTGCGGGCGGAGCGCTTCGGGCGGCTCGGGTGGAACGTCGTACATGACCGGGCGGTCGGAGGCAGCCAGTAGGGCGGCCAGCGCAGCGACGCCGGCCTCGGCCCGCCGTTCGAGCGCCCGGACCCGGTCCCGGTCCACCCGCGGCGGCTCCTCGATCAGCCCGATCAGGGCGGTGGCGAGGCGGCCGCGGTCGACCTCGAGTGGCAGGAGATTCCGGTCCGCACCCAGCTGGGCGAAGTGGTGGCGCAGCTTCGGGTCGTAGGCCAGGCCGACGACGGGCACACCGAGCCGGTGTGAGAGAAGGCACGCGTGGAGGCGCATGGCGACGACCCCGTCACACCCGGCGAGCGCGCTGATCACCTGTGAGGGTGTCGCCTCCGCACCGGTCAGCACCCTCGTGCGGTCCGGGGCCAGCTCGCCGAGCACCGCTTCGAGCTCGGGGATGTCGACCCGGGGTTGGAGCGGTATGCCCACCAGGTCGAGCTCGGGGAACCGGTCGAGCACCGCCGCCAGGGCGGAGGTGAGGTCGGACCGTCGGTCGCGCCCCTCGCCCGCCGGCCACGGTCGCAGACTCACGCCGAGCCGTCGGCGTCCCACCGCGGGGGAACCGATCGCCCGACGGTCGTCGGGCAGCGCCAGCGCGTAGACAGGATCGGGGACGACCGGCACAGGGCCCGGCCACGCCTCGATGGACTCCAGCAGCGCGGCCGAGCCCTCGTCGCGGACCGAGACCGACGCCAGCTGCGGTCGCAACCACGCCAGGAACGCCTGGGCCTGCGGATCGGTGAGCGGGCCCACGCCCATGGAGTACACGTGCGCCGGAACACCGTGGAGCGCGGCCAGGAGCAACGACCGTGCGGTCCCGGTGACCGAGCGGGTGTCGGTGTCGAACAGCCCCGCGAGCCCGCCCGCCGCATCGAACGTGTAGTCGTGCCACAGGCCGCCGCCCCCCACGACCACGCCCACCGAGTCGCCGGCGATCGCGTCCAGCAGGCCCACGTCGCGCTGCTCGTGCGCCTGGATCGCGCCCTGCCGCTCGACCGCAGCGGGACGCCGCGAGGCGACATGGAACTCCAACGACGGTTCGGCGCGCCGAGCACCCTCGGTGATGGATTCCAGGATGAGATCGTCACCCGCGTTCCCCGCGCCGTAGTACCCGGCCAGCAGCACCGGCCGGACCGGTTCCTCGGCCGACGAGAGCGGGGCGCGCAGGTGGTCGAGCCGGTCGGCGGGCAGAGGGCCGGGGCCGTCTTCGAGCTGACGCAGCACGGGAGCGAAGAGGTCGAGCCAGCGGTGTTCGTAGAGATGGTCGGCCGCCAACCGGGCGAACGACCGGCGGCGGTACCGCTCGAGTCGGTCGGGGTCGGCGAGGAGTCCGGCGATCTTGACCTCGAGGTCCTCGACGTGGTCCCAGCCGACGATCTCGGTGCCATAGTCGAAGAGATCGCCCATCTCCGCGAACCTGGCGGTGCAGAGCACTCCGCCGGCGGCGACGCCCTCGAAGACGCCGCACTTGACGTTGGTGAACCCGGCCCGGGTCCGGGCGAAGTTCACGTGGATCCGGCCGGCGCGAGCCGCCTGGATCAGCCGCCGACCGGCCACCACCTCGGCCGCCGGATCGTCCCAGCCCTTGCCGTACACGCGCACGTCGAACCGTTCGTCGAGCCGGTTCATGACCTCGCGCCGGTCGGGCCGTCCCCCGCCGACGCAGATGACGTCGGCTCGGAGCGACGCGTCGTCCGCCAGCGTGGCCGCGGCGAACGCGCGGTCGATGGCGAAAGGGAACAGCGTGGTGTTGCCCAGACCGGCCCGCTCGTAGCGGACCAGCGCCTCACGGGAGTTGGTCGCGTGCAGGTCGAATCGGCCGACGTGGTCGACCATCGACTCGAAGACGTCCGGGTCCGACAGCGTCACCCCGACCAGGAGCACCCCCCGATCGGTGAGGCGTTCAGCCTCCTCGCTGGTCAGGCAGAGCCCGCCGGCGGCGCACACCACGACCTGGGGCACGAACCGGTCGAGGATCGGCTCCAACCAGTCGACGTCGACCCAGTTCGGCCCCTCACCGCCGCGCGGCGCGGCCGGTCGGACCAGCCCGGCGTGCCGCTCGGGATCCAGGTGCAGGACCCGGTGCCCGAGGTTGCGCAGCCCGCGCAGTGCACAGGCGACGACGTCCGTGGGACCGAACGTGAAGGTCCCGATGAAGAGAATCCGCCACGGGTGAGGGGAATCGATCCGGGTCGCAGCGAGCTCGGCTCGCTGGGCCTCCAGGGTCGGGAGACTGTCGAGCTCCGGTACGACCGCGCCCATCCGGACCGGCGTCGGAGGGGAGGTGACGGCCTCGTCGCGATCGAATGCGCAGAAGTACCCGGATCGTTCACCCGGATCCAGCTTTCGCCACGAGGTCGGGTCGTCGACGAGATGCTCGATCAGGGCCACACGGGCGTCGGCGGAGAAACGCGTCCGAGCCCGGCGGTGGACGGAGCGTCCGGCTTCGACGAGATCGCTCCCCAGCAGCGCCTCCACGGTGGCAGGGAGCTCCTGCTCGTCGGGCACCGCAACCACCTCGGGAAACCCGATGGGCGGGCCGTCGTCCAGGCTCACGATGGGCAGGCCCATCACCGCACACTGCGCGACCCGGCTGGGCATGTCGAACGAGCCGAGCGAGCCGAGCTCGGGGAAGTCGTACCGGGAACCGGCGTACTCGCCGAAGTGCTGCGGGATGCTCAGCGCGAGCCTGGCCCGCCGCAACGCCAGGACCGTCTCCTCGGTACCGTCGAGGAATCCGCCGTAGATCCCGGCTGGATCCTGGTCGACGCGTCCGTAGATCCGCACCGACGCGTCCAGCCCGGCGAGCACGTCGTAGCGGTGGCGGCGCACGTCACCTCGGGTGCTGCCGAGGAACGCCACGTCCAGATCGGCGTTCGAGGGGTCGTGCAGGAAGGGGAACTCCTCGGGGTCGGCCCAGAAGGGCATGTTGACTCCGGTGGGGCGGCCGAATGCGGATTCGTAGAACGCCAGGACCCGCGGTCCGCCGCAGTGCAGCACCGTGTCGTAGGGGTCGACGAGGTGACGGGTGATGTGCTCGAACAGGACCGGGTCGTCGGAGAACCAGGTCATGGTGTGGACGCCGCGTGCGCTCACGCTGCGGACGAGGTCGGGCGGAAGCGTCGACGGGCGGAAGCAGAACAGCAGATCGGCACTGTCGCCCAGGGCCTCCTCGAGCCTCAGCGCCACCGTGTCGCGTGCCCCGTCCTCGGGGAACCGGTGGCCGGTCCAGACCGGGCCGGTGACCACGACGTCGTGACCGGCGCGTGCGAAGGCTCGGGCCAGGCTGTCCGTGAGGTGCCGTTCCAGGAGGACATCGAACAAGACGACTCGCATGCCGGACCGGACACTACCCGGCTTGCGCCTCGGCGCCGGACGGGGCACTACGATGCGGCGGCCCGAGCCCGCTCATGGAACCCGGATCGGCCATGTCCACCTTCCTGCTCACGGTCGGTCGCCCGTCGGCGACCGCTCGGATCCGCGCCGCCCTGCTGCCCGACGGAACCGCACCGGCATCGGACCGGCTCCTCGATCGCCGGCTCGGCACCGAGCGCCAGCTGCTGTGCGTGACCCGCCGGCCGGCGTCGGAGCCGGTCGAGCCGGAACCGACCGACCACCTGTTCCTGGGGACGGCGTTCGACCACGCCACGCGCTCCCTCGTCCTCGGACCGGCGGGATTCAGCGCGTACCGGCGGGACGCGGCGACGGCCTCCGAGACCGACCGGTTCGACGGCATGTTCCTGCACGCCCGTTGGTCGACCGAGGAACTGACCGTGGAGCGCGACGGCTTCGGGCTGTATCCGACGCTCTGGACGGCGACACCCGACCTGGTGATGGTGTCGGACTCGCTCCTGTTGCTGGTGAGGCTGCGGCGGGCGCTCGGCCTCGCCGGTGCGGCCGACGAAGCCACGGTGATCGGCCGTTCCGTGCAGAACATCCTCTCCTACCAGCTCGCCAGCGAGCGGACGCCGGCGGCGGACGTCTCGTACCTGCCGGTCGGAGCGACCCTCCGCGTCGGCGCCCGAGCCGACGGGCGTCCGGCGGTCAGCGTCGACCGCGTGTGTGTGGCCGACCAGCTCGTCCCGGCGGCGGACTCGTACCCCGACCTGCTGCGCCAGGCCGCGATCGAGGTCTCGGCCGCCGTGAAGACCATCATCTCGATTCCCGGCCGACCGGCCACCCTCTCGCTCTCGGGCGGGTTGGACAGTCGGGTCCTGCTCGGCGTGCTCGTGCACGACCCGGACCTGCTGCGCGAGACCGCCGTGACGACCTCGACGATCGGTCGCCGCGCCGACGACCGATCCGTGGCCGAGGAGCTGGGCGCACGCTACGGATTCCCACTCAACCCGACCGGCGACTCGGTCCACCTGCGTGTCAACGAGTTCCCCGCCGCCCAGTGGGCCCTCGGGGCGCTCGGGTCCTACGACTACCTGTACCTCCGCGCCTCTCTGCCGGAGCCCGGGACGGTCGCGTTGGGCGGTCAGGGATCCGAGATCATGAAGGGGTCGCTGGGTTGGACCTCGATCGACCGGCTACGGATCGAGGGTCGACGGGGCCCGGTCCGAGCCCTTCGGCGGATGGCCAGAGAGGGTTTGACGTCGATCGGGATCGAGCCGGACCACCCGATCGGCGTTGAATGGCACAACGTGGGCTACCGCAATCCGATCCACACCGGCCAGCCCATCCCTCGGGCCCAGCCGCTCCACTTCCGGCCGCTCATGCAGCGCTCGCTGGCCCGGGCGGCGCGGGCACCGGACAATCCCGTCCCGACCCCGCGCCGGAAGGGGCCGAGCGTCATCACCGACCTGCTGGCCGTCCTCGACGCCGAGCTCTGCTCGCTCCCGTTCGCCGAGGGTCGTCGGCCGATGGATCCGACCTTCGTCGCCGAGCGACTCGACGCGCTGGGAGGGCCACTCGGCTCGTCGGTGGACCCTTACCGCGTGTACGGCTCCCCGCCCGAGGTCGCGGTCGGCGCTCCGAGCTGCTTCCTGAACCTCGTGGCCGACCTGGATGCGCTGGGGGCCACGGCGCCCGAGGTCATCGCCGCGACGAAGGAGCGGGCCGCCGATCTGGTCCCTCGCCGGTTCCGCAAGGCGTACGCCCACGCGGTCGACACCGTCGACGGGTACCGGGCCGGCGAGGACACCCTGCGGGCCGGCATGGCGGCAGCCAAGCTGCTCACCCTCGAGCTCCTCCGCTGAGCACCCCCGGCAGCCGCCGGAGCGTCAGTCCGGGTAGGCGACGCCCAGCCGGGCGTTGTCGCCCCACGCCCACGGCCACTGGTCGGCCAGGCGGTACAGGAACGCGGCGGCTTCGGCCCGCGTGACGAACCGCTGCGGACAGAAGTTGGCACCGCCGCAGCCCCCGGTGATCGCGAATTGTTTCATCCACGCGACGGGGTCCTGCTGCCAGGCGAGCAGAACGTCGGCGAATCCGTGGGCCTGGGTGGGTGCCAACAACCCCGAGTACCGATGCATGAACGCCGCGAGCTCGCCGCGGGTGATCCGTCGGCCGGGACAGAACTTGCCCGAGGCGCACCCGAAGGTGATGCCCTGCTGGTGCATCCAGGTCACGGGGTTCTGCTGCCAGGCATACAGGAGATCACCGTAGGGATGGCTGCCGGTCACGGCAGGTTCACCCGCCATCCGGTAGAGGAACGCCGCCACCTCGGCGCGGGTGAGCGAGCTGAACGGGCAGTAGCGGCCCCGTGCGCACCCGTTCGTGATGTCGCGGGTCCCCATCCACCGCACGTACTTGGCGAACCACGCGGTCGTTCCGACGTCGGTGAGGTAGCTGGCCCACAGCCCGTTGCGGTCGCCGGGCCGGTAGCCCGCCGCACCGCTGGCCGTGGTGGGGTACATCAGCTGGAGCTGCCCGGCGTAGGAGGAGGTGTAGTGCGCCAGCCCGAAGACGTGGCCCAGCTCGTGCTCGAAGATCGCCTGCAGCCCGCCGGGGCCGGTGGCCGGGGCCGTGTCGACGCTGGGACCGAGGCGCATCTCGCCGGCGACGATCGTGTTGCCGATGGTGTACCAGGTGGCGCACGCGATCGCTCCGGGGCACAGCACCGGGTTGTCGCGGAGCACGATGATCTCGCCGACGCTCAGCGCGTGGTTGGCCGGGTACTGGTTGCCGCTGACGCGCAGGCCCATCGGGATCTCGTCCGTGATGGCCCCGACCACGTTGACGAAGTCCGGCCGGAACGAGAACGAGTCGCTGGCCAGGAGGATCCAGAAGTCACCGCGGCTCAGCCGCTTGCGACCACCGTCCAGGAGAGCGAACCCGTCGGGCGCCACGTAGTCGGCGTTGAGCTCGACGAACTGCGAGACGTACTGCCCCGCTTCCATCGGCACCGCCGTCGGCTGCTGACCGGTGACCGGCTCGCCACCGGCGATGGGCTCGCTGGCCCCCGCACCCGGCGATCCCGGTGCGATCAGGAACGCGAGACTTGCGATGATGACGGCGATCGCTGCCGTCCGACCCCGGTACTGCCCCATTTCCCCATGGTTAGCGTACGGGCGCCGCTCGAAGCCAACCGAGCCGCTGAAATTAGTTGGTCGGGCGAGGCACCCCGTCACGGCATCCGGCGATGAGCACGTCGGCGATCCGCTCGCCGGCGTGACCGTCCCAGAGGTCCGGGCAGCGTTGCGGAGCGCCGTGCTCGATCCGGTCGAAGGCCACCTCGACGATCCGGTCGGGATCGCGACCGACCAGGGTGTTGGTGCCCTCGTCGATGGTGATCGGCCGTTCGGTGTTGTCCCGCAGCGTCAGGCAGGGAACGCCGAGCACGGTCGTCTCCTCCTGGATCCCGCCCGAGTCGGTCAGCACGATCCGAGCCGACGCCTCGAGGGCGATGAAGTCCAGGTACCCGGCCGGTTCGACCAGGTGGACGCCGGCGCCGACGGCACCGTCGCCGAGCTGCGCCCGCGTGCGCGGATGGATGGGGAACACCAACGGACACCGCTCGGCCACGCGCCCGATCGCGCCCATCAACCGCCCGAGCACCTCGGGATCGTCGACGTTGGCCGGGCGGTGGAGTGTCACCAGCCCGTACCGGCCCGCATCGACACCGATCCGTTCCAGGATCGGCCGGTCGCGCGCCCGCTCCAGGTTGGCCAGCAGGGTGTCGACCATGACGTTGCCGACGAGGTGCACCCGCTCGTCGGGGTATCCCTCGGCGCGCAGATTGTCGACTGCGTCCGGCGAGGGGGCGAGGAGGAAGTCGCTGATCCGGTCGGTGGCGACCCGGTTCACCTCTTCGGGCATGCTCCAGTCGCGGCTGCGGAGTCCCGACTCGACGTGCGCCACGTAGGGTCCCGCCTTGGCGCCGACGACGGCGCAGGCAAGGGTGGAGTTGACGTCGCCGACGACGACGATCGCGTCGGCGGTCACCTGCCCGAGCAGTGCCTCGAAGGCGACCATGACCCGCCCGGTCTGCTCGGCATGGCTCCCCGACCCGACCCCCAGCGAGTGGTCGGGCGGTCGGATCCCCAGATCCTCGAAGAAGACGTCGCTCATCCGCTCGTCGTAGTGCTGACCGGTGTGCACCAGATCGACGTCGACGCCCCGGGCCTCGAGGGCGTCGAGGACGGGCTTGATCTTCATGAAGTTCGGCCGGGCTCCGGCCACGCAGAGCACGCGCACGGCGGACATCCTGCCAGACCCGGCGAGCGCACCGCGAGACCCCACGCTGGCTCAGACCACCGGGGGTCGCCCCAGGCGCGTGAGTGTCCCGACGGTGCGCCAGCCGATGGGGCGACGATCGACCGCGACGCGCCATCCCTCCCGCCACCCGCGCAGGTAGGAGCTCCGGCACGCCCCGACCGGGGCGCGCCACCACCCCAGCGCGAGCCAGAACACCACGTGGATGAGCGCCACCGGCTGGGGCAGGTTCCGCCGGGCGACCACCACCCGGTTGCGTCCCGTCAGGAACCACCCGTGGCTGTGACGGCTGATCTCGGACGGGGGGTGGAAGACCTCGACGTCGGCGGCGTACCGGATCCCCCGCCCGCGGTCGAGGAGACGCCAGGCCAGATCGAGCTCCTCGTGGCCGTAGAACAGGTCGGCGTCGTAGCGACCCGCCGCCATGAAGTCGGACCGGCGAATCGCACAGGCTCCCCCGAGGAAGTAGCCGACCGGCCCGGAGCGGTCGGGATCGCCCCGGCCCGCCCGTGGCACGTGGCGCCGTGCGGTCCGGCCCTCGTCGTCGACCAGGCGGAGGGCCACGACCGCAAGCTCGGGATCCCGGTCGAACCGGTCGACGACCAGGTCGGCCGCGCCCGGCGTGAGCACGGCGGCGTCATCGTCCAGGAACCCGAGGATCTCGCCCCCGGCGGCCTCGGCCCCGGCGTTGCGGCCGCCCGGAACCCCCCGGTTCTCCTCGAGCTCGACCCACCGCACCCCGTCGGGAATCCGCGCTCCCTCTCCTTCCCCTTCGGCTCCGTTGAGAACGACGACCACGTCCGCGCCGGGTCCGAGGGACTCGACGGCGCGCGCCAGCCCGTCGGGACGGTCCCCCATGGTCAGGATCACCCAGGTGAGCCGTGGCGCAACGGGCCGGTCAGCAGCCACGTCGGGACCGCCCGGGCGTGGGGTGATGCACCCGGTTCGGAGAGCTGGATAACATCGCCCGGATGCTAGAGGCCTCAGAGTCCCAGGGCGCTGCGGGCCTGCGCGACGTCTACGAGTCGTCGCGGCTCGATCGGTACCTGCGCGGCATGTGGGACCGACGCGAGTACATCCGCTACGTCGCCGTCAACGAGCTGAAGAGCCGGCAGATGACGTCGGTGCTGGGCAATCTCTGGCACCTGCTCAATCCGATGCTGACGATCGGCGTCTATTGGCTCATCTTCGGCGTGGTGCTGAAGGTGGATCGGGGGGTCGACAACTTCATCGCCTTCATCGCCGTCGGTGTGTTCACGTTCGCCTTCACCCAGCGCTCGACGACCCATGGGGCCAGGTCGGTCGTCAACAACATGGGCCTCATCAAGGCCATTCGCTTCCCCCGGGCCGTGCTCCCGGCGAGCTCCACCCTGACCGAGGCACTGGCCACCCTTCCGCCGATCGTCGTGATGCTGGCCGTCGCGTTGTTGACGGGCGAGGAGATGACCGTCCGGTGGTTGGCCGTCCTGCCGCTCTTCGCCCTGCAACTGGTGTTCAACTTCGGCGCCGCACTCATCGCCGCCCGGCTCACGCACCACATCCGCGACGTGACCCAGATCCTGCCGTTCTTCTTCCGGCTGCTGCTGTACGGGTCGGGGGTGATCTTCAGCGTCGACGCCTACGCCGACTCCAGTATCAAGTGGCTCTTCTATCTGAACCCGATGTACGACTTCGTCACGCTGATGCGGTGGGCCGTCATGGGCCTCGACGGCGAGCCGGTGCTCCTGCTCTCGGCCGCGGTGTGGAGCGTGCTGCTCTGTTGCCTCGGGTTCCTGTGGTTCCGATCGGCGGAGGCCAGCTATGGCAGCGACTGACCCGGGCCGGCCCGAGGACGGCGATTCGCTGACCACGGCACCCCTCAGCGTGCGCATCCGCGACCTCAACATCCACTACCGCGTCTACGAGGAGCAGCGCATCTCGGCTCGGGAGCTCGCCCGCAGGGGATTCCGGAGCCGATCGGCGGTCGACGTCCACGCGGTGAAGGACGTGAACCTCGACATCTCGGTCGGTGAGGCCGTCGGCATCGTCGGATCGAACGGCTCCGGCAAGTCCACGCTCCTGCGGGCGATCGCAGGCCTCCAGGCGAAGAGCAGCGGCACGGTCGAGGTGCGGGGCGAGGCTCACCTCCTGGGGGTCAACGCCGCGCTGCAACCCCTCCTCTCCGGCTACCGCAACATCATCCTCGGGGGCCTCGCGATGGGGATGAGCCTCAAGGACGTCGAGGAGCGCATGGACGGCGTCATCGAGTTCTCGGGCCTGGGTGACGCCATGGGCCGGCCGCTGCGGACGTACTCCTCGGGCATGCGGTCCCGCCTCGCGTTCTCGATCGCGACCTTGCGCGTCCCCGAGGTCCTCCTGGTCGACGAGGCGCTCGCCGTGGGCGACAAGGCCTTTCGGGACCGCAGCCTCCAGCGCCTCCGCGACATCCGCGAGCAGGCCAACACGGTCATCCTCGTGTCCCACAACCTGACCGAGATCGGCTCGACCTGCGACCGTGCGGTCTGGCTCGAGCAGGGTGTGATCACCGCCGATGGACCGGCGCCCGAGGTCCTGGAGCTCTACGAAGCGTCCTGACGGGGCGCTGCGTGGAACAGCACGCGGGTTCCCGACGGCAGCTCCTCGCGGGCCTTGATGTCGAACCGCTCGGCCAGCAGCGTCTCGAAGGCCGCCAGGTCGTAGCCGTCGAACAGACCCGACCGCTTGTTGCGCAGCAGGATCTTGACCATCGGGTCCTCGCGGGTCGGGAACTCCACGACCGTCTCGGATCCCACCTCGGCCAACCAGGCCACGAACTCGGCCAGCGGGACCGTGTTGGTGATGGCCAGGTGGTGGATGACCGCCAGGCAGAGGACGAGGTCGGGACGGCCCCGGTCCAGCAGGGTGGGCCGCTCCATGCCCCGCCAGCCCAGGCCGGGCGAGGGGTCGGCCAGGTTCATGAGCATGGGCTGTATCCGCTTCTCGCCCTCGTCGCGCAGGGTCTTGTAGGTGCGATCGACCACCAGGGGATCGACGTCGAAGGCGACGACGTACGAGGAGTGATCGGCCGCGATGCGGGAGAAGTGGGCGTCGTTGGCGCCGACGTCCCAGACGAGTGATCGAGGTGCGGCGGCGGCGACCTTGGCCACGAACTCGGACTTCAGCTGGAGATCGGCGTCGGTGTAGTGGGCCCGGTCGGAGTAGTCGGACCAGGTGGTCGACGACTTGGACCAGGTCAGGCGATCGACCGTCTGGCGCAGCTTGCCCACCATGGCCGCGATGAGCGCCGGGCCCATTCCGGCCCGGCCCATCTCGTCCTTGACGTCGCGCTCCGAGTCGGCCAGCTTCCGATCGGCGCGGGCGTGGACCAGGACCGTGCTGAACGCACCCCGGCGGACGCGGTCGCGCACCGAGAGCGCGTTCCGGCACTCCTCGGGAGTGATCCCGTCGATCGACCCCCGCATCCAGGGCTGGAACGGAATGTCGCGGTAGGCCTGCAGCATCAGCGGATAGAGGAACAGCTGGCAGAACTGGCGATAGCCGTACCAGGGCTCGCCCTTCCGGATCCGCTCGAAGGACCCGATGTCGATGAACGTGGGCTGCGCGCCGACGAACTGGATGTTGTAGCTGCTGGCGTCCTTGGTGATCATGCCGTCATCGAGCGCGGCGGCGGTGAGATCGAGCTGGAGCTTGGCGGCGTCCTTCAGCATCTCGAAGGACCACTCGTAGGGATAGGAGCGCATCGGCACCCGGTCGTGGCGCAGGACGGCGGCCCAGTCGTCGGCCAGGCCCAGGGCGGCGACCTCGTCGTCGGGCAGCCGTTCGGTGCCGACGATGCGGCCGTCGGCGACCGCCGCCGGGAAGAACGACGACGCCGCCAGTGCCTCCCAGTCGGCGACGGCATCGGTCCCGAGGGCTCGGAGGATGTCGTCGCCGCGCACCAGGACGCGGCTCATCGGATCGCGGAACGACCCTGGATCGAACGAGGTTGGGGGCGCAGTCGGTTCAGCCACGGGAGGATCCTACGGTCCCGACCCGCCGGGCGGGGACCGACGAGGGCGGCCGGTCAGCCGGAGAGCACCGGGACGTCCTCCATGGCGGCGGCGATCTTGTCGGCCGGGTAGTCGTAGTCGACCAACGCGCCGCTGAGGAACGCCTCGTAGGCGGCCAGGTCGAGGTGCCCGTGACCGCAGAGGGCGGTGAGGATCACCTTCTCCTCTCCGCTCTCCTTGCAGAGGTTGGCCTCACGAATGGCGGCGGCGATGGCGTGTGTGGGCTCGGGGGCCGGGACGATCCCCTCGGCCTTCGCGAAGGTCAGCGCACCCTCGAAGCACTCGGTCTGGGGAATCGACTCGGCTTCGACCAGACCCTCCTCGTAGATGTGGCTCACCAGCGGCGACATGCCGTGGTAGCGGAGCCCGCCGGCGTGGATGGGATCGGGCACGAACCCGTGACCCAGGGTGTGCATCTTGACCAGCGGCGTCAGGCCGGCAGCATCACCGAAGTCGTACCGGTACTCGCCCTTGGTCAGCGACGGGCACGCAGCCGGCTCGACGCAACGGATGGTCGGATTCATCCGTCCGGCGAGCTTCTCGCGCAGGAACGGGAAGCTGAGCCCACCGAAGTTGGAACCGCCGCCCGTGCAACCGACGAGCAGGTCGGGCACCTCGCCCACCTTCGCCAGCTGCGCCAGCGCCTCCTCACCGATGATGGTCTGGTGCAGCAGAACGTGGTTGAGCACGCTGCCGAGGGCGTAGCGGATCTCGGGGTCGGAGGCGGCCGCCTCGACCGCCTCGGAGATGGCGATGCCCAGACTGCCGGTGCTGTCGGGGTCCTGAGCCAGGATGGCCTTCCCCGATTCGGTGAGCTCGCTGGGGCTGGGGTGCACGGTGGCGCCCCAGATCTCCATCATCGTCTTGCGGTACGGCTTCTGGTCGTAGGAGGCCCGGACCTGCCACACCTCACACTCCAGGCCGAACTGGGCGGCGGCGAACGCCAGGGCGCTCCCCCACTGGCCGGCGCCCGTCTCGGTGGTGAGCTTCTTCACGCCCTCGGCGGCGTTGTAATACGCCTGCGGCACCGCCGTGTTGGGCTTGTGCGAGCCGGCCGGGCTGACCCCTTCGTACTTGTAGAAGATCTTGGCCGGGGTGTCGAGCAGGGCCTCGAGGCGCCGGGCCCGGAAGAGCGGCGACGGTCGCCACAGCCGGTAGATGTCCTGCACCGCGCCGGGGATGTCGATGTACGACTCGGTGGACACCTCCTGGCCGATGAGCGCCATGGGGAACAGCGGCGCGAGGTCATCGGGGCCGATCGGCTCGTGGGTGCCGGGATGGAGCGGAGGCGGCGGCGGGCTCGGCAGGTCCGGGATGACGTTGTACCACTGGGTGGGCATTTCGGATTCGTCGAGCAGCACCTTGACGTAGTTGTCGGTCACGGACGTTCCCCCTGGTCGAAGTGGCGCTCCGTGGCGCCGGAAGATCCGCTCATCCTGGCAGAGTCGTCGACCCCACGACGAGGTCGATCTTCTCCAGTGCCAGCTGGACGTCGTCGACGGCACGGTCGAGTCGCGCCTGCCACGACGGGCCCCAATGGTGGCCGAACACGATGTCCGACACGGTCGGGGCACCGAGGGCGAACCGGAGGGCTCCGACGGTGCCGTCGGGACCGGATCCGACGCCGACCGGTTGGCCCAGGTACACCTCGCTCCGGGCCACCCGCGGACTGGCATCGCCGTCGATCTCGTCGCTGAGGTCGCGCTGCAGCGTCCGCTGGAGTCGGCGGGCCGCGTCGATCGCGAGCGGACGACCGTCCCGGTCCGACACGGTGAAGGTGAAGATCGTGGGGAGCTCGTCGAGGCCGCGTCCGTCCAGCGCGGCCGGCTCCGTCCACGGGCTGGGGACCAGCTCGACGCGCGGATGCCGATCGATCGCTTCGAGGACGCCGAGTGCGAACCCCCGCACGATCTCGTCCCGGACACTGGGCGCCACCGAATGGAAATCGCTCATCTCGGCCAGCGCGGCATGCCAGCGCAGCAGGAGCCCGAGATTGCAGCCGTGCCCGGCGGCGTCGGTCAGCCAGGTCGCACTCGGCGGGCACGACCACCGATCCAGATACTCGGCGAGACCGACCGGGGCCGGTCCACCACCTCCCTCCGCCAACCATCCGGGCGGACTGAGGAGCGCGGCGCTGAACGGCGGACCGGCGTAGAACTTCGATCCGGTCGCGAACACGAGCCGGTTCCGCCGGACGTGATCGCCGATCGACCGCTGGTCGACCCGGACCTGCGCCGCATCGACCACGACGACGAGATCCGAACCGCGGTCATCCTGCCAGGACGAGACGATCTCGGTCCGCGGCAACCGCACCCCGGTCTTGCTTCCGTCCACCAGGTGAAGCACCACGACCCCACCGGCGTCGATCCCCTCGGCGATCGCACGGGCGACCTCGGACTCGACTTCTTCGGGAGCCCGCAGCGAGCCGTCGGCATCACGCACGGGTACCCCAACGACCGAGAGCCGGTCGGGGTCGAACCCGTCAATCGGCTCACCGGGTTCGACCGCGGCGCCCGACGGCGTCTCCGTGGAGAAGTGGCGGCCGCCGGCGGCGAGCACGGTCCCCGACCCGACCTCGGCCGGCGCGACGACGACGGACGTCACCGGTCGTCCGTGCGACAGCGCGTACGCAGCGGCGATCAGCTCGACGTCGGTACCCGAAGGCATCAGGACCACGTCCGCCTCGTCGAGTCCCAGGCCCAGGTGCTCGGCCACCGCGGTCCGCAGCCACGCCGATGAACTGGCCAACTCCAGTTGGAGATCGCCGGTGAGCGCCGCCCGCAACAGGCGGCGCCGGAGCTCGTCGGCGGCCCGGTAGGCCCGGAGGCTGGGCACGGACGCGGTGCAGGACGAGAAATTCAGCGCCCACGGCAGCGGCCGCGCCGGAATGCCGTAGCTGTTGCGCCCCGAGGTCGGGTCCAGCCGCTGTCGGTGATCTCCACCGGTGACGAAGAGGACCTCGGCCGGCAGCGCCAGGGGCAGGATGGGGCCGACCCAACGCACGAGCTCCTCTCGACCCTCCTCGGGGACGGCGATCCCGTCGCGGGCCACGAGATCCTCGATCAGCTGCATGGCTGCCGCGGCGAGGGGCCCGGTCTGGGATCGGTGGCCGACGAGCGACGCGTGGTCGCGGATCACGTCGGCCAGGCCGGCCCGGTACCCGGGCGGACCGGGGTGCCCGTCGGACGGCAGTGACGAGAGGTAGCCAAGGGCGGTGACGTGGGCGATCACGGCCAGGACCGCAGGATCGACGTCGGGGACCGTGTCCTCGAGCAGCGAGAGCTCGAGGGCTTCGCGCACCGTGATCGCCGCGTGCTCGGGATCGATCAGCACGGACGGGGCGAGGCGGACGCCGGCGCGCTCGGTGACGAATCGTCGATCGAGATCCGGGTCGACGGCCACGGTCCTGGTGTGCAGGAGCCGGCTGAGCTCGGGTCGGCTACAGACGTCCAGGAGGACGCGCGATGGTCGGTCGGCCACCGGCACGGCGTCGAGCGCCACGGTGTCGTCGACGCGGACCATCAGGCGCCGTAGCTGTGATCGATGAAGTCGCGCAGCGTGGCGTCGACATCAGCACCCTGCGCCACGTCCGAGGTCACGCCGTAGAGGACCGCACCGCGATCGGCCCGGCCGGGTTCGGCCGCCGCGACGCGGCAGGCAGCGCGGAGGTCGTCGAGGAACCGATCGACCACCGCCGCGTGCCCGGGGTTGACGATCAGATGAAGGCAGTCGGGGTCCTGCTGGCGGTCCATCCGCCATCCCCCGGAGGCCAGATGGTCCCCCACGTCATGGATGGAGAAGGCATCGGATCCGAAGGCGAACACGCTCATCGCGGGCTCGCCCAGGACGCGGAGGTGGTCGATGGCCTCGATGCCCTGTATGAGGGCCTCCGCCGTGCCGAGCACCAACTCGTACAGCCGCCGGTAGCCGTCCTCGCCCAGGGCCATGAGGGCGGCCCAGGCACCGGCCAGCGCTCCGCCGGGCCGGGTTCCGACCATCGTCGGCGAGGCGAGTGCGCCGCCGGGCCAGGCGGGATCGACGAAGTACTGGTGGCGCCGCAACGCCCGGTCCCGGTAGAGCACGGTGGAGGTTCCCTTCGGCCCGTACCCGTACTTGTGCAGATCGACCGAGATGCTGCTGACGCCGGGGACCGTGAAGTCGAAGTCCGGCACCGGGCGACCCCACCGGCGCGCCATCGAGAGGACGAATCCGCCCAGGCAGCCGTCGATGTGGAGGCCGATCCCGCGATCGAGGGCCATGGCGCCCAGCTCCCCGATGGGATCGACGACGCCGTACGGGAAACACGGCGCCGACCCGGCGATGAGCAGGGTGTCATCGGCCGAGGCGAGCTCGTCGATCGCATCCACGTCGGCCCGGAAGTCGGGCCCGATCGGTGCCGGGACCACTTCGAGGTCGAAGTAGTGGCAGGCGCGGCGGAAGGCGGGGTGAGCGGTGGTGGGCACGACCACGCGGCGCCGGTCCCGTCCCTCGGCCCGGTCGGCTTCCCGATGGGCCAGCACCGCGAGCATGATGCTCTCGGTCCCGCCCGACGCCATGGTGCCGCCGGCGGTGTCGGGAGCCCGCACCAGGTCGAGCACCATGTCGACCACCTCGGACTCCATGCGGCGCAGGCTGGGGAAGGCGGTGGGACTCAGGCCGTTCTCGGCGGCGTACATGCGATGGACCTCGGCCAGAAGGTCGTGGTGATCGTCACCGGCGTGGTAGACGAGACTCCAGGTCCGACCGGCGCGCCAGTCCGCGTCGTCCCGCCGGAACCCTTCGAGGGCACCGAGCAGCTCGGGCCGGCCGAGCCCGACCGCGGGAAGGGAGGCTCGACGGGTCATCACGGTGAGGCTATCGGCGCGAGCGGTTCAGCGACGCCAGTAGACGCAGGTGTCCGCCGTTTCGACCACGACGAATCCGGCGGCCGCCAGCTCGTCCTCGACCGGATCGCCGACGAGGACCTGCAGCTGGCAGACCGTGTCCACGGAGAGGGTGTCGAGCGCCGAGCGGAACGCTTCGGCGGTGCCCGGCGCCAACCCGGTCTCCAGGCTGCGACTGACCAGATCGCGCCCCGGGGCGTCGAACTCGGGCGTGGCATGGCCTCCGTAGGTGAAGCGGTCCTCGGGGTTGACCGGGCGAACCTCGACCGACAACAGCGGCAGCGGCTGTCCGACCGCGACGGGCGCACCGACGATGTCACCGGGCTCGGACAGGTCGATGGCGCGCTGCGCCGCCGCTCTCCGAGTGGGATCAACGTCCCAGTCGAAGACCCAGAGATCCATGTTCGTCTCGACCAGGATCGGCGCTCCGCGGAACCAGAGCCCTGCGACCACCACCAGCGGCAGGGCCAAGGCAGCGGCCCAGCCGAGGGCCGTCCGTTGGGACCGGGTCCGGGACAACATCCAGCGCAGCCCGACCGTGACGGCCAGACCCACCATCACGGGCACCGGAGCGATCCAGATGACCCGCCAGTAGACGGCGTCGACGCTGAACTCGGTGAGGCCCAGGCGGTGGAGGCCGGGGCCGAAGAAGAGCAGGACCGCGACCGGGGCGAGCAGGAGCACCCGCCGGGCAGCTGCGTCACGCACCGTCGCCCACGACCCGAGGATGCCGGCCGCGGCGATGCCCATCGGGATTCCCGATCCCAGGACCAGGTACCACGAAAAGCTCGCCCCTTCACCGATCGGCCCGATCTCGGGCGACGCCGCCCGGCCGACGACGGTTCCGGACGCCACC
Organism: uncultured Acidimicrobiales bacterium; assembly: GCA_963697385.1. Taxonomy (GTDB): domain Bacteria; phylum Actinomycetota; class Acidimicrobiia; order Acidimicrobiales; family CAWCAL01; genus CAWCAL01. The sequence goes on from CAVONU010000001.1 coordinate 186,666, forward strand.
TGCGCCACCGCGGCGCCGAGGAAGTGGCTGGTGTCGGACCCCAGCAGGAGAGCGCCAAGGGGGTACACCAGCGCCAACCCCAGGACCGGGAGCGCACGGGCCAGGCGCCGGGGGTCGCCGGCCAGCACGCCCAGCACGGCCACGACGGGTGCGATCACGAGGCCGGTCGAGGTCAGACCGACCGCCGCGATGTTGCCGGCGACCAGGCCCACCGCGGCCGAGGAAGAGCGGTCGCGGCTCCATGCCACGGCGTAGTGCCACAGCACCGGGACGAGCAGGAAGACGAGGATCACCTTGCCCTGCCACGATCGGCCCAGGCTGAAGTTGCCGAACGACTGGTGGCGCACACCGTCGAGCAGCAGGAACCCGGCCGTGGCGGCGGTGACCAGTGCGGGAGCTCGGACGCGAAAGGTCCGGATCAGGCGCCATGCGGCGAAGATGCCCGCCGCAGCCACCACCGGTCCCAGGACCAGGTAGGTGAGCGTCTGCACCGGGACGCCGGTGAGCCGACCGACCACGCCGATCAACGGCTCGATCGACGACGGCGCCACGTCGGGCCGGACGGAGTCGACCTCCTCGTCGCCGAACATCGTGTCGCCGGTGGCGAACCCCTCGGTGTGCTCCTGGGCGTAGAGCGACCGGTTGACCAGGAAGCTGTCGTCGCTGTCGGGCCGGCGGGTGAACATCGACAGGAGTCCGAAGGCGACGGCGATCAGCACGACCGCCACGACGCCGATCGCCGACGGGCCCGGACGCCCATCGTCCTCCCGATTCGGCTGGACCTCGCGACGCGACGCCCACAGGCACCACACCGCGGCGGGAGCCACGGCGACGATGGCGAGCGCCCAGGCCAGGTACCAACCGGGTGGGACCAGGATCCTGGCGACCATCAGGAGTGCGGCCACCCCCGCCGCACCGAGCGAGCCCCACCACAACCAGCGCGGCATGGGGCGGCCCGGCGAGGCCTCGGCCGGTCGGCCGGTTCCGCCGTCGAGACGAACCAGTGCGACGACGATTCCGATTCCGGCCACCGCCATGGCGACGATGGCGGCCGACTGCGCGAGGTCCCGCCACAGCGCGACGTGATAGATGACCGTCCACGCGGCCAACCACCAGATCGCCAGATCGAGGCCCCGGTCGATCAGTCGGGTCGTCAGGGCGGTCAGGGAGGTGGCTCCGGGGTCAGACCCCATCGGGCGTGACCCCGTCGCGCGCCGTCAGATCACGGTAGAGAGCGGCGTGGTCCTCGGCCATCGCCACGACCGGCCGCACGTTGTCGGGTCGAGCCTGGAGAGCCAGGTCGGCGTACCGGGCCGGATCGCGGGCGACCGTCACGACGGTGTCGATCACGTCGGCGGGGTCGAGAGACGGGGCCACCACCCCGCCGCCGTGCTCGCGCACTCGGTCGGCCGGGGCACCGAGCGGCCCGACCACGACCGGCACACCGTTCGCCCATGCCTCGCTGACCACGTAGCAGTAGGTCTCGGGCCAGGGAGACATCACGGCGATGAAGGTCGGGCGCAGTTCGGCCAGCCGGGCGGTGAGGCGGTCCCGAGCGTAGGCACCGTGCGACCGGACCGGCAGGTCGGCGAACTCGGGCGCCAGCTCGCCCAGGAGCTCCACGGCGACCATGCGGTCGTGGCCCTCCGCGGCGAGCTCGACCGCCGAGGCCGCTCCCTTCTGGAGGTTCAGCGCACCGACCAGCAGCAGCCGGATCGGCTCGTCCACTCGTGGGGCGTGGGCGACGGCGCCGGGATGCTCGACATCGCGCCCGTGCTCGATCACGGTGGCATCGGGCAGGTCGTCGCCGTAGAGGGCACGGAGATGGGCGAGCGTGTCGGCCGACGGGGTGATCAGTCTGGTGAAGCACGCGAACAGCGGGCGCCACTCGGCCTGCCAGGTCAGGGCGAAGTCGTGCTTGAGCGGCACGTCGGGATCGATCCACAGGTCGGGGGCATGGCAGGTGCCCTCGCCCGGCGTGCAGGTCCCGCCGCAGAACCGGACGTGGTCGTCCAGCAGGTTCAACGACGGACAGGCGCTGTAGAAGTCGTGCGCGGTCAGCACGACCGGCAGGGTCAGCGCGTGGGCCAGCTCGACCAGGTCGAAGGTGTGGCCCACCAGGTGGTGCACGTGCACCAGGTCGATGTCGAACTCCAGCAAGACCTCGGAAGCGACGGCCAGATCGGCGTCGCGCCGCAAGACCCGGACGTCCCAGGGCTGGGGGCGGTGCCAGCGGCGGTCCTCGGTCCAGCCGGCGCCGTCGGCGTGTTCGAGCACGAGCCATTCTCGCTGGGCGACCAGCCGCCAGTTCTCGAACCCGTCGACCAGCGATCCGGCCAGATCGTCGACGTGGTACTCGGTGCCGCCGTGCCCGTCGTGCAGCACATGCAGGATCCGGCGGGTGGCGGGCGGTGGATCCGCTGCCGCGGTCGCCGCCACCAGTTGGGCCTCGGCCAGCGCCTCCGAAGCGACGAACTCCCGGGCCAGCCGGTGGTAGTCGGGGTGGAGTTCGTCGAGGACCTCCATGGCCCGGTCGACCAGCGCCTGACGCTCGGCGCCGAAGCTGGCCGAGTCGGCGTGGAACACCACACAGTCGTCGGCGACGACGTGGGTGAACCCCTCGGCCCGGAGGCGCATGCAGTAGTCGTTCTCCTCGCCGTAGGCCCGGGGAAAGGACTCCTCGTCGAACGAGGGGACCTCGGCGCGAGCCTCGGCGGTGACGAACATGCAGAAGCCGTTGCCGGTCGGCGTGTCGGGCCGAAGGTGGTGACTGGCCCGGGCCACGGCGGTGGCCGTGGCTGCGGCCTGGTCCAGCGAGCTGGGCATGGGTGCGTCGAAGGAGAAGGCGCCGGCCGCATTGGAGAGCGCCGTCGCCGTCGCCCGGGTGGGTTCCTCGAAGGCCGCCACCCGCAGGCGCCGCTCCCATCCCGGCGTCACCACGGTGTCGCTGTTGAGGATGACCACGTCGCCCGGCGCCGCAGCGGCGAGGCCCCGGTTGACCGACTTGGTGAATCCGAGGTTCTCGGGGTTGGTGAGCACCGTCACGTTGGGCCGGTCGGCGTAACGGTCGAGGAGCGGCGCCATCGCAGGATCGGTGGACGCGTCGTCGACCAGCAGCCAGTCGACCCGGTCGCCACTGAAGCAATCGAGCGAGTCGAGGCAGCGCTCGACGTCATCGTGCGCATTGTGGATCGGGATCAGCACGGTGAGCGGGCGGTCGAAGCGGCCGGCACGAAAGGCGTCGGCGATGCCCCGGGCGCGCGTGCCGACCTCGTCACCGCGGGGTGCAGGGGCGAGCGCCTTCGCGCGGCGGCGCAGCGGCACGATCACGCCGCGGGCTCGGTCGAGGCCGCCTCGGACGGCGCGTTGGTCCGACAGGCGCCGGTAGGTGGGCTCGCCGAGCGCCGACCAGGCGATCCGCCGCGCTCGCCCTGGCGGGAGGAGATCGATCTCGTCGTACCGCGCGTGATCGGCGCGGACCTCGGCGTCGGAGGCGACGGCGCGCAGTCGTTCGGCCTCGGTCCGCCACACGGCGGTGGCGTCGTCGATACGGTCCTGCACCTCACGCACGCCCAGGTCGCCGGCGCTGGCCATGGCCCGGAAGGCCAGATCGAGATTCGGGGTCTCGGGCCCGAGGTCGGGCGGCTCGAAGCGGGCGTGGACGCCCCGCAGGTCGACGAGCGTGCGAGTGAGCGCCTGCTGTTCCGGGCTCAACGCCGGATCATCGACGGCGGCCGCTTCGTCGACGTCGTGGCTGACCAGCCCTCGATCCAGGGTGTTGATCGCCGGACCGTCGAGGTCGGCGCCGTCGGCCAGTGCCTGCTTGGCGAAGGACACGAGGGTGTCGTGCTCGCCCGCCAGCATGGCGCTGTAGGACTGGACCAGCACCGGCAGCCCGGCCAGGCCCTGCAATGCCAGGCGCGTGTAGCGCTCCCACAGCGCCAGCCCGTAGTCGAGCGGCAACCCGTTGCGGCGCCGCATCGAGGCGGCGATACCCAGCGGGCTCCGGACGACGACCACCGCAGGGTGGTCGCCCACGGCGGCCCGCCACATCGGCATCAGCAGGCAGAGGCGGGGGTCCTTGTAGAGGAAGTCGGGCCCGAGGAAGCTCTCGTGGAACGCTCGGGCCGCCTCGTCGGCCAGGCCCGCCTCCAGCAGCGGCGTCAGGCTCGCTTCGATTCCCGGCGGAGGCGCCGCCCAGGTGCCGCTCAGTCGATGGAGGACGTCCTCGTTGAGGTCGACCAGCAGCTCGACCTCGAAGTGGCCGTGCGGGTTCGAGTCGTTGGCGCCGACCAGCCGCTCGGGCGGGGGCAGCTCGAACCCCATCTCGCCGAGCACCTCGGTGACTGCGGAGGTCCCACTCCGGTGCATGCCGACCACGAACATTCCCATTGCCGCCGCAGGCTAGTGGTGCCGACGCGTCCGCGGACGCGTCCTCGCCACGCTTGGTGGTCGCCTTGGTGCGCAGCGCGATCTGTGCGGTCAGGTCTCCGTTGGGGCCTCGAGGATCGGGCGGAGCCGCTCGGCCACCTGCTTCCAATGACGTCGCTGCGCTTCCCGCTCGGCGGGGCCAGAGAGCCGCTCCTGATGCAACCGGACCCCGGTCCTGTCACCGCGGTCGTCCAAGGCGATCTGGACGGTGGTCTCGTGGTCCCAGTCGTCGGGCTGCCAGGTGAGGCGGACTCGATCGCCGGGCCGGAAGCTGCGGACCTCGCCGGTGACACCGTCCGTTGTCTCGTAGGGTTCGCCGCGTTCGCCGCTGAGCTCGACTCCCGGTCCGAGCCAGGTGGCGACGCCGTCGGCTCCGACGAGCCGGTTCCACACCTGCGGGGCGGGCTGGTCAACCGTGATCGACACGCCGATCTGCCAACCCGCATCCTTGGTTCGTCCCACCGGCATACCGCCATCGTCGCACTGCGGCGCGCCGCCCGCACCCCGGTTGCCCGTTCTGCTCACATAGCTGCGACAACGACGACCGGGACTGCCTCCCGTGGGTGGCTCGTGCGAAGACATCGTCCTCGCCTGGGTTTCTCAGTTCTACCTCGATGCCGTGTGCGGGTGCGTTGTGACTCAAGATGCACCCATGGCGGGCGCGCAAGGGTGCCAGATCTCGGATGGGTCGAAGGCGGTCGTGGAGCTGGTTCCTTCAGGCCTGTGGTGACCGGATCAGGAAGACGGCCGTGATCAGGACCCAGAGCTGGAGTCCCAGGAACGCGACGAAGGCCACGCCCCCTCCGAGTGCACCGGTGGGGTCTCCGGAGAAGATCCAGAGGCCTCCGACCACGCTGCCCAGTCCGACCAGGCAGCCCAGCGCCCCCAACCAGGTCGGCATGATCCGTGTTTGCAGCATCACGACCGAGGCGGGAACGACGAACAGGGCGGTCGCCCAGGGGGCCAGGGTGAAGAAGGTGACCGTGTCGAGGGCGGTCACGGCCACGAGAAGGCCGTCCGATGCCGTCTCGAGCACGGGGTCGAGGGTGAGCACGCCCCAGAAGGCGAGGCCGACCAGCCCGAAACCGAACTGGGCGACCGCGGCGCTGAACGAGAGCCGTGGCAGCACGCCGCTGCCGTCGACCGCGGCCAATCGACTCCGAAGACCCGCGGCGAAGGTCAACAGGAGTGGGCCGACCACGAGCGGCATGAGCCAGGTGAACAACGCGACCTGCCCCTGGTTGTCGCCGAACCAGGTGCGGATCTCGTCCGCGGGATCGACGAACGTCGGCGCGCCGGACGCGATCCCCGCGCCGAGCCCGACCCCGAGGATGGTGCTCGCCACGCCGGCGATGCCCGCGAGGCGGATCCACGACTGACTGACCGCCGCTGAGGCGCTCGCGATTGGGGTGGTCGTCATGACGTGCTCCAGTCGCGCCGCGCAGTCTCCGCGGTGCATTCGTCGGTCCGGGACCATACCTCATTGCCGCGATGCATGCGCCGGCCGCTGCGACGACGCGACTCGAAGCTGGGTCGGTCGGTCCCGCCGACGTGAGCAGCGCCCGCCACAGGGCTTTCGAGTGACACTGGTGGATGCTGGCGTGCGGAGCCGGGTTGTTTTGGGTACGGGCGGAATCGATACTCCACCGGACGGGAGCCGAACCCCGGTTGCCCCTGGTTGGGCGTCCTGGGATCGTGGTGGCATGCGTGACGGCGACGCGACCCGGTGGCGGTTCGGCGAAGGATTCGCGACATGTTGCCTCACACTTCTGATCGGGATCGTCCTCGTCGTCGCACCGGCCATGATCTCGGCAAGCTCCGGGAACCTGTCGGAAGAGTGGCCGGCTGTGGTGGGACTCTTGGTCGTGGGGCTGGGTCTGATCGGAGGGACGGTCTGGGTGCTGCGACGCAACTTCGTCCGGATCTCGGCCACGGCAGGGCTGGTCACGATTCGCCGATCAGGTCGCGAGGCCGCCTATCCGATTGGCCAGGTCCATTTCGTCGTGCCTGAACAACCTCAGCTGCCGCCCGCCTACGTCGAATACCGAGTTCAGGGAGGGCCAGCTCACCCCTGCGGCCTGCTCTCACAGGGGCGGATCCTCCGCCCCCTGCGGCTCCGGGCGTTCGAAGACCACCTCCGAATGACTGCAGTGTCGTGGGAACGGGTGCAGAGTTGACGACGCCGATCCGTCAGGGTGCACGCAACCGCGGTTGCGTACTTCTCACCCTCCGTGGCGAGCACGCGTCCGCGGTTGCGTAGTTCCCACGGAATGTGGCCAAGCAAGAGATGCAGGCCGAAGCGCTCGGCAGCGTCGGCTCTGGTTCTGGGCACCGGGTGCTGGCCTCCACCACGGCAATCCTCGCGGTGCTGTGGTGAGCGACGCGCACCCACCCGTGTAACAGCACATCGGGGACGGTGTGCCACGCGCCCATTGACTTTGAGACTATACCTTCCTATTCTTTGGTCATGCCACGGCGCAAGGCTGGCGAACTGATCGCAATCGAGATCGACATCCTGGTCGAAGCTCTACGCCTCACCACCGTCGGCCAGTCAGAGTTCCACGGATTCGGGATCGCCAAAGAACTCCGCGATGGCGCGCAGTCGCAGGGACTGATCGCGCACGGCACCCTCTACAAGGCGCTCGGTCGCCTCGAAACCGCGGGCTTGCTCGAGAGCACGCTCGAAGACCCAGACATCGCGGCCGACGAAGGCCGACCGAGGCGACGCCTCTATCGCATCACCGGGCCCGGACGGCTCGAGGCCGTGGCCGCCATCAACGCCCGGCCCGAGGTCGCGCAACCTGGCTGGTATCCCGGAATCGAGTTGGCATGATCTCGGGACCGGTTCCCTCGACCGCCCGGTCCGCGTGTCGGCTCTGGGTGCGCTGCTACACCCGGCGACTCCCATCAGAGGCTGCAGTGCGCCGCCGCCAAGAAATCGAATCAGACCTTCACGAACACTTCGCCGAAGCCGCTGACGCCGGGGCAACCGGCGGCCGCTTGGGCGTAGAGATTCTGGCTCGGGTGCTTGTGGGAGTGCCCGCCGACCTCTCGTGGCGACGGGCAACCCGACAGCCGCACCCGCGGCTCGCACTAGGAGGAACCTCAGTGTCACTATCCAAAACAACCTCGCGCCGACTTCTCTACGGGCTCTCCGGCCTCATCGCCATCTACGGCTCGTACATCGGGATGATGCCCGCCGCCTGGAAGGACGACGTGATGACCCAGCTCGTGTTCTCCGGCATACCCACGTTGTCGGCGATCGTTCTCGTCGCCGGACTGGTCATCCACTCCAAGAACCCCCGCCGCGGACTACCGCTCATCATCGCCGGCGCGATCGGTCCCGCCGTCTGGTTCTGGGTGCTCCCGATCTACGGCCCGTTCATGATCGCCGTCATCGCCCTCGCTGTCTCGGTCACCCCCCGCAAGAACGCCAAGCTTGCGCCCGCCTGATCCCACAAGCACCCCAGGTCGGGGAACAACCAGTTCCCCGACCTGGAACTCCCGAACGCTGATCCGGCCACGAAGAGGACGGGGTCGGCTCGCTTCGCCTTCGCGTAGTCTGACAGCGCCGGTCGATCAGCTCGGTGCCCTCCGACCGGACTCAGACTCTGATCCGACATGATGGGAAGGGCGCCACGAAACGCCGGGACAGTGACGGTCGCGAGGGTCGCGGAGACTCGGCGAAGGGGTAGCTATTCGTGCCTGAACCACTTGCGGAGGCGAGTCCGCTTGCCGCCGGGTGGGATCGACAGCCAGCTCCCATCGTCGGCCTTCACGAACTCACCGTTGCCGACAGTGGCTCGGATTCCAGGAGCGTGATCCACGATTTCGACAAGGTCTGGTGAGAACCACACCTCATCCATCCCGTCGTCGCCAAAATGCACAGCGAATGCGATGTCGGCGGTGTCGAGGTCGCCTACGACCTCAACACCCGTTACAGGCGGAGTCGTGAACCCGTGGCAGACACCTGTCTTGTCGGCGTAACCCAACGCTGAGGTCAGCGCCGACCGCACGATCTTGACGTTGTCGCCACTCCCGGCCGCGGATCTCGCCCGCCATGGAGTGTGATCCGGGAACGTGCCAGACGACCCGTTCTGAGATGAGTGACCCCAGGAGGTTGAGATCTCCGGCCCTGAACGCATCCGCCGTGCGGCGGTACGCGACCGCGTTCGGATGGTCGTCGCCCATTCGCACAATGCACTGGCGGAGATCCCCCGTGGCCCCGTCGCCGATCGGCGTGGTTCTCCGGCCGAGGCGTCCCCTCGCCAGCCACTCGGGATGGAGTCGGGTCGATCCTCCCACCTGAACCCCCACGGCAGGCCCCTTCGAGTGACATTGGTGGACCCTCGCCTGGGCGGCATCGCTCCCTGTGGATGCCGTGTCGTGCGGCCGCCGAGCACGAGCAACCGCGCTCGCAGAGGAACTTCAGCGGATCTTGTCGGCGCGAAACAGGGCCCTTGCGACGATCCTCGCCGTTGCCGTTTCGTGGGGCTGATCATGCTCGGCGTGGTGACCTTCAACGCCGTCGATGAAATGGGAACGAACGAGCCCCGACGGCCGAGCCGGTGCCGCTTCAGCCGCGAGCGTGTGCGTCAGAGGTCGTTCGGATCGACCCGGTCGAGGCCCTCGGGCAGCTCGAGGTGCTCCCAGACGCCGTTGAGCTCGACGAGCTTCTCGGGGATCTGCTCGGGCGGGAACTGCACGTCGAAGTGGGCGCTGGCCGCCGCCAGGCGGGTGTGCAGCTCGCCGTCAAGACCCCGCAACGCGACGTCGAGCCGATAGCTACCCGGCGCCAGCGGCAGGACCGGGAGGCGACAGGTGATCCGGCCGTCGCCGACGATGGCCGGCGCCTCGATCACCGAGCCGCTGGCCGTTCCCAGCGAGAGCGGCCGACCCTCGAGGTAGAGGCGCAGCACGAAACGGGGGTCCTCGACCGGCGTGCGGCACCGGTAGTCGACCACGACCTCCATAGGACCGCCCGTGGCCCCGTAGGGCGCGCCGCTGGGCCCCTGGACGGTGATGTGGCGGATGCGGTGCTCGGGACCCGAGCCGTCGTCCAGGGAGTCACCGGTGGCCGTCGAGCGCTGCAGGGCCGCCCGCTCGGCCATGTGATCGCCGTAGGCCAGCACGATCTCGGACGGATCGCCGACCATCCGGATCTCGCCGTGGTCCAGCCAGGCCGCGGTGTCACACAGCCGCTCGACCAGGCTGAGGCTGTGGCTCACCAGCACGACGGTCACGCCCTGGTCCCGCATGTCCTGGAGGTGTTCCATGCACTGGGCCGCGAACGCCGCATCGCCGACCGCGATGATCTCGTCGGCCAGCAGCACGTCGGGCCGCAGGAAGACCGACACCGCGAACCCCAGGCGGGCCCGCATGCCGCTGGAGTACACGTCGACCGGATTGTCCACGAAATCGCCGATCCCGGAGAACGCCACGATGTCCTCGACCAGGTCGTCCACCTCGCCGCGATCCAGTCCGAGGATGGCGCCGTTCATGTAGATGTTCTCCCGGCCGGACAGCTCGGGATGGAACCCGGCTCCGAGCTCGAGGAGCGCCGAGACCCGCCCGTTGACCGACACCTCACCGGTCGTGGGCCGGTAAACGCCGGCCAACAACCGCAGGAACGTGGACTTCCCCGACCCGTTGTGGCCGATGATGCCCATCATCTGACCCCGAGGCACCTCGAGCGAGACGTTGCGCACCGCCCAGAACTCCTCGTAGCGAGCCCGGTGGAAGCCCGTGAACGCGCTCCGCATGCTGAGGGGCCGCTCGCGGTAGAGGCGGAACACCTTGGACACGTCGGTCGCCCGGACCACCGGTGCGCCGTCGGACGGAGCGAGCGGGTCCGGAGCGCCGCTCACTGACCCTCGCTGACGTCGGCGGCACGGGTGCTGAAGATCCACCAACCACCCAGCAGGGTGACCACCGACACGACCACCACGACCAGCATCGAGGAGGCCGTCGGCACCTCGAGCATGTACGTGGCCGAACGGGCGACCCCGACGAACCAGGTCATCGGGTTGAGCCGAATCAACTGGTCGTAGGTGATGGAGCCGATCGCCGGACGACCCTCGAGCAGCGACATCGGGTAGATGATCGGCGTGAGGAAGAAGAGGAAACGGAGCACGACGCCGTACAGGTAGCTGACGTCGCGGAAGCGGGCGTTGAGCACGCTGAGCCCCATGCCCACCCCGACGCCGAACAGCGCGGTGAACGGCATCAGTACCAGCATGAACACGAAGGTCCAGCTGAGGTGCCCGGCGATGGCGAAGGCGCCGAAGAGCACCAACACCTCGACCGCCGACTCCAGCAGCGAGACCGCCGTGCGGGCGATGATCGGGCACTCGGGCGGGAAGTAGACCCGCTTGCGGAGCACCATCGACTCGCGGAACGCCTCCATCGCACCCAGGCTCGATGCGCTGAACAGATTCCAGACCACCAAGCCGCTGAACAGGAAGTGAGCGAAGGACTCGAACCCGTCGGGTGCCACCGGCGGTTCGGTGCGGAGAAACACACCGAACACGAGCGTGTAGACGACGAGGCTGGCCAGCGGGTTGACCAGCGCCCAGAACCAGCCCAGGAGACTGCCCGCGTACTTGGTGCGGATCTCGCGCCCGATCAGGTGGCGGATGAGTCCCCTCGACCGGCGCAGCTCGGCCACCGCATCCCGCGGTGACCATCGGTAGCGCACGCGATTGGGGGCAGGCGGCTTCGAAGTGGAGGTCATGAACTGGTGCAGCGGTTCCCTGCTGGACGAGACTCCAGGAGTTGCCTCACGGCCCGCGGATGCGAGCCGACTCTAGTTCACGGATGCGCAACGCCTGCGGCCCTCCCGTCGTAGGACCCGATGACCTGACCAACTCATGGATGTGAGACCCCAGATGACGCTGAACTCGACCCAGCTCAAGATGCGACCCGCGATCGTCCTGGCCATCGTGCTGGCGATGGTCGCCATCGCCGTCCCCCTGGGGACCGCTGGTGCGGCGGGACCGACCCGGCCCATCGGGCATCTCGATCGGGTCACGGTCTCAGGGGGCCAGATGACCATTCAGGGGTGGACCCTGGACCCCGACGGCACCGCCTCGATCCGGGCCCGGGTCTACATCAACGGCAAGTACGTCACCGGCGGCGTGGCCGACGGTTCGCGGCCCGACGTGGCCCGGGCCCATCCCGGCTTCGCCAAGACCGGCTTCACGTTCCGGATTCCCGCCCGCGACGGCGAGATCTGCGTCTTCGGCATCAACGACGGAAGCGGCGGCCACAAGAAGCTGGGCTGCCGTTACAACGGCGACCGGCCCGCTCCCCCGCCGCGCGTGACCCCAACCGTTCCCCGTGGCCGGCTCGAGGTGGCCGGTACCTTCGCCGAGAAGGTGATCGTCCGCGGCTGGGCCGTCGACACCGATCGGGCCGCCAAGCCCATCAGCGTGCGGTTCTACACCGGCAGCAAGTACATCAGCGGTGTGAGGGCCGACGCCCCCCGGGCCGACGTCGACCGGGCCGTCTACGGCGCCGGACCCCGACAGGGGTTTCTCACGATCCTCGACGTGGACGCGAAGGTGACCCAGTCGGTCTGCGCCTACGCCATCAACGACAACGGCGCCCACGCCCGGATCGGCTGCTTCTACCAGACCCGGCCGGGCAAGTGGACGAGCCGACCGCCCAGCAACTTCGCTCCGCTGCCGCCCGGATCGGGATCCGGCCGCCGGGTCGTCTACTCCAACTCGCGCCAGCGGGTGTGGCTGGTCGAGTCCGACGGATACGTCGTCGACAGCTACCCGGTCTCGGGTCGCTACAACACCCCTCGGCGGGGCACCTACAGCGTGTTCTCCAAGTCTCGGGTGGCCTACGCCGGCCACGACGGCATCACCATGCGCAACATGGTGCGGTTCGCCCGCGGGAGCCGTCTGGCCATCGGCTTCCATGCCATCCCGCGCTACGCCAGTGGCCGGCCGCTCCAGAGCGAGTCGGCCCTGGGCAGCTATCGCAGCGCCGGATGTGTCCGGCAGGCGGACCGCAATGCGGCCCGCCTGTACGACTGGGCCGGGATCGGGACCAAGGTCGTCGTGATCTAGGGACCTTCCTCTTTGGGTGAGATTGCTCAAGGACCCGACCCGACCTGACGACAGGAGGGTTCTGATGCGCGCCTCCACCCGTCCCTCATCCCTCCGCTCGGTCGCCCCCGGCCCGGCTCATCGGATCGGCTTGGCCGCGGTCGCCCTCACGGTGCTCGCCGCCCTCCTGTACCCGCTGAGCGGTGCGGACGCCGCCCCCGGTGCCCCGATCGGGCACCTCGACTCGATGGTCGCGTCGGGCGGCAAGGTCACCGTCACCGCCTGGGCCATCGACCGCGACACGCCCACCACCCCGGTCACCGTGCGGCTCTACGTCGACGGGAGATACCACTCCGGCCACAAGGCCGACCGCACCCGGAACGACGTGGCTCGGGCGTACCCCGGTGTCGGCCCCAACCATGGGCTCTCCGCCACGATCAGCATCGACCGATCCCGCGGCCACCAGGTCTGCGCCTACGCCATCAACACGACCGGGAGCAGCCCCCACACCAAGCTGGGCTGCAGGACCATCGGCAACGCCACGGGCACGCCGGCTCCGGCGCCGAGACCGCCCAGCTCGGGACGGGGCGCGCCCATCGGGTATCTGGACTCGATGATCGCGTCCGGCAACAAGGTCACGGTCACCGCCTGGGCGATCGACCTCGACACCCCCACCACTCCGGTCACCGTGCGCCTCTACCTGGACGGGAAGTATCACTCCGGCCACAAGGCCGACCGCACCCGCAACGACGTCGCTCGCGCCCGGCCCGGCACCGGCGCCAATCACGGGCTCAGCGCCACCATCAGCATCGACCGGACGCGGAGCCACCAGCTCTGCGCTTACGCCATCAACACCACCGGCAACAGCCCCCACACCACGCTCGGCTGCCGCAGGATCGGGAACGCCACCGCCACACCGACCCCGAAGCCACCGACCCCGAGGCCACCGGCAACCTCGACGACTCGCCCGACGGGAGCGCTCGACACGTTCGGCGTTCGCGATGGCGGCATCACGGCGTCGGGTTGGGCCAAGGATCCCGACACGACCGCACCGATCACCGTGCGGGTCTACGTCGACGGAGCCTGGGCCGGGGCCCAGAGGGCGGACGGGCGCCGCTCGGGGACCGGCAACGGGCGGGGATTCAAGATCAACGTCACGTTCAAGACGGGTGGCTCCCACCGGGTCTGCGTCTACGCCATCGACCACAACGGGCGGGCCGCCAACACCAAGCTCGGCTGCCGCACGGTCGAGACCTCGCCGTACGGTCCCGGTTCGACGCGTCACCGTCACCGGACGGGGCTGGGGCCACGGGCGGGGCATGGGGCAGTGGGGCGCGCTCGGCTACGCCGTCCTCGAGGGTTGGTCCAGCGATCGGATCCTCGACCACTTCTACGGCAACACGCGGAAGGGCTCGGTCTCCAACCCGTCGATGCGGGTACGCATCGTCCGGGCCTCGGACAAGCCGATCGCCGTCACCACCGGCGCCCGGTCGGTCGGCATCAAGGGCCTGAACGACCGGTGGGACGCGGTGCGGGTCCGCGAGGTCGCCGGGAACCGCATGCAGATCGAGGTCGGCAAGGGCTGTTCGGGACCGTGGGCGGCCATCGGCTGGCCGGTCGAGACTCCGGTGACCATCACGCCGCCCAACGCCCCGGGTGACTCGGCCTCGGACGACCTCCAGTACTGCGAGGGCTCCAGTCGACGGCACTACCGAGGCAACCTCGAGGTGTCGATGCACACCGGCCGGACCGAGCTGGTCAACATCGTGCCGCTGGAGAGCTACCTGCGCGGCGTCGTCCCCCGCGAGGTGCCGCCCAGCTGGGCCGCTTCCGGCGGGGGGAAGGGCGCCGCCGCCGTGCGGGCCCAGGCGGTGGCCGCCCGGTCCTACGCCATGGCCGAGTCCCGGTCCTCCTGGTACAAGACGTGCGACACCACTTCGTGCCAGGTCTACGGCGGGCGGGGCCGCACCACCTCCTCCGGCTACTCGAGCTACGAGTACGCCAGCACCAACACGGCGGTCAACGCCACCCGCGGGCACGTACGGCGGTTCGACAGCAACGGCCGGATCGCCCGCACCGAGTTCTCGTCCTCGACCGGAGGCCAGACCATCGGCGGAACGTTCCCCGGGGTCCGCGACGCCGGCGACCGGATCAGCTCCAACCCGCACCATCGGTGGACCAAGAAGATCCCGGTGAGCGCCATCGAGGCCAAGTACCGCCTGGGCTACCTGCGGGCCGTCGACGTCGTCGCAACCGACGGCTGGGGCAACGACGGCGGCCGGGCCACCAGCGTCCGCCTGCGCTTCACCAACGGCACCACGACCGTGTCGGGGACGAGTTTCCGACTGGCGTTCGGCCTCAAGTCCACTTGGTTCCGCGTCTGAGCAAGAACGAGCACGCTCAGGTGGCTTGCAGGCGGGCGACCAGGGGGGCCAGCGACTCGCGATAGTCGGGGGCCAGGGGCAGTCCCTGGAGCCGCAGGGCGGCGTTGTCCAGCACCGAGTTGGCGGGCCGCAACGCCGGGCGGGGCGGCTGGAGGTCGGCGGTCTTGACCGGCTTCACCATGTCGGGGTTCTTGCCGGCCGCCTCGAGGATCGAACGGACGAACTCATACCACGACACCGCACCCTGGTTGGTGGTGTGGAACAGGCCGGGGATCCGACCGACGGCCAGTCGGTGCACGATCGCGGCGAGATCGGCCGCCAGGGTCGGGTGGCCGATCTGGTCGTCGACGAACGCCAGCTCGTCCCGCTCGTCGGCCAGCTGCAGCACGGTCTTCACCATGTTGGCCCCGTGATAGCCGCAGACCCACGAGGTGCGGCAGATGGTCCAGCCCGGATCCAGCTCGCGCTCGCCGCCCAGCTTCGACCGGCCGTACACCGACGTCGGGTTGGGCGCGTCCCATTCGACGTAGGGCTCGTCCTTCGTGCCGTCGAAGACGTAGTCGGTCGAGACGTACACCATGTGGGCGCCCACCCGGCGGGCCCCGTCGGCCACGTAGCGGGTCCCCATGCTGTTGACCTTGTACGCCAGGTCGGGTTCGGTCTCGCAACGGTCGACCGCGGTCATGGCCGCCCCGTGCACGACCAGATCGGGCGCCGTCCCCGTGATGGCCTGCAGAACCGCGTCGCGGTCGGTCAGATCGACCTCCTCGATGTCGACCGCCACGACGTCGTGGGTGGCGGCGAAGAGCGGCACCAGCTCGTTGCCCAGCTGGCCCTTCGCCCCGGTGATGAAGACCTTCACGTGCGTCCCCTCATGATGCTGCGGCCTCCTTCAGCGGCTCCCACCACCAACGGTGGTCGGAATACCAGGCCACGGTCAGCGCCAGGGCCTCGTCGAAGTCCCGGGCCGGCTTCCATCCCAGGGCCTCGACCTTGTCGGTCCGGATCGAGTACCGCCGGTCGTGGCCCAGGCGGTCGTCGACCCACTCGATCATCGAGTCGCCGTTGCCGGTCAGCTCCAGCAGGCGCTCGGTGATGTAGGTGTTGGGATACTCGTTGCCCGCGCCGATGTTGTAGATCTCGCCGTCCTCACCGGAGCGGAACACCCGGTCGAGCCCGGCGCAGTTGTCCTCGACGAAGCACCAGTCCCGGACGTTCCCACCGTCGCCGTAGAGCGGCACCTTGTGGCCGTCCAGCAGGTTGGTGACGAACAACGGGATCAGCTTCTCGGGAAACTGGTAGGGCCCGAAGTTGTTGGACGAACGGGTGACCACCACGGGGAGCCCGTAGGTGCTGCGGTACGACAGGGCGATCAGATCCGAGCCGGCCTTCGCGGCCGAGTACGGCGAACGGGGATCCAGCGCCGCCGTCTCGTCGTTGGAGCCCTCCTCGATCGACCCGTAGACCTCGTCGGTCGAGATGTGGTGGAACCGGTCGATGTCGAGATGACGGGCGACGTCGCACATGACGTTGGTGCCGTCGCAGTTGGTCCGCACGAAGGTGTCCGGGTCGATGATGGAACGGTCGACGTGCGACTCGGCCGCGAAGTGGATCACCGCGTCGTGACCCTCCATCGCCTCCCGCACCGCGGTCCGGTCGCAGATGTCCCCCTGCACGAAGTTCACCCGGGGGCCGTCCACCAGCCCTTTCAGGTTGTCGAGGTTGCCGGCGTAGGTGAGCGAGTCGTAGACGGTGATCTCGTCATCGCTGTTGGCCACCAACCAATGCACGTGATTGGCGCCGATGAATCCGGCTCCGCCGGTGATGAGCAGCTTCACGGGTTCTCCTCGTGGTGAGTCGCTGAAGGGTGCGGTGCTGAAGGGTGCGGTGCTGAAGGGTGCGGTCTAGGACCGAAGGGCCACGTGGGGTTGCCACTGGGACGGGATCTCGTCGCGGCGTGGGTTGTTCTGGTCGCGCTCGGACAGGACCGGATCGGCGAGACCCCAGTCGGCGTCGATGGCCGGATCGTTCCACGCCACACCCAGCTCGTCGGCCGGGTTGTAGTACCCGTCCACCAGGTAGGTGATGGTCATATCGGTGAGCGATGCGAACCCGTGGGCCACGCCCGGTGGGATGTACACCCCCCGATGGTTGTTGGCACCGCCGTCGACCTCGCCCAGGTCCAGCGACAGGGTCGCACCGTCGGTGGGCGACCCGTCGCGCAGGTCGTGGAGCACGACACGGGCGTGGCCGTGCGGCACGTACCAGTAGTCGGACTGGTGCAGGTGGTAGTGCAGCCCGACGATGCAGCCGGCCTTGCGGTCGCCGCGGTTGCCCTGGATCATCTCCCGGCCGTCGGGGAACCACTGGCGCCGATAGGTTTCGACGAAGAAGCCCCGCTCGTCGCCGAAGACCTGCGGCTCGACGAGGTACACGCCGACGATCGTCTCGGACGGTTGGACATCGGCCACGGCTCTGATTCCCCTGCGATCGCTGCTGAGCTGAACGGGTGCTGGACGCTGCCATTGGTACCAGGTCGGGACAGCCGATCAAAGCACGCAGGTCACGACCCGAACCGGGGTTCCTACGACGGAGCGGGCTGGGACGACGGCGCCCCGGTCGACCGCTCGGCCCGGCGCAACGCCCCCACCAGGAAGGTTCCCATGGCGATGACGCCGGCGACGCCCGCCCCCACGAGCGCCCACTCGACCCGTGGGAACAGATCGCTGCCCCGCTCCACCCACAGCAACACACCGAACGCCAGCACGGTCACCACCCAGCCCGTGGCCATGCGCCGATGACCGTGCAGCGCCAGCAGCGACTGGTCGAGGCTGATGGTGATCATGAACAGGCCCATCGACAGTGCCATCAAGGCCATGTCCGCCGTCGAGAGGTCGTACTGGAGGACCCGTTCGGTGATGACGGGGCCCAGCACGGACGCGCCGACGACCGTCAGCGCCGTCACTCCGGTCACCAGGGCCAGGAGGCGCCCGAGCGCCCGCCGGAACTCGGGGTACTCGTGCGCTCCGGCGAACCCGGCCAGCATCGGGAGCAGGCTGGCCTGGATGGCCTGGAAGAAGAACAGCGGGAGCCGGGCAATGGCGAGCCCGGCGTAGAAACGGCCGGCCGCACCGACATCACCCTCCGGTGCCAGCACGTGCACCGCCAGAGGGCCGATGTTGAGCATCAGGCCGGTCAACATCGAGCCGACCAGGAGGTACCCGAGCGCCTCGGAGAGCTCGGACCAGTGCGCATCGGGCCCGGGCCGGGTGAGGTGGCGCTGCCCGATCAGAGCGACGCCGGCGGCCAGCAGCGGCGCCGCTCCCATCGCCAGTCCGTATGCGCCCGCCAGCGTCACGCTGGCCACAGCCAGGCTGACGCCCCCGGCCAGCCGCAGGATCCCCTCGGCGGCGAAGAATCTTGCGTAGGGCGCGAACCGGCCGTTGCCCGACAGGGTGCCGCGCACGAGATGGCCGGCGCAGAATCCGGCGAGGGCCAGCACCAGCGCCAGCAGCATGAGCGGTTCCTCGTCGAACAGCCGGTCGAGCAGCACCTCGTGGAAGATGACGATCACCGCGACCGCGCCCGCCAGCAGCAACCCGCCGAGCGTCGCGACGCGCTGCACCAGCGGTCCCGCGCCCACCCCGCGGGCTCGGCGCCGGGCCAGCGCCCGTCCCACCTCCTGCTCGAGCGGCTGGAACAGTCCGGGACCGATGACGATCATGACCGCCCAGAGGACGGCGATCGCGTCGAATCCGGCGTCGTCCAGCGCTCGTCGCGCCACGGCCAGGAACGCGTAGTACGTCAGGCCGTTGATCGCGAGGCCCACGCCGACCACGACGGCCCCCGTGGGCAGCGGATTCAGCTGCTGAACGCGTTGGATGAGATTGATGGCAGGCTCGCTCCCGTTCGAGGCGCGACCCTACTCCCGAACACCTCCGGGACTCCGAGACCCCAGCCCTCGCCCGGCGCTCAGGAGTTCAGCGGACAGGGGGTGGAGCGAAGCACGACTTCGCTGAACTCCCAAGGTCCGCCCTGGCGCGGAGCGCCTCCCCGCGGACCCGTCAGCCGACGCTGGGCATGCACAGACCGTCGAGCTCGGTGACGTTGATGTCGTCCCGCCGCTGCCAGGTGACCTGGTTCTCGGGATCGACCTGCAGCCGGTACTCGCGGAAGCTCATCTCGAGCGCGTCGAACGCCAGCAGCCGGCCTCGCAGGCTGTCGCCCAGTCCCAGGATCAACTTGATCGCCTCCAGCGCCTGGATGGACCCGACGATGCCGGGCAGCACGCCCAGGACGCCGGCCTCGGCGCAGCTGGGGGCCAACTCGGCGGGCGGCGGCTCGGGGAGCATGTCGCGGTAGGTGGGCCCCTCACGAGGATCGAACACCGTGATCTGCCCCTCGAAGCGGAAGATCGAGCCGTGCACGACGGGGATCCCGAGCTTCACCGAGGCGTCGTTCAGCATGTAGCGGCTGGGGAAGTTGTCGGCACCGTCGATGACCACGTCGTAGCCCTCGATGATGTCCAGGATGTTGTCGGCCCCCAGGCGGACGTCGTAGGTGACGACGTCGATGTCGGGGTTGAGCCCGGTGAGGGTCTTCTTGGCCGAGTCGACCTTCCGGTCGCCGATCCGATCCAGGTTGTGCAGGATCTGACGCTGGAGGTTGGACTCGTCCACCACGTCCATGTCGACGATGCCCAGGGTCCCGACACCGGCGGCGGCCAGATAGAGCGCAGCCGGCGAGCCGAGCCCACCGGCGCCCAGCAGGAGCACCTTGGCGCCGAGCAGCGCCTGCTGCCCCTCTTCGCCCACCTCGGGCAGCAGCAGATGGCGCTGGTAGCGATTGCGCTGCTCGGGGCTCAGCGTCTCGGGCACGGCCCAGTCGCGACCCTCGTCCTTCCACTTGTTGAAACCGCCTGCCACCGACACGACGTCGCCGTAGCCGAGCTGCTGAAGACTCTCGGCGGCGAACGCCGAGCGCACGCCGCCGGCGCACAGCACCAGGATCGAGGCGTCCTTGTCGGTGATGCGGTTCTCGATCGAGCTCTCGAGCGTGCCGCGTGGAATGAACACCGAACCGGGCACGGCGCCCTGCTCGAACTCGTCGGCCTCACGGACGTCGAGCACGATGGATCCCTCGTCGGATCGCATGCGGTCGGCCTCGGCCGTGTCGACCTCTCGGATGCGGGACTTGGTGGATGCGAGCAGCTCGCGAAAGCCGGCCATGAGGACTCCTGGTCAGATGAGGACGGGTGAGGAGCGGGAAAACCCTAGTGAGTTGGTCAACAATGACCCAACGGTCATCATTCCCGAGCGGCTCCCACGTTTGCTCAGGGGGCGGCGGGTCCTCAGGGAGCGGCGAGCTTGCGCTCCAGGTCGGCGACCAGCTGCTCCATCCGCTGCCACTCGGCGCGGTCCTTCGTCCGCGACAGGCAGAACCCGGCACACAGCCGGCGGCCCTCGTGTCGGAACTCGACCTTCAGGACGGGTCGCCCCAGGACCCACTGACCGGCGTGCCAGGTGCCCAACGTCGACCCGGTGATCGTCTCCCAGGGGATCGTCAACGGTGCGTCGGTCAGCAACCGGCGGAACGAGATACCGGTCCCGTCCATCCAGAACTCGCCGCTCCCCCGGGCGAAGAACCCCGGGGCGCGAGAACGCTTCCACCACACGCCGTCGATCTCCGTTCCGAGGTAGTTGCCCTTCTTCATGTGGCCTCGTCGGCAGCGCCGGCCACGATGGCGGGGAGCGCGTCGCCGATCGGCGTGCGGACCACCACCTCGGCCAGCGGGTCGAAGTCGGTGGGCTCGGCGTTGACGATGACGATCGAGGCACCGCACCGGTGCGCCACGGGCACGACGGCCGCGATCGGGAACACCGCCAGGCTGGTCCCCACGGCGAGGAGCAGATCACACGCTCGGGCGGCCTCCTCGGCGCGGATCAGATCCTCGGCGACCAGACCCTGACCGAACGAGATCGTGGCCGACTTGAGAATGCCGCCGCAGTCGGGACACGCCGGATCGGACTCGCCCGCATCGACCCGCTCGAGCACGACCTCCATCGGCACCCGGTAGGTACAGCTCAGGCACTGCACCTGGCGCATGGTGCCGTGGATCTCGACCATCAACTCGGGCGAACTGCCCGCTCGCTGATGCAGCTCGTCGATGTTCTGGGTGATGAGCGTGTGGAGCCGCCCGGAGGATTCGAGATCGACCAGGGCCCGGTGGGCGGCGTTGGGCTCCGCGTACCAGGTGGGCGAGTCGCGGCGGCTCTTCCACGCCCGTTCCCGCACTCCCGGTTCGGCGAGGTAGTGCTCCAGCGTGGCCAGCTTCTCGGCCTCCGGGTTCTTGGTCCAGACCCCCTGCGGTCCCCGGAAATCGGGGATCCCGCTGTCGGTGGAGATGCCCGCACCGGACAGCACGACGACCCGCTCGGCCGCGGCGAGCAGTTCCGCCGCCCGTTCGATCACTTCCGGTCCGTCGCCCTCGACCACGGGGACAGGCTAGTGGCCGGTCCCGGCGCGTCCCGCCGGATTCCGCATCCGGACGATCACCCACCGGTACCCTTCCGACGGATGCTCACCAAGCTCGAGATCGCCACGGACTGGCTCCCGCGGTACACCGGCATGGAAATCGCCGACTTCGGCGATCAGATCCTGCTGACCAACTTCCGCAGCTACCTCGACACCTTCGCCAGCCGGTTCGACGCCGAGGTGACGGGCGAGACGCGCCCGATGCAGGCGGTCACCAACTCCGACGGTCTCACCATGATCAACATCGGCATCGGTTCACCGAACGCGGCGATCATCATGGACCTGCTGATCGCCCGCCAGCCGCACGGGGTGCTGTTCCTCGGCAAGTGCGGCGGCCTGAAGCGGTCGACCGACCTCGGCCGTTTCATCCTGCCCATCGGCGCGATCCGCGGCGAGGGGACCTCGGACGACTACCTCCCGCCCCAGGTCCCCGCGCTGCCGTCGTTCAAGCTCCACAAGTTCGTGTCCGAACGGCTGCGCGAACGGGGCCTCGACTACCGCACCGGAGTCGTCTACACCACCAACCGTCGGGTCTGGGAGCACGACGAGGCGTTCAAGGACCAGCTGACCGAGATGACGGCCATCGCCATCGACATGGAGACGGCGACCCTCTTCGTGGTCGGCCACCACAACCAGATCGCCCGGGGTGCCCTCCTGCTGGTGTCCGACCTGCCGATGACCCCGGAGGGGGTCAAGACCGAACGGTCCGACGCCGAGGTCAGCGGGCAGTGGGCCGACATCCACCTCGAGGTCGGCATCGAATCGATGTCCGACATCTCGGCCCGGGGTGAGCAGATCAAGCACTTCCAGTATTGAGCACCGTCGGTATTGACCATCATTGGTATTGAAATACCCTGAAAGGGTGTGATAGACACTCTGGTGCTTCCCCTCCTCGCAGAGCCACTCCGCAGGAGGCACCCATGCCCGACCCCCGACCCCCGCTCGCCGAGCGCTCCCCCATCGGCACCCCCGTCCCGGACACGGCGGCCGAACCGGCCGAACCCGCCCACCTCCGGATCGTTCCCTGGCGCGACGAGGTCATCGACCGCGTCGGCCACGATCCCCGGAGCGGCTACGTCGAGCGATTCTGGCTCGGCATCCTCGGCCCCAGCACCACGCTGCTGCTCCGCCGGTTCGCCGCCGAGCTCGACCACGCTCCCGAAGGCTTCGAGCTCGATCTCGACGAAACGGCCCGGCGCCTGGGCCTCGGCGACAAGCGGGGTCGCCACTCCCCCTTCGTCCGGGCCATCGGCCGCTCGTGCCAGTTCCGGATGGCCCAGCGCATCGGTCCGCACCGCCTGGCGGTCCGGCGCCGTCTCCCGCCGCTCAGCCGGGGCCAGGTGCTCCGCCTGTCACCCGGGCTCCAGTCCGAGCACCTCCAGTGGCAGGAGCAGCAGTTGGTCGCCGACCACGACTCGGTCGATCTCGAACGGGCCCGCGGCGTGGCGCTGAGCCTCCTGGCCATGGGAGAGGACGCCGAGTCGATCGAATGGCACCTCCACCGCTGGCGATTTCCGGCCGCCCTCAGCTCCAACGCCGCCCGATGGGCCGCCGACCACGGGCTCGGAGACGACGCGGCGTAGCTCCCCGGCTCGCGCTCGAGGCGTGGGCGGCATTCGCTGCCCGGACCGGCAAGACTGTCCGGGTGACCCCCCGCCCCGCCCGCGCCTCGAGCGCCCCCTCGCTCCTCGCCGCCGCCGCCATGGGGGCCGGCCTCTGGGGACTCGGAGCGGTGCAGCCGCTGCTCGACCTCCTCGGCCGCAACCCGGCGTTCTTCGTGGCCGCCGACGCCGGGCCCACCTCGATCGTCGTCTTCGCGATCCTCATCGCGGTGGCCGTGCCGTTGCTGGTCACCGCCGTACTGGCCGTGCTCCAGCGGTTCGCGCCCAAGGCGTACCCCGCCGTCGTCGCCGCCCTGATCGTGGGCGGCGCCGCGCTGGTGGGACTCGCCCTGGGGCGCAACCTCTTCCCGTCCCGCACCCTCGGCCACCTGGCCGTGGTCCTCGCCGTCACGGGCGGGATCTCGTTCGGGGCCTGGCGAAGCGAGGGCTTCCGCTCGTTCCTGCAAACGCTGGCTCTGACCCTTCCCGTGTTCGTCGGCCTGTTCCTGTTCACGTCCGAGAGCGGCGAGCTCCTCCGCACCGCCGACGTCAGTGCCGCCGACGGGGTGACCGTCGGCCGGCCCGACGACGTGGTCATGGTCGTCTTCGATGAGCTCCCGCTGTCGACGCTGCTGGACGCCGATGGGGAGTTGGACTCGGCCCGCTACCCCGGTTTCGCCGCCCTCGCCGACGAGAGCACCTTCTACGTCAACACGGTCGCCGACCACTCGCGCACGTCGGACAGCGTGCCGACGATCGCTTCGGGCCTGGTCCCGGAGATGACGGTGGCGCCGATCGCCGCCGAGTACCCCCACAACCTGTTCACGCTGCTGGGCACATCCCACGAGATGACGGTGCGGGAGGACCTCACCCAGCTGTGTCCCGACGACCTGTGCGACATCGACCGGCCCTCGACCGGGTCGGTGGTGCGGTCGTTGGTCGACGACTCGGTGGTGGTGCTCCAGCACCTGCTCTACCCGCCCCGCCTGCCGCGAGGCCCTGCCCGCCATCGACCAGGGTTGGGGCGACTTCGACCAGGCCGCCTCGATCGCCCTGGGCGGGTCGGCCGCCGCCGGTGATCCGCTCCTCGAGTGGCAGAACCAGCAGGCCACCGAGGTGTCGCGCACCGCCGAGCGCACCCGGCTGATCGAGTCGGTGGTCGCCGCCGCAACCGAACCGGCCGACCCCCGGCCCGAGCTGTTCTTCGTCCACTCGGTCCTGCCCCACGCTCCGTGGGAGCGCTCGCCCGACGGCACGCTCCTCACCCGATCCGCCGACCACGACCTCCCGCTGGACGAGACCGGCCGGTGGACCACCAGCGAGCCCGACGTCATCCACGCCTACCAGCGCCATGCGCTCCAGGTCGGACACGTCGACCGCATGATCGGCGACCTCGTGGCCGGGATGAAGGAGGCGGGCCGCTGGGACGACACCGTCGTCGTCGTCACCGCCGACCACGGCACCAGCTTCACCCCCGGCACCAGCCGTCGTGTCGGCGAGGAAGCGAGTCTCGACGAGGTCTATCGGGTCCCGCTGTTCATCCATGCGCCCGACCAGGACGCTGCGGCCACCGACGACCGCCTCACCCGCCTGGCCGACATCGTGCCCACGATCATGGACCTGCTCGAGGTCTCGGTCGAAGACTGGGAGCTCGACGGCATCTCACTGGTCGACGACGGCGACCTGCCCCAGCGGGTCGAGGTCCGCTCGGGCAACGAGACCCTGACGGTCGCGCCCACCAACGAGGGAGCGCTGGCCACTGCCGCACGCAACGCCGCCTGGTTCCCCCACGGGCCGGGCTGGCGTGGTCTGGCAGCGCCGGGCGCCGCCGGTGCGCTGGTCGGCAGCGAAGTCGACGAGCTCGAGCTGGAGGCTGATGCTGGCATCGCCACCACCGACGTCGACGCCAGCGTGGTGGATCGCTCGACGGGTTACGCGCCGCTGCTGATCCCCATCGCTGTCGAGCCTACGGGCGAGATGCCCCAGCGGATCCTGGTGGCGGTCGACGGCATCGTCGCCGGTGTCGGCCTTCCGGTGCAGGACGAGCCGGGCCTGTTCCGGGCGATCCTCGACCCCGACCTCCTCCCCGACGGCGCGCACACACTGCGCGTGTTCGCTTGGAACGACGACGGGGTCGGAGTGCTCACGCTCCAGGCCGGTTCTCGGCTGGAGCGCACGCCCGACGGGTGGAAGGTCGCCGGGCAGGTCCTGGCCGACGAGCCCACCAGCGCCACCCGTTTGGGATTCGTCGAGCAGGTCTCGACCGACGGTCCCGTGATGGCCGTGTCGGGCTGGGCCGCCGACCTGGACCGGCGTCAGGCACCGCAGTTCGTGGCCCTGGTCGACGGCGACACGGTGCTGAGCGTCGACACCGCACTCACGACGCGCTCGGACGTGGCCAACGAGCACGGCGAGGACGTGGCCCAGGCCGCGTTCTCGATGCGGGGCCCGGCCTCCGACGGCGCCGAGGTGGTCGTCGTCTTCGAGGACTCGACCCTCACCCTCGCGGCCGAGGAACCCCTCGACCCCTGACCCGTACGGGACGGGCTCGAGCCAGACCCCATCGTCTACCCTCTCGTTCACCGCCGCATCCACCGAGGGACCGGTCATGTCAGCACGCTCGAAGGTGCTCGGCCTCGGCCGCCGGGTGGACAAGGTCACCGTGCCGGTCGCCTTCTGGCGCACCAGCTACCGGTGTCCGCTCTGTGGCTACGCGGGCCGTTTCCTCAACGATTGGGTCGCTACCGGGATCCGCCCCAGCGCGACCTGTCCCTCGTGCGGCGGCCATGAGCGCCACCGCATCCAGTGGGCCGTCATGGAACAGCTCGCCTCGACGTTCGACTTCGGCTCAATGGCCATGCTGCACCTCGCCCCGGAAGCGCACCTCGCCCGACGATTTCGGGCCGAGTTCGGCGGGTACACCACGGCGGAGTTCGACGGGAAGAACGCCGATCTCCGCGTCGACCTCACCGACACCGACCTTCCCGACGAGAGCTACGACGTCGTCTACGCCTCTCACGTGCTCGAGCACATCCCCGACGATCTCGCGGCGGCCCGAACCGTGCGCCGACTGCTCCGGCCCGGTGGCTTCGCCGTCCTCCCGGTTCCCATCGTCTGCGAGAAGACGGTCGAGTACCCGGAGCCCGTCGCCACCGAGTTCGGCCACGTACGCGGGCCCGGACCCGACTACTTCGACCGCTTCGCCGATCTCTTCGACATCGAGCTCTTCACGTCAGCGGATGTCGATCAGTCGATCCAGCCCTGGGTGTACGAGGATCGCTCCAAGTACCCGACCACCTCGGCCCCCTACCGAACCCCGAGCAGCGGGCGCCGGCACGCGGACATCGTCCCGGTCATGCGACCGCCAGGCTGAGCCGACCCAGCCACGGAATCTCGGCCTCGATAGGTCTGCTGAGCGACCCTTTGAAGGCCGAGATTCCGTCAGGACGGAGGCCGGAATGTGCGGGCCAGCTCGATCAGGGCCCGCACGCCGAATCCGGTACCGCCCTTCGGGTGCTCGCCGTCGGCAGCGTCGGCGAACGCCGGTCCGGCGATGTCGAGGTGCGCCCAGGGCACGTCCTCGGCGACGAACTCCTTGAGGAACAACCCGGCGATCATGGCGCCGCCGTACGGGCTGGTCCCGATGTTGCGGAGATCGGCGATCTGCGAATCGAGGCCCTTGGCGTAGTCGGCGGGCAGCGGCAGCTCCCACACGCGCTCGCCCCCCCGATCGACCGCGTCCTTGACCTGCTCGACGAGGTCGGCGTCGGTGCCCATCAGCCCGGCGATACGCCCACCCAGCGCCACCACGCAGGCCCCGGTCAGCGTGGCCAGGTCGACGATGGCGTCGGGCTTGGCCTCGGACGCCAGCGACAGCGCGTCGGCCAGGATCAGCCGACCCTCGGCGTCGGTGTTGAGCACCTCGACGGTCTTGCCGTTGCGGATGGTCAGCACGTCACCCGGCCGGGTCGCGTCGCCACCCAGCATGTTGTCGGTCATGGGGAGGTAGGCGGTGACCTTGGCCGTCGCCTCGACCGCACGCAGCGCCGACATGGCACCGATCACCGCGGCGGCACCCCCCATGTCGCACTTCATCGTCATCATCCCGGTCCCCGGCTTGATCGACAGCCCACCCGCGTCGAACGTGATGCCCTTGCCCACCAGCGCCAGGTGGCCGGTGGCCCGGCCCTTGGGCGTGTAGGTGAGCTTCACGAACGCGGGCGGCTGCTCGGACCCGCGGTTGACACCCAGGAGCCCGCCGAGCCGTCGGGACGTGATCTCCTTGCGCCCCCAGACCTCGGCCCGCAGGCCGCTGGTGCGGGCCATCGCCCGGGTCCGTGCGGCGAGCTCGGGTGGGGTCAGCGAACCACCCGGCTCGTTGACGAGGTCACGGGCCAACGCCACCGCGTCGACCACGACCAGACCGACCTCGGCCGCCCGCTGGGCTCGGGCGCCGGACCCGCCACCGACCACGGTCAGCCGCTCGACATCGGACTCCCGGGCGGTCCCGCCCTTTCCCTTGCTTCCCTTCCCCTTGAAGGAGGTGAACCGGTAGTCGCCCAGCCCGAACCCCTCGACCACGGCTCGCACCGCACCCTCGGGGTCGTCGGGGTCGCCGAACGCGGCCAGGTCGGTCGCCACATGGGCCGCACCCTTCGCCTGTCCGGCCAGCGCGGCGGCCGCGCGCGTGACGACGGCGCGCCGGTCGCCCTCGTCGGCCCGACCGACACCCAGCAGGACGACGGTGCGACCTTGCAGGGCGGGGAGGATCTGGACCTGTCCGGGCTGCCCTTCGAACCCGCGGGCCTTCAACCAGGCGGCGGACGCCCCGACGTCGAGCGCGTCGAGGTCGTCGTCGGGGCCGACGGCCCTTCCCGTGAGCTTGGCCCGGGCCGGGAGCGAGCGGGCGGTGGTGACCTGGAATGACATGGGACTCCTCGGTTTCAGACGTCGCGTGTGGCCCGGCTGTGGCCTTCCTGCCAACGAGCCAGTGTCCACAACAGATCGGAGAGGCGGTTGAGATACGGCACGACCAGCGACCCGTCCGCCACGGCCGCCAGGCTGTCCCGCTCGGCGCGCCGGGTGACGGTGCGGGCCACGTCGAGCAGCGCCGCGAGACGGGTCTCGCCGGGGACGACGAACTCGGTGGGTGGCGCGAACCGCTCGCTCACCTCGTCGATCGCGTGCTCGAGCCGCTCGACCATGGCCGCCGTCACGAGGGAGGCATCGGGTTCGAGCCGGTCCCGCTTGCCGGGGGCCGTCGCCAGCTCGGCCATCAGGACCCACAGGTCCTTCTCGACCCCGAGCAGACGCTCTCCCAGGTCCGAGGCGGCCGCTTCGGGATCCAGCGCCGCCTCGGCCCGCGCCAATCCGATGGCCGCCTGGGCCTCGTCGACCGATCCGTACGCCGTCGGTCCGGGAGCGTCCTTACGGACCCGGTCGCCGTACAGCAGACCGGTGGTCCCGTCGTCGCCTTTCGTGTGTACACCTTCACCGGGGAAGACTAGTATGGTCGCCACGAGCGCGCACACTCGCACCGGCCGACCAACGCCACCGGACCGAGGCGGGCCGAATCAGGGCCGAACCATGCGCGGATGCGTTAGCCTGGTCGGTCACGACGGGTTGGTACCCCTCCCAGACGGGAGACGTCGGGACTCCAGAACGGGCCGTACACGCCGATGGTGCGGTTCGGCCCCGCGAATCTTTCCGAACCCAGCGCGCTCCGTCGCGCGGAGGAACCTACATGTCCCGGTACCTGGACCTGATCAACGAACGCGTCGTCGTCTTCGACGGCGCCGCCGGCACCTACCTTCAGGAGCAGAATCTGACCGCCGACGACTTCGGCGGGGCCGATCTCGAAGGGTGCAACGAGCTGCTCGTCGACACCCGCCCCGACGTCGTCCGGGGGATGCATCGGGCCTACTTCGAGGCCGGCGCCCACGTGGTCGAGACCAACACCTTCGGTGCCTTCGGCGTGCCGCTGGCCGAGTACGACCTCGCCGAGCGGACCCGCGAGCTCAACCAGAAGGCGGCCGGCCTCGCCAGCGAGGTGGCCGAGGAGATGTCCTCGCCGGGCGATCCCCGCCTGGTGGCCGGTTCCATCGGACCGGGCACGAAGTTCGCCTCCCTCGGCAACATCCGCTACGCCGAGCTGCGCGACCTGTACCACGAGCAGGCGCTGGGCCTGCTCGAAGGCGGCATCGATCTCTTCATCATCGAGACCCAGTTCGATCTGTTGGGCGCCAAGGCCGCCATGAACGGCTGCCGGGCGGCCATGCGCGAGCTCGATCAGGCGGTGCCGCTCCAGGTGCAGGTCACCATGGAGCTCACCGGACGCATGCTGCCCGGCACCGAGATCGGCGCCGCCCTCGTCGGCCCTCGACGCGATGCGACCCGACGTGATCGGACTCAACTGCGCGACCGGTCCCGGCGAGATGCACGAGCACCTCCGCTACCTGTCCCAGCACTCCCGGATCCCCATCTCGTGCCTGCCCAACGCCGGGCTGCCGTCGGTGGTCGACGGCCAGATGCACTACGACCTGACCGCCGAGCAGTTCGTCGAGTACCAGACCCGGTTCGTCAGCGAGCTGGGCATCGGCGTGGTCGGCGGCTGCTGCGGCACCACACCCGACTTCATCGGCCAGCTGGCCACGGCCGTGGCCGACCTGGAGCCGGCGCCCGCGCCAGCCGACCCACGAGGACGGCGCCACCTCGATCTACAGCCTCGTCCCGTTCGAGCAGGACACCTCGTTCCTGATCATCGGCGAGCGCACCAACGCCAACGGTTCGAAGAAGTTCCGCGATGCCCTGCTGGAGGGCGACTGGGACGGCACGGTCCAGATGGCCAAGGACCAGGTGCGCGAGGGCGTCGCACATCCTGGACCTCTGCGTCGACTACGTCGGCCGCGACGGCACCGCCGACATGGACGAGGTCGCCAGCCGCTTCTGCACCCAGTCCAGCGTGCCGCTGGTCCTGGACTCCACCGAACCCCAGGTGATGGAGGCCGGCCTCCAGTGGATGGGCGGCCGGGCCATCCTCAACTCGGCCAACCTCGAGGACGGCGACGGCGAGGGCTCAGCGGCTCGACCGTGTCATGAAGCTCGCCCGCGAGTACGGCGCCGCCGTCATCTGCCTGCTCATCGACGAGGAGGGCCAGGCCCGCGACGTCGAGTGGAAGATGCGGATCGCCCACCGGATCCACGACCTGGCCGTGAACCGGTACGGGCTGGAACCGGGCGACCTGATCTTCGACGCGCTCACCTTCCCCCTCTCCACCGGCGACGACGACCTGCGCCGCGACGCCATCGCCACCATCGAGGCGATCCGCCGCATCAAGGACGAGCTCCCCGGCGTGTACACCACGCTCGGCGTGTCCAACGTGTCGCTTCGGCCTGAAACCCGCCGCCCGGCACGTGCTCAACTCGGTCTTCATCGCCGAGTGCGTCGAGGCCGGTCTCGATTCGGCCATCGTCCACGCCAGCAAGATCCTGCCGCTGAGCCGCATCCCCGACGAACAGACGGAGGTCGCGCTCGACCTCATCTACGACCGCCGGGGCACCGATGGCGGCGACGGCACCGACGACAAGTACGACCCGCTCACCGCGCTGCTCGACGTCTTCGAGGACGTCAAGGTCGCCGAGGCGGTCCAGGAGGACCGGTCGGACTGGCCAGTCGAGAAGCGACTCTCGCAACGCATCATCGACGGCGAGCGCGACGGACTCGACCGACGACCTCCAGGAGGCGCTGGACGAGGGCACGAAGGCCCTCGACATCATCAACGACACCCTCCTGGCCGGCATGAAGGTGGTGGGCGAGCTGTTCGCGTCCGGCGAGATGCAGCTGCCCTTCGTGCTCCAGTCGGCCGAGACGATGAAGGCCTCGGTCGCCTTCCTCGAGCCCCACATGGAGAAGATCGAGGGCGACGAGGGCAAGGGCCGCATCGTCCTGGCCACGGTCAAGGGCGACGTCCACGACATCGGCAAGAACCTGGTCGACATCATCCTCACCAACAACGGGTACGAGGTCCACAACATCGGGATCAAGGTCGGCATCGCCGAGATGATCGAGAAGGCCACCGAGGTCGGCGCGCACGCCATCGGCATGAGCGGCCTGCTGGTCAAGAGCACGCTGATCATGCGGGACAACCTCGAGGAGCTCAACGCTCGCCAGCTGCGACATCCCCGTGCTGCTCGGCGGCGCCGCCCTCACCCGCAGCTACGTCGAGCGCGATCTGCGCGAGGTCTACGACGGCCGGCTCTTCTACGGCAAGGACGCCTTCGAGGGGCTGCGGGTCATGGACCGTCTCGGCGAGATCCGGCGCACCGGCGACGACGATCCCGACTTCGGCACGGTCCCCGAGGGCCGAGACCGCAGCACCAGCACCGCGCCGCCGCCGACCCGGCCACGCTCCCCGACCGTTCACCCGACGTGGCGACCGACAACCCGGTCTTCGAGCCGCCGTTCCTGGGCAGCAAGGTCATGAAGGGCATCGCGGTCGACGACATCGCTGCCTACATCAACGAGACCGCCCTGTTCCGCAACCAGTGGGGGTACCGGCCGGAGAAGTCGACCGGCCCGGACGGCACCGAGACCGTCGAGACCGACGACGAGTTCAAAGAACGCATCCGGCCGATCCTGCGCGAGCAGCTCGGCCGCTGCAAGGAGGAGGACCTCCTCGTGCCGTCGCTGGTGTACGGCTACTTCGCCGCCAACGGCGACGGCAACGACGTGGTCATCTGGGACGGGCCCGACCGATCGGCCGAGCTGGCCCGCTTCTCGTACCCGCGCCAGTCCGAAGCCCCGCACCTGTGTATCGCCGACTTCTTCCGACCGATCGACTTCGGGCGAGCTCGACTACGCCGCGTTCCACATCGTGACGATGGGCGGACGTATCAGCGACGCGGCCAACGCTCGGCGTGAGGCCGACGCCTACCACGACTATCTCCTGCTCCACGGCATCGGCGTCGAGATGGCCGAGGCGCTGGCCGAGTTCTGGCACCATCGGATCCGCGAGGAGTGGGGATTCGTCGACGAGGACGGGCCCAGCCTGCACGGGCTGTTCCGCCAGAAGTACCGGGGCGGGCGGTATTCGTGGGGCTACCCGGCCTGCCCGGATCTGGAGGACAACGAGACGGTGGCCGAGCTGCTCGGCGCCGACCGGATCGGATTGGAGGTCAGCGAGGAGACCGGGTTCCAGTTCCAGCCCGAGCAGACCACCTCCGCGCTGATCTGCCACCATCCCCGGGCGAAGTACTTCGTCGCCCGCTGAAGCGGGCGGTCCGTTCGACCGGCAGGAGAGCGCCGCCATGGACCTCGTGACCCGACGCTCACTCGGCCCCTTCGCGGCCGAGTGGGACGCGCTGGTGGCTCGACAGCCGTACCCGTCGCCGTTTCTCCGCACCTGGTGGCTCGATGCCACCGCCACCGGCGAGCCGGTCTTCGTGCTCGTGCTGGAGGACTCCCGGCTGATCGGGGGGCTGGCCGTGCAGCGGCGGCGCCGGCTGGGGCTGGACGTCGTCGAGATGATGGGCCAGGGACCGCTCGAGCCCGACCACCTGGACCTCATCGCCGAGCCCGGCCGTGAGGCAGCCGCCGTAGCTGCGATCGGCGCCTGGCTCACCCGCCCGGGTCAGCGGGTCCTGGACTTCGACGGGGTCGAACCGTTCGGACTCCTGATGGCGGCGCTCCCCTCACGTTCCATCATCGTGCGCCGCCACGTCTCACCGGCGCTGCGCCTCCCGGTCGACCTCGATGCGTGGCTGAAGCAGCAGCACCGCAAGGTGCGCAACCAGATCGGACCGACGGGGCGCCGCCTGGACAAGGACGGCATCGTCTTCCGGCGCGTTCCCCGGGCCGAGGCAGCGCAAGCCGCGGCCGAACTGCGGGACCTGCACGTCGAGCGCCACACCGACCGCACGGCGATCCCACCCCACTGGACGGCACTCACGCGGGCGATCGAGGCCGGATCGGCCCGGGGTGAGGCGGTGCAGTTCCAGCTGCGCGACGGCGACGAGGTCGGGGCCGCCGGTGTGCACTTCGATCTGGGCGGCCGACGCAGCTACTACCAATCGGGTCGTCTGATGGACTCGAAGAAGTGGCGAGGGGCGGGCAGCATCCTGTTGTGGCGGGCCCTCGAGGATGCGGTCCGGAACGGCATCTTCGAGCTCGATCTCCTGCGGGGCAACGAGTCGTACAAGGCCCAATGGTCCAACACGGTGCGAGAGATCGTCCGGGTCCGCTGCGGGGTCGGCCTGGGACGGACCGCCCTGACCGCATCGCAGCTGCGTAAGCGGTTGCTCGATCCGGCGCCGTCCTCCGAGGCCGCCTGACGCCCCGGCCGGTTCAGGATCAGCCGGTCGGACCGTCGACGGTGCGGATCTGCTGGAGCTGGGCCTTGACGTCCCGGGCCGCCTGGGACCGCCGAGCGATCTGCACCGACATCCAGGTGGCGGGCGCCCACGGGGCCGGCGACCGGCGCACGAAGTCGACGAACAAGACGACGCGGAAGTCGTCGGTCCGATTCCACGCCTCGTGGTCGTGGGTGTCGTCGAAGACCAGGCTCCGGCCCTCCTCCCACTGACGGATGTCGCTGCCGACCCGGATCCCGCACTGGTCGGCCGGCTCCGGCACCTTGGTGGCCAGGTGGAACCGCAGCAGGCTCTTGGTGGGACCCCCGTGGGGCGGGATCTCCTTGCCGGCGTCGAACATCGAGAAGAACGCATTCTCGAGCCGTGGCACCTTCTGTAGGGCGCGGAACGTCCGGGGGCAGGTCGACTGCGCCTCGGGGTGGGGGGTCCCGAAGATGACCAACGGATAGGTCTTCCACCGGTCGTCCTCGGTCAGCGCCACCTGCCGGGGATCGAGATCCTGGAAGCCGGGGATCCGTTCGACCCGATCGAGCAGCCGATCGACCTCGGCCCGGATCCGCCCGTAGTCCTCCTCGACCTCGGCGACCCACGGGAAGTCCGCGGGGTCGAAGAAGGTCGTGGCGCTCTCGGGGAAGAACTTGCGGACCAGGCGCCGGTACCGGCGCTCGTAGGCCCATGCGATGCGATCACGGTCGATGTTCATCTCAGTCGATGCCCTCCCAATCGGGACCCCGCGTCAGCGCCTCGGCAACTTCGGCGATCGGGGGTGTCGGTTCGAACACCTCGCCGGCAGCGTGGGTCCAGCCCGGTGGCTTGCCCGGCACCGCGAGACCGTGCCCGGAGTGGCGGCCCCTGCGGGAGAACGGTCCGAAGCGTGGTGTGGCCGTTCCCGGCACCAGGACGCAGACCGACCCGCCGAACTTCAGCAACTTGCCCCGCTGGGACACCCACATGTGCCACCCGTCGATGAGCAGGGAGATGGACGCTTCGTTCTCGGCCTCGACCATCACGTGCAGCCAGTTGACATCGGAGGCTCGGACCGCCTGCTGCGCCGTGTACTCCGCCGCCAGCGCCAGACCGACCCCCGTGCGTCGGTACCGCTGGTCGACCCAGAGGGCGTACACGTAGATCTCGTCGGCGGCCAGACGGACGTAGGGCCCGCCCAGCGGGTTGAGCCCCCTCGTCTCCGTCGCCGCCCACAGGATCCCGATCGGTTCGTCGATCTCGGTGTCGATGGCCAGGATGCACCAGGCCCCCCTGGCGAAGTCCTTGCGGCACTGCCGGAGCCGCCACCGGGGCTCGTGCTTCGCCAGATCGGGATCGTCGGCGTCGGCGACGAGCTTCAGCTTGAACTTGGTGCCCGCAACGGGATTCTCACCCTTCCACAGCGAGGTGGGCATGGGCAGCGACAGCACCACGATGTCGACCAAGCGCGGCCGAACCAGCGAGAAGACTCGCCGTGTGATCCGTCGCAATCGCTGCATCCGCTGTCCCCGACCCTGGGTGCTCGTCCGTGTGCTGGATGCGGAGGGTAACGATCGGATCAGGGCTCCGGCAAGGCATCCGGCCGGTTCAGCGCCCCGGACGCACGACCTTCCGGACCATGGCGAGGACCGCGGTGAAGGTGGGCCGAGCGAGCACCCAGACCATCACCGTCGCTCCGACGATGCCGGCCAGGCTGCCCAGCGCAAGCGAAACCAGCCCCGGGTCGAGCGCGAGAACGACGGGGAGTGAGCCCAGAAGGACACCGAGGGCGGCGAAGACGCCCGGCATCATCGATCGGGCCTGATCCCCCATCGGGACGCCGATCACCCTGCTGGCGACCACCACGCGGACGAGCACGGCGAGCGAGATCGAGATCAGCTGGGCCCAGGCCACTCCATCGATCCCCCAGTTGGTGCCGACGAACAAGATGGCGAACTGGATCGGGATGTGGACGATGATCATGGTCAGCAGGACATTGGGCCGTCCCGTGGCAGCGTAGATGTCGCCGGACGCGAAGGCGATGGTCATCAGTCCGGCGGCGAGCGAGATCGCGACCATCGGCTCGACCGATGGCGCCCAGCCCGCACCGAACACCACCCGGACCGCCGACTCGGCGTTGATCGCAAGGCCGACCGCGGCGGGAAAGCCATACAGGCAGAGCAACTCCAAGGAGCTCAGCAGACCCGACTGAAGCTTGGGGGCGCCGCCGGTCCGGGCCCGGAGAACACGGGGAAGGCCACGTCGGAGAAGGCCAGGCCCACCGCCAGGATGGTCAGCTCGGGAAGGCGGAAGGCGTTGAAGTAGAAGCCCAACGCAGTGTCCCCCAGCTGGCTGCCCACCACCAGGTAGTCGCCGTTGAGGGCCAGTTGGCCGGCGAGCCGGATCCCAAGGATCGCCCCGGCGAACCGCAGCATGCTGGACATCACGGGCCAATCCATGCGGAGGCGAGGTCGGTACCGGGTCTGGATCATGACGCCGGCCGACCCGACCACCTCGGCCGCCACCAGTCCCCATGCGACCGACATGACGCCGACGCCCGTAGCCGCCAACCCGACGGCCACGACCATCCGCGTCATGGCCCGGACGAACGTGATAGCGGTGCGAGACCGGAACCGGAGGTCGCGTTTCAGGAGCGCATCGGGGATCTGGAAGAGCCCCCGGATCAGGACCGCCACGCCGAGCAGCCGGAACATGTCGTCGAACTCCTCGACATGGAAGAACCTCCCGAGGGCCGGTGCGGCCAGGAAGACCGCGGCCGCCAGCAGCGCCGAGACCGAGAGGTTGGCGGTGAACGCCACGTCAACCCGGCGGCTCTGACCCTCCTCCTGCTCGTAGATGACGGCAGCGCCGAGGCCCAGATCCAGGCCCACCTCGAGGAAGAACAGCGTGGTCATCAGCGCCGCGACCGCGCCGTAGTCGTCGAACAAGAGCCGGGACAGGATCGCCACCGACAGGAACGAGATCGCCCGCCTGCCCGTCAGGGAGACCAGCGCCCACAGTCCGTTGCTGACCGCCTGGTCCTTCAGACCGGACACGGGGTCGGCGCCCGAGTCGCCAATGCCGGTCGGGGGTGTCCCCGACGGTGGAACGTCGCTCACGACATCAGCTCCAGGCCGGCGAACCAACGATCCAGCCGACGGGCGAACTCGGCACCGTCCCAGTCCCGCACCGCGTGCCGTGGCACGCGGTGCCGCGGCGTCCGGGGGGTCACGTCGCCACCGATCGCCGTCACCGTCAGGTCGAAGCCACAGGTCTTGGCCGCTCGGACCGACCTCGTGTCCCAGTCACCGTGACCGCCGAAGGGATAGGCTGCCGTGCGGACCTCGGCACCGAGAGACCGCAGATCGGTGCGCGATCGCTCGAGCTGCCGCAGCTGATCGTGTTCATCGAGCGCGTCGAGGCGCAGGTGGTCCACCGTGTGGGCACCGACCGACACCCCGGGGGACCGGATCAGCTCTGCGACGCCGCCTCGATCCAGAAGGGCGTGGCAAGTGCAGGGCTCGGATCGGGTGCCCATCTGCCGGCTGATGGCGGCTAGCGCACCGCGCCGGACCCGATCCGCCAACGGCCGGAGCACGCGGGCCAGGACCTGCAGCGACCGGTCCCGAGCCTCGTCCCCCCTGACGTCGAAGCGGAACCGCCGGCCCAGGTCCAGCTCCAGGACGTCGGCCGCGCCGGGCTCGGCGTCAAGGACGAGGTGCTCGACGGCGTCCACCAGAACGGCCGGAGATCGTCGAAGATCCTCGTGGTCACGAAGACGGTGCCCGCCATGGACCGGCTCGCCAGCGCCGGGGCGGCCCGCTCGAGGTTGTCGCGATAGCCGTCGTCGAACGTAATGGCCACCCGGGGCCCGGTGGCCGCCGTGCGGACCGCAGGGAGCGGCACGACCTCGGCCCGCTCGGCTAGGACGGCCAGATGGTCGGCGAAACGATCGGGATGCACGGCGAGGCGGAAGGGATCCCGCGGCACCGCCGCGACGCGGTGGTACATGAGGACGAGGGTGGACGGGGCGCGCAGCAGGCTCACGGGACGGTCACCTCGAGCCCGAGCCCGCGGCGGGCCCGAAGGAGCTCGGCGTCGACGCAGACGCCATCCAGCGCCCGGAGGGCGGGCTCAATCGGATCACCTGTGCTGGTCGTGATGATCATGCGCCCGCCGTCCGCCAGGGCCGCCACCAGCATCGGGGCCATCCGCTCGGGCATGGTCGAGGCCGGTCCGGCCTCTTGAGCCACCACGAGGTCGTAGGGGCCGTTCAGGGCGACGCCGTCGACTCCGAGGTCGGCGATGATGTTGGCCTCGCGGTTGAGCGGACGGTAGTCGACGATGTCGGCACCGAGGGCCAGCAGATCGGCCGCGACGGCAGGGTCGAACCGGCCGACCCCCAGCACACGACCGTCGGACCGTTCGCGGAGGCGCCCGCGGAGCCAGGCGGCCTGCGATCGCCGACGGAGCGAGAGGGCTTGCACGCGCGCCTTTGTCGACGGGGCGAGCAGCGCAACGCGAGCCGCGCCCGTAGCAAGATTCCGATCATCGGTCCATCATGTCCTCGTGGTCGTCCCGCGCGACGGAGGCCTCCAGCCCTCAAGTCTGGAGAGCGACCTCCGACCGTGCAAAGGCCGCCGGTACGATCGAACCCGGGCCATACCCGGCTGGTGGCTCGTGTCGTCACGTTAGGACTCCATGTCGGTCATCACCCCTGCTCCCTCAAGGTCCGCCGATTCGCTCGGTCGGCGACGCGACCTGGTCACCGCGTCGTTGTGCACATGGCTGATCGGCGGACTCGTCCTCGACGGTTGGGCCCACCGCAACACCCCCGAGCTGGAGTCCTTCTTCACACCTTGGCACGCCGTGTTCTACACCGGCTATCTCGCGACGGCGGCCTGGATCTTCAAGGTCTCCATCGTCGCTCACGACGGCCGGGCCAGGGTCAGCCCGCCACCCGGGTACGGCCTCGGATTGATCGGTCTGGTGATCTTCGGCGTCGGCGGCGTCAGCGACGGCTTCTGGCACACGCTGCTCGGGATCGAGACGTCGATCGACGCCCTCCTCAGTCCGCCCCATCTCATGCTGTTCACCGGCACGATGCTCGTCACCAGCAGTCCGATCCGCTCCGCGTTGGCCGGTGCCGGCGCGGACCGGTCGCTCCGGACCTTCCTTCCGGTCGTGCTCGCCACCAGCCAGCTGCTCTTCCTGTGGGCCTTCATCCTCACCTTCCTCAGCGGGTTTACTACCCCCCTGCCGGGCCAGGCGCTCATATCGAACAACCTCCAGAGCGAGTACGTCGCTGCGGCGGGCATTGCGTCGATCCTGCTGTCCACGATCATCCTGACCGTCGGTCTCGCGTGGCTCACCTCGCGCTGGCGGCTCCCGGCCGGGGCGGTCACCATCACCGGTGGGCTGCTCGGGGTGGCCGTCACCCTGCTCGACGGGCTCGCGATCCCTGCCGCAATCCTGCCCCCGCTGCTGACCTCCGCCCTCGTCGACGTCTGGTTGCGGCCCCGACCCTCCCCCCTGATCTCAGCGGTTCGCTTCGGGTTGTCCTTCCTAGCGGGCTGGACGCTCTTCTTCGGGCTGTACGCCACGCTCTACACGCTGGCCTGGCCAACCGAGTTGTCGGCCGGCTCGATGCTCCTGGCGCCGCTGATGAGCGCCATCCTCGTGTTCCTGATCCACGGGGCGGTGCCCCGGCTCAGCCCGAGAGAGATCGAGCCTCCTCGTAGAGCCGCCGGCCCGGCGCACACAGCTCGGCGACCCGCTGCCGCAGCTCGACCGGGATGGGTGCCCGTTGACGGGCCTCGCCGGTGTTTCGCCGGCCGAACGAGGGGCGGAGCCCGAATTGCTGCTCGTAGCCGTCTGCGAACCGATCGAGCTCCTCGAGCACGCCGACCAGCGCACGGTGGAGGTTGGCGATCGCCTCGTCGACGCCGAGCTTCGCTGCGAGGATCCGCCTCGGATGTGGCCGGCAGCGGCCGTCGACCTGATCACGGCCAGCATTGCGGCTGTCGGACTCGACGAACTCGGCCAGCGGCAGGAGATCCGCTGGGTTCGCCGGAGCCGAGGTTGTAGCAGCAGTTCGAGAACCAGAGCTCGACCGGGTCGCGGAAGAGCGTCACCGGCTGCCAGGGCGGGTCCCAGGCGGCGAAGATCGCCTCGTGGAACCAGAAGTGGCCGCCCACGAAGCGCGCTCGTTCATCGGCCAGCGCGTAGCGAAGCAGCACATCGCGCGCCTGGCGTCGGGTCATGCTGGCGGCGGCGGCCATCTCGTCGGACGCCGCGACCGACAGCATGAACTGCGTGGTGGGCCGCAGGAGGTGCCGGGGGCCGATCGCCAGGCGGAGGGCACGAATGATCGAGGTGCCGCCCGCCTTGGGGAGGTGAAGGAACAAGATCCGGGAGGCGACCGGGCGGGCGTGGACCGAACGCAGGGCCACGCTCAGGTCGGCGCGATAACGGCCCGATCCGCTCCGGCCGGAACGTGCATGCGTGCTCATCGGGCCCGCACCGCCGTCATCGGCTTGAGCGCATCGAGGTCACCATGCGCTGGAAGGCACGCTTGCGCACCAGTGCCCGCGGATCGCGGAACAGGGTCCGGCCGTGGGTGGACACCTGGGCCCTCACGCTGCGGAGCATTCCGATCGGCCGAGACGACGTGGCGAACTCCGGCCGGTACCCGAGCGCCAGCATCTGGTCGTAGCAATACTCCTCCATCCGCCGCTGGCGTTTCGGGTCGAGGTTGTTCCGCCACTGGTTGAGACGCTCCGGGTCGCCCGGGTAGCGCTGGACCAGAGACTCGGTCGGCTCGGTCGACAGTCCGGACTCCTCGAAAACCCAGTCGAGGTGGGGCCGGGGATCAGCCGCAAGCTGGGCGACGTCGACCACTCGGTAGCGAGGGTCGACACCCAGCCGCTCGATCACCCAGTTCGCGTGGGTCAGCCAGTAGAGCGCGGCGTACTCGATGGAATGGCCGAACATCTTGCCCTGTGAAGTCACGACGCCGCGGGGGTCCCGGGTGAGCACGAGGAACCGGCTGTCGGGCCAGTGTTCCTCGATGACGGGCGATAGTTCGATCCGCAGCATCTTGTTGCCCCAGTGCGACGTTCCCTCGATCGATCGGAAGAAGTGAGCGCAGATCGTGGCCCAGGATGGTGACGCCTCGTGGACCTCGAAGAGCCGCTCAGCCACGTCTGGCTGCCCATACACGACCTCGTTGTTGCCCTTGTTCGTCGGATCCGGGATCGTCCGGCGGAGGTCCTCGAGGAATCCGGCCATGGCGTCGGGGCCGGTGAGTCGATCCCGCCATCGCTCGTACACCGTGATGCCCTCGATGGGCAGTTTGCTCTCATATCCCATCGACATGTCCGGATGGGAGGCGACCAGATAGAAGGCCCAACTCGTCCCACTGCGGGCCGTACCCACCACCCAGACCGCGGTCGACATGAGGAGCGAGGCTACCCGGAGCGACGAAAGAGGGTCGGCACCGTGCGAACGAGGATCTTCAGATCGGTCCACAGCGACCAGCTGTCGATGTACCGGTTGTCGAGCCGGGCCCGATCCTCGATGCTGGTATCTCCCCAGTAGCCGTTGATCTGGGCCCAACCGGTCAGGCCGGCCGGCACACGGTGCCGGTCATCGTACCCGTCGACTGTCGCGCTGAACTTGTCGACGAACGCAGGTCGCTCGGGCCGGGGTCCGACGACCGACATGTCCCCACGGAGCACATTCCACAACTGCGGAAGCTCGTCGAGGTGGGTCGGGCGAAGGAATCGGCCCACGGGGGTGATCCGCGGGTCCCGGTGGACCGTCCAGGTGGTCTCCGAGTCGTCGTTGACCTCCATGGTGCGAAACTTCAGGATCTCGAAGGGCTCACCACCATGGCCCACCCGCTTCTGCTTGAACAGCACCGGCCCCGGGCTGGTCATTCGAACCGCCGGGGCGCACAGCAGCATGACCGGTGCCGTGATGACCAGGAGTACCCCGGACACGACCACGTCAAAGGCCCGCTTGGCCATCCAGTTGTGACGATCGGTCACCGGCGGACCGAAGCTGTTCACCGGATAGCCGTCGATGTCGCTGGCGACGGGATCGCTCGGCTCGAACTCGAACAGCCGGGAAACCGAGTGGAACTGCACCGGCAGGTTGCGGAACTGGCGCAGTTGGCGGACGAGTTCCCGGTCGCCCATCTTGGAGAACGCCAGGATGACGTGCCTCGCCTGATATTGCTCGATCAGGTCGGGCAGGCATTCGATATCGCCCAGATAGGGGGCCGGGAGGTCGTCGCACGCCTCACGGTCGACGAACCCGACGACGTCCAGACCCACTTGTTTCTTGCGGGTCACCGCTCGGGCGAACCGGCCGGCAGCGGGCCCTGCCCCGACGATAATGGTGGGCTCGGTACCCTTTCCGGCCTGCCGGAGGATCCGCACCATGCCGAAGATGACGAGGCGGGAGAGCAAGAGCAGTCCGGCCGCGAGCAGAGCGGCGTTGAGGAGGGAGTTGGCCACCCACGGCGTCCGGACCGCGACGAGGGCGGCGGTGACCGTGCCGGCGCCGACAGACGAGACGACCTGGTTGAGGTCCTGTCCGGCCGAGCGGACCAGTCGCCGCTGCCGGGTGTAGCCACGGGACAGCAGCAGCCAGGACACGATCACGAAGGGCAGCGTGGTGCGATTCCAGAGATCGAAAACCCGCGACGCGATGATCAGGGAGGTCAGATCGGCGACGGCGAGCGCCACGTGGCTGAACGCGACCAGGGGCGTGTCGACACGTTCGGCCGAGGGGCGAGACGCGCGTGCGGCAAGGTCCGCCGTCGCCGCCGTAGCAGAGTTAGATTCGATGGTTCTCAATGCAGCTCGACTCGCAACGTCCCCCCGCCCGAATCTCCCGCCTCAGCACAACGCGCGCTGATGCCACACAACACGATACTGACATGGTTACAGATCCGGCGCGACCCTGCCCATGCAGAACTCCGCCGAACCCACGTAGAGTGATGGAAGGGGCGCGGGCCTGTCAACACCGTGCGGTCACACCCGACCGACCGCGCCACAGGGGGATCACCATGCCTCGAGCCATCTGGACCGGCACCATCAGCTTCGGGCTCGTCAACGTCCCGGTGCGGATGTACACCGCTGTGTCCCGCAAGACCGTCCGCTTCAACCAGCTGGACTCCCGGTCCGGGAGCCGTATCCGGCTGAAGAAGGTCTCCGCGCTCGACGGCGAGGACGTCCCCAACGACGCTCTCGTCCGGGGCTACGAGGTGTCGCCCGACAACTACGTGGTGGTGACCGACGACGAGCTCGCGGCACTCGACCCCGAGGCCTCGCGCTCGATCGATCTGGCCGAGTTCGTCTCGCTCGACGAGATCGATCCGATCCACTTTGACGGGATGTACTACCTGGCGCCCGATCCCGCGTTGGCCAAGTCCTATGCCCTCCTGGCCGAAGCGATGACCCGAGCCGGCCGGGCCGGCATCGCCCGGTTCGTCATGCGGGGCCGACAGCATCTCGCTGCGATCCGACCGGTCGACGGCCACCTGGTCCTCGCCACCCTCGTCTATCCCGATGAGATCCGCGATCCGGCCGAAATCGACGAGTTCCAGGATCTCGCCGAGATCGAACTGCCCGAGGCCGAGCTCCAGATGGCCGAGCAGCTGGTCGATTCGCTGTCGACCGAGTTCGACGGTGAGCGGTACACCGACACCTACCGCGAGCAGGTGCTCGATCTGATCCAGCGCAAGGCCGACGGTCAGGACGTCCTCACCGAGGTCGCCACCGCGCCGGTCCAGCCGGTGGTCGATCTCATGGCGGCGCTGGAGAAGAGCGTCGAGGAAGCCAAGCAGGCTCGCCGGGCCGGCGGGGCCGAGGATCAGAAGCGGAGCGCCTGATCGGTGGCCGACCGCGTGTCGGTCTCGGTCGAGGACCGGGTCCTGAGCCTCGGCAACCTCGACAAGGTCCTGTATCCGGAGACCGGTACGACCAAGAGTGAGGTCCTCGCGTACTACCGGGCGATCGCTCCGGTCATGCTGCCGCACCTCAGCGGACGGTGCATCACGTTCCGTCGCTTTCCCGACGGTGTCGACGGGGTGTCCTTCTTCGAGAAGCGATGCCCCGATCACCGGCCCGACTGGGTCGAAGTCGCGACCGGACCGGGCGACCACAAGAGCCCGATCGAGTACTGCGTGATCGACGACCTCCCCACGCTCGTGTGGGCCGCCAATCTGGCCGCGCTCGAGCTCCACGCCCCGATGGCGCAGTATCGGGACCTCGAGCGGCCGGACATGATCGTGTTCGATCTCGATCCCGGTCCGCCCGCCGGCATGCCCGAATGCGCCGAGGTGGCGCTGGGGCTTCGGTCGCTGTTCGACCAGATCGGACTCGAGGCCTTTTCGAAGACCTCAGGATCCAAGGGTCTCCAGGTGTACCTCCCGATCCACGGGTCGCTTACGCACGACGACGCCGCCGACTTCGCGCTGGCCGTGGGCCGGCTCATGGACAGGCTGATGCCGGGACGGACCCTCACGACCGTGGCGAAGGTCGAACGCAAGGGCAAGGTCTTCATCGACTGGAGCCAGAACGCGTTCCACAAGACGACGATCGCAGCGTACTCGCTTCGGGCCCGACCCCGGCCTACCGTGTCGACTCCGGTCTCGTGGGACGAGGTCGACGAGGCAGCCGGGGGTGGCGAGCTCTCGTTCACCCATGACGTCGTTTTGCAGCGCGTCGAGCAGAACGGCGATCTTTTTGGCCCGACCACGGCACTCCAACAGCAGCTTCCGGTCGGACCGGGAGCGTTGTGAAGGGCCGGGGCCCATCCCATGACCACAGCGCACATCGACCTCCCACCCCGCATCGGCGCCATCGTCGCCCGATTCGAACACGACCGCGAGCGGTGCACACGTGAGCTCTTCGTCGCCTGACCGGCCCGTGGCCACCGACGGATCGAGCCGCCTCGTGAATCGGCCGCGCATCCTGATGTTCGCCAAAGACGTGCCGTGGCCCCGCAACAACGGCTACCGGCTCCGTCTGGCCAGCCAGGTCGAGGGCCTGGCCCAGGTCGGCGACGTCCACCTGGTCGCCCTCAGTCGCGACGCCGATGCCTCGGCCGCCGACAAACCCGAGTCGGTCATTCTGCACAGCTACGACGTTCTTCCCTACCCGCGCCGTGACGGGCGTGCCGTCCAACTGGGCCGGTGGCTCACATCGCGCCGGCCTCGGCGCCTCTGCGGCGGCGAATGGTCTAAGGCGGTGCCCCGAATCCTGGACCGGGTCGACACCGAACCCGACCTGGTCTGGTGGAGCCACACCGATGCGTGGATGGCGCTGCAGTACTCGATTTCGGGGACCACGATCCTCGACTTCGACAACATCGAGAGCGCTCGCATCGCCCACCGCCGATCGGCTCGCTCCGCGCCCGGCGGCGGTGGACGTGTGCGAGCCGCCGTCGGCCGGCTCCGGGCCACGGTGTCGCGCTCACTCGACGGTTTGGATGAGCGCCGATGGCAGCGCCTCGAGCGAAAAGCCGAGACGGGCACCGACGCCACCGTCGTGTGCAGCAGGATCGATCTGAACCGC
Organism: uncultured Acidimicrobiales bacterium; assembly: GCA_963697385.1. Taxonomy (GTDB): domain Bacteria; phylum Actinomycetota; class Acidimicrobiia; order Acidimicrobiales; family CAWCAL01; genus CAWCAL01. The sequence continues at coordinate 231,593 of CAVONU010000001.1, forward strand.
ACTCATCGGATCACCACGCATGTCATCCCGAATGGATACGAGCCACCGTTCGAGCGCGCCGACTCCCGCCCCGTCGACGCGAACCACCCCACGCTCCTCTTCGTCGGGCTCCTCACCTACGAGGCCAACGCCGACGGCCTCGACTGGTTCGCCACCGAGATTCTCCCCCTCATCCGGACTCGCCACCCCGGCGTCTCCGTTCGAGTGGTGGGTCGGATCACCGATGCCCTGGCCCGTCGCATTGGCGGACCCCACGTCAAGGTCCTGGGTGAGATGGCCGACCTCGAACCGGAGCTCCGACGGGCCGATGTGTCCATCGTGCCCCTCCGGATCGGAGGCGGCACCCGACTGAAGGTCATCGAAGCGTTCGCAACGGGAATCCCCGTCGTCTCCACGTCGGTCGGAGCCGAAGGGCTCGGTGTCGAGCCGAGCACCGATCTCCTGATCGGCGATGAACCCCGGTCCTTCGCCGCCGCATGTTGCGACATCATCGAGGACGAGCGGCTCCGAGAAGCTGTCGTGCGGTCGGGGCACGCCCACTTCGACCGCCACTTCCGCTGGTCGGCCGTTTGCGAACAGGTCGCCGATCTGGCCACGACCACGCTCTCGTCGACCGCAACGGGCGATTCCGAATGATCCTCGGGGACCGACTCCACCGTCGGACCGTCTCCCGCCTGATGAGCGAGATCCTCGACCCCACCTCGAACTGCATCGAGATCCGGTCGGCCGATGCCTCGCTCGCCCCGCTGATCCTCGATCTCGCGCCGATGGGCCACCACCTCGTCCTCGAGACCCACGATCGCTGGATCGATCGGCTGGACTCGACAATCGAAGCTTCACAACCGGTCCGGTTCATCCGAATCGACGCTGACGGCGGCGGGCTGAGGGCCCTGGCAAGCCTCGAGCAGGTGTTGCGCCGAGACCGACCGTACGTGCTCATCGACCGCCGACCCGGAGCGATCGACGCGCCAGGGATCTCCCCCGAGGACGTCTACGACAGGCTAGATCGGTGTGGTCTCCAGCTCGCGACCACTCGCCAGTGGTTCGCGCTGGGCAACCTCGCGAAGCTCCCCCGGGACGAGTTCGTGACCGGGTTCGAGGTGAGTGCCGAGCGGGCGGTTCTGGCCCATCCGCCCCATCGGCTGCCGGCGGACTCGCTTCAAGCCGCGACGCCCGTCGAGGGGCTGGTCACGGTCATCGTGCCGACACTCAACGAGGAGGCCGCCATCGACGAATGCCTTCGCACGATCCGAGAGCAGAGCTACCCGCGTCTCGAGATCCTTGTCCTCGACGGTCGCTCGCATGACACCACCCACGCGATCGTTGCCGACCACGCAATCGACGACGAGCGCATCCGATTGATCGACAACCCCGACCGGGTGATCCCAGCTGCGCTCAACCGGGCGATCTGGGCTGCCTCGGGCCAGTGGTTGGTCCGGGTCGACGCCCACACGACCATCCCGACCGATTACGTCGAACGGCTGGTCGACCACCTGGTCACCGGCCGTTGGGGCGGCGTTGGGGGACGCAAGGACGGGACGAGCTCCGAGCCGATGGGACGAGCGATCGCCGTCGCCCTCGGATCACCCTTCGGCGTCGGCAACTCGGTGTACCACCACGGAACCACGATCCAGGTCGTGGACCACTTGGCCTACGGCGCGTACCCATCGGAGGTCGCTCGCTCCATCGGAGGTTGGAACGAGCGGCTGGTGGCCAACGAGGACTACGAGTTCGACCACCGCGTCCGAGAAGCCGGTCACCAGCTACTCTTCGATCCGGCCATCAAGGTTCGTTGGGTGAGCCAGCAGCGGCTCCGCGGTCTGGGTCGGCAGTACCGACGCTACGGCCGGGCGAAGGCCCAGGTCATGCAGATCAGGCCCGAATCGACCAAGGTCCGCCATCTGGTGGCCCCGGCGCTGGTCGGGTGGACCGCCGCCGCTGCGCTGGCCAGTCTCCGTCACCCCCGGCTCGGCGCAGCGATGATGGCCCCCTACGCCGCCGGGGTTGCGGCCGCCACGGCGCACTCGGCTCGGACGGTTCCCCCCGGTGTGGCCATTCGGACTGCGCCCGCGTTCATGACCATGCATTTCGCATGGGGAGCAGGCTGGTGGGAACGGATGGTGCTGCGCCGGCGAGCGTCCGACGCGACCGCTCGCCACAAACCGACCGGTCAGGCCGGCACCAGCAAGGCCCGACTGATGAGATCCATGCCGAACCCGGTGAGGATGGCGAGATAGAGCAGGCCGGTGGCTGCCATGACAGCCTCGTACTGGCTCTCGCGGAGCGCCAGCCGGGTCACGATGACCAGGATCACGGTCAGGACCACACATCCGATCCAGAACCACCCGAGTAGGCCACCCGAGCCGTCGTTGATGTCACCGGTGATCACCGAGGTCATGCCGATGGGCCAGAGCTGAGTCGCCAGTTCGATGGGCCACAGCGCCACGAGCAGCCAGACCAGCTCGATGAGCGGCGCTCGCGTGAGGCCGGGTTGGAGCAGGTACCAGTGGCCCAGCAGCATGCCGCACGTCAGGGTCCCGAGGAACAGTGCCCCGACGGCGCTACGCAGCAGGGCCAGCCCGACCGGATCGTACGTCATTCCGACATGAAGGAGGAGGCCGAGAAGACCGGCAGTACCGACGACAACGTCCCAGATTGGGTTGGGTCCGTCGTCGGTTGCTCGGGCGCGCCGCCCACGGAAAGACCGGACACAGCGAGAAGGACCAGGACGGCAGCCGGGGGGGCGACCGTCAGGGCGCTTCCCTCGTTGCTGGACCGCGTAGACCGCGCCGGCCAGCAGGACGGCCGCCGTGAGCCTGATGAGATAGCCGTAGCCGCGGCTGACGAGCCGGTGTCGGGTGGTGATCCATCCGGCAAGGAGAAGTCCGGAAGCCCACTGCAGGAGCAGTACGGCGGCGTCGAGCCCGATCATGTGTCAACTATGCCGGTGCGACCTGCGGGCACGCACACCGGGCCCGTGACCAATGACGCACCGATGTCCGTCGTTGTCTCCGACGCGCCGACCTCGTTCCCTCGTATGCGCAGCGGGCAGGTCCGCACTACTCGGGAGTACTGTACTGAGATCTCGCTTCTTGCCGGTCGCTGTCCTCGTCGCAGCGACCATCCTCGGCGGTTTGGTCGGTCTTGTCGCGAGTCGACTCCGGCCCCTCTACTTTCAGCGCCACCTCCCTGTTCGTCTCAACGGTTGGCGGACCTTCGGCTGGGACCATCCTCAGCAGCTACGCATCCCTCATTGGCTCATCCTCGTTCAGGGACGAACTCGCAGTCGCTTCCGGCGAGGAGCTCGACGAGAAGTCCCTCACGGTGTCCGTCCCCGTCGGCACCGGACTGATCCAGCGCGACCGTCAGAGCCGATTCAGCCGAACAGGTCCTCGCCATATCAGAGCAGATCCTGCCCACCTTCCAGGAAGTCGCGGCCGACACCACGCCCGACGTGGACATCACCACGGCGCTGGTCGACGTGTTCGACGAACCCTCCGTGCCCGAACAGGACGAGTCCAGCCAGATGTGGCCCCCAGTGGCGGGCGCACTCCTGGGTTTGGGCCTGGGTTTCCTGGCTCTTGCGCTTTGGCCCGCTCGACGAGCGCTCGGCGTCGGCAGTCTCCAGCAGGCGTGCGATGCTTCCGGGCTCGCGTTCCGTGCGACGATCCCCGACCTCCACCATCCAAACGAGGCGTATCACATCAGTCCAAACGACGCGGCGTACGCACTCCTTCGAGCCGGTACCGATCGGTGGTGGAGACGACCGGTGCAGCTGGTCATACTCGTTCCCAGCAGTCGGGACCGCCGAGCGCTCGATCTCGCCATCGATCTCGCGACCGTCGCCGCCGAGCGCGGCAATCGGGCCCTTCTCGTCGATGCCGATCTCGGACGCGGTGGGCTGAGCCACTATCTGAATCGACAGGACCGTCCCGGCGTGACGGACGCCCAAATCGACCAAGGGCGCGTCCAGGTCAGCGTGACCACGATCGACAACGGATCACGGTCCGGCCTCCCCTTCCTCACCAGCGGCACGGGAAGCACTGGTGCACCCAACGCCATCGTCGCCCATCTGGTCACGCAGCTCGACGAATTCGATGTCACCATCGCCCTGGCACCAGCATTCGACGGGGACGCTCCCCTCGCCGAGTTGCTCGAGGCGGCGGATGGCATCCTGGTCGCTGGGATCGCTGGGAAGACGACGGAGGACGAACTGGGCGCACTTGGTGACCTCATCCGCACGATGGCGGTCACCGACCGGACCGCAGGAGTATTGCTGGGCGCCGATCGCCTCACCCTCGCGGTGCCTGGTCCGATGGAGGCCGTCGGCGTTGACTGATCGTCCGTCGCCGCCCCACGGTCGTATCGTCCGGGCTCCTGTCCCGCCGCTCCAGCCGCCGCCAACCGCCGGTCAGGATCGCCCGGCATCGGTCAAACCGTCCTGGGCTGCGCGTCCCCACCTCGTCAACGCTCAACTCATCCATCCCAAGTCCGTGGCACCCCGGTCCCCCGCGGGCCGCCGTCGGGCGCTGAGCCGAGGCCAATCGAACACCCCCACCCGGCGCCGGAACCAGAGGTGGCGTGGGCTCCGTTTCATCGGTCCAGGCTTCGGCTCAGAGGATCCTGCCGCTTCGGAGCCCGAACGGCTGGCCGCCCCCCGGAGCGAGACGAGGCTGCGGCGCCGACAACCTCGAGCCACGCTGAGAGACAACGAGATCCGGAACGACCCCGAACCGATCGATGACCCTAATGGGGGTCGACCAGTCGTCCGGAGGTTCGGGTGAGGCTGGTGCCGGGCCGCTGGCCGGTGAGCACTTCTTGCGCCTGGAGCCTTGGGATTCCTAGGTCTAGATCGTGCCCCGGCTGGTTGGTTCGGGCTGCCCGTCAAGCGCTCATGGGGTGTCGTGCTTCGAGCACTGATCCATTAGGTCGCCGCTGGGAAGCCCGCAGGCTCAGCACATGCCGGATCGACGACGAGGAGCGACAGACGATGACAGTATTTGTGGGCGATGACTGGGCCGAGGCCCATCACGACGTCCATCTGATGAACGAAGCCGGCGACAGGCTCGCCGCGAAACGGCTGCCCTGAAGGTCTCGACGGGATCGCCGCGTTGCACGCGCTGATCGCCGAGCACGCCGATCGATCCCGTCTGAGGTGGTCGTCGGCATCGAGACCGAACGGGGCCTGTGGGTCCAGGCGCTGATCGCCGCGGGCTATCAGGTGTACGCGATCAACCCGTTGTCGGTGTCGCGTTACCGGGACCGACACAACGTCGCCGGCGCGAAGTCCGACCCGGGCGACGCCAAGGTGCTGGCTGATCTGGTGCGCACCGACCGGCACAACCACCGGCCCGATCGCCGGTGACAGCGACGACGCCGACGGGATCAAGGTCCTGGCTCGAGCCCATCAGAACCTGATCTGGGACCGGACCCGTCACACCAACCGGCTCCGCAACGACCTCCGGGAGTACTTCCCCGCAGCACTCGAAGCCTTCGATGACCTCGCCCATCGCGACACTGTCGCCGTGCTGGCCAAAGCGCCGCACCCCGACCGACGGCAGCCCGTCTGTCGGTCGCCCAGATCCGTTCAGCGCTGAAACGTGGCGGCCGCCAACGCAACCTCGACACCCGAGCCGCCGAGATCCAGACAGGCGCTGCGCACCCCCCAGCTCGCCGCACCCGCCAGCGGTCGCGACAGCGTTCGCGGCAACCACCCGAGCCGCTGGTCGACGTCATCGCCGGGCTCAACGACGCCGATCGCCGAACTCGAGACCGAGCTCGCCACCCATTTCGAGCAACACCCGGACGCCGACATCTACCTCTCCCTGCCAGGACTCGGTGATGTGCTCGGCGCCCGGGTGCTCGGAGAGTTCGGGGACGACCCCGAACGCTACGACACGGCCAAGTCTCGCCGAAACTACGCCGGCACGTCACCCCTCACCATCGCGTCCGGCAAGAAACGGGCCGTGCTCGCCCGCCACGTCCGCAACCGGCGCCTCTACGACGCCATCGACCAATGGGCGTTCTGCTCGCCTCACACCAGCCCCGGCTGCCGCACCTTCTACGACCAACGACGCGCCGCCGGCGACCTCCACCACCAAGCCCTCCGAGCACTCGGCAACCGCCTCGTCGGCTACCTCCACGGCTGCCTCCGCACCCACACCCACTACAACGAACACACCGCCTGGGCCCACCGCCAACCACAAGAACCCGATCGCTGCTTGACAAGTTACGACCCTGGGGTGTCTAGGAGCCTCCCCACGTCTGCTCTTCGACGAGGCTACCGTCGAAGGCTCATGCATCCCGTCTACGTTCTCGGTCGCGGATGGCTGGCCACCGAGGCCATTCGGGCCGCCCGGATCATGGGGATTTCGGTCGAATCGATCGACCGATCCCGAAGGCCGGACCTGTTCCCCCCGGCCTCTCATGTGGCCCTTGCCGGTTTCGTAGGTGAGGCCGTCGCAGTGATCAACGCCTGCGGTCGCCTGAGGGGCGACGATCGCGAACTACAGGCCGCGAACGTCGACCTCGCTCGATTCGTCGCCCGTGCAGCGGCGGTGACCAGCACCCGTCTGGTCCACGTCGGTTCGGCAGCCGAGTACGGCCCGCCCACCACCGAGCGGCTCCACGAGGATCATCCCACGCGGCCCGCCGGGCCCTACGGCCGAACGAAGCTCCACGGAACACGTGCGGTTCTGGACGTCAGCGAGCAGGGCGGAGCAGTGGTGGCCCGGGTCTTCAACCCGGTCGGACCGGGTCAGCCTGACCACCTTCCGGTCGCCGAGTTCGCTCGAGCCGCTCGCTCGAACGACCGCGGCCCCCTCGTCCTCCGCAACGCTGCCACGAAAAGGGATTTCGTTTCCGTCCACGACGTGGGTCGATCCCTGATTCGGCTCGCCACCGCCGAGCGTGTCGACCACGCGGTCGTCAACGTCTGTTCCGGGATCGGCCTCCGCTATGGCGACCTGGCGCTCGCCATGCTCGAGCGGCTGGGATCGGAACGGACCATTCGTTCGCTCGGCGAGAGCGGCATCATGAGCGTGGTCGGTGATCCCACTCGGCTCGCTCTGATGACCGGGCTCGAGCTGGAGGCGTCGACGACCCTGATGGCCGAGCTGGCGCTGTTAGCGCGTTGACGTCGGCATTGAGCCCGACGATCCGCTGCCGACCACGACGACCCCGGCGGGGCACCTGAGAGGGATGCGACCATTTCGCCTACGAGTCCGATCTCGTAGGGCGTCGTCGCCCCGATGCGGGCCACGATCAGCACGGCCGAGGCAGCCGTGATTGCCGGAGCAGCCGGCACGTCGCCGGGGACCGGCGGACAAACCACGACGACGGTGCCTGAGGTGGCCAGCGCTTCGAGGACGCTGCCGAGCTGCACGACCGTGGCGCGATCCTGGCCGGCATCCAGTCGAGCGACCGGGACAAAGGTTGCTTGCGCACCGCCGTCTCCGACATCCGGCAACTCGGAAGAGACCGGTGGGAATCGAACCCAGCACTTCGGCACCGAGGCCAGTGACCGTTGCGCCGTTGGTCAGTTCCAGTCGATCCCAACCTTCGACATGATCGGCGCCAAGGCGGGCCGTCAGATCAGCTCGACGGTAGTCGCCATCGACGAGAAAGACGGGATGGTCGCTACCCTGAGCGAGCAGCGCTGAGAAATCGATGGCGAACCTCGCCCCCCACTCCGCATCGGGCGAAACGACGGCAACGACACCGCCATCGCTGACAAGCCCGGTCGCCTGCACCTGGACAACCGCCGCAGCCAGCGGATCGAAGGTGTTTGGCTGCTGGCGCCTCCACCAGGCTGCCTGCGAGGGGAGGCCAGCGATGATCGGGTAGCCGACCAGGTCCTCGATGTCCGCAAAGGTCGTCACCACGGGCCGGCGCAGGGACCAAACGAGAACGCCCAGAATGCCAATGAGCAGCCCGAGGAAGCCGCCGATAGCGACGGCCAGAGACGACGATATCGGAGCCTGCTCCTGCACGAAGGGTTGGGGGAAGACCTGCTGGTAGAAGGTCGACGCGTCGACACCCCCAACCGTGAGCAAGTCATCGACGGTCGGACGGATCATCTCGGCAATGGCGACTGCGGTTTCTGCATTCGGCCTCGTCACCGCAACCTGGATCAGTGACGAGGTGGGGCTCCGAGTGGTGGAGATCGAAGCCGCAACTTCGGCCACGGTCAGCTTTGGACTTCTGCGATCGTTGCTGACTCTTGGATCTTGGCCACGAACGCATCGGCCGCGAGGAGGTTCTCGAATGTCCTGACGAGCGCCTCGTCAACGGAAGCCGTTGGTTCGGAAGCACGAGAAGATCGACACTGGCGACTGGGAAGCTGGAAGGCTCTTAGCAAGGCCGTAGCCGACGACGGCCATCGCCAGCGTGGCGATAAGGACGGCGACAGCCATCCATGGCCGCACGCGGACTCGGAGCGCGACCGGTTCCGTTTGGGCGGCTGAGGCGTCGGCGGTCATCGTGCGTCACTCATCGATCGCGATCATCGCACTTGAAGTCCGGCTTTGGAGCCGGGCGGTTGAGCGAGGGCCTCACCCGCGCCGATCCGGCAGCCGCTCGGCGGGCGGGCAGCGCGTGCATAGCGATCGAGGTCCCGATCAGGAGCCAGAGGTGCTTGTTCGTGATCGCCGAACCGAAGAAGAGGAGCAAGGAGATGACGGCGAACATCTGCACGATCAGGGTGTTCGCCGGCCCGCGCCACTCGTCTGGGCACAGCCAGGCTGCCATCATCGCTCTCCCTACGGTCCAGAGATACAGCGCGAGTCCGATGATCCCGAGGTTGACCAAGAAGTCGAGGTACTGATTGTGCACAGGCTTGGATTCGTCCGTCAGCGAACCGCCAGAGGTGATCTGCACCCCGGGCTCCGTGGCCAGAAGCTGGGCTGCTTGAGTCTCGAAGTTGAGGAGCCCCATCCCTTGCAGCGGCGCGTCGTCCACTTGCCGGATGGCGACCAACCAGAGGTCGACCCGACCAGCGCCTCCGTCCTCGACCGCGCCCCTGGGGTCGAAGCGCTCTGCGGCAAGATCCCAGTGGAGAGGGCACCGGTGAGGCCGACCGCCGTGATGAGTGCCGATGCAAGCACCACGCGCCCCCGTTTCTCCTTCGGAGCGAGGTCGTAGACCATCAGCATGCCCCCAAACACAAGGGCGAGAAGCCCGGAGCGGGATCCGGAGACGATCGTTCCCCCAGACCAGCACGGGCACGCCGCACAACAACAGGGCGCGGAGACCGATGGAATCCTCGCACGCGGGCGACGTAGACCAAGGCGAGCGGAGCCAGGCGAGGGCGCTCCCGAACTGGTTCGGTCCCCCCGCCCAGTCCCACCGCACGTTTGCCGTCCAGTACCTGCAGCGTCGCCGGCACGCACATCAGCAAAGCAGCCCCGACATAGGTCCGCATCATCGAGGTGAAGACCGCAGGCCCCCGAAGCGTCAAGGCGGTCACCACCAGCACGCAGACTCCCACCGCCAATTTGGCAAGACCGAGGAGATACGCCTCGGTCGATGTCGCCCAGAGCCCGCTGAGGACCGCCCACGAGACCAGGAGGATCGCCGGAAGCCAGAGCCGAAACGGCGACCGCACCGGTTGCCAATCGGTCAAGGTCATCATGCCGATGACCGCACCCAGTGAGCCGACCGCTGCGACCCGCCCGGTCGAAACCGGCCCTACCGAGAGGCCTTCAACGAGTGGCACGATCATGAGGAGATTGAGCAGATACTCGACCCTCGAGAAGACGACCACGACGCCGCCGAGCACGGTTCCCGCAACCATGACGAGCGCGAGAGCGACGCTCACCTGTGCGGCCACAAACACCAGGACCGCGAGGCCTACCAACGCGATCGTCAAGGTTGGCCCCGGTGATCGATTCGCCGACCGGAGGAGCCGGGGAATCGGGGTTCGCACGTTGACAAAAGGCACCCCATATCTTACCGAATCCTTGCTCGAGGCGCCCCTTCCGGATCGCACCCCGGCAAGCGCCTCAGGCCTGACCCAGTTCGTGCGCACCCTGGACCATCTCCCGGGTTTCGTAGAGGCTCGGGTTGCCAACGGCTCATGGCTCACCAACGGCAGGGCTGGTGCGATCGCTGTGCATGGTCGGAGCGCGTCTTGGCCGGGGGTGCGTCCACGGACGGCGCTGAGTGTAATATTCCGCGAGGCTCTCCTTGATGCGGTTCGCGATCAGGGACACCAGCGGGGCGCCGTGCCAAGGGGTCAACAGATGACCGGGAAGCGCTTCGCTGGCCAGATCGGCAGGGTGCCGGTACTTGCCTCGGCCCCGCTTCCGGAGGCCGCACGTCATCCATCCGAGGACCGAACCGATGAGTAGGTACACCGGGGGGCACGAGACCGTGGTGCGTTCGCTGGGGGCCCTGCCCGTGGGGAACGAGTTCCTTCCGGGTCTATAGCGCCTTCTTGCGGGCCCGAGGCAAACCTCTGTCGGCCAGAACCTACTTCGGGGCAGAGATCCTCTGTGACCCCAAGGAGCTCATCGACGACCGCATCTTGTTGTTCGGCGTTTGGGAACCAACGATCTCGGCCGTGATCGAGTCGATTCTCGGCCCCGGTGACACGTTCGTCGATCTCGGCGCGAACATTGGATACGACACCTTGCTCGGCGCGCACTGCGTCCGGTCAACCGGGACGGTCATCGCCGTCGAAGCCTCGCCCGCGATCTTCGAGCAGCTGCTCGGCAACATCAACCACAACAATCTCACCAACATTCGCACGGCGCAGGTCGCAGTAGCCGACGAAGCAGGGACGCTCGTTCTCTACGATGGTCCGCCCCGCAACACCGGCCGGACCACGACCGTGAGTGGGCGGGGCTTTGCACCCGTCGCCGAGGTCGAGGCTCGTCCTCTCGATTTGATCCTGACACCCGAAGAGCGATCCCGCGGTTCGACTCATCAAGGTCGACATCGAGGGTGGGGAGCCGATGGTCATCGGCCGGCTACTCGAGACCCTGGACCTCTACCCCCCGACGATGGATCTCATTGTGGAAGTATCGCCCTCACCGGAATGGTCGGAGCTGTTCGGACGGATGCTCCAGGCCGGGTTTCAGGCGTTCGGTCTCGAGAACGACTACGAACGCCAGCGGTACCTCGACCTCTCGGAAGTCCCGAGGCCGGTTCCACTGCACGAGGCACCGCCGTCACAGACCGACATCCTGTTCACCCGCCAACCAGCGGCGCTGGAGTCGCTCCCCATCGGGCACACCCACCGGGACTGAGGGGACATCGGTCCAAGCGGTCCGGCGCTCATCGTCCTCGAGTTCGCGAGTCCAGAATCTGGACGGATCTGCGGTGTGCGTAGCTCGGACTCGGAGAGATCGGAGTGCCGGACGCCGTCGGTCGCGTCGCTGCGGCCGGTCGCCCAATCGTAGGACCAGTCGACGTCGTCGAAGATGGTGACGCCCTCGGGGCAGAGCAGCTTGTCGACCATGAAAGGCGGCAGTATCGAAATCGGGGCTATCGGGTGGCCAGTGCCGCGTATGAGGTCGTCCGGCCGCGTGTGGCACCCTGGAAGGCCGGACCGGTGACGAGCGGGGTGTGCATGACAGAGCGGGTTGTTCTGATCGAGTTCAACGAGCTCAACCAGTCCTTGCTGGACGGGTTCATGGCCGACGGTTCGGCGCCGAACTTCCTCCGCCTGTACGAGCAGTCACAGATCTTCGTCACGGACGCCTCCGAGGACGAGTACCTCGAACCGTGGATCCAATGGCCCACCCTCCACAGCGGGACCACCTACGGCGACCACGGCGTCTTCCGTCTGGGCGAGGGTCAGAAGCTCCGGGGGCACGGCATCGCCGCCGAACTGCGTCGAGCAGGTATCCCGGTCGGCCTGATGGCGTCGATGAACACCGGCGCCAACGACGTCCTGGGCTATCTCGTACCCGATCCCTGGAACCCCCATGACAGACCCGAACCGGCCGAGCTGGCCGACTTCTTCGACTTCGTCGCCCAGGGGGTGCAGGACTCGAGCCTGGACGGCGGACCGGCGCTGAGGTCGGCTCGCCGGTTCATCTGGTTCCTGCTCCGCAACGGCGTGCGACCCGAGTCGGTATGGCGCACCGCTCGCCAACTGATCGACGAACGCCTCGACTCCAGCCTCAGCTGGCGACGGGCGTCGGTGCTCGAGCGGGTGCAGTACGACGTGTTCCGATCGCTGAACAAGAAGTACGAGGTCCGCTTCGCGAGCTTCTTCTGCAACAGCGTGGCCCACTATCAGCACTACTACTGGCGCAACATGGACCCAGAACGGTTCTCCAACCCGCCTCCGGCCGACGCAGACCCGTCGCTTGCCGGCGCGATCCGGTTCGGCTATCGGGCGCTCGATACGTTGATCGGCCGGTTCCTCGACGACTTTTCGGACGACCGACTGGTTCTGGCCACGGCGCTGAGCCAGGAGCCCTGGGACACCGACAAGTGCACCTACCGACCACTGGACTTCGATTCGTTCCTACGGCTGTGTGACCTGCCGTCTGAGCGATTTCGGATCGAGCCGGTCATGGCCGAGCAGTTCAATGTCGTGCCACAGGATCCGTCCGACCTCGACGAGGCCGTCCGGAAGCTCGAGGCATTGCGGGTCGGCGACCGGGGTCTGATGGAGGTTCAGGCCGAGGCCGATCAGGTGTTCACCGGGTGTGCGCTCCTCAGCATGGGCGACATCGACCGCAAGATCACCACCCCGGGCGGGGCGCTCGTCCCGGTGGCTGACCATTTCCACATGATTCACTCGGTGCGAAGCGGTCGGCACAATCCCCAGGGCATGCTCTGGGTGCGCACCGGCCGCCACGAACGGCACGAGGCACCGCGCTCGCTGACCGATCTGGCACCGTCGGTGCTCGGGTGGTTGGACGTCGACGTGCCCAACTACATGAACGGCAGACCACTCCCGGTTTCCTGATGGGGAACGACCCGCCGTTCCGGTAGTCCGGGGAGGCCGGTCCTCGTGAATGGTCGGTGAGCAGGTAAGACTCCCAAGCGGAGGAGCCACAGACGCCCGGAGGCGTGTTGCGGGTGGTCCGCCGATGACGATGTGGTTGCGGTGATGGTTTTCGTCGTGGACCCAGCGGTCGAGCAGGGGTCGGCGTTCGACGCTCCGAGCGGTACGTGAACCGGTCGAGGGACTCATCAGCCCTGGCTCGGTTGAACGCCTTCACCTTCCCGTTCGACAACGACCGATACGGCCGCGTGCGTCGGTGGTTGACACCCCCATCTGCCAGCACATCGGCGAAGACATGCCGGGAGTCCGATCCGTCGTGAGACATGACCTCTTCGATGGCCATACCGGAACGAGGATTCATCACGATGGCCAGGTGTCGCAGGCGGTGCGGCGTTATCTACGGGACTTCAAGGTCGACTGAGAGGCACCGGACACGTTGGCATGCGCCAGGAGGCGATAGCCTGGCGCCACGCACAAGCGGTTCGCGCCGGGCGACGGCAGGATCTGCATGCAGACGAGACGCCGGATGAGACACGCTTTCCTGATCACTGCGCACAGGGACCGGGGGCAGCTCACCGACCTCGTCGACGTCTTGGCAACCGACTCGTCCCACGTCTTTGTTCACCTGGATCGGAAGGCTTCGTTCCCGCCCGCGGAAGTACTCGCGGAGGTGCGGAGGCCGGACTGCGTCACGCTGGTGTCCCCGCAGCTACGCGTGCAGTGGGGCGCCCCCTCCCTTCTCCACGCCACGCTCCTGCTGCTGCGCACGGCAAGCCGGTCGGCAAGTTTTGACTATCACCACTTGCTCACCGGCCAGTGCCATCCGACCCGGCACCCGGAGGAGATCCTCCGGTTCTTCCGTGAACACCGTGGACGTGAGTTTCTCGAGAGCTTTCCGCTGCCGTCGACCATCTGGGGACCCGAGGGCGGGCTGGACCGGATGACCTACTACCACTTCTACGGTCTGTTGAACGCACAGAAGCGCGTCGGCGGGATTCGGCTCAATCACCGGATCATCCACCTGCTCGTGAAGCTCCAGAGGCTGGCTGGGCTCCGCAGGCGACTCCCAGGCTCGTTTCCAGACTACTACGGAGGGTCGGCCTACTGGTCGCTGACGGGGGCCTGCGTCGAGTACGTGCTCGGGGAGCTGCGCCGAACGCCCGACCTGGAGAAGGCTTTTGACTACACGTGCTCAGCCGAGGAAATACTCTTTCAGACCCTGATCATGAACTCACCCTTCAAGGAGCAGGTTTCCGACACCAATTTGCGATACATCGACTGGAGTCACCGAAACGGCAGTCTGCCGGCGAACCTCGACGAGACGGATCTCGAAGCGATCCTCTCGTCCGGGGCGCTGTTCGCCCGCAAGTTCGATCCCGCGCACAGTCGGGTACTCCTGACCCGACTGTGCGAGCATGCGGGCATCGTCCGGCCGTAGCTCGCCGCATTCGAGGTGCGCCTTCGGTCCGTCGCTCAGAAGGAGCCGCCATGGCCGGAGATGCACGGGAACCACAGCGGAGCGCCTCCGCCGAGGCCCGGCGAGGATGTCTACGAGGTCCCGCAACTGGACCGAGTTCGTGCCGTTTCTCGACTACTCACCCGGTGGTGATCTACTCAACCGACGCATCGAGTCGCTGCATGCCCAGTTCCGGCGAGCCACCCCCGCCCGAGGACATTTCCCGAACGAGCGGGCCGACACGAAACGCCTCTGCCTCGTCGTGAGCTCCCTCGACCCGACCGGCTCGGAGGGAGACTCTTCTGCACCCAGCCGAGGCGACCAACACGATGAACCAGCTAGGCCAGTTACGCCGAACGTCTGACAGTCCCGACCTCGGCCAGCTCGTGGTCCACGCGGTTGAGCGGCCGCACCCCGTCGTCGGTGACGACGACGATGTCCTCGAGGCGCGCCCCCCACCGGTCGGGGACGTAGATCCCCGGCTCGATGGAGAAGGCATTGCCCGTCACCACCGGGTCGGGATTCCCGGCGACGATGTAGGGGTCCTCGTGGGCCTCGACCCCGATCCCGTGGCCGGTGCGGTGCACGAAGTACTCGCCCATTCCGGCGTCGGCGATCACGTCGCGAGCGGCCGCATCGATGGCCTCGGCCGCGACGCCGGGTCGTACCGACTGCACCGAGGCAGCCTGGGCCCGTTGGAGCACGTCGTACAGCTCGACGAACTCGGATGGCGTCGTCCCGGTCCACACGCATCGGGTGATGTCCGAGCAGTACCCGATGCCGTCGGGTCCGAGCATCGTCCCGCCGAAGTCGCAGAGCACCACCTCGTCCGCCTCGATGCGGCGGGTTCCCGGCTCGTGGTGGGGACTGGCCGCGTGCTCACCTGCCGCCACGATGGCGAAGTTCACCTTGTGGTGGCCCTCGGCCAGGATCTGGCGACCCAGCTCGGCGGACACCTCGGCCTCGGTGCGGCCGACCACCTCGATCTCCCCCGCCCGGAGCCGTCCGGCGATGCGATCGACGGCCGAAGCCGCCCGGGCCAGCATCTCGATCTCGTCCGGCTCCTTGACCGCCCGGAGGGGTCCCACGACCGGACCGGCGCGGGTGAGGGCGAGCTGCGGGGCCGCGGCCTGGAGGTCGACCACGAACCGGGCCCAGGTCTGGTCGCCGATGGCACCGCGGCGGGCCGGACTCGCCAACTCGGCCACGATGGCGATCGGGTCCTCGGTCTCGGACCAGGGACGGAGATCGAACAGTTCCGGTCGCTCGGTCACCCGTGCGGCCTCCAGGCCGGGCACGACGAGGGTGGCCCGGGCGTCGCGGGGCAGGACGAGCATCGTGAGACGTTCCAGCGGCATCGCCTCGTACCCGGTCAACCAGGGCAGGTCGGCGCCGACCGAGAGCAGCAGCACGTCGATCTCGTGCTGCGCCATGGCCTCACGGACCCGTTCCATGCGCCGGGGGCTGATGGTCATGGGGTCAGCCTACGAGCCGGGTGGCGCCGCCAGCGGTTCGCCGTCGGGACCACCCAGGGCCACGTAGGCGCGTCGCGTCGAGCTCGCGCGTCACCATCATCGCCAGGACGAGCAGGAGCACGTCGAGGAAGTGTCCGAGGTCGACATGCTCGCCGAAGACGAAGTCGATCACCTCGAGGATCACGAATTTCGACAGGAACAGGATGGCCCAGGTGGTGAGGAAGGCAAGGACCCGGGAGTAGCGACCGACGAACTCCTTCGCTCGGTGCTCGACCGATGTCAGCAGGTCGAGTATGACCTTCAGGACGACGGCGGTGAAGATCGAGATCGTGAAGGAGTCGATCACGATGGCGGACGAGTACTCCACGAAGAGGTTGAGCACGACGGTGTAGACGAGGACGTCGCTGACCCAGGACGTGAACCGCTCCTGCGCCGGGGTGATCGTCACCCTCCGGGCGTCGTTCACACTCCGTACCCCGTCGCCGGCGCCGCCGCGGCCGCCTGCTTGGCGTGGTAGCTGGACCGGGTCAGCGGGCTGGACTCGACATGACCGATGCCAGCCTCGGCCTCGCCGTACTGCTTCCAGCGCTCGAACGCGGCGGGCTCCCACCAGGTGGCGACCGGCAGATGGGCCCGCGTGGGCCTCAGATACTGGCCGATGGTGACGATTTGCACCCCGACCGCGCCCAGGTCGTCCAGGGTCTGACGAATCTCGTCGTCGGACTCCCCCATCCCGACGATGAGTCCCGACTTGGTCGTCAGACCGGCCGCACCGGCGCGCGCCAGGACCGACAGGCTGCGGGCGTAGGAGGCCGACGGCCGGGCCGCTCGTTGCAGGCGCGCCACCGTCTCGATGTTGTGGTTCAAGACGTCGGGCGCCGCGTCGAAGATGGAACCGAGGGCGCCCTCGTCCCCTTGGCAGTCCGAGATGAGCACTTCGATCCCCACCTCGGGACTCCGATACCGGATCGCCCGGATCGTGGCCGCGATCTGGCCGGCACCGCCGTCGGGCAGGTCGTCGCGGGCCACGGTCGTGATCACGGCGAACGACAGCCCCATGCGCTGGACTGCGTCGGCGATCCGATCCGGTTCGTCGGCGTCGGGGGGCTGGGGACGGCGGGTGTCGACCAGGCAGAATCCGCAGGCCCGCGTGCAGCGATCCCCGTTGATCATGAAGGTCGCGGTGCCGTCGGACCAGCACTCGGACTGGTTGGGGCAGCCGGCCTCCTGGCACACCGTGACCAGACCGAGATCGCTGATCGTCTCACCCACCGCCCGAGCACCCGGCGACGTCTCGATGGGCCGGCGCAACCAGTCGGGCTTGCGGGTGCGCACCGGAAGCGACTCCGCCACGCCGGCCTCGGCGAGGCGACCGTGGAGGCGCAGCGAACCTTCGACGCGGGTGCCGTCCCGATCACTTCCGGCGCCCGGTCGCTCCTCGGCCACACCGCGACTGAAGGCGCTCAGATCGTCGGGACGATGGCGCCACACGACGTCGGCCCGATCCAGGTCGCCGCTTCCCCAGAGGCTCGCCGCCCGATCCGCGATGGCGTCGACGACCTCGCGCATGGTGGCCGAGCTCCCTTCCGCGGCCAGCGAGGTGACATCGGCATCGGCGATGCCGCAGGGGACGATCGCATCGAACCACGAGAGATCGGGGTCGACGTTGAGCGCGAACCCGTGCATGGCTCGCCCGCGACGGAGGCGCACGCCGACGGCAGCGACCTTCCGCAGACCGGACGTTTGGTCGCCCATCCAGACACCCGGGCACCGGTCGCGACGGCCGGCCCGAACGCCGAGGTCGCCCAGCGCGTCGATCAACAGCTGCTCGACCGACCGGACGTAGGCAACCGTGTCGGCCATCCCACCGCCCCGACGGGTCGGAGCGGACACCAGCGGGTAGCCGACGACCTGGCCCGGTCCGTGCCAGGTCACGTCGCCGCCCCGGGTGACCCGGTGGACCTCGGCGCCGCGGGCGGTGAGATCGGCGGCCAGGATGTTGGCTGGATCGGTGCGCACGCCCATCGTGTAGACCGGCGGGTGCTCGCAGAGCAGCAGGTACTCCTGCGCTCCGCCCCAGAGGGCGGTCTGCAGCGCCAGGGCGTCGTCGTAGGACACTCGGCCCAACCAGCGAGCTCGCAGCGCGGGCCGGGACGGGGCCGCGCTCACGTCAGCTCGGCCGCCCAATCGCGCGATTCGATGATCTCGCGGACCTTGGCCATGAATGCGGCGGCATAGGCCCCGTCGAAGGCCCGATGGTCCCAGCTGAGGGCCAGCATGCCGACGCTGTGGACCGCGATGGCCTCGTTGCCGTCGGCGTCGGCGACGACCACGGGCTTCCGCTTGATGCCGTCGGTGGACAGGATGGCGACCTGCGGTTGGTTGATGACCGCCGAGACCAGGAACGTGCCGTAGGACCCCATGTTGGTGAGCGTGAACGTGCCACCGGACAGGTCATCGGGCACCAGCTGCTTGCTCCGGGCCCGACCGGCCACGTCGTTGATCGCTCGGGCCAGTCCGCGGAGCCGCTGGCCGTCGGCCCCTCTCACCACCGGGGCGAGCAGGCCCTGGAAGTCGAGATCGACGGCGACCGAGAGATTGACGTCGCCATGCACCAGCAACTCTCCGTCTCCGACGGTGGCGTTGAGGTGCGGGTACTCGCGCAGGGCGTCGATCACGGCTCGGGCGATGAACGGGAGGTAGGTGAGGCTGAACCCCTCCTCGGCCTTGAACGCTGCCTTGGCCGCCGAGCGGGCTCGCTCGACGCCCTCGTAGTCGACCTCGATCACGGTCAGCACGTGGGGTGCGGTGGCCTTGGACGCCACCATGTGCTCGCCGGTGCGCAGCCGGATGTTGTTGAACGGAATGGCCTGGCTGCGGCCCGACGCGACGACGGCGGGCACCATCGACGCCGCGGCGGGCGCCGGCGGGGCGGCCGGTGCCGGCGTCGACGACGGTGCGGCTGCTGCGGGCGCCGGCACTGCGGGCGCCGGCGCGGCGCCGCCCGATCCTGCGTCGATCGCCTTGAGCACGTCGTT
This sequence comes from uncultured Acidimicrobiales bacterium, assembly GCA_963697385.1. Classification (GTDB taxonomy): domain Bacteria; phylum Actinomycetota; class Acidimicrobiia; order Acidimicrobiales; family CAWCAL01; genus CAWCAL01. Next base: position 250,526 of record CAVONU010000001.1, read on the forward strand.
GCGGGTGATCCGCCCGCCGGCCCCGGTGCCGGTGATCTGGGCCGGGTCGAGGTTGTTCTCGGCGATCAGCCGGCGCACCACCGGGGACAGGAGCAGCCCGTCGCCCGCCGTCGAGGCAGCCGGAGCGGGAGGGGCCGACGTCGGGGCCGACGGGACCGGACCGGGGGCGGCCGGCGGCGGCGGCGCCTGGGGTGGCGCCGCGACGGGTTCCGGAGCGGCCGGTGCGGCGGCCCCGGCCGGAGCATCGGCGGTCGGGGCCGCCGCTTCGGCCGGTGGGGACGCCGGTTGGGCCGGTTCAGCCGGGGTCTCGGCACCGGCCGAGTCACCCACGACGGCGATCACTTCGCCCACATCGACCGTCTCCCCCTCGGGCACGCGGATCTCGGTGAGCACGCCGGCGACCGGCGACGGCACCTCGGAGTCGACCTTGTCGGTGGAGACCTCGAAGAGGACCTCGTCCTCGGCGACCGCGTCGCCGATCTGCTTGAACCACCGGGTGATGGTGCCCTCGGTGACGGTTTCTCCGAGCTGCGGGAGCGTGATGTCGGGCATGCGAGGTTCTCTCCAGTCTCAGCCGTGCAACGAGCGGCCGGTGAGCGAGAGGACGGTCTCACCGAACAGCTCGCTCATGGTGGGGTGCGGTTGGATGAAGGCGGCGACCTCGTCGACGGTGGCCTCCCAGTTGACGGCCAGGTATCCCTGGCCGAGCTGCTCGGTGACCCACGGGCCCACCATGTGGACACCGAGGATGGTGCCGCCGGTCCCGTCACCCTTGTCCTCGGCGATGACCTTGACCATTCCTTCGGTGTCGTTGACGATCATCGCTCGGCCGTTCCCGATGAACCGGTGGCTCGAGGTGACGACCTGGTAGCCGGCCTCGATGGCCGCCTCCTCGCTGTACCCGGCGAAGGCGACCTCGGGATGGCAGTAGATGGCCCAGGGGACCCGGGCGTAGTCGAGCGGCAGCGGCTGCTCGCCCAGCAGGTCCTTGATGACCAGCATCCCCTCGGCGAAGCCGATGTGGGCGAGCTGCGGTGTGGCGATCACGTCGCCGATGGCGTACACCCCCGGGACCGAGGTGCGGCAGAGCTCGTCGACCTCGACGAAGCCACGATCGTCGACCGCCACACCGGTCTGGTCCAGACCGAGCAGATCGACGAACGGGCGCCGGCCGACCGACATGACGATCAGATCGGTCTCGACCTCTTCGCCGCCCTCGAGCTGGAGCACCGTGCCGTCGGCGCCCGGGGTGTGACCCTGGACCTTGACGTCGGTGCGGACGGCGATCTTGCGCTTCTTGAAGGCCCGCTGCACCGCCTTGGTGACGTCCTGATCACAGCCGGGCAGGATCTTCGGCATGGCCTCGAGCACGGTCACCTCGCTGCCCAGATCGGACAGCATCGAGGCGAACTCGCAGCCGATGGCACCGCCACCGATCACCACGGAGCGGGCCGGGATGTAATCGATCGAGAGCAACTCGTCGGAGGTGACGACGATCCGACCATCGATGTCGAACCCGGGCAAGGTCCGGGGCACCGAACCGGCGGCCAACACCACGTGGCGCCCTTGCAGCTGCACCTCGCCGGAACTGCCGCCGCTGACGTACACCGATCGATCGGCCGCCAGGCGTCCGGTTCCGTCGTAGACCGTGACCTTGCGACCGGCCAGCAGGCCGCTGAGCCCCTTGGTGAGCTGATCGACGATGGCCTGCTTGCGCTGCTGGGTGACGGCCATGTCGAGCCCGCCGATCTCGGCCGAGATGCCGAACTGACCGGCGTGGCCAACGGTGCGGTACACCGCGGCCGTCTCGAGCAGCTCCTTGGCCGGGATACACCCCACGTGCAGGCAGGTGCCGCCGACCTTCTGCCGCTCGACCATGGCGATGTTCAGCCCGGCCGACGCGCCGTAGAGGGCCGCCGCATAGCCGGCTGGGCCACCACCGATGATCACGACGTCGAACTGGTCGGCCACGGTGGCCACCTCCTGTCTGACGGCGAGCCTATCGGGGTTCCCTCAGGCGTTCGCGAGGAGGATCTGGACCACGCTGGCGACGACGATGGCCAGGCCGCACAGGAGGGCCGCGATGATGAGGCGCCGGGTGCTCACGCCGCCCAGGATACGCCACCACGACCGGTGTCCCGCCGATCGGCCGGCGTGGACGGTGCATTCCGCGCCCTTGTACCGTGCGACGACCCTCCGGAGGACGAGCGATGAAGAAGGCAGTACTCGATCTACTCGACCGTCCCGGTGGCCGTCGCGTCCTCGGATGGCTCGCGACGATGTACGGCCGGCGGAGCCTCGAGGGGTTCCGGGTCTTCTACGAGGACGGCGTGTGGATCCACCAGTACCCGGGTCCGCGCTTCATGGCCCACGAGAAGATCATGGTGCCCAAGAACCTGGCCGCCGGCCCGGAAGACCCCGCGTACTACGTGCACGCCGAGCCCGAATCGTACCGGGAGGCCATCGAGGACATCGGCAACTATCTCCCCCAGCCGGGTGACGTGGTGATCGACGTCGGCGCCGGGAAGGGCACGCTGACCGCCGCGCTGGCGCACTTCGTCGGGCCCGAGGGCACGGTGCTCGCCGTCGAGGCCCACCCTCGCCAGTTCCGTTGCCTCGAAGCGGTCTGCGTGCACAACGGTCTCGAACAGGTCGTCCTCGAGAACTGCGCCGCCACCGACGAAGAGGTCGACCTGGTCATCGAGGACGGCAGCAATCCGGACGAGAACGCAGTGTCCAGCTCCGGGCCCGGCATCAGCGTGGAGGGCCGGACGCTCGACCAACTGATCGAGAACCACGACCTCGGGACCATCGACCTCCTGTGCATGAACATCGAGGGTGCCGAACGCCTTGCCGTCGTCGGGATGGCCGGCAGCATCGGCAGGATCCGCCGCGTCGCCATCGCCTGCCACGACTTCCGGGCCGACGAAGAGGGCGACGAGAACATGCGGACGAAGGAATCCGTGACCGCCTTCCTCGAGCAGCACGGCTTCGCCATCGCCCAGCGGGACACCGAGCGCTACGGCGCAGCGGCGGACGACTGGGTCGCCGCCAGCAACACCGCGCTCCTGCCGAGTTGACGCGACGCCGGGCCGATAGGCTCCAGCCCGTGCGCCGACCCGCCCTCAGATTCCGCCGGCTCGCGGCCGTCCTGGCCGTTGCGCTGCTCGCGGCGGCGTGCGGCGACTCGGGCGACTCCGCCGCGGCGGGCGGCGACGCGACCACAACCGCAGACTGGAGCGAGCTCGACGGTGTCGACGTCGAGGCGCTGGCCTTCACCGGGACCACCACCGACGGCACCACCTTCAGCGGAGCGGATGTCGTCGGCCGAGACGTGCTGTTGTGGTTCTGGGCGCCGTGGTGATCGACCTGTGCCCGAGAAGCCCCTGCGGTCGCAGAGGCAGCAACAACCTTCGGAGATCAGGTGCAGTTCGTCGGCATGCCAGGCCGGGCTGATGTCGCGGACCACCAGCGGTTCATCGACGACTTCGGCCTGAACGACATCCCGCACGTGGCCGATCCGGACGGGTCGCTCTGGCGTCGCTTCGGCATCAGCAGCCAGCCCGCCTGGGTCCTGATCGACGACGATGGCACCACCGAGGTCATCCCGACCGGCCTCGGCCAGGAACAGATCGAGTCGGCGGTTGCCGACCTCGTCGCCACCTGAGATGGTCGATCCCTCACCCGGCGCTCCCCTGAAGGTCGCCATCACCGGCGCGTCGGGACTCATCGGCGCCGCGCTCACCACCCGACTCGAGTCACTGGGGCACACCGTGCGCCCCGTCGTCCGACGCGACGCCGGCAGCGGTGAGATCGCGTGGAACCCGGCCGGGGGCATCATCGAGCCCCGCGACTTCGCCGGTCTCGACGCGGTCGTGCACCTGGCCGGCGCCGGCATCTTCGCCCGCCGGTGGAACGAGCAGCACAAGCAGGCCATCCGCGAGAGCCGGACGCGCGGCACCGCGCTGTTGGCCGAGGCGCTCGCCGCCCTCGACTCACCACCGCCCACGCTGCTGTCGGGCTCCGCCGTGGGCTACTACGGCGACCGGGCCGGCGCCGCGCTCGACGAGACCAGTCCTCCCGGGACCGGCTTTCTGGCCGACGTCGTGGTCGCCTGGGAGGAGGCCGCCGCCATGGCGGTCCAGGCCGGCATCCGCACGTGCTTCCTCCGCACCGGCATCGTCATGTCCGCCGACGGCGGTGCCCTCAAGACCCAGCTGCCGCTCTTCAAGGCCGGGGTCGGCGGCCGCCTGGGCTCGGGCGAGCAGTACCTGGCCTGGATCAGCATGCGCGATGAGGTCGACGCCATCGTCCACCTGCTCCACAGCGAGGTCCGCGGGCCGGTCAATCTCACCGGTCCCACGCCGGTGACCAACGCCGAGTTCACGGACATCCTGGGCGACGTCGTCCACCGGCCCACCGTGATCCCCATCCCGAAGTTCGGCCCCAAGCTGCTGTTGGGCGGAGAGATGGCCGAGGAGCTGCTGTTCGCCAGTCAGCGCGTCGTGCCGCAGGTCCTGCTCGACGATGGCTTCACCTTCACCCACCCCACCGTGGCCGACGCGCTCCACGCCGAGCTCGACTGACCGTATTCTCGACCAGGAGACCACCCATGCCCATCGACAAGGACACCCGGAAGGTCTGGGCCGTGCGCGAGATCGACGCGCCGGCCGCTGACATCTTCGCCATCGTCGCCGACCCGACCCGACACAAGGACATCGACGGCTCCGGCACCGTGCAGGAAGCCAGCGGCGACCCGCGCCAGCTGAAGCTGAACGACAAGTTCGGCATGAAGATGAAGTGGGGCGTGCCTTACTCCATGAAGAGCACGGTGGTCGAGTTCGAGCAGGACCGGCTCATCGCGTGGGCCCACATCGGTGGCCATCGTTGGCGCTACGAGCTCGAGCCCCTGGACGACCACCGGACCCGGGTCACCGAGACGTTCGACTGGTCCACGTCGAAGATGCCGTGGGCGCTCGAGTGGATGAACATCCCGGAGGGCCACGTGGACAACGTCGAGGGCACCCTCGAGCAGCTCGAGGCCGTCGTCACCGACTGACAGGTCGGTCCGGCGCCGTTGCGTCCGGACCTCAGTCGGTGACCTGGACCACCGGGTAGAACGCGACGTGATCGCGGATCTCGGCGGCCCCGTCCTTGGGCTCGGGGTAGTACCAGGCCGCGTCCGACGCGGTCTCGTCGCCGACCGTGAGCGAGTAGTACGACGCGGTGCCCTTCCAGGGGCAGACCGACGTGAGCTCGGTGGGCGTGAAGTGCTCATGCTTGATCGAGTCGGGCGGGAAGTAGTGGTTCCCCTCGACGACGACGGTGTCGTCGCTCTCGGCGATCACGGTCCCGTTGTACACAGCCTTCATCGTTGCTCCTGCCGGTCGTTTCGGAATCTGTGCCTCGCTGTGTGGACTCAACCGGCACAGCAGGGCACAGATTCCCGAGGTATCACTTGGGAGGCATTCGGAGCGCGCCGTCCAGCCGGATGGTCTCGCCGTTCATGTAGTTGTTGGTCACCAACTCGTGCGCCAGGGTCCCGAACTCCGCCGGGTAGCCGAGTCGCTTCGGGAACGGCACGCTGGCGCCGAGCGCCTCGCGGGCCTCGTCGGGCATCAGCGCGAACAGGGGGGTGTCCATCAGGCCGGGGGCGATGGTGTTGATCCGGATGCCGACCGGCGACAGATCGCGGGCGATGGGCAGGGTCATCCCGACGATGCCGCCCTTCGAGGCGGAGTAGGACACCTGGCCGATCTGGCCGTCGAAGGCCGCCACCGAGGCGGTGTTGACGATGGCGCCACGTTGGTTGTCGTCGTCGGGCTCGTTGTCGTTCATGGCCGAGGCCAACAAACGGATGACGTTGAACGTCCCGATCAGGTTGACCTCGACGATCTTCTTGAACGCGCCGTAGTCGTGCGGCGTCCCGTCGCGGCCGATCGTGCGCTGAGCCCAGCCGATGCCGGCGCAATTGACCAGCGCTCGCACCTCACCAAGCTCGGTCGCGGCCGCAACGGCGGCGGTGACCTGCTCCTCGTCGGTGACGTCGGCGCCGACGAAGATGCCACCCAATTCGGAGGCGACGGCTTCACCCTTCTCGGGGTTCATGTCGAGCACGACGATGCGGGCGCCCGACTCGTGGAGTCGCCGGGCCGTGGCCTCACCCAGTCCGGATGCGCCACCGGTGACCATTGCTACCTTGCCGTTGATGTCCATGGGGCCGGACATTACCGAGGGCGGGTCACCCACTCCGAACCGGAGCCGATCAGGTTCTCTCGGGTGGCGCGATGATCCAGACGTCGTCACCGAGGGCCTTCTCGAACGCCTTGACCATGGCCCGGAGGGTCGGGTCCGTCCCGTCCCACACGATCAGCGCCTCGTCGGCGGCTTTCCGCAGCCAGCCGTCCCGGCGGGCCATCGCCGCTCCCGCGTCGGCGCGTGAGGCCGGCTGCTTCTTCTCGAGCGTGACACTCCCCCGCGCCGCCTCGATCATCTCGGCGAAGCGCTCCCGCAACGGCGCCGACCACACCCGATCGGGCTCCGGGTACGGAAGGATCGCGACGAACGGGACCCCGGCGTCGATGGCCGCCTCGGCCCCCAGCTGCTCGACGCCGAGCCGCAGGCCGCTGAGCACGACCAGGTCGGGCTCGATCTCGGCCTTGGCCGCGAGGATCTCGCTCATCTGCCGTCGAAGCGGGTCCGCAACCTCGGGTTCGAGGGCGATCGAGCCCTTCGCCGGGCGGGCACCGAGGACCACCAGTCGGTGCCCCTCGGGGACCCGCGGGTCCGCGGCGGCAGGCGACGAGGCCGCACCCGTCGTGGCGCTGCTCCGCGTGTCACCGCCGGATCGTGGCGCATCGGCCGGGCCGGGGTCCTCCGGCGGTGTCTCACCGGACGCGGACTCCTGGGAGTGGGATGCGGCCACCGCCAGGCGGTCGACCAGATCGTTCATCGGGTCGTCGCTGTGTCCCTTCACCCACCGGAACGTGACGTCGTCGCGCCCGGTCACCGCCTCGACCAGCGGCTCCCAGAGATCGCGGTTGGCCACCGGCTGGCGCTGGGAGTTCTTCCAACCCCGGCGCAGCCAGCCCTCCCACCACCCGTCGCGGAAACAGTTGACGACGTAGGTCGAGTCGCTGACGACGGTCAACTCGCCCGGATGGGCCAGGACCGCCTCGAGCGCCGCTTGGAGCTCCATCCGCTGGTTGGTGCTCTCCGCCTCGGCCCCCGACGCCCAGGGGCCCTCGACATCGGCCCAGGCCCAGCCGCCGGGGCCGGGGTTCCCCCGGCATGCTCCGTCGGTGTACACCACGCTGGCCATCCCGCGATCCTGGCACGGCCTCCGCCACCGGTCACAGACCCGGTGCGTTCCCGGCCCGGATGCGGAGCAACCCGGCCCGGCACCGGGCATGATGGGCGCCATGAGCCTTGACCGCTTCGTCGACCAGCTGCCCGACATCGACCCGGACGAGACCCAGGAGTGGCTCGACTCGCTCGACGCCGTCGTGGAACAGACGGGGAAGGTCCGCGCCCGCTACCTCATCGCCCGCCTGATGGAACGGGCCGGCGAGCTCCAGGTCGGCAACCCGTCGACGGTCAACACGCCCTACGTCAACACGATCCCGCCCGAGGAACAGCCGTGGTTCCCCGGCGACAGCGAGATCGAGCGGCGCATCCGCCGCTTCATCCGATGGAACGCCGCCGTCATGGTCATCCGGGCCAACAACCGCCACGACGGGATCGGCGGCCACCTGTCGACGTTCGCGTCCTCCGCCAGCCTGTACGAGGTCGGCTTCAACTGGTTCTTCCGGGGCAACGAGGACGGCACCCCGGCCGACCACGTGTACTTCCAGGGCCACGCCGCGCCGGGCATCTACGCCCGGGCGTTCCTCGAGGGACGGCTCACCGAGGACCAGCTGGACCACTTCCGCCAGGAGGTCGGCGGCGACGGCCTGTCCAGCTACCCCCACCCCCGCCTCATGCCCGACTTCTGGGAGTTCCCCACCGTCTCGATGGGGCTGGGTCCCATCAACTCGATCTACCAGGCCCGCTTTCTCAAGTACCTCCACGATCGGCGCATCGAGGACACCACCGGCTCGCGGGTGTGGTGCTACCTGGGCGACGGCGAGACCGACGAACCCGAGACCCTGGGCTCCATCTCGCTCGCCGGCCGAGCCCGCCTCGACAACCTGACGTGGGTCGTCAACTGCAACCTCCAGCGACTCGACGGCCCGGTCCGCGGCAACGGCAAGATCATCCAGGAGCTCGAGGCGATGTTCCGGGGTGCGGGCTGGAACGTCATCAAGGTCATCTGGGGATCACGCTGGGACGAGCTGCTCCAGCGCGACGTCGACGGCGTCCTGCTCAACAAGATGAACACGACGCTCGACGGCGAGTACCAGCGCTACGCGGTCGAGGACGGCAGCTACGCCCGGGAGCGGTTCTTCGGTCCCGATCCCCGGCTGCGGAAGCTGGTCGAGCACCTCTCGGACGAGGACATCTCCACCCTCCCCCGCGGCGGCCACGACTTCACCAAGCTCTTCGCCGCCTATTCGGCCGCCACCGAGCATGAGGGGGCGCCCACGGTCATCCTGGCCAAGACGATCAAGGGGTGGACGTTGGGCAAGGGGTTCGAGAGCCGCAACGCCACCCACCAGATCAAGAAGATGAACCGGGAGCAGCTGGTCGAGCTGCGCAACCGGTTGCACCTGGAGGACGTCATCTCCGACCAGGCGCTCGACGCCGAGAATCCCCCCTTCTACCGGCCGCCGTCCGGCTCCCCCGAATACGAGTACCTGATGAACCGGCGAAAGGCGTTGGACGGGTTCGTGCCCCGGCGCACCACCGACGCCCGTCGCCCGCTGACCCTGCCGTCGGACACGCCGTTCGAAGCGTTCGCCGAGGGGTCCGGGGCGCAGGAGGTGTCCACGACCATGGTGTTCACCCGGCTCCTGCGCGACCTGATGCGCGACGAGCACTTCGGTCCCCGCGTCGTCCCCATCGTCCCCGACGAGGCCCGGACCTTCGGCATGGACAGCATGTTCCGCGAGTTCAAGATCTACGCCAGCGAGGGCCAGCTCTACGAGCCGGTCGACCACGAACTGCTGCTCTCCTACTCCGAGGGCAGGGACGGGCAGATCCTCGAGGAAGGCATCACCGAGGCGGGATCCATGGCCAGCTTCACCGCCGCCGGCACGTCCTACGCCACCCAGGGTGTCCCCATGGTGCCCTTCTACACCTTCTACTCGATGTTCGGCTTCCAGCGGGTGGCCGACCTGATCTGGGCCGCCGCCGACGCCCGGGCCCGCGGCTTCCTCCTGGGGGCGACCGCCGGTCGGACCACGCTCCAAGGTGAGGGTCTCCAGCACCAGGACGGACACAGCCTGCTCCTGGCCTCGTCGGTGCCCACCTGTGAGGCCTACGACCCTGCGTTCGCCTACGAGCTGGCCATCCTGGTCCGCGACGGCCTGCATCGCATGTACGGCAACGACGAGGACATCTTCTACTACCTGACCCTGTACAACGAGAACTACGCCATGCCCCCGGAACCGGACGGCGCGGCCGAGGGTGTCATCGAAGGCCTCTACCGCTGGCGTGAGGCGCCGGCCGAGCCCGCCACCCGCGCCACGCTGCTCTTCTCCGGGGCGGCATGGGTCTGCGCCGAAGAGGCTGCCCAGGAGCTGGCCGAGCGCTGGGGGGTCGCCCTCGAGCTGTGGAGCGCCACGTCGTACAAGCGCCTGCGCGAGGAGGCCCTGTCGGTCGAGCGATGGAACCGCCTCCACCCCGCCGAGAGCCCGCGCCTCCCGCGGGTGACGCAACTCCTCGGCGACGCCGCCGGACCCATCGTGGCGGTCACCGACTTCATGAAGGCCATCCCCGACCAGATCGGGCGCTGGGTGCCCGGGCCATTCCTCCCCCTGGGCACCGACGGGTTCGGCCGCAGCGACGCCCGCCCTGCGCTCCGACGCCACTTCGAGATCGACGCGGGGCACATCGTCGTCGCCGTCCTGACCCAGCTGGCGGGTACCGGGGCGATCGACGCGGCCGAGGTCGCGAAGGCGATCGCCCACTACGGCATCGACCCCGACTCCATCGACCCCCGCCTCCTGTAGCGCTGTGCCACCGGGCTCGACCCCATGATCGACGGCGCCACCGCCAAGCTCGTCCAGCTGCGGGATCTGCTCGATCGAATGGTCGACGCCATCATCACGATCGGGCGTGCCATGGGATGGATCGGAGCGGCCGGCGCCATCGGTGGCGGGCTGGTCTGGCTCGCGGTCCTGTCGATGACGAGCAGCAGCAGCACCCCGACCCGGGGGCTCGTCCTGGTGTTCTTCGCGTTCGCTCCGCTCCCCGGCCTGTTCCTCCTGTGGTGGCGTCGCAAGCTCCTGGCCGCCACGGCGCTCCGCGTCGGCATCGCCGGCCGCGTCGGGACGATGGGCACCGAGGTCACGAGCGTCACGGCCGACCTGCCCCGGGGACCCTGGCGCCGCCTGGTCACGCTGGCGTGGCGGGCCCGCAAGACGGTCGGTTCGATGTCCGATCTGGCCATGGACGTCACCCCCGTCGTGAAGGCCGGGAACCCGTGGGTGCTGATGGGCGTGGTGATCTCGCTCCCGCTGGCCATCACGCTGGTCCTGGTGGCTCCGCTGGCCCTCTTCCTGGCCGCACTCCTCTGATCCGGACCCGAACCGGGCCGTTCGGCCTATGAGGAAAATCACCTTGGGTACCGATGCCCAAGCAGACCCCTGAGCCAACGACCACCACCAACGGAAGGAAATGGACATGAGCCGGATGCGCGAAGCGCTGGCCTCGATGCGCCGCAGCATTCGAGCGACGGAGCGAGGGGCCTCCCTCGTCGAGTACTCGCTGCTGATCGCGCTCATCGCGTTGGTCTGTGTTGGTGCCGTGACCTACTTCGGAGCGGAGACCGGGGGCGCGCTGGAGGACACCGCGGTCGCCGTCCAGGACGCCAGCCCCGGCGGCTGACACCGCGCCCTGGAGGACTCCCCTGCTCCGGGACCGAGTGACCCAATCGATAGCCTGAGCGGATGGACGCTCCCAGCTTCCCCATCACCGGCGACCCCGAGGCCGATGACCTCCTGATCGCCGACCCCCTCGCCCTGCTCATCGGCATGTTGCTCGACCAGCAGGTCCCGATGGAATGGGCGTTCCGGGGCCCGGCGACCCTCGAGCGCCGGCTGGGCGACCGGTTCGACGCCTCGGCCATCGCTGCGATGGACCTCGACGACTTCATCGCGGTCTGCCGTGACAAGCCCGCCATCCACCGGTTCCCGAAGTCGATGGGCCAGCGGATCCACGAACTGTGCGTCGAGGTCGTCGACCGCTACGACGGGGAGCCCGGCACCGTCTGGGCCGACGCGGCGACGGGCCAGGACCTGTATCAGCGTCTCCGGGATCTGCCCGGCTTCGGCGACGAGAAGAGCAAGATCTTCGTCGCCCTGCTCGCGAAGCGGTTCGGTATCACCCCGACCGGATGGGAGGAGGCCGCCGCTCCGTTCTCCGACGCCACCCCGCGCTCGGCGGCCGACGTCGACTCCGAGGAGTCGCTCCGGCGGGTCCGTCAGTGGAAGAAGGCGCAGAAGGCCGCGAAGAGGTCCAAGCAGGACTGACTAGGTCTCCGCTGGGCCCCCGAGCTGTCTGGCGATGTCCCGCGCGATCCCGTCCCGGTACGATCGATCGACAAAGCGGGAGACGATCTTCAGCACGTACCGCCGCACAAGGAGCCCCCAACCGCGGATCGCGCTGCTGTCCTCAGCAGTGATGTCAGGATCTGCGACCTCTCCTTCGAGCCGCCCCTGGCGCTGCATCATGCGCTTGAAACGGCGACGGACATAGTGACGTCCGGGGGCTGCCTGGCGAGCCCATTGGTCGAGCTGCCGACTTCCGGTCTTCCGGACCGCGTACGTCAGCTGACCGTCGCCATCAGGGTCCTTGTCGATCACGCGGACCGACTCACCTTCCCGGTAGTAGTAGAGCGGCTCGCCGACTCGGAGGATGCACGGCTCGGACGGGTCGAAGACCAGCTGGAGATAGAAGGACAGATCCTCCCCGTTGGCCAGGTCAACCGGGTAGTCGGCCCGGCACTGACGCAGGAAGGTCGCCCGCACGATCGGTCGCATGGGACAGGTCTGGTCGAAGAACCAGCCCCGACGTCGGATGCAGTGCTCGCGGCCCATCCAGAGCGTGGCCCGGCTCGCGTAGCGATGGTTCAGGACGATCGCTCCGTCCGGCCTGACCGAAAAGCCCATCTGATCGTCGGTGACAACGTCCACGCCGTGGCGTTCGCCCGCACCGACGAGGCGCTCGGCACGGCCGGCGGCCCACAGGTCGTCAGCGTCGCAGGTGCCGATCCACCGTCCTCTGGCCTCGACCAGGCCTCGGTTTCGTGCCGCAGAGCGGCCTTGGTTCTCGTCGACCGAGACGAGTCGCAGCCGAGCATCGACCGCCTGGACCTCCTCGACCATTCGTGCGGTCTCATCGACCGAACCGTCGTCGACCACGACCACCTCCATCGACTCGAGCGTCTGCGCCAGCAGCGAACGAAGCGTTGCACCGATCGTGCCCGCCGCGTTGTAGGCGGCAACCACCACGCTGAGATCCGGCTTCGTACTCATCCAATGCGAGCGTAGAGGAGCGTCCGACCCACCACTCCGACCGCCGAAACGTCAGGCCGGCTGGCCGAGCGTGGCGGTCTCGTGGCGGTCCAGCCAGCCCAACAGCACTGCGATCGAGCGGGGATCGTGGCGCAGATCGTGCCCGGCTCCGGCGATGACCCGCAGATCGGCGGACCCGTGAGCGTCGGCGATGGCCCGGGCATCCAGCAACGGGACCAGCTCGTCCTCGCTGCCGTGGACCAGGAGCAGGGGTCGATCGCCGAGCCCGACGGCACACGCCTCGGCCCGCAGCTCGCGCAGCTGGCGGGCCCACCGATCGATCGACGGCGGATAGTCGGAATCGGCGATGACCCCGGCGCTGCGAGCGTGTTCGAGGAGGCGCTTCGGATGGCTGGCCCAGTCGGCGAAGTCGGCCGGGGCACCCAGCGCCGCGACGCCGGCCACCGCATCGTCGCGGGACGCCGCACACAGGCCCAGGGCCCCACCGGTGCCGAATCCGGCCACCCACACGTTGTGCACCTCACCCGACGCCGTCATCCAGGCGACGGCCGCAGCGACATCGTCGGCCCAGCCCTCCAACGAGAACTGTCCGGACGAATCACCGCAGCCGCGGAACGCCAACGAGAGCGCCGTCCACCCCATCTCGACCGCGACGCGGTCGGCCAGCTGGGGGAGGTCGCGCCCCACCACACTGCCGTCGGCGGGTCCCGACGGAAAGCCGTGCAGCAGGATCACCCCGGGTTGTCGGGGCGCAGCCCGGGTCGGTGATGCCACGGTGGCCGCCAACTCGGCGCCGTCCGAAGCGATCCGGATGTCGGTCACCCGGTCACTCGGACCGTTGGCCTCGCCAGAGCCGATAGCAGCGGTTGCGCGCCTCGGCCAGGGTGTCGGGCCCGAAGGAGGTGTAGGCCTCGGACTCGATCAGCGCGTCGACGATCGCCGGGTCGAGCGAGTCGTCGTCCAGGTCGTAGACGACCTGGGTGCGCTTGTCGCCGACGTACCGGAAGTGCTCGAACCGTGTGGGGCGTGCCATGCGGCTCATCGTAGCGACGTCCACCGTCCGCACGAGCAACCGGAAGACCATCCCCCAGCCCGCTCTGGGCCCGGCATAGGTTCCGGGCGTGCGGGAGCAGAACGGCGGAATCCTGGCGGCGATCGTGATCGCGCTCGTCGCGATGACGGTGGGCGCCGCCTGGACCCTGTGGCCCGACCGGGGCCCCTCGGTCGAGGTGTCGATCCGGCGCGCCGCCACCGATCCTGCGGTCCGGCACGACCCCGATCACCTGTCCTGCCCCGACCGCGGTCGGGGAACCGGCGTGCCTCACGTGGCATGGCCGGCGATCGATGAGCCCGATCAGACGACCACCACCGTGCGGGGTCAGGCGATCCCCTTCGAGATCCTGCTGACGGTCCCCGACGATGCGGCCGACCGCGATCGGGCCGCCTTCGATGTCGTCCTCACCTCGTTCCGCGACCGCGGCCCGGCGGCCTTCGACCCCGAACAGGACCTCGTCTGCGTCTTCGTCGACACGGACGACCCGGTGACCGCCGATGCGGGCTCACCGGCGTCGGTCGAGGTCGATCCCGACCGTGGCGCCGCCGGTGGTCGACTCACCGTCTCGGGCCTGGACCCGGGTGACCGCGTGGTCATCGAGGCGTGGGCCGTCGTGACCGCATCGGGGACGGCCCGAACGGGCTCCGCCACGGCCTCGCTGCGCTCGCGCTCGACACCGGAGGGTCGACGAATCGTCCTGGACGACTCCACCGCACGGATCCCGATCGAATTCGGCACCGATGCCGGTGAGGGCGCGGTCGCAGTCTCGATCGACGACGGCGACATCGGCGGTGCTCCCGGCGAGCTCCTGCCGTACGAGATCGTGGTCCGCAACCCGCAGCCCGTCGACGCAGTGAACGACCTCCGCATCGTCGCCGTGCCCAGCGACCTGACCCTGGTCGAGCGCTTCGTCGTCGCCGGCGACGGCGCTGACGCCACGACGTGCGAGCTCGAGGAGGCGCCGCGCCTCCTTCGTTGCGCCACGTCACACCTCGGTCCGGACCAGTCCGTGCGGATCACCTTCCCGGCGGTCATCGCCGAAGTCGCCACCCCGCAGTGGCTCCGCGAGGAGGGACCGTGCACCCCGGAGGACAGCGACATCTGCATGCGGGTCGAGGTGGCCTGGACCGGAATGGGCCGAGCGGTCGACACGGTGGTCGCTTCCGACCCGGCCGCGGTCCTCGGCGTCCACCCCAGCATCGGCCTGGCGAAGTACGCCCTGCCGGATCCTTCCGACCCCGGCGGAGCGGGCACGCTCGAGTACTCCGTCATCTCCGCCATCACCGCTCCCCTGGCCGAGGTCGTGGTGCGCGACGAAGGCTGCACCGACGTGGTGTTGGTCGACGGCGACACCGACGGAGACGATCTTCTGGACGCGGGCGAGGAGTGGCGCTACCGGTGCCGGGGGCCGTCGCAGGACGCGATCACCACCCGGGCCGTCGTCCGGGCGGACCGCGCGGGCGTGTCCGTCGGCGACGTCGCCGTGGTCGGCCGCTGAGGAACCCTGCCCAAGGAAGGCACCAAACGTTCACCTCCGGCCGATTTCTGCCGACACGACCACGGTATGTTCCGTCGTCCCCATGTGCGCGCCATCTCGGCCTCGACGAAGGAAGCGTCGTTGGCTGCGATCATCGTGCTCCTGGCCGCCTGGGCGGGACTGAGCTGGTACGGCAACGACGATCCGGCCCCCGCAGGGCCGACCCATGCGGCACGGCTCGACGCTGCTTCCGGTCCCTGCGACCGCAACGGCAGCTCCAACATCGCCCTCCTGGTCACGTCGACCGACGATGCCCCGCTCACCCCCGGACCGGCGCAGCTCATCGTTCGATGGAACGACACCGGCGACACCGGACCCATGGTGTGCGTCCAGTCCGACACCGACGGGGTCACGGCGGACGCCAGCACGATCGCGGCGACTCCCGGCGAACGTGGCATGCAGATCTCGGTCGCGGGAATGGAGCGGGGCCAGGAGGTCACGGTGGACCTCGGCATTCCATGGCCCGCGGACGTTGCGACCACCTCCGTCGCAGTCCATCTGGAACCCGGGGCGGGTGCCGCCGGCTCGATCCTGGTCGATCCGGCGCCCGTGACCGTCGACGTCAACCACCTGGCCCCGCCCAGCGTTGCCGCTCAGCTCGTCGGGCCGCCCGACGGTGCCATCCTCGGTGAGCCCACCCCGTTCGAGCTCCGTCTGTCGGTCACCGACGGCCCTGCGGCGGAGGTGACGGCCCGCCTGCCGTTGGCCGACGGACTGACGGTGGACAGCCTCTTCGCCGACAACGACGGCGAGTGCGCCAGCGAGGCCGATGCCGTCGTCTGCCGCTGGGCCGAGATCGACAGCTCGGCTTCGGCATTGGTCGAGCTGGTGGTCGTCCCGGGAGATCCGACCTGCGAGTTCCTGGTGCTCTGTCTGGACGCCGAGATCACCTGGAGCGGAGAGCCCGGCGCCTCCACCACCACGTCCACCGAGGTCGACCTGGAAGGTCGCCCTCAGCTGGTGCTCGCGTCATTCGAGGTCGACGGGGTGCGAGCCTTCACGGTCACCAACACGAGCACCGGGCCCGTCACCGACATCTCCGTCGTCGACCCCGGCTGTGGACCGGTCACCCACACGGGACCAGACGTGCTCGAACCGGCCGGCACCCTGGTCCTGACCTGTGGCGGCTCCGCACCCGACGAGCGGACGGCCACCGCGACGGGCCGTGGCTCCGGCGGCGCCCCCGTCTCAGGCTCGCTCGTCATCACCCCGCCGGACTAGCCGGTCGACCCTCGCCTAGGGCTCAGGGCCGTCCGCGACATCGCCGACCGCCCCGATGGCCCGGAGGTAGCCCGCCGCCAGGTCCAGGACGACGGCGACGTGGACGGGGTCGATCTCGATCCCCTCCTCGGCGGCACTGGCCAGCGCGTGCACGACGGCCTCGTCCTCCTCGGCGACGACGGTTCGGTCCATCTCGGAGGCGTCGGAGTCGCGTACGGGCACCTCGAGCTGGTCGAGGTAGTCGAGGTGCCAGATCAGGATCCGGCGCACGTCGTCGTAGCTGACCTCGGCCGCGACCTCGGCGGGGAGACGGTCGGCGACCCAGTCGACCGCTTCGGGGAGGTGGAACACCGACTGGCGCGGCATGCGGGCCAACAGGTTGCTGGACGCGCCGATGAACAGCAGCCCGATCACCAGCACCGACACGGCGCCGACGACGACGAAGATCCAGATCATCGGTCACTCACCTCGGGTCGGCGGCGCCGACCACCGGGCGGGAGACGTCAGATACCGATGCGCTGCGCGAGCAGCTCGCGGTGATAGGTCGGATCACCGAACAACAGCTCGGACGACTTGGCCCGCTTGAAGTACAGGTGCGCAGGGTGCTCCCAGGTGAAGCCGATCCCACCGTGGATCTGGATGTTCTCGGCCGCGGCATGGAAGTAGGCCTCGGAGCAGTACGCCTTGGCCAGGCTGGCCACCGACGGCAGCTCGTCGTTGAGCTCGGACGCACACCAACCGGCGTAGTACGCCGCCGACTTGGCCGACTCGACCTCGAGCAGCATGTCGGCACACTTGTGCTTGATGGCCTGGAACGAACCGATGGGCCGGCCGAACTGGACCCGGACCTTGGCGTATTCGACCGACATGTCGAGGCACATCTGGGCGCCGCCGACCTGTTCGGCGGCAAGGCCCACGGCCGCGAGGTCGAGCATCCGCTCGAGGATCGACCAACCGCCGCCGTCGGCGCCGATGAGCCGCGCCGGTGCGTCGGCGAACTCGACCTTGGCCTGCTTGCGGGTCTGGTCCATGGTGGCCAGTGCGGTCCGGGTGACGCCGGAGGCATCGCCGTCGACCGCGAAGAGGCTGACCCCGGCGTCGGTGCGGGCGGCGACGATCAGCAGGTCGGCGACGTGGCCGTCGAGCACGAACATCTTCTCGCCCGTGACCGACCAGCCGTCACCGGACGCGGTGGCCGTGGCGGTGACGCCGTCTTCGTCCCACCGGCCGTTCTCCTCGGTGAACGCGACGGTGGCGATCGTCTCGCCGGAGGCGATGCCCGGGAGGTAGGCGGTCTTGGCGTCGTCGTCATCGGAGTGCATGAGGGCGTTGGCCGCCAGCACGACGCTGGAGAAGTACGGAGCGCACAGGAGTGCTCGGCCCATCTCCTCGAGCACGACGATGAGCTCGACGTACGAGTAGCCGCTGCCGCCGTACTCCTCGGGAATGATCAGGCCTTGGAGACCCATCTGTTCGGCCATCTGGCTCCAGACGGCGTCGTCGTAGCCCTTCTCGGTGTCCATCTGCTCTCGCACCGCTGCTTCCGAGGACTTGTCCTCGAGGAACTGGCGCACGATCCTGCGAAGTTCTTCCTGTTCCTCGCTGAATGCGAAGTTCACGCGATCTCCTGACACAACCCGGTTACAGTCCAGCATTGTCTACTAGACCGTCCGGTCAAGCGGCCAACTGCGGCCCGACCTTCGGGGCCTCTCGATTCGGCCTCGAACCGACCGGCAGAGGAGCACCATCGTGGTTGCCGACACCCTGTACTGGGCGGACGGACAAGCGGAGATCCACCGCATCGTCGTCGGCCCCATGGACAACAACGTTTTCGTGGTGCGCTGCACCGAAACCGGCGATGCGGCGCTGCTCGACGCCGCAAACGAGCACGAACGACTGCTCGAGCTGTGCCAGCGGCTGGACGTGCGCACCGTGCTGGAAACCCACGGCCACTGGGATCACATCCAGGCCATCCCGCAGGTCCGTGATGCCGGCTACGAGGTGGGGATCACGGCCGCCGACGCCGACATGTTGCCGTCGTACGACTTCGTGCTGGAACACGACACGGTGATCCCGGTCGGTCGGCTCCGGCTCCGCACGATCCTCACCCCCGGCCACACACCCGGTTCGATGTCCTTCGCTCTCGAGGATCATCCCATCCTGTTCAGCGGCGACACGCTGTTCCCGGGTGGACCGGGGAACACCAGCTTCGAAGGGGGCGACTTCGACACGATCATCCGCAGCATCGAGGACCTGATGTTCTCGAAGTTCTCACCGGACACCGTGGTGCTGCCGGGCCACGGCGACCGCACCACCATCGGGGCCGAATCCCCCCACTTGGACGAATGGATCGAACGGGGCTGGTGAGCACGCCGGGCGACTGACCCCGAGCGGGCTCAGTCGTCGTCGCGCACGTACTTGTGATGGTCCCGCATCGGTCGCTTGTAGACCTTGCGGATCACGTTCTTCACGGCGGCATCGGTGCGGAGCAGCAGATCGCTCTTGACATCGCCCGGGAACCCGCGGAACTCGGTCACGTGCGCGTAGTCGTCGGAGAGCACGGTGCCGTCCTCGGCCACGGGATGAGGCGAGAAGTAGTAGTTGGAGACGCAGCAGCGGACACCGTCGTGCTCGACCTTGCTGACCGAGTGGAACGACGACCGGTTGGTCGCCATCAGGGCCAAACGGTTGAATCGCGAGTGGAGGGTACGGGGTTCGGCCTTGAGCCCGTCGTCCCACAGCTGGAGGTTGCCGCCGTAGCCGAGCTGCCAGCCGGGCGACACGTAGTACAGGAGGTTGAGCACCCGGTACATCTCGCGGGCGTTGTCGTGGGAGTCGTCCAGATGGGGGGTCAGGTAGTTGTCCTTGGCCATCATCGAGAGGCCGCCCGCGTACAGGTTGGGATCGGGATGCATGTCGGGGATGCCGGTGATGTCGGTGACCACCTCCATCACCTCGGGCTCCTGAAACGCGAAGATGATCTCCTCGAGCACCGGGTGGTACCGGTCCATCTGGGCCGCGATGTACTTGTACTCGCGCACGTTCTTCTTCTCGTAACACTCGTCGAGGGAAGGGAACCGCTCGAAGATGCCCCGGGCCAGCTCGGGATCGAGCACGTCGTCGATCACGCAGCTGCGCACGCGACCCGTCTGGCCGAACTCGTCCCGCAACCGATCGGCCTCGCGACGGAGCCGTTCCGCGATCATCGCGGCCAGTTGCTGGCGGGTCATGCCGTCGACGGAGGACATGTCTGCGAGGGTACCAAGCTGCTCTCGGGCCGAACCAGGTCGCGCGACTCCGCCGAGGCCACCGGAATTCCTCCTACGTGCCTAGGAGGAATTCCGGCCGCATAGACTCGACGGGTGCCTTCTCCTCTCTTCACGGTCCAGAACCTCCACGTGCGGGCCGACGACGCCGAGATCCTCCGCGGTGTGGACCTGACCGTCCATCCGGGCGAGGTGCACGCACTCATGGGTCCCAACGGCTGCGGCAAGTCCACCCTGGCCACCTCGCTGCTCGGCAGTCCCGAGTACGAGGTCACCCAGGGATCGATCCGGCTCAAGGGTGACGACATCACCGACTGGGACATCGACGTACGAGCCAAGGCCGGGCTCTTCCTGGCGTTCCAGTATCCCCAGGAGGTCCCCGGCGTGTCGGTGCGCAACTTCCTGCGCCAGGCGCTGTCGGAACGGAAGGGCATCGACCTGTCCATGCTCGAGCTGCGGCTGGCCATCCGCGAGTGGCTCGAGCGCCTCGGGATGGACCCCGACTTCGAGGAGCGGTACCTCAACGAAGGGTTCTCGGGGGGCGAGAAGAAGCGGAACGAGATCCTCCAGATGGCGATCCTGGAGCCCGAGATGGCGATTCTCGACGAGACCGACTCCGGTCTCGACATCGACGCGCTGCGCATCGTTGGCGACGGGGTCGAGGAGATCCGCAAGGACCGGCCCGAGATGGGCGTGCTCGCCATCACCCACTACCAGCGACTCCTCGACCACCTGCACCCCGATGTCGTCCACCTGATGATCGACGGCCGCATCGTCGAGAGCGGGGGCCCCGAGCTGGCCCAACGCATCGAAGGCGAGGGATACGAGGCGTGGCGGTGATCGATGTCGCCGAGGTCCGGAGTCGGTTCCCCATCCTCTCCCGGCAACTGGACGGCAAGCGCCTGGTCTACCTGGACTCGGCCAGCAGCTCGCAGCGGCCCGAGGTGGTGCTCGACGCCATGGACGATCTCTACCGCGATCACTACGCCAACGTGCACCGCGGCGTGTACCGGATCGCAGAGGAGGCGACCAACGCCCTCGAGGGGCGCGGGCCCGGGTCGGCCGGTTCATCAACGCCCCGTCGGCCCAGGAAGTGGTCTTCACCAAGAACGCCACCGAGGCGCTGAACCTGGTCGCCCACTCGTGGGGTCGCGCCAATCTCTCGACCGGTGACGTCATCGTGCTCACCGAGCTGGAGCACCACTCCAACATCGTCCCCTGGCAGATCCTGGCGGCCGAGCGAGATCTCGAGGTTCGCTGGATCCCGGCCACCGCCACCGGTGAGCTCGATCTGACCGACGTCGAGCGCCTGCTGGACGGCGCCCGGGTCCTGGCCCTCACCGCCATGTCCAACGTCACCGGCGCGCTCCCCCGGTCGCACGACTGGTCGAGATGGCCCACGCGGCCGGAGCGATCGTGTGCCTCGATGCGTGCCAGTCCGTCCCCCACCTCCCCACCGACGTCGTCGCGTCGGGGGCCGACTTCGTCGCCTTCAGCGCCCACAAGATGTGCGGCCCCACCGGCATCGGCGTGCTGTGGGCGCCCGCCGAGACCCTCGAGGCCATGCCGCCGTTCCTCGGCGGTGGCGGCATGATCCTCGATGTGCGCCGCGACGGGTTCCTCCCCGATGTTCCACCGGCACGCTTCGAGGCGGGAACCCCTCCCATCGCAGAAGCGGTCGGCCTGCACGCCGCCATCGACTTCCTGGACGAGATCGGCATGGACGCCGTGCGGCAGCACGAGGTCGAGCTCACCACCTACGCGATGCGCACGCTCACCGAACGACTCGGCGACCAACTGATCATCCACGGACCGTCGGAGCCGGCGGCCCGCGGGGGCGTGCTCTCGCTGACCCTCGAGGGCGTCCACCCCCACGACATCTCACAGGTGCTCGATCAGCACGCGGTCTGCGTTCGCCCGGGGCATCATTGCGCCAAACCACTCATGCGCTCACTGGGCGTCGGCGCAACGGCGCGGGCATCGTTGTACCTGTACAACGACACCGACGATGTCGACGCCCTGTCAGCAGCACTCCAGGAAGCTGCCGACTTCTTCGCCCTCTGATCCGCTCCCCGACCCGACGCCCGCCCCAGTAGGAAACGAACCATGGGACTCGAAGACCTCTACCGAGAAATCATCCTCGACCACTACCGCAACCCCCGCAATCGAGGCGAGCTCCCGTCGCCGCCCGCGGTCAAGGCCGAGGGGTTCAATCCGCTCTGTGGCGACGAGATCGTGCTGTACCTCGAGCTCGACGGCGACGTCGTCAGCAAGGTGGCCATCGGAGGGCAGGGCTGTTCGATCAGTCAGTCGTCCGCGTCGATGATGTCCTCGGCCATCGTGGGCAAGACCGTCGACGAGGTGAAAGCGCTGACCACCGCGTTCAAGGGACTCATGTCGATCCACGAGGAGAGCCTCGGCGACGGCGCCGCGGCGACCGAGAGCGACGACGACCCCTCGCTGGGCGAAGCCGGCGACGGTCCGGCGCTGGGCGAACCCGGCGACGGTCCGGCGCTGGGCGATCTCGAGGCCCTGCGCGGCGTGGTGAAGTTCCCGGTGCGCATCAAGTGCGCCACGCTCAGCTGGAACACGCTGGCCCAAGCACTGGACGAGGCCCAGGCCTGACCGATTCGGCATCGGCTCAGGTCAGAACTGGCTCCAGTCGCCGGTGACCTCGTAGGTCACGCCGGGGCTCCGCTGGGAGCTGAAGTACAGACGCGTGCCCGACGGATCGAACGCCGGGCCGGTCAGCTCGGTACCGGGAACGCCGTCGAGCCGAAGCACCGGTGTCGTGGAGCCGTCCAGCCCGACGGCCACGAGCTCGAGATTGCCCCCGTCCTCGGCCACCAACAGACCGTCGGACCCCGCGCCCGGGAGGAGCGCGATGTTGTCGACCCCGGTCAGGTCCGGATCGGGGGAGGTGGCCGCGTCGTACACGACCGACAGGGCCTCCGATGCGATATCGAATGCCCACACCCGGTTGTCGCCCTTCGAGCCGAGGTAGACCACGTCGTCCCGGACGACGATGCCCTCACCGCCGTCGAACCGCTTGGTCCCGGGCACCTGGTTCCGCGTCGGGGTGGTGGCTCCGGTCGGGTCGGGCACCTCGACCCAGGCGAGCGCACCGCCGGCCTCGACCAGGACGTCGAGTCGGCCCGCCGACAGGTCTCCGGGCGTGTCCGGCACCATCCGGTAGAGCGCTCCGGTCGACTCGTCCTCCGACAGGTAGATGATGCCGGTCGAGCGATCCTCGGCCGCCGCTTCGTGCTTGAACCGCCCCAGCGCCGGACGCTCGACCGCCGTCGCAACGCCGAAGGGATCACACTCGAAGACCCGGCCTCGGCCGACCTCCTCGCACGACAACCACGTGGCGGAGCTGGTGGCACCACCCGCACAGTTCGAGACGGTCCCCGAGAGGATCCGATAGGCATCGACGATGGTGCCACCGGCGTCGAAGCGGATGGCTCCGGCCCCACCGTTGATGGGTACCTCGCTGTTGGACACGTAGATCCAACCGCCGTCCGCGGTGGGAAACGTGGCCCCACCGTCGGGCCAGGGATGCCACGTGTATCCGGTGCCCACCACCGGTCGTCCGCTGACCCCGACGATCCGCGCCGTGAAGCCCGGAAGGAGCACCAAGCCATCGGTGCCGGGATCCGGCGGTGGCGTACACGCGCCGAGGACGCCAACGGCCCCCGATCCGGCCACCGCCACCGTGACACTCTGAAACCCCAGGCGCATGAATGACCGTCGTTCCATGATTCCCCCGCGCAGGCGACAACGGGCCCCACCGTATCCGGTGTGCCGCACGGCACGCCCGGTGTGCGCCACGCGGCACAGTCGCGGCGCGGCGGCAGATCGACGATGGCGTCATGACCCACCGACGGACCAGCCCCGTGCTCATGCTCTGCTCGGTCCTGCTCGTCCTTGCGGTCGTCGTTCCCGATGCTCGGACCGCTGGCAGCTCGCCCCGACCCGTCGACCGACCGCGTGCGACGACCTCCACGGTCGGCTCGCAACCGGCCGCCGCTCCGCTCCGCGTCGAGTCGGTTCGCACGATCGACCGCTCCGGCGGCGCGCCCGCTGCTCCGACGTCGACCCCGG
Organism: uncultured Acidimicrobiales bacterium; assembly: GCA_963697385.1. GTDB lineage: Bacteria > Actinomycetota > Acidimicrobiia > Acidimicrobiales > CAWCAL01 > CAWCAL01. Next base: position 274,346 of record CAVONU010000001.1, read on the forward strand.
ACGATGACGTCCAGCTGCTGAACGTGGCGTACGGGCCCGATCCGGCCCACCGTCTGGACATCCACCCGCCCCTCGTCTCCAACGGTCTCGCCGTCCTGTGGCTTCATCCCGGGGGCTGGACCAGCGGTGATCGGACCGGCATGGGACCGATCGTCGATGAGCTCGTCGCCGACGGCGCGATCGTGTTCTCGGCGGACTATCGCCTCACGCCCGATCACGCGTTCCCGGCACAGATCCACGACGTCAAGCGGGCGATCCGCTACCTCAAGACACGCCGGGACGACTTCCCGCACCGTCGCCTGGTCGTGGCGGGTGCCTCCGCCGGCGGCCATCTGGCCGCCCTGGCCGCCACGTCGGCGGGGGAGCTCGAACCGGTCGACCTGCCGCCCGAGCTCGCCGGGCACGATTCGTCGGTCGACGGAGGCATCTCGCTCAGCGGGCCCATGGACCTGACCCGCTTCTGGCGAGCGGACCATCCCTGGGCCAAGGGACTCTCGGACGGGTTCCTCGGCTGCGACGGTCCCGACTGCGATCCGGCGCTGATGCTCGAGGCCTCGCCGGTCGGATGGGTGGACGCCCAGGACCCCCCGCTCTACCTCGCGGCAGGCACCGCCGACACCCTGGTGACGGCCGTCGACAACGGTGACCGCATGTGGGACGTGGTGCAGGCCCATGGTGATCCGGCTCGGTGCTGGTACGACCGGGTGGAGGGCGGCACCCACAACCTCTGGGACACGCTCGACCTGACCCGGCTGCGGCGTTTCCTGGCCCACTTCGATCTGGTGGGGCCCGCCACCTCGCCCGTGGTCGCCTGACCCGTCCGGTCAGTCGACCTCGGCCAGGGCGTCGAGGCGGTCCAGATCGAGCGCATCGATCCGACCCCGTTGCACCTCGATCACACCGGCCTCGCCGAGGTCGCGCAACGAACGGTTGGTCGTCGACCGCGTGAGACCGGCGACCGACGCGAGGTCGGCCTGGGTGACCGCGACCCGGTGCGGTGGCGGGCCCGTGACCGGGCCGAGCAGCACCCGGATGGCGAAGGCCACCCGTTCGTCGACCGAGCCGTACGCGGTGACCACGACATGTTTCGAGAGGCGCAGGACCTCGCGGCGCATGATCTCGATCAGAAACCGATCGACGGAGGGATCGCTCGCCCGGAGCTCATCGAGCACGTCGTAGGGCACGCCCACGAGCTTCGTCCGCTCCAGGGCGAGCACCGACGCCCCCCGACGGGGCACCCCCTCGAGATACGCCAGCTCTCCGAGGCCCGATCCCGGTCCCAGCACCGTGTAGGTCAGGATCGTTCCGTCGCGTCGTTCCCGTTGGATCGCGACGCGGCCCGACTCGATCAGGTACACCTCCGACGCCGGGTCGCCGCGCAGGAACAGGCGAGCACCCGCGTTCAGACTCTTCCGGAACGACGCGTCGAGGAACCGCTCCCGAGCCCGGCTCGAGAGCCCGTCGATGAGTGCGTGCGTCGGGTTCCGGTCCACCATCCCACCCCCGGTGGTCGCCGCTGCAGCCGCGCCCGTCAGGCGCCGGCGATGGTCTTGAGCTCGCAGAAGGACGCGAGCCCTTCGGGCCCGAACTCGCGACCCACACCCGAGGCCTTGAAGCCACCGAACGGAGCGACCGGATCGACCGCGAACGTGTTGATGTTGAAGGTACCGGTGCGGACGCGTCGGGCGACGTCGAGACCGAGGTCGGCATCGGCGGTCCAGACCGAACCGGACAGGCCGTAGTCGGAGTCGTTGGCGATCTGGACGGCCTCGTCCACGGTTCCGTAGGAGATCGAGCACAGCACCGGCCCGAAGATCTCTTCCTGGGCGATGGTCATGCTGTTGTCCACCCCGGTGAACAGCGTCGGCTCGACGAACCAGCCGGTGTCGAACCCCTCGGGACGACCACCGCCGACGGCGACGGTGGCACCCTCGTCCCGGCCGATCTGGAGGTAGCCCTCGACCCGATCGCGCTGACGCTCGGCGACGAGCGGCCCGACCGCCGTGGACATGTCCAGGGGGTCGCCCACCGTCTGTCCGGCGACCGCCACGGCGATGGCCTCGTTCATCTCGGCCTCGCGGCTCCTCGGCACCAGGATGCGGGTCTGGGCCACACAGGCCTGACCGTTGTTCATCAGACCGGCCATCATCAGCTGCGGTACGACCGCGTCGAGGTCGGCGTCCTCCAGCACGATGGCGGCCGACTTTCCGCCGAGCTCGAGCGTGCAGCGCTTGAGGTCGTTGCCGCAGATGGCACCGATGGCCCGGCCGGCGGCGGTGGAGCCGGTGAAGCTGACCTTGTCGATGCCATCGTGGCGGACGAGATGCTCGCCGACCTCACGCCCGGCCGGGAGCATGCTGACCGCTCCCTCGGGAAGGCCGAGCTGGTCGACCAGCTCGGCCAGCATGAACCCGTCGAGCGGCGTCTCGGGTGCGGGCTTCAGCACGATCGGGCACGCCGCCGCGATCGCCATGGCCAGCTTGTTGATCGTGAGGTAGAGCGGGACGTTCCAGGGCACGATGCCGGCCACGACGCCGACCGGCTCGTGCCGCACGATGACGGGACCACCCATGGCCCCGTCGCGCCGCACCTCCCAGTCGAACCCACGGGTGAGCGCGTCGAAGGTGCCGAGGTTGAGCATGGCGGCGCCGACCTGGCCCATCTGCGAGAAGAGTATGGGTGAGCCGTTCTCGTTGCTGATCGTGGTGGCGAAGTCATCCAGACGGCCCCCGATGAGCTCGTTGAGCTTCTGGAGCGAATCGGCGCGGGCCTCGGGCTCCATGGCGACGTACGCGCCGCTGTCGATCAGCCGCCGGCCGGCCTCGACGGCCCTGTCCATGTCGGCGGCGGTGGCCTCGGGGACCGATCCGACCGGTTCGAGCGTCGCGGGCGAGTGGACCTCGATGCGATCGCTGCCCGCCGGCTCCACCCATGCGCCGCCGATGTAGAGCTGGTCCCAAGTCTGCACGTCGTTCTCCCTGTCCGTTCCGTCCGTGGCGCCGAGGGTAGCCGTCTCCCCCATCGGAGCGGCAGCCAACGACCTGCCCCGGACGACCGGACTCAGGTTCGGCGAGCGGCGGCGGCGTCGATCCGCCGGGCCAGCGCCACGTCGAGCTCGGAGACACCGTCGACGTCGTGGGTCCGCAGCTCGATGGTGACCCGCTGGTACACGTTGCTCCACTCGGGGTGGTGGTTCATGCCATCGGCCACCACGGCGATCTCGGTCATGAAGCCGAACGCTTCGGCGAAATCGCCGAAGCGGAGCTCCCGTCGGAACCGTTGGTCGGTGACGTCCCACATGGGGAGGTCGCGTCCGGCTCGATCGAGCTCCTCCGGCGTCAGGGTGCGGGGCTCGCTCATCAGCTCGTCAGGCCAGCGGATCCGCAAAGGGGTCGGCCAGCGGATCGGGCGCCGCTGCGCCGCCGGAGTCCGCGTCGGCCTCGTCTTCCTCGTACGCCTCGTAGCCGCTCTCCTCGAGCTGGGTGGCCAGCTCGGGACCGCCCGTCTCGAGGATCTGGCCGCGGGCGAACACGTGCACCCGATCGGGGTGCAGCAAGGTCAGCAGCCGGTTGTAGTGGGTGATGGCCAGCACGCCGAGGTCGAACTCGGTCGTAGCGGCCTCGATTCGGCGGCTGACCGCCTCGAGCGCATCGATGTCGAGACCGGAGTCGATCTCGTCCAGCACGGCGAACTTGGGCTGGAGCGTCGCCAGCTGGACGGTCTCGTTGCGCTTCTTCTCTCCGCCCGAGAGATCGACGTTGAGCGGGCGATCGAGGAGCTCGGGATCGAGACCGATGCGTCGCGCCTCGGACTCGACCGTCTCGCGGAGTCCCTCGATGGGCCGATCGGCCGCGGTCAGGGCGGCGGCCAGCACTTCGGTCAGGGCGACACCGGGAACTTCGACCGGGTACTGGAGGGCCCCGAACACCCCGGCCCGGGCCCGCTGATGCGGTGCGAGCTCCAGCAGATCGACCCCGTCGAGGGTCACCGCGCCGCCGGTGACCGTGTAGCCCGGGCGTCCCAGCAGGACATGGGCCAGCGTCGACTTGCCGCTGCCGTTGGGACCCATGATGGCGTGGACCTCACCGGACCGGACGACCAGGTCCACGCCCCGGAGCACCTCGACCCCACCGACGGTGGCCCGCAGCTGATCGATGACCAGTTCGGCGCTCATGGCAGGTCGACGAACACGTCGCCACCCTCGGATGCGACGGTGTAGACCGGCACCGGCTTGGTGGCCGGCAGCACGATGGGCACGCCGGTGTCGAGCTCGAACAGGCTGCCGTGTTTCCAGCACTCGAGCGTGCGATCGTCGCTGTCGACATCGCCCTCGGCCAGCGAGACGTCCTGATGCGTGCAGCGATCGCCGATGGCGTAGAGGTCGTCGCCGATCCGTACGACCGCGATGCGGTGACCGGCAACGTCGAATCGTCGCGACGATCCCGGGTCCAGGTCGTCCAGCGCGCACAGCCGCGCTCGCGTGCTCATCTCACTCGACTCCCAGCAGTCGTTCGGTCACGACCTGGCGCAGATCGGCGGCGAGGGCGTCGTCGGCCAGGCGGCGGAGGATCTCGTCCAGGAATCCGGTGACGATCAGACGCTCGGCGATGGCCGGCGGCACTCCGCGGCTGGCGAGATAGAAGGACTGGTCCTCGTCGATCGGTCCGACGCTGGAGGCGTGACTGCACTTGACGTCGTTGTTCTCGATCTCGAGATTCGGCACGGACTCGGCCCACGCGTCGGCGCCGAGCTTGATCGTGCGGTTGGTCTGCTGGGCCACCGTGCCCCGGGCCTCGCTCTGGACCCGGATGAGCCCGGTGGTGATCGAGCGGGCCCGGTCGGCGACCACGTTCTTGTAGAGCAGCTCCGAGGTGGTGTCGGGCGCGGCGTGGTCCTGGAAGGTCCGGAAGTCGACGATCTGGTCGTGCTGGCCGAACGAGGCGCCGAGCATCGTCGCCGAGCCGCCTCGGCCCTCGAGCCGGAGATCGGACCGGAGCCTTGCGTACGCCCCGCCCAGCGCCACGGCGGCGACCGAGACCGAGGACTGCGCCCCGGAGACGGTCCGCTGTCGCCCGATCTGCGTGGCCGAGGCATCCAGCTGTTGCACGATCGTGTGCCGGAGACGGGCGCTGTCGGCGACCCAGAGGTCGGTTCGGGGCACGACCAACCCGTTTCCGCCGCCCCGATGGGACTCGACGATCGTCATCTGGGCGTCGGCTCCGAGCTGCACCAGGAGGTGTGGCGCCGTCACGATGCCCGAGCCGGAGAGATGATTCCGGACGTGGACGGTGCCCGGAACCGTGCGCCCCGGCGGTACCCGGACGATGACCGGTGCCACCGCGTAGGCCTGGTTGACGAGATCGAAGGTGTCATCGATCGGTGCCCCGGCCAGGATGGCCTCTGCCCCGTCGAGGTCCGCCGCCGTGCCGATGACGAGCCCGGCATCGGCAGCCTCGGGGGCGACCGTGACGGCCACCACGTGCCCGTCGATCACCTCGATCACCGCCGATCCGGACGGCGACTCTTCCGCGACATCGCCGGCGATGTCGGTCGGCGGGCCGTAGCGCTCGAGGTCGATGTCGGCGACCGGCGTGTACCGCCACATCTCTTCGTCGGCCGAAGGCAGCGACACGGAGGCCAGCTGCTCGGCGGCCGCTCCCCGACGCTGCTTCAGCCAGTCGGGTCCAGGGAGCTGCATCGCAGCATCAACGGTGAGGGAGGCCATAGCGCTGCGGAAGCCTATCCGGGTGCCCCCGCTGCCCCAACGCCTCGACCGGATGTCCCCGCCCCGAATCCCGGGGCCACCGGGTCAGTCGCCCTTGCGGCGACGGAACCAGGACGTGAGTCCGCTCAGCCGGCCTCCGGGATTGAACCGTCGGGGCGGGCGTTCGGCTTCGAGCTCGGCCCTGATCTTCGGTCCCGCCGAGTTGACGATCTCCTCCGCCTCGTCGAGGAGCGCACCGATGCTGTCGTCGGTACCGATGCTCTCGGGGGCGGGGGGCGTGGGCGGGGTGACGAGCGTCCCGTACTTCCAGTTGACGTCGGCGAGCCGGGCCTCGAATGCGGGGCAATCCTCCGGACACCGCCACGGGGCCTCGGGGGCCAGGTCGAGGTTGCACTTCCGAACCGTGTCGCCGTTTCGGTAGGTCCGTGACTCGAAGTTCTTGCAGTTCTCCCGCATCGGCATGCACTCGATTCTGCCATCTCGCGTGGGGTTTGCGGCACGCACCAGCGACGGGCCGCCTCAAACCGCGGCACGTTCGGCCGACGGGTCGACATGAACCCCACGGCACTCGGGATCCTCGAGGCTCTCCCGGACGGGATCATGATCGTCGATGCCGACGTGCGCATCGCCTGGACCAGCTCGACCGCCGCCCGCCTGTTCGGGCACCGCGCCGACGAACTGAACGGACGCGCCGTCGTCGAGCTCCTCCATCCCGACGATCAGGCGCTGGCCATGATCGGGTTCAGTTCGCTCGAACCCGAGGAGACGACACCCGAGATCGATCTCCGGATCCGGCGCCAGGACGGCTCGTGGGGTGTCGTCGCCGCCCGCGCCTCCAACCGGCTGGACCATCCCGACATCGCGGGCCTCGTCGTCGCGGTTCGCGAGCACTCGCCGGCCGTGGCGAGCTCGGCCGTGTCGAACGATCGACTCCGGACGATGCTCGACACCTCCTCCGATCTCACGCTGCTCCTGGACGGCGACGGTGAGATCCGGTGGGCCAGCGCCGCCGCGACCCGGCTGCTGGGGCACCTCCGCCGTGAGATCATCGGACGACCCTGGAGCGCCCTGGTGCATCCCGACGATCACGACGCGTTCGCCAGGATCCGATCTGCGACCGAGTCGAAGGGCGGGGGTCGCAGCCTCATCGACGCCCGGTTGGTCGACCGCAAAGGCGAATGGCGCCGGTTCGAGCTCCACGTCACGAACCGGGTCGAGGATCCCACCATCGACGGGATCATCCTCAGCGCCCGCGACGTCACCCGCCTGCGCGACACCGAGAACCTCCTGTGGCAGGCGATCGAGAAGGCGCAGCTCGGCGTCCTCGAGGTCGATACGGACGGAGTCATCCTCAGCGCCAACGACGCGCTCACCCGCCTGGTCGGCGAGCCCTCCGACGCCCTCACCGGCCGCTTGCTCGGTGAGGCCCTGGACGAGGAGGAGCGGCTGCGCTTCGAACGCGAGCTCAACCTGTTGCGATCCGGCCTGACCGACGTGGTCCACACCGAGCTGCACTGGCCCGGTCACGGTGATACCGAGCAAGCGCCGTGGCTCTCGCTTCGCGTCTCGCGCGTGTCCAGCGATTCCTCCGCTCCCCCACGACTGATGGCGTTCGCGACGGACGTGACGGTGCAGAAGCGCGACGCAACCCGGTCGAGGGCGGAGCGCCAGGCGCTCGTACGGGAGTCGAATCACGACCCCCTGACCGCCGTGCTCAATCGGCGCGGCCTCATGCAACGCATCCGGCCGATCCTCGAGCGCTCCGCCCTGTCCGACGAGACCCTGGCGTTGCTGTTCATCGACCTGGACGACTTCAAGGCGATCAACGACCAGTTCGGTCACCAGGCCGGCGACGTCGTCCTCGCTGCCGTGGCGAGCCGGCTGGGCAACGGCATTCGTGCCGGTGACATCGTCGGCCGGTACGGCGGCGACGAGTTCGTCGTCATGGCTCGGGTGGCGGACCGGCACGAGGCGGAAGCGCTGGCTCACCGCCTGGCGGGTCAGATCGCCGAGCCGTTCACCGTCGAATCGGAGTCGAGGACCGTCGGGGCCAGCATCGGCATCGCCCTCAACGAGCACACGACCAGCGTGGATCGGCTCCTCCAGGATGCCGACGCCGCCATGTACCGCCAGAAGCGCAGCCGTCAGACCAGCAACGGATCAGAGCGGACGTAGACCAGCGCCGGCCCCCGGTGCGCAAGCGCCTCGGCGAGCGTCGCTTCGATGGCATCGGTGTCCTCGACGCGGAAGCCGCGTACGCCGCAGAGCTCGGCGAACGCCGCGAAGTCGGGATTGACCAGCGACGTCTGCCACACGTCGAACTCGGCCGCGCGTTGCTCCTTGGAGATCTTGCCCAGCTCGCTGTTGTCGAGCACGACGTGGGTGATGTCCATCTCGTACTTGGCAGCCGTGGTCAGCTCCATGGCGTACTGACCCAGCCCGCCGTCGCCGCTGATGCTGACCACCTGCCGCTGCCCGCCGACCGCCGCCCACGCTCCCATCGCGGCCGGCAGACCGAACCCGATCGAACCGAGGTAACCCGACATCAGCACGTCCTGGCCCTCGACCTCGAAGTAGCGGCCGAAGGAGTACGTGTTGTTGCCCACGTCGACGCAGACGACCGCATCGTCCTCGATCAGACCGCTCAGCGCTTCGAACACGGACGCAGCACCGACGCCGTCGGATGAACGATCCGCTCGGCGCTGCTCCTTCTCGGCCCGCCAGATTTCCCACCGCTCTGCGACCTCGGCCTCGAAGGAACGGGGCGGCTCGGCGGACAGGGCCTCGGCCATGAGCGAGGCGGTGCGCCCGACATCACCCAGCACGGGGAGATCGACCGGGTGGAATCGACCCAACGCCATGGGGTCGGCATCGACCTGGACGATCTTCTTGTAGTCGGCGATGCCGGTGTGATTCGAGAACGACGCGCCGAACACCACGATCACGTCGCACTCGTTCATGAACCAGCTGGCGATCGGCGTACCCGAGCGGCCGAGGACGCCACATCCCAGCGGGTGGTGATCCGAGACGGCGCCCTTGGCCTTGAAGGTCGTCACCATGGGTGCGCCCAAGCGCTCGGCCAGCGCGATCACCTGATCACGGTCGCGCCGGGCCCCCTGGCCCAGCAGCACGATGGGTCGTTCCGCGGCTCGGATCGCAGCGACCGCCTCGTCGAGCGTCTCAGCCGGCGGCGCGATGGCCCGGTCGCCGGTGCGTCCGTCGGGCCCGGAGGCCGACCGGTCCTCGGCGGGCAGCACCTGCACCTCGTCGGGGAGCGTGAGATGGGCGACGTCGCGTTCGACGATGGCCGTCTTGCAGGCCAGCGACATCAGCTCGCCGTGATCGGAGCCGGCCAGGACCGTGCGGTTGAAGCGGGCGACATCGGCGAACGCCGCATCGAGAGCAAGGTCCTGGAACGCGCCGCGGCCCATGACCTTCGAGGGCACCTGGCCCGAGATGGCCAGCACCGGAGCCCGATCGACCTTGGCGTCGTAGAGCCCGGTCAGCAGGTTGGTCGAGCCGGGCCCGGCGATGCCGAAGCATGCCGCCAGCCGGCCGGTGAGCTTGCCGTACGCCGTGGCCGCGAAGGACGCAGCCCCCTCGTGACGGATGCCGATGAAGGTGAGCTCGCCGCGCTCCTCGGCCTCTCGCATGGCGTCGGCGAACCCCAGGTTGGAGTGGCCGACCATGCCGAAGACGTGCGTCACCCCCCAGGCGATCATGGTCTCGACCATGACGTCGGACACCGTGCGCTCACGGGGAGGGTCGGCCGGGAGCTCGACGTAGACGCCGTCGTCCCGCACCTCGGTGGCGAAACAGGCGGGGGCGTCGCTGAACCCCTCGGGCGGCTGGCCGTCGAGCGGATCGTAGTCGTAGCCGTGCCAGGGGCAGCGCAACCAGACGCCGTCGTTCCCGCCGTCCTCGACCGGACGACCGGGCTCGATGCTGCCCTCGCCCAGCGGGCCGCCCTGATGGGGGCAGTGGTTGTCGAGCGCTCCGTACCGCCCGTCGACGTTGGCCAACGCCAGGCTGCGGCGACCGACGGAGACGGTCTTGACCCGGCCCTCCGGTAGCTCATCCAGTTCGGCAACCTTGTGGAACCGGGCTTCTTCGGTCATGACGGGCTGATCCCCCCGTAGCGGATGCCGGAGAGATGGGCCATCTCCCGGTCGAACGTGGTGAGGTCCTCGGGCCGGAATGCGCCCAGCGCGTCATGGCCGGTGGCGCGGGCCAGGACCTTCATGAGGTCGACGGTGGCGCCCAGGAAGCGGTGGAGCCGATCGGCGGCCTCGTCGACCGGGAGACGCTCGCGGAGATGGGGCTGTTGCGTGGCGATCCCGACCGGGCAGTTGTTGGTGTTGCAGGCGCGCATCCCCAGGCAACCGATGGCCTGCATGGCCGCGTTGGAGACGGCGACGGCGTCGGCGCCGAGGGCCAGGGCCTTGGCGAAATCGGCGGCCGTGCGCAACCCGCCGGTGATGACCAGCGTGACGCCGCCGGCTCCCGCGGCGTCGAGGTGACGACGAGCGCGCGCCAGCGCCGGGATGGTCGGAACCGAGATGTTGTCCCGGAAGATCTTCGGCGCGGCGCCGGTTCCGCCGCCACGACCGTCGAGAATGATGTAGTCGACGCCGATCTCCAGGGCGGCGTCGATGTCGTCCTCGACGTGCTGGGCCGACAACTTCGCGCCGATGGGGATGCCGCCACCGGCCTCGCGGACCTCGTCGGCCACAGCCGCATAGTCGGACGGCTGGACCAGGTCGACGAACGTCGGGGGTGAGACGGCCGCCGTGCCCTCGGGGAGATCACGAACCGTCGCGATCTTCCCGATGACCTTCACCCCGGGGAGGTGGCCTCCGGTGCCGGTCTTGGCCCCCTGGCCGAACTTGAAGTGGAAGGCTTGGACGTCGCGCACCTTCTCGAGCGACCAGCCGAACCGGCCGGACGCCAGCTCGTAGAAGTAGCGCGAGTTCTCGGCGTGTTCCTCGGGCAGCATCCCGCCCTCTCCCGAGCAGATGCCGGTCCCGGCCCGCTCGGCCCCTCGCGCCAGCGCGGTCTTCGCTTCCTCGGACAGTGCCCCGAAGCTCATGTCCGACACGAAGATCGGGATGTCGAGCATCAGCGGCTTCGCCGCATTCGGTCCGATCACGGTGGTGGTGTCGACCGCGGCGTCGTCGGCGAGCGGCCTGCGGGACAGCTGGGCGGTGACGAACTGGATGTCGTCCCATCGGGGAAGCTCGGGCCCGGGGACGCCCATCGAGGTCATCGGGCCGTGGTGGCCGGTTCGGTCCAGACCGTGGGCGGCGAGGGAGCGGATCTCGGCCACGTGGGGCTCGTCGGGCGTCCCGTGCGGATCCTGGTAGGCGCCCTGGTACGCGTCGCGGTCGAACGGTTGCGGGTTGTCCTTGGCCCAGAGCTCGATCTCGTCGCTGTCGACGAAGAGGCTGCCGTCGTCGAGCCAGGACGAGAACCGGTGGATGCGCTCGGTGTTGTCGTACTCGCTGATGCCGGTTCGGAAGCAGTAGTCCCAGCCGTGGACGCCGCAGACGATGTTGCCCTCGACGACCGACCCGTCCGCCAGGAGCGCGCCTCGATGCTGGCAGCGCCCGTGCAGGACCGAGTGGTCGTCGTCGTAGCGGACGACCACGAGGTCGACCCCGGCCACCAGCGCTCCGACCGGCGTGCGGTCCTCGACCTCGTCCCAGGCGGCGATGGCGACAGGAGTCATCGGCGCACCCTATCCCGCCCCGTCCGGCCCCCACCCGGGCCGGTGGTTGACATTTCGACGGCGTCGGTATATCACTAGTTGATATATATCACTTCCCGACACATACCCTCGACCAAGGACGGCCACCCGATGACACGGAAACAGAAGTCCGGTGAGGAGCTCGGCGACTTCGTCCCCCTTCCGCCGGCGCCGCTGCACATCGTGCTGGCCCTCAATCGAGGCGAGCGCCACGGCTACGGGCTGATGAGCGACGTCGAGGAGCTCTCCGACGGGGTGATCACCATGGGCCCGGGCACGCTGTACGGCTCGATCAAGAAGCTGAGGTCCCAGGGGCTGATCGAGGAGACCGAGGGGCGGATCGATCCGTCGCTCGACGACCAGCGTCGCCGCTACTACCGGCTCACCGCGCTCGGCCAACGGGTCTGTGACGCGGAGATCCAGCGGCTGGCGAACCTGGTCGAGCGCAGCCGCTCGGCCGGCGCTGCCCGCCTGTTGGGAGGGACGACGTGACCACCACCGCTCCAGCCTCCACCTCGGCCGGACCGTCCTCCCGCTCCCTGCGCATGTACGAGCGGCTGCTGCTCCTCTATCCGCGGTCGTTCCGGCAGGAGTACGGCGATGACATGGTGCAGGTGTTCGGGGACCTCCTCGTCCATCGGGCCGACGGCCGTCTGGGGCGAGTCTGGCCGCGGGTGTTCGGCGATCTGGCCACCAGCGCGACGCGGCAGCGCATGGCCCAGATGGCCGGCGGGCCCGGCGGCGGTGCAGGCGGCCTGATCCTCGCCGTGCTGGTCGCGCTGGCCGGGTTGACCCTCGTCATGGGGAGTGGTGCCGACCTCCTGATCCTGGTTCCGGTCGGCACACTCCTTCTCCTGCCGGCGCTCGGCATCGGACTCATCTGGAGCGCGACGATCGTCTGGCGCACCACCGGATCCCGGCCGGTCGCTCGCCTCATCGGGGGCATCGCGTGTTTCGTCCCCGCGGTGGTGATCCCGCTCACGTCCGACGACGACTGGGGGTACTGGATCGGTGTGGCCATCGTGTTGGGATTGATCATGGGTCTCGGATCCGGCGCTCTGTGGGGCCTCGCGACCCTCGTCCAGTCGCGAGGGTCCGACACACCCGCCCGACGGCGGTGGGCAGCGGTCGGCCTCGTCGTCGCCGCCGTCGTGGTGCTGGGCAGCATGGCGGGCGCGGGATTCAACAGCTATCTCAACAGCCGTCCACCGCCCGGGGACCACTCCCCGGCCAGCGCCTCGGACGAGTCACGGGCGCTGTGGGACGCGGCCCACACCGGCGACCTCGAGGTCGTGACCGCCTCGATCGAGGCCTGCGCCGACCCCTTCGTGCACTTCGACGACGGCGGACGGGCCCGCTCCAACGCCGAGTGGTGGGCCGGAGTCAACCACAGCGGGCGCGACCCCGTCGCCGAGCCGATGCTCACCACCTACCTGGAGATCATCGACCTCTTGCTGGTCGCCGAGGACGAATGGAGCGAACGATGCAACTCATGAACGGGCGTCGGCTTCGCTGTGCTCAGCCGACGCTCCCTTCCATTTGCAGCTCGATGAGGCGGCTCCACTCCACGGCGTACTCCATGGGGAGGGTCCGCGTGACCGGTTCGATGAACCCGTTGACGACCATACCGATCGCCTGCTCCTCGGTCAGCCCGCGGCTCATCAGGTAGAAGAGCTGCTCGTCGGCGACCTTCGACACGGTGGCCTCGTGGCCGATCTGGGCGTCCTGCGACCCGACCTCCATGTAGGGATAGGTGTCACTGATGCTGTCCTCGTCGAGGATGAGCGCGTCGCACTGGACGTGGCTCTTGCAGCCGTAGGCGTCGTCCTCGACCCGGACCAGACCGCGATAGCTGGTGCGGCCGCCGTCCTTCGAGATGGACTTCGACACGATCTTCGAGGTGGTCTCGGGAGCAGCGTGCACCATTTTGGCGCCCGCATCCTGGTGCTGGCCGGGGCCGGCGTATGCCACCGAGAGCACCTCTCCCGACGCCTTCGGTCCCACCATCCAGACCGCCGGGTACTTCATGGTGAGGCGGGAGCCGATGTTGCCGTCGATCCACTCCATGTGGCCCTCGGCGTGGACCTTGGCCCGCTTCGTGACCAGGTTGAACACGTTGTTGGACCAGTTCTGGATGGTGGTGTAGGTCACCCGCGCCGAGTCCTTGACGATGATCTCGACCACGGCTGAGTGCAACGAGTCGGACGTGTACACCGGTGCCGAGCAGCCCTCGATGTAGTGCACCTTCGAGCCCTCGTCGGCGATGATCAGCGTGCGCTCGAACTGCCCCATGTTCTCGGCGTTGATGCGGAAGTAGGCCTGGAGCGGCATCTCGACCTCGACGCCGGGCGGGACGTAGATGAACGAACCGCCGGACCACACCGCGGTGTTGAGCGAGGCGAACTTGTTGTCGTTCATCGGGATGACGGTGCCGAAGTAGGCCCGGACCAGGTCGGGGTGCTCCCGGAGCGCGGTGTCCATGTCGGTGAAGATGACACCCTGAGCTTCGAGGTCCTCGCGGTTCTTGTGGTACACGACCTCCGATTCGTACTGGGCCGTGACGCCGGCGAGGTACTTGCGCTCGGCCTCGGGGATGCCCAGCTTCTCGTAGGTGTCCTTGATGGCGTCGGGGACGTCGTCCCACTCGTCGGCCTGATTCTCGGTCGGCTTGATGTAGTAGAAGATGTCGTCGAAGTAGATCTCGGACATGTCGCCGCCCCAGTTGGGCATGGGGCGCCGCTCGAAGCGCTGGAGCGACTTGAGCCGGATGTTGCGCATCCAGTTGGGCTCGCCCTTCATCCAGGACATCTCCTTGACGATGTCCTCGTTCAGCCCGCGCTTGGGCTTGAACACGTAGTCCTCGGCGTCGCTCCACCCGAGCTTGTACTTGCTGAGATCGAGCTGATCGGCAACGGCCATCATGCACTCCGTGGGGCGTGGGCGGGCGGGGGCTCCGACCCGGGCGGGTCGGGAATTACTCCTACGTGGATAGTAACAACTCTCCGGCCCCGTTCCGACCGGGGATCTCGGCCTGCTCAGGTCTGCTCCACCACCTCGCGGGGGCCGAGATTCCGAACGGGTAGCGTCGGCGGGACATGATTCCGCTCCGGGACGAGAATCCGGTTCGACGGACGCCCGTCGTGACCATCGCCATCATCGTCGCCTGCATCACGGTCTACTTCCTGTTCCAGACACCATCGGGCCGGGAGGTCATCGACCTGGGCGACGGTCGGCTCGAGGCTCCGGCGGACCTGGCGTTCGCTGTCGAGCGGGCCGCCATCCCGTGCGAGCTCGTCACCGCCGACCCGCTCAGTCGCACGGAGTTCATCGACACCTTCCAGCGGGGCAACGAGACCGCCTGCGTCGACGACCCGACCGCACCCGAGGTCTTCCCCGACAAGCTGGTCTTCCTCGCCGTGCTCAGCTCGATCTTCCTCCACGGCGGGATCTTCCACCTGGGACTCAACATGCTGTTCCTGTGGATCTTCGGCAACAACATCGAGGACCGGATGGGCCCCGTCCCGTACGCGCTCTTCTACCTGGCGGGAGGGGTGGCCGCGACGGTGGCGCACGTGGTCTCCCAGCCCGACAGCACCGTCCCGCTCGTCGGTGCGTCCGGCGCCATCGCGGCGGTCATGGGCGCCTACCTGATCTGGTTCCCGCAGGCCCCGATCCGCACGATGATCCTGATCATCTTCATCCGTGACATCACGGCGCGGTGGTTCCTCGGCTTGTGGTTCGTGCTCCAGT
Organism: uncultured Acidimicrobiales bacterium; assembly: GCA_963697385.1. Taxonomy (GTDB): domain Bacteria; phylum Actinomycetota; class Acidimicrobiia; order Acidimicrobiales; family CAWCAL01; genus CAWCAL01. The sequence continues at coordinate 289,567 of CAVONU010000001.1, forward strand.
TCTTCACCGACTCGGGCAGCGGTGTCGCCTGGGTGGCGCACGTGGGAGGATTCCTCTTCGGCGCCGCCATCGCCCTCCTTGTGCGCTTCGGGCGCGGGACCCGGTCGCGGATCACCCCCACGGACGACTACTGGGACCCCACCGGCGGCATCGGCCGCGGTCCGTATCCCCACCTCAGCGACGATCGGCGCTCGGACTTCCCGTAGGGACGGCGCGAACTCCGTGGCCGCTACCCGATCGCCCTCGAAGGCGACCCGACCGACGCCATCCACGACCGGTAGAGCGCCGCATACCGGCCGTCGGCCCGGAGCAGCTCGTCGTGAGGACCGAGCTCGACCACCCGGCCACCGGCCACCACACCGACCCGATCGGCGCGACTCGCGGTCGTGAGCCGGTGGGCGATCACGATGACCGTGCGATGCGCGACCAACTGGTCCAGCGCGTTCTCGACCAGCTGCTCGGTGCCCGGATCCAGGCTGGAGGTCGCCTCGTCCAGCACCAGCACCGACGGGTCGACCAGCGCAGCGCGGGCCAACGACACCAACTGGCGCTCCCCCGCCGACAGCCGGGTCCCCCGCTCGCGAACCTCGGTGGCCAACCCGCCGTCCAGCGACGCGAGCCACGGCTCCAGACCCAGTTGCTCGAGCGCGGCCTCGATCTCGGCGTCGGATGCGTCCGATCGCGCCAGGCGGATGTTGTCGGCGATGGTCCCGTTGAAGAGGAACCCCTCCTGTGGCACGACGACCATCCGCTCCCGCAACGAGGTCATGGTCGCATCGCGCAGATCCACACCGCCGTACCGGACCGCGCCACCGACAGGATCGTAGAACCGTGCCGCCAGCTTGGCGACGGTGGACTTGCCGGCACCGGTCGGTCCCACGAGGGCGAGACGTTCCCCCTCGTGGATCACCAGATCCACGTCGTCGACCACCGTGGGGCCGGTGCCGTACGCGAAGCTCACGCCGTCCAGCTCCAGCTCGCCCGCCGCGGGAAGGTCGACCGCACCCGGCCGCTCGGTCAGCTCGACCTCCTCGTCCAGGAGCCCGTACACCTTCCGCAACCCGGCGCCGGCCGACTGCAACATGTTGAACAGCTGACTCAGCTGCTGGACCGGCTCGAACAGGTTGGACAGGGTCAGGATGAAGAACGCGACCGTGCCGATGGTGGCCACACCCTCACCCACCATCAACCCGCCGACCAGCACCACCACGGCGGTGGTGACCAGGGAGGACAGCTCGATCACGCTGAGGTACCACGCCTGCACCCAGACCGAGTCGAGGTGCGCCCGGTAGAGCTTCCCGTTGCCCTCGGCGAACCGCACCACCTCACGATCCTCGGCCCCGTGAGCCTGGACGACGCGCACGCCCGAGATGCCCTCCTGGAGCTGGGCCAGCGTCGATCCGATGCGGTCCCGGACCTCGAGGTAGCGGTCGTTCGAATCGCGCTGGAACTTGCGGCTGGCGACGACCACACCGGGCAGGGCGAGGAGGCAGACCAGCAGCAGCTGCCACGACACCACGGCCAGCACCACGACGGCCAGCACCAGCAGCAGCGAGTTGGTGACCAGCATCAGCAGGCCCATCTGGAGCAACTCGGCCACGGCGTCGATGTCCGAGGTCAGGCGCGAGACGAGCACGCCGGCCTTCTCGCGGTCGTAGAAGGACAGGGACAGACGCTGGAGATGGGCGAACGCGCGGAGCCGCAGGTCGTAGAGGAATCGCTCACCGATCCGGGCCACCGCCAGGACCTGGGCTCGAAACGCCAGGTACCCCACCACGGTCACGACGGCGTAGCCGATGGCAGCGTTGCGGAGCGCGCTGCGATCGGCCGCGGTGATCCCCTGATCGATGCCGAACCGGATCAGGAGCGGGCCGGCCAGGGTGGTCAGCGTCCACAGCACCATCAGGGTCGCGGCGCCGATCAGCTGGGCGCGGTGACCGCCGAGCATGGCCAGGCTGCGACGGAGGACCTGGCCAGCCTGGTCCCGATCGAGACGGTCGTCGGCGGCGACGCCGGCCTCGTGCATCACGGGCCGGCCACCTCCTCGGCCTCGGTGGCGAGCACCTCGCGATACCGGGCGGACCGATCGAGGAGCTCCTCGTGGGTGCCGGTGTCGACCACGCTTCCCTCGTCGAGCAACACGACGCGATCGGCCAGCGCGATGGTGGCGGGACGGTGCGCGATGACCAGGGTGGTGCGTCCCTTCACCACCTCTTGGATCGCGGCGTGGATCTCGTGCTCCTTCGACGCGTCCACGGCCGAGGTGGCGTCGTCCAGGATCAGCACGCCGGGGTCGGTGAGGATGGCACGGGCGATGGCCAGCCGCTGCCGCTGACCGCCCGAGAGCCCGTAGCCCCGCTCACCCACCTCGGTGGCGTAGCCGGCGGGAAGCTCGGCGATGAACTCGGCCGCTCCGGCCAGCTGGGCCGCACGCTCGATCTGCGCCCGCGACGCTGCCGGCCGCCCGAACGCGATGTTGGCGGCCACGGTGTCGCTGAACAGGAAGGTCTCCTCGAACACGACGCCGACCGCTCGGCGCAGCTCGACCCGGTCGTACGCGCCGACCGGGCTGCCGCCGACGCGGACCTCACCGCGATCGGCGTCGTAGTACCGGGCCAACAGCCGCATGACGGTCGACTTGCCCGAGCCCGTCTGGCCGACCAACGCCACCATCTCGCCGGCAGCCAGGTCCAGGTCCAGCCCTCGGAGCACGGCGGGTCCCTCGCCGTAGGCGAAGGTCACGGCGTCGAACTCGACGGCGAGCGCGCCGCGCGGCACCGCTACGGGCCGGGTCGGCGAGGCGATGCTCGGGGCCTCGTCGAGCACTTCGGCCACCCGACCGCCGGCGGCGATCGCCCGCTGGGTCTGGGCGATGATCGATCCCAACATGCGCAGCGGCCAGACCAGCAGGACGACGTAGAGGTTGAAGGCGGTGAACTCGCCGATGGTGAGGTTGCCGTCCAGCACTCGGTTGCCGCCCACCCACAGGACGAGGAGGAGGCCGATCGTGGGCAGCAGTTCCATCGCCGGCAGGTAGACGGCCCGGACCCCGGCCGCCGCCATCGACTGGTCGTAGACGTCTCGCGCCTCGGTGCGGAGCCGGTCGTCCATGACCGCCTCGGCGCCGAACCCGCGCACCACCCTCACCCCCGAGACCGTCTCCTCGACCACCGACGCGAACTCGGCGGACTCCCGCTGGATGCCCATCACCGCCGGATGGAGCCGGGTCGAGAACCTTCGACCGAGGACGTTGAGGAGCGGCAGGCTGCCCAGCGCCAGCACGGTGAGGAGGGGGTCGATCGTGGCCAGGATCAGGACCACGCCGACGACGGTGACCGCGTTGGCCGCGGTGAGCGGGATCAGGACCACCACGTGCTGGAGCTGCTGGAGGTCGGTGTTGGCCCGACTCATCAGCTCGCCGGTCTGCATACGGTCGTGGTACTCGAACTGCAGGCGCATGATCTGCGCATACAGACGATCTCGCACGCGGGTCTCGGCCAGCCGGGACTGCTTGAAGGCGTGGTACCGGCGCAGACCCGTGAAGAGCGCGGCCACGACGGCGGCGACGAGCAGCGCGAAGACCCACCGCATCAGCGCTTGGGTGTCGTCGGCCTCGATCCCCCGGTCGATGGCCAGGCGCACCAGCATCGGCACGCTGATCTTGGCCAGGGTCCAGGCGATGCCGGCGCCGACCCCGACCGCCAGGCCGCGCCACTGGTCGCGCACGATCCCACCGAACAGCTGCCACCCGCGCCGGCGGGCCTCATCGTCGAGCGCGCTCGCATCGTCGTCGATCCCTGCGGCCCCTGCCATCACGCCACCCTAGGACGCCACCATCGCAACCTCGGCCGGGTTGACCGGTCGCGGACCGATGACCGAGTCCGCCGCCTCCTCAACGAATCTGTGCCTCGGAGTGTCGACTCAGTCGACGTAGCCGGGCACAGATTCCGAAAGGGGCGATGGTAGGGTCCGGGTGGTGACGCTCCAGCAGATGCCGTCGAGCCTCCCGTCCGGCGTGACCATCCCCTACGCCAACAGCCGGCTCCCCCGCTGGGCCCTGCCCGTGGGCCTCGGCGTCGCCGCGCTGGCGGGCTGCGCCTACGTCTCGCAGGTCGAGCAGTCGGGCGGTCCGGTGATCTGCCCGATCCGCTCCACCACCGGCTACGACTGCCCGGGCTGCGGCATCATGCGGAGCACCCACGCCCTGTTCGGCGGACGCTTCGGCGATGCGGTCGACCACAACGCCCTGTGGGTCCTCTTCATGGCGCCGGTCCTGGTCGCGCTCTACGTCTGGTGGGCCGCCTGGGCGCTGGGCTGGCGAGTCCCGACGGTGCAACCCAGAGCGTGGTGGGGCGTCGCGGCGTGGGTCGGCTTCATCGCCTTCGCCGTCGTCCGCAATCTGGACGCGTTCCGCTTCCTCCACTCGGGCCTCAGCTGAAGCGACGAGCTCTCGGGCTCAGTCCAGCCGGCGGAGATCCTTGCGATAGACCTCGGCCCGCGCCGCGTACGACGCCGCGGCCTCGTCGAACTCACCGACGCCGACGGTTCCTTCCCGAAGCTTGGCCGGCACGCCCAGCGCCATCGCGCCGGTGGGCACCACCATGCCGTTGGGCACGACCGCGTTGGAGCCCACCAGCGCATGGGACCGCACGACCGCCCCGTGGAGCACCACCGAACCGTTCCCCACCAGTGCGTGGTCTTCGATGACGCAACCCTCGAGATGGACGATGTGGCCGACCACGCAGACCGCGCCCACCTGCGTGGGGAACTCGCGGGTCGTGTGGATGACCGAGCCGTCCTGGATCGAGGTGCGGGCCCCGATCGTGATGGGAGCGTCGTCCCCCCGGATCACGGCGCCGGGCCAGACCGATGAGTTGGCTCCCAGCGTGACCGCACCGATCACGGTGGCATCGGGATGGACGTACGCGTCCGGATGGACGTCGGGCACGAGGTCGCCCAAGGCGTAGATGGCCATGCGCCGGACCCTATCTGCGATGATCCTGCGATGAGCAAGAGCCCGGACGCTCCTGAGTCGGCGAGTAGGCCGGCGCCGCTCCCCCGGCGGGAGTTCCTCCGACTCGCCGGGATCGCCGGCCTCCTGGCGGCGTGCAGCACCGACGCGGATGATCCCGCCGGCACCTCGGACGCCGCCGGTGGCTCGTCCACGACCACGACCCTTCCGGCCGTTCCGGCACTGCCATCCGACCCGTTCACCCTGGGCGTCGCCAGCGGCGACCCGCTTCACGATCGGGTCGTGATCTGGACCCGCCTGGCGCCGCAACCCACCGGCGCCGGCGGCGGGATGCCCGACCAGGCCGCACCCGTGCGGTGGCTGGTGGCGAACGATCAGGAGCTCACCGACCTCGTGACCGAGGGGACGGCGGTGGCCGAACCCGTGGACGGCCACTCGGTCCACGTGGACGTCGATGGCCTCGACGCCGACCGCTGGTACTGGTACCGATTCGAGATCGGCGAGTACCGGTCGCCGGTGGCCCGCACCCGCACCACAGCCGCGCCGGGCCAGACCCCGGCCCAGCCGCTGCGGGTGGCGCACGCCTCGTGCCAGAACTGGGGCGCCGGGTACTTCACCGCGTACACCGACATGGCGGACAGCGAGATCGATCTGGTCGTCCACGTCGGCGACTACATCTACGAATACGCGTCCGGAGCGGTGCGTTCCAGCGAGTTCGAGGACCCGATCAGCCTCGACGAGTACCGCACCATGTGGGCTCACTACAAGGGCGAGCTCCCGCTGCAGGCCGCCCACCACGCCGCGCCCTGGGTCACGACGTGGGACGACCACGAGGTGGAGAACAACTACCAGGGCACGACGCCGCAGGGCTCCTCGACCACGTCCGACTCGGACGAGTTCCTCGCCCGCCGTGCTGCCGCGTACAAGGCATGGTGGGAGCACACGCCCACCCGCATCGCGGCCCCCGACGGGCCCGATCTGACGATCTACCGCAGCTTCGACTGGGGCGATCTGGCCCGCTTCACCGTGCTCGACACCCGTCAGTACCGCACCGACCAGCCCTGCAGCGATGCGGCCGAGGACGTCGGTCCCCGGTGCGACGCGGTCCTGGGGCCGGACGCCACGGTGCTCGGTGCGGAGCAGGAGGCCTGGCTCGACCAACAGATGACCCGGAGCGATGCCTCCTGGGATGTCATCTGCCAGCAGGTCGTCATGCAGCAGTGGCGTTTCGTCCCGGGCAACACGGTCTGGAACCTCGACCAGTGGGACGGCTACCCCGTGGCTCGCGACCGAGCCCTGGCATCGCTGGCGAAGAGCGACGATCCCGTCGTCCTCACCGGCGACGTCCATTCCAGCTGGGTCGGCTCGTTGGCGACCGACTTCGACGATCCCGCCAGCCAGCGGATCGGCACCGAGTTCGTCGGCCCCGGGATCAGCTCGGCCGCGCCGGACCTCCTCGCCTCGATCCTCGATCCCGTACTGGCGCTGAGCCCCCACATCGAGTGGGCCGAGGTGGGCCACCGGGGCTGGGTGCTCCACGAGATCGCGCCCGATGAGTGGCGCACGACCTATCGCTTCGTCGACGACCCCGCCGTCGACGGGGGCACCGTCGGTGACGGCGCCCGGTTCCGCGTGCCCAAGGGTGGATCGGTCGAGGCCGTCTGATGGGCGTGCCGCCGCGTACCTACCTGATCATCCTGATCGTGTTCTGCATGGCGTTCGGTGGACGCATCGTGCGGGCCCGATGGATGCGGTGGCGCGCCGAACGGGCGGCCCGGTCGGGTCAGAGGTCGCCGAAGAGGCCGTAGCCACCGCGGAAGAAGAGCAGCGGGCCGACGTCGGGCCGTTCGACGTCGAGCTCGTTGACCCGACCGACGACGATGAAGTGATCACCGCCGTCGTGCACCGCTTCGAGCGAGCAGTCGATCCAGGCGAGGCTGCCGGCGAGCCGGGGGGATCCGAGGTGGGTCGTGTCCCACGCGACCTCGCCGAACTTGTCGTCGCTCTTGCCGGCGAACGCGTTGCAGACATCGACCTGGTCCGCGGCGAGGATGTTGACGCAGAAGGCGCCGGCGGCCTCGATGTGAGGCCAGCTCGACGAGCGCTTGTCGGGACAGAACGCCACCAGGGGCGGATCGAGCGACACCGAGGTGAACGACCCGATGGCCAACCCGGCCGGCTCGCCGTCGTCCACCGCGGTCACCACGGTGACTCCGGTGGGGAAGTTCCCCAGCACGGTTCGGAAGTGCTTGCCCTCATCCACTGGTCGCGCTCCTTGACGGTTCGAGCGACCGACTCTAGTGGCGCGGAGTGACCGTCAGCCCATGGGGGCGGGCACCGGCGCCAGCGAGAGGGTGAGCCCCTCGGATGCGGCGATGACCTCGTCGAAGTGGGGGTCGCCCAGGGTCCGGGCCTCGTCCAGCAACCGGTCGACCATGTAATCGTCGTGGATCGGGTCGTGGTGGAACAGCACCAGTCGCTTCGCCTCGCACTGCCGGGCCACCTCGACCGCGTAGGCCGGCGTGCAGTGACCCCAGTCGGGGCGCAGGGCCAGCTGGGCCGGAGTGAACTGGGCGTCGTGCACGAGCACGTCGACGCCCCGGAAGGCGTCGACGATGCCGGGATCGACCGAGAAGTCGCCCGGCGGCTGCTGGTGATCGGGGATGTAGCCGATGGAGACTCCGTCGCAGTCGACCCGGTAGCCGTAGGTGAGTCCGACGTGGGGCACCTCGACCGCCGTGACCATGGCCTCGCCGACCTGGACCGTGCCGAGCGGCGTCTCGACGAAGTCGATCGCCCCCGGGAGTCCGGCGATGTCGGTGGGGAAGAACGGCGGGCGCAGGAAGGTCTGGAACGCCTTGGCCAGCGACCCCTCGGACGGCTGGGGCGGACCGTGGATGGTCAGCCGGGCGCCTTCGAACAGCGCCGGAGCGAAGAAGGGCAGCCCCTGCACGTGGTCCCAGTGCATGTGGGTCACGAAGGCGGCGCCGGCGAAGTCGGCGGCCGCACCGTTGCGGATGACGTCCAGCCCGTAGAGGCGCAGTCCGGTGCCGAGGTCGAGGAGGATGGGGTCCGAACCGGGCTTCTCGATGACGACGCTGGAGGTGTTCCCGCCGTAGCGGCCGTTGCAAGCGCACGGCGACGGGGTGGATCCCCGGACGCCGTAGAAGCTCAGGTTGACCACGTGGTTCCCCCCGATGACCGCAGTATGACCAGTGGATGAACAGTATCGCGCGGCCGTGACCACGGCGCGTGATGTGACGGATTTCGCAGATACTGGAGCAAGCGTCCGCTCACGCCGGGCGTCGCGTCCCGAATCGGGCACCGGATGACGGTCTCCCCTACGCTGCGTCACCGGAACGAGGGCCCGCGGGCCGAGGAGGTCTGGGTGTGGACAGCGAGCTGGTCGTCCTGTACTTCGCGTCGGTGGAGGCCGCCGAACGGGCCCTCGGGACCGTCAAGAGCCTGGAGGCCGAGGGGTTCCTCCATCTCGACGAGTCGGCCATTCTGGGCCGGGACGACGAGGGCTGGGTCACCGTCAAGCCGACCGACGCCAACGAGCCGGTGCGCGCCTCCGCGTTGGGCGGGGTGGTGGGCCTGGTGGCCGGTGGCGTGATCGGTCTTCCGGTGCTCGGGGTCCTGGCCGGGGCCGGTCTGGCTGCGAAACACACCTCTCACGCCGACCAGCTCGAGGACCTCATCAACACGGTGGGTGAGAAGATGGACAACGGCACCGGCGTGTTGGTCCTGGACGTCGCCTCGCTCGACGATCCGGAGATCGTCGCGGATCGACTCGGCGTCCACCGCGATCAGCTGATCCGAGCCGAGGTCCCAGCGGCACTGAAGGCGAAGATCGACGAACACCATCGAACCAGAGGGTCCTCCGGCCCATGAGCAACGACAGGACGACGTTCGCCCCCGCGACCGGACAGGTCACCCTGGGTGACGTCGAGATGGCGTATCTCGAGCTGGGAGAGGGCCCGCTGGCGCTCTGCCTCCACGGATTCCCCGACACCGCGTGGACCTGGCGGCACCTCCTACCGGCCCTGGCCGACGCGGGCTACCGGGCGGTGGCCCCGTTCCTGCGGGGGTACGCGCCGACGGCCGCACCGGCCGACCAGAACGGCCAGGTCGGTGCCCATGTCGCCGACATCGGTAGGCTCCACGACGCATTGGGAGGCGGGTCCGACTCCGTCCTGATCGGCCACGACTGGGGCGCCGTCATCGCCTACGGCGGCGCGGTCCACGCTCCCGAACGCTGGCGCCGCGTCGTCGCCGCCAGCGTGCCTCCCGGGCCGGTCATGGCCCAGGCGTTCATGGACTACGACCAGCTGCGACGGTCCTGGTACATGTTCTTCTTCCTCAATCCGCTGTCGGACCTCGTGGTCCCACTCGACGACCTCGGGTTCATCGACCGACTCTGGGCGGACTGGTCACCCGGATTCGACGGCACCGCCGATGCGGCGCGGGCCCGCGAGGCGCTCGCCGACCCGACGGCACTCGCGACGGCGCTCGACACCTATCGGAGCTCGCTGGGCACGTCCCAGCACGACCCGCGCTACGCCGACGAGCAGACGGCGACGAGCGCCGTGCCACCCCAGCCGTGCCTCTACCTCCACGGCACCGACGACCAGTGCCTCGGCGTGGAGTACGCCGCTCCCACCGCGCCGCTGCTGGCCCCCGGGTCGGGCGTCGAGGTGATCGAGGGCGCCGGTCACTTCCTGCACCTCGAGCAGCCCGACCGGGTCAACGGCGTGATCCTGGACTTCCTGCGCGCCTGACGGCGTCCGTCTCAGGTTCGGCGTGCGCACGCCGATGTGACGGGTATGTCGAAACCGACTTCCCGCATGCTCGCTGGAACGATCGCGGTAACCGCCCTGGCCGGACTGGGCCTGATGGCCCTCCCGGCCGGCGCTTCGACCTTCACCGTCACCACCCTGGCCGACGTGGTGGACGACTCCGACGGCGTCCTGTCGCTGCGCGAGGCCGTCGACGAGGCGAATCTCTCGGCCGGAGACGACGTCATCGTGCTCCCGCCCGGTGTTCACACGCTGAGTCTTTCCTCCGCGGGGGGCAACAACGACAACACCGGCGGCGACCTCGACCACCTGGACCGCGGCCGGCTGACGATTCGGGGCGCCGGCCTCGACGTGACCGTCATCGACGCCGCAGGGCTGAACGATCGGATCCTCGACATGCGATCCGGCGATCTGGTGCTGGAGGACCTGACCGTCCGGAACGGCACCGTGGACGCGGGCGGCGGAGCCGTCCGGGCAGCGGGTTCGCTGGCGGCGACCCGGCTGGGCGTGACCGCCAACACCGCGACGAACCACGGCGGCGGAGGACTCCGGGCGGCTGGCGACGTGTCCATCGCCTTCAGCCGATTGGACGGGAACCGCACCGGCAACAACGGTGGTGCGGTACGAGGTGGAGCGGCACTGACGATCGTCGACTCGGTCCTCAGCGGCAATACCGCGGGGAACGCGGGTGGAGCGGCGTACGCTCCGGGCGCGATCGCACTGACCCGGACGATGTTCGGCTCGAACACCGCCGCCGCGCACGGTGGCGCGGTGTGGACCAGCGACTCGAGCCTGACGGTCACCGACTCCACTTTCAGTGCCAACCGAGCGGGTGGCAACGGCGGCGCCGTTCGCGCCCAGGACCCGAGCACGACGATCACCGCCAGCACCTTCACCGGCAACGTGGCCACGGTCGGCGGCGGCGCGATCCGCCAGCGCCACGGCTCGATCTCGGTCACGAACAGCACCTTCGACGCGAACAGCGCGACCGCAGGCGGCGCCATCTGGCTCCGCAACGCCACCGCCGACCTGACCCACGTCACCATCGCCGACAGCGGATCCTCCACCGAAGGCTCGGTGCGTGCCGCAGGAGGATCCACGGTCACCTTCGCCTCGACGGTCATCGCGCCCGCATCGGGCGGCGCCTGCACCCTGGCCGGCACGGTGAACTCGGCCGGCTCCAACGCCGCCACCGACACCAGCTGCTTGCTGACAGGCGCCGGCGACCAGGACGGCACGGCGGTGGCCGACCTTCAGGCCCTGGACAACACCACCGGCTCGACCATGACCCGCCTGCCCGGTGCGAGCAGCACGCTGACCGATGCTTCGACGTGCGACGCCGGGGTCGACCAACGCGGGATCGGCCGGCCGGAGGGTGCCCGGTGCGAGATCGGTGCGACGGAGCTGAGGATCCCGGTCCCGCAGCCCGACGCGGTCAGCACACCGCAGGACGCCGCCGTCACCGTCGACGTGGCCGCCACGGCAACCGTGTTCGACGGGCACGTCGACCCCACGACCGCGGCGACCACCTCGGGACCGACCAACGGCACCACCACCGACGGGGGCGATGGCACGATCACCTACACGCCGCTCTCGGGTTGGTCGGGCACCGACAGCTTCACCTACCAGCTCTGCGGTCCCGGCGAGTCGTCGTGCAACACCGCGGTGGTGACGATCACGGTCGTGGCGGCGCCGACCACCAGCACGACCAGCACCACGGTCGCACCCACGACGGCGCCACCCACCACCGTCGCACCCACCACGGCTCCCCCGTCCACGTCGCCGGCCACGACCGCTCCGACCCAGGCCAAGCCCGGCACCCAGAACCGGACCGCCGTGCCGACGAACCTTCCGGCCACCGGCGCGACGAATGCCGAACGGTTCACCGTCCTCGCTGCCGCGTTCCTCTTCCTCGGCATGTCGGTGATGACGGTGCGGGCCAGTGCGCAGCGGCAGCCGAACCGCGCCGTGTTCCGACCCCAGAACGGCGGCTGGACCCGCACCTGAGCACGCTCAGTCGGCCAGCGAGATCAGGCGGTCGTGCCGGCGAAGGAGGCCGTCGCGGACCAGGCCCGAGACGACGCGCGCGACCTGGTCCGGGTCGTCGTCGGCGGCGGCGATGACCTTCTGCACGTCGGCCTCGGCCACCGGGCCCGACGCGGCACGCGTCCAGCAGTCGGCCCCGGGCCTGACGGTCCGAACCCTCGAACCGCGTCTGGCGCCTCGACGGCGGGACGGCCGCCGGGTCCTCCCCTGAGCCGCCCCGCCACGAGCAACCCACCGACAGCGGGCACCGATCACACGCCGGGTTCGTCGGTGTGCAGACGGTGGCGCCCAGGTCGATCATGGTCTGGTTCCAGGTCCACGGGTCGGCATCGTCGGCCAGCGCGTCGGCCGACCGCTGGGCGGCCGACGGCGTGAGCCTCTCCCCCGCCAGCCGGGCCAGGGTTCGTGCCACGTTGGTGTCGACGACGGCGGCCGGGAGCTCGAATGCGAACGCCCGGATCGCGCGGGCGGTGTAGGGCCCGATACCGGGCAGACTCATCAGGTCGTCCAGCTCGTCGGGGAAGGTGCCGTCGAAGCGTTCGACCACGGCCTGAGCGGCCTGATGGAGCCGCACGGCGCGGTTGTTGTAGCCGAGTCCGGCCCAGAGCCTGACCAGATCGGACCGAGCCGACGCGGCCGCATCGGAGACCGTCGGGAGACGAACCAGCAAGCGGCGCCAGGCCGGCTCGACCCGGGCGACCTGGGTCTGCTGCAACATGACCTCGGCCACCAGGATCGACCAGGGATCGCGGGTCTCTCGCCAGGGCAGATCGCGAAGGTGCTCGCCGGCCCAGGCGAGGACCGCAGCCCGTTGCCGTGCTGGCGTGGTGCTACTCGTCAGCCCAGATCTCGTCGCCGTAGGGCCGGCCCCGCTGGGGGGCGGCGTCGCGCTTCCAGACCATGATCTTGCGCCGGAAGTAGCAGACCTCTTCACCCCGCTGATTGATGCCCTTGGTCTCGACGGTGACGATGCCGCGGTCGCCCTTCGAGGTCTCCCGCTTGTCCAACACCCTGGTCTCGGCGTAGATGGTGTCGCCGTGGAACGTCGGGCGCTTGTGGGACAGGGTCTCGACCTCGAGGTTGGCCACGGCCGCACCGCTGACGTCGGGCACGCTCATCCCCAGCACCAGCGAGTAGACGAGGTTGCCGACCACGACGTTCTTCTTGTGCACCGTCTCGTTCTCGGCGAACCACTCGTTGGTGTGCAACGGGTGGTGGTTCATCGTGATCATGCAGAAGAGATGATCGTCGTACTCGGTGATGGTCTTGCCGGGCCAGTGCCGGTAGATGTCACCGATCTCGAAGTCCTCGTAGTGACGTCCGAAGGGCCGCTCATGCGTGGTCACGTTGGTCGCTCCATCTCGGGTGTGATCCACCATGGCCCACGCGCCAGCGCTCACTCCAATTCGAGCGAAGCGGGGGCCGCCCGCCCTTCCAAATGGGGATGGCGACGAGCAGATCGGTACGGTTTCCGGCATGACTTCCCCCGACCTCACCACTGCTGCCGCCGTCGTCGAGATCGCCGCCGATCGCTGCACGGCCGCCCTCGACTCCATCGCCGACCACGACGGCATCGACGCCAACCAGGTGCTGGCCTACGATCTGGCCCACGCCGCCAGCGCGGTCACCGCGGCACGCTCGCTGGTCGAGTCCTACGGCCCCAAGGGTGACACCGAGGCGGCCATCACCTGCGCGTTCGTGGCGGACGCCGTCGCCGACCTCACGACGCGAACCGTCGGCCACGAGGCCGAATGGGGCGTCGAAGCCGACACGTGGGCGCCGGCCGGCAAGTTCCTGGCCGAGTGGCGCAGCCCCGAGGCACTGGCTCCGCTGGCCGACGTCGAGGCCCCCCGCCACCTGAACGACGAGTTCGAGCTGGTCCAGGACGCCTTCCGCCGCTACGCCGAGGAGCAGATCAAGCCGGTCGCCGAACACATCCACCGCACCAACGGCGACATCCCCGAGGAGATCATCCAGGGGCTCGCCGAGATGGGCGCCTTCGGCCTGTCGATCTCCGAGGAGTACGGCGGCTACGCCAGCGGCGGTGAGAGCGACTACATCGGCATGGTCATCGCCACCGAGGAGCTGTCCCGCGGCATCGCTCGGCGCCGGGGGCTCGCTGATCACCCGACCCGAGATCCTGGCCCGCGCCCTCGAGGCCGGCGGCACCGAGGAGCAGAAGCAGACGTGGCTGCCCAAGCTGGCCACCGCCGAGGTCATGAACGCCGTCGCCGTGACCGAGCCCGACTTCGGGTCCGACGTCGCCGGCATCACCACCACCGCAACCCCGACCGAGGGCGGCTGGCTCGTCAACGGTGTCAAGACGTGGTGCACCTTCGGCGCCCGGGCCGACGTCCTGATGCTCCTGGTTCGCACCGACCCCGACAAGTCCAAGGCCCACCGCGGCATCAGCATGCTGATCGTGCCCAAGCCCCGCGGCGAGGGCCACGGCTTCATGCTGACCCAGGACCCCGACGAGCGCCGGGGCGCCGAGGGCGACGGGAAGATGGAGGGCCGCCCCATCGACACCATCGGCTACCGCGGCATGCACAGCTACGAGATCGCCCTCGACAACTGGTTCGTCCCCGCCGAGAACCTGATCGGCGAGGAGGACGGGCTGGGCCGTGGCTTCTACTACCAGATGGCCGGTTTCGAGAACGGCCGGCTCCAGACCGCCGCCCGCGCGGTCGGGGTCATGCAGGCCGCGTTCGAGGAGGCCAAGCAGTACGCCGAGGATCGCAAGGTGTTCGGTGAGCCGATCGGCGAGTACCAGCTCACCAAGGTCAAGCTGGCCCGCATGGCGGTGACGATCCAGGCCGCCCGCCAGTTCTCCTACGACGTGGCCCGCCTGATGGCCGACGGCAAGGGCACGCGAGAGGCCTCGATGATCAAGGCGTACGTGTGCCGCGCGGCCGAGTGGGTCACCCGCGAGGCGATGCAGATCCACGGCGGCTTCGGCTACGCCGAGGAGTACTCGGTCAGCCGCTACTTCGTCGACGCCCGCGTGCTGTCGATCTTCGAGGGCGCCGACGAGGTGCTGTGCCTGAAGGTCATCGCCCGCCAGATGCTGGCCGAGCGGGGCTGAGCACGCTGGGTGCCTGACCCCCGGCGTGCTCAGGTGAGGTCGGCGAAGAAGTCGTTGCCCTTGTCGTCGGTGACGATGAACGCGGGGAAGTCCTCCACCTCGATCCGCCAGACCGCCTCCATACCCAGCTCGGGGTACTCGAGCACCTCGACCTTGCGGATCGAGTCCTGGGCCAGGATCGCAGCCGGGCCACCGATCGAGCCGAGGTAGAAGCCCCCGTTGGCGGCACACGCGTCGACGACCTGCTGTGACCGGTTGCCCTTGGCCAGCATCACCATCGAGCCGCCCGCCTTCTGGAACTGGTCGACGTAGGAATCCATCCGACCCGCGGTGGTGGGACCGAATGATCCCGACGCCATGCCCTCGGGCGTCTTGGCCGGACCGGCGTAGTACACGGGATGATCCTTCATGTACTGCGGCATCGGCTCGCCGGCGTCGAGGCGGTCCTTGATCTTGGCGTGGGCGATGTCGCGGGCGACGATCACGGTCCCGGTGAGCTTCAGACGGGTGCGGATCGGGTGCTGCGACAGCGTGGCCCGGATCTCGTCCATGGGCCGCCCGAGGTCGATGTCGACGACCTCACCGCCCAGGGACTCGTCGGCGACCTCCGGAAGAAAACGAGCGGGGTCGGTGTCGAGCTGCTCGAGGAAGACGCCGTCGGCGGTGATCTTGGCTTTGATCTGCCGATCGGCCGAACACGACACGCCGATGCCCACCGGGAGTGAGGCACCGTGCCGGGGCAGGCGGATGACCCGCACATCGTGGCAGAAGTACTTGCCCCCGAACTGTGCGCCGATGCCGATGTGCCGGGTCATCTCCAACACCTCGGCCTCGAGCTCGAGGTCGCGGAACGCCCGGCCGTGCTCGTTGCCCTCGGTGGGCAGGTCGTCGAGATACCGGGCGCTGGCCAGCTTCACCGTCTTGAGGTTGAACTCCGCGCTCATGCCGCCGACGACGATGGCCAGGTGGTACGGCGGACACGCCGAGGTCCCGAGCGTCTTGGCCTTCTCACGGATGAACGACAGCAGCGACTCGGGATTCAGAACGGCCCGGGTCTCCTGATACAGGAACGTCTTGTTGGCCGAGCCGCCGCCCTTGGCCAGGAACAGGAACTCGTACTCTTCCCCGGGATCGGCGTAGATCTCGATCTGTGCAGGGAGGTTGGTCCCCGTGTTCTTCTCCTCGTACATCGAGAGCGGCGCCATCTGCGAGTACCGCAGATTGGTGTCGGTGTAGGTGCGGTGGATGCCCTGGGCCAGCGCCGCCTCGTCGTCGCCGTCGGTGAGCACGTGGTGGCCTCGATGGCCGATCACGATGGCGGTACCGGTGTCCTGGCACCCGGGCAGGATCATGCCGGCGGCGACGTTGGCGTTCTTCAGCAGCTCCAGGGCGACGAAGCGGTCGTTGTCGGACGCCTCGGGGTCATCGAGGATCATCGCCAACTGTTCCAGGTGCGACGTGCGCAGCAGGTGGGCGATGTCGTGCATCGCCTCGGCCGCCAGGTTGGTCATCACCTTCCCGTCGATCTTCAGGAAGGTCTGTCCGCCCAGGTCGACGGTGCCGACGCCGTCGATCCCGAGGGATCGGTACACGGTCTGATCGGGGCCGTGCTCGAACAGGGGCTGATGGTGGAAGGTGCTCACGGGTCGATCGTACGCCCGGCCCCGATGGCCCCCCAACGCGTCCGACCGGACCGACACACCCCGGCGATACATTCGGCCTGGCGAAGGAGCCGACGTGGACATCGAGTACTGGATCGACCCCATATGACCGTGGTGTTGGGTGACGGCCCGTTGGGTCGTCGACGAAGTGGCACCCCATCGGGATCTCTCGATCACCTGGCAGCCGATCAGCCTGTTCTTCAAGAACGAACCGGAACCCGACAGCCGGGGGTATGAGCGCTACCGACGCACCCACGGCCTGCTCCGGGTGATGGAGTCCGTGCGCGCCGCCGAGGGCGACGACGCGATCCAACCCCTGTACTGGGAGTACGGACGTCGGATCCATCACGATCAGGAGTTCGAGTTCGACCCGAGCGACGCACTGACGGCCGCGGGACTCGACCCCGCCCACGCCGAAGCCCTCGACGACGAGCGCTGGGACGATCCGATCCGCGAGCGGATGAGCGTCGGCATCGAGCTGGCCGGCGAGGACGTGGGCACACCGATCATCGGCTTCCGGGACGACGACGGTCAGAAGCTCGGCCTGTTCGGTCCGGTCATCACCCGGGTCCCCACCACCGAGCAGTCGCTCCGGCTCTGGGACGGATTCATCGGCATGGCGACGGTGCCGGGGTTCTGGGAGGTCAAGCGGACCCGAACCGAGGAGCCCGACTTCCCTGAGCGACCATAGCCTGGCGGCCCCGACCTGCCTGAGCTCACCGAACCAGCGCTTCGACCTCGCGCACGTCGATGACCACGTCGGTCTCCTCCACCACCGGGGGCTGCGGCACGTTCTGGACCGTGCCGTCGGTCTGCGTGATGGTCGCCTCGACGTCCCAGTAGACGGTGACCGAACCGGCGACGGGTCCACCCGTGTTGGTCCGGAACGTGTGGGAGCAGGAGGGCATTCCGTCGACCCCGATCATCGACTCGGCAGGGCCACACCGCAGGAACACCGCTCCCTCGACGGCCCACTCCACCCGCACCGGAACCGCGCTGATCGACGCGGCCAGTCCGAGCACGCCGGTGTCGTCCGGGGTGTGGGTGATCTCGACCAGGAGCTGCCCCACCCCGAGCCGGTTCTCGATGCCCACCACCATCGAGTCCAGCGGGGGGTTGGCCACCGGAATCGGCGGTCCGGGGTCGACCATGGCGCGAAGGTGCTCGACGACCTGCTCGATCGTCTGGGTCGACCCGCAGGGTGAGCGGTAGCAGAACTCGTCGGTGAAGGCCGGCGGGTGCGTGCCAGGGCCCTCGCCGGGGTGGTAGCAGTCGCGGTAGTAGGGCTGCCCGACGACCAGCGGCCAGGTGGGCTGGGGCGACGGTGACACCTGGGACCACTCGATCAACCCGGCGAAGAGCATCGCCACGGTCAGATCCTCGGCCTCGCCGAGGGACATCGACCGGTCGTGGTCGTCGGCCAGCGGTCGGTAGAAGTAGCAGGGGTAGTCGACCCCGCCCGAATTCCCCGAGCTGCCCAGCCCCGGCAGATCCAGACCCCCCTGGCCGTGGCCGTTGTGCGATCCCTCGACGTCCACCACCCGGGGACCGTCGTCGCCGTCGTCCTCACCCGCAGCCGCGCCGCCTGTGGCTCCCAGGCCGACGCTCGCCACCAGCGCCATCGCGGCCACGATCCGTCCGATCACCATGCTCGTGCGCATCCGCTCACTCCCTCCCCGTCCTCGATCAGGACGCGATCCGCGACCTTCCAGGCCCCGTCCACCCGCTGGAACGTGACGCCGTACCGGTGGGTGAAGACCCGGTCGTCGGTGACCAGCGGGGGCTCGTACCGCTCGCCGGTGCGGGCGTTGCGCACCACCAGGTGGACGAAGTCGTCCACCACGCACTCCTCGCCGACCGCCACCTCGCTGCCGATGCGCAGGTCCGAGAGCCGCACCTCGAAGACGGATCCGTCGGGCGGAACGACCGACTCGGCCGCACCGAGGTTGTCGACGCGCTGAAGGAAACGATCGCGACCGGCCCCGACCGCAACGGCATCGAGCTCGGCCTCGTCGTAGGCCCACGGCTCCTGCCGAGCCTGGTGCAGCAGCGCCCAGTAGGCAGAGAGCGTCGCCCCGAACGGGTCGTCGGTGACGAGTCCCGGCACCACACCGGCGCTCAGCGCCCGGTGGACGCGATCCGAACCGTCTCCCAAGTCGGGGTCGGTCCCCTGGGGTTCTTCCCCCGGCTCGGCGATTCCGTCCCGCTGCGACCCACGATCCGGAGGGCTCCTACGGCCATCGGCCTCGTCGCTGTCGCCGGGCTGGGAGCTCGCGGCAGGCGCCGCCGACTCGGTGTCGGCCACCGGTACGTCGCCGCCGGCGATGCCGATACCGCCGTTGGCATCGCCGAGCCCGCCGGACGATCCGGCGCAGGCGGCGAGCAGGAGGCACCCGGCGGCCACCAGCCCGACGAGGCGCGATGCCGAGCCCCGTCGCCGTGGAGGCGTCGCTGTCCGCCCGTTCGCTCCCATGTCCGCCTTCGCCGGGTCGCCTCTGGCGCGACCGACTCCATCCCACGGCCGCAGACGCCACCAGCGGACGTGGTTGGGTGCAACGTAGCAGCAGGATGTTCGTGCTCGCCCGGCCGAGCCGGGTCGGGGTCAGGCCAGCGCGGGGTTGAGCGTGTAGGTACCTTCGTAGCCGGCCTCGGCCACGACGCAGGGTCGCGCCTCGGCCATGACCTCGGCGCCCGTGGCACCAGGTCCGAGCCCCAGCGACGCGGCATCGATGGCCAGCAGCTTGAAGTGGTAGTGGTGCACCAGCTCGTCGTTGGCGGGCGGGCAGGGGCCGTCGTAGCCGTGGTACCGGCCCTCCATGTCGGGGTCACCGGCGAACCAGCTGGTGTAGTCGTTGAGACCGGCGATGCCCGCCGGCGTCTGCTCGGCCGCCTTGCCCTTCGGCGTCACCGCATTCGACGCTGCGCCGGCCGCGATCTCGGTGACGCTCGGGTCGATGTCGTAGAGCACCCAGTGGTAGAAGTCGCCGCGCGGCAGGTCGGCCGAGACGGTGCGCCCCTCGACGTTGACGTCGTCAGCCACCGTGGGAGCGTCGCTGTCGACACAGATCAGCACCAGCGACGCGGCTCCTACCGGAACGCCGGACCAGCTGACGCGGGGGTTCTCGTTGGCGCCCATCCCTGCTCCGGCGCAGAACGCGTACTGGGGAGGAATCGGCTCGCCGGTGCCGAATCCTTCGACGGTGAGGGAGAGTGTCATCAAGTGCCCCGTTTCTTGGCCGATGGACGGACCGTAGCAGTGTCGACTGGACAGCAAGTCGGTCGGGTTTGCCATCATGCAGGCACCCCACGAGGCAAGGATGGTCCGATGGCCAACAACAAGGCGGATCGGATGGACGACTCGACGTACGAGAAGGAGCTGCTCAAGCTCCAGCGCGAGCTGGTCAAGCTGCAGCAGTGGGTCACCCACGAGGGGCTGAAGGTGTGCGTCCTGTTCGAGGGACGGGACGCCGCGGGCAAGGGCGGCACGATCAAACGCATCGTCGATCGCACCAACCCCCGCATCGTACGGGTCGTCGCCCTGGGCACACCGACCGAACGCGAGCGAACCCAGTGGTACTTCCAGCGCTATGCGGCCCACCTGCCGGCGGCCGGGGATGTCGTGCTCTTCGACCGGAGTTGGTACAACCGGGCCGGAGTCGAGCGGGTCATGGGCTTCTGCACCGATGCGGAGTACGAGGAGTTCCTGCGCTCGTGCCCGCAGTTCGAGAACATGCTGATCCGCTCCGGGATCATCCTGATCAAGTACTGGTTCTCGGTCAGCGACGAAGAGCAGGAACGGCGCTTCCAGAGTCGCATCAAGAACGACCGCAAGCGCTGGAAGCTCAGCGGCATGGACCTCGAGTCGCGGGCGCACTGGGTCGACTACTCCCGCGCCAAGGACGAGATGTTCCGCTACACGGACACCAAGAACTCGCCCTGGTACGTCGTGAACGCAGACGACAAGAAGCGGGCTCGGCTCAACTGCATCAGCCACCTGTTGTCCATGGTTCCGTACGAAGACCTGACGTCGCGCAAGCTCGAGCTGCCCGAGCGCCAGAAGGACACCTACATCCGACCCCCGATCGACGAGCAGACCTACGTCCCCAAGGTGTACTGACACCTTCGGCGCATCGATAGTCCGCTGCGCCGGCTTCGCCATCCGGGTCACGTCGGTGCTGCTGCTCCGCCTGGCGGCTCCGCAACGTCGAGAAGTCTGGTTCCGATGACCGCTGCATAGCGAAGCGTGGCCGTCGGATTGTCGACGGCCGAATGGGAAGAGCGGCGGCTCCGCAGCCTCGAGAATGTGACTAGTAGGCCACGTCGAGCTTGGAGTGGTCCCAGCTGACGGTCTTGTCGACGTGGAGCTTGACGGCGACGCGCTTGTTGGCGGCCATCTCCGCGGCGACGTCGAGGTCCTCGGGCTTCTCGAAGTCGTGGTAGCGGCCGAGCACCGAACGGCAGGAGGCGACGACGACATCGGGATCGTCGATGATCTCGGCCCGGCCCACCCGCTCGACGCCACGGAGGGTCTCGTAGGTCTCGCCGTCCTCGACCAGAAGAGTGAATCGCGGATCGCGTCGCAGGTTCTTCACCTTCTGCGACTTCCCGAAGGTCTCGATGCACAGCACCCCGTCGAGGAAGCCGTACCACATCGCCACCAGGTGGATGTTGCCGTCCGGCCCGAAGGTGGCGACGTTCATCGTGTGGCGTCCGTCGAGGAACGCGTCGACCTCCTCGTCGGTCATCTTGATCATGTCGCGGCGGCTGGGCATGTCAGCTGATCCTCGTGTTGAGTTCGGGGGCGACGGGTCCGTCGGGGGGTTGACGCAGTACCGCCGTGGTCGGTTGGGTTCCGCCCGGTCGGGCGATCTGGTCGACGAGGTCGAGCGACAGGCGCTCGACCCGGGACTCCCAGGGCGTGTCGGGCCGAACCGAGCGCTCGTCGGCGACATCGAAGTGCACGGAGGGCAGCATGCGTCCGGCCGGCACGGCCAGGCGAACCGGAACGCCGGCGTGATGGGCGACCGCAGCCGCCGCGTAGCCTCCCGGTGCGACGATGGCCCCGGTGGGGCCGGCCATCTCGGCCTCGAGCACCAGCAGGCTCGCCGAGGAGGCCGCGGCACCCAATCCCTCGCTGGGAACGTCGTGGGCTCGGGCACCACCCTGTTCGAGCCGAACGGCGAGCCGGCCGCCCAACCCTGCGGCGTCGACGACCATCACGTCGATGTCCGGCCGGTCCAGGAGCGCGGTGGCCACCATCGGCGGCCACCCGATCACGGCGATCGCCCCGGCGTCGTCGGACTCGATCGCATGCTCGCCGGTCGGGTCGTCGTCCAGCTCCTCGACGAACGCCCAGGCCGTGTCGATCGGCTCGGGCGAGCAGAGAACCCGAGCGCACAGGGTCCAGAGCGCACCGACGGTGGGCTGGCGGGATACGATCCGCCGGCACAACGTGACCAGCTCGACCGGCTCGGCGCCGAGGCCCGAGAACGCCATCGCCACCTCGTGCACCAGAACGTCCTGTCCCACGCCATCCGCCCGGGCCACGGCACGCAGGTGTTCCATCGGGTGCACGCTTCGACCCTACAGGTGTCACCTGCGCTACCGTCTCGCCCCGTGGCTGCATCCCAACTCCCCCAGGACCTGGAGCTGACACCCCTCAGCGGCGAAGGCCAGACGGCGTCGCAGTGGTTGTCCATGTTCCACTTGCTGATCGTCGTCCTCGACCCCTACACGGTCGAGTCCAGCGCCATCCTCGACACCGGAGCGCGCATCCTCGCCACCTTCCGGGGCGCCGACGTCCGCACGGCGTTCCTGTGCACGGCCGATGCCGACGCCACCCGCCGGTACATGGGCCCCCTGGCCGACGAGTTCCTGGCCTTTCCCGACCCCGACCGCACGATCGTGTCGGCGATGGAGCTGGACCAGATCCCGGCCCTGGTGGTCGTGAATCAGGCCGCCGAGCTCGAGGGTGTCGCCGAAGGGTGGCACCCCCATACATGGCAGGACATCACCGACGACCTGGCCCGGATCATGGCCTGGACCGGGCCGGTGCTCCCCGACCCTGCCGATCCGCCGGCATTCGCCGGCAGCCGGGCGAAGGGTTAGGCCATCGCCACCAGGTCCAGGAGGTCGTCGGACCAGTAGTCCAGCGTGCCGTCGGGCATCATCAGGACACGGTCGGGCCGCAGCGCCTTCACGAAGTCCTGGTCGTGGCTGACCAGCATCATCGCCCCCTTCCAGCCCGCGAGGGCGGTGGCCGTCGCGCGGCGTGAAGGAGGGTCGAGGTTGTTGGAGGGTTCGTCCAGCATCAGCAGGTTGTGGTTGCCGGCCACCAACTGGGCCAGGGCCAGCTTGGTCTTCTCGCCGCCCGAGAGGGTGGTGGCGTCCTGGAAGACCTTGTCGCCCCGCAGGCCGAACATGCCGAGCAGCCCACGGGCCTGGCGGTCGTCGAGGCCACCCGATGCGCTCACGTGCTCGAAGAGCGTCCGCCCCGCTTCGATCCCCTCGTGCTCCTGGGCGTAGTACCCCATCGACACCTGGTAGCCGAGCTCGATCTCGCCCAGTGCCGGTTCGGTCAGTCCGGCGATACATCGCAACAGACTGGTCTTGCCGGCACCGTTCAGGCCGAGGATGAGGAGGCGCTCGCCGCGCCCCACCGAGAACGCCACATCCTCGAAGACGTCGAGGGACCCGTAGGACAGGGCGAGGTCGCTGACCTCGAGCACGGTCTTGCCGCAGTGCGGCGGGTCGGGCAGGTTCAGATCGAGGAGGCGCTGCTTGGTCGGCGCGTCGATCAGATCGGCCTCGATCCGACCCACGCGCTTGTCCAGGACCTTCGCCTTGCGGGCCCGCTTCGCGGTGGAACCCCGCATCGAGTCGGCCTGTCGTGACAACCGATCGATCTCGGCCCGCTGGCCGGCCGCCACCTTGACCTGACGGACCTCATCGAGCTCCCGCTGTTCGAGATACTCGCTGTACGTGCCGCGGTACTCGACGACCCGACCCACCGACTCCTCTCCCTCGCGCTCGAGATGGAGTACTCGGGTGATGGACTCGTCCAACAGGTCCAGGTCGTGCGAGATGACCAAGAGCGCGCCGCTGTAGCCGCGGAGAAAGCCGATGAGCCAGGTCTTGGCATCGTTGTCCAGGTGGTTGGTGGGCTCGTCCAGGAGGAGCAGATGGCTCCCGGCGAACAGGATCCGGGCCAGCTCCACCCGCCTCCGCTCGCCACCGGACAGCACGCCGATCGGCATGTCCAGCCGGTCGTCATCCAGGCCGAGACCGGCGGCCAGTCGCTTGACCTCCGAGGTCGCCGCGTACCCGCCCTCGATCTCGAAGCGCTCCTGGGCCCGGGTGTAGCGCTCGACGTTCTTCGGGGACGGGGTCTCCTCCATGCGGAGGCGGAGCTTCTCGAGCCGGGTCTCGGCTTCGGCCAGACCACGCCCCGACAGGACGTGCGCCAGGCTGCTGGTGGACGGATCGACCGCATCGACCCGGGGGTCCTGCGACAGGTAGCCCACCGCTCCGGTCGTGCGCACCGTCCCCGTCGTGGGTTCGGCGTCGCCGCCCAGCACGCGGAAGAGCGACGTCTTGCCGGCACCGTTGCGGCCCACCAGACCGACCTTGTCACCGGTCGCGACCGTGAAGGTGGCACCGGAGACCACCGTCTTTCCACCGACCTCGACGGTGAGGTCCTGAGCACCGAGCATCCGGCCATGGTCGCACGGACCTATGGTCGGGACCGAAACCGTTTCTCGGGAGGTCGCTGATGACGGGACGGGCCGGGGCATGAAGGTACGGATCGGGTTCGGCGTGGGAACTCGCAGCGGGTTGACCGATCCCGCCGACCTGGGTCGCGTCGCCGACGGCCTGGAACGGCGGGGCTTCGATTCGTTGTGGTTCGCCGAGCGCCTGACCGGACCCCTGCTCGACCCGATGGTGGCCATGTCCTTCGTGGCGGGGCGCACCGACACGCTCAAGTTCGGTCCGGCCGTGATGGTCCTGCCCGGTCGCAACCCGGTCGAGGTCGCCAAGACCCTGGCCAGCCTGGACCGGATCTCGAACGGACGCCTGCTGCCCGCGGTGGGCTTGGGCGCGGTCAACCCGATGGAGCATCAAGCGTTCGGGGTGACGCGCGAGGAGCGCTCGGCGCGGTTCGACGAGGCGCTCCCCCTGATCCGTGAACTGTGGACCGGCGAGCCCGTGACCCATCACGGCGCCCACTTCCGGCTGGACGGCATACGGGTGCGACCGACGCCGGTCCAGGATCCGCTCGAGGTCTGGATGGGCGGCATCTCGCCGTCCGAACTGCGCCGCACCGCCCGCCTGGGCGACGGGTGGCTCCCGTCGTTCTGCACCCCCGACGACGTCGAGGCCGGCATCGCCACGATCCGCACGGCGGCCGCCGACCACGGTCGCGAGATCGACCCCGAACACTTCGGCGCGCTCATCGTGTACGGCGACACCACCCTCCCCGACGAGATCCGCGAGGGGCTGGCGGCGCGCCGCCCCGGCATCGACCCCGTCGACCTCCTGGCCACCAGCCACGACGAGGTGCGCACCCTGATCGAACGATTCGTCGCCGTCGGCGCCTCGAAGTTCGTGGTGATGCCGCTGTTCGACCCGCCCGACTGGGACGACGAGCTCGGCCGTCTGGCCGATGTCGTCCTCCCGCTCCAGAGCTGATTGTGACAATGCAGCGTCGAACGGTCCCTCGACTCGCTTCACGCGTCTAGGGTCGCGGTGGTCGACTCTGGGGAGGGGAGCAGCGTGGCGAACGAGCCTACGAAGACGGGCCGCGACGCAGCCACACTGATCACGATGGGCGGCGCAGTGATCGTGTGGATCCTGCTCAGCGCGATCGTGGTCGGTGCCGGCCTGCTGCTCGCGGACGACTCCGCCGAGGCCGCCTACGCCCAGACGGTCGACATCGAGCTGGGGGACTTCTTCATCGCGCCGCCCGAGGTGCCGGTCGCCCCGGACACCGAGCTCACGCTGCGGGTCGTGAATATCGGCGATATCCAGCACGACATCACCACCGAGGGAGAGAAGGGCACCGAGCGGCTCGCCACGGGCGACGCCGCCGAGGTCAACCTCGGAGTCGTCACGGTCGGTCAGCTGCTCTGGTGCTCCGTACCCGGTCACCGTGAGCAGGGGATGGAAGCGACCATCGTGGCCGGCCCTCCGCCGGACACGGGAGATCGAGAACCCGAGTAGAGGTTCTCGGACCAGAAGTCATCAATCCGGGCAACCCGTCCGGAAGGGGAGGGAAACCGATGAACAAGGCAACGAAGATGGTGGCCGTCGGATCAGCGTTGGCCATGATGCTCACGCTGGCCGCGTGCGGCGATGACGATGACGACGCGAGCGGAGACGCGGATGGCGGTGGCGATGCCTCGGTCAGCGTCGTGCTGTCGGAGTGGATCGTCGAACCCGATCCGACGACCGCTGCGGCCGGCAGTGTCGAGTTCGTGGCCTCGAACGAGGGAGGGGAAACCCACGAGTTGGTCATCGTCAAGGGCGAAGATGCGGACGCGCTGCCGATCGACGAGACCGGCAAGATCCTGGAGGACGACCTCGAAGAGGGCACCTTCATCGGCGAGATCGAGGAGTTCGAAGCCGGCACTGAAGCGAGCGCGACCTTCGATCTGGACGCGGGCACGTACATCCTCTTCTGCAACATCGTCGAAGAAGAGGACGATGGTTCCTTCGAAAGCCACTTCCTCGAGGGCATGGTCAACACCATCACGGTCAGCTGACCGCTCAGGAGCGCTCGATCACCACACGGAGTTGATCCCGCCATGAAGTTCGGCCTGTTCTACGAGCACCAGTTGCCGCGCCCCTGGACCGATACCAGTGAGCAGCAGCTGATCTCGGATGCCCTCGACCAGATCGAGCTGGCCGACCGGGTGGGCTTCGACTACGTGTGGGAGGTCGAGCACCACTTCCTCGAGGAGTACTCGCACTCGTCGGCGCCCGAGGTCTTCCTGGCCGCGGCCAGTCAGCGCACCGAGCACATCCGGCTGGGCCACGGCATCATCCAGACCGCGCCCGACTACAACCATCCGGCCCGCACCGCCGAGCGGGTCGCCATGCTGGACCTGGTCTCGGGGGGCCGGGTCGACTTCGGCTCGGGCGAGTCGTCGTCCGAGGCCGAGCTGGGCGGCTTCGGCATCGACATGGCCACCAAGCGCGAACAGTGGCTCGAGGGCCTCGAGGTGGCCATCCGCTGCATGACCGAGACACCGTTCACCGGAGTCGACGGCACCTATGTCTCCATGCCACCGCGCAACGTGGTGCCCAAGCCGGTGCAGCGGCCCCATCCGCCGTTGTGGGTGGCGTGCTCGCGCAAGGAGACGATCATGCTGGCCGCCGAGAAGGGCATCGGCGCCCTGAGCTTCGCCTTCATCGATCCCGAGGAGGCCAAGGGGTGGGTCCACGACTACGAGGAGGCCCTGGCCACGACCTGTGTGCCCGTCGGACTCGAGGTCAACCCCACCATCGCCTGTGTCACGCCGATGATGTGTCACGCCGACGAGCAGGTGGCGCTGACGATGGGGCTCGAGGGCGGCAACTTCTTCGGCTACTCCCTGGGCCACTTCTACATCTTCGGCGACCACGTTCCGGCCCGGACCGATGTGTGGCAGGAGTTCGTCGAGCGCCGGGCCGAGGTGGGGTACTCACCCGAGGCGGCCCTGGCCTCCGAGCAGGAGACGCTGGGCGCCAAGGTCGTCGCCGGGGAATCCACCGGGCTGCGGGGAGCGGTCGGCACCCCCGACCAGATCCGCGAGTTCCTGCACCGCTACGAGGAGGCCGGCGTCGATCAGATCATCTTCGTCATGCAGGCCGGCCGGAACCGCCACGAGGACATCATGTCGTCGATCGAGCTGTTCGGCACCGACGTGCTGCCCGAGTTCAAGGAACGCGATCCGGCGTTCGTCGCCGCGAAAGGCAAACGTCTCGCGCCCGCGATCGAACAGGCCATGGCGCGCCGGGTCGACACCGCTCCCCCGCTGCCGGAGGGCTTCTCGATCCCCGCGATCCCCAAGCGCATGATCGAGCTGGCCGACAACGAGCAGGGACGGAAGTTCCTCGAGAACGTCGCCGACGAGCAGGCGGTCGGGCGCAACGACAGCACGCGGGATCTGCTTGGGTGAAGGGGCCCGCAGTTGGGCGCTTCGCGCCAGGGCGGGCCTTGGGAGTTCAGCGCATTCGTGCTTCGCTCTGCAGCTATCCGCTGAACTCCTGATGCGCGTGCGACTCAGCTCGGCGTGGCGCAGGAGTTGAGCCGCGGGGTCCCACCGCCCACCGTTTCGACCGAGGCATCGGCGCCGCTGGCGTCGGCGTAGGCACGCAGCGACGAGGCGATCGACGCGGTCTCGCCGGCCGAGTCGCCGACGACATCGAGCGTCACACAGACCCGATCGCCGTCCTCGTAGACCACGTAGGCGTCGCCGCCCCACCCTGACGCCAGGCTGGTCGCCTCGGCGACGCCGACCGTGTCGAACACCATCAGGTAGAGCATCAGGGCACCCAGCGTGCCCTGGTCGACGACGGTGCCGTCGGCTCCGGGGATCGGGACCGGAGCGGGCTGCTCGTCGGCCGCGAAGGCTTCGAGGTCCAGCACCTGCTCGGTGGACTCGGGCGGATCGTCGAACAGGACGTCGACCTCGGCTTCGCTGTCCAGCCCGCGCACCAGCACCTCGCCCAGCTCGTACGGGGCCAGCAGCAGTTCCACCAGCCACTGGGGGAAGTCGCCGTAGTCGGCGTCGCCGGCCGCAGCCGCTTCTCCCTGCCCGTACTCGGCCCGCTCGGCCTCGGAGAGCGTGGCGATCCACTCGGCCTCGACCCGGCGTGCGTTGCCCTCCACCACGGCGGTCACCGCATTGGACTCGTCGATGGTGAGCTCGTCCCATTCGGGCCGGTCCAGATCGTGCAGCTGGTCGTCCAGGGCGTGCACCAGTTCGTGCACGACCGTGCTGGCGACGTACGGATTCAGATCGGTGCCTCGCACGGCGAGCTCGGCGGTCTCGGGGTCGTAGAAACCGACGACCCCGCTGGCCAGGAGATCGGTGACGAGGTCCACCATCGAGACCTGGGGATCGAGCAGGCCCAGCGCGTGGTAGAGCGCGCCCTCGATCTCGGTCAGCTCGATGGTCTCCTCGTCGAGGAACGTCTCGACGGTCCGTTGCTCGAATCCGGCGTCGTCGTAGAACTCGACGACCGGATCGGTCAGGAACTCCGCCTCGCGGGCCTCCTCGACGAAGTCGACCAGTTCGTCGACCACCGCATCGAGGTCGGTGGGTGGATCGGCCGGCGGCGGGTCGTCGGCCGCAGGCGGCTCCGTGCTCGGGGGCGTGGACCCCGCCGGTGGCTCGGTGGTGGGAGGGCTGGGCTCGGTCGTGTTCGGCGGGGCGACGGTCGAACCCGGCGCCGCCACCACGGGATCGTCGTCGCCGATCAGCACCTGCGCGCCGTAGGCGGCGATGAGCGCGACGACGAGACCGATGGCCACCGCCGCAACCCAGCGCGGGCGCCGGCGGGGGCCGAGCGGCTCGTCGTCGTCGAGGCCGGTGGGATCGACCGGCCAGACCGGAGGCCGGTCCGGCCAGTTCGCCGGAGGTTCGGGGGGCGGCCGGTGCGGCCACGAACGAGGATCAACCATGAGTTCCGCCCAAGGTACGGGGAATCGGCCCCGACGTGCGTTCGGGCCGGCTCAGTCCAGCCAGGGGCTTCCGAGCAGCGTCCGCACCCGCTCGACCGGAAGGTCCACGCGCATGGCCACCTCTTCGAAGGTGCGGTCACCGTCCGGAGGGAATCCGTCGAAGACCACGTCGTCGTACACGGCGACCAGGTCCTCGTCCACCTCTTCCACGGGGTCGGCCTCGTAGTCGTACGGCAGGTGGTCCGAAGAGTCCACCAGGTCGGCGCCGGCCGGATGCAACAGCCGGCTGTGTTCGATCTGCGCTTCGCGTCGGGCGGCGCACGCTTCGGCGCGAAGCGCATGCCAGACGATCGGGACGAGCCAGAACGAACCGATGATCAGGGCGAGCCGCAGGACGATCCCCGCCGGCTCCATCATGACGTCGAGTACTTCGATCACAGCTGACCCGTCGGCACGAACCGCAGTGAGCTGAGCGCGTTCGGCCCGCGAATTCAGCCCCGGGCCAGCCGGCGGCCGGTGACCTCGACGGGGACGATCCGCACGTAGCGATCCTTGTTGGCCGGCGCCCACGGTTGCAGCGGGAGGGCCTCGGCGGCCAGCCGTTCGTCCATCGCCTCGATCTCGTAGGCATCGCCCTTGACGACGACGCTCCAACCCTCGTGATAGAGAGCATCGGCGTGATCGATCTCGAAGGCCACCCCGACACCCAGGACGGCGCTGGCCATCTTGGTCCCCGCGGCCGTCTGGAAGATGATGGAGCGATCCTCGGCGTGATAGTTGACCGGGAAGATCTCGGGCTGTCCGGCGATGACGGTGGCGAGCCGACCCAGGTGATGCGACTCGAGCAGCACCCAGCACTCTTCGTCCGACAGGGTCTCGAGGCCGGTCCGTTCGTCGAATGTCATGGAAGCCCCCATACGGTCGCTATCCATGCCAGCATCGGACCAGGAGGCTCCGCCATGCAACTCGGAATGATCGGCCTGGGGCGGATGGGGTCCAGTCTCGTGCGCCGCCTCGTGCGCGACGGTCACGATTGCGTCGTCAACGACGTCCACCCGGCCGCGGTCGCGACGCTGGAGAGCGAAGGCGTCCGCGGCGCCGGCTCGCTGGCGGCCCTGGTCGACGCCATGGAACGGCCTCGCCACATCTGGATCATGGTGCCCGCCGCCGTCGTCGGCGGGGTGGTCGACGAGCTCGCACCGCTGCTCGAAGCGGGCGACGTGATCATCGACGGCGGCAACAGCTACTACCGGGACGACATCGACCGGTCGGTCGACCTGGCCGCGTCCGGCCTCCACTTCGTCGACGTCGGCACATCGGGCGGCGTGCACGGGTCGGAACGGGGATTCTGCCTGATGGTCGGCGGCGGCGACGACGCGGTCGCCCGGCTGGCCCCCATCTTCGAGAGCCTCGCTCCCGGCATCGCCTCGGCCGAGCGCACCCGGGGCCGTACCGGCGAAACCGCACCCGGTGAATCGGGCTGGCTCCACTGCGGCCCCAGCGGCGCCGGACACTTCGTGAAGATGGTCCACAACGGCATCGAGTACGGCACCATGGCCGCGCTGGCCGAGGGGCTGGCGGTCCTGGATCGAGCCGACCTCGGCACCGAGGACCGCCAGGCCGATGCCGAGACGGCACCACTGCGGGACCCCGAGGCGTATCGCTACGACCTGGACCTCGCCTCGATCGTGGAGGTGTGGCGTCGCGGCAGCGTGGTCAGCTCGTGGCTCGTCGACCTGACCGCGGCGGCGCTGGCCGCCAACCCCCGACTGGACGGGTACGCAGGGCGCGTCTCCGACTCGGGGGAGGGGCGCTGGACCGTGCAGACCGCCGTGGACCTGGGCGTCCCGGCGCACACCATCACCGCGGCGCTCTACGAGCGCTTCGCGTCGCGGGACAACGCCGAGTTCGCCGGCAAGGCGCTGTCGGCCATGCGCAAGGAATTCGGCGGGCACGACGAGAAGCCGGCCGGCGAGACCGACACCGGAGGCGGCTCATGAGCGCGCGGTCGGACGCGCTGGTCATGTTCGGCATCAGCGGCGACCTGGCCCGCCGGAAGCTGTTCGGTGCGTTGTACTCGTTGGAGCGGCGCGGCCACCTGGACATGCCGGTGGTCGGGGTGGCCCGCTCCGAGTGGACCACCGACGAGCTGCGCAGCCACATCGCCACGTCGCTCGCCGAGACCACCGCCGACATCGACACCGACACCGTCGATCGGCTGGTCTCGCGCGTCGAGTACGTGTGCGGCGACTACCAGGCGCCCGAGACCTACGTCGAGCTCGACCAGAAGCTGAGTGGAGCGCGTCGGCCCCTCGCCTATCTGGCCATTCCGCCCTCCCTCTTCGGTGCCGTCGCCGGCGGGCTGGCATCGTGCTGCGCCGATCGCGCCGAGCGCATCGTGCTCGAGAAGCCGTTCGGCCGCGATCTGGCCTCGGCCCGCGAGCTCAACGAGATCCTCTCCGCCCACTACACCGAGGAGCAGGTCTTCCGGATCGACCACTTCCTGGGCAAGGAGCCGGTCCAGAACTTGATGGTGTTCCGGTTCGCCAACACCCTGCTGGAACCGGTCTGGAACCGGCACTACATCGACCACGTGCAGATCACCATGGCCGAGTCGCTGGACGTCGAGAGCCGGGGCAGCTTCTACGACTCGGTGGGCGCGTTGCGCGACGTGGTCCAGAACCACCTGCTGCAGATGGTGGCGCTGCTGGCCATGGAACCGCCCGTGTCCCGCGATGCCGACGCGCTCCGGGACGAGCGGGTGAAGGTGCTCCGCGCCATCGCCCCGCTGGATCCCGCCGATGTCGTCCGGGGGCAGTACGCCGGGTTCCGGGACGAGGACGGCGTCAGCGATGACAGCATCACCGACACCTATGTCGCCGTCCGGACCCAGGTCGACTCGTGGCACTGGGCCGGGGTGCCGTGGTTCATCCGGGCCGGGAAGGCGATGGCCGAGACGGTGACCGAGGCGGTCGTCGAGTTCAAGGCACCGCCGCGCCCGCTGTTCACGGCCGACGAGTGCCATCCGATCCCCAACCGCCTCATCTTCCGGATGAAGCCCGACGACACGATCACGATGGAGATGCAGGCGAAGCGACCGGGCGACGAGCTGGTCAGCGAACCGGTCCCGCTGTCGGTCGACTACGACGCCGCCGTCGGTTCCGGACCGGCGGCCTACGAGCGACTGCTCGACGATGCCATGGACGGCGACGCCAGCCTCTTCGCGCGGCAGGACGGGGTCGAGGAGGCCTGGCGCATCGTCGAGCCGCTGCTCTCGGTGACCACCGAGCCGCTGGCCTACGAGCAGGGGACGTGGGGACCGAGCGCCGCGTCGGAGCTGATCGCGCCGCGGCGCTGGCGGCAGGAGTGAGCGACCGGGTCACCGAGGTCCGCGCGGACCGGGAGCACGCCTGTCGGTACGCCACGGCAGTGCTGGCGACAGCGATCGAGCACGCCGTCGAGGAGCGAGGTCGGGCCGAGATCGCGGTCAGCGGAGGATCGACCCCGCGCCGCATGCTCGACCTGCTGGCCGGTGTCGAGCTGCCATGGCGCGACGTGCACGTCTTCCAGGTCGACGAGCGGATCGCACCTCACGGTGACCGGGCCCGGAACGCCAACGCGGTCATCGCCGCGCTGGGCGGACTGCCGGCGTGCCTCCACCTCATGCCGGTCACGGCCGACGACCTCGACGCGGCGGCGCTCCGGTACGCGGCGCAGCTCCCCGAGGCGTTCGACGTGGTGCACCTGGGTCTGGGCTCCGACGGGCACACCGCCAGCCTCGTCCCCGGGGATCCGGTCGTGGACGTGCGAGACCGCCGGGTCGCGCTCACCGCCGCGTACCAGGGCCATCGCAGGATGACCCTGACGCGTCCGGTCCTCGACGCGGCCCGCCTTCGGGTGTGGCTGGTGACCGGCCCGGACAAGGCGCCGGCCGTCGAGCGTCTGCTGGCCGGTGACCCCGACCAGGTGGCGGCCCGCGTCCGGCCCAGCGCGTCGATGGTCATCCTCGACCCCGACGCCGCCGGCCGCTGACACCGCTGGCCCTCCTTCTCCGAAATTTGGGCAGCTACCCGCACATGTGGGGGGTAGCTGCCCAAATTTCGTGCTGACGGGGCGGAGCGGCCCGCCGGGGCCTACCCGGACGCGGCCGCCCGGCCGGCTCGTCGCCCGAAGAACGTGCCGTCACCGAGGGAGATGCCGCTGGCGTAACCGCCCACGGCCAGGCCGGCCGTCGTGCGACCGGCGGCAAACAGCCCGGGTATCGCCGAGCCGTCGCCGTGGATGACCCGGCCGTCGACGTCGGTGTCCAATCCGCCCAGCGTGAACGGCGCATAGATGGCGTGGTCGACCCGTAGGTCGATGGCGCCCAGCGGCGGGCCCATGGGCACCAGGAACTCGCTCGCCTTGCCGAAGTCGGCGTCCGCTCCGGCGGCGACGAGCGTGTTGTACCGCTCGACCGTGCGGGCCAGCGCGCCGGCCGGGACACCGATCTCGTCGGCCAGCTCCTCGACCGTCTCGGCCACCCACTCGACCCGCATGCCCACCACGTTGTGACCATCGATCGTCTCGTGCAGCGCCTCGTCGACCAACCAGAAGGCCTGACCCTCGGCCTCGTACAGCG
Source organism: uncultured Acidimicrobiales bacterium (assembly GCA_963697385.1). GTDB lineage: Bacteria > Actinomycetota > Acidimicrobiia > Acidimicrobiales > CAWCAL01 > CAWCAL01. The sequence continues at coordinate 323,418 of CAVONU010000001.1, forward strand.
CGTGCTGGCCGATGCGGCCGGTGTAGGTGTCTTCGTTGAGGAACCGCTGGCCCTCGCCGTCGACCAGGATCCCCCGCGCCAACACCCTGGGCGGCATGATCGGCAGCGCACACTCGGCCACGCCCATCGCTCGGGTCGCGGCGCCGACGCCCATCCCCATGCGAATGGCCGACCCGTCGTCGTTGTCGGTGCCGACCGGCACCAGGCACCGGGTGGCCGGCTGGCAGTGATGGTGGAGCATCTCCCGGTTGAAGGTGAAGCCGCCCGCGGTCAGCACCACGCCGCGCCGGGCCCGAACCGCTTGCTCGCTGCCGGCCCGGCGAGCGATCACCCCGACCACTCGCTCGCCCTCCACGATCAGCCGGTCGACCCGGCTGTCGGTGCGCACGGCGGGAGCGGTGGCGTGCACGGCGGCGAGCAGGCGATCCATCAGGAACCCGCCGGCGGCATCCGGGTACCGAGGGTGATGGCCGCGCGGAGCCGGTGGCGCGATCCGATCGAAGGGGGCCGCGTCCTCCCCGCCGCTGTAGATCAGGCCGGCGTCGGTCGGCGGCTCCCGATCGTGCTCTGGAAAGAACTCGGCCTTGAACGGCACCCCGTGCTCGACCAGCCAGTGGTAGTGCGCCACGCTGTCGTCGCAGTAGATCCGGGCCTTCGCCGCGTCGACGCCCGGCCCGCACGCTGCGATGAGGTAGGCGAACATGGCGTCCGGGGTGTCCGAGAACCCGCACGCTTCCTGGATCGGGGTGCCGCCACCCAGGTACAGGATCCCGCCGGCCATCGCCGAGGTTCCGCCGCCCGCTCCGGCCCGTTCCAGGATCAGGACCGACGCTCCCGCCTCGGCGGCCTCGACGGCGGCGCATGCACCGGCGCATCCCAGGCCGACGACGACGATGTCTGCCTCGTCGTGCCACGTCTCGATCTCGGCAACATCCACCGGACCGATCGGTCCGATGGCCTCATCGGCGGGATCGACGGCTTCGACGCGCTCCATCGACGGCACTCTAGAGTTGCTCCTCCATTGTGCGGGAGCTGGCGCCATGAAGTGGCTGATCGTGATCATCCTGGCCGGCGCCCTGACCTGGGATGTCCGCAGCCGGTGGCAGGCGGAGCAGGCGCTGGCCGACATGTCGTGGCCCAACTGGATGGCGCCGACCGACCGGGCCGAAGCCGTGCGGTTGGTGCTGGGCCCCCTGGTGGTCAACCTGCTCCTGATCGCGTTCTTCGTGAGCGCTGCGGTCACGGGAAGCCGAGGGGAGGCCCCGCCGCTCAGCTCGGTCCTCCTCACGGTGCTCGTGTTGGGCGGCGTGTTCGCCGTCAGCCGAGAGAACCGCTCGCGTGTCGAGCGCGGCCCCGTCGGCCCGCCACTGCCGCAGACCCGGCGAGAGAACCGTTCCGAGGCGATGGAGCAGTCCGCGTCGATCGCGCTGGCCAGTCAGTCCTTCCCCGGCCGGGACCGGGCGGCCCGCCTCCTCGGTGTGCCCCCGATGCTGCTCCAGGTCGTCGGCGTCGGACTGTGGGTGGTCGGCTGGGTGTCCGGGTTCTGGTACGCGGCGTCGAACTTCTGACGCCGGCACGGCCAAGAGCCGCCGTGCGTCGGCCCGCCCGCCGGCCGGAGCGGCCGGGCGACACAAGACAGATTCGGGTTTCGTCTTGTCCCGGCGGGAGGGCCGTGTTATACCCGGTTCCGTGACCGGTGCGCCCGACGCCTGGTCCACCGCGCTCACACGAGCGCTCACTTCACGAGGGGGACCCGCCACATGCCGCTGGCATCCGACCACCGCTACACCGTCATCTCGTCCGACTGCCACGGCGGGGCCAACATCGCCGACTACCGCCCCTATCTCGAGTCGGCGTACCACGACGAGTTCGACGCCTGGATGGCCGACTACGAGAACCCGTACGACGACGTGAAGGGCGACGACGCCGACCGCAACTGGGACTCGGACCGACGCCTGTCCGAGATGCAGGCCGACGGGATCGTGGCCGAGGTGATCTTCCCCAACACCATTCCCCCGTTCTTCCCCAAGGTCTCCCTGGTCAACCAGCCCCCCGGCGCCGGCGCCGGTGACCTGGACAAGCGCATGGCGGGCATCCGGGCCCACAACCGGTGGCTGGCCGACTTCTGCGCCGCCGCTCCGGGGCAGCGGGCCGGCATCGCCCAGATCATGCTGCACGACGTCGACGCCGCGGTGGCCGAGATCGAATGGGCGGCCGAGGCCGGCCTCACGGGCGGCGTGCTCCTGCCCGGAGCGCCTCCCGGGTCCGGCGTCCCTCCCCTGTACGCCCCCGACTACGAACCGATCTGGGCCACCTGCGCCGAGCTGGGACTGCCCATCACCCACCATTCGGGCAGCGCGGCTCCCGACATGGGTCCCTACCCCGAAGCCAACGTGATCTTCCTGCTCGAGGTCACCTGGTGGGCCCACCGCACGCTGTGGCACCTGATCATGGCGGGCGTGATGGAGCGCCACCCCACGCTGCAGTTCGTCTTCACCGAGCAGGGCTCGGCCTGGGTACCCGAGGAGCTGACCCGGCTGGACTACTACCACGGCCGCATGAGCAAGGCGACGGGCTCGCAGGAGGCGGCCTTCGGTGGTGACGTGATGAAGCGGCTCTCGCTCAAGCCGTCCGAGTACTTCGCCCGCCAGTGCCACCTGGGATCCAGCTTCATCCGCCAGCACGAGGTGGCGATGCGCGACACCATCGGCGTCGACCGCATCATGTGGGGCAGCGACTTCCCGCACCTCGAAGGCTGCTGGCCCTTCTCGAAGGAGCACCTGCGGCTGGCGTTCGCCGGCGTCGATCCCGACGACGTCGCTGCGATGGTCGGCACCAACGCCGCCGAGGTGTACCGCTTGGACCTCGACGTGCTCGCCCCGCTGGCAGCGCAGTTCGGCCCTACCGTGGCCGAGGTGGACCAGCCGCTCCCGGTCGACGAGATCCCGCAGGAGGCGCTCCGCTGCCCCGCGTTCGCCGCAGCCAAGATGTTCGCCGGGCAGTCATGACCGACACGGCGGTGGCCTTCGACCCGTTCGAGGACGGCTTCGTCGAGTGGCCCTACGACCAGTACGCCCGGCTGCGGGCCGCCGAACCGGTCCACCGGTCCGACCTGCTCCAGGGCTGGGTCCTCACCCGGTACGAGGACATCGCCACCCTGCTGAAGGACCCGACCCTCAGCGTCGAGATCGAGAATGCGGTCCCCAACGACATCACCAAGGGTGAGATGGAACGGCGCCACGACGAGGAGGACGAGCGCGGGATGACCCTGGTGCTCCTCGACGACCCGGAACACGCCCGCATCCGAAAGTTGATGGCCCCGCCCTTCCGGGCGCGCTCGATCGAGGGCTGGCGCGAGATGATCCAGACCGAGGTCGACGTGATCCTCGATCGCATCCTTCCCCCGCCCGGCGAGTCCGGCGAGATGGACGTGCTCACCGACTTCGCCTACCCGCTCCCGGTCACGGTCTTCTGCAGGATGTTGGGCTTCCCCGAGGAAGACTCGCCGAAGTTCCGCTACTGGACCCAGTGCGTGGCGAAGAACCTGGACCCGGTCCTCACCCCCGAGGAGCGCGAGGCGTGCACCGCCGGCACCGACGAGATGTACGACTACCTCGCACAGCAGATCATCGAGGTGCAGGACGACCCGCGCGACGACCTGCTCACCCAACTGGTCTTCGCCACCGACGACGACGGGAAGCGCCTGACCCACGGCGAGCTGCTCGCGCAGCTGATCACGCTGTACGTCGCCGGCCACGAGCCGACCACCGCGCTGATCGGCAACGGCCTGTTGGGACTCCTGCGCCAACCGGACGAGCTGGCCCAGCTCCAGGGTGATCTCGACGGGCTGCTCACCAACGCCGTGCTCGAGCTGCTGCGCTTCGACGGTCCCAATCAGTTCGTCCGGCGCATCGCCATGCGCGAGACCCGGCTGGGCGACGCGGTCGTGCAACCGGGCGACGTCCTCTACGTCAGCCTGGCCGCGGCCAACCACGACCCCGATCGCTGGGGCGCCACCGCCGACGAGATCGACGTGGACCGGCCCGATGCGAAGAGCCACCTCCAGCTGGGCGCGGGCCTCCACGCCTGTCTCGGCGGCCACCTGGCCCGGGTCCAGGCCGAGGTCGCGCTGGGCGCCCTGTTGCGCCGCTGCACCGATCTCGAGCTGGCCGGCGAACCCACCTGGTCCGAGCGCATGGTGCTGCGCAGCGTCGCCACCCTCCCGGTGCGTTTCACCGCCACCTGAGCTGGTTCTGGGGTCGATTATGTACCGTGACGGTGCACGATCGACCCCAAATCCGGCTGGGCCAGGAGGGCGGGGACCAGCATGCGGCGCAGCAGGTCGCGCAGATCGTCCTCGTCGGCAACCAGATCGGGAGAGCGGATCAGACCCGATGCCACCAGCATCAGCCATCGCATGGCGTCGCCGGCGCTGACATCGGTCCGGAGTACCCCTTGCTCCGCCGCCGCGTCGAACATCGGCTCGAGGAGCGGGCCCATCCCGTCGATGAGCACATTGCGCGAGATCCGCCCCATGGCCTCACTGGCCGACGGGGCGTGCAGCGAGGCGTGGACCGGCTCGGCCGCCAGCAGGGTCATGGCCCGCGGGATGCCCTCGACCAGCAGGGTGGCGGCGTCGGCATCGCCGAGGTCGGCCGTCACCCGCTCGCCCACCCGCAGCGTCACCTGGACCACCACCGCGCTGATCAGCGCCTCCTTGGTGTCGAAGTAGCGGTACAGCGACGACCGGTGCAGGTCGACCGCCTGGGCCACCGAGTCCAACCGCAACGCCGCCACGCCGTCACGGGCGATCACCACCTCGGCGGCGTCGACGATCCGAGCCCGCACGTCCTCGTAGTCGGGCCGGTCGGCGTGGGCCTTCCAGGGTGCGCTCGGGTCGGTCACGCCACCAGCTCACAAGCGCATCGGGGTGATCCGCAAGCCAGACCCCGGCGTCGACCGGTTCGTGCTCCTCGTGCCCCACCTCGAGCCGGACGTCCCCGGCCGGGCACGAGTGACCACCGCCACCTCGTCGAACGTGCCGATCGGGCCATCGCGGGAGCGTACTCACCGGTACGATCGGCGCCGTGACCGACTCCGAACCCGACTGGCTCGCCTCGGCTCGAACGTCGCAGGTCGCCGACGATCTCCACATGGTCACGTATGCACCGGGTGAGTGCCTGTTCCGGGAGGGCGACGCGGGCCACGAGTTCCTGATCCTGGCCGCCGGACACGCCCGGGTTCGACGGAACCACGACGGCGCCGAGCGCGAGATCGCCGACGTGGGGCCCGGCGCCCTCCTCGGCGAGCTGTCGCTGCTGACCGACGCCCCACGGGCCAACACGGTCACCGCCCTGGACGAGGTTTCGGCCTTCGCCGGCGACGAGAAGGCGTTCGAGCGCCTGCTCGACGTCGAGCCGGTCCGCCAGCACTTCGCCCTCACCGCGGCCGAGCGCCTGGCCCGGATGGCGGAGCCGGTCGAGACCACCCTCCGGAACGGCGTGACGGTGCAGATCCGACCGCTGCTCCCGCAGGACCGAAGCGCCTACCTCGACGCACTGGGCCGGCTCTCGCAGGAGTCACTCCGCAATCGCTTCTTCACCCCCGGCCAACCTCCGGCCTCGGTCATCGACTACCTGCTCGACATCGACTACGCCCGCCATTTCGCGTGGGTCGTGACCGATCCGTCCAACCGCGAGCATCCGGGCGTCGGGGTGGCCCGCTACGTCAACTCCGACGACTCACCGCCGCACTACGCCGAGCTGGCCATCGGCATCGCCGACGACTTCCAGGGCCAGGGTCTGGGCTCGGTCCTGATGGGGGCGCTGGGCGTCGCCGCCCGAGCCAGCGGCTTCACCCGGTTGGGCGGCGAGGTGCTGTCCGACAACCTCGGGATGCGCCGGCTCTTCGACAAGGCCGGTGCGGAGTGGGTCATCGACGAACCCGGCGTGGTCCGGACCGACGTGGCCGTCGATCGGGTCATCCGGATGATCGAACCCGAGCTGGCCGCCAGCTTCGAACGGTCGATCCACAAGATGGGCATCGCCACGTCCATCGCCCTGACCTGAGCGTCGACCCGACCGCCTCCAGGGGGCGGGGGGCGAACCCGCGCGGTCCCTCACACCACCAGGCGGAGCGCCTCCCCGGCGACACCCACGATGGCGGACTGACCCCAGGTGAGCTCGAGCCGGTCCGACTCGATCCCGTCGCCGAAGGCCACCAGCGTGTCGCTCCGGACCGTCAGCTCCAGCCGATCGCGTCGGGCCATCAGACCGTCGACCAGCGTGGCGCCCGTCATCGGCGACGGCCAGGCCTCGCGAACGAACCAGGCCAGGTCGGTCGACGTCGGGTCGGGAAGCGCCCACTCACGGGGCCGCTCGATCCAGAGGGATCGGCACCACCCCGTCGCGCCGGTCCCGGTCCCGACCACGACACCTGACGAGGACTGCGACTCCTCGCGCCCGTTCCAGGCCACCGTGTACCGAGCGGACTGGTGGGAGGGGTGCCCGACGAAGACCTCGTTCAGCGCCCGGAGGGAGCGGCCGTCGTCGACGGTGAGCTCGACCATGGCTCGTTGCTCGATCGCGATGTGCTGATCGCCCTCGACCACCCCGGTGAGCACATCGCCGATCGTCTCCGGCCGATGGCGCACCAGCACGCCGGCATTGCGCCCCGGCTCCGGATCCACCCCCACCACCGGCTGGCCGTGCAGGTACTTCGCGACGTTGGCCACCAGCCCGTCCTGACCCACCGCCACCACCACGTCCTCCGGGCCGAAGAGCCAGCGGCCCAGATCGCACCGGTCCACGTCGGCCCGACGCCAGTCCAGGGGGATGGCACGGGCGACCGCGGCCAACGCATTGCGCTGGTGCTCGTGCCGCCGATCGAGCTCTCCCAGGTCGCGCCCTCGACCCTCGAGGAAGAACGCGACCTGTTGCCGGGTGCCGTGCTGGCGGAGCATCAGCTCGTACTCGGTCGGGCGGGTCACGATGACGGCCCGAGGTGCCACGCTCATCGCGGTCCACCTTCGACACCGGCGGGGTCGACGGCGAGGGCGGCCGGCTCATCGCCGGCGGTCGTCCCGAGGAACCGGGTGATCAGGGGCGTCAGCAGGTCGGGCGTCAGCACCAGCGTGTCGATGTCGGGCAGATTGGACGCCAATTCCTTCAGCGCCAGCCCCATCAGGGTCGCCTCACCGAGTTGCTCGTACACGGCAAGCCGCTCAGCCTCGATGGCGTTGGTGGCCTCGCCGACCAGCCGTGTGTCGGTGGCCTTGGCCCGAGCATTTCGCTCCACCTGTTCGGCCCTGGCCTCGACGTCGATCCGTCGGGCGTCGGCCGCGTCGATCACCCGCTTCCGCTCGTTGGCGCCCTGTTGCTCGACCAGGTGCTCGGTCCTCCGGGCCAGCTCGATCTGGTTCTGGAGCTCGTTCTCGCCGATGGCGCGCTCCTGCTCGACGGCGCGGGCCCGCCGCTCGAAGGTGGCCTTGTCGGCCTCCTCCTGGAGCAGCTGTCGCACCGGGGTCTGGAGCGCCTGCTCGAGGTCGGCGTCGGGCCGGATCGCCACGACGCGCACCCCGACGACCTCGAGTCCCGTCTCGGCCAACCGCTCGTCGTCGCCCAACCCCCCGGCGATGGCCGCCCGCAGCGCAGGAAACCCGTCCACCATCACGTGGGTGAGCGCCTCCTGCGCCAGCACCGCCACCGCGTACTGCTGGGCCAGTTCGGTGATGAGCCCGCCCAGCTGCTCCAACGGCGTCGCCCGCCAGTGGCCGTCCTGCGGATCGATGCTGAAGTCGATGCGCTGGGCCGCGCGGGCCGGGTCGGCGATGCGGTAGGTGACCGTCGCCTGGACCGACACGTCCTGGAAATCGCGGGTTCGCGCGTGGAAGAGCAGCGGCAGCTCCCGCTCGTCGATCGGGAGCTCGCTGATCGCCACCTTCAGCGGCCGGTACCAGAACGACCGGCCGGGTCCCTCCTCCACCACGGCGCCCTTCCTCATCCGCTGCACGTACGTGGTGGGTGCCGCCTGGAGGTGCCTCCAGATGAGTCGTCTGGTGATGTCGGCCATGTCGTCCGCCTCTCTGCTGCTCGAAGACCAGAACCTGAACCCTCTCGGTGCCTGACCCCGAGAGGGTTCAGGTTTGTAATGTCACTTTGACATTAAGTGGACGGTACGCTCGGCAGCTACTCTTGTCAAGATGACACGAACCGATCCGGGCGTGGCGTGCGTCACGCCCCCTTCCACCCCCTGGTTCTCGGTCAGCGTCGAGCTCGTCGCCTTGACCGTGCGCGACGGCACCCTCGCAGTGCTCACCACCGAACGACCGGACGGCACCGCCCTGCCCCGGTCCTTCGTCGATCCCGACGAGGACCTGGCGTCGGGCGCGGATCGGCTGCTGCACCGAGCCGCCGGCGCCGAGCTACGACGCCATCACCTCGAACAGCTGGGCTCGTACGGTGCGGCCGATCGCGATCCCGACGGGCGCGTGCTTGCGGTCGGCTACCTGGTCCTGGCTCCCGGCCTCGACCTCGCGTCGCACGCCGACGCATGGATCGCCGTCGACGACCTGGACCCCGCCGCGATGGCGCTGGACCACGCCACCATCCTCGACGATGGCGTCGAGCGCGCCCGAGCCAAGCTCGAGTACACGACGCTGGCCACCAGCTTCTGTTCCGAGCGCTTCACGATGTCCGAGCTGCGAGGCGTCTACGAGACCGTGTGGGCCACCGGTCTGGACCCACGCAACTTCAACCGGAAGGTGCTGGCCACCGAAGGGTTCACCGTGGCCACCGACGAGCGCACCAACCGAGGTGGCGGTCGCCCCGCTCGCCTCTACACGGCCGGCCCCGCCACCGTGCTCCACCCGCCGCTGACGAGGGGCTGAGGCGGTCGCCTACCGCGTGAGCCGCCAGATCCAGCGCACCCCGCTCTCAGCCGGTGCGGTGGGCTCGACCGCCCGGTGTTCGATCATCCGGTAGCCGAGGGCCCGCGGGATCCCGGCGCTCGCCACGTTGTCCTGGTCGTGATGGATCTCGACCCGATCGATGTCGTCTCGACCGAGCGCCACGTCGGTCAGGGCCCGGGCCGCTTCGGTGGCGAATCCCTGCCGGGTCCACTCGGCGGTCACCCAGTACCCGATCTCGAGCCCACCCGGTCCGACGCGGCCGTGCAGCCCCGTACTTCCCACGACCTCGCCGTCCAGGAAGAGGCCGAAGATCACGTCCGAGCCCACCAGCCGCGCTTCCTCCCAGGCCGAGAAGAGCGCGAGCCGATCGTCGACGGTCGACGGCTCGTGGGCGATCCACGGCATCCAGGGCCGCAGATGGTCCAGGTTGGCGCTCACCGCGTCGATGAGGGCGGGGGCGTCCTCGGGCTGCCAGGTCCTGATCTCGAGTCGCTCGGACGGGACCCGCTCGGGCAAGGCGTTCGGCATGCCCGAGTCTGACCGACTCGACTAGATGGTGAGGACGACCTTCCCGAAGTTGTTGCCGTCGGCCAGGTAGGCGTGGGCCCGGCCGGCCTCCTCCAGCGGGAACGTCGCGTCGATGATGGGCTCCAGCACCGACCGTTCGAGCGCTTCGACGATCTCGTCGAACGCCGCGGTCATGGACGGCACGTCGGCGGCCAGCCGGTTCATGTTGATGCCGAACACCCCCTTGTTGGCGTTCATCAGCTGGAAGGGATGGAAGATCGGGGTCCGGGCGACGGCGGAGGCGATCTGTCGGTAGCTGCGGGTGCGGGCACCCCGAGCGCTGGTCGACGACACGCCGTAGAGGAACAGGCGACCGAGCGGAGCCAGCAGCTTGTAGTTGGTCCTCGTCGTGGGTCCACCGATGGGATCGAGGATCACGTCCACCCCGCGATCGCCGACGACCCGTCGCACCTCCGTGCGGAGGTCCTGGGTTCGATAGTCGATCAGGTGGTCGACGCCGAGCTGGCGCAACTGATCGTGCTTGCGCCCACTGGCGGTCCCGATCACGGTGGCGCCACGATCGAGGGCGAGCTGCAGGGCGGCCAACCCGACGCCACCGCCCACACCGTGGATCAGGATCGACTCGCCGGGCCGGATCGAACCCAGCCGGACCACCATCATGTAGGCCGTGAGCGAGACGACGGGTACGCCGGCCGCCGCCACCGGATCCAGGCCCTCGGGCACCGCCCGCACCTGGTGGGCGGGGACCACGACGGTGTCGGCATACCCGCCGAACATCGTCATGCCGAACACCTCGTCACCGACGGCCACCGTGGTCGCCGGCTCGGCCGCGGCGGCCGGACCGACCTGGTCGACGACGCCCGCCACCTCGTAGCCGATGCAGCAGGGAAAGGGCGGCGCGTCCTGATAGGTGCCCATCCGCGCCGACAGATCGGCGAAGTTCACGCCGGCGGCCCGGACGCGGATCCGGACCTCTCCGGGTCCGGCATCGGGGTCGCCGGACTCGCGCATCTCGAAGACGTCGGGACCGCCCGGTTCGGGGATGATCAGTTGTCGCATCGCTCAGCTCGCCTCCAGGGCCGTGGCGGGCTGCACGTACGGCAGCTCCAGCGCCTCGGCCACATGGGCCTCGGTCACCACACCGCGGCAGACATTGAGGCCGTTGAGCAGGTGGTCGTCGGCCATCAGCGCTTCCTTGATCCCGCGGTCGGCCAGCGCCAGCACGAACGGCAGGGTCACGTTGTTCAACGCGTAGGTCGAGGTCTTGGGCACGGCGCCGGGCATGTTGGCCACGCAGTAGTGGACGACCTCGTCCACGATGTAGGTGGGGTGCTCGTGCGTCGTGGGGCGGGCCGTCTCGATGCAGCCACCCTGGTCGATCGCCACGTCGACGATGACCGAACCCGGGCGCATCTCCCGCACCATCTCGGCGGTGACCAGACGCGGCGCCCGGCTCCCCGCCACCAGCACGGCGCCGATCACCAGATCGGCAGCCAGCACGAGCGTCTCGAGCGACGCTTTGGTCGAGTAGACGGTTTCGAGGCGCGCTCCGAAGCGGCGGGCCAGGCGATCGAGGACCGCGACGTTGCGGTCCAGAACGGTCACGGACGCACCGAGCCCGACCGCCATCTCGATCGCGTTCTCCCCCACCACCCCGCCGCCGATGACGACCACATCCGCCGACCGCACGCCGGGGACACCTCCGAGGAGCAGGCCGGCGCCGCCGTTGACCGCCTCCAGGCTGTGCGCACCGGCCTGGATCGCCATACGACCGGCCACCTGGGACATCGGCGAGAGCAGCGGGAGCCCGCCGCGGTCGTCGGTGACGGTCTCGTAGGCGATGCACGTCGCACCGCTGGCCATCAGATCGGCCGTCTGGTCGGGATCCGGCGCCAGATGCAGGTACGCGAACAGCGCCTGATCGGCCCGGAGCCGCGCCCGCTCCTCGGCCTGGGGTTCCTTGACCTTGACGACCAGCTCGGCGTCGGACCACACCTCGTCGACGGAGACCACCCGGGCTCCCGCTGCCGCGTAGTCGTCGTCCGACTTCAGGATCCCGGCCCCGGCCCCGGTCTCGACGAGCACCTCGTGCCCATGGGCCACCAACTCCCGAGCGCTGTTGGGGGTCAGGCCGACCCGACGCTCGGCGTCCTTGATCTCGCGAGGTACACCAATCAGCATCCGAACCGCGCTCCCCTCGACCACCCCTCGGAGCATGATGCCATCTGTGGTCGTGGGGCGGCCGGATCTGGCAGCATGCCGAACGCGAGCCACCGCGGGAGGAACCGAGCACGATGGTCAACGTCACCACCGACACACGGGGGGCGATCTTCATCGACCCCGCTGCGTTCGTCGACATGGATGCGTGGCACGCCACCGCCGCGTCCATCCGGGAGGACACGCCCGCACTCCGCGTCGAGGCCGACGGGTTCACGCCGTTCTGGGCGGTCACCCGCCACGAGGACGTGTTCGAGATCTCGCGTCGCAGCGACGTGATGCACAACACGCGGCAGTCCGTTCTCGGACCGGAGGTCAGCTTCCAGTTCCTGGACAGCATCGGGGTGGAGCCGAAGACGCTGATCCACATGGACGGCACCGAACACCGAGACCATCGCAACGTGACCAACGACTGGTTCAAACCGGCGGCGGTGAAGAAGCGGCAGGAAGCCATCGACACCATCGCCGACGAGTACGTGGCCCGGTTGGCCGATCACGGCGGATCCTGCGACTTTGCCCAGGACATCGCCGTGCCCTACACGCTGCGGGTCATCATGAGCATCTACGGCGTCCCCGAAAGCGACGAGCAGCTGATGCTGAAGCTGACGCAGGGAATCTTCGGCGCCGGCGACCCCGAGTTCCTCGGCGACGCCACCGATCCGCTCGAGTTGCTCACCGGCACGATCGCCCAGTTCGAGGAGTACTTCGACGCCATCACCGACGACCGGCGGGCCCACCCGAGCGACGATCTGGCCACCGTCATCGCCAACGGCCAGATCGACGGCTGCCCCATGGATGACCACGCCCGGCTCTGGTACTACATCATCGTCGCCACCGCCGGGCACGACACCACGTCGTACGCCCTGTCAGGGGGGATGGAGGCGCTGCTGCGCCGGCCCGAGCAGATCGATGCGCTGCGGGCCGATCCCGATCTCGTCGTCAACGCCGCCGAGGAGATGATCCGCTGGACCACGCCGGTCCGGCACTTCCTGCGCTACGCGCAGGAGGACTTCGACGTCTCCGGGGTGACCATCCCCGCCGGTGACCGCGTCCTGCTCTCCTACCCCGCGGCCAACCGCGACCCACGAGTCTTCGAGAATCCCACCACCTTCGACATCCGCCGGCCGGACGCCGACAAGCTGATCTCGTTCGGGCTCGGTGCCCACTACTGCCTGGGCTCGCAATTCGCCCGGCGCGAGCTCAGGACGTTCCTGCCCCGACTGCTCGATCGGGTCCGCACCATCGAACCGGACGGCGATCCACAGTGGGCCGCCGCAGGCTTCGTCGGGGGCGTGAAGCACCTGCCCATCCGCTACACGATGGCGTGATGCCATGCGCCTCCTTGTGCGACTCGCAACCGGCGTCCTCCTCTCGCTCGCCCTCTTCGGGCTGGCGGCGTGTGGCGACAGCGACGACGACCAATCGGTCATGACGCCGGGCGACGGCATCCAGGAGCCGGGTGAGGATCCGGCCGGCGGCCCCCCGGCGGGCACGCCCGGCGGTGCGGATCCGCCGCAGGGTGACGATCCGCCGGGTGGGCCGATCCAGATGGGCAACCTGGCGGTCGGCACGCTCGAGGTCACCATCGAACATCCCGACACCGCCACCGTGACCTACACGATCGGCTGCCAGGGTGATACGGCGACATTGCAGGGCGACGTGTCGATCGACGCCAACGCGGCCTGCGCGGCGCTGGCCCGGGCCGAGGTGCTGACCCGGCTGGTCGACGGGCCACCGCCCGACCAGGTCTGCACCGAGATCTACGGGGGGCCCGACACCGCCCGGCTCGTCGGCGAGATCGACGGCCGGACCATCGACGCCACCGTCGACCGGGCCAACGGCTGCGGCATCGACGACTGGGATCGGCTCCTGGTCGCGGTGCTCCCGCCGCCGACCGGCCCCACCGACTGACCCTCCCCTCGCAACGCCGAGTTCGACCCGGGACGGCCGGGTCCTTATGGTGAGAGCACGGGCCCGAACGAGAGGCAGGAGGGGTCTTGGCGTACCGACTCGAGCCCTCTGCGTCCACGCAGGACGAGGTGCGCCGGGTCGCGAACGAGCGTCTGAGCAAGGCCATCGTCCTCCTCGACGGGCTCAGCGGATCGGGTCCGAACGAGATCGAGGACGCCGTCCACGAGGTCCGGAAGCGCTGCAAGGAGACGCGGGGCCTGGCCCGACTGGTGCGGCCAGCGCTGGGTGATCAGTTCGGACGCCTGAACCACACCGTGCGCGACGCGGCCAACGAGCTCTCCTCGATCCGCGACGCCCATGCGCTGCTGGGGACCTTCGACGACCTGCGCGAGACGACCGGCCGGGAGGACGATCCGCTGCTCGATCAGGTCCGTTCCCGCCAGGCAGCCTCGGCCGACGCCGCGACCCGTGCGATCAACGCCGGCGACCGGCGCATCAAGGACGCCCGCCGCCTCCTGGTCGACGCACGCTGCCAGGTCGCGAACTGGGATCTTCCGGACGGGTTCGCGCCGCTCGGTGACGGTCTCGCCCGCACCTACCGGCGAGGCCGTCGGGCCATGAAACACGCGCAGCGACGGCCGACCGACGAGCGTATGCACGAATGGCGCAAGGCCGTCAAGAACCTGTGGTATCAGGTGCGGCTGCTGCGGGGAGCGGCGCCCGGACTGCTCCGACCGCTCGGTCATCGCCTCGACGACCTCGCCGAAGCGCTGGGCGACGACCACGACCTGGCGGTCCTGATCCAGCGGCTCGAGCTCGATCCCGGACGCTTCGGTGGCGAACCCGCTGCCGGCGAAGCGGTCCGTCTGGCCCGTGCCGCGCAGGAGGATCTGCGGGTGCGCGCGTTCCGACTGGGCGCAACGATCTACGCCGAACCAACGAGCGCTTTCGTCGCACGTTGCGAGGCCTACTGGACCACCACGGTGGAGCTCGGGCCCGAGCCCGCGACCGCGCGCCGGCGCCTCGCTCCCCCGGGGCTTCACACCACTCGGCCGGGACCTGACGCGGGCCTACCGCCGGGGGCGCAGTGGTCTCGAACGGGCCCGCCGCGCACCGACGGACGAGACGCTCCAGGCATGGCGAGAAGCGGTCGGGAGCCTGACGGCGCAGGTGCGGCTTCTCGCCCCGATCGCACCCAGCATCCTGACGCCGCTGGTCGCTCGGCTCGACGACATCGCCGACGAGCTGGCCCACGATCGGCGACTCACCAAGCGGATCGGCCGCCTCGAGGCCAAGCGCCACGGTTCCGGCCGGAAGCAGCGCAAGGCGGCCAAGAAGGCCATCCGAGCGGCTCGCAGGAAGCGAAATCGGCGCCGAGCCGATGCCCTGCGACTGGGCGCCACGATCTTCGCCGAGCCGACCGCGTCGTTCGTCGACCGCATCGAGGCCTACTGGGACCAGGCCGTCGAGCTCGGTCCCGAACGCGACACCGGGGGTCTGTCCCAACTCGGCGACTCCGCTTCGAAGTCGTGAACTCAGGCGAGCGTCTGAGTCGCCCGAGTTCACGAGTTCGGTGAGGTCCAGCCGGCCTGATGGGCCATGGCCACGGCGGCCAACTGGGAGTGCACGCCGAGCTTGGCCAGCACCGCCCGGATCTGGCTGCGCACCGTCGAGAGCGACACGAACGACTCCTCGGCGATCTCGGTGGCCGCACGGCCACTCATGAGTCCGGCGAGGACATCGGCCTCCCGGCTCGTCAGCGCGGCGAACGGAGCGAGCCGCTGACGTCGCTCTTCCGAGCAGACCGACGCCTCGGCGATGATGCGCTGCTCGCGCGCCGTCCACCGTTCAAGAGGGGCCTCCAAGGCGTCGGCCAACTGGGCCACCAGGATGTCGAGATCGAGGGTCTTCGGAACGATCCGACTCGCACCGGCCGCAAGGCATTCAGCGAGCCGCACCGGGTCCTCCTCGGCGGTCAGGACGACCACGGCGACACCCTCCGCCACGACGTCGGCGATGATCGAGTCGCCGGTCAGCCCGTCGCCGAGTTTCAGATCGAGAACCAGAGCGGCCGGCGGTGCGGATCGGATCGCGGCGATGACCATGGCCGGGTCGTGATCCGGCGCCGCCTCGGCCGGAATACCCGCCAGACCCAGCGACACCGCAAGGCTCTGCGCCAGGAGCCGGTGATCGTCGACGATCATGACGCCGACCCCCTGATCGACCGACGGCGCCATCCGCTCCTGCGGTTGCGACACGCTCACGACGGCGTCACCGACGGTTCCGTCAGGTCGATCGTGGGTTCCTCCGACGGCGCCCGCGCGGCCGGGAGCACCATGCGGAACCGGGCCCCCACCTCGGGCCGGTCGCAGAACAGGTCGCCGCCCTCGGTCCGGACGAGCTGCATCGCGATGTCGAGTCCCAGGCCGCTGCCGTCCCGACGGGTGGTGAATCCACGGTCGAACAACCGTGGCCGCACGGCGTCGGCCACGCCGGGTCCGTCATCGGTCACCTCGATCTCGACGAACGGCCCGACGCGCGCCGCCGTGAGCGCAACCGACGCACCCGGCGCGTGGAGGCGAGCGTTGGCGAGGAGGTTGACGATGGCGCCCACCAGTGCGTCGGGATGACCCCGTAGCCGCAGCCCCTCCGGTACGTCCGACTCGAGGTCGATCAGGGCGCGATGGCAGGCGATGGTCGGTTCGAGTGCGTCCGCCAGATCGAACACAACGGGCTCTTCATTCGTCTCGTCGGCGAGCGACCAGAGCCGCTTGATCTCCGCCGACACCGCATCGGTGAGTGTCGAGCCCGACAGGTACTCGCTCGTGGCTCGGGTGCGTGAGAAGGCTCCGATCGCCGCCTGGATGGCGAGGAGCCCTGACCGCAGATCGTGACGGATCTCGGCCTCGCGCGTTTGTGTCGCCGCCTTCCCCATCTCGACCGCCTGGACGTTGAGCACCGCGCTGAACAGCCGCTGCTGCTGCGCGACGTAGGCGTCGATCAGTTCCCGGACCACACCGTTCAGGACGATGCCGGCCGCGGTGAAACGCAGGAGTCCGGCCGCTACGAGGAACGTCATCCGACCTCCGGAGAAGGCTGCCTGCAACTCCGCGTAACAGAGCGCCATCAGGCCCAGGCCCACCCAGCCATGGAGCCAGCGCCGCTGCTGGTGCCCGACGAGCAGGTACAGCGACCCCAGCGCGGCGAACATGAACAGCGCCACCTGCTCCTCGATCCCCAGCGGCTGGACCATCGTGGGCCGACCCCAGATCGAGATGACCACCGCGGTGGCGATCCCTCCGGCCACGACGAGCCCGCCCCACCGCTTCGCCCCCGCCACACGCCGCTTCTGCGTCCCCCGAGCGTGACGCACGCCCGAGAGGAGGAGTCCGGCCGTGACGAGGAGACCGATGACGGCGATCCCGTCGATCCAGGAGCCTTCGACCTCGAAGGCCGGCCCCAGGAGGCGGGTCGGGACCATCCAGAGGATCGCCAGGACCACCATCGCGAGCCCGACCAGCAGCGAGACCGACTCCCGGGTCAGCCGCCACCGCAGGATGGCGCTGCAGGCGGCGCCGATCAGCAGCGTGACGGAGATGGCGTCCAACAGGACGAGGAACGTCGCTGCCTGACCGCCGGGTGTACCCGGGCCGAGGCCACCGGACCAGACTGCGCCCGTCTCGGGACCGAGCGCCAACGCCACGACGAGCAGCCCGAACAGGAGCGGCGTCGTCAGCAGGAACAAGCGCCCGAACGGGTCGCGTCGTCTCGCCTTCACCCTGGTGGCTGATCGCCAGCTCGCCATGCTTCTCGCCCTGGATCGAGGTCACATCCTCGATGTCGACCCCATGAGAATCGACACCCGCCACCAACCAAGAGGATGGAACGCGAGGTGAATCGACCGTATGGGCAGGGCGGATCATTCGACTGAGTCCACCGGCCCACGAACCGGGCATTTCCTCACAATTGATGATGCTCGCGGCCCTGTCGATGTCCACGCTGGACCCGATATCCACCGTTCAATTGGAGGGAAACCAAACATGGATACTCGCACTGAGCTGCTCACCGAGATGTGGCAGGACGAAGAAGGCGCATCGGCGATCGAGTACGGCCTGCTGGCCGCGCTCATCTCCGTCGCCATCATCGTCGGCGCCGGGATTCTCGGCGTCAGCCTCAACGAGACGTTTTGTGACGTCGCGGGCGACCTGCCCGCCGCCACGACCGCCTGCTGATCGTGCGCCGTGCCCTGTCTCGGCCGGATCACCCGGTCGGGACAGGGCACCGCACCCAGTCTCAGTACCCGAGGGAGGAATCGCATGAGCGGAACGAAGGATCGGCAAGCCAGCGGTGAGCGCGGCGCAGCAGCCGTCGAATACGGCCTGCTCGCGGCCCTCGTCGCGGTCGGCATCGTGCTGGGCGCCGGTGTCATGGGTATTCGACTGAATTGGATCTTCAATGAGCTCTCCAGTGTCTTCTAACCGGTTCTCACGGCTCCACCGCCGCTCCGAGAGCGGCGCCGTGGCCGTCGAATTCGCGCTCCTTCTTCCCGTCCTGGTCGTGCTGCTCTTCGGCATCATCCAGTTCGGTATCACGTTCAATCGCCAGCAGGGCATTCACGCCGCAGCCCGCGAAGGCGCCCGGGTCGGATCGCTCCCCGGAACGACGAGCGCCGAGATCGAAGACCGCGTGATGGACGCGCTCGACGGCGTGCCCCTCGCCGCGACACCGACGATCACGATCAGCCCATCCGTCGGTCAGCCCTGCTCGTCCGGCGTCGGAGCCGCAACGGTCGTGGTCGAGGTTCAGGCCACGACGAACCTCGAGATCCCCCTCTGGGGCGTCGCCACCATCGACCTGCAGAGCACGGGGGAGTTCCGATGCGAGCGCTGATCCCCACCGACCGGGCCGAGCGCTCCGAGCGCGGTGCCGTCGCCATCACGGTCGCCCTCTCCCTCGTCGTGCTCATGGGCGCCGCCGCCCTCGCCGTGGACCTCGGCTACGTCTGGTCTCAACGACGCAACATGGTGACCGCCACCGACGCCGCCGCCCTGGCCGCGGCTCGCGACTACGCCTTCGACGAGACCGGCTGCCCCAGCACGGCCATCGACTACCTCGACCGCAACCACGCCACCGCGCAGTTGACCGACTGCTCGGCCACGGGTACCTCCCAGTTCGGCTACGTCACCGTCGACGCCTACACCGACGTCGACTACTTCTTCGCCCGGGTCCTGGGTCACGACGACGGACAGGTCTTCTCCAGTACCAGCGTCAAGTGGGGCATCCCCTACGCGGTCGGTGAAGACCTGCGGCCCTTCGGCTTGTGTGGCGCACTTCCCGACGGACAGTTTCCGGCCGGTTGGCTCGCCGAGCTCGTCCTGTGGCTCGACGACCCCACCGAGGCCACCGTCATCACCATCCCGTACGGCAAGGACGACAACCCCGAGGCCTGCAACGACGGCGACGACGTTCCCGGCAACTGGGGCATGATCGACTTCAACGGCGGCGCCAACTCGAACGCCGAGACCCAGGACTGGGTCGAGAACGGGTACCAGGGGCCACCGCTGGTGTACTCGGGCACGCTCGGCGAGAACTGCGTCACCGAGCCCTTCGCCTGCTACGAGGGGGACACCGGAGCGTTCTCGAACAGTCTGCGCCAAGAGCTCGATTCGCTCGTTCCGGACGAAGAGTTCGTGATCCCGATCTTCGATTACGTCACGGACCGGCCCGGCGCCAACGCCGAGTTCCACCTGATCGCCTTCGCCAAGGTCAAGTTGGTCTCGTACAAGGCCAACGGAAGCGCCGACAGCCGGTTCCTCGAGCTCGAGTTCCTCCCGGGACTCATCACCGGCGAGTGCTGTGCGGAAGACCCATCGATCGACACCGGGGTCCGATCCGTCGCGATCTGCGCCGTCGACCCCGACGACGTCAGCCAGTGCCAGCCATGACCACCAGAACCATCACGGTCCGGATGTTCCTCAGGAGGACACACCAATGAACAAGAAAGTGCTTGGCGTCATCGGCGCCTTCGTACTCGCCCTCGTGGGAACGATGCTTCTCGTGAGCTACGTGAGTCGAGCGGAAGATCGGGCGTTGGCCGGCGAGGAGCTGGTCGAGGTCTACGTGGTCAACGAGTCGGTCGGGGCCGGCACCCCGGCCGCCGAGCTCGCCGACTCGCTGACGGTGGAGAAGGTGCCCGACAAGGTTCGGGCCACCAGCGCGGTCACCGACCTGGCCGACCTCGAGGGGCTGGTGACCTCGATCGATCTGGATCCCGGCGAGCCGCTGCTCACCACCCGGTTCGTCGCACCGCAGGCGTTCGAGGTGCGGCCGACGGGTGTCTCCGCTCCGGCCGGAACCGTCGAGGTGACGGTGTCCCTGGCCGCCGAACGGGCCGTCGGCGGGTTGGTCGCCCCGGGCCAGACGGTCGCCGTCCTGTCCTCGTTCGATCCCTTCGACGTGACGCCCGGCCAGGTCGAGGTCGACGGCGAGGCCGTCGCACTCCCGGTCGAGATCTCGGCCCAGAACGCGGTCGAGACGCCGACGTCCACCCACATCATCCTTCACAAGGTCCTGGTGACCAGCGTGCAGATCGACGCCAACCAGGGCATCGTGCAGAACGACGACGACGACGACGAGACCGGACCGGCCCAGGCGCCCGGCGGTGAGCTTCTGGTGACCATGGCGGTCTCACCCGCCGACGCCGAGCGACTCGTCTTCACCGCCGAGTTCGGCCATGTCTGGCTCGCCGCCGAGGGAAGCGACGTTCCCGAGGACGGCACTGGCGTCCAGACCCGAGGCTCGGTCTACATCCCGACCGACGAGAAGGACATCAAGTGACCCTGATCGTCATCGTCACAGCCGACACGGCCTTCCCGAAGCGCCTACGCCGCTCGCTCGACGCCAACGTCGAGGTGCGTGCGGTGTGGAGCGACGAGTGGGCCGGCGACGGGCTCGACGATGCGGTCCGGTCCCTCTGCCGGGAACCGGCCGACGTCATCGCCCTGGGGCCGGGGCTTCCCACCGACCACCTGGTCACACTGGCGGCGGAGCTGGACCGTGACCGGCCCGACCTGACGCTGGTCGCCATCGAACATCCGACCGTCGAGCTCATGCAGAAGGCTCTCCGCGCCGGTGCTCGGGACGTCATGGCTCCCGACGCGGTCGAGACCGAGATGCGCGAGGTCTTCGACCGGGCGCTGGACGCGACCACCCGACGGCGGGAGATGCCTGCGGACGGCCCGCCCAGCCGCAACCAGATCATCTCGATCCTCTCGCCGAAGGGCGGAAGCGGGAAGACGACGGTCGCCACCAACCTGGCGGTCGGTCTGGCCGACCGTGAGGCTCAGGACACGCTCCTGGTCGACCTCGATCTGCAGTTCGGTGACTCGGCGACCGCGCTGGGCATCGTGCCGGACTACACGATCGTGGACGCCGCCAAGGGTGGGCACTTGGACAGCGCGACGCTCAAGTCCTTCCTCGTGCCCCACCACTCGGGTGCGCTCCTCCTGGCTGCGCCCGAATCGTTGGCGCAGGCGGAGGACGTGGACCCGGACTGGCTCAAGCAGGCGATGGCCGTGCTGACCGACGAGTTCCGCTACGTCGTGATCGACACCGCAGCCGGAATCGACGAGCGGGCGCTCCTCTCGATGGAGTTCGCCACCGATCTGCTGTTCGTGGCCTCCACCGACGTTCCCAGCGTCCGCGGCCTCCGTCGCCAGCTCGACGCGCTGGACGCGATCAGCCTGAACGGTCCCGCACGGCACTTCCTCCTCAATCGGGCCAACGCCCGAACCGGACTGAGCAAGTCCGATATCGAGGACACGGTCGGCATGCGAGCCGAGTTCGCCATCCCCGAGAGCCGAGCGGTCACCACGGGCACCAACACCGGCCAGCCCGTGGTCGAGGGCAATCCGCGCGAGCCCGCCGGGCGGGCCCTGCTCGATCTCGTCAACACATTCAAACCAACCACCAAGTCGGCCCCGGCCGACACCCCTGTCAGCTGGTTCTCTCGTCGGAAGGACGTGGCATGAGCATCACCGACCTGCTGAAGCAGGCCACCGCCGATCAGGACGAGGGGCCGTTGACTCCCGTCCATCGTCCCGCTCCTCCACCGGCGAACCGCAATCCCGTGCAGGACCTCAAGGACCGAGCCCAGGACGCGCTGTTCGGGCGGCTGGGGAATCGTCTGTACGACGCCTCACTGAGCGAGGACCAGCTGCACGCGATGGTCGTGCAGGAGCTGGACGCCGTGCTGCTGACCGAGAAGGTGCCGCTCACCGACGACGAGCGACACCGGCTGGTCACGGACATCTCCGACAACATCCTCGGGCTGGGCCCGATCGAGCCGTTCCTCTCGGATCCCAGCGTCACCGAGGTCATGGCCAACTGCGACGACGCGATCTTCATCGAACGTGCCGGCCGCATCGTCATGACCGACGCCCGCTTCAACTCGACCACCCACCTCCGCCAGGTGATCGAGCGGATCGTCACCGCGGTCGGACGTCGGATCGACGAGTCCTCGCCGATGGTGGACGCCCGGCTTCCCGACGGATCCCGCGTCAACGCGGTCGTCCCACCCCTGGCCGTCGACGGGCCGATGTTGACCATCCGCAAGTTCTCCCACCAGGCGCTACGGACTGCCGACCTGCTGGCCAACCACACCCTCAGCGACCAGTTCGTCGAGTTCATCGGTGCCGCCGTGGAAGGCAAGCTCAACATCCTCGTCACCGGGGGTACGGGTACCGGCAAGACGACCCTCCTGAACGTGGTGTCCTCGTTCATCCCCGAGGACGAGCGCATCGTCACGATCGAAGACGCGGTCGAGCTCCGGCTTCACCAACGCCACGTGATCCGGCTGGAGAGCCGGCCGAAGAACATCGAGGGTCGGGGCGAGGTCACGGTTCGCGATCTCGTTCGGAACGCCCTGCGTATGCGTCCCGATCGCATCATCGTGGGCGAGGTCCGTGGCGGTGAGGCGCTGGACATGCTCCAGGCCATGAACACCGGCCACGAGGGCTCGCTCTCCACGCTGCACGCCAACTCGCCCCGCGACGCGTTGAGCCGGCTGGAGACCATGGTCCTCATGGCCGGCGTCGACCTGCCGCTCCGGGCCATCCGCGAGCAGATCGCCTCGGCGGTCGACGTGATCGTCCACCTCAACCGACTGCGGGACGGCACCCGACGGGTGGTCGGCGTCGACGAGGTGGTCGGCATGGAGGGCGACACCGTGACCCTCTCGGACATCTACCGGTTCGACTTCCATGCCGGCGTCGACGAGCACGGGATGCACCGAGGCACGCTCGGTCCGACCGGCATCCGCCCCGGATTCAGCGACCGACTGCGCGACGCCGGCATCGAGCTGTCGGCCGAGGTGCTGGGGGCGACGGACCTCTCCAAGGCGCGGAGGCGATGATGCGACACCTCCTGCGCACCTCGCTCATCGGGCTCCTGCTGCTCGCGGTGGCGGCCGTACCGGCCGGTGCCCAGGAGCTCGGCGACGGCTCGAAGGCCGAGCTCGAGATCATCGATGCCGACGCCACGGGATACCCGGACGTCACCTTCACCGTCTCGGTTCCGGTGGCGATCTCATCCGAGGCGCTGGGACCGGATGCGTTCGCGCTGACCGAGGAAGGTGAGTCGCGCCCGGTGCGCAGTGTCCTGGTCGAGGAGCCCATCGACGTCGCCCTGCTGATCGACACCTCGGGCAGCATGGCCGGAGAGCCGCTCGATGTGGCGAAGGTCGCCGCTGCCGCGTTCATCAGCCGACTGCCGGCGGACGCACGGGTCTCGATCACGGGATTCGGACAGAACGTCGATCAGGTGGTCGGCTTCACGACCGACCGCGAAGCAGCGACCGACGCGATCCGCTCACTCGAGTCGGGCGGTGAGACCGCGCTCTACGACGCGCTCGGCACCGCCACCCGGTCCTTCGACCGTGAGGCGCGCCGCTCGGTGGTCGTCCTCTCCGACGGGGGCGACACCGTGAGCAAGAACACCCTCGAGTCGACCCGGGAGGGCATTCTGACCTCGGAATCGTCGCTCTACGCCATCGCTCTCGAGACCGGTGAGTCCGACTCCGCCGGACTCCAACGCCTGGCCGACGGGACCGACGGCGTCGTCGTCGACTCCAACAACCTCGACGCCCTGTTCACCAGCTTCGGCGAGGTCGCCAACCGGCTCACGAACCAGTACGTGCTCTCCTACGAGTCCTCGGCCTCGGGCTCGGCCAAGCTGCTCGTCTCCCTCGCTGCCGACGGTGGCGTTCTGACGACCCGCTATGACATCGAGTTCGGGCCTGCCGCCACCGGTACCGGCGGCGAGATCCAGGTGAGCCGAGATGGAGCGAACGCCCTCACCGGCGAGTCGGTGATCGTGACCGAACCGGGCTTCGTCGGAAGCCGGACCGGACTCCTCGTCGGCGCCCTCATCGTCTTTGCCGCCATCGCTCTCGCCGCCGGCTTCGCCCTCGTACCCGATCGGCCTCGGGCCCACATCGGGCAGATGGCCGCCTCGCACATCAAGGGGGCACCCGGGGCGCTCAGCGACCTCCAGCACCGGGCCACGACCGCCGCCGACCGCGTGCTGGAGAACCGATCGCAGGACGGGTGGATCAACCGATCGCTCGACCGGGCCGGCGTCGATCTTCGACCGGGCGAATTCGTGGTCCTCGCCGCTGCCATCGCCGGCGGCACCGCGTTCTTCTTCCTGATTCTCGGCGGACCCTTCTTCGGGTTCCTGGGCGGTGGCATCGCTCTCGTCAGCGTGCGCCTCTGGGTCACGATGAAGGGCGACAAGCGCAGCCGAGCCTTCGGCGACCAGCTCGGCGACGCGCTGATGACGATGAACGGTTCGCTGCGCTCGGGGCACGGCGTCCTCCAGGCGCTCGACGCCGTCGCTCGAGAGTCCGAGGCGCCGATGTCCGAGGAGATGAGCCGGGTCGTCATCGAGACCCGGATCGGACGCGACGTCTCCGAAGCGCTCGAAGCCACGGCCGAGCGAATGGACAACGAGGACTTCGAATGGGTCGCCCGGGCGATCAGCATCCATCGCGAGCTCGGCGGCGACCTGGCCGAGATCCTCGACAACGTCGCCAAGACGATCCGGGAACGGGCCCGCCTCCGGGCGCAGGTGCGTGCGCTCACCGCCGAGGGTCGACTCTCGGGCGTGATCCTCCTGGCCCTCCCCTTCGTCGTGATCCTGGCCACCCGAATCATCAATCCCGAGTACGTCGGGGAGCTGACCGGGACATCGCTCGGGCAGATCATGCTCTTCGTCGCCCTCTCGTTGATGGCCATCGGAGCGTTCTGGATCCGCAGACTCGTCCAGCTCAAGTACTGAGAGAGGAACCCACATGCCGATCGTCGTCTGGCTCGGAGCAGCCATGATCATCGCCGCCCTGGGCACCCTGGCCTGGGCGGTCAACCAAGGGGGGCCGGTCCTCGCCCGGTCGGGAAGCGCCCGCCGCAATTTGATGGCGGACCGACCGTCGGACATGCGCGGCATGGTGCTGGAGCAGTCCGCCACGAATCGGGTGGTCCAGCCGCTGATCGGCGGCCTGGCTGCCAAGGCGCGGCGACTGACCCCGGCCGGATCGATCGAGACCATCGAGGCTCGACTGGCACAGTCCGGCTACGCGTCGAAGTGGAACGTCGAACGGGTCCTGGCCATCAAGATGATCGGCGCCGCGGTCCTGGGCGGCATCGCCGTGCTCAACTTCCTCACCGATCCCAGCCCCGGCACGCTGCTGCTGGTGCTGGTCGCGGCGGCACTCCCCTGGTTCGGCATCGACATCTTCCTCCACGGCCGAGCCCATGATCGGCAGAAGGCCATCGAACGCGAGCTCCCCGACGTGCTCGACCAGCTGACCGTCACGGTCGAGGCCGGTCTGGGATTCGAGGCTGCGGTCGCCCGGATGGCGTCGTCCTCGGACGGTCCGCTGGCCGAGGAGTTCGGCCGCACCCTGCAGGACGTCCAGCTCGGCCTCTCCCGCCAGGAGGCCTTGGCGGCGCTGGCCAAACGCACGGCGGCCCCCGACCTACGACAGTTGATCGTGGCGCTCGACCAGGCCGACCGTCTCGGCGTGCCGCTGGCGCACGCCTTGCGGGTGCAAGCCGGCGAGATGCGCGTCCGTCGCAAGATCCGAGCCGAGGAGGCGGCCACCAAGCTGCCGGTGAAGCTGGTCTTTCCGCTGATCCTCTGCATCATGCCGGCGCTGTTCGTGGCGCTCCTGGGCCCGGCCGTCGTGAGATGGTTCGAGCACGGCGGGGTGCTGGGCTGATGGCAGAGCACATGTCGACCGACGCGGGTTCGTCCCAGCTGCCCCACGTGGGCGCGCTGCTCGAGGCACTGGCCACCTCATCGACGCAACCGCTCGACCTCCAGGCCACCGGGTTCGACCCGCTCGACCTCGCCCTCGACGGCGGACTCAACGCCGAGGAGCTGGTCCTGGTGGGGGGCCGCCCCGGCGTGGGCAAGACCGTCATGATGACCCAGCTGGCCCGGAACGCGGCCCTGGCCGGACGGCGGGCCGTGTACGTCAGCTACGAGCACAGCGAGCGGGCGATGCTCTCTCGCCTGCTCACCCTGGAGCTCGCCGAGAACGCCGATGACCTCGACGCGACCATGTTGCTCACGATGCGCCGATGCATCCGCTCGTACTGCTTCGGGGGGATGACCCACCGCGAGTTCCGGAGCCACCACCCTCGGCTGTCCGTGTCCGCCGACCGACTGGCGTCGCTGGGTGAGCGGCTCCAGATCGTCGCCGCCTCGCATCGCACGACCGATCTGGAGGTGATCACCGAGCTCGGTTCCGCCGCCGTCTCGACCGGCGATCTCCTGCTGATCGACTATCTCCAGAAGATCCCCGCCCCGTCCCAGACCGATCGGGGCGCGACCTTCGAAGTGGCCGAGGTGCTGAAGGACATGGCGAACGAGCTGGGAGTCACGGTCGTGGTGGCGGCCGCCGCCTCCGATACGGGAATCGCTCGGGGCCGGCTTCGGCTCGACCATCTCGAAGGTGGCGCCGGCCTGGCCCACGAGTGCGACGTCGCGCTCCTCCTCAACGAGAAGGTGAAGGCGACCTCGCCGGTCCACCTCGCCTATGACACGACCCGTATCGACGAGGCGCGGAACCAGGTGGTCGTCAGCGTCGAGAAGAACCGCCGAGGCCCGACCGACATCAACATGGAGTTCACCAAGGACTTCGCCAACTTCCGGTTCGATCCGAAGGGGAGCTTCGTGTCCGACACCCTGATGGACGACCTCCCGACCGAGGGACCGTCGTGAGCGCAACTCCGGATCTCTCCTCGGTGGTGGCCCAGGCCGCCGCCCCCTCCGCGGCGCGGCGCTGGAGCTATGCGGTCGCCGTCGGCGCCGTGGTCCTCACCGCCGGATGGGCGGTCTGGGCCCACCTGGGACGCGACGATCTCGTCGTCGCCGCCATGGCGGGAGTCTGCCTGAGCGCGCTGAGCGCCGTCGACGCCAGAGTGCAACGACTCCCCAACGAAGGCACGCTCAGCGCGGCCGGGCTGGCGCTGTTCGCCGGCCTCCTGGCCGATGGCGCCGGAGGCCTGGGGCGAGCGGCCGCAGGCGCCGGCATCACGTTCGCCGTCCTCTTCCTCCTCAAATTGGCCTCCCGTCGCAGCATGGGGTGGGGCGACGTCAAGCTGGGCCTCGCCCTGGGGGCGTTCGGCGGGTTCTTCGGGGCACCGGTGGTGCTCTTCGGACTCTGCGCCGGCTTCATCCTCAACGGTGTGGTCGGCGCCCTGTTCCTGGTGACCCGCCACGCGCAGTGGGGCGCCCGCCTGGCGCTTGGTCCCTCGTTGTCGATCGGACTCCTCGGCGCGATCGCCCTCGTCTGAGGGCGCCAACGGCCATCCTTGGCGACTCCGCGCCCGGTCTGCGAGATTGGAGTCCCGTCGACGGCCCCGGCCGGACCGAGACCCCTGATGCGCTTTCCGATCACCGATCCCCGCTCGCTGTTCCGGCGCAAGGCGGTCGGCGACGATGCCATGGCCGGGCTGGTCCTGGGTGTGGAGAGTGTGCCCGACGGTCTGGCCAGCGGGCTGCTCGCCGGCGTCAACCCGGTGGCCGGGCTCTACGCGTACCTGTTCGGCGTCGTCGGCGGCGCTCTGTTCACCAGCACGGCCTTCATGGCGGTGCAGGGCACCGGAGCGATGGCCATCATCGTCGCCGATGTCGACCTCGGCAGCCGCGACGACCCGGGACGGGCCCTCTTCACCCTGTCCATGCTGACCGGAGTGGTGATGATCATCGCCGGGCTGCTCAAGCTCGGCACCTTCCTGCGCTTCGTCTCGACGTCGGTGATGACCGGTTTCATCACGGCGGTCGGCGTCAACATCGTGCTCGGTCAGCTCGACGACTTCACCGGCTACGAAGCCGCCGGCGGCAACCGCATCACCAAGGCCCTGGATCTGCTGCTGAACTTCTGGAAGGTCGACGGCGCGACGCTCACGGTGGGGGCGGTGACCGTCGTCCTCATCGTCGTCCTTCAGCGCACGCGGCTCGGTCCTCTGGGCCTGGTCGTGGCCGTCGTCGTCGGGTCCGTCCTGGCGGGGATCTTCTCGTCGTTCGACCGCGAGATCCAGCTGGTCCGCGACATTGCCGACGTACCCCGGTCACTGCCGCTCCCCAAGCTGCCCGTGCTGGCGGACATCCCCGCCCTGCTGATTCCCTCACTGTCGCTGGCGTTCGTCGGCCTGGTCCAGGGTGCCGGGGTGTCGGCGGGCTTCCCCAACGAGGACGGGGCGGCGCAGGACGAGTCGCAGGACTTCGTGGCCCAGGGCACCGGCAACATCGTGGCCGGGTTGTTCCAGGGCATGCCGGTCGGGGGGTCGATGTCGGCGACGTCGCTGGTCGCCGCAGCGGGGGCGAAGACCCGCACGGCGCTGCTGTTCGCGGCGGGCGTCATGGCGCTGGTCATCCTGCTGCTCGGAGGCCTGATCGAACTGGTCGCCATGCCCGCATTGGCCGGCCTGCTGATCGTGGTCGGCGTCGGGACCATCAAACCCGAGCAGATCAGGTCGGTGGCCAAGACCGGCCCGCTCCCCCTGTCGGTCATGTCGATCACCTTCGTTCTGACCCTGATCATCCCCCTCCAGTACGCCGTCCTCGTCGGTGTGGGCATCTCGGTCATCCTGTTCGTCGCCCGCCAGTCGTCCCGCCTGGTCACGAAGCGCATGAAGTTCCGCGATGACGGTCGCGTCGAGGAGATCGATCCGCCCGAGGAGGTTCCGCCAGGGGAGGTGATCGTGCTCAACCCCTACGGCGCGATCTTCTTCGCGACGGCGCCGATGCTGGAGGAGCAGATGCCGTCGGTGGCGGAAACCTCGCGGAACTCCGTCGTGATACTGCGGATCCGGGGCGCCGACGACGCAGGGGCGACCTTCCTGGACGTGCTGGATCAGTACGCCAGGTCACTCCGCGAGGTGGACAGCAAGCTGATGATCGTGACCGACAACGAGCGGGTGATCCGCCAGCTGCGCGTGACCGGGGCGACCGATGCGATCGGTGCGGACAACCTGTACCAGAGCACTGCGTTCATCGGCGAGACCGTTCGCCGCGCCTACGCGGACGCGGTGGCCTGGATCGAGGGGCACCGCGACTAGAGGGCACTAGACGAGCTCGCGATGCTGCGACACCTTGTAGCCGATGGCACCGGGGATGATCGGCATCCAGTAGCTGATGAGCCGGAACAGCAGCGTGGCCGACCAGGCCACCGCTTGATCGACGCCCAGTCCGGTCAGCATCAGCACCAGAGCTGCCTCGACGGCGCCGACGCCGCCCGGGGTGGGAACCGCCGAAGCGATGGTGGTACCGACCATGTAGGCAGAGGCGAGCTGGGCCCAGCCGATGTCGATGTCGAACGCTCGGCATGCGATGACGAACGTCTCGACCATCAGGAGCTTCGACACCGTGGCGCCGCCGAAGAGAGCGGCGAGCTTGCCGGGGCGTGTCAGCAGATCGCCGAACTCGTCGCGGATCTTGCTGGTGAAGTTGCGGAGGACCTGCATGACGGCGACCCGCAGCTTGGGGACGACCGCTACGACGAAGGCGCAGATCAGGAGGACGCCGACGACGGCGACGACGACCCCCCACGGGGGCTGCTCGGCCTCGATCCCGGTGTCGGTCGTGCCGCCCCAGGTGACGAAGAGGACGAGGAAGACCGTTTGCACCACACCGCTGGCCACCGAGGTGAGTCCGACCGCCGCGGTGCCCAGCGTCAGGTCGGTGCCCCCCTTCTGCAGATACCGGATGCGCATCGCCATCCCGCCCGCGTTGGCCGGCGTGAAGCGGTTGAGGAAGCTCTGCCCGAACATGACCGTCGTGGTGTCACCCAGTGGCAGCGGCCGGGTGACCGCGCCGATGAGTGAGACGGCCCCGGCCACGTTGGTCAACAGGACGAGGACGA
The DNA here is from genome assembly GCA_963697385.1 of uncultured Acidimicrobiales bacterium. GTDB lineage: Bacteria > Actinomycetota > Acidimicrobiia > Acidimicrobiales > CAWCAL01 > CAWCAL01. The sequence goes on from CAVONU010000001.1 coordinate 353,411, forward strand.
CCATGACGGGGACGTCGGTCCAGTTGGCCTCCTGGAAGACCTCGACGATGTCGTCCCAGTTGTCGATCAGCCCCAGCAGGAAGAGCATGAGGACGCCGAAGCCGAGGACCCCGATGATCTGTTGGATGCCGATGCGCTGGAGCTCGGCCATCTCGACGCCGTCGGCGCCGGTCTCCTCGGTGATCCGGTCGCGGAGGGCGCCCAGCAGGTCCTTGTCAGCTCGAGCGGCCTTCCTGTTCTCGGAAGCCAGCGCCAGGGGCTGGAGGAACGGCATGGCGTGGATCAGTCGATCGTCGCCCATCACGTTGCGAGCGGCCTCCACGGCACGCTCGACCCCCACCAGCGCGGCGGTGGCGGTGAGGAAGTCGGCGATGTCGACCGCCAGGAGATCGTCGGAGGCGGCGGGGCCGGACCAGCGGAAGCGATCGATGGTCACCCGGGTCCCGTCCACGACCACATGGTGCGCATCGAGCTGCCGGTGGGCGATGCGCCGCCGGTGCATCATCTCGATCTGTTTCCACGACCGGGTGAGGGTCTCGTCTCGGATCGGGCTGCCCTCGGACGCACCGTCCGGGCGGTCGGGCTCGGCGACCGACGCCATCGCAGCCAGCGTGACGCCGGGGGCCCTGGTGAGGACCAGCACCGCGCCCTGATCGGTCTCGGAGACACCCAGGACCTCCGGCGCGGTGACCCCGGCCCGGGAGGCGAGCATCGTCATCATCGCCTCGTGGCTGACGGCGGCCGCGGGCGCGGTCGAGGTCCCCGTGTCCTCGATGCCCTTCACCCGGATGGTGCGCCACAGCCGGTACAGCAGGTCGGCGTCGCGCTCGTCGCCGTCGACGTACTTCAGCAGCGCATCGCTGCCGTCCCCCGCCTGGCAGCGGAACCACCGACCCTCGCGCCCATGGACCTCATGGGGAGTGAAGTCGGTCAGCACCAGCCCGGCCCGCCGCGCCGCTTCACCCAACTGCTCTGACCCGGGTCGCCGGGCGGGAGCGCCGAGCACGACCAGGACCAGCGAGGCTGCGGCGGCCCCTACGAACACGGTGGCCAACAAACCCACGGGCGCCTGTGTCGCGGTCAGCATGCGCACGACCACCGCAGAGCCGACCGCCACCCAGCCCGCCCGGCGCCACGGTCGGTCCAGCAACGGGCTGGCCGCGGTGATCGCCGCGGTCAGTCCGGCGAGATACACGACGGAAGGAAACGACGCGTCGGTGAGCCACGAATCGAACTGGAAGCTCTGGAGCGTCTCGGTGGGCTCGGCCTCGTCGAACTGGCTCTCGATCAGCGCGACCGCTCCCCACGCGACCAGCGCGGACGATCCCACCAGGAGCAACTCGCGGAAGCGGCGGCGCCAGAGGGCGTAGCCGAGCATGATGATGGGCAGGGCGACGGTGAGCAGCTGGGCCGTCCCGGCCAGGAAGGCCCGGACACCGGCCGGAGCCTGGGCGGCCAGTTTGACCAGTTCGCTCGAGGTGGCCTCGGCGGTGGACGGTGCCACCGCGACGAAACCGAAGAGGAGCGCCAGCCATCCCAGGTTGAACACCAGGCGCGCGACGTCGGAGGGGTGCCGAACCCAGCTCTCTGTCTCACGCTCCTGGAGGATGGCCGGAGCCTAGTTCTGCGCCCGAGTGCCCCGACTCATCCGATCTCCACCGAGCTGAGGAAGGCCTCGCCGGGCCAACCGTCGACCAGAGTGGCGGCCGAGCGATCGGGGTTGACAGCCTGTTCCGGTGCCGACCGAGCCCGACGCCACCCCTCCCCTCTACCACCTCGCGCTGCGGGTGGAGTGGGAGAAGGCGATGACGTCCGGCGCCGGCTACCGGCGGTCCACGCTCGGTGCCTCGTTCGACGAAGTGGGGTTCATCCACTGCTCGTTCGCCGATCAAGTCCAGCGCATCGCCGATCTCGTCTATCGGGGCCGCGCCGATGTGCTGCTCCTGGTGATCGACACCGCCCTGGCCGGAGTCGAGGTGCGCGTGGAGAACCTGGACGGGGGCGAGGAGGAGTTCCCCCACCTCTACGGACCGCTCCCTCCCGAGGCGGTCGTGCGAGTCGAAGCCGTGCCGGTCGAGGCGGACGGTCGACTCGACGTCGGCCCTCTTCTCGACGGCCGGTGACCGCATGGGCCGCCGCGATCTCAGCCACCTCCTGACCGAGGTGCGCGCCTGCACGGTGTGCGCCGAGCATCTCCCGGCCGGTCCGCGCCCGATCGTGCAGGTCGGGAGCGAGGCTCGGGTGGTGATCATCGGACAGGCACCCGGCCGCCGCGTGCACGAGAGCGGTGTCCCGTGGGACGATCCGAGCGGCGAGAGGCTTCGCCAATGGCTGGATCTCACGCCAGACCAGTTCTACGACCCCGGGATCGTTGCGCTCCTTCCCATGGGCTTCTGCTACCCGGGCTCGACCTCGTCCGGTGACAAGCCGCCGCGGCCAGAATGCGCCCCGCTCTGGCATGAGCCACTGCTCGACGCTCTCCCCACCGACCGGCTGGAGATCATCATCGGCGCCCATGCCCAGAAGCGCTACATCGACGATCGCAAACCCACGCTGACCGAGACTGTCGCCAATTGGCGGGAGTACCTGCCGCGCCAGGCCGTCCTCCCCCATCCGTCACCGCGCAACCGCCATTGGCTCACGAAGAACCCGTGGTTCGAGGCCGACACCCTCCCGGCCGTCCAGCGCCGGGTCCACGACGTTCTCACCCGGTAGGCCGCAACGCGGCGCGGTCGGTGATTCGGAACGCAGCCGCGGCTTCAGCCCCGCCGATTCCCGAACTCACCCCGAGAAAGGGTTCGCAATTCGGACCCTCCGGCCGGAACTTCGAGTGTGGTGCCCGGGGTGGGAGTTGAACCCACACGCTCCCGTGGGTTGGTGTCGGCCCCGAAAGGTGGTTGCTTCGACGTACCGTCGTGCTGTCCCTTCGACGGGTTGCGACATTCCCGGGGGCACGTGAACCGCGCACGCTGCAGACTGGGGGCGATGGCTCGAAATCCCGACACCCAGGATTGGGCCTCCAGGTATCGCGAGCTGAAAGAACGCGCGCTGGAGACTCTTGACCCTCCCGAGCTGGAGCAGCTGGCGGTGTCGTCCTATCTCATCGGCGATGATGATCGTTGTGCGTCCGCCTGGGAGGCGGCGCATCGACGACACGCCGAGGCTGGCAACCGACCCGACTCGGCGCGCTGCTCGTTCTGGCTGGCCTTCTGCTTGATGATGCGCGGCCAGATGGCGCAGGCAGGAGGATGGCTGGGTCGGACCGAAGCCACCATGGGCGACGACGTTGACTGCTGCGCTCGAGGCTACGTCCTGATTCCCTCGCTCCTCGGCGCTCTCGATGCCGGCGATGCGAACGGAGCGCGGGATCTTGCCCTCAACGCCGCGAAGATCGCCACCGAGTTCGACGACAAGGACCTGGGTGCCTTCGCCGGTCTCGGCGAGGGACAGGCCCTGATCGCGATGGGCGAGTCGGAGGCGGGGATCTCGCGGTTCGACGAGGTGATGGTCAGCGTGTCGAGAGGCGAAGTCGGCCCGATCGCCTCGGGTGTCGTCTACTGCGCCGTGATCTTGGAGTGCATGCGGATCTACGATCTTCGTCGCGCGACGGAGTGGACGGATGTCCTCCATGCCTGGTGCGAGGAGCAACCTGAGCTCGTCCCGTATCGCGGGCAGTGTCTGGTGCATCGGTCGCAGCTGCTCCAGGCCGCTGGTGACTGGCAGGACGCGGCCACGACAGTTGAAGACGCGTGCCGTCGACTGACCGACCCGCCTCATCCCGCGCTCGGGCTTGCGCAGTACCAGGAGGCGGAGCTCCATCGGCTCGGGGGTGCATTCGATGACGCGGTGGCCGCCTACGGCCGGGCCAGCGCCAGCGGCCAGGAACCCATGCCCGGACTGGCCCTGCTGGCCCTCGCTCGGGGTGATGTCGAAGCAGCTGCGGCGGGGATTCGTCGCGCTCTGCAGGAGACGACGCAGCGCATGCTGCGTCCGGCCATGCTGGCTGCCGCCGTCGAGATCTTTCGCGGTTCCGACGATCTGGGGGCGGCACGGGACGCCGCCCAGGAGCTGGCAGAGATATCGGCCGACATCGGATCAGAGGTGCTGCATGCCATGGCGAGCCAAGCCATGGGTGCGGTCACGCTCAGCCAAGGAGACCCGGCGACGGCGCTCTCCCTCCTTCGCTCAGCGCGGTCGGCCTGGACCCGCCTGCACATGCCCTACGAGGGGGCGCAGGCATCAGTGCTCCTCGGACTGGGATGTGTCTCAATGGGGGATTTGACGTCCGCGGGGCTGGAGTTCCAGAACGCTCGTGTCGTCTTCGAGGCGCTGGGAGCGCGGCCCGATCTCGAACGCCTGGTTTCGTTGCAGGCAAGCTCGGGGGCCCCGACGAGTACGGGTTCCGAGCGCAGCGAAACGGCCGGACTCTCGAAGCGGGAGCTCGAGGTGCTCGCCCACGTTGCGTCGGGCGAGACGAACCGCGAGATCGCTGCCGCGCTGATGATCAGCCAACACACGGTCGGCCGACACTTGGAGAACATCTTCGCGAAGCTGGGCGTGTCCGGCCGGGCTGCAGCCACCGCGTACGCCTACGAGCACGACCTGCTCTGACGTCCCCCCAGAAGGGCCGATGGTGCATCTGCCCCATCGGCCCGTGACGCGAAATGGCGCGTCTGGGCGATGCTCCGTCCGCGTCCGGATTCGTACGTTGGCCTCGTCGGTGAACGCCGACGACCGATCCGAAGCGTTCCGCGAAAGCAGGTTCTCATGAGTGATGTCAGCTACCGCCAGTACACCGGCACCGGGGCCGCCAACTACGAGCGCTATTTCGTCCCCGCGATCGCCAGCCCGGTGTCGGCCGGCCTGCTCCGCGCCGCCGGGCTCCAGCCGGACGACCGGGTACTCGACGTGGGTTGCGGCACGGGTTTGATCGCCCGCCGCGCCGCCGCGACGGTCGGCGATCGTGGATTGGTCGCGGGCATCGACGTATCTCCCGACATGATCGAGGTGGCCGAATCGCTGGCCGTCGGCGACGGCGCACCGATCGAGTGGCATCAAGGCGACGCCGCATCGCTGCCGTTTCCCGACGGCAGCTTCGACGTCGTCCTTTGCCAGATGAGTCTGATGTTCGTCGAGGATCGGCGGGCCGCGATGAGCGAGATGCATCGGGTCCTGGCCCGAGGCGGGCGCGTGCTGATCAGCACCCCCGGTTCGATCCAGCCGACGTTCGAACTCATGGAGCAGGCCATCGTCGAGCACATCAGCCCGGACCTCGCAGGCTTCGTGCGGATGGTGTTCTCGATGGACGACCCTGCGGTGCACGACCAGCTGCTGCGGGAAGCAGGCTTCGACGAGGTCGAGTCGACGACGTACACCGCGACGCTCGATCTCCCATCCCCTGCGGAGTTCCTGTGGCAGTACATCAACCTGACCCCTCTGGGCCCGTTCGTCGCTGACGCCCCCGAAAGGGCCCGCGATGCACTCGAGGCGCAGGTTGCGAAGACCTGGGACCCGTACGTCCGCGACGGACGGACACCGATCGAGCAGCCGATGGTCCTCGCGACGGGAGATCGGTCATGACGAGGGCCACACAGAAGCCGATCGCCTCGGGCGAGTCCGCCCGCCGGCGAGTTCAAGGAGCGTTGGATCCGGGTGATCCCCGGACTCTCGAGGACGCATTGCGTCATCGCTCCCGACTTCCCCGGGCACGGTCAGGCCGGGAGCCCGGAAGACGGACTCGACGCAGACCGCGTGTTCGCATGGATCGACTCGCTCATCGACGACCGCTGCCCGGACCGACCCGTGTTGGTCCGACACATTCTCGGTGGCTCGGTGGCTGCCCGCTATGCCGCGCGTCGACCGGGACGTCTCGAACGGCTGGTGCTCGTCGACTCGCCGGGCCTCGCGAAGTTTCGCCCGAGTCCGAGGTTCGCTGTGGGGTTGATCGGGTTCATGGTTCGGCCGACCGAGCGATCCCACGGGCGGTCCATGGGCCAGTGCCTCGCCGATGCCGACTCCGTGGAACAAGCCATGGGCGACACGTGGGCCGCGCTCCGGCAGTACTCACTCGACCGCGCCAAGGACCCCGGCGTCAAGGCGGCGATGAAGACCTTCATGAGCGATTTGGGCGTGCCGGCGATCTCTGCCGCCGACCTCGAATCCATCTCCACGCCGACCTCGCTGGTCTGGGGCCGCGAGGACAAGGCCAATCGTCTGCGCATCGCCGAAGCCGCCAGCCGACGATTCGGGTGGCCTCTCCACGTCATCGAGAGGGCGGCGGACGACCCACCCCTGGAGCAGCCGGACGACTTCGTCGAGGTCGTCGCGGCACGATGACCATGTGCCCGGGGTGGGAGTTGAACCCACACGCTCCCGTGGGAGCCGGGGGGTTTCAGTTCGCTATTGCTGTAACAAGTTGTGGCGGATCGTGACGAACGCTCCCGTCGTTTCAACGATCTCAGGAGCGGCCGTCACCGCCCGTCCCGTCGCATAACGGCCTGAACCAGCGCATCCGTTAGCACGGCGTTCGCAGGCTCGGACTGCTACCCGCTGCGGTACAGGTCGATGTCGATGCCGAGGAGGACGACCGTGTCGGCATCGACCAGCTGGCCGATCACCGCCGACGCGACAACCAGGCGGCCACCAGTGACCAGGATGCGGTAGTCGTCCCGTCCGGCGAAGAACGCGGAGTCGACGCTCCGCGCCGCCGACCGGTCACCCCTCGCGGGGTGCCGTCTCGTCCGCTGCCGCCATGCGCTCACGTGCTTTGGCGCGGGATCGCTCGACAAGCTCGGGGGCGACCTGGCTCAGGTCCTTCACGAAACCAGCGCGCACCACGTCGCGCCGCTCATTCGGACTCAACTGCTCCAGTTCCTCCGCAGTCCAGATCCGGTTCTCTCCCATACCGAGAGACTACTCCCGCCCTGCGACGGTCGAGGCTGGAGGGAACCTCTCGCTGAATCGTTGCCATTGCAGCGCTCTTCGTGCCCGGGGTGGGAGTTGAACCCACACGCTCCCGTGGGAGCCGGGGGGTTTAAGTTCGCTATCGCTGTAACAAGTTGTGTCGGATCGTGGCGAACGCTCTCGAGACTCGGCGTCACGCGCCGTGTCGTCGCAGTCCGAGACCCGAGCCGAGCACTGCGTTAGCACAGGCGCTGGGCGACGGGGCCGGTGGGTCGAGGCGATGCCGAGGAGGACGACATTCGTCGTCGACCGGCGATCACCGCGAGGCGGCCACCAGTGACCAGGACTCGATGTCGTCCCGTCGCGAAGACACCGGGATCGATTCGATGCGTGCGAGCTGGTTCACGATCGTCGGTAGATCGGACCAGGAAGTCGGTACTCGACCGCTCACCCCTTGGAGCGGGAGCGCTCCACAGGAGCCCCGTAGCTCAGGTAGGCCGACCGCGTCGACCTAGCGCTTGAACGCGCGAATGGAACGGTCCGGGTCGACCGGCGAGCCGTGCTCGCGGCCGAACACCAGGTCGGCCTCGTTGCTCCGCAGCTCGCCGAACTGCAGCCGCTCACCGTTCTGGCGAAGCGTGTGGCGACGCAACGCGTCGATCGACCGAGAGTCCAGCGCAATGCGTCGCCGACTCCTGGCCCGACTTCGGTGGCCCGAGGAACGCTCGAGCCGGTCGAGATCGGTCCGGATTAGGGGAGCGTGAGCGTCTCGATGCGATGCAGGTCCTCGGGTCCACCGCCGTAGTCGACGTTGACCTTGACCAGCAGGCCCAGGGCCGGATCGTACGCAGCGGACCAGACGCCGGAGTTGTTCTGGATCGCTGTCGACCAGCGCATCGGTTCCCGAGTTGATCACGGCCAGATTCACCTGCGGGGTCTGGTCTTCCGGCGCGGGCCAGGGCTCGGGCCCGGAGATGTACCCGATTCCCTCGACGATGTACGGCTGAGCAATGAGGTCGCCGAGAGCCCACTGACGCGTGTAGTCGTTGATGGCCTGAAGGGCGTCGGTCGGGTCCATGGGCGCGGTGATCAAGCGGCGATCGTTGGGTGGGGGTTCGACGGTGATGGGGTGGTCGCGGTGGTGGTCTTGCGGTCGGTCCACATGCGGCGGATGACGACGTCGGAGAGGCGGCGCTTGTGGGATCGGCGCGCCTCGTGGCCTGTCTTGCCTGCGGCTCGTTTGCGGGCGAGGAATGCTTTGGCGAGGGGGTCGCGGCCGGATTGGGTGATCGACACGATGTGCAGTGAGCTGTTCACCGCCCGGCAGCCGCCGAGGTCGAGGCGGTGACGGCGCGGGGGTCCGTCGCCCTCGCCCGAGGACACCGCGACCGGTGCGGTGCCGTTCCATCGGGCGAAGGCGGACTCGGTCTCGAACCGGGTGGGGTCGCCGACGCGCAGCACGATCTCGGTGGCCGAGACCGGGCCGAGCCCGTAGATGTCGGTGAGCGTGGAGCCGTGTTCCTCCAGGAGCGCGCCCATCTGGTTGGCGAGCGCCCGCGGCTTGGCATCGAGCTGGCGGATCTCGTCGGAGAGCTCGCCCAGCCACCCGAGCCGAGCCGCGACGGCCCGATCATCAGAGACCGGGCCAGTGGCAAGGAGCCGACGCAACCGGGTGCGGGTGTCGCCCTTCGACCCCACCTCCGTTGTCAGCGCAGGGGGCAGTTCGGCCAGTTGCCGATCCGCATCCGCGAGGGTTCGTTTCAGGTGATCGATCACCGACACCCGCCGGGAGCGGACGACCTCGAGCTCCCCGAACGCCGCGTCCAACACCACCTTGGCCGGCCCCAGGTCCGGGTCCGACCCCGTCACCCGGGCCACCGACAAGGCGTCGATCCGGTCGGTCTTGGAGCGGCGCTCACCCCCACGCCACTGCACCGACCGTCGCGGTGGCACCTCGCGGACATCGAACCCGGCAACCATCAACGCCGCTGCGACATGCCGGCCGTTCGACCCCGACCCCTCGACGCCCACCACGCTCACCCCGTGGGAGGTGAGGAACTCGGCGCCGCTTTCGAACCCCGTCGGTGTCGCCGGCCACGACACCGTCTCGAGCGGCACCCCGACCTCGTTCACGACCGCGATCGTGAACGACTCGCGATGCGGATCTATCCCCGCTACTGCCATGACAGCTCTCCTTCGTGTTTGACTTGGTGTCGGGACCGGTGAACGGTCACGGCAGAGCTGGGTGCTGCAACGAATCCACGCTTCTTTCAAGCCAGCAGCCGTTCACCGGTCCCCACTCGTCGGCCGGCAGATCCACCTAGAAGCCACGAAGGCCACAAGTCTGTAGAGCCAGGCCAACCAGCAGGGACCGACCCTAACGACCAGGCCGGCCGCCAGGACCCGACCATCACAACACCCAGCAAGTCTGTGCCTGCCATTTCGGGGTGGTTTGGTGCAGTGGCTCTCCTGGGTCGTGGACGGGTCGGGAAGGGGTCGAGCTGGGTGGTGAGCCAGCGACGGAGATCGCGGAACTCGCGCTGGTTCTGGTGACGGGCTGCGAGGAGGCCGTCGTCGATGGTGCGAGCGACGCCGGGCGTGACGGGCACGGCGGCGACGACATCGAGGCCGGTGACGTCGGCGACGTCTCGCTCGTTGAGGGCCCGGCCCGGCTCGGCCACCAGGACGAGCCCATCGAGGCCGTGCTCGGCCGCGAGGAGCGTCCGGAGTGCGAGATAGCACGGGCCCCGCAGGACGCCCAGGCGGCGCTCTCCGCTCGCCCTCGGGCCGAGAGATGCTTCGGTCACCGTGCCGGCGTCGATGATCGTGAGCGCCGCTTCGCCGGACGCCTCCTGTGCGAGGACGAGCCTGCGTAGGATCTCGGCGGGGAGCTGGTCGGGCGGGGCGACACCGAGGAGCGCAGCGGTGAGCACGGGTGCCGTCGTGACGAGCTCGGTGTGGACCATGGTCCGGCTGATCAACGCAAGGCGGGTCTTCGGCGGCCCGAGGATCAACTGTCGGTTGGGGGCGGTCAGCGTCTGCTCGACCGACAGGTTCCCGGCGTCGAGGTCGACGTCGCTCCACCGCAGACCGAGCACCTCTCCCCTCCGCATCCCAGTCGTGGCGAGCAGCACGTACGCCGCGTGCATCCGATCGTCTCGACCGCCTCGAGGAAGCGACCCAGCTCGTCGGCCGACCACGTCGCGAGCTCCTTGCGATCGGCCCGAGGCGGATGAGCCGCCCGAGCCGGATTCGACACGATGAGACCCAGCCGCTCCGCGTCGGACAACGCCCGGCGCAGCACCGCGTGCACGTTGCGGATCGTCTTCGCCGACAGCGGCCGGCCGTATCGACCACCGTCGACCATGAGCTCGGCGTACACCTTCTCGATCTGGAGCGGGGTCAGCTCCTGGATCCGCACGGCGCCGATCTTGTCGGTGAGCTTCGCGGCGTCGTTGGCGTACGCGTCCCAGGTCGACGGTCGGAGATCGGGCTTCACCGTCTCGAGCCACTGCTCGAGGTACTCCCCCAGCTGAATCCGATTGCGTCCGACCGCCCGGCCCGACTCGTGCTCGACCAGGAACGTCCGCATCGCCTTCGACGCGGCCGCCTTGGTCGAGAACCCGCCCTGGGTCTTCTGGCGGCGCTTGCCCGTCGCCGGATCGGGGCCACGTCGACGACATACGCCCAGTTGGTCCCCCGCCGGTGCACGTGACCCTTCACGAATTCGATGTTAGCAATCCGTTAGCAGAGCCGCCTCAATGCTGTCCGACTGCAAATCGCCAACACTGAAGACCGTTGCAATTGCAACGCTATTGGTGCCCGGGGTGGGAGTTGAACCCACACGCTCCCGTGGGAGCCGGGGGGTTTAAGCCCCCTGCGTCTGCCATTTCGCCACCCGGGCCTTCGGGGTCACGGTAGCGGCGCGGCCGCGGCCGCAGCTTGCCCTTCCCACCGCACCCGGATCATGGTGGGAGCGTGCCGATCCTCGACCGCCTCCCCTTGGGCCATCGCGACGATCCCAGCGTCCAGAAGGACCTCAACTGGGACCGGCACGGCGTCGACCTCCCCGCCGGCCTCGAGGTCCAATGGCTCGGCACCGCCGGATTCCGGCTGACCTGCGAGGGCACGACCGTCCTGATCGATCCCTTCCTGTCCCGCATCCCCCTCACCGGCGTGCTTCGCCGGCGCCCGATGCCCGTCCAGGCCGACCTCGTCGACCGGCTCGTCACCGCCGCCGACGCGATCCTCGTCGGCCACACCCACTTCGACCACGCCGTCGACGTGCCCCACATCGCCATCGCCCACGACGCACCGACCTACGGCTCGCCGTCGATGACCCACCTCCTCGACCTGCACGGCCGAGCGGACCTCGCCCGGCACGTCACCCCGCACGAGCCCTACGAGATCGGACCCTTCACCGTGCGGTTCCGGCCCAGCCGCCATTCGAGGCTGCTCGCCGGGCTCGCCGTCCCGTCCGGCGGCGAGCTGACCTGCGACTCGATGGACCACCTCGGCGCCGGCCAGTACCGCTGCGGCCAGGTCTGGGGCATCTCGATCGAGGTCGCCGGCAGCACGCTCTACCACCAGGGCAGCGCCGACCTGATCGACGACGAGATCCGAGACGGACGGGTCGATGTGTTCCTCTGCGGGATCGCCGGTCGCATGTGGACCCGTCGGTTCATCGCACGCGCCGTCAGCGCGCTCGATCCCGCCCTGATCGTCGCCCATCACCACGACGACTTCTTCCAGCCGGTCGAAGCCGACATGGGCTTCTCGCTCAACGTGAACCTCGGTGGGTTCGCCGAGGACGTCGCCCGGCTCGCTCCGGATGTGCCGGTCCGTACGCTCGATCCGCTCCAGACGATCGTGGGCTGAGCACCATCGACCTTGTGGTCGCCGGGCCGGCGCGGCAGGCTCCATCCATGCGCATCGGCATCAACGGATCCTCACTCATCGCCCTCGGCTCCCCCACCTCAGCCATCGCCGACCACGCCGCCCTGGCCGAGGCCGACGGCTTCTCGACCTACTGGATGGCGCAGCTCTTCGTCCCCGACAGCCTCACCGCCATGGCCACCGTGGCGGGCGCCACGTCGTCCATCGAGCTGGGGACGGCCGTGGTGCCCACCTGGCTCCGCCATCCGCTCATGCTGGCCGCCCAGGCCCTCACGGTGCAGGAGATCTCGGGAGGACGGGTCGTCCTGGGCATCGGGCTGGCCCACAAGGACATGATCGAACAGACCCTGAAGGTCCCGTTCGAGCGTCCGGCCCGCAACATGGACGAATACCTCTCGGTCCTGCTCCCCGCGCTGCACGACCGGAAGGTCTCCTTCGACGGCGACTACTGGTCGGCCGAGGTCGAGGCGATCATCGCCCCCGCCGGCGTGGAGGCCCCGTCGGTCATGCTGGCCGCCATGGGCCCCCGCATGCTGGCGATGGCCGGAAGTCGCACCGACGGCACCATCCTCTGGTTGAGCGGACCACGCACCATCGACACCGTCCTCCGCCCCGCACTGGCCGGCGCCGCCGAGCAGGCCGGGCGTCCGGCACCCCGCATCGTCGCCAGCGTCCCGGTCTGCGTCACCGACGACCGTGACCGGGTCCGTGGCGTCATCGGCGAGGTCCTGGCGAACTACAACGACCTGCCCTCCTACCGGGCGATGATGGACATCGAAGAGGTGGACGGGCCGGCCGATGTCGCCGTCGTGGGTGACGAGGGCGCGGTGCGCGCCCACCTCGAGCGGTTCGCCGCCGCCGGCACCACCGACTTCTCCGCCCTCGAGTTCCCCACCGACGACGAGGAGGCCGCCCGCACCCGCGCCCTCCTCATCGACCTCCTCCCCTGACCCCAACCCCGGACTCGCGGCCGCCAGGCCCGGTTCCGGGCGCCATGGCCGCGAGATCGGCTCGGTGGAGCGGCGGGGTCAGGAACGATGTGGGCACGCCGGAGCCGGGCTCGCAGCGTCCACCTCGCGGCAGGTGCGTCACCCGACTCCGGTCGTCCCGTACCGGTCATCACTGACAATCCGGCGGGCGTACCCACCGTGTCCGGTCGGCCGCGGCTCGGTGCAGTTGAGGGGATCCCGGAAGGTCGGGACTCCTAGTCCAGTCCGGCCAGCTTCTTGGCGTAGTCGACGGTCCGCTGCAGCGGGAAGTGCTGGTGCAGATGCCGCTTCTCGGCCTCGATCGAGCCCTCGGCGTGCACGGCGAGCACAGCGTGGTAGCCGCCGAAGTCGCGGGCGGTGAGGTCGGTGATCATGTTGAGCATCCTCAACCGCTCCTCGGCCGGTACGGCGGCCGAGTGGTAGCGCTCGAGGACGGCCCGGGTCTCGGGGTCGTTCCAGTCGTCGCCCCCCGGTCCGGTGACCATCAACCCGCCGGCGCAGTCCTGCAGCAGCTGGATGGCGGCGTGATAGCCGGTGGCGAACGTGTACTTGGCCAGGTTGGTCGTGAGCGGGTCGGGCCGGGCGATCCCCCGGCTCACGTCGCAGCGGTGGGCCGCCAACTCGGTCAACGAGCGGACCGTCTCGGCGTAGCGCATCAGCTCGGTGACCTTCTCGCGGATGTGGGCCACCCGGGGCACGCCGTTCATCTCGGCGATGGCCGCCGCCGCTCCGACGAACGCGTCGATCAGCGGCAGCTTGTAGGACACGGCGGTGTACCGGTGGTATTCGACGAAGGCGCTGGCCACCGGTCCGGCCATGCTGGGGTCGTTGTCGAGGAAGACCCGGTCCCACGGGACGAACACGTCGTCGAACACGGTCAGCGTCTCGAGCATCTTGTACCGGGACGACAGGGGGAACGAGAACGGGTCCTTGTCACCCGCCCCGTAGTTGGAGACGTAGAGGTGCAGACCCTCGGTGTCCATGGGGACGGCGAAGGCCACCGAGAAGTCGCCGGCGTCGTCCTTCATCGCCCGGGTGGGGAGCACCACCAGCTCGTCGGAGTTGACGCTGACCGACGTGTGGGACTTGGCCCCTCGCACCACGATGCCCTCGGAGGTGCGATCGACGACGCGGACGTACTGGTCGGGCTGCTCGGTGGGCGGCAGCGCCCGGTTGCCCTTGGTGTCGGTCTGGGCCACGGCCACTGCGAGGTCACCTTCGTAGCAGCGGCGGTGGAACGCCTGGAGCCGTTCGAGCTGCTCTCCCTCGAGGATGCGGGACAGCCCGAAGATGGCGTCGGATCCGATCTCCTTGATCAGCGTGACCATGGTGCCGCCCTCGGCGGTCACCGTCTCGATCAGCTTGGAGCGGCGCAGCAGATCGTCGGCGGTGCGCGGCAGGGCGTAGTACGCCGAACACGGTGCGCCGTCGATCTCGCTGACGGTCAGATCGGCGTGGGCGGGGTCGTGCGCCATGCGGAAGTCGAGGGCGGCGTGGTCGATCGCCACCATCAGATCCGGCTCGGACGTCACGTCGCCGATCGTCTTGCCCCGATAGTGGACCCGCCGCCCGTCCCTGAGACCGGCGATGTAATCGTCTGCACTGCGAAGAGCCATGGGCCGAGAGTATCGGGCCGTTCCGGGAACCGTCACGGTAGGGAAGCGCCCCGGGGTGCGGCCGATCAAGCCGCAGCCCGGCCCTGGTCGACCAGGGCGTTCCACAGCGCCGTACGAGCCCGATCGGCATCGGCGCTGGCCAGCAGGTTGGTCGCGACGACGCCCTCGATCATGTCGGCCTGCACCGCGACCCAGGGCCGATCGCGCACCACCACACTGACGACACACCGACCGCGCCGACGGCGGAGGGTGCGGGCCGCCTGCGGGATCCGGGGCGGGAACCGGAACGAGGGCGGGACCAGACCCAACGCCGATGCGGCTCGCGCCAAGGTCTGGGCCGCGTCGGCGAACTGCACCGCCGAACCCGGCTCACCATCGCCCGCCACCGCCCGCAGCCGGGGACGCTCGCCGGCCTGGCCCGTGCTCCGCCGACCGCTGCGCTGCCGTTGCCCGCTCTGCTGGCCCGTACTCCGCTGATTCGTACCTTCGTGGTGCATACTCCGCATCTCCATCGCAGCCTTCATTCTCCCCATGGGGTATGACAGTGGACGTGGACGACGATCCGGCGGCGCTGACCGCGGCCCAGACCGAGGTGCTCGAGACCCTCGGGGCCACCGGTGCCGAGCGGCCCCGATTCCATCCCAACCTCGGTCGCGATCTGCACGCCGCTCTCAACGCCGAGCTCGACCAGCTGGTCCCCGACGACCTCGCCGATCTCCCCGTCTTCGTCACCAAGCGCACGCTCGCCATGGTCCACGGGTGTCGTCGCCGGTGGCACCACGAGGACACGAGCAACGACTTCGCCTGGACGCCCGCCATCGCCCGCGGCTCGGTCTCGCACAAGGCCATCGAGCTGGGCATCCACTGGGGTGGAGATCCGGCGCCACTCCACATGGTCGACGAGGCCATGGCCAGCTACGAGCACGGCGACACCGGCCTGGGCTTCTACCTCCAGGGGATCGAACCGGCCGACCGGGCCGAGCTCCGGGCCCGCGCCGGCGAGCGGGTGAGCTCCTTCTTCGAGTGCTTCCCCCCCATCGAGCCCAAGTGGAAGCCGGTCACCGAAGGCCGGCTCAAGCGCACGCTGGCCCACGATCGGGTCATCCTGCAGGGCAAACCCGATCTGACGCTGGGGGTGGCCCGGGGCGCTCAGGCCGGCAAGGTCGTGGTGGACCTGAAGACCGGCACCCCGATGCCCGACCATCGGGCCGACCTGCGGTTCTACGCCCTGATCGACGCCATGATGCAGGGCACCCCGCCACGGCTGCTGGTCACCTACTACCTCGACCAGGCCCGCCCCGTGACCGAGCCGGTCACCGAGGCCGTCCTCGAATCCGAGATGACGCGTGTGGTCGACGGCGTCCGGCTGATGGTGGAGCTGCGCACGGGCGCGCGGGAACCGGATCTTGCCCCGTCGCCCGCCTGCCGGTGGTGCCCGTTGCTGGACGACTGCGAGACCGGGCAGCGCTTCCTGGACGATCGCGCCGACCAGCTGGGCCTGGAGGCGTAGCGCCGGCTGCGGTTCAGGCCGCGGCCGTCACGGTCTCGTCGTCCATGGGAGCGAACCGGCCGAACATGCGGAGCACCACCGTGACCCCCACCAGCACCAGGCCCGCCGCCCCCACCGTGAACTGGAGCCCGACCGGTGTCTCGGCGATGAAGCCCAGGACCTGGGCGCCCAGCGGCAACGACGCCGTCAGACACATCACGTAGAACGCCAGGACCTTGCCCCGCATGGACTCGTCCACCTGGAGCTGGATCGTGGTGTTGAGCGCCGACGCCAGCGCCAGATACGCCGCCCCGGCGGCGAACAGCGCCACCACCGCCAGCGCGTAGACGGGGGCGAACCCGACGACGGCGATCGAGAGCCCGTACACCATCAGGGCACCCGAGATCAGCCGGCTCCGGGCCATGCGCTGACCCAGAGCGGGGACGAACGGTGATGCGGCGATCCCACCCAGCCCCTGGGCTGCGATCAGCAGCGCGTACGACCGATTCCCGGCCTGGAAGATGTCGTCGTTGAACTTGGGCAGGAACGAGAAGGTCGGGCTGCCGAGGAACGCCACGAAGACGATGACCACGACGCACGCCATGATTCCCGGCACGCGCCGGACGTAGCCGATCGCGCTGGCGAAGTTGCGCAGGACCTGAGGTCGGCCCACCACCGCGGCTCGTTCGATCCGCGGGACGTGGATCCGGGTCAGGGCGAACAGCACCGCAAGGTACGAGATCGGGTTGAGGACGAGCGCCCACGAGATCCCGAGCGCGTCGATGCCGATGAACAGCCCTGCCACCAACGGACCCACCCCGCGGGCGATGTTGAACTGGGTCGAGTTCAGGGTGACGGCGTTGAGCATCATCGAGCGCGGCACCAGCTCGGTGATGAACGCCTGCCAGGACGCGATGTTGAGGCCGGTGATCAGGCCGGAGACACACGAGATCGCCACCACCGACCACGGTTCGAGTCGGCCGCTCACCCAGAGCAGCCACATGGCCAGCGAGGCCATCATCGCGGCGGACTGCGTGACCATCAGGACACGGCGGCGATGGAACCGGTCGGCGATGTAGCCGCCGAGCGGGGCCATCAGGGTGGCCGGACCGAACGCCATCAGGCTCCCGAAGCCGGCCCAGACGGTCGAGTCGGTCAACTCTTCGAGAATGAAGAACACCGTCGCGTTCTGGGCCCAGGTGCCCGAGCTGGAGATGACGGCACCTCCGAAGAACCACCGGAAGTTGCGGTAGCGGAAGGCCTGGAACGACTCCCGCAGGCCGGGGCGCTTCGTCGTGGCGGGAGGCGCGGCGCCGGGAGCGGACATCCGGGCGAGGATACCGACGGGCTCGCTCTATGCTGCTCGCGATGGCCACGAAGAAGGCACCCGCCAAGCGGTCGGCCGGTGCGAAGGCGTCCCCGGCGAAGCCTTCCATCGAGCAGGCGGAGCCCACGGGCGCCCTGGTCCATCTCCCCCAGTCCGCCCCGACCGAGCCGCTCGCCGATCCCCGCCGATCGGACGTCGACGCGTGGGGTCGGTCCGAGCACATGCGGGAGCTGGCGAGACGGGCGTTCCAGCCGTTCTACGACCGATGGTTCCGCGCCGAGTGGGAAGGGCTGGAGAAGATCCCCACCGACGGCGGTGCGCTCCTCGTCGCCAACCACGCCGGCGCCATCCCCACCGACGCGCCGGTCATCATGCACGGGATCGAGACCGAGCTCCACCGAGCGGTCTACGGCCTGGCCGACAACATGTTCCGCGACCTGCCGTTCGTCGGCACGCTGTGGTCCCGGGCGGGCGGGGTCCCCGCGCACCCCGACAACGCGTACCGTCTCCTGCGCGACCAGGGCCATCTCACCCTGGTGTTTCCCGAGGGAACCAAGGGCACCGGCAAGCTCATGCGGGACCGCTACCGACTTCGTCGCTTCGGCCGGGGCGGCTACGTCGAGATCGCCATGCGGGCCGGTGTTCCCATCGTGCCGATCGCCGTCGTGGGGTCCGAGGAAGCGATGCCGATCGTCATGAAGTTCCCCAACGCGGCCAAGGCCATGGGCATCCCCTATCTCCCGCTCACGGTCAACATGCTCCTGGGTGGGCCGCTGGGCGTGATCCCCCTCCCCGCCAAGTTCCGCATCAAGGTGCTCGATCCCATCTCCTTCGACGTCGAGCCCGACCAGCCCCGGTACTCGAAGAGCCGGATCATGGACACTTCCGAGGACATCCGCGAGCGCATCCAGGAGGCGCTCTTCGAGATGCTGCGGGCCCGCAACTCCCCCTGGTTCGGCTGATGCGCAAGCGCATCCTCGTCACCGGGCTGGCCTCGTTCTGGGGTGGGCGCCTGGCCCAGGCCCTCGAGCAGGACCCGACCGTCGACGTCATCGTCGGTCTGGACAAGGACGAACCCACGCTCGAGTTCGAGCGCACCGAGTTCGTCCGGGTGGACGAGAGCTACTCGATGCTGGCCCGCATCGTGTCGGCGGCACAGATCGACACGATCGTGCACACGTTCCTGGTCGTCGACTCCACCAGCGTGACCCCTCGGCAGATGAACGAGATCAACGTGATCGGCACGATGAATCTGTTCGCCGCCGCGTCCGCATCGGGCAGCACCGTTCGCAACGTCGTGGTCAAGAGCTCCACCTACGTCTACGGCACCGCACCCGAGGACCCGATGTTCTTCACCGAGAGCATGGCCCGGAGCCGCACGCCCCGGACCCGGGTCGAGCAGACGCTCGAACAGGTCGAGAGCTACGTCCGGGACTTCGCCGAGGACAATCCGCACGTCACCGTCAGCCTCCTGCGGTTCTCCAACGTCCTCGGTCCCGAGATCAGCACGCCGCTCAGTCGCGCCCTGTCCCTCCCGCTCGTTCCCAGCGTCTTCGGCTTCGATCCGCGCTTCCAGTTCGTGCACGAGGACGACGTCATGCGGGCCACCCTGTTCGCGCTCGAACACGAGCTGCCGGGCATCTTCAACGTGGCCGGCGAGGGCCTGCTCCCCTGGTCCGAGGTGGCCAAGATCTGCGGAAAGCGCACCTTCTCGCTCCCACCGGTGGGGGCGACGCTGGTGACGGCACCGCTCCGCCGCGTCGGGGTCAAGTTCCCTCCCGAGTTGCTGGGCCTGCTGCGCTACGGCCGCGGCGTCGACAATCGCCGGCTCACGTCCTTGGGATTCGAGTACCTCTACACCTCGGCCGGTGCCGTCCAGGCCTTCGTCGAAGCCCTCCGCCTGCGTCGCACCGTCGGCGAGGACGAGACCACCTATCACTACGAACGAGACGTCGAACAGTTCTTCCGCCACTCCCCCGCCATCGTCCGAGACCATGACTGAACCCCAACGCATCCTCGTCGAGACCGCCGACCGTGTCGCGACCGTCACCCTCAACGACCCCGACCGCCGCAACGCCCTCGACCTCGACCTGTGCGACCGGATGGTCGCCGTCTTCGACGAGCTCGAGGCCTCCGACGAGGTGGGCGCGGTCGTCGTCACCGGCGCCCCGCCGGCCTTCTGTGCCGGCGCCGATCTGTCCCACCTGGGCGACGCCGCCGAAGAAGGGCTGCGAGCCGTGTACGAGGGCTTCCTCCGCGTCGGGCGTTCGCCGCTCCCCACGATCGCCGCCGTCAACGGCCCCGCCGTCGGCGCGGGCATGAACCTGGCGCTGGCCTGCGACCTCCGTCTGGCCGCGACCGGTGCGAAGTTCGACACCCGGTTCCTCCAGCTCGGCATCCACCCCGGCGGCGGCCACACCTGGATGTTCCGCCGCATCGCCGGGCCCGAGGCCACGATGGCGACCGTGCTGTTCGGCGAGGTGCTCGACGGGGCCGAGGCCGAGCGCGCCGGCCTGGTGTGGCGCTGCGTCGACGACGACCAGCTGCTCCCCCTGGCCCGCCAGCTGGCCGGCCGGGCCGCCGCGGCGCCCCCGGAGCTGGCCCGACGGGTCAAGGCCACCATCCACGACATGGCCACCATCGAACGCCACGAGGACGCGGTCGACCGCGAGCTGGTCGACCAGGTGTGGTCGGTGGGCCAGCCCGCGTTCGCCGAACTGCTCGCCAAACTCAAGGCACGCATCAGTTCGCGCTGAACGTGGTCAGACGACCACACCTGGGCCGGTGGAATGGTCCTCGCCGACCGGGTTCCGAGCTTGACAAGCATGCGACAATTCCCGATGCTGCCTGAGCATCCCGGTGGGAGTCGGCGGCGACACCCGTAGGATAGGTCAGTCGATTCCGGCTTCCTTCAGACCTGTAAAGGTGAGTACACGTGGCGCAAAAGCGGCCCGAGAGCAGCGATGAAGACCTGGTCAGGCTCTACCTGATCGATATCGGTAAACATCCGCTGCTCACCAAGGACGACGAGGCGCGCCTCGCTCAGCTGATCGAGAAGGGCAACGAGGCTCGCGATGAGATCGATCGGGCCCGCGAAGACGGCGAAACGCTGACGCCGGCCCGCAAGCGAGAGCTGCGACGGTCGGTCCGCCAGGGCGGCGACGCCACCGACACGTTCATCAAGTCCAACCTGCGGCTGGTGGTCTCCATCGCCAAGAAGTACCAGGCGTCCGAGCTGCCCCTGCTCGACCTGGTGCAGGAGGGCAACCTCGGACTCATCCACGCGGTCGAGAAGTTCGACTGGCGCAAGGGGTTCAAGTTCTCCACCTACGCCACCTGGTGGATCCGCCAGGCCATCACCCGCGGCATCGCCAACACCGGACGCACCATTCGTCTCCCCGTCCACGCCGGCGACCAGCTGACCCGCCTGCGCAAGGCCCAGTCCTCGCTCGAGATCAAGCTCGGACGGCCCGCCACCCTGGCCGAGCTCTCCAAAGAGCTGGACATGCCCATCGACAAGGTCAGCGAGATCTACCGCTACGCCGGCGAGACCCTCTCGCTGTCCAACCCCCTGCGGGAAGACGGCGACGCCGAGCTGGGCGATGTGGTGGCCGATCCCAACGCCACCTCCCCGCTCGAGGCCGCGGCCGAGGCCATGCTGCCCGCCGAGATCGAGCGGCTGTTCGCTCCACTGGACGACCGCGAGAAGCGGATCCTCTACCTGCGCTACGGACTGGACCGGGGTGAACCCCGCACGCTGGACGAGGTGGGCGAGAGCTTCGGTCTCACCCGGGAGCGCATCCGCCAGATCGAGAACCGGGCCATGTCGAAGCTTCGGCACCCCACCGCCGACACCGGCGCCCGAGACCTGCTGTACAGCTAGGGGGTGCCCTTCGGGCACCGGGCGCCCGCTCAGGTGATCCAGTCGTTCACCCACGCGGGACCGCGCTCGCGCCACTCTTCGGAGGTGACGGCATAGCGGAGGTGATCCTCCCAGACGCCGTTGATCTCCAGGTAGCGCTCGGCCACGCCCTCGAGCCGCAGGCCCAATTTCTCGACGACCCTGATGCTGGCCTGGTTGCGTGGGATGATCGACACCTGGAGGCGGTGCAGCTGAAGGTCGTCGAACGCGTGCTTCATGATGACGACCAGCGACTCGGGGGTGTAGCCCTGGCCCGCGACGCGCTGGTCGATCCAGTAGCCCACGTAGGCCGACTGGAAGGGGCCGCGATGAACGGCGTTGATGTTGATCTCGCCCCGGAACCGACCGTCGATGAAGATCCCGAAGCCGAAGCCGGTGCCCAGCTGTCGCTCGCGCTGCCGGGCCGAGCAGCGCACCGAGAAGGCATCCCGGCTCTCCACGACATCCGGATGGCTGGGATTGCGCTCGGGTTCCCACTTGGTCAGCCACTCACCGTTGGCCCGTCGCACCTCCCGCCACGCCGGGAAGTCCTTGACCGTCAACGGGCGCATCATGAGACGACGACCGAAGAGGGTGCTCATCGGTCGAGCTCCTCGGCGAGCGCGGCGAGGATCAGCCGGACATTGCGCATCCGGGCCGTGTGCCCCATACATCCGATCCGCCAGACCCGGCCGGCGTAGGCGCCCAGTCCCCCACCGATCTCGATCCCGTACCGCTGCAACAGATTCGATCGGACCGCGGCATCGTCGACCCCGTCGGGCACCCACACGGTGGTCAGCTGAGGCAGGCGAGACCCCTCGGCGGCGAACAACTCGAGCCCCATCGCCTCGAGGCCGTCCTGGATCGCCCGGCCACACCGCTCGTGGCGGTCGATCGCGGCGTCGAGCCCCTCGTCGAGGACCGCACCCAGTCCGGCGTGGAGCGAGAACAGCATGCTGACGGGGGCGGTGTGGTGGTAGGAGCGGCCGCCGTCGGCCTGGACGTAGTCGGCGATCATGCCCACGTCGAGGTACCAGGACCGCGGATCGGCCACGAAGCGGTTCCGAGCCCGATCGGAGAAGGTCATCGGCGAGAGGCCGGGAGCGACGCCCAGGCACTTCTGCGTCCCCGCATAGGCCAGGTCGACACCCCAGTCGTCGACGGCCAGGTCGATGCCGCCGACGGACGTGACCACGTCGGCCAGCAGGAGCGCGTCGCCCTTCGTCGCGCCGAACGGGGCGAGATCGGTCCGGGTGCCGGTCGAGGTCTCGGCGTGCACGACGGCGACGACCTTGGGGTCGGGGTGGGCCGCCAGGAGCCGCTCGGCATCGACGGGCCGACCCCATTCGAACTCGACGGTCACGACCTCGGCCCCACAGCGGCGGGCCACCTCGGCCAGGCGCATGCCGAAGACGCCGTTGACCCCCACGACCGCGGTGTCGCCCGGCTCGACGGTGTTCACCAGGGCCGCCTCCATTCCGGCCGACCCGGTGCCGCTCAGCGGGAAGGTCAGCTGGTTGCCGGTGCGGAACACCTGGCGGAGCCGGTCGTTGAGATCGTCCAGCAGGGTGAGGAACTCGGGATCGAGATGACCCAGCATGGGACGACCCAATGCCGAGACCGCCTCGGGGTAGGGATTGCACGGGCCCGGGCCCATCAGCACGCGATCGGTGGTCGGCACGGCGAGCATGCTAGTGATGGGCCACGCCGGATCCATTGTCGGCCTGCGCCGGGATCCTGCCCGAAATTCCGTCCCAAAGGTCCGGATACCGGACCGTTCTCAGGGGTAGTTCGGCGGTCGGATCAGCTGAGGCCGACGACGTTCCCGTCGGCGTCGATGTCGATCCGCTGCAACGCAGGGCTGCTGCCCAGCCCGGGCATGGTGCGCATCTCACCGCAGATCGGCGTGACGAACCCCGCGCCGGTCGAGGCGCGCACCTCACGCACCGGCAGCGTCCACCCGGTCGGCGCACCCTTGATCGACGGGTCGGCCGTGAACGAGAGGTGGGTCTTCGCGATACAGACCGGGAGCGCTCCCAGGCCCGCCTGTTCGAACGCGTCGAGTTGCCGGTTGGCGGTCGAGCTGTACTCCACGCCGCCGGCGCCGTAGACCTCGGTGGCGACGGTGTGGATCTTGTCTCGCAGCGGCATCTGATCGGGGTAGAGCAGGCGGAACTCCCCCGGGTGCTCCGCCGCCTCGGCGACGGCCCGAGCCAGTTCGACCGCACCGGCTCCGCCGTCGACGAAGTGGCGGGAGGTCACGGCGGGAACGCCGAACTCGGCAGCGAGCTCCTGGACGGCGGCCAGATCCTCGGGGTGGTCCTCGGGAAACGCGTTGACCGCCACGACCGGGGTCGTGCCGTGCATCCGGATCACGTCGAGCTGGCGCCGGAGGTTCTCGCCCCCCTCGCGCACCTCGTCGGGGTTGGCCTCGAGCATCGCCACCGGAAGCGGGACGCCCGCAACGATCCGGTGATGTCCGGAATGGGCTTTCAGCCCGCGCACCGTCGCGACCACGACCGCCGCGTCAGGGTGCATTCCCGACGTGCGGCACTTGATGTTGAAGAAGCGCTCGGCTCCCATGTCGGCACCGAAGCCGGCCTCGGTGATCAGGTAGTCGCCGGTCCGAATACCGATCAGGTCGGCCACGATCGACGAGTTGCCGGTGGCGATGTTGCCGAACGGCCCCGCGTGCACCAGCGCCGGCGTGTTCTCCAGCGTCTGCATCAGGTTCGGTTTGATCGCCTCGAGCAGCATCACCGCCATCGCGCCGGCCACCTCCAGCTCCTCGGCCGTCACGGGGGTCCCGTCGCGGGTCGCGCCCACGGTGATCCGTCCCAGGCGCGCCCGAAGATCGGACAGCGACGTGGCCAGGGCCAGGGCCGCCATCACCTCGGATGCCGCGGTGATGTCGAAGCCGGTCTGCCGGGGGACACCGTCGACTCGACCCCCCAGGCCGATCACGACGTTGCGCAGCGCCCGGTCGTTGACGTCCATCACCCGCCGCCAGGTGATCGCGGGGAGATCGAGCGCCAGCGGATTGCCGTGGTAGAGGCTCGCATCGAGCGCGGCGGCACACAGGTTGTTGGCCGCCGTGACGGCGTGCATGTCGCCGGTAAGGTGCAGGTTCAGGCGCTGCATCGGCACGACCTGGCTGTAGCCACCGCCGGCCGCGCCCCCCTTGATCCCGAAGGTCGGACCCATCGACGGCTGCCGAATCGCCAGGGTGGCCGTCTTGCCGAGATGGCCGAACGCCTGAGCCAGGCCCACCGCCGTTGTCGTCTTGCCTTCGCCCAGCGGAGTCGGGGTGATCGCCGACACCACGATGTAACGGCCTTCGGGTCGATCCCTCATGGCGTCGATCGCGTCCAGCGAAATCTTGGCCAGGTCCGACCCGTAGGGCTCAACGGCCTGGGCCGGCACGTGCGCCGCCGCGGCCACCTCACCGATCGGGTGGAGCGATGCACGGCTGGCGATCTCCAGGTCAGAGGGAAACGACACGACCTCGGGCTCCTCGGGGCAAGCGGATCCGGTTCGCCACATCCTCGCAGCCGCGTGCGCCGTGCTACCGGACGCGGAAAGAGCTCGGGACGAATCCCGAGCCGTTTCCAACCCGCTCGCGCGGGTTCGCCCCACTGGGGCCGGTTTCGCTGTAGCTCCCCGGTTGGCCCTGCGACCAGAAGTCGCCAGCCGGATCGATGCTGCGCCCAGTGACATCGCCGCCATTCGTGGCCATGTCTCTGAGGTCAGACTATTCCCGGCCCCCGGCCCGCACCATGGGGAAAATCACCCATCGCCGGCACCCCGTGGGTCAGGTGGATGACCCTGCCGATCGCGCCCGTGCCGGCCCCGGCTCGGTCGCTCACGGTCGGTCGAGGCTGGCGACCACGCCATCGAGGATGTCGCTCTCGGACACCACCAGCTCGTCGAGGCCGAGGCGTCGCATGATCGCCACCAGCACGCACAGTCCCCCGACGATGACGGGAGCTCGGTCACGGGGCAGGCCCGGGTTGTGGACGCGATCGGCCAGCGGCTCGGTGGCCAGCGTTCGGAACACGTCCTCGACCGCATCCCGGGTCAGCGCGAAGCGGTGGATCACGTCTCGGTCGTAGGTGACCAGCCCGATCTCGACCGCGGCCACCGTGGTGATCGTCCCGGCCACACCCAACACGGTGCCCGCCCCGCCCACTCCGGGAATGGCCAGGAACATGTCGTCGAGGTGGGTCTCGGCGACCGAGATGGCCGCCGTCAGTTCCTCGGCCCACGGCGGGTCGTGCTCGAAGTAGCGCTCGGTGAGCCGCACGCTTCCGATGTCGAGCGAGATCGACGCCTCGCACCGCTCGGTCCCGAAGGCGAACTCGGTGGACCCGCCACCGATGTCGATCATGAGGAACGGCCCCTCGGACGGGGGCATCCCAGCGGTGGCCCCGGCGAACGAGAAGCCGGCCTCGTCGGCGCCGGAGATGACCTCGAGATCCTGACCGAGGAGCGCGCGGGCCGGCTCGAACAGCGCGGCGGCGTTGGACACGTCCCGCGCCGCCGACGTGGCGATGGCCCGGAACGAGGTCACACCGTGGTGATCCATGAGCGCCCGGTACCGGCCCAACACCTGGACGGTCCGGTCGATGGCCTCGGGAAGCAGGCGCCCGGTTGCGTCCACCCCCTCGCCCAGCCGGGTGATGGTCATGAGCCGCTCGAGGGTGGCGCCGTCGCCGTCGACCACCAGCAGGCGCACCGAGTTGGTGCCGCAGTCGATGGCGGCCCGGACCGTCACGACGCACCCTGCGGATCGGCCCGCAGCTGACGGTGGGTCCATCGGCCGACGGGGTCGTCCCCGCCGGCCAGCCACCAGGCGTAGTGGGCGTGCAGGCACTTGACCCCGCGGCGGGTTCCACCGACCCCACCGAACGCCCGCGGGCCGGATCCGGCCGGGTCGCCGGCCTCGGTCCGGAGCCGGGCGTACCGGTCATGGGCGGCCCGGAGCTCGACCGCGTCGACGGCCGCCTCGGCCCGCCGCACCCCGCGGGCGGCCTCGAGCCGCCCGATCATGGCGCGCTCGCGATCGCCCACCAACCAGTAGCGGGTGGGCATCGGGGTGCCGTCGTCCAGCTTCGGAGCGTTGCGGATCACGACCGGCTCGCGGTCGGGCAACCGACGCACCACGATGGCGTAGCGGCCCATCGGCCGGCGGCCCAGCAACCGGGTCACCATCTCGTGGTCGACCCGGGAGGGGGCGGCGTCGGTGCGCACGTAGCCGGAGGGCACGGGATCGCTGATCCGACGGACCCGTTCACCCGCGACCGCGGAGCCACCGGATGATCAACAGCACGGCGACGATCGCCGCGATCGGCGCCAACCGCTTGGCCATCGGCGCACCGCCCACGTCGATCAGGTCGATCGGCGCCGCCTGGGTGGTCTGGATCACCTGGCGCGGTCCGGCGTCCGCGGGATCATCGGCCACCGCAGCCCCGACCAGATCGCTCTCGACGCCCGGCACCTCGGGTTCGGGATCGGGCGAAGCGGCATCGCTCTCCTCCGGGGCGGTCTGCGGACCCGAGTCGCCCGACAGCACGTCGCGCTCCAGGTTCTCGACGAACTGGGTGAGGATCTTGTTGCTCACGTCGTCGAGGACTCCGCGACCGAACTGCGCCACCTTTCCCGTGATCGTCAGATCGGTGTGGATGTCCACCTTGGTGCCGGAACCGGCGGACTCGAGCGCGGCGGTGATCACGGCACTGGCGTTTCCCTGCCCCGCGTGTCCCGTCCCGATGCCTTCAGGACGGCGCGGTGCTCGTCGCCGTCACGGTCGACGAAGGTCGCCGTCCCCTTGTACTGCGCGGTCATCGGACCGACCTTCACCTTCACCACGCCCCGGTAGTCGTCGCCCTCCACCTCTTGGAGCTCGGCGCCCGGGAGGCAGGGAGCGATCCGTTCGAGGTCGGTCAACGAGTTCCACGTCTCGTCGATCGGAGCGTCCACCTCGAAGGTGTGATTCAGGTCCATCGTCGATACTCCTCGACCGTGTCGATGTCGTGGGGCGTGCCGTCGCACGGTACCTCCACGACGAGGTCGGGGCGATGTCGGACCAGCCGCCGCGCTCCTTCGTCACCGGAGCGCGGAAGATCGGGCCAGACCGAGCGCGCGAGCCGGGTCGGCGGCCGCCGATCGCCGGCGAAGGTGGCCACGGCGATCGGTGCTCCGGTGCACCGGGCCACCGCTTGCCACGCCGACGGCGGCACCCCGAGTTGATCTCCGGGTGCGACCACGGCCGCCTGGACGCCCAGACGATCGGCAGCCGCCAAGCCGACCTGCAGCGAGGACGCCAGACCCGCGGCGACATCGGGATTGACGGCCCGCTGGACGCCCGGCAGCCCGGCCAGTGCTTCGTCGAGGTCGGCCGCCCCCGTGACCACGATGACCGGTCCGATCCCGGCGTCGACCGCCGCCGAGACCGTATGCCGAACGAGCGGGCGACCCCGGACCGGCGCCAGCAGCTTGTGGGTCGCTCCGCCGAATCTCGTGCCCTCGCCGGCGGCCAGGACGACGGCGGCCGTCACGGGGCGTCGACTCCCGTCGCCGTCCGTCTCAGGGGCTGAGCTTCTTGAACCCACGCCAGCAGAACCAGGAGAGCAGCAGGAGCATGCCGGCCAGGGCCAGGAGTCCGGGCCAGGTGTCGGCCCAGGTCACCCCGGTGTCGAGGAACCCCTGCCGGGTCATGCCCAGCACGTAGGTCATCGGGTTGAGGCGGGCGGCGTAGGGCAACCAGCCCTCCATGAAGTCGATGGGGGCCTGGCCGGTGGTGAGGAACATGCTGCTGAAGATCCCGATCTGCACCAGCGCCGCCGCTCGTTGCGTCTTGAACCGGTAGAAGATGCCGAGGCCCCACAGGGCGGCGGAGGCAGCGACCCCGACGGCGGCGATGATGGCCATCACCAGGCCGAGCGGACTCTGGAGACCTCCACCGGCCAGATAGACGACGGCCAGAACCAGGACGAGGGGAATGAGACCACGCGTGCCGGCGTAGACGGCAGGACTGAACGCCAGAGCGGGGCGCGGTGCGGGTGCGACGAGCATGCGGTCGTAGAAGCCGTTCTCGAGGTCGCGTGCCACCGCGATGGACGCACCCACGGCGGCGAACGCCGAGCCCTGGAGGATCGCCCACGGCCCGACCCAGTTGGCGAAGTTGTCTGTCGGGTAGACGGGCAGGTTGGCCAGGTCGCCGAACGTGCCGGTGAAGGCGATGGTGATGAACAGCGGCATCGCCAGGGCCGGAATGATCGACGACGGGATCCGAGGCAGCACGATGAAGCCGCGCCGGACGATCGCTCCGGTGAGTGCCCATCCGCTGACGTCGGCGCTGGCCGACGGTGTGCCGTGCGCAGCGGCCGCACGGGCCGACAGCGAGGGATCGGCGCTCATCGGGACAACCGGACCCGGATCGCACGGGTGGCGACGGCGACGCCCAGGACGGCCAGCCCCAGCGCCCAGCCCAGGGCGATCGCCGCCTCGCGGGCGTCGAAACCGACGGTCACCTGGTAGCGCAGCCCGTCGACCAGGAAGGTGACCGGGTTGTACCGGGCCACCTGCCCGTACACCCCGCTCATGAGGCTGGTGGGAAAGAACGCCGAGCTGACGAAGAGCAGGATGAAGATGAGGGGAAAGATGCCCTGGACCCCCTCGGCCAGTCCGGTGCGGATCCCGACCGAGCCGGCCAGGCCGCCGATCCCGACCGCCACCAGCATCGAGGCGACCATGAGCACGAGGAGGCCCGGGATCCCTCCCTTGATCGAGGCGCCCCAGAGCAGGAAGACGCCGGTGAACGCGATGGCCTGGATGCCGGCCAGCACCGCTCCACCGGCCAGCCTGCCGATGAGGATGCTGGGCCGGAACACCGGCGAGGAGATGAGCCGGTCGAAGAACCCGTTCTCGACATCGAGGGCCAGATCGGACGCGGCGGCGATCGACCCGAACATGACCCCCTGGATCATCGTGGCGGGGAGGAGGAAATCGTAGAAGGAGTCGACCGGCGGGAACGCGGGATTGTCGGTGGCGTTCCCCAGCGCCGACCCGTTGACGGCCGCGATGAGCAACGGGAAGACCATGCCGGGTACCCAGACGGCCGGTTGCCGCATGAACCCCTTGATCGCTCGGACCGACAGGGCCGCCACCTGAGCGAGCGGAGAGACCTTGTCGGGGGTGGCATGTGATGCGAGCGTCATGCGTCGGCCTCCTCGTCCGCACCCTCCAGGCGGCGACCGGTGGCATCGGCGAACACGTCGTCGAGCGACGGCGTGTGCAGCTCCATCATCTCGGCGCTCAGGCCGGCGTCGTCGAGGGCCCGCACCACGTCGGCCATCGACCCGGCACCGCCGGGGAGACCGATGGCGAGACGGCCGGACCGCGCCGGGCGGAATTCGCCGAACCGGTCGAGGACGGCCTCGGCCGCCCCGAGCTGTTCCGGCGAGAACTCCGTGCGCAACGTCGGGGCGCCGACCGCCTCCTTCAGGGCGGTGGACGTTCCTTCTCGCACGATCACCCCGCCGTCGATGATGGCGATGCGCTCGGCCAGCTCGTCGGCCTCCTCGAGGTACTGCGTCGTGAGGAACACCGTCGTGCCGAACTCGGTGTTGAGCCGCCGTACCTCTTCCCACAGGTTCCGGCGGCTACTGGGGTCCAGACCGGTGGTCGGCTCGTCCAGGAAGAGCACGATCGGCTCGTGGATCAACGACAGGGCCAGATCGAGCCGACGTCGCATCCCGCCGCTGTACTCCCCCACCCGTCGGTCGCCGGCGTCGGTCAGCCCCACCCGGCCCAGCAGTTCCTCGCCGCGTTCGGCGGCGGCCTTGCGGGGAATGCCGTGCAGCACCGCCTGGAGGGCGAGCAGTTCGCGGCCGGTCATCAGTGGGTCGATGGCGGCGTCCTGGAGGGCGACGCCGATGCAGCGCCGCACCTCGTGGGCGTCGGACTCCACATCGTGCCCGGCCACCATCGCCCGCCCGCCGGTGGGGCGGAGCAGGGTGGTGAGCATGCGGACGGTGGTGGACTTGCCGGCCCCGTTGGGACCGAGGAACCCGAAGATCTCGCCGTCGGCGACCTCGAGGTCGACCCCGGCGACGGCGTCGATGTCGCCGAAGCTGCGTCGCAGGCCCTCGGCGAGAATGGGGGGAACGGTCATGGACTCTCCTGTCGGGCGCCGCCGGCTGCCCGGGCGGACCGAATCGCGTCCCACACGCGTTGGGGCGTCGTCGGCATCTCCACGTGGCGGACGCCGAGATGGGCGAGTGCGTCGACGACCGCGCTGTGCACGGCCGGGGTGGCACCGATGGTGCCCGACTCGCCGACTCCTTTGGCGCCCAGGGGATTGACGGGCGTCGGCGTCTCCATCGGGATCAGCTCGTACGGCGGCAGCTCGGCGGCCGAGATGACGGTGTAGTCCGCGAAGTTGGTGGTCTGCGGATTGCCGTCCTGGTCGTAGATCACTGCTTCGCACAGGGCCTGTGCGACGCCCTGGGCGATCCCGCCGTGGCGCTGCCCTTCGACGAGGAGCGGGTTGAGCATGCGGCCGGCGTCGTCGCAGGTGATGATCCGTCGCAGCTCGACCTTGCCGGTCTCGGTGTCGACGTCGACCACGGCCACATGGGCTCCGAATGGGAAGGTGGGGGCGGTCGTCCGGTGGCTCAGCGACTCGCGAAGCGTCCCTCCGGCCGCGGTGACCACGTCGGTCCACGAGAGGGCGACCGCCGGGGTCCCGGCGACGTGGAACGCGCCCCCGTCCCGGTCCAGGACGACATCCTGGGGATCCGCCCCGAGTCGATCGGCGGCGAGCTGGCGCGCCCGGGCGACCACGGCGTCGGCGGCACGGAGCACGGCGGTGCCACCGACCTGGAGCGAGCGGGATGCGTAGGTGCCGACCCCCTTCTGCACCGCGTCGGTGTCGCCGTGGACGACCGTGATGTGGTCCATCGGCACCGCCATCGCGTCGCTGACCAGCATGGAGAACGACGTGGCGTGCCCCTGGCCATGGGCCGAGCTGCCGGTGAAGACCGTCACCCGGCCCTGGTCGTCCATCACGATTTCGGCGAACTCCTGTTGGCCGGGACGCGGACCGGCGGTGATCTCGACGTAGATCGACACGCCGATGCCCATCTGGACGACCGCGCCGTCGGACCGGCGCCGGGCCTGCTGAGCCCGCAGATCTTCGTACCCGGCCGCCTCCAGCACCCGGTCCAGGGCGCCCTCGAAGTCACCGACGTCGTAGATGGTTCCGACCGCCGTCGTGACCGGGTCGCTGAACGGGGGGATGAGATTCCGGCGCCGCACCTCGACGGGATCCATGTCGATCTCGACGGCGAACAGGTCCATGGCGCGCTCGATCGCCGCCGACGCCTCGGGTCGGCCGGCGCCGCGGTAGGCAACGGTGGGGGCGGTGGTGGTGACCACGGCCTTCATGTCGGTGACGACCCGCGGGATGTCGTAGACGCCCGGCGCCATCATCGCCGTGAAGTACGGCAGGTAGGCACCGTTCATCGGGTAGGCGCCCGCGTCCTGAATCCCGGTCAGGCGATAGGCCAGGACGCGACCGTCGCGAGTGCCGCCGATCTCCAGCGTCTGGTGCTGGGCCCGTCCGTGTCCCATGGCCAGCATGTTCTCGGTGCGCTGCTCGACCCAGCGGACCGGGCGGCCAGCGATCCGGGCCAGTGCGCCCAGGACGTAGTACTCGGCGTAGAGGCCGATCTTGGGTCCGAACCCGCCGCCGACATCGGGCGCGATCACCTGCACCTCGGATCGATCCAGCCCGTACCACTCGGCCAGGCGATCGCGGGCGGCGTGTGCCGCCTGCGTCGACAGGAACGTGACCAGCCGACCGTCCACCCATGCGGCCGCGCCCGCACGACCCTCGAGGGGGCACCCGGCCAGCCGCTGATTCACGACCTCCTGTCGCACCACGACCTCGCAGTCGTCGAAGAAGGAGTCGTCGGACTCGCCCGGCAGGGCGGTGGCGACGTTGGTGCCGGCCTCGGGAAACAGGAGCACCTCACCGGTGACGGCCTGATGCACGTCGACCACCGGGGTGAGCGGATCGACGTCGACCCAGATCTGCTCGGCGGCGTCCATGGCCTGGGCCTCGGTCTCGGCCAGGACCGCCACCACCGGTTCGCCGACGAATCGCACGACGTCGGTGGCCAACGCCGGTTGCCGCATGGTGTCGAGGGCCGGCGGATTGGCGAGCAGGAGGTCCATCCCCAGGTCGGCTGCGGTGATCACCGCCACGACGCCGGGCATGCTCTCGGCGTCACCCTTGTCGATCGACTCGATCCGGCCATGGGCGATCTGCGACCGCACGAAGATCACGGTGGCCGCGCCCTCCACGCGGGGATCATCGAGATCCGCCACGTACCGGGCACCACGGGTGAGGAACGGCGGGTCCTCCGAGCGGAGGACGCGCGTGCCCAAGATGCTCACGATGGACCCTCCGACCCCGGTGACGACGCCCGTACCCTACCGGTTCGCCGCGATCGTCAGAACGCCAGCGCGGGCCCGGCCGGTGGCGGGTTCAGGACGGTTCGGTGCGGACCGGGAGCTGGGTGAACGGCCACAGCCGGGGGTAGGCCGGTCCGTCGCCGGGGAGGATCGCGTAGGCCTCCTCGCCCGGGTAGACCAGGCCGTATTCGTCCCGAGCGAGCTGCTCGATGGCCGCGTCGGTCTGCAGCTCGGCGACCCGCTGTTCGAGCTCGAGGTTCTCGCTCTCCGCCGCCTGGAGATCGGCGGCGGTCTCTTTGGATTCGCTCTGCTGATCGAGCAGCGTCTGGGTGGGATAGACGGCGACGAAGAGCACGACGACGGCAGCCAGCGACAACACCACCGCGAGCGGGGAGACCCACCGGGGAGCGCCCGTCCCGCCGGCGGCGGCGCGGCGTGACGACCGGCGCGGCGTGGCGGCCTTGGTGGTCACCCGTCCGCGCCCCCGGCCAGCGCGTCGGCCCCCCGGTACGCGGCGTTGTCGCCCAGGTCTTCCTCGATCCGAAGGAGCTGGTTGTACTTGGCCACCCGGTCGCTGCGGGCGGGGGCGCCGGTCTTGATCTGCCCGCAGTTGGTGGCGACGGCCAAGTCGGCGATGGTCGTGTCCTCGGTCTCACCCGAGCGGTGGGACATCACCGCCGTGTAGCCGTTGCGGTTGGCCAGGTCGACCGCTTCGAGGGTCTCGGTCAACGATCCGATCTGGTTGACCTTGACCAGGATGGAGTTGGTCACGCCCAGGGTGATGCCTCGCTGGAGGCGCTCGGTGTTGGTGACGAAGAGATCGTCGCCGACGAGCTGCACCCGGTCGCCCAGCGACTCGGTGTGGGCGACCCAACCGTCCCAGTCCTCTTCGGCCATGCCGTCCTCGACCGACACGATGGGATACCGATCGACGAGCTCGGCCAGGTACGCGGCGAACTCCTGCGGGTCCAGGGAGCGGCCCTCGCCGTCGAGGTGGTACCGGCCGTCGCGGAAGAACTCGGTGGAGGCCACATCGAGGGCCAGGGCCATGTCGTCGCCCGGGGTGAGCCCGGCGCGCTCGATGGCTTCGAGCAGCAGCTGCACGGCCTCCTCGTTCGACGCCAGGTTGGGCGCGAAGCCGCCCTCGTCGCCGATGGCGGTGGCCAGGCCGCGCTCGTGCAGCACGTTCTTGAGGTGGTGGTAGGACTCGACGCCCCACCGCAGGCCCTCGCCGAACGAGGCGGCGCCGACCGGCATGAACATGAACTCCTGGAGATCGACGTTGTTGTCGGCGTGCTCACCGCCGTTCAACACGTTCATCATCGGCACGGGCAACACGTGCGCATTGACGCCGCCCACGTACCGGTAGAGGGGGAGCTCGACGTGGCTGGCGGCGGCCTTGGCCACGGCCAGCGACACGCCGAGGATGGCGTTGGCGCCCAGACTGCCCTTGTTGTCGGTGCCGTCGGCGGCCAGCAGGACGGCATCGACACCACGCTGATCGAGGGCATCGTGCCCGTCGAGTGCGTCGGCGATCGTCCCGTTCACGTGCCCCACCGCCGTGGAGACACCCTTGCCCATCCAGGTGTCGCCGCCGTCGCGGAGCTCGACGGCCTCGAAGGCTCCGGTCGACGCACCGGACGGCACGATGGCCCGGCCGCGGGCTCCGCTGTCGAGGGTCACTTCGACCTCGACCGTCGGGTTGCCCCGCGAGTCGATGATCTGTCGTCCGACGATGAATTCGATGGTGCTCACGTGATCTCCCGCACAGTGGTTGGCACGCTACTCCTCGGGCGCGCGCCGAGGGTGACACTAGACGCGTGCCGCGCCGACCGGACCAGCCCGAGCCCGATCAGCCCCGTCCCCGAACGACGAGCTCGGCGGTCTCAGTGGCCGGCGGACCGCACGTCGTCGGCCACCTCGGTGGCGGCGCGGCGCAGGGCGGTCTCGGCGTCGACGCCGGCCAGACGAGCCGCTTCGACCGCCGCCAGGAGCACCTCGGCGACCGCCTCGTCCCTGGGGTCGGTCGCGGCCAGCTCACCGACCCGGCGCCATGCGGCCGAAGCGTCCTGCGCCCGACCCTCCGTCGACGCGTCCACCGCCGCGGCGCGCTTCAGGATCTTGGCCGCATAGGCGGCGGCGGGCAGCGTCGACGGCACGCCGTCCATGACACTCTCGCGCCCCTTCTCAGCCCGCTTGATCGCTTCCCAGTTGGACCGCACCTCGTCGGCATCGGCGACCTCGACGTCGGCGAAGACGTGGGGATGGCGGGTCCGGAGCTTGTCGTGCACGCCGCGGGCGACATCGGCCAGGGTGAACCAGCCCTCCTCGGCGGCCAAGGTGGCGTGGAAGACGACCTGGAACAGCAGATCGCCCAACTCCTCCTCGAGATGCGCGAACCCGTCGGCCTCGCCGTCCAGCGCCTCGATCGCCTCCAGCACCTCGTAGCTCTCCTCGAGCAGGTGCGGGGTCAGGCTCTGGTGGGTCTGCTGCCGGTCCCAGGGACACTCGCGCCGGAGGGTGGCGACCAGCTCGGCGAACTGCACCAGTTCGCCGGCGACGGGTGCGGCCAGTTGCGGGATGACGACCGAGGTCAGGTGATCGGCCTCCACCGAACGGTCCAGCTCGCTCCACGGCACGGTGGCGATCGCCTCGTCGGGAAGGCCCAGCCGTTGCAGGATCACCACCTCGGTCTCGGGCGGCTCGTCCACGGCGAGCTTGATGTCGCTCAGGACCCGCTGGTTGTGGCAGTGCGCCACCAGCAGCGGCCCTCGCTCGCCGGCGGCCTCGGTGGCGAACCGGTGCCCGTCCACCATCCGGATCCCCGATTCGAGCGGATCGAGGCCGAGCCGGGCCCAGACGAGATCGAGGAACGACATCGCCGGGAGGACCTCGACCGGAGCCCGCTCGTCGGCGGCGAGCAGCTCGACGGTACGCTCCAGGACCCGGGGCGAACCGGGGACGGCGTAGACCAGGTCACCTCGACCTGCCTCGTCCACCAGCGTCTCGACGATCCGGCCGTACACGGCCTCGAACGTCGCCGCCTCCTCGTAGACGCCGTCGAAGCTGAGCGCTCCCGCCCACGCCTCGGCGGCGGGATGACGGGTCGTGCGAAGCCAGAGCCGATCCGCGGTGTCCAGGACCTTCCGCGTCTGCTCGGTGACCAGGTCCGGGCCGGCCGGACCGAGTCCGACCACCAGGATGGTTCCGGTCACGGGACGGCGGGTTCCTCGCCGAGTTCCGCCTGGAACTGCTCCTCCTCGAACCGGAGGGTGCCGGGGTCGACCACACTGACGCCGTTCCAGATGCCGTAACGCGGGTCGACGGTGACGCCGACCTCGGTGGACCGCTCGAGGATGACCGCCTGTCCGGCCGCCACCGCGGGCCGACCCCACGCCTCGAAGAGGTCACTCACGGCCTGGCCGGCCTGGCCCACCTCGGGGGAGGTGACGGGACCGCGAGCGATGACGCCGGCCAGGATCACCGCGGGCGGGACCGGTGCGGGCGTCCCGTCGAATCCCATGCCCTCGAAGGCCTCGAACGCAATCGGCTCCTGCAGCGCACCGATCTCGCCGTTCCAGAACTGCGCGACGATCTCGGGCGGAAACCGCGGGTCGTCGCGCACCATGCACAACGGCTGGGCGCCCAGGGTCTGCAGCTCGGTGATGGACGGGTCGGCCATACCCCCCAGGACGTCGGCCATCTGCTCGACCGTCTGGGTCGTCAGGACCAGGGCGCACGCCACCTCGAGGTCCTCGATGGCGTCGGCTCCGCCCAGGGCGAGCGCGACGTTGTCGTTGTAGCGAACCGGGTCGGTGACGATGGTGTCGGCCATGGTCCCCGACGGATCCACCTCGTCGCCGACGAGCTCCTCGTAGATGAGGGCGGTCAGCAGGATCGCCGTGCCCCCGCTGGGAATGGTGGCGAGCGCACGATCGTCGATCAGCGTGCCGGCCTGCGCGGCCTGGGCGGCCTGCTGCTCGGCCACGGCGTCCTGAATGAGGTCATTGAGCTCGTCGCTGGAGATCTTCGCGTCGCCCACCGACGCGGCGTCCGGCGGACCGACCGCGGAGCAGGCCGAAGCCGTGACCAGGACGAAGGCGAGCAGGCAGAGAAGGATACGCCGAGGGGCGCCGGTTCGAACGTGCATGACGGCGAGGATGGTAGCCCTGCTCACGCCGGAACGACCTCCTTGCCGGGCGGCACCAGGGACACCAGGGCGTCGCGGAGCTCGACCGCCGAGGTCGCTGCGGTGCGGACGGGCAGGATCAGACGCTCGGCCGACTCCTGATAGCGAGCGTGGCGCACGGTCCGGTCCAGCCGGATCTGAGCCGACTGACGAAGCTGCACCGGGGCCAGCACGGCGATGAACTTGGGTCCGCTGAAGCCATCCCCCTTCGTGACCGAGATCTCGGTGATACCCAACCGCCGGGCCTCGACCCGCAGCGCGGCGACGGCCAGCAGCGCCTCGGCGCCCTCGGGGACCGGCCCGTAGCGGTCGACCCACTCCTGTCGGATGTCAGCGACCTCGCCCTCGGTCTCCGCCCCGGCCAGGCGGCGATAGGCCTCGAGCCGCAACGACTCCTTGGCCACGTAGTCGGCGGGGATGTGGGCATCGACCGGCAGATCGACGGTGATCTCCACGTGCTCCGGCGGTGCTTCACCCTTCAGCTCGGCCACCGCCTCGGTGACCATCTGGCAGTAGAGGTCGTACCCCACGGCGGCGATGTGCCCCGATTGCCCGGTCCCCAGGAGGTTGCCGGCGCCTCGGATCTCCAGGTCGCGCATGGCGATCTTGAACCCCGATCCGAGCTCGGTGGTCTCGCCGATGGTCCGCAACCGCTCGTAGGCCTCCTCGGTGAGCGAACGGTCGGCGGGCCAGAACAGGTAGGCGTAGGCCCGCATCCCGGCCCGTCCCACCCGGCCGCGCAGCTGGTGCAGTTGGCCGAGCCCCAGCAGCTCGGCGCGGTCGACCACCATGGTGTTGACGGTGGGCATGTCGATCCCCGACTCGATGATGGTGGTGCAGACCAGGACGTCGTACCGACCCTCCCAGAAGTCGTAGACGACCTGTTCGAGGGTGCCCTCGTCCATCTGGCCGTGGGCGACGGCCACCCGGGCCTCGGGGACCAGGTCGCGCACCCGTGCCGCCGCGTGCTCGATGTCCATGACCCGGTTGTGCACGAAGAAGACCTGGCCCTCGCGCAGCAGCTCGCGCCGGATCGCCTCGGCGATCGCCCGTTCCTCGTGCTCACCGACGTAGGTCAGGATGGGTTGGCGGTCGGCGGGCGGTGTGTTGAGCAGCGTCAGGTCGCGGATCCCGGTGAGGCTCATCTCGAGGGTCCGCGGGATGGGGGTGGCGGTGAGGGTCAGCACGTCGACGCCGGTCCGCAGGTGCTTGATGGCCTCCTTGTGCTTCACACCGAACCGCTGCTCCTCGTCGACGACCAGCAGGCCCAGGTCCTTGAACCGGACGTCCTCGGACAGCAACCGGTGGGTGCCGATGACCAGATCGACCTCGCCGGCTTCGACGCCCTCGATCACCCCGCGGGCCTCCTTCGCCGTCAGGAACCGGCTGAGCACCTCGACCCGGACCGGAAAGCCCGCGAAGCGGTCGCGGAACGTCTGGAGGTGCTGCTGGGCCAGCAGCGTGGTGGGCACCAGCACCGCCACCTGCTTGCCGTCCTGGATGGCCTTGAACGCGGCCCGAACCGCCACCTCGGTCTTGCCGAAGCCGACGTCGCCGCAGACCAGCCGGTCCATCGGCGAGGGCTCCTCCATGTCGTTCTTGACCGCGTCGATGGCCACGAGCTGATCGGGGGTCTCCTGCCACGGGAAGGCGTCCTCGAGCTCGCGCTGCCACGGGGTGTCCGCCCCGAAGGCATGACCGGGCGTCGTGACCCGGCGCTGGTAGAGCACGACCAGCTCCTGGGCGATCTCGCTGATCGCCGAGCGCACCCGCGCCTTGGTCTTCTGCCAGTCGGCACCACCCAGCTTGCTGACCGACGGTGTGTCACCGCCGGTGTAGTGGCGAACGACGTCGATCTGGTCGCTGGGCACGTAGAGCCGGTCGTCGCCGCGGTACTGGAGCAGCAGGTAGTCACGCTCGGCGCCGCCGATGGCCCGGGTCACCATGCCCTCGTATCGGGCCACGCCGTGCTGCTCGTGGACGACGTAGTCGCCCGGCGCCAGGTCGTCGAAGTACCCGGTGGCGACCCGGCGTTTCGGCGGGCGGCGGCTGCGGCGGCGACCGGTGAGATCGGGCTCGG
Organism: uncultured Acidimicrobiales bacterium; assembly: GCA_963697385.1. GTDB lineage: Bacteria > Actinomycetota > Acidimicrobiia > Acidimicrobiales > CAWCAL01 > CAWCAL01. The sequence goes on from CAVONU010000001.1 coordinate 392,282, forward strand.
CCAGCACGGCGACGCCCACCTCGGTGAGCACCACCCCACGCTCGAGTGGCGTAACCACCACGCGGACGCCGGGCCGGGTCAGGTCGGTGCCACCGTCGGCCCGCTCGACGAAGATGCCCTCGTCGGCCAGCAGGTCGCTGAGGCGGGTGGCCGATCCTTCGCCGTCGGCGGCGATCACGATCCGGCTGCCGCGCTCGATCTCGGCCTGGAGCTGCGCGAGCAGGCCGCCGTCGACGCCGAGCTGCCCCCACCCGGTGGCGGAGACCCTCGCCACGCCGGGAGCGTCGGGGACGGCGGGAAGGTGCCACACCGGGGCCGGGCACTCGCTGAGCAGTCGCTCGAAGGGCACGTGGAGGGCGGCATCGAGGTCGTCGCCGGCGTCCCACGTCTTGGCGAGGGTCACCGACAGGTCGCGCTCCTCGGCCAGGATGTCCTCGGTGCGGTCGCGACAGCGTCGGGGATCGATCACCACCACCTGGCCGTCGGCCGGCAGCAGATCAGGGAGCAGGGTGGTGCGATCGACCAGGAAGGGCAACCACGACTCCATCCCGTCGAAGAGCTGGCCCTCGACCAGCCGCTCCCACTGCTCGCGCCCCCAGGGCGCCTGGGCGATGAGCTCGCGGGCTCGGGCGACGATCGCGTCGGAGGGTCGCACCTCGCGGCACCCGAACAGGGTCACCTCGCTGCGGGTGGCGGTGGTGCGCTGGTCGGCGACGGCGAACTCGGTGAGCCGATCGACCTCGTCGCCCCACAGGTCGATCCGGACCGGAGCGTCGGCGGTGGAGGGGTACACGTCGACGATCGAGCCGCGTACCGCCACCTCACCCCGGTGCTCGACCTGGTACTCGCGGCGGTAGCCCATGCCGACGAGCTGCTCGATCAGCTGGGGCTGGTCGATCTCGTCGCCGACGCCGACGACGACCGTCTCGGACTCGATCGCGGTGGGCGAGATCCGCTGCAGCAGGGAACGGATCGGGGCCACGATCACCCACGGCATGGTCGCCGGATCGCCCAGCCTCCAGAGGACCTCGAGCCGCTGGCCCGACGTGTCGATGCTGGGACTGACCCGCTCGAACGGGAGCGTCTCCCATGCGGGGAATCCCTCGACCCGCTCGCGCCCCAACAGGGCGGCCAGATCGGCTTCCAGTCGTTCGGCTTCCGGCGTGGTGGGCACGACCACCAGCAGCGGACGGCGCTCGGCGGTCTCGGCCACCGCCGCCACCGTCATGGCGCGCGCCACCTCGGGAACGGCGAGGACGGCATCGCTCCGCCCGGCAACCGCGATGAGCCCCGGATCCTCGGCGACGAGCGGTAGGAGGGCCCGCAAGGGATTGGCCAGGGGTGGAGCGCTCACGACGTGACGTTGAACCGTTCCATGGCCGCTGCGAAACCGTCGGCCAGGATGATCTCGACGGCGTCCGCGGCGAGCGCGATGGTCTCGTCGATGACGGCCTGCTCGGCCTTGCCCGCCCGCCGGAGCACGTGATCGCGGCCGGCCTGGGACGTCGGCGGCTTGCCCACCCCGATACGCACCCGACCGAAGTCGCGGGTGTGCAGGTGGGCGTCGATCGACTTGAGCCCGTTGTGACCGGCCAGGCCACCGCCGAGCTTGACCTTCAGCCGGCCGGGCGGCAGATCGAGCTCATCGTGGACGACGACCAGGCGCTCAGGGTCGTCGATGCCGTAGCGCCGCACCAGCGCCGCCACGGCCTGGCCGGACTCGTTCATGTACGTGGTCGGGACGGCGAGCGCCAGTCGTGCGCCGTCGACCGGCACCTCGGCCGCCCGCGCCGGTTCGTGCCCGGCCTGCTTCAGCCGGGCCTGGTGGCGGTCGGCGAGGACCCGGATGACATCCGCTCCGACGTTGTGGCGTGTCCCCTCGTACGTCGACCCGGGATTGCCGAGCCCGACGGCCAGGAGATCGGCCGGGGTGCCTCGTCGCTCGGGTCGGCGGGACCCGCCGAAGAACCGCCGGGCCATCGACGGCCGGCTCAGTCCTCTGAGGACTCGTCGGCGGCGCCGTCGCCCTCGCCCTCTGCGCCTTCCACGCCCTCTTCGCCTTCCACGCCCTCTTCGCCTTCGCCGACCTCGACCTCGTCGACCAGGGCGGCACGGGTGATCTGGGCGATGACGACCGGCTCGTCGAGCTCGATCTCGGCCTCGACGCCCGTGGGCAGCGGGAGATCGGCCACCGTGATGGTGGTACCGATCTCCATGTCCGAGACATCCACTTCGATCTGCGGCGGGATGGACGTGGCGGGTGCGCTCACGGGAAGGAGGTGCATGAGCTGATCGACGATGCCCTCGCCGCGGGTGACCTCGACGGCGTCGCCGATGGTGAGCACGGGGATCTCGACCGACACGCGAGCGGTGGCATCGATCCGAATGAAGTCGACGTGGGTGACCTCTTGGCGGACCGGGTCGCGCTGCATGTCCTTGAGGATGGCCAGCTGGGTGCCACCGTCGATCTGCAACGACACCAGCGCGTTGAGGCCGGCATCGGTGGTGAGTGCGGAGCGCAGCTCGCGGTAGTCGAGGCTGATCGCCACCGGATCGGCGTCGAGCCCGTAGAGCACGCCGGGCACGTGGCCCGTACGGCGGAGGCGGCGGCTGGCCCTGGACCCCAGGGCGCGGTTGGTATCGGCGGTGAGAGTGACCTGATCCATCGGGGATTGCGCTCCTCGGCGCTGCATTGCTGACGTCTGGGACGGGTCGTCGTGCGGGCGACCGACGGTGGCGGGGCCGCGCTCGCAGAGCAGCCCATGATCCTACCGTCGCCCGGCCGGCCCCTGCGACTCGACCACCCGATGGCCGTCGACCACCCGAAGGCCGGCTGCTCGCTCCATCGGGGTCAGGTGAGTTCGGTGCCGTCGGGGCGCCAGATGTGGAATCGGCCGTCGGCTTCGAGGGTGATGCGGAATTGGTGGTTCTGTTTGAACAGGTTGCGGGGTTTGCACAACGGTGGCGCGTTGGCCTGGTTGGTCGGGCCGCCGCGGCCCCATTCGAGGGCGTGGTCGATCTCACAGGCATGCGACGGGGGTGTCGCAGGACAGCCAGGTGCACACCGCTCGGGCCAGGATGGCGGGAGTTCAGCGGACGCTGAACTCCTTAGGAGCTGCGCAGAGCGCAGCTCCCGGCTTGGCGGGCGGTGCCGGTGAACGGGCGGGACTTGCGGCCCATGTCGACCACCACCCCGCGGGTGTCGAACACCACCCGCCGGATGTGACCGGCCAGTGCGGCGCCGAGGGCGTCGTGGGGGTCGATGGGCTTACCCGACAGGGTCGAACAGCGTCGGGTGCGGTAGCCGGCCGGATCGGCCTGCGGGTCGGGGCGGGTGCCACGACTGTGGTGGTCGAAGGTGTCGTGGTCCATGACCAGGTTCAGCACCGGGTCCAGGTTCACGCCTTCGGGGCAGTTGGCGATGGCGGCCTGGCACATGGCCCACCAGGCGTCGGCCCGACGCTGGCCCGGGGTCCTGGGGAGGTCGTCGACGGTGGCGTCGTCGTCGCCGTGTTCGGCTCGGGCTTTCTCCCCGAATCAGCTCGGGCATCGCCGCCACCAGCTCCGGATCCGTCACCGTGTCCAGATCCAGGTCACACAGGTCATCGAGCACCCCGTGCAGCCGGCCGGTCAGATCCCCCAACGCTTCCTGTCGTCGTTCGTGGCCAACCTTCGTCATATTTCCATCGTCTCAGAGGGGTGTGACAGTCCCACGAGGCTCGCCATTCATTTTCGAATGATGCTGTTCGCGATGCAGGGGGCTCCCGTCAAGCCTCTGATCCGTGGGGGATCACGTCGCCCCTCCGACACGAACCCCCACCCCCATTGTGCGCGGAGCCGCCGGCGGCCGGTATGAGATCGTACGGCTCCGATCCTCTTCGCCGAGCGCCCCGACCCTGACGACCTGCCGTCTTCGACCGGGCGAAGGTTGCCGGCGGCGGGACTAGCTCTGGTTGTGACCGTCGAAGATCTCGGACACCGAAGTGTCCTCGAAGACCGACTCGATCGCGTCGGCGATGATCGGCGCCACCGACAGCACCTCGAGCTTGTCGAACCGCTTCTCGCTTGGCAGCGGCAGGGTGTCGGTGACGACCACCTTCTCGATCACCGAGTTCTTGAGGCGATCGACGGCCGGTCCGGACAGCACGCCGTGGGTGGCGGCCGCGACCACGGACTCGGCCCCGTTGGCCTTGAGGACCTCGGCCGCAGCGACGATGGTGCCCGCCGTGTCGATCATGTCGTCGATGATGACGCAGATGCGGCCTTCGACGTCGCCGATGACCCCCTTGGCCTCGACCTTGTTCTTGGCCCCCTTGACCCGGCGCTTGTGCACGAAGGCGAGGTCGGCGTTGAGGGCGACCGAGTACTTCTCGGCCACCTTCACCCGGCCGGCATCCGGGGACACGACCACGATGTCCTCGCCCATGCTGCGGAGGTACCTGATCAGCACGGGCATGGCGGTGAGGTGGTCGACCGGGCCGTCGAAGAACCCCTGGATCTGGCCGCTGTGCAGATCGACGCTGACGAGACGGCTGCACCCGGCCGCCTTGAACAGATTGGCGACCAGCTTGGCCGTGATCGGCTCACGGCCTTCGGCCTTGCGATCCTGGCGGCCGTAGCCGTAGTGGGGACTGACCGCCGTGATCCGTTTGGCCGACGCCCGCCGGGCCGCGTCGACCATGATCAGCTGCTCCATGATGGCGTCGTTGACCGACATCTCGGGCGTGTCGGCGTGGGTCTGCACGATGAAGACGTCGGCGCCTCGCACCGAGTCGCCGAAGCGGCAGTGGATCTCGCCGTTGGCGAATTCGGCGATGTTGGCGTTCCCCAGCTCGACGCCCAGCACGGCCGCGATCTCCTCGGCCAGCGGCAGATGGACCCGCCCTGCGAGCATCTGCAATCGCTTCTTCGTCACCCGTTCCATGTGTGCCCCTCTGCCAGCCTGTCACGCAGTGTAGAACGCGCCGGTCGCGACGCCAGGGTCGACGTGCGCGCCCGACTCGAGCACGGCGAACGGGCCGACGTGCGCCCCCGCTCCGATCTCGGCATCGCGCGCCATCGTCTTCTCGATCACCGCTCCGGCACCCACCGCACAGTCGACCAGCCGGGTGTCGGGACCGATCTCGGCCCGCTCACCGACGACCGTGTCCCCCTGCAGCAGCGTGCCCGGGAACAGCGTGACGTCGGGTGAGAGCCGCACCGTCGTGTCGATGGCCGTACGGTCCGGATCGACCATGTTGACGCCCGCCCGGAGCCAGCGCCGGTTGGTGCGGCGCCGCATCGCCGCCTCGATGTCGGCCAGGTCCAGTCGGTCGACGACCCGCTTCAGCTGAGCCGAGTCCTCGCACGCCACCGCCTCGACGGCGTACCCGGTCACGTCGAGGACCTCGACCACCGAATGCAGCGCCTCGGAGTGCTCGGTACCAGGCCGGATGCGGCGCAGCGCCGGGCCCAGCACGCTCTGGCGGAAGCAGAACAGACCGGGGGCCACCTCACCCTCGGTCAGCGTGTGCACGGCGTCGAGTCGCTTCACCCGATCATCGGGACCTCGCACCACGGCCGGTCCGTCGACGAGCGACCCGTCGGCCGTGAGCAGCGTGCAGACGGCATCGGCGGCCTGGTGGTGGGCAACGAGCGTGGCCAGCGCATCGTCCTGGAGCAAGGGCATGTCGGCCGGCACCACGATGACGTCGCGGCTGTCCTCGAGATCCGGGGGAAACGGCGTGAGACCGACGAGCGTGGCTTCGGCCGAACCGCTGTGGATGTCGTGCTCGATGAACTCGACGAAAAGGTCGGGCCCGGTAGCGCTGAGCTTCTTGTCGAGCAGCTCGGAGGATCCACCCACCACGACCGCCCGGTCGACACCGAGATCGACCAGGGCGTCGAGGACGTACATGACCATGGCCCGCCCGCACAGCCGATGGAGCGCCTTGGGGCGCGACGACCGCATCTGCGGGTCGCGCCCGGTCGCCAGCACGATGGCCGATGTCGGTCCTCTCGTCACCATGACCCCGTTCTACCTCCGATCGGCGGCCGGCGCAGCCGTTTCCTGCTCATGAATGCCCTGCCACCGCCGATGGAAAGCACCGACGCCGCCCGCACGCGCCCCCACGGGCGCCCGACGTCACCGAGGAGGTCAGGTGAGCGACGAATCCCAGGCATCGCCACCATCCGATCGCCTCTTCCCCGACGAGGAGCCCCTCTTCCTCGATCGGGACGCTCCCGAGATCCCCGACCCGGCCGAGGTCCCGCCCGCCACCGAACCTCCAGACGAGCCGCCCGGCGAGCCGGTCGGTCTGTCGTCGGCGCGAGGCCTCAAGCCCGGCGAGTTCCATCGCCCCCCTCCCGACCTCTCCTCGCTCCCGTCGATCGCGGCGTACCAGCCGGTCGAGATCGATAGCGGCGAGGACGACGACGCGCCCGCCTTCCCGGAACCGTCGGCCGAGATCATCGCCGACGCGCGCCCCACCGTGGAGCCGGAACCCGCCACCGACGAGATGCCGGAGCCGGGCGAGCCCGCCGGTCTCCCGTCGGCCCGGGACCTGAAGCCCGGCGAGTTCCATCGCCCTCCACCGCAACTCTCCTCCCTCCCCTCCGTGGCGGCCTACCAACCGTCGGAGCTGGATCCGGCCGACGACGGGATGGCGGACTTCGTCGAGGACCCACCGGATGAAGATGCACCGATACCGCCGGTCGAATTCGGACTGGCACCCCAACCGGATCGACGGCAGGGCTTCGACGAGCTCCCCGTGTACCCACCGATCCCGCGGCCCGACGAGGTCGTGCCGCCACCCCCTCTGCCGCGACCGTCGGCCGCGGTCGACGCTCCCCCACCGATCGACCCCGGCCCGCCGCCGCCACCGCCGAAGATCCGGGTTGGGCCTCCCCCGCCACCGCCCGGGTCCACCCCGTCCTCGCCTGGAACGATCGTTCCGCCGGCGGACGCCGCCGACGGCTCCGGGTTGCCCGTGCGCGACTCACCCCCGGCACGGCCTCCGATCCGCACCGAGATCCCGGGTCGTGGAGGCTCGGGCGCGCTTCCCGTCGCAGGGCGACCAGCGTCCGGGCCTCCCGGTCGAGGGCCGACGCCGCCGCCGGTGGGACCACCTCAGCCGCCGCGCCGTCCGCCCGAGCCCGAGCTGACGATGGAAGACCTGATCGCCGCGACCATGGCGCAGCGCGAGCGCTCGGACGAGGTCGACTGGCTCTCCGTCGCCGAGGCCGGCCGAGTCCCGAACAGGGGACGGCGGGTCGGTGTGATCGTCGCCACGGCCCTCCTGGTCGCCATCGTGTTGGGTGCCGCTGCCGCCGTCCGAAACGCCGACCGGGACGCGGGGACCGGACCCGGCAACGATGCCGCCCTGCTGGCCGTCGACCCGGACGGCACCCCCGACGCCCCGTTCGGCGTCGGCGACTGGGCTGAGATCGGAGGGGGATGGTGGCTGGCGGTCGCCGAGGCCGAGGTCGACGCCGATGCGGTCTTGACCGACGTGGCCGACTTCAACCCGGCCCCCCGCAACGGCGGCTACGCCATGGCCAGTCTCGACCTGCGCTACGACGGCGACACACCCACCACCCTGTTCGACCTCAGCCTCGCCGCCGTGGCGCCGTCGGGTCGCAGCCACTCGGCGTTCGACTGCCGGGCCACCGAGCCTCACCCGCTGGATCGGCGGGTCGACATCTTCCCCGGTGCGGTCGTGACCGGCGACGAGTGCTTCGACGTCGCCAGCGTCGACCGATCCGGATTGCTGCTGGCCGTGTCCTCGGGACCGGGCACCGAGCCCGTCTTCTACTCCTTCACCGCCCGAGGCTCCGACGAGGTCACCCCGCCCGGTCCACCCCCGGCGCCCAGCGGCGGTGGACCGGGGACGCGGGGGACTCCCATCGTCCTCGGAGAAGCGGCCGACGTCGGCGGCTCCTGGCTGGTCCGGGTCGACCGGGTCACCCGCCACGCCGAACGGGACCTGGTGGGCGCGAACCCGTTCAACGAACCCCCGGTCAACGGCGCCTTCACCCTGGCGGAGATCACCGCGGTCTACACCGGCCCCGGCGAGAGCGATGCACTCGACATGCGGTTCAACGCGGTCGGTGTGAACAACGTGGGCTACAGCTCGGCGGGGTGCGCCGCCGCGGAGCCGAATCCGTTCCCCGGATCGACCACGATCTCGACGCGCGGGGTCCTGACCGGCCAGGTCTGCTTCGATGTCGAGCCAGAAGACGCCGATGCACTCGTCCTGTACGCCCGGGGCACGCCCGACGCCCTTCCGGTCTTCTTCTCGACCGCTCCCTGACCCGAGCCTCTCGCCCCGATTGGTGCTCGACGACACCGCGGATGCGATCATGGCGACCCGCGACGAGGAGGGCGCCCCATCGACGGATTCAGCCATCCCGACTTCCGCAAGGTCCGCTCCGCGTTCAAGCGGCAGCTGAAACGAACCCGCGGCGGGGCAGCGGTCGCGGTGTATCACCGGGGCGAGCTCGTCGTCGACCTCTGGGGTGGCATGCGCGATGACGAGCACGACCCGTGGGAGTCCGACACGGTCGCCATGTGCTTCTCGACCACGAAGGGCATCACGGCGACCGCGCTGCACCTGCTGGTCGATCGCCAGGAGGTCGACGTGGACCACCCCGTCGCCCACTACTGGCCGGAGTTCGCCGCCAACGGCAAGGAAGAGGTGACCGTCCGCCATCTGCTGAGTCACTCGGCCGGACTCCACCGGCTCCGCTCGGTGATCGACCGGGCCGATCGGATGCTGGACTGGGAGTACATGGTCGACGCGCTCGCTGCGGCGCCCCCGGCGTACGAGCCGGGAACGGCGGCCGGCTACCACGCCCTCACCTTCGGCTGGCTGGTCGGCGAGGTCGTACGGCGGGTGAGTGGCCAGCCCGTCGACGCGTTCATCCAACAGGAGATCGTCGCTCCGCTGGAACTGGACGGGTGCTGGGTCGGCCTGCCCCACGATCAACGGCACCGCTTGGCTCCGCTGGCACCGTTCATGAGCCTTCCCAACGTGAACCTTGGCCCGGTCGGCGGCGCCGCGAAGTGGTTGAACCGTCAGGCCGGCAAGGCCGTCAGCGCCGTCGGTTCGCCGGTCAATCCGCGCCGGATCATGAATGCACTGGTGCCGCGCGGCATCGAGGACGTCTTCGTCGACGACGAACTGCTCGGCGCCGAGCTCCCCGCCCTCAACGGCTGTTTCACGGCCCGGTCGCTGGCAAAGATCTACGCGATGCTCGCCGGGTTCGGCACGATCGGGAAGACCACCCTGATGTCGCCCGACACCGTCGAGGAGGCGCGCCAGATCCAGCATCGCCATCGCGACCTGGTCCTGGTGATGCCGATGCTGTGGCGGTTGGGGTACCACCGGATTCCGGCCGGGCCCACGGCGTTCGGCCACTTCGGATTCGGCGGCAGTGGAGGCTGGGCCGATCCCGACCTGGAGCTCTCGGTGGCGATGGTGTGCAACCGAGGGACGGGCACGCCGGTCGGTGACATGCGCCTGGTGGCGCTGGGCCGGGCTGCCGCCGCCTCCATCAACGAGATCGAGGACCGGCCTCCGAGTCCGGTCGGGGCTGCCGGATAACATCCGGCAACGATGACCGAATCCGAGGAGCTGGTCTGGTTCGAGGCCGACGGTACGCGTCACGCCTTCGACGAAGCGTCGTCGACGACGACCGAGGTGGCGGACGAGCCGACCGTCGCCGAACCGGTCGAGGAGCCCACTGCGGAGGACCCGCTCGAGAAGCCGGCCGCGGACGAGCCGACCGCCGCCGAACCGGTCGAGGAGCCCTCCGCCCTGCGGGGCATGCTGCGAGCGCTGTTGTTGGGCGCCGCCGCCGCTGCTGCGACCGGAGCGGCGGTGGGCGCCATCAGTCTGGCCGCCACCGGCGACCGACCGGACACGACCGGCGAGACGGTCCCCTCCACCACGATCGCGCTCGAAGAGCCCGGCGATCCCGGGCCCAGCGAGGTCGAGCGAGTCGAACTGGCGCCGCCTACGACGTCGGCGGACCAGCCCGGGTGACCTCGAGGATGTCCGCCGGCTGCGCATCGGGCCAGAAGGCGCGCATGGCCCAGGTGACCCCCAGGTCCTCGAGCAGCCCCAGATCGAGTCCGGGCTGCAGCACCGCGACGTCGAAGCCCTCCAGCGATCCGCGTTCCTCACGGACCACGTCCAGCATCGACCGCAGACCCTCCTCGTCGACCTCGATCGGGAACAGACCGTCGTAGCGGGCGGCGCGGCGCACCGGGCGCCGGGCGTCACCACGGGCGGCGAACCACAGCGGCACGCGGTCGCGGCCGAACGGCCGGGGCCGGTACGTCACGCCGTCGGCGACGAAGTGCGGACCCTGGTGGTGGACCGGCTCGCCGGACCAGAGCCGGCACAGCAGCTCGGCCGCTTCGTCGAGGATCTCTCCCCGCGCGCGAGCGTCGGTCACCTCGCCGAAGGCCGAGAGCTCCCGGCTGGTGTCCACCCCCAGTCCGAGGCCGAGCACCAGCCGTCCCCGACTCAGGTGGTCGAGGGTGACGGCGTGGCGGGCCAGGACCTGCGGGCGTCGGCGCACGGGTGGGGTGATCATGGGGCCCAGGGTGATGCGCTCGGTGCGCGCCGCCATGGCGGCCAACGCCACCCAGACGTCGGCGATGTCGGCGTCGGCGACTTCGCTGCGCAGGATGTGGTCCCAGAGGAACACGCCGTCCCATCCCGCGGCCTCGGCTTCCTCGGCGATGGTGATGAGCACGGCCGGGTCGGCGAGCTCGCCGAACGGGGGGAGGTAGAGGGCGTGCTGCACGGATCGGACCGCTCTCAGGCGGAGAGCAGTTCCCGGGCCTTCGACGCCTCGACCGGAAGCTGGGCGGTCAGCCTGGCGACCAGCTCATCGGTCGGCATCACGTCGTTCTGGGTCCGGTTGCGCAGGCGGTGCCACTCGAGGAGCTCCTCGAGCAGGGTGCCGTCGTCGACGAGGACGCCGGCGGCCAGCGTCTGGCCCAGCAGCAGGAGGTCGTCGCGCGCCGAGGTGACCGAGACCTCGAGCGGCGCCGAGGCGATGGCCGCCTCGACCAGGGCCGGCGCCGATTCGGCCAGTGCGATCGCTTCGTCTTCGGGCCGCGCCTGCGACTCGGCCGCAGCGATGTCCCACGCCGGCTCGTCGATCAGGTCGAGCATCTTCGGGTCGCCGATCCACTCGTCGGCGCCGATGGCCCGTGCCCGGCTGGCATCGTTGCCGAACGCGCGGCCCCCGGCCACCACCGGGATGCCCGCCTCGTGAGCGCCCCGCACCCCCGCACGCGCACCGATCAGGTTGGCGGTGGAGGTGCAGCTGAGCAGCAGCGCCGCCGGTCGCTCATCGGTCAAGTAGGCGGTGAGGTCGTGCGCCGGGAGCGTCGCTCCGAGGAACGTCACCCGCCAGCCCAGGTAGGTCAGGTAGGCCGCGACCATACGAGCCGGGAGCGAGTGGTCGTCCCCCTCGGCGCACGCAACAACCACGTGCAGGCCGTCCTCGGGCATGTCGAACGATCCGGCGAGCAGCGCGACCACGGTCTCGACCGCCGCCGACGACGCGTGTTCTTCTGCGATCCGGTAGTCGGCCCGGAGCCACCTCGTGCCGACGTCGCGCTGGAGCGGCGCCAGCACCTCGAACAGCACCTGGTCGAACGAGACACCATCGGCCATCAGCTCGGAGATCAAGCCGTACGCCAGTCCGGGATCGCCGGCGAGAAGAGCGGCTTGGATCCCCAGCGCCGCGGCGCTCTGGGCGGCGGGCGATTCGTCGGCAACTTGGGTCATGGTCACTCCGGTTTCGGGCGGCCATCGTAGCGTCGGACCCGGGTGTGCTCCCCACCGGGCGCCGCCCCCGAGTACTACGCTCTGCTACCGGCAACCACCACGTGTCGCTCGCCAGGGAGCACGCCCGGTGGACCCAGGGGAGCGTTCACGATGTCCGATACCGGTTTCCTCGGGGCCCGACGGTTCGTCGTCTGGGTCACCCGAGCCATCAGCTACCTGGTCTACGCCTACGTCGTCGTGGTGGAGGTCATCCTGAGCATCGGATTCTTCCTCCTTCTGTTCGGGGCCAACCCCAGTTCGGACTTCGTCAAGTGGATCTACCGCAGCCTCAACCGGGCCATGGAACCGTTCCGCGGCATCTTCAACCCGGTCGAGCTGACGGGCAACACCAACCAGGAGGTCGCGTCGGTCTTCGATGCGTCCGTGCTGTTCGCCATGATCATCTACGGGCTGCTGGCCATCCTCGTCCACGCGTTCATCCGCTGGCTCACCTACCGGCTGTACAAGCTGGACCTCGACGAACGAAAGCTGGAACGAGAGCACGCGCAACAGGCCGGCATCGACGCCGCCCCGTCGGATCCCGCCTAGGAAGAAGGATCATCGGACCACGACCGATACCGACCGTGTAGGTTCCAAGCCGTTCACCAAGCATCGAACCTCCTGATCGGAGACCCCCCATGAGGCGTCCCACCTTCGTCGTCCGAGCCGCCCTCGTCGTCTCGATCATCTCAGCGCTGTTGTTGCTCCCCACCCTGGCCAGTGGCGCAGGCCAGCCCCCGACCACCAGCACGACCATCGCCCCGACGACGACCATCGCCCCGACCACCACGATGGTCGAGCCGGAGCCGGAGCCCACGCCGACGACGGTGGTCGATGGCGACGCCCTTCCGGACGCCGAGGCAGCCGACGCCGACGCCGTCGCCGGGCAGCCCGCCTTCACCGGCTGACGGCTCCCTCCGCGTCGCGGTCGATCGACCCGCCGCCGCTTCGCGGTCGGCGCCGGAAGACGTAGTAGGGCATCGCCGCGAGGAGCGTCAGGGTGGCGAGGTTTCCGCTCGAGCCGCTTCCGTTGCTGGCCTCGACGAACGAGAGGTCGCCTTCCGCCTCGACCTCGCGGATGATGCGGCGGGGTCGTGCCTGATGGGGCTCGAGCCCGTTCACGTCGACGAAGGTCGGTCGGAACATCCTTCGCCGCATGACGTGGCGAACCCGCAGGCGCCGCAGCGACGGTGACCGCAGGCCGCTCGGCCCCAGGACGAGTCCGACGGTGTTGGACGCGTTGAAGACGAGGTGGCCGCCGTCCCGCAGAACCCCGGCCGCCTCGGTATGGATCCTGGCCCTGACCTCTGGTTCGGTCGCGTAGTCCAGCCCCTGGAGCGCGATCAGCACCAGATCGAAGGACCCCGCTGCGAACGGGAGCGCGGCCATATCGGCCGTGGCCAGCTCGATCCCGGGCCGGCGTTCGGCGCCGGCGGCGAACTCGCGAATGGCTGCGTCGCTGTACTCGATCGAGGTCACGTCGCAACCGGCGTCGTGCAGCAGCAGCGCGCTGCGTCCCATGGCGGCGGTGCCGACGTCCAGGGCACGCGATCCCGGCCTCGAGTACCGCCGGATCAGATCCCGTTCGACCGGGTTGTCGACCCGGTGTCGGTAGACGCTCTGCCGGGGATCCATCGAGACACGCTCCACGCCGCCGAGCGACCTACGGGGCTTCGCTGACTTCCCAGGTCCAGTTGCCTCCGGTGCCGGCGCGATTCTGGGCCTGCACGTGGATGACCAGGGTGTCGGCCGGCACCAGGAACTCGCCCTGGTACGGGCCGAGCTCGTTGACGAGGCCTTCCCGACCCGCCCCGTAGGCGTCGACGACCACGTTGGAATCGCAGTCGCCGCAGGCGAACCGGACGACACGAGCCCCTTCGGGAACGAAGGTGAAGAGCCGATCGCCGGCGCCCGAGTAGGCCTCGCCGGTCTCGATTCCAGCGGAGACCTCGGCCCGGGAGGCCCAACGGAGCAGGGGCTCCAGCTCCATGGTCCACGGTCCGTTCGCCTTGACCTCGAGGAGCGAGAACTGATCGCCCACGAGGAAATTCACCGGTGCCTGGCCGCGGTAGTCGCCGACCTGGTTGACCAGGAGATCGACCTGATCACCGGCGGGATCGATGGCCGAGACGACGAAGTTGCCGTCGCCCGCGTGGGTGAGCGTTGCGATGTACGCGTCGGTGTTCGGGGTTTCGAGAACTTCGACCGCGTCACCGGTTCCCGACAGCGAGATCGTCACCTGCGGGCGCAGCGTCGCCGGCGTGGGCGTCGTGGTGGTGGTGGTCGTGGCGACGGTGGTCGACGGTGTCGTCGTGGGGACGGTCGACTCCGGGGGTGTACGGATGGTGGTGGCGGACGCGACCTCGGTGGCCGCGTTCCCGTCATCACCACCGCCGTCCCCGCCGATCATGGTCGCGGCAAGGCCCAGGACCCCGACGAGCGCGGCGCCCAGCACCGCCCACTTGCCCCAGCGCGAGAACCACCCTCTCGGGGGGTCCTCGACGGCTCCCGTGTCACCAGAGTCGCCGGATCGCGCCGCACCGGGCGGAATCGCATCGAACAGTCCAGCGGAGGACGTGCGGGTGGGCGCGGGTGCCGGCTCAGCTGAAGGACGGTGGTCGGGGTGCTGTTCCGGCGAGTACCACAACCCGTCTGAGGCTTGCCACCATCCCTCTCCCTGTGGCAGATCACTCACGAACTCGTTCTCCCCGCCGTTTGCAGCCCCAGGTCGCCAGCCGTTGTGGCCCAGGGATCCTACCGGGCCGATTCGGGTCGCACCCAAGCCCCGGGGGGGGCCGTCAACGGGCGGCGCATCGGGCGGCGTGCGCCGCTCTGCTGGCCGGGCAGGGATCGAACCTGCGACCTCCTGGACCAAAACCAGGCGTTCTACCAACTGAACTACCGGCCATCGGGTGCCGAGAACGGCACTGCCAGACCGTACAGGCAATCGCCACCGGTCCACCGCAGATTGGGGCCGGAGCCGGCGGTCAGGTCTCGGCCGGGCGGTCGGCGGCGGGCCCGGTCGTGTGCACCACCCGCCGATCGGCTCCCGGGAACGTCCCCTCGACGAACCACGTACTGCCGCTGCCGGCCAGACGGGGCCGGACACCGGTGTCCTGGTGCAACCGATCCCGGTGGCGGGCCAGCTGGGGATAGGCGGAGAGCGCGGCCGGTTCCAGGTCGTTGCCATGGTCGCCCCGCGGGCCGCCCAGCTCGTCCCACATGGCGTAGACCACCGGGGTCGAGCAGTGCAGCGGCGGCGTGAGCAGCGTGTACGTGGCCGGCAACGGGTCCAGCGGCTCGATGCACTGGCCGATGCCGGTCACCCGGGCGCGACCGCCGCGCAGGCAGAACGCCACGTCGGCACCGATGCCGGCGGCCGCCTCCGGATCGGCGAACGCCGCCCACCGCAGGATCGCGGCGGCATCGGCCGATCCACCGCCCAGCCCGGCGCCGGGCGGGATGTGCTTTTCGATCCTGACGCCGGCCGAACGGCCGCAGAGGCGCAACGCCCGCGCCACGAGGTTGTCCGCATCGGCCGGGACCGACCCGTGGCCGTCGTCGCCGACCACCTCGATGCCATCACCGCCCGGGTCGATCCAGAGCCGATCGGCGAAGTCCAGGCTCACCATCTCGGCATCGATCACGTGATAGCCGTCGTTGCGCACCCCGGTGATGCGCAAGGACACCGTGAGCTTGGCGGGCGCGGCGACCTCGATCATCCCGACACACTACGAGCGAGCGCCGCCCATCCCGCCAGGTCGATTTCGCCCGCCCGAGCCTCGGGTCGCAGTCCCGCCGCCTCGAGCTGTTCGACCGTGACCCGTCCCTTCAGGGCGCTCCTGAGCATCTTGCGCCGCTGCTGGAATCCGGCTCGGATCAGCTCGAACATCGTGTCCGGATCGGCGTCGACCGGCGGCCGGCTGCGCCGCTGCAGCGAAACGAGAACCGACTCGACCTTGGGCCGGGGAACGAACACGTCCGGCGGGACGCGGCCCACCAGCTCCCCCGTGGCCCAGTAGGCGACCTTGAGCGATGGCACGCCGTAGACCTTCGAGCCCGCCCCCGCCACCAGTCGCTCCCCCGCTTCGCGCTGCACCATCACCAGGTACCGCTCGATCTGGGGCACGCCGTCGAGGAGGTCCAACAGGAGCGGGGTGGCGATGTTGTAGGGCAGGTTCGCCACCACGGTCCACGAGTCGGTGGGATCGAGGATCTCGTCCCAGTGCACCGTGCGAGCGTCGGCCTCGACGACGGTGACCGGCGGATCGGCGTCGGCCACCACGTCGCGCAGCACCCCGGCGAGACCGTCGTCGGTCTCCACGGCGGTCACCTTCGCTCCGGTCTCGACCAGGGCGAGGGTCAGCGAACCGAGGCCGGCACCGATCTCGACCACACGGTCGCCCGGACCGACGGCGGCGAGGCGAGCGATCCGCCGCACCGTGTTGGCGTCGGCAACGAAGTTCTGACCCAAGGACCGCCGGGGGGCGAGCCCGCCCGAGTCGAGCAGCTCGCGGATCTGCCGGGGGCTATGGGTCAAGGAGACCGGTCAAGGCTGAGGAGGCAGGTGCTTGCCGCAGTGGGGCCACTGGCCCGGCCCGGACATGCGCCACAGTCCCACGGCCATGGCGTCCTGCACCGCCGGACTGGCGTCCTGCGGCGCCACGCCGACCAGGTCGCCGCGGCCCAGCCAGTTGGCGACGGCGTTCCAGGTCGACTGGTGGAACTGGTAGGCGCCCATGTACGGACCGGCCGGGTTGTACGCGCCGTAGTTGCCGCCCGATTCGCAGGCACGAAGGGTGGCGAGATCCGATGCGCTCAGCCCGGTGGCCGGCGGCGGCGCAGGGGGATCGGTGGCGGGGGGCGGCGGCGGCGGGGGCGCCTGGGTCGTCGGCGGAGGCGCCGGCGTGGTCTCGGGCGCCGGCGGATCGGTGGCGGGAGGGGCGGTGGCCTCGGTCGACGCCTGGAACGACGACTCGTCGGTGTCCACGAGATCGGGCTCGGGTTCGGTGGCTTCGGTGGTCTCGGGCGGCGCCGGAAGCCGATCGAGATCGACGACGGCGGACCAGCGGGTCAGGTCGGCGTCGTCCACCGGCGGCGTGGTGACGACGACCTCGGATGCGCTGGTGGGGGGCGACGCCAGTTCGATCTGCGAGAGGTCGGGCTCGGGCTGATCGGACTCGGCGGCGTCGGCGGTGCGCACCGTGGGACCGGACCCGGTCTCGCCGAAATCGGTCACGAAGTCGACGACGAAGAACGACACCGCCAGGAGTGCGGCAACGCCGATGACCACCGTGCTCGTTCCCAAGCTGGGTTGCGTGCGTTGGACGGCGCTACTCCTCGTGCCCTCGACCGATGGCCGTCTCGCGACGACCTTCTTGCGACCCGGGTCGGATCGATCCGACGACGGTATGACGAACGTAACGTAATCGCAACCTCACCACCCACGCGGGAACTGAACCCCCTGGGTGCCTGTCCCCGAGAGGGTTCAGGTGGAGCGGGTGAAGAAGCGGTCGGCGTTGGTCCAGGTCGCCTCGGCCACCGTGGCCACCGATGCACCCTTCAGCTCGGCCAGTTTGGCCCCCACGTGGGCCACCCAGGCCGGCTCGTTGGTCGTGCCCCGGTGCGGGACCGGTGCCAGATAGGGCGCGTCGGTCTCGACGTGCATCCGATCGAGCGGGCAGCGGCGGGCCGCCTCCTGCAGCTCGACCGCACCCTTGAAGGTGACGATCCCGCTGAACGACATGACCGCTCCCCGGTCCAGGGCCTCGGCCTGCTCGTCGGGTCCCCCGGTGAAGCAGTGGAAGACCGTCCGGGCCGGGGTGCCCTCCCGGTCGAGGATGGCGAACGTGTCGTCCCACGCCTCGCGGGTGTGGATCACCAGCGGGAGCTCGTGTGCGTGCGCCAGCCCGATCTGGGCGGCGAAGGCGCGGCGCTGCACGTCACGGGGCGAGTGGTCGTAGTGGTAGTCGAGTCCGCACTCCCCCACGGCGACCACCTCGGGTTCGGCCAACAAGGCCTCGATCCCGTCGATCCCACCGGCGGCATCGTGAGGATGGACGCCGGCGGTGGCGGACACCCCCTCGAGCCGGCGCGCCGTCGCGATCGCCTGGCGTGATCGGGCCAGATCCGTGCCCACGTCGATCAGCCGGTCGACGCCTGCCGCCGATGCTCGCGCCACCGCGGCCGCACCCTCCGGGCCGGGCTCGAGGTGGCAGTGGTTGTCGAACCAGCGCACCGCGGGCGCGTGATCGGACGATGCGGTCCCGTCGGCCACGGCTATCCCTTGAGCCTCGGGAAGAGCGGATCGCCCTTCTCAACCCGTCCCCCGGGATAGCCGCCCCAGGCGATCACGTCGGCCAGCGGCTGGTCGGTCGGTGATCCGGGCAACCCGATCCGGCGCCAGACCTCGTCGGCGGACGCCGGGATGGCCGGACTGGCCAGGATGGTGACGATGCGCACCGCCTCGAGGGCGTCGCCGAGCACGGCGTCGACCTCGGGGCCCGGCTCCATCTTCCACGGCTCGTGCTGCTCGAGGAACGCGTTGGTCTCGCGGATGAGCGACCAGGTCGCGTCCAGCGCCCGGCTGGGGGCGATGTCGGACCAGGCCGCGGTGGTCTCCTCGACCGCCCGCGCCGCTTCGGCCGCGAGCGGACTGTCGGGCCTCGGGGCGGGACCCACACCGTCACACTTCTTCGCCACGACGGTGCTGACCCGGGCGACCAGGTTGCCGTACTGGTTGGCCAGATCCGCGTTGTACCTGGCGACCATACCTTCGTAGCTGAAGTCGCCGTCGGGACCGAACGGCGTGTCGCGCAGGAAGTGGTAGCGGAACCCGTCGACGCCGAACGTCTCGACCAGATCGGCCGGGAAGATCTGGTTGAGTCGGGTCTTGGACATCTTCTCCCCGCCCACCAGCAGATAGCCGTGGACCCGCAGCTTGTGCGGGGGCTCCAGCCCGGCGGCCAACAGCATGGCGGGCCAGTACACGCAGTGGAAGCGCAGGATGTCCTTGGCCAGCAGGTGATGCACGTGGGGCCACCACCGCTGGAACTGCTCGTCGTCGACGCCGAACCCGACCGACGTGGCGTAGTTGATGAGCGCGTCGTACCAGACGTAGAAGACGTGGTCCTCGTCCCACGGCACCGGGACCCCCCAGTCGATGGAGGTGCGGGTGATGGAGACATCCTCGAGTCCGTGACGGATCAGGCCCAGCGCCTCGTTGCGCTTGCCATCCGGTTGCACGGCGTCGGGGTGCGCCTCGTACCACTCGGTCAGCGGCCCCTCGAACGCCGACAGCCGGAAGAACCAGTTCTCCTCTTCGAGGTGCTCGACCGGGCGGCCGTGGATGGGACAGTTGCCGTCGACCAGGTCGTCGTCGTTGTAGTAGGCCTCGCAGGCCACGCAGTACAGCCCCGAGTAGGTGTCCTTGTAGATCCAGCCGTTGTCGTAGACCCGCTGGAGCAGTTCCTGGACCGCCCGGTGATGGCGCGGCTCGCTGGTCCGGATGAAGTCGTCGTAGGTGATGCCCAGGAGGTCCCAGGTCTCCCGGAACCGAGCGCTGGTCACGTCGGCGTGCTCGCGGGCACCGCGACCGTGTTCCTCGGCGGCTCGGAGGACCTTCAACCCGTGCTCGTCGGTACCGGTGGTGAACCGCACGTCGTCGCCCAGCAGGCGGTGCCACCGCGCCACCCCGTCGGCGATGACCGTGGTGTACGCGTGGCCGATGTGGGGGATGTCGTTGACGTAGTAGATCGGGGTCGTGACGTAGAACGGGGGCACGGTTCCACCCTACCGATCGGGCACCGGGGCGCCCGTCAGGAATCCTCGGCGATCTCCCCCACCAGTTCGGCCACCACGTCCTCGATGGTCATGATCCCCAGGACCCGGTTCCGCTCGCGGACGAGCGCGAAACGGCGACCCGATGTCTGCATCTGGCGGAGCACGTCGACGATCCGCTCGTCGATGCCCACCTCGAGGGTGTCGGTCATCACGTTCGACGCCGAGATGGGGCCGTCCTGCTCCTCCGCCGCCGCGAGGTCGCGGAGCCGCACCACACCGACCACATGATCGAGGTCACCGGCGTGAACCGGGAGGCGCCGATGTCCGTGCCGGATGGCCAGGCGGAGCGCATCGTCCACCGACTGCGATGACGACACACTCACCACCTGGTCGCGCGGGACGAACACGTCGCGGGCGACCAGATCACCGAAGTCGAGCGAGCGCTCGACCAGGGCGGCGTCGTCGAGCTCGATCTCGCCGGCCTGCGCCGCTTCGTCGGCGACCGCTCGGATCTCCTCCTCGGTCAGCGCACTTCGCACGGTACGCACCGAGTCGGGGGCCTGGAGGTCGGCGAAGCGCAGCAGCAGGCGGACGATCGGTCGGAAAAACCGGACCAGCACGCCGAGGACCGGAGCCGTCAGCCGGGCCGAGCGCAGCGGTGCCGAGACCGCGATCGACTTCGGGATGGCCTCGGCATAGACGAAGAGCAGGAACGTGACCATCACGGTGACGGCCGTGATCCCGAACCCACCGAACCACTGATCGGCCAGGTAGCCGCTGACCGTGGCCGCCCCCACCTGCATCAACAGCGCGACGAGCAGCACCGTCCCGAGGACCTGGGGCAGGTCGTCGATCAGGTCGAGAAGTCGGTGGGCTCCCCGATCGCCCCGATCGCACGCGACCACGACCTGGGCTCGGTGGACCCGAAGGACGGCCACTTCGGCCAGCGCCAGCCCGCCGGCGGCGACGAACAGGGCGACGAACAGCACGAGCAAGCCAATGTCCGACACCGTCACGGCACGCGCACCTCCCGTTTCACTCCACCCTGACCCGCTCGGTGCGGGTCGCGCCAGGGTCGATGGTCCCGGCGTCGCGTCCGCCCGACCCCGAAAAGGTGCCCGAACCGGTCGGTTGAGCGATGCCTGCTCTTGGTGGAGGGATCAGCCCCCGGCCACCTCGCGCAGGACGGGGCGCCGCTCCTCGGGCAGCACGTCGGGCTGATCGAGACCGGCCCGGCTGCGGACGTCCTCGATCTTGTCGAGCTCGCGTTCGAGCTGGCGGCGGCGGGTCCCCGAGAGCTCACCCACCGACTTGCTGACGGTGGCGAGCTGCTTCTCGACCTTGTCGATGTGCTCGGACATGCGCTGCCACTGATCGGAGAACCTCCCGAGCCGCTCCAGGATCTCGCTGGACGCCCGCTGCACCGCGACCGCGTCGACCTGGCGCCGCACCACCGCCAGCACCGCGAACAGCGTGTTGGGCGAACAGACGGCGACCCCCTCGCCCATGGCGTAGTCGATGAACCCGGGATCGTGCTCGTGGATGAAGCTGTAGACGGATTCGTTGGGGATGAAGAGCAAGACGAACCCCAAGGTGTTGGTCGGGTCGGCGTAGCCACGCGTGGTCAGCTCCTTCACCCGCGCCCGGACGTCGCGCTTGAACTGGATGGCGAGCTTCTGCTGGTCGTCGTCGCGTTCACTCTCGAGATAGCGCAGGTAGTTGTCGACCGGGAACTTGACGTCCATGTGGAGCTGCTGGTCGTCGGGAAGCAGGAAGGTGAAGTCGGGCGTGGTCCCGCCCGGCAGCTGGCTCTGCTTGCGGTAGTTGACGTGCTCGCGGAAGCCGGCACTGCGGAGGACGTCGTCGGCCATGCGCTCGCCCCACTGCCCCCGAGCCTTGGGGTTGGCCAGCGCCTGGCGGAGCTCGGCGGTGGTGGTGGCCAGCACTCGTTGTCCCTCGACCGCAGCCTGCATGCCCTCGACGAACTGGCTGTGCTGGGCCGCGCTCTTCTCCTGGACCTGGGTGAGCTCGCGATGGACCCGCTTGAGCTCGGCGTCCATGGCCGACATCTGGGTCCCGAGCTCCTTGCCCACGCCGGTCATCCCGGCGTCGACCACCTCGCGCACCCCTCCCACCCGCTCGGCAACGATCTGGTCGACGGCGGCCACCTTCTTCTCGATCGAGGTCTCGACGGTGCCGAGCCGGTCCTGGACCGCCTGCTGGGTCTCGTTGAGGTGCTGGGCGGCCTGGTGCATCTGCCGATCGAGGGCCTGGGCCCGCAGTTCCATCTCGCGGCGGCTGTGACCGAGCTGGTCGTCGATGCGCTGGGCCGCGTCGCCCACCACCGAGCGCACCGCCTCGTTCACGGCGTCGACGGTGGCCCGGTCGGGTTCGGCATCGGCGGTGGCGGCCGGCTGGCGCTGCAACGCGACGAGGCGAGCGGCGAGCACGGCCACCGCGAGCAGAGCGAGAACGGCGAACACAGCCAAGGAGATGGCGAGGAAGGTCATGCCAAAACCGTACGCAGGGGGTGTGACAGTCACGCGGACCCACGGGATCCGGCTGCGCCCGCCCCACCTCGCGAGGGTGTTCGCATCCCCATCCTGCGGTCGGGCTCAGGACTCCCAGTGGTGCACGGTGCCGGTGCCGCTCATCAGCATCGAGCCCGGAAACACCCGGACCCGGTACGGCGTCAGCTTCAACGCGGCGAAGGCCTCCGAGGTGGGACCGTCGGCCCACGGGGGAATGATCGCCGGGTCGTAGCCCACCGGCGGCGGCGCCTCGAGGAAACGGTTCCACAACCACTCGCAGGTCGCGTCGTCGGTGAACCACTCGGCGCCGCAGTCCGCGGCACACGTGTCCTGGCTGGGATCCCAGTAGTTGCAGGACACGTAGGGATGGGTCGAGAGGTGGTCGCGCTTCACCGGGGTCGGCCCGGTGGCGATCCACCCGGTCAGCTCGGTGCCGTCCCACTCCCAGAGGGGGTGCAGGATGCGGGACCGGGGGCGTCCGTCCTCACCCGTCGTGGCCGCCGCACACCAGACGATGCGATGTGCCATGGCGATGAAGGCGGGTGCGGTCTCGGCCAGGGAGGACATGGGCTCATCCTGCCCCATCGGACCCGGGCGGCGCACGAACCGGTGGGGCTCGACTCACCGGAGGGGGAAACCCTCGGTTGAGTCGAGTATGTTGACTCCCATGGAACCGAGCCCCTTCCCCCATCACGGTCCGCTCGCCGCCGAGGCCGTGTCGGGTCGCGAGCGCCTGGTCCAGGACCTGGCCGAACGCCTGATGGAGCGCCGGCTGACCGCCCTGCTCGGCCCTCGCCGGTTCGGCAAGACCAGCCTGCTGAAACGGGTCTGCGCCGATCTCGAGTCCGTGGGCCCCGCGACCGTCTGGATCGACCTGTACGAGCTCACCTCGATGGCCGATCTGGCCGGGTCGATCGACCGAGGCCTGGCCGCCGTCACCGGTCCGGTGCGCAAGATCCTCGACGCCGTCGCCGGAAGCCTCTCGCTCCGGCTCGGTGTGATCGGCGTCGAATTGGCACGGGACAAGCGCCACCGACCCGATCCGGTGCTCACCCTGCGGTCGCTGCTCGATGTCCTGGTGCAGACCGCACAGCGGCACGACCTGATCCTCGTGCTGGACGAGTTCTCGGGCATCGCCGGGGTCGACGGGGCGGCCGGCGTGCTGCGAACCCAGCTCCAGCATCACTACCGGGACCTCGGCATCGTGTTCGCCGGGTCGCAGCCCTCGACGATGCGGACGCTGTTCAGCGACCAGACCCAGCCCTTCTTCGCCCAGGCCGACCTCATCGAGATCGGGCCGCTCTCCGACGAGGCCGTGTCGGCCATCGTCCACGACGGATTCGAGCGGACCGGTCGCGAGGCGGGTGCGGTGGCCCGCTCCATCGTGGCCTTCGCCGACGGACATCCCCAGCGGGCCATGCAGTTGGCCGACGCGGTCTGGCGTCGCACCCCTCCGGGCGGGACGGCGGACCCCCGGATGTGGGAGGACGCCCTCTCCGACGTGCGGGCGACCGTGGACATCGGATCGGATCGACTCTACGCCCTGCTCCCCCGCGGCCATCAGAAGACCCTGCGGGCCGTCGCCGGCAGCGGCAGCATCTACGGCACCGCCGCGGGCGTGCTCGAGCTCTCGCCGGGGACGGCCAAGGCCGCCGCCGACGCACTGATCGGGAACGGTTTCCTCGTCCGCCGCGACGATCGGCTCACGGTCGTCGACCCGATGCTCGCCGACTGGATCCGCCGGCGCTTCGCGGTCTGAGCAAGCCCGGCCGAAAGCAATGATCGGTCCCAGGAGTTCAGCGAAGCGGAACTCCCAAGGAGCCCGGCCGAAGGCAATGATCGGTCCCAGGAGTTCAGCGAAGCGGAACTCCCAAGGAGCCCGACCGAAGGCAATGATCGGTCCCAGGAGTTCAGCGAAGCGGAACTCCCAAGGAGCCCGGCCGAAGGCAATGATCGGTCCCAGGAGTTCAGCGAAGCGGAACTCCCAAGGAGCCCGGCCGAAGGCCGGGCTCCCGCTAGCCCATGTACTCGCCGCCGTTGACCGTCAGGTTCTGACCCGAGACCATCCGGGCCCGGTCCGAGAGCAGGAATCCGATGGCGTTGGCGACCTCCTCGTCGGGCACGATCGAACCCAGCGGGATCCGGGCCTCGATCTCGGCCCTCACCTCGGCAGCCGTGATGCCGCGCTCGCCGGCCTGCCAGTCGCAGTACCCCTCGACCGGCGGGCCCCACATCCAGCTGGGCGACACGGTGTTGACCCGGATGCCCTTCGGTCCCAGCTCCTCGACCAGGTAGTACATGGCCGACAGCAGCGCACCCTTCGAGGCGGCGTAACCCGCCTGGTCCATCGACCGGACCTTCGAGGATTGGGAGCCCACCAGGACCACCGCCCCACCTCCGGCCGACTCCATGGCCGGCACCGCAGCACGCAGCACGGTCATGGAACCCACCACGTTGGTCTGGAACGCCATGCGCCACGCCTCGAAGTCGGCCTCGTCCAGCGTGCCCATGGCGTACTCGAACGCCGCGACCTGGGCCACGCCGTCGACACCGCCGAACCGCTCGACCGCGGTGTCCACGAGCGACCGACAGTCGTCGGGGTCGGTGATGTCGCACGGCACACAGGCGACACGCCGGCCGCTCGGGTCGGCCTCGGCCGCGACCTCCTCGAGTCGGCTGAGCGTGCGCGACGCCAGCACCACGGACGCCCCGTCGGCCACACACCGCAGCACGACCTCGCGCCCCAGGCCCGACCCCACACCGGACACGACGATCCGCTTGCCGTTCAAGAGCTCGCCGGCCATCTCCGACCTTCCGTCATACGCATCGAGGCTCTGCACCGTACCGACGGCGTGACGATCGAACCACCACACCCTGGCGCCGCCGTTCCACCCGCCATCCAGGCCACGGACCTGCGCCGCTCGTTCGGCGACAACCTGGCCGTGGCCGGGGTCGACCTGACGGTGGACCGGGGCGAGGTCTACGGGTTCCTCGGCCCGAACGGCGCCGGGAAGAGCACCACCGTCCGGATGCTCTGCACGCTCCTGTTGCCGTCGTCGGGCCGTGCCACGGTGGCCGGCCACGACATCGTCGACCAAGCCGGCGACGTCCGGCTTCGCATCGGGGTGGCGCTGCAGGACGCATCGCTGGACGGCAAGCAGACGGGGCGCGAGATCATCACGCTCCAGGGCCGCCTCTACGGCCTGGCGGGCGATCACCTTCGGGCCCGCGTCGAGCACGCGGCGAACCTCGCCGACATCGGCGATGCACTGGACGACCGTGTGGGCTCGTACTCCGGCGGCATGAAACGCCGGCTCGATCTGGCCGCTGCGCTGGTCCACGAGCCCGAGGTCCTGTTCCTCGACGAGCCCACCACCGGTCTCGATCCGGCCAGCCGGGCTCGCGTGTGGGAGGAGGTCGAACGGCTGAACCGGGAAGGCATGACCATCTTCCTCACCACCCAGTACCTGGAGGAGGCCGATCGCCTGGCCGACCGGGTCGGCATCATCGACGACGGTCGGATCGTGGCCGAAGGAACCCCCGCCGACCTCAAGCGACGCATCGGCACCGACGTCGTGATCGCCAGCATCGCCGACGGCAGCACCACGATCGACGCCAACACCCACGCAACGCTCGAACAGCTCTCCGGGGTCACCTCGGTCGAGCGGAACGGAGACGAGCTCGTCGTCGCGACCGCCGACGGCGCCCGCATGATCGGTGACGTCGCCATCGCCCTGGCCGAGCACGGTCTTGTCGCCGAGAGCCTCACCGTTCGCTCCCCCAGCCTCGACGACGTGTTCCTCCACGCGACCGGGCATCGCATCGAACCGACCGCCACGGAGGCGCGAGCCGCATGACCGCAACCCTGACCGAGCCGACCGAGACGCCCGAAACGTCGGCACCGACCCTTCTCGGCGATCGGTCCCCCGGCGCTCGCCCCGCCGGCTTCTGGCGTGACGTGCGCTCGGTCGCCGGGCGGGCGGTTCGGTCCCTCCCGAGGGAGCCCGAGTTCCTCCTGCCCGCCGTCCTGATTCCGGCGTTCTTCTACGCCGTCAACATCGGCGCCCTCCAGGATGTCGCCGAGCAGCAACCCGGCCTGGACTTCAAGGCGTTCCAGCTGCCCGTGGCGATCATCTTCGCCGTCACCGGCCTGTCCCGCGCCACGATGCTCGCCCTCGACATCCAGGGGGGCTATTTCGAGAAACTGCTCGTCACGCCCACGAAACGGTCGGCCCTCCTGCTCGGGCTGATGGTGGCCGACATCGTCCTGGTCCTGAGCCTGAGCTCGCTGGTCGTGGGCATGGGCTACCTGGTCGGCGTCCGCTTCGCCACCGGCATTCCGGGCATCCTCGCCTTCCTCGGGCTGTCGACCGCCTGGGGCCTCGCCTTCACGGGTTTCCCCTACACCGCGGCCCTCCGCACCGGAAACCCGGCCGCGGTGAACACCGCCTTCCTGCTCTTCTTCCCGTTCGCGTTCCTGACCAGCGCCCTGCTGCCCGTGGAGTCGCTGACGGGCTGGATGCAGACCGTGGCGGTCTGGAACCCGGTCACCTACCTGCTCGAGGGCATGCGATCGCTCGTCCTCGAAGGCTGGGTCGCAGCCGACCTGCTCAAAGCCGTCGCCGCCGTGGTCGGGGTCGGCACCCTGAGCTTCACGCTGGCGATGGGCGGCCTCCGCAAACGAGTGGCCCGCGGCTGACCGCCGCCACGCCCCCGACCGAACCAACGCTACGCGGTGGGTTGGTCCTGCTCGGAACGCTGGATCGCCCGCTCGTCGGTCCCCAGGTAGGACGCGATGACCTGCGGGTCCTCGCGCACGGCTTCCGGCGTGCCCTCGGCGATCACGGCACCCGCTTCCAGGCAGTAGACACGGTCGCTGATGCTCATGACCAACGGCATGTCGTGCTCGATGACGACCACTGCGGCCTCGAGCTCCCGCTGGATCCGCCGGATCAGCGGCCCGAACGCCTCGGTCTCCTTCTGGGCCACGCCGCCGGTGGGTTCGTCCAGCAGCAGCACCTGGGCGTCGACCCCCAGCAAGCTGCCCAGCTCGACGACCCGGCGCGTCCCGGTGGACAGGCCCGAGACGTAGTTGTCCGCGTAGATCCCGAGTCCGAGGAAGTCGATGATGTCGTCGGCCTCGCCCTTCTTCCGGCGCTCGGCCGCCGGCGAGGGCGGCACGTGCAGCATGGACGGCACCAACCACGAGCGCCCGCGCGCCTCCAGCGACACCATCAACGTCTCGCGAACAGTGAGCTCCGGGTACAGCTTGGCGGCCTGGAAGCCGCGACCCAGCCCCAACCGATGACGCACCCACGAGTCCATCTGGTTGACCTCGCGACCCAGCACCTCGATGGTGCCTGTGGACGGGACGAAGCCGCTGATGGCGTTGAGCAGCGTCGACTTGCCGGCACCGTTGGTACCGATCAGGCCCACCAGCTCGTCGGGCATGACGTGGAAGTCCACCTCGGCGACGGCTCGATTCCCGCCGAACTGCACGGACACCCCCGTGGTCACCAGTGCGGGCTGCCCCTCGGCCAGCGCGACCGGTTCGCGATCGCGGGTCAGCACCGCCACATCGGGTCGCGGCACGACCCGCTCGTCGTCGGGCAATCGATTCTCGGCGGCGGTGAGCAGACCGTCGCGGATCGAATAGACGATCTGCATGAGCCCGCCCGGGAAGTACATCAACAACAGCAGCAGGCCGATGCTGCTGGTGAGCAGCACGACCAGCTCCGGCGGCGACGAGGCGTCGAACAGCGCAGGGATGCCCTGCACCCACAGCGCCCCCAGCACGGGTCCGGCGACCGAGCCGAGACCACCGATGATGGCGATGGCCACCATCCGGATCGACACGCCGGGAGCGAAGGTGGTGGCCGGTTGGATCGAGGACTGGAGGGTGACGAACAGACAACCGGCGAACGCGGCGATCCCACCCGAGATCGCGAACGCGGTCAACTGCATCTTGCGGGGTGAGACCGTGGACGCTGCGGCCATGTCCTCGTTCTCCCGGACCGCGATGATGCTGCGGCCGATCCCGGTGCGCCGCAGCTGCGCCACCAATGCGCAGACCAGCAGCAACGCCAGGACGCAGAACCAGTAGTACGAGCGGCGCCCCGACTCGGGATCGCCGAAGTCGATGGGACCGAGGATGGGCTTCACCACCGGTCGGGTGGCCGAACTGCCGCCGGTGAACACGTCCTGGACGAACAGCCAGTTGGCGGCCGCCACGGCGAACGCCAGCGTGGCGACCGCCAGGTACAGCCCCCGGACCCGCAGCGCGGGAACGCCGATGATGAATGCGGCCAGCACGCCGAGGAGCGTGGCCACCACGAGCGCGACGCCCCACTCGAGCGTGACCGAACCGATGAGCGGGATCTCGTAGCCGTTGGTCAGCGTGCCCATCGTGAGCCCGCCGAGACCGACGAACGCGAATTGACCCAGCGAGAGCTGCCCGGCCCAGCCGGTGAGCAACGAGAGCGACACCCCGACCATCGCCGTGATGGCGATGCTGCTCCACAGGAACAGGCTGGTGGCGCTGTCCAGGATCAGACCGAGCGCGATGAAGAAACCGAACAGGACGGCGAACCCGATCAGATTGAGATGCTTCACCCACCAGACCCGCTTCAGGCGCTCGGGTACCGGTTTCAGCTGGGGTGACAGCGACCACGCCGCCCCTTCGGTCTGACTCCGGCCGACGAACAGGACGACCACCAGGACGGCGAGGAAGAGGTACAGATCGACGATGGTCCGGTTGGTCGACTCGACGTTGGCCCGCACGATCTGCTCGACGACACCGACGGCGAGGCCGCCGGCCAACACCTTCGGCAGCGACTGCATCCGGGCGAGCAGACCGACCGTGATCGCCCGCAGGAGGAGCGGGGCGGCCAGGGCGGCGGAGCCGGCGGCGGCCGCATTGCTGATCTGGAACGGAGCGAAGAGGACGGCCGTGGCGGTGGCCAGCGCTCCACCGATGGTCCACACGATGGTGGACGTCTTCTTGGGGCTGGTGCCGTAGATGCGCGCGGTGTCCGCGTTGGATGCGGTCGCCCGCACCGCCAGACCGAACCGGGTGCGATTGAGGAAGGCACCGAGACCCAGGATCAGGACGGGCACGACGATCAGCACGATCAGGTCTCGGTTGAGCAGCTCGACGCCGCCGATCTCGAGGGTCCAGTCGAACGGCAGCGGGATGGGACCGGGTGTCGTCACCTGGGGCAGGTTGATCCGGACCGCGGTCAACAACTGGGCGACCCCGATCGTCGCCACGAGCAGCACCAACCGAGGCGCGGTGAAGAGGCGCCGGACGACCGTGAGCTCGATGATCCCGCCCACGATCGCGCCGGCCAGGATCGCCAAGGCGTACGCCAGCCACCAGTTGAGGTCGTAGCGGACCAGCAGAAGCACGAACAGCGCCACGCCGAGCGCACCGGTCTCGGCGTAGGCGAAGTTGAGGACACCGGTGGCCCGGTAGATCAGCACGAAACCCGCCGCGAGCGCGGCGTAGGTCAGACCGGTCACCAGTCCGATGACGATGTCCTGGGACTCGATCACGATCCCGAAGATCTCGATCACGATCCGGTGCCGTCCCCACCGTCGGGATCGCCGGTGGCCGGGGGGTCGTCGCCGGAGCCCTTCTTGCCGGTCGCCGGAGGCTCCGTGTGCCCGCCGAGGAGCACAGCCGCGGCCAGGTCACCCTGCTCGGTGAGCTCCTGGGCCGTGCCCTCGAAACGGACCGAGCCCTTCTCGAGGAACACCGCCCGGTCGGCGAGCGAGAGCGCGATGTTGACCGACTGCTCGACGATGATCATCGTCATGCCCTCGGCCCGCAGCCCTTCGATGACCCGCAGCAGCTCCTGCACGACGAGCGGGGCCAGGCCGAGGCTCAATTCGTCGATGATGAGCACCTCGGGTTCGTGCATCAGCGCCATCGCCAGCGCCATCATCTGCTGCTGACCGCCGGACAGGTCGCCGGCCTTCTCGTCGAGTCGACCGTCGAGGGCAGGGAACCGCTGGACCGCGGTGTCGACCCGACGCTGGATCTCGGCCTTGTCCAGGCCGGAGGCGAGCACCGACGTCTGCAGGTTCTCGCCGATGGTGAGGTCGGGGAAGATCCCGGCCCCGCCGCGGAGCTGGACGATGCCCTCGGCGAAGCGGCGTTCGGCATCGGTGTAGGTGATCGTCCGGCCGTTGAGCCGGATGACCCCTCGCTCGGGGACACCCAGCCCGCTGATCGCCCGCAGGAGCGTCGACTTGCCTGCGCCATTGGTGCCCAACAGCGCCAGGACCTCACCGCGACGCACGTCGAGTCCGACGTCGAACAGGACCTGGACCGGTCCGTAGCTGAAGTCCAGGTTGCGCACCTGGAGCACCGGGACGTCCTCGGGCGAGTCGTGCAAGCGCTCGACCTCGTCGCGTTCCTCCAGCAACTCCTCGACCGCCAGCGAGATGTCGTAGCGAATGAAGCGGGAGCCGTAGATGATCAGCATCCCGCCGATCACACACGCGATCGGCGCCACCGCGAGCATGGCGGTGCGGTTGCCGAACGTGTCCGACAACGAACCGACGAAGAGCCCACCGACGAAGCCACCCATCAGGAACACGAACACCGGGAGGAAGGCGAACGCGAGCGCCCGGATCCGGAAGGGCGAGACGGCGGCGATGATGGGTCCCGCCGCGACGAACGCCGCCGTGATCGCCGCCTGCGCAAGCGCGATCATGATCACGAGCCCTCCGATCGGCTTCAGCGGAAGGCCGACCGCATAGAGCCCGCCGGCGGCGACCACCATCCAGCCGGCCTGCCTCATCATCCGGGCCGGATCGTCGCGAAAGGTGCGATCGAACAGCTGTCCCACGAAGGGGAGCAGAGGAATCGCGACGACCCAGATGAAGGACTCGACCACCCCGCGCTTGAGCGGGCCGAACGCGTACTTGTCCTCGAGCAGCAGGTTGAACTGGAGGGGTACCGCGATCAACGCGAACCCGACCACACCGACGCCGACCGCGAGGAAGTAGAAGGTCTGCACCTTCTTCAGTCGAGCAAACGCCTGGCTGATCGAGATGGGAAGCTCCTCGGCCTCCTCCTGCTCCTCGCGGTCGAGGGTGCCGCCCAGCACCGACTCCTGGTCGAACTGCCCCCGCTGCGGTTCCTTGAGCGTGATGGACGCCAGGCCGACGATCACCGGAGGAATGGCCAGCACCACGAACGCCCAGCGCCATCCCTCGGTGCCGCCGGCGAGGGCCGCCACGCCGCCCACCAGCAAGGGGCCGAGCAGCTGCCCGATGGGTCGCCCGATCCCCTCGACCGCGAAGACCCGGCTGCGGGCCTGGACTGGATAGGAGTCCGACAGCAGGGAGTTGGACACCGGGATCCGGTAGGACTGGCCCAGGCCCGTGGCCGTCGAGGTCACGAAGAGCTGGAACGGGTTGGCCGCGAAGGCGCTCAGCGCCATCGTGAAGGCCCAGATCAGCGAGGCGATCGGAATGATGGTGACCCGCTTGATGCGGTCGGCCAGCGTGGCCATGGGTACCGCACCCAGCACCAGAGCGACGCCGCCGAAGCTGAGCACGAACGCCAGCGCCGTGTCGGAGATGCCGAACGTCTCCTGGATGTCCGGCGCCACCACCCGGACCGCCCGGGGAAGATCGTCGATCACGTTCAGCAAGAACATGAAGAGGAGCATGGTGACGCCGCCCTTGGCGACGGCGTCCTTCAGGCTCACCTCCTCGTCGCCCACCCCGGGGAGGAGGTCGTCGGGGAGGACCGTACGGGCGTCGCGTTCGGCCTGCGTGGCGCGGCGCTTGGACTCCTCGGCGAGCACTGCGGCCGCGAGGTCAGCGGTGTCGGTCTCGGCGTCCTGCCCGGCCACGTGGTCCCCCCATGCGGTCCGGCCCGGTTGGGCTGGGGCTGCATCTTGACCGCCCGACGGTCCGGTGGGCAAGGATTGCTGTTCGGCACCCCGATCGCGGGTCGCGCTAGCGTTGGCTGGCGCACATCGGCCTGTGCCGCCGGTTCGTCGAAAGGTCTCTTCCATGCTCGGTTCTCGCCTCGGTCGATGGATCGCCGTCCTCCTCGCCTTCGGGCTGCTCGCAGCGGCCTGTTCGGGCGAGTCCACCGACGACGCTTCCGACGACACCGAGGACGTCGCCGCCGACACCGGCGAGACCGACACGGGCGGCGGCACCGACACCGGTGAGACCGACACGGGCGGTGGCACCGACACCGGGGGCGCCGGCGGGGGTGAGGTCTACGACGATCCTCGTGGCGGGGTCTTCGCCGAGTTCCAGACCGGCTTCGACCGGTCCCACCCGTTCGGTGGGCTCGACGCCTTCTGCGCCCCCCACGACGAGGCCACCGACCGCCAGGACACCGAGCCCGGCATCACGGCCGACACCATCGAGATCCACCAGATCCGCCAGCAGCTCGAGAACCTGATCGACATCGGTTTCGGGATCGACGTGGGCGACGTCAACCTGATGTTCGACACCTTCGCCGCGGTGATCAACGAGGAGTGCGGCGGCATCCGCGGCCGGCAGATCTCCATGACCGAGAGCAGCTACGACCCACTCAACTCCGACGTCGAGCAGGCCCGGATCACCAACTGCATCACCGCCACCGAGGACAACCTGGCCGCGGTCGTGCTCAACAGCACCGGATTCCAGGGCACGGCCACCCTCTGCGTCGCCGAGGAGCACAACACCCCGCTCCTCACCACCCAGGGCCTCAGCGACGAGTTCATGGCCCGCGGTGACGGCAAGCTGCTCACCCTCGATTTCAGTCTCAACGAGAGCCTCCGCTTCATGGTCGAGCGGCTCGACGCCGAGGGCGAGCTGGAAGGCAAGACCATCGCCGTCGTGGGGGCCGACGTCCCTGGACAGCCCGAGGCCGTCCAGGACGGGCTGGTGGGCACGCTCGAGGACCTGGGCTACGAGGTCCCGGTCAACGACGTGATCGGCTGCGGCGGCGGCGCCACGTGCACCGAAGGAAACGCCGAGTCGGTCACCAACCTGAAGGACGCCGGCGTCGATGCCGTGTTCCCGACGCTCAGCGTGACCTCGCTTCCGGGCTACATCAACGAGATGGTGACGCAGGGCTTCGCCCCCGGCGACGTCCAGTTCTTCAACTCCAACTTCGCGTCCCAGGCGGGTGATCTCGTCAGCTCCAAGGTCGCGGCGTTCGGCGGCGAGGCGGCCGGAGCGCTCTACGATCGCACGATCATCGTCGATGCCGCCGCAGCCGGGAACTTCCGGCTCGAGGGCGCCCAGGTGCCCGCGTTCAACCAGCTCTGCCTCGACGTCTACGCCGAACGCACCGGCGTGGAGTACGACTGGTTCCAGGAAGAGGGCAACACCCCAGCGGGCATGGTGGCCAACGTCTGCTCGCTGGTGCGCATGGCCGCACGGGCCATCTACGACGCCGGCGACAACCCCACCCGCGACGACATCGCCGCCGCCCTCGCCGGGCTCGGCGCGGTCGACACCAACAACATGATCCCGGCCTCGATCGGTGACGGGAAGTACACCCTGGCCGATGCCGTGCAGACCATGACCTGGACCTTCCCGTGCGGGATCGAGGGTGCCGCCTTCGACGAGAACGACACGTGCATCGTGATGGACGACAACTACGAGCTGGTCTCCCGCTGAGCGCTCAGATCGACCCGGCCGTCGCCTCAGGGCAGAGCCGCCCCGACGAACACGACGAGGAAGCCCACCACCCCGAGTCCCGGCCCGACGGACAGCGACCCAGAATCGCGCCCGCTGGCCGGCCGGGCCGGAGAACTCGAGGAGACGCGACGGCCGCCACGGCGGCGAGGTAGCCGCCGCCGATCGTCACCACGGCCACCAGGAGCCACAGCAGCGGCCCGACGAACGGCTGGATGCACGTGTCCCAGG
Source organism: uncultured Acidimicrobiales bacterium (assembly GCA_963697385.1). Taxonomy (GTDB): domain Bacteria; phylum Actinomycetota; class Acidimicrobiia; order Acidimicrobiales; family CAWCAL01; genus CAWCAL01. Next base: position 426,315 of record CAVONU010000001.1, read on the forward strand.
AGCAGTCCGGGTCGGACTCGATCGCTTCGACGTACTCCAGGCCGACACCGAACGCGGCCCCCAGCACGACCAGCCAGACGAGCAGCACCAGGTAGGGGGCGCCGCGGTGATCGACGAACCCTCGGTTCGCTGGATTCGTCGGACCGACCGTTGCGGCGGGAGCGGTCGGGTCATCCATGCATCCACGGTGACACGACGACCGTGCTCCGGGTACCGGGAGAATCCCCCAGATGCCGCTGGGGGATTCCGTTCTGCCCCCGCCACCTCGTATCCTCTGACCCCGTGACCACCAGCACCGAGCACCGGCTCACCCACCTGCAGCAGCTCGAGGCCGAGAGCATCCACATCATGCGCGAGGTGGTCGCGCAGTTCGAGAATCCGGTGATGCTGTACTCGATCGGCAAGGACTCGTCGGTCATGCTGCATCTGGCCCGCAAGGCCTTCTTCCCGGCGCCGCTCCCCTTTCCCCTGCTCCACATCGACACCACGTGGAAGTTCCGCGAGATGGTCGAGTTCCGAGACCGCATGGCCGACGAGCTGGGGTTCGAGCTGATCACCCACACCAACCCCGACGGCTTGGCCAACGGCATCAACCCGTTCGATCACGGCTCCAAGAACTACACCGACGTGATGAAGACCCAGGCGTTGAAGCAGGCGCTGGAGCACGGGGGCTACGACGCCGCCTTCGGCGGAGCGCGCCGGGACGAGGAGAAGTCGCGAGCCAAGGAACGCGTCTTCAGCTTTCGGGACACGTTCCATCGCTGGGACCCCAAGAACCAGCGCCCCGAGCTGTGGAACCAGTACAACGGCCGGGTGGCCCCCGGCGAGTCCATCCGGGTCTTCCCGCTCAGCAACTGGACCGAGCTCGACATCTGGCAGTACATCCTGCTGGAGGAGATCGACATCGTCCCGCTCTACTACTCCAAGGAGCGACCGGTCGTGGTCCGCGACGGCGTCACGATCATGGTCGACGACGACCGGTTCCGCTTCGAGGACGACGAGACCCCCGAGATGCGCTCGGTCCGCTTCCGCACCCTCGGGTGCTACCCGCTCTCGGGCGCGGTCGAGTCCATGGCCGCCACCCTGCCCGAGATCATCCAGGAGATGCTGCTGGCCACCCGCTCCGAACGTGAGGGACGGGTGATCGACTACGACCAGTCGGGCTCCATGGAGGAGAAGAAGCGCGAGGGGTACTTCTGAGATGTCCCAGCAAGTCCGACCTCATCGCCACCGACATCGACGCCTACCTGGCCGAGCACGAGCAGAAGGACCTGCTGCGGTTCCTCACGTGCGGGTCGGTCGACGACGGCAAGTCCACGCTGATCGGGCGGCTCCTGCACGACTCGAAGATGGTCTACGAGGACCAGCTGGCCGCGCTGCACAAGGACTCGGCCGCCGTCGGTCACGCCGGCGAGCACGTCGACCTCGCGCTCCTCACCGACGGCCTCAAGGCCGAGCGCGAGCAGGGCATCACCATCGATGTCGCCTACCGGTACTTCTCCACGGCCAGACGCAAGTTCATCATCGCCGACACCCCGGGACACGAGCAGTACACCCGCAACATGGTGACCGGGGCGTCCACCTGCCAGCTGGCCATCATCCTGATCGACGCCCGTCACGGGGTCCTGCCGCAGACCAAGCGACACAGCTACATCGCCTCCCTCCTGGGAATCCGGCACATCGCCGTCGCCATCAACAAGATGGACCTGGTCGACTGGTCCCAGGATCGCTACGACGAGATCGTGGCCGACTACCGGTCGATCGCCACCACGCTGGGCATCGACGACCCGCTGTTCCTGCCGATGTCGGCCCTGCTGGGCGACGGGGTCGTCGAGCGGGGCGACCACCTGACCTGGTACGAGGGGCCCACCATGATGGAGCACCTCGAGACCGTCGACATCGAGTCGGACCTGGATCTCGAACGGTTCCGGTTCCCCGTGCAACTGGTCCTGCGGCCCGATCTGGAGTTCCGCGGGTTCGCCGGCACGGTCGTGTCCGGGGTCGTCCACCCGGGCGACACCGTCAGGGTGCAGCCGTCGGGGACGCCGGCCACCGTCGAGCGCATCGTCTCGTTCGACCGCGATCTGGACCAGGCCGGACCGGGTCGGGCCGTCACCCTGACCACCACCGAAGAGGTGGACATCAGCCGGGGCGACGTCCTCATCGGACCCGACCACCCGCTGCTGCGGTCCCATGATGTCGACACGATGGTGGTGTGGATGGCCGAGGCCCCGATGGAGATGGGCCGCGAGTACCTGGTGCAACAGGGCAACCGCCGTCTCAACGCCCGCATCACCAGGGTGCTCGAGCGCATCGACATCAACACGCTCGAGTCCCGGCCCGCGGACGAGCTCCAGCTCAACGACATCGCCCGCGTGACGCTCGTCGCCGACGCCGAGCTGCTCTTCGATCCGTACGAGGTCAACCGGGCGACCGGCTCGTTCATCCTCATCGACCGGCTGACCAACGCCACCGTCGGCGCCGGCATGATCCGCGGCAGCGCCGGGTCGTGGGACAAGGAGACCGACGCCCGCGTCAGCGCGCAGGTCAGCGAGGTCACCGCCTACGAACGTTCGATCCGGTACGGCCAGCAGCCCGCCACCGTCTTCCTCACCGGTCTGACCGGCGCCGGCAAGTCCACGATCGCGAAGGCGCTCGAGCGGGCCATGTTCAATCGCGGTCGGGCATCGATCCGCCTGGACGGGGAGAACATCCGCCTGGGGATCTCCCGCGACCTGGGCTTCTCACCCGAGGAACGGTCCGAGAACCTCCGACGGGTCGCCGAGACCGCCCACCTGGTCAACAATCAGGGCATCATCGTCGTCGTCGCCCACCTCGCGCCAAAGGCCGACGTCAGGTCGAGGGCCCGGGAGCTCATCGGCGACGATCGGTTCGTCGAGGTATTCCTCGATCCGCCCGTCGAGGTGTGCCGGCAGCGGGACATCCACGGGCTGTACGAGGCGGCCGATCGGGGCGACGTCACAGACTTCCCCGGGGTCTCCGCCCCCTACGACCGTCCCACCGACGCCGATCTCGTGCTCGACACCAGCCGGCTGGACGTCGACGAGTGCGTGGCCCGGATCATCCAGGTGCTCGACGGTCGGGGCTTCCTGGCGGCGAGCGACCCTCGATGAACGAGCCGGTCAGCAAGAACATCGTCCGAGCCGAGGGGCACCTCGATCCCGGCGAACGAGCCCGCCTCCTGGGCCACGGATCCCTCACGGTCTGGTTCACCGGCCTCTCGGGATCGGGCAAGTCCACGCTGGCCTTCACCGTCGAGCACCAGCTGGTCAGCGAAGGAACGATGGCCTACGTGCTGGACGGTGACAACGTTCGGTTCGGGCTCAATCGCGACCTGGGGTTCTCGCCCGAGGACCGCGAGGAGAACATCCGCCGCATCGGCGAGGTGTGCCGGCTGATGACCGACTCGGGCCTGGTCGTCCTGTCGTCCTTCATCTCGCCGTACCGACGCGACCGCGACAAGGTCCGCGAGCTCCACCCCGACGGGCGCTTCATCGAGGTCTTCGTCGACACCCCGCTCGAGGTGTGCGAGGCTCGCGACGTCAAGGGCCTGTACGCCAAGGCCCGCGCCGGCGAGATCCCCGAGTTCTCCGGCATCTCGGCCCCCTACGAACCGCCCGAGGACCCCGAGCTGCGGATCGACACCACCGCCGGGTCCATCGAGTCCTGCGCCGGTCTGGTCATCGACGAGATCCAGCGCCGGATCTGATCGTCGAGCGGCGGACCCGGTCCCGACCCCGCCGGTCACCGCGGCGCGTCGACGACGGGTAGGGTTTCCCCACTTGTGACCGACGTCACGTCGATGTCGAGGGGGACACCAATGACGCCAGCATCCATCAGCCGAAGCACTCGCCACCGATCGGGGGCGGTTCAGTTGCTGGCGGTGCTGGCGGTGGCGGCGCTGGTCGCCATCGGTTGCTCGGGCGAGAGCGACGACGACGTGGCCACGGGGGACACCGGCGACACGGCGGCCACCACGTCCGACAGCGGTGAGACGGCGGCGGACACGGGCGACGCGGCAGCCGACACCGGGTCGACCTCGGAGACCGGTGACACCGGCGGAGGCGGCGGCGAGATCTGGGACGACCCCCGCGGCGGGATCTTCGCCGACTTCCAGGCCGAATTCGACCGCTCGCACCCGTTCCAGTCGTTGGACGCGTTCTGCATGCCGCACGAGGAGGCCGCCGACCGCCAGGCCACCGAGCCCGGGATCGACGTCGACACCATCCAGGTCCACCAGATCCGCCAGCAGCTGGAGAACCTGATCGACATCGGGTTCGGCGTCGACGTGGGTGACCCGACCCTGATGTTCGACACGTACGTCAACGCGATCAATGAGGAGTGCGGCGGGATCCGGGGCCGCAAGCTCGAGCTCGGTACCACCGAGTACGACCCGCTGAGCGCCGACATCGAACAAGCCCGGACCGCCGCCTGTGTCACGGCCACCGAGGACCAGAACGCGGCGTTCATCATGAGCAGCACGGGGCTTCAGGGCACCGCCACCCTCTGCATCGCCGAGGAGCACAACACGCCCTACATCGGAACGATCGGCCTCGAGGCCGGTTTCGTGGAACGCGCCGGAGGCAAGCTGGTCTCCTTCGACTTCACGCAGGACGACGCCCTTCGGTACCTCGTCGAGCGCATCGACGCCGCCGGCGACCTCGAGGGAAAGACGATCGGCGTCATCGGCGCCGACACGCCGGGTCAGCCCGAAGCGGTCCAGGCAGGGCTGGTCGACGTCCTCGAGGACCTCGGGTACGAGATCGCGGTCTACGACACGATCGGGTGCGCCGGTCAGACCTCGTGCACCGAGGGGGTCGCCGAGTCGGTGGGCAACCTCAGGGACGCCGGGGTCGACGTGCTGTTCCCCACCCTGAACATCCTCTCGCTCCCGGGCTACGTCGCCGAGATGGTCGCGCAGGGCTACTCCCCCGGCGACGTCCAGTTCTACACGTCCAACTTCAACACGCAGTCGGGCGATCTGGTGTCATCGAAGGTGGCGGCCTTCGGCGGTGAGGCCGCCGGCGCTCTGTACAACGGCGCCGTCGTCGTCGACTCGGCCGCCACCTCGAACTTCCGGTCCGACCCCGAGTGGCCGGTGCCCGCCTTCAACCAGCTGTGCATCGACACCTACGCCGCCAACGGCGGAGAGCAGTTCGAGTACGGCGGGACGGTCGAGGGCATGCTCGCCGTCGTGTGCGCCGAGGTGCGCGTGATGGCGCGGGCCATCTACGACGCCGGCGACAACCCCACCCGGGACTCCATCGGTGATGCGCTGGCCGGGCTCGGCCCGGTGGACGGCAACCACATGATCCCCATGTCCTTCGGCCCGGACAAGTACGCGGCCGCCGACGCGGCCCAGACCGGCACCTGGACCTTCCCGTGCGAGATCCCCGACGGCGCCTACGACGAGAACGACACCTGCATGGCCAGCAACAGCGATTACGAGCTCGTGTCCGGCTGAGGGCCCCGGTCGGAGGCTTCGGGCCGCGGCGGGCTCGGGAGTCCGGCGAACTCGAGCCTCGCGCTGCCCTACCCGCTGGACTCCTGGTCCAGCCCGAGGGCCAACTGGTAGACCCTGCGGCGGCCGACACCCAATCCGGCGGTGACGGCGGCCACCGCGTCGCGCCGGCTGGCCCCGGCAGCCAGCTCGGCCTCGATCGCCGCCACCAGCTGCGCATCGGTAGCGGGAGCGGCGGGGGCCGCACCGGCGAAGACGATCACGTATTCACCTCGTGGCGGCCGGGCATCGAGGTGACCGCCGGCGTCGGACAGCGCGCCCCGCCAGACCTCCTCGTGCATCTTCGTCAGCTCCCGGCACAGCGCCACCTGCCGCCGGCCGTCGCAGCGGGCGGCGAGGTCCGCGACGAGGGCGCCGACCCGGTGCGGTGCTTCGTACAGGACGGTGGTGCGGGTCTCCGCCGCCACCTCGTCGAGCCGTCGGGCCCGTCCCGGCCCCTTCCGGGGGAGGAATCCCTCGAAGGTGAACCGATCGGCCCGCATCCCGCTGGCCACGAGCGCGGCCAGGATGGCCGAGGGTCCGGGGACGGCCTCGACCTCGAGCCCCGCGTCGAGCACCGCGTCGACCACGCGCTGCCCGGGGTCGGAGATGCCCGGCGTGCCAGCGTCGCTGACGAGCACGACCTGCCGGCCGTCGCGCACCAGGTCGACGATCCGTTCGGCCTCGCCCGCTTCGGTGTGGTCGTCGACGCGCCGAAGCGTCGGCACCGTCAGCCCGAGATGACCCAGGAGCGAACGGGTCCGGCGGGTGTCCTCGCACGCGATCACGTCGGCATCGGCCAGCCACCGACGGGCCCGATCACCGAGGTCGCCCAGATTGCCGATGGGCGTGGCCACCACGGCCAGCCGACCGGTCATTGCTTGACGTCGAGCTGATCGCCGCGCCGCAGGTTCCAGCGCCCGGCGGCGCCGGCCGGCGCCTCGACCACGGCACTCGCCTTCAAACGGGGTGCGCCCAGCCGGTTGGGCGCCATGGTGACGATGTCGACCACGCGCAGGTCGACGTCACAGAAGATGACGTCGATCGGGAAGCGCATGCGCACCGTGTGCACCATGCGGGCCGGTTTCAGCAGCAGGGCGCCGTCGAGCTCGTCGCGTCCCAGCAGGCCGCGCCGACGGGCGGCGGCGGTCGTCGCCACCTCGAGTGACGCGAGCACCTCGCCCTCGTGCACCAGCCAAGCCATGGGCACACTCTACGGCCGCGCCAGGCGCCAGATGTCGTGCGCGGCTCGGGGAAAATGGGACAGGATGCGCGTCTCGACGATCGAGAAGCCGAGCCGCTCCGCCACGGCTGCCGACGGTCCGTTGTCCGGCAGGATCACGCTGAACAGGTCACCGACGTCGTGGTGGGCGAACGCCCACTCGACCGACGCCCGACCCGCCTCGGTGGCGAATCCACGGCCCCAGCGATCGGGGTCGAGCGCCCAGCCGATCTCGATGCCGGGCCAGTCGTCACGGGCGGGCCGGTGCGTGCCCGCCCGGCCGATCATCCGACCGGTGGCCTTCTCCTCGACCGCCCACTGCCCCGTCCCGCGCAGGGCGAACTGGCCCCGCCACATCGCCATCTGGTTCCACGCCTGGTCGAGGCCGAATCCGTCGGGGACGTACAGGGCCGCGCGCACCTGGGGGGTCGTGAGGATCTCCCGGTACCGCGGTGCGTCGGCATCGGCGAACGGGCGCAGGAGCAGCCGGTCGGTCTCGATGGTGGGCTGGTCCATCCCCGCCGGCCCTCAGACGTTGAAACGGAACTCGATCACGTCACCGTCCACGACGACGTAGTCCTTGCCTTCGACCCGGAGTGTCCCGGCGTCGCGGGCGGCGTGCCACGACCCCGCTTCGAGGAGTACGTCCCACTGGATGACCTCGGCCTTGATGAAGCCGCGTTCGAAGTCGGTGTGGATCCGACCGGCGGCCTGTGGCGCGGTGGACCCGGCCCGGAACGTCCAGGCCCGGCTCTCCTTCTCCCCCGTGGTGAGGAAGGTGCGCAGCCCCAGCCGGTGGTACGCGGCCTTGATGAATCGGGGCAGGGCTCCCTGCCCCAGACCCAGTCCCTCGAGCATCTCGGCTCGCTCGTCGGGATCCAGCTGGGCCGCCTCGGCCTCGAGCTGGACGCTCACGCCGAAGACATCGGCGGCATCGCCCAACGACGACTCGATGGGAGCGATCAGCGCGGCGACGTCGGCCAGCTGATCCTCGCCCACGTTGACCAGGGCCAGCACCGGCTTGTTCGTCAGGAGCGACCAGGAACGCAGCAGCTCGCGCTGCTCGTCGTCGAGTGCGCTGCGGTACAGCGGCGTGCCCTCGGCCAGACTCTGGACCGCCGCCTCCAGCGCCACCACCTCGGAACGGAGCGAGGGGTCCTGCTCGGCCGCCTTCTGCCGCTTCTTGACCTTGTCCTCGACCGACTCGAGATCGGCAAGGGTGAGCTCGGTCTCCAGGACTTCGAGGTGCTCGATCGGATCGGTCGGCCCGGGGACATCGCTGTCGGGAAACGCCCGCAGGACATAGACGATGGCGTCGACCTCGCGGATGCCGCCCAGGAACTTGTTGCCCAGGCCCTCGCCCTGGCTGGCTCCGGCCACCAGCCCTCCGATGTCGTAGAACTGGACCGTCGCGTGCACCACGTTCTTGCTCTTGCTCATCTCGGCCAGCCGGTCGAGGCGATCGTCGGGCACGGTCGCCACCCCGACGTTGGGGTCGGTCGTGGCGAAGGCATACGGCGCGGCGAGCGCACCCCCGCCGGCCAGGGCGTTGAACAACGAGGACTTCCCCGCGTTGGGGAGGCCGACGAATCCGAAGCGTTCCATCGGCGGCAGGCTACCGGGCCCCCGCCCGCAGCGAAGCGCCCGCCGGCGGGGTCCCGAAGGAGTTCAGCGGGAAGACAGAGCGCAACTCGCGTTCGCCGAACTCCCGAGGACCCCGCCCGCAGCGAAGCGCCCGCCGGCGGGGTCCCGTACGCTTGTCCCGGACCCGACGTCCACACACCATTCGACCCGGAGGCGCCCATCGAATCCTCACACGCGCTGACACGGTTCGGCTGGACCGACCAGGTCGCGGCCGATCTCGCGTCGGCGGTGCCCGATGCCGACGCCCGGTCCGCCGAGGTCGGGCGGGTCACGCGGGTGGACCGTCGTGGCACCCAGGTCATGGCCGCTGACGGGCTCCTTCGAGTGAGCACCGACGGTCGCGTCTCCCGCGGGGCGGGTGTCCTCGTGCAGCCCGCCGTCGGCGATTGGGTGGTCTTCGTCCCCGACGACCGCCGCCCGGCCGTGATCGCCGTCCTCCCCCGACACGGGGTGCTCACCCGGCGCGATCCCGCCGACCGGGCCAGCGAGCAGATCCTGGCCGCCAACCTGGACCACGTGTTCATCTTCGTGCCGCTGGACCGCGACCTGTCCCTGGCCTGGATCGAGCGCTCACTCGTCCTGGTCCACGAGAGCGGCGCCGATCCGGCCGTCATCCTCTCGAAGGCCGACGTGGCACCGGACATCCTCTCGAAGGACGTGGCCGAGGTGGAGGCCGAGGTGCGAACCGTGACCGGGGACGATCCCGTCCACGTGATCAGCGCGGTCACGGGTCAGGGCCTCGAGGCGTTGCGGGCGTCCTTCGAGGACAACGCCACCGTGGCCATGTTCGGCGCCTCGGGGGCCGGCAAGTCAACGCTGGTGAACGCCCTGATCGGCGACGAACAGCAGGAGACCGCGGACGTGCGCAGCGGGGACGCCCGCGGCCGGCACACCACCACCACCCGGCACCTGCTCCCCATCCCCGGCGGCGGCGTGATCCTGGACACGCCGGGGCTGCGAGCGCTGGGCCTGTGGGAGGCGACCGCCGGCCTCGAGCTGGCCTTCCCCGAGATCGAGGCGCTGGCCGCCGGCTGCCGCTTTCGCGACTGTCAGCACGACGCCGAACCGGGCTGTGCGGTCCGCGCCGCGGTCGAGTCGGGCGAGCTCGAGGCCCGCCGCCTCGACAGCTTCCACAAGCTGGTCGCCGAGGCCGAGGCGGTCGACCGCCAACGGACCGAGCAACGCCAGGCCCAGGGGGAAGGCCGCCGCCCACCCCGTCGCCGCAGCGGCCGCGGCGGCCGGTAGCTCCCCCCTCGGCACCGAAACTTGAGCGGATACCCGCACCTGTGGGGGGTAGCTGCCCAAGTATCGATTGGTAGCGTGCGGGGATGGGCGACACGACGAGCGGTGAACCGACCTGGGCCGGTGACCCGATCGCAGCGCTCCGGCGATGTGTCTACCTGCTCGACCGGGAGCTGGCGCCTCAGCCGAAGGTCAAGGCGTTCCAGCGGGCGATCGACATCGTCGCCGAGCTCGGCGCCGACGCCATCGCCGCACGCGTGCGGGCCGGCACGGTTCAGGCGCTCGACGGGATCGGCAAGAGCACCGGTGGGGTCATCGAGGCCGCGGTCCGGCGCGAGCCCTCCCCGTACGTCGCCGACCTCGAGGCTCGGAGTGTGATCGAGCTCACCGCCGCCGCGGCCCCCTATCGGGACGCGCTCCGCGGCGACTGCCACCTGCATTCCACCTGGTCCGACGGTGGAGCCAGCATCACCGAGATGGCCGAGACCGCCCGCGACCTCGGCCACGAGTACCTGGTGCTGACCGACCACTCCGCCCGCCTCACCATCGCCCACGGACTCTCCGAGGAACGGCTGCTCCGACAGCTGGACGAGATCCGGGAGGTCAACGAGCAGCTGGCGCCGTTCCGCGTGCTCACCGGTATGGAGGTGGACATCTTCGAGGACGGTTCCCTCGACATGTCGGACGAACTGCTGGGCCGCCTGGATCTGGTGGTCGGCAGCGTGCACTCCAAGCTCCGGCTCGATCGCGAGGCGATGACCCGGCGCATGGTCATGGCGGTCGCCAACCCTCACATCGACATCCTCGGGCACTGCACCAACCGCAAGGTCACCGGCCGGGGCCGCCCCCCGTCCGACTTCGATGCCGAGATCGTCTTCGCCGCCTGCGCCAAGTTCGACACGGCGGTCGAGATCAACTGCCGGCCCGAGCGACTGGACCCTCCCGACGACCTGCTGTCCCTGGCCGTCGAGTGGGACTGCAAGGTGGCGATCGACACCGACGCCCACGCTCCCGGTCAGCTCGAATGGCAGCCCTACGGGTGTGCGAAGGCGGCCGCCTGCGACGTGCCGATCGAGTCCGTGGTCAACAGCTGGGCGGCCGAGGAGCTCACAGCCTGGGCCGCGACCCACGCCGCCCGATAGCCTGCAGGCATGTCGAAGAAGACGAGCAAGCGCCGGGCCAAGGCCCGCCGGTCCAAGGCCAACCACCGCCGCAAGCCCAACGCCGGTCGCTAGCGGCGGCACCACTGCGCCCATCGTGAATCCCCCGGCCGAGATCGCTCGGTCGATGTTGGTCTTCGACGGCGACTGTGCGTTCTGCACGTCCAGCGCCCACTGGATCGAGGCTCGCCTGCCCGATGCGATCGACGTCGTGCCCTGGCAGTGGACCGACCTCGAGTCGCTCCACCTGAGCGAAGCCGACGTCACCACCGTCGCGTACTGGGTCGACCCCGATGGCACCCGCCACCGGGGCGCCCGAAGCATCGCGCGCGCCCTCATGGCCAGCACCGGTCCCGGCTGGAGGGTCGTCGGTCGGATCATGCTCGTCCCGCCCGTGTCCTGGCTGGCGGCCGGCGTCTACTCGGTCGTCGCCGAGAATCGACATCGCATGCTCGGCGGGACCCCGGCGTGCACGATGCCCGAGCCGTCCGACCCCGCGTGAGCGCGACCGTCCTCGACGACATACGGACCCGCTGCGCCCAAGTCGCCGGCGCGGCGCGCCACGTCCACATCGACGGTGACGCCCTCGACCGCTACGCCCGCGCGTTCCCCGTCGATCTGGTGGACGCGCCCTTCGCCGATCCCGCTCACCAGATCCGGGGCGACGCCGAGGCGACCACCGCCTTCGTCGTCGCTCTCGACGCGATCAACTTCGGCAGCGGATGGTTTCCGGTCCTGCGGAAGCGCCCCGGCATGAGCGGCTACCACACCGTGGCCGCGTCGCTGCAGGATCTGGTGGCGTCGACCGGCCCGCTGACCAGCGACCGATTGCGGTCGTTCACGACGGACGAGATCTGCGGGGTCTTCGACCAGGACCCCGACGGCGAGGCCGCCGAGCTGATGGCCCTCTTCGCCACGGCTTGGAACGACCTCGGTGAGCTGGTCGACGACCGGTTCGACGGATCGTTCACCGCCATGGTCGAACACGCCGACCACTCCGCCGCCCGGCTGGTGGGCATCCTCGATCAGCTCCCGTTCTTCCACGACCGATCCCCGTACGAGTTGCCGGACGGGACCACGATCGACGTCCCCCTCTACAAGCGGGCCCAGATCGTGGCCGGCGACCTCGATCGCGCGTTCTCAGGGTCCGGACCGGGACGCTTCGACGACCTCGACCACCTCACGATCTACGCCGACAATCTGGTCCCCCACGTCCTCCGGCTGGACGGGGTGCTCACGTTCGAGCCCCGGCTCGTCGAACGTCTCGACCGTGGCGAGCTGCTCGAGTCCGGCGAACCGGCGGAGGTCGAGATCCGCGCCGCCGCGATTCATGCGGTCGAGTCGATCGGCCGGCAGCTGCGGGCGGCCGGCGATCCCCGTGCCACCTCGGGCCGCCTCGACTACGTCCTGTGGAACCGCGGGGGCGGCTCGGTCTACAAGGCGCGTCCCCGCCATCGCTGCCGCTGCGTCTTCTACTGACCGACCGTGGCCGGGAGAGCGACGAACCCGGGGTGAGACGCGGGGTCGACCACGCAGCGTGGCGCAGGTGGAGACCTTCAGCTCGCCGGAGTAGGTTGCCGAGCTGACCGGCCGGTGTCCGACCGAGCCTTCCCTTGACCCTGGAGGTCATCTTCATGCTGCGATCACGGTGGTTCCGCCTGCTCGCCCTGTTGTTCGCGTTCTCCCTCATCGCCGCCTCGTGCGGTGACGATGACGATGCCTCGGGCGGCATCGAGGTCAAGGGCTGGGACGTCGAGACCCAGGAGGGTGTCTTCACCGGATCGTTCACCGACATGTCGCTGGCCCGTTCCACCGCCGAGAGCCTGTTCGACGAGGGCGTCGACATGATCCTCCCGGTCGGTGGAGCCATCAACCTGCCCGCCGGCGACGCCATCACCGAGCGCGGCCTGGACGCCGCCCTCATCGGCGTCGACGTCGACGCCTTCGACGCCATGGCCGCTGAGTACCAGGACCTCTGGTTGACCACGATCGAGAAGGAGCTCATCAGCTACGTGACCGACTCGATCGCCGCTGATGCGACCGGTGCGTTCGAGCCCGGGTTGCGACTGGGCACGCTCGCCAACGGGGGCGTCGGGCTCTCCGACTACCACAGCTGGGACGACAGGGTGTCCGACGAGCTCCGCGCCGAGCTCGAGACCGTGACCGAGGCCATCGCCAGCGGTGAGGTCACGGCGGCCACGGCCGATCCCACCTTCGGGGCCGGGTCACCCATCCCGGAGCCGGAGATCGCGGATGCGAGCGAGGCCACGCCGGTGAAGACCTGCCTGGTCACCGACCTGGCCGGCGTCGACGACCGCAGCTTCAACCAGAGCGCGTGGCAGGGCGTTCAGGACGCCATGGACGCGGGCTACGCCACCGAGGACTCGACCTTCCTCGAGTCCGACGCACCCGAGGACTGGCAGCCCAACATCGACGTGTTCCTGTCCCAGGGCTGCGAGCACATCGTGACGGTCGGGTTCGCCTTGGGCGAGGTCACCGACATCAACGCCGCGGCCAACCCCGACATCAACTGGACCATGATCGACAACGTGCTCGAGAACCAGTACGACAACGTGCTCCAGCTCGTCTACCAGACCGACGAGGCGGCCTTCCTGGCCGGGTACCTCGCGGCGGGGGTGAGCGAGACCGGCGTCTTGGGCACCTACGGGGGCGAACCCTTCCCGACGGTCACCATCTTCATGGACGGCTTCACTCGCGGCGCCGAGTACTACAACGAGCAGCTCGGCGAAGGCTGACCACTCGTTCTCGTGACCTGAGCTCGGTCGGGTCGGCCCGGCGACGGGCCCACCCGACCGACGAAGTTTCGCCGCAGCGCAGCCGGAGGTGACGTGCAACTCGAGCTTCGGGGAATCACCAAACGATTCCCGGGTGTCATCGCCAACGACGACGTCAATCTCACGGTCGAGCGGGGCGAGATCGTGGCGCTCCTCGGGGAGAACGGCGCGGGCAAGACCACGCTCATGAACATGGTCTGCGGGCTCTACACACCCGATGAGGGCGAGATCCTGGTCGACGGCGCGACCCTCCCCTTCTCCTCGCCGGCCGACGCGATCGCCGCGGGCATCGGCATGGTGCACCAGCACTTCATGCTCGTTCCGGTGTTCACGGTCGCCGAGAACGTCATCCTCGGCAATGAGCCTTCGGGGCCGACCGGCTGGCTGGACCGGCGGAAGGCCGAACGCGCCGTCACCGAGATCTCCGAGCGGTTCAACCTGCAGGTGGATCCCGAAGCGCTCGTCGAAGATCTCCCGGTCGGGGTGCAGCAGCGAGTCGAGATCATCAAGGTGCTGCACCGCCAGGCCGAGTACCTCGTCTTCGACGAGCCCACGGCGGTCCTGACGCCGCCCGAGGTCGAGGAGTTCTTCCAGATCGTGAACGGGCTGCGCGACGAGAACAAGGGCATCGTCTTCATCAGTCACAAGCTGGGCGAAGCCCTCGAACTGGCCGATCGCATCGTGGTGATGCGCAACGGCAGGACCGTGGCCGAGGTGCTGCCGTCGGACGTCGACGAGAGCGATCTGGCCGAGCTCATGGTCGGCCGCCCGGTGTCGCTGACCGTCGACAAGGCCGAGGCCGAGCCCGGCGACGTCGTGCTCGACGTCCAAGGCCTTGCCGTGCGCGACGACCGCGAGCAGATGACCGTGAAGGACGTCTCGTTCCAGGTCCGCAGCGGCGAGATCGTCGGCATCGCCGGCGTCCAGGGCAACGGGCAGTCCGAGCTGGTCGAATCGCTCACCGGGCTGCGGCCCGCCGCCGCCGGATCGATCCGGATCGGCGACCGCGACACCACCGAAGCGTCTCCCCGGCAGGTGCACGACGCGGGGGTAGCGCACGTGCCGGAGGACCGGCAGGAAATGGGCCTCATCATGGACTTCCCGGTCTACGAGAACATGGTGCTCGACTCCTACCACCGGGAGCCGTACTCCGGCCGGGTCCAGATGCGCTGGACCGAGGCCCGGCGGGTGTCCGAGGAGCTCGTCGAGCAGTACGACGTCCGGACCCCCAGCGTGGATACGACGCTGGCCACACTCTCGGGCGGCAACCAGCAGAAGGTCATCGTGGCGCGCGAGTTCGCCCGCGACACCCGTCTGGTCATCGCCTCCCAACCCACCCGCGGGATCGATGTCGGGTCGATCGAGTACATCCACAGTCGGATCGTCGAGGAGCGAGACGCCGGCTCCGCCGTCCTGATCGTCTCGTCCGAGCTGGAAGAGGTGATGGCGCTTGCCGATCGCATCATCGTGATGCACGCCGGCCGGATCGCCGGTGAGTTCGACGCCGCGACGGCCACCACCACCGAACTGGGTCTGGCCATGCTGGGATCGGGGGTCGCCTCGTGAGCGACGACCCGACCGGTCTGGAGCACCCCGGGGGAGAGAACGAGACCGACGACCGCGGCGTGGGTCGGGAGGGGATCGTCAACCGCACCACGGGCGTCGGGACGCAGGTGCGGCGGGCGCTCCTCATCCCGACGCTCGCCTTCTTCACCGCCCTGCTCCTGGGCGCGGTGATCATCGCCCTCACCAACGTGGACAACCTGCGGCTGTGGGGCAGCGACCCCGGCGAGGCCCTCAGCCAGACGGTCGACGACGTGTCCGACGCCTACGTGGCCCTGTTCCAGGGATCGATCGGCTCGGGCCGGGCGCTTTCGGAGACCCTCTTCTCGGCCACCCCGCTGATCCTGACCGGCCTGGCGGTCGCCCTGGCGTTCCAGGCTGGGCTGTTCAACATCGGCGCGAACGGGCAACTCCACATGGGCGGCATGGCGGCCCTCTACGTCGGCTTCTCCGTGGACCTTCCGGCGGTGCCGCTCATCACGCTGTCGCTGGTCGCTGCGATCGTGGCGGGAGGGATCTGGGGGGCCATCCCGGGCTATCTCAAGGCCAAGACGGGCGCGCACGAGGTGATCACCACCATCATGTTCAACTTCATCGCGCTGTTCTTCGTCAGCTACCTCCTGACCACCCGCTTCTTCCAGGCTCCGGGTCGCGACGATCCCATCTCCAAGCCCGTGAACGAGGCGGCCGAGCTCCCCCGACTGTTCGGGTCGGACTACCGGGTCCACATCGGGTTCTTCGTCGCGCTGGCCGCGGTCGCATTCACCCACTGGCTGCTCTACCGCTCGGTCCTGGGCTTCGAGTTCCGCTCCGTGGGGGCCAATCCCGAGGCGGCGCGCTACGCCGGCATGAAGACGACGCTCGTCTTCGTCCTGGTCATGGCGATCGCCGGAGCCATGGCCGGGCTGGCGGGCGCCAACCAGATCCTCGGACTGGAGCCCTTCCGGGCCCAGTCCAACTTCGCCGGCACCACGGGCTTCGACGGCATCTCCATCGCCCTGCTCGGTCGATCCAATCCCGTCGGCGTGCTGTGGGCCGGCATCCTGTTCGGCGCGTTGCGGGCGGGTGGACGGGAGATGCAGGGGGTCGCCGGCGTCCCGATCGACCTCGTCATCGTCATCCAGGCGCTCATCATCGTGTTCATCGCCGCTCCCGCCGTGATCCGGGCCATCTACCGGCTGCCCGAACCGAGTGAAGGGGACGAGGACACCGCAGTCGTCTCCAGCGGGTGGGGCGCATGACCGACACCGCCCCATCACCGCCGGTCGAGGACGAGCCGGAGAAGCGGACGCGGCTCACCAGGGACGAGCGGCGGGCCACGTCCATCGGCGTCGTGCTGCTGCTCCTCGCCGCGTTCGTCCTGTGGGCCTTCGGCATCAACGTCGACCCCGATCTGGACGCCAGCTTCCAGCTCTCGCTGGCCGGTGAACGGTTCCAGAATCTCGAGTGGACCGCGAACACCCGGATCCTCAGCTTCGTGGTCGCCGCCCTCCTGGCCTTTCTGGCCGGCCTGCAGTTCGCCCGGGTCGACATCCGGCGGACCAACCTCCGCCTGGCCATCGGACTCGGTCTCTTCGTCCTGGCCTTCCTGGGCTGGGCCGCGGCCGGCGCATCGTTCAGCCTCGTCGGAATGCTCCGCAGCACCGTGATCCTGGCCGTTCCCGTCACCCTGGGTGCCCTCTCCGGACTCACCTGCGAGCGGGTGGCGGTCATCAACATCGGGATCGAGGGTCAGCTCCTCACCGCCGCGTTCGTCGGCACCATCGTGGGCTCGGCCGTCAACATCTGGGTCGGTCTCATCGCGGCCGTGGCGGTCGGTGCCCTCCTCGGCTTCGTGCTGGCCCTGCTCAGCATCAAGTTCCTGGTCGACCAGATCATCGTCGGCGTCGTCATCAACATCTTCGCGCTCGGACTCACGTCCTTCCTCGCCTCGCGGATCCTCACCGACGCCCCCCACCTCAACTCACCCGGCCGGTTCGGCGCCTACCCGATCCCGCTGCTGTCCGACATTCCGGTCATCGGACCGATGTTCTTCGACCACAGCCTCTTCGTGTACGGCATGTTCATCCTGGTGATCGGGCTGCACCTCGGGCTCTTCTACACCCGGTGGGGTCTGCGGTCCCGCTCGGTGGGCGAGCATCCCGAGGCCGCCGACACGCTGGGCATCGACGTGTACAAGACCCGATACCGCAACGTCATCTTCGGCGGCATGATCGCCGGCTTCGGCGGGGCGTTCATCACGCTCTCGCAGGTGTCGCGGTTCGAGGAGAACATCACCGCCGGTGTCGGCTTCATCGGCTTGGCGGCCATGATCTTCGGCCGGTGGAGGCCCTTCGGCGCCCTCGGAGCCGGTCTGGTCTTCGGCTTCGCCCGGGCCCTCCAGGGCAAGCTCGGCATCCTCGGCACGCCCATTCCGTCGGAGTTCCTGGCCATGACGCCCTACATCGTCACCGTGATCGTGGTGGCCGGCGTGGTGGGACGAGCCCGACCGCCGGCCGCCGACGGCCAGCCCTACATCAAGCAATGAACGACGTCGACTGGAGCCGGCTGCGGTCCGAGGCCATGGCGGTGGCCGAGCGGGCGTACGCACCCTATTCGGGCCTGCGGGTCGGCGCCGCCGCACTGACCGAGTCGGGGCGCGTCGTCGTCGGCTGCAACGTCGAGAACTCCAGCTACCCGGTCGGGACCTGCGCCGAGGCCGGCCTGGTGGCGGCGCTCCACGCCGGCGGCTACGAACGCCTGGTGGCCGTCGCCACCTGGTCGCCCGATGCGGCGGACCAGCCGCTCATGCCGTGCGGCGCCTGCCGCCAGATCCTCTACGAGGCCGCGGGCGCCGACCTCCGGGTCGCGAGAGGCGACGCCGACGGCCGGCTGGCCGAAGCCGGCATCCGGCTGGCCGACCTGCTCCCGGACGCGTTCGGACCGGACGATCTCCCCTCTTCATGATCGAGCCGGGAGCGACGTCGTGGCCGACCTGAACATCGTCCACCTGATCGAACGGAAGCGCGACGGCGAACCGCTCGAGGACAGAGAGATTCGCTGGTTCATCGATGAGTTCACGATCGGGCGGATCCCCGATCACCAGGCGAGCGCGCTGTTGATGGCCATCGTGTTCCGCGGACTCCACCACGACGAGTTGGCGACGTGGACCGATGCCATGGTCCGGAGCGGCAGCCGCATCGACCTGGGCGACGTCGGCCGTCCGACCGTGGACAAGCATTCCACCGGTGGTGTCGGCGACAAGGTGTCGCTGGTCCTGTGCCCCCTCGTGACCGCCTGCGGGGCGGCGGTGCCGCAGGTCTCCGGCCGAGGCCTCGGCCACACCGGTGGCACGCTCGACAAGATGGAGTCCATCCCCGGGTGGTCCTCCACCCTCGACCTCATCGCCGCACGGCAGCAGCTGACCGACGTCGGCTGCTTCATCATGGCGGCCAGCGCTGACGTCGCCCCGGCCGATCGTCGAATGTACGCGCTGCGCGACGTCACGGGCACGGTGCCGTCGATCCCGCTCATCGCGTCGTCGATCATGTCGAAGAAGATCGGAAGCGGCACCGACGCATTGGTGCTGGACGTCAAGGTCGGCCGGGCCGCCTTCCTTCATGATCCGGACGAGTCGGAGCGCCTGGCCCGAACCATGGTGGAGCTCGGCGAGGCCCACGGCGTTCGGACCCGCGCCTTGCTCACCGGCATGGACACGCCCCTGGGGCGAACGGCCGGCAACGCCTTGGAGGTCGCCGAGGCCGTCGACTGCCTGGCCGGTGGGGGTCCCGCCGACCTGCGCGAAGTCACGCTGGCCCTGGCCGAGGAGATGCTCGACCTGGCCGGCGTCGACGCCGATCCGGCGGCGGCACTCGACGGCGGAGCCGCCATGGATCGCTGGCGAGCGATGGTCATCGCTCAGGGGGGCGATCCTGACGCTCCGCTCCCCGTGGCGCGGCATACCGAGGTGGTCACCGCGGTCGAGGACGGTGTCGTCACCGACCTCGACGCGATGGGGGTCGGCCGGGCTGCGTGGGACCTCGGGGCGGGGCGCACCGTGCAGACCGATCCCGTCTCCCCCACCGCCGGCGTGCGCCTCGAGGTTCAGATCGGCGACCCCGTCCGGGTCGGCCAGCCGGTGATGACCCTTCACTCCGATGACGAGGACGCACTGGTTCGAGCCCGCCCCGAGGCCGAAGCCTCGATCTCGATCGACGGCAGCGCCCCGCCCCCTGTGCCACTGATCCGCGGTCGGGTTCCCTCCTAGTGGTGTAGACCTCATCCATGGACCTCCACGTCGTCGACCACCCCATCGCCGCCGACCGGCTGCGGATCCTGCGCGATGCCTCGACCCGGTCGGCGGCCTTCCGGCGTGCGCTGCACGATCTGAGCCTGCTCCTCATGGTCGAGGCCACCCGGACCCTTCCCACCGAGACCGTCGAGGTCACGACGCCGATCCAACCCACCGCGGCACAGGAACTTCGGGTCGAACCCCTGATCGCACCGGTGCTGCGGGCCGGACTGGGCATGCTCGATGCGGCGCAGCGGCTGCTCCCGCAGGGGCACGTGGCCATGCTCGGCTTCCGCCGCGACGAAGCATCGCTCGAGGCGGAGCGCTACCTGGCGGCGATCCCGCAGGATCTCGAGCGGCGGCCGGTCTTCGTGCTCGACCCGATGGTCGCCACCGGCGGAACGGTGAGCCGAGCCCTCGACGTGGTCACCGAGCGCAACGGCGGCTCGACCGTGGTGGTCGGGGTGCTCGCCTCGCCCGAAGGTGTGGCCACCGTCGATGCCCACGGTGGTGCGGACCGGCTGGTCGTGGCATCGGTCGACGAGCGGCTCAACGACGTGGGGTACATCGTGCCCGGTCTGGGCGACGCCGGCGACCGCCAGTACGGGTGGTCGTGAAGTGGATCGGCCGACCCTCGACCAGATCCGGGCCCTGCCCAAGGTGCTGCTGCACGACCATCTCGACGGGGGTCTGCGGCCGGAGACGGTGATCGACCTCGCGGCCGAGATCGGCCACACACTGCCGACCACCGATGTCGAGGAGCTCCAGGAGTGGTTCACCGTCGGCGCGGCGCGAAAGAACCTGGAGCTCTACCTGGAGACGTTCGCCCACACGGTTGGGGTGATGCAGACCGAGGAGGGGCTGGAGCGGGTGGCGGCCGAGTGCGCCGAGGACCTCGACGCCGACGGGGTCGTCTACGCCGAGGTCCGGTTCGCTCCCGAGCTCTACACCCGGCGGGGCCTGACCATGGATCAGGTCGTCAACGCGATCCTGGCGGGGTTCGCCCAGGGCTCGGCCGACCGCGACATCACCGTCTACGCCATCTGCTGCGCGATGCGCGAGACCCCCGGATCGGACAAGGTGGCCGAGCTGACCGTCCGCCACCGGTACCAGGGGGTGGTGGCCTTCGATCTGGCCGGACCCGAGCACGGGTATCCCCCCGACGAGCACCTCGACGCGTTCTACGTCCTGCGTCGAGCCAACCACCACATCACGATCCATGCGGGTGAG
Source organism: uncultured Acidimicrobiales bacterium (assembly GCA_963697385.1). Lineage (GTDB taxonomy): Bacteria > Actinomycetota > Acidimicrobiia > Acidimicrobiales > CAWCAL01 > CAWCAL01. The sequence goes on from CAVONU010000001.1 coordinate 446,962, forward strand.
GGGTACGGGCTGCCCTCCATCTGGAAGGCCATCCAGTGGTGCGGTGCCGAACGGCTCGGTCACGGCATCCGCATCGTCGACGACATCGACCAGAGCGACCTGGAGCCGGTCCTGGGCGAGCTGGCCGCCTACGTGCGCGACCGGCGGATCCCCCTGGAGATCTGCCCCACCTCGAACATCCACTCCGGCGCCGCCCGGTCGCTGGCCGAACATCCGGTCGACCTTCTGGACCGACTGGGCTTCCGGGTCACGATCAGCACCGACAACCGGCTGATGTCCAACACCTCGGCCTCCGAGGAGCTCCACCGGCTGGTCACCACCTTCGACTACGGCTGGGACGAGATGGAGCGGTTCACGCTGAACGCGGCCAAGAGTGCCTTCGCCCCGTTCCCCGAGCGCTCCGCCCTGATCCACGAGGTCCTCGTCCCGTGGTTCGAAACCGCCCGCAGCAGCTGATTCTGGAGCGACTTCGCCACCCCAGCGGTCGCTGAGTCGCGCCAGATCCGGCTCAGAGGAGGTCGCGGATCGAGGCGAGGAGGATGTCGATGCGGGCCGCGCCGGTGGCTCGGGCCGCATCCAGCTCGTCCCGGACCTCGACGTCGACGTAGGCCTCGGCGTAGACCTTGACCTTGGGCTCGGTCCCCGACGGGCGCACCGCCACCCACGATCCGTCGGCCAGTTCGAAGACCAGGACGTTGCTGGAAGGCAGGTCGGGGTCGTCGAGCAGGTCGCGGGTCCGGACCACCTCGGTGCCGGCCAGCCGGGTCGCTGGTGACGAGCGGAGCCGCTCCATCAGCTCGTTGCGGGCCGCGGTGGGATCGGGGCCCTCGAGCCGGATCGACAGATGGCCGGTGTAGTGCAGCCCGTAGGTGACCGCCAGATCGTCGAGGCGATCCTGGATGGTGCGCCCCTCGGCGGCCAGGCCGGCCGCGATCTCGGCCATCAACAGCGCGGCAGCCACCCCGTCCTTCTCACGGATCTCGCGGGACACCACATACCCCAGCGCCTCTTCGTACCCGAAGAGGAACCGCAGGTCGGGTCGTTCCAGCGCGGGCCGGGGAATCCACTTGGTCCCGGTCAGCGTCACGGCCGACTGCACGCCATGGTGCGCCGCCATCCGGTCGAGCATGTGCGACGACACCACCGTCCGCACCACCAGCCGGGACGAGCCCGACGTGGCGTTCAGGAGGTGGTCGGCGAGCAGCGACCCGGTCTCATCGCCTGCCAGTCGGCGCCATCCGTCGCCGGTGGGGATCCCCACCGCGAGCCGGTCACCGTCCGGGTCGTTGGCCAGCACGATGTCGGCGTCGGACGACGCGGCCAGCTCGAACGCAGCGTCGAGCGCCCCCGGTTCCTCCGGATTGGGGAAGCTGACCGTGGGAAAGTCCGGATCGGGTTGGGCCTGCGACGCCACCACCTCAAGCGGCGGGAACCCGGCCCGCCGGAACGCCTCTCGGATGAAGGGGTCGGCCACGCCGTGCAACGACGTCTGCACCGCACGGATGCGGCGGTCGCCGGGTGTCCGGAGGCATCGCAGCGCGGCGTCCAGGTACGCCCCCACCACCCCGGCGTCGAGCTCGACCGGAACCGACTCGATCGCCGGATGATCGGCCGGGGCCAACGGTGGATCGCCTCCCTCGACGAGGATCTCGTTGATCGCGGCCTGAACGGCCACGTCGGTGGGCGGAACGATCTGGATGCCCTCGGCGTCGTACATCTTGTAGCCGTTGTCGGCCGCCGGATTGTGACTGGCCGTGACCATGACGCCGGCGGCCGCTTCGAGGCGGTGGACCGCGAACGCCAGGACGGGCGTGATCACCGGCCGGTCCAGCAGGAGCACCCGACATCCGGCCGCAGCCAGGACCCGTGCGGTGTCCTCGGCGTACTCCTTCGAGCCGTACCGAGCGTCGCGAGCCACGACGAAGGTGGCACCGGTACCCAGGTGCCGGGCCAGTGCCGCGGCGGTCTGGCGCACGACCACGCGGTTCATCCGATTGCTCCCGGGCCCCCGGGGCGCTCGCAGACCGGCGGTACCGAACTCGATCCGGGATCCGAAGTGCAGGCCGAGCCGCTCGAGGTCGTCGGCGTCGAGCATCGCCTGGATCTGGGCTCGCGTCTCGGGGTCGGGGTCGATCTGGAGCCAGCGAGCCGCCTGGGCCCGGAGGTCGGCGGCGGCCGTCGCGGCGCCCATCAGCTCTGGTCCAAGACGCCGCCGACCAGGGCGAGCGTGCGGGCGGCCGACGCCTTGGCCACGACCAACACGTCCCGGTGGTCGAGCTCCTCGTCCCCCAGCCCGGCGGCGGCGTTGGTCACGATGGACAGCCCCAGGATCTCGGCCCCCAGATGGCGGGCCGCGATCGCTTCGAGCACGGTCGACATCCCGACCAGGTCTGCGCCCAGGCGGCGCACCATGCGGACCTCGGCGGGGGTCTCGTAGTGCGGACCGCGCAGGCCGCAGTAGATGCCTTCCTGCAGCGCCGGGTCGAGCTGGCGGGCGATCGTCCGCAGCCGGTCCGAATACGTGTCGGTCAGGTCGACGAAGCGGGCGCCCAGCTGGGCCGGAGGGGCGGTACCGGCCATGGGCGACGCACCCTGGAGATTGAGGTGGTCGGAGATGAGGACGGCGTCGCCCACGTGGTGCTCCGGGTCGAGCCCCCCGGCGGCGTTGGTCAACACGACGGTACGGCAGCCCGCCCGCACCGCGGTCCGAACGCCGTGGACGACCAGCTCGGGCCCGTGGCCCTCGTACAGGTGGACCCTGCCGGCGAAGGCCAGCACCTTGCGACCCCCGCGGGTCGTGACCGACGTGATGGTGCCCCTGTGACCGGCGACGGTGCTGCCGGCGAATCCGGGCAGCTCGGCGGCCGGGATCTCGATGCCGGCCGTTCCGAGCGATGCGAGCGACTCGCCCCACCCGGATCCCAGGACGATCGCCGCATCGTGGTCGGGACCGACGGCGTCGGTCAGGGCCGCCGCAGCGACGTCCGCCGCGACGTAGGGATCAGCGGTCACGTCCGGCTGCGTCATGGCGCCATCATGCCGCGTCGCGACGGGTCAGGGCGCAGCGAAGCCGCAGCGACGAGCCGCCCACGGAAGGGCCACCGCGAGCTGCGCCAGCTGGACCCCCCGCACCCTCGGCGCCTTGGGGATGTCGGGCATCCCGGCGCGCGCCGCGAAGAACCCGGCGACGACCGCGGCCAGTCCGGGATCGACCTCGATCCCGAGCTCCTCCGGGGCCGTCCCGGTCTCGTGGGCCAGGCTGGGAATCCAGAACGCCAGGTCCAGCTCGGGATTGGCCCGGCACGCATGGTTCCAGTCGACGAGGCGCGCCGATCCGTCGGCCGCCAGGCAGAGATTGTCGCTGCGCACGTCGAGGTGGCACAGCGCGTCGCCGGCGAGCGGTGCCTGGTGCGCCGCTCGCCGGAAGTGCGGGAGCACGTCCCCCAGCCAGTCGGCGGAGCACAGCCCGGTACCGGTGAGGATCGACGGTTCACCGGCGACCCGGTCCCAGTCCCGGTGGAGGGAGCCGTGCATGACGGCCACCGTGGGTACGGTCGCAACGGTGGGACCGGTGTGCAGCCGATCCAGCGCGGCGAGCACCGCCTCGACGGCGCCGTCGTCCCATGGCGGCGGCCAGCGCGCCGCGGAGAGATCCTCGATCACCAGGACCGGCGGGTCGGTCGGCGTGGCGTCACGCGCGCCGACGAAGCCCGGCATGAACGGCCCGCCGACCGAGCGGTAGATCGAGATCTCCTGCTGGAGCCAGGCGCCGATGTGGGCGTCCGGTGGAGCCTTGACGAAGACCCGATCACCCGAGTCGAGCTCGGCGACGAACCGGATCGCCGGCGTGTACCCGTCGCCGGGCGGATCGTGACGGGCCACGATCCGTCGTCCGGTCAGTTCCTCGACCGTCCCGACGATGTCGTCGATCACGGCGTGGCGGGTGGGCCGCCCCGGTGGGGGTCGGATCCGACCGGGTCGGACCCCGGGCCCATCACGCCCCGGGAGGTGTGACGGTGCGGGTATCGCGGCCGGAGCGCAACACGATGCCCGGGAGCGTGTCGACCGCTTCACCGTCGACGACCGTGGCCACGCCGTTGACGAAGACCCGCTGCACACCGATGGCGTCGGCGTAGAGCCGCTTCTCGTCACCGGGGAGATCGGCTCGCAGGTAGACCTCCCCGGCGTCGACCGTCTCGGGGTCGAAGACGACGATGTCGGCGTGGTACCCCTCGGCGACACGGCCGCGGTCGCGCAGGCCGAACAGCTGAGCTGGCACGTCGCTCAGCTGCTGGACGGCGCGCTCCATCGAGGTGAGCCTGCGACCGCGGATGCTGTCACCGAGCCATTTGGTGGTGTACGGCGCCCCACACATGCGATCGAGGTGGGCGCCGGCGTCGGATCCGCCGATCATGATCCCCGGATGCTCCCAGGACTCGGCCCGCATGGCCCAGCTCTCGTCATCGCTGTCGGTGGGTGACGGCCAGAGCACCGTCCGCAGGTCGTCGGCGATGACGATGTCGAGGAGCGTGTCGAACGGATCGTCGTCGCCGCGTTCGGCGGCGATCTCGTTGACCCGCCGCCACTTCAGCCCCTCGTTGGCGTCGGAGAACGTGTCGCCGATGATGTAGGTGTCCCATCCGGTGAGGCGGCTGAACACGCCCGCATCCGGTGACGCAGCCCGCTCCTTGAGCCTGATCCGCACCTCGGGGTCCCGGAGCTTCTCGACGCGGTCGGGAACCGGAAGGCCCAATACGTCGCCCCAGTCGGGCAGCATGTTGAGCGCGCAGTAGTTGAGGAAGCTCATGTTCATGCCCACGATGATGGGCATCGTCAGCCCCACCACCTTGGCGCCGGCCTCGGCGACCCGATCCATGGCCTGGAGCTGGTTGTCGAACCGGTCCCGCTCGGCCGAGTTGGGGGTCAGCACGTTCCAGTTGAGCGGGCGCTGTCCCCTGAGGGACATCTGGGTCATGAGATCGACGTCGGCCTCGTCGAAGCCGTCGAGGCTCCCGTCGCTGGCGAATTCCAGCGTGGTGCCCTCGTGCTCGGCGACCGCTTCGCAGAGCCGCAGCACTTCTTCGGTACTGGCCCAGCGCGAGGCGACCGGATCGCCGGCGCCGTCCGAGTGGGTGCGGGCGAGTGTGGTGCTGAATCCCAACCCGCCCGCCTCGATCGCTTCGTGCAGCAACGCCTCCATCTGGGCGAGCTGCTCCTCGGACGCCTCACCCTTGGTGGCCTCCTCGCCCATGACGTGGCGCCGGATGGCGCAATGGCCCACCAGGAACGCGGCGTTCACGGCGAGGTTGCCGTCGAGCCGGTCCAGGTACTCGGCATAGCTGGTCCAGTTCCAGGGCACCCCCTGCTCGAGCGCCGCGAGCGGCATCCCCTCGACCTTCTGCATCATCCGGGCCAGGTAGTCGACGTCCTGGGGATGCACCGGTGCCAACGTGAACCCGCAGTTGCCGGCCACGATGCTGGTCACGCCGTGAAGGTTGGACGGCGTGGCCCGAGGGTCCCAGAACAGCTGGGCGTCATAGTGCGTGTGTGGGTCGACGAACCCCGGGCACACGACCATGCCCGTGGCATCGACGGTCTCGGCGGCGGCGTCGGTGATCTCGCCGATCTCGACGATGCGACCGTCGCGCACGCCGACATCGGCACGGCGGCCGGGGGCTCCCGTACCGTCGACCACCGTTCCACCACGAATGAGGAGATCCAACATGACGTCAACTCCGAGCATCTGACGGACCGTCAGATTACCGCTTGGGCGCGGTCGGGACCCACCCGCCGCGACCAGATCCACAGTCCACCCACCGCGAGCGCCGAGCCGAGGGCGGACAGCACCAGGAGCCGTCGGAGCAGCGCACCGGTCAGCGGGTCCCCGCCCGCCACGAGCGCCAACGCCAGGAGCACGATGCCGAACCCGAGCCGCCCGGCCAGGCTGGTGATGCTGAAGTAGGTGGCGCGATGGGCGGTGTGGATCCGCGGCGCCACCTCGGCGGGGATGATCACGTCGGCGACCGCGGGCAGCACGTTCCGGCCCAGCACGACGACCGTCGCGAGCGGATGGATGACCGCCGCCATCACGACGATGATCCCCACCTCCCCCGCCGCCACGAGCAGGAGCGCGCCCCGCACGCCCAGGCGGTTCCGGAGTGCGACGCTGCGCCCGCCGGCCCAGGAGGCGACCACCCCGACCAGGGCGTAGAGCACGCCGGTGACCAGCGCGGTCGGTCCCAGGTCGTCGAGGGGCCGGTCCAGCGCCTCGGCCACGTACGGCTGGGCCAACTCGTACGGAATGTGCTCGATGGTGAGCTGCACGACCACGAAGGTGAACAGCCAGCCCAGCCACGGTCGCCGCAGATAGCCCAGGCAGGTTCGCAGCTGTCGGGTGAAGGTTTCGCCGGTGGCGTCCCCCCGGTGGCTGGCGGGTTCGCGCATGAATCCGGTGACCCCCAGCGTCGTCAGGGCGACCATCAGGGCCGCCACGTAGGCCCATCGCAGATCGAAGACACCGAGGATCCCGCCTCCCAGCGCTCCCACCGCGACGCCCAGGTGGGCCAGGCGGGAGATCGCCGCCTCCCGGTCGGCGAACTCCTCCTCGCGTCCCGTCGCCGCCAACGTGTCGAAGTGCAGCGTCTGATCGGTCCCCGACTCGAACGCGAACGAGAGGGCCATGCAGCACTGCGCGGCGGCGAACGCGGTCAGCGACGCTGCACCGAAGACGAACAGCGCCATCGCCGCGACCTCCAGACCGGCGCTGAGCCGCAGGAGCGGAACCCGTCCGAGACGGTCGCTGGCGTAACCCGACGGCACTTCGGTGACGAAGACCACCAGGTAGTACATGCCCCCCAGCGCCAAGGCCGCCCCCACCGAGAACCGCTCGGTGAAGTAGAGGAAGAACACCGGCATCCAGAACGGCGTCCGGCGCAGGACCCGATGGGCGGTGATGACCCGGAGGTCCCGCTCGAGCGCTGCGTCGATCGGAACGCGCATCGGGACAGCCTGCCAGCCACGACCACTAAGGTCGCGTTCCGATACGCATGACCACCGCACCGCCCGCCCTCATCCAGCTGGAGATCGACGATCCGGCCTCGGCCTGGGAGGCCGCCGGATTCGCCGTCGAGGACGGCCGCTGCGGGGTCGGGTCGGTCACCCTCCGGTTTCGCGACGACGCCCGCGGGCAGGGCATCCGGTCCTGGTCGCTGGCCGGCGTCGACGCGGACGTGATGACGATCGACGGCCTACCCCTGATCCCGGCGGGCGAACCCGCTCCCCCGGCCGACCACCCCAACACGGCCGCCGTGATCGACCACCTGGTGATCCAGACCCCCGACGTCGAGCGGACGGTGCAGGCCCTCGAAGCGATCGGACTGACCGAACGGCGGCGGCGCCACACCGAGTCGTACGGCTCGCCCATGACGCAGGTGTTCCACCGCGCCGGCGAGGTGATCATCGAGGTGGTCGGTCCGCCACGGGCCTCGGGCGACGAGCCGGCGTCGTTCTTCGGGCTGGCCTTCACCCTCGGCGACCTGGATGCACCCGCGGCGCTGCTGGGTGACGCGGTCGGCGACCGCAAACCGGCCGTGCAGGAGGGGCGCGATCGACGCGGCCTGCGCCACGAGCGGCTGGGGCTCTCGGTGCCGGTCCTGCTCATGTCCGCCCCGGACTGATGCTCGACCACGTCTTCACCGACGCCATCGGGGCCCTGCGAGAAGCACTCCACGGAGCCTTGCTGGAGCGCCAGGCCTTCGAGGAGCGCTTCCAGGCCGACGTGCTCCTCGGCGATCTCACCTGGGAGACCAGCTACGCCCTGCCCGGCGAGGGGACACCACCCCGGGTTCAGGCCGACATCACCATGGACTGGCCCACCTGGGCGCAGACCGCGTACCGGTCGTGGTACATCGGCGAGACGATCGATGACCCACCCCGGATCGACATCGAGCTCGTGCTGCGGGTGCAACGGCTGGCCGACCGTCCCGATCCGAGCACGGTCATGGATCGGCTGCCGACCGAGTCGCCCACGATCGGCGGCGACCGCCTGATCCGCTCGGGCCCCACGATCGGCCAGTTGTTCACCAGCGATCTCACCGAGGAGGAGTTCGCCATCGAGGTCTCCTACGAGGGCAGCTACGAGCTGGGCGAGGACGTCCTCGAGGACGGCAACCGCCTGGATCGTGACTTCGGCGCCATGGGCGGCTGGATCAGCGCCACCCTGGTGCGGCTGGGCGACCTGACGTTCGACTTCAAGCCGCCCTTCGATCTCGGGGGTCCCGAGCGGTGAGCGTGGTGCTGGTGGACCATCACGACGCCGTCGCCGTCGTCACGCTCAACCGGCCCCATCGTCGTAATGCGTTGGACGCCGAGCTCATCACCGCGCTCGTCGGAACGATCGCCGAATTGGACCGCGACGCCCCCACCCGCGTCATCGTCCTGACGGGCGCCGATCCCGCATTCTGCGCCGGCCTCGACCTGGAAGCGCTGGCCGACAGCGGCGGCGGCCTCGTGGGCACCCCCGAGGCGGGCGGTCGGGGGCCGATCGGGTCGTTGCCCACGCCGCTGATCGGCGCGATCAACGGCGCGGCGGTCACGGGCGGATTCGAGCTGGCGCTGGCCTGCGACTTCCTCGTCGCCTCCGAACGGGCTCGCTTCGCCGACACCCACGCGCGCGTCGGCATCATGCCCGGTTGGGGGCTGACCGTCCGGCTTCCGGCCCGGATCGGGGTGACGCGAGCACGCGAGATGAGCTTCAGCGGCAACTTCGTCGACGCCGCCACCGCGCTGCAGTGGGGTCTGGTCAACCACGTCGTCGCCCACGACCAGCTCCTGCCCGCCACCCTGCGACTGGCTGCCGACATCGCCGGCAACGACGCGGCGGCCGTCGACCAGCTGCGGAGGATCTACGACGAGGGCGAGGCCCTCGACGCCGATCCCCGCTGGGCCGTCGAACGCCGCACCGCGGGACGAATGCCGGGTGGATTCGACGCCGCCGCCCTGGAGGCGAGGCGCCGGGACGTCATCGAGCGCGGCCGCCAACAGTCGGATCCGTCCAGCTCGTGAACCCGGGTGAGCATGCGCTCGCCCGATTCAGGAAGTCGACGATCTCAGCTGGCTTGCACCTCGGAAAACGCCCGAGACAGCAGCGGGGTCGCCGCGGCAAGGGCGGCGTCGAGCGCGTCGGACCCATCGAGGTCGGCGTGCCGGGCGAAGACCTCGGCCGGCCTCTCGGGGGCGGTGGTGACGGCGGCCGGTTCGATCGGCGCGCCGAACGGCAACGGCTCCAGCGGCACCTCGACCGGTTCCTCACCGCGGACCGGCGTGGGGTGCAGGACGCGGACGGCGCCGCGCGCCTTCTGATCGGGGAGCTCGGTCCACAACGCGATCTCGGGTGAGCGGCTGTCGACCAGGGTCCAGCCCAACGGCACGGACGTGGAGGCGGCGTGGCGACCGCAGAGGTGGTGGTGGCCGAGGGGTGGATCGGCCAGGTCGACCAGCTCGGCCCGCTGGATGTCCAGCTCGATCAGGACCGACGCCGTGGCCGGGAAACTACACGTGGGTCGCTCACAGGATCTCCGCATGACACGAGTGTAATTCGATCGCACCGGCTCAGCGAGCCGGTGGGCCGATCAGCCCCGCCACCACCCGGTCGATGAGCTCCTCCCACGGCTCAGTCGCCGGCAACGACACCCCGACGGCGCGATACAGGAGGAACCCGAGTCCGATGGCGTGGGCGAAACGAGTGATGGCCTCGGTGTCGAGCTCGGGGTCGATGTTGCCCTCGGTCTGGGCCCGCTCGACGACCTCGGCCACCAGTCCGGCCCGCTCCTCCAGTCGCTCCCGCATCAGCTCGGCGACCTGGGGATCGCGGCGGGCCGCGACGAACGCCTCGAGCAGCAGCTCCCCGGCGTCCGAGGCATCGACGTCGACGAGGTGCCGGCCGGCGACGCTGAGGATCTGTTCGGACTGCCCCGCGAAGCGGGTGGCTCGGAACAGCAGCTCGAAGCCCGGCGCGGAGAGGCGGTCGATCGCGGCCAGCAACAGATCGGCCTTCCCGTCGAATCGGCTGTAGATCGCACCGGTGGTGAGACCGGCTCGCCGTGCGATCTCGGCCACCGTCGCCCCCTCGTACCCCTTCGCGGAGAAGACCTGGCCCGCCGCCTCGATCAGCCGATCGGCGACCGCCGGCTCGGCGCGTGCGGATGATCCGGACATCGGCCCAGGGTAACGAAGCGGACCGACCGGCCCATGCGCGCAAGGCCGATTGCCCAGGACCGGACGCGGGCCCGGCTGGTACTGATGGAAGGGTGACCGAGTTCCACCTGGAGAGCACCGAGACCGTCGAGGAGTCGTGGCTCTCCCTGCGCACCCAGCGACTGCTGCTGGTGGCGGCGGTGTTGGTGGTGGCCGGCGCCTCACTGGTGGGCTCGACGATGCTGGCCCGAGCCGACACCACCGCCGAACCTCGTGCCGAGATCGTCCCGAGCGCCGACGACCCCGCCGACGACCCCGCAACGGCCCAGCTGGCCGCGCTGCTTCCCGCCGCCACACTCGGGACTCCCCTCCCGGACCCCGACCGGGCGGCCACCTCACCCGAGACCGCCGGCGCCGCCGCCCTCGAGACCATCCCGTTCGACTGGCGGCAGCTCCTCCCCGGGTGGTCCATCGAGTTCGCCGGATACCACGAGGAGCTGTTGGGGGGAACCTCCTGGCAGGAACAGCACATCACGATCTGGATTCGCCCGGAGCAGTCCGTCGGGCAGATCCGCCACGTCATCGCACACGAGATCGGCCACGCCCTCGACGTGACGTACTTCGACCAGCCCATCCGCAGCCGATGGATGGCCCAGCGCGGCTTCCCACCGGGCGACGACTGGTGGCCCCGGAGCGGCGAGAACGACTACGCCAGTCCCGCGGGCGATCTGGCCGAGACGATCGCCACCTGGGTCAACGGCACCGACCACTGGTCCGGCACGGGCGCCGAGCCGAACGACGCCGACGTCACGCTGCTCCGGGATCTGCTCTCGACCTCGTTCACCCAGCCCGGCTGAGCGCCGTTCCCGACCAGCGGGACCGCGTCGCTCAGATCAACTCGCTGAGCGGCTGGAGCGGCCGCGCTCCGACGTGGCTGATCACTTCGGCGGCCGCCACGTGCCCGAGCCGGGCACACTCGCCGGGTTCGGCGCCCACGGCCCAGCCATAGAGGAACCCCGCGGCGTAGAGATCCCCTGCGCCCGTGGTGTCGACGACCTCGTCCACCGGTTCGGCGGCGACCTCGATCACGTCGTCGGCCGTGATCACGACCGAGCCCAGTTCGCTCCGGGTGACGACAGCCACCTCCACGTGGCCGCGGATGTGGTCGACCCCGGCGGCGATGTCGTCGACCTCGTACAGCGACAACAGCTCGAGCTCGTTGGCGAACACGATGTCGACCTGATCGCCCAGCAGCGCCCGGAAGTCGTGGCGATGGCGATCGACGCAGAACGGATCGCTCAACGTGAAGGACACCTTCGACCCGGCCGCCCGCGCCGCCTCCATCCCCTTGACGATGGCCGCCTTCGCGTCATCGCGGTCCCACAGATAGCCCTCGCAGAAGGTGATCTTGCCGCTGCCGGCGACCGTCGCGTCGACATCGTCGGGTGCGATCAGACCGGATGCTCCCAGGTAGGTGTTCATCGTGCGCTCGGCGTCGGGGGTGACAAAGATCATCGAGCGAGCCGTGGGCACACCGTCGGTGGCCCCGGGGACGTCGTAGCCCACCCCCGCCGCCCGCAGGTCGGTCCGGAAGAAGTCACCCAGCGGATCGTCGGCCACCCGGCCGATGTAGGTGACCGCGCCGCCGAGCGATGCGATTCCCACGGCCGTGTTGGCCGCCGAACCCCCGGACGATTCCGAGCGGTCCGGCATGGCCGTATAGAGCTCCTCGGCCCGATCGGTCTCGATCAGCGTCATCGAACCCTTGGCCAGCTGGTACTGGTCGATGAACGATTCGGGAACCTGGCTGATGACATCGACGATCGCGTTGCCGATACACACCACATCTACTGACGGTACTGACATGCCTGCTCCTGCTCGGTTGCCGAGCGACGGTATCGAAGACCTCTCGGAGAACGAGAATCCGAACGCCCACCGGTAGTCTCGACCGACACCCGACGGGAGATGTGCAGTGACCAACGCCGGCGATCGTTATCGGCTTCCGGGGGACGCGGTTCCCTCCCACTACGCCATCCGGCTCGAGCCCGATCTCGACCGAGCGGTCTTCCGGGGCGAGGTCGACATCGAGCTCACCGTCGGCCGGCCGACCGAGGTGTTGGTGTGCAACGCCCTCGATCTGGAGATCCTCTCCGCCGAGCTGCGCGACGGGTCCGGCGGCGTCCGCACGCTCACGGCGACACCCGACGCCGACCGCGAACGCGTCACGTTCGCCGACGAGCAGGCGATCCCGGCCGGCGCCCACACGCTGTCGGTGCGGTTCACCGGTGTGCTCAACGACAAGCTCGTCGGCTTCTACCGCAGCACCTTCACCGATCCGAACGGCATCGACCGGACGATCGCAACGACGCAGTTCGAGGCGACCCATGCCCGCCAGGCGTTCCCGTGCTGGGACGAGCCCCAGTACAAGGCCACGTTCGGGGTCACCCTGGTGGTCGACGCCGACCACCTCGCCGTGTCCAACGCGGCCGCGGTGTCCGATCAGCCCACCGACGACGGCCGGCGCACCATCACCTTCGCCGACACCATGGTCATGTCCACCTACCTGGTCGCGTTCGTGGTGGGCCCGCTCGAGGCGACCGCCCCGGTGGACGTCGACGGCGTCCCGGTCCGGGTCATCCACGGCCCCGGGCAGACCCACCTGACCCACTACCCCGTCGACGTGGCCGCGGCCGCCCTCCGCTACTTCACCGACTACTACGCCATCCCCTATCCGGGGGACAAGCTCGATCTGGTCGCCGTGCCCGATTTCGCCTTCGGGGCGATGGAGAATCTGGGATGTGTCACCTTCCGCGAGGCGCTCCTGCTGGCCGACCCCGAGTCGGCCACGAAAGCCGAGCTCCAGAACGTCACCGACGTCATCAACCACGAACTGGCCCACATGTGGTTCGGCGATCTCGTCACCATGAAGTGGTGGAACGGCATCTGGCTCAACGAGGCCTTCGCCACCTTCATGGAGGTGTCGGCGACCGACGCCTACCGGCCCGAATGGAAACGGTGGGACAGCTTCGCCCGGGAGCGGTCCGGAGCGTTCGGCGTCGACTCACTGGCATCGACCCGGCCCGTCGAGTTCCCCGTCGTGAGCCCCGACGACGCCGAGGCGATGTTCGATGTCCTCACCTACGAGAAGGGGGCGGCCGTCGTCCGGATGCTGGAGCAGTACCTGGGCGAGGAGCCCTTCCGCGACGGTATCCGCCGCTACCTCGACGCCTACCGGTACGGCAACACCGAGACCACCGACCTGTGGGACGCCATCGAGGCCGCCACCGATCAGCCGGCCCGTCGCATCATGGACTCGTGGATCTTCCAGGGCGGCCACCCCGTCGTGACCGCGACCGTGGCCGACGATGCAACCACGGTGCGGTTCGATCAGCGACCCAGTCGCTTCACGCCCGGGCCCACGGGCGGTGACGACCCCACCTGGGTCGTGCCGGTGACCGTGCGCGCCGCGACCGCGTCGGGTGACGTCGTCCGGCATCGGGTCCTGCTGGACGGGCCCACCGCCGAGATCGAGTTGGACGCGCCCATCCGGGCCGACTCGCTCGTGGTCAACGAGTCCGCGGCCGGCTTCTATCGGGCCGGATTCGATGCCGACCAGGCTCGTCGCGCGGCAGCGACCGCCCTGACCTCCCGATCCACCGCCGAGCGCTTCGCCTTTCTCGACGACACCTGGACCGGGGTCATCCGGGGCGAACTGGACGCGGCCACCTACCTCTCCCTGCTCGAATCGTTCACCGACGAGCCCGAGACGGTCGTGTGGCACCGCATCGTGGCCGGCCTGGGCGCGCTCGAGCGTCTGGCCGACGACCGCACCCGCCCGGCGCTCCTGGAGCGCACCCGTGCACTGCTGCGGCCGGCGCTCGAGGTCGTCGGTCCCGATCCGCGGATCGACGACGACGACCTCACGCTCGAGCGGCGCGGTCTCCTGTTCAGCGCGCTGGGGGAGCTCGGCGACGATCCGTCCACCGTCGAGCGGGCCGGCACTCTGCATCGCCGCTACCTCGACGACCACGCCAGCGTCGATCCGGCCCTGGTGTCGGCCGCCCTCAATGTCGTGGCCGCGCATGCCGACACGTCAACCTACGACGTGCTGCTCGAGCGATTCCGATCCGCCGAGGGACCCCAGGAAATGCTGCGCTACCTCTACGCCCTGACCGCACCCAACGACCCCGACCTCACGGCGCGCACGCGCGAGCTGACCCTGACCGACAACGTCCGCACGCAGAACGCCCCCTACGTCCTCGGTCGCCTCCTCGGCCATCGCACGGCCGGTCCCGCCACCTGGGCGTTCGTCCGCGACCGTTGGGACGACATCACCGACCGCTTCCCGTCCAACAGCCTCGCCCGCATGCTCGAGGGGGTGCGGTCGATCAGTGACCCCGAGACGGCCGACGACATCGTCGCCTTCTTCGAGGGTCACCCGCTGCCCCAGGCCGGACCGACGCTGGCCCAGCACCTGGAGCGGATGACGGTCACGGTCCGGCTGACCCGGCGCGAGCGGCCCCGACTGGCGACGGCGCTCGCAGGCGCGTGATCTTCCGACATCCCACCAGGCCGGCGGTCTTCACGACCGGAGTCGACGACGTCCAGCTCTGGTGGGGGCATCTGCCCGCAGAGACCTACACCATCGAAGCCGGCGGCGCGGTGACGACCATCGCGCACGAAGGTGGGGCCGGGAGCACCACGGTCAACGTGCCCGCCACCACCGAGCCGGTCGACGTCCGGATGTCCCGCGGCGACGACACCGTGCTGAGGACACAGGTCCGGCTGCTGGATCGACCGCCCGGCGAGCCGCTGACCAAACTCGCCAGCATCTCGGACCTGCACATCGGCGAGGACCATTTCGGGTTCTTCGGCGGGATGCGCGAGCGGCCACCGACCGAAGACGCCTACCCCGTTCGCTGTCTGCGCGCCTGTCTGGAGGAAGCGAGCGGGTGGGGTGCCGAGCACATGGTCGTCAAGGGTGACATCACCCACAAGAGCACGCACGACAACTGGATCATGGTCCAGAAGCTCTTCGCCGAGACCGACCTGCCCTGCACGGGCATCATCGGCAACCACGACTGCGACCTGCACCGAGCGATCCCGTGGGAGGAAGGAGCCGAGGACGCCGACATCGAGATCGTCTCCCACGTCGGCCACCTCGATCTGCCCGGGCTCAGGGTGATCCTGGCCCACAGTGCGGTCCTCACGTTCGGCTTCGGCCGTATCAAGGGGGTGGGAGACGAGATCTGCCAGCTGGCGGCCGAGGCCGACACCCCCTGCCTGGTCGCGCTCCACCACAACCTCCAACCGCTTCCCATCTTCTACTTCTGGCCCTATGGGATTCCGCCGATGTCGGGCATCCCCTTCACCCGGCAGCTGGCCCGAGCCAACCCCCGTGCCGTGATCACGGCCGGACACACCCACCGCAATCGGGTCCGGAGCCGGTCAGGTCTCACCTACAGCGAGGTGGGCTCGACCAAGGACTACCCGGGCGTCTGGGGCAGCTACGACGTCTTCGAAGGGGGACTCGTCCAGGTCAACCGGCGCATCGAGGCGCCCGACTGCGCCGAGTGGCTGGAATTCTCCCGCCGCTGTGCCGGAGGGACCTGGGGTCGATGGACGCCCGGGCGGCTGGACGACCGCCGCTTCGCCGTCAGCTGGGATCGACCCGCTACCGGGTGAGGCCGTAGACCAGGAGGAACTGCGCCAGGTGGTAGGTCACCATGACCCCCACGCGCGAGTAGGCGAAGTCGCGCACGAACCGGGTGATCCCGATCGTCGCGTCGGAGACGTAGAACAACAGGGCACCGGCCAGGAACCACCAGTGCGCGGTGGCACCGGCGACGAGCACCATGATCGTGATGACGGTGATGTAGAGCCCGACCGGGATCCGGAGCCGCCGGTCCTGCTCGCCCGCCGCCTGCACGATGGCCCCGCCGATGGTGGCGATGAGCGCGAGGAGCAGGGCGACGAGCGCGAACCACGCGGGGACGATGTCGAGACCCCACGCCACCAGGCCGCCGATGTACGCCAGGTGGCCGACCAGGAACGAGGCCAGACCCTCGACGAACCGGTTGCTGGGCAGCATGAGAAAGACATCGCCGCCCAGGGAGAACACCAGCGCCACGACGAACCACCAGCGCGAGGCCTCGACCGTCGGGTCCAGTGCCACCGCGTAGCCCAGCAGCGCCACCATCGTCAGCGGCTTGGCGACGTACTCGACCGTGCGCTGGTCGAGGCCCACCGCGATCCAGTCGATGACGGCGATGACGAGGGCCGCGACGAGCAGGACGGTGGGGCTCATGCCCGGCCGGCGATGGCATCGTCCCAATCCAGACCGGCCTCGATCTGCATCCGGTATTGCATCACCTGACGGGGACGGTTCAGGCCGAGCACGCCGACCACCTTGCCACCGCGCCCATAGAGCGCGACCAGACGGCCCGCGGATTCGTCCTCTTCGATCACCTGGACCGTGGCGTCGGCACCGGGCCAACCGGCCAGCTGGATCTTGGTGTCGTACTGGTCGCTCCAGAACCAAGGGACGGGGGCGAACGCCGGCGCGGCGTCGCCGTGGAGCAATGACAGCGCGGCGGCACGGCCCTGCTCGACGGCGTTCTCCCAGTGCTCGACGCGCATCATCGTGTCGAAGCGCTGATTGGGCCAACGGGCCAGGTCGCCCGCGGCGACGACGCCCGGAGCGGCGACCAGTCGGTGATCGCAGACCACGCCGTCGTCCAGCGTGAGCCCCGAGCCCTCCAGCCAATCGGTGGCCGGACGGACGCCGATACCGACGACGACCACATCGGCGGGGAGGATCGAGCCGTCGGCCAGGCGTACCCGTTCGACCCGCTGCCCACCCTCGATCGCCTCGACCGCGACCCCCAGCCGCAGGTCGACGCCGTGCGCACGGTGCACGTCGGCCATCCGCATGCCCATCCGATCGCCCAGGCCCCGCTGCAAGGGCACCGGGAGCCCTTCCAGGATCGTGACCTCCAGCCCACGACCACGAGCGGTGGCGGCCACCTCGGCTCCGATGAAGCCGGCGCCGATCACGACCACACGGGCGGGACCGGCGTCGAGGTCGGCCCGCAGCGCGAGCGCATCGTCGACGGTGCGGAGGGTGTGGATGCCCGCCAGATCGGGCTGGCCCGGCAGGGTGCGGACGATCGATCCCGTCGCCAGCACACAACCGTCGAAGGTCAGATCACCCTCGGTGGTGGTCACCACCTTGCGCCCGGGATCGAGCCCGGTGGCCCACGAGGCGAGGTGGAGGTCGACGTCGAGATCGGCGACCGGATCGGGTTGGAGCACCAGCCGGTCGGGCTGCCAGTCGCCGGCCAGGATCTGCTTGGACAGCGGTGGTCGGTCGTACGGGAGGCGGTCCTCGCCCCCGACCATCCGGATCGCGCCGTCGAACCCCGCGCCGCGGAGCGCCTCAGCGGCGCGCAGGCCGGCCAGGGACGCGCCGACGACGACGATGGTGTCCATTCAGCGCTCCGTCGGCGCGGCTGGGGGCGCGGGCCTCAGTCGTCGGCGATCGAGATGGCCTGCTTCGGGCAGCGGCGGACCGCCTCTTCCAGCTTGTCGCGCTGGTCCTCGGGCGGGGTCTCGTTCAGCACGTAGAGGAAATCGTCGTCGCGGACCTCGAACACCTCGGGCATCACCGCCATACAGATGGCGTTGCTCTCACACAGGTCGTAGTCGACCACTACTCGCATCGCTTCCTCCTGGGTCGCATCACCCCCATCATGCCCGATCCGGTGCCGGTCGCGGTGCGAGGATGACGTCATGGTGTTCCGACCGCTCCTGCTGCTCCTCCTGGCGACCACGCTCGTCGCCTGCTCGGACGACCCTGCTGCGTCCCCATCGACCACCGTCGTGCCGGTCGGCCCGCCCACCGAGCCCTCGATCGACATCGCAACGGCCCCGCGCTCGCTCCCGGATGGCTCGGCGACGACGGTGACCTCGACGGCGCGCCTCGTCGACGGTGGCCGACGGAGCTGCCCGAGCGCTGCGCCGCCCGCACCCACCCGATGTATCCCAACCCGGCGACCGAGCGGTGGGTCCCGTCGCCGGAGACCGGCGATGTGATCGACGACTTCGCCCTGCTCGTCCTGGGGTGGCCCGATGTCCAGGTGGTCGACGAGCAGCCCGACGGACCGGTGACGCTGACGCGTATCGCCAGCAGCGCCGCGACGCAGCCGGTCGAGCTGGTCGTCGTGCCCGACGGCGACGGAGAGGCCGTCTCGGTCTGCGGCGCCCGGTCCGTCGTCGGCGATGAGTGGTCGGCCTCGGTGAGCATCCGGGGCCGTGCGGCGGTGTCGGACTTCGGGATCCGGGCCGACCTCGCGACCGACGACGTCGCGGCGGTGCACGAGCTGTTTCCCGATGTCGTCTCGGCCCAGCTGCTCGTTTCGCACGGGCCCCACGTCCAGCAGGTCGCCGCCACCGATCCGGAGACGGGCTGGACCTTCGACCTGGACCATCCCACCGCCGAGCCGGGCTGGCAGCTGGCATTCTGGCGCGACGCCGACGGCGCCGTCCTGGCCGTCGTGGACACCGGCCTGCCCCCGGGTGACGTCGCGGCCGGCTGAGCACGCTCGGGGTCAGGCACCCAGCGTGCTCATTTCGCTCCGCTAGCGTGCCCCCAACGATCCGAGGGGGAACCATGGACGTCCTACGCACACCCGCCGAGCGGTTCGCGGCGCTGCCCGACTATCCGTTCACCGAGCGCTACGCAACCATCACGGACGCCGACGGCACCGAGCTGCGGATGCACTACCTGGACGAGGGCCCGTCCGACGGGCGGACCGTGCTCCTCCTCCACGGCGAGCCGTCCTGGAGCTTCCTCTACCGTCACATGATCCCCCCGATGGTCGACGCCGGACTGCGCTGTGTGGCGCCCGATCTGGTCGGATTCGGCAAGTCCGACAAGCCCGCCGATCGAGCCGACTACACCTACGCCCGCCACGTCGCCTGGATGCAGGCCTTCATCGACGCCGTCGACCTCTCCGACGCGCTGCTGTTCGGGCAGGACTGGGGTGGCCTGATCGGTCTGCGCATCGCAGCGGAGAACCCCGACCGGTTCGGTGGCATCGTCGCCGCCAACACCTTCCTCCCGGACGGTCAGGCCGGGCCGGGCGCCGCGTTCGAGCAATGGCTCGACTTCTCCCAGAACGCGCCCGAGCTCCCCGTCGGCGGCATCGTCAACATGGGCTCGGCCAGCGACCTGAGCCCTGACGTGATCGCGGCCTACGACGCTCCCTTCCCCGACGAGAGCTACAAGGAAGGCGCCCGGCAGTTCCCCGCACTGGTTCCGATCAGCCCCGACGATCCCGCCGTGCCCGACAACCTCGCCGCGTGGGAGGTGCTGCGCTCGTGGACCAAGCCGTTCCTCACCGCCCATTCCGACGGCGATCCCATCACCGCCGGTACCGACCGGGTGTTCCACGAGCGGATCCCCGGAGCCCAGGGACAATCCCACGTCATCACCGCGGGCGGGGGCCACTTTCTCCAGGAGGACTGCGGGCCCCAGCTGGCCGCGACGCTCATCGACTTCGCCGCTCGTCTGCCGTGATCACCTCTGACCGCCCCCCGACCGGGTGAGCGCCTCCGACGTCGCGCTGATCGCGCTGGTCGCCTTCGGGCTCAACCTGGTGTCGGCCCGGCTGCAGCGGTGGTACCTGACCCTCCCGCTGATGTTCACCGCCGCCGGGCTGCTGCTCGGTCCCGACATCGCCGACATCGTCCAGATCCGCGTCGAGACCACCGCGATCGAGCTGCTGGCCGAGGCGACGTTGGTGCTGGTGCTGTTCTCCGACGCCTCGCGGATCAATCTCCGCCTCCTGCGGCGCCAAGCCACGCTTCCCGCTCGATTGCTGCTGATCGCGCTGCCCGTGACCGTCGCGGCCGGTACCGCAGTGGGCTGGCTGCTGTGGGACGACAGGAACATCTGGGCACTCGCACTCCTGGCGACGATCCTGGCCCCCACCGACGCCGCACTGGGTCAGGCCGTGGTGTCCAGCCGCGCCGTACCGGTGCGCATTCGCACGACGTTGAACGTCGAGAGCGGCCTCAACGACGGCTTGGCCGTGCCGTTCCTCACCGTCTTCCTCAGCCTGCTCGTCGAGTCCAGCGAAGACGTGGGCGACCCGCTGAGTTGGGCCCGGTTCACCGCCGAACAGATCGGATTCGGCATCGTGGCGGGCCTGGCGGTCGGCGTCCTCGGCGGGAAGCTCATCGAATGGGCCAGCGACCGCAGTACCGCCGAACCGGGATCGCGGCGCGTCGCGGCGCTGACCCTGGCCGTTGCCGCTGCGGCCGGATCGGCCGCCATCGGCGGGAACCCGTTCATCGCGGCGTTCGTCGCCGGGGCTGCGCTCCGACGGGTCGCACCGGCATCCTGCAGTCGCCTCTACGAGTTCCTCGAGCGGGAGGGCGAGCTCCTCACCCAGATCGCCTTCTTCATCTTCGGCGCCGCCCTCGCCGGTGTGGCGTTGACGTCTCTCACCCCGAGAGCGGTGCTCTACGCCCTGCTGAGCCTGACCGTGATCCGGATGGTGCCCGTTGCACTGTCGTTGATCGGATCGGGCCTGCGGAGCGACACCGTGCTGTTCATCGGTTGGTTCGGCCCACGCGGGCTGGCGTCGATCGTCTTCATCCTCACGGTGGTCGACGAGACGGACCTGACCACCGCCGACGAGCTCATCGTCGCCGCCTGTCTCACCGTCCTGCTCAGCATCGTGGCCCACGGTTTCACGGCCCAACCGCTGTCGAACCTGTACGGACGGCGCTTGGAGGAGATGCCCGAAGACGAGGCCGAGGAGATGGAAGAGATGGAGGAGATGGAAGAGCTGCCGGTGCGGGGTGTCGGGGGTCTGATGCCCTGACCCTCCAACGAGCACAGCGGGGGCCTGACCCCCATCGTGCTCGTTACCCCACCGCGGTGATCCGGTGGGCGCCGTCCTTGGTGACGACCAGATCGGCGAAGGCTTTGCTGGGGCGGATGTGCTGGTGGAGGTTCGGGCCGTTGATCTCGGCCCAGACCTGGGCGGCGAACCCCTCGATACGTTCGACCGTCCAGCCCGCCATCGGGTGGTAGAAGGATTCGGGTCGATCGGCCGCCGCCCGGATCGTCCCGACCAGCCGCTCGGTCAACCAGCGGCGCTGGTCGGCCTCGGCGGTCTGGAGATACACCGCCAGGTCGTAGGCGAGCGGCCGCGGCTCGCCCGGGGGGATCTGGAGTGCGTTCACGCCCTCGATGATGACGGTGGTCGACGCCGGTACCTCGAGCTCGACCTCGGGTTCGATGTCGTAGCGCTCGTGGGAGTACGAGGGCACCATCACCGATCGATCTCCCCGCCGCAGCGCGCTGACGGTCTCCGCGAGACGGCCCCAGTCGTAGCTCTCGGGGAACCCCTTCCGCATCGCCAGACCCCGCTGGTCGAGCACCGCGTTGGGGAGGAGGAACGCGTCGGTGGACACGATCGCCGTGTCGCCCAGTTCGGCGGCGATCGCTTCGGCCAGTGTGGTCTTTCCTGCTGCCACACCGCCGGCGAGACCGACGACCCGACGTGCTCCGGGTGCGATCCCGATGGCTTCGATCGTCCGCACCACGCGCTCCATGACGCCCTACTCTGGCACGCCATGATCCACGTGGTGTCCGGCTCCCCCTACGAATCCGAGTACGGCTTCTCGCGCGCCGTCCGCATCCATGAGCGCACCTGGGTGGCCGGCACCGCTCCCATCGATGGCGACGTCGTGCCCGAGTCCGCCCACGACCAGATGCTGCTCTGCGGCCGGATCATCGCCGAAGCCCTCGAGAAGGCCGACGCGTCGATCGACGACGTCGTCCGCACCCGGATGTACCTCGTCGATCCCGCCGATGCCGAAGAGGTGGGCCGGGCCCACAAGAAGATCTTCAGCGAGGCCACGCCCGTGGCGACGATGGTGGTCGTGGCCGGGCTGCTCGATCCCCGCTGGAAGGTCGAGGTCGAAGCCGAGGCCGACAGCACGCCCCGCCTGCACTGATCTCGTGGTGCGTCGCTAGCGACGATCGGCGGCCGGCGGCTGGAGATGGGCGGGAAGCACAGCGGAGGTACGCACGCAGACTCACGTGACCGCTCCCTCGATGGTGGATTCGGGTTCCGATGCCGATGCGGAGTCGCTATCGGCAACCAGCAACGCGATCATGGCGGCCAGCTGCACCAGGAGCAGTCCCGTCGACGCGACCTGATCGAACGTCGATCCGTCCGGCAGGGGGTTGGCGAGGTGGTACCGGACGTGCGGTACCGCGTGGAACAGGGCGGCGATCAACGCGACACGGCGGGCGGTCCGCCCCGCGAACGCCGCACCCAGGAGCACCACGCCCAGCAACAGCAGGCCGGCCCCTGCGTCGATGGTGAGGTGTTCGTTGAACGGCCCATCGGGCGAGATCCACGGGGATCCGCTGGACGGGAAGGTGTCGTACCACCCCCGGGGTGCGAGCGCCGCCCAGGCGCCGATCACGATGTTGGGGATGGCCAGCGCCACCATGCCCGCTCGTACCACGGTTGTTCGGTCCACGAGACCTCCTGGGCGGTCCGGCCGACGGATGCGCGGCCGGTCCCGGGGCCATTCTCATCGCGTTCGTGCCATTCGTCACGAAAACGCCGCCGCGCCTAGACTGGAACACGTTCTAGTTTTCTTCCTCCCCGGGTGATTCGCCATGCAGTATCCCTTCCCCATCCCGTTCGGTTGGTTCCAGGTGCTCTGGTCCGACGAGCTCGCACCGGGCGACGTCCGACCCCTCTTCTACTTCGATCAGCACCTGGTGGCCTGGCGGGACGAGGAGGGTGAGGCTCACATCCAGGAGGCGTTCTGCCCCCACCTCGGCGCGCACCTGGGTCACGGAGGCAAGGTCCGCGACTGCCAGATCGAGTGCCCGTTCCACGGGTGGACCTTCGACGCCGAGGGCGCCAACGCCGAGATCCCCTACGCCGACCGCACCAACCGGAAGGCCCGCTTGCGGACCTACCCGGTGACCGAGGTGAACGGGCTGATCATGGCCTGGTACCACCCCGACGAGAAGCCCCCCATGTGGGACATCCCCGAGCTCGAGCCCTTCACCGCCGCCGAGGGCTACAGCGACGTGACGCACAAGTCGTACGAGATCGGCGCCCACTGGCAGGAGCTGGCGGAGAACGGCGTCGACTCGGCCCACTTCCGCTACGTGCACGACACCGCCGAGGTACCCGTGCTGGAGGCCTACGAAGCCGATGGCCACCACTCGAAGATGCGCTCGGTGCAGCAGTACGTGACTCCGCAGGGCACCACCGAGGGCCGCATCGACGTCGACTCGTTCGGCCCCGGTCTGTCCTTCGTGAGGTTCAGCGGCATCGTCGACACCTTCCTCATGGGCTGCAACACGCCGCTGACCGACGACTCGTGCGTCATGCGCTTCACGTTCGTGGTGCGCGACATCGGCGAGGGCACCAGCACCGTCGGCGACGCCTTCGTGGCCGAGATCGACAAGCAGGTCGAGGAGGACCGCCCGGTGTGGGAGAACAAGGCCCACCTGGTGCGCCCGGCCCTTGCGTCCACCGACGGCCCGTTCATGAAGTTCCGCAAGTGGGCCGCCCAGTTCTACGCCGAGGGCGTCGACGATCAGACCGAGGTCTGGGCCCCCGACGACGCGCCGTGGGCCGAGCTGAAGGACTACGTCCAGCGCGAGAAGGGCACCGCCAGCGCCCGCCACGGCGACCGCAGCTGAGCGAGACCTACCCGTTTCGGTCGTTCAGCCGTCGATCAGGGTGACCGCCGACGGTCGGTAGGGCGTGAAGTCTCCGTACCACGTGGCGGAGTCGGTGATCTCGATCGTCCGGAACCGGCCCCACCCGACCAGGGTGATGGTCGCCCCGCTCACCGACTGCACGCCGGCAACGTCGAAGGCGAAACCCTGCAGGTGGTCCGGATCCCCGCCCACCGGACGGGTGACCCACACCTCGAGTCCCACCCAGGGATCGCCGATGGACAGGGGACCGATGACCGCCGACACCACCTCGGGGTCATCGAAGAAGAGGGAGGTGAAGCCGTACGGCACGCCCGGCTCGAGGGCATTGGTCGGGATCGTCGCTGCGGGAGGCACCGCGGTGCCGTACGTGAACCCGATCAGGTCGGGGTACCCGGGTGGATTGTCGGCCGCCGCCGGTGCGGCGATCAGGCCGACGAGCAGAGCGAACGACACCATGACACCGAGTACGGCTCGCTTCACGGCCACCGCTCCCCTGTCCCGCCGGTGGATGGAGAACCCGCGTGGCGCTGATGAGGCGGGGACATCATCAGCGCCACGCGCTTCTCACAATGACCGACGGCACCCCACGTCACCTGAGTAGCGACTACTCATTTTCCACGCGCTACTACTCATGGCCCTCGTCCTCGAGGGGATGGTCGGGGTCAGGGCTTGTCGCTGCCGACGACCCACATGGCGAAGAACTGGGCGCCGCCGCCGTACGCGTGGCCCAGGGCCTTGCGGGCGCCGTCCACCTGGTGGTCGCCGCACTGGCCCCGCACCTGCATGGCGGCCTCGCCGAAGCGGATCATGCCGGACGCGCCGATCGGGTTGGTCGAGAGCACCCCGCCCGAACAGTTCCACGGAATGTCCCCGTCCAGCGCAGTGGCACCCTGCTCGGTGAGCTTCCAGCCCTCGCCCTCGTCGGCGAATCCCAGGTTCTCGAGCCACATCGGCTCGTACCACGAGAACGGCACGTAGACCTCGGCCATGTCGAGCTCGCGGCGCGGATCGGTGATTCCGGCCTGGGCGTAGACGTCGGCCGCACAGTCGCGGCCACCCTGGGGGTTCACCTGGTCGCGTCCCGGTGCGATGGTGGGCTCACTCCGGAGCGCACTGCCGTGGATCCACGCCGGGTTGGGGTGGGCATCACCGCCGGCCTCGTCGGTCATCACCATGGCGAAGGCGCCGTCGGACGACGGGCACGTCTCGTCGAACCGGATGGGATCCCACAACATGATCGACTCCTTGATGGAGTCGTAGGTGATGTCGGGCTGGTGAAGGTGGGCGTAGGGGTTCTTGCAGGCGTTGAGTCGGTCCTTCAGCGCCACCATGATCCCGATGTCGTCGGGCGCATCGCTGCGGCGCATGTAGGCCCGGATGTACGGCGCGAAGTACCCACCGGCACCGGCCAGCAGGGGCTGCTGGAACGGGATCGGCATGGACAGGGCCCACATGGCCTCGGACTCGGACTGCTTCTCGAACGCCACGGTCAGTACTCGACGGTGCACACGCGACTCGACCAGGCTCGATGCGACGACGGCCGTCGAGCCACCGACCGAGCCCGCGGTGTGGACCCGCAGCATCGGCTTGCCCACCGCGCCCAGCGCCTCGGCCAGGTAGAGCTCGGGCATCATCAGACCCTCGAAGAAGTCCGGGGCCTTCCCGATCACCACGGCGTCGATGTCGGCCCAGGTGAGCTCGGCGTCGATGAGCGCTCGCATCGCCGCCTCGCGGACGAGGCCGGCGATGGAGACGTCTCCCCGTGCGGTGTCGTGGCGGGTCTGCCCGCATCCGATGATCGCGACGCGTTCCTTGCCGCTCATGTCACTGCCCTCCTGTTGCTGGCGCAACGGGCCGGGCGGCCACGCTCCCGTGGGTCGCTCATGAGTCGTCACCTTCCAGGACGCAGACGAGATTCTGTTGCAGACACGGTCCGGAGGTCGCGTGGGCGACCGCCCGCTGGGCCGAGCCGTCGGTGATCCGTCGAGCGGCCTCGACGATGCGCAGGAGACCCGCCGCCATCATGGGGTTGGCCGCCAGGGCGCCACCGGACGGGTTGACGTCGCAGCCGTCGTCCAGACCCAGAGCTCGGGCCAGGATCACTTCCTGCGGGGTGAAGCAGGCGTGGAGCTCGGCGACGTCGACCGGCCCCTGCCCCACGCCGGCGTTGGCTGCGGCCAGCGTCGTGGAGGGCGAGGTGGCGAGGTCGCGGGCGCCCAGCGCATGGGCGTCGATGCGGTGGTCGAGTCCCCGAATCCATGCCGGTCGATCGCTGAGCTCGGACGCACGATCGTCCGCCGCCAGGATCACCGCGACGGCGCCATCGCTGATCGGGCAGCAGTCGGCTCGTCGCAGCGGCTGGGCCAGGTACTCCTGGTCGGTCGGATCGATCTGCCGCGCCGTGGCGTGGGGATTGCGCGTCCCGGCCTCGTGGCGGGCCAGCGCGATGGCGTCGAGCTCGTCGCGAGTGGTCAGACCGGCGTCGAGCACCGCCTGACCCTGGAGGGCGGCCAGGTCGATGCTGGTCGGCCACAACGGCCCGTACAGATAGGGGTCGAGCTGGCGGGACAGCACACGAGGGAGATCGCCCGGCGAGCTCTTGCCGTAGCTGTAGACCAGGGCCGTGTCGGCCGCACCGGTCTGGATCTTCACCCAGGCCTCGTAGAGCGCCCAGGCGCCATCCATCTCGACGTGCGACTCACTGATGGGTGGCAGCGGGCCGACGCCGTCCAGGGTCATGACGAAACTGAACGCCTGCCCGGCCAGGTAGTCGGTGCTGCCGGAGCAGGTGAAGTCGATGTCGGCCTGGGTGAAGTCGAGATTGGCCTTCACCTCGGCCAGCACCGGCATGAGCATCTCGACCTCGTTGCGGCGATCCTCGGCCGCGACGTGGTCTGACTGGGCCACGCTCACGATGGCGACATCCCGGTTCATGCGTGCTCCCGGTAGGACTCGTAGGGGGCGTCGGGTTCCCCGGTGGGGCGCCACCACTTGATGTTCTCGAACGACGGCTCGAGATCGTCGTCGTCCTTCCAGACCGCCTCGACCCGGAGCCCGAGGCGGACGTCGCCGGCAGGGACCTCCTGGATGAGCCCGAAGGTGGTGACGTCGGCGCCGTCGATCAGGATGTTGGCACTGACGTAGGGCACCTCGAGGCCCTGGCCGGTGAACTCGACATTGACCACGCAGAACGTCGTGACGGTGCCGACGTGGGGGAGCTCGACCTGTTCGGTCGTGGGAAGGCCCGAGTTGGGCGACGCCCCGCGCGGTGGCACGAACACGTAGCCGAACTTGGGGCATTTCTCGCCGATGATCCGCTTCTCGGCCATGCCGAAGAGCGAGCGCGAGGTGGCTTCGCCGGCGGTGTAGCGGTAGTCGAGCCGAGCGGGGATGCGGACTCGCCGAACGGCTTCGACCCCGGTCAGCTCGGGGATGGCGCTGGTGTCCACCTCGGGAGCGGACCACAATCCCTCGGGGAGCCGGCTGACTCGTTCGTCGGTCATGCGGACTCCTCGGGAACGAAGCAGGCGATGTCGGTGATCAGGCCGCTGCGCTCCTCGGCCCACCGGACCGTGACCCTCATCCCGGTCGACATGGCGTCGGGCGAGCCGGCGTCGACGGCGTGCAGCATGCCGGTGTCGGCGCCGTCGAGGGTGATGAGCGCCCAGGCGAAGGGACGATCCAGGGGCTGATCGGCTTGCGGTGTGCCGACCCAGGACCAGGTCGTGACCACACCGGACCGGCCCACCGGCACCAGTTCGGTCAGCGACTCGCTGGTGACCGGGTCGTACTCGACGGGCGGGCACATGACCCGTCCGTCGGCCATCCGAACGCCCACCAGCGTCTGCTCCCGCAGGGCGGTGAAGAAGGCGCTCAGGACGGGTCCCAAGGTTCGTTTGAACGGGAACTCGATGGTGAGCGGTGCGCTCAACACGTCGGTGTCGGGCGCTTCTTGACTCGGCACGTCCTGGTCCTCCCGGTGAGAATCTGACGGGTCGTCAGACACTACCGGCCCGGGCCGGAGTCACCGCCAATCGGCTCGTCCGGGTTCCCTCAGACCGTGCGGATCGCGACGATCGTGGTGATCGTGGGAGGGGTGGCGATCATCTGCGGGCGCCAGGTGGCGACGTTGTCGATCGTGACGAGTTGATGCTCCTGCACCCATCGGACCGAGGAACGGTCGGCGACGAAGGTCCGGCGCAGCTGCTCCAGATTGTCGGGGGTGTAGGCCATGAGAGCATCTTCGTCGCCATTCGGCGTCGGTTTGATGGGATGTCAGGCTCACCCCTTCTGGGTGGTTCTACCAGGTCGAACGGACCAGGTCACTGCGCCACACGGCCCATGGGGGCGGCGAGCCCGTCAGAAGGTGATGACCTGGCGGATGACCTCGCCCCGCTCCATGGCGTGGAGTCCCTCGTTGATGTCGTCGATGGTCATGCGCTTCGAGATCATGCCCTCGAGGTCGAGCAACCCGGCCCGCCACATGTTGATCATGCGCTGGAAGTCGCTGCGGACGTCCGCCGACCCGTAGTAGGAGCCGACCAACGTCTTCTCGCTGTAGAAGAGCTCGAGGGCGCTGAGCTCGAGCATGTCCTCGGCCCGGCCGACGCCGACGATGCACGCCGTACCGCCGCGACGGATGGCGTCGTAGGCGGCGCGCATGGTGACCGAGCTACCGATGGCCTCCATGGAGTAGTCGAACCCCTGGTTGGCGGTGAGCTGTTCCTTCAGCTCGTCCAGACCCTCGGGCTTGACCGCGTGGGTG
This sequence comes from uncultured Acidimicrobiales bacterium, assembly GCA_963697385.1. Lineage (GTDB taxonomy): Bacteria > Actinomycetota > Acidimicrobiia > Acidimicrobiales > CAWCAL01 > CAWCAL01. The sequence goes on from CAVONU010000001.1 coordinate 475,695, forward strand.
GCCCCGAACTGCTTGGCCATCTCGAGCTTCTCGTCGACGAGGTCGACCGCGACGATCGTCGCTGCGCCGGCGGCTCGTGCGCCCTGGAGGCAGCTGATGCCCACCCCGCCGCAGCCGAACACGACCACCGACGAGCCGGGCACGATGGCCGACGTGTTGATGGCGGCACCGACGCCGGTCATGACGCCGCATCCGATGAGCGAGCCCACCTCGAAGGGGACGTCCTCGGGGATCTTGATGGCGGCCTGGTGGGGCACGACCAGCGACTCGGCGAACGTACCGGCCCCGGCGAACCCGTAGACCGGCTCACCCCCGATGCTGAAGTGGGGCGTGACGGCCATGGTGATCTGCACATCGGCGCAGAGATTGGGCGCCTTGTGATCGACGCAGTAGACGCAGTGCCCGCACGGCGGCGACCAGGCCACGATCACGTGATCACCCTCGGCCACGTTCTCCACCCCGTCGCCGACGGCGCTGATCACACCCGAGCCTTCGTGACCCAGGACGGCGGGGGCCGGCTGCGGAAGGGTGCCGTTCATCCCGGACAGATCCGAGTGGCAGATGCCGGTGGCCTTGATGTCGATCTTGACCTCACCGGGTCCCGGGTCGGCGACTTCGACGTCGTCTCGGATCTCCAGCTCGGTGTCGCCGGTGTTCTGCAGGACGGCTGCCTTCATGTCGGAGTCCCCTTCGGGTGGTGCGGTCGTTGTTGCCGCGAACTGTAACGCGTTCTAGGGTCCCGCATCGGAGGCCACCATGACCGATGCACCCCTTGGATTCTGGCGAATCGCGACCGAGCAGCCCGACCGCCCCGCACTCTACGCGGACGCCGACGGACAGACCTACACCTACGGCGAGCTGCACGCCCGGGCCAACCGGATGGCCAACGGCCTGCGGGCCCTGGGGCTCACCACCGGCGACACCGTCGCGGTGGCCCTGCCCAACACCGTCCAGTACTTCGAGGTGGTCCTCGGCTGCCTGCAGGTCGGGATCTACTGCACCCCGATCAACTGGCACCTGGTGGGCCCGGAGATCGCCTACATCGTGAACGACAGCGACGCCCGGGTCTTCATCACCGACGCCCGGTTCGCCCCCGAGGCCACCGCGGCCCGAGCCGAGATCACGCTCGAGGACGACCGGCTGTTCGCCGTCGGCGACATCGAGGGCTACCGCCGCTACGACGAGCTGACCGACGGGCAGTCGGCCGACCCGCCGGCCGATCGCACCGCCGGCATGACCATGCACTACACGTCGGGCACCACCGGACGGCCCAAGGGGGTCAAGCGGGGGCTGGTCGAGATCGACCCCGACGACATGTTCGCCCTGTACACGGGCTTCCAGAGCATGTTCGGCATCGAGGCCCACGGCGACGGCGTGCACATCTGCGGCTCGCCGCTCTACCACACCGCGGTCCTGATGTGGTCGGGCTCGGCGCTGCACATGGGTCACAAGGTCGTCCTGATGGACAAGTGGGACCCGGTCCGGATGATGGAGCTCATCGCCGAGCACCAGGTCACCTGGTCCCACATGGTGCCCACCCAGTTCCACCGGATCCTCCAGGCCGTGCCGCCCGAGGACCGCGAGCGCTACGACGTGTCCTCGCTGCGGGCGATGGTCCACGCGGCGGCACCCTGTCCGCCCGACATCAAGCGCCAGATGATCGAGTGGTGGGGCGACGCCATCTGGGAGTACTACGGCGCCACCGAGGGTGGTGGCACGATCATCACCGCCGCCCAGTGGCTGGAGAAGCCAGGCAGTGTGGGGCTCCCGTGGCCGGGTTTCGACGTGAAGATCCTGGACGAGGACGGCAACGAGGTACCGGCCGACACCGAGGGCACCGTCTACATGACCCTCGGCGCCGCCGACTTCGAGTACAAGGGCGACGAGGCCAAGACCAAGGACAACCGCACCACCGACGGGTTCTTCACCGTCGGCGACTGGGGCCTGATCGACGAGGACGGCTACCTGTTCCTGAAGGACCGGAAGTCGGACATGATCATCTCGGGCGGGGTCAACATCTACCCGGCCGAGATCGAGGCGGTGCTGTACAACGCCCCGGGCGTGGACGACGTCGCCGTGTTCGGCATTCCCCACGACGACTGGGGTGAAGAGGTGAAGGCGGTCATCCAGTTGACCGAGGACGCGCCCGATCCCGACACGGCACGAGAACAGATCGCCGCGTTCTGCGAGACCCAGTTGGCCAAGTTCAAGCGGCCGCGGACCATCGACTTCATCGACGAGATGCCGCGCGATCCCAACGGCAAGCTCTACAAGCGCAAGCTGCGGGACCCGTTCTGGGAAGGCCGAGACCGCCAGATCTGAGCCCCCCCGCCGAAATTCCGTCCGGACGCGTCGCTTTCCGACGCGCCTGTCGGGGATTTCGGGGTCAGGTGAGCAGCGGGCCGAGGTGGGCGACGTCGTTGAACGCCCGCAACATCCAGAGCCCGTCGACGAGCACCAGGTGGTGGATCGAGCAGTTCTCGGCGCCCGCGAACATCCAGCCGCTGAGGCCGGTCGCGTGGCCGACGGCAGCGGCGATCACCCCACCGTGGACCACCGCGACGACCCGCTCCCCCGGATGGTTGTCCCGGATGCGCTCGATCCCCGCGACGACCCGGGCGCGGAAGTCCTCGTCGGGCTCGGCCCCGGGGATGACGTCCCAGCGCTGCTTCTCGAACATCTCGCGCGCGATCGGATGGTCGTTGGCGACGTGCTCGCGGTAGCGACCTCCCTCCCACTCCCCCAGGTACACCTCGCGCAGGTCGGGTTCGACGCGCGGCACCAGCCCGGTGGCCTCGATGAGGGGCGCCGCGGTCTGATGGGTGCGCTGCAGCGTGGTGACGTAAAGCGCATCGACCGGCTCCGACGCAAGGCGGGAGCCGACCCGTCGGGCCTGCTCGTGTCCTTCGGGGGCGAGGGGCGGATCACCCTGGCCGTCGAGGAGCGGAAAGGTGGTGCCGGGGCGGGCGGCCGCCGAGGCGCCGTGCCGCACGAGCAGGAGTTGGGTGCTGCCCGGGGGCGGCGAGAACCGCTGCTGAGCGTACTCGACGTCGTCGGGCTGATCGGGGGCCTGGGGGTCGGTCACCCACCCATTGTGGCCCGCGATGCGGGCGGCTCAGCGCCTCAGAGCTGGAGGACCTCGTGGCGGGCCCGCGGCCGGTAGCTGGTCGACAGGACCGTCTCGAGCAACACCGGATCGAGCGAGCCCGGATCCTCACGGAGCCAGTCGGAGAGCTCGGCCCACTCGAGACCGCGGCGCTCGCCGGTGTCGATGGCCGAGGCGATCCGGATCAGACTGCCGCTGAACGACGGCTCGTCGCCCTCGTCGAAGCGACGATCGGCGTCGTGCAGGATGGGAAGGAGACTCTCGCCATTGGGCAGGCGGCGCACGACACGGTCGCGCTGCCGGGGAACGTCGTCGATCAGGACGTGCTCGTCGATGTGGAGCGGCTGGCCCTGGAGGTGGCGCACCAGCAGGGTCGCCGGTACCGAAGCGAGCCCTGCGCCTGCGACGGCGGCGGCCAGCTCGGTCTCCCACGACCCGGCCCGGAGATGCATACGGCGATGGGCCACGACCAGTCGGTGCACCCGGAGGGTGCGGTCGTGGGCCACCGGGTTGGCGGTGGCGAGGAAGTCGACCACCTCCTCGTACCCCCGGAGATCGGCCTCGGAGATCACGATCGAGTCGGATGCCATGGCCAGGTCGACGAGCTTGCCGTCGGAGCCGTCGTGGTCATGGTGCAGTGCGTTCTGTCCCATGCCTAGGGAATCGGCTGTCAGCCGCCCGACATGAGCCAAATTGCCCATTTCGCTCCGAGCCCGCATCGACTACGACCCAACGAGCACACCGGGGGCCTGACCCCCGGTGTGCTCGTCAGGCCTTGGGGAGGTCGCTGAAGGGGACGGTGCGGTCGTTGGAGGGCTCGCGCGGCAGGCCGAGGGCCCGCTGGGCCAGGTTGTTGCGATGGACCTCGCTGGTGCCGCCGCCGATCCGGGTGGCGAACTGGTTCAGGAACTGCCGCTGCCAGTAGCCGTTCTCGTACGCATCGTCGTCCACCAGCGCACCGGCCGGACCGAGCGCGTCGGTGGCGAAGTCGCCGATCCGGGTCACCAGCTCGGCCTTCAGCAGCTTCATGACCGACCCGTCCGGCGCCCCGGAGAAATCGCCGGTGGCCACTGCGGTCTGGAACCGGAAGCCCAGGTACTTCAGGATGCGCTCCCGCGCGTAGATGTCGGCCAGCCGCTGGCGCACGAGGCGGTCCTCGATCGGGCCCTGGTTGCGCACCATCGCCACCAGCGGGTCGTACCCACCCCGACCCGATCCGCCCGAGATCATCACCGCCTCGCTGGCCAGCGTGGTCCGGGCCACGGCCCACCCGTCGTTCACCTCGCCGACGACGTTGCCGACCGGGATGCGCACCTCGTCGAGGAAGACCTCGTTGAACTCGGCCGTACCCGTGGGCTGGACCAGAGGGCGAACATCGATCCCCGGGCTGGTCATGTCGACGATGAAGAAGGTGATCCCCTTGTGCTTCGGCACCGACGGGTCGGTGCGGGCCAGCAGGATGCCGAAGTCGGCGATGTGGGCACCCGAGTTCCACACCTTCTGGCCGGTCACCACGTAGTGGTCGCCATCGAGCTCGGCCTTGGTGGCCAGTGCGGCCAGGTCGCTCCCGGCGCCCGGTTCACTGAAGAGCTGGGTCCACCGCTCGTCGCCCCGCAGCAGGGGCTTCAGGTAGCGCTCCTTCTGCTCGTCGGTGCCATGGCGCCTGATGGCGGGTCCCACCAGCTGGATCGTGGCGAGGAAGAACCCCTGAGCGACGTCGAAGGCGGCCTGCTCCTGGTTGAAGATCATCTGCTGCACGACGGTTCCGCCTCGACCTCCGTACTCGGTGGGCCAGGTGATGCCGGCCCAGCCGGCGTCGTACAACGTGTGCTGCCACTCGGCGGTGCGCCGCTCGTACTCCTCGCGGGCCCCGGGCTCGGTCGAGAGGTGCTGTTCGGACCAGTTCCCCGTCGCCTTCTTCCGCGTGGCGTTGACCTCGAGCCAGGCTCGGGCCTCGGCTCGGAACTGCGCCGCTTCCGGGGTGTCTTCGAAGTCCACGGCCCCGCACTGTAGAACGTGTTCTACTCCTATGACATCCCACCGGGTTCCCTCACCCGACCCGGCGCCCGCGTTGCCACACCCGGCTGCTCCGGTCGCCACCTTCGTCGTCTCGGCGGTGTCGCTCTACCTGGGCGCGGCCATCGCGGTGGGTCTCTTCGACCACGTCCAGCCGGGCGGGGTGGCCTGGCTCCGCTCCCTGTTCGCCGCGGCCATCCTGCTGGGCATCGCCCGGCCGTGGCGTCGGTCGTGGACTCGGGTCGACCTGGGCTGGACCGCCGCGTTCGGCACCGTCCTGGTGAGCATGAACGCCTGCTTCTACGTCGCCGCCGACATCCTGCCCCTGGGCACGGCCGTGGCCATCGAGTTCATCGGACCGGTGGCGTTCGCCGCGGCCGCCACGCGCACCGCCCGCAACAGCGCGGCGGTGGCGTTCGCGGGCCTGGGGGTGGTCCTCCTGGCGGGGGTCCAACTGGAGGGCAGCGCCCGCGGCGTCGCCTTCGCCCTCGCGGCGGCGGTCCTCTGGGCCGGCTACATCGCGCTCGGCCATCGCGTCGCCGACCGCACGGCGGGACTGAACGGCCTTGCCGTGGCGATCGCCGCGGGCACGCTGGTCACGTCGCCGGTTCTGGCCCCCATGTCCACCGCCGTCGTCGACGACGCGGGGTGGCTGGTGGCCGCAGCGACGGTCGGGGTGTTGTCCAGCGTGATCCCCTATGCCCTGGACCAGTGGGTCCTCCGACGCGTCAGTGCCGACCGCTTCGCCGTCCTCCTCGCCATCCTCCCGGCGACCGCCACGCTGATCGGCCTTGCCTCCCTCGGCCAGGTGCCGTCCGGCCCGGACCTTGTGGGCATCGCGCTCGTTACCCTGGGCGTCAGCCTTCGGGAGACCGCCACGCACGGCTCCCGTGCCGACCCGATCCCGCCCAACCCCTAGGCGCATGCTCGATCCCGTTCCGAACTGGGTGGCCTCACCCGCCGACCGCAAGCTGGCCGTCTCGGCGATGGCGTTCGGCGTCGTCGCATGGGTCGTTCCCCTTCTGGTGTCCAGCGACACGACGCTGCGCCTCACCCAGGAGGACGGCCCGTACGAGATGCTCGGGGCCATCGGATTCGCCGCCACGGGTGTGCTCTTCGGCGCACTCTTCGTGCGGACGTGGCGGGGCGACCGCCGCTGCTGGTGGTTCCTCGCGCTCGCACTGCTGTTCCTCTTCGCCGCCGGGGAGGAGATCAGCTGGGGTCAACGGCTGTTCGGCTGGGGCGACGTCGACCGGTCCACCAACGTCCAGGGTGAGACCACCCTGCACAATCTCGAGGCCTTCGACACCGTCGAGGGAGGCTGGCTGAAGTTCCCCCGGCTCTTCCTCCTCTTCTGGCTCGGCTGGCTCGTCGCGCTCCCGGCGCTCGCACGCGTGATCGGCCCGGTCCGCACGCTCGCGGCGCGGCTACGGCTACCGATCCCCGCTCTGGCCTTCGGGCTCGTCATGCTGGCCAACCTCGCGCTGTCGAAGACGTACCAGCCGCTGGGCCTGGACGAGGTCGCCCTCGAGCGCATCGCCGAGATCCGCGAGTGCGCCCAGGCCGTCGCCCTCGTGACCGTGGCCCTCTCGTTCTGGATCCGCCCGCCGGGTGGAGAGATCGCTCAGCCGATCTCCACCAGATCTCGGTCCGGGTCGGACGTCTCGACCTGACCGGTCGCCACGTGATCGAGGAAGACGCGCACGCTCTCGATGGCCTGGTTGGTCCGCGGGCTGTGGAAGACCTCGAACGCGTGCTGCGCCCCGGGGATCTCGGCGTACGCGACCGGTGACCGGGAGACGTCCCGGAGCCGGGCGACGAACCGCCGGGCGTCGGCGACGGGCACCAGGGTGTCCAGGTCGCCGTGCAGGACGAAGAACGGTGGTGCGTCGGCGTGAATCCGCTCGTAGGGCGAGTAGGAGACGAACCGCTCGGGGTGATCGTCGAACCGGCCGCCCAGGACATAGCGCTCCAGGAAGCGTACGAACTCCGGCCCGTGGTGGCCGGCCGAATCGGTCAGGTCGAAGGGTGCGTAGAACGGGACGGCGGCCATGACCGAGGTGTCGGCGTCCTCGAACCCCGGCTGGAAGTGCGCGTCGCCCGCTGTGAGTCCCACGAGGGCCGCGAGGTGGCCACCGGCCGAACCGCCGGTCACCGCGATGCGACCGGGATCGATGCCGTACTCGTCGGCGCGTTCCCGAATCCACGCGATGGCGGCCTTCACGTCGACGAGATGATCGGGATAGTGGTGCTTGGGGCCCAGCCGGTAGTTGACGTTGAAGCCGACCCATCCGTTGGCGGCCATGTGGTTGAGCAGCGGCAGCCCCTGCTCCCGCTTGTCGCCCACGACCCATCCGCCGCCGTGGACCTGCACCAGAGCCGGACGGGCCTCACCCGGCAGGGGCGGCACCCCCGGGGCGAACACGTCGAGGTGCAGTGAGGTACCGACCGCCTCGCCGTACTCGACGTGCCGGGTGACGGCCACCCCCTTGCGGCGGAACGCCATGGGTGCGGCGGTGCGGCTGCCGATCGAGATCGGTGCGGTAGCAGGCTCGGGCTGGATGCCCAGCTCGCGGACCGCGTCGTCGATGGCCTGGATCGAGCGTCGATTGCGGAGGTAGAGCGCACCCAGTCCCCCGATGGTGGCCACGTTCAGCCCGACAGCCACCCGACCCTTCGGTGTGCGCAGCGCCCCCTTCCGGATCTGGAGTGCCGTGGTGGCGCCGTTCCACGCCATCACGTGGAGCGGCATCTCGTTCGCCACCCATGAGGTGACGAAGCTGGGGAGGAAGGCCGCGGTGGGGGCCCGGCGGGGTCGGAACGTGTTGGCGACCATCACGGCGCGGAAGATCGACCGGCGGAAGAACGAGGATCCCATCCCGCCATTCAAGGCCGGAGCGACCGGGTCTCACAACCAGGCGGTCGGCGGAGCAGCGCGGCGATCCGGTCGGTTGCCGCGAGCGACCGACGCCTGTTCTACTTCTGCGATGGCCTTCAACATCGCCGACCTGTTCGAGTACGTCTCCGATGTGGTTCCCGATCGCATCGCCCTGATCGCCGACGACGATCGGCGCACCTTCGCCGAGCTCGACGAGCGCTCCAACCGGTTCGCCCACCACCTGCGCTCGGCCGGGATCGAACCCGGCGACCACGTCGGCATCCACGCCCTCAACTCGGCCGAGTGGGTCGAGGCCATGTACGGCTGCTACAAGGCCCGCGCCGTTCCCATCAACGTGAACTTCCGCTACGTCGAGGACGAGCTCCGCTACCTGTACGACAACGCCGACCTGGTCGCGGTGGTGCACGACCGCGACTTCTCGCCCCGGATCGCCCACATCCGCGACGAGATCGAGACGCTCAGGCACCTGGTCGTCATCGACGACGGTTCCGACACCGACCTGGCCGGCCTCGACTCGGTCCCCTACGACGAGGCGCTGACGGCGGCATCACCCGAGCGAGACTTCGCTCCTCGCAGCCCCGATGATCTCTACATCCTCTACACCGGGGGCACGACGGGGATGCCCAAGGGTGTCATGTGGCGCCAGGAGGACGTGATCTTCGCGCTCGGAGGCGGCATCGACGCGCTGACCGGCCAGCGGGCGACGCACGACCACGAGCTGGCCGAGCGGGCCGCGGCCAGCGGCGGTCCGATCATGTTCCTGGCGCCGGCTCCGATGATGCACGGCGCGTCGCAATGGGCCGTCATGGGTCAGGGGTTCGTCGGCAACGGCACCGTGCTCATGGCCCACTTCTCGCCCGAGCAGCTGTGGCGGCAGGTCGAGCGCGAGGGGGTCAACTCCATCCTCATCACCGGCGATGCGATGGGCCGTCCGCTGATCGAGTACCTCGAGGACCATCCCGAGATCGACGTGTCCTCGGTGCTCAGCCTGTCGAGCACCGCGGCGGTCTTCTCGCCGTCGGTCAAGGACCGGTTCCTGGAGCGGTTCCCCGATCTGATCCTGACCGACTCGATCGGTTCCAGTGAGTCCGGCTTCAACGGCATCAAGATGGTCGCCAAGGGCGACACCGCGATGAGTGCCGGTGGACCGACCGTCACCGCCGGCCCCAACGTCGTGATCCTGACCGAGGACCGCGAGCTCATCCCGCCCGAGTCGGACGAGGTCGGCCACATCGGCCGCGGCGGCAACATCCCGCAGGGCTACTACAAGGATCCGGAGAAGACCGCGGCCACGTTCGTCACGGCGGCCGACGGCAACCGGTACTCGGTCCCCGGCGACTTCGCCCGTTGGGCGACGCCGGGCCAGATCACGCTCATGGGTCGGGGCTCGGTCTCGATCAACTCGGGGGGCGAGAAGATCTTTCCCGAAGAGGTCGAACATGCGCTCAAGGCGCATCCCGCGGTGTACGACTGCGTCGTCGTCGGTCGCCCGGATGAGCGGTGGGGCCAGCGGGTCTGCGCCGTCGTCCAGCTGCGGCCCGATGTGCGCGTCGAGCTCGAGGAGCTCCAGGACCACGCTCGCACCCTCATCGCCGGTTACAAGGTGCCGCGCGAGCTCCACCCGGTCGACGAGATCCTGCGCTCCCCCGCCGGCAAACCCGACTACCGCTGGGCCCTGGCCGTCGCCGAAGGCAGGGCAGCGTCGGTCGCCGAAGGTGAAGGATCCTGACCTGACCCCCGCCGACGGAAGCTATGCCGGGAAACGGGTCTTCGATCTGACCCTGGTGGCACTGGCGGCGCTTCCGGCCGGCGCACTGGGCGCGGTCATCGCGGCGGCGATCCGGTTGACCTCTCCCGGCCCGGCCGTGCTCTCGATCCCGCGGGTCGGGCACGGCGGAGTGGGCTTCGGCATGTGGAAGTTCCGCACCACGATCGACGCCGACGACGATCACCCGCCGTTGGGCGACCCCCGCACCACGAGCCTCGGACGGTGGCTGCGGCGGCTCTCGCTGGACGAGCTGCCTCAGCTGCTCAACGTCGCCCGCGGCGAGATGAGCATCGTCGGGCCCCGCCCGACCTGCGACGAGACCACGACCCGGTACACCGCCGAGCAGTGGCGTCGGGTCTCGGTCCGACCGGGCGTGACCGGTCTGGCCCAGGTCAGCGGTCGAAACCACCTGGACTGGGCCGATCGGTTGACGGTCGACCTCGAGTACGTCGACACGCAGTCGCCGGGCCGGGACCTCCGACTGATCCTCACAACGGTGCGAGCCGCGCTGGGAGGCCACGGCGCCGAGCTCCCCGACGATCGAGACACCAGCGGCTACTGGCTGGGTCCCAGCGAGGCTCCGTTGCACGAAGGTGAGGGCTGAGCCACCCTACGATGCGGGCGTGACCGGGTACGACGAGTTCGCCTACTTCCGTGACAACGCCGACGAGGCCGGCCTGGCCTGGGCGGCGGCTCCTGACGTCGAACGGATCCATCACGTCGCCCAGTCGGGTCGCCGGGTCAGCGCCCTGCGGTGGGGCACCGCTCCGGCCGGGTTCGTGATGCTGCACGGGGGAGGCCAGAACGCGCACACCTGGGACACCGTCGCCCTCGCGCTGGACCAGCCCCTGCTCGCCGTCGATCTCCCCGGCCACGGTCACTCCGACTGGCGGGACGACCACGACTACCGGCCCCAGGTCACGGCACCGGACCTGGCCCACACCCTGACCGCCCACGCTCCCGAGGCCCACACGGTCGTGGCCATGTCCCTCGGAGGACTGACCGCGCTGGCCCTTCAGCTGCACGGACATCCGGTCCCCGAGCGGCTGGTGCTGATCGACATCACCCCGGGCGTCGATCGGGAGAAGGCGTCGGCCATCGAGGCCTTCCTCCGCGGCCCGGAGACCTTCGCCAGCTTCGACGAGATCCTCGAACGCACCGTGCTGTTCAACCCCACCCGCAGCGAGTCCTCGCTGCGCCGAGGCATCCTCCACAACGCCCGGGAGCGCCCCGACGGTCGCTGGGAATGGCGCTACGACCTCCCCGAAGAGGTGCCTGACGACCTGGCGCAGTTCGATCCCTCTCATCTCTGGGACGCCATCCGCGACCACCCGGGACAGCTGGTCCTGGCCCGGGGAGCCACCTCTCCGGTGGTCGACGACGACGATGTGGCCGAGCTCATGCGTCTCCGCCCGGACGCGCGCGTCGAGGTGTTCGCCGACGCCGGCCACAGCATCCAGGGCGACAAGCCGGTGGAACTGGCCGAGTTCCTCATCTCGCTGACCGACTCGTGAACCACGAGGTTTCGCGGCGGCGGGGTAAACCTTTGGCCCGTCGCGGGACTGTGTAGGGGGTGGAGGGGCGATGAAGGAGCGTGATGAACAGGCGTATGACCGATTGTTCGCCAGCGAGTACCCCCGTGTCGTGCGGGCGGCCTTCCTCGTGACGGGCGACCGGGACGCGGCGCAGGAAGTCGCCCAGGATGCCTTCGGCCAGCTCTTCATCCACTGGCGGAAGGTGAAGGGGTACGACCGCCCCGGCGCCTGGGTGCGGCGCGTCGCCATCCGCCGAGCCGTCAAACACCGGGAACGCAGTCGCAAGGTCTCGGTGGCATCGGGCGACTTCATCGACCTCACCACACCGGCCCAGAACGACGTGCCCCGCGACCTCGACCTGATCGACGCGCTCGGCCATCTCAGCGCCCAGCAGCGGGCCGCCGTCGTCCTCCACTACTACGAGGACCAACCGGTCCGCGATGTGGCCGCCACGCTGCGGTGCAGCGAGGCCACCGCCAAGGTCCATCTCCACCGCGGCCGCATCCGGCTGGCGGGCATTCTCCGGGAGGCGTCGTCCGATGTCGTTTGACGACGAGCTCCGCACCGGACTCGACGACGCCGCCGAGCTCCTTCCGATCGATCAGACCGTCGCTCTTGCCGCCGCAAAGTCACAGGGCCGCAAGGGCGTTCGGAAGCGGCGGGTCCTGGCCGCGAGCGGGGGTGTACTCACAGCCTCCGCCCTCCTTGTGGGTGCACTCTCGCTCGTTCAGGACTCGTCGCCCGACACCGTCGTCGCAGGCGAGACGGAGACCCTCCGTTCTGCCTGCGACGGCGCATTTCCCACGCCCGAGGGCCTCGACGACACCCGCTTCGAGGCGATCGACGACACCACCTGGACCGTCGACGGGCACACGCTGACCCTGGCTGACGCGCACCAACTCGATCTGGACAACCTGATCGAGGGCGAGAGCCGGTACGAGTGGATCACCGTCGGCGCCGGCGAACGCGAGGTCTGGCGGACGCTGTACGCGGCACCGTCGGTCACCGAACTGGGTTTCGCCGGCATGCACCTGCCGGCAGGCTGCGACATCGTCATCCGGCTCGACGCCGGGATGGACCAAGGCGGTCGCCTGGTGCTCGAGGAATTCGAGCAGCAGCTGGTCTGGCCGGACTCCCCCGAGCCCGAGCCGGTCCTGGTGAGCGACCCCGCCCCGATCTGCGGAGAGGTGGCCCCGTTCCAGTCGGCCGAACTCGACACTCGATTCGGTGCGCCGGAGACGGCGCTCGGCCCGGACGGGCAGCTCACGCTGCGCTGGGCCGACGACCTCGGGACGGTCGAGGTCCGCCATCCTGCCGATCCCGCCGCGACCGACACCCTGCCGGTTGCGGTCCACCGTGGCGGACCCGAGTGTGATCGGGCATCGCTCGTCGCCACCGGGGACGTCTCGTCGCAAGAGGCCAGAGACGTCCTGCGGCCGGTCGATCCGGATCTGGTCGACATCGACACGCGGCTCGGAACCGGGGTGCAGACCTCGTCGAAGGTCCTGGTCAACCCCGACGCGGGTTCCGACCCGACGACGGTTCCCACGACCGTCGCCGCGCCTCCCGAGAGCGACGCCGGCACCGATTGACCCGCCGGTGCCGGCCATGTCAGGCTCGGCCATCGGTTCCCGCTGGTCCTCCGACGACGCCCCCCGGGGCCACGACTACGACGAGCGGTTCCGCGCCATGGAGGCCGCCGGCGAACACGTCCACGGCGAGGCCGACCTCGTGGCCGGCTTCGGCCCGGCCCGCGTGCTGGATGCCGGATGCGGAACCGGTCGCGTCGCCATCGAGCTGGCCCGACGGGGGATCGAGACCATCGGGGTCGATCTCGATCCCGGCATGCTCGAAGCCGCTCGGATGAACGGGCCCCACCAGCGATGGATCGAGGCCGACCTGGCCACCCTCGATCTCCGATCGGACCAGGACGCTCGGGAGCGCTTCGATGTCGTCGTGGCGGCCGGCAACGTCCTGATCTTCGTCGCGCCCGAGGACGAGGCCGCCGTCGTCGGGCGCCTGGCCGACCACCTGGCGCCGGGTGGGCGCCTGGTCGCCGGATTCCAGCTGCTGGATGGTCGGTACGACCTCGGGACCTACGACCGGCACTGTGCCGAGGTCGGACTGGTGCTGGACGAGCGGTTCGCCACCTGGGACCGGGCGCCATGGCGGCCGGGCGGCGACTACGCCGTGTCGGTCCACCGCCACGCTTGAGCCGACCCGGTCAGCTGGAGCGGCTCCAGCCCAGCGCCACGATCTCGGCGAATCCCTCGGTCAGGTACTTGGTCAGCACGTCGAGATCCCCGACCGACGAGCGATCGGCGTTGACGCCGATCTCGCAGGAACCGTCGAAGCTCAGCAGGGTGATGTTCACGGCGGCACCGGCCAAGGGGCCAAAGGGATACATGTGCTCGATCCGGGCCCCGGCCGAGTACACCGGGAACCAGGGTCCGGGCACGTTGGACGTCGTGAGGTCGACCGCCTTGAGCATGCCGCCCAGGATGCGCGTGGCGGCGACGATGCCCATGCGATTGATGCTGGCGCTGATCTCGTCCAACAGCGGCAGCGCGGGCTCGGCTCGGGTCGCGGCCAGGATCTCATGGAGGGCGGCGACCCGTTCGGCCGGATCCTCGATGTCGATCGGAACGTGGAAGCGGGCCGGGACGAACTGGTTGCCGGCATCGACGTCCTCACCATCGGCTCGGACGTTGATGGGCATGTTCATGCGGAGCTCGGACACGTCTCTGCCGTGGTGGTCGTGGTAGCGCCCCATGCCGCCCAGGACCGCGGCGACGAAGAGGTCGTTCAGCGTCGATCCGGTGGCCTTGCTCGCCGCCTTGAGGTCCCGCAGCGGGACGCTGAGCGCATCGAACCCCGTCTCGGCTGACCGGGACTGGAAGAGTGGGCTGAGCGGCGCCGAGGCCGGCTCGACCAGTCGTCCGACCGAGGTGGCCGCCTCGACGAATTCCCGCGTGCTCGACACCGGGTGGCGGGCCGCATGGAAGACCTGCCCCACCGCCGCTCGCCCGAGGCGACCGGCCATCTCGACGTCGGTCTGGATGCGATGACCCAGTGCTTCCCCGATGCCCCCGAAGGGCCGGGGCTCGTGCGTGGCGTTCACCGCCGGCAGCTCCGACTCGGCCGGCTGGGACGGGTCGGGATCCCGTTCGGTCTCGATGAGTCCTTCGGTCATCCGCAGCATGCCGACACCATCCGCCACCGCATGGTGGATCTTCATGATGACGGCGGCCTTGCCCTCGGGGAGGCCGTGGACCAGGTGCAGCTCCCACAACGGACGGTCGCGATCGAAGCCCTCGGCCGCCAGCTCGGCCGCCGTGGCGAGGAGGTCGTCCTCGGCGGCCAGTTCGATCTCCCGCACGTGGTGCTCGGGATCGAAGTCCGGGTCGTCCTCCCATCGCGGCGTGGACACGCCCACGGGATCGGCCACGACCCGCTGGCGCAGCCGGGGGATGGACCGCAGCGCCCGGGCCGTGATCTCGTCGAACCGCTCGGGGTCGGGTTCGGTGTCCAGGATCCACACCGAGGTGATCGTCGAGGTGAGCACCGGATCGCGCTCGATGTGCCAGATGATCGCGTCGCTGTCGTTCATCCAGTCGTCGTAGACGACACCCTTCCCCATGGGAGAAGCGTACTCCTCGGTCGTGGGCCACACCGGCGGAGCTCGCGGTTCCGGGCCAGCGCTCGTGTGTGTGCCTTCTTCGCTGGCAGCACCGGTCGCGTTCCTTGACCACCCGCCTCTGGCGAACCGACGGGTGTCGCCGGCGGGATGACGCGTTGATCGGCCGCCCGCCTGCATCGTGGATCAGCGCTCGCAGGAACGCCTCGGGAACCAGCCGCTCGACCACGGTGTCGGTGACCGGCGTGCCGTCGTCGTAGCGGCACCCGTCGGTGATCACCTCGACCAGCGCGTCGGCCCGCTGCTGCGCCAACGAAGCGTGCGACGCGTCCGCGGACGCGTCATTCCCACCCTCCGCGACGTCTTCGAACACGGAAGGTGACGTGGCCTCGTGGGAGCACGCATCGCCGTGGCCTCCACCGCAGCGCAGCACCGCCTGCGCGCCCTCGGGTGGCAGGCGCAGGGTGATCGTGACCATTCCGTCGGCCTCAACCCGGTGACGCAGACTGCGATCCCGCCGATGCCGGGCGTCGCGCTCCGCGTGGTCCTCGTGGCACTGGGACCAGGCGGCCAGTGCGTGGCCGAGCCGTCCGGCCGGCACGGCCCGGCCCGGCTCGATCAACGCCACCTCGGTGTCGGGCTCGGCCACCCGGGTCAGCGCCCGAACGCCACTGCCATGAGCAGAACCTCTCTCTGATCCACCGAACACATCGAGACGAGACGGACCGGCAACCACCGCAGGCCGATCGAGCTGCACCCCCCAACCCTACGCAGGGGGCACGACAGCGAACCGAGGCCCTCGACCAGACGGCCGGTCCTCCCCGGCAGGATCCCGCCGCGACGCCCTAGAACTCGTCCGGGCGGACCAGGGCGTCGCTGCCGCCGTCGCAGAAGACGATGCTGCCGTGCACGTAGGACGCACCGTCGGAGAGGAGGAACTGCGCCACGGCCGCGATCTCATCGGCCGACGCCCGCCGGTCCAGCGGCACCGGGAGCGCCTCGATCAGCGGGCCCAGCTCGGGGTCGTCGAGCCCACCCTGGAGCAGCGGAGTGTCGATGGGGCCCGGGGCGATGGCATTGAGCCGCACGCCCCGTCCGCCCCACTCCCCCACCCGCTGGCGGACGGCTCGGGACAACGCCAGCTTGGACATGCCGTAGACGAACGCGCCGTGGAGCCGGTCGGCCACCTCGAGCGCCTTGGCCTCCTCGCCGGCGAGCAACAGGTCGACCAGACCCTCTTCGTCCTGCGGGGTCATCGTGGCCGAGTTGGACGCCACCACCACCGCGGCTCCGCCTCGTTGGATCATCGGCCCGACGCCGTCGAGGAACGCCAGCGCTCCGAAGTAGTTGACCGCCGCGATGAGGCGCGCCGGACTGACCTGTGGCCCCAGCCCGGCACACGCCACGGCTCCGCCGAGCGCGCCGCCACCGGCCTCGCTCACGGCATCGACGGCCGCCGCCCGACCGTCGGGCGTCGACAGGTCGGCGATGATCTCCTGATCGCGCAGGTCGACGCCGATGACCTCGGTGCCTTCCGCTTCGAGCCGGGCCCGCAGGGCGGCACCCAGGCCGGAGGCCGATCCCGTGATGGCGACGGGACCCTCGACCATCAGTGCGACGCTCCGGGCGGCTGCGGTGGGCGGAGCGGGTCGGGAAGACCGGCGTCGGCCGCGGCGAGCGCACCGGCATCGACCGCATCCGAGGAGAGCGCGTTCGGATCCATCGCCGCCAACAGCCGATCGGTCTGGGCCTGCTGTTCGTAGACCCACCGGACGAGCCAGAACTTGAGGAACCCGGCCAGCGAGTACCGCAGGTAGAGGGCGACGCCGATGATGACCAGCCCGATGCCCAAGATCCCACCCGACACCATGTACGAGATCGCCTCGGGGGTCTCCGTGGTGCCCGAGGCCCCCCACCACCCCAACATGATCGCGATCAGGCCGACCGCCATCAGTGCGATACCGAGCACGAGGAACCGGCGGTCGCCGGTGACGCTGGCCGTGCTCTTCGTGCGCAGGGCGGCGAGCTCGGTCTTGAACTCGTCGATTCGCTGCTGGTTGTCGTACATGTCGTTACCCTTTCGTGGCCACGCTGCCCGAACCGCCGAGGTAGGCGTCGGACAGTTCTGACTCGATGTCTTCCGGTCGGCCCGTCTTCACGACTCTTCCGTGGAGCATGATGGCCGCCTCGTCGGCAACGCCCAAGACGGTGCGGGCGAACTGCTCGACCACGAGGATCGACGTGCCGCGCTGGGCGATCTGGGCGACCAGGGCGTACAGCTCCTCGACGATGATCGGCGCCAGGCCCATCGAGAGCTCGTCGAGGAGGAGCAGCGCCGGATCGGTGGCCAGACCCCGGGCCATGGCCAACATCTGCTGCTCGCCGCCGGACATGGAGCCCGCCACCTGGGAGCGGCGCTCGCCGAGCCGGGGGAACTGCTCGTAGGCGACGTCCTCGATCTCGGACAGCGATCGGCCCGAGAAGGTCGCCATGCGGAGGTTCTCGCGCACGGTGAGGCTGGGGAACATGCCCCGACCCTCGGGCACGGTGCACACGCCCAGGCGAGCCAGCTCGTCCGGGGTCTGACCGTTGACCAGATGCCCGGCCATCCGCACCTGCCCGCCGGTGGGCTGCATCTGCATGCCGCACACCTTCAGGGTGGTGCTCTTGCCGGCGCCGTTGGGTCCCAGCAGGGCCAGAACCCGGCCCTCGTCCAGGGCCAGGTCCACGCCGTGCAGCACCTGGATCCGCCCGTAGGCGGCGGTCACGTCGCGCATCTCCAGCAGCGGCGATTCGGTCCCGGTCGTCACGTCGTCGCCCCCAGATAGGCGCGCTGGACGGCCTTGTCGGCCTGGATCTCGTGGGTGGCCCCCTGGGCCAGCACGGCACCGAAGTCGAGCACGTACAGGTACTCGCAGACGTCCATCACCAGGGCCACGTCGTGCTCGACCAGCAGAATGCCCGTTCCCTCCGCCACCAGCTCGGTGAGGAGGCGACCGAAGGCGTGGGTCTCGCCCTCGGTCAGGCCCGACGCCGGCTCGTCCAACAGCAGCAGCTTGGGATGGCAGGCCAGGGCCCGAGCCAGCTCGACCAGCCGGGCCTGACCGGTGGGCAGACCGTCGCAGCGTTCGTCGGCGAGATCGGCGGCACCGACGCGCTCCAGCAGCGTCTCGACCTCGTACGCGGGGTCGGATCGGTCCTTCTGCCAGGCCCGGCGCATCTCGGCCGCGACCTGGACGTTCTCGGCCGCGGTGAGCGACCCGAAGACCTCGAGCCGCTGGAAGGTGCGGGCGATCCCGGCCCGGGCCCGCCGGTGGGTGGGGAGCCTGGAGACGTCCTGGCCGTTGAAGTAGATCGAGCCACCATCGATCGGTTCCATCCCGCAGATGGCGTTGAAGGTGGTGGTCTTCCCCGCCCCGTTCGGACCGATCAGCCCGGTGAGACGACCGACGGGCGCAGCCAGATCGACCGCATCGACGGCGGTGTGCCCCCCGAACCGGACGGTCACGCCGCGCAGCTCGAGTCCCTCGATGGCGTCGGGGAGGAACGGCTCGACCGGGTTGGTCATGACGCTCATGACCAACCGGCCGTGACGGCCCGGTCGGCCTCTTCGGCGAGGTCGAGCCTGCGGTCGAGGATCTCGATGTCCGACTCCTCGAAGGGCCGATCGATCCCGAGCGAGGTGAGGTCCAGATCGTCCTCACCGTCGCCCGTCGTGTCGACGTCACCCCGGTCGCGCAGGTTGCTGGCGATCTCGTTGACCGCACCGTTCGGGTTCCGGCCCAGACTGATCCCGACCAGCCCCGGCGCCACCTTGAAGAAGTCGGTGAGCGCCGGGATGTGGGTGCTGATGATCTCGAAGACGCCCAGCGCCATCCCGCCGAACAGCACCCCACCCACCGACGCGATGCCGCCGACCACGGCCATCAGCATCACGATGAGGCTGTTGATCATGGCCACGTCGGTGGTGCCCACCGTCTCGATGCTGGAGAAGTACAGCGCGCCCCCCAGACCGGCCATTCCGGCGGAGAGAGCGAACACGGACAGTTTGGTGCGGACCAGGCTCATCCCGATCGTGGCCGACGCCGCCTCGCTGTCCTTCATGGCCTGGAGCCGCCGACCGAACGGACTCCGCCGCAGGAACACGACGAACAGGGACATGAGGACGAACACGACCGACAAGAAGACGAGCGTGGCGGTGTCGCTCTCGAGGGAGAAGAAGGGGATCGACAGCGGCTCGACCCGGGCCGAACCGGAAGCGAGGAGCGGCAGCTCCTGAAAGACGAACGACTCCATGAACACCGCGAAGGCCATGGTGGCCAGGGCCAGGTAGATCCCGCGGAGGCGCAGGGCCGGGAGGGACACCAACGCACCCACCACCGTGGCGATGGCCACCCCGGCCAGGAGCGCCAGCCACTGGTTGTCGCCTCCCCAGTAGGCCATGCTCACGCCACCGATGCCGGCGAAGGTCATCTGGGCCAGCGAGATCTGCCCGCCGTAGCCGGTGAGCGGTACCAGCGACAGCATGATGATCGCCGTCCCCACGCCCTTGATGAGATCGTCGAGATCCTGTGATCCCCAGAGGGCGTCGACGCTCTCGAGCCACAATCCCAGCGCCAGCGCGGCAAGGACCATGACTCCGCCCCACCGCACGACCTTCACCAGCGCCGGCTTGGGGACGAGCTCGCGGCTCTGGGCCGCTCCCAGGGTGCGGAGCTGGCTCGGGCGGATCATGAGGAGGACGGCGAAGAGCACCAGCACGGGCACCACGGCACGGAAGCTGGTGGCGACCCAGTCCGCCTCCCAACCCAGGAAGTCCAGGATGTCGGCCGAATACACGAGGATGAAGGAGTCGATCAGCCCCAGCACGAGGGCGCCGACGAAGGTCAGGGGCAGGCTTCGCAGCCGACCGAAGATCGCGGCGGCGTACGCGTTGATCACGAGGAGCGTCAGCGCCAGGTGGTCGAGCGAGACCGCGCCCGCCACCAGCACGCCGGCGACGGCGGCCAGCATGGCACCGAGGGCCCAACTGGCCATCGCCGTGAGGTCGGGACGAGCTCCGTTGAGGCTGGCCAGGCTCCGGTCGTCGACCACGGAGCGCATGGCGATGCCCAACCGGGTCCGATAGAGCAGCAGCCGGAGCCCCACGGCGATGGCCAGGGCGACCATGATCGTGATGGCCTCGTGGTAGCTGACGCCGTAGCCCACGACCGTGAAGCGCTCACCCGCGAAGAACTCCGGTCCGGTCCGGCCCACCTCGCTGGTCCAGATCACCTGGGCCAGCTGGAGCAGGCCGACGAGCAGGCTGATCGACACGACCAGCCGGGTGACCGCGGAGACGCCCTGCAGGCCGCGCATGATGACCCGCTCGATCAGCGCCCCGAACAGCGGGGCGAGGATTCCGAGCAGGACGATCAGCGCCGGGACCTGCGGCCACCCCCAGTCCTCCACCATCTGCCAGTAGAAGTAGGCGCCGAACATGCCGAAGGCACCGTGGGCGAAGTTGAAGATGCCCGAGGTGGTGTAGGTGACGACCAGGCCCGAGGCGGCGACCGCATACACGGCGCCGAGCACAACGCCCGATACGAGGAACTGGGCCAGCGTGTCCATGAGCTCGTTCCCCCTCCTCGGCTCGCTCAGCCGCCGGCCGACGCACCCATGAAGTCACCGCTGACCGGAACCACGTTCTCCGGCGTGCAGTCGAACCCTTCCTCGGGGGACAGGCGCTCGTACCCGGTGCCGGTGTCGTTGATGCGCAGACTCACGGCGCACGGCGAGCGCACGTTCGCGCCGGGGTCCTGGTCCCCGGTGATGCCCCCGCGGTCCAGCTGTCCACCGCTTCGAGCTCGGCCAGCAACGCCTCGCGGGTGAGATCGTCGCCCAGCTTCTCCAACGCATGGGCGAAGAGGAGCGCCGACGAGAAGGCCTGGACCGACAGGAGCGACGGCTGGTAGCCGCCGAACTCCTCGAGGATCCGCACGTACTCCTCCGCGGCCGGGAAGTCGGCGGATTCCTCGAACGGCACGTAGCTCATGTCGAGGACCTGGCCGCGGGCATTCTCGCCGGCCAGTTCAAGGTACTCGGCGTCGTAGTAGTTGGGGTTGTGCACGAACGTGACCTCGTCCAGGTCCACGCCCTGCTTGACCATCTCACGCAGCAGGTTGCTGGTCTCGGCCGGTTCGGTCACGTGCAGGATGTACTCGACCTCGGCGTCCTGCATGCTGGCGACGAACGGCCCCCAGTTCTGTTCGTTGACCCCGTGCTCGGCCGAGTAGACGAACTCCCAGCCGAAGTTCTCGAACGACTCCTGCATCCGGTCCCGTTGCTGTTGGGTCGTCGGGATGTTGCCGGTCATGATGGCGGCCTTCTTGACCCCCTCCGGGTCCTGTTCGGCCAGCAGTCGCCCGGAGAGCGCCAGCGCCGTGTCGGTCGGATTGGGGTTCGACTGGACCATCCGATCGGCCAGTGCGGCCTTGTCGCTGACGGTGTACGCAGGGACGTGGACCGCGTTGCAGTCGACCAGGGTCTGCGCGCCGACGTCGTCGAGCACGACCGACGTCCCCACGACGGCGAAAGCGAACCCGCACGCCTCCTCGGCCCGCGGCGGGTACTCGAGAAGCTTGGAGTCCAGGAAGGTCATGCTGAGCTCCCGGCCGTTGACCCCGCCCAGGCTGTTGCACCAGTCGACGAATGCGCTCGTACCGTCGAGGCCTTCCTTGTTGAGGCCGGGCCGCGGCCCCTCGACGTCGGCGATCACCGCGATCTCGACCGCCTCGACCGAGACGCCCTGATCCTGGCCGCCGGTCAAGGTCATCCCATCGGGCGTGGGTCCACAGGGCACGGGGAGATCACCGAACCAGTCGTCGGTCAGATCGACCTCGGTCGGCGGCCCGTCGGGGTCACCACCGCTCGTGTCATCACCGGCGGTCTCGCCACCGGTCTCGGACGTCGTCGGCTCGGTCGCGGTGGCCTCGGAGGTGGTCGGATCGGTGGCGACGCCGGTCTGGGTTCCGCCGTCGGCGGAATCGACCCGGCTGCCACACGCCACGGCGACGAGCGCCAGTGCGGCAAGCATCCCGATGACTCGCTTGGACATTCCGTACCCCCCGATCCGACGAGTGTGCACCGTAGCGGAATGCCGCAACCAGGTGAACTTCACCCCGAGGGCAGTGCACCCGACTCCCGGAGCGCCGCGATGGCGGTCGGCTCGAACCCCGCCTCGGCCAGGATGTCTTCGGCGTCGCTGCCGAGCGGGTGGCCGGGACGGGGCCGATCGGGCCGACTGCGACCGAACCGGGGGGCGGGGGCCGGTTGGGCGACGCCGTCGACCTCGACGAACGTCCCGCGCTGCCGGTTGTGCGGATCGTGGGGGGCCTCGGCCATCGAGAGCACGGGGGCCACGCAGGCGTCACGGTCGCGGAAGACGCCGTCCCACTCGGCCCTGGTGTGCTCCGAGAACCGCTCGACGAGCCGGGCCCGAAGCGCCGGCCATGTGGTCGGGTCGTGTTGGGCGGCCGGGTCGATCTCGTCGGCCAGGCCCAGGCCGTCGAGCAGGTCGGCGTAGAACTGCGGCTCGATGGCCCCCACCGCCATCCATTCGCCGTCGGCGGTCTCGTAGCAGTCGTACCAGGGCGCTCCGGAGTCCAGCATGTTCGTCCCTCGCGGTCCCCACGCTCCGGCTGCGGCGGCACCGAACAGTGGCGCCATCAACGTGGCGGCCCCGTCGATCATCGCCGCGTCCACGACCTGGCCCCGGCCCGATCGCTCCCGTTCCCAGAGGGCGCACACCATCCCGAAGGCCAGGAACATCCCGCCGCCCCCGAAGTCGGCGACCAGATTGAGCGGCGGGGTGGGTGGCTGGCCGGTCCGCCCGATGTGGGCCTGCACCCCGGCGATCGACAGGTAGGTCAGGTCGTGGCCGGCCCGGTCGGCCAGCGGACCCTCGCGGCCGTATCCGGTCATCCGGCCGTAGACCAGGCGAGGGTTGCGCTCGAGGCAGACGTCCGGGCCGAACCCGAGCCGCTCGGCCACACCGGGCCGGAACCCCTCGATCAGCCCGTCGGCGGTCTCGATGATCCGCAACAGGGTCGGCGGCCCGTCCGGGTGCTTCAGGTCGATCTCGATGGTGCGCCGGTTGCGGTTGAGCACGTCGAACCGCTCGGTACCGGGCGCGGCTCCCAATCCCGACGGGTTGCCGCCGGGGCGATCCACCCTGATCACGTCGGCTCCCATGTCGGAGAGGACCATGCCGGCGAACGGGCCCGGGCCGATGCCGGCGATCTCGATGATGCGGGCGTTTTCCAGCGGTCCAGCCATGGGCGCCACCCTACGATGGCCCGATGTCGTCGGCCGCTCCCCCGCCCGCAGCCCCACCCCCGCCCTCGGATCGCACCCGGGTCCTGCGGACCCCGTCCCGGGGCCGCTACGACGCCGCCACCGTCCACGCGATCCTCGACGCCGCGCCGATCTGCCACGTCGGGTACGTCACCGACGATGACCAGCCGATCGTGATCCCGACCATCCACGGTCGTGTCGACGATGCGCTGTACCTCCACGGCGCCGCCGGCAACGCAATGCTCCGGGGCATCGACGACCGGCCGGTCTCGGTCACCGCCACGGTCATCGACGGGCTGGTCCTGGCCCGCTCGGTGTTCCACCACTCGATGAACTACCGGTCGGTGGTCGTGCTGGGCCGGGGCGCCACGGTCGAGGACCCGGACGAGCGGATGGCGGCACTCGAAGCGATCACCGAGCGCATCTCACCGGGCCGCTGGGAGCACTGCCGGCTGCCCGACGACAAGGAACTCCGGGCCACCCGCGTCACGAGGATCCCGCTGCATGAGGCCTCGGCCAAGATCCGCACCGGACCACCCTCCGACGATGTCGACGACCTCGATCTCGACGTCTGGGCCGGGGTGGTGCCGTGGACGACGTCAGCCGGTCCGCCCGAGCCAGCGCCCGACCTGCGACCGGGGATCGCCGTCCCCGATCACATCACCCACATGGCCCCGCCGCACTCTCCGAAATCCCCGACATGAGCGTCGGTTTTCGACGGTTTCGGACGGAATTTCGGTGGTGGGTAGGGTGGCCGTATGCCGATGCCCACCGACGTGCCCATCATCGACACGATGGTCGGGTTCCCCACCGCCGACCGCAAGCAGATCTACAAGTTTCTCGCTCCCGAGCTCCGGGACTCGGAGAGCCTCGAGCAGTTCCGGATGCCGGCCGAGTACATGTTCAAGGACGTGCCGAAGAACATCGATCCCGACATCGATCCGGTGGCCGTCACCCTGCACAACATGGACACCTACAACGTGGCCCGGGCCATGGTCAGTGTCAGTGAGGCACCCGAACGGGCCCACACCGTGCGGGCCGTCACCGACCACGCCGACCGGTTCATCCCGGCCACCGAGGTCGACCCCCGCGACGGGATGGAGGCCGTGCGCAAGATCGTCCGCCTCCACGAGGCGCACGGGCTGAAGGCCGTCACCACCTTCCCTGCCGGGTATCGCACCGCCATCAACGACCGCGCCTACTACCCCATCTACGCGAAGTGTGTCGAGCTCGACCTCCCCATCTTCAGCTGCGCCGGCGTGCCCGGTCCGCGAGTTCCGATGGAACCCCAGACCGTGGCCTACATCGACGACGTGTGCTGGTTCTTCCCCGACCTGCGGTTCGTCATGCGCCACGGCGCCCAGCCCGACACCGAGCTGGCGGTCAAGCTGATGCTGAAGTGGCCCAACCTCTTCTACTCCACCAGCGCGTTCGCACCGAAGCACTACGACCCGCTCATCCTGGACTATGCCAACAGCCGCGGCGCCGACAAGGTGCTCTACGCCGGCTACTTCCCGGCCGGCCTCACCTACGAGCGGATCATGACCGAACTGCCCGACGTCCCGTTGCAGGACGAGGTCTGGCCCAAGTTCCTGCGCGACAACGCCGAGCGGGTCCTGAAGCTCTGATGCGAGGTGCCGCCGGCGACCCCCGTCCGTCGGCACCGGTCGCGCCGAACGCTCCGTGATGGACCCGAGCCTGACCTTCCTCGTCGTGGTCTCGGCCTGGTTGCTCGGCTGGGTGCTGCTGTGGCGGGTGCCGCGACCACCCGCCGGCGACGACGGTCCCCTCCCCCGCACGACCGTGCTGGTTCCCGCTCGCGACGAGGAGCTGAGCCTGCCGCACCTCCTCGATGCGCTCGACGCCGACGACGACCCGTACGAGCTGATCGTCCTCGACGACGGCTCCAAGGATCGGACCGCCGGCCTGGCCCGCGCTCGCGGCGTCGAGGTCATCGCGGTTCCGCCCCGGCCCGCCGGTTGGGCGCCGAAGAACTGGGCCCTGCACCACGGGCTGGCGGTCCTGGAGCGCTCCGGCCGACAGCCCGAGGTCGCCGTCTTCCTCGACGCGGACGTTCGTCCCACCCCCGGGCTCATCGGCGACCTGGCCCACCGGGCGGCGACGACGGCCGGCCTGGTCTCGGTCCAGCCGTGGCACCACACCGAACGGATCGACGAACAGCTCAGCGCACCCTTCAACACGGTGACCATGATGGGCGTCGGCGCGGCGGCGCCGGCGGCCCTCCGGCTCGAGACCCGCGGCGCCTTCGGCCCCGTGCTGGCCACCCGCCTCGACGTGTACCGGGAGGTCGGCGGCCACGCCGCGGTGAGCGACGACGTGGTCGAGGACATGGCGCTCGCCGAGCGGTACCGCCGAGCCGATCGACCGGTCGAGGTCTACGGCGGGCGTGATCGCATCAGCTTCCGGATGTTTCCGACCGGTCCCCGCCAGTTGATCGAGGGATGGAGCAAGAACATGGCGTCGGGCTCCGGACGGCTGCCGCGATGGCGCACGCTGGCCATCGTCGTCTGGGTGACGGCGGCCCTCCAGGCGGTGATCGGCACGCTCGGTACCGCGTTCGACGGACGGGTCGATCTCTGGTTGCTGTTGGCCGTGGCCTTCGCACTGCAGATCCATCATCACCAGCGTCAGCTGGGCGACTTCCGGTGGTGGACGATCCCCGCCTACCCGGTGCTGCTCGTCGGGTTCATCGCCATCTACCTCTACTCGGCCTACCGCCTCCACGTCCGGCGGTCGGTGGTCTGGCGCGGTCGCGTCATCCCCATGGGACGGTCGTCGGTGCCGGCCCCGTGATCGACGACGCCACCACCGCCGCGTTCGTGTCAGCCGGCGCGTGGGTCGTCGTCGGCGTCCTCACGGGCTTCGTGATGCATCGCGTGCCCACCGCCCGGCTCCGCCACGATCGGCTCCTCACCCGACCGGCACACTGGGAGAGCCGTGGCTTCTATCGCGACCGCTTGCGCATCCACCGATGGAAGGACCGACTCCCCGAGGCGGGAGCGTTCTTCCGGGGCGGCTTCGCCAAGCGACGGATCGCGGACCGTTCGCCCGAGCATCTCACCCGCTGGGCGGCCGAGACCCGCCGCGCCGAGTACACCCACTGGCTCAACATCGCCTCCGCACCGCTGTTCTTCCTCTGGTGTCCGCCCTGGCTGGGACTGGTGATGGTCCTCTTCGCCCTCGGCGCCCACCTGCCGTTCGTCGCCGTGCAGCGCTACAACCGGCTCCGGCTCCGCGCCGCGCTGGGGCGCTCCCGGGATCAGGCGGACTCGAAGGTGTGAGCGACCGGCCGGTCGGGATCGACCCGGCCGGCGACCCCCAGGCACGCCTCCACGACCGGTGCGGCGAAGGTCGGGAGCATGGGCGCGGCGTGGCCCTCGTCGAACATCTCGATCACGGCGTCCGCGATCTCGACCGCCAGGTGAAACTGGGCCGAGGGTCGGATCCCCCGGTCCTTGGTGGTGATGAGCACCGTCGTGGGCACGTCGATGTCCTTGACCCACTTCTTGGCGTTGAACGTGCCGAGTGCCTGGCCCGCCTCGATCAGGAGCCTGATGTCGTGCCGGGCGGCCTCGGCGGCCGCCCATCGCTGGAACGAGTCCGGCCGCATCGGACCCTCGGGCTGGGCCTGGAACTGGCGCATGGCGCGGAAGGGCAGGTGGGTGAGGGTCTGACCCACGCGGGTCGATCCCGCCAGGGCCGCCATGAGCCCGACGAAGATCAGTTGGTCGCGCAAGCCCGGCACCACGTTGTACGACGTGGCGGCCAGCACCATCCCGTCGACCAGGTGACGGTGGCGCTTCCACGTGAGCAGGGACACCGGCCCGCCCATCGAGTAGCCGCAGAGGATGGCCGACTCGATCCCCAACTGGTCGCAGAGCGCGGCCACGTCGTCGGCGCAGTCGTTGAGCGTGAACCGGCGCCGATTGCGGAGCCCCCGTCCGTGACCCCGCATGTCGGGGGCGACGATGTGGAAGTGCTCCGAGAGCGGTTCGAAGACCCGGAACCAGTTGAGCCCGGCACTGGCGATCCATCCGTGCAGCAGGATGATGGTGGGTGCCCCCTCGGGGCCCTCGACCTCGCGCACGAACGACTCGCCTCGACCCAACAGTTCGATCCTCCGCCCCATCGGGAGCTCGGGTGTCGCTTCGGTGTCGGGGGTGGGAACCCCCCTGAGTGTGGTTGCCATCGGTCCTCAGCAGTCCGGAATCAGGCGGCCGACCGCCTCTTCCATCGTCTCCATGACCCCTTCGGGTCCCGTGATCCCGCCGATCCAGCCCACCTGGGCCGACAGCCAGATGTGCTCGAGCAGGGCGACGACGTCGTCGCCCACCTGGTCGTCGTCGATCGCCGTGCGGAGCAGGCTGCCGGTGACCTCGCGGACATCGGCGACGACCGGGGCCACGTCGGGATCGCCGGACACCAACGCGCGGATGGTGGCCGCGGCCAGACGGGGCTGCTCCTGCAGCCGGGCCGTGGCTCCACCGAGCAGGGCCAGAACGCGCTGCGCCGAGGTGGCGCCGGTCGGCGGGTGCTCGGCCATGCGCGCCGCCAGCCCTCGGACCGCCCGGAGGTTGACCGAGACCAGCAGCTGCTCTTTCGAGGGGAAATACCGGTAGAGGGTGCCCAGAGCGACGTCGGCCTCGGCGGCGACCAGCCGCATCTGGACGGCCTCGTAGCCGCCCCCGGCCGCCAGCTCCCGCGCCGCACGCAGGATTCGCTGACGCCGGGCCTGTTGACTCTCGGTGAGAGCCGTGACGGTCATGCCCAGCTCACCTGGGGTCAGCCCACCGCGGCGTTGGCCGCTTCACGCTGGCGCGTGGTGCGGTGCACAGGATCGGTGTCGAACTGCGGGATGACTTCCTTGCCGAACAGCTCCATCGACCGGGTGATGGTCTCGGCATCGGTGAAGTTGGTGGTGGGCGAGAAGATCAGCTGATCGGCGCCGATGTCCTCCCACTTCCGGATGGCGGCCGCGCAGTCGTCGGGATCGCCGACGGCGATCAGGCCGAGTTGGCTGGCCTTCTCGACCTGCTCGGGGGTCGGCTCGGGCCAGTAGTCGGGCCACTCGGGAGCACCGTCCGGCTTGGGGATGTTGTCCAGCCAGTGCATCTGCAGACCGGTGTAGTAATTCATGCCGGACTCCGAGGCGATGCGGAACGCCTCGTTGCGGTCCTCGTGGCAGACCATGTTGGTCACGCACGCCATGTTGTCGTTGACGTACTTGCCCACCGGCTCGGCGTCGCCGATGTGATCCTTGTACGCCTGGATCAGCGGAGCGATCGAGGAGGGCTTGCCGTGACTGAAGCAGAACGCGCCCATGCCCAGCTTGGCCGCCTTGGTGAACGTGGGAGGCGAACCGGCCGCGACCCAGATGGGCGGGTGCGGATCGGAGTAGGGCTTGGGGAGCACGATGCGGGGCGGCATCTTGAAGAAACGACCGTCGAACCCGGGGTACTCACCCTCCTCCCACATCTTGGGGATCTCGGCGATGGCCTCGTCGTACATCTCCTTGGTGATCTCGAGCGTCTCGATGTCGAAGCCGAAGACCTCGGTGGACGAGGAGCCGCGACCGGTGCCGAACTCGAAGCGGCCCTCGAAGAGGTGGTCCATCAGGGCCACCTTCTCGGCCAGGCGGGCCGGGTGATTGACCTTGGGGTTGACGTTGAGGATGGCGGCGCCGACGTGGATCTGGTCGGTCTGGGCGGCGACGAAGCTGCCGAAGACCTCGGGTCCGGGCATGTGGCTGTACTGGTCGAGGAAGTGGTGTTCCGGGATCCAGACGTACTTGAATCCGGCCCGGTCGGCCACGACCGACATCTCGACGTTCTTCATGATCCGCTTGTGTTCCGCCTGCGGATCGGCCTCCCGCTCGCTGTCGGGCACGAACAACTGCGCGAAAATACCGAATTCCATCGGACTCCCTCTGTGGGCTCGACTCAGGTGCTGAGTTGGGGTGGTGACTTGGGTTGCGGGCAAAACTATAACACGTTCTAGTTTCGTGCCCACTCCCCTACGCCGAGCCCGGTGCCCCCGAGAACGCGGTGACCGGCCCGGCCACCCCGGTGAGCACCGAGAGCTTGTCCAGATCGATCGGCACGTGGCGCACCCGGACGCCGGAGTCCTCCCACAGCGACCGCAGCAGTCGAGGGTGATCGGCGACACCCGCCAGGGGGGCCGCCTCCTCGTCCCAGACCACCAGGGCCACGTCGGCGCCCTCCGATCGGGCCAGGTCCAGCACCTGTGGGGTGACGTCGTCCACCGGGACGGCCGTCACGCCCAGCGCGGGCCGTCCGAGACGGAAGCCCACGTAGGAGGCGGCGGCGGCGAATCCCGGCGAGACGGTGGCCGGCACCAGCACCGACTCGGGCGTGCGGGTCGGGAAGGTCCGGGCCACCCAGAGACCGGCTTCCCCCGGGTCGGCCACCACGACGGCCCCGGAGGGTGTGGTCTCGGCCAGGTCGGCCGCGGCCCGCGGCGGAGCCAACGGCATCCCCTCGGACCGGTAGAGCGGCGCAAGGGCCAGCGACAGATTCTGGTGGAGCGGCGGCGGAGGTGGGACCGGCCGGGTGGGGTCGGGCCAGTGATGGACCAGCGCGGTCAGCTGGTTGGGCGGCACGTCCAGGATGAGCCCACTTCCCAGGCCGCCCGGGGGAAGCTCGAGTGGGTCGAGACCGGTGGCGACGACGAGCCCGGCCTCGGAGATGCCGCTCAGCTCGAGATCGCGGGCCTGGAGACCGAACGTGCCGTGATGGCGCGGATCGTCCCAGCGGAAGACCCCCTTGGCCCCCCATGTGTTGAGGACGCCGGCGGCGGCCCGGGCGGCGGTGGTGGCGAGCGACGCCGTGGCCCCCGCGCGGATGACACCGGGCCCGGCGACGATGATGACCTGCTCGTCGGCCAGGCTCGGGTCCAGCACCGGCACGGTGCGATCCGATCCCATCGGCACCGGGACCAGCTCGGGGGGCGCCGGCGCGTCCAGGTCCAGGGCCAAATCCAGCTCGTAGGCGGCCGGGAAGCCGTGCATGTGCCACAGCGCCACCGCCTCGGGCAGCTCCCCGACCTCGAGGATCGTGTACCGGTAGCGATCACCACCGGGTTGGGTCGACAGGTGCAGTGTGCGGCCGTCGGCGACCAGGGCCGCACCGGGCCCGGGACCCAACCGCCCCTCCGCATCGGCGAAGAGGCGATCCAGATCGTCACCGTGACGACCCCGTTCGGCGAGACCGGGCAGGACGCCACCCCAGAGGCCGGTGACCCCCAGGTCGACGAGGCACGCCCCCAGCAGGGCGCCGACCGAGCGCTCGACCGGGCTGCTCACCGGCATCCCCCGGACGGCACTAGTAGCGCAGTCCGGGCGCCCGGGTCTTGAACACGTCGGTGGCCAGTTGGGTGCCCAGCTTGGTCGCGTCCCAGCGCTTGCCCTTGGCGTCGATGGCGGGCCCGTCGGACCAGCCCTCCATCAGGACGATCTGACCCCCGACGCAGCGGATGATCTGACCGGTGACGTGATCGGCCTCGTCGCTGGCCAGCCACGCCACCAGCGGTGACGCGCCGGCCGGATCCATCGGGTTGAACTCGTCCTCGGGAACCTCGTCGGCCTCGATGACGTCGGGGGCGCCGGGCATGGTGCCGGTGATGCGGGTGGCGGCGGCGGGACCCACGCAGTTGACGGTGACCCCGCTGCGGGCCAGCTCGAGGCTGAGGGTCTGGGTCATGCTGGCGATGGCGGCCTTGGCGCTGGCGTAGTTGGTCTGACCGAAGTTCCCGACCAGCCCGGCGCCGGAGGTGGTGTTGATGATGCGGCCCGCCACCGGGTTGCCCGCCTTGGCCTCGGCGCGCCAGTACACCGCGGCGTGGTGCGACGGCCCCCACGTGCCCTTGAGGTGCACGGCGATGACGGCGTCGAAGTCCTGCTCGGACATGTTCCAGATGGCCGAGTCGCGCACGATCCCGGCGTTGTTCACCAGGATGTCGAGCCTGCCGTAGGTGTCGACGGCCTGCTGGATCATGGCGCCGGCATCCTCGAAGCTGGCGACGTTGCCGTAGTTGGATGATGCCTCACCGCCCCGCTCCTTGATGATGTCGACGGTGAGGTCGGCGTCGCGACCCTCACCCTCGCCGCCGACCGAGCCGCCCAGGTCGTTGACGATGACCTTGGCGCCCTGCTTGGCCAGCTCCATCGCGTGGCCCCGGCCGATGCCGTGCCCGGCCCCGGTGACGATGGCGACCTTGCCGTCGAGCAATCCCATTGCCCACTCTCTTCCTCTGGTGGTTTCTGACGAGCCGTCAGATAGTACGGCGATCACCCCGGGCTGGCCCACATCACACGGGATATGGATGCGCTCCACCACATCTGACGTGGTTTTGCGCATCCATACCGAGCCGCCTACCGGCCGACGACGAGCGGCCGGCCCTCGGGGGCTCGGTCAGCCGGACCTGCACCTCGCTCGGCGGAGGGCAGACAGAGGGGGCGATCTGCGGACCGCGCTCCCACACTGCGAGCGCGACGGTGATCCTGATGGCGTCCCGCCCCTCCACGACATCAGGCTCGAGCACGCGGCTGGGGTCGACGGGCCCGCACTCCTCGGCTCCTCCGGGCACCAGCTGCGTCAGGTTCTGCCAGTGCTCGTCGACCGGCTGGGACCTGGGCGCCACCCGCCACGTCTCGGTCACGGCGAGCTGGTCGGGCGGGCCCGTCTCGGGCAACTCCCAGCACACAAGTGCTGGTGGGCCCGGTGCATCTGCACCCGCACCGTGCCCGAACTGGTTCCGAGGAGGGCCGATCGCTCCGCGCCACCAACAACCCGCCGGCGATCCGGAACGCTGCCCGCCACACCCACGCCTCGACATCATCGATGGCGTCGCCGCGACGAAGCGCCTGAGCGAGTGCCTCGGACTCGGCGTCGCTGGCCAGGTCTTGGCTGCTACCAGAGCGCTGGAAGGGCGGATCGTTGACACACTGCGTGGAGGAGTCGACCACGCGAGGTGAGAATCACGCGTCCGCGGACGCGTCGGGCGTGGGCTCGTCAGTCCACCACCCCTGACGGCATTGCCGGTTCCGCTCGCATAGCTGCGACAACCGACGGTCTCCGCTCGGCCGTCAGTGAGCCCGGACCGTCATGCGGAGTCGGCGGACCTCGGCCGCGATGCGACGCTGGGTGCCGCCCGGCATCGGGCCGATGCGATAACGACCGCGAGCGACCCTGATGACCCGGCCCCGCCACAGATCACCCCGAAAGCCGTCGGACAGCGTCTTCGACGGGCGTCCGGGAATCGTGAATCCCTGGGCCTCGATGCGGGAGACGAGCTCGGGGATCGTCAGCTCGCCACCCGCCTCGCGCATCGTCTGCATGGCCACGTAACGCAGCCACCACCATCTCAGCTCCATCGAGGATGGCTCCTTCCCCTTCGACCCACGGGTCGCACGGTACGAACCAGGTGTGACACCGAACCGGGCGCACCGGCGGGCGGCATGGTTGTCGCAGCTATGCGAGCAGAACCCTGCATGGAGGTCGAGAAACGAGCGTTCTCGACGACCACGCCGCGTGGACGCGTCCTCGCTACACAGGGTGGTCGGCGACGTACCAGGCGCGGTCGGGCGACGGAGTCGTGATCTACACGCCGAAGCGGTTGCGGTAGAAGGCGAGGGCACGGGCGCGCTCGGCCAGGTCCAGGCCGAGGACTCTCGGGGTCGTGGACCACGGTGCCGTGGCGGCCGCGGGGGTGGTCGGCCACGTAGGCGTCGAACGCGGCCCGGACGCCGTCGTCGAACGGCTGGTCGGCCACGGCGTAGATGCGCTCGATCATCGCCACGTCGTCGGCCATGAACTCGTCGAAGCGCACGTCGATGGTTCGATCGTCGGGCAGCACCGAGCGCTGCTCGACACACCGGCGCAGCATCGTCTCGATGCGATCGGCCCAGTAGCCGGCGATCCGTCGGGGCTCGACCGGATCCAGAGCCAGCCAGCAGGCATAGGTGATCATCGTCGACATCGACTGCGTCACGGCGACCGGATCGCGGTGCGTCACCACGAACGTGGCGTCGGGGAATGCGGCGAGCATGGCCGGGAACTGCTCGATGTGCTGCGGCGACTTCAGCACCCAGCGCCGTCCACCCCGGGCCCACTGCACCACCTGGAGCACCTCGCGCAGATACCGGTAGTGCGGGGTCTGATCGTGGGCCAGGTAGTAGTCACGCCACGACGGCATCGGGGCCATCGTCTCGAACAGCATGGTGGACATGTCCAGTGCCAGGAGCTGGATCTCCTCGTGGACGTGCTCGGTGGTCATCTCGTGCATGCGCTCGAAGTACGGCAGCGCGGTGTTGACCACATCGAGGCCCGCGGTGCAGCGATCACGCCGGGGCCGGCCGGGCCACGGCCACCCACGCTGCTCGTCCAGCGGCGGCACCGGTTCGAGGCTCTCCCAGTACGGCAACGAACGGAGACCCGGGTCGGAGGCGAGCAGGTTGTGCAGGTGCGTGGTTCCCGTCCGCGGCAGACCGCCGATGATGATCGGTGCGGTGACCTCGACCTCCTCGATCTCGGGGTGGCGCCGCCGAACGTCGGTCACCAGCAGCCGGTTCCGCACGTGCTGGGAGATCTGCGCGTGGCACGAGATGCGACCGAACGCCCCCAGTCCGGCCTCGGTGTCCAGCGCCGTCATCACCACATCGAGCCGCTCGGTGAAGCCGTCGACCTCCTCGCCGAAATCGTCCAGCCCGGTCTCGGCCGCGGCGGCACGCATCACACCGTCGGCGGTGAACTCCAGCTGGTCGGCCAACGGTGCCACCGAGGCTCGCAGCTCGGCGATCTCGGCGGGAAAGGTCGGGTTGGCCAGGTCGATGCGGACCGGCTCGGGTCGGCCGGACACCGGTCAGCCCCCGTACTGCTCCTTGAGCACGTGCTTCAGGATCTTGCCGGCGGGATTGCGGGGAATGGCATCGATGACCTCGAGCTGCTCGGGCACCTTCTGCATCATCATGCCGGTCCCCTTGCAGAACTCGACCATCTCCTCCATGGTCAGGTCGTCCTGACCCTCGGCGGTCTGCACCACGGCGCAGACCCGTTCACCGCTGCGCTCGTCGGGCAGGCCGATGACGGCCACGTCGCCAACCTTGTCGTTGCCGTACAGCGCGTCCTCGACCTCTTTGGCCGACACGTTCTCGCCCTTTCGGATGATCACGTCCTTGAGCCGTCCCGTGACGACCAGATTGCCCTTCTCGTCCAACCGGCCCAGATCGCCGGTGCGGAAGTAGCCCTCGTCGTCGAACGCCTCGGCGTCGAGCGAGGCATCGAGGTAGCCCTTCATCAGCTGGGGCGCCTTGGCTCGGACCTCGCCCTCCTCACCGACGCCGGCCGGCTGACCCTCGACCGTCACGAGCTTCAGATCGACGCCCGGCATGGCGTAGCCCTCGGTGGTGGCCAGCGCGTCGTCGTCCATGTCGAAGTCGCACATGGTGAGGATGGGCGCCTCGGTCAGGCCGTACCCCGACAGCACCCCCGAGGACTGCGGGAACGCCTCGATCAGGTCGAAGTGCAGCTGGGGCGGCTTGGGCGCTCCCCCGCCGGGGAAACAGGTGACGTCGGGGAAGATGGGCTCGTCCGCCGCCTTCTGGGCCGCCAGGTAGGTCTGATGGAAGATCGTGCCCGCCCCGGCGTGGGTCACCCCGTTCTTGCCCAGGGTCGACAGGATCAGATCGGGCACGAACGCCTCGATGAAGATGTTGGCGCACTGGGTCTGGAGGCTGGTGAACAGCCAGGTGATCCCGCCGATGTGGGTGAACGGGAAGACCATGCCGTTGCGACTGTCGGGCCCACAGCGCAGCCGCTCGCCCATCGCCGACCCGATCGCCGCAATCGACGCGTCGGTGTGCTGGGCGCCCTTCGGGTCGGCGGTCGTCCCCGACGTGTAGAAGAGCCAGCGCACCTCGTCGGCGTCGTCCTCGGTGGGCTCCGGCGGCAACGTCGCGGGATCACCCTGGGGCAGGACCTTGTCGGCGACCAGCACCGACATCCCCCGTCCGTTCTCGTTCGCGCTGTTTTCCCTGGCGACTTGCTCCCCGATGGCCTGGAAGTCGATGTTGTTCCAGGTGGACGGAACGATCAGCATCTTGGCGCCGGCCTGCTTGGTGCAGAAGCCCACCTCCCGCTCGCGGTAGATGGGAAGGATCGGATTCTGGATCACCCCGAGTCGGGACAGCGCCGCCACCAGGACGGCCGACTCGATCCACGTGGGGAGTTGCCAGGCCACCACGTCGCCGGCGGTCAAACCCTGACTGGCCAGTCCCGCCGCGGTCCGTTCGGCGGCGTCCTTGTACTCGGCGAAGGACATGCTGCGGTCGTGCTCGTCCACCATCATCACGGCGTCGGGCGTGTCGGCGGCACGCTCGCTGACGAGTCCCCAAAGAGATCGGCTGGTCGGCATGACGGGGTTCCCCTCGGTCCGGCTGGTCCTGACGGGGCGTCAGCTTAGAACGTTGCGGCTGCCCCGGGTCCCTCAGGGCCAGACGAGATCGGGGGGCGGGGTCAGGTCGATCGGTTCGGACGGAAGCGTGCCGTCGACCAGGATCGGCAGCAGCTCCCGCAGGCGGACCGGCAGCACCGGGACGTCCGACGAGAGCAACTCGTCCACCGGCCACCATCGACTGCCCATGAACGCGGCCACCTCGAGCGATTCCAGGCCCTGGGGCCGGGCGTCGGTGGGCATCTCGTCGATCCATGCGACGTGCACCCGTTCGTCCTGATCGAAGTGCAATCCGCCGAAGTCGAACTCCACCAGCTGGGTGGCGACGCACGGGCCGACCTCGGCATCGACGATGCCCGCCTCCTCGTACAGCTCCCGCATGGCGGTGGCGCCCGACTCCTCACCGTGGTGGATCCCACCTCCGGGGGTCTCCCACCAGGCGCGCTTGGTCCGATCGGCCGGATCCGATGCGTGGATCATGAAGACGTGGCGGCGGACCCGGTCGAGGAGCACTACGCGGGCCGCGTGCCGGCGCATCGTCCAGGCCACGTCAGCGGTCCTCGTACAACGAGATCATGCCCAGGCACCGTACCGGGCCGGCCATCGTCAGCCCCCCGACGCGAGGAGGGCGGCGATCAGCACGAGGCAGACGGCGAGGACCACGCCCAGGACCACCCACGGCCCCGATGCGACGAGTGCCAGAACCAGCACGATGCAGACCGCGACGATCACCCCCAAGACCACCCACGGGCGGTACGGGCCGCGTCGAGCGCGGCGCGGCCGGGCGATCGACGGCGTGCTGGTCGATCGGTTCCGGGCGACGGTGGTGAGCGGCGGCGGTTCCGCGTCGCCCGTCGACCGGGCATCGTCGGGCACCGGAGGTGGAGCCACGCGGGTCGGCGCGGCCGCCAGCGTCGCAACGTCGATCTCGCCGGCCAGCACCATGCGCAGCGTCGCCGCCGCGGGCCGATCGGCCGGGTCCGGCGCCAGGGCTGCCGCCACGACCGGAGCCAGCCCCGGGCCCAGCCCGGCCAGCTCGGGCCGGGTGTGGACGATGCGGTACCCCATCGCCGCCGGGTCCCCGTCGCCGAAGGGCGCCCGCCCGGTCGCCGCGAAGGTCACCACCCCACCCCAGGCGAAGACGTCGGCGGCCGGGCCCACCGGGGCGCCGGTGAGCTGCTCCGGCGCCATCCAGGCGGGCGTGCCCAGCGTCGCACCCGTGCGGGTGAGCGGTGCGCCCCCACCCAGGCGGGCGATGCCCAGGTCGACGATCACCGCGCCGTTCCCGGTGAGGATCACGTTGGCCGGCGTCAGGTCGCGGTGCACCACACCCACCTGGTGGAGCGCCACCAGCCCCTCGGCGAGCTCGTCGGCCACGGCCGCCGCCTCGGCCGCCGGCAGCGGCCCCCGGCCCGCCACCCTGGCGTGCAGCGTCGGTCCGGCCAGGTAGGTCATCACCAGCCAGGGCTCGGGCCCGTCGACGTCGGCATCGATCAGCGGCGCCACCCTCGGGTTCGCCACCCGCCGGAGCGCGTCGACCTCGCGCCGGAGACGGCGGCGGTACTCCTCATCGCCGGAGAGGTGCGGGGCGATCACCTTCACGGCCACCTCGCCATGGTCGGCGAGGTCACCCACGTAGACCGTGCTCATCCCACCCGCTCCCAGCCGACCGGTCAGGCGCACCGCGCCGATGACCGCGGGGTCGCCGGCGATGAGCGCTCGACGAACGCCGCGGTCAGAGTTCACGACGATGATCCTGTCAGCGCAGCACCGCGATCACGACCATGTTCCAGAGAACGACGCCGCCGTACCACCCGGTGCAGATGACCAACGCCCAGTCGACGAGTCTGGTCTTGGCCGGTCGGGCCGCGACGCACAGCGCCACCGCGAGCAGGGCCATGGTCTTGGCCAGCACGGGGATCAGCCAGTCGTCGATGATCGGCGCCATCAACGGGTTGGTCTCCTGGCCGCCGGCGGCCAGCACGAAGTGGGTCGTGACGAGATCCGCTGCGTTCAGCACCACCAGCGCCAGGACGTAGGACCAGCGGCGCCGCTGGTCGGCGGGCGTGAGCGTGGACGTCGTCGCAGCCGCGACGCGATCCTCCCGAACGCCCGTTCCTTGCATGTCCATCGCCGTACCCGAAGGTATCGACCCGCTCGCTGATGTGCCAGACGATGCGGATCGAGCGGCCGGTGCAGGCCGCTCGGCTCACGAGGCGAGGACGCCACCATCCACGGCCAGGCAGTGTCCGTTGACGAACCGGGCGGCATCGCTCGAGAGCCAGACGGCGGCTTCGGCCACCTCTTCCGGCGTACCCGCCCGACCGGCCGGTGACGGAGCGGCCAGGGCGGCGACCCCCTCGACACTTCCGGCGAAGGCCTCGAGCATCGGGGTGTGGACCGTGCCGGGCAGGACGGCGTTGACCCGGATCCCCGACCGGGCGTACTCCAGT
Source organism: uncultured Acidimicrobiales bacterium (assembly GCA_963697385.1). Taxonomy (GTDB): domain Bacteria; phylum Actinomycetota; class Acidimicrobiia; order Acidimicrobiales; family CAWCAL01; genus CAWCAL01. The sequence goes on from CAVONU010000001.1 coordinate 513,932, forward strand.
GCTGCGCTCCGCGTGAGCCCGATGACGCCGTGCTTGGCCGCGACGTAGGCGGGAAGCATGGCGAACCCCATCTGGCCGGCCGCCGAGCTGGTGTTGACGATGGACCCGCCACCCCGCGCGAGCATCAGGGGCACCTCGGCGCGGATGCACCGGAACACGCCGGTGAGGTTGATGTCGATCGTGCGCTGCCAGTCCTCGACGCTGAGGTCGGCCAGCGGTCCGTAGGTTCCGGAGATGCCGGCGTTGTTGAACGCCAGATCGAGACCACCGTAGGTATCGACGGCCAGGGCCGTCATCGCGTCCACCTGTTCGCCGTCGCTGACGTCGGCACCGATCGCCACCGCGCTGCCGCCACCCGCCGTGATCTCGGCGGCGATTGCGGCGGCACCGGCCTCGGCGATGTCGGCGACCACCACGGCGGCACCCGCCTCGGCGAACCGCCGGGCGGTGGCGGCACCGATCCCCGATCCTCCTCCGGTCACCAGCGCGACCCGGCCGGCCAGCTCGTCGGCGTCCACGGCGCTATCCGATCACGCGTCGGGCGAACTCGTCCATCTCACGGCGCAGGGTATCGAGATCGGCCGATGCGGTGCTGATCACCATGCGCGCCGCGCCCGAATCCCGGGCCGCTTCGACCGCAGCCCGGTCGACCTGGCTGACGTGGCCGCCGAGCGACAGCTCGATCGAATCCGGATCCCGGCCGTACCGCTCGGCGGTGGCGCGCAGGACGGCCATGCGCTGCTGGAGGGTCTCCGGGTCGAGCCCCAGCGGTTGGAACCCGTCGCCCAGTCGGCCCGCCCGGCGAGCGGCAGCGGCGCTGTGCCCCCCGATGTGGATCGGCACACCGCCGACCTGCACGGGCTTGGGGTAGGACCGGACCCGGGAGAACTCGAAGAACCGTCCGACGAAGGTGGACTCGTCCTCGCGCCACGTGACCCGCATCGCGTCGATGATCTCGTCGGTCCGACGGCCACGCGTCGCGAACTCGACCCCGGTCGCCTGGAGCTCCTCCTCCATCCAGCCGACCCCGACGCCGAGACGCACCCGTCCTCCGGACAACACGTCCAGCGTGGCCAGCCGCTTGGCCAGCACCAGCGGGTGATGGTGTGGCAGCACCAGGATCCCGGTGGCGAGCACGATCCGTTCGGTGACGGCCGCCAGATAGGCGAGCAGGTCGAGGGGGTCGGGGATCTCACAGTCGTCCGGCAGCGGCATCCGACCGGACGTCGCGTACGGATAGCGCTCGGCGTAGTTGGACACCACGACGACGTGCTCGACGACATAGACGGATTCGAACCCGAGGGCCTCGGCGTGTTGGACGAACGCCGTCATCCACCCGGCATCCGTGGTGACACCGGCCCGATACGGCGGGAGGATCCCGAACTTCACGTGAGATCGCCGCCGTCCACGCGGAGCTCGGCACCGTTGACGTGGCGACCGTCGTCGGAAGCCAGGAACGCCACCGCGGCAGCCACGTCCGCGGGGAAGCCCTCTTCGTGGAACGGAAGGAGGCGGTGCAGGAGCGATTGGTCGACGTCGGCGGGGAATCGGAACTCGTCGCGGATCGGGGTCGCCACGTTGCTGGGGCAGAGCGCGTTGACCCGAAGACCCTGCCGGCCGTACTCGACGGCCAGCGACCGCGTCAGCGAGAGCACGCCACCCTTCGACGCCGCGTAGGCCGCCGCCCAGGGCGCCCCTTTGACGGCTGCCGAGGAGGAGATGTTGACGATCGATCCGCCGCCGTCGAGGAGATGGGGCAGCGCCGCCATCGACGCGAGGAAGGTCCCGGTGAGGTTCACCGCCAGGATGCGGTTCCACTGCTCGAGGGTGGTCTCGTGGGCATTTTCGAACAGCAGGATCCCGGCGCTGTTGACCAGCGCGTCCAACCGCCCGAATCGCGCGACCGCCGCCTGGACGGCATCGCTCACCTCACCCGGTTCGCTGACATCGCAGAACGACCAGCCCGCCTGGTCCAGATCTTCGGCCACCGCCTCGACCGCCGGCGCGACGTCGGTGCACCACACGGCGGCGCCCTCGGCCGCGAGACGGCGGGCACTGGCCTCGCCGATCCCGGACGCGGCACCGGTGACGAGGGCCACCCGGTCGGCGAATCGCTGCAACGTCACGGTCGAACGATCACTCCTCGACCGTGAAGTCGATTCCGTCACCCGAGACGACCAGCACCAGGACCAACAGGAACAGCGCGAACGCGAGCCAGCCGATCACGATGCCGGCGATGGCCATCCCCCGCCCGCCCTGGGTGCCCCCGGACTTCTTGATCTGCCCGAGCGCGACGTGGCCCATGATGGCGCCGACGATCCCGATCGGTTGGATGCAGAGGATCGAGAAGATGCTCACGATCATCGACCCGGTCGCCAGGCCGTTGTTCTTCGGAGCCGCCGCTCCCGGGTATCCCGGCGCCCCGGGGTAGGCGGCGCCGGGCGCGGGCGGGATCCCCGGACCGGGAGGGACGCCCCACTCCTGGCCCGCCGGGGGCGGGCCGTACGAGGGAGCCGGAGCCGATGCCGGAGGCGGCTGCTGGGCGGGAGCGTCGCTGGGGAAGGACTCGGGCGGGTACCACTTCTGGTCGCTGGCCTGCCACCAGCCCGGCCCTTCGGGGTAGTCGCTCATCGTCTTCTCTCCGTCGGGATCTCGGCTGCGAACGGGCCCCACCGTAGGTCGGCGTGACCACTCGGGCGATGCATACTCACGCGCCGGCCAGACCCAGGCCGAACGGAACGATCTGGAGCAGCACCATCAGCGCCGCACCGACGTATCCCATGACCATCCCCGACGTGGCGCTGGACCACCCCTGTTGGCCCGTGACCCGGATCTGGGCCCTGGCCTGGTGCCCCAGCACGATCGCCGCGATCGGTAGTCCGACGCCGAAGACGCCACACAGCAGGCTCAGCGGGAGCCCGACGATGCCGGTGACGATCGCCGACGTCGCCTTGGTGTTGGCCGCCGGCAGCGGAGGTCCGTAGGGCATCCACGGCAGCTGCTGCGGCGGGCCCGCCGCCGACTGATCGGCGGCCGGGCGATTCCACTGCGCCTGGGGCGGGTACCAGAGCCCATCGCTGGCCTGCCACCACTCGTCGTTCATCGGCGCGTTGCTCATGAGGTCGTGCCGGACCGTACTCCTCGCGGTGATCCGACGCGGGACACTGGACCATGGCCGACGCTCTGACCCCCGCACACCTCTCGGACCGCTACCGGACGTTCGCTCGGGCCGAAGGGTCGGATTCGCCCCTCTATCACCATCTGGCGTCGGCGATCGCCGACGACGACGACCTCCTCTCGCTCCTGGCCGAGGTGCGCCCCGGCCAGCAACTCCCCGTCGCCCTCTTCGCCGCCGTCCACGACCGGGTCCTGGCCGGCGACGCTCCCTCGCTGGCCCCGTACTACCGCAGCGTGGGCGGCGACGCTCCCGCCATCGAGGCCTTTCCCTGGTTCAAGCGGTTCTGCCTGGCGGAGCAGGGCCCGATCCTGGACACGCTGGCCCACCGGAACGTGCAGACCAACGAAGTCCGCCGGAGCGTCGCCATCCATCTCGCGCTGCGGGTCGCCACCGCCGTCGTCGGGGCCGATGAGGTCGGCCTGGTCGAGCTCGGCACGTCGGCCGGGCTGCTCCTGGAGCTCGACCGCTACCGGTACGTCGTCGACGGCGCGGTCACCGGCGACCCCACCTCGTCGCTCACGTTGACGACGGAGTGCCGCGGCCCGCTTCGCCCTCCGGCTGATCGACCGTTCACCATCGCAGCGCGCGTCGGCATCGACACCCACCCGCTCGATCCGTCCGATCCCGAGGACGCCCGCTGGCTGCGCGCCTGCGTGTGGCCGGATCAGCCCGAGCGCGACCAGCGCCTGCGCGCCGCGCTGGAGATCGCCACCGCCAACCCGGCGCAGCGGGTCGAGGGCGACGCCGTCGACGACGGTCCCGGGCTGGTTGCCGCCGTGCCGGCCGACGTCCTGCCCGTCGTGTTCCACACCTGGGCGCTGGCCTACATCGACCGGAACCGTCGTCGGCTGCTCGCCGAACGACTGTCGCGTCTGGGCCGGACCCGACCGATGGTCGAGATCAGCCTCGAAGCGCCGGGGGTCGCTCCGGCCGTCGACCTCGATGACCCGGGCGAGGTCGGGCTGCCGGACGGCATCTGGGACAAGGCCGCCAGTGTCCTCGGGCTGGTCGTGCATCACGGCGACGGCAGGATCACCTCGGGCGCCCTGGCCCGACTCCACGGGCACCTGGAGTGGATCGTCTGGGCGCCCGTGTCGGCGATCGCTCAATCCTTGGGCGCTCGCTGACCGGTGACGGCGGAGTACACCACCCGCGCCATCGAGTACTCGATGTCATCGGTCCGGATCCCCCAGAACTCGAACCCGTAACGGCGGGCCGAGACGTTGGCGAGCATGGCGACCAGCACCCCCGCGGTGGCCGTGGGGTCGAGCTGCTCGGGGTGACGACCGGCTCGCTTCTGCTGCTCGATGACGTCGGCCAGGGCCACGGTCAGTCCGTTGAGCATGCGCGTGCGGATCTGGCGGAATCGACCGTCGCCCTCCTCGGTCACCAGTTCGACCACCCGCAGCACGTCGGAGTAGTCCTCCCAGAACCCGACGAAGCCGCGCACCAGCGCCTGCGCCGTCTCGTAGCCCTTCTGCCCCCGCCAGGGCCGACCGACCACCAGGTCGCTGAACCGTTGCGCTCCATCGGTGGCCATCTCTTCGGCCAGCACCAGGATCGCAGCCTCGACGTCGGCGAAGTACTGGTAGAAGGTCGCCGGCGACGTGCCGGCCTCGCGGGCGATGTCCACCACCTTGAGATCCCGGTAGGAGGTCGACACGAGCATCGCCCGGGTCCGCTCCAGCAACTTCGTCCGGGTGGCGAGCCCCCTCCGGCCCGGGACGCGGCCGTCGGCGGCTCGCAGGTCCTCGGAGGGCGCCTCCCCGCTCACGTGGAGCCGAGGAAGAGCTCGCCGTACCTGGCGATCGCATCGGTGGCCGCACCCAGGTCGTGGGCGTCGGCTCCGGGCGCCATGGCTTTCTGCGCCGAGGTGAGGATCGACGTGACACCCGCCGCCGCCAGTTCGGCCAGCAGGTCGGGACCGGGTGCGGCCTGCGGCGAGGCGTAGATCTCGAACGGTTCGTCGGCGCGTCCGGCGTCGTCTCGCATGAGGCGCAGGCGTTCGCAGTGACCGAGCAGTTCCTCGACCGAGTACGCCACCCCGATCCAACCGTCACCCCGCTCGGCGGCCCGGCGCAGGGCCGCATCCGAGTGGCCGCCGATGATGATGGGGATGGGCTCGGACGGAGCGGGCCGCATCTCGAGCGGATCGAAGTCGTAGACGTCGCCGTGGTGCTCGACCATGCCGCCCGACCACAGGACCCGGAGGACGTCGATCATCTCGTTCATTCGTTTCCCGCGGGCCGAGAAAGGCTGCCCGAGCTGATCGAATTCCTCCTTCATCCACCCTGCCCCGACCCCCAGGGAGACCCGATTGCCCGAGAGCACGGCGGCGGTGCCCACCGCCTTGGCCACGATGAACGGGTTGCGCAGCGGCAGGATGTAGACGTTGGTCATGAACCGGAGGGTCGTGGTGACCGCGGCCATCGCTCCGACCGTGACCCAGGGATCGAGCCAGTCCTCGTCCGCGAGCATCAGCGGCTTGCCGTCGGGCGTGTACGGATAGGCCGAGGACAGCGTCTGCGGCGAGAACATGTGGTCGGAGAGCGAGACCGCCGTGAACCCGGCGGCCTCGGACGCGCGGGCGAGATCGACATAGTGCAGCGGTGACGCGCCGATGAGTGCGTTGGTGAACTCCACGATCCTCCGACCCCGCGGCGGTTAGATCTCGATCTGGGTGGGCGCCACGGGTTCGAGACCATGCTCGCGCAGTCGGGCGTTCTGCTCCTCGATCACGCGGATCGACTGCCCGATCAGGGTCCGCATGCGGACGACCTCGACCTGGAGGCGATCGTGCTCCTCCCGGAGGTGTTCGAGGGCGGCGACGACCTCGTCGGGGAGCCGTTCCGCCTCGGCGGACGCGTCGGGTCGCAGGCGACGCCGCGCACTCACCTCGGTGTTCCGCGTGAACACCCGGCCACTGCGGGTTGCCTGCTCTGACCTCGTCGCCGTCATACCGTGGCTCCCTCTGCCGGGTTGCCGCCCATCGATGGGGCTTTTCTAGTGCACCCGGAAAGGGAAGTGAGGGACCGTCAGGCCCAGGCGGCGATCACCTCGTGCGCCGGCGGAAGGGTGCACAACAACCCGAGGGTGTGGTCGATCACGGCCTCGGCGTAGTCGGCCGGAACGCCGGCCACCGCATCGCGCGGCATCACCATCTGGTACCCGGCGTTGACTGCGTCGAGGGCGAAGTCGAGCATGCCGACGTTGACGCTCACGCCGATGCCCACGATCGTGCGGGCCCCCAGGTTGCGCAGGACGGCGTCGAGATCGGTGCCGCCCATCGGACCCACGCCGTGGAGCCGGGACAACACGATGTCGGACGGCGCCGGACCGAACTCGTCGATGACCTCGACGGCGCTGGTTCCCGGTGTCAGCGCCACCCCCGTCTTGAGCATGCCCATGAACAGCCGGGCGTTGTGGTTGGAACCCAGCCCGTCGCTGCGGCGGGCGGCCACGCAGTGCACGACCGGGACACCTGCGTCGCGGGCCGCGGCGACCAGGGGTGCACCGTTCGCGATCGTGGTGGTGGCCGCCGCCTCGGCCAGCTGGGGCAGCGCCGCATCGGCTCCGATGACCCCCTTCTGGCACTCCTGGGTGACCAGCACGGTGTGGGCCGGGTCGACGAGCGCGGTCAGTTCGATGGCCATGCGCCGACGCTACCCGGGCTCAGAGGACGAACCCGCCGTCGTGGCGACGGCGCCAGCCTCCGGCCGCGTGGGTGCCGCCGTCGACGTGCACGGTCGTCCCGGTCACGAACCGACCGAGGTCGCCGGCCAGGTACACCACCGCGGCGGCGCAGTCGTCGACGTGACCGTCGTAGGGCAACGGCTTCATGTCGTACGACCGCTCCAGCTCCATCGCCGCCGACTCCGCGGCGAGGCCGGCGTCGCCCGGGGTGGGGATCATGTCGGGGGCGACGCAGTTGACCCGGATCCGGCGATCGGCGAGCTCCATCGCCAGGCTCTTCGTCAGGTTCGCCACCGCCGCCTTCATGGCCGAATAGACGGCGAAGCCCGGTCCGGCCCGGTGTGCCTCGACCGATGTCACGTTGACGATCGCACCACCGTCCGAGGCCATCACCGGGACCACGGCGCGGATGACGTGGGTCACCGACGAGAAGTTCTCGTCGACGAGCGCGGCCTGGCCCTTGACGCTCACGTCCAGGAACTCGGCGAAGAACCCACCGCCCGCGTTGTTGACCACGACGTGGAGCGGGCCCAGATCGGACGCAGCGTCGGCCACGAATCCGTCGACCGCAGCGCGATCCCTCACGTCGAGCTCGCCGACGTGGACTCGGCGACCGGCGGCCTCGATCACGCCTGCCGTCTCGGCCAGACCGGGCCGGTCGCGATCGCAGATCGCCACGTCGGCACCGAAACGGGCCAGCGCCTCGGCGGTGGCCCGGCCGATCCCTCGGGCCGCGCCGGTCACCAGGGCGACACGGCCGGTGAGCAGGATGGCGTCGGGAGCCAGCGGCGTTGCAGACGGGGTCACGACGGTGATGGTACGCCCGACGCAGGCCCGAGCCGAGGCCCTCCGGGCGGCAGGGGTCTCGCCGCGACCGACGCACATCCTGCAGACTCCACGTCGTGTCCGCCATCCGGTCCAGCACCCTGCTCGGCGCCGTCGTCGCCGACGCGGCCCAACGGTTCGGCGATCGACCCGCGTTCGTCGCATCGGGAGACGCATGGCAGCTCACCTATCGCGACCTGCAGACGATGTCGGACCGGGCGGCCGGCGGCCTCTCCGCCCTCGGTGTCGGCTCGGGCTCGGTCGTGGCCCTGGTCCTTCCTTCGACCATCGACTACCCGACCGCGTACGTCGCCGCCGCCAAGCTCGGCGCGGTGACCGCCGGCATCAACCCGCGACTGGCGCCCGACGAGCGAGCCGCGGCGCTGGAGCGAGCCGCACCCGATGTCGTGCTCACGACCGAAGCGCTGGGCGCACACATCGACGGTGCGGTCGTCGTCGAGCCGGCCACCGATACCGAGTCGCTGCTGGCCGAGCTCCGGGTCACCGATTTCGAGCCCCCTTCGCTGCCGGCCGACCCCGACCGCCCGACCGCGATCGTCTTCACGTCGGGCACCACGGGCGAACCGAAAGGTGCGCTCTTCCGCGAGCGCCAACTCGCCGCCATCGCGGCGGCCGACGTGGGCAACGCCACCGACGGCGGCGGCGCGATGATCGCCTCGACCCAGTTCGCCCACATCGGGTTCATGACCAAGCTCCCCTGGTACCTGCGGACCGGTACCACGACCTTCCTGCTCGACCGGTGGCGAGCCGCGGACGTGCTCGGACTGGTGGCCCGAGAACGGATGACCACGCTCGGAGCCGTCGCACCCCAGGTGGCGCTGATGCTGCGTGCACCCGAGATGGACACGCTGGACGTGCGCTGCGTCGAACGACTGATCGTCGGTGCGGGACCGTCCTCCCCGGCCCTCGTGGCCGAGGCCAAGGAACGATTCGGCGCTGCGTACTCGATCCGCTACTCCTCCACCGAGAGCGGAGGCGTCGGCCTGGCCACCGCGTTCGACGCCGACGACGAGGAGGCCCTCTTCACCGTGGGTCGGCCCCGGGCCGGGGTCGAGATCCAGATCTGGAACGACGACGGCCAGCCGGTCGAGTCGGGCCGGATCGGCGAGCTGGTGCTGCGCTCCGCCGCCGTCATGTCCGGCTACTGGAACGCCCCCGAGGCCACGGCAGCCACCCTGGTCGACGGATGGCTGCGGACCGGGGACCTGGCCCACACCGACCATCGGGGTCTGGTGCGCCTGGCCGGCCGGAAGAAGGAGATGTTCATCCGCGGCGGCTACAACGTCTATCCGCTCCAGGTCGAGGCGCTGCTCGGGACCCACCCCGAGGTGAGCTCGATCGCCGTCGTACCCCGGCCCGACGCCGTCATGGGGGAGATCGGCGTGGCGGTCGTCGTCTCCCGCCGCCCGGACCATCCCCCGAGCCTCGACGATCTGCGCTCGTTCGCGGCCGGACACATCGCGTCGTACAAGCTCCCCGAGGCGATCGTCATCGTCGACGAGCTCCCCCTCACCCCGATGGGCAAGATCGACCGCCGCGGACTGGCCGAGCAGGTGCGAGCGTAGGAGCCCCGCCTCGTCGCGACGCGCCCACCCGCGTGCCCCCTAGAGCAGCTCGGCCATCAGCAGGGCGTGATGATCGGGATCGCCGAAGGCCTGCTCGAGGACCCACGCCCGCTTCAGGTAGAGGTGGGCGTCGACCTCCCAGGTGTACCCCATCCCGCCGTGGACCTGGATGCACTGCTTGCCGCACCGGGTGGCAGCGTGGTCGGCGGTGATCTTGGCCACCGACGCCGCCTTGACCGGATCGTCGATCCCAGGGTCGTCGGTCACCACACCGGCCGCGTAGACCGCGGCGCGCGCCACCTCGACCAGCGTCAGCATGTCGGCGCACAGGTGCTTCACGGCCTGGAACGACCCGATGGGCTTTCCGAACTGCTCGCGCTCCTTGGCGTACGCGACCGACGAGTCCAGCGCCGCCTCGGCCAGGCCCAGCTGGAGCGCCGCCGTGAGCGCCGCCCCGCGCGCCCGCCACGACGCCGCCGTCTCGGCATCCCCGACCTGCTGCCCCTGCGGCAGCGAAGCCACCCGATGCACCGGCGTCAGCGGATCGAGGGGCTCGCCCGCATCCACCGCGTCGAGCTCCCCCGGATCGATCGACCACACACCGGCATCGTCCAGCACGACCAGCACGTCGAGCGCCTCGAAGCACTCGACCATGACCGGGCCTTCCCCACGGTCGACGACACCGACGACCGCGTCACCGGTCGCCGCGCCCTCGACGGTGCCGGCGGCGAGGAAGGTCGCCACCGATGGGCCCGGCACCGCAGCGCGGCCCAGCTCCTCGAAGACGAGGACCGCGTCGGCCCAGCCCAGGCCCACGCCCTCGGGCTCGGGCAGGACCAGCGAGAACACACCGGTCTCGGCCAGCTCGGTCCAGAGGCCGCGATCCACGCCGCCGGTCCGGGCCAATCCGCGGACCGTCTCCATCGGGAAGCGACCCTGGCAGAGGTTGCGGATCCCCTCCTGCAAGGCCTCCTGGTCGGTCGAGAGCTCGAAGTCCACCGGTCAGCGCTCCTTCGGCAGGCCGAGAACCCGCTCGCCCACGATGTTCTTGTTGATCTGGGAGGTCCCGGCCGCGATGCGGAGGCTGAGGGCGTAGATGCGCTCCTCGACCTGGTTGGCCTCCCCCATCCCGTCGACCGGATCGAGACTGAGGGAGGCCCGCTCGAGCACGCGGAAGGCGACGTCGCCCAGCCGCTCGCGCACCGCCGCATAGTGCAGCTTGAAGATGTTGCCACCCGGTCCGGGAACACCGGTGCGCGCCGCCTGTGAGACGTTGCGCTTGGTCAGCGACCAGAGGGCGTCGAGCTCGGCGGCGATCGAGCCGATCTCGCGGCGGATGCCGACGTCGTCCCAGGCGGTACCCGACGCTCGGGTGACCCGCTTGGCCGTGGCGGCCAGATCCGCGACCAGTTCCATCGACGCCAGCAGCTCGCTGACGAACGCGGTTCCCCGCTCGAAGCTGAAGGTGACCATGGCCACCCGCCACCCGTCGTTCTCGTCGCCCACCCGGTTGCTGACCGGCACCCGCACCTCGTCGAGGAACATCTCGCTGAACTCGCTGGAACCGAGCACGGTGTCGAGGGGCCGGACGTCGATACCGGGCGCATCCATGGGCATGATGAGCCAGGTGATGCCGGTGTGCTTGGAAGCGTCGGGATCGGTGCGAACCAGCATCTCGCAGTAGTCGCCGATCTGGGCGAACGAGGTCCAGATCTTCTGACCCGTGATGACGTACTCGTCGCCGTCGCGTACGGCCCGGCACTGGAGCGACGCCAGATCCGACCCCGCCCCGGGTTCGGAGAACCCCTGGCACCAGATGTCGTCGCCCCGGAGGATGGCCGGGAGGTGGGTCGCCTGCTGCTCGGGAGACGCTTCGGCGATCAGGGTGGGACCCGCGTGCAGGAGCCCCACGAAGTTGCAGCCGACGTACGGGGCATGCGCCCGCTCGGTCTCCTCGAGGAAGATCAGGTGCTCGGTGGGGGTCGAACCCCGGCCGCCGAAGTCGGCCGGCCAGTTGATACCGGCGTACCCCGCATCGTGGAGCATCCGTTGCCACGCGGTGTCGTAGTCGCGGCGAGCCCCGATGTCCTTGCGGTCGGGCGGCGGGCCGATATCGGGCAGCACCTCGCCGAGCCACGTGCGCAGCTCTTCGCGGAAGGCCTGCTCTTCGGGGGTGTAGCGCAGATCCACGGGGGCACCGTATCCAAGATCTGACACCCCGTCAGAGTCGGACCGGACGGGGGAACGACCGACCAATGCCGGGAACTCGATCGCACCCGCGCGACGCTTACACCTCGATGACCACCGTCGCGCCCGATCTCGCCGAAACCGCTGCGCCAACGCCCTGGTGGGGTCCCACCCTCGCCGGCGTGGTCGCGGCCGCCATCGCCCTGGCCGTCGGCGAGCTCGTCGCCGCCCTCCTCGGGATCAAGTCCCTGGTCCTGGCCGTGGGCGATGTGATCGTCGAGAACGCTCCGGGATGGCTGGCATCGGAGGCGATCGGCACGCTCGGCGACAAGAACAAGCCGACGCTCATCGTCGGGATCGTCGTGGTCTGCCTCGTGCTCGGCGGCGTCCTGGGTGTGATCGCCCAACGGCGGCGTGTCGCCGGCCCCCTGGGCTTCGGGGCGTTCGCGGCGCTCGGCGTGTGGGCCCAGTCGAGCGCCGAGGGTGGCGACGTCGCCCTCGGCCTGATGGCCGCGTGGATCGCCGCGGTGGCCGGAACCGTGGCACTCCACGTGCTGCTCACCCAATGGAACCGACCGCCGACACCGTCCGCGTCACGGCCCGGTCGCGGTGACCCGCGCCGGCCCACCGCCGACCGGCGCGCCTTCCTCGGCTGGTCGGGAGGGATGGCCACCGCGGCCGCGGTGCTGGCATCGGGCTCCCGGTCGTTGCGCAGCCGCTCGAAGGCGGCCGAGGCGCGGGACGAGCTCGCCGCCCGCCTGGAGGCGGAAGGTGCGAGCACGACCCTCCCCACCGGCCTCGAATCGACCGTCGACGGTCTCACCCCGCTGGTCCAGCCCAACGACCGGTTCTACAAGATCGACACCACCCTCTTCGCCCCGCGCGTCGACCCCGACGGCTGGTCCCTGCGCATCGACGGCATGGTCGACCGCCCGCTCGAGTTCACCCTGGACCAGCTCTTCTCCCGCGAGCTCGTCGAGCGTCCCGTCACGCTGTCCTGCGTCTCGAACGAGGTGGGCGGCAGCCTGGTGGGCAACGCCATCTGGCAGGGCATCCCGCTGACCGAGCTCCTCGACGAGGCCGGCGTGCAAGAGGGGGCGACCCAGGTCGTGGGGCGATCGGTCGACGGCTGGGACTGCGGCTTCCCCACCGAGCTGGTCTACGACGGCCGGGAGGCGATGGTCGCCCTCACCATGAACGGCGAGCCCCTGCCGATCGACCACGGTTTCCCCGCCCGCCTGGTGGTGTCCGGCCTCTACGGCTACGTCTCGGCCACCAAGTGGTTGTCGTCGATCACCCTCACCACCTGGGAGGACTTCGACGGCTATTGGGTCCCGAGGGGATGGTCGAAGGAGGGTCCGGTGAAGACCCAGTCCCGCATCGACGTCCCACGCCAGGGGCGGCCGATACCGGCCGGCTCGGTCGCGATCGCCGGGGTGGCCTGGGCACCCAGCCGGGGGATTCGCCAGGTCGAGGTCCAGATCGACGACGGGCCCTGGGTCGCCGCCGAGCTCGGTGACGAGATGAGCGACGACACCTGGCGACAGTGGGTCCTCCCGTGGGACGCGGTGCCCGGCGGCCATGTCATCCGCTGCCGGGCCACCGACGAAACCGGGACGACCCAGACCGATCTGCGCACGCCCCCCGACCCCAACGGCGCCAGCGGCTGGCACACGATCCGGGTGAGCGTGGCGTGACCCACCGCTGTGGCCCGACCGCCCGCCGACAGGCTACGGTTGCAAACGCTTACAACGCTCGGGATTCTGGGGGAATCGCATGGCTGAAGTCGTCCTCGATCACGTCAGCAAGGTGTACGACAACGGCTTCGAGGCCGTCACCGACCTGAGCCTGGACATCGCCGACGGCGAGTTCCTGGTGCTGGTCGGACCGTCCGGGTGCGGGAAGAGCACCGCCCTCCGCATGATCGCCGGGCTCGAGACGATCAGCTCGGGAGAGATGCGGATCGGCGAACGAGTCGTCAACGACGTGCAGCCCAAGGATCGCGACATCGCGATGGTGTTCCAGAACTACGCGCTGTACCCCCACATGACGGTGTTCGACAACATCGGCTTCGCGCTGAAACTGGCCAAGATCCCTCGCGACGAGATCAAGAAGCGGGTCGACAACGCGGCGCGCATCCTCGAACTGACCGAGAACCTCGACAAGAAGCCGGGTCAGCTCTCCGGTGGCCAGCGCCAGCGCGTGGCCATGGGTCGAGCGATCGTTCGCGACCCCTCCTGTTTCCTCATGGACGAGCCGCTGTCCAACCTCGACGCCAAGCTCCGGGTCCAGATGCGAGCCGAGATCGCCGCGCTGCAGCGTGAGCTCGGCGTGACCACCTTCTACGTGACCCACGACCAGGTCGAAGCCATGACCATGGGCGACCGCGTCGCGGTGATCAAGCGGGGCATCCTCCAGCAGGCAGCCGCGCCGCAGGAGCTCTACGACCACCCCGAGAACCTCTTCGTGGCCGGCTTCATCGGCTCACCGGCCATGAATCTGTATCAGTCCGTGGTGCGACGGAACGGGTCCATGACCGTCGAGCTGGGATCGCAGAGCCTCGAGATCGACCCGCAGCTCCTGGTCGAGCGCCCGGCGATCGAGTCGTACGTCGACAAGCCCGTCGCGGTGGGCATCCGGCCCGAGGACATGGAGGACGTCGCGGTGGTCTCGCACGCGCCCCCCGAGCGTCGCCTCCGCTCCGAGGCCCACCTGATCGAGGCGCTGGGATCCGACGTCCTGGTGCACTTCAACATCGACGCCGAGCGGGTCGTCACCCAGGAGACGATCGAGGCGTCCGAGGGCGCCGATGACGAGGTGGCCGACATCGGCAGAGGCGAGGGCACGCACACCGTCGCTCGCTTCAACCCCCGCAGCAGCGTCAGGATCGGCGACAGCTTCGAGATCGCGGTCGACACCCACCGGCTGCACTTCTTCGACATGGACACCGGCCTGGCCATCCACGACTGAGCACGCTGGGGGTCAGGCACCGAGCGTGCTCACACCCTGTCCCGGTCAGGGCAGCGGCGTGCCGTCGGACGCTTCGATGACGCGGTAGCAGTCGGCCCGATCCAGCTGGACCGTGAGCGAGCGGGCCGCGGCGTCGATGCGCTCCGGTTTCATCGAGCCCACGATCGCCACCGGGCGGGCGGGGTGGGCCAGCACGAAGGCGAGCGCGATCTCGCTGCGCTCCACACCCTCGCGTTCGGCCAGCTCGTCGAGCACGGTCAGCAGTTCGGCACGGGGCCCGTCGGTGCCGGAGGTGACCCCGGACGTGAGGGCGCCCCCCATCAGCGGACTCCATGCCATCGGCACCACCCCGTCGCGCAGGCAGCGATCGAGGGTCCCGTCGCGCAGCGGCTCGAGGTGGCCGGCCGAGAACTGGGGCTGGGTCGTCACGATCGGGAACGGCAGGTGCCGGGCCAGGGCGTCGTACTGGTCGGCCGTGAAGTTGGACACCCCCACCTCGCGGATCTTTCCCGCCTCGCGCAGCTCGCTCAGCGCCTCGGCCAGCGCGGCCGGATGGGTGAAGAGGTCGGGCCGGTGGATCTGGTAGAGGTCGATGGCATCGACCCCGAGGCGTCGCAGGGAGTCCTCACATGCCTCGCGGATGCGGCCCGAGTCGTACGGGACCGGGGGCAGGATCCCGCCCTTGGTCGCCAGGACCATCCGGTCGCGCAGCGCCGGTGCCTCGGCCAGCACCCGACCGAGGAGCGCTTCGGACTGCCCGAACGCGGTGCCTCCCCAGTCCAACCCGTAGACGTCGGCGGTGTCGACGGTGGTGAGACCTCGGTTCAGGGCAGCCTCCAGCACGGCGCGGGGCTCATCGACATTGGCATCGACGAACCGCCACGTGCCGAACGCCAGGGGGGACAGGGTCAGGGCGCCTGCGGCGCGGGGGGAACCGTCGACGAGTGAGGTCATCGAGCGACCCTACCGATCGGGTCAGCCCTTGACCGAGCCGGCCAGCATCCCGCGGACGAAGTACCGCTGGAGCGAGAAGAAGACGATCAGCGGGAGCGCCATCGACACGAACGCGGCCGCCGTCAGGATGTGCCAGTCCGTGCCTCGACTGCCCGACAGCGACGCGAGCCGCACCGTCATCGGGACGTCGCTCTGGGTGCTGATGAAGGTGCGGGCGATGAGGTAGTCGTTCCAGGTCCAGAGGAACTGGAAGATCGCGAACGCGGCCAGGGCCGGCACCGAGAGGGGCAGGACCAGGCGCCAGAAGATGGTGAAGTGGTCGGCCCCATCGATGCGGGCGGCCTCGAAGATGTCGCCCGGCAGCCCGCGCATGTAGTTGTAGAGCAGGAAGATGGCCAGGGGGAGGCCGAACCCGGTATGGGTCAACCACACCGCGGTGGGGGTGTTGTTCAGATCCAGATCGGGGAACACCGTCAGGGTGAAGTCGGTGAACGGCACCGTGATGTGGGCCCCGTTGTTGTACAGCTGGAGCAGCGGGATCAGGGAGTTCTGGAGCGGGATGGCCATGAGGGACACCACGAAGATCAGCAGCAGCCGCCGCCCGGGGAAGGTCATCCAGGCGAAGGCGTAGGACGCGCTGGCCGCCACCGCGATGGGAATGATCGTGGCGGGGATGACGATGGCCAACGAGTTGAGGAAGTGCCCCCACATGTCGGGCGCATCGGTTCCCGTGGCCGTCAAGACGTTGTCGTAGTTGCTCAGGGTGAGCTGCGGGTTGGTGAACACCGTCCACCAACCCTCGGTCTTCACCGCGTTCTCCGTCCGGAACGAGCTGACCAGGAGCCCCACGGTGGGAAGGGTCCACATGACCACGATGGACCAGACGACGACGGCACGGACGGTGGCGCCCGCCTCCTCGACCCGGAAGGCTTCGCGGACCGACTGTCCCCGCAACAACACCAACGGGGAGGCAACCACGAGGGCCACCACGATCCAGAGCAGATAGCGACTCCAGCCACCGCCGGACGCCACGCTGTTCAGGATGCCGAAGACGACCGCGCCGGTGCCGAGGATGATGGATGCGACCAGCGACAACACCCAGCCCCATCGCGGTCCCAGGAGCAGACCGGCGGCGGCGACGACGGCGAACCCGCCGACCGCCATGCCGCTGACGCCGCCGAACGTGATGTTGGGGGCCGAGCGGTCGAGCCCGATGAGCAGCCAGCTGATCGACCACGCGAACAACCCCACGCCGACGACGATGAGGATGCCGGCGGCCGCCAGGACCTCGGGGAGTCGAGGGCCGGTGCCGCTGCCCGACGGGCGCTCGGCCTGGACCGGCTCGGTGTCCAACGATGACGTAGCGCTCATGCCTCGGCCTCCTTGCGAATGCGGTTGACGTTCAGGATCATCACCGGCACGACGGCCAGGAACAGCACGATGGCCAGGGCGGCGCCCTTGCCGAAGTCGTTGGCCCGGAACGCCTGGTCGAACATCTCGTTGGCGATCACGTTGGTCCCGAACTCGCCGTTGGTCATGACCTTGACGATGTCGAAGACCTTCATCACGATCACGATCAGAGTGGTGATGACCACCCCGACGGTGGTCCGGATCTGGGGCAGCGTGACCTGCCAGAAGACCTGCGACTCGGTGGCACCGTCGACCCGGGCGGCCTCGGTCAGTTCCTCGGGCACCGCCTTGATGGCGGCGGACAGCACCACCATGGCGAACCCGGTCTGGATCCACACCAGGACGATGATGAGGAACAGGTTGTTCCACGGGATGTTCTGCGTCCACGGCTGCGGATCACCGCCCAGGCCCTTCCAGGCGGCATTGAGCAGGCCGATCTGGTCCTTGCTGGCCGGAGCGACGCTGTAGACGAATCGCCAGATGACCGAGGCCCCCACCATGGAGATGGCCATGGGGAGGAAGATGAAGGACTTGGCCACCGATTCGCCCTTCATCCGATCGGCCAGCACGGCGACCGCCAGCCCCAGTCCGGTGGACAACCCCGTCACGGCGACGACCCAGAAGAGGTTGTTCCAGACCACACCGCGCATGACGCTGAACAGGGCGACCATCATGAAGATGCCGCCCGCCACCACGACGATCGAGGCGCCACCGCTGAAGTCGGCCCGGGCTCCGATCTCGCGACCCTTGTCGACCCCGATCACCACCCCGACCAGCAGGAGCACGGCACCGATCCAGAGGAGCCGGCTGCCGAACATGTCGGTCCACCCGTTCATGTTGAAGATGGCGTCGTTGGTGAAGATCCAACCGTAGTTCTCGCCGCCGACCGTGCTGTCGGACCCGGCGTCCTTGAAGCTCAGGATCACGGTACGGATCGTGGGAACGACCAGTGCGGCCAACAGCGCGACCAGCGCGGGGGCGAGGAACACCCAGGGTCTGATGAGGCGCGCCGGCGTGTCGGGCAGCCTGCTGATCAGCATGTTGATGCCGACGAACAGTGCACCGGCGATCAAGATGGCCAGCGCGATGTAGAGCAGCGTCGTGACGAGCTCCATCGATTCCCCCTCGGTTGTTTCTCATCACCCTGAGGTGATGTCTCGACCCGGAACCAGACCGGGTCCCGCAGGCGACGCCCACGGGACCCGGTTGGAACCTACTTCATGAATGGATGCCGATCACTCGGCGGGCCAGGATGCTTCGACCTCGTCGAATGCCTCCTGGACCGTCTTGGCCCCGGTGGTGATGTCCACCGCAGCCGTCCAGAACGTGTCGGACCCCACGGCGCCGGGCATCAGGTCGGAGGCGTCGAACCGGAACGGATCGGCGCTGACCAGGATCTCGGCGAACGTCTTGTCGATCTCGGTCGCGTAGAGCGAGGTGTCGTGGTTCTTGTTGGGCGACAGGAAGCCACCGTCGGGAGCCCGCTCGTTGGCGTACTCCGTGCCGGCGAACCAGGCGAGCGCCTCGAGCACCTCGGGACGGTCGCTGAACGCAACCGCGTGGGTGCCGGCACCCAGCACCACCGTGCCGAACGAGTCGTCGATGGTGGGCAGGTAGAAGGCGTCGACCGCGCCGTCGGGACCGACCTCGGTGCCCTCGGGCCAGTTGGCGGCGTAGAAGTTGGCCTGACGGTGCATGTAGCAGTCACCGTCGAGGATGGGCAGACCGGCCTCGGCGAACAGCACCGACGGGGCCAGGTTGGCCTCGGGGAAGGTGTTGCCCTCCTTGGCCCAGATGTCGTAGACGGCCTGGCCGACCTCGACCACCTGCGGATCGTTGAAGGGGATCTCGTGGTTGACCCACTGGTCGTAGACCTCGGGACCCTTCATGCGCAGCATCCAGTCCTCCATCCAGTCGGTGAAGGGCCAGCCGGTGGCGGCGTCGGAGCCGATGCCGATGCACCACGGGGTACCACCGTCGGCGATGATCTGGTCCTCGAGCGCGGTGAGCTCGGCGATCGACTCGGGGATCTCGTACCCGCCTTCCTCGAAGGCGCCGGGGCTGTACCAGACGAGCGACTTGAGGTCGCCCTTGTTGGGCACGCCGTACACGGTGCCGTCGACGGTGACGAGCTCGGCCCAGAACGGGTCGAAGTTCTCCTCGATCAGCGCCACCGTGTCCTCGGGCACCGCAACGATGTCACCGCTCGTGGCGAAGTCCTTGACCCGGCCGGGCTGGGGGAAGATGCCGATGTCGGGCGGGCTGCCACCCTCGACCTGGGCCCCGATCAGCTCGGAGTACCCACGGTCGCCGGAGTAGTTGATCTCGATCCCGGTCTCTTCGGTGAATCCGTCGAACGCCGTGGCCAGGCTGTCGGCCTCGCCCTCGACCTCGGGACCGAAGATGGTCACGACACCCTCGGCGCTCTCGTCGCCGCCCGTGGTCTCGTCGCCGCCGGTGGTCTCGGCAGCGGTCTCGCCGCCGTCGCCACCATCATCATCATCGTCATCGCCGCAAGCCGCAGCGATGAGCGAGAAGCTCAAGAGCACCGCGAAGAGCGACAGCCAGCGTTTGCGCATGTCTGTGTCCTTCCCTTGGGGGGAACGTTCCACGCCATGAGCCCTTTGACCCATGTAAGCGTTTACAGCCGAGCACCGTAGCCAACGGGTGGTAAACGGTCAACGACTTCCGGTTGACGACCGTATGACGATCTCGGGCCCGGCGCCAACGCCGGCCACCGGGAGCACCCGGCGGGCACGACTCATCCTCGGTGCGGTGCCGTCCCGGTCGAGGACCGCACGATCAGGGAGACCTCGACCGTCTGGTCGCAGGGCTCGGCGTCGGGTGACGCCACCCGGCGCAGCACCTCGACGACGGCGCTGCGCCCCATCCCCGTCATGGGCTGCGCCATGGTGGTCAGGCCCACGATCCGCGCGGCCTGGTGGTCGTCGAACCCGACCACCGAGAGGTCCACGCCGGGTTGGAGCCGTCGCCGACCCAGCTCGTGGAGCGCACCCAGCGCCATCTCGTCGGAGAGCACGAACACGGCCGTCGGTGGATCCTCGAGATCCAGCAAGTGGCTCATCGCGGCGACACCGCCTCCGATCGTGAACCCGCCGTCCACCTCGAGGAGCGGGTCGGCGTCGATGCCCTCGGCGCCCAAGGCCTGGACATACCCCCGGTGCCGTAGCCCCGGCACCGGTGATGCGTGCCCGTCCCGAAGGGTGCCCGTCATCAGTGCGATGCGACGATGCCCCAACTGCAGGAGGTGGCGGCAGGCGTCGGCGGCCGCGGTGACGTTGTCGACGAGGATCGAGCTCGCCCCGGCCACCTCCTCGCCGATCGTCACCACCGGCACACCGGCTGCGACCATGGCCCGGTTGCTCCCGGCGTCACCGAAGTAGTCGACCGTGATCAGGCCGTCGACGCGCGCCGCCAACGAGCGCATGTCGGTCGTGACCGCCTCGCGTCGCTCGGACGTGTCGGCGGCGCGGATCAACAGATCCAGGCTCGCCGTGGCCAGCTCGTCCTCCACCCCCGCCATGACACGGCTCGAGTAGTACGTGTCGAACAACGGGGTCAGCAGGCCCACCGTCGACGTCCGACCCGACGCCAGCCGGCTGGCCTGAGGATTGACCGAGTAGTTGAGCTCGCCGGCGACCTCGAGCACCCGTTGCCGGGTGGCGTCGGCCACGTTGGGGAGACCCCGCAACGCTCGGCTGACCGTCGCCACCGACACCCCGGCGACGCGGGCCACGTCATCGATCGTCGCCGCATGGGAGATCCGCCGACCCGTCACGATCAGACTCGCAACAACAGGGCGCACTCGGCCGGAACGACCAGCGCGCCGTCGACGGCACCGTGTGGCGTGCCGACCCGGCTGGAGAACACGACCGACCAGTCCGCCCCGGGAAGGGCCACCTCGGCCTCGCGCTCGGACAGGTTGGCAACCGCCATGATCCGACCCCGACGTGCGACGATCAGCAGATCGTCGTCCGCCGGCAGGAGCTCGGCCGGCTCGTCGGCGCTCCCGCGCATCTGCCGCCAGAGCGCCAGGAGCTCGCGATGGCGTTCGAGCCAGGAATCGGCCTGGGATCGCTGTCCCTCGACCGTCTCGGCGAGCGGACGGACCGCCGCGGGCAGCCAAGGCCGGGTCGCCGTCGTGAAACCGTTCTGCGGTCCGTCCGACCACGGCATCGGGGTCCGGCAGCCGTCCCGCCCTGCGGCGCCCTCGTTGCGGACCGCGATCGGGTCCTGGCGTATGCCGGTGAGCGGCTCGCCGTCCCCGAGTCCCAGTTCCTGGCCCTGGTAGAGGAAGGGCATCCCGTCCAGAGCGAGGCTCAGGGTGGTCAGGAGCAGGGCGCGGTCGGCCCCGCGTGCACCGCCGCCGAATCGCGTCACCGGGCGGGGCTGGTCATGGCAGCTGAACGCCCAGGCCACGCCGGAGCCGACGGTCGCGACGAGGTCGCGGACCGACCGGGCGACGTAGTCGGGGTTCCACCCGATCCAGGTGGTGCGCAGAGCGAAGACGCGGTGGAGCGCGTCGCCGTCGGTGTACCGCCGCACCCGATCGAAGTCGTCCAGTGCGATCTCGCCCAGCAACAGCGCGTCGTACTCCGCCGCGATCGAGTTCCATCGGCGGAAGATCTCCGGGTTGTCGTCCTGGTCCATGTCGTGACGGTGCTCGAAGGACAGGAATGCGTTCATCGGGTCGGGGCCGGGCGGGATCTCGGCGATCTGCGGATTGTCCCTGAGCTCCCGATCCTTCAACAGGGAGTGGGCCACGTCGATCCGGAAGCCGTCGGCCCCGCGGTCCAACCAGAACCGCAGGATGTCATCGAACGCGGAACGCACCTCGGGGTTGCGCCAGTTGAGGTCGGGCTGTTCGGGGAGGAAGAGGTGGCAGTAGTACTGCCCGCTGACCGGATCGAGCGTCCACGCCGGCCCACCGAAGTAGCTGACCCAGTTGTTGGGCGGACCGCCGTCGGGTGCGGGATCGCGCCAGAGGTACCAGTCCCGTTTCTCGCTGTCCGGACTCGAGATGGCGTCGACGAACCAGGGGTGGTGCGACGACGAGTGGTTCGGGACGAGGTCGACCAGGACCCTGATGCCGCACGCATGGGCCTCGGCGACGAGTCGGTCGAAGTCGGCGAGGGTCCCGAACAGCGGGTCGATGTCCTGGTAGTCGGCCACGTCGTAGCCGTGGTCGGCGCCCGGCGAGGGCATGAAGGGAGTGACCCAGACCACGTCGACCCCGAGCGCCTCGAGATGATCGAGCCGGTCGATCAGCCCAGGGAGGTCGCCGGTTCCGTCCCCGTCCCCGTCGGCGAAGGAGCGGATGTAGACCTCGTACCCGACCGCGGTGTCCCACCACGATCCCCCGCCGGATGCGTCGGCCACGACGTCGTTTCCCTTCCCCATGGAAGCGTTTGCAGACCGAGACCATAACGGGGCGGTTCTCCCGAGGCGAGCGCTCAGTGCGATAGCGTCGGCGCCGACAGAGGTGTCGTATGGCTTCCCCCAACCAACCCGCTCCCTGCCTGTCGGTGGTCATGCCCGTGTACAACGAACGGGCCACGCTGGCCGAGGTGGTCGATCGCGTGCTCGACTCGCCGTTCTGTGCCGAGGTGATCATCGTCGACGATGCATCCACCGACGGCACCGACGAGATCATCGCCGGCCTGTCCGACCCCCGGGTCCGGTCGTTCCGCCAGGATCCCAACCAGGGGAAGGGTGCCGCCATCCGCCGCGGCTTCGAAGCGGCCACCGCGCCGTTCGTCATCGTCCAGGACGCCGACCTCGAGTACGACCCGGCCGACTACGGCGAGCTGATGACCCCGCTCCTCGACGGGCGGGCCGACGTCGTCTACGGGTCCCGGTTCCTGGGTGGGCGTCCCCACCGCGTGCTCTATTTCTGGCACATGGTGGGCAACAAGTTCCTGACGCTGCTGTCCAACATGTTCACCAACCTGAACCTCACCGACATGGAGACCTGTTACAAGGCCGTCCGCCGGGAGGTGTTGGATTCCCTGGTCCTCGAGGAGCCCCGGTTCGGGATCGAACCCGAGATGACCGGCAAGATCGCCGCCGGTCGGTGGCGGGTCTACGAGGTGGGCATCTCCTACAGCGGGCGCACCTACGAAGAAGGGAAGAAGATCGGCTGGCGCGACGGCATCCGGGCCGTCTACTGCATCGTCAAGTACTCGCCGCTGGTCCAGCGCCTTCGGCGAGGTCAGGCGACGTCCAAGACCGCGGCGGCCACCCGGTCCTCCAACGCACGGCTGTCCCACCACGACAGCTGAAGCTGCTTGGCCCGGCGGAAGTAGAGCTGGATGTCGTACTCCAGCGTGAAACCCACACCGCCGAAGATCTGCTGCGCCATCGCCGTGACGTCCCGATAGGTCCTGGTGGCGAACAGCTTGGCCATGGGGGCCAGCCGCGCCACGGGCTGCCCGACCGAGTGGGCCCACGCGGCCTCGTAGACCAGGATCTTGCCGCCGTCGACGTCGGTCACCGCGTCGGCCATGTCGTGGGAGAGCGCCTGGAACGCGCCGAGCGGCTTGCCGAACTGCTCGCGATCCTTGGCGTACTGGACCGTGATCTCCAGCGCATGGTCGGCCCCGCCCATGGCCTGGGCGGCAGCCAGGATGATGCCGTCGGTCACGACCGACTCCCACGTGGCCCACCCCGAGCCGGCGGCACCGACCCGCTCGGCCGGGGCGTTCGCGAAGTCGACGTGGTACTGGGTGTCGGAGGAGATCGACATCTTCTGGGTGAGGGTGACGCCGGGGGCCTTCGGATCGACGAGGAACAGGTCGACGTCGGTGGCGCCGGGGCCGGTGCGGGC
Organism: uncultured Acidimicrobiales bacterium; assembly: GCA_963697385.1. Taxonomy (GTDB): domain Bacteria; phylum Actinomycetota; class Acidimicrobiia; order Acidimicrobiales; family CAWCAL01; genus CAWCAL01. The sequence continues at coordinate 537,582 of CAVONU010000001.1, forward strand.
CAGGACCAGCAGCCGGTCGGCGGCCGAGGCGAAGTACACGTGCTCCTTCGAGCCGGTGATGGTGAACCCGTCTCCGGCGGCCTCGGCCCGAGCCTGCACGCTGACCGGTGCGAATCCGCCACCCGGCTCGATCCACGCCGGGGTGAGGATGGCCTCACCCGACGCGATCTTGGGGAGCCACTCGGACTTCTGCTCGTCGGTGCCGACCTCGAGCAGTGCGCCGGCCGACAGCACACAACTGACGAAGTGGGGGGTCGGAGCGACGGCCCGGCCCAGCTCCTCGTAGACGATCGCGCCCTCGATCATGGTCATGGCCGAGCCGCCGTACTCCTCGGGAAGCAGCAGCCCGCAGATGCCCAGCTCGCCCAGCTGCGACCAGAGGTCGGTGGGATAGCCGGTGGGATCGTCCTCCATCTCGCGCACCACCTCGAAGGGCGCGTACTGGCCGCACACCCCCCGCACCATCTCGCGGAGCATGTCCTGTTCCTCGGTGAAATCCAGGTCCAGCATTGAGTGTCTCTCTCTCCGTTTCGGAGTCTGTGCCTCGCTGTGTCGACCGAGTCGACGCTCCGAGGCTCAGATTCCTGAGGGTTGGGGTCAGGGGGACCACTGGTCGTCGGTGCGGGCCCAGGGGTTGTCGTCGGTCGAAGTGGGCAGGGCGATGGTGGCGGTGCAGGTGGTGGCGGCGGTGTCGCCGACCGAGAGGGTGATCTCGACGCCGACCCAGCCGCAACCGCTCTCGTCGACCGAGGTGTCGGTCACGGTGGCACGAAAGACCATCCGGTCGTCCGGGTACACCGACGTTCGCATGCGGAACGTCATGCGGCCGATGCGGCCCGTCGGGCCCGACCAGTCGGTCAGGTACCGCTCGAACCACGCCGCCTGGTTGGGCGTGTTGAGGAAGATGTCCTGGAGCCCGTTGCGTTCGGTCGCGAACTTGTAGTCGTGGTGCATGGGTCGCCAGTCACGGCTGGCCAGCGCGCCCAGCACCACCGTCGTGGCGGTGACGTCGACGGCCAGCTCGGGAAGGGCGTCGCCCTCGCGGACCTGCTCCCAGGTGAGCGCGGTCATGCCCCGGCCTCCTCGTCGCGCCGGTAGCCGAACCCGGTGTAGGACTCGACCCCGACCAGCGCACCCTTCTGGTTGTGGTACTCGATGTCGATCACCCAGAACCGGCCCGTGCCGAGCTTGGTGGTCTTCGGGCCGCTCACCGACCGCAACACCTGATGGTGGCTGATCACGTCGCCGGGCCGGACCGGATCGTGGAAGATCAGCGTGTTGTCGGTCATGACCGCCTCGGGCAGGCCGAACCGTTCCTTCAGGTCGAAGTGCACCTTGAGCGCCACTTGTTCGCCTTCGGCCCCGGGCTCCCAGTAGTGGGGACGCATCCACAGCGACAGCGTCGTCGACGGCAGCGTCTGGCCGCCGGTCAGTTCGGCGGCCAGGTGGCTGTCCCAGTACAGGGGGTTGCCGTTCTGCGTCGCCGCCAGCGTGTTGAAGCCGTAGCCGAGCTCGACCGGGAAGGTGGCGGTGACGGGATACTGGGGCTGGTCGATCGAGGCCACGATGTCGGCCGGCAGCTCGTCGTCGCTCATCGTTCGGCCCTCGTGGTGCTCACGCACCGGGCGGGGCGGCCCCGCTCCCTGCGGTCGCTCATGCGATCACCCCTTCCTCTCGCAGTGCTCCGACCGCGGCGGCCTCGTAGCCGGCGGCCACCAGCAGATCCTCGGTGTCGGTGACGGTCGCATCGCGGACCCGGTAGGGACCGTCCGGATCGGTGGTGCCCGCCCAGATCGGGGCGGCCTGCCGGAACGGACCTTCGGTGGTGTGCACGGCGTCGGCGATCACCCCCCGCTCGGCATAGTGCAGGTCGGCCACCGCCTCGGCCACGGTGAGCACCGGAGCCACGCAGCAGTCGGCCGGCCCCAGCTGGGCCGCCCACTCGTCGCGGGTGCGGGTGCGCACCCGCGAGGCGATGGCGTCGCGGATCTCGTCCTGGAGATCGTCGTCCATCTGGTGTCCGGCGTACTGCTCGAGGTCGAGCTCGGTACAGAGGTTGCGCCAGAACTGGGGCTCGATGGCGCCGACGGAGAGGTAGCGGCCGTCGGCGCACGCGTAGACGTCGTAACAGGCGTAGCGCCCGGTGAGGATGTAGTGGCCGGGCCCGGGCTCGGTGCCGGTGGCCAGGTACTCGTCCACGTACAGGGACATCATCGCCATGACGCCGTCGGCGATGGACACGTCGAGGTGTTCGCCCTCACCGGTCCGTCCCCGTCGCAGGAGAGCGGCCATGATCGCCATCGTGGCCTGCATTCCGCCGGCGGCGATGTCGGCGATGGTGGCGCCGGGAAGCGGCGGACGGCCGTCCGCCCGGCGACCGGTGCAGTCGAGGAACCCGCCCAGGGCGAGATAGTTGACGTCGTGGGCGGCCCAGTCGCGGTACGGGCCGGTCTGGCCGTACCCCGACGTGCTGCAATAGACGACGCGGGGATTGACCTTCCGCACCTCGTCGAAGCCGATCCCCAACCGGTCGACCACGCCGGGCCGGAAGCTCTCGATCACCACGTCGGCCGACTCGGCCAGCCGGAGGAACGCCGCCTTCCCGTCGTCGGCCTTCAGGTCGATCAGCGCCCGTCGCATCCCGCGATGACCCGAGTAGGCGTAGAACGGCGGGACGATCTGTACCGCCCCGTCCTTGGGAGTGGGGCCGATCTTGACCACCTCGGCGCCGTAGTCGGCCAGCATCCGCGACGCGCGGGCGGCGGGCCCGACCGAGGCGAAGTCGAGGACCCGAACACCATCGAGGGCGGGGGTGACGCTCACGGTCGCGGCGACGTCGTGGAGAGCGGGTGGGCCGGAGAGGGACCCGGCCGACACGTGAGCCGACGGAGCGAGCGGAGCGAGCCGACGAGGCGAACCATGGGTCAGAAGTTCTTGGGGAGGCCGAGGCCTCGGCGGGAGATGATGTTCTTCTGGATCTCGGAGGCGCCGCCCCCGATGGTGTCGATCACCGTGTAGCGGTACGTCGACTCGGAGCGACCCTCCATGGGAGCGTCAGGCGTGTTCACCCGGAGCTGGCTCCCGGGACCGCCGATGTCCATGGCCGCGTCCGCCAGCCGCTTGGAGAGCTCGGTGGCGAACAGCTTGTACTCCGACGCGGGCACGGTCGGGGGCTGGTAGCCCTCCTTGCCCTCGCGGACCGCGTGCTCGACCTTGACCGCCTCGGCCACGAACTTCAGACCCATGACCCGGGCCACCTCGGCGTCGGTGTGGAGCTCGGCCATCCGCTTGCGGATGATCGGGTCGTCCTTCAACAGCACGCCGTCGCGCTCGGTGGTCCGCACGTACTCGGTCAGCAGGTCGAGGCGCTGCTTGATCGGCGCATACGTGAACATCGTGAACCGCTCGAGGTCGAGCGCCTGGCTGATGTACCGGAATCCGTGGTTGACCTCGCCGACGACGTACTCGTCGGGCACGAACACGTCGTCGAAGAAGACGTCGTTGGTGCGCTCGTCGCCCATCGTCCAGATGCCGTTGATGGTGATCCCGGGATGATCGAGCGGCACCAGCATGAGGGTGATGCCCATGTGTTTGTTGTCGGGATCGGTGCGGGCCCCGACCCAGTACCACTCGGCGAAGTGGGCCGAGGTGGTCCACGTCTTCTGGCCGTTGAGCAGCCAGCCGGTGCTGCCGTCGTCGGCGGTGTGCTTCACGGCCTTCAGCCGCATGCTGGCGGCATCGGAGCCGGCATCGGGCTCGCTGTAGCCGACGGCGAACTCGACGTCGTTCTCCAGGATCTTGGGCAGGAACTCCTGGCGCAGGCTCTCGGGGCCGTGGGCGATCAGCGTCTTGCCGATGATGCCGACACCCTTCCCGATCTGCGGGCCACCGCGGCCGGCCAGGGCCTCGTTGAGGATGTACTCGTAGACACCCTCGCCCTCGCTGCCTCCGTACTCCTCGGGCCAGGTCATCCCCAGCCATCCCTTGTGGCCGAGCTTCTTCATGAACGCGCGGCGCTTGGGGGTGTCGACGATCTGCGCCATGTTCTCCCGCGTCACGTCGAAGACGTCGGGGTCGTCTTCGGCGTCGAGGAACGCGACGACCTCCTTCTCGAACGCCTTCTGCTCATCAGAGAACTCGAAATCCATGGCCCAGCTCCGAACGCGCGGGAAATCTGACGGGTCGTCAGATTCTAGGCGGCGCCGATCCCCGCTCCCCCACTCGGGACGCGATCCGGGGCCAGGAGTTCAGCGGAGAGGGAGCCGAGCGAAGCACGAGCTCGCTGAACTCCCAAGGCCCGCTCCGGCGCGCCGCGCCTCGTGCGGGCCCCTCAGCCGACGACCCCGTCGGCGCGGAGCGCCGCGACCGCATCGGCATCCAGCCCCAGCTCGTCGCTCAGCACCCGGTCGGTGTGCTCCCCCAGCCAGGGAGGGCGAGTCTCGGGTCCCTCGGCCGTGGCCGAGAGCTTCACGGGATTGCCGGGAACCAGGACCGGAGGCTCGGCGCCGTCGGGGCGCGGCACCTCGACCAGCATGTTGCGCACGGCGAGGTGTTCGTCGGCGACGATGTCGGCGCTGGTCTGCGACGGCCCCGCCGCGACTCCCTCGGCCGCGAACGCCTCGACGGCCTGGAGCGGGGTGAGATCCGCGGCCCACTCCTCGATCCCGGGCCGGAGCACGTCCTCGAGGTGGGCCAACCACCCGGGCCGCTCCTGCAACCGCTCGTCGTCGAGCCACTCCGGATGGCCGACCACCTCGGCCAGCTTGGTGAAGTGGTGCTCTCGCACGACCTGCAGGACGAAATGCCCATCCTTGGCGGCGAACGTCTCCACGATCCCGACCCCGGCCTCGACCTCGCTGGCGATGCCCATCGAGAAGAAGTTGGTGACGATGTCGGTCATGGCCACGGTCGCGTCGAGCATGGCGATGTCGACGTACTGCCCACGGCCCATGCGGTCGCGCTGGCGGAGCGCGGCGAGCACGCCGACCACACCGAACAGTGCCGAGCTGATGTCGCCCAGTGCGCCCACCGGGTTGGCCGTCGGCGGTCGGCCCGGCGCCCGCTTGTACTCGTAGATGCCGGACATCCCCTCGACGATGGCGGCGTACGCGGCCCAGTCCATGTAGGGCGACGCGGGATCGTTCCCGAATCCCGAGACCGACAGGTACACGACCGCCGGGTGGACCGCCTTCACCGCGTCGTAGCCGATCCCCAGTCGGTCGGCCGTGCCGGCCCGGAAGTTCTCACACACGATGTCGAAGCGGGGGGCGAGCCGGAGGAACAGGTCGCGCCCCTCGGGCGCCTTGAGATCCAGCCCGACGCTGCGCTTGTTGAGGTTGTTCCGCAGGAAGGTGGCGCCGACGTGCCGGCCCTGGGGGTCGGTCACGCCCGGGGTGGCGCCGCGACCGCTCTCGCCGCGGTCCGGGTGCTCGACCTTGACCACGTCGGCCCCGAGCCGGGCCAGCAGCTGGGTGGCGAACGGCAGGGCCGCCATCTGCTCGGCCGCCAGCACGCGCACACCCTCCAACGGGCGGCCGGCATCCGGCTCGGACGGGGGGATGGTCTCGCCGATTCTCATGCGGCCCAGTGTGGCCCGCCACGGCCGGGTCCGGAGAACGGGACAACCTGCACCGGCCGGGGACCGGGCATGGCTACCGTGGCGGAGGTGAGCAGTAGCTTCGGAGAGCGATTTCGGGTCGCCACGTTCGGCGAGTCACACGGCGGTGGGATCGGCGCCGTGCTCGACGGATGCCCGCCCCGGCTCGAGATCTCGACCGACGAGGTGCAGGCCGACCTCGATCGGCGCCGGCCCGGCCAATCCCGACTGGTGACCCAGCGAGACGAGGCCGACCGGGTCGAGATCCTGTCGGGTGTGTTCGAGGGCCGTACGTTGGGAACCCCCATCGCCATGCTGGTCCGCAACGACGACGCCCGGTCCGGTGCGTACGACGAGCTGCGCGACGTCTACCGGCCCTCTCACGCCGACTTCACGACCGAGGCCAAGTACGGCATCCGCAACTGGCAGGGCGGGGGACGGGCCAGCGCCCGCGAGACCATCGGGCGGGTCGCCGCCGGCGCCGTCGCCCGCAAGCTCCTGGCGGTCGCCCAGGGCATCGAGGTGCTGGGATGGGTGTCGTCGGTGCACGACATCGACGCCACCGTCGATCCCGCCGCCGTCACGCTGGCCGACGTCGAGGCCGGACCCACCCGCTGCCCCGACGCCGCAGCCGCCGAGCGCATGGAAACCGCCATCGAGCAGGCCCGCAGGGACGGCGACTCGCTGGGTGGTGTGGTCACCTGTGTGGCCCGGGGTGTTCCCGCCGGGCTGGGCGAGCCGGTGTTCGACAAGCTCGACGCCCAGCTGGCCGGCGCCCTGATGTCACTGCCGGCCACCAAGGGCGTCGAGGTGGGCAGCGGGTTCGCCGGGACGCGCATGACCGGGATCCAGCACAACGATCCGTTCGTCCCCGGCGACCCGAACCCGTCGACCACCACGAATCACTCGGGTGGCGTGCAGGGCGGCATCAGCAACGGGGCCGACATCGTGCTCCGGACGGCGTTCAAGCCCACGGCGACCATCTCGCAGGTACAGCAGACCGTCGACCGCGACGGCAACGCCGTCGAGCTGGCCGCGAAGGGCCGCCACGACCCGTGCGTGCTGCCCCGGGCCGTGCCCATGGTCGAAGCCATGGTGCTCCTGGTCCTGGCCGATCACTGGCTGCGCCAACAGGCCACCGACGTCCTGTAACGAGCACGCTCACTCCTCGACGAAGATGCACTCGCCGGGGCAGTCGATCGAGGAGCGGAGGACGTCGTCCTCGTACTCGGGCGCCACCTGCGCCAGACCTCGAGAGCCGCCGGGGTCGTTCAGCACGGTGCCGTCCTCCTGGACGTAGGCGATGCCGTCCTCGAGCATGACGAACACCTCGGGGTTGTGATCCGAGCAGATGCCGTCACCGGTGCACAGATCCTGGTCGATCCAGACCCTCACGTCGGCGGACGGCCTGTGGCGAACTCGTGCATGGCCGACCCCCAGATGCCTTTGACGTCGTGGGGCCGATACGGCGCCTCGAGCCGGGCCGTCTCCTCGTCGGACAGGTCGATGTCCACCGCGGCGATGGCGTCGGTGAGGTGGGCCAGCTTGGTGGCGCCGATGATGGGGGCCGCGATGGTGGGACGGCTCATCAGCCACGCCAGGGCCACCTGCGCCGGGGTGTCGCCCCGGTCGGCCGCCACCGACTTGACGGCGTCGACCACGTCCCAGTCCGACGGCTCGTCGTACAGCAGCTCGGCGAAGCCGTCGGTGGCCGAGCGGGTGGTCGAGTCGTCGCCGAGCGCGGTGCGCGTCCCGGCCAGCAGGCCGCGCGCCAGTGGCGACCACGGGATGCAGGCGATCCGCTCGGTCTCGCAGAGCGGCAGCATCTCCCGCTCCTCCTCGCGGTACACGAGGTTGTAGTGGTTCTGCATGGTGGCGAACCGCGGCCAGCCCTCACGGTCGGAGACGGCCAGCGCCCGCATGACCTCCCAGGCATGGGCCGAGCTGACCCCGATGTGGCGCACCTTGCCGCTCTGGACGAGCTGATCGAGCGCGCCCAGCGTCTCCTCGATCGGTGTGCGCGGATCCAGCCGATGCAGCTGGTACAGGTCGATCACCTCGACGTCCAGGCGGCGCAGGCTGTCCTCGCACGCCTGCTGGATGTGCTTGCGAGACAGCCCGCCCGAGTTGGGCCGGTCCGACAGGGGGAAGAAGACCTTGGTGGCGATGACGGTCTCGTCCCGGTCCGCATACTTCCCCAGCCACCGACCGGTCACCTCCTCGCTGGCGCCGAGCGAGTACATGTCGGCGGTGTCGAAGAAGTTGATCCCCGCCTCGACCGCGGTGCGGAAGAACGGCTCGGCGTCGTCGGGATCGAGCACCCACGGCCGCCAGGTGGACGACCCGTACGACATGCACCCCAGGCACAGTCGCGACACCTCGATGCCCGTTCGTCCCAATGTCGTGTACCGCACGGTTGACTCTCCGCTGATCGTCACCGCCCGCCGATGGCCGGCGGGCGGGGCTACTCGACGAGGACGAGAGCGGCCGGACCGTCGAGATCGGTCTGCTGCACCACCGTCCTCTCCATGTTGTCTATCGCTTCGATCACCCGTTCCGTCGGTACGCAGTCATCGGGGACCGCCAGGACGATCCAGAGCCGACCGGGCTCCGACAGTGCGGACCGCAAGACCCCCTCGTCGAGGATGCAGTCGCCGGCGGTATCGCGCTCGGGATCCCAGAAGTAGTCGCCGAACGGCGCCGGCGGACGGATCGGTCGGGCGTCGCCCAGGTCGAGCTCCCCCTGATGGACGTAGTGCTCGGTGACGATCCGACCGTACGCGTCGTCGAACAGCACGCGGTCCCCGGGCTCGACCCCGGCGGCCAGCGTCGCGGTCCACGTGCGGGCATCCATCTTGGTCGCGTCCCGGTGCCAGCGGACCAGGCCACTGGCCGACACCGCGACGACGAGCACGATCCCGGCCACGAGCACCGGTCGGGCGGACGCCGGAGACGCTTCGCTCAACCAGACCACCGATCCCACGGCCATGATCAGGAGGAAGGGCAGGATCGGCAGGAGGTACCGGGTCGTGTCCAGGTCGATCTGGGGCACGATCAGCGCCACGACCAACGGCACCGCCACCATGGCGACGGGGAGGGCCGCCACGAGGGACCGCTCCGAGCGGCGTCGGGCGAGCACCACCGAGACCGACCGCCCGGCCCAGACGGCGATCAACAGCAGCAGCACCCAGCCCAGCAGCCGGTAGGGAGAGCCGAATTGGCGGGGCACGAAGGCCAACGACGTGATCCGATCGGCGACGGGATCACGAGGTTGGGCTCCAGCCGAACCCGCCACCAACACGGTGCCCAGCAGCGTCATCCACGCGAGGCCGATCGCGGACCCCGCCGCGATCCAGCGGCGCCACGGCTGAGCGCGGTCGCCGAGTGCCAGCAGGGTCAGACCCTGGGCCACGACGAACGGCGCCGTGTAGAGGTGCGCCAATGGACAGGCGACCGCCAGCAACGTGTACACGACCAACCGCGATCCGGTCGGCCGCTCGACGGCGCGAAGGAACGCGAGGCTGGCGGCCAGGACCAGAAACGACGCCATGGCGTAGGTGCGGGTCTCCTGGGCGTACTGGACGAAGGCGCCGTTGACCGCCAGCGCCAGGGCGGCCGCCCAGGCGCCGCGTCCGATCACCCGACGACCCACGAAGAACGTCAGCACCACCTGCCCGATCGCGAAGGGCACCGACAGGAGTCGGAGCCACGCATCGGCATCGGAGACCGCCGCCCAAGGCTTCAACAGCACGGCGTGGAGCAGGGCACCCCCCTCCTGCTCCCACAACAGCCGCCACCAGTCCCCGCCGGGCTGGCGGGCCAGCTCGGCGCTGTAGGCCTCGTCGAACCAGAAGCTCTTCGTCCCGATCCCGATCACCGTGGTCACCAGCGCACCACCGGCCAGAGCGAGCACCGTGCGCCGCTCGTTGCGATCGAGCGGGCCGGTCGCTGCGACCGCGGCGTTCACAACTTCGTGCGGATCTGGTGCTCCAACGCCTCCAGCCGCCGCATCACGGTGGTGGACGCGTGGAACAGCTCGTGGAAGTAGCGACGGGTCACCGCCGCGAGCACCCCCAACGACATGACGACGGCGCCGGTCATCAAGGACGCGACCCCCAGGAGGAACACCAGAGGCACGCGGCCGAACGCGTCGGCGACCGCCGCGTTGAGATGCGACAGGGTGAAACTCTGACCGCTCAGCTCGTCGAACGTCACGACGGTGGCGACCAGACCGAGGACGACCGCCAGGCCGAGGAGCACCAGACCGAATCCGGTGAACCAAGGGACCGGGCGGAACTGGATCCCCGCCAGCAGCAGCGCCTTGGACAGCCCCGTGACCTTCGGGCCCGTCCGATCGGCGTTGCGCTCCTCCTGTCCGGTCCAGTCGAGGTGGGCCGGGATCTCGACGATCCGAGCGCCCAGGAGGTGCGCTTTGTAGACGATCTCGGTGTTGACCGAACCGTCCATCAGCCGCAGATCGAGATTGTCGAGGAAACGCCGGTCGTACGCCCGTACCAGTCCCGTCATCGTCGTGACGTCGACGGGGGCGACCCGTGACAGGAACCGGTTGGCGCTCCTGCTCAGCACGAGACGCCGCCACGGAACACCCGTGACCTCACCCCCCTTTGCGTACGGGGAGGCGACGACGATCTTCGCTCGTTCGTCGATGAGGGCATGGAGCAGGCGCGGGATGTGACCGGTGTCGTAGCTGAGGTCGGCATCCATCGTGACGATGAAGTCGCCGCGGCAGTTGCGGAACGCGTACCGAAGCGCCTGTCCGATGTTGAAGTTGACCGGGTGGCGGAGCAGTCGTACGCGCGGCTCGGCTTGGGCCACACCGGCGACGATGGCCGGTGTCGCGTCCGTGGAGCCGTCGTCCACCACCAGGACCTCCCAGCGGAACTCGTCCTCGAGCCGACCCAACTCGGCGGTGATGGCGCCCAGCGACTCCTCGATGATGAGCGCCTCGTTGAAGGCCGGAACGACGACGGACACCATCGACCGATCGCGGGCCGTGGTCAGATCGACGGTGGGCGCGTCGTCGGGCCGAGCCACGGTCATCCCGACCCGATCGGATGCGCGTCCGGTGACGACTCGTCGAATCGCGGGGTGCGGAGCGGTGTGGCTCCGGACCCGCAGGCCTCGGCGTGCTGGAGCATCGTGCCTACATCGTGCCACTCGGCGAGCACCTCGAGCGCGGCGCTCACCACCTCGATCTTCAGCCGGGCCGGCATGGCCATACCCGGGAAGAAGGCCAGCGAATCGACGTCGTTGCCGCCCAGGAAGTCGAGCGGATGGAGCAGGATCGACGGCTCGACGCCGCGGAGTCGGCACACGCGGAGCGCCGTCCGGAAGTACCGGAGCGCCAGGCGGGTCGAGCGCTCGGCCAGGTACAGCACATAGCTGAGGTGGAACGGCACACGAGCCACCGGAACGGTGCTGACCGGGATCTCCAGCAGGGGGCCTTCGGGCAGGTCCCACCGGTAGGGGCGCAACGACCGGAAACCGTCGGACACCGTGCCGAACAGGTGGGAGCGCTGGGCGCGCTCCTCCTCGTCCATCCCGGTCGAGCGAAGGTAGTAGGCCCGGGCGAGCGGGCCGATGATCGTCGGCAGCGTCGACGCGTCGTACCGGTACCCGCGGCGACTGAGCTCGCGCAGGGTCGTCAGCGACAGGCTGTAGCCGGGCCCCCGGAAGCCGACCGGCCGGTTCCCGGTGGCCGCGGTGATGGCCTCCTCGGCCTCGTCCAACTCCCGCGCCAGCTCGGTCTCGGTGTAGAGGTGGAGCCAGGGCTCGTGCCGGTGGCTGTGATTGCCGATCTCATGTCCGGCCGCGCTGATCGTGGCCAGCGCGTCACCGTTGCGCTCCTGGGCGGCGTCCAGCCCGACGATGAACCAGGTGGCCGTCAGATCCAGATCGTCCATGACGTCCAGCGCCCGCGGCACCGCGATGTCGAGGAACGACGGCAGCGATTCCCACCCGGCATCGCCGTGCACCTTGAGATAGGACCATTCGTTGTCCAGATCCAGGGACAGGCTGGCGATCGGTCGGGTCACGGTCCGACCTCGGCGACGGGCTCGGTCGCGACGACCGACTCGATCTCTCGTATGGCCCGATCGGCCAGCCGTAGCGTCTCGTCGACGTTGAGCGTGCCGTCGGTGATCTGCGACGAGTTGACGGTCCAGACGCCGGGCACGGACGTTCGCATGGCCGGGACCCGTTCGGCGTAGCCGATCACCGGAACCGGGAGCACGTGGCGCGGCCGGGAGAGCGCGAACCCGACGATCTCCTCGTCCCGGAGGTCGGGGTGGAGCCGACGCAGTCCGTCGAGGAACGTGCGCTCGATCTCTTCTTCGGGGGCGTCGAGCAGCGGGTCGTCGGCGGCGACATAGCGCGGCAGGTAGACGAGGTGGTTTCCGCCGATCTCGTCCGGATCGATCAACGCGGTCATCTCGATCACGCCGGTGAACGGTGTCTCGTCGATGAGGTTGGTCACGTAGAAGTCGGTCAGGGGCCGGGTCAGCACGACCGAGGCGCAGATGACGCCCATGTAGGGAACGCGGTCCAGCCGCTCCGCCTCGTCCGCTCGCAATCCGGGGACGAGACGCCGGGCGATCGGCGCCGGCGCGGTCAGGACGACCCGGTCGAAGCTCAGCTGGTGCGTCCCGGTGTCCACGGTCACGCCACTCTCATCGGCAGCGACCGCGTCGACGGGAGTGGACAGGAGCACCTCGATGTTCCGCGTGGCCAGATCGGCGCCCATCGCATCGAGGATCGCTCCGTAGCCGCCCGGAACGTACCCGAGCTGTTCGGTCCTGCGCCCGCTGGTGCGTGCCGCGTAGAGCCTGCGGATCACCGTCCAGATGAACGCCGCCGACGTCTGGCGTGAGAGGTCCCCCAGTTTGGCGCGCAGCAGCGGCATCCAGAACCGGTCGGTCACCCTCCGCCCGCTGAGACGCACCAGCCAGTCCTCGACCGGGATGCGGCTGAGCTTCTCACCATCGGTGATCCGGGATGCGTACAGCAGGGTGGCGGCCAGGCGGGCCTTGTCCACCAGGTTCAGCAGGGGAAACCGGAGGAACTCGCCGGCGTTGGACACCGAATAGTGCTGTCCGTTTCCATAGGCTCCGGTCCGCGTGGTGACCCAGCGCAGGTCGAGACCCAACGAGGTGAGAAGGGCCTCGGTCCGCTGATCGGTGGGCGTCACCACGTGGTAGTGGCGATCCCACCGGAAGCCGGCGAGCTCCCACGATGCGGCCAGGCCGCCCAGCTCCGGGGCGCGCTCCAGCAGCGTGACGTCGTGGCCCTGGTCGGCGAGTTGGCGGGCCAGTTCCATCCCGAGCATCCCGCCGCCGATCACGGCCCAGCGGCTCATGGCGCGTCCCCACCCGACACCACGTCCCGCTCGACCCGGTAGCGGCGGCCGCAGCTGGGACAGGCCGTCGCATCGACGTCCGATGCGTCGCCGCGGTGAAACGGCTCGCCGCAGCGGCAGACGTAGCCGACGGTGCGAGCGGGGTTGCCCACCACCAGGTGCTGCGCCGGCACGGTCCGGGTCACGACCGATCCCATCCCCACCATCGCCCAGGCGCCGATCTCGAGATCCGAACCCACGACGACGCGCGCTCCCAGCGTGGCGCCTCGCCGAACGACGGTGGGCCGGGTGTGCTCGTCGGGTTCGGAGCCGCGCAGTTCGGCCAGATCGGGGTCGGTGGCCCGGGGAAAGCGATCGTTCGTGAACACCGAATGGGCCCCCACCATCACCCCGTCCTCGATGGTCACGGCGGCGCAGACGTACACGAACGCGTTGAGCTTCACCCGGTCGCCGATCACCACGTCGTACGCCACGTACGTCTTGCCGCCCACGATGCACTCGCGACCGATGCGGGACGGGCCGCGCAGGTGGGCGTGGTCCCACACGCTGGTGTCCTCGCCCAGCTGGACACCGTCCTCGACCAGCGCCGTCGGATGGATGCGGGCCGCCACCGGAACCCGGTCAGACCCCGACGGGCACGGGCTGGGAGCCGTCGACCGGTACCCAGCTGGACGCGCGGAGGGACGCGTACGCCGCTTCGATGACCCGGACGCTGGCCACGGCGTCCTCGGCGGTGACGAGCGTGGTGCTCTCGCCGCGGATGGCCGACGCGAAGTTCTCCAGCTGGCCCCGGAACGCCGCCATCTTCGAGTAGCCCGAGCCGAATTCGGTCCATTCGTCGCCGTGCAGCGTGTAGCGCGACTGCTGGAAGCCGAGCGTGACCGTGCCCTTGGTCCCGAAGATCTCGATGTAGTGGGGCGCGAACTTGTCGAGCGACCACGAGAGATCGATGCTGCCGAGCACCTCGTCGCCCGCTCGCACGAACAACTGCGCCGTGTCCTCGACCGGAATCGGCTGGGCCCGTCGTCCCTCGACGGCCAGCACCTCGGTGATCGGACCGAACAGCCACCGGACGATGTCGACCGAGTGGGTGCCGTTGTCGATGATGACACCGCCTCCACTGCGATTGCTGTCGCTGTTCCAGCGACCCGCCATGTCGACATACCCGGTGAAGGCGTTGTTGAACAGCAGGATCTCGCCCAGGTCACCGTTGGTCACCATGCGCCGGGCGATCTGGACGTCGTCGACGAAGCGGAACTTCGATGCCATCGACAGCAGGCCGTCGCAGTCGGACGCGGTCTGAAGCATGGTGCGGGCCGCCGGCAGGTCGATGGCCAGCGGTTTCTCGCAGAGCACCGCCGCTCCCGATTCGAGGGCGTGACAAGCGAGGTGGGCATGGGTCGAGGGCGGGGTGCAGATCAGGACCGCCTCGGGAGCGGCCGACTCGATCATCAGCTCGGCGTCGCCGAAGCCGGGGACCTTGTAGGTGGCCGAGGCCGCCTCGACGGCGCTCGGGGTCACATCGGAGACGGCGACCAGCGCGAAGTCGTCGAGCGACTCGAGCACCTCGAGATAGCTCTGGGCGATCCGGCCGGCACCGATCAGGCCGAGACGAATGGGACTCATGTGGTGCTCGCTTCCGCCACGGCCGCAGCGAGGGCGGCGGCCAGTCCGTCGACATGCTCGTCGGTCATCCCCTCGTTCCACCCCAGGACCAGCATCCGGTCGAGGGCGGTGTAGACGCCGGGGAACCGCGCCGGGTCGTAGTCGACCGCTTCGGGTTTGGCCAGCGTGAAGGGCCAACGACTGTCGCCGAAGGTCCGCTGCTCGGCCAACACCTTGCACTCGTACGCCGGCTTCTGGATGTAGCGGGGTGCCGAGGCGACGCCGTGCACCGAGAGGCGATCCGCCAGGGCCCGCGGCCCGCCGTCGATGACCTCGCCGTCGACCAGGAGGCAGTACCGCCAGAACCCGTGGACGTCGCCGTCGGCCACCACCGGCGCCCGCACGCCGGGGATGTCCGCGATCAGATCGGTGAACCGCGCCGTGGTGCGGGCGCGCACCTCCAGCATCCCGTCCAGCTTCTTCAGCTGGGCGCGGGCCACGGCCCCCTGGAGCTCGGTGAGCCGGTAGTTGAGTGCGAGGAACTCGTGATCGGGCGAGGCCTCGCCGTAGGGCCATCCCTTGTTGACGAAGACGCGGGCCCGGCGAGCCAGGGCGTCGTCATCGGTCACGACGAGACCCCCTTCGCCGGTGGTGATGTGTTTCCCCTGCTGGAGGCTGAAGCAGCCGACGGAGCCGAGGGTGCCCACCGGCCGGCCCGAGATGGAGGCACCGTAGGCCTGGGCGCAGTCCTCGATGACGGGGATGCCGCGCTCGGCCAGCACCGAACCGATCGCGTCCATCTCGCAGGGATTGCCGAAGAGGTGCGTGACCATCACCGCCCGGGTGCGGTCGGTCAGACGGGCCTCGATCGTCGGAGCGGTGACGTTGCCGGTGTCGGGATCGACATCGGCGAACACCGGAATGGCGCCCTGATAGAGGATCGGCGTGATCGCCCCCATGTCGGTGATGGGCGTGGTGATGATCTCGTCACCCGGTTCGGGATCCAGCGCCGCGACCGCGGTGTGGAGCGCCGAGGTGCCGGAGGAGCAGGCGATGGCGTGCGCGACACCCAGCCGGTCGGCGAACTCGACCTCGAGGGTCCTGGTCTGCTCACCCTTGGTGGCGGTCAGCGTCCCGGACGCGATCACCTCGGTGAGCAACGCCAGTTCGTCGTCGCCCATCCAACGACCGGTTGCGTTCTGGTCGTTCGGCAGGTTCAGTGCGGGGGTTTCGGAAGTCACGCGGTCCTCGGTGGGGGTTCACGGCCGGCACACGGTGCACCGGCCCATGCACGGGACCCCGCCTCCGCCCTCGGAGTCGCGCCGCCGCACACCTCTTTGCACCGTATGGGTCCTTCGGTGCTTCGACAATGGGCCATCTTGCTCGCACCGGGCCCGGGCGCCCATCCGCCCGTCGCTGGCCCGATCAGCCTCGCTCGAGGATAGCGTCGATCGCCGCCACGCTCCTCCTCGAAGCGGAGCCGTCGCCGTAGGGTGATGCCAGCCGAGCGAGCGTCGATCGATCGGCGGCCAACCACTTTCGTGCGGCCTCGCCGATCGCCGGCCCGGGATCGACCAGGTCGGCGAACGAGCCCAGGACCTCGGGCCGCTCGGTGGAGCGGCGCACCACGACGACCGGGCGCTTGAGGACGCTGACCTCCTCCTGGACCCCGCCCGAGTCCGAGATGAGCAGCGCCGCCTCCTTGGCCACGCCCAGGAAGTCGGGGTAGTCGAGCGGGTCGATGACCCGGAGCGTGTCGGCCACCTCGGACAGACCGAACCGATCCAGTCGGTCGCGGGAACGGGGATGGATCGGGAGGACGACCGGGGCGTCGAGTGCAGCAAGCTGTCCCAGGATCGTGCGGTAGACGTCGGGATCGTCGACGTTCTCGGGCCGGTGGAGGGTGACCAGGACGAAACGGTCGGACTCCAGACCCAGGTCGGCCAGCAATCGGGCGCGGGCGGCCGGGGCCGGGAGATGGGCATCGACCGCTTCGACCACGGTGTTGCCGGTCACGACGATCCGCGAGTCGGGAATCCCCTCGGCGAGGAGGTTGGCGCGACTGACCTCGGTCGGCGCGAGGCACAGATCCGCGAGGTGATCCAGCAGGATCCGGTTGTGCTCCTCGGGCATCCGCCGATCGTGGGACCGCAACCCGGCCTCGACGTGGACCACCGGAATCGAGCGGGCGTTTCCCGCGAGGCCGCCGGCGAGAGCCGAGTTGGTGTCACCCTGGACCACCACCGCCGCAGGAGGTCGCCGCTCGAGGACCCCGTCGAGCCCGTCGAGCGCCGCAGCGATCTGCCGGGCGCGCGACCGGCCGCCCACATCCAGAACGGTCTCCGGCTCGTCCATGCCGACCGCGGCGGCGATCTCTCCGTACAACGCCGCGTCGTAGTGCTGACCGGTGTGCACCGCCCTCACCCTGCCGCGCAGGAGGCGGGCGATCTCAGCCAGCTTGATCAGTTCCGGTCGCGTCCCGTAGACGAGCAGCACTTCTGACGGTTGCACCAACGGGCCTCCTCCGGACGGGTGCGCGAGAGTAGGGCACCGAGCACCGGCCCCACCCACCTCCCCGATCGGAGCACCCATGCCCGCTTCCCCCGACGATCTCAGCGCCTACGCGGGCTTCGAAGGCAGGGTCGGTCGGACATTCGCCGGTTCCGAGTCGTGGTGGCCCGAGCGGCCGACCCCACCGGAGCGAGCGCCGAACGTGATCGTCATGCTGGCCGACGACCTCGGCTACTCGGATCTGGGGTGTTTCGGTGGGGAGATCCCCACCCCCAATCTGGACCGCCTCGCAGAACGAGGACTGCGGTACACCAACTTCCACGTCACGCCGATGTGCTCACCCACCCGGGCCGCCCTCCTCACCGGGATCAACTCGCACGCAGCAGGGGTCGGTCATGTGGCGCATTCCGACGCCGGATTCCCCGGGTATGCCATGGAGCTCAGCGAGCACACGTCCACCCTCGCCGAGACCTTTCGCGACAACGGCTACGCCACGTTCATGGTCGGCAAGTGGCACCTGGCCAAGGACAGCGACCTCGCCAACGCGGGTCGGAGGCACTCGTGGCCGGTCCAGCGGGGCTTCGAGTCCTTCCACGGGATCCTCGACGGCTTCACCAACTTCCACCAGCCCCACCGGTTGGTCAGGGACAACACCCAGATCGAGGTGGACCGCTACCCCGACGACTACTACTTCACCGACGACATCACCGACGAGGCGATCAGCCGCATCCGCAGCCTCAAGGCGTCCAATCCGACCAAGCCGTTCTTCTGCTACTTCTCCCACGGCGCGGTCCACGCGCCGCTCCAGGCCAAGGCCGACGACATCGCCCGGCACGCGGGGCGGTACTCGATGGGGTGGGACGAGCTGCGCCACCGGCGCCACAAGCGGCTGGTGGAGATGGGGATCATCGCCGACGACACCCCGCTGCCGCCCCGCAACAGCGAGCTGGCCCACGACGTCGCCCCCTGGGACGAGCTCGATCCGCGGCAGCAGGAGCTCTTCGCCCACTACATGGCGGTCTACGCCGGGATGGTCGACAACGTGGACCAGAACGTGGGACGCCTGGTCGCCGCGCTCGAGGAGCTGGACGAGCTGGACAACACCATCATCATCTTCACGTCGGACAACGGAGCGTCGCGTGAGGGAGAGGAATGGGGTACCTCCAGCTACTACACCCACCTGATGGGCGAACCCGAGTGGGAGGCCGACCACGACCGCCTGGATCTGATCGGCGGCCCGCAGACGATCCCCCACTTCCCCCGGGGTTGGGCGATGGCCTGCAACACGCCGTTCCGCCTCTACAAGATCAACACCCACGCCGGCGGTCACCAGGTGCCGTTCATCATCTCCTGGCCCGACCGCATCGGTGATGCCGGCTCGATGCGACGGCAGTACACGTTCGTGACCGACCTCTACCCGTCGCTCATGGAGATGTGTGGGATCGAGGCGCCCACCGAGCGAAACGGCAAGCCACTCAAGCCGTTGGCCGGTTCCAGCATCACCCCCACGATCGAGGACCCCGACGCACCGCCGGTCCACACCGAGCAGTACTACGAGATGTGGGGCCACCGCGGCTACTACCGCGACGGCTGGGAGATCGTGACGGTCCACCAGGGACTCACCGCGTTCGGCGACCACGAGTGGGAGTTGTACGACCTGGTCAACGATCCCACCGAGTGCACCAACCTGGCGGATGCCCATGCCGAGAAGGTGGCCGAGCTGGCGGCAGCCTGGGAGCGGGCGGCCTGGGACAACCAGGTCTATCCGCTGGAGGAAGGCACGAACCTCAAGCACATCTACCGACCCGAGTGGGTCGAGCAGTACGAGCAGCCGGTCACGCTCGTGCCGGGCACGCCGACGCTCGAGCGGTGGCGCAGCCAGCGGATGGTGTGGGGCCGGGGGTTCACCTGCACGGTCCATCTCGACTTCACCGCGGGGGACGAGGGGATCCTGGTGGCCCACGGCGACCAGGGGGGCGGCTACCTGCTGTCGGTCGAGGGCGACCGGCTGACCTTCGCCCACAACGACGGTCACCGCATGCGGCGCCTCGACGCCGGCGTCCTGGCGCCCGGGACCAGCCGCGTCGTCCTCGAAGCGACCGCTCCCGGCGCCAACCAGTGGGACTTCTCCTTGCGCGTCGACGACGAGCAGCGGGCGGCCGGCGAGGGCTTTCCGCTCTTCCTGGCGATGGCGCCCTTCGAGGGCATCGACGTGGGGATCGATCGCCGCTCACCGGTGGACTGGAAGATCTATGAACGGCACGGGCCCTTCCCCTGGACCGGATCGCTGGAGAGGGTCACCTACGAGCCCGGACCACACGCCCCCGATGCTCCGACGCAGATGATCGGTCTGCTCGAAGAGATGGGCAGCGCCTTCGAGTAGCTCGGACCCGGTCAGGCCCAGGCGGGCGGTGAGAACGGTCCCGACGCGGCGGGAACCACGGCGACCATCGGCGTGCGGGCCCGGAACAGCTGCTCGGCGCACCCGCCCAGCTCGAGGTGACCCACGCCCAGGTGCACCGTCGTTCCGGTGACGACGACATCGGTCGGGCCGCTCACCTCGCGGAGCAGGTCGGCCAGGGCGTCGTCGGTGACTCCGGGGGCCTCGCGGATCAGGGTGTCCGTGGTGACGCCCATCGCCAGCGCCCAGTCGGCGGCGCGTTCCACCGAGGCCACGGACCCTCCGGGTCGGCGCAGGTGCACGAGCACCAGATCGGCGCGGGCCGCGAGCGCCAGGCGGGCCGCAACCTCGATCGCCGCCGCCGAGGTCCCACTGGACACCACCGGCACCAGCACCCGTCCCGGCGGGGCGGGAAGGCCGTCGAACGCCGACACCAGCAGCACCGGTCCGACCCCCTGCTCCAGCCACGGCAGGGCGGCTCGAAGATCGGTCTCGACGCCGACGACCACCGCACCACCGTCATCGCCGGCCGGTGGACCGTCGGCTTCGGCCCAGACCGCCCCGGCCACGGCGGCCGCGCCCGCACTCCCCGCCACCAACGGCGGGTCGTCGGGCAGGCTCTCGGTGGCGGCGTGCAGCCGTTCGCGGCGCAGGCGCTGTTCCTCGGCGTCGTCGCCGTGCCAGCCCTCGGTGATCCGGCGCAGCAGGGGTGGTGCGACCGCCGACGTGGCGACGGCCACCACGACCACGATCGTGTAGGACGTGTCGTTGAGCACGCCGATGCCCAGTCCGACGCTGGCGAGCACCACCTCGAGCGAGCCTCGGATGTTGAGACCCACGCCGATCGCCGCGGCCTCACGAGCGCTCGATCCGCTCAGCCGAGCCGCACCCCCGGCGCCCACCACCTTCGTCACCGTGGCGAGCAGGACGGCGGTCAGGCACCAGAACGCGACCTCGGGCTCGAAGAGCGCTGCGAGGTCCACCCGCAGGCCGGCCACGGTGAAGAAGATCGGGGCGAAGAAGCTCTCGGTCATCGAGGCGATCGACGGTTCGACGTCGCGCATCGCCCCCCGACTGCTCCGCAGGACCAACGCTGCGACGAACGCCCCCAGGACGGCTTCGATCCCGACGGCGTTCGTGAACGCCGAGACGGCGAAGATGACGACGAGGGCCACGGCGACCGGTCCGTGCGTGGATCCGTGACGACGGGCCGCCTCCAGCAACGCGCCCACGACCCGGGAGCCCCAACGCACGGCGACCACGGCGAGCAGGATGATCGACCCCATCGCCAGCACCAGGTCGCCGACCGGCAGCTCGCCCGTGCCGGCCAGCGAGATGACGACGCCGAGGAGAATCCACCCGGCGACATCGTTGGTCATCGCCACGGCCAGGGTCACCTGGGCGAAGTCGCGCCGGAGCTGGCCGGCATCGGCCAGCACCCGGCTGATGACCGGCGGTGAGCTGATCGAGAGCGCGATGGCCATGAACAGCACGAAGACACCGGTCGTGGCGGCGGGCCCGCGGTAGTCGACGGGGAGGGCTCCACCCAGGGCGGCGCCGACCGCGAACGGGATGACCAGGCTGGCGATGGCCAGCACGGGGACCCGGCGGCTCCATCGCCGCACCAACTTGGGGTCGGTGTGGAACCCGGTGACCGCCAGCACCATCAGCGCGGAGATCGACGCCAGGCCGCTGAGTGGTACCGACCGGTCGGGCGGGAAGAGATGCTGGGCCACCCAGTCGATCTGCCCCAGACCCGACGGTCCGATCAGGACACCGGCGGCGATGTGACCCAACACCGACGGCTGGCCGATCCTGCGAGCCAGCGCGCCGAAGACCAGCGCGGCCGCGATGAGGAGTGCGACCTGCGCCGCCAGCAGCGTGACGTCGTCAGTGGAGAGCGATGGCAGCGGTGATCCTCCGGGAACCGGGGAGCTCAGCCCGTGGCGGGCTCGGGAATCCGCAGGACCTCGAGGCGGTCGGGGTAGAGATCGAGCTCGGTGATCGAACCGTTGGGCAGGGCGTAGCGCCACTGCTCGCGGGGCCGGTCGCCGCCCACGGTGATGACGAGCCGGACCATGGCGGCGTGCGACACCGCGGCGATGGTCTCGCCCGGGTGCATCAGGGCCATCACCCGCAGCGTGAGGAGGATGCGCCGGGCCGCGTCGTCGAGCGTCTCTGCGCCCGGGCAGGCGGCACCCGGCGAGAAGTTCTGATAGCCCTCGAACGCGTCGGGGTCCTGGGCCTTTGCTTCGTCGGCGGTGAACGCCTCCCACTCGCCGTAGTCGAGGTTGACCAGCCCCGGATGGTCCTGGACCTGGTCCACGTCGACCGCGTCGGCGATGACCCTGGCGGTGTCGCGGGCTCGCCGGAGCGGGCTGGCGTACACAGCCGAGATGTCGTACTGCTCCAGCTGGCGGGCCGCGCCCCAGGCGTCGCTCCATCCACCCTCGTCCAGGGCGACGTCGCGGCGACCCCGGTACCGGTTCTGTCGGTTGAGCATGGTCGTACCGTGACGAACCAGGTACAGCCGGGTCGCAACGCTCCGGCTCGCTTCCGCATCCACAGCAGTCACCGCATTCCCCGCTCGAGTTCGTGGGCGTCACGCGTAGGGTGGCGTTCGCACGTGGTTCGACGCAAGTTTACCGACATCGTCCGGCCGGTCCTTACTATCCAGGCCATGAGCCCCGACGCCCCCACCACCGGGCACGACGTGACCTTCGACGCCGACCCCCTCTGGCTGCCCGCCCGTGCGGTCAACGCGGTGGGCGGACTGGCCGGCCGGGTCACCGGTCCGCTCCCCCGCTTGGACCTCGACCACGTCCGGCGTCGCGCCGAGGCCACCACCGACCTGACCGACTGGGGCGACGACTGGGACGCCGGAGCCGCCGAGCGGCTCCAGGCCGCGCTGGAGACCGAGGCCGATCTCACCACGATCGGCCGCCAGTTCGCCCGGCAATGGGTGGTGCAGAACATGGTGCTTCGCCTGCGTCTCGTCGAGCAGTACCGCACCCGACCCGAGGTCCTCGAGCGGCCGCTCGCCCGCCCCCTCATGGTGATCAACCTCCCCCGGTCGGGGGCCACCCTCCTCCAGTTCCTGTTGGCCCGGGTTCCCGAGTTGAACTCGCTGTATCCCCACCAGATCCTCGATCCCATCAGTGCCGAGCGCATCGCCCAGGGCGACGAGGCCCCCAGCAAGTCCCGACCCCGGCGGCGCCACCGTGTCATCAATCGGCTCCTGCCCGCGTACCGGGAGCTGCACCCGATGGAGGCCGAGGAACCCGACGAGTGCAACGGGCTGCTCGCCCGCCAGTCCGCCGACCTGGCCACGGCCGCCATCTTCCGGATTCCGTCCTTCGTCGACTACTGGGTCGAGAACGACCTCCGTCCGGCGTACCGCGACATGCGGGCCCAGATCCAGCTCATGCAGGGCGACCAGGAGCCCCGGCCCTGGGTGCTGCGCACCCCGGCCCACCTCTTCGCCCTCGACGTGATCTTCGAGATCTTCCCCGATGTCTGCGTGGTGCAGGTCCATCGCGACCCGGTGGCGACGATCTCGTCGTTCTGCAGCCTGGCCTCGACGGTGCGACGCTCCAACTCCACCCACGTCGACCCCACCGAGATCGGTCCCCGCTGGACCGAGCACTGGGCCCAGGGCTGCGATCGGGCGATGAGCGCCCGCGATCGAGCGCCCGACACCGCCTCGCTCATCGACGTCGACTACGACGAGTTGATCGCCGCCCCCCATGCGGTCGTCGACCGGATCCTGGACGAGATCGCCCCCGATGCCACCCGGCCGGCGCGCGACGTGGTTCAGCAGCGTGTCGACGCCGGCCGGCAGGGTCGCCGCCACACCTACGAGCCGGAGTGGTTCGGAATCGACCCCGACGCGCTGCGGGAGCGGTTCGCCCGCTACATCGAGCGGTTCGACGTGCGGACGACCCCGTGACGACGCACGACGCCCACGGTGGACCGCTCGTCGATCTCATGGTCGACCACGAACGGGCCGCGCAGCTCGAGCGCGAGGCACCGGACCTGCCGTCGCTCACCCTGACCCGGCGCCAGCGCTGTGACCTCGAGCTGCTGCTGTGCGGCGGCTTCTCACCGCTCACCGGCTTCCTCGACCGGGCCGACTACGAAGGGGTCCGCGACGACTGCCGTCTCGCCGACGGCACGCTCTGGCCCATGCCGATCACCCTGGACGTCGACGAGTCGTGGGCTGAGGACCTTGCTGCGGGCGGGCGCATCGCCCTGCGGGGCCGGGCCGGCGAGCTTCTCGCCGTGCTGACGATCGATGATCTGTACCAGCCCGATCAGGACCGCGAGGCCCACGCCGTGTTCGGCACCGACGAGGACGGCCATGCCGGGGTCGCCCATCTGCAGCGGTCCCATCCCGTCTACGTGGGCGGCACCGTCGAGGGGGTCAGCATGCCGCCCCATCGCGAGTTCGCCGAGCTGCGGCGCACGCCCCGCCAGCTCCGCGCCGAGTTCGATCGGCGCGGATGGGATCGGGTGGTGGCGTTCAACACGAGAAACCCGATGCACCGGGCGCATCAGGAGCTGACCCTGCGCGCCACCGAGGAGCTCGACGCGCACCTGTTGATCCACCCGATCGTCGGGATCACGCGGCCGGGCGATGTGGACTACCACACCCGCATCGCCTGCTATCGAGCGCTCCTGCCCCGGTACCCGGCCGATCGCGTCATGTTGTCGCTCCTGCCCCTGGCCATGCGCATGGGAGGACCGCGCGAGGCCCTGTGGCACGCCCTGATCCGACGCAACTACGGATTGACGCACTTCATCATCGGGCGCGACCACGCCGGTCCGGGCGACGACAGACAGGGGGAACCCTTCTACGGCACCTACGAGGCGCAGGAGCTGGTGGCTCGCTACGCCGACGAGCTCGGGATCGGGGTCTGGCGATCGCAGGTCATCGTGTACGTCGAGGAACACGGCCACTACGAGCCGGTCGACGAGGTCCCCGAGGGGGCGACGACCCTGAGCATCTCGGGCACCGAGCTTCGGCGCCGGTTGGGCGGTGGCGAGGAGATCCCGGAGTGGATCACCTACCCCGAGATCGCGGCGATCCTGCGCGAGTCCTACCGCCACCCCGACCACGATCCGACCGAGTAGGGACCCGCCGAAGGACGCACGACCCGGGGCTGGCTCCCCGGGGCCGTCAGCCGTTGTAGGTGGGCACGAAGTTCGTCTCGACCGCAGCGGGGGCCGAGGGAACGTTGCCCTCGACGTCCTTCCCCGTCTTCAGCACCTGGTCGCTGACGTCCGCTCCGTCGGTGGCGGGCAGCAGGGTCGGCGGGACCGTGGTGCCCGACGGAGCCGTCGTCGTCGGGTTCGCCGGCACCGTCGTCGGGGTGACCGGCACCGTCGTGGTGGCCGAGGACGGGAGGGTCGTGGTCGTCGTGGTGGACGGCACGGTGGTGGTCGTGGTCGGAAGGACCGAGAGGCACCGGAAGGTGATCTCCTCGGGGACGATGCTGTTGGCGAACGCGAAGCGGGAGCCGGCCCGGGGTTCGGGAATGGAGCGATGGACGGCGTAGACGGTGTCGGTCTCGCGGTGGACGGGAAGGGTCCCGACCGATGACACGATGCGGTCGAGGTCATCGGGAAGATCCTGGGTCGGGAGGGTGAAGGCCCCCAGGGTCGGCGGCGACTCGAGCGCGATCACCACCTGTTCGAACGGGGCTCGGTCGGGGAACAATCCTCCGGTGTGGTCGTCCATCGTCACGACCGTGACGTCGTAGATCCCGGGGGCCAGCGGCGCCGGGAGGGGCACGGCGAGATGGTCCAACAGCGGGCCGCCGCGCGTCGTCGACGATCCGGTTGCGTTGTAGAGGGCGTGCTGCCACCAGAACCCGGGGACGACATCGCTGACCCGTACCGTGACGGCGAGCTCGTCACTGCCGCATCCGGTCGTGGCATCGGCCTGCGAGCCGCGTTGGGTGGCCACCACCGCCGCGAGCAACGCGACCGTGACCACGATCATCCTGGTTGTCGTGTTCGAGTGTCCCGCGCTGAACACCGTCGTCTCCTGTTGAACTCCACCGTTGCCATCGCCCTGTCGGCCTCAGGGCCCGGGAGTTGAGCAGAACCACCCAGCGGCGGCTGCGGAGCCGCCAGGCGAAGCAGCGGCGCCGGTGCGACCCGGATGGCGAAGCCGGCCCGGCGGATGATCGCCGGGCAATGGTGAGAGTGGAGGTGAGGGGAATCGAACCCCTGGCCTCTTCGATGCGACCGAAGCGCTCTACCAACTGAGCTACACCCCCGGATCTCGGGTTGACCGCTCATGGTAGTGGATCCGGTTTGGGCACTCGGCGCTAAAGGAAGGGGGGCCAGAGCGCCGATGACCCTGGCATGCACATCACCCGACTCTC
Organism: uncultured Acidimicrobiales bacterium; assembly: GCA_963697385.1. GTDB lineage: Bacteria > Actinomycetota > Acidimicrobiia > Acidimicrobiales > CAWCAL01 > CAWCAL01. The sequence continues at coordinate 563,462 of CAVONU010000001.1, forward strand.
CCCTGGATCTCGGCGCATCGCTCGTCTCGCCATCGTGCTCGTCGCCGTCATCGGCCTCGCAGCCAGCTGTACCGACGAGCAGTTCGAGGTCATGCTGCATGTCAACGCGTCACGAGACGCAGCCGGCCTCTCGGACCTGAACTGGGACGAGGACCTGGGCAAGAAGGCACAGGCCTGGGCCGAGCACCTGGCCCGGCAGGGTCACCTCTCCCACTCGAAGCTCTCGGACGGCGCGCCGGCGGGCTGGCAGCGGCTGGGCGAGAACGTCGGCTACGGCCCGACCATCGGTTCGGTGCACCAGGGGTACATGAACAGCTCGGGACACCGGGCCAACATCCTGGATTCCCGGTTCAACTTCATCGGCGTCGGGTACGCGAAGTCGGGCAACCGCGTGTACACCGTGCAGGTGTTCATGAAGCGATGACCCGCCGGTCCCCCACCTCGACGACGAGGTGTGGGTTCGCCTCCCCTACGGGCAGGTTCGCCTCCCCTACGGGCAGGTTCGCCTCCCCTACGGGCAGGTTCAGCTCCCCGAGCTGCGCAGCAGAACCGGTTCGGCGCTTCGGCCCGTCTGCTGGTTGACGACGGGAAGCGTCCGCACCTTCTGTGCCCGCTCGTCGTGGACCCGCTTCAGTCGGGCCAGCAAGGCGACGTAGCCCAGCGCAACGATGTCGATCAGCACGTGCAGCACGACGAACATGCCGCCGATCAGCGCCGCACCGGCCAGGCTGACGAGGACCGCGGCGCCCATGACCGCCAGGACCTCCCGGCGGCGCTGCTGCGCCTCGATGGCCGACCGCGGCACCGGCAGCGGGGAAGCGGCGCCGTTGGCCATCGGGCTGAGCGAGGCCGAGGTGGACCCGGTGGGGGCGGTGCGCTCGAGGACGCTCAGATGACGATTGAACAACGAGATCGAGTCGCCGAGCCGCGCGTGGCGCCGCTTGCGAAGGTAGGGCGGCAGAAGCACGGCTGCCCAGGCGATGGCGAGTACGAGAAGAAGCACAGATGCTGGCACGGGGAGAGGGGCCTTTACTGCGGGATGACGCTAATCATCGGTCGGACAGGTGCGGTGGATACTCCGCGGGGAGCGAGGCTGCTCCGGGTTGGAATCGCCGAACCGGGGGGCTCGACGACCATGATCGGGCCCGGTTCGACCGGGCCCTCGAATATGACGGTTCTACTACGAACCCGCGACGACCGCTACTCGGCACGCGCACCCGGTGACGCCGGTCACACCGCCCGAGACGCGGCTCAGAGCTCGCCGTCGTCGCGCCGGTAGGCGCCCGACCGACCGCCCGTCTTCTCCCACAGGGTGAGGTCACCGATCACCATCGAGCGGTCCGCCGACTTGCACATGTCGTAGATGGTGAGGGCGGCGACCGAACACGCGGTGAGCGCCTCCATCTCGACGCCGGTCCGGTCGACGGTCTCGACCTGGGCCTCGACCTCGATCAACTCGTCCTCGATCCGAAAGTTGATCAGCACCGAGCCCACCAGGAGCGGGTGACACAGGGGAATCAGGTCGGGGGTCCGCTTGGCGGCCTGGATCCCCGCCACGCGGGCCACCGAGAGCACGTCGCCCTTGGCCATCGCCCCGCGCGCCACCAGCGACGCCGTCTCGGTCTGCATGTGGACCCGAGCCCGCGCGATGGCCCGCCGGTGGCTGGCCTCCTTGGGCGTGACGTCCACCATGCGGGCGCGTCCGAGCGGGTCCAGGTGCGTGAGGCCGTGGTCGGTCATGATCCCAACCGTAGTGCCTGGTGCTCAGCGCAGAGCAGGGGCGCCGTGGCGGCCGATGGGGCCCGCGCCCGGGACCGGACGCGGGGACGGTCAGCCGCCGATCTGACTCATGCTCCGCGCCGGCCGGATGAAGTGCACCGTGCCGATGCCATGGCCGGCCCATTTGTCGCCGACCGCCGCGGCGATCACGGCGGCCATCTCGGCGTCGGAGGCGCCGGCCCGTAGCGGGGTGCGCAGATCGTGCTCGTCCAGGCCGAACAGGCACGTCTTGAACGCCCCCTCGGCGGTGAGCCGGACCCGGTCGCAGGTGTCGCAGAACTTGCGGGTGACCGTCGGGATGACGCCGATCTCGGTGCCGTCGTCCAAACCGAATCGTTCGGCGGGGGAGGCGCCGCGATGCAGGGGCTGGAGGGTGTGACGGGTACGGATCGTGGTGAGGATCTCGTCGTAGCCGACCACATCCTGGTCGCTCCAGCCGTCGCCGGCGTCGAGAGGCATGAACTCGATGAAGCGCACCACGACACCGTGGTCTCGGGCGAACGCGACCCAGTCGAGGATCTCGTCGTCGTTCCGGCCGCGCATGAGCACCACGTTGACCTTGACGGGATCGAGACCGGCGGCCACCGCCGCATCGATCCCATCGAGCACCCGGGCGAGGTCGTCGCGTCGGGTGATCTCGGCGAACCGGCTGCGGTCGAGTGAGTCGCAGGACACGTTGATCCGCCGCAGCCCGGCGGCGGCCAGGTCGTCGGCCAGCGATCCCAAGGTCGACCCGTTGGTCGTGAGCGACAGATCGACCGGCAGGCGCGACAGGAGCTCGATGAGCACGGCGATGTTGGCCCGCACCGTGGGCTCACCCCCGGTGAGCCGCACCGACTCGATGCCGAACTGCTCCACCATCACGGACGTCAGCCGGTGGATCTCCTCGAAGGTGAGGATCTCGGCGCGGGGCACCCACTCCATCCCCTCGCTCGGCATGCAGTAGGTGCATCGGTAGTTGCAGCGATCGGTCACCGAGATCCGAAGATCTCGGTGGACTCGCCCGAATCCGTCAACCAGGTCAGCCGGCACGGGGCCAGGGTAGCGATCCGATGCCGACCAACCCCCGCCCCCGATCCACTCGACGGTTCAGAAGCGACCCAGGACCATCACCGAGACCGAGGCGCCCGGCTCGACGCCGGCACCGTCGGGCAACACGGCGAGACCGTTGGCGTCCGCCATGGCCCGCAGTTGGTGCGACCCTTGCCCGCCGGCGGACCGCACGATGAATCCCTGCTGCTCGTCCTGCTCCAGCGCCACCCGGGCGAAGTGGGTCTTTCCGTCCGGTCGCCGGACCAGGCCGTCGACGGCGACCGCGGTCACCCGCGGCCGGTCGAGGTGCCGATGGCCGATCATCCGGCGCAACGCCGGGCGGGCGAAGAGCTCGAAGGAGACCAGCGACGACACCGGGTTCCCCGGCAGGCCGAAGACGGGCACCGAGCCGGCGACGCCGAACGCGAAGGGTTTGGCCGGTTTGATCGCCACCTGCATCCAGCGCATCTCGGCCACGTCGTCGAGCACCGTCTTCACGTAGTCGAAATCACCCATGCTGACCCCGCCGCTGGTGCAGAGCGCGTCACAGGATGTGATGCCGTCCGTGAGCGCCCGGCGGATCAACTCCTCGTCGTCCGCGACCAGCCCGAGGTCGACCGGCTGCACCCCCAGCTCGTCCAGGGCGGCGAGCAAAGCGGTGCGGTTCGAGTCGCGGATCTGGCCCGGCCCCAGAGGTCGACCGGGACCGACGAGCTCGTCGCCGGTGGACAGCACCCCCACCCGGGGCCGGCGCCCGACCTGCACCTCCGTCGCTCCGATGCTGGCCAGCACCCCGAGATGGGCGGGCGTCAGTGCGGTCCCGATACCGAAGACCTCGTCGCCCGCCTCCAGGTCGTCGCCGGCACGCCGCACGTGATTGCCGGGCTCGATGACCACATCGACCCGGACCCGGTCGTCGCCCACGGCGGCGGTGCGCTCGACCATCACGACCGCGTCGGCGCCGGGCGGCATCGGCGCCCCGGTCATGATGCGGATCGCCTCACCCGACGCGACCGTCCGCTCCGGGGCGACGCCGGCAGCCAGGGTGTCGACCACCGCCAGTTCGACCGGTGCACCGATGGTGTCCACCGAACGGACGGCGAACCCGTCCATCGCGGTGTTGTCGAACGGCGGCACGGACTCGGGGGCGCTGACCGGCGCGCGCAGGACGAGGCCGTCGGCCTCGGGCACCGGCACCGCTTCGGTGGGGGTGGGTCGGCAACGATCGAGAACGTAGGAACGGGCCTCGGCCAGCGGGATCATCGACCCAAGTGTAGGAACGACGGCGGCGTCTGGTGCCGGTCGGCAGCTTGCCCCCGAGCCCCTCGACCCTGCAGACTTGATCGCTCCAACGTTCTCCGTGAGGTCATGTGCGCGGAGAGCGACCATGGGCGGAGTACCCCATGCGTGATCCCGCGTCTGAGTTGCGATTGGCCGACGTCCTCGATCGAGGCGGCGGTGGGCTCGACTACGCGAGCGCGCCCGCGAGTGGGGAGCTCTACCAAGCGGCGTTCCACCATGCGCCCTGCGGCGTGCTCCTGATCCGGCAGGCCGGCGATCGGATCACCATCTCGGCCAACCCCGCCCTGCTCCACCTGCTCGACATCGACGAGGAGTCCCTGCTCGCCCGGACGTTCGGCCAGCTGCTCCACCCCGACGACCGCGAAGTGGCGGCCCGCCTCGCCAACGATCTCGATGCCGGCGCGGCGACCGTGGCCGGTGATCTGCGCTTCGTCACCGGAGGCGGCGAGACGCGGTGGGTGCGCATTCTCGGCACCCGCTTTCACAGCGGCGGGCAGGACAGCTTCCTGCTGAACATCACCGACATCAGCGAGCGGAAACGGCTCGAGGTCGAGCTGACCGAGAAGGCGCTGCACGATCCGCTGACCGGCCTGGCCAACCGCCGACTGCTCGCCGAGCGCCTCGTCGAGTCGTTGAGCCGCACGGCTCGGGAAGGTTCGACGATGGCGGTGCTCTATCTCGATCTCGACCGTTTCAAACGCATCAACGATCTGGCCGGGCACTCCACCGGCGATCGGGCGCTGGTCACCATCGCCGAACGACTCCGCCACATCCTCCGACCCACCGACACGTTGGCGCGCATGGGCGGGGACGAGTTCGTCATCGTCTGCGACGGGCTCGGCACCGTCGACGACGGGCTCGAGGTCGTCCAGCGAGCGAAGGAAGCCATCGCCGAACCGGTGCAGGTCGATGGTCAGGCCTTCGACGTCACCGTCTCCATCGGCGTCACCTCGGTGGTCGGCCGCGAGGCGGCGCAGTGGTCGGCAGACCGCCTCCTCGGCGCGGCCGACGACGCCATGTACGCGTCGAAGGTGGTGCGCAGACCCGGCGCCGAGCCCGTTGGCTCCCCCGAGGATCAGACGCTCGAAGGCGTCTGAGCCGACCGGGCCCGCCGTCAGGGCGAGCGGTGTTCGGTCCCGGCGCGCAGCCGCCGCAGATTGTCGGCATGACGGCCGATGACGAGGCCGGCCAGCGCCCCGAAGGCCACGATCTCCCAGGCGGGGGCCCCGATCGCCACCACCGCGCCGGTCAGTGCGACCGCGGCAGCGATCGAAGCGAGCGCAGTGATGCGGGTGGCAACGATCGTGGCCGTGAAGGCCAGCGCTGCGATCAGGGCGGCCCAGGGCTGCAACGCCAGTGCGACACCTGCGGCGGTCGCCACCCCCTTGCCTCCCGTGCGGGTCAGTGGCGCCACATGGCCGAGTACGGCCGCGATCCCGCACGCCATGCCCAGGCCGTCCCCTCCGACCGCCGACCCGACGGCCGCGCAGACGAACCCCTTCGCCAGATCGGCCACCAGTACGACGAGACCGGCACGACGTCCGGCGACGCGCGCGACATTGGTCGCCCCCGGATTCCCGGACCCCTCGGCCAGCGGATCCCGACCATGGCGCCCGGCCACGACCAGCGCGGTCGGCAGCCGGCCCACGAGGAACGACGCCGGGACGAGGAGGACGAACGAGAGCACGGGCATGGCACGATCCATGGACGGGGCGGGCGCTCACCAGCCTGCCAGGTGGGGATTCCCGGACGGGCCACGGCTATGCTGGCAGTCACCCTCGGCGAGTGCCAGTACCGGCCCGCACGCCCTCCGCCGTCTGCCGACCCGGCCGGTTCACGATGCCCACCTACGAATACCGCTGCACCACCTGCGAGACCACCTTCGACGTCGAGCAGTCCTTCAGCGATGATCCGCTGACCCGCTGCCCGGCAACCGACGGACCGGCGGCGTGCACGGCGCCGGGTGAGGGACAGCTGAAGAAGCTGTTCAGCGCCGTGGGCATCAGCTTCAAGGGCAGCGGGTTCTACAAGAACGACAGCCGGTCATCGTCCGGCTCCGGTGCATCGAGCTCGAAGAGCTCGTCCGGCTCGGGATCCGACTCCACCTCGTCGAGCTCGACCTCGGATTCGTCCACGAGCTCCGGCTCGGGCACCTCGGGTGGCTCGAAGGACAGCTCCCCGTCGGCCGGCACCAGCTGACCCAACCGCTCCCCCACCCGGCTTCCCCGCCAAACCCCTCGACCCCGGAGATGTGGTCGTGTCGTTCTGGTGGAGCCGCGTCCGGCGCCTCGTTGATTCCCCCGCCCTGTTCTGGACCATCGCGATCGCGCTGGCCATCGTCAGCGGCCTTTCGCTGTCCCGTGCGGGCCGCTCGCCCGGCGAGACGGAGACCGCGCCGACGGTCGTGGTCGCCGAGCGCGATCTCAGCGCCGGGACCCCGCTGCGCGGCGCCGTCCGCCTGGCACCATGGCCGGGCACCCCTCCGCCGGACGCCCTGACGGCCCTCCCGGGCCCCGACGCGGCCGCGTCCGCCGACATCGCCGCGGGCGAGCCGGTCCTGGCCCGGCGGGTCGGCACGACCAGCGGCGTGGCGGCCCGCATCGGCGCCAACCGGCGCGGCGTCTACGTCCCTCCGCCGATCGGACCGGTCACCGATGTGACCCACGTCGACCTCATCGGTTCGGCGGACCCGATCCTGGGCGACGGCGGCACCGTGGTGCTGGCCGAGCGTGCCCCGGTCCTGGCCCGTGAGCCCGATGCGCTGCTGGTGAGCCTCACCCGTCAGCAGTCGGTCGAGGTGATCGGCGCGCTCACGAGCGGCAGGGTCACGGTCACGCTCAGCGGCTCCGGTGGGAACTGACGCGGGAGACGTCCCGATCAGCCCGCCTCGTGCCGCATCGCCCGGGCCAGGCGCGCGATCCGGACCACATGGCCGGGAATCTCCCGGACCGCACCCCAGAGGTCCGCACCGACCGACACCCGGTACGACGTGGTGCGATCCGGGTCATCCGGGCCGACCCAGCACGAGTGCAGGAGCAGCGGTGGCGAGAAGTCGGGCGCCGACAGGCGAGCCAGCGGGCCGCGCTCGATGTCGGATGCGTCGAAGACCTGGATCTCCTTGGGCCCGTCCCGATGCACGATCACCACGACGTACCCGTCGTCGGGGCCGCTCCCGCCCCGACGCGGCACGAACGTCGGCGGGCTGGCGAAGGACCCGCCCGGGAACGCGAAAACGTCGGTGACCTTCATCGACTCGAGATCGAAGCGCGTCAGCGAGGCGGGCACCGGCTCGGTGGGGAGATCGGCAGGGGCGACCAGATGCTCGAGGGCGCCGTCGCCGTAGAGATCCCACCAGGTCGACGGGATGATCCCCGGATCGAACCCGAGCCCGGCGTACCAGAGCACCCGGCCGGCCCGGCGGCCCTCCTCGGTCCAGTGGTTCCGCGTGGCCAGGATCCCGCCCCAGAACCGATCGTCGGTCGCCAGGTCGGCGTCGAGGATCTCGCCGCTGCCGGCGTCGATCCGGTACCGGCCGACCGCGCCGGGCTGCACGGCCAGGGCGATCAGCCCCTCGTGGTCGGGATGGATCGGAGCACCGTGCTTCGTCACCGACGACGCCGTGGCCGTCACCATGAGATCGGCCAGAGGAATGTGCTCCAGGTAGGCGGTGACGATCCCGTCGGGGTTCTCCCGATCGACCGTCAGGTGGCCGGTGGGCATCGGAACGATGACCTCGCGGACCGCCACGCCGGCACCGACCGGTGCGGCGGCGAGATCGGCCTTGGCCACCAGGTACAGCCGGGTGAAATCCTGGTTGGGCCGGGTCCGCGCGTCGCCGCGGAAGGTGGCGGGATCGATCACGAACGGCAGGTCGCTGAACACGAGGTGGTCGCGCGTGGCCTTGATGTCGTGGAACGAGTCGATGTCGCCCACACCGTCGAGTCGCCAGCGCTGCACTGCGCCGTCGAGATCCCACCGCGCCACGTAGACCTCGGGAGCACCACCGGCGGACGGCACGGGTGAGTAGTTGACGAAGTACAACGCACCTTCGTCGTGATCGGGAGCGGGGTGGGCGGCGACCGACACCAGGGGCTCGTACAGGCCGGGCGCCGCCTGGAACCACTCTCGGTTGCTCCCGACGGGGCCGAGCACCTCGAGGGTCTCGGGATCGACCTCGACCGGACGCCCGGCGTCGTAGCCGACGAACAGGCGCCCGTCGATCGGTTGGACATTGGTGTTGGCCAGGTTCGAGACGCCCAGCGGGGACAGCTCCATGAACGCGACGTCGGCGAACAGGAACGGCAGCCGCTCGCGGATCCGGGCCAGGGGCGTCCGGACCCTGCGGTGTTGGACGCGGACCCGACCATCGGCCAGCGGGGCCAGATCGATGCGGCAGAGGAGTCCGTGCGCCCCGAACCAGTGACCCCCCGGTGCTCGCTTGTCGGGTCCGACCACGATGACCGCACCGCGACAGTCGTCGGGCCAGTGCCCTTCGATCACCGCCAGATCGTGGTCGGTCTCACCTCGTCCGTAGAAGAGGTTGGTCGTGAGTCCCATCGCCACCTCCGAACGACCGGGCTCGGCCGACGGGCGGGATGGTATCGGTGTCGGGGAGGCTCAGCGAGCGGCTCGGCGTCGGGGCATCCCGATCACCGGGGTGGTCGGTGGGAACCCGGCCAGCGCACGCTCGACCTCGCTCTCGCCGCCCCAGAATCCCAGCTCGCGATACCGCCGGGCGTAGTCGCGGCAGGGCACCCGCGCCGCACACTCCGCACAGATCTCCTTGGCCAGGCACTCCCGACGTTCACGGGCGGACGGTCGCTCGGCATGCGGGGCGAAGAAGACGTCGGTCTGGCCTTTGCACACGGCATGGTCCATCCACCACGGGCGCTCACGAGCGTCGACCTCAGCGCTGTCGAAGGAGGTTTCCAGTGCGGCCATGTCGACTGTCCTTCCAGGGAGTTGTCCTGCTCTGTCCCATTGACCGTACGTTCTCGACCCCACCGCTGGGAATATCAAATCAATGAATCATAGCTATGCCTCACATCGCTATGAGAGATACGACCGGCTCAGCGATCAGCGCACCGACCAGAGCACGAGGATGGCCACCCCGAGGACCACCCGGTAGACCACGAACGGGGTGAAACTGCGGGTGGAGACCAGTTTGATGGTCGCCCAGACGGCGATGTACCCGGTGATCGCCGACGACACCATGCCGGCGGCGAACGGGGCGTAGAACTCGGACGGAATCCCGCCCTCGGAGGTCACGTCGAGGAAGCTGTAGAGCCCGGCGCCGGCGATGATCGGGATGCTCATCAGAAACGAGAGGCGAGCCGCCGAGGTGCGGTCGAAGCCCAGCCACCGGCTGGCGGTGATGGTGACTCCCGAGCGCGAGACGCCCGGTTGGAGGGCCAGGGCCTGCCCGAGCCCCATGACCATCGAGTCGCGCAGCGTGAAGGACTCGGCGGGCCGCTCCCCGTGCAGTCGGTCGGCCCACAGCAGGAGGAGTCCGCCCAGGATCAGCATGATCGCAATCAGCCAGATCTCGTCGTCGAGCTGCTCGATGCTGGGGGCGAAGAGCACGCCGGTGATGGCCGCCGGGATGGCCGACGCCACCAGCAGCCAGGCGATACGCCCGTCGACGGTTCGCTCCCCGAAGAGCATGGCGAGCCCGGTGCGCAGGAGGCGGAGCAGGTCCTGCCAGAAGTACGCGACCGCGCCGACCAGCGTCCCCAGGTGCAACGCCACGTCGAACGCCTTGGCCAGACTCTCGTTGTCACCGAAATCGTCCCAGCCGAAGAGCCACGGGACCAGCGCCAGGTGACCACTGGACGACACCGGGAAGAACTCGGTCAGCCCTTGGACGATGCCCAGCACGATCGCATGCAGGATGGACACGGAGACGCTCCTCGAATCTGATCAGGTCGGGCCGGGACCGGACGCAACGATGGGATCGGTCGTCATACCTAGTGGCCCGACATGGCGGTGTCGCGGATCACCAGGGTGACGCCACCGGTGCCGCTGGGCAACCACTCGAGGTCTGCGCCGACGGCGTCGATGTCCAACAGCATGCGCTGCACGGTGGAGGCGAGGGTGATCTCGCGCACCGGCTCGGCCAGCTCGCCACCGCGGATGCGGATGCCGTCGGCTCCCACCGAGAAGTCACCGCTGACCGGGTTGACGCCCGAATGGAGACCCGCCATCGACGTCACGAGCAGGCCATCGGGGATGTGGGAGACCAGCGCGGCCGCGTCGCCCGCGCCGGGGCGCACGACCATGGCCTGCGCCCCCGCCGTGGGCGTGGAGCGGTATCCCCGCACGGCGCTGGCGGTGGAAGCCGTGCCGGCCCGGCTGGCACTGGCCGCGTCATGGAGAAAGCCGGTCAGCACGCCGTTCTCGATGAGGACGTTCCGACGGCAGGCAAGTCCTTCTCCGTCGAACCGGTTGGCGCCGATCGAACGGGCGTCGGTCGGATCGTCCACGATGCTCAGCATCGGCGAGGCGATCGTGTCGCCCATCCGGTCGGCGAACGGCGAGCGCCCACGCTGGACCGCCTGACCGGTCAGCGTGCCGCTGAGGACCCCGAGCAGGGCGGCACTCAGTCGCGGCTCGAGGACGATGCTGAGCCGGGCCGAGGTCGGTTTCACCGCGCCCAGCAACCGTGTGGCGCGCGAGGCGGCGTCGGCCCCGACCTGCCGGAGGTCCAGGGAGCCCGGGACGCGGCTGGTGTGGGCCGCCGACCCCACCTGCGTCTCGTCGGCCTCGGTGGCCAGCGCGGATGCCGAGAGGTAGCAGTAGGTGCCGCGGGACCAGCTCCGTAGCCCGGTGGTCGAGCACACCACGGCCTCGCCCATCGAGTCCCCGTACGACGCCTGCCGGACCGAGGTGATGCGAGGGTCGGCCCCGTGCACCTCCCGCTCCAGCTCGATGGCGAGGTCGATCTTCTCACCCTCGGGGGTGGTGGCGACCTCGTCGTGCCAGAGGTCGAGCGAGACGGGAGCGACGCCATCGGGACGAGCGAGTACGTGGTGGTCGTCGGGCTCGCTGAACCGCGCGTTGTCGCGAGCCTCCTCCAGGACGTCGAAGAGCGAGGGGAGATCGCGCACGGTGGCATGGGCGAAGCCCTGACGGTGATCACGAATGACCCTGACCCCCACGCCGAACGACTCGGCCGAGGTGAAGGCTTCGACCGCTCCCTCGTAGGCGCGCACGGTCGTACTCCGGCCCCAGGCCGCGTAGACCTCCAGCTCCTCACCGGTCTCGGCCTCCCCGACGATGGCGTCGGCCAGTCCGATCAGTTCTCCCTGGGCCAGCTCAGGCACCCGACACGCTCACGCCCTCGACGACGAGCGAGACCCCCGTGGCACTCATGGGCAGCGCCTCGACGTCGCCGCCCACCGTGACGACCTGGCCGAGCATCTTCTGGAGCGTCGAGGCGATGGTGAACTCGCGCAAGGGCTCGCCGAGCGTGCCGCCCGAGAGGCGCCGTCCCTCGGCCCCGGTGGAGAAGTCACCACTGACCGGATTGACGCCGCTGTGCAGGCCGATGACCTCGTGCACGACGACACCGTCGCCGACCTCGCCGAGGATGGCGTCGTGATCGAGCGAGCCCGGCACCAGCCGAACCGCGTGACAGCCGACCCCTGGGGTGGACGCGTACCCGGCGCGCACCGCGTTGCCGGTGGAGGTGACCCCCATGTGGCGGGCCGACCACGAGTTGTGGACGAATCCGTCGACGACCCCTTCGGACAGCAGGACGTTGCGGCGGCACGCCAAGCCCTCACCGTCCATGCGGGTGGCGGTGAAGGCGGTGGGGTCGGTCGGGTCGTCGACGAGCGTCACGAAGGGCGGGGCCACCGATTCGCCGAGGCGGTCGGCGAACAACGATCGGCCCTTGAGCACGGCCTCACCCGAGAACGTCGATGCGAGGATCTCCAGGAACTGCGCCGTCACGTACGGGGTGAGCACCACGGTCGTGTTGAGGGACTCGGGCTTGGTCGACCCCAACATGCGGACGGCGCGTCGGGCGGCGTCCACTCCGGCCTGTTGCGGATCGAGTGTGCCGGCGCCTCGCCCCACCGACCATCCGAAGCCCGTCGTGGTCTCGTCGCCGTCGCCGGCCAAGGCGAAGGCGACGAGGGACGCTCCGGTCTCGTGCCCGATCTCGCGGATCCCGCTGGTGGTGACGATGGCAGCCTCGGAGATGCCGTCGGCGTAGTCGGCCGACTCGAGGCCGACGATGCGATCGTCGGCGCTTCGGACGGCGTCCTCCAGCTCCAGGGCCAGCTCGATCTTCCGATCGGTCGGCATGTCGAGCAGCGCCGGGTCGGCCAACTCCAGGTCGGGCGGCCGCACCCCGTCGGGGTCGGCGACCCCGACATGATCGTCCGGGGTGGCGAAGGCGGCATTGTCGCGGGCCGCCGCCAGGGCATCGTCGATCAGCTCGGGCTCGTGGGATCCGGCCGACGCGAAGCCCACCTTCCCACCGTGGATCACCCGGACGCCGACACCGAGCGACACCGCGCTGGTGAGGGACTCGACCGCGCCTTCGTAGGCCCGGACCTCGGTGCTGACGTCGCGGCCGACGACCACCTCGAGCTGTTCGCCCGGGAGGGCCCGCTCGACGACGCGTTCGGCCAGCTCCAGGAGATCGGATCCGCCGTCGGTACCGACGCTCACGCCGCCGTGCCGCCGATGGTCAGGCTCGGGACCCGCAGCGTGGGGGTGCCGTCGCCCACCGGAACGCCCTGGCCGTCCTTCCCACACGTCCCGGGCGATCCCATGGAGAAGTCGTTCCCCAGGGCGTCGATGATGCGGAGCACCTCGGGACCGTTCCCGATGAGGTTGCCCTCCCGGATCGGATCACCGATCTCTCCGTTCTCGATCAGGTAGGCCTCGGTCATCCCGAAGACGAAGTCGCCGGTCGCGGTGTTGACCTGCCCGCCACCGAGATCCTTGACGAAGACCCCGTCGGGGGTGTCGGCGAGGATGCCGGCCGGGTCGTCCTGACCGTTGGCCAGGTAGGTGTTGGTCATCCGCACCATCGGGAGATGCTGGTAGCTCTGTCGCCGACCGTTCCCCGAGCTGGGTCGACCCTCCTTGCGGGCCCTGAGCCCGTCCCACATGTAGTCGACGAGCACGCCGTCCTGGATCAGGACGTTGCGCTGGGCCGGTCGGCCTTCGTCGTCGATGCCGTAGCAGCCCCACTCGGTGGCCATCGTGCCGTCGTCGATGAGCGTGACCAGCGGACTGGCCACCTGCTCGCCCAGGCGGCCGGCGAACACCGAGGCCCCCTTGGCGACGAGATCGGCCTCGAGACCGTGCCCGCACGCCTCGTGGAACAACACGCCACCGCCACCGTGACCGATGACCACCGGCATGGTGCCGCTGGGGGCCGGGCGGGCCGAGAGTTTCAGGACGGCCCGATCGGCGGCGCGCCGGGCCAGGTCCTCGACCGTGACCTGATCGAACAACTCGAAGCCGATGGTGCGGCCCACACTCTCGCGTCCGGTCTGCATGCCGGTGTCGCCGGACGCGACGCACCCGACCGAGAAGAGTGTCTTGACCTGATCGTCGCCCGTCAACAGGCCGTCGCTGTTGGCGACGAGGATGCGGCGTCGGCTGTCGGCGTACCGAGCGCTGACCTGGGTGATGGAGCCACCGACGGCTCGCGCCGCTTCGTCGGCCCGGGTCAGGAGCCCGACCTTGGTGCCTTTGGCCACGTCCTCGGGAGCGGTCGCGACGGCGTTGGGCGCCGCCACCTCCTGACGGTCGAGCGCGACGGCGCTGACCCCCGGCCCCCCGCCGCGGGCCGCGGACGCAGCCGCCTTGGCCGCAGCCACCAGGCCTGCCTCGCTGAGGTCGGCCGTGTGGGCGAAGCCCGTGCTCTCGCCGACGACGACGCGGACCCCGACGCCCCGGGTGCGTCCCGACGAGAGCTCCTCGACCCGCCCGTCGTCGAAGAACGCGGAGGACGACAGGCGGTCCTCGGCGAAGATCTCGGCGAACTCACCACCGGTGGTGAGCGCCGCCCCCAGCGCGCGCTGGATGATTCCTTCTTCGATCACTCGACACATCCTTTGCTCGGAACGATGACGGCCTCGGCTCACTGGTGCACGCCGCCACGACGCCCGGCGCTGGATCTGAACTTGCCTGGCTCTCGGCCGGGAGCCGTATCGTACCGCGGTGCCCATCGAACCCGGACTGCGAGCAACGGCCGAGCTCACGGTCACCCCGGACGACACCGCCGAGGCACTGGGGAGCGGAACGGTCCCGGTACTCGGCACCCCCAGGGTGGTCGCGCTGTGCGAGCAGGCGATCGTCCACGCCTTGGAGGAGCACCTGGCGCCCGGTACCTCCACCGTGGGGATGCGGGTCCAGATCGACCATCTCCAGCCCAGCGTCATCGGCACCCCGATCGAGGCCGAGGCCGTGCTCGAGACCGTGAAGGGGCGCCGCTTGTCGTTCGCCGTCTCGGCCAGCGATCCGCGCGGGCTGGTCGCCGCGGGTCGGGTCACGCGCGTCATCGTCGATGTCGAGCGCTTTCTGGAGAACGCTCGCCAGCAAGGTGACGAATCGCGCCGGTGACCGGCGCTTCAGGCCAGGTTGGACGTCCGAGGGTAGGCGTCCGCGGGGTCCGTCAGGACGTTGACCACGTACGGCACCCCTGAGGCGAGGGCCCGGTCCAGGGCGGGACCGATGTCGCCGGGGCGCTCGACCAACTCGCCGGCTCCCCCGAAGACCCGGACGATCTCGTCATAGCGGATTCCCGGCTGGAGATCGGCGGCGACGTCGTACCCGTACAGGAGTTGCATCGGGTGCTTCTCCAGACCCCAGATGCCGTTGTTGCCGATGACGATGACGACCGGCAGGTTCTGGCGCACCAGCGTGTCGGCGTCCATCAGGCTGAACCCCGCGGCGCCGTCACCCAGGAGCAGCACGACCTGACGATCCGGATGGACGAGACGGCCCGCCATGGCGTAGCCCAGTCCGGTCCCGAGGCAGCCGAACGGGCCGGGATCGAGCCAGCAACCGGGCTGATACGACGGCAGGTACTTCCCGGCGTAGGAGACGAAGTCTCCGCCGTCGCAGACGACCACCGCGTCACGATCGAGCCGGCGGCGCAGCTCGCCGTAGACGCGGGTGGGGGCGATGGGATCGGAGTCCGCCGTGAGGCGCCCCTCGTCGTCGGCCAGCGCGGCCTGTTCGGCGTCGCGGAGTCTGGCGATCCACGGCTCGTGATCGGACCGGTCTCCGGTGTGGTCGGCCAGCGCGGTGAGGATCGTCGACAGGTCGCCGACCGGTGAGCACGCCGGCGCCACGTGGTCGGGACGCCCCTCGGGCGAGTCGATGATGTGGACCAGCGTTGCGTCGCCGAACGTGCCGAACGAGATCCGGAAGTCCAGCGGGGTACCGATGACGACCACGACGTCGGCCTCGGATTTGAGCAGGCCCCGGGTCCGGGAGAAGGCCAGCTCGTGATCGGCCGGGAGGCAGCCGCGCCCGAGGCCGTTGGCGAAGGTGGGGACCCGCAGGGCTTCCACGGCGGCGCGCAGCGGCTCCCACGCGCCGTCCCACCAGACGTCGGTTCCGGCGATGATTGCGGGCCGTTCCGCCCCGGCGATGAGTTCGGCGGCCCGACGGACCTCCCCGGGATCGGGATCCGCCCCGCGGGGTGTCACCGCGTCGGGGATCGAGCGCTCGGGGACCTGCCCGAAGATGACGTCCAGGGGCAGATCGGCGAAGACCGGACCGCGGTGGGGGGTCAGCGCCGTCGTCACCACGGCGTGCAGGTCGTCGGGGATCCCGGCGGTGGACGTGAGCGTGGTCGACATCTTCGTCACCGGTGCCATCACCGGGACGTGGTCGAACTCCTGGAGTGCGCCCCTGCCCCAGCCGAGCTCGGCGGCTCGACCGCCGAGGACCACGAGCGGCGACCCGTTGAATCGTGCGGTGGTCACCGCGCTGACGCCGTTGGTGACGCCGGGGCCGGCGGTCAGCGCGGCGACACCCGGCCGACGGGTCAGCTTGGCGACCCCCTCGGCTCCGAAGGTGGCGGTCGACTCGTGACGGACGTCGACGAGTCGCAGATCCCGCTGGACGGCAGCGTCGTAGAGCGGGAACACATGGGCGCCGGAGAGGGTGAAGAGCTCCTCGACCCCGAACGCCATCAGCGTGTCGAGGGCGAGGACCCCACCGTGGGTCTCGGTCATGGGAGAACCTCCAAGAACGACGTCATGGCCTCGAGCCAGAGCTCGGGGGCCTCGAACTGTGGGTTGTGGCCCGCGCCGGGAATCTCGACCAGCCGGGCGGTCTCGATCGCGGCCGCGAGGTCGCGGGACGGTTGCACGAACGGCTCGTCCAACGCACCGACCATGACCAGGGTGGGCAGCGACACCGTTCCGAGCGAGTCCAGCTCGGAGGTCCGATCGAGGAGCTGTCGGGCCATCGCCTGGAACATGTCCCCGGAGACCGAGCGCAGCTTGCGGTCGCCGAATTCGGCGAACCCTTCTCGCTCGCGGATCAGTCGCTGGTGCGCCTCGGTGCTGTTGACCCCCGGGGCCAGCGCCAGCAGGTCGGCCAGCGCGTCGATCCCCTCGTCGCGCACCAGCGCGATCCCGGCCTCGACCAGTTCGGGATCCATACCCGAGGGTCCGTGGGTGGTGTCCATCAGCACCAGACCGCGGAGGCGTCCGGCATCGGAACGCGCCAGGTGCTGGGCCACGACGCCGCCCATCGAGTGTCCGAGGAGCACGAGCCGTTCCAGGCCGAGGGCGTCGATGAACGCCTCGACATCGGCCCGCATGAGATCGAAGGTGTACCGATCGGTGCCGGGCGGCCCGCTGGTCTCGCCATGGCCCCGGAGGTCGGGAGCGAGTGCCCGCCACCCGAGGTCGGCGAGCGGATCGAGGTGGTCGGAGAAGTCCTCCTTGGCCCCGGTGAACCCGTGGACCAGCAGGACGACGTCGGAGCCGCTCCCCGACTCGGCGTACGCCATCCGGATGCCGTTGGCCTCGACCGTTCCGGTCGTGCGGCGTTCCATTTCCACTCCCCCCGGCTCGATCGATCGGCCAGCAGCGTACCCATGCCGACCTCAGGGGTCGCCATGTGTGACGTGGGGAGCGCCTGCCGGTCGGTACGGTGGCCCGGCGATTTCCAACCGGGCGCGCCGCCGGGGCGCGCCCGCACGACCCGCCGGGAGGGGCGAGTGGCCAAGAAGATCCTCGTCACCGGCGTCCGGGTCGTCCTGTCGTTCGGGCTGTTGGCGCTGCTCTGGTGGCGGGCGCCCGAGTTCGAGTTCGGCGACCTGATCCCCGAGTGGTCGACGGCCACCGGCTGGTGGCTGCTCGGTGCGGTGATCCTGTCGCTGCTGTCCGTCGTGGTCTCGGCGTGGAGATGGAAGCAGACCGCCGTGGCCGTCCACCTCCACGTCGGGCTCGCACCCCTCACCCGCGACTACTTCGCCGGGCAGTTCGTGTCCAACGCCCTCCCCACCACCATCGGCGGCGACGTGCTGCGGATCGCCCGCCTCTCGAAGTACACCGGGAAGACCGAACCCTCGGCGGCGTCGGTCGTCATCGAACGGATGACGGGATGGATCGTGCTCCCGGCCATGACGGTCCTCGGATTCATCGTCGCTCCCCGGCTGGCCAGCCTGGGACGCGGCCCGCTGCTGGCCCTCGCGATCGCCGCGGTGACCCTCGGCGGACTCCTCGCCGTTCTCTACGCGGCGTCGCACTCGCGGGTCGGCGGGCGGTTCGCGGACCGTGAGGGCTGGCAGCGCTTCATCCACAGCGTCCACCTCGGGGTGGTCGAGCTCCGCTCCAACCCGGCTCAGGCCGGACGTATCCTGTCCGTCGCCTTCCTCTACCAGGCGATCCTGGTCGTGGCGGCGTGGATGGCGGCCCGGGTCATCGACATCCCTGAGCTGGGCATCCGGGAGATGATCGCGTTCTTCCCGGCGATCGCGATCGTCCAGGTCCTGCCGATCGCGATCGGGGGTATCGGCGTGAGGGAATCGTTGTTTGTAGTCTTCCTTGAAGCGCTCGGGACGGTGAACCCCGAACCGAAGGCAGTGTCGCTGGGGATTCTCCTCTACCTGCTGACGCTGGTGGCCAGCCTGCCGGGCGCTCTGACCTTCGTCACCGGCGTCCGCGCCGAGGAGTCCGCCACCGTGAACAGCCCGGGGTCATGAGCGAGCAGGGCACCGCCGACGTCCCGGCGATCGACTCCGACGCGCCCACCGACCCCGTCGCGCCGCGATTCGTCTGGTGGCGCGAGGCCATCTACGTGGTCGTCTTCTACGTGGTCTACACGTCGATCCGGAACCAGTTCGGCTCCGATCTCGTCGGGTACGAGACGGCCTTCGACAATGCCAAGGACATCATCTCGATCGAGCGGTTCCTCGGGATGTACCACGAGGAGTCCGTCCAGGACCTCTTCCAGAACTGGCGGCCGTTCCTCTGGTTCTGGAACGTCTTCTACGGGACCTTCCACTTCCTCGTCACCGGCTTCGCCCTGATCTGGACCTACCGCTCCATGCCCGAGCGATGGCGGCTGGTCCGCAACAGCTTCCTGGTCATGACCGGGCTGGCCCTGGTCGGGTTCGCCCTGTACCCCCTGCTCCCACCCCGGTTGCTGCCCGAGTCGTACGGCTACTTCGACACCATGGCCGAGATCGGGGGCCTCTGGTCCTTCGACTCCGGTGCGATGCAGAAGGTCTCCAACCAGTACGCGGCCATGCCCAGCCTGCACTTCGGTTGGGCCCTCTGGTGCTTCATGGTCCTGTACCCGGTCTTGAAGAAGCGCTGGCAGCGCATCCTGATCGCCCTCTATCCGCTGGCCACGTTGTTCAGCATCGTCGTCACCGCCAACCACTACGTGCTCGATGCCGCCGGCGGAGCCGTCGTGGCCGTGCTCGGCTACATCTTCGGGAAACGCCTGGCCCGGCTGCGCGCCCCACGCTTCCGGGTCGACTGAGCTCCCGCAGCCGACGGACCTCTGCACGGAACCTCCACCGGTCGTGCATCAGCCATGCCATTCGTAGGAGTCGGTACCGTCGGACGGGTACGGTGAGGAGTGCGGTCGCTGCGGAGCTGCTCCGACGCGACGCGGAGCGCACGAGGAGGTGCGACGGTTGATCCTGGATGACATCGACGAGCCGTCAGATCTTCGGGGCCTCACCCGGGACGAGCTGGCGCAGCTGGCGGACGAGATCCGTTCGGTGATCATCGATACCGCCACCCGGGTCAAGGGACACCTCGGGTCCAACCTCGGCGCCGTCGAGCTGACGATCGCCCTCCACCGGGTCTTCGACTCTCCCGACGACATCCTGCTCTGGGACACGGGGCACCAGACCTACGTGCACAAGCTGCTCACGGGACGGCGGGAGCAGTTCCACACGCTCCGCCAGGCCGGTGGGATCTCCGGGTATCCCAGCCGGGCCGAGTCCGCGCACGACTGGATCGAGAACAGTCACGCTTCGACCGTCCTGGGCTACGCCCATGGGCTGGCCACCGCCGCCGCGCTCGACCCCGAGGCCACCGATCGCAAGATCGTCGCCGTCATCGGCGACGGCTCGATGACCGGCGGGATGGCGTTCGAGGGGCTCAACAACCTCGGCCACTCGGGCCGCGACTGCGTCATCGTGTTGAACGACAACGGTCGTTCGTACGCGCCGACCATCTCCAAGCTGGGCGAGTCCCTGGCCCGCCTCCGCAGCAATCCGCGGTTCCGTCGGGGGAAGGCCCGCGCCGCCGATCTGGTGGCCAAGGTACCGGTGCTCAGCACCCCGATCGAGGCCGGGGTCGGCGCCACCAAGGCGGCCATCCGCCAGATGCTCGAGCCACCGGCGTTCTTCGAGATGCTCGGCGTCAACTATCTGGGACCGTTCGACGGCCACGACATCGCCGGCATGGAAGCCGCCCTGCGGAACGCCGCGGCGATGGGCGGGCCGGTGGTGGTGCACGTCCTCACCCAGAAGGGGCGCGGGTACGCCCCGGCCGAGAACGATCCAATCAAGCGCATGCACGACCTGGGTGGAGCGAAACCGGGCAGCTACACCGCCGCGTTCACCGAGGCGCTCCTGAAGGTCGGCGAGGAGCACTCCGAGGTCGTCGCCATCACGGCGGCGATGCCGGACTCCACCGGACTCCTGCCGTTCCAGGACCGATTCCCCGACCGCTTCTTCGACGTCGGCATCGCCGAGCAGCACGCGGTCACCGCCGCGGCCGGGATGGCGCTCGGAGGCCTCACGCCGGTCGTGGCGCTCTACTCCACCTTCCTCACCCGAGCGATGGACCAGGCCAACCTCGACGTCGGCCTCCATGGGGCCCACGTCGTCTTCTGCCTCGATCGGGCCGGGATCACCGGCGACGACGGACCGTCGCACCACGGCATTCTCGACATGGTCCTCCTCACCAAGATCCCAGGGATGACGGTGTTCGCACCGTCCTCCTATCAGGACCTCCAGGTCATGCTGGCCGACGCGATCGATCTGGACGGTCCCGTCGCCATCCGCTGGCCCAAGACCGAGGCCCGCAACGTGCCCGAGCACGAGGTGGGCGTCGGCCGTCGGGGCCAGAAGCTCCGCGACGGCTCCGATGTCTGCTTCCTCGCGGTCGGCAAGATGGTCGCAGCGGCGCTCGACGCCGCCGACGCGCTCGAGGCCGACGGCGTCTCCGCCTCGGTGTGGGACGTACGGTGTGTCGCTCCGCTCGACCAGGAGATGCTCGACGACGCGGCCGGCCATCCGGCCGTGCTCACCGCCGAGGACGGCTTGGTCGATGGGGGGGCCGGCGAGTCGATGGTCCGCCATCTCCTCGACCGGGACCCGGGTCTGTCGAGTCGCGTCAAGGTGCTGGGCGTGCCCAAGCGGTACCTGCCCCACGCCAAAGCCGACGACATCCTGGCCGAGCTCGGCCTCGACGCGGCGGGGCTCGCGTCCTCGGCTCGCGCGCTCGACGCCGACTGACCTCGATCGACCGGCCGAACGTCGGCCGGCTCCGTCAGGAGTAGAAGGGGTTCTCGCCGGCTTCGTGGTCGGTGGCGTCGACCACCTCGGTGATCTCCGGGATGGCCTCGAGAATGGCGCGCTGAATGCCCTCACGGAGGGTGGCGGCGCTCATGGCGCACCCCTGACACCCTCCGCCCATGGTGAGGAAGACCCTGGGCGCCTCGACACCGATGAGCGTGGCGAACCCGCCATGGGATGCCAGCGACGGGTTGATGCTCTGGTCGAGCAGCTGCTGCACCTGCTCGGACAGTTCGCCGGTGAGCTCGAGGTCGGCGCCGGCGAGCGGATCGGGGCGATTGGGATTGCGCACCACCAGCCCGCCCTGCATCGGGTTGCCGGGGAGATCGAGCGTCGCCCCCTGGAGATCGGCCACCGTGGCGGCGGGCACGATGACCGACAGGTCGCCGAACACGTCGATCTGATCGGTCGGCTCGGCATCGTCGAGCGGAGCGAACGCCAGGTCGTACTCGTAGTCGGGCCCGGCGGCTCCGGTGATCTCGATCCGGAGTCCCAGCTGCTCGGCATCGTCCTCGTCGCTCCTGATCTCGAGGACCTTCACCAGCGCGGCATCGGAAATGGTCATCACCGGGCCGTCCTCGGCAGCCGGATCGGTGGTGCCGGGATCGGAGACGTCAGCGCTCATCGCGGCAGCCTATCGACGAAGCATCACTCCCGGAACATGGCGTCCACCGCGTCCATCCATCGGCGCTGGGCGGCGATCGCCTGCGGCTGGAGGAAGGCGAGGTGGCCCAGGAACGCCTTCAGCTGCGGGTTCGGTGCGGTCACGGGGATCTGGGTGGCGCCGGTCCACGGCCCGCCGGGCGCCGATCGTGCGGACGCGGCTGCCGCCGGAGCGGAGCCGAGGTGGGGGACGGGCTCGACGACGGGCCCCACGATGGGCACGTCGGCGATCTCGAGCAGTCGCTCGGTGGACTCGTTGGGAACGATGCCGTCCCCCAAGCCGTAGTCGACCATCAGGCGCGTGCCGTTGCGGACCGCGACGTCGATCCAGTTGCCCGCGTCGCCCTGATCCAGGGCCATCTGCGCCGCCGCCATCAGTGCGGACGCCTCGCCGGGTGTCGCCGCCTCGGGCACCACGTCACGGAACCCGAGCAGGCCGTCCCAGAGCAGCGAGTTGGTGATGATGTGGGAGACACCGACCCCGGGTACCTGCAGCAGGGCCGCGGGCAGGGGCTCGGGCGTGATCGACAGGAAGGCGGCCCCCAGCACTCCGCCCATGGACGTGCCCTGATAGATCATCGCCGACGGGTCGAAGTCGGGTCGGCCGTCGGGCCGGGCCGAGAAGAGGAAGAAGCCCGAGCTGGACAGGACGTCGAGCTCGGCGAAGGACGTTCGCAGCGCCTTCTGGAGCGAGACGAAGTCCATCGAGCTCTGGGTGACCATCGACGTGACCCGGCCCAGCGACGCCGGTTCGACGAGGTCGGTCAGTGCCCCTTCGGTCGCCCGCCGTTCACCGTGGTTTGGTTGGTCGATCGCCACGGTGGCCCAGCCGCGCTGGGCGTTGTCGGGCGCAACGAGCAACGCGGTCTCCTTGACGATGCCCACGCCGTGGCCGTACATGACGATCGGCGCCCCGCTGTCCCGAAGCGGCCGGTCGGGATAGAACAACTCGAAGTCCACCCACCGGTCGGTCGGCGGTCCGGGGTCGGCCAGATCGATCTCCCCCCCGGCGGTCCGGAAGTCGCTGAGGCGCACCTCCCCCTGTACGACCGCCCGGATGTGCGGGAGCAGCGACGGCGTGGCGGTGACCTGGCGAACCGGATGGTCGGCCTCCCACGCCGCGGTTGCCATCATCGCCGCGTCGTCGCGCACGTTCGGCTCGGAGCGGACGGTGAAGGTGGTGGAGGTGAGCGTGCCGCGGCGCGAGAACGCCGTCGCCGGGATATCGCCGTCGTGCCATCCGGACGGCCGGGCGAGCGGTGCGCTCGAGGCGCTGGGCAGTGCAGCCGAGACCGACACGGTGACTCGATGCCCGAACGGCCACCTGGCGCGGGGCCAGACGCGCAGCAGACGACCGGCGCCGTCCTCGGGCACATCGACGAGGACGGGCAGGCGCGCCCCGGTGTCGCGATCGACGGCGCTGAGATAGCGGTCCGGGTCAGCCAGGAGCGCGGCGGCGTCCACCGCCGCCGCCGTCTCGAAGGAGACCGCGCCGAGGGGGGAGAACCCGTCGGCCGGGTCGAAGAACGTGCCCGGCTGGAATGACGCCGGGAGGGCCTCGAACACACCCGACGAGAAGAGCTCGGGCGCTACCGACGGCCGAACCCCCGTGACCGACTCGGCGTCGGCGACGGTGAACTCGTCGCTGGGGAACGGGAGCACGCAGGTGCTGACGGCGAGCGTGTGACAGCGCGCTCGGCCCGTCTCCGACACGGGCGGTTCCGACCCGGGATGTGCACCGGACGGCGATGCGACGCCCCCCACGCCGAGCACGACCGCGATGGTGGCGAGAATGGCCCGCCGCAGGGTCGAACCGTCGCCGGTCGCGGCCACTCGTCCTCGGATGCTCTCACCGGCCACGATTCCTCCCAGGACGTCGCTCCCCCGGCAATGGTCTAGGGAAGCCGGCCGACGGCTGTCAACATCGGTCGGTCCCGGCGGGAATCGGGTGGCCGGGAATGCCGTGCGGCGACCTCCGGTTCAGACCGTCATGAGCTCCTCGCCGACCTTCACGCCCTCGAGCCTCGCCGTCGTCGGACCCACGCTCGTCGCGACCCGACAGGATCTCCACCGGCTGGCGTTCTACGTGCTGTCGGCGTCCCGCCACGCGGCCACCGGGCGGATCGGCCTCCGTTCGACGCCGGGCGGATTCGGCACGCCGCCCTTCGACGACACCGACGGCACGGCACGGGTCCTGCGCGTCGAAGGAAACGATCTGGTCGTCGAATCCGACGGCCGGGTCCAGCGCGCTCCCATCACCACCCTCGCCGCCGCCGCGGAGCTCGTCGGGATCACGCCCGACGGCGACCGGGGGGCCGAGTTCGACGTGCCGGACGTCGGCTCGCTCGACGAACCGCTGACCGTCGACCCTGATGCGTCCGCACTGCTGGCCGAGTGGTATCGGTTGGGATTCGATGCGCTCGAAGCGATCCGCAGCGAGGCCACGCCCGAGGACGACGCGACCGAGGCACAACTCTGGCCGGAACACTTCGACGTCGGCATCGACATGGGGTCCGCCGAAGCCGGGCGCGCGCGTCCTACGGCGCATCACCCGGCGACGACGGGCACCCCGAGCCCTACCTGTACGTCGCAGCGTGGTCCGACGTCGACCGCAGCGAGGCCTTCTGGAACGACACCCACTTCGGCGGTGCATCCCTGGGTCTGTCGGAGCTGACCGCCGGCGGCGACCCGGCGGATCGCTCCGTCTCGTTCCTGAGCGAAGGTCGCCGGCGACTCGTCCGACGCTGAGCCGCTCACCTGCGTCAGCTGTGGGCGCGCTCGTGCAGCCGGGCCGCCGACAGGTAGCGAGGTCCGGCGGTCTCGTCCACCCGATCCAGGAGCAATGACGACGTCGGGCGCAGGATCCGCTCGATCCGCTCGGAGCGTTCCCAGCCGACACCGACCCACGGATCGATCGTCAGCTCGTCGGTACGGGCCTCGATCTCGATACGGAAGTCGATGCCGGTGGGCAGGACACGTCCGTCCTCGGCGAACCCTCGCTCCTGGAGACGCTCCATCGCCGTCGTGATGGCGGTCTCGCCCCACATGCGGCTGCGAGCCATCCAGTCGGGCGGGTAGTCGGCCCATGCCGAGTCCAGGATCAACGCCTCGACCGGGCTGAGGCCGGCTGCGATCAGCACGGCGTTGTGGGTGTCACCCCGCCACTCCCGCAGGCAGTTGAGCGCGTGCCACGCCGACAGCGCCGGGTCGGTGGGCATGGGCATGTTGAGACAGGCGGCGAAGAGGGGACGGCCATTGGGCTCGCACGCCGTGACCGCCGTCCAGAGGTCCTCGCTGATCTCGGCCAGGTCGGTCGGCGCCACAGGGGAATAGACCGCCAGCCCGTCGCGAATGGCTCGATCGCGGGCCGACCACAGCGCTCCGAAGGTGGTCTCCCGCCGGGCGATCCGCATGCTGGTGCGCACCGGGTCGTCGGCCCAGGCGTACATGACGGCGACGACGGCATCGTCGCCGGCGGCCGCGATCGGAGCGGCCCTGGTGGCGAGGTAGCCCAGGCCGCCCGGGACCCCCAACGCGGTGTAGCGGCTGATCGCGTCGGGATCCCAGAAGATCCAACCGACCATCGCCTGCACGATGCGCGCCAGCCGGGCGGTCGCCCCCTCCCACTGGTCGCGCTCACTCACGGTTGCCACTGTGTCTCCTGGGCGGGTGGATTCCATGGTCGATCTTCCTCGGGCCCGTTCGGCCGCGTACGAGCGCTCGGACACGCCTGTCGGCACGACCGGCCCGATTCTGAAGACCACGTACGCTCATCGGGCGCAGCAACCAATCGAAGGGACGCCATGACCAGCCTGAAGAATAGATCAGCACTCGTCACCGGCGGCGGGAGCGGCATCGGCCTGGCCGGGGCCGTCCGACTGGCCGCCGACGGATGCAGCGTGACCATCTGTGGCCGCACCGAGTCGAAGCTGGTCGATGCCGTCGACCGGATCGCTGCCGCGGCGGATGAAGGCACCGAGATCGGCTACGTCGTCGCTGACGTCACCTCTGAATCCGAGGTCGTCGAAGCCGTTGCGGCGGCCGTGGCGCGCGGTGGAGGACTCGACATCGCGTTCGCCTGCGCCGGTGGTTCCCAGCATCTCGGTCCGCTCGTCGCCGCCGACCTCGAGGCCGTTCGGGCCACGATCGAGCTCAACTACATCGGCACCTTCCTGACGATCAAGCATGCCGCCCGACCCATGCTGGCGCAGGGCCGCGGCTCGATCATCGGCATGTCCTCGCACGCCGGAGCGGACTCGTTCCGCTCGCTCGGTGTCTACGGATCGGCCAAGGCCGGTCTGGACATGTTGTGCCGGGTCGCCGCCGACGAGCTGGGCTCGCGGGGAGTCCGGGTCAACTCGATCCAATCCGGCATCGTCGCCACCGAGCTCATGGAGCCCATCACCGGCGGCAGCAGCCTCCTGGACGACTACCTCCCCCAGATTCCGCTGGGTCGGGTCGGGCAGCCGGAAGAGGTCGCGGAACTGGTGCGATTCCTGGCGGGACCCGAATCCTCGTGGATCACGGGCCAGTGCATCGCGGTCGACGGGGGCCAGAACCTGCGTCGGGGCGCCGACTACGGCGTCATGGCCGCCGAGCTCTTCGGTGGAGATCCGCTCGACGACCTGACATGAGTCCCACCAGGAACATCGACTACGTGGGGGCGTTCTACGACCAGCGGGAGATCGACGCGGTCGTCGAGGTCCTCGCCACCTCCCTCCGCGTCGGAGCAAAGGTCGCCCGACTCGAGACCGAGGTCGCCGCTCTCTGGGGGAAGCACCGCGGTGTCATGGTCAACTCCGGTTCGTCGGCGCTCCAGTTGGCCTACGACATCATGGATCTGCCCGAGGGTTCGGAGTTCATCACCTCTGCCGTCACGTTCTCCACCACGGTTGCGCCGGGCATCCGCAACCGCCTGGTCCCGGTCGTCGTCGATGTCGACCTCGACAGCTATCAGATCGACGTGGCGGCGATCGAGGCCGCCATCGGCGAGCAGACCCGCGCCATCGTCGTGCCCAACCTTGCGGGGAACTGCCCGGACTGGGATCGGATCCGGACGATCGCGGACGCTCACGACCTCCTCGTGGTCGAGGACTCGGCGGACACGATGGGCGCGACGCTGCGCGGGACACCCACGGGGCTGCGCAGCGACATCAGCGTCACCAGCTTCGCGATGAGCCACATCATCACCGCGGCTGGCAACGGGGGCATGGTGATGATGGACCGCGACGACTGGTGGGATCGTGCCCTGCTCCGGCGCCGGTGGGGGCGGAGCAGCGAACCACGGTTCTTCGGCAGCCGTCAGGACGAGCGGGGCCGCTTCCTGGCCGAGGTCGACGGCCTCGCCTACGACGCCCTGTTCGTCTTCGAGGAGCTGGGCCACAACTTCGAGCCGTCCGAGATCGGCGCCGCGTTTGCGCTGGTGCAACTCGAGCGGATGCCGGGATTCCTCGAGCGGCGACGAGCCAACGTCGCGGCCCACACCGCCTGCTTCACTCGCTGGCCCGAGGTCTTCCGCACGCCGGTCGAGACGCCGGGACTCCTCACGTCGTGGCTCCAGTATCCGGTCCAGATCGAGGAGGGGGCGCCGTTCGATCGGGCGGACTTCCAGGCCCACATGAAGGCGTTCGGCATCGCCACCCGCATGGTCTGGTCGGGAAACGTGACCCGCCAGCCGATGTGGGAGGGCGTCCGCCACCGCGTCGCACCCGGCGGCCTGGCCAACGCCGATCGCATCATGGAGCGCGGCGTGCTCCTGCCCTGCCACCAGACCATGGACGATGACGACCTGGCCTACGTGCACGATGCGATCCGGGATCTCATGGACCACGGGCCGAGATCCCGGGCCGGCGGGAGCTGAGCGGACGGTCGTCCGCGTCGGGATGCAAGACTGCTGCGATGGCGCTGAAGATCAGAGACCCCGAAGAGGTCCGTACCCGACTCACCCGCTGGCTCGCCCAGGAGCTGGGCCCCGACGCCGACCCGGACGTCGGACCGATCGACATTCCCGAGGCGTCGGGGTTCTCGTCCGAGACGTTGCTGTTCGACGCCACCTGGACCGACGACCGCGGCGACCGCTCGACCCACCGACTGGTCATGCGCTTCCCGCCCGGCGAGGTGCTCCCCGTCTTTCCTCGCTACGACCTCGGTGCCCAGGCCCGGAGCATGCAGCTGGTGGCAGAGCACACCGACGTCCCCGTGCCCAGCTGTCGCTGGCTCGAGGAGGACGAGACCCATCTGGGTTCGCCCTTCCTGATCATGGACCGCATCGACGGTCGGGTCCCTCCCGACCGCATGCCCTACACGTTCGGCAGCTGGCTGACGGACGCGACCGACGCCGACCGAGCCCACCTGGAGAAGACATCGGTCGAGCTCCTGGCGGGGATCCACACCATCACGCCGGAGAGCGTCGACCTCGGGTTCCTCGAGGTCGACGCCGAGGGCACCACGCCGCTCCGCCGCCATGTCAACGATCAGTACGCCTACTACGAGTGGGCGCGCCAGGGGGTCAGGTACTCGTTGATCGAGGACATGCTCGCCTGGCTCGAGGAGCACTGGCCCGAGTCGGAGAGCGACCCGGTCCTGGGATGGGGCGACGCCCGCCCGGGCAACATCCTCTACGACGGCTTCACTCCGGTCGGAGTCCTCGACTGGGAGATGGCGACCGTCGCCCCTCCCGAGATGGACATCGGATGGATGATCTTCCTCCACTCGTTCTTCCAGAACCTCACCGAGGTGATGGAGCTGCCCGGCCTTCCGGGCTTCTTCGATCGCCACCGCGTGTGTGCGATCTACGAGGCGGCCTCGGGCCGGTCCCCGCGCGACATCGAGTGGTTCGAGGCATACTCCGCCCTTCGGCACGGGACGATCATGACGCGGACGTCGCTGGTCGAGGAGGCCGAGGGCCGAGCGGAACCGCCGGACGATCCCAACGACCGGATCCTGCACCGGGCCCAGCTCGAGGCGATCCTCGCTGGCACGTACTTCTGAAGGGCCGACACCCCGAGCCGCGAGGGCCGCGGCACTAGTCTGGGCCACCTTCTGACCTCCGAGGGAGAACGCGGCGCATGAGCGAAGAGAACGAGACCGAGGACGGGTCGAGCCCGCCGCCCCCGCCCGACGGTCCGCCACCGCCGCCCCAGAGCCCTCCACCGCCACCCGAGGGCCCGCCGCCACCGCCCCAGAGCCCTCCACCGCCACCCGAGGGCCCGCCGCCACCGCCCCAGAGCCCTCCACCGCCACCCGAGGGTCCGCCGGCTTCGGTCGAGCCGCCGGCTCCCACATCCACGCCCTCCCCGCCGCCACCCCCGCCGTCGGGCCCGCCCGCCGCCGCTCCGACCCCACCGGAGCCACTCCCCACCGCCCAGACCCCGCCCCCGCCCGCCGCGCCACCGGAGCCGGCCGCCACCCCGGCTGCGCCGTTCGAGCCTCCGGCTCCGCCCGACTCCCCTCCCCCGCCGTCGGCGTCGCCTCCCCCGCCGGGTGCGCCGCAGGCCCCGGGCGTGCCACCGCCCGCGATGGGTACGCCGCCTCCGGGGGCACCTCCTCCGGCCGGAACCAGCGGCGCCACGAAAGGCTGTCTCATTGCGCTCGCCGTCGCGGTCGGCATCGCCGTGCTGATCGCGATCCTGTTCATCTTCGTCATCGGCCGAGCCGCTGAAGAGGTCGTCGACGAGATCGAGGAGTTCAGCGACGAGAACTTCGGCGAGGCCGATCCCGACGACTACGACCTCGTCCTCAGGGCCTGCGTCGCCGAACCCGGCGGGATCCTCGCGGTCGAGGGCGAGATCACCAACACCGGGAGCAGCGACCACGGCTTCGAGATCAAGGTGTCGATCGAGGACGGCGACGGCGTCCTTCTCGACACCCCCGTTGCGTTCACCGAGTCCATCCGTCCGGGCGCCACCAGGGCGTGGCGAGCGCAGTCCGGCGCCGTCGCACCCAGCGACCTCGACCCGACCGAGGCCAACTGCATCGTCGACGAAGTCCAGTACTTCTTCTAGGAGCGTCCCCATGAGCGACCGCGTCCTGATCGACCTCACCGATGGCGTCGCCGACGTCCGGCTGAACCGGCCCGACAAGATCAACGCCCTCGATCCTGCGATGTTCGGGGCGCTGGCCGACGCGGGCCGCCGGCTCGCCGGCGACCGCCACGTCCGTGCGATCGTGCTCTCCGGCGAGGGCAGGGGCTTCTGCGCCGGACTCGACTTCGGTTCCTTCCAGGCGATGGCCGGCGAGGACGTGCCCGAGGAGCAGGCCGGCGATCCCTCGTTCATCGGCACCGTCCCCGACGGAAAGATCACCCACGGTGCCCAGTGGGTGGCCCACCAGTGGCGCACGATGCCCGCTCCGGTCATCGCTGCGATCCACGGGGTCGCCCTCGGCGGAGGCTGCCAGATCGCGCTGGGCGCCGATCTCCGGATCGTCGCCCCCGATGCCCGCATGTCGATGCTGGAGATCCGCTGGGGACTCTCACCCGACATGACCGGCACCCAGCGGCTGATCGAACTGGTCGGCCTGGATCGGGCCAAGGAGCTGGTCTTCACCGGCCGGATGGTCGACGGCACCGAGGCGCACGGAATCGGTCTCGCCACCGACCTGTCGCCCGATCCCCGCGAGGCCGCACTCGAGCTGGCCGGCGAGATCGCGGCCAAGTCTCCCCAGGCGATCCGCGCCGCCAAGCGCCTGCTCAACGACGCGGCGCGCCGCACCCTGGCCGAGGGCTACCAGGCCGAGCGTGACGAGATCGGCCACCTCATCGGCAGCCCCGACCAGGTGGAAGCGGTGACGGCGTACTTCGAACAGCGGCCGCCGAACTTCACCGACCCTGAATAGGTCCGCCCGGTTCGGGCTGGCCGCAGCATCGACGGCCCAACTCCTCTGGGCCATCGGCAACCTGCTGGCGGCCTCTATCGGTCTCCCCGGCGTCCAACTGGCGTCGTGGCGCATGGGGCTGGGCGCGGCGATCTACCTCGCCGTCCTCGCATCGCGCCGCCGTTGGATCTCGACCGAAGCCTTGCGGCGCGGCTGGCAGGGAGGCGCCGCGTTCGGTCTCACCGCCAGCCTCATGTTCACGGCCCTCCAGGAGACGACGGTGGCCAACGCGACGGTGATCACGGCCCTCCAACCCCTGGTCATCATGGCGCTGGCGAACCGCATGTTCGGCGAGCGGTTCCGGCCCGAGCTCCTCCGTGCGACGCTGGTGACGCTGTGCGGCGTCGCGCTCGTGATCTTCGGCTCGACGTCGACCCCCGCATGGAGCCCTCGCGGCGACGCACTCGCCTTCGGCGCCCTCTTCGCCTGGGTGTGGTACTTCCCGGCGTCGAAGCGGGCCCGCGACCATCTGGACGCCCTGACCTACCAGACCGTCGTGCTGATGGTGGGACTCCCGATCGCGGTCGGCTTCGCCCTGATCACGACCGGTTCGTTGGGTCGGCCCACCGCCGGCCAGTGGATCGGGATCCTGGCCATGGCGCTCGTTCCGGGGACCGGCCACCTGCTGATGAACTGGTCCCACGCTCACATCCCCATCACGCTGGCGTCGATCCTGACACTGTCGGTCCCGGTCCTGTCCACCATCGGCGCCGCCGTGTTCATCGACGAACCGATGGTCGCGTGGCAGGTGGTGGGGATGGCGATCGTCGTGATGGGTCTGGGCTGGCTCATCCGCCATCATGAGATCGACCATGCCGCCGCCCCCGCAGAGGACCCGACGTGAGTGAATCCAAGACCTTCGAACAGGCCGTCGCCGCCGTGACCGGACCGGGCGGTTCCTTCGAGGTGATCGAGGGTGAGGTCGACGGCCGACCCATGCCGCTCTTCGCAGCCGCGCCCCCGTCGATCCGGTCGCTGGTCGACCTGGCGCGGATGCGGGCCGACGAGGAGTTCCTCGTCTTCGAGGACGAGCGGTGGACCTTCGGCGCGATCGCCGACTCGATCGATCGGGTCGGCGCGATGCTGGTCGAGACCTACGGCGTCGGCCCCGGCGATCGGGTGGGCATCGCCATGCGGAACTATCCGGAGTGGATCAGCCTCTACCTGGCGACGGTGTCGGTCGGGGCGATCGCCGTCGCCTACAACGCCTGGTGGACCACCGAGGAGCTCGCGTTCGCGTTCGGCGACTCCGAGCCCACCGTGGTCTTCGTCGACGCCGAACGACTCCCACGGATCGAGCCACTCCTGGCCGCCGCCCCGTTCCGGGTCAACGCGGTCCGCACCCAGGGTGTACGCCCAGACGGCGTGGACCGCTGGGCCGACGTACTCCCCGCGGCGGCCACCCTCCCCGAGGTCGAGATCGACCCCGACGCGGACGCACACATCCTGTACACCTCGGGCACCACCGATCACCCCAAGGGTGCGATCTCCACGCACCGGGCCGTCCTCTCGGCCCTGCTCGCCTTCGGCGCCCGCGGCGCCGTCGCCTCGCTCCAGTCGCCACCGTCGACCAGGACCTCGGCGGACCGCAACTGCTACATCCTGTGCGTCCCGCTGTTCCACGTGACCGGACTGGTGCCGGTCATGCTCGGGTCGTTCACCGCCGGCTTCAAGCTGGTGATGATGTTCAAGTGGGACCCGGCCCGAGCGCTGGAGCTGATCGAACGAGAGCGGATCACCGTGCTGGTCGGTGTGCCGACGATGTCGTGGGACCTCCTCGAGAGTCCCGACTTCGACCAGCGGGACACCAGCAGCCTGGTCAGCGTGGGTGGGGGCGGGGCCCCGGCCCCGCCCGAGCTGGTGAAGCGCATCGAGGAGAACTTCCGCCGCGGTCGCCCGTCCATCGGGTACGGCATGACCGAGACCAATGCCTACGGCCCGCAGAACACCGGCGACGACTACGTCGCCCACCCCACCAGCACGGGCCGCGCCGTTCCCATCATGCAGGTGGCGATCTTCGACGACGACGGCCGTCGGCTCCCCGCCGGCGAGCAGGGCGAGATCCGTTTCCGCGGCCCGATGGTGATCCGGGGCTACTGGAAGCGACCCGAGGCCACCGCCGAGACGCTGGTCGACGGGTGGCTGCGCAGCGGCGACATCGGCAGGATCGACGAGGAAGGGTTCGTCTATGTCGAGGACCGAGCCAAGGACATGGTCCTGCGCGGCGGCGAGAACATCGGGTCGGCCGAGGTCGAGGCCGTGCTGTACCAGCACCCGGCGGTGTACGAGGCCGCCATCTTCGGTATCCCGCACCACCGACTGGGCGAGGAGCTGGTCGCCGCGATCATGGTGCGTGAAGGGGCCATGCTCACGGCCGACGAGATCCAGGACCACGTGGGCGAGCACCTCGCCCCGTTCAAGGTGCCCACCGTGGTGGAGTTCTACAGCTCACCCCTGCCCCGCAACGCGAACGGCAAGATCATGAAGCGCGCCCTGCGCGATGATCTGATCGCACGCCGCAGCTGAGGAGTCCCATGGCTCGTTCCACCGCCACGACCGTCGCGGCCCTGGCTTCGCAGAAGCACCACATGGCGGTCTATCTCACGACCGTCTACGCGGACGGTGAGATCGACGACTGGTTCCGCGACCGGTACGCGGCCACCGGCAAGAAGCCGGACATGGGCAAGTCGTGCGTGCGCTTCAAGAAGCTCGAGCAGCTGCCGGTCGAGCTGATCGGCGAGGTGATCGGCCGGACCACGCTCGACGAGTTCCTGGAGCGCTACGGCGGGTCCGTGCGAAAGCGGCGCTGAGCCGGTTCGTTTGGGTAGATTGTCCGCGTGGCGTCCGATCCGCTCCGACTCCGGCTGGCCGAGGCTGCCGCGCTCGGGTTCTCATGGCGGTCCTGGATGTCCCTGCTCTCGGCTCGCTCCGCGCTCTCGGTGGCGTCGGTCCTCTCGTTCGCCAGTGCCGGGTCGCTCCTGTCGGTCGGCTCGGCCGGGTCCATCCTGTCCATCGGCTCGGCCGGGTCCATCCTGTCCATCGGCTCGGCCGGGTCCATCCTCTCCGTCGGGTCGGCCGGGTCCATCCTCTCGTTCTCGAGCGGCCGCTCCGTGTTCGGTTGGAGGCGCACGCTGCCGGCCGACGAGCGCCAGCTCGCCCCGGTCAGCCCGCTGGCTTCCTGAACACTCTGACCACCATGTCGTCCAGAGGCGGCTCGGGGTCGGTCGCCACGTATCCCTCGCGCTCGAGCCGTTCGGCCACCAGGCGGTCATAGTCCGGCCAGATACCCAGCTCGGGCGGGGCGACCAACACGATGGCGGCTGCGTCCAGGTCCATCTCCGCCAGGAACGCCTCGGCGGTCGATGCGCGTCCGAGCGGAAGCGGACGGATCGGTTCCGCCAGCCCGTAGACGTGCGCCGGCGCGGACAGGTAGGCGAACGAATCCGGATCGGCCACCTCGTCCGGGTCGAGGGCCTCGACCAGCCCGCTGCTGATGAGGGTCGTGGCCTCCTCGCCGGCGACTTCGGAGCGCGCCCACTCGATCGCCTCGCGCCAGCTCTGCTGGTGGTCCGCCCGCGACGCGAACATCGCCAGCAGGCCCTGCACCATCAGGACGGCCGTGAGGATCACGGACCGGGGAACCTGTCCGGCCGGGGATCCCACCCGAGCGATGGCCATGCCGGCCAGCAGCGCGAGACCCGGGGTGGCGGCGACCCAGTAGCGGCTCACCCACAAGGCGTCGCCGGTCACGACGCCCGCGACGAGCAGCAGCAGCGGCGGCACGAAGGCCCACGCCGCGGCGATGAGGGCCGGCTCCCGCGGCCACGGATCGTCCCGGCGCCGCAGCACGAGGGCGGCACCCACCACCAGGAGGGCGCCGAGCGGTACGACATCGATCAACGCCTGCCCGGGTGGGGGCTGCGTGCTGGTCACCAGGGTCGAGGCTCGGCCGGCCAGTGACGCAAGCTGGGGCAGCAACGGGACCGCCAGGAGCGCCGCGAGCGGCACGGCCCTCGCTGCGGTGGACCACACCGTTCGGCGGTGCGCCAGGAGGACGCCGGCGTGCACGACCAGGACCACGGCGGCGAAGGGCGAGAGGTAGAGCATCGCTGCGGTGGAGACCGCCCACCCGTAGGCCGGTCGCTGCTCCCCCGTTCGCACCCACCGCCAGAGCAGCCGCATCGACCAGACGGCGAGCAGCACGAGGAACGCGTACGGCCGAGCGGTCGTCGCCCGGGTTGCGACGTTGACCGTCGTCAGGAACATGCCGGCCGCGATCCACCCGGTGGCGTCGCGGTCCCAGGCACGGCCCAGCTGGAGCACATGCCAGGCTCCGGCGATCACCGCCATCGCGGACGGCACCCGCAGCCAGAACTCGCTGTCACCGACCACCTGGCGCCAGACCCAGAGTCCGGCGAACGACAGCGGGCTCTGCCCCTGGTACTCCTGGGCCCGGCTCACCGCGTCGCCGAATCCGTCACCGGTCACCCAGGCGGTCAAGGTCTCGTCCAGTTGCCAGCCCCAGGTCATGGCGACCATCCACATCGCCACCGCGATGGCGCCGGCACCCAGCACGAGGCCACGGAGCCGGGGATCGGCCCGACGATCGGCGACGGGCTCGACCACGGGACCGGGGCCCGCGGGTTCGGGGGCGCGCTGGTCGGTGAGGGCCACCTTCCCCCGTCGACCCGCACCGGGCCGAGTTGAGGTGCGGGTTCGGATGGGACCATGGTCCCTTGAACCGCAAGTTACCGAGTGGTAACTTGCGGCCATGGGTATTCCCGTCAGTCACGTCAACGTCCACGGCCACGACGTCACGTACCGGCTGGTCGAGCATGACGACGACCGGCCGACGATCCTGCTCATCCACGGCATGGCGGGTAGTTCCCGCACCTGGCGGGACGTCATGCCCGCGCTCGCCCGTGACTACAACGTGCTCGCCCCCGATCTGCTGGGCCACGGCGAGTCGGCCAAGCCGATGGGCGACTACTCGCTGGGCGCCTTCGCCAGCGGCCTGCGCGACCTGCTGGCCGTGCTCGGTCTCGGCCCGGTCACCGTCGTCGGTCAGTCGCTGGGCGGCGGCGTCGCCATGCAGCTCGCCTATCAGCATCCCGAACTGGCCGATCGTATGGTCCTGGTCGGCAGCGGTGGGCTGGGACGCGAGGTCAGCTGGATGCTGCGGCTGCTCACCCTGCCGGGCGCCGAGTACCTCATGCCGCTGCTGTTTCCGCCGTTCCTCCGGGACCAGGGCGACACGGTCAGCCGCGAGCTGCACAAGCGGGGGTGGAACGCCCCGCACATCTCCGAGATGTGGCGGGCGTACGCCTCGCTCACGCAGGCCGAGAATCGCCACGCGTTCGTCCGCACCCTTCGCGCCGTCATCGACCCGGGCGGCCAGTCGGTCAGCGGCAATGACCGTCTGTACCTGGCCGCCGCCATGCCCACGATGCTCATCTGGGGCGACGAGGATCCCATCATCCCGATCCAGCATGCGTACGACGCCCACGACGCCATCCCCGGGAGCCGACTCGAGGTGTTCGAGGGCGCGGGCCACTTCCCCCACGTCGAGGATCCCGAACGCTTCGTCCGCCTGATCCGGGACTTCATCGAGACGACCGAGCCCCTGGCGGCCGGGATGCATCCGTTCCACCATCTCCTGGTCAGCAACGCCTGAGGAGTTCAGCGGGACGGAAGCGGCGATCCGGTCCTCCGGTTCCGGACGCGCCCGCCGGTACGGTCGCGGGATGACCGCAACTCCCCCGCCCTCGTTCGTCGACCTGTCCGAGCCGCCCGGCCGAGTGCTGGTCTGCGTGGCCCATCCCGACGACATCGACTTCGGGGTCGCCGGCACCGTGGCGCGCCTGACCCGGGCCGGGTCGCACGTGGTCTACGGATTGGCGACGTCCGGCGAGGCGGGACCGCCCGAGGACATGGACCGCGACGAGCTGGTGGCGACCCGCGAACGCGAGCAACGCGAGGCTGCGGCGGTGGTCGGGGTGACCGACGTGCGGTTCCTGGGGCTCCCCGACGGCCACCTGGTCGCCGACCTGGCCACCCGGAAGGTCGTCAGCCGGCTGATCCGCGACGTCCGGCCCGATCTGGTGATCACCCAGTCACCCGAGCGGCGGTGGGAGTCGGTCTACGGCAGTCATCCCGACCACCTGGCGTTCGCCGAAGCCACGGTCTCGGCTGTCTACCCCGACAGCCGCAATCCGTACGCTCACCCGGAGCTGCTGGCCGAGCGGATGGATCCGCACACGGTCCCCGAGCTCTGGGTGACCGGACTGCAACCGTCGGATCTCTTCGTCGACATCTCCCCGGTCATCACCACCAAGACGAAGGCGCTCTGCTGCCATCAGAGTCAGGTGGGTTGGATCGACGACGTCGGCAAGCTGCTGACCGACTGGGCCGCCGACACCGCCAAGCGCCACGGGTTCGACGACGGCGCCCTGATCGAGTCGTTCCGCCGCATCCCCACGGGTTCCCCCGGCTGATCCCCGCTACCAGCCGAGGAGGGCGCCGACGATCAGACCGAGCACCAGCAGCCCGCCCGCACGGCGGGTGAGCAGGAACGCCAGCGGGGCGAACCACAACGGCCACACGGGATTGGGCACCGGCGACTCGGCCGGTTTCGGATGGCCGTACGCCTGCCAGACTCGGGGGAAGAGCTGGATCGAGGCGAAGACCAGCAGCGCAGCCACCGGGAAGATCCGCACCACGACGAGCACGGCGGCGAGCACGTAGAACGCGACGAACATCACCTTGGTGGCGAGCCGGGCCCGTTCCTCGCCGAGCACCACGGGCAACGTGCGGGTGCCGTCGCGCTCGTCCCATGCCAGCTTGTCGATGTGTTTGCCCATCAACACGGTGGTCGAGAGGATGGCGTACGGGAGCGATGCGACGGAGACCTGCCACGGGATCGACCCGGTGGCCGCGTAGTACGTCCCGCCCATCATCAGCGGCCCCCACACCGCGATCACGGTGACCTCACCCAGAC
The DNA here is from genome assembly GCA_963697385.1 of uncultured Acidimicrobiales bacterium. GTDB lineage: Bacteria > Actinomycetota > Acidimicrobiia > Acidimicrobiales > CAWCAL01 > CAWCAL01. The sequence goes on from CAVONU010000001.1 coordinate 601,141, forward strand.
CGTGTTTCTTCAGGCGCAGCGGCGGAGCCGTGTAGCCCACGCTGAGCACGAACCCGGCCAGTGCGAACGCGGCGATCGGCCAGCCGCGAGCCGCCACCAGGATCAGCATCACGATCAGGCCCAGCACGTTGACGACCAGCGCCGTCACCATCAGTCCCTTCTTGCTGATGACGCCGGACAACACCGGATGGGGTGAGTACAGGTTGCGGGGGTAGTCCTCCTGGTCGGTCCCCACCTGGAGGTCGAACAGGTCGTTCATCAGGTTGTTGGCCATGTGGGCGAGCACCAGCCCGAACGTGGACAGGGCGAAGAGGGCCCCATCGACCGGGTCGTCGTAGAAGATGGCGAGCAGCCCGGCCGACAGCGCGGACACGAGTGTCATCGGGATGACCCCGGCCCGAGTCAGGAAGAGCCATCGCGACACCGGATCCATCTCGCCTTCGGGCGGATTGGTCGTGGCCAGCACCCACAGCCATCGCTGCACCAGCCCGCCGTCGGCCTTGGGCAGCCGGGGCGACTCGAGGTCGGACATGACCCAGACGGTAGTGGGTTCCGAAGCGACGGAAGATTTTCCCAGCCCGCGCGTAAGGCGGTTCGACCTGGGCGGTCAGGACCCGTGAACCCGCTCGGAACCGCCGACGGGAACGAGCCCCGGGAGGGACTGACATGAAGACCCATCGCACCACCAACCACCTGGCCAAGGGCGCTGCGGCGCTGCTGGCCCTGCTCGTCGGCTTCGGCTCCATGACCGCAGGGGCATCCGCCGAGGTGCCCGCGACGGACGAGCTCACCGTCTGCCCTCAGTGGCTCGACTGCGGCCCCGACGACGATCCCACCCCACCCGGGCCGTGGGCTCCGACCATCGATCCGGTCTTCGAGGTCTGCGAGATCGACCCGGTCACGCTCACCAACCCGTGCGACGACGGAGATGAGCCCGGGAACGGCGGCGAGCCCGAGCCCGAGGTCGAGGAGGAGACCGAGGAGAACATCGACACCCCGGTCGAGGCCACGCCCACCTTCACCGGCTGATCCCACGATCCTCATCGGCCCGACGACCCCCACATCGGGGCCGACGCCGGCGGGAACCCCGAGCGGCGGACTCCGGTCCGCCGGTCGGCCGCGTCCGGCGCCGCGGTCGGGTCCGGGGGATTTCTTCCCCCGGACGCGTAAGGGCCGGACTTCCGGCCGGTCAGGACCCATGAAGCCGGCGAGAGCGTCGGCCCGAGGAGGAGAGCAATCCCATGCACACCACCACCACCGAGTCACGGAACCGGATCGGGATCGGCGCCAGGCTCGCCGCCGTCTCGACCGCAGGCCTGCTGCTGCTGGGAGCGTGCTCGACGCCCGAGCGCGCCGAGTCGGCGGACCCGCCGTCCACCGCGGGGGCGCCGACCTCCACCAGCGTGGCCCCCGACGTCGACGCACCACCCGCTCCCCCGTCGACCAGCGAAGCCGACGCAAGCAACGCGCCCGCCGTCGCCACGCGAGCGGTCAGCCAGGTCCCGATGCTCACGGTCGTCGACGCCCCCGGCTCGACCGCCGTCGTCGCCGAGCTCGACGACCGCACCTCCTTCGGCTCGGCCCGGGTGCTCCTGGTGGACCAGGTCGACGACGGCTGGGTCCGGGTCAAGCTCCCCGTGCGTCCGAACGGGTCGACCGGCTGGGTCCGATCCGACGAGGTCCGGCTCGAGCCACTCGACCACCTGGTGACCGTCGACCTGGCGGCCCGAGCGCTGACCGTATGGGTCGACGGCGCGGTGGACCGCGTGATCGAGGCGGCGATCGGCTCGGCCGAGAATCCGACGCCCACCGGAACCTTCTACGTCGTCGACAAGCTGGACACGGCCGACGACGGGGGCGCCTACGGGCCCTATGCCTTCGGTCTCTCCGCCCACTCGGACACCCTGAGCGAGTTCGGCGGGGGCGACGGACAGATCGGGATCCACGGCACCAACGATCCGGGCTCGCTCGGAGAGGCGGTCTCCCACGGCTGTGTCCGGCTGCCCAACGACGCCATCACCCACCTGGCCACCGAGCTTCCCCTGGGAACCCCGGTCGTCATCTCGTGAGCCATGACAAGCTTTCCTCCATGCGCACCGACGCCGACCTCGTCCTGGCCGCCCGCCGGGACGAGGCCGGGGCGTTCGGCGAGCTGTTCGACCGCTGGTTCGACCGGGTGTACGGCGTGGCCCGACCCATCGTGCGCAACGACGACACCGCCGCCGAGGTGGCCCAGGAGAGCTTCCTCACGATCTGGCAGCAGCTCGACCGGCTGGAGGACCCGGAGCGGTTCGGCGGGTGGGCGCTGCGCATCGGGCGGAACAAGGCGCTCAACCGACTCCAGAGGGAGCAGCGGAGTCGCCCGATGGAGAGCGAGATCATGACCGGCCTCCACGACGGCGGGTTGGAGGACCCCACCGGTTCGGGCCGGCTGATCGAGACCGCCGCCATCAGCGAGGTCCGCGATCGCCAGGAGCTGGTCTGGGCCGCCACCGCCGCTCTGGGCGAACGGGATGCCAGTCTCGCCGATCTGCTCCTGCGCCATCAGCTGAGCCCGGCCGAGATCGCCGACGAGATGGGGGTCGAGCCCAACAACGCCCACCAGCTCCTCTTCCGCCTGCGCACCAAGCTGGGCGACGCCGTGGCCAACTACCTCGTCTGGCGCAACGGTCGCCCTCGATGCGACGAGCTGAGTGACCTGGTGGCCGACCACGACCAGTTCGGTGCCGAGGCGAACCGCGCGGTCCAGGGCCACGCGGGCCGGTGCGAGGTCTGCTCGGCGCAACGGGCCAGCGTGGTCGAGCCCGAAAAGCTGTTCGCCTCGGTGCCGCTCCTGGCCGCGCCGCTGGCGCTGAAGGCGAAGGTGGCCGCCGCGCTCGAGGCACAGGGGGTCCCGACGGGCGGTGGGAGCACCGGCTCCTCGGGGACGGCAGGACCGGGCGGGCCGGGCGTGGCGGCGGCCGGCGGGACCGGCGGTGGGGCCGGGTCCGACCCGATCGTCGTGGCCGGCGCCTCGGACGCCGAGCGGCCCCGACGCTGGCCCGGGCGCCTGCGGCGCGGCGCGGCCGCGCTGGCCGTCATCGGCCTCATCCTGCTCCTGTTCTCCCGCACCATCGACGACGTCGAGGTGGTCAGCACAGCCTCCACCACGAGCAGCACGTCGACGACCTCGTCCACCAGCACCACCTCCACCACGAGCTCCACGTCGACCACGTCGTCGACCACGTCGAGTACCACCCTCCCGCCCGTCGTTCCCGAGCCTCCGCCGCCCGACGACCCCCGGCCGCCGAACTCCGACCCACCGATCGCGGCGACCACCACGACCACCTCGACGGTGCCGGGTCCGGCGCCGGAGATCGACCGCTTCACCGTGCGGAACGTCCTCGGCGTGACCGTGCGCTGCCGGTCGGGCTCGGGACGGGAGGCGATCTGGTTCACCCGGAACGTCGACTCGGTCCGGCTGGTCACCCCCCTCCAGACCTTCGAGGATCTCGCTCCCAGCGGGAATCGGATCTTCTGCTCCGGGCCACTCGAGACCGTCACGCTCACCGCCACCGGTCCGGGCGGGACGACCAGTGCCACGGCCGCGACCCCCGACGACCTGATCTGAGCCGCAACGTTCGACCCTGTGCCGGGTGCGCGCCGCCGGTCGGTGTGTCAGGCTCGGAAGGTGAGCGCCGCGCTGGACGACCCGTTCGCCCCTGAACATCGGGCCGATCCCCACCCGATCTACCACCGGCTCCGCGCCGAGTCCCCGGTGCACTTCTTCGAGGAGAGCGATTCGTTCCTGTGCACACGTTGGCAGGATTGCAACGCGGTCCTCAGCGACGGCCGCTTCAGCTCGAACCCGGCGCAGGCACGGCGGGACGTCCCCGAGGACAGCACGTCGCTGCGCGATCAGTTGGCCGCAACGGGGGACGTGAACACCCTGCTGTTCCTCGACCCTCCGGACCACACACGCATCCGCCGGATCTTCCACCGCCTCTTCACCCCCCGGGCGGTCGAGCGGCTGCGCCGGCATGCCGAGACCATCGTCGATCAGCGCCTCGACGAGCTGCTCGGTGCCGGCCCGTTCGACATGGTGCACGACTTCGGCTTCCACCTGCCCGTCACGATCATCAGCGAGCTGGTCGGTGTGCCCGAGGCCGACCGCGAGATGTTGGGCCCGTGGTCGGCCGACGCCTCGCGGTCACTCGACGGCGACCTGCTGACCGCCGAGGAGCTGGAGGTCTGCATGATGGCGTTCATGCAGCTGCTCAACTACTTCAACGGGCTGATCGACGAGCGCTCCGCCCACCGTGGCGACGACCTGCTGAGCCACCTGCTGACCTTGCGCGACGAGGGGGCCGTGCTCTCCGACGAGGAGCTGCGGGCCAACATCATCCTGCTCTTCGTGGCGGGCCACGAGACGACGACCAACCTGATCGGCAACGGGGTGTGGGCCCTGCTGAGCCATCGCAACGAGTGGAACCGGTTGGTCGCGGACGCTGGCCTGGCTCCGTCGGCGGTCGAAGAGGTGCTCCGGTACGACGGACCGGTGCACCTGACCGGACGGATCGCCACCGTCGCGACCGAGGTCGGCGGCGTGGCGGTGGAGCCGGGCCAGTCGGTCACCACCCTGCTGGCTGCAGCCAACCGCGACCCGGCCGTCTTCCCGGAGCCCGATCGGTTCGACATCGGTCGTCCCGACAATCATCACCTGACCTTCTCGCACGGCGCCCACTACTGCCTGGGAGCGTCCCTGGCCCGCCTCGAGGGCCAGGTGGCGCTGGAGGCCCTGGCCCGCCGGGCCCCCGAGCTGCGGGTCGTCGAGGCACCCCACTACCGGGAGCACTTCATCCTCAGGGGCCTCGAAGCCCTCCACGTCGAGGCCTGACCCCCGAAATTCCCCCTCGTACGGGTCGGATACCGACCTCTTGGGACGGAATTTCGGGTGGGAGCGGTGGGGGGCGCGTACCGCGACTTTCGCGGCCCTTGTACCGTCCTCCAGCTGTGATGAAACTCATGAAGACCCTGGCCGTCCTCGGGTCCCTGGTGATCGTGGGATGGGCCCTCACCGTCGTGGGCGTGTTCGACATCCGCTGGCCCTGGGAGACCGAGATCGCGGCACAACGCGAAACCGTCATCCAGGAGGAACCGGCGCAGGTGGTCGAGATCGAGCCGATCTCGCTGGCCTGCCACGCCCGGGTGCACGCCGAGGTCCCGGTTCGCGCCACCAAGGAGCACTCGGTCCTGGGACAGGTGTACCGGACCGACACGGTCGACGTGCAGGCCGGCGGTGACGTCGACACGTGCGTCGAGGGCGAGCCCACCACCTGGCGTTCCACCTCGGTCGGTGGCGTCTCCATCCGCATCCCGGCCGGTTCGATCCGCTTCGAGCGCCCCCGTGTCGACCTGCACGACGTCGAGACCGACTTCGAGAAGGGACTGGCCGGCAAGGTCAGCGACGCCCTGCCCTGGGTCGAGGACGACGAGACGCTCACCACGTCGGCCCTGGCGTTCGCCCAGGACACGATCGGCGGCAGCGAGTGCATGCAGGCCGCCTACGAGGTCACCGAACAGATGCTGATCGACGCCTACACCGCCCAGGCGATCGAGCAGGGGCTGGCCCCCGACGACGTGCACGTGACCATCATGGGCCGCCCGGACTTCGACCAGAACGACCCCGATCCAACGGTCGCCGCCGACGAGTTCGACTTCGAGATCGTCGACACCGGTGTCCGCTGCACGGTGGCACCGGAGCCCACCGGGGAACCCGTCGCCCCCGAGGCCACCTGACCCTGGCCGCCTCGGGCGCACCCACCACGACGTAGACCCGGTCCTGGACGACCCGGTACCTTCAGCCGCATGGACTTCAGCCCTCCACCGGGCCGCGGGGAGGTGGTCGAGCGGCTGATCGACGCCCTCAAGCCCGGGGGACCGGCCCTGGTGATCGTGCGCGGCCACCGCGGCTCGGGCAAGACCACCCTGCTCGACCATCTCGCGGCCGTGGCCCGGCACCGACGACACCGGGTCATCGCGCTGGAGGCGGCCAGCGGCCCGTCCGGTGTGCCCTTCGGTGCCATGGCCCACCTCCTCCCTGCGGGCGCCGAAGGGCTGGTCGCCCACCGCGCCGCCGTCGATGCGCTGGCTGGCGAGGCCTCGGCACCTCGCACCGTCGTCGTGACCGACGATGCCGACCGTCTGGATGACGCGAGCGCCGCAGCGGTGGCGGCATCGGTGCGCAACGGCGGCACCCTGCACGTCCTGTCCATCCGGGCCGGGACCTGCATCCCGTCACCCGTCGACGACCTCCTGACCAGCCCGGCGGTCGACGCGATCGAGCTCCAACCACTCGACCAGGACACGATCCGCTCGGTGGTCGAGGCCCAGCTGGGAGCACCGATCAGCAAGGACGCCGGCGACGCCTTCGCCGAATTCAGCGCCGGAGATCCGTTCGCGCTCTCCGAGGCGATCCGGGCCGCGCTCGAGGAGGGCCTCTTCGTGCGCAGCATGACCGCCTGGGCTCTCAGCGGTCGTCTCCGACCATCGGCGCGGCTGCGGGAGCTCACCCGAAGCGCCGTGATGACACACGCGCCCCCGAACGCCAGGTGATCGACTGGATCGCCGTCGGTGGCGCACTTCCGTTCGACGTCGTCGTCGCCTTCTCCGATACGCGCGTCGTGGCCGGACTCGAGGCGAGCGGCGAGGTGATCGTCGAGGACGACCTCGTCCGACTGGGCCCGGCGCTCAACGCCGCGGCCATCGGTGAGCTCTGCGGCGCGGCGCGGCGTCGCGTGATCGCCGAATCGCTGGTCCCGATGCTCGACGCGGTCGACCTCGACCGGCTGGACCCGATCCGACTGGTCGAGTTGCACCGAGCCGACGGATCGGCACCGCCCGCCGGAACGTACGGTCGGGCCGCCGCCCGGGCCTGGCGGACCGGCGATGCCGAGGCCACCATCGACCTGGCACGGGCGGCCGTCGCCGAGGGTGAGGACCAGGCCCTCCTCCTCCTGGGGAAGGCGCTCCGGCGCACCGGCGCCATCGACGAGACCGAGCGCATCCTCACCGACGCCCTCGACGCAGGGGAGCGCGACGAAGACCTGGCGCAGATCGCTGCCGCCCTCGCGACCGTCCTCTTCTACGACTCGGGCAAGCCCGACGACGCGACCCGCATCCTGTCCGAGACGAAAGCGCGGCTGCGCGACCCCGACGTGCGGGCCCAGCTGGACCTGATGGATCTGGAGTTCTCCGGACTGGGCCAACGATTCCGGGCTGCGGTCAGCCAGGGCTCCGATCTGCTGGACAGCCTCGAGTCTCCCGACGACGTCCGGCTCCGCGCCCACGCCATCGTGTGCTGGGCCCGCGGGGTGAGCGGTCCGCTGGACGATGGGATCGTGGAGCTCGAGAAGGCCTGGCACGCGTGCGACCAGCTGGCCGACCCGGCGCCCCACCTCGAGGCGCTCCTCGAACTGGCCAGCTACAACATCTATACCTACAGCGGGCGGGTTCGCGACGCCGAAGCCATGCTGACCGAATCACTCCAGGCGTGCATCGATCGACGCAACCGCAGCGAGTTCACATCGATCTTCCAGATGGCGCTGGCGACGGCGAAGGAGAAGCTCGGCCGGCTCGACGAGGCCTACGCCCTCGCCGTCGAGGCGAATCCGGAGACCTACACCGAGGCGGACGTACTCGAGCTCTCTCCGCTGGGCGTGCTGATCCACGTCCTGAACGCCGCCTGCACCGGACGGGTCGACGAAGCCGAGCAGGTGTGGGACCACTTCCGGCCCGCCTTCGAGCCGTCGCCGCGGCTGGCCACTCCGGCGATCGCCCACGCCCACGGCTGGCTCCTGGCCCAGTCGGGCCGGATCGACGAGGCGACCGAGCGCTTTCTCACCGGAGCCCGTCAAGGTGTGGTCGAGGAGGCGTTCGTCTGGGCTGCGGTCGTCTTCCACGATCTCGTCCGCATCGGGGCGCCCGACGATGCCGTCGCACCGCTGGCGAAGCTCGCCCGCGATGTCGGCGGCGACCTCATTCCCCTGTTCCACCGGCACGCCGCCGCGCTGGCCGACCGCGACACCGACGGACTCCGCTCGGTGGCGGACGCCTTCGAGGAACGCGGCTACCTGCTCTACGCGGCCGAGGCCGCATCCCAAGGAGCCCGCGTCCTACGGGCCCGGCGCGACGGACGGGCGCGCGCGGCTGCCACCCGTGCCGCCCACCTGGCTGCTCGCTGCCCCGAAGCCGACACCCTGGCCCTCCTCCGGCAGCGACGAACCCTCACGCGTCGCGAGCGAGAGGTCGCTCAATTGGCCGGGGAGGGACAGGCGAACAAGGAGATCGCCCGACGCCTGGACATCTCGACCCGGACCGCCGAAAACCACCTGGCGATGGCCTACGCCAAGCTGGGCATTCACCGCCGAGCGGACCTGGCCCGGGCGCTCGCGGGGCTCGACGACTGAGCCCTGGGGTACGGCGCCGAGCCGGAGCCCTGGCGATCCGGGGGAAAGATCCGGGCGACGACCGTAGGATGCGCCCCTACCCATGGACCTCGAGATCACCACGCTCCAGCCGGACGACGTCGATGGGGTCGCCTCGGTCCACGTCGACGCCTGGCAGGCGGCGTACCGCGGCGTGATGGCCGACGAGTTCCTCGACCTCAGCGGCGACACGGCCGCCGAGTACTGGTCCCTCGTCGCGTGGCGTCGCGACGGCAACGCGTTCGTCGCCCGCCGAGACGAGCGCATCACCGGCTTCGCCGCGGTCGGCGACCACCGCAAGAACGACATCGGCGTCGGCGAGCTGTACGTGTTGAACGTGGCACCGGAACACTGGGGAACCGGGGTCGGGACCCAGCTGTTGCACCGGGCCGAGCAACGACTCCAGCAGCTGGGGTTCACCGACGTCGTCCTGTACGTGGCGTCCGAGAACGCTCGGGCCCGACGGTTCTACGAACGTGAAGGCTGGCGAGACGACGGTGTCGACGAGGTCGAGGAGTTCGGTGGCCAGCCGATCGAGGAACGCCGCTACCGCCGCAGGCTCTGAGCGAGTGCCCACCACCGACTTCGCCCGCTCACTGACCCCCGACGAACCGCTGCTGCCCGGCGACGAGTTCCACCGACTGCTGGCTCGCCTCCGGACGGACCATCGCATGGCGACGGTTCCGTTCCTCGGAGCGGACGCCTTCCTGATCCTCCGCTTCGCCGATCTCGACGCCGCGTTCCGCGACGATGACGGGTTCCCGGCCGGCCCCACCTACGCCACCACGATCGAACCGTGCCAGGGGTTCACCTTCGAGAGCTGCGACGGACCCGAGCACCACCTGCTGCGCAACCTGACCACACGGGAGCTGCGAGCACGACCGGTGGCCCGGTTCGCCGACGAGCACCTCGATCAGCTGGCCCACTCGGTCATCGACGGGTTCGCCGATCGCGACGAGGTCGACCTCGTCGCCTCGTTCACCGCCGTGTTCCCGTTCCTCGCGTTCGCCCTGCGGATGGGCCTCCCGATGTCCGATGCGGCCACCTACTACCGCTGGGCCTTCGACATCCTGGGGTATCCCGGCGACAACGAGACGGGCCTCCGGGCCGCGGCGGCGCTCACCGAGCACGTCGAGCCCGTCCTGGCCGAACGCCGTCGATGCCCGGCCGGCGATCTCATCTCGTCGATGACCACGTCCGAGAGGGACGGGCGCCGGCTGGACGACGAGGAGATCCGGTCCCACGTCCGCGCCCTGTTCTCGGCGGGTGCGGCCACCAGCCACCACGGCCTGGGGACCACGCTCTACGCCCTGCTCACCCACGCCGAGGTCGTGGCCCGGCTGCGGTCCCGACCCGACCTCATTCCCCGAGCGGTCGACGAGATGCTGCGCTGGGAGCCGCCGATCGGCGTCTTGCCGCGCATCGCGCCGGACGACGTCGAGCTGGCGGGCCGGCTGGTCCCGGCCGGATCGATCGTGCTGATGGGCATCGCTTCGGCCAACCGCGACGAGTCCGTGTACGAGGACCCGGACCGGTTCGACATCGACCGGACGCCCGGCCGGCTGCTGACGTTCGGGTTCGGCAGCCACTCGTGCCCCGGCACCCACCTGGCCAAGGCCCAGATCACCGCCGGAGTGCGGGCGCTGCTCGACCGGTTCGACACACTCCGGCTCCTCGACGCCGCCGCCGCCCGCCCCAGCGGCACGGTGATGCGCGGCCCGATCCGACTCCCCGTCGCTCTCGCCTGACCCGAACGGAGCTCGCGCCGGAGTTCAGCGGGTGACGGCAGGGCGAAGCGCGAGTTCGCTGAACTCCCAAGGAACTCGGAGAGCTCCCCCAGGAGTTCAGCGGGTGACGGCAGGGCGAAGCGCGAGTTCGCTGAACTCCCAAGGAACTCGGAGAGTTCCCTCAGTTGCTGCAGAAATCGGGGTCGGTGACGCCCTCGATCTTGAACGGCCGGTAGTGCTGGGTCTTCGCCTCCCACCAGGGGGGCGGTTCGCGAAGCGGGTGGTCCTCTCCGGCGACCACCACGACCCGCTCACCGTCGAGGGTCTCGAACACCCCGCTGGTCGACGGATCGGTCAGGGCCCGACGGATCTCCACGACCGGAACGGCCGCCCGCGCCGCAGCGATCCGGTTGTCGCCGGGTTCGGGGTTGGTGTCGGTCAGCAGCTCGTGGACCACGAGAACGTCGTTCTGCGAATCGATCAGGTGGAAGCTCGGCATGAAGTAGTGGGTCGTCCCCGGCCCCTCCGTGCGCACGCCGGAGAACATCGTGAAGGCGCTCGACGTGCCGAATCCGGCGTACGGCCGGAACGCGATGAGGAGGAGCAGAAAGATGACCAGGACCTGACCGGCGGACGGCCGACCGATCGGTTCGACCTCGGGCGGCGAGCCGCGCAGGACCCGGAGCGTCTCGGTCAGCCACCAGAGCCCGGCGCCGGTGGTGAACAGCCAGAGCAGCACCACGGCGGGAATGCCGGTCGCGCCCAGCAGGAGGGCGAGCACGGCACCGAACACCCAACGCGGTACCCGGTCGTAGCCGGACACGATCTCGACCGAGCGCCAGCGGGCCACGACCCGGCGACCGATCTCGGCGCCCTGCTGCTTCGGGAGGAAGAGGAAGTACAGCGCGAAGAGCAGGAAGGTGAAGTCGGCGACACCCACCGCGGGGCTCAGGCTCACGAGGAAGTGGAAAGCGCCACCGAACAGCACGCCCCATCGCCGGGTACGCGGGATCACGAGCAGCACCGGAACCAGCGACTCGATCACGAGGGTGCCCCACAGCGGGAGCAGGGACAGCCCGTGGTCCCGATCGATCAGGCCGTATGTCGCGGTCTCGGCCAGGAAGGCGCCGCAGCTCGTGACGGGGTCGATGTAGTCGGCGTTGTACTTGGCGATGGCAGCGGCGGCATAGCCCACCAGCAGCAGCACCCGAGCCGCCGGAGCGACCCGGTCGACGAGGCCGTCGACCCTGCCACCGTCGACCCGGCGTCGCGCCCCATCGACGGCGAACGAGCCGAGGATCACCACGTTCACCACGGCGGCGAGCAGTTGGTGATCGGGGGCGTACGGAAGGACCCATCCGGTATCCAACAGTTGCGTCGTCGCCAGCAATGCCAGTCGATAGCGTGAAGTCGGTCGCCCCAGGAGGAACACCGCGGCCACCAGGTTGACCGCCGGCGTCAACTCGGTCACCCGACCCCCGGAGTGGATGACGATGTGGATGATGTTGGCCACGGCCCACAGGAACGCGAAGGTCGATCCCCTGGTGACCAGCGCGACGCGATCGGCCGATTCCTCGCGCCGCGGGGCCATGTCCTGTCGAGGCCCGATGTCCACGAGTGCCCATCGGTCGACGAACCGCTCAGATGAGGACCCGAAGGTGCCGATATGGAACGCGTGACCTCGGTGATCCCCCGCGTCGACACGACCCGATCCGACCGCGCCCGCTGGGGGCTCGGTGACGTCGCCCTCGGGATCGCGCTCTTCTACCTCGCCAGCATCGCCGTCACCCTGGCCGTCGTGGCGTTGCGGGACGGCGACGCTTCCACACAGCTCAACGGCTGGGGCATCGGGCTGATCATGACGATCAACGCGGCCGTGTTCGCCGGCGTCCCGGTGGTCACCAGTCGCGTCAAGGGGACCGGAAGCCTCGCCGCCGACTTCGGATTCTCGTTCCGACTCGGCGACCTCCCCCGCGGGTTGGCGGGTGGGTTCGCGGCGGCCATCCTCGGCGCCACGGCCGGGGCGCTGATGGCGACCTTCCTCGGCCAGGATCCGACGTCCAACACCACCGACGCCTACGAGGTCCAGGGCATGGGCCAGTGGGTCGCGATGCACCTGACCATCGGCCTCGCCGTGCCGGTCGCCGAGGAGCTCTTCTTCCGCGGGCTGGTGCTGCGAAGCTTCTGCCGGCGCCACTCCGTGACCCTCGCGGTGCTGGCGTCGACCTCGCTCTTCGCGCTGCTCCACGCCGGCGGCACGACCGGCTCCATGGCGGCCACCCTCGCCGCGACCTTCGTCGCCGGAATCATCTACGCCGGACTCACCGTCGGTCGCGACATGCGGCTCGGCGCCGCCATCGTCGCCCACGTCGCGATGAACCAGGCAGCGCTCCTCGCGCTCTGGGGGGCCTAGCAGCGGGGATTTCCCCGACTCCAACCGCTTGTGTATCGTCGTGCCGAGTACCACTGCCCGGCGAATCTCGGCGGTGGGGGGCGAGACGCGGGGGGATCATGCGTTGGTCAACACTACCGGTATCCGGACATGCGACAGTCGGTCGACGCAGGCCGCTCCGGTCCCCTGACGAGAGGGTCCGCTGATGTCCAACGGCACACTCACGACGCCGCCGGTCCAGGATCCGGGACTCAGTTCCTACGACGAGGCCAGCACGAAGCGAGGCCTCGCCTCCCGACTCTCGGTGGGTCACGTCCTCACCGCACTGGCCGGGCTGCTCACCTTCGTGTTCTTCCTGCTGATCCTGGCCGAGCGCAGCACCGCCGAGGTCAGCGTGGTCGTGGCGCAAACCACGATCGAGGAAGGGGTGCCGCTCACCGCCGATCTGTTCGACACGGTCACCGCCCCCGACGACAGCCCGCTCGCCACGGGCAGCGTGTCCGATCTCTCCGAGCTGGACGGCTCGATGACGGCGCAGCGCACCATCCCCGAGGGAAGCGTCCTCTACGAGAGTGACTTCCTCGAAGCGGCGGCGATCACCCCCGGCGGGGGCCTGCGATCCATCTCCATCCCGGTGAAGGAGGAGACCGCCGTCGGAGGGAAGCTTCGCAGCTCGGATCTCGTCGACATCGTCGCAGCTGACAACGGCATCGTCTGGATCCCGGTGGCCGGCGTCGAGGTCATCGACACCGGCTCCGACGGCGGCTCGGCGCTCGGCGCGGCCGGCTCCGAGCAGAGCTACATCACCATGGCGGTCACCGCCGATCAGGCCGTGGCCATCGCCCAGGCCGACTCGGTCGCCACGATCTACGTCGTGCGCTCCACCGGGGCCAAGAAGCTCCCGGTGCTGCCCGGCGGTGCGTCGGCCGACGAGGTCGGGGTCTCCTCGCCCACCCAGGGCTTCCAGACCCAGGATGTCAACGACTCGCTCAACGATGCCCTCGGGGGCGTCCTGGACGATCTGCTCGAGGAGAACGATGGCTGACGTCAACGTCGCCGTCGCCTACACGATCCGGCCGTGGCGCAGCGAGATCCAGCGCTACGCCCGCGACTTCGTCACCGGCGTCCAGATCCAGGTCTACCGCGACATGCGGCAGCTCGAGCGGGCTCAGTTCGACACGTTGCTGCTCGACGCCACCTCCGCCGCCCTCGACCCCGGCTTCATGGCGCGCCTGGCCGAGCAGAAGGTCCCCGTCGCCGCCGTCTACGACGTCGCCGACGATCCGCACGGTACCGACCTGGCCAAGATCCGGGCGTCCGGAGTCTCGACCGTCGATCCCCAGTCGCTGGGCGACCTGCTCGTCACCATCAGCCGTCGCACCCCGGTCATCGATCGAAATCTTGCGGCCCCGGCCGGCGGGACCGTCGACGACGGTGCCGTGGCCCAGCAGGCCCAGACCGTCGGTACCACCATCGCCATCGGAGGCCCCGGCGGCGCCGGAGTGACCGAGATCGCCGTCGGACTGGCCCATGCGATGTCCGACCGCTTCCGCACGATCCTGGTCGACGTCGACGAGATGCGGCCCAGCGTGGCGCGTCGGCTCGGGCTCGGCCTGGCCCCCCACATCGTCACGGCCACCGAGGAGATCGGTCACCTCGAGACGACCCTGCCGCTCGCGACCGTGCGCCAGCGCGTCGACGCCGTCCTGGCCCAACCGGCGGTCGCCAACCCCAACGGCCTGCCCTTCGACGTGATCAGTGGCCTTCCCACCAGCACGGATTGGCCCTCGATGTCGGTCGAGGGGGTCGAGAACGTGGTCATCGCACTGCGGCGGGTCTACGACATCGTCCTCCTCCGCATGGGGCCCAGCCTCGAGGACATGTCCCGATGGGTCGATCGTTTCGCGGTGAGCCGCTTGGCCGCCGCCACCAGCGACCGGATCGTCTCGGTGGCCGACGGCTCGCCCACCGGCATCGCCGAGAGCCTGGACTGGTTGGCCGATCTGCACGAACTCCGAACCACCGGGATCGATCTGGTGGTCAACCGGGTTCCCTCGGGCAAGTTCCGTCGAGCCGAGCTCACCGAGGTGCTGACCGCGGCGGTCGGCGAGGACGCCGTCTCCACCGTCAGCTCGGTGCGATTCGACAAGGCCCTCCCCGATCGCAGCTGGGCCGGCGCGCTCGCCACCCGCGGCCCCAGCACCAAGGACATCGCGGCGCTGGCCCAGCGGATCGCGCCGCAGCCCTATGCCCGGCCCGACGCGACGCCGTCCTCCCCTGCCGCCGCAGGCGAGGACCAGGTGATCGACCTCACCACCGACGGCGCACTTCCTCCTCCTCCTCCGCCGCCGGGCTCCAACGGCAGCGCCCCTGCCGACCTGACGCCGGCTGAGGCGGGCGACGGAACCAGCATCGAGGCTCGACCGTGACGTCGATCGCTCCGGACCCGTTCGCCGACACGGCCGCCGGCGAACCGTCGGCCGTTCCGGGCCGCGGCGGCGCCGCCGGCGGAATGGGCCGCTCCACGGACGTCTACGAGACCCTTCGGCTCGAAGTGCTCGAGGAACTCGGGGACCACTCGGCCGACCTCCAGAACGCCGGCACGGTGCAAGCCGTGGTGCGTCAGGTCGTCGACGACTACCAGGCCCGAGCCCGCCAGGGGCTCGGCATCCGAGCGTTGGCGACACCCAACGAGATGGTGGCCCGACTCGATCGCAGCCTGCTGGAGTACGGACCGCTGACCCCGTTCCTCGATGGCACGATCGACTACGAGGAGCTGATGATCCACGGTGACGAGGTCACCTACATCGACGGGCTCGGCAACCTGCAGAGCTACGACGAGCTGACCTCCGAGGGGGAGATCCGCTCGATCGTGGCCCGACTGCTTTCCACGATCGGCGCCACCGTCGACGACTCCCGCCCCATCATGCAGGCCCAGATCCTGGGAGGACGGGCCCGCATCGGTGTCGTCATTCCCCCGATCTCCGACGCCATCAACGTCACCCTCCGTCGCTACGTGGTCCGGCGCGACACGTTCGCCGACCTGATCGACTGGGGCTCGATCTCACCGTCGGTGGCCAGCCTGCTCACGGCCTGCACCCACATCCCGACCGGCATCATCATCTGCGGGCAGCCGGGTGCGGGCAAGACCACCCTGGCCAACGCCCTGCTCGACAGCGCTCCCCCGACCACCCGCGTGATCGCATGCGAGGACACCCCCGAGCTGCGGGTCGCCCACCTCAACGGCGTCTCGTGGCGCACCCGCCACGCGGGTCCCGACGGAGCGGGAGAGGTCCAGCTGCGCGATCTGGTCAAGATGGCCCTGGGCATGCGGCCCGACATCATCGCGGTCGGTGAGACGCGCGGCGGTGAGGCCTACGAGCTCACCCGCGCCGGCAACGCCGGTTGTGGATGGATGTCCACCATCCACGCCAACAGCGGCCGTGCGGCGATGCAGGCCCTGATCTCCACTGCGGTCATGGCCGGCAACAACGTCCCCTCCCAAGAGGTACGTGCCGTGTTCAGCTCCATCGTCGACCTGGTCGTCTTCCTGGACCGCGAGCCCCTTCAGCTGCGCGAGACCGGCACCGGTACCCGCCGCCAGATCATGGAGGTCCTCGCCGTTCCGCCCATGCAGGGCAGCGACACCGACGTGACGGTCGAACCGCTGTTCATCCGGGAGGACTTCGGTGAGCCCCTCCGCTGGACGGGTTCACCTCCGCCCCCGGATCTCGAACGACGGCTCGACAAGGTGTGCCACGGCCGCGGCACCACGCTGCGCACCGTGCTGGACGGCAGGGCGACGCTGCTGTGACCTTCCTCGGCGCGCTCCTGGCCGCGATCCTCGTGGCGCTCGTCGTCGCCTGGCTCCAGGGCATGTCGATCTTCAAGCCCAAGGTGACCCAGCCCGAGGACGAGGTGACCACCGTCGTGCGCCGCATCGAGCGGGCGCCATCGTCACGGGACTTCGCGACGCCGATCGTCGCCCTCGCCATCCTGGCCTTCCTTCTCGTGGGCACCGTCGTCGCGGTCACGACCCGCTCGCCCATCCTGGCCATCCCGCTCGGGCTCCTCGCCGGTGCGATTCCACTGATGCTGGACATCCGCACGCGCAACAAGCAGGAGACACTCCGAACCGCATCGTGGCCGGACGCGATCCGGCAGCTGACCAGCAACCTTCGCGCTCCCATGTCGGTCCACGCGTCGCTCATCGATCTGGCCGAGACCGGTCCCATCCCCCTGCGCCCGTCGTTCCAGACCTACGCCGTGCTCTCCCGGCGACTCGACAGCCAGCAGGCGCTCGAGATGGTCCGCCGCGATCTCGCCGATCCGGTGAGCGATCGGGTCATCGAGGTCCTCATCCTCTCCCTCGAGCAGGGCGCCGCGGTGACCATCGACGTCCTGACCGAGCTGGCCGACACGGTCACCCAGGACCTGCGCCTCAACGCCACCCTGCAGACGATGAGCCTCGACGTCAAGATCGACGCCGCGGCCATCGGCATCATCCCCTTCACCCTGTTGTTCTTCTCCGTCCTCGCGCTCGAGGAATGGCGGGACTTCTACGCGTCGCCACCCGGCCAGGTGCTGATCCTCATCTGCATGACCTGGACCGCCATCGGCGTGTTCACCATCCTCTACCTCGTCCGCATCCAGCGCGAGCCGCGCATCCTCGCCGTCGAGGCCATGGACCAGTGAGCATCGCCGTCTTCCTCACCGCGCTGCTCGGCGCCGCCTTCGTGATGCTGGTGGCCTCCCGATTGCTGCATCCTCCCCGCCGGCTGGGCCCACGCCTCGAGCTCTACACCGTCCCGAGCCGGGTCCGGCTCGAGACCATGGACACCGCCTCGGCCTCGCTCGCCATGGACTCGGACTCGATCAACCTCGGTAGCACGTTCCAGGAGATCTTCAAGCCGCTCCTGGTGATGATGGCCGACGGGTTGGGGACGCTCCTCGATGCCGGCGAGACCGAGGACCTGCGGCTGCGACTGCGGCGAGCCGGCGTCGCCACCAACGCCGACGACTACCGGCTGCGGCAGCTCACCTTCGCCTTCGCCGGTCTGGCCCTGGGCTTTCTCCTGGGCTGGCAGTACTCGGGCAATTTCTGGTTCAGCGTCGGGATGATGGCCTTCATGGGGTTCGCCGGCGCCGTGATCCAGCGCACCATCCTGGACCGGACGCTGCGCAACCGGATCGAGCTCATTCAGGGCGAGCTCTACACCGTGGTGCACCTGCTGGCCATGTACGTGCGGACCGGACACGGCCCGGTCGAGTCCGTGCGGCGGGTGGCCGAGCGGTCCAGCGGCATCGTGTCGGACCAGATGACCCAGGCGCTCTCGTGGATCGAGCGGGGCCGGGCGGCCGACGCCGCGTTCGCCGAGCTCGCCCAACTCACCCCCGAGCCGGCCGAGGCCCGGCTCTACCGGCTGCTCTCCAGCGCCACGGTGAGCGGTACGGACATCACTGATTCTCTCATTGCGCTGGCCCGTGACCTGCGCAATCAGCGGCGGGACGAGGTGGAACGATCAGCGGTGAAGCGCCGTTCCACCATGATCATCCCGCTGCTCATCTTCTCTGCACCGGTGCTGCTGGCCCTCATCGGAGGGCCAGCCGTCGTCCTCATCCTTCGCGAGCTGTGAAGGATGGGAGCGGCGGAGAGGCGGCCAGGCGAGCGGGGGAAAGCAAGTAACACAACAAAACCACAGGGAGTGGCAGAACATGTTGAAGGTAATTGTGGCGTTGCAGACCGCGCTGATCGAGGCCAAGGAAAAGGAAGACGGCGGCTACACGCTGGAAGCCCTTCTCATTGGTGCGGTCGGCGTGGCGATCGTCCTGGCACTGGCAGCGCCGGTCCGGGACCTCTTCCAGACGGCCATCGACGCCGTGGCCACTTGGATCGGCGCGGGCTCTACGCCCGCCTGATCCCAGCACCGGACGCGCGTCGCTCGACGCCGGCTCCCCGCGAGCCGGCGTCGAGCGACCGCCCCGATCCCGAAGCGGGCCTGGCCACGGCCACCGGCATGTTGCTGGCCTTCTTCATGCTCACCTTCGCGTTCATGCTGGTCCTCTCCATGAGCGTCTATCTCTACGGCCGGGCCCAACTCCGCAGCGCGGTGAACGAAGGGGTCCGGTACGGGCAGCCGTTCGGTCGCGATACGGCCGACTGCCAAGCCCGCATCGCCGGACTCGAGTCAGGCCTGGGCATGTTCAACGGACTCACCTACAGTTGTGACGTCGATGACGACCTGCTGACCGCGACCGCCACCGGCGACTTCTCCGTCTGGTTCTTCGGTACGCCGAACCTGACGGTGACCGAGTCCGCCCAGGCGCTCAAGGACCACGGCCGATGAGGGTTCGCCGCGCCGAGGGCGACGCCGGCATCCTGGGCATCACCATCGAGACCATGTTCGGTCTGCTCCTCCTCTTCCTGCCCGTCCTGCTGATCGTCGGATTCGGCACCGGTTGGATCAAACGGAAGGTCGCAGCCGAGGACCTGGCCGCCGACCTGGCCCGGGCCGCCATCCAGGCCCCGGCGCTTCCCATGACCACCGAGGACTACGATCTTCCACTCGGTGCGGGCAGGCGCCAGGCTCGTGTCGACGCGCTGGAACCGTCCCTCCTGGCCGACTACGGCCTCGATGCGAGCGACGTGATCGACGTCACCTATTCGATCGATCTGGATGCCTACGACCAGTATCGGCGCACCCACCTGGTCGGCAGCGACTACGTCCCGTCGTACCTGACCGTCACCGTCGAGATCCGGGCCCCGGGGATCTCCATCCCGTTCGGGGGCGACTTCGCCGAGAGCGTGATCACGGTCGAGCACACCGAGCTCATCGACGGCTACCGCAGCATCACGCGACCATGAAGCGCTCGCTGCTCCACCGTCGCGCCTCCGGGGACCACGGCAGCGTCGCCATCTGGATGTTCCTGATGCTCTTCTTCCTGCTGGCCTTCGCCGGGCTGGCCATCGACTTCTGGCGCATCTGGGACACCCGACGCGAGCTGCACGGTATGGCGGATGCCGCCGCGGTGGCCGGTGCCACCTCGGTCAACGAGGGCGTGTACCGCTTCACCAACAACGTCGTCCTCGAGGCCGGCAACGCCCGCGATCTGGCCAACGCCACCCTCGACGCCCAGACGGACGCTCCCACGCTGACCGACCGCGTCGTCGCCACCTCTCCCGTTCCCTTCCCGGGCCGGGTCTACGTCCGGCTCGAGACCGAGGTGGACCTGGGCCTGATGCGCATCTTCGCCACCAGCAGCTCGGTCTCGGTCGAGGCCGAGTCCACGGCGTTCCCGTACCAGTCCGACCCCATCATCGATCCATGACCGCCATCGCGCCGCCACCCCCACCCGCTCCGGAGCCCAGTAGCTCACGCGACAAGGCGGACCGTCGCAAGAAGGTCGCGCTCGCCATCAACGGCCTGCTCATCGTGGGGATCGTGGCCGTGGTCATCCTCCGGCCCGGTCCGACCGCGCAGGACGTCTCGGCGGGGTCGACCACGACCAATCCGCCCGCCCGGGCCGTCGAGGACGACTCCAGCGCGTTCGTCAGTGGCGTCGTGGGCGTGACCGCGAGCACGACGACCACCACGAGCACGACCGTCGGCCCGACCGCGACGACCACCGCACCGACGACCACCGCCCCGACGACCACCGCAGCGACAGCACCCGACGAAGCGCCGGTGCTGACGGGGGAGCTGGACGAGAACGGGATTCCGGTCGGGCTCGAGTTCCCGCTGTTCAACGATCAGCACACCATCATCGGCGGCGAGAACCTGTGGCTCATCGCCGCCAATCAGCTGGCCGCCATCACCGACCGGACGCTCGAGCAGGTGCCCCAGACCGACATCGCCGCGTACTGGGAACGGGTCATCGACAACAACCGCACCAACCTGCGATCCGGCAACCCCGATCTGGTCTATCCGGGCGAGGTCATCACCTTCCCGGGAGCCGACTGACATGCGTCACCGCCGACCCGCTCTGCTCCTGCGCCACCGGGCACCAGGATGCGTCGTCACCGTGATCGGGCTGGTGGTCGTGGCCGTGTTGGCCACCCTCTTCGCCGTCCCCGGCTCGCGCCCCGAACCGGCCGCTGCGCTCGTCTCCGATCTTCCGCCTCCCTGTGCCGAGATCGTGTTCGCCAGCGGTATCAGCTGCAACAACCCCGACCTGTTCCCCATCGACCCGGGCCTCAAGATCACCAGCCCCGAGGAACCGGGACTCGTTGCGCTCGAGACCCGCTGGACCTACTTCGGCTTCATCCCGCCCCCGCCCTCGGGGATCCCGTTCTCGGGGGGCTTCTGCATCGGGGTCACCGTCTTCGGCGTGTGCCTCGGTATCCCCGTCGTGTACTCGGGTGTCATCTGGCCCTTCGCCGTTCCCGACGGTCTCGACGTGGACTTCGGGTCGCCCAACGAGGCGGGCGAGGAACGCTACTCCATCGGTACCTACTCGTTCTTCGACCCGCCGGTGTTCCGCCACGAGTACGAGCAGAAGGGCTTCCACGCCATCCAGAACCGGACCTACTGGCGGGCCTACGCCTTCGGATTCATCTCGATCAACATCCTGGGCGGGATCCCGATCCCCTTCTTCATCCGCTCCCCGCAGGTCAATTTCATCACCGAGGGGAGCGCTCCCTACCGGGTCGATGAATCCCGAGGCACGCTGATCGAGTAGCGACTCGACCGGCTACCGGTCGAGGCCGAGGGTGGTCTGCATCGGCTTCTTCCGGACCTTCCAGATCACCGAGTCGACGACGTAGTGATGGAAGTTGACCGTCTGGTACAGGATCACCGTCGAGGCCAGGGCTGTCGACGCCACGCCCAGGATCACGTAGGCGGCCGTCGAGATCCCCAGGGTCACCAGCGAGTACTGGAACCATCGGTCGCGCTGGCTGAGCTTGGACAACACCGGCGATTCCTCGGTGGGGCCACTCTCGAACCGCTTGGCGTTGAAGTACCAGACGAAGGCGAGGTACTGGGCATTGTGCCAGACGTTGATGGTGAGCCAGCCGTAGTCGATGTCGTCGATGACGAGGTAGCCGACGGCGAAGATGAGCAGGTGCGCGCACAGGTAGAGCCCGATCGCCAGCACCCCACCATCCGGGGGGAGCCACGACGGCACCGGCAGGAACCGCACGTCGAGACCCAGGAACTCGTCAGGGGACTGCGCTGATCGGTGCAGGATGCCCCACAGTGGAAGGAGGTAGATCGCGGCCTTGCTGACGATCTCAGGTTCGGGCGATCCGCCGCTCTTCCTCTCGTAGACCCGGAAGACCCCCCAGCTCTGCCGCGTGTAGTGCCATCACTGCCAGTAGAAGTAGATGGTCACGATCGTCCAGACGCCGACCCCCAGGCCCAGCGCGGCCACCACGCCGACCACGGCCAGGGCACCCCGGTCAGCAGCGCACGATGCTCGACGCGGGATCGGCGATCGACGGCCAGCCGGGTGGAGGTGGCCGCGACGTGGTGGTACCCGAGCAGCCAGAGGTCGAGGACGAGGATCGGGGTCCAGAGCCCGGGCCGGGCGACGACGGCCGTGCCGGCGGCCAAGCCGAGCAGCAGCGGGAGCAGGACCAGTGAGGCGTCGTACATGGGGCCGTCGAGCCACCCCGGGCCGCCACGGGTGGCCAGCCGTCCGTGCTGCCCCGACTCGAGATCGTCCGACATGTCGCGGCCCCCTCCCCTCTGCGGCGCCGTCTTCCCCACAGGAGCCGAGCGCCCCCGGCTCCGGGACGGAGAATCCCGGGTCGACTTCCGAGCACGGAAGCCGCCGGAACGGAGGGTCTGCTCAGAGTTCGGGCTCGAACGTGCTGACGCCGTCGGTGGTGAGCTCGGCCGGAAACTCCTGGACCCACGATTCCTCGCCGAAGACGCGGTCCCAGAACTCGGTGGACGCCAGCTGGTAGGCGTCGCTGTGCGGG
The DNA here is from genome assembly GCA_963697385.1 of uncultured Acidimicrobiales bacterium. GTDB lineage: Bacteria > Actinomycetota > Acidimicrobiia > Acidimicrobiales > CAWCAL01 > CAWCAL01. The sequence goes on from CAVONU010000001.1 coordinate 623,650, forward strand.
ATGTCATCGTTCTCGGACGCCTGGGCGTGGACCGCGCCGTGAAGCGTCAGCAGCCAGCGAGGCGCCGGCATCGCTTCCCACACACCCCGCACCTCTTCATAGGGGAAGATCGGATCCACATCGCTGTGGATGGTCAGGACCGGCACGTTCAGCTCGTCGGCTCGGATCGGGTCGCCGGGGAACGCGGTGTCGGAGGCGACCACACCGTCCACCTCGAGATCGTCGCAACAGCCGCCCAGCAGGGTGGTCCAGTTGGTGAGCCCGCCCAACGAGACACCGGCCAGACCGATCTCGTCGAAGTCGATCCGGCCGGCGGTCGCTCCCCCGTCGGCATCCAGCGCGCGCAGCTGGTCGACGACGAACGCCACGTCGGCGGCCTGGTCGGGAACGTCGCCGATCGAGGGATCGATGACCTCGTGGTTCGAGAGCGGAAACTTCGGTACGGCGACCACGTACCCGGCGTCGGACCAGTGAAACGACAGCTCTCGCAGCTTGTCGGGGTGGCCGGCGTGCCCGTGACTCAGGACGATCAGCGGCCGCGGCGATCCCGACGCCGGCAGGTAGACCGTGGTCTCGATCGACCGGTCAGGTGCCCCCGGATGGCCTCCCTCGGCCTTCGTCGCCCGTGTGTCGTCCACGAAGGTCATGACCTCGACACTCGCCTCTGCGACCGGCGCCGCCACGGTCGATGACGTGAAGGGAGCCGACGACGTGGAGGGGGTCGACGTCGACGACGTGGCGGGTGCGGGGACACTGGACGGTACGACGGCGGTCGAGCCCGGGCCGGCCTCGGGGTCGGCGTCGCCGCCGCCACACGCCGAGGCGAGCAGCAGCGCCACTGCGAGCACGACCGGCCGGGTCATGGAAGTGCGATGCATGGCCACCAGCATGCCTCACGGTGGGGGGTCCGGTCGGTCGGTGGTCGACTCAGGCCGGGTGGTCGGGCCTCGGCTCGGAGGGTCGGAGATCGAGCACGGCCCGCTCGACGGGATCCACGGTGTTGCGACCCGCGGCCGTCTCCGCGGCGAGATCGCGCAGGACACGAAACTCCTCGACGATGCCGTCCATCAGGCGACGCGGATCCGGGACCATCCGGGGACACACCATGGCGCCGAGGTCCAAGCGATGAGCGCTCGACATGGCCGTGATGTTGAGCCCGGCACCCTCGGTCAACGGGCCGAGTGGATGGCAGCGCTCCAACCGGGCGCCGGCCAGATACAGCGGCACCGGCGGACCGGGCACATTCGACACGACCAGACCGTGCATGGGGGCCAGCACGCTGGAGATGCTGGCCCGATTCAGCGCCCGAGCACCCAAGGCCACGAGGTGGGGCGGACTCAGGTCGGCCAGATCCAGCAGGAGATCGTTGCCGCTCGCCTCGCGGAGCGCCTTGCCCGCCGCCGCGCTTCCCTGGACCGCACGCAGGCGCGCCCGAGCGCCCTCGATGTGGACCGGGAGGTGGACGAACATCGTGGTCAGCTGGTTCGCACTTCGCACCACGGTGCGATCGCGGACGGACACCGGCACGCTGACCACCATCGGTTCGTCGATGGGCTCGGCCCCGTCGAGCAGGTGCCGACGCATGGCACCCGCCACCGCGGCCAACAACACGTCGTTGATCGTCACCTCGAAGGCCGCGGCCGCCCGGCCGGCCTCATGGAGGGACACCGAACCGAACGCCACCGCCCGCCGCGGGGTCAGGCGCCGGTTGACCGACGTTCGGGGTGTGGCGAACGGCGTGGCCGTGGGTGTGGTGTCGAGCCGGGCGCCGACGCGGGCCCGAACGGTGCGGGCGATCGATCGGGTCGCACGACCGATCGACCGGGTCGTCCCCACGGGATCGCCCAGTCGTTCCACCACCCCGGTGGCCATCCGGTAGACGGCAGGCGGGATGGACTCCGCCTGCATCTCCTCCGCCGGTGGGGGATCGTCGACGTCCGGGGACAGGTCGAAGAGCCGGGCGAGCAGATCTGCCGCTCCGATGCCGTCGATGATCGAGTGGTGGAGCTTGGCCACCAGCGCGACCCGGCCGTCCTGCAGACCCTCCGCCACCACCATTTCCCAGAGCGGCCGGGTGCGATCGAGCTGCCGGGACGCAAAGCGTCCGACGAAGTCCTCGAGCTGGCGATACGAACCAGGGCCCAGCAGCACCTGATGGCTGAGGTGCGCGTCCAGGTCGAAGTGGCGGTCGCGCACCAGCTCGGGATGGGCCAGCCCGAAGGGCACCGGCACGATCCGCTCCCGAAGCTCGGGAAGGTCGTGAAGCCGGGCGTGGAGACGACGACGGACGCGCCGGAACATCTCGGCCGGGCGATCGTGGATCCCGCTCGGATCCAGGATCAGGACGCCGATGACGTGACTGTGCACGGTGGGCGTTTCGGCGTACAGGAAGGTGGCGTCGAACGCTGCCATCCGTCGCATGGTGTTCCCCCTCGGAGCGCTGGCTCCGCCTGATCTTCCGATCGGCCACCGCCGACGCGAGTTGAGCATCGCGATCCGTCGCGGGCGACCGGGGTACCCGAATCATCGCTCCCCCGGTGCCAGACTGGTCCCGTGACATCTCGACTTCTTGCCGCGCTGTTCCTCGCTCTCTCCCTCATCGCCGTCGCCTGCTCGGACGACGATGACGGCGGTACCGGGGACACCGCCGGTCCCGCCTCCACCGACGAGATCGTCGACATCCAGGATCAGCCCGGAGACGAAGAAGCCACCGGCGCCCGCGACGACGTGGGCCAGCTCACCTGTGAGGCCGACGGTGACGGGTGGCGGGCCGCCGCCCAGGTGACCAACTCCACCGATTCGGTCGCCTCCTACCGGATCTTCGTGTCCTTCCTCGATGCCGACGATGAGACCCTCGGCGTCACGCAGGTCGACGTCGACCAGCTCGATCCCGGGGAGTCGGAGGACTGGGAGGGGTCGCTGGCGGTCACCGGCGACGACCTCGACTGTGTCCTGCGCGTCGAGCGCTTCGAAGGCTGAGTCACGGGCCCGAGCGGCCCCCCGAATCTCTCTAAGGGCGAGCACGTTCCTGCCGATGGGTCGCGGTAGTTCCGCCACCACCCTTACCAGGAACATCCATGCCCTCCCGTCCGTCTCGATCCACCGCCGTCCCACGAGCGCGCCGCAAGACGTTGATCCTCGCGGTCGTGGGCCTGATCGCAGCCCAGCTCGTCCTGGTCGATTCGGCCAACGCCTACCAGGTCCCGGGCCCCGGGGTCGCTCCGTGGACCGGCGATCAGACCAGCGCGTCGACCACCCTGCCGTCCGGGGTGACCGCCACCGTCTCGGCCGCCGAGCCGACCTACATCTTCGCCGACAATGAGACCCAAGCCTCGGTGCTGGCCACGTCCGGCATGTTCGACCCGCCGATCAGCCCCACCACGCGGGGCCTGCGCATGCGCACGAGGTTCACCGGGTGCTCCCCCGGCAACGCGACCTGCAACGACCGCGGCACGGTGACGGTCTCGTTCTCCGAGCCGGTGCGCAACCCGGTCCTGTACGCCTCGGGCTGGGGTGGCACCAGCACCCAGGGGAACCCGGTCACTCGCGCCACGGTCGTCCACGCGCAATTGACGCTCGCCTCGAGCACACCACCCGGAGCAACGCTCGGTTCGCCCTCTACCGGCTCGGTCAACATGGCGGTCTCGGGTCCACTGTGGACCTCGGCCAGCGATCTGACCAACGTCGACTGCGTGAACACCAACCCGCCGGCCGGTGCCACCGAGACCGCCGCATGTGGCAGCGTCCGGATCGACGGGACGGTCACCTCGCTCACATTCAACGTCACCGCGGAGACGAGGGGGACGGTCGGCGGCGGCGTGCCCAGCATCGAGACCTTGGGCGACCAATGGGTCCTGACGGTCTCGGCCGACGAGGACTTCGGCGACGCGCCGGCCAGCTACGACGGTGCGGCGGCAGCCAGCCACATGGTGGGCGACCTGACCATCGGCGCCGACATCACCGCCGACAACACGGCGACCCCGAACCCGGGGTCGGTCTCCCCCAGCCCGAACGCCGGACCGGGAGCGGACGGCGACACCGACGACGGCGTGACCCTGCCCCCGCTCACCACCGACCTGATCGGCTCCACCTACTCGGTCCCCGTCGCCCTCGGCGGTGCATCGAAAGCGGGGAGGGCGTGCGGGTGGATCGACTTCGACCGCGACGGGAGTTTCGCGACAGGCGAGCGCGCCTGCGGCAACTTCCCCGCCGGGGCGACGAGCGTGACCCTGCCGTTCAGTGTCCCGACCACCACGACGGCAGGGCCGACCTACGCCCGGTTCCGCGTCGGGTATACGAGTGGCCAGGTCCAATCGCCGACCGGTCTCGCCGATTCGGGTGAGGTCGAGGACTATCTCCTTCACATCAAGCCCGTCGTCAGCGTGCTGAAGAGTCTGGACCCGACGAGCGATCCGGGTCTGTTCGATCTCACCGTGGACGGCACGCCATTCGCCACCGACGTCGGGAACGGTGGCGACACCGGATTCGTCAGCGTCTACCACACCGACAGTCCCGACGTGACGAGCGCCAACATCACCGATGGTCCGGTCACGGTCACGCTTGCCGAATCCGCAGGCACGGGTACCACGCTCGGCGACTACACCAGCACGTACGTCTGCGTCAACGGTCTCGGCACCACGGTCGCGTCCGGAACCGGCACCACCACCGACGTCACGCTGCCGCGATCGGCGGCGGGCAACGGGCAGGAACAAAACATCGCCTGCCTGTACCTCAACCTGCTGCCGACCCCGTCGATCTCGGTGGAGAAGAACGGAGCACTGGCTGACACCAACGGTGATGGCGTCGACTCGACCGGTGACACCATCACCTACACCTTCACGGTCCAGAACACCGGCAACGTCACCCTTGACCCGATCGTGGTGACCGACCCGCTTCCCGGGTTGTCGGCCATCACCTGTCCCGGCACGAGCCTGGCCCGCGGCACGAGCATGGACTGCACGGCCAGCTACCTCGTCACCCAGGCCGACGTCGATGTCGGCGCGGTGAACAACACCGTGTCCGCGAGCGGCACCCCGCCTTCGGGCCCCGACGTCAGCGACAGCGACAGCGAGTCGATCATGCTCATCGCCGACCCGACGATCACGCTGACCAAGACCGGTTCGCTGGCCGACACGAACGGCGACGGCGTCGAGTCCGAGGGTGACGTCATCACGTACACCTTCAACGTCGAGAACACGGGCAATGTCACCCTCGACCCCATCGACGTCACGGACCCGCTCCCCGGCCTGTCAACCATCACCTGCCCGGCGAGCGCACTCGCTCCCGGATCCGACACCGACTGCACCGCCACCTACACCCTCACCCAGGCCGACGTCGACGCCGGCTCGGTGAGCAACACGGCCACAGCGACGGGGACCCCTCCGACGGGCCCCGCGGTGACCGACGCCGACACCGAGAACGTCGCCCTGACCGCCGACCCGTCGATCGCCCTGACCAAGACCGGATCGCTCGCCGACACCAACGGCGACGGCGTCGACTCCGAGGGCGACATCGTCACGTACACCTTCAACGTCGAGAACACCGGCAACGTCACCCTGAACCCGATCGGAGTCGCCGACCCCTTGGCGGGCCTGTCCGCCATCACCTGCCCGGTGACCAGCCTGGCGCCCGGCGATGACACCGACTGCACCGCCACCTACACCGTGACCCAGACCGACGTCGACAACGGGTCGGTCGACAACACCGCCACCGCCGGTGGCTTCCCCCCGATCGGTGCTCCGGTGACCGACACGGACAGCGAGTCCGTCACGCTCGCGGCCGACCCGTCGATCCTCCTGACCAAGGCCGGTAGCTGGGCGGACACGAACGGGGACGGCGCCGCCTCACCCGGCGACGTCGTCAGCTACACCTTCAACGTCGAGAACACCGGCAACGTCACCCTCGACCCCATCGCCGTCACCGACCCCCTCCCCGGCCTGTCCGCCATCACCTGCCCAACGACCACCTTGGCGCCCGGAGCCGACACCGACTGCACCGCCACCTACACGGTGACCCAGACCGACGTCGACGCCGGCTCGGTGATCAACACCGCGACGACGACGGGCACACCGCCCACCGGACCGGACGTCACCGACACCGATCCCGCCACCGTCGACCTCACCCCCGATCCGGCCGTTGTGCTGGTCAAGACCGGATCGCTGGTCGACACCAACGGCGACCTCGTGGACTCCGAAGGTGATGTCGTCACCTACACGTTCAACGTCGAGAACACCGGCAACGTCACCCTCGACCCCATCAGCGTCACCGACCCCCTCCCGGGGCTCTCCGCGATCACTTGCCCAGTGACCACCTTGGTGCCCGGTGACGACACCGACTGCACCGCCACCTACACGCTGACCCAGACCGACGTCGACAACGGGTCGGTCAACAACACCGCCACGGCCTCGGGCACACCCCCTACCGGCGCTCCGGCCACCGACACCGACAGCGAGTCCATCCCGCTGAACGCGGACCCGGCGGTCGCGCTGGTCAAGACCGGTTCGCTGGCCGATACCGACGGCGACGGCGTCGACTCCGAAGGCGATGTCGTCACCTACGCCTTCAACGTCGAGAACACCGGCAACGTCACCCTGAACCCGATCACCGTCACCGACCCACTGGCCGGCCTGTCGGCCGTCATCTGCCCCGCGGGCTCGCTGGCACCCGGTGACGACACCGACTGCACCGCCACCTACACCCTCACCCAGGCCGACGTCGACTCGGGTTCGGTCGACAACACCGCCACCGCCACCGCCACACCGCCCACCGGACCCGATGTCACCGATTCGGACAGCGAGACCGTGACCGTCAGCCCTGCGCCCGAGGTCACCCTGGTCAAGTCCGGCAGCTTGGCCGACACCGACGGTGACCTCGTTGACTCCGAAGGCGATGTCGTCACCTACACGTTCAATGTCGAGAACACCGGCAACGTCACCCTCGACCCGATCGGGGTCACCGACCCACTGGCCGGCCTATCGGCCATCACCTGCCCGGTGACCACCTTGGTGCCGGGGGCAGACACCGACTGCACCGCCACCTACACCCTCACCCAGGCCGACGTCGACTCGGGTTCGGTCGACAACACCGCGACCGCCACCGGCACCCCGCCCTCTGGTCCGGACGTCACCGACACCGACGACGAAACCGTGACGGTGACTCCGGCTGCGCAGATCACCCTGGACAAGACCGGCAGCCTGGCCGACACCAACGGGGATGGCACCGCCTCGCCCGGCGACGTCGTCACCTACACCTTCACCCTCGAGAACACCGGCAACGTCACCCTCGACCCCATCGCCGTCACCGACCCCCTCCCCGGGCTCTCCACCATCACCTGCCCGGCCACGACGCTCGCCCCTGGCGACGACACCGACTGCACCGCCACCTACACCCTCACCCAAACCGACGTCGACGCCGGCTCGGTGATCAACACCGCCACCGCCTCGGGCACGCCCCCTTCGGGTCCCGACATCACCGACAGCGACCCCGCCACCGTCGACCTCACCCCCGACCCCGCCGTCACCCTGCTCAAGGCCGGGTCGCTGGCCGACACCGACGGCGACGGCGTCGACTCGGCTGGCGACGTCGTCACCTACACCTTCAACGTCGAGAACAGCGGCAACGTCACCCTCGACCCCATCACCCTCACCGACCCGCTTCCGGGCCTCTCGGCCATCACCTGCCCCGCGAGCTCGCTGGCACCCGGCGACGACACCGACTGCACCGCCACCTACACGCTGACCCAGACCGACATCGACGCCGGCCAGGTCGACAACACCGCCACCGCCACCGGCACACCCCCCACCGGCCCCGACGTCACCACCACCGACGACGAGACCGTCACCCTGACCGCCGACCCCGACGTCACCCTCACCAAGTCCGGATCGCTGGCCGACACCGACGGCGACGGCGTCGACTCGGCCGGCGACATCGTCACCTACACCTTCAACGTCGAAAACACCGGCAACGTCACCCTCGACCCCATCACCCTCACCGACCCACTGGCGGGCCTGTCCGCCATCACCTGCCCCGCGAGCTCCCTGGCACCCGGCGACGACACCGACTGCACCGCCACCTACACGCTGACCCAGACCGACATCGACGCCGGCCAGGTCGACAACACCGCCACCGCCACCGCCACGCCTCCCACCGGACCCGACGTCACCGATTCGGACAGCGAGACGGTGACGGTGACTCCCGCAGCACAGATCACCCTGGACAAGACCGGGTCACTGGCCGACACCGACGGCGACGGCGTCGACTCCGAAGGCGACGTCGTCACCTACACCTTCAACGTCGAAAACACCGGCAACGTCACCCTCGACCCCATCAGCGTCAGCGACCCACTGGCCGACCTGTCCGCCATCACCTGCCCCGCGAGCTCTCTCGCCCCCGGCGACGACACCGACTGCACCGCCACCTACACGCTGACCCAGGCCGACGTCGACGCCGGCCAGGTCGACAACACCGCGACGGCCACCGGCACACCCCCCACCGGGCCGGATGTCAGCGACACCGACACCGAGTCGGTCCCGCTTGCTGCCGACCCGACCATCGCACTCGCCAAGACCGGCTCACTCGCCGACACCAACGGCGACGGCGTCGACAGCGAAGGCGACATCGTCACCTACACGTTCACGGTCGAGAACACCGGCAACGTCACCCTCGACCCGGTTGGCGTCACCGACCCGCTCCCCGGCCTTTCGGCCATCACCTGCCCGGCGAGCTCGCTCGCCCCCGGCGACGACACCGACTGCACCGCCACCTACACGGTGACCCAGACCGACGTCGACGCCGGATCGGTGATCAACCTCGCCACCGCGACGGGCACGCCCCCTTCGGGTCCCGACGTGTCCGACACCGACCCCGCCACCGTCGATCTCACCCCCGACGCCACCATCTCCCTGACCAAAACGGGATCGCTCGCTGACACCAACGGCGACGGCGTCGACAGCGAAGGCGACATCGTCACCTACACGTTCGCGGTGGAGAACACCGGCAACGTCACCCTCGACCCGGTGGCTGTCACCGACCCCCTCCCCGGCCTCTCCACCATCACCTGCCCGGCCACCACGCTGGCCCCCGGCGACGACACCGACTGCACCGCCACCTACACCCTCACCCAAACCGACATCGACAACGGCCAGGTCGACAACACCGCCACCGCCACCGGCACACCCCCCACCGGACCCAACGTCACCGACACCGACACCGAATCCGTCCCGCTCGCTGCCGACCCGACCATCGCACTGACCAAGACCGGATCGCTGGCCGACACCAACGGTGACGGCGTCGACAGCGAAGGCGACGTGATCACCTACACCTTTGCGGTCGAGAACACCGGCAACGTCACCCTCGACCCCATCGCGGTCACCGACCCGCTCCCCGGCCTCTCCACCATCACCTGCCCGGCCACCACGCTGGCCCCCGGCGACGACACCGACTGCACCGCCACCTACACCCTCACCCAAGCCGACATCGACACCGGCCAGGTCGACAACCTCGCCACGGCCACCGGCACACCCCCCACCGGGCCGGATGTCAGCGACACCGACACCGAGTCGGTCCCGCTCGCTGCCGACCCGACCATCGCACTGACCAAGACCGGATCGCTGGCCGACACCAACGGCGACGGCGCCGCCACCCCTGGCGATGTCATCACGTACACGTTCGCAGTGGAGAACACCGGCAACGTCACCCTCGACCCCATTGCGGTCACCGACCCGCTCCCCGGCCTCTCCACCATCACGTGCCCGGTCACGTCGCTGGCCCCCGGCGACGACACCGACTGCACCGCCACCTACACCCTCACCCAAACGGACGTCGACGCCGGACCGGTCATCAACCTCGCCACCGCGACGGGCACCCCGCCGTCCGGTCCCGACGTGTCCGACACCGACCCCGCCACCGTCGACCTCACCCCCGACCCGACCATCACGCTCACCAAGACCGGGTCGCTGGCCGACACCAACGGCGACGGCGTCGACAGCGAAGGCGACACCGTCACCTACACCTTCGCCGTCGAGAACACCGGCAACGTCACCCTCGACCCGATCGCGGTCACCGACCCGCTGCCCGGCCTCTCCGCCGTCACCTGCCCGGTCACGTTGCTGGCCCCCGGAGACGACACCGACTGCACCGCCACCTACACCCTCACGCAAACCGACGTCGACGCGGGGTCGGTCGACAACACCGCCACGGCCACCGGCACACCCCCCGCGGGGCCGGATGTCAGCGACAACGACACCGAATCGGTCCCGCTCGCTGCCGACCCGACCATCGCACTGACCAAGACCGGCATCCTGGCCGACACCAACGGCGACGGCGCCGACAGCGAAGGCGACATCGTCACGTACACCTTCACCGTGGAGAACACCGGCAACGTCACCCTCGACCCGTGGGCGTCACCGACCCGCTCCCCGGCCTCTCGGCCATCACCTGCCCCGCGACCTCCCTCACTCCCGGCGATGACACCGACTGCACCGCCACCTACACCGTGACCCAAGCCGACGTCGACGCCGGATCGGTGATCAACCTCGCCACCGCCACCGGCACCCCACCGTCCGGTCCCGACGTCACCGACACCGACAACGAGTCGGTCCCGCTCGCTGCCGACCCGGCCATCACCCTCACCAAGGCCGGCAGCCTGGCCGACACCAACGGCGACGGCGTCGACTCCGAGGGCGACATCGTCACCTACACGTTCACCGTGGAGAACACCGGCAACGTCACCCTCGACCCGGTGGGCGTCACCGACCCGCTCCCCGGCCTCTCGGCCATCACCTGCCCCGCGACCTCCCTCACTCCCGGCGACGACACCGACTGCACCGCCACCTACACCGTGACCCAGACCGACGTCGACGCCGGATCGGTGATCAACCTCGCCACCGCCACCGGCACCCCACCGTCCGGTCCCGACGTCACCGACACCGACCCCGCCACCATCGATCTCACGCCCGACGCAACCATCTCCCTGACCAAGACGGGATCGCTGGCCGACAGCAACGGCGACGGCGCCGCAACCCCTGGCGATGTCATCACGTACACGTTCGCAGTGGAGAACACCGGCAACGTCACCCTCGACCCCCTCACCGTCACCGACCCCCTCCCCGGTCTGTCGGCGATCACCTGCCCGCTCACGTCGCTGGCCCCCGGGGACGACACCGACTGCACCGCCACCTACACCCTCACGCAAACCGACGTCGACGCCGGTCAGGTCGACAACACCGCGACGTCCACCGGCACACCACCCACGGGGCCGGACGTCACCGACGACGACACCGAGTCGGTCCCGCTCGCTGCCAACCCGACGATCTCTATGGACAAGACCGGCTCACTCGCTGATACCAACGGCGACGGCGTCGACTCCGAGGGCGACATCGTCACCTACACCTTTGCGGTCGAGAACACCGGCAACGTCACCCTCGACCCGATCGCAGTCACCGACCCGCTGCCCGGCCTCTCCGCCATCACCTGTCCCGCTACGACGCTCGCCCCGGGGGGCGACACCGACTGCAGCGCCACCTACACCGTGACCCAGACCGACGTCGACGCCGGATCGGTGATCAACCTCGCCACCGCCACCGGCACCCCACCGTCCGGTCCCGACGTCACCGACACCGACCCCGCCACCATCGATCTCACGCCCGACGCGACCATCGCACTGACCAAGACCGGATCACTGGCCGACACCAACGCCGACGGCGTCGACAGCGAGGGCGACATCGTCACCTACACGTTCGCAGTGGAGAACACCGGCAACGTCACCCTCGACCCGATCGCCGTCACCGACCCCCTCCCCGGCCTGTCGGCGATCACCTGCCCGCTCACGTCGCTGGCCCCGGGGGACGACACCGACTGCACCGCCACCTACACCGTGACCCAGACCGACGTCGACGCCGGATCGGTGATCAACACTCGCCACCGCCACCGGCACCCCACCCTCGGGCCCCGACGTGTCCGACACCGACCCCGCCACCGTCGACCTCACCCCCGACCCGACCATCGCACTGACCAAGACCGGATCACTGGCCGACACCAACGGCGACGGCGTCGACAGCGAAGGCGACATCATCACCTACACGTTCGCAGTGGAGAACACCGGCAACGTCACCCTCGACCCCATCACCGTCACCGACCCCCTCCCCGGCCTGTCGGCCATCACCTGCCCGCTCACCGTCGCTGGCCCCCGGTGACGACACCGACTGCACCGCCACCTACACCGTGACCCAAACCGACATCGACACCGGCCAGGTCGACAACACCGCCACCGCCACCGGCACACCCCCCACCGGACCCGACGTCACCGACACCGACGACGAGTCCATTCCGCTCACGCCCGACTCGACGATCACCCTGGACAAGACCGGATCGCTGGCTGACACCGACGGCGACGGCGTCGACAGCGAAGGCGACATCGTCACCTACACGTTCGCGGTCGAGAACACCGGCAACGTCACCCTCGACCCCATCACCGTCACCGACCCGCTCCCCGGCCTCTCGGCCATCACCTGCCCCGTCACCTCGCTGGCCCCCGGCGATGACACCGACTGCACCGCCACCTACACCCTCACCCAGACCGACGTCGACGCCGGATCGGTGATCAACACCGCCACCGCGACCGGCACCCCCCCGTCGGGCCCCGACGTGTCCGACACCGATCCCGCCACCATCGACCTCACACCGGCGGCCGACCTCAGCCTGAACAAGACCGGGTCGCTGGCCGACACCAACGGCGACGGCGTCGACTCCGAAGGCGACAACGTCACCTACACCTTCACCGTGGAGAACACCGGCAACGTCACCCTCGACCCCATCACGGTCACCGACCCCCTCCCCGGCCTCTCCACCATCACCTGTCCCACCACCACGCTGGCCCCCGACGACGACACCGACTGCACCGCCACCTACACCGTGACCCAAACCGACATCGACGACGGTTCCGTCGACAACACCGCCACCGCATCGGGCACACCCACCCACCGGCCCCCCGGTGACCGACACCGACACCGAATCCGTTCCGCTCACGGCCGACCCCGCCATCACCCTCGCCAAGACCGGCAGCCTGGCCGACACCAACGGCGACGGCGTCGACTCCGAAGGCGACATCGTCACCTACACCTTCACCGTCGAGAACAGCGGCAACGTCACCCTCGACCCGATCGCGGTCGCCGACCCCCTCCCCGGCCTCTCCGCCATCACCTGCCCCACCACCACGCTGGCCCCCGGTGACGACACCGACTGCACCGCCACCTACCCCCTCACCCAAACCGACCTCGACAACGGCCAAGTCGACAACACCGCCACCGCCGGCGGACTCCCGCCCTCAGGCCCCATGGTGGGAGACACCGACGACGAGACCGTCACCCTCACTCCCGACGCCGCGATCACTCTGGACAAGAGCGGCAGTGTTGCCGACACCAACGGCGACGGCGTCGACAGCGAAGGCGACATCGTCACCTACACCTTCGCCGTAGAGAACACCGGCAGCACGACACTCACGTCCGTCGGTGTCAGCGATCCGCTGAGCGGCCTTTCGGTGATCACCTGCCCGGTCAGCTCGCTGGCACCCGGTGACGACACCGACTGCACCGCCACCTACACCCTCACCCAGGCCGACCTCGACACCGGCTCCGTCGACAACACCGCCACCGCATCGGGCACACCCCCCACGGGGCCGGATGTCACCGACACCGACGACGAGTCCATTCCGCTCACGCCCGAATCGACGATCACCCTGGACAAGACCGGCAGCCTGGCCGACACCGACGGCGACGGCATCGACAGCGAAGGCGACATCGTCACCTACACCTTCGCGGTCGAGAACACCGGCAACGTCACCCTCGACCCGGTGGGCGTGAGCGACCCCCTCCCCGGCCTTTCGACCATCACCTGCCCCTCCACCACGCTGGCGCCCGGTGACGACACCAACTGCACCGCCACCTACACCCTCACCCAAACCGACCTCGACGCCGGCTCGGTGATCAACCTGGCCACCGCCAACGGCACCCCACCCACCGGACCCGACGTCACCGACACCGACCCCGCCACCATCGACCTCACCGCGACGGCCGATCTCACGCTCACCAAGACCGGCTCCTTGGCTGACACGAACGGGGACGGCGTCGACTCCGAAGGCGACATCGTCACCTACACGTTCGCGGTCGAGAACACCGGCAACGTCACCCTGGACCCCATCACCGTCACCGACCCCCTCCCCGGCCTCTCCATCATCACCTGCCCGGCCACCTCGCTGGCCCCCGGCGATGACACCGACTGCACCGCCACCTACACCCTCACCCAACCCGACATCGACGCGGGCCAGGTCGACAACACCGCCACCGCCACCGGCACCCCACCCACCGGGCCGAACGTGACCGACACCGACGACGAGACCATCACCCTCACCCCGGACCCTGCCATCACGCTCGACAAGACAGGGTCCCTGGCCGATACCAACGGCGACGGCGTCGACTCCGCCGGCGACGTCATCACCTACACCTTCACCGTCGAGAACACCGGCAACGTCACCCTCGACCCCATCACCGTCACCGACCCCCTCCCCGGCCTCTCCGCCCTCACCTGCCCCGCCACCGCCCTCGCCCCCGGCGACGACACCGACTGCACCGCCACCTACACCCTCACCCAACCCGACATCGACAACGGCCAAGTCGACAACACCGCCACCACCACCGGCACACCCCCCACCGGACCCGACATCACCGACACCGACGACGAGACCATCACCCTCGTAGCGGACCCCGCCATCACCCTCGCCAAGACCGGGTCCCTGGCCGACGACAACGGCGACGGCGTCGACTCCGAAGGCGACATCGTCACCTACACGTTCACCGTCGAGAACACCGGCAACGTCACCCTCGACCCAGTGGCTGTCACCGACCCCCTGCCCGGCCTCTCCATCATCACCTGCCCGGCCAGCTCGCTGACCCCGGGGGACGACACCGACTGCACCGCCACCTACACCCTCACCCAACCCGACATCGACAACGGCCAGGTCGACAACACCGCGACGGCCACCGGCACACCCCCCACCGGGCCGGACGTCAGCGACACCGACACCGAGTCGGTCCCGCTCGCTGCCGACCCGACCATCGGTCTGACCAAAGTCGGCAGCCTGGCCGACACCAACAGCGACGGCGTCGACAGCGAGGGCGACATCGTCACCTACACCTTCACCGTCGAGAACACCGGCAACGTCACCCTCGACCCGATCGCGGTCGCCGACCCGCTGCCCGGCCTCTCCGCCGTCACCTGCCCGGTCACGTCGCTGGCCCCCGGGGACGACACCGACTGCACCGCCACCTACACCCTCACCCAAGCGGACATCGACAACGGCCAAGTCGACAACACCGCCACCACCACCGGCACACCCCCGTCGGGCCCGAACGTCGGCGACACCGACGGCGAGACCATCACCCTCGTAGCTGACCCCGCCATCACGCTGACCAAGACAGGCTCACTCGCCGACACCGACGGCGACGGCGCCGACTCGCCCGGTGACGTGATCACCTACACGTTCGCGGTCGAGAACACCGGCAACGTCACCCTCGACCCGATCGCGGTCGCCGACCCGCTGCCCGGCCTGTCCGCCATCACCTGTCCCGCCACCACGCTCGCCCCCGACAACGACACCGACTGCACCGCCACCTACACCCTCACCCAAACCGACATCGACAACGGCCAAGTCGACAACACCGCCACCACCACCGGCACACCCCCCACCGGACCCGACACCACCGACACCGACACCTTCACCCTTCCGGTGGCCGCCGCTCCGTCGATCAGCATCGACAAGATCGGCAACCTGGCCGACACCAACGGCGACGGCCTCGAGTCCGAAGGCGACGTCATCACCTACACCTTCACGGTCGAGAACACCGGCGGCGCAACGCTGAACTCGATCACGGTCACCGACCCGCTTCCCGGCCTCTCCACCGTCACCTGCCCGGCCTTGACCCTGTCGCCGGGCGTCGACATGGACTGCACCGCCACCTACGTGCTCACCCAGACCGATGTGGACCGCGGCTCGGTCGACAACACTGCGACCGCCACCGGCACGCCCCCCGCCGGCCCCGACGTCACCGACACCGACAGCACCACCGTGCCGGTTGACCCGGATCCCGGGATCGCACTGGCGAAGTCGGGCAGCCTGGTCGATGCCGACGGAGACGGGACCGACTCGGCCGGCGACATCATCACCTACACCTTCACCGTCGAGAACACCGGCAACGTCACCCTCGACCCGGTGGCTGTCACCGACCCGCTCCCCGGCCTCTCCAGCGTCGCCTGCCCGTTCGCCGACCTCGACCCCGGCCAGACCGCGACCTGTACGGCGGACTACCGCCTGACCCAGGCCGATGTCGACTCCGGGACCGTCGACAACACCGCCACCGCCACCGGCACGCCGCCGACCGGGTCTCCGGTCGACGATCAGGACACCGCGACGATCTCGCTCGACTCGAGCAGCGCGATCGGCCTGGCCAAGGCGCTGGTCGGTGTCACGAACAACGGCGACGGCACCTCCCGCGTGAGCCTGCTGCTCACCGTCGAGAACCTGGGCGCCACCACCCTCGACAACTTGGTGGTCACCGACGACATCGCCTCGCAGTTCGCCGGACTCGACCCCCGCGAGCTCGACGCGAGCGATGGGTCGCTCGTCGCCGATCCGGCATGGGACGGGTCGGCGACCGCCAACGTGATCGCACCGGGCCAGAGCCTGGCCCCCGGTGAGGTCGGCACGGTCTCCATCGCCTTCACCGTCACACCGGGCGACGTCACCAGTCGCACGAACACCGCGAGCACCGAAGGCGTCGACCCCTTTGACCGGCCGGTCGACGATGACTCGACCGATGGCACCGATCCCGACCCGAACGGCGACGGCAACCCGAACGAGGACGAGCCCACCGTGGTCCCGTTCGACGAGAACCCCCGCATCGGTGCGGCCAAACGGGTCGCCGCCGGACCCACCCCTGTCGCCGGCGGTCAGGCGGTGACCTACGAGATCGTCGTGGCCAACGTCGGCGACGTCCGGCTCGACGAGGTGCAGGCCGTCGAGGACCTGGCCGCAACCTTCGCCGGGGTCAGGAGCTTCACGGTCGACCAGCTGGCCAGCGACGACCTGACGGTCAACCCCGCCTATGACGGGACCGCCGACATCGACCTCCTGGCCGGCACCGACTCGCTCGCGGTCGGCCGATCGGGAACGATCCTCCTCCGGGTGGTCGTGGTACCGGGATCCTCGACCGGCCCATTCGAGAATCAGGTGGCCGTGTCCGGCACGAGCCCGGCCGGCGCAACGGTCAGCGATCGGTCCACCGACGGTGACACGATCGATCCCGATGGTGACGGCGACCCGGGCAACAACTCGACCCCGACGTCGGTCTCGTTCCGGACGGCCCCACCACCGCCCGACCCGATCCCCGCCGCCCCGACCCGGCCCGACCCGCTTCCGGCCACCGGTCAGGACTCGGCGAGCGCAGCCCAGCTCGCGCTGGCGATGATGGCCGCCGGCAGTGTGCTGCTCCTGGCGAGTCGGCGTCGCCGCCACGAGCTGGTGACCTCGGAGGACTGACCCGCCCCGGCGATGGACGGCGCGCCAGGACGAGCGGGATCTCGTCGTGGTCTGCTACGCAGACTGACGGAGACGAGAGGAATCGTATGAGTCGCTTCGATGGGAAGTCCGTGGTCGTCACCGGTGCCGCCGGCGGGCTGGGTGGTGTGACGGCGCGGCGGTTCGCGGCCGAAGGTGCGCACGTGCTGGCCGTGGACATCAACGAGTCGGGCCTGGCCGAGACCGCTGCCCAGGCCCCCGACGATGGCGGTTCCATCAGCGTCGCTGTCCACGACGTGACCCGGCGCGACGAATGTCATGCCGCGATCGCCACGGCCGTGGAGCGCCACGGAGCGCTGGACGTGCTCGCCAACGTCGCCGGGGTGGTCCGGACCCATCACTTCACCGACGTCACCGAGCAGGAGTTCGACCTGATCATGGGCGTCAACCTGGGCGGCATGTTCTGGATGTGCCAGGCCGCCGTCCCCCATCTGCTGGAGAGCGAGGGCAACATCGTCAACGTGTCCTCCAACGCCGGGCTGATGGGACAGGCCTACACGGTCGCCTACTGCTCGGCGAAGGCCGCCGTGATCAACATGACGCGGTCGCTCGCGATGGAGTACGCCAAGACGAAGCTCCGGGTCAACGCGGTCGCCCCGGGCGGCATGGTCACGTCGATGACCACCGACCTGCACATGCCCGACGATCTGGACGGCAAGCTGATGCTCAACTACCTCGGTTGGCGGGGCATGGCCGAGCCCGACACCGCGGCCGCCGCCGTCTGCTGGCTGGCTTCCGACGAGGCATCCCGCTGTCACGGATCGATCCTGTCGGTCGACGGGGGCCTGGCCGCCGGCTGACCCCAGCCAGGTCGAACGATCAGGGGTCGACGATCACCTGATCACCTTCACGGACCTCACCGTCGCGAACGACCTTGGCATACCACCGCGACCACCCGGGGTAGCGCTCGTGGTCCATGCGACGGAAGTCACCACCGACGAACCATGGCGCGTTGTGGCGACACGGGGTGGCGGGCACCGTCAGCTCGGCGACGGCGTCTCCCAGCTGGAGTCGCACGCCCGGCCGCATCGTCACCCAGTCGATCCCCCGCAGGGTGAGGTTCTCACCAGCGCTGCCGGCCTGGATCGGGTGGCCCTCCTCCTGGAGGGCATCGATCACGTCGATGGAGTAGAGGCAGAGCGCCTGCCAGACCCGCCCGTGGTGCTTCCGCGTCCGCTGCCGGTCGCCTTCGAGGCCCCGGCGCCCGATGTGGACCGAAGTGACCGGATGCTTCGGTACGCCGCCGTCGGACACGTTGACCGACTCGACCCGGCCGAACGCAGGCGGAGCCGAAGCCCCGACCAGCGCGTACAGGTCCCGGCCGGTGTCGGAGAGATGGTGGGTGGCGTCGTGCACGGCGTGGCGCACCACCCAGGCGCCATCGATGGTGGAATCGCCCACCTGGCCGGTGAGCGCCTGCAGTCCGTCGTCGCCGAGCTCTCGCACGATCGTCGCCATCCGTTGGGCCTGGCGGCCGATCTCGGCGATGCACGCGGCAGTGTCGATCGTGGGCGCCGGATCGTCGGCGGACGCGTCCGGAACGGCGATGGGATCGCGCTGCATCGAACCGGCACGCATCTGCTCGAGCCCCTCGGCCAGCGCCCAGGTGACCCCGCTGGTGTGCCGGGCGTACTCCGACGGCGCCCACACCGTCGGGGCCGGGCGGGTGTTCAACACGTCGGGATCGATGTCGCGGACCGCCTCGAGCCACCACGGTTCGAGGGTGAGCAGCGTGCCGATCACGTCGTCTGTGGTGTACTCGTCGCTGTCGAAACGGCAGATCTCGCAGGTCTCGCGGGTCATGTCCCGAACCTACCGCAGGATTTGGGGGCGATATTCGACCGTAGCGGTAGGCGATCGACCCCAGATTCAGCGGTCAGCGGTCGAGCGGCGCGGCGGCGACCTCGTTCTCGGCCTGGAGGGCGGCACGGACCAGCTCGGTCAGCTCCGGACCGGCCTTGGCGACCGAGCCGGCGTCGAACGGCGGCTGCGGGTCGTACTCGATCCCCAGCTGGATCGCCCTGGCCATGTCGTCCCCGGCCAGCTTCGCCATGACGGTCAGCGCCATGTCGATCCCGGACGACACACCGGCCGCCGTGATGATCCTCCCCTGCTCGACCACGCGGCGCTGGGTCGGGATCGCGCCATACGAGGCGAGCGTGTCCATCTCGGCCCAGTGGGTCGTGGCCTCCAACCCGTCGAGGAGGCCCGCCGCTCCCAGCACCAGTGAGCCGGTGCAGACCGACGTGGTGAAGGTGGAGTGCTCGTGGGCGTGCCGCAGCCAATCCAGCGTCGGCCGGTGTTCGGCCACGGCGCGGGTACCGAACCCACCGGGCACGATGATGACGTCCGGCTCGGGAACGTCGGCCAGCGCCACATCGGCCATCAGGCCGAGGCGGCCGGTCTCGGTGCGCTTCTCCCCCGGCTCGTGGGCGGCGAAGACCAGGTCGCCACCGGGCAGGCGCTGGAGCACCTCGTACGGGCCGATCGCGTCGAGCGCGGTCAGGCGGTCGAACAGGACGACGACGATCTTCATGGCACCCCTCCTCACGTCCCAACGGAATCTACGCCGAGTCATGTCGACTCAGTCGACATCACGAGGCACAGATTCCTCAGGTGGCGATGAGGTCGATCGTCACGGTGACCTCGGGATGGACCTTGAGCATCAACAGCTTCGGGGGTTTGAGGCCCCAGGTCCGCACGTCGAGCTCTTGGCTTCCGGTGACCCGCAGACCATCACCTTCGGGGCCCACCGACACCGTGCCGGTCACCTCGACCGCCCGGCCGAGGAACGTGATCTCGCCGGTCAGCTCGATCTCGTCGCCGCTGGCGCCGTCGACGCCGGTCGCCTCACCGGAGATCACCGGATGACGGCGAGCATCGATGCGACGCTTCATCTCGCGCTCTACCAGTGGGTTGTCCGCCTTCAGACCCCCGGCCGCCACCTCGAGCCGGCCGGCGAGGGTCGTCTTGGGCCCGAAGCGCCCGGGTGTGCCCGAGAGCTCGATCCAACCGGACGGACCGGGTGCGTCGGCGTGGATGTCGTGCACCGACGACGTCGCCAGGACCGTCACCGACGACCGATCGGGGTCGATCTCGTACCGTTTCGCCACCATGCTCGCTCCTTGCTCGCTTGCGCGGCCTCAGTCCAGTTCGGCCGACACCAGTCCCACGAACGACACCATCTCCCCCGGGTACCCGCCCAGGTTGTGGGTCAGGGCGTACTTCTTGCCACTGTCGGGAATGCGACGATCGTCGGGCGCCTCGCCCCGAAGCTGCAGCCAGGCCTCGTACATCATCCGCAGGCCCGACGCTCCGATGGGGTGACCGAAGCTCTTCAGCCCACCGTCGGGATTGACCGGCAGCTCCCCGTCCAGCGCGAAGGTGCCGTCGAGCACCTCCTGCCAGGCGGTGCCCCGGTCGGCGAACCCGAGGTCCTCCATCAGGACCATCTCGGTCGGCGTGAAGCAGTCGTGCACCTCGGCCATGGCCAACTGACCCCGGGGGTCGGTGATGCCGGCCTGCTGGTAGGCATCCTGGGCGGCGGCCACACACTCGGGGAAGGTCGTGTAGTCGTAGTCGGGGTCAAGATTGCCGCCACCGGTCCCGGCCACCATCGACAACGCCTTGATGTAGAGCGGCGTGTCGGTGTACTCGTGCGCATCCTCGGCTCGCACCAGGATCGCCGCGGCAGCGCCGTCGGCCACCCCGGCGCAGTCGAACACACCAAGGTCACCGGCGATGGCCATGGCGTTGCAGACCGTGTCCTCGGTGACCTCACGCTGGTACTGGGCCAGCGGGTTGCGGGCGCCGTTGTGGTGGTTCTTGACCGCGATCTTGGCCAGGACCTCGCGCATCTGTTCCTTGCTGACGCCGTATTTGTCACCGTACGCGGGCGCCACCAGGCTGAACATCGCTGCCGCGGTCAGGGCGCGTTCGGTGCCGTCGTTCGGAGGCAGCGGGGCGGGCAGACCCTGCCAGCCCCCGTCCTTGACCTTCTCCACACCCAGGGCCATGGCGACGTCGTACGCACCCGACGCCACCGCGTAGGCCGCGTTGCGCATGGCCTCGGATCCGGTGGCGCAGAAGTTCTGCACCAGGGTGACCGGTTTGCCGTGGACCTTCAGCGGTCGGGCCAGATCCATCCCGCTGCGACCGGAGATCGAGGTGCCGAGCCAGAACGCGTCGATGTCGTCCTGGACGACCCCCGCAGAGGCGTAGGTGAGTTCGGCGGCTTCGACCACCAGGTCGTCGGTGCCCATGTCCCAGTGCTCACCGAACTTGGTGCAGCCCATCCCGACGATGGCCACCTGGTCTCGGATGCCGTGTGATCCCATGGCGTGCTCCGTGTCTGTCTCGACGGTGTGGTCAGCCCTCGACCCGGATGGGTCGGGCCTTCCAGAAGTAGTTGTGGATTCCGGAGGTCGTGTAGAGCCGCCGGAAGGTCATCTCGACCCGGTCGCCGATGGCGATCTCGTCGGCGGCCGCATCGGTGAGCTCGACCGGCATCCGCCCCCCGCCGTCGAAGTCGATGACGGCGGCGACGATGGGCGGGCTGGGAGAGTACGACACGCGGTCGACGGTGCTGGTCACGACGGTGGCCGGCACGTCGGCCATCGGGGCCGGGTCCATCTCGTCGAGGGCGGAGCCCTTCTCGCTCTTGCGCTGGGGCGGGAGGTGCACCATCCCGCTGCTGCGGTCCTTCCCGCCGACGAATCCGTACTTCCAGCCCTCGGAGCGTCCGGCCGCCGACGCCGACGGCCGCTGGGGTGTGGGTCGGCGAGGCGGTTCGACGGTCAGCATGTCTCGCCACGAGAGGAACTTCGTGTACGGGAGGGCGTCGGAGCCGGCAGCCACCTGGGCGGCCACCGGTCGCTGCGGCTGCCAGTCCGCGATCGCGTCGCCGGTCCGGAAGACGAGCACGTCGGCGCCGTCGGACAGCATGACGACCGCGACGATCTGACCGGGCTCGGCGGTGTCGAGGGCCGATGCCAGCAGGATCCCGGCGTGGGCGGCACCGGTGTTGCCGACCGAGGCGGACAGGTCGTCGACCAGCGCACCTTCGGCCAAGCCCAGCTTGCGGCCGGCCGACCGCACCGCCCGGGTGTGACTCCCGGTGACGACGACGCGATCCACCTGGTCCGGGGCGATCGAGGCGGCGTCGAGCGCCGAGGCCCAGGCCTGCTTCACCAGTGCCGCGTACTTCCCCTCGCCGAACCGTTCCTCCCACTGTTGCGAGCGGGGCTCACCGGGCAGCCGCCAGCGGTCGAGGAACTCCTCGGTGGCCGCGCCCCGGCCGATGAGCTCGGCCAGGACCGGCCCATCGGTCTCGCCGACGACGAACGCCGCCGCGCCGTCGCCACCATCGCGCTCGTCGGCGCTGCCGGGCAGCCCGGTCCGGATGTCGGACGCGGCGACCAGCGTGGTGCCCCCACCGCCCAGACCGGCCACGAGGGTCGCCAGGCCCGAACGGACAGCGCCCCCCATATCGGCGGCGCCGGTCGAGGAATCGAGCCGGAGTGCGGCATGGACGGCGCACGCGTTGGTCTTGTCCAGATAGGCGGGCGAAGAGGTGGCCAACCAGACGTCGTCGACCTCGACATCGGGTCGCGCCCGCCGCGCCAGTCGGGCGGCCTCGACGGCCATCGTGGTGGTGTCCTCGTCGTAGCTGGCCACCGCTCGGGTGCCGCGGCCACCGCCGGAGCCCAGGGCTTCACCGATGGCGGTCCGGGCGAGTCGGTTGTAGGGGATGTGGACCCCGTAGGAGATGATGCCGCGCAAGGGAGCTCCTGGTGGTCGGCGCACGACCGTCGCCGAGACGGATCGGGCCTGCGGTTCGCTTCTGACACTGTGTCAGAAACGCCTGGGGCGAGCCTACCCAGGCCCCGCTCCCGCGCCCACCGCCGTCGCCCTCTTCGCCGCTCCTCGAACGTGCGGCATGAGGGTCCACTTCCGGACGCTGAGGCCGCGAGTTCCATGAAGGGGAGCGGCGGGCCCGTTCGTACCGCACGGTCGGGCCGGTACGCTCCCTGCCCTCCGACCTCGGTGGCCCGCCCATGACCGACCCGACCCCTCCCCCGCTGGCCGGTGGCCTGGCCCGCCGGGCCGACGGCACCGTCGGATGCTGGTGGGCGGGCGACGACCCCCTGTACGTCGCCTACCACGACACCGAGTGGGGCCGACCCGTCCTCGACGACACTCGCCTCTTCGAGAAGGTGTGCCTCGAGGGGTTCCAGGCAGGGCTCTCATGGATCACGGTGCTACGCAAGCGCGAGGCCTTCCGCCGGGCCTTCGCCAGGTTCGATCCCGCCACCGTCGCCCGGTTCGGCGAGGCGAAGATCGCGGCGCTGCTCGACGACGCAGCCATCATCCGACACCGGGGCAAGATCGAGGCCACGGTCAACAACGCCGGCCGCTGCCTCGAGATCCAGGAACAGCACGGCTCGCTGGCGCGCTACGTGTGGGGGTTCGAGCCACCGGCGTCCGAGCGTCCCGCCGCGGTCACCCACGCCGCGCTCATGGAGCTCACCCAGACCGACGCCTCGCGCTCGCTCAGCCGCGATCTCAAGCAACGGGGGTGGCGCTTCGTCGGACCGACCACCGTCTACGCGTTCATGCAGGCGATGGGCCTGGTGAACGACCACCTCGAGGGCTGCGCACAGCGGGCCGTCGTCGAGACGCTGCGGTCGAACCTGCGGCGACCCTGACTCCGGCGCCGGTCGGAACCGTCCGATTCGGACCGGCTTGACAGGAATATTGAACTCTGTTCAAATATTGAACGTGGTTCAAGCTTCGATCCCCGACCCGGTGGGCACGACCGACGCGGCAGCCGTGCCCACCGGGCGCCGGGCCCGCAACCGCCTGGTGCGCAGCCGCCGGTACCTGCGGGCCGCGCTGCACATCGCCACCGACGAGGGGCTCGACGCCCTGACCATGCAGCGCCTGGCCGACTCGGTCGATGCCGCCGTGGGCACCGTCTACTCCTACTTCCCCAGCAAGGGTGCCCTGGTCGCCGAGGTCCAGCGCGAGGCCATCGACCGGCTCGCCACCTCGGCGCTGCTGCTCCGCACCGACAGCGATCGGCTCGCCGCGGACCAGGGCCTGACCGGCGCCGACCTGGCGGCCTTCCGGCTCATCGCCTTCGGCCGCTGGTTCTGCGCCAGTGCCGTCACCTTCCCCGAAGAGATCCGACTGATGCAGTCGCTCATGGGCGAGTGGCGTTCCCACGTCCCGATGGACGAGGTCCACCGCGTCCTGCCCGCCGCCATGGCCCTGCTCGACCAGGCCCGCGCCTGCATCGACGCCGCCGAACAGCACGGAGCCGTCACACCCGGCGACAGCATGGCTCGGGTCGTCACCCTCGCCGCCGCCGTCGGCGGGGTCCTCCAGGTGAGCAAGCTCGACGAGATCGATGCCGAGCTGTTCGACGGCGTGACCCTGGCCGAGCAGCTCTGCGTCGACCTCCTGCGCGGGTGGGGGGTCTCCGAGGAACGACTCGACCGGTCCAACGAGCTCCTGGACACCCTGGCCGGCGACGGCCGCCTCGCTCCCCCGGTCCCCGACGCCGACGAACCACCCACGCCCTCGACGGAAGCCACCGCACCATGACCGCCCTCGTCCCGATCATCGCCTTCTTCACCGGCTGGTTCCTCTGGATCGCCGGCGAGTACCACCTCCATCGCTTCGCCATGCATCACCTGAAGGGTCGGGGTCTGGCCTCCCGCGAGCACCTCCTGCACCACGCTCATCCCGATCGCACCGACCCGTTCACCCGCTTCCTCAGCTACTTCGGCGTCGTCGTCGTCGGGATCGCCATCGGTGTGCTGCTCTCCGCCGCGACGAGCCCCTCGATCGGGGTCGGCGTGGCGTTGGGCTGGATGCTCGGCTATCTCTTCTACGAGATGATGCACTGGCGGGCCCACGCCCGCCCGCCCCGGCGCCGGTACGACCTCTGGCTGCGCCGCCACCACTTCCACCACCACTTCGGCCACCCGATGGCCAACCACGGGGTCACCACGGCGTTGTGGGACCACGTCTACGGCACCTTCGAGCGGCCCGAACAGATCCGGGTCCCTCGGCGGCTCGCCATGGGCTGGCTGCTCGACGACTCCGGCGAGGTGCGCGACGAGTTCCGGGCCGACTACGTGGTGGCCGGACGACTCCCGGAGCCCACCGACGACGCGGGGTCGGCCGCTGACACACGGGTCATCGAGGACGAGCGGCGGGCGTTCGCCAACCAAGCACCAGCGGCCTGAACCCGCCGGGTACATTCCGGCGATGGCACACGATTCCGACGACCCGAAACGGACGCTCAACGACGTCACGATCGGCGACGACGTGCGACTCGGCGTCTATGTGAACCTCTACGGCTGCACCATCGGCGACGAGTCGGCCGTGGGCCCGTTCGTCGAGATCCAGCGTGACGTCGTGGTGGGAAGGCGCTGCAAGATCTCGAGCCATTCGTTCCTCTGCACCGGCGTCACCATCGGCGACGAGGTGTTCGTCGGGCACGGCGTCATGTTCACCAACGATCTCCAGCCGCGGGCCACCACCGAGACCGGCGACCTGGCCGGTGCCCACGACTGGGAGCAGGTGGACACGGTGGTCGAACGACGCGCCAGCATCGGTTCGGGCGCCACGATCGTGGCCGGCATCACCATCGGTGAAGGGGCGCTGGTCGCCGCGGGAGCGGTCGTGACCCGCGACGTCCCAGCCGGCGCCACCGTGGCCGGCGTCCCCGCCCGCGTCATGGGCGACTGACGATTCCGCGAGCACCAGGGGGCCCGACCCCGAGCGTGCTCGTCAGGCGAGGGCGCGCCGGTAGGCGGCGAGCAGCTGGGGCTCGCTGTGCTTCCACGTCAGGCCCTGCTCGACCCGCGTGCGTCCCCGGCCGGCGATGCGGGTCCGCAGATCCTCGTCGTCGAGCAACGAAACGATCGCGTCGGCCAGATCCTCGGGTCGGTCGCCTGCGGCGTAGACCGCGGCGTCGCCGGCCGAGACCCGGGTCTCGACGAGATCGAACGCCGCGATGGGCTTGCCCAGCGCCATGTACTCGAGCGTCTTGATCATGGTCGAGACCTCGTTCAGCGGCGACCGAGGATCAGGACACACACATACGTCGGCGGACGAGAGCGGCGCCGCCACCTGGTCGGGGGCGACCCGACCGGTGAACGTGACGTGCTCCGCCAGCTCGAGCTCGTCGGTCAGCGTGCGCAGCGAGTCCAGCTCGGGGCCGTCTCCCACCAGCACCGCCTGCACGTCGCGACCCCGCTCGTGGACCAGGACGTCGAGCGCCCGGATCAGGTAGTCGACGCCATCCTGAGGCCCCATCGTCCCGACGTACCCCAGGAGGTGGTCCCGCCCGTTGTGGAACCGGGGATCGGGCGAGGCGGGGACGAGTCGATCGAGGTCGGGACCGTTGCGGACCACGAAGACGTCGACGGGATCCACGCCGCCGCGTCCGATGGCGATCCGCCGGTAGGACTCGTTGGTGGACATCACCACGTGAGCGACCGCGAAGGTGGCCCGCTCGGCCCACAGCAGGGCCCGGTGCACCACCGGGGACCCTCCCCGCGACCGCCAGAGCTCGGGGCTCAGGTCGTGGTGGTCGAAGATGACGCGCGCGCCGAGCAGCCGGAAGGGCAGGGCGGCGGCGAAGAGCACGTCCGGCGGATTGCAGAGCTGGACCACGTCGAAGCCGCGGCGAACGCGGACCTTCGCCATCAACCAGAGGATCTTGGCCACGGCCAGGCCGTACTCGAGGACGTAGGCCACGACACCGTCGCCCGCCTCTCGCAGCGTGAACCGGTGGATCTCGATGCCGTCGATGACCTCGTGGCGACGGTCGTCGCGTCCCGCGCCGCGGGGCGAGATGACCGACACCGTCCATCCGTCGCGACGGAGGGTCGTGGCCTCACGCCACACCCGCTGGTCGTGGGGCACCGACTCGTTCTCGACGACGAGCAACGCGCGACGGCGACGGGCCCTCACAGAGCGCCCGAGGATGTGCGCAGAAGCACTCCCAAGGCGCTCATCGAGCGCCCGAGGACGTGCGCAGAAGCACTCCCAAGGCGCTCATCGAGCGCCCGAGGGCTGCACCATCTGACCGACGGTCTTGACCATGATCTCGAAGTCGAGACCGATCGAACGGTCCTGCACGTAGCGACGGTCGAGATCGAACATCTCTCGCATCCCGACGTGATTGCGCTCGGTGGCCTGCCACAGCCCGGTCATCCCGGGCTTGACCAGGAGCCGGGCCCGGTCCTCGGGCCGGTAGAGCTCGACCTCGTAGTCGATCCCGGGCCGAGGTCCCACCAGGGACATCTCTCCGCTGACGACGTTGAGCAGCTGCGGGAGCTCGTCGAAGCTGAGCCGGCGCAGGAGGGCCCCCACCTTCGTGATGCGATCGTCGTCGGCGAGCTTGAACACGCCGTCCTCCGCCGCCTCTTCCTCGCCGTCGGTCAGCAACTTCGTCACGTAGTCGCGGTGCCGATGGTCGTCGGTGCCGACCTTCATCGTGCGGAACTTGTAGATCCGAAACGGTACCCCGTTGCGCCCGACGCGCTCCTGGCGGAACATGGCCGGGCCGGGGCTGCTCATCCGGATGGCGGCGGCGCAGGCCAGCAGCAGCGGGCTGAGCAGGATCAGGGCGGGGAGGCCGAGCACGAGGTCGCGCACGCGGGCGACGGCTTCGTAGAACGGCCCGCCTCCCACCACGATCGGTGTCGTGGCGGACCCGCCGCCGGCTTTCGTGTCGATCGAGGCGGCGGCCACGTCAGCGACCCGTGATCGCCCGCAACTGTTCGGCGACGCGCTCGACCTGATGCGGTTGCAGTTGGGGGAACATCGGCAACGAGAGGATCCGGTCGGCCGCGCACTCGGTGACCGGGAACGGTCGGTCGGCGAAGGCGGCGAACGGCTCGTTGCGGTGACAGGGGACCTTGTAGTGGATACCGGTGCCGATTCCCGCTTCGCCCAGCTGTCGCTGGACTCCGTCGCGGTCGTCGGTCTCGATGACCAGCAGGTGGTGGACCCCCTCGACCTCGGGCCTGGTCCCGACCAGGCGAACCGTCTGCGGCAGCGTCTCCTGGTAGACGGCATGGGCGGCCCGCCGGCCGGCGTTCCATCGGTCGAGATGCTCGAGCTTGACGTCGAGCACCGCAGCCTGGAGGCCGTCGAGGCGACTGTTGCGGCCCAGGAAGGGGTGGGCGTCACGGTCGGTCGACGACCGGCCGTGGTTGGCGATCGACCGAACCCGGTCGGCGAGGTCGTCGTCGTCGGTGACGACCGCCCCGCCGTCGCCGAAGGCGCCGAGGTTCTTGCCGGGATAGAAGCTGAAGCCGGCCGCGATGCCCCAGGACCCGGCCCGCCGACCGTTCCAGGTGGCGCCGTGGGCCTGGGCGGCGTCCTCGATCAGTGCGATGCCGGCCCGCTGACAGACGGCGCCGATGGCATCGACGTCCGCCATCTGGCCGTAGAGGTGGACGACCATCACGGCGCTGGTACGGGACGTGACCGCGGCCTCGACCGCCGACGCCTCGATCAGCAGGGTGTCGGGATCGACGTCGACGAAGACCGGAGTGGCGCCAACGTTGCAGACCGCCTCGGCGGTGGCCAGGAAGGTGTTGGCCGGGACGATGACCTCGTCACCAGGGCCGATCTCCGATCCGGCCAGAATCAGCTCGAGCGCATCGGTGCCGTTGGCCACCCCGACGGCGTGGCGGCGCCCGCAGTAGTCGGCCCAGCGTTGCTCGAACGCCTCGACGAACGGCCCCCCGATGAACGCGTTGTCCTTGCACACCGCCGACCAGACGTGGTCGAGCTCGGAACGGATCTCGTCGTGCATGGCGGAGAGATCGAGAAACGGGATGGCATCCATAGCGTCAGGATCGGCCGAAATCGGCAGGATTCAACCGGTGGGCGTGGGTCAGGTGAGCCGCTGGGCGGGACCCATGTGGATGGTCCGCTCCTCGTCGACCGACCGGTTGGCCGCGTCCAGAACCCGCACCACCTCGAGTCCCACCCGCCCATCGGACCAGGGCTGCTCGGACATGCGGACACAGCGCACGAAGTGCTGGTCCTCGACCCCGAGTGGCTCGTTGAAGGGAACCTGCGGCGACACGATGTCGCCGTAGCGGTACTCGAGCGGCATCTCGTGCATCCGGGACGCCGGACCGCTGGGATCGACCCCCATGTCGTAGACCCGGATGCGCTCGCTGGCCATGTCGTTGTTGACGACCATCTTCTGATCGCCCACGACCGTGACCCGGCGCACCTTGCAGGGGTCGAGCCAGCTGACCCTGATGTACGCGGTCACCTTCGGATCCTCGTACTGAAGCTGAAGATGCGCCACGTCTTCGTACAGGCCGCCGCGATGAGCCTCGGCGGTCGCCACGACGCTGGTGGGCGAGGAACGGAGCAGGAAGTTGACGATGGAGATGTCGTGGGGCGCCAGGTCCCAGATCACGTTGACGTCGGGCTGGTAGAGGCCGAGATTCAAGCGGGCGGTGTCGATGTACAGCACCTCGCCCAAGTCACCGCTCTCGATGATCTCCCGGAGCTTCCAGACGCCCGAGTTGTACTCGAACGTGTGCCCGACCATGAGCCGAAGATCCTTGGACTCGGCCAGGGTGACCAGTTCCTCGCAGTCCTCGACCGAGGTGGCCAGCGGCTTCTCGACCAATACGTGGCGACCGGCCTCGAGCGCCATCTTGGCCAGGCTGTAGTGGCTGCTGGGCGGTGTCGCCACCACCACCGCGTCGACGTCGTCGAGCACCTCTTCGAGCGTCGCCGCCACCGCGACGCCGGGAAACGCCCGCTGCGCTTCGATCCGGCGCTCCTCGGTGCCGTCCACCACGGTCACCGTGACCTCGGGAAGCCCGTTGAGCACTCGAACGTGCTTGGACCCCCAATAGCCGTAACCCACGACTGCGGATCGGAGATGCATGTTCAGTCCTTGCTTGTTCGCCCGTCGCGTCGTTGCGACTCGGTTCGGTTCCGCCGGTTCACACCGAGCCACCGGGAGGTGGGCCGACTCGATCACTCGCCAAAGCCTTCGCATTCACTCCCGAGACGTTGCCACAGCGTCGGAGTCGCGTCGCTGGGCGAATCACCTCAGACAGTCTGGCCAAAAGGACCAGGAAAGCGGCGGTATCATCGCTATTCCGGGCCAGTCGACGGATTCGTTGCTCCTCCCCGCAGAGCGCAACGACTGTTCGGCCGACCTGGTGCGATGACACCCTCCTCTTTCTTGTGAACGACGAATACCAGACGAAGGGTCGGCTTGGCCAGCCAGCTGCCCGCGACGTCCAACCGCTCGGAGCGATCATCCGCACCGTTGTCCGGAGGGCCTGGCTCATCGGGCTGATCGGCGCCGCCGTCTTCACCCTCGTGCTGCTGTCCTCATCGGCCGCCACCAGCACCACCAGGGCGACGGTCCGGGTCGGCCTGACCAGCGAGGTCGTCTGGCCGTTCTACGACGCCACCCGCGACAGGCTCGAGCTCTACCTCACCGAAGCCGGGTTCGACACCGAGATCGAGGATGCGATCGGCGGGGAGATCGATGAGCTCACCATGAGCATCCCCGCCAACCAGGCCTTCGTCGAAATCACCGCCACCGCTGCCGACGGGGCGACGGCCGGCGACGCGGCCACCATGGCGGCCCAGCGGCTGTCCGAGCGCACCGTCTCGACCCAGCAGGACCGGCTCACCGGCGAAATCGACGCACTGCGGACCGAGATCAGCGATCTCGGCAACCAGGTCGACGAGCTCAACGTCGAGATCCAGGCCAACCTCGACCAGCAGGACCTGCTCCGGGGCGACGTCGGCGCCGGCATCGAGCTGGCCCGACTCGGGGTCGACTTCCGATCGCTGGAACTGCAACGCGACTCGTACCTCGAGGAGCAGCTCACCCTCACCAACCAGCTGGACACACTGAACCGCCAGCTCGCATCGGTGCAACCCGAGGCCCAATTGCTTCGCCGCGCCGAGCTCACCGAACCCGATGCGTCCGCACGTCCCTGGGCCAAGGCGATCCTCGCCGGTCTGGCGGCCTCCATGGTCAGCGCGGTGGCCGTCATCGTCCTCGAGCGCGAGCTCGGGATCGTCCGCACCCCGTGGCACGCCGAGGCGATGACGCAGACCTCCACGTTCGGGCACATCACCGAAGGCGACGACGGTCCCACCGGCCTGGCCGCCACCGCCGACGAGCTCCTCGAGCATCTGGCGCAGGGGACCCGCGTGATCGGCCTGGCCGGGAGCGGGGACGCCCCGGCCGAGGCGACGATCGACCTTCTCGCCCGCCGCCTCCCCGACTGGGGCCTCACGGTGCTGGCGGTCGAGGGCCCCGAGTCGAAGGGCACCGAGCGGAACATGCCGGACAGCGCCGATCTGATCCGGATCGAGAACCTGCGGTCGCTCGACGAACTCGAGGACATCGCCACGTTCATCGACGATGAGGCCAAGCAGGATCTGGTGCTGGTCGACCTGGACGGCGACTACGAGACCGATGACGAGTTCCGCCTCCGCAGCCGGATCTGCGGAGGTGTGGTCGTCATCGCGGCCGAGGGCAAGACCCGGGCCCCGGCGCTCCGGTCCCGCACCACCCGCATCCGTCGGGCCGGTGAAACCCTCCTCGGGGTGTTGTTGATCCAGCCCGAGACACTCGACCGGACCGAGTCCGGCGCTTCGGCCTGACCGATGCTCACGGCCTACCGAGAGCTGTGGTCGCTCCACCGGGCTCACCTGATCGCCCTGGGGTCCGCCGCGTTGCTCGCGGGTCAGGTGTTCCTCGCCGACCTCGACTTCGAGACCGTCGGCCTGGTCTCCGGGGGCGTCGATCTGGCCAAGTGGGCGTTCCTGGCGCCCTTCCTCCTCCTGCCACCGCTGGTGCTCCCCGTCGTCAGTCGCATCCTCCCGCGGGCGCTGGCGCGGTCGCCTCAGGGTTGGATGACCGTCTGGCTGGCGTGGTCCATGGCCACGATCCTCTGGAGTCTCTCGCCCCGCCAGACGATCCTCCAGGGCCTCGGCATCGTCGGGTTGTGGCTGACGGCCGTCTGGTTCGTGAGCGTGTTCGGGTGGCGCCGGTTCGCGGTGGTCACCGTCGGGACCGCCACCGTGTTCCTGGCCCTGGGGCTGCTGACCGACCTCGGCTCGGGCAATGTGTCGCTGGCCGGGGAGCAGCGCTTCAACGGGCTCACGTTCGGGCCCACCAATCTGGCCCGCTACAGCACCATGACCCTGCTCCTGGCGGCGACGCTCTGGCGGCTCGACCGCAGGGCCCACCGGCTGGCCACCCTGGCCATTCCGCTGTCCGCGGTGGTGCTCATCGGCACCAACACCCGCACCGCCCTGATCGCGGTCTTCGCCGCCTGGCTCGTCGTGCTGGGCCGGCGCCGGGGCGCCCGCACCGTCCTGGCCGTCCTTGCGGTGTGCTTCGCCCTCGGGATGGCGTTCGTCAGCCTGGGCGGGGGCACTTCGCAGGCGCTGTCCCGCTCCGACGACCCCGCTGACGTCGGAAGCTTCAACGGCCGCACCACCATCTGGCCGATCGCGATCGATCTGATCCGGGAGAACCCGGTCCAGGGGTACGGCACGGCGACGGGTGAGGACCTCTGGGTGGAGGCGGCAAAGGAGGGCGAGATCTGGTGGTACGCCTACAACAGCCACAACATCCTCACCGAGCTGGCCCTGGGCCACGGCATTCCCGGCCTGCTCCTCTTCCTGTCAGGACTGGTCGCGTTCTTCCGGCGCTGGCGCCGCTGGGACACCCCGTGGCAGGACGGGCTGGTCGTGGCGATCATCGTCGGCGGGATGACCGAAGCGGTGGTCAACCGTCCGTCTCTCACCATCATCGCGCTGGCCGCGGTCTTCGCCCATCGGGGCGTCCCGCTGGACGAAGGATTCCCCTCCCCCGCTCCGGGCGAAGGGCAGCTCGTTGCAGCCTGATCGACGCATCACCGGAGCGGTCGCGACCGCCCGATCCAAGCTGGCCAGGAGACGGGACGAAGGCGGCGGGACGGGCCTCGACCTCTCGGTCGATGCGCTGACGCACCGCTGGCCCGGCCTGGACGAGATCGAACTGGTCTCGTTCGACGTGTTCGACACACTGGTCGTGCGGGCCGAAGCGGCCCCGGGGGCCGTCGACCTGATCGTCGGCGCCCGACTTGCCGGCGATGGCGTCGATCCGGTCGCCTACGCCCGAGCCCGAAGCCACGCGAGCACGTCCGCCGCCGACGAGGCACCGGGACGCGCCCCGGACCTCGACGCCATCATGGCCCACGTCGGAGCGGCACTCGGCTGGGATCCCGGCCTCCCCCGCCGCGCCGTCCGACTCGAGCAGACGGCCGACCTCGAACGCCTGGCCGTCGTGCCGGGAACTCCGGACCTGCTCGCTGCGCTCCGAGGCCGGGGCGTCCGGATCGCCCTGGTCAGCGACATGCACCTGGGCGCCGACGTGCTCGGCCCGAGGCTCGCAGAGCTCGGCCTTCTCGATCCGGACGATCTCTTCCTCGTCAGCTGCGATGTCGGTGCGTCGAAAGCGATGGGCGGGGACCTCTTCTCCGAACTGGTCTCCCGGAGCGGTCGATCCCCCGACCGCCTGCTGCACGTCGGCAACGACCCGTGGGCCGATCACGCCATGGCCCGAAAGCGGGGCGTGGCCACGAAGCTGGTGCGAACCGCCGAGCCCAGCCGCTACGAGCACGCCCTGATCTCTCCCGACCTGGCCGATCGGCGCGATCTCGGATCCGTGATCGCCGGAGCCGCACGACAGGTTCGGCTCGATGCCATCGCCCGCGGCGACGATCCCGCGCTCGCGTCGGTCGTGGCCGGGGTCGCCGCCCCCGCCATGATCGGATTCACCACCTGGGTCGCGCACCGCGCCGCCCAGTTGGGGCTGGATCGGCTGGTCTTCCTGTCACGCAACGGCCGGGTGCCCTACGAGGTCTACCGGCGCCTCCCGTCGACGATCACGTCGGATCTTCCGGGCTCCTACGTCCACCTCTCGCGCGACTCGGTGAGGCTGGCCTCGGCTGCAGCCGACCTCGACGCGTGGATCGACTGCGGCCACGAGACCCCGTCGTCGTTTCTTCGCCAACACACCGAGTTGCTTCCGGTCTCCCAGTTCCTGGCCAAGCTCCGGCTCGACGCCGACACGGTCGGTCCGGTGTTCGAGGAGCACGGGTTCCCGCTGGACCGCAGCGTCCCGCCCGAGCGGACGGCCCAGGAGTGGCGAGCGTGCTTCGACGACCCCCGATTCCGGACGGCGCTGACCCAGCAGGCCGAGGCCGACCGGGAGCTGCTCGTCGAGTACCTCCGCGATCGCGGTCTGACCTCCAGCGAGCGGATCGGCGTCGTCGACATCGGATGGCGCGGCCAGCAGGCCGCCATGATGACGTCGGTCGCCGAGTCGGCCTCCGACGTCGAGCTCCACCACTTCCATCTCGGCCGCAACATCGCCGAGACCCTGCTCCATCCCGTCCGGATCGAGCGCTATCTGTTCGACCATCAGGATCCCCCGGTCGTCGACAATGCGGTCGGCCTGTTCGAAACGATGACCGCCACCGACGAACCGGGCATGATCGGACTCCACCGCGTCGACGGCAGGGTCGAGCCGTTGTTCCGCACCGCACCCGATCCGGTTCGGGAGAGCGCCCACGTCGCCCCGCTGCACCGCATCGTGGCAGAGGTCACCGAACGATCCGCACCGATGCTCGAGCCCCCCCACCTCGCCGACGACATCCGGGCCCGAATCACCACCACGGCGCAGGCCTTCTGGCTCGACCCCACCGACGACGAGGCGACGTACTGGACCGCGCTCCCCTTCGAACGCGACGCGTCCGGTCGGGCCGTCGCAACGCTCGGCGAACCCGTCAGGGCCCGGGACCTCGCGGCCCTCGCCGCCCGTCGGGGGTGGGACGGGCGTCAGTGGATGGCCGGCTCGATCGCCGTCTCGCATCCGCTGACGCGCCGAGTCATCGGTGCGGCCCGCCGGTTCCGGACCGAACCGGACGACGCGCTCAGGCCCGACTGAAGGTGGCGCGCCTCGGGTAGCACCGCACGTCGAGGCGCCGACGGGCGATCACGACCAGCGTCAGGTTCCAGGAGACGTTGACGAGCGAGCGGCCGATCGCGACGCCGACGATGCCGTACGCCCAGCCCAGCCAGAAGCTGAGGACGACCAGACCGACAGCGTGCGCACTCATCACCACCGCGTAGGTCCACTCGGAGCCCGTCATCGAGATGACGAATCCGGACGGACCGGTGAGCGCATTGGTCACGTTTCCGATGAGCAGGATGAGCAGCACCGTACGGGCGTCGACGTACTCGGCTCCGAACAAGGACAGGATCGGATCAGCAGCCAGCGCCACGAGAAGAGCGAATCCCACCGTCGGGGCCGCCGACAAGCGGATGGTGTGGTCGACGATTCCCTGGATCTCGCCCGGCGCGCCCGATGCGTACGCCTTCGAGATCCGGGGAGAGACCACCGCTTCCAGTCCGCTGTTCACGACTCGGCCCAGCACCGCGACCCGGGTGGCGACGCCATACAGCGCTGCGTCGGCCGCGCCCAGAATGGCGCCCACGACGAGCAGGTCCACCACCTGAAGGGCCGCCAAGGCCAATTGGGCGACGAAGAGTGGTCGGGCACTCGCCACCCACTCCTTCCGCTCGTACCGACGCTCGCTGGAGTGCAGTGCCTCGGGAAGCGAGCGTCGCAGCAACACGGCCTCGAATCCGGCCGTCACCAGGATCGAGCCGATGTAGAGCACGAGCGCCACCTCTGCGGTCA
The DNA here is from genome assembly GCA_963697385.1 of uncultured Acidimicrobiales bacterium. GTDB lineage: Bacteria > Actinomycetota > Acidimicrobiia > Acidimicrobiales > CAWCAL01 > CAWCAL01. Next base: position 660,063 of record CAVONU010000001.1, read on the forward strand.
TGTCGGTCGCCTGCACCAGTGCACCGAGCACCACGCCGAACAGCACCGGTTGCACGAGCTCGGTCAGCGCCGTGGCCGGAACGAACTGGTGGGCGGCCTGGAGCAACGACCGGTACATCGAGAGGACGGCGAGGGCCGGTGCCAGGAAGAGGCCGACGATGATGGCGGATTGGGGCTCGGCGACGAAGACGCCGTAGGCCAACGCCGTGCCGACGGCGAGCGCGATCCCACCCAGGGCCGTCTCCCGGTTGGAGGACCGAACGAACCCCCGGTAGAGGCCCCACTCGTCGCTGTGCTCGTAGTCGGGGAGGTACCGGAGGGCGGTCAGCTGATACCCGCGGTTCGGCACTTTGGACAGCAGCTCACCCCAGCCGCGCCCGAGGACGAACAGCCCGTAGGCGGCCTGGCCGAGCCAGTTGGAGAGCGCGATCTGGAGGACGAACCGGATCGAGGTCCCGCCCAGGCTGGTGAACAGCGTGCCGAGCGCTGCGGCCGTCATCCCACCTTCGGCGCCGGTCATCCGGCCCAGTTGGTGACGCGCCCACCCGACGCCGGTCGGTGATCCGTCGCTCATGCCCGACTGCCCGGCAACCGGGAGGTCAGGGCCGAGCGCATGCGTTGCCGCTGCTCGGCCCGAGCGAACCGGACGAACTCGGGGCCCACGGTGGGTCCGCCCGGGCGCAACGCGTTGCGGACGTAGCCGGCGAACCGGGCCAGGCTGCCCAGCACGACCGGCGATCGGAACAGTCGACCGGCGAGCTTGCCGAGCTCGAAGAGCGGGTCGGCTCCGAGATCGTGGTCCTGCATACCCTTGTGGTACTCGGCCACGACCGGATGACGGCCGCCGCCGGTGCCCATGCGGCGGTCGTGCGTCACCAGCAGATCGGGCCACGATCGAGTCGTCCACCCCCGCATGCGGGCGGCGACGTTGGCCGCCGTGTCGACCCCGCCGTGCGGGAGCGGCCAGTAGCCACCGATGTCATCGAAGACGGGGGCCCGGAACACCTGGGAGGGGCCGGGAACATGGTGCTCGGGGGGCCGGTCGACCACGATCTGGTCACCGACGGGGTGGGCGTAGACACCACCGGTGACCCCCAGCTCGGGGTCGGCTCGGAAGCGCTCGACGATCTGGGCGAAGTAGGTCGGTTCGAGCCTGATGTCGGCGTCGAGACAGGCCAGGTAGTCGAAGTCGAGCCCGTCCAGCGCCTCGCGGCCGGCGGCCACCGCATGAGCCTTCGAGGAGAATGATCGGGTCGGGTCGGTGGAGCGGCGGACGACCTCGACCCAGGGAAGATCGGCCGCTGCGGAGCGGACCACACCGGCGGTGTCGTCGGTGGAGCCGTCGTCGACCACGATCCACCGCACCGGCGTCACGGTCTGCGACCGGACGCTGGTGACCAGGCCGGCAATCCGCTCGGCTTCGTTGTGCGCCGGGGTGATGACGGCGATGCGAGGAGTAGTCATAAAGGGAATTTCGGCCCAGACCGCCGTGGAGAAGGGAAGGGTACCCTGCGAGGCGATGCCGTTGATCGAGGCCTCCTACCCCCTTGATCGGCGAGCGGCCCACGAGATGGAGGGGCATGACCGGGAGACCACTGTCGGTGCTGGCGTGGCCGGATCGCAACACGGGCAATCCGTACACCGCGCTGCTCTACGACGCCGTGCGGGACCAGTCCGACCGCGTGGTCTCGGTGGCCGAGTTCTCACTGCAGGACGCATGGCGCAGCCGGGCCGACGTGCTCCACGTCCACTGGCCCGAGGGATGCGTCGAGTCGCCGTCGACCGTGCGAGCCTCGGCGAAGACGGCGGCGTTCCTCAGCACCGTGGCGATCCTGCGCCGCCGTGGCACCACCGTGGTGTGGACCTGCCACAACCTCGCGTCGCACGAGACCCATCATCCGCGACTCGAGCGTGCGCTCCGTGACCGGTTCTTCTCCTCGGTCGACGGCGTCATCCATCTGTCCACCGACTCGGCCGAGCAGAGCGACGACGCCATCCCGCAGCTGATCGGGACGCCCCGGTGCGTCGTACGTCACGGCCACTACCGCGACCTCACGGCCCGGCCGTACGACCGGGCCGACGCCCGCCGGGAGCTGGGGCTGGACCCCGAGGCGACGGTGCTGGCCGCCGTCGGGCACATCCGGCCCTACAAGAACGTGCCGGGCCTGATCGACGCCTTCACGGCGGCCGATCCACCCGGAGCTCACCTGCTGGTGGCGGGCAATGTGCGCGAACCGGGGTTGCGCGACGCGGTCGAGCGGGCGGCGGGCCATCCGCGGGTCCACCTCGATCTGCGCTGGTTGACCGAGGACGAGCTCGCGCTGCACCTGGCGGCATCCGACGCCGTGGTCCTTCCCTACCGGAACCTGCACAACAGCGGCGCTGCGATCATGGCCCTGTCCGCGGACCGGCCGGTGGCCATCAGCGCCAGCGGCGCCATCGAGGACCTGGCATCGATCACCGGCCCCGAGTGGACCATGCCGCTGGAGGGCGAGCTGACGACCGACCAGCTGGCCGAGATCACCCGTTGGGCCGGCCGAGCCCGGGAGGGTCGACCCGATCTGAGCCCGCTGGACTGGGACGTGGTCGCCGCCGAGACGCTGGCCGCCTACGACCACTTCCGCGCTCACCCCTGACGCCCCGAACGAGGTCGTGGCTCGCGCACTCGCGCCCGCCTCCGAACCCCCTGAGTTCGCGAGTTCGGCCCTCGTGCTCCGGTCAGGAGCGGGGAACGTCCTTCCAGGGCAGCACCTTGTCGGTCCGCGGCTCGCCCGGGAGCCCGAGAACCCGCTCGCCCAGGATGTTGCGCTGGATCTCGGACGTGCCGCCCTCGATCGAGTTGGCCCGGGACCGGAGAAACATCTTCCGCGACGCTCCGGGCGGTCCGACCAGCCCGATCACGTCGGACCGCTTGTTCTGGTAGTCGAGATCGATCTGACCGTGGGCACCCTGGAGGTCGACGCAGAACTCGTAGATGTCCTGGTTGATCTCGGCGAAGCCCAACTTGGCGATCGAGCCCTCGGGCCCCGGGTTGCCCGCCCGGCGGTTGGCGCCGGCCCTGATGTTGGTCAGCCGCAGGACCTCGGCGTCGATCCACAGCTTCATCAGCCGGTCCTTGGTGGCCGCCGAACGTTCCGGGTCGTCGCCCCAGAGGCGCACGGCCTCGGCGATGGGACCGGTCCCCCGTGCGGGCGCTCCCGATCCGGCGCCGATGGTGGTGCGCTCGTTCATCAGGGTGGTCATCGACACCCGCCAGCCGTCGCCCTCGTCGCCGATGCGGTCGGCGTCGGGGATCCGGACGTCGGTGAGGTACACCTCGTTGAACTCGGACTCACCGGTGATCTGACGGAGCGGCCGCACGTCCACACCGTCGGCATGCATGTCGACCGCGAAGTAGGTCATGCCCCGGTGTTTGGGGACATCGGGATCGGTCCGTGTGACCAACAGGCCGTAGTGCGCCAGGTGGGCGACCGTGTTCCATACCTTCTGACCGGCGACGATCCATTCGTCGCCGTCGCGCGTCGCCTTGCATGCCAGGCTGGCCAGATCCGACCCCGCCCCGGGCTCGGAGAAGAGCTGGCACCACACGTGCTCGCCCGTGAACATCGGTCGGAGCAGCCGGTCGATCATCTCGTCGGAGCCGTGGGTGACGACGGTCGGCCCGGCCAGCGCGACGCCGAAGAACACGGTCGGCGACGCCGAGGGGCCACCCGCCCGGCGGAGTCGGACCTCGACCTCCTTCTGGAGCGAGGGGCGCACGCCGAGGCCGCCTCGACCTTCGGGGAAGTGCACCCACGCCAGCCCGGCGTCGTACCGGAGGCCGCGGAAGTGGATCGGATCCATGCCGGTGACGTCGTGCTCGCTCAGGAACCGGTCGAGCGTCTCGTCGATCAGGGCGGTCTCGGCGTCGGAGTCCACGGCGGGTTCGGTCATGGGGCATCCCTCGGTCGGCGTCGGCCCCAACCCTGTCCGAGGCCACCGGCGCCGGGCAAGTTCCCCCGCCCGCTCGATCGCCCTCCCCGATTCCTGCCGCTGCGGGAGGTCGTCGGGAGGCCGCCGTGGCGGAGGGCGGCGGCGGTCAGCCGACCGTGGCCGCGGGTCCGGCCCGCAGCACGGTCGGGTCGGCCGGATCCGGATCCAGCTCGGTGCGGCGGACGACGTCACCGTCGTCGTGCCAGGCCACCAGACGCAGGATCGGCTCGCCGTCCCCGTCGAGGCGGGCACCATCCCACTCGATCGCCGTCACCGAGCGATGCAGGATGCCGGCTCCGGAGTTGGCGTACCGGGCGGGCGAGGCGTTGGGCGGCGCGGTCGCGTCCGTGGGCCACTTCAGCGGCACGTGGGTGTGACCCAGCACCAGCCAGACCCGTCCCACCGGCGTGTCGCGCAGCGCTTGACAGAGCTTGACCTCGTCGAGGCTCTGGGCGTCGAGATCGGCACCGATCAGCGGCAGCATGGCCAGCAACTGGTTGGGGGCCCGGCCACCCAGCAACGCAACCGTGGCCGACGGGGGCGGCATCCCGGGCGTGGTCGGCACGATGGGCAGGTCGTGCAACGCCGAGCCCCACGAGGTGAAGAGCTTGCCGATGCGGTCGCGGCCCGGTGCGTTCCACGCATCGGTCTGATGACCGTGCGTGATCAACGCGACCGGCGCGTCAGGACCGGTGAGCACGAGGTGGTCGACCGCGGACTGGCCGAGTTGATCGGCCAGCGCCCGCCGACCGTACGGGCGGCGCCACACGTCGTCGTGGTTGCCGACGATCCGCACGTAGGCGCCACGCTCGACGAAGCCGGCGATCCGGTCGTAGACGGGGCGATTGTTCTCCACCACCCGCCGGAGGTGCTCTTCGTAGACCTGGGTCAGCACGGCGGTGCGGCGCGGCTCGGGGAGCGCGACCGCTGCGAACCGGGCCAGCTCGTAGACCACGCCGTACGTCGATCCACCTCCGAGCCAGAGATCCTCGACATCGCCGTTCTCGACCAGGTTCCAGTCGCCCTCGGCGTAGTGGTCGAGCATGACCGGGTAGACGCGATCGGTGCCCTGACGGGCGGGCCAGTCCGAGTGCCCGGCGTGGGCGCGGTGGAGGTCGCTGGTGATCACGAACCGCCCTGCGCCGTCACGCCGCTCGACCGCGACACCCTCGGGGCGCTCGTTGGCCAGCACGCGAGCGAGAAGCTCGGCGTGGTTGGGGAGCTGGCGATCGACCAGGCGGGTGTTGTGGGCGGCGACCGCCCCGTACCCCAGGAAGGTCACCGGCAGCGTGCCGCTGAGGCCGAGCAGCTTGATGGCCGCCCACGTGCCGGCCACGGGCCCGGGTGGCGCGCTCGTCTCGTCGATCCGGTCGGCCAGGCGGGTGAGGGATCGGAACGAGCGGGCGAACCAGTCGTCGATCATCGGCGCCTCCCGGCCTTCCGCCGGTGTCGACCCGGACGGCCGCCACGGATGCAAACTAGCAAGGGAGCTGCAACACTCGGCTGACGCGACCGAGGAGTGCCCGTGGCCACGCTGACCGCCGAATTCGCCGACCAGAAGGGCGAGACCGTCGCCCTCGTCGACGACCACGGAACCCGGACCTGGGCCGAACTGGACCGGCGGGTCAACCGCTTGGCCAACGGGCTCCGGGACACGGGGCTCTCGACCGGCGACACGTTGGTGATCGTCACCGGCAACCGCCGCGAGTGGTTCGAGGTCACCCTGGCCTGCGCGCACATCGGGGTGACGTTCGTCCCGGTCAACTGGCACTGGGTGGCCGACGAGATCGCCTACGTCCTCGGCGACTCGGGCGCCACGGCGGTCGTGACCGACGACCGGTTCGCCGACGTGGTCCTCGCCGCCCTGGAGGATCCTCGGGCGGCACGGATCGGGATCCAGCTCATCGCGGGATCGGACGCTCAGAGGCACGCTCCGGAGTCTCGAGACCCTCGTCGACGACAGCTCGCCCGAACCGCCCGCCGATCCCAGCCTGGGTGGCCCGATGTTCTACACCTCGGGAACCACCGGCCATCCCAAGGGGGTCCGGACCTCGCTGTCGGGCGGAGACGGTGCCCCGGTCGAGATCTACCAGCTCGTCGGCGCCAGCTTCGGCGACTACGTCCCCGTCCCGGGCATCGGCGCCCTCTGCGGACCCGTGTACCACTCGGCCCAGTGGGCGTTCTCCTGGCTTCCGATGGTGGGCGGCTCGTCGGTGGTGATGCAGCACAAGTACGACAGCGCCCACCTCCTCGAGCTGATCGACCGGTGGAGCGTGACCAACGTGCACCTGGTCCCCACCCAGCTCAAGCGACTGCTGGATCTGCCGGCCGAGACCCGCGAGGCCTTCGACGGATCCTCCCTGGTCACGGCGCTGCACGGCGCGGCGCCCTGCCCGCCCGAGGTGAAGCGCCGGATGATCGACTGGTGGGGACCGATCGTCAGTGAGTACTACGGCTCGACCGAGGGCTCGATCATCTCGATGATCTCGTCCGAGCAATGGCTGGAGAAGGGCGGCAGCGTGGGGCCGCCGCGTCCCACGATGGAGGTCTACGTCGTCGGCGACGACGGCTCCAGGCTGGGGCCCGGCCAGGACGGCACGCTGTACTTCCGGAACACGATGGGAACCGACTTCGAGTACCACAACGCACCCGACAAGACCGTCGCGGCGCACCTGGAACCAGGGGTGTTCACGACCGGCGACGTCGGCCACCTCGACGACGACGGCTACCTCTGGCTCAGCGACCGCAAGATCGACATGATCATCTCCGGCGGGGTCAACATCTATCCGGCCGAGATCGAGGGTGTCCTCGGTGGGCACCCGGACGTCGCCGACGTGGCCGTGATCGGCATCCCCGACGACGAGTTCGGCGAGACGGTGAAGGCGATCGTCGTGCCCGGCCCGGGTCTGACCGGCGACGCCGACGGAACCGAACGATTGCTCGCCCACTGCCGGGAGCATCTGGCCGGCTACAAGACACCGCGGTCGATCGACTTCGTCTCCGAGCTTCCCCGCACCGGCACGGGCAAGATCAAGAAGGCCGTGCTACGGGAGCCCTACTGGGCGGGAACGGACCGCAGGATCTGATCGGCCAACGCGCCGAGCACCCGGTCGACCTCCTCGTCGGTGATCACCAGGGGCGGGCACAGGGCCAGCGTGCCGTCTCCGATCGAGCGCACGATGACGCCAGCGTCGATCAGGGCGTCGCGGACCATGGTGGCGTCGGCCCGACCCGGACCGGTGTGCAGGTCCACGCCCCAGACCCCGCCGTCGCCCCGTACGTCGGCCACCAGGCCATCCGACTGCATCGCACGGAGGCCCGAACCGATGCGATCGGCCAAGTCCGACGCCCGGGCCAGGAGCCCGTCCCGTTCGGTCACTTCGAGACAGGCGATGCCCGCAGCGGCCGCGGTGGGGTGACCCGAGTAGGTGAACCCGGTGCGCAGGATGTCGTCGGGCTCGGCCTCGAGCGCAGCCCGGACCCGCGGTCCGACGATGACGCCCCCCATCGGGATGTACCCCGAGGTGACCGCCTTGGCGAAGACGATCAGATCCGGCTCGACGCCGTAGTGGTCGGCGGCGAACCACCTCCCCAATCGCCCGAACCCGGTGACGACCTCGTCGAAGACCAGCAGCGCACCATGCTCATCACACAGCCGGCGCAGCCCCGCGAGGTAGCCGGGAACGGGCGGATGGACGCCGCTGGCCCCCTGGAGGGGTTCGGTCAGCACGGCGGCGATCCGCTGGCCCCGGTCGGCGAACAGGGCGGTGACCTCCTCCAGATCATGCCGTCCCACCCGAACGACGTCGGGCATGAGGGGACCGAACCCGGTCCGGTTGGCGTCGATACCCTGGGTGGAGGTGCCGGCGAGCGCGGTGCCGTGGTACCCGCCCTCGCGACTGACGATCAGCGTCCGGTCGGCGTCCCCCGCCCTGGTATGGGTCAGGCGGGCGAGCTTGATCGCGGTGTCGATCGACTCGGATCCCGAGTTCGTGAAGAACACTCGGGCATCGGCGAGGGGCGCCCGTTCGACGATCAGCTCGGCCAGCCGGTCGGCCGGCTCATTGGTCCAGATCTCGAACGTGTTGTAGGTGGCCAGCGCCTGCATCTGCCGGTGCACCGCGTCGATCACCTCGGTGCGGCCGTGGCCCACGTTGACGTACCAGAGCGACGCGATCGCGTCGACGTAGCGACGACCGGCCTCGTCCACCACCACGGCCCCCTCTCCCCCGACGAGGCGGATGAAGTCGGTCCGGCCCGGAGCGGCGAACGGATGGAGGAACGCCGGGACCATCAGCGAGCGGCTCGGGCCCGTTCGGAGCCGAGGTGGGTGATCAGCCGGCAGACGATCTCGACCGATTCCGGCTCGGCCGACGGGAGGACCGGATCGGCGTGCACACCGGTTGGCTCCACGTACCGGGTGTACATCGGCTCGACGGTTTCGCCGAACTGCCGCCTCACGTCGCCGGGATCCCTGCCGCGCTCGGACCCGTCGCGTTCGATCCGGCGGGCGAGGCGCACCTCGGACGGGACGTCGAGAAAGATCGCCGCATGCAGCAGCTCACGCACCCGGGGGAACATCAGCAGCAGGATTCCCTCGGTCACCACGATGGGCCGGGGTTCGAGGGCCACGACCTCTCGTGAGCGCGTGTGGGTGGCGAAGTCATAGACCGGGATGCCGATCTCCCGACCCGCGGCCAACGCCTCGAGGTCGGTGAGGAACGCGTCGACGTCCAGCGCATCGGGATGGTCGTAGTTGACCAGACTCCGCTCGGTCGGGGTGAGGTGCGACTGGTCGCGGTAGTAGGCGTCGAACGGCAGCACCGCAACGCGGTCGTCCCCCAGGCGGCGGCGCAACCGGCTTGCGAGGAGGGACTTTCCGGAGCAGGTCCCTCCCGCCAGCCCCAGCACCGTCTCGACGCGTGTCACACCCCCCGTCCTAGCATCGTCGGCCGTGGCAATCGAGCTGATCGTGTGTGCACCCGGTCCTCCGGCCCGTGATGCGCTGTCAACGGTCGTCGCCCGGGCGAAGGCGGCGGATGCCCTGGCCCCGGTCACGGTCGTGGTGGCCACCAACACGGTCGGCGTGGCCACCCGCCGCTTCTTGGGGCGATCCCTCGGGGGCGTGGCCGGCCTCGACATGGTCACGGTCTTCCGGCTGGCCGAGCGGCTGGGCGCCCCTGCGCTCGCCCGGGCCGGTCGCCGCCCGGTGTCCACGGCCGTCCTGACCGCGGCGGTCCGGGCCGCACTTCGTTCCGATCCCGGCATCTTCGCCGACATCGCCGAGCACCCCGCGACCGAGCGCAACATCGTCCGCATCCACCGTGAGCTCAGCGAGCTCGATCCCGACCAGCTGGTCGTGCTCGCCCGACAGAGCCAGCGGTCGGCTGCGGTGGTCGCGCTCCACCACGTGGTGCGCGACCGGCTCGGTGCCGACTGGTACGGAGAGCACGACCTGGTCGACGCTGCGGTCGCGTCCCTGCGGACCGACCCGCAGCCGGCGGCTGCGCTCGGTACCGTCGTCTGGCACCTCCCGGATCGGGTGTCGGCCGGGCAGGGTCGGCTCGGGCAGGTGATCGCCGAGGCCACCCCCTCGGTGGCCGTCGTGGCGCTGACCGGCGAGACCGACGCCGATCACCCCGTCCATGTCACCCTCTCCCACCTGGGGGTGACCGCCGACCCCACCGCGGCGCCGGGGTCGCCCCGGGACGGTTCCCCGGGCTCGGTCCGGTCGGTGTCGGTGACCGACCCCGACGAGGAGGTCCGGACCGCGCTGCGAGAGATCCTGGTCCAGGCCGATCGTGGGGTACCCCTCGACCGCATGGCGCTGCTCTTCCCTCGCGAGGTCCCGTATCAGCGCCTCATCCACGACCAGCTCACCGCCGCCGGCATCCCCTTCCAGAGCGCCCGGGGTCGACCGCTGGCGACGACGGCGCTGGCCCGACAGCTCCTGCGCTTTCTCGCGCTCGGAGACGACGACTACGCCCGCTCGGCGGTCCTGGGCATCCTGTGCCACGACCCCACGGGCGATCGCAGCGCCGAATGGGAGGCGGTGAGCCGGGCGGCCGGGATCCTGTCGGGAGCAGGCGAGTGGACCGAACGGCTCACGGCCTACGCCGAGGCCTGCCGCCTCGAGGACGGCCCACGGGCCCGGGCCCGCGCCGAGAGGCGCCGCGAGGCGGCCGTGCACGCCACCGAGCTCGGCGGCGCCGCAGGCACCCTCATCACCGACCACGAGCGCGGCACCGGCTTGACCAGCTGGTCCGAGCTGGCCGAATGGCTGACCACCGCCGTGGAAGACCAGCTGGCCCCCGACGCCCAGCGTGCCTCCTGGCCCGAGCCCGAATCCGCCGCGGCCGCCCAGATCGTCGCGCTCGTGCAGCGACTGGCGGCGCTCGACGCCATCGAGCCGGCCGCGTCCTTCCTCGCATTCCGGCGCACGATCGAGCTGGAACTCGCCGAACGACGGATGCGGCACGGTCGGGTGGGTGAGGGCGTCCTGGTCGGGCCGTTCTCGGCGGCGGTCGGGGTCGACCTGGAGCTCGCGGTCGTCGTCGGCATGGCCGAAGGAGTCGTCCCCGCGACACCGACCGACGACTCGGTCGTTCCCGACCACGAGCGGGCGTCGGTGGGTGAGGCGCTGCTCCGGCGCGCCGACCGCGCCCGCCAGCAGCGTCGCGACTTCCTCGTCGTGCTGGCCGAGGCCCGACAGACGGTCCTGGTCCGTCCCCGTAGCGACCTTCGTCGCACGCTGGAGCTTCCGCCCTCCCGATGGATCCCGGCCGACGCCACCACGGCCGACATCGACTCCTTCGTGGCGGGCGTCGCCACCACCCCCATGCCGGCCACCGGGCAGGATTGGGCCCTCCAGCGGCTTCTCCACGGCGCGGATACTCCGGCGTCCGCCCCTCGTTCCGGGGATCCCGACGCCGACCGCCTGGCCGACCCACCGCTGCACCGCGGCGCCGCCCTGGTCGAGGCCCGCCAGAGCAGCGCCTTCACCCGCTTCGACGGCAATCTGACCCACCTGGACATGCCGAGCCCGCTCGAGCAGACCCAGTCGGCCACCCGCCTCGAGGCGTGGGCGATCTGCCCGCACGCCTATCTGATGCAGCACCTGCTGCACGTGACCCCCGTCGAGGAGCCCGAGACCATCGAGGAGCTCTCGGCCCTCCGTTCCGGTTCGGTGTTCCACGAGATCCTCGATCGGTTCGTCACGGGTCACCTGGACCGACCCACCGGGCAACCGTGGCCCCCCTCGTCGTACGCCGAGATCCAGACGCTGGCCGACCGGGTCTTCGCCGAGGCCGAGGCCGAGGGCGGGACGGGTCGGCCCATCCACTGGACCCGGTACCAGGCCCGGGTCCGCCGCGAGCTCGACGAGTTCGTCCGGCGGGACAGCACCCGGATGGCCACCGAGCGGACGACCCCGGTCGCAACCGAGTTGCCCTTCGGTCTCTCCGACGACGGCCAGCCGGCGCTCCCCGTCGACCTCGGTCACCAGCGCCGGTTGGTGGTGCGCGGCGCCATCGACCGGATCGACCGCACCGCCGACGGTCAACTCGTCGTCATCGACTACAAGACCGGGCGCCCCAACCAGTACAAGGACCTCGCCGAGACGAACCCACACGATCATGGCATCCACCTCCAGCTGCCCGTGTACGGGTTGGCAGCGCAGCGGTGGGCCGGCAGCGACGGGCCGGTCACGGTCGGCTACTGGTTCGTCACCGAGAAGGGCGGCTTCCGCTGGATCGGCTACCCGCTCACCACCGACGCGCTGGCCGATGCGCTCGACGCCGTCGACCACATCGTCTCCGGAATCGAGCGCGGGCTGTTCCCGGCGCGCCCGCAGGAGCCCGTGTCGTACCAGCACTTCGTCCCGTGCGACTTCTGCGATCCCGACGGCCTGGGCACCAAGGACGGCTACCAGCGCTGGCTCACGATCAAGCACACGCCCGAGCTGGCCACCTATCTCGACCTGATCGAACCAGCCGAGCTGGCCCTCGATGTCTGAGGCCGATCAGCCCACGCTGTTCGACCAGCCGGACCCGGAGCTGCCGGACCGGCTGGCTCGGGCCCGGGTCGCCGACGACCTCGACACGACGCTCTTCGTCGAGGCCGGCGCCGGGTCGGGCAAGACCCGGTCGCTGGTCGATCGGATCGAATCGTTGCTGGCGGGCGGGACCCCGATGCGCCACATCGCCGCCATCACCTTCACCGAGCGGGCCGCCGCCGAGCTGCGCCAGAGAATCCGAGCTCGCGTCATCGATCGGCTCGACCGATCCGACGGAGACCCCTCGCCGCTCTGGTCCGCCGCACGCGATGACCTGGACGGTGCGGCGGTCTCCACCCTCCACGCGTTCGCCCAGCGACTGTTGGGCGAACACCCCATCGAAGCCGGCCTTCCCCCCAACGTCGAGGTGCTCGACGAGATCAGCTCCCAGATCGAGTTCGACGCCCGGTGGCGCACCATGGTCGATCGCCTCTTCGACGACCCGGACCTCACCCGCACGCTCGAGCTCTCCCTGGCCCTGGGGGTCACGACCGAGCAGCTGCGCGCGGTTGCGCTCGAGTTCACCAGCAACTGGGACCTGATCCAGACCCACCCGCCGGGCTCGACCGCCGAGCCGCCCCGGGTCCGGGTCGAGCCGCTCCTCGACGCACTCCGCGCCCTGGTCGCTCCGCGATCGTCGTGCCTCGCGGACCGCGACGGGATGACCGACAAGCTCGACAAGATGCAGACGCTGATCGACCGGCTCGACCGGGCGGCCGACGACGCCTCGATCATCGAGCTCCTGGACCCGAAGCGGCTGCCGTCGTTCAAGTCCCGCGTCGGAGCCAAGGGAAACTGGCCCGACGGCGTGCTCGATCACCTGCGCACGGATCTGTTTCCGACCGCCGAACGGGTCGTCGAGCAGACCGTCGAGCCCGTCCGGGAAGCCTGCCTGCAACGCCTGGTGCACCATCTCGGCCGATTCGTGGTCGAGGACGCCGAGCGGCGGCGCACCGAAGGGCGGCTGCGGTTCCACGATCTGCTGGTCCACGCACGACGACTGCTCGCCGACCCTCGCCACGGTCCCACCGTGCGCGCCTCGCTCTCGGATCGCTACCAGCGACTGCTCCTCGACGAGTTCCAGGACACCGATCCGCTGCAGATCGAGCTGGCCACGCTCCTCGCGGCCCCACCCGACCAGCCCGCTGCGCCGTGGCACGAGATGGACACCCGACCGGGCCGACTGTTCTTCGTCGGTGACCCCAAGCAGTCCATCTATCGCTTCCGCCGAGCCGACATCGCGCTGTACCTCGCCGCGCAGCAGCAGCATCAGGGCGAGGATCCGGTCGAGCTCAGCCGCAATTTCCGCTCGACCGAGCCCATCCTCGACTGGGTCAACGACACCTTCGGCGGCCTGATCTCGTACGTCGCCGGTTCCCAGCCTCCGTACCGCCCGCTCCAGGCCGTGCGCGAGGCGCCACCGTCCGGCCCGGGTGTCGTGGTGCTCGATGCGGAACACGACGGGCTCAACGCAGCCGCCCTTCGTGAGGAAGAGGCGGCGTCGGTGGCCGCCACCATCCGCACGGCGCTCGACGACGGCTGGTCCGTGTTCGACACGTCGCAGGAACGGTGGCGCCCGACCCGACCCGGCGACATCTGCGTGCTGCTCCCGGCCCGCACCTCCCTGCCCCAGCTCGAAGCGGCACTCACCGCAGCCGAGGTTCCCTTCCGGGTCGAGACGAGCACGCTCGTCTACGCCGCCGAGGACGTCCGGTCGCTCATGGCCTGCCTCCGGGCGCTGGCCGATCCGGGCGACTCCCTGTCGCTGGTCACCGCGTTGCGGTCGCCGGCGTTCGGGTGCGGCGACGACGACCTCTTCACCTGGCACCAACGGCACGGCGGCCGGTGGGACCACCGGGCACCGGCACCCGACGGCACGCCGCCCGACCATGCGGTGGCGGAGTCCATGGCGTACCTCCGTGGACTCGCGGCGGACAGCCGGTGGTTGACGCCGCCCCAAGTGATCGACCGCCTCATCCACGACCGGCGCCTCCTCGAATCGGCGGCCTTCGCCCCGCACACGACGGATCGGTGGCGCCAGTTGCGGTTCGTGGCCGATCAGGCCCGGGCGTGGGCGGACACGCACGGCGGCGACCTCCGCGACTACCTCGCCTGGGCCCGGCTCCAGGCCAGCGACTCGGCGCGGGTGGCCGAACCGGTCCTCGACGAAACCGATGCCGCCGCGGTCCGCATCATGACCATCCACGCATCGAAGGGCCTGGAGTTCCCCATCGCCGTACTGTCCGGCCTGACCACCCGGCTCAGCGGGGCGCGTCGCGGACCATCCGTCCTCTTCCCTCCCGACGGCCCGGCGCAAGTGAAGCTCAAGGCCGACGTGGCGACGCAGGACTTCGAGCGGCTCCAGCCGGTCGACGAACAGATGGACCGATTCGAGCGCATCCGCCTGCTGTACGTCGGGTGCACCCGGGCGCGTGATCACCTCGTCGTGTCCTGCCACCGGTTGGCCGACCCGAAGGGCACGGCCGCCGAGCTGCTCTGGTCGGAAGGAAGCGCCGGTGCGATCGCCACCCGAGGGGCCCCGGCCGAGACGCCGTCGCCGGACGACCATGACGCGCCGACCCGGGCCGGACTGCGTTCCGTGCTGACCGCTTCGGGGAGCGCGACCGGCACCACCACCCACCCGGCCCGCACGCGGACCGAGTTCGAGGCCCAGCGCCGCGACACGCTCCGGCGTGCCGCGGCGCCCGCATCCCTCTCGGCCACCGCGGTCGCTCGCCGGCTCGGCACACCCGAGCCCTCGCCCGACGACCAGCCGGGATGGTTCAAGGATCCCGTCGACGTCGACCTCCCGCCGTGGCAGCGGGGACGCGACGGCGCCGCCCTCGGTCGCGCCGTCCACGCCACCCTGCAGGACGTCGATCTTGCGTCGGGCACCGATCTGGCCGATCTGGCCCGGCACCACGCCGCGGCCGAGGGGATCCCCGGCGATCACGATCAGGTGCACGACCGGGCTCTTGCCGCGCTGTCGGCGCCATCGGTGAGCGAAGCACGCTCGGGCGAGTTCTGGCGTGAGATCTACGTGGCCGCGCCGGCCGGTACCCAGTTGGTCGAGGGGTACATCGACCTGTTGTACCGGACCCCCGACGGGTTCGTCGTCGTCGACTACAAGACCGATGCCGCGGCCGGGGACGCACATCGTCGGCGGCGGGCGGCCGCATACCGTTGGCAACTCGCCACCTACGCTCACGCCGTCGAGGTGGCCACCGGTATCCCCGTCCTTCGGGCCGTGGTGTGCTTTCTTGATTCCGGCGGCGCCCACGAGGTCGAGGTGGAAGATCTGCGGGCGGCGATGGCGGAGATCGGTCGGCTGGCCGATCCGGCCTGATCACACCAACGGGGACGAGGCGGACGGAGCAGCCCATGAGCAGCAACGACGAGAAGATCCGGGCGGAGATCCTGCTGGCGGAGCGGTGGAGTCGGCACACCGAGGCGCTCCACCGGACCCTTCCCGCCGGCTTGGAGCGCGACGACCGGAACGAGCTGCGTGACGCCGTCGACGGGATCGGCAGGCTGCGGTCCTGGATCGCCACCTGGGACTCGCTCGTCGACGACCCGCGGCTCGACGCGGTGGACGCCCGTCTCGACGTGGCCCGAACGGCCCTGGCTCGTGTCGCCGACGTCGACGCGATCCACACCACGGTGCTGGAGGCCGCGGATCGGGTGGCGTTCGCGCAACTGACGACATCGTCGCTCCAGCGCGACCTGGTCCATCGCCGGCACTCGGCTCACGTCCATGCTCGCACCACCGTCGACGCCGCCGGACTGCTCGACGAGATCGAGATGATCAACGGCACCATCCAATTCCGACCCGAGGCCGCCACGCGAGCGGTGCGGGTGGTGCCACCGCTGGCCAAGGCCCAGTGGCGGAACCTGCTCCGACGGGTCGAGGAACTGCCCGACCCCCTGCCACCCGATGCCGTCCTCCCGGTGCGGGCCGCCGCCGAGCGCTGCCACCACGGCGCACTCGACCTGGCCGGTGCGGTGGGCAAACCGGCCCTGAAGTACGCCAAGGCCATGGCCCGACTGCACGGTCGCCTCACCGACCTGCACCATGCGGTCCTGACGGCCGACTTCCTCGACCATCGAGGTCGGGTCGGTGGCCCCACCAGCGCGACCAACGCCGGCCTGCTCCGCGGCATCACCCTCACGACGGTGGCGGCCGGCCTCGACGACTGGCCCGAGTGGTGGGCCGACGCCAATCGGAAGAAGCTCCGCACCTGGTGGTAGGCCGAATCCGAGCGGAGCGTCCGGCACCCGCTGGGTAGGGTGCCCCGGTGGTAGCACCCGCCGACCTCCCGAACACCAGTGCGCTCCGTCGCCTCTGGCACCAGGCCGCAGGCCATCGCAGGACCGTCGTGTGGGCGTCGACCTGTTCGGTGCTCAACAAGCTCTTCGATCTGGCGCCGCCCCTGTTGATCGGCTTGGCCGTCGACGTCGTCGCCAACGATTCGTCGTCGTTCCTCGAGCGGTTCGGCGCCGAGACCGGCCGCGCCCAGCTGGTCGTGTTGTCGATCCTCACGTTCATCGTCTGGGCCCTGGAATCGCTCTTCGAGTACCTCTATGGCGTCGCCTGGCGGAACCTGGCCCAGGACATCCAGCACGAGCTCCGCACCGAGACCTACGACCAGCTCCAGGGCCTCGAGAACGCCTGGTTCGAGGACAAGAGCACCGGCGACCTGCTGGCCGTGCTCAACGACGACGTCAACCAGTTGGAGCGCTTCCTCGACGTCGGCGCCAACGACATGATCCAGACCGCGACCACGGTCATCGCCATCGGTGGGATCTTCTTCTGGATCGCGCCGCAGGTCGCCTGGTGGTCGTTCCTCCCGATCCCGCTGGTGATCTGGGGATCACTCTGGTTCCAGAAGCGGCTCGAACCCCGCTACGCCGAGGTGCGGAACCAGGCCGGGTTCCTCAACGCCCAGCTGGCCAACAACCTGCTCGGCATCTCCACGATCAAGAGCTTCGTCGCCGAGGACCGCGAGTCGGCGCGGGTGGCCGAGGAATCCGACCGCTACCGCACCCGCAACGCCGAGGCGATCCGACTGTCGTCCGCCTTCATCCCCCTCATCCGCATGGCGATCCTCATCGGTTTCACCGGCACGCTGCTCTACGGTGGATTCCTGGCGCTCGACGGCGACGTGTTGAGCATCGGCGAGTACAGCGTCATGGTCTTCCTGACCCAACGGCTGCTGTGGCCGCTGACGGCGCTGGGAGAGACGTTCGACCTCTATCAACGCGGCATGGCGTCGACGAATCGGATCCTCGACGTGCTGGACACCCAGCCGACGATCGTCGGAGGCGACACCAGGCTGCACGTCGAACGGGGCGCGGGAACCATCGTCTTCGACCGGGTGGAGTTCTCCTACGACGACCACGTCCGCGCCATCGACGGGATCACGCTCGAGATCCCCGCGGCTCGGACGACGGCCATCGTCGGCCCGACCGGCTCGGGCAAGAGCACCCTGGTCAAACTGCTGCTGCGCTTCCACGATCCCGACGCCGGCGAGATCCGGCTCGAGGGTGTGCCGCTCCCCCAGCTCGATCTGCGCGACCTGCGTGCCGCCACCGGTCTGGTGAGCCAGGACGTGTACCTGTTCCACGGGACGGTGCGAGAGAACATCGCCTATGGCGCACCCGGCGCCTCCTTCGAGGACATCGCCGCTGCGGCTCGGGTCGCCGAGGCCGAAGAGTTCATCAAGGGCCTCCCCCACGGCTACGACACCATCGTGGGCGAGCGCGGGCAGAAGCTCTCGGGCGGTCAGCGCCAGCGGCTGTCCATCGCCCGCGCCGTCCTCAAGGACCCACCGATCCTGCTGCTGGACGAGGCGACCAGCGCCGTCGACAACGAGACCGAGGCCGCCATCCAGCGATCACTCGAACGGCTGTCGGCCAATCGCACCACGATCGTGATCGCCCATCGGCTGTCGACGGTGCGGCATGCCGACCGGATCCACGCGCTGGTCGACGGGAGGATCGTCGAGAGCGGCACCCACGAGGAGCTGCTCCTCCACGACGGCGCCTACGCGGGGTTGTGGAAGGTCCAGACCGGTGAGGCGGTGGCCCACCACACCGACTGAGGAGTCCAGCGCTCACCGCTCGAACACGTTGGACAGGCCGCCCAGCAGCGAGCCCTCTCCTTCGTTGCCGCCGGAATACGCCGCGGTACGCACGACCCGGTCGGCCAGCCGGGAGAAGGGCAGCGACTGGAGCCAGACCCGGCCCGTCCCCGTCAGGGTGGCGAGAAAGAGACCCTCGCCGCCGAACACCATGGACTTGAGATTGCCGGCCCGCTCGATGTCGTAGTCGATCCCGCTCTCGAGGGCGACGAGGCATCCGGTGTCGACCCGCAGGGTCTCGTTCTCGAGCCGGCGCTCGACCACGGTGCCGCCGGCCTGGAGGAAGACCAGTCCGTCGCCCTGGATGTCCTGGAGGATGAAGCCCTCGCCGCCGAAGAATCCAGCGCCGAGCTTGCGGTTGAAGGCCACGCCGACCCGGGCCCCCTTGGCCGCGCAGAGAAAGGCATCCTTCTGGCAGATGAGCCGGCCGCCGACGTCGGTCAGGTCGACCGGAACGATCTTGCCCGGGTAGGGCGCCGCGAACGCGACCTTGGCCTTGTCCTGGCCTTCGTTCGTGAAGTGGGTCAGGAACAGCCCCTCGCCGGTGACCGCCCGCTTGCCGGCATCCTTGAGCTTGCCCATGAATCCCTGCTCGGGCCGTGACCCGTCACCCATGACGGCCAGGAACCCGACGCCGCCCTCCATGAACATCATCGTGCCGGCCTCACCGACGATGGTCTCGCCCGGGTCCAGCTCGATCTCCACGAACTGGAGGTCGTCGCCGACGATCTCGTAGTCGACCACGTGGGCGGTCACGCCCGTGGACGACGCCGTACCGAACTGGCCGCCCGCCGGAGCGCCGGTGGGGGGCGGGGGTGCCGGCGGCGGGGGCGTTGCCGCTCGCACCTCGGTGCCCCACGCCTGTCCGTCCCAATAGCGCTGGGTGTCGGGCGGGTCACCTTCAGCCTGATACCAACCGGGCGTCGTCGTCATGGGCGCATGCTACGACGACCCACCCAGCGCAGAGCGCCTTTCCGTGGGGTCTTGGCTCAGGCGGTCGGGTCGTAGTCCGCGTCGGCATCGATGACCGAGAACGCGGCGCCCTGGGGGTCGATCAGCGCGGCCATCCGACCGGGAGGCGTGTCCATGGGCTCGGCCACCACCTGCGCCCCCAGCGAGCGCGCCTTCTCGACCACGGCGTCGGTGTCCGCCACGTTGATGTAGATCCCCCACTGGGGTGGGACGCCCTCCATCGGCGGGTTCATCGCTCCGCCGACCGGCCGATCGCCGAGTGCGTACATCGTGTACGGGGCGTCTCCCATGGGGAGCTCCTCGGCCTGCCAGCCGAACACCGTCTGGTAGAACGCGCTGGCCGCTGCGGTGTCGGCCGTCATCAGCTCGTTCCAGCAGAGGGTGCCCGGTTCGTCGATCAGCTCGGCGCCGATGCCCGCCTTCGGCTCCCAGACGCAGATGACCCCGCCGGTGGGATCGGCGAGCACCGCCATCCGCCCGGACTCCATCACGTCGAAGGCGGGCTGCAGGACCGAGCCGCCGGCCTCTTCGGCGAGCTTCACAGCTGCGTCCGCGTCCTCGACGGTGACGTACGAGTTCCACATGGGGGGCATCCCCATCTCGCGCATGTCGGCCGGCTGCTCCATCATGCCCGCAGCGGTCTTCCCACCCAGGTGCGCCGTGATGTAGGTGGTGCCGATGTCGGTCGGCTGCTCGCCGTACTCCCAACCGAACAACTCGGCGTAGAACGACTTCGCCGCCTCGGGGTCGGTGGTGGACAGGTCGATGTAGCTGGGTGTGCCCGGGGCGTGCTGGGTGACCTCTGGCATGGCGGTACGGCCTCTCTCTCGGGTCCTGGAATCGTGGGACGACCGGGGGGCCGGCAGGTTGCCTCCCCGATCACCGGGAGGTGTGCCTCGCGCCACCACGCTAGTGCCGAATCCCACCGACGTTCTCGTGAGTTCGCCACCGGGCGGAGCGATTGCCCGGGTCCGGGTGGGTCGGTAGGTTCGATCCACATGCCACCGCCGGTCATCACCACCCACGACCCCCCAGGGGTGACGTCGATCTCGCGATGGCTGTTCAACTGCTACGTCATCCACGACGGCGGTGACGGCGCCCCGGTCGTGATCGATGCCGGTCTGCCGTCCAACGGTCGCGATGCCGCGGCCCGGATCCGCGACCTGTTCGGCGACGGCACGGCCGCGGCGTGCGTCGTCAGCACCCACGGCCACTCGGACCACGTCGGTGGGATCCAGGAGGTCACCGGAGCCGGCGCCGCTCCCGTCCTCCTCCCCCAGCGGTGCCAGGACTACCTGGCGGGAGCGACCCCGCTCACGCCGGGGCCCCGACAGGTGGTGAAGATCCTGCCGGTGATGCGGGACCAACCCTTCGACGGCGCCGCGCTCCGCGAGATGCTCGGCGCCGCGCGCGTCTCCGGCTACGGCCAACAGCGGATGCGGATGCCCGCTCCACCCGACGGCTTCCTCGGCGACGGCGACCAGCTGCTCGGCACAGCGGGCTGGACGGTGCTGCACACGCCCGGCCACACCGAGGACTCGACCTGCCTCTACCACGCCGACAGCGCCACCCTGTTCTCGGGCGACGCCGTCCTGACCGAAGGCGGTATCGCCTGGTTCAACCCCGAGATCACCGACCCTGGCGCCAGCTCGCTGACCGAAGACCGACTGCGCGAACTCGAGGTCGAGCACCTGTTCCCGGGCCACGGCCTGCCCCTCCACGGGACCGACCTCCTGCGCTCCGCCCGGTCCTTCCGCGACACGCCCCGGCGAACGGGATGGGCCGGTCGGGCAGCCATCGCCCTGGGCCGCTGGTAGAGAGGGCTTCAGCCGGCACCTCGGCCCGGAGTTGGGGGACCCTGGAGTTCAGTTCGCTGAACTCCCGAGGGGGGAACCCTGGAGTTCAGCTCGCTGAACTCCGAAGGAACCCGCCGAAGGCGGGTTCCCGTCAGCCCTCGAACACGTTGATCTCGTACAAGACCTGATCCAGCTTGGCTCCCGCTTCGATCGGTGCGTAGCGCTGGGGGTGCTCGTCGGTGATACACGACGCGAGCGGGGCCAGCACCGTCCACGGCGTGGGATGGGCGAACTGCACGACCGAGTACCGCTCACCCGTCTGGCCGGGATCGGACACCACCCGGTGGATTCCCGACGGGATGGTTCCGTTGGTGATGTGCTCCAGCATGAGGCCGGTGTTGATGATGGCCATGCCCGGCGGCGCCACGGCATCCACCCAGCCGTCCGTGGTCTGGACCTGAAGTCCGGGTGCGGTGGCCCGAGGCAGCGCGGTGATGAGGTTGATGTCGGCGTGGGCCGCGGCCCACACGTGCGGCCCGTCGGGCGCGGCCTCCATCGGCGGGTAGCGGATGGCGCGGGTCAGCGTCGGTCCGTCCCTGAGGAGCAGGTCGAAGTACTCCTCGTGACAGCCCAACCCGACGGCGATGATGCGCAGGAAACGCCGCTGGACGTCGACCAGGCGCCGATGGAGGGTCATGAGGACGTCGGTGATGCCGGGGACGTCGTCCTCGGGAAGCACGGGCGGGTGGTACCGGTGCGGATACCGATGGCGGAGGGGATGCTGTTCGGGAACCTCCTCGCCCCAGTTGAGCATCTCCTTCCAGTCGGGCACCTCGGCGGTGGCGGCGGTCTCGACCAGCAGCCCGGTGTAGCCGGTCTGGCCGTGCGAGCCCGGCACCTTCCACCGCTGCTTGACCTCGTCCGAGCGAACGAAGAAGTCCGCCAGGGCCTCGTACGCCCGGTCGATGACCGCTTCGGGGATGTCGTGCCGGGTGTAGACGAAGCCGGTGACCAGGCTGCGCATCACCCCGTCGACGACGGCGGCTCGCTGCCGGCCGTCCCCCTGCTCGAAGGCGAGGAGGTCGACGTCCAGGATGTGATCCACGCCGAGACGGTAGTCGGCCCCGGCTGGCTACAGTCGAGGTGCCGTGCACGCCTCCAGCGAGCAGGTCATCAGGACCTACTTCGTCCTCGCCGGGTTGTACACCCTGGCCGCGTCGATCATCTGGGGGGTCAACACCCTCTTCCTCCTCGACGCCGGGCTGGGCGTGGGCCAGGTGTTCGTGGCCAACGCCGGATACTCGATCGGCACGGTCCTGTTCGAGATCCCCACCGGTGTGTTGGCGGACACCCTGGGTCGCCGCGTCTCGTTCCTCAGCAGCATCGCGATCCTGGGGGCCACGACGTTGCTGTACGTCTCACTGGCGCAGGCCGGCGCGGGTATCGCGCCCTTCTTCGTCACGTCGGTCCTGATGGGCCTGGGCTTCACCTTCTACTCCGGAGCGATGGAGGCGTGGCTCGTCGACGCCCTCGACGCAACCGGCCACGAGGGTGATCTCGACCGCGTCTTCGCCCGCGGCCAACAGATCACCGGAGCAGCGATGCTGGTCGGCACGGTCGGCGGTGGCCTCCTGGGCCAGATCGACCTGGCCCTCCCCTACCTGATGCGGGCGCTGATCCTCGGGCTGGTGTTCGTCCTCGCCTTCGGTGGGATGCGCGACATCGGCTTCCGCCCACACCGGGTCCACACCAGGGAGCTGCCGGCCGCGTTCCGCGCCACGGCAGCGGCCGGCGCCCGCTTCGGTTGGGGCAACCGGTCACTGCGCGGCCTGATGCTTGCCGGCGGCATCCAGATGGGGTTCTTCAGCTGGGCCTGGTACGCCTGGCAGCCCTACGTCCTGGAGCTTCTCGACCGTGAGCTGGTGTGGGTGGGGGGCGTGGTCTCGGCCCTGCTGGCGCTGTCGATGATCGGCGGCAATCAGGTCGTCGACGTGCTCAGCCGTCGCTGCGGATTCCGCACGACCCTCCTGGTGTGGTCGGCGGCGGTCTTCTCGGTGGCGGGCGTGGTGGTCGGTCTGGCACCCAGCTTCTGGATCGCACTTCCCGCGCTGTGCCTGATGATGGCCACGATCGGGGTGACCAGCCCCACCCGTCAGGCGTTTCTCCACGAGACGACGGCGTCCGAGCAACGGGCCACGGTCGTGTCCTTCGACTCGCTGGTGGCGGGGGTGGGCGGCACGGTCGCGCAGCCGGCGCTGGGAGCGGCGGCGCCAGGCCCCGGCCGACCGCTTCGGCGAGGGGCGCTGCGCGGTCGAGCCCACCCAGATCCCGCACGGTGTCCCGCAGATCGCCACCCTCGACCCCGAAGCCGGCGCCGCCGCATCCCGCTGACCGCGCCGACTCACCCCGAGAAAGGGTCGGAACACGACCCCTACGGACGGAAGTTCGGTTGGCGGGGGCAAACCTCGGGCGGCTACAGGTTGGCGAGCGCCGCGTCGAGCACCTCCTGGGGGATCTCGCAGTCGAGCCCGGCCTGGATCACCAGGTCCAAGACCGCCTGGTCCCCGGCGGCCACCCCGGCCAGCACCTCGTCCTCGGGCAGGCGGCTGATCAGCACCTCGTAGGCGCAGACGGCGTTCTGCGCTTCGCCGCCGTTGGCGGTGACCAGGGTGAAGATGGTGGAGCCCACCACACCCACGGGAGGCTCGGTGCCGAAGCTCGACACGTCGATCTCTTCGATCGCCGCGATCGTGGTGCTGGTGGTAGTGGGGAGCGGTTGGGCGGCATAGGCGACCGACGTCGCCTTCTCCTCGTCGACCTGCGAGCTGGCCCACAGACCGACCAGCGCGGCGACCGCGATGACCATGGCGCCGATCCACGCCGCCATGGCGCCGCCGCCGGGCATCGTCTCTTCGGGGTCGATCCACCCCCGGTTGTCCGACCACACCAACAGCGTTGGCACGACGACCAACGCGCTGAGCAGCGCCACCACGACATTGAGCGTGACGATGATGCCGAAGTCGCGCAGCAGCGGCATGGGCGAGGTCATGAGCACGGCGAACCCGCCGACCGTCGTCAGGGCCGACGCCACGAACGCTCGACCCGTCCGCGCCGATGCGAAATCGGTGGCGTCGCGCGCCGAGAGCCCGCGTCGGCGCTCCTCCAGATATCGGAGCAGCATCAGGACGGAGAACTCCCCGCAGGTGGCGATCACCAGCGGCCCGCTCACCGTGGTCAGCGGCGACAGCGTGATCCCGAGCACGGCGACGATCAGCGACGAGGTCCCCACCGCCAGCACCACCGGCACCAGCGCCAACATGGCCTTCACCACCGAGCGGAAGCGGATGAGGAACCACAGCGCCACCAACGCCAGGCCGATGTACGTGAGCTGAGCCCGGTTCTGCTTCAGGTTCTCGAGCAGGCCGACGCCGACCACCGCCAGCCCCGACGGGATCGCCCGGATCGCTTCCTGACCAGCCGGCAGCTCGACCAGCAGGATCGAGTCCTCGGGAAGATCGGCTGCGGCCAGGCGCCCCTCCAGATCGGCCTCGAGCTCGTCGACGATCTTGGAGCGCTCCTCGAGACTCGGCTCGTCCAGACGGAGGTTGACCTGGGTGGCGGTGAGGTCGTCGTTGGCCAGCGCCAGGCGCACGTCGGTGGGCATCTGATCGACACCGTCGGACAGCGTGGCCGACGACGGCGGCACCCGGTTGGCCCCCGGGATGTTGATGATCTTGGTGAACGTGTTGACGATGCTGGACGTCGTCGAGACGTCCTCGCGCTCTTCGGACGCGTACGTGAACTCGTGGACGACGTCGGAGAGGGTCTGGTCGAGCACGTTGTTGGACTGGATGTAGATGCCCAGGGTGCTGGTGAAGCCGGCCTCCTCCTGAAGGATGTCGAGGTCGGTCGCCGCTGCGGAGTCCTGGTCGATCCACTTGACCGGGTCGGACTCGATCTTGAACTGATCCTCGAGGAGGATGCCCGCCACGAAGATCACGACGGCGAGCCCGACCATGATCGGTGCGGCGGCCAGGGGCAGCGAGCCCAACCAGATGACCGACTTCTCGATGACGGGAGCATCGGCCCGTTCGGTGGTGGGCTTGCGCCACTCGCGAATGCCCAGCAAGGACGTCGTCACGACGATGCCCACGAGGCAGAGCATGACGATGCCGATGGCCAGCATCACGCCGAAGTCACGGATCATCGGCACCCGCGAGACCTGGAGGGCGATGAAGGCGAACACCGCGCCGATCGTGGCCGTCACCAGCGCCGGGCCGAGGCTGGCCAAGGTCTCGGCCATGGGATGCGACTCTTTGTCCTGCACCACCTCTTCCTCGACGCGGTTCTGGATCTGGATCGAGAAGTCGACGCCCATACCGATCAGGATGGGAAGCCCCGAGATCGTGACCAGCGACAGATCGATCCCGATGAAGCCGAGGATGGCGAACGCCCAGATCACACCGATGACGACCACGGCCAGGGAGACGAACCGCCACCGGACCCGGAAGGCGAAGAAGAGCACGATGGCCATCACCACGATGGCGATGGCACCCAGGGTGAGCATGCCGCCCTGCAGGTAATCGTTGATCTCCTTGAGGAACACCGGCGAACCGGTGGTGATGATCTCGAAGCCATCGAGCTCGACGGTGTCCATGATCTCCAGCACCGATTCCGTCCCGGCACTGAGCTCGTCGAGGGTGGCGTTGCCCTTGATGATGATGCCGCCGACCGCGGTCTCCTGGTCGGGGAAGGTCCCGGCCAGCGACTCACGAATGCCACGGTCCGCGTCGGCCGGCGGGACGGGGTTGCCGTCCTCGTCCAGGGTGAAGCCGCGGTTGTCGAACAGGAGCAGATCGATCCACTCCTGGTTGTCGAAGGTCCCCTCGGTGCCGAACTCGACGGTCGGTTCGTCGCCGGCCTGCCCGAGACGGGCCAGGCTGAGCTGCACGTCGGCGTTGCGCAGCTCGACCGAGGCCGGATCCTCGTCCCGCTTGACCGCATCGTTGAGCGCCTCGGTGGCCACGTTGTTGGCGAGCAGGTTGTGGCTGTAGTGCATCGCCGTCAACGGCAGGATCACCGCGAACGACTCGTCGACGGCTCTCAGCTCCTGCTCGGCGCGGTAGAGCTCGGCGCCGTTCTCGGGCGTGAACAGGTCGGTGATGTCGCTGCCGTCCTCGGCTTTGAACAACACGACGGCGATCTCGCCGCCGAACAGATCCTGGTACTCGACGTTGTCGGCCAGCACCTGGCTGTCGGAGTTCAGATAGCTGTCCTGTCCGGTGGCGAACTCCAATCCGCTGAGTCCCACGCCCAGCACGACCGTGATCAACGCCACGCCAACGAACACGACCACCCAGCGCTTGCCTAGGAAGACACCAGCGCTTCGCCAGAAGTTGTCCATCGGGCTCCCCCTCCTGCGGTCCTCGGCGGACCTCGATCGAACCGTCAGCGAGCGTACTGCGCCGGACCCGATGACTCATGATCGGGAAGCGGTAGCGTCGAGCCATGTCCACCGATTCGATCGGGATCATGATCGAGCTGAGTGCGCCGGGGGCCACCACACTTCGGGTCGTCGTGACCCAGCCGCTCGTGATCGGCCGCGAGGGGACCGGGCTTCGGATCCCCGACGCCAAGGTCTCCCGCCGCCACATCGAGGTCCGCCCCGACGAGGACGCGGTGATGGTGACCGATCTGGGCAGTACCAACGGCACCTATCTCAACGGTACGCGCATGACCGGCCAGGGTCGGGTGGACCACAGCGACAGCCTCCGCCTCGGGCGCACGGTGCTGCGCTGCATCGGAGCGGTCCGGCTGGTCGATCCCCCCGGCGGGTCCGACGACCCGCGCACCGAACAGTCCGGCGTCGACGGCATGACCACGATCGATTCCCTGGCTCGGGAAGCCGCCGACGACCAGGACTCGCTGCGCCAGATGCTGCGCCGGGGAGGGACGATCACGGTCATGTTCAGCGACATCGCCGACTCCACCGTGCTCGCGACCGAGATGGGCGACGAAGCCTGGTTCGTCGTGCTCCAGGAACACGAAGGCCTCGTCCGGGGCGCAGTCGCCGACGCCGACGGACGGGTGGTCAAGGCGCAGGGCGACGGGTTCATGGCCAGCTTCACCAGCGCATCGGCCGCGGTGCTCTGCGCCATCCGGATCCAGCAGGCCATCGCAGCGGGTGACGACGCGCTGCGGGTCCGCATCGGGCTCCACACCGGCGACGCGATCGAACTGGACGACGGTGACTGGATCGGCCGCCACGTGATCACCGCCGCGCGGATCGCCGACACGGCCGACGGCGGCGAGATCTACACGTCCGATCTCGTCTACGAGCTCACCCGCTCGCTCCCGGACATGCCGTTCGGCCCGCCCGTCGATGCCGAGCTCAAGGGACTCGGACCCGTGGTGATCCGCCCGGTCGAGTGGGCCGACTACGCGGGATGACCACCACCGAGGATCTCGACGAGGCGGTCGCGCGCCTGGATGGGTCCGCGCAGGCCCACCTGAAACGGCTCACCCGCAATGCGGCACTCCTCGCGGACATCTCCTTCGCCGACATCCTGGTCTGCGTCCCGGTGGACGAGACCGGCACACGGTTCGCGTTCAGCGCGCAGTTCCGCCCGATCAACGCCCCGACCGTGTATCCCGCCGATCTGGTCGGCCGGGTGTGCGCGTCCACCGACCGCCCGCTGCTGGCCATGGCGTGGGACCGGGGCGAGCTGATGGACGGAGGCCTCCATCTGCCCGAGACCGATCGCTGGGTCCGCACGCTCAACGTGCCGGTGCGATTTCGTGATCAGACCATCGCGGTCCTCGCCCGCGAGTTCGAGCCCCACCTCCAGCGCGCCGCCGGTGAGCTGGAGACCACCTACTTCTCGGTCTTCCGCCGGCTCGCGTCCATGGTCGCCGACGGCACCTACCCGTTCCCGGCCGAGGGACGGGCCACCGATGTGTCGCCCCGTGTGGGCGACGGCATGCTCCTGCTCGATCCCAACGGCACCATCGTCTACGCGTCACCGAACGCTCTGTCGACCCTGCACCGGCTGGAGTTCACCGCACCCGTCCGGGGCCGTCGGCTGAGTGAGCTGGGCCTCGAGCAGCGGGCCGTCCGCTCGTCCTACGAGCAGCGCATCCCGTATCTGGAAGAGCTCGAACACGGCGGCCGCAGCGTCGTCGTGCAGTCCCTGCCGCTCCTGGAGCACGGACGGGCGGCCGGTGGGCTCGTCCTGCTGCGCGACGTCAGCGAGCTGCGCCGGCGCGACCGCCTCCTGCTCACCAAGGACGCAACGATCGCCGAGATCCACCATCGCGTGAAGAACAACCTCCAGACGGTGTCCTCGCTGCTGCGGCTCCAGAGCCGCCGCGTCGAGTCACCCGAGGCGCAGGCCGCCATCCTCGAGTCGGAGCAGCGGATCCGGTCCATCGCGATGGTTCACGAGATCCTGTCGCGGGAAGCCTCGGACGAGGCGCCGTTCGACGAGGTCGTCGTCTCGCTGGCCCGGTCGCTGGAGGACGCGGTCACCTCCCCGGAGCGTCCGGTGGAGATCACCGTGCAGGGCGACCCGGGCGCGTTGCCGTCACACATGGCGACGTCCCTGGCGGTGGCGTTGGCCGAGCTCCTCCAGAACGCCATCCAGCACGGCACCGGCCCCGAAGGGGAGCGGTGCCTGGTCGAGCTCCACCAGGAGCACGACGGCGAAGCGGTGCGCTTCCGGATCGTCGACCACGGCGCCGGCCTGCCCACCGGGTTCGACCTGGGCCGGGACGCGGGGCTCGGCCTGACCATCGTCCAGACCCTGATCCGGGACGATCTGGGTGGCTCGCTCCGGCTCGCCCCGGCCGAGCGCGGAAGTGGCGCGGTCGCCACCCTGACCGCGCCACTTCCGCGTCGACCTGCGTCGACCGGCTGAGGGCGCCGAGCGCCCTCGTCTCAGATCATCAGGTCCAGCGGCGCCAGCAACCGCGGGAGGCGTTCCACGGCCGGGTGCCTTCGCGTTCGAGCAGCACGATGGCGGCGGCGTCCTGCACGGCGGGCCGAGCCGAGCGCATGGAACCGACGGCCGCCGCCTCTTGGCGGAGCGACTCCCAACCGTGGGCCTGCCAGGTGCTGGCGTAGGACCGCGACACGTAGCGCCAGGTCGAGTTGAGGAATTGGTACCGGCCCGATGCGGTCGATCGGCTGTTCTTGGCGCTGTAGCTGAAGGCTCCGTACCGGCCGTTGCCGCTCTCGCATGACGAAATGGCGACCAGCACGCGGGGGACCGTGGGGGTCAGGCGTGCCTTCTTCGCGTTCTCGGTGATGATCCAGTCCGAGACCGCGCGGGCCTCGGCTGCGGTGAGTTCGACCTCACCGTCGGTCTGGATCGTGAACCATGTCTGAACCTCTGCCGGCGTACACGCCGTAAACGTCAGGGAGAGCCCCAACGCGATGAGGAGCAGTTTGGTGGTCTTCACAGGATGTCCTTTCGGTCGGGAGCGCGCGCTCGGGCCGCCGGATGGGTGAGCCGACCCGGTCCTTCCGGATCGATCACGAGGCGCGGGGTCTCCGCAACAACTCCGCCGGCCACCAGAACTCGACGCGCTGCGCTCTCGGCTTCTTGGTGGTTGGGTGACGATTATTACGGATGTATGACGGATGTGTGTATGACCGGTGTCACATCACTCGCCAGCAAGCACCGCGATGCCTGCTGCAAGCACGGATGCCCGACCCACATGTGTCCGATGTCACAGCAGTAGGCCCCTCATCGGGGCTCGAAACCGGCCCGAATCGGGGGGTGAACCGGGCTGGATACGATTGACCGATGACCGACACCGCCCCGTCCGGACCGCTGGTCCTCGCCATCGATCTCGGCACGGGCGGGCCGAAGGTGGCCCTGGTCGCGCTCGACGGCTCGGTCGCGGCCCACACGGTTCGCTCCACCGATCTCCTCCTCACCGACGACGGCGGCGTCG
The DNA here is from genome assembly GCA_963697385.1 of uncultured Acidimicrobiales bacterium. Lineage (GTDB taxonomy): Bacteria > Actinomycetota > Acidimicrobiia > Acidimicrobiales > CAWCAL01 > CAWCAL01. The sequence continues at coordinate 689,954 of CAVONU010000001.1, forward strand.
AGCAGGACCCCGGGCAGTGGTGGTCGACCGTCTGCGATGCGGCCCGGGAGGTCCTCGACACCAGCGGCGCCGCCTCGAGGGTCCGCGCCGTCAGCGTCACGGCCCAGTGGATGGGCACCGTCCCGGTCGACGAGCACGGTCACCATCTGGCCAATGCCGTGATCTGGATGGACAGCCGCGGGGCACCCGACGTCACCGCGCTCGTCGGCGGTCGCCTGTCCATCTCGGGGTACGAGCCGCGCAAGCTGCGGACCTGGCTGCGCTACACCGGCGGGGCACCGTCGCCGACGGGCAAGGATTCGCTCGGCCACATCCTCTGGCTGCAGCGCGCCCGTCCCGACCTGTACGCCCGGACCCACGCCTTCCTGGAACCGATGGACTACCTCAACGTCCGGCTCTGCGGCCGACAGGCGGCGTCCTTCGACACCATCTCGGGCACATGGGTGACCGACATCCGCAACCTCCGGTCGGTCGACTACGTGCCGGAGCTGATCGAGCTGGCCGGGATCGATCGGGCCAAACTGCCCGACCTCGTCCCCACCGGGAGCCTGCTCGGTGAGGTCCTCCCCGAGGTCGCCGCCCAGCTCGGTCTCCCGCTCGGTGTCGCCGTCGTGACCGGCACCCCCGACACCGAGTCCGCCGCGATCGGCTCCGGGGCGGTCGACGACTTCGCCGCCCACGTCTACATCGGGACCTCGTCATGGGTGTCGTGCCACGTCCCCTTCAAGAAGACCGACATCATCCACACCATCGCGTCGCTCCCCTCCGGGATCCCCGATCGGTACCTCGCCGCCTGCGAGCAGGACTCGGCCGGGGCGTGCCTCACCCACCTCGTCGACAACCTGCTCTACCCCGACGACGGCCTGGGACCCGCTGCTCCCGACGACGTGTACGACCGGCTCAACCGGGTGGCCGCCGGTGTGGCGCCGGGCGCCAACGGGGTCATCTACACGCCGTGGCTCAACGGCGAGCGCACCCCGGTCGACGACCACTACGTACGAGCCGGGTTCCACAACCTGGGGCTCGGCACGACGCGGGCCGACCTGGTGCGCTCCGTGTTCGAGGGGGTGGCCTACAACACCCGGTGGATGCACACCTACGTCGAGCGGTTCGCCGGCAACCGATTCCCGTCGATCCGCTTCGTCGGGGGCGGCGCACAGTCCGAGTTGTGGGCCCAGATCCTGGCCGACGTGCTCGATCGCCCCATCGAACGCGTGGCCCAACCCCGCCTGGCCAACGTCCGCGGCGCGGCGTTCGCCGCGTACGCCGCGCTCGGCCTCCTGGCGTGGTCCGAGGTGCCGAACCTGGTCGAGGTGGCCAGCCACCATCATCCCTCGGCCGCCAACCGGGCGGTCTACGACCACAGCTACGCCGCGTTCGTCTCCCTGTACAAGCGAACCAAGCGGACGTACGCGAAGCTCAACAGGTGAGCACCCGATCGATGCCCGACGACGGCGACCAGCCGGACCTGACCGTCACGCCCACCAACCTGCTGGACTGGATCTCCCAGCACCCGGATGCGTTCCAGCCTCCGGTCGCCAACCGGGTGCTGTTCCAGGACGACAGCTTCATCGTCATGCTCGTCCGCGGCCCCAACCAACGCAACGACTTCCACATCGACCCCCACCCCGAGGTGTTCCTCCAGCTGCGGGGCACCATCCGGGTGGACACCCGCACCGCCGAGGGAGCCACCGTTCCCCACCTGGTGGGCGAGGGAGAGATGTTCGTCGTGCCCGGCGACGTGCCCCATGCCCCCCAGCGCCCCGCCGACACGTGGGGGCTGGTGATCGAGCGACCCCGCACGGCGGCCGAGCTCGACGTGATCACCTGGTTCTGCCGGGCGTGCGGCAACGAGGTGAACCGATCCCCGCTCCAGGTCACCGAGATCGACGTGCAGCTCCACCCCATCCTCGAAGGATTCGCACAGGACGAGCGGCTCCGCACCTGCGATCGGTGCGGCACCGTGCACCCCGTGGCCACCGAGTTCGTGCTCCCCGACGGCGCCGAGCCGGCCGCCCACGGCGGGCCATGACCGGGCCGACGATCGAACCGCTCGTCTCGCTCGACGACGCCCGGAGCCGCGCCGAGGGCGACGACGGCGAGCTCGCCTCGATACGCGACGGTTTCGCCGTGCCGGCCCACGACGGGACGCCGGTCATCTATCTCTGCGGCAACTCGCTCGGCCTGCTGCACCGGTCGGTCCGGACCGAGGTGGACCGGGTCCTCGACGACTGGGCCGGCCTGGCGGTGGACGCCCACTTCGACGGGACCCCGCCCTGGCTCCCGTACCACGAGTTGGTCCGCGACGACCTGGCCCACGTCGTCGGCGGTCTTCCCCACGAGGTCGTGGCGATGAACGGCCTCACGGCCAACCTGCACTTCCTGATGGCCGCCTTCTACCGGCCCACTGCGGAGCGGGCCGGCATCCTGATCGAGACCGATGCGTTCCCCAGTGACCGGTATGCGGTCGCCAGCCAGATCCGCTGGCACGGGCACGATCCGGCCCGGCATCTGCACACGGTCGGGACCCCCGGTCGCACCTTCGACCTGGCCGAGCTCGACGCCGTCCTGGCCGAGCGCGGTGACCAGATCGCGCTGATCCTGCTGGGCGGCGTCAACTACTTCACCGGGCAGGCACTGGACCTGGCCGCGGTGACCCGTATCGGCCACCGGTACGGCTGTGTCGTCGGGTTCGATCTGGCCCACGCCGCCGGCAACGTCCCGCTCTCGCTCCACGACGACGAGGTCGACTTCGCCGCCTGGTGCACCTACAAGTACCTCAACGCCGGGCCCGGCGCGGTCGCCGGCGCCTTCATCCACGAGCGGCACGACGAGCCGACGCGCGCCCGTCGTCTGGTCGGATGGTGGGGCCACCAGCCCGAGACCCGCTTCGCCATGGACGAGAACTGGGAGTTCGTCCCCCATCCGGGCGCCGACGGCTGGCAGCTGTCCAATCCCCCGATCCTGGCGATGGCGCCGGTGCGGGCATCGGTGGCACTCTTCGCCCGCCTGGGAATGCCGGGACTTCGGTCCCGATCGGTCCGACTCACCGGCCTGCTCGAGGCGGGGATCGACCAGGTCGAGGACCGCCGCATCGAGATCCTCACCCCGCGCCAACCCGAGCACCGGGGCGCCCAGCTGTCGTTGCGGTTCCGGGGGGACGTCGACCGGTTCTTCGCCGGTCTCGCCGCTCGTGGCATCGTGGGCGACGTGCGCCGCCCCGACGTCATCCGTCTCGCCCCCGCACCCATCTACAACACCCACGTCGACGTCTGGCACGCCGTCGAGGCGCTGCGCTCCACGTTGGCCGAGATCCGGGACTGACCGTGTCCGTCGGATCCGCACGGTGGAACCACCCGCAGCATGTCACCGTCGTCGGCGGTGGGCTGGCCGGTACCGCCCTGGCGGTGCTGCTGGCCGATCAGGGCCACGATGTCGACCTGCTCGAGCGGCGGGCCGACCCGCGCCGGCGGGACCGCGGCGAGGGCCGGTCCATCAATCTGGCCCTGTCGACGCGTGGCTTCGCGACGCTCGAAGCGGTGGGCGTCGCCGACGCCATCCGTGCCGCCTCCGTCGCCATGCCCGGCCGCATGATCCACGACGTCGACGGACCGACCCACTTCCAGCCCTACGCGGCCGATCGGCAGGCGATCTTCTCGGTCGAGCGGCGCCACCTGGCCGCGGCGCTGCTGGACCGTGCCGACGATCACGCCAACGTCACGCTGCGGTTCGGTCAGGAGGTCGAGTCGATCGACCTGGACGCGTCCGTCCTGACCCTCGCCCGACCGGACGGCACGACCGTCCCGTTCGACGCCGGCATCATCGTCGGGGCCGATGGGGCCTGGTCGGCGGTGCGTGCCGCCGTCTCGCGTCAGGGCCGGTTCGACTTCTCGCAACAGCACCTCCAGCACGGCTACAAGGAACTCACCCTCCCGGCCGCGCCCGACGGCGGTCACGCCATGGCGCCGCACGCCCTGCACATCTGGCCCCGGGGCGATCGCATGATGATCGCGCTGCCCAACCCCGACGGGACCTTCACCGTCACGCTCTTCTGGCCGTTCGAGGGCCCGGGCGGTTTCGCCTCGGTCACCGATCCCGAGCGGATCCGCGACGTCTTCGCCTCCACCTACCCCGACCTGGTCCCGCTGATCCCCGACCTGGTGGCGCAGTACCTCGAGGCGCCCACCGGCTCACTGGTCACCATCCGGTGCCAGCCGTGGTGGTACCAGGACAAGGCCGTCCTGATCGGCGACGCCGCCCACGCGATCGTGCCGTTCTACGGCCAGGGCGCCAACGCCGCGCTCGAGGACGCACTCCTCCTGGCCTGGCACCTGCATCGAGTGCGGCCCAACGTCGCCGAGGCGTTCGCCGGCTTCGCCACGGCCCGAAAACCCGACGCCGACGCGCTGGCCGACCTCACCCTCGACAACTTCGTCGAGATGCGCGATCACGTCGCCTCTCCCCTCTTCCGCGCCCGTCACGCGGTCGAGCAGTCGCTCAGCCGCGCGGCGCCGAGCCTGTTCCGACCGTTGTATTCGATGGTCACGTTCAGCCGGACGCCGTACGCCGCCGCCCGACGCAGGGCCCGGGCCCAGCGTCTCGCCATCGATGGCGCGATCGGCGGGGCCGTGGGCGCCGCGGCGCTCATCGCTTGTCGATCGGCGTGGAAGACTCGCACCCGGAGACGCCGACGCCAGGAGGCGTGAGCCCGCCATGAGTCAGCCGCCGGTCAACTACTCGTCGTATCTGAAGGTGCCGCAGCTCATCGCGCTCCAGGACCCGCGCTCGGATCCCGAACAACACGACGAGACGCTGTTCATCATCATCCACCAGACCTATGAGCTGTGGTTCAAGCAGATCCTCCACGAGCTGGACAAGACCAAGGTCGCCCTCTCCGCCAACCGGTTGTTCAGTGCGATCCACACGTTCAAGCGATTGCGATCGATCATGCGCACCCTGGTGGGGCAGGTGGACGTCCTCGAGACGATGACACCGAAGTCGTTCCTGGCGTTCCGGGGTCTGCTCGACCGGTCGTCGGGGTTCGAGTCGATGCAGTTCCGCGAGATCGAGTGCGTGCTGGGCCACAAGCGCCCCGAGGTGCTCGAGCGTCTCCCGCGGGACTTCCCGGGGCTCGACCGGGTCCGTCGCCGGATCGACGAGCCCACCGTCGTCGATGCCTTCTACGAGATGTTGGCCCAGCGCGGCGTTGCGGTCCCCGCCGAGCTCCTCGATCGCGACGTCACCCAGCCCAACGAGCCCGACGACGTGGTCGCCCAGGGCTGCTACGACCTGTTCATGACCACCCCACAGATGGCGGTCCTCTTCGAACTGATGATGGACGTCGACGAGGGGCTTCAGGCCTGGCGCTACCGGCACGTCCAGCTGACCCGACGGGTGATCGGGAACAAGGCGGGCACCGGCGGCAGCGACGGGGCCGCGTTCCTGGCGTCGACCATGTTCCATCAGGTGTTCCCCGACCTGTGGGCGATCGCGGGGCGCATGTGATCCGGTACGACATCTCGCCGCCCCTCTCCCCCGCCACCGCGGTGTGGCCCGGGTCCCTGCCCCTCGAGCGGCAGATGGAGAAGTCGCTGGCCGACGGCGACGGCTACGACCTCTCCACCCTGGTGTCCACCGTGCACATCGGGGCCCACGCCGACGCACCTGGTCACTTCGGACCGGGGCGGGCCGGTATCGGCGCCGTCGACCCCAACCACTACCTGGGCCCGTGCCAGGTCATCCACGCCGACGTGGGGCGACGCGGCCTGATCCGGCCCGACGCCCTGCCGAGCCCGATCGACGCCCCGCGCCTGCTGTTCCGGACCGACACCTTCCCCGACGCCGATCACTTCACCCGGGACTTCGCTTCCTTCACCCCCGAACTGGTCGACGCCGCCGCCGACGCCGGCGTGGTGCTCATGGGCATCGACACGCCGTCGGTCGATCCGTTCGACTCCACCGACGTCCCGACCCACCTCCGCATGCTGGAGCGCGATGTCCTGGGCCTCGAAGGGCTGGATCTGGCGGCGGTCCCCGAAGGCAGGTACACGCTCGTCGCCCTGCCCCTCCGGTTGGTCGGGTTCGACGCCAGCCCGGTTCGGGCCGTGCTGCTCGACCCGTGACCGACGAGACACCACCCGGACCCCTCCGGGTGGGCGGGGTCCCCGAGCACTTCAACCTGCCGTGGCACCTCGCAGCCGAGCGCTTGCGATTCGCGGAGGCCGGCGTGAGCATCACGTGGGTCGACCAGCCCGAGGGGACCGGCCAGATGGTGGCATCGCTGGAGGACGGTTCGGTCGAGGCGATCGTGGCACTGACCGAGGGGGTCGTCGCCGCCACCGCCCGCGGGCTCGATGCCCGGGTCGTCGGCTGCTACACCGACTCACCGCTCCAGTGGGGCGTCCATGTGGCGGCCGGTTCCCCGATCGAGGAGATCTCCGCTCTGGCGGGCCGGCCGGTGGCGGTGTCGCGGCCGGGGTCCGGATCGCACCTGATGGCCGCGGTCCTCGCCGCGCAGCAGGGCTGGCCCTGGGACCCCGACCTGATGGTGCCGGTCGGCGGGATCGACGCCCTCCGGGCCGCACTCGCCGACGGGTCGGCCGCTTGGTTCCTGTGGGACCGCTTCATGACCAGCCCGTTCGTGGACCGCGGCGAGCTCCGGCGTGTCGGCGTGGTGCCCACCCCCTGGCCCGCATTCGTCGTCGCAACGCTCCGGACGATGGACGCGACGCGGCTCGAGGACCTGCGTCGGGGGCTGGCGATCGCCGTCCGCGAGGGCCGCACGCTGATCGACGACCCCGACGGGCCCGCCCGGGTGGCCGAGCGGTACGGGCTGGGCGCCGACCAGGCCCGGCAGTGGCACGCCGCCACCCGCTTCGACGACCGCGCCATCGAGGTCGGTGAGCTCGCCGCCGTGCGCACCGCCCTCATCGACGCCCACATCCTCGACCCGTAACGAACACATGGGGGACAGGCCCCGATGTGTTCGCTACGGAGAAGCAGGCGGGGCTCGCTACAGTCCCTCGCACGCAGGCGAATCCGGGGGGATCTTCGATGCAACAGCTCAGCGGACTCGACGCCGGCTTCCTGTACACCGAGACCTCCGCCGCGCCCATGCACGTCGGCAGCCTGGTGATCTACGACCCGTCGACGTCCCCGACCGGCGCCATGGACTACGACGAGGTGGTCGAGCTCTTCGGCGCCCGGCTCCAATACGCCCGCTGCTTCCGGCAACGGCTGGTCAACGTCCCGCTGGGACTGGACCATCCCTATTGGATCGAAGACCCCGACTTCGATCTCGAGTTCCACCTCCGGCACATGGCCCTCCCCCGGCCGGGCACCTGGGATCAGCTCATGGCGCAGGCGGGGCGCCTGTTCAGCCGCCCGCTGGACATGTCCCGACCCCTGTGGGAGGTGACCGTGATCGACGGGGTCGACGCGGTCGACGGCGTTCCCGAGGGTTCGGTCGCCGTCGCCACCAAGATCCACCACGCGGCGATCGACGGGATGAGCGGAGCGGAGGTCTTCGCGGCGATCCACGACCTGGAGCCGACCCCGCGGGAGCCGGAAGAGGATCACTGGGCGCCGGAGCAGCCGCCGCCCACGACCGAGCTGCTCACCCGGGCCACGATCAACAACATCACCCGACCCTGGCGATTCGTCCGCACCGTCGGCCGATCGGTCCCGATGCTGGCGCGGGCGATCGACCGGACCCGCAAGCACGAGATCGAGGGGCCCGTGGCGCAGGCTCCGTCCACCCGCTTCAACGAGCCGGTCAGTCCCCACCGGGTGATCGACGGCCGCTACTTCGAGCTGGATGACATCAAGCGCATCCGCAAGCAGGTCGACAGGGCGACGGTCAACGACGCGGTCGTCACCATCGTCGGCGGAGCGTTGCGCGCCTACCTCGAGAGCAAGGACGAGCTGCCCGAGGACTCGCTGGTGTCCTTCGCTCCGATCTCGGTTCGGGCCGAGGGAGAGGGCGGCGAGGCCGGCAACAAGGTCTCCGGGATGTTCACCCGGCTGCACACGGAGATCGCCGATCCGATCGACCGGTTGGAGGCGGTCAGCGCGTCCTGCCGTGACGCGAAGTCGTTCCATCAGACCATCGGCGCCACCACCCTCACCGACTACACCGAGTTCGGGCCGATGCGCCTGGCCGGGCTCGCCGCCCGGGTGTCGTCCCGCACCGGCCTGCTGGGCCAGATCGGCCTCCCGGTCAACTGCGTCGTCACGAACGTGCCGGGACCGCAGTTCCCGCTGTACCTGGCCGGAGCGAAGGCCGTCCGCCTGTACGGGACCGCTCCGATCATCGACTACCTCGGCCTGATGCACGCGATCTTCTCCTACGACGGGGGGTTGACCATCACCTTCACCGCGTGCCGGCGCCAGATGCCCGATCCGTCGCACTACGCCGACTGCGTCCAGCGCAGCTTCGACGAGCTGATCGACGCGTCGTAGACGAACCACCCGCAACCCGTCCCGGCTTCGGGGCACGGAGGACACCCATGGCCAGCAACCCGACCGGGAAGTTCGCAGAGATGCGGGGCGCACCCCCCGAGAAGGCGGCGTTCTTCTGGAACGGCGGCCCCATCGAGCTGGCTGAGCGCACCTGGTTCTCGTCGATGCTCAGCGGCGCCACCGCGTTCGACACCGACGACGGCATCGTGCTCGTCGACGCCGGCACGGCGATCCTGGCCCCACACATCGCCGGCGAGATCCGGACCGAGACCCAGGCGCCGATCCACACGGCCATCTTCACCCACGGTCACGTCGACCACGCGTACGGCCTCCCGTCGTTCCTGCTCGAGGGCCAGGACCCGCCACGGGTCATCGCCCACTCCGCGATGCCCGCCCGCTTCGCCCGCTACGACGCCACGTCGGCCCACAACTCGGCCATCAACGCCCGGCAGTTCGGCGGGGCGGTCGACCGGCAACAGGGCGTCGACTTCTCGTACCCCGAGATCCTCCCCGACACCCTCTACGACGACGAGCTCGTCATCGAGGTCGGCGGCGTCACGTTCGAGTTGTTCCACGCCCGCGGCGAGACCGACGACCACACCTGGGTCTACTGCCCCGACCGGGGCGTCCTCTGCCCTGGCGATCTCATCATCTGGGGCGTGCCCAACGCCGGCAACCCGCAGAAGGTCCAGCGCTACCCGTGGGACTGGGCGACCGCGCTCCGAGCGATGGCCGAGAAGGCACCCCGCTCGCTGGCGCCGGGCCACGGCGGTCCGGTCGTCGACGATCCGGCCAAGGTGCACGCCATCCTCACCGAGACCGCCGACCTGCTGGAGACGATCGTCGAACGCACGCTGGCGATCCTCAACGACGGCTCGCCGCCCCACGTGGACATCGTCACCGGGATCGACCTGCCGGTGAGCACCAGCCCCTGGCTCCAGCCCGTCTACGACGAAGCCGAGTTCATCGTCCGCAACGTGATCCGGTACTACGGCGGCTGGTTCACCGGCCGACCCAGCGAGCTCAAGCCGGCCCCCCGCGATGCGCTGGCGGCCACCATCGCCGACCTGGCGGGCGGTGCGACGGGCCTGCTCGATCGAGCCGAGACGCTCGCCGACGCCGGCGACCTGCGCCAGGCCTGCCACCTGGCCGACTACGCGCTGGAAGCCTCCCCCACCGACGCTGCGGTGCAGGAGCGGGTGGCGGCGCTCTACGACCGGCGGGCCGACGGCGAGACCGGGCTCATGTCCATCAACATCTTCAACTCCGCGGCCAGCTACGCCCGCGACGGTCGACCGTACCGGTAGTCGCTCGTGTCGATCTCCGTCGAAGCCCGGGCCCTGTGGGGCGGCGACGCCACGCTCGAGGTCACGCCGCTCACGCACAACCGCGCCAACGGAGTGACCCAGTCGGTCGACCGGGTGCAGGCCGGCGACCGGAGCGCGGTCGTGAAGGTGGTGGGCCGGCGCACCGAGGGAGTCCCGGTGCAGTGGACCCCCTCGGACGAGCCCGGCCACTTCAACTACTGGCGCCGCGAGGCGCTGGTGTACGACGCCGAGCTGCCCGATGCCTACGCCGGCAGTGGGCTGGTCGCGCCGCGGCTCCTCGCCCGACGCGAGCGCGACGACGGGACGATCGCACTGTGGTTGGAGGATCTCGGATCCGATGATCGAGCGTGGACCGTCGACGACGTCGCCGACGCGGCTCGGCGCCTCGGCGTGGCCCAGGGCCGGGTGGCGGTCGAGGGCGGTCCCGACCAGCCGTGGCTCTCACGGGGATTCCTGCGGCGCTACGCGTCCTCGAAGCCGGTGGACTACGGCCTGCTGGACGACGGCGACCGGTGGGCGCACCCGCTGATCGCGCGCCATGCGCCGGACGGGCTTCGCTCCGGCACGCGACGTCTCCACGACGAGGCCGACTGGTTCTTCGCCCTGTCCGAGCGACTGCCGCGCACGTTGTGCCACCTGGACTTCTGGCCCAACAACCTGGTCCGGCGGTCCGACGCCGACCTGGTGCTGGTCGACTGGTCCTTCGCCGGGAGCGGCGCGCTGGGCGAGGACGTGAGCAACCTGATCGTCGACACGGTCTTCGACCACTTCCTGGGCGCCGACGACCTGGCCGAGCTCGACCGACGCGTGGTCACCGCCTACCTCGACGGCCTCGGGGACGCGGGCTGGACCGGCAACGAGCAGCTCGTCCGGTTGGGCGTGTGGTCGGCGGCGGTGAAGTACCAGTGGCTGATGCCGGTGCAGCTGGCCCAGGTCGATCAGCCGACCGTCGCCTACGGCGGGGACGACGACGTGGATCCCGACCGGCACTTCACCGACCGGCTGGGAGGCCTGGCCCTGCTCGTCGAATGGGCGCAACGGGCCCGGGACCTCCACCGGGTCCTGGGTTGGTGACGAGCACCGCGGGGTCAGGCCCCGGGGGGCTCGTGGCGCGGCGGCCCCCCTGGCGCAGGGGTGAGTCCGGCCCGCAAGAAGGCCAGCAGGTCGTCGATCAGCTCGTCACGCCCGACCGTGGCGTCGAGCAGCCATCGGTCCGCCGCCGCGAACATCGCTCCCCCGACGGCCGCTGCGATCCCCTCGCCGCCGTCGGGCCGTTCCGGCGCCAGCGCCGCGACGATTCCGGCGCCGATTCGTCCGACCCGGTTCGACGACGCCCGCGGGTCGGCTCCGGGACGAACGAGGTCGTAGAGGTGCGGTTCGGTCTCGGCGAACGCGACGAACGCCTCGACGGCGGCGCGTCCCGGCTGGGTCCCGATCGGCGAGGCGGTTCGGAGACGCTCGCACCACTCGTCCGCCGCCACGTCGCCCACCGCCGCCAACAGGCCGTCCTTGTCGGCAAAGTGGTTGTACAGCACCGACTTCGGGACCTCCGCGATCCGGGCCAGATCGTCGAGCGACGCGGCCGGACCCTGGGTCCGGATCGCGTCCATGACCCCGTCCACCAGGCCGGCTCGTCGTCCGACCCGACCCTCCGCCACCCCCTTCTGTGCCACGGCCCGACGGTACCCGCCGCGGTCGACGATCCGGGTGCGACGGACCCCGGAGCGTCGCACTACCGTCTCCCCCCATGCGGCTGGACGGAAAAGTAGCGATCGTCACGGGTGCGGGCGGCGGGATCGGGCGAGCGACGGCCGTCCGGATGGCCGAGGAGGGCGCCCGCCTGGTCTGCGCCGATCTTGCATCCGAGGACAACGAAGCGACCGCGGCGCTGGTCCGTGAAGCCGGCGCCGAGGCGATCACCGTCGGGGCCGACGTCGCCAACGCCGAGAGCTGCGCGTCGATGGTCGACAGCGCCGAGACGTCGTTCGGTCGACTCGACATCCTGTTCAACAACGCGGGGATCAGCCATGCCGCCGACGACGACGCCGTCAACACCACCGAAGAGGTGTGGGACCTGACCATGGCGGTCAACGTGAAGGGGGTGTGGCTCGGCTGCAAGTACGGGATCCCCGCCATGCAACGGACCGGCGGTGGCAGCATCATCAACACCGCCAGCTTCGTCGCCCTGATGGGTGCCGCTACACCCCAGTTGGCCTACACGGCCAGCAAGGGGGCGGTGCTCTCGATGACCCGCGAGCTCGCGGTCATCCACGCCCGCGAGGGCATTCGCGTCAACGCGCTGTGCCCCGGACCGCTGCGGACCGAGCTGCTGATGAAGTACCTCGACACCGACGAGAAGCAGCACCGCCGGCTGGTCCACATTCCGATGGGCCGATTCGGCGAGGCCGCAGAGATGGCGGACGCCGTGATCTACCTCGCGGCAGACGAGTCCTCCTTCGTCACCGGCACCGCGTTCACGGTGGACGGCGGCATCACGGCCGCCTACGTCACCCCCGAATGAGCGACACCGAGGATCACGGCCCCGAGACCCACGCCGTGATCGACATCGGCACCAACTCGATCCACCTGTTGGTCGCCCGGCTGGATGACGACGGTGGCTTCGACGTCGTCGCCCAGGAGAAGGAGCCGGTCCGGTTGGGCTCCGGTGCCGGCGACCTGGACCTGCTGACCGACGACGCCATCGACCGCGGCATCGGCGCCCTCGGCCGCTTCGTCCAGATGGCGCAGATCTGGAACGCCGACGTCACCGCCGTCGCCACCAGCGCGGTGCGAGAGGCGAAGAACCGCCGCGAGTTCGTGCAGCGGGCCCGATTCGAGGCCGAGATCGACGTCGATGTCATCACCGGCGTGGAGGAGGCCCGCCTGATCTACCTCGGTGTCCTGCAAGCCCTCCAGGTGATCGACCGCGATGTGATGCTGGTCGACATCGGCGGCGGCAGCACCGAGATCCTGGTCGGGCACAACGGCTCGGTCACGGCGGCCCGCAGCCTGAAGGTCGGCCACATCCGGCTGACCGATCGGTTCTTCCCCGACGGCAGGGTCACCGGCGCAGCGGTGGACGACTGCCGCAAGTACATCCGCTCGTTCCTCAGCCCGGCGGTGCACGAGCTGAAGGACCTCCCACGGGAGATCGCAGTGGGCTGCTCGGGCACCATCGAGGCCATCGCCGGATTGATCGAGCACGCCGAAGGGCGCACGCCGCGGACGCTCAACAACGTGGAGTTCACCCGCGCCCAGCTCGACCGGGTGACCAAGGAGGTGTTGGCAGCCAAGACGACCGAACAACGCCGTGAGCTGGACGGGCTGGATCCGCGCCGGGCCGACGTCATCCCCGGCGGTGTGCTCCTGCTGCAACAGATCTTCGAACAGCTGAAGGTCAAGTCCATGACGGTCTCGGAGTACGCGCTGCGCGAGGGCGTCTTCCTCGACCGGTTCCGCGAACGGATCGGCCCGGCCGCGTTCCACCACCTGTCCGACATCAGGCTCGACGGCGTGCTCCGGATGGCCGACCTGTTCCAGGAGGACCGCGAGCACGTCACGCACGCCACCGACCTGGCGCTGCGGCTCTTCGACGAGACGAAGGATGTCCACGGACGGGGCCACCGATGGCGGGACCTGCTCGAGGCCGCCGGCCTGCTGCACAACGTCGGGCTGTTCATCAGCCACGCGGCCCATCACAAGCACTCGTACTACGTCATCCGCAACAGCGATCAGCTCGTGGGGTTCACCGATCGGGAGATCGAGCTGGTGGCCCAGATCGCCCGCTACCACCGCAAGAGTGCCCCGAAGAAGACCCACGCCGAGTTCGCCGACCTGCGCCGCAAGGACCAGAACGCCGTGCGGCTGCTGGCCGGACTCCTCCGCCTGGGCATCGCCCTCGACCGGGGTCGCACCACCGCCGTGCACGACGTGCGGTGCCGGATCACGAAGCACACCTGCGAGATCGGCCTGATGGTCACCGGCGACGTCGAGCTCGAGCGGTACAGCGCGGACCAACGCAAGGACCTGGCCGAGGAGGCCCTGGGCCGCTCGATGGAGATCGTGATCGACGAACGGGCCGCGTCGTCCGAGCCCGCCCATCCGTCCTACTTCCCCGACCCGTGACCCCCTTCCCAACGAGCACACCTGGGGTCAGGCCCCCGGGGTGCTCGTTAGGGATTCTCGGTCGCCGTCGCCGTCGCCGTCGAAAGGGTCACCACCACCAGGGTGTGGATCCGGCGCCCGATGGCGCGAAGTTGCTCCGCGTCGCGTCGGGTGCGGGCCAGGATGAACCCTCCCTCCAGGGCGGCGACCACCGTGGTGGCCAGTTCGACCGCATCGCTCCCGGCCAGCCCTTCCTGTTCGAACAACGCGGTCGCCGCCTCCACCCAGCTCTCGAAGACCGCGGCGGCGGCCGTACGGAGCCGGTCGTTGGTGCTGGCCACCTCCCGGGCCACCGTCCCGATGGGGCAGGGGTCGATGAAGTCGGTCTCCTCGAGCACGCCGGCGGCACCCTCGAAGAAGTCGGCCACGGCGGAGGCGGCATCGGGAGCGGCGTCGGCGATCAGCTCGAACAGCGCCCGGTAGCCGGCGCCCGACTCGGTGAGCACCGCCGCGGCCAGCTCGTCCTTGCCGCCGGGGAAGAAGTGGTAGAGCGAGCCGGTCGGCGATCCCGAGGCCTTCGTGATCTCACTCATCGAGGTCCCGTTGAACCCCTGGCGGCGGAAGAGCTCGTTGGTCGCGGCCAGGAATCGATCGCGGGTCGTCGTCATGGGTTGAGTGTAGAACGATCGCTCTACTAGAGTGATCATTCTAGACGTCGACCGGTCGGAGGAACCCATGTACAAGGCAGCCGTTCGCGCGCTGGTCCGCCACGGCATCGACCGGCTCAACGCCGGCGATCCGGAGTTTCTCCTGCGCCTGGCCGCTCCCGACATCGAGCTGATGTTCGCCGGAGACAACTCCTGGTCCGGCATGCACCGGCCGGTCGAGAAGGGTCGCACCGCGTTCGTCACCCATCGGGGGGTCGACGAGGCCCGGTCGTTCGCCGAGCGGTTCGTCCGCGAACGGATCCACTTCGAGATCGAGGACATCCTGGTCAACGGGCCGCCGTGGAACACCCGGGTGGCCATCCGGGCCCACGACTACATCGCGGCGCCCGACGGGACGGATACGTACACCAACCGGTTCGTCGACTTCCTGGAGATCCGGTGGGGACGGATCAGCCGGTTCGAGGTCTACGAGGACACCGAACGCGTCGCGGTGTGGGACGACCAGGTGCGCACCCGGGCGGGATAGGCGCCACCCGCTGCCAGACTGGCCCGATGCGCCGGTCCACACCCACCACCTTTCGGGGCTGGCACATCCTCGGTTGGTCCACGCTGATCCTGGCGCTGACCGCGCCCGGACAGACCATCGGGGTCTCGTCGTTCATCGATCACATGATCGAGGACCTGGGGATCGGGCGGTCGAGCCTGTCGGCCGCTTACCTGATCGCCACCCTGACCGGGTCGGCCGCGCTGCCCTCCATCGGCCGTTGGGTCGATCGCCGCGGTGTGAGCCACGCGACGACCGTGGTCGGCGCCGCGTTCGCGGTCGCCATCGCGCTGCTCGGGGTGGCGCAGAACATCCTGATGCTCGGTGTTGCGTTCGTGGGCATCCGGATGCTGGGCCAGGGATCGCTCTCCCTCATCGGCGACACCTCGATCTCGCTGTGGTTCCAGGCGCGGCGGGGTCGGGCGTTCGCCATCGCCATGACCGCGTCGGCCGGACTGATGGCCCTCAGTCCGCTGGTGTTCACGGCACTCATCGGCGCCGTCGGCTGGCGCCAGGCCTGGCTCGTGACCGCGGCGTGCATCGCCCTCACGGTGCCGTCGATCGGCCGGTTCGCCATGATCGACCGGCCATCGGCGATCGGCCAGGTACCGGACGGCATCCCCGGTGTCACGACCGAAACCTTCGTGCCCCAGCCGTCGCTCACCGTGCGCGCTGCGGTGCGAACGCCGGCGTTCGGCAGCCTGATGAGCATCGTGGCGCTGTCGGCCGCACTGATCACGGGCCTGACGTTCCACAACGTGTCGGTCATGGGTGAAGGTGGGCTCACCGAGACCGAGGCGGCGGCCATCTTCGTGCCGCAGATGGTCGGCGTGGTCTCGGCCAGCTTCATCGTGGGCTGGCTGACCGATCGGGTGCGAGCCCAGGTGCTGGTGCCGTTCGCCGGACTCGCGCTGGCTGCCGCCATCGCGCTGGCCACCGTGGTCAGCCCGGGCGTCGCGGCGATCGTCTACGGGCTCGTGTCCGGGATCGCCGGCGGCTCGATCCGAGCGCTGGGCAGCGCTCTGCTCCCCAAGTGGTTCGGCACCGACCACATCGGGGCCATCCGGGGCATCAGCCACACCGTCGCCGTCGCGGCGTCCGCCACCGGGCCGCTGATTCTGTCGATCGGCAACGACATGGCCGACAGCTACCAACCGATCCTGCTGATCTGCGCCGCGGTCACGGCGGCCATCGCCGTGTCGACCGCGACGGTGAAGGACCCGGTGGTCCCCGACCCCCATCCCGAACTCGCGGCTTGAGGGCCCAGGTTCCAAGCCTGGCGGCCGCGGGATCGGCGGTTGCAGAGCACGATCGGGGTCAGGCACCAATCGTGCTCGTTTCGCAGCAAGGCCGCCGGCGTCAGCCCGCCTCGGCTTCGCCTGCGATCACCCGGTCCGCCGCTCGACCCGCGTCGGCAAGACCCTGACCCAGGACGGCAATCAACTGCGCTGCGCCGGTGGTACCGATGCGAGTGGCGCCGACGCACACGTCGTCCTCCCAGACGCTCAGGACGAATGCGTCGCGGTCGGGATGCCAGGTGCAGCGCAGGTAACGGCCGTCTCGGCGAATGTCCTCGAGGAAGACACGCCGGGTCTGGCGCTGGTCGCACTCCGCCATGGGTCCATTGTGGGACCGCCCGACCAGGCTGTCCACCCGCTCCATTGCGAGCTGAACCCGCTGGGTGCCTGACCCCGAGAGGGTTCAGTTGATGCGGCGGGTGTGGCCTTCCCAGTTCCCCTCGCGCAGCACGAACTTCTGGACCTTGCCGGTCGAGGTCTTGGGCAGCTCGTCCAGGATCTCGACCTCGTCGGGCACCTTGAACCCGGCGAGACGGTCGCGTACGTGCGCCTTCAGTTCCTCGGGCGTCGCTGACGCATCGGGCTTCAGGACCGCGTACGCCTTCGGGCGCTCGCCCCACTTCTCGTGGGGGACGGCCACCACCGCACTCTCCAGTACCGCGTCGTGGCTGTCCACCGCCTGCTCCACCTCGATGGTCGAGATGTTCTCGCCGCCCGAGATGATGATGTCCTTGGCCCGGTCCCGCAGCTCGATGTACCCGTCGGGATGCCATACGGCCAGGTCGCCCGAGTGGAACCAGCCTCCGGCGAACGCGGCCGCCGTGGCGTCGGGATCCCGGTAGTAGCCCTTCATCACGTTGTTGCCCCGCATCACCACCTCGCCCATGGTCTCGCCGTCCTTCGGGACGTCGTGCAGCTCCTCGTCGACGACCCGCGTCGGCTCGGCGGTGAAGAACGACACCCCTTGGCGGGCCCGCAGCTCGGCCTGCTGGTCGGGCGTCTCGTCCGCCCAGGCCGGCTGCACCTCGCAGACGGTGTGGGGCCCGTAGGTCTCGGTCAGCCCGTACACGTGGACCAGTTGGGCCCCCAGCCCGGTCATGGCGGAGATGACGGTGGGACTGGGCGGCGCCCCCGCGGTGGTGACCACCAGCGGCCGGTCCAGCGCCGCCGCGGCGGGCGAGTTGGCCAGTGAGATCAGCACCGTCGGCGCTCCGTTCAGGTGCGTGACCCCCTCGGCCTGGATCAGACCCCAGATCTCATCGGGGTCGACGCCCCGCAGTGCCACGTGGCTGCCGCCGAGCGCGGTCACCGCCCACGTCGTGCACCAGCCGTTGCAGTGGAACATCGGGAGCGTCCAGAGGTACACGCTCTCGGGGCTGTGACGGCTGTGGGTCAGCTCCGCGATGGCATTGAGGTACGCGCCGCGGTGGGAGTACATGACCCCTTTGGGCCGACCGGTCGTCCCCGACGTGTAGTTGATCGAGATCATGCGCTGCTCGTCGTCCACGGTCCACGGCATCGGTTCGTCGGTGCCCCGGGCCAGCAGATCCGGGTACGGCGTCGTGGGGAACGCGAGCTCGACGACCACGCCGTCGGCCTGGTCGTCGACGATCGCCACGACCTCTTCGAGCACTCCCCCGTCGCCATCGCGCAGATTCGCGACGACGTCGGTCAGGGGCGCCAGGAGCTCGGTGTCGCCCACCAGGACCCGTGCCCCCGAGTGCTCCAGGATGTAGCGGATCTCCTCGGGCGCGAGCCGGGTGTTGATCGCCACGAGCACACCGCCGGCGAGCGGCACGCCGAAGTGGGCGATCAGCATCTCGGGAAGGTTGGGACAGAGATACGCGACCCGATCGCCGGGCTGGATTCCCCCGGCCTGGAGCGCCCGGGCCAAACGGGTGGCGTGGTCCGCCATCTCTGCGTAGCTGACGGTTCGGTCGCGGTAGCGGATCGCCGACCGGTCCGGGAAGACCATCGCCGACCGCTCCAGGAACGAGAGCGGGGTGAGCGCGGTGTCACTGACCTCCGTCATGAGCCCTCCTGACGGGTTGGGTTGGGCCATCATGGTCCATCGACACACGAAACGAGGAAGCTGGTTATGGTCTCGCCGGTGAAAGATGACCGAGAGGCGATCGTCCCGCTACGGATCGGCATCCTGGCCGGCACGGCGCTCGGATCCATCATCCTCAGCCCCATCCTGGTCTTCTTCGAAGCGTTGATCGGACTGATCGCGCTGGTGGCCGGTGGTGCGATGGGAGCGGCTCCGTCGCGGACACCGGTCCGGCAGCGCACCGCGGGAACCATCATCTCGATCGCCATCGGCCTGCTGGCCGGGCCGGTCTTCTATCTGGCGGTCCGGGTCATCACGAGCATCTTCGGATAGGCCGAGCCCATGACGAGCGGGAGTCGCTGACCTGAGCACCCGGACCCGGCTCCTGGCCGTCCTGGCTGCGGTCGTTGCGGCCGGACTGTTCCTGGTGTCGGGCGGCTGGGACCTGCTCAGCGACCCGGACCGCGTCATCGAACTGCTGCGCGACTCCGGGTGGGTCGGCCCGGTCGTCTTCGTGCTGTCGATGTGGATCATCCAACCGTTCGGCCTGCCCGGGGTGTTCTTCGTACTGCCGGCGGCAGTGGTGTGGCCCTGGCCGGCCGCCGTGGCCCTCTCGTGGGTGGGCAACATGGGCGCCAGCATCATCGCCTTCCTGTTCGCCCGGTGGTTCGCCCGCGAATGGGTCAACTCCCGTATTCCACCCCGGATCGCCCACTGGGACGTCCGGCTCGCCGAAGGCGGCGTCGGGCCGGTCATCCTCCTCCGGATCGTGACCGGTCAGCTTCCGCCGGCCGACTGGTTCCTCGGGGTCAGCAAGATCAGCTTCCGGACGTTCTTCGTCGGCACGGCGATCGGCATCGTCCCCGGCATCATCATGGCCGTCGTGGTCGGCGGGAGCGCCCTGACCTGGGCGCTGGACCGCCCGGTCGTCCTGGCGGTCGGCGTGGTCGGCGCCGTCCTGGTGGGTGCGCTCTGGTGGACCCGACGCACACCCGCGTCCGAGGACCCTGCCGGGTCGGACACCACCGGGATCTGACCCGGCCGGCGGTGGTCAGCCGTCGATCGCCTCCAGCGCGCGTTCCTTGGCCCACACGTAGTCCTGCTTGCCGACGTTGGTCCGCTGCACCGGGCCGACGACGATGGCCCGGGGCAGCTTGTAGCCGGCGATCTCATCCCGGCAGTGGTCCTGCAGCTGCTCCAACGTCAGCTGCTGCGCCCCCGAGCGCAGCTCCACCAGGGCGACGACCTTGTTGCCGAAGCGCTCGTCCGGCACGCCGGTCACGATGGCGTCGTACACGTCGGGATGGGCCCGGCAGGCGGCCTCGACCTCCTCGGGGAAGACCTTCTCGCCGCCGGAGTTGATGCACTGCGACCCGCGGCCGTAGAGCACGAGCATGCCGTCGGCGTCGATCTCGGCCAGGTCGCCGGGGACGACCCAGCGGGTCCCGTGGGGATCGGTGACGAACGTCTCGGCCGTCTTGACCGGGTCCTTGTAGTACCCCAGCGGGATGTGACCGGTGCGGGCCAGCATGCCCTTGCGGCCCGAGCCGGCCGGAATCCGCTCGAGGTCGTCGTCCAGCACCGAGGTGTTGGCGTCGACCGTGAACTTCACGGCGTCCATGTCGTTGTCGTTGTCGATCCCGACGGCGGCCGATCCGGTCTCGGACGCGCCGTAGCCGTCGGTGATGATCACGCCCGGGAAGGCCTCTCGCAGCTGGTCCTTGACCGGCTTGGTGAGCATGGCGCCCCCGCTGCCGACGTTCATCAGGAACGGCAGCTCGTAGGAGCCGGCCAGCTTGGCCTCGGCCAACGGGCGGGCCATGGCGTCACCGACCAGCGACAGGGTCATGACGTCCTCGTCCTGGCAGAGCTTCAGCACCTTGTCGGCGTCGTAGGACCGCTCGGTGTAGACGACCGATTTCCCTCCGCTGTAGAGCCCGATGAAGGTGGGCCACTGGCCACCACCGTGCATCAGGGGTGCGATGGCCAGCGGGTTCATCGGCAGCCCGGGCTCGGTCGCGTTGATGACGATGTCGTCGGCGGTGGCGATGGGGTCGTAGTAGTTGCCGCCGCCCATGCAGCCGTAGAACACGTCCTCGTGGCGCCACTCGACGCCCTTGGGCATCCCGGTCGTACCGCCGGTGTAGAGCAGGTAGCGGTCGTCGTCGGAGCGTTCGATGCCGAAGTCCCGCGTGGTCGGTTGCCCGGCCAGCGCCGCCTCGTACTCGACCACCTCGACGTTGACGGGTTGGTGGTCGCTCCCGTCCTCGAGCACCACCACGTGCTGCACCGACGGGAAGTCCGGCGCGATCTCGTCGAAGACCGGGAGATACGCACGCTCGATGATCATCGCGGCCAGGTCGGCGTTGTCGACGACGTACCGCAGCTCCTTGGCGACATAGCGCCAGTTGATGTTGATGGGCACCGCGGCGAGCTTCCAGCAGGCCAGCATGGCTTCGACGAACTCGACGCGATTGAGGCTGTAGACGCCGACGTGGTCGTTGCGGCCGACGCCGTTGGCCAGAAGCTCGTGGGCCAGCTGCGAGGCCCGCTCGTCCAGTTGGCGCCGGGTCCGGCGCTGGTCGCCCCCGACGAGGCACTCGGCGTCGGGCCCCGCGTCCGTGAGGACCTCCCACAGCTCGGCCAGATTGAACGTGGTCATCACAACCCCCGGTTCGGCAGGAGGCGATCATGGCACACCGGACCTGCCAGAATCGCCCCCATGGACGCCGCAGACTGGAACGCCCGATACGACACCGACGAGCTGATCTGGCACGCCGAGCCCAACCAGTTCGTCCGGGCCGAACTGGCCGACCTACCGCCGGGCACCGGACTGGACCTGGCGTGCGGCGAGGGCCGCAACGCGGTGTGGCTGGCGGTCCAGGGGTGGCGGATGACCGCGATCGACTTCGCCGCCCGAGCGATCGACAAGGGCCGGGATCTGGCCGCTCGCAGCGAGGTCGACGTCACCTTCGAGGTGGGCGATGCCACCACCTACCGGCCGGCCAGCCCGTTCGATCTGGTGCTGTCGTGCTACCTGCAGCTCCCGGAATCGGAACGGAACGCGGCGCTGGCCGCCGGACGCGACGCCGTCGCCCCGGGGGGAACGTTCCTCCTGGTGGCGCACGACCGATCGAACCTCGAGCACGGCTACGGCGGCCCGCAGGACCCCGGCGTGCTCCCGGTCCCGGACGAGGTCGTCAGCGCCCTGGACGGGTTCGTGATCCAGCGGGCCGAGGTGGTGGACCGTGTCGTCACCACCGACGACGGTCAGCGCGTGGCCAAGGACACCCTGGTGCGGGCCCGGCGGCCCGACTGAGTCCCACGTGGCCTCACTCAGTTGCCGTTGGTGCTCCAGTGCCACGGCTCGCTGGGCAGGTTGTAGAGCCCGTAGCGCGAGGCGTTGGCCGCCAGCCAGCGGTATCCCGGGTTGGAGCGACTGCCGATCGTCCCACCGCCGTAGGTGAAATCGATGGCCAGCCCGCGTTCGTGGTTGGACGATCCCGGTCGGGCCGTGGGCGGTGAGCAGGAGGACGACGGGGCCTGGTAGATGGCGTAGTCCGAGGAGCCGCAGTTCTGCCGGCGCAGCTGGACCTGGCGGGCCGACGAGCGGTAGCCCCAACCGGACAGGGGGACCCCGTCGGCCGCAGCGGCGGAGAGCAGGGCGGAGACGTTGCCCGCGATGGAACGGTGGACCTGGATGCCGCCGGCACTGACGATCTCACCCGAGCCGACGATGGTCACGCCGCCCCCGCCGCCGCCACCACCGCCACCGCCACCGCCAGACGAGGACGACGACGAGGACGCGGCCTGCTGCCGGGCCCGACGCTGACGCTCGGCCTCGGCGGCCAGCCGTCGGGCGATGGCCGCCTCCTCCTCGCTGATCTGTCGGGAGAGGTCGGCGTCGGCATCGGCGAGCACCGCCGCCTCGGCCAGGCGAGCGTTGAGGCGCACCTCGGCCTCTTCGACCAGGGCGGCCTGCTGGGTGCGGGCGGCGTCGAGCTCACCCAGGACCCGGGCCTCGGTTTCGCGCTGGACCTCGGCCTCGGCCTCGGCGTCCTCGCGACGGGCCAGCGTGTCGGCGGCGTCCTCTTCGATGGCGCGCAGCTGATCTCTCAGATCATCGAGGTTGCCGAAGCGAGCATCGACGTAGGCCAGCTCGGTCTCGACGGTGCCGAGGTCGTCGAACGACAACAGCGAGCGGCCGGAGGCATCCCCGCCCACGTAGGCCTCGACCATGAGGCCCTGCATCGCGGTGATGGTGGCGTCGCGTTCGGCCTCGATCTCGGCGAGCCGGGCGTCGGCCGCGGCCACCTCGGCCTCGGCGTCGGACAGGGCCTGGGTGGCCACCGCCAGGGCGTCCTGCTGGCTGGCCACGTTGGCCTGGAGCACGTCGAGGGCGTCGGACAGCTCGGTCACGTTGGCCTTCCCCGCATCGACCTGGGAGGCGGCGGCCGCGGCCTCGGCTTGGACCCGGCGCCGCTCCTCTTTCAGATCGTCGAGGTCCTGCGCACCCAGCGGCGCCGCGAGGAGCAGCACGGCCAGCAGCGCGAAGCCGAGCAGACGGACGGAGCCGAGCCGGCTGATGGGGGGTCGCCGTAACATAACTGCAACATACTTGCACATCCTGCTCACCGGCACGAGGCAACGGTCTCGGAGCGCAACCAGTCGATGACGGCACGACCCGCCTCGTCGTCGTCGGCGCCGCCGTCCATGGCGGCCCGGTACACCTCCAGCTGCCGGTGAGCGCTGGTTCCGCGCTCCAGGATCGTGCGCAGGTGGGCCAGCTCGCGGCGGCAGTCCAGCGCTTCGGCGTCCTCGTCCAGCAGCTCGACGACCTCGTCGATCAAGGCGGGGAACCCGACGATGGAGCCGCGGCCGAAATCGATCATGCCCTCGTCGGTGCCGTAGCGCTGGGCCCGCCAGCGGTTCTCGTTGAGCAACATCGGTTCGTACGAGCGCCAGCGCTGGTTCTGCCGGCGCAGTCGCCACAACATGTGCACCCAGCACCGCAGGAGGGCGGTGATGGCCACCGCGTCCTCGACGGTGGTGCACACGTCGCAGATCCGGGATTCGATCGTCGGGAACCGCCAGCTGGGCCGGAGGTCCCACCAGATCATCGTTCCGTCGGGGATGACCCCGGCCTGGACCAGGACGTCGACGTGACGCTCGTACTCGCCGTAGCTGTCGAAGTTGGGGGGCAGCCCGGTGCGGGGCATCTCGTCCCACACCGAGATCCGATACGACTTGAGCCCCGTGTCCTTGCCCCGCCAGAACGGCGACGAGGTGGACAGCGCGAGGAGGTGCGGAAGGATGTAGGTGGTCTGGCTCATGAAGTCGAGCCGCAGATCCTCGTCGTCGATGCCCACGTGGATGTGCATCCCGCAGATGACCAGCCGCCGGACCACCTCCTGGAGGTCCTCGGCGAGCACCCGGTACCGCTCCTTCTTGGTCCGGCGGGCGGCGTCCCTTCCTGCGGTCGGGTGGGTGGACGATGCCACCAGGGCGAGCTCATGCTCGTCGGCGACGGCAGCCACGGCCGAGCGGAGGCTGATCAGCTCGTCCGACAGCTCGGTCATCGAGCGGCACACCTTGGTGCCGACCTCGATCTGGCACTGAAGGAACTCGGTGGTGACCTGCGGCCCGAGAGCGGTCTGGAAGGCGGAGAGCAGCGCGGCCGGCGCCTCTTGCAGGAGCTCGCCCGTCTCGCGGTCGACCAGGAGAAACTCCTCTTCGACTCCCACGGTCAGTGCGGGTTCGGCAGCCATCACGTGCCCCCTGTCCGGCGGACGGTTCTCAGCGATCGGCCACCAGTCTGCCGCGCGCGACGTCCAGGGCACCGGACAGGCGATCGACCCACTCCTCGACGCCCTCGGCGGTGGCCAGCTGATCGTCCCGCACCTCCAGGAGGACATGGGCCAGACCGGGCTGCTCGGCGTGGTGCGGAAGGGTGTACCCCTCGTGGATGTGGCCGGAATAGGGCTCGTTGTCACCCACCGCCAGTCCCGGTTCGGCGTGCAGGTGTTCCTGGAGCGGCGCGACGAGCCGGTCGTCGTGGCGCCAGAGGAGCCCGATCTGCCAGGGCCGGTGGACGCCGTCGGCCAGGGCGGGGGTGAACGAGTGCACGTTGACCACGGCGGGCGCCACGCCGTCGGCCCGCGCCCGATCCAGCGCCGCCGCGACCGCCTCGTGGTACGGGTCGAACAGCTCGGTCCGACGGGCCTGACGGGCGCCCTCGTCCAGCCCCTGGTTTCCCGGCACCCTGATGCCGTCGGACTCGACCGGGATCGAATGGGCGCTGGACGGGGACCGGTTGAGATCGATCACCAATCGAGAGAATCCCCCGAACACCGCCGGCACGTCGAGTCGCCGGGACAGCCCCGCAGCAAGGCGCCGAGCGCCCCGGTCGTAGGCGACGTGATGGGACAACACCTCGTCGGAGAGGCCGAGGTCGCCGAGGGCCAGTGGCACCCGGTTGCTGGCGTGATCACAGACCAGAAGAAGCCGCGGGTCCTGTCCGGGGAGCACTTCGGCTGGTGCTGGATCGTCGGGGGTGAGGAGTGGGAGCGACATCGATCCCGACCGTACCGGCGCGGTGGCCCCCCATCTCAAAGCGGAAGCGGGAGCATGCCGGCGCGGTCGACCACCACGGAGGCACCCGCCTCGGCGAGCCGCCGGCCCAGCGAGGGACGGGCGTGGCCGCCACCGACGAACCCGACGACCGACATGCCGGCGGCCAGGGCTGCGGTGACTCCGCTGGGGCTGTCCTCGATGACCAGGCAGGCCGACGGAGGCGTTCCCATGGCGTCCGCGGCGTGGAGGAACAGATCCGGAGCCGGCTTCCCGTTGGCCACCATGGTCGCCGAGAAGAGGTGGGCCGGGTCGAAGTGGCGGGCCAGCCCGGTCAGCTCGAGCGAGCGATCGATACGCGCCGGGTCGCTGCTGGAGGCGACACACCGGGGCCCCCGGTGGCCGGCGAGCACCTCCGGCATCCCCGGCACCGGCTGGAGACGGCCCTCGAACGCCTCCACCGCTCGATCCTGCACCTCCTGGCTGAGCGAGGCGGGGACCGCCCGCCCGAACTGGGCCTCGAGACCGCGCATCATGTCGGGGTAGCTCAACCCGACGTAGCGCTCGGCGATCTCGTCGGCGGTGATGGGGAAGCCGCCCTCGGTGAGCAGCTCGGCCTCGACGTCGATGACGATCGCCTCGCTGTCCACGAGCACACCGTCACAGTCGAAGACGACCAGCTCGGGATCCATCGCCGCACCGTAGCGAAGAGGCTGTGAGTGAGGAGTTCGGCGGCTCGGGACCGAGCGGAGTTCGCGGTTCGCTGAACTCCCAAGGGAGCCCGCCGGCGCGCAGCGTCGCTCCGCGGGATCCCTCAGTCGGGCAGGCGAGGCATCTCGAGCGCCGGCCCCTGACCCAGCAACGCCGCCGGCTTGACCAGGTCGTGGCCGAACCGCTCGCGCACCGCGTCGACCGCACTGTCGAGTTCCTGGCGATCGGCCCGCATGGCCAGCGGCTCGTCGGCGGTCCCGGGCAGGGTCAGCTGCACGGCGTCGGACGGACCCAGGCCGCTGAACGCCACCCCGATCAGGGTCAGGCCGCGCCGGGCCAGTTCGGTGCGCCCGTCCTCGGGCCCCTCGGTCCCGAGCAGGCCGACGGTGAGCTGGTCGGCCACCTCGTGCAGCGCCGCGGTGGTGGCGGTGGGCGTCGCCATCGTGTGGGACCGGGTGACGCGAGCCATGTCGGCGAAGCGGAACCGGACCGTGACCGTGCGAGTCACCCAGTCCTTGGCCCGCAGTCGTTGCGCGATCCGATCGACGAGGCCCAGCACGATGGCCTGGATCTCGGCCAGAGTCCGATCGTTGCGGTTGCCCAGGGCCCGCTGGGCGCTGATCGAGCGCCGGCCCCGCTGCGTGTCCACCACGCGCGGGTCCCGGTTGTGGGCCAGCGCGTGAAGGTGGTGGCCGGCCCCCGTGCCCACCAGGCCCGACAGCGTGTCGCGGTCCAGCGCGGCGATCTGGCCGACGGTGGCGAACCCGGCCTCGCGCAGTTTTCGGGACGTCACCGGGCCGACGCCCCAGAGGCACTCGACGGGCCGGGGGTGGAGGAAGTCGAGCTCACCCCCTGCAGGCACCTCGATGAGGCCGTCCGGTTTGGCTGCGGCACTCGCCACCTTGGCCAGGAACTTCGTGGTGGCGATGCCGACCGACAACGGCAACCCGATCTCGGCGGCCACCCGGGCCCGCAGCTTCTCCGCAATCTCGCGGGGCGCGCCCAGAAGTCGCTGAGCGCCGCTGACGTCGAGAAAGGCCTCGTCCACCGACAGGGGCTCGACCAGCGGCGTGACGTCGTCGAAGCAGGCCATCACCAGCTTGGACGCCGCGGAGTAGGCCTTCATCCGAGGGGGGATGATGATGGCGTTGGGACACTGGCGGCGACGCTCGGCGCCGTTCATGCCCGACCGCACGCCGACCACCCTGGCTTCGTAGGACGCGGCCAGCACCACGCCGGTCCCCACCACCACTGGCTTCCCTCTCAGCTCGGGGTCGTCCCGTTGCTCGACCGAGGCGTAGAAGGCGTCGAGGTCGGCGTGCAGGATGGTGGCTCGCCCGGCGGCCGGAGAGGAATCCACTCGCCCATCCTGACCGATCACGGTCGGCTTGTCGAACGCGTGTTCGACAGCAGCTGCGCGCCGGGGACGAAGCGCGGGACGCCGGCCGCGTACGCCGCGTAGCCCGGGTATCGCTCGCACAGCCGACCCTCCTCCCAGCGCGCCTTCAGCATGAACAGGAGCACCAGTCCGATGGCGCACGCGAGCCGGATCGGGTTGCCCGATGGGACCGCCCCGCCCAGGGTCAATGCCATCACTCCGGTGTAGATCGGGTGCCGCATCCAGCGGTAGAGACCGCCGGTTCGCAGCTCACCGTGCGGAACCGGCGTCGGGAGCGCGGTCAGCGATCGACCCAGGTTGACGGCCCCGACCAGCAGGATGGCCAGGCCGACGTACTGCACGATCCTGCAGAGGGACCGCAGCCACTCGGGTGCCGACCAGGCCGATCCGGCCCCGCCGATGATGGCTCCGGCCATCAACACCACCTGGAGCAGCACGAGCCCCCAGGCGATCGCGGTCTCCCTTGGAGTCCGCCCCCCGAACATGCTCGGTTCACTCACCCGGCGCGCCCCGTCAGCGACCGGATCTCGCTCCGGTACTCGTCATCGGTCAGCTCGCCCCGCTGGTGTCGCTCGGCGACGTCCACCACCGACGCGGCGTCCTCGGCGTTCTCGTTGCGGAGCGGACGCTGCCTCCGGTCGCGGGGCGGACGGGAGACGAGGTACGCGGCCAGCGCGATCACCGGGAGCGCGATGAGGGCGACCGCCCAGAGCACCCGGCTCCGCAGCCGCAGGTCGTGGCGCGACCGCGCGTCGTCCCAGAGCGCCCACGCCCGGATCACGAGCAGCGGGACCGCCGCCACCAGGAACCAGAGCCAGTCGTTCACAGCGACAGCACCGCCTGGACGACGGCGTCGCGTTCCACGTTCAGTTGCCGTTCGACGTTGCGGGTCTTGCCACCGGCGGATCAGGCGCCACATCAGCGCCACCCGCTCGGTGAGGAAGATCACGGCGGCAAGGTACACCGGAAGGAGAACGACGGCCGCCGCGGCGCGGCCGAGCCCGAACCGATTGAACGTCGCCGCCACCACGAGCCCCCAGGTGATGCCGAAGGCCAGGATCGCCGCGCCGGGTTTGACGGTGGCCTGCATGGAGGGCGAGAGGCGCGCCAGCCCCACGGCTCTGACGATCAGCGCGGGCACGAGGTTGACGAGCGCGCCGACGACGGCGAACGGCAACAACAGCACGGCCGCGATCATCTGGAGCACGAGGGACACCATCAGCCCCCCGGTCGAGATGCGTGCCTGCACGTCGGCGTCGCTGACCCCGAGCGCCTCGAGATCCGACCGGTAGTCGTCGACCGCTTCGACGATTCGGGCCCGCCGCTCGGGAGGCCGGGCGGCCAGGACGTTGGCCAGCCGGTCGCGCAGTGCGATGGGGACCGGTTTGCGCGGATCGTCCAGCTGGGTCCGCAACACGATCGCCGCCCCTCGGGTCAGGGTCCGGGCTTCGTGCCAGCCCTCGTAGTCCGGCGCCGCATCACGCAACATCACGTCGATCCCCTCGGTGAGCTCCCACCGGCCAGTAGACCTGCACGTCGCGGTAGATGGCCTGCGCGATCACGGCGACGAGCTTGGCGATGAACCGGTCCTTCCGCGTCGTCGGGATCGGCCCCTCGTCGCTCACGGCGTCAACCTACAAGGCCGAATCGGCCGCGTGGGGCTGTCGACGGCCGCCCTCCGCGCCCGAGTCGGACCCCATTGCGAGCCACCACCACAGGCCGAAGACCAGCGCGGACACGACGTGCCAGACACCGTGGAACTGGAGCAGGCCGTCGGGATCACACGCCGGACCGTCGGTACGACCGAGCAACCACGACGCACCGGCCAGGAGGGCCACCGCGACGATGAACCAGGTGATCGTCGACCCGTCGCCGTCGGCCCGGGTCCGCAGACCTCGCCGGTGGATCATGATCTCGGCCACCCCGACCGCCACGAGCACCAGTCCGGTGGCGGCCACCCCCGCGTCGACGCTCACCAGGGTCAGCGTTGCGGCTGCGGCCGCGCCTCCGGCGAAGACGCGCAGGGCGGGAGGAAACCGCGGCACGAGCAGGCCGAGGTCGTGGCAGAGGATGAAGACGGCCGTGATGAGGATCGGCAGATCGTGCATCGGCCGCGACCCGGCCGGCTGGGGGCCGTGGAAGGCCACGCTGCCGAGTCCGATCGCGGCGACGCTGGCCGCGTACACGTAGGACGGGAGCGGTCGATCGATCCGTCGAGCCGCGACGATGGCGATGCCGACCGCCACATAGGCGAAACTGCTGAGCGCGTTGATCGGTTGGACGAGAACGCCGTCGCCCAGTTCCTCACAGTCGGACTCGCCGATGCGGCCCAGGACCAGTCCGATGATGAGCACGGCGGGCAAGGGTAGCCTCGCCGGGATGCCCGAAGAAGGTGGAGAGCCCACACCGTCAGCGGCGCTGGCCGCCGAGGAGGCGAAGCTGGACCTCGCCGTCGCCGAGGCAACGGGACTGTCCGCCAGGACGGTGCTACGGATCGGCGTGCGGATCGCCTTCGCCGTCCTCGCCGTCGTCATCGCCGGCGTCGTCCTGTTCAACATCTTCGAGGACCTGGACCTCGAGGAGATCGGCAAGGCGATCGACCGGCTCTCCGACGCCGAGTGGCTCGCACTCGGCTTCGGCTGGTTGATCTGGATCGGCACCCAGGGCCTCCAGACCGCCTCGCTGGTCCACCACCTCCCGGCCCGACGAGGTGTGGTGGCCTACCTCGGTCCCAGCGCGGTGTCCTCGCTCATCCCCGGCCCCAGTGATCTCCCGATTCGCTATTCGATGTACCAGTCGTGGGGCGTCGGGAAGAACGAGGCGGCCACGGCGGTCGCCGCCAGCGGCATCTTCTCGGTGGGATCACAGCTGGCGCTCCCCGCGCTGGCCGGCCTCACGATCTTCCTGGCCGACATCCCGCTCGAGGGGTTCAGCCTGCTCATCGTCGCCACCACGCTGGCGCTGGGCGTGATCATCGTGTTGTCCGCTTTCATCCTCGGCTCGCCTCGCCGCACGGCCAGGGCGGGCGCCATCCTGCAGCCCGTGCGGGATTGGGGCTTGAGGGTCCTCCGCCGGCCCGAGCCCGATCGGGACCTCTCCGAGGTCCTCACCGATCAGCGGGCCACGTCGCTCGACTACATCAAGGACAAGTGGGTGTTGACGTCCGGGGCCACCGTGTTGACGATCTTGGCCAAGTGCTCGCTCCTGATCATGTCGCTGCGCTTCGTGGGCATCCCGGAGGACGATCTGAGCTGGCTGGCGGTCTTCGCCGTCTTCGCGCTGGTGGCCGGGCTGACGATGATCCCGATCACACCGGGGGCGGCGGGGGTGGCCGAGGTCGGGCTGGTCGGCATGCTCACCCCCATCGCTGGATCCGAGTACGTGAACGAGATTGCCGCCGGTGTCCTGATCTACCGACTGCTGACCTGGATCCTGCTCATTCCGACCGGGTTCGGCATGCTGCTCGCCTGGCGGCTGCGCCGACCGAAGCCGGCCGGAGCCGAGTAGCTGCGGCTGGGCTCCGGCCGATCATCCACCGGAACGGGATTCGGCGTTCTCGTTGCCCCTCCGGAGCCAGCGGGGACCGGATGCCTTCTCGGTCTGCATCGGTATGGCGCCGTGGAAGGCATGCTCGGGGAGTCTCGCCGCCGGCGCGATCGGGGCCTCGTCGGCGGCTTCGGCCTTGATCCGTTCCTTGCGCTCGAGGTCGAGCTGGATCAGGCGCTGCTCGATCCGCTCGGTCGTCGCCTCGTCGGTGACCGGAAGGTGGTAGGCGTCGCGGACGAAACGGGCCGTGTCGCCGCGATAGTCGTGCCCGAAGGATCGGAATTCGCCGGGGACCGTGACCATGGCGTTGGCGGCGTCGACGGCCACCTGCCAGAGAGTCACGAAGGGGATCCAGTCCATGTCGTCGGGGACCCCTCGACCGCGGTCGTCGCGGAGCCAATGGGGTCGCTTGATGGCGAGCTCCGGACGCAGGGCTGCGATCGGATCGTTGTCGTGCGACAGGATCACGGCGCGGAGCCGGTTGCGGGCCTCGTCGTCCAGCTCGGCGAGCTGCTCGTGCCGGTCGAAGACCCGGACGGCCCCCTCGGGTACCAGCTCACTCGAGCCCTGGGCCATCCCGTTGCGGGACCATTTGGCCAGCGCCGGGAGGCCGACCCACAGCGCCCGGTCGATGCCGTAGTGGTCGAACCCGTAGATCCCCTGGCCCATCACGACGTCACTCGAGGTCCAGGCGCCCAGGCTCTCCCCGAACACCAACACCTTCGGCCGCCGCTCGGCCGGGCGCTCCCGCAGCCGTTGGCGAATGCTCCACAGGAGGAGCCGGAACTGGATCCGACCGAGCCCGACCTTCTGGACACAGAGGAAGGACGGAAAGCGGCCGTATTGGATCGAGCACGAGGCGATGTCGCCTCGCGACAGGAACTCGGCGGCCTCGACCACGGTCTGGTCGACCCATCCGGTGCCGGTCGGCGAGATCAGCAGGAGGTACTCGCGGTCGAACGCCCCGGTGCGCTCGAGCTCGGCCATCGCCAGTTCGGCCCTGCCGGTGGAGTACAGCGGCGCCGAGTTGAACCCGACGTAGGTCCGGATCGGGTGGGCGACGGCCTGCTCGCCGGTGACCTCCTCGATCATCTCGGGGGTGACGACGTCGGAGACGTACCGACGACCCTGCTGGCCCAGCTCGGCAAAGGGCGACTCGCTCTCGGCGCCGCCCGACAGCAGCTCCGAGTGCGGCGGCTGGGCATAGGCCGGCTCGATCTTCTCGTTGGACCGGCCGATGTAGCCGATGCCGGTGTTGTACGCGGCGGTGAGCCCGCCGGCCCACAGGCCGGCGTTGACGGTCCGGGCCAGCACGTTCTTGACCACGCCGGGACCGAGGTAGCGGATCATCCCCCGTCGAGAGGTCGTGAACCCCTTCCCCAGTCCGGTTCCCACGGCACTCACCACCGCGCCGACGCCGAGTGCCCCCATGGTGGTGGCCTGCTGGTCGACCGGCCAGCGCTGGATCTCGGCCTTGCGCACCGCCAGGCGGCGAGAGGCCCAGACCAGGAACCCCGACGTGACGACCGTTCCCGCCAGCAGGGGGCGAAGCGGGCTGCTGGCCGGCCACCTGGATCGGAGGTGGTCGACCACGTCGTAGACCGCGCCGCCGGCCGCGACGGCCCGCAGGACGTCGCCGCCGGACCGGGCCCCGGCCCGCCAGAGGGATTCGTCGTCCAGCTCCGGGAGGGAGGCCAGGCCCTGGCCGGCCCCGATCTGAACCGCCCGGAGCCCCAGCCGGGGCCACACCCCCACCGTCGGGGGCAGGACGGCGGTGTGCACCGTCTCGACCGCGCCGGCGAGTAGCCGCGCCGTGAGCACGTTGAGACCCGCGGCCAGTCCCTGATGGACCGACGCCCGCGGCATCAACGACGGGAGGAACGAGTCCATGAAGGCCGCCGTCTCCAGCGGCGCGGTCGGCCCGGCGACGACGTCCACCTGCTTGATCGCGGCCTGACCGGCTCGGGTCGACAGGGCTCGGGTGGCGAGGTCGAGGGCGTCGGTGGTCGTGAGCGACATGTGCGGGCGACGATGCGCTCGTCGGCAGCGTGAGGCGGCGGGGCGGTCCCCATCGTGCCAGGCGCGAGCAACCCCTGACACCCCCCAAACGGTGATCTCGAGGAGGTACGGTCCGACCATGCGGCTGCTCGTGACCAACGATGACGGGATCGATGCGAGAGGGCTCCATGTCCTCACGAGACACGTGGCGCAGCTCGGCGACGTCGTCGTCGTGGCGCCCGATGGCGAGTATTCGGGCTCGGGTGCGTCGCTCGGCGCGATCCACGGCGACCGGCCCGCGGTCCATCGGGCGACGGTCGAGGGGGCCGTCGAGGCCTGGTCGGTGGCCGGCCCTCCGGCCTTGTGCGTGTTGTTCGCTCGCCTCGGTGCCTTCGGCCCGACCCCCGACATCGTGGTCTCCGGTGTCAATCCGGGCAGCAACGTGGGTCGGGCCATCTACCACTCGGGCACCGTGGGCGCGGCGCTGACCGCCCGTCTCGGCGGTATCTCGGGCGTGGCGGTCAGCCAGGCGGTCACCGGCTTCGCGGTCGAGGGCCAGGCCGCCGAGGACGCGCTGGACGGTCAGCTCTGGGACACCGCGGGCCGGGTGGCCGCCCTGGCCGTCGGCGCCGTGCTGACCGCTCCGCCCGCCGAGGCGATCGCGCTGAACCTCAACGTCCCCAACCGGCCGTTCGACGAGCTCGAGGGGTGGCAGAGCACCCGGCCCGGCGGTCCGCCGCCACGGTCGGTCGCCGGCGCCCGCCTGGTCGAACGCCCCGGCCACGAGGACAGCTTCTGGGTCGACGCCACCTGGAGCGACGCCCAGGAACTCCCCGAGGGCACCGACGGCGGCGCCGTGCTGCGCGGCTACGTGTCGTCGACGGTCCTGGGCACCCTCGGCCGCGCCGCCGACGAACCGCCCGCCGTGGCCGCCGCGCTCAACCGCATCCGAACCTGAACCCGCTCGGGGTCAGGCACCCAGAGGGTTCACCTCGCGGAACGAACGGCGTCGATGGCCGCACGGCAGCGCGAGAGCAGATCACCGACCGCAGGATCGCCTGCGGCCCGCTTCCGGGTCCGCTTGACGGCGGACCAGACGCTGTCGCGACCGGCGAGTCCATGGTGGCGGGCGAGTTCGGCGGGAGTCGGCCCGCCCTCGTCGACCGCCAGCACGAGCGCCAGGTCGCGGTTGAGCGTGGGCCTGACCCAAGCCGAGACCTGCAGATCTTCGACCCCGGCGAGCGCGGTCGCCACCGCCTTGTCGATGCACGCGAGGTCGAGCCGATCCGGAATTGCGGGAGCGTCGGTTTCGTCGCCGGGTCGGTCGGTCTCGACGTGCGCCCGATAGGCGTCGTATCCGCCGCCGACCATCTCGGCGACCATCGAGCAGCTGAGCCAACGCGGGATCGGAGCGCGGCCGACGTACGCGGGGTAGCTCGACCAGCGGTACGCAGAGAGGTCGCCCCCAGCGAAGAGCACGAGCGGATTGCGGTGCACATACCGCACCGCACTGATGAGGTACTCATCGGTGGTGACCGGCTTCGACCGGAATCGGCCCCGGAACAACGGGCCGTCGGTGCCATGGCGCCGATTGAAGCGTTGGGCGTATCTCGATCCGAGGTGGTGCATGGCGCTGGACAGGTTGCCGTCTCGGCATTGCACCACCAGGTGGTAGTGGTTGCCCATGAGGCAGTAGGCGTGGAGGTCGACGCCGTCGTCGTGGTGGAGATCGTCCAGGATTCCGAGGAACGCCATACGGTCGCGATCGTCGCGGAAGATCGCCTGGTGGCGGGCGCCCCGATTCATCACGTGGTGCCAGCCGCCTGCGGGGTCCTGTCTGGGTGTGCGTGCCATGGGAAGAACCTACGGACGACCTGTGACAGCCAGAGGTGAACCCTCTGGGTGCCTGTCCCCGTGCGGGTTCAGGTTGCTCTGGCGGCGATGCGCTCCACCACGTTGAGGTAGACGTCCAGTTCCTGCGCGCCGGGGATGGGGAGCACGTCGTTGACCAGGACGGTCGGAACCGCGGTGACCATCTGGTCCATGGCCGCGGCGTGCTCCTGGCGGACCTGGGCGGCCAGCGCCTCACCGTCCACGGCGAGGCGCTGCGTGAACTCGGCGGGGTCCAGACCGCAGTCCCGGGCGACGTCGACCTGGACCTCGGTCTCGCTGATCGTGCGGTTGTCGGTGAAGTACGCCCGCATCAGCGCGAGGTGATACCGATCCCACGCCTCGGGCCCGAACGAGGCCGCCACCTTGCCGGCGACCGCCGAGGGCAGGCTGTGGCTGGGCTGTGGGTTGTCGGTGGCCCAGGGCACGAAGGAGACCTCGGGCGCCATCGAAGCGGGCCGTAGCCAGCTCTGCGTGTACGCCCGGAACTTCTCCAGCGAGGGCTCCCTGGGCTCGGGCCGCAGGAGATACGACCGCCACTCGACGGCGACCTGGTCACCGACCCGTTCGTCGAGCTGTTCGAGGCGCACGGCCGCGACGTAGCACCACGGTCAGAGGAAGTCCGACCAGACCGTGAAACGCACCGGGAGCGGCTGGACCGCCGGTCGGTCGCCGGTCGGGTCCGTCACGTCGCCGCCGCGTGGACGGGCGGCCGGCGACCGGCCCACGGCAGGGCCTGCTCGAGCTGCGCGGCCACCCGCAGCAGGAGATCTTCACGGCCGTACGCACCGGCCAGCTGGATCCCGACCGGGAGCCCCTCGGCCGACTGGTGGGTCGGCACCGCGATGGCGGGCTGGCCGGTCGTGTTGAACATCGAGGTGAACGTCGCGTACGGGATCGAGCCGTAGAGCCCTCGCATCGGGTCGTCGGCGGTGGGTGTCAGTTGCCCCAGCGGTGGGGCCGGCATGGCGGTTGCCGGTGTCAGCAGCAGGTCGAACCCGTCCGCCCACCAGCCGGCCATGACGCGCCGGAACCGACCGGCCTGCGCTTGGGCGGCAAGGACGTCGCTCCCGCTGAACTCGGCTCCCATGCGGGCCAGCTCCCAGGTCCCCGACTCGACATCGTCGGCGGTGACCTCGCGTCCCAGGAGCTCGCCGACCGCGCTGAGGCTGTGTCGGGCTCCCGCGCTCCAGAGGGCGATGAACGAACCGGTCAGCTCCTCGGTCCGGTCGAGTGCCTCGGGGTGGCCCACCTCGACGTGGTGGCCCAGCGACTCGAGGGTCTGCGCCACCTCCACCGCGGCGCGGGTGCAGTCGGGATGCGTGTCGCCGGTCAACGCATGATCGAGCAGGCCGATTCGAAGCGGTTCGTGCGGGGCCCGCAGTTCGTCGACGAACGGCCGCGCCGGCCCGGGCGCCACGACACCGTCGCCCGGGAAGGGGTACGCCGTCGCATCGAGGATGCCGGCGCAGTCGCGCACGGTGTGGCACACGACGTGCTGCACCGAGAGACCCCACTCCTCCTGCAACGGTCCCATCGAGACCCGACCCCGCGACGGTTTCAACCCCACCAGGCCGCACAGTGCGGCGGGAATCCGGATCGACCCGCCGCCGTCCGACGCGTTGGCCGCCGGCACCATGCCCGACGCCACCGCGGCAGCGGCCCCGCCGGAGGATCCCCCCGAGCCGTGATCGGTGTTCCAGGGGTTGCGGGTCGGCCCGTAGGCCTCGGGTTCGGTCGTGGCCACCAGCCCCAGCTCGGGGGTGTTGGTCCGCCCGACGATGACGAAGCCGGCCCGGCGGTAGGCGGTGGTGATGTTGGAGTCGTCGGGATGCCGGTAGTCGGCCCCCGCCAGTCCCTTGACGCCGAGGTGGAAGGGATCGCCGGCGCTGGAGGGCCAGAGGTCCTTCAGCAGCATGGGTACGCCGCGGAAAGGACCGTCGGGCAGGTCGGCCGAAGCGGCCTCGGCCCGCGCCTTGTCGTCCACCCGGTGGATCACGGCGTTGAGCTCGCCGTCGACCCGATCCATCCGCTCGATGGTGGCCTCGACCGCTTCGGCCGGCGACACGTCTCCCCTCGCGATCACGTCGGCCAGTCCGGTGGCGTCCAGGTCGATCAGGTCGTCAGTCATCGTCCCCTCCGGTCGTCGGCGGCAGCCCGTGGTACGGCGAGCCCGCCGCTTCCCATGCACCGTAGAGCGAGAAGAACTCCTCGCCGAACGGGTCGACACCGCGCAACGGCATGGCCGCTCGCTGGATCGTGAAATCGAACGGAGCGAGCCGGCCCGCCGCGTCGAAGAGCCTGGTTGCGTCCTCGGGCCGGCCGGTGCGCCTCGCATGCGCCGCGAGCCTGAACAGCAGGCGGGCCCGCACCTCGTCGTCACTGAGGTCGTCGACTGCGGCCCGCGCCTGCGCCGCGTCGAAGGGCACGATGCCGTCGGCCACCCAGGCCCGGATCTCATTCATGTGGTGCTCGGCCGCCACCCCGGTGAAGTCGATGAAGACATCCGTACCGAACGCCACGCCGTTGGGCCGGGCGATCCGGCCCTCCTCGTCGATCCACACCACGGTCGGAACGTTGCTGATCGCGTAGAGCTCGGAGAGCAGGTGATCCCGGTCGAGCAGCACGGGGAACGTGATGCCCTCGACGAAGGGCTCGACGTCGGCCGCGTCGTCGTCCAGCGCCACCGCCACCACCTGGAGCCGGTCGGATCCCAGCTCGTCGGACAAGGCCTGCCACCCGGGCAGGTCGTAGCGACATCCTCACCAGCTGGCGAAGGCCACGAGCAGCCGCTTGCGACCCTGCCACTGGCGGAAGTCCTGGTCCGTCCCGGCCAGATCGGGGAGCGTGAAATCCGGGGCGACCAGATCGTCCAGCGTTGTGCGCCGCCGGGATCTCGGCTCGCCCATCGCCACCGCTCCCGTCCGGGCGTCGGCGGCGATGGGGCGATCGAGCAGCTCGGCGACGACGTTCAGGTCGATCGCTCCCCCGTCGGTGGAGACCGGCCGGCCGGCGGTGGGCACACACACGTCACCCCGGCACAACCCCCGGTCCTCCAGGTGCCATCCGGTGGCCTCCTCGAATCCCGCCGGATCGAGGGTGACCGACGTCCCGTCGATCGCGCCGCCGACCTGGACGTCACGACCGGCCAGGACCGTGATCGTTCGTGCTGCCGTGCCTGATGTCATGGGTCCCCCTGTGATGTGTGGGCCAGAGTCTCGCGCTCGACGCCGGATTCATCCTGTTCGATCGACCCGAACGGCTTCGGCCCGGTTCCGAGAAGGCTCAGCTCACCGGGTGTCTCGCCGACGGGAACCACGAGCGCCGACGCCGCACCTTCGGCCCCCGGACGAGGAGATTCGCATGGACCTGTTCGACATCCACCAGCAGATGAGCATCCGGGGCAACCGGCATGCGGTGGCCGCCATGGACGCCGAGCACCACGTCCAGCGCAAGCAGGACCAGCGGCGGGCGGACTCGCTCGAGGATCGGTTCGAGCGCCTCCTCCTCCTGACCGAGGCGATGTGGAGCCTCCTCACCGAGCACTACGGCCTGACCGACGCCCATCTCCTCCACAAGATGACGGAGCTGGACGGCCTGGACGGCACCATCGAGGGTCGGCGCCAGCGAGCCAAGATCGAGTGCGGCGACTGCGGCGCAGCCATCAGCCGCGAGTTCGCCCGCTGCCTCTACTGCGGCGCCGAGGCCGAGGTCGCCAACGCCTTCGACCGCTTCTGAGCACGCTGGGGGTCAGGCACCGCCGTACGCAGGGCCAGGTGAGCACGCTGAGTGCCTGACCCCCAGCGTGCTCAGCCGAGGTTGCGGTTGACCTCGTTGAGCGCTTCGAGCGGATCGACCACGTGCAACGTCTGGAACCCGTACGAGTCGGCCGCCTCGATCGTCGACTTCGAGTCGTCCAGGAACAGCGTGTCCGACGCGGCGGTGCCCAGATCGGTCAGGACCCGCCGGAAGACCACCTCGTCGGGCTTGCGCCGCCCGATGCGCCACGACCAGACCTCGCTCTCGAAGAGGGAACGGGCCGGAATGGTGTGCTCCAGGACCGCCATCCACTCGCGGGGCGAGTTGGAGCAGACCGCGGTCTTGATCCGCCT
This sequence comes from uncultured Acidimicrobiales bacterium, assembly GCA_963697385.1. GTDB lineage: Bacteria > Actinomycetota > Acidimicrobiia > Acidimicrobiales > CAWCAL01 > CAWCAL01. Next base: position 728,632 of record CAVONU010000001.1, read on the forward strand.
GGCGTACAACCGCCGGAGCAGCTCCTCGGCCGCCGGGAGCGCCTGCAGTCGATGCCCGAAGAACAGTTTCCGGCGGGGATCGAACAGGTCGATCACGTGCGGAGCGTAGGCGTGGGCGATGGTCCTGAACTCGTCGACGCCGATGGCCCCGGTCTCGAGCTGGCGCATCGCCTCGGACACGTTGGGTTCCCGGAAGCTGTCCAGGACCGTCGGCACCGACAGGCCGGCATCGCGCGCGCTGGACGCGAGCGCGGGATCGATGGGCGTGGTCAGCACGCCGCCGTGGTCGAACACCACGGCGTCAACGCGGAACATGGCGACCATTGTGGGCCGTACGGGTCAGGGAATGGTGGGATGGGTGACCCCGCTCGCCGCCTCAGCCACCGACCGCATCGACGAGTGCGCCGAGGGTCTCGTCCCGCACGGCGTACGGCATGGTGACCGCGACGCGATCGGCCCGGTCGCCGAACCGTCCGTGGAGGGCGGCCGCGACCTGCGCCGGGGTCCCGCGCACGGCCAGGGTGGAGAGCATGGCGTCGTCGATCAACGCCGCCATCTCGTCCCAACGGCCCTCCTTGGTCAGGCGGCGGAGCTCGGGCTGCGCGTCCGCCCACCCCTCGGCCTCGAGCACCGGTCGGTAAGCCGGGGTGGAGCCGTAGAAGCCGAGCATGCCGCGCACGGCCGTGTCGGCCTCGGCCTGTTCGGTCTCGTCGCCGGCGACGGCGACGAGCGCCTGGCCGACGATCTCGAGCTCGTTCGGGGACCGGCCGGCGGCGGCCAGCGCTCGATCGATGGCCGGAAAGGTCGCCTCGTGCAGGAACCGGTGGGAGGTGAACGGATGGGTCAGCAGCCCGTCGGCGACGGCGGCCGCCATCGCCGTCATCCGCGGACCCACGGCGCCGAGATGGATCGGCGGCGGACCCGAGGGCAGCGGCCCGGGATCGAACATGGGTGTCATCAGCGTGTGCCGGGTGAAGCGACCCTCGTACTGCAGGGGGGTCCCGTGCTGCCACCGGTCGAAGATCGCGCGCAGCGCCTCGACCCACTCACGCATGCGGTCGACCGGATGGTCGAACTCGACCCCGTACCGTCGCTCGATGTGCGGCCTGATCTGCGAGCCGAGGCCCAGCGTGAACCGGCCGCCGGCCAGCCGTTGCAGGTCGAAGGCCAGATGGGCGAGTTGCATGGGATTGCGGGGGAACGCGATGGCCACGTTGGTCATGAGATCCACGTCGACCTCACCGGCGACGCGGATCAACGGGACGAACGGATCGTTGGGGCCCTCGAACGTGTACACGCCCGCCAGGCCCAGGTCGCGCAGCTGGGCGGCTCGGAGCACCGCGTCCTCGGGCGCCCCGAGCATGGCCAGCAGCTTCATCGGACGAGGACCGTACCGGCTACGACACCTCGTCGATGCGTCGGATGCGCTCGACCACGTCGGCGCCGGCGACCAGGACCACGACCTCGCGGCTCGGCGGGATCGTCGCCTTCGATGCGGTCGGAGCGAGATGATGGATCGGGGTGACGATGGGACGTCATGACGATGGTGTCTCCTGCAACGTCGATGGGTGAGGAGGCGGGGTGTCGTAGCCGCCGTCAGGGGAAGACCAGCGTTGCCAGCTGTCGAGCCCGTTCGGCCGCCATGGCGTCACGCTCCTCCACCGGGCAGAACTGCGTCTCGACGAAGAGCCCCAGGAGTTGACCGATCATGGCGTTGGCCACCACCTCGGCATCCAGCGCCACGTCGGGGAACGAGGCGTCCAACCACTCGACCAGATGGTGGGTCAGGGTGCTGACCAGCTCGGCCCCCACCGCCACCGCATCGGCGTTGCGCCGGATCGACTCGACCAGCAGGAGACGCCAGACCGACTCCTCCTCCAACGCGCCCTCCCACATCAGGTCGAAGAACGCCACCAGCCGGTCGGCGGGCGCCAGGTCGACCGGTGCGGCGGGGATCTCGGTCAGCCGCAGCTCGTAGCGGCGCTCCTCGATGACCGACCGCAGGATGTCGGCCTTCGACGGGAAGTAGTAGTACAGCGCCGCCACGTTCACGCCGCAGGCCTTGGCCAGCTGGCGCATGCTGGTGTTGGACGCTCCCTGGTCGGACATCAACTGGAGCGCGATGTCGATGATGCGCTCGCGCTGGGGCGACGACTCGGTGGCGGCCGCGACCGTTTCGGTGGTGTCGGTCACCGGCTCAGTGCGCGACCGGACACTCGGACTCCTTGGTGAACTCGGCCTGCATCTCCTGCAACGCCAGCACCAGAGATGATGCACCCCGGACGATCGGCACGCCCTCGCTGGCCCGGATGTCGGGCAGCCGGCGGAACAGCTCCTCGAACACGACCTTGACCTCCATCCGAGCCAGGTTGGCGCCCAGACAGAAGTGCGCCCCGGTGCCGAAGGCCAGGTGCGGGTTGGGGTCCCGGTCGAGGATCAGCCGATCCGGCTCGTCGAAGACGCGCTCGTCGCGGTTGGCCGACTGGTAGAGCATGAAGACCCGGTCGCCCTCCTCGAACGTGTGGCCCTTGTAGTCGTGGGTTTCGGTGACGGTGCGCATGAAGGTCATCACCGGCGAGACGAACCGGATGAGCTCGTCGACGGCCAGATCGACGAACGCTCCATCGTCGATGTGCTCGACCAGGCGGGCCCGCTCCTCCGGGAACTCGCTGAGCACCTTCATGCCGCCGGCGATGGCATTGCGGGTGGTCTCGTTGCCGGCGACCAGCAGAAGGGTGAGGAACATCTGAAGGTCGTCGTCGGCCATGCTCTCGATACCGAGGCCCTCGTAGTCGACCTCGGTGCCCGACAGCTTCTCCTTCTCGAGCGCGCCGTCGTCGTAGGCGGCGGTGAGCACGCTGATGAGATCGTCGGTGGGGTCGGCCCGGCGGGCGGTGATCAGGTCCTTGCAGACCTCGGCGTACTCGCCGAACGCGATCGCCGCGGCGTGCAAGCGCGGATCCTGATCATCGACGGCGCCGTCGCCGGCCATCATGTCGTCGGACCAGCGGTACATGTTCTTGCGGGTCTCGGGATCCAGACCGATCAGTTCGCTGATGACGATGAGCGGAACGTGGATGGCGAAGTCCTCGATGAACTCGATGCGGCCCCGCTCGCCCACCTCGTCGATCACCTCGTTGGTGATCTCGCGCACGTGCGGGACCAGCTCGCGCACCCGCCGAGGAGTGAACCCGCGGTTGATCAGCCGACGCATGGCGGTGTGCTCCTCGCCGTCCATGGCGATGAGTGACATGTCGGCGGCGATGTTGGGCCGCACACCGAACCGGTTGCAGTAGCGGGAGGGTTCGCGCGAGATGGCGAACACGTCCTCGTGGCGGCTGAGGATCCACAACTTGTTCTTCTCGTCGCGGTGGATCGGCGACTCGTCCCGGAGCCATCGATACAGATCCCACGGGTCGTCGAAGGTGCTGGGATCGCAGAAGTCGGTGTCGGAGTAGTCCGTGGAGGTGGTCGTGAGCGCCATACGAGGGGAACCTTCCCGGTGGGGTGGGATGCGGACGCGCCGGTGCGGCCGCGGGTGAACGGATCATTGAACGATCGTTGAACACCGTACTCATTGAACGTTCGTTCAGCAAGGGTCGGGGCGCCGGGCGCGAGACCGCTCGCCGCGGAGCAGCCGGAATCGGGCACCATGGGGCGACGGCGGACACGTCGGTCCGCTCCTGAGGGGCCCACCATGCACGACCTGGTCATCCGGCACGGCACCGTCGTCGACGGCACCGGTTCGCCGTCCTTCACCGGCGACGTGGCCATCGACGGCGGGCGCATCACCGCGGTCGGCACCGTGGACGACGCCGGCACCCGAGACCTCGATGCCGACGGCGCCGTCGTGGCCCCGGGCTGGGTCGACATCCACACCCACTACGACGGCCAGGTGTCCTGGGACCCGATCGTCGCCCCCTCCTCCCATCACGGCGTCACCACCGTGGTCATGGGCAACTGTGGTGTGGGCTTCGCCCCGGTCCGACCCGATGGTCATGCCTTCCTCATCGAGCTCATGGAAGGCGTCGAGGACATCCCCGGCACGGCCCTGCACGAAGGTATCGACTGGCAATGGGAGTCCTTCGGTGAGTACCTCGACGCGCTGGCCCGAACCGGCCGGACCATCGACATCGCCGGTCAGGTGCCCCACGCCGCGGTCCGCGCCTACGTCATGGGCGAGCGGGCCCATGAGGAGCCCGATGCCGCGGAGATCGCCGAGATCGCGGGTGTCGTCGCGGACGGCATCCGGCAGGGTGCGGTCGGCTTCTCCACGTCGCGCACCATCCTCCACCGGTCGCGCCACGGCCTCGTTCCCGGCACCACGGCCGCGCCGGCCGAGCTGATCGCCATCGCCGAAGCCATCGCCGAGGTCGGCCGCGGCATCTTCCAATTCGTCTCCGACCACCAGGGCGGCGGTGACGACCAGGCCTGGATGGCCGAGATCGCGGACCGAACCGGTGTGCCGATCACCTATTCGCTGGCCCAGACGCCGTTCGCTCCCACCGCCTACCGCGACGCGCTCGACGAGGCAGCCGCACGGGCGAGTGGAGGCCAATCCATCACGCCCCAGGTCCCGGCCCGACCGACCGGCATGCTCTTCGGTCTCCAGAGCTCGTTCCATCCCTTCATGGCCCATCCGTCGTACCGACCCCTTCGGGACGAGCCGCTCGCGGCGCGGCGCGCCGCGCTCCGCGACCCCGAGCTGCGGGCTCGACTGGTCGCCGAGTCACCCAGGACCCGGGACCGTTCGGCCGCGTACCTGGCGACGGCATGGCACCAGATGTACCGGTTGGGGGATCCGCCCGACTACGAGCCGCCGGCCGGTGCATCCGCGCAGGCCGTGGCCGACCGCGAGGGTCGCAGTCCGCAGGAGGTGGTGCTCGACTGGCTCGTCGAGGACGAGGGCCGGGCCTTCTTGTTCTCCCCTCTGGGGAGCTACGTCGACCACGACCACGAGGCCATCCGAGCCATGCTCGAGCACCCGGCCGCCGTGGCCGGTCTGGGCGACGGCGGCGCCCACTGCTCGCTCATCTGCGACGCCAGCTTCCCGACCTACCTGCTGACCCACTGGGTGCGCGATCGCGACCGAGGCCCGCGCCTCCCGCTGGAGGCGGCGGTGCGACTGCAGACCAGCGCCACCGCCGACACCTACGGCTTCGCCGACCGCGGCCGACTCCGACCGGGAGCGGTGGCGGACGTCAACGTGATCGACCTGGACGGTCTCACGTTGCACGGGCCGCGGATGATCCACGATCTCCCGGCCGGCGGCCAGCGCCTGGTCCAACCGGTCGACGGGTACGTCGCCACGATCAAGTCGGGCCAGGTGACCTTCGAGGACGGCGAGCCCACCGGCGCCCGACCCGGCGGCGTGCTCCGCTCCGGCTCATAGCCGGATACGGATGCGCTCAGGCGTCGGCGCAGGTGACCTCGAAGCCGCGGCCGCCGCAGGTGTTGCCGAAGTCTTCGTACTCCGAGCCGAACGGTGACTGGTAGTAGAGATCGTCACAGGCCTGACCGTCGCCGCCCGCACACGCGTCGTACAGCGCGTCGAGCTCGGCGTCGTCGCCGTAGCCCTGCGGTCCGTCCTCGAGATCGAGGCCCAGATCGTCGGTCAGCTCACCGAGATCCCCCTCGAGCTGGTCGGCCAGATCCTCCATCTCCGACTCGAAGTCCTCGAGGCCCTCGGTGTCACCGAACCCCTCTCCGAACGCCTCGCCGAGCTCGCCGAAGGCGCCGCCGAACAGCGAGGCCATCATCTCCTCCTCGGTCATGATGGTGACACCCTCGGGCACGTCGATGGTGATGTCCTCGTTGAGGTCGAACATGTCGAGCGTCACCGACATGGCCATACCGTCGTTCTCGATGTCGCCGCCCCGGTACTGGATGTCGAAGCTGACCCGTCGGGCGAACCCGTCGTCGTCGACCCACACGTTCATCTCGACATCGCTGGCCTCGAGTCCTTCGAGGTCGAAGTCGGCTGCCGCCTCGGGGTCGGCCGCGGCCAGCTGCTCGAGCGTCGCGGTCGCCCGGTGATGGGTCGTCGAGACGCCGTTGACCTCTTCCTCGCCGACGACCTCGACGTCGGCTTCGCTGACACCCTCGAGCATCCGGAACCAGTTGTCGGCGGACATCGACTCGGTATCGGTGCCGGCCAGCTCTTCCTCGCTGTCGGCCGGAAGCCCGATCCACCCGTCGGCGCCACCACCGAACAACGCAGCAAGAAAGCCCTTCATGTAGACCGCGTCCTCGGTCGCCACCATCTCCATGCTGAAGTCGTCGCCGAACATCGCCGCGGCTTCCTCGTCGAACTCGGCCATGGCGGACAGGTCCATGCTGAACGCCATGTCGTCGCCCGAGAATTCGATCTCGGCCGTCATCGGCCCGACCTGCTCCGCCACGTCGGGCGGGACGTCGCCGGTGAGCTCGATCGACAGCGTGTACCGGCCGCTGGTGACCTCGGCGGTCTTCTGACCCACCGCGGCGAGCGTGGCCGGTAGCACCTCGGTCGAGTCGCCATCGTCGTCGGGAGCCTTCTCGTCCTTGTCCTCGCCGCCCTGCCGGGAGACCTGACCCGTCTCGTCGCCCGAGCCCTCCTCGTCGCCGTCGCCGCCGAAGACGCAGCCGGCCGACACCAGCACGAGGGCGCCCAGGAGCGCGATGGTCCGAACGATCCGTTGCGAGAGAGTCATGTCGTCAAGGGAACAGCGCTCCGCCCACATCTCCGTAGGTCATACGACTCATCTACAGTCAACGCTCCATGCGCACCCGATGCAAGAGTCTGTGGCTGTTTCCCGTGTTGTTCGGCGCGCTGCTCCTGGTCGGCGCCTGCAGCGACGACGACGACAGCGCACCCGACACCGACGACACCAGCACCGCCGAGACGGCCGCCGAAGCCACCACCGGACCGCCCGACCCGCCCGTCGCGACCACCGAGGAGCTGCCGATCGGAACCGAGGACGAGCTGCGGGAGGCCCTGAAGGCGTCCATCGCCTCGGGTGCGGACGGGAGCACCTACGACGAGCCCACCACCGAGTGCCTCGTCACGGCGATCATCGACGGCATCGGCTACGACCGTCTGATCGAGCTGGGCGTCCGACCGGGCAACGTCGAGCAGGTCGACCCGATCCTGGCCATGACCGACGACGAGAAGGCGGCCTACATCGATGCGCTGGGGAGCTGTACGTCGCTGCGCGACCTGGCCGTCCTGTCGCTGGGCTTCGCTCCCCCGCTGGATCAGTGCATCGACCAGACGATCCCCGACGAGGAGACGGCGCGCGCCGTCCTGCTCTTCCTCCTGGTCTCGCCCGACAGCACCGCACCCCCGACCGGCGTGGTCGGAGAGGTCTACGACTCGCTCGAGGTCTGCCAGAGCGAACTGCTCGATGGCGCCGTCGGCGACTGATCGATCCGTGGCCACGAACCCGCAGACCTTCACCGAGCTCCTGACGCTGGAGCCCCACGGGCCGGATGTCTTCGTGGGCGACGGCCCCGGTTACCCGTGGGGGCCCCGGGTGTACGGCGGCCAGGTCGTGGCCCAGGGGCTGCTCGCCGCCGGCCGGACCGTCGACGACCCGTTCCATGTCCACTCGCTGCACGCCTATTTCATCCGGGGCGGCACCGCCGACGAGCCGATCCGCTACGAGGTCGACCGCATCCGCAACGGGCGCTCGTTCTGCACCCGCCGGGTCGTCGCCCGCCAGTCGGGCGGGGCCATCCTCAACCTGTCGGCCTCGTTCCACGTGGACGAACCGACCCAGGGTGCGCTGGCGTCGGTCGTCCCGCACGATGCCGAGGTGGGAGTCCCCGACGATCTCACTCCGGACGCGTGGAGTCCGCTGTTCGATCGTCGCAACCCGAAGGTCGAGGGGCACGTCGGCCGCTATGCGGCGTGGCTCCGGATGAACGAAGACCTGGGCGACGACCGCTTGATGCAGGCGTGTGCGCTGTCCTACCTGTCCGACGACATCCCCACCGGCGCGGTCTGGGCGCTGCATCCGGACACGGTCTCGACCGGGTCGGATTCCGACTGGGACGGCTGGATGTCCGCCAGTCTCGACCACGGCATCTGGTTCCATCTGCCGGCGAGGGCCGACCGGTGGATGCTCCACGACTTCACGTCGGAGACCGTGGGTGGCGGACGGGGCCTGGCCATCGGCAAGCTGCGCACCCCCGACGGACTCCTGGCGGCGACGGTGACCCAAGAGGTGCTGCTCCGCGGGCAGTGACCCGCCGGAGACCCTTTCGCCACCGATTCTCACCCCGAGAATGGTCCGGTTTCCGGACCCTTCGGACGGAATTTCGCCGACGGTGGTGGCTCAGCCCGCGAGCTTCACCGGGGCCAGGAGCGGTGTGCCGTCGGACCACCGGCCCAGGTCGAAGCTCGGCCTGGGCTGCCCGGCCATCATCTGGTCGAGCGCCGACCACCCGAAGCGCCAGTCGAGGGTGTCGGCCGCCCCGGGCAGCGCCAGCGGCGCGGTGTGGGTCGCGGCGATGGGCGGGTACATGGTGGCGTCCGAGCGCGCCTCCCACACCTCGCGCGACGCGGCACCCGTCAGGTACCCGTGAAGCTCGACCGCCTCGGCCGGCGCTGCGATGGTGTCGTCGTCGCCGGTCAGGAGCACGACCGGGCCGGTCGTGGCCGGAGCCTCGGCGGCGAAGTCGACCGGGGTCACCTGGACCGGCACCGGGATCGCCGAGAGGTCGATCGACGGATGAGCCAGCACGAGTCCTCGGGGCACGATCCCGCCGTTGGCCTCCCAGACGGAACCGAACGCAGCCCCGGCCGAGTGGCCGTACACGTAGAGCTGGTCGGTGTCGGCGAGCGAACCCAGCTCGGCGAGCGCGGCGTGGACGTTGGTGACGATGCGGTCGACCATCACGTTCTGGTCCAGGTCGTTCACCAGACTCGAGGTGTTGAACGCCGGGAAGACCACGATGTTGCCCTGGAGCGCGAGGTGGTCGATGTGGCCGCGGTAGAGCGCCGGGAGGCCGGCCGAGAACCCGTGGAGGTACACCACGACGGGGGCCGACGTTCCGCCGGCGAGTACGTCGGGCACGAACCAGGTGACCTTCGTGCTGTCGGTCGGGGTCTGCTGGCCCTGCTCGAAGACCTCGATCGAGGTGGCGATGTTGCGATCGGCGGATCCGGGCCCGGTCGACGGTCTCGGCGGCTGGCACGCGGCGAGGATCATCGTGGCGGCCAGGAGCACGATCGCAACGGTTCGACGGCGCATCAGGCCGCCCGTTCCAGGTACCGGTGGGTCCCCGGGAACCGCAGGAAGGGCTCGGGCAGACGGGGCAGCGCCGTGCGGGCGGCCAGCTGACCCGCCCGGACAGCCGCGAGCTGAGGCGGAGCAAGGTCCCGATAGCCGTACGCCGTCCGGAGCGGGCGGGGCAACAGCTCGAGTGTGGTCCAGGCGAGGGGCGCCAGGAGCGGGTCGGGCAGGAGACGCAGGCCGGGGCGGAGCACGGATCGGGCGACGGCCCGGCTCTGATCGCTGGGGACCAGCGTTCGGTTCATCTCGTCCATGTACGCCCGGAAGGTACCGAGGTCGGAGGGGATGTGTCGATCCGGGATCCCCAGAGCCCGGGCCATCTCGACCGACTCGAGGTACAGGAGGGACCGCTCGGTGCGGGTGAGGACCTGCAGGTAGCGGCGCTCGATGCAGAACACGGTGTCGACCAGCGTGGCATGGACCCAGAACTGCAGCTCGGGATCCAGGGCGCTGTAGGGGTCCCCCGCGTCGGTCGTACCCGTGACCCCGGCATGGACCCGGTCGAGCGCGTCCAGCATCGCCGCCCGCTCGTCGGACGACCCGAATCCGATCGTCATGACCGCGTGCAGCGTCCGGTCGAGCCGGCGGAACGGATCGAGGGAGTAGTCGGAGTGCTCGGCCACGCCGGCGCCCACGGACGGGTGGGCCACCTGCATGAGCAGCGCGCGCTGGCCGCCGAGCAACGAGGTCCACCGGGTCGACAGGTGCCAGGTCAAGCTCGCCGATCCGTACAGGGCCGCCACCACCCCATCGTACGCATCGGGCCCGGGGCCCGGCGTCGCCCCGCGCCGGTCGGTGCCCTCGACGACGGCCAACGCCGGTAGGGTTCCGGTCCCGAACGACCCCGATTCCGAAGGAACGAACCCATGGCCCAGGTCACCTTGCGCGGCACCTCGATCGCGACCAGCGGCGAGCTTCCCGCGGTCGGCTCCGAAGCTCCCGATTTCACGCTCACCACGTCCGATCTCGGCTCGGTGTCGCTCAGCGAGCTCCAGGGGCAACGCGTCGTCCTCAACATCTTCCCCAGCATCGACACACCGGTGTGCGCCTCCAGCGTGCGCACGTTCAACGAGCGGGCCGCCGACCTGGACAACACCCGGGTCCTCTCCGTGTCCGCCGATCTGCCGTTCGCCCACGCCCGGTTCTGTGGGACCGAGGGCATCGAGAACGCGACCGGCTCGTCGACCTTCCGTGGCGACTTCGCCGACGCGTACGGCGTCCGCATGACCGACGGGCCGCTGGCCGAGCTCTGCGCCCGCGCCGTCGTGGTGATCGAGGCCGACGGCACGGTGGCGTACACCCAGCTCGTCCCGTCGATCGGCGAGGAACCCGACTACGACGCGGCGCTCGCCGCTCTGTGACCGGCGACGGTCTCGCCGGCTTCCTCGAGGGCGTCGCGGACCTGAACGGAACCCTGGAGCTCACCCGCACCGAGGACCACCGCCGGGTCCGGCGGATCGCCGACGACCTGCTGGGCCGAACCGCTGACGAATCCACCGCCGACGAGCCCGGTGCGGACCAGTCCGATGCTGACCGCCGACTTCGCGACCTGGCGGCAGACGCCGACGCACCGCTGGATGCACGGGTGGCCGCCATGCTGGCTCGGTCCAAGGCGGCCGTGGCGCGCCGCGGGGTCCGAGGCGACGTCGCCGTCATCTTCGCGATGTGGGGCGAACATCATCGGCTGCGTCCCCGCAGCGCCGAGAACCCCACCGGCGAGGATTCGCTGCGGGTCAAGCTCGATCAGATCGACTGGGTGCTGGCCGGGAGCGACGTCACCTGGCAGCTGGTGCCGGTCGACGACGGCTGTCCCCACGGCAGCGCCGGCATCGCCCTCGAGATGGCCGATCAGCACCCGCTCGGTGATCACGTGCGCGTGCTCTCGCTGGGCGATGTGCTCCCCGCCGCCGACGGCCCGCTCGCGGGTCTTGCGTCCCCCGACGACAGCCGGAAGGGAGGTGCGCTCGTCCTCGGCGCCGTTCACGGGTTGGACCACGGCGCCGACGCGATCGTGTTCACCGACGCGGACACGTCGGTCGACCTGGGTCAGCTGGGACTGCTCCTGGCGCCGTGGCACGACGGTGCACCCGTCGTCCTCGGCGACCGCAAGTCGGGTGGCGCCGTGCTCGTGAAGCAGGAGGATCGCTGGGGCCCGGGCATCGTCGTGCTGCGTCATCTCCAGCGGATGGTCGGGCACACGATCTTCTCCCGGGGCATCCTCGACACCCAGGCCGCGTTCAAGCTCTACGACCGGTCCGCCGCCCAGACGATCCTCGCCGGTGCATCGGTCTACGACTTCTCGGTCGACACCGACTGGATCCTGGGCGCCATCGCCGCCGACCTGGACATCCGGCGCGTGCCGTTCGCGTTCATCGACTCGTTCGCCGAGTCCGCCAGCATCGTTCAGGGTCCGATGACGACCTGGGAGTCACTCCTGGTCGGGCTGGTCACGGCCGTGCGCGCTCGCGGCGCCGAGCACGACGAGGGCGCCGCCCGGGTGATCGACGAGTACGCCCGAGCGGACACGCTGGACCTGGTGGTGGCCAACGTGCCGCCCGAGCTGGACGGCGTCGATCCGGGCCGCCTCGGCGACCCGGATCTCATGCCGTCCGATCAGGTTGGCGCCTGGATCAGATCTCTTCGTCCGTAGCGGCATCCTCGGGCGGGCCGTCGGGGCCACCGGGACCGCGACCACCGGGGCCGCGACCTCGATCGCCGGGCTCCAGATCGCCGTTCACCATGTCGGTGATGCGTTCGGTGCCCTCGACGAGCTTCTCGTCGGCCTCCTCCTGGGTGAGACGCTCCGCCTCGACCGCCAGGTCGAGGTGCTCGTCGAGGTCCGCGACCAGCGCGTCGACGACCGCCTGGGTCTCGACGCCGTTGGCGGCGGCCACGTCGGCCAGCGACTCACCGTTCTGACGGGCCGCCATCAGATCCTCCTGGGTCACGCCCAGGACCTCGGTCAGGATCTCGGCATGCGCCGATCGGGGGCCGTGAAGGCGGGGACCGAACTCGGCCCGGGCCTCCCGCAGCCGTTCCTTGACGGTGTCGGCCTGCTCCTGGGTGAGCACACCTTCCTCGACCAGATCGTCGAAGACCCCGCCGACCTCGTCGGGCCGCTCCGCTTCGGTGCTCTGGTTCTCGTCGGTGGTGGCCTCGTCCTCCTGGGCTCCGGCCAGGCCGGGGGTGGTCAGGACCAGACCGCCCATGCCGCCGGCCAGGACCGACGCTGCGACCGTGACACCTGCGATGGTCTTCTTCATGATTCGTACTCCTCGTGGGATGGGGTGGGTTGTCGATCACCATCCTCCGGGTCCCACGTGAGGCCGATTCCAGACCCGGTCAAGAAACGGTTCAGAACCTGCGATCGGCTCTTACCTCGTTCTCAACCGGGGCTCACCGGGCGCTTGGATCGCCCCCGGTACGGTGATCCGCGTGAGCACCGACCACCATGAGCACCGCGGCCGCCTCCTCGTCGCCGAGGACGATCGCGGGGTGCGGGAAGCCCTCGAACGGGCGCTGCGCTTCGAGGGCTACGAGCTCCTCACGGCGAACGACGGCGCCGATGCGCTCGACCAGGTGGCATCGTCGGAGCCCGACCTGGTCATCCTCGACGTGATGATGCCGCACGTCGACGGGCTGACCGTGTGCCGCCGGATGCGCGAGCGTGGCATCCGCACACCGGTGCTCATGCTGACGGCCCGCCACGAGGTGAGCGACCGTGTCGCCGGCCTCGACGCCGGCGCCGACGACTACCTGGTCAAGCCGTTCGCCCTGGACGAGCTCCTGGCCCGGGTGCGGGCCCTGCTGCGCCGGACCGATGCCGGTCCCGACACCGAGACGCTCGTCGTCGCCGACCTCGCGCTGGACCCCTCGTCGCGCCAGGCCACCCGGAACGAGCGCGACCTCGAACTGACCAAGACCGAGTTCGACCTGCTCGAGCTCCTGATGCACAACACCGGGATCGTGCTCTCCCGCGACGTCATCTACGAACGGATCTGGGGCTTCGACTTCGAGACATCGTCGAAGTCGCTCGACGTCTACATCGGCTACCTGCGCCGGAAGACCGAGGCCGAGGGGGAGGAACGCCTGATTCACACGGTCCGTGGTGTGGGCTACACGGTCCGGACATCGTGAGCCTCCGCTCCCGGCTGGCACTCATGGTGGGCCTGGCCGTCGCGGTGTCGATGATCGCCGTGGCCATCGGTGCGGGGGCCGCCACCCGCGTCTTCCTCCTCCGCGAGGTCGACCAGTTCCTGGATCAGCGAGCGCGCGAGATCACCACCGGCGGATTCACCGGCAACCGGTTCGACCCGGTCGATCCCCGCCGTCGTGGCCCCGGGGGCTTCCCGGTGCGGCTCGACGCGGTCACCCAGGTCGTCACCGAGGACGGAGCGGTGCGCAACCCCTTCGGCAACGTGGTCCTCCCCGTCACCGACGCCGACGTGGAGGTCGCCAACGGTGAGCGACCGGCGATCAAGAAGGACGCGGACGGGCTCGACGGAACCCACTACCGGGTGCTCACCACCCCGATCGAGGGGGGAGCGGTCCAGATCGGCCGCGACCTCGAGGAGATCGACGCGGCCGTGCAGAGCGTTCGCCGCCTGCTGTTCTTCTTCGGTCTGATCGGCACCGGCCTGGCGGCGCTCGTCGCCTGGTTGATCGCGACGCGGGCGACCGCCCCCGTGCGGCGGCTCACCGCTGCTGCGGAACAGGTGGCCGAGACCAAGGAGCTGGATCCCGACATCGAGGTCGAGGGCAACGACGAGGTCGGCCGGTTGGCGTCGAGCTTTCGCGAGATGTTGTCGTCGCTGTCCATCTCGAAGGCTCAGCAGCAGCGCCTGGTCATGGACGCCAGCCACGAGCTCCGGACGCCGCTCACCAGCCTGCGGACCAACCTCGAAGTGCTCCAGCGCACCCCGGACATCGCCGAGGACGACCGTCGTGAGCTGATGGCCGATCTCGAGTTCGAGGTGACCGAGCTGTCGAACCTGGTGGGCGAGCTGGTGAGCCTGGCGACCGATGCCGAAACCGACGCCGAGCCCAGCGAGATCTTCGACCTGGCCGAGGTGGTCGAGGAGCTGGCCGAGCGGACCCGGCGTCGCACCGGCCGAGCGGTCGAGGTCACCCTCGGCGGCGACGGCACCGTCACCGCCGCACGGGGTGAGATCGAACGCGCCGTGCTCAATCTCCTCGACAACGCCGACAAGTTCTCACCCGAGGGCGCTCCGCTCCAGCTGTCGGTCGGGACGCGATCGGTCGCCGTGCGCGACCACGGTCCCGGCGTGGCCGACGAGGACAAACCGCAGGTCTTCGATCGTTTCTTCCGCTCGACCAGCGCGCGGAGCAAGCCCGGGTCGGGCCTGGGACTGTCGATCGTCGCCCAGGTCGCCCGGCGCCACGGCGGCACCACGTTCGTCCGCGACGCGGAGGGAGGCGGCGCCGTCATCGGCTTCACCCTCGGGCCCGAATCGCGCCCTCCGAGCCCGTGACGCGCTGAGGTCCATCGACGGTTCCGTTCCCGGTCTGCGACACTGGACCGATTGCCAAGTGCCCGGGGGGCTCTCAACCATGCGGCGACTCAGCGGAATGGACACCGCGTTCATCTACGGCGAAACGCCGACCTGGCACATGCACGTGTGCTCGCTCATCATCGCCGACCCCAGCGGGATGGAGCACGGGTTCGACGTCGAGCGGCTCAAGGACCAGCTGGTCGAGCGCCTACCGCAGATGCCCCAGTTCCGCTGGAAACTGATCGAGGTGCCGCTGCACCTGGATCGCCCCGGATGGATCGAGGACGCCGACTTCGACATCGACTACCACGTGCGGCGCATCGCCGTCCCGTCCCCCGGCGGGTCCGACGAGCTGAATCGCCTGGTCGGCGACCTGGCCAGCTATCAGCTGGACCGCAGCCGGCCGCTGTGGGAGCTGTGGGTGATCGAGGGGGTCGAGGACGGCATGGTGGCCATCTTCGCCAAGATCCACCACGCCATCATCGACGGCGCGTCCGGCGCCGGTCTGTCCGAGATCCTTCTCGACCTCGAACCCGACCCGCCGCCCCGCGACATCGTCGAGCGGGAGAACCTGGGCACCGTGGCCCCGAACCCGATCGACCTGATGGCCCGCGGCATGCTCAGCTTCGCGGTCACACCCTGGCGCTTCGGTCGTCTGGCCGGGCAGCTCGTGCGCCAGGGCATCGAGGTCGCCCGCGCCGCGTCCAACCCCGCCCGCACCCTTCCCCCCTTGGGTATCGGCACGCCGCGTACGCCGCTCAACGGTGAGATCGGGCCGCACCGGCGGTTCGCCACAGCGACCGTCCCGCTCGACGACGTGAAGGCGATCAAGGACGCCTTCGGCGTGAAGCTGAACGACGTCGTCCTCGCCCTCTGCGGCTCGACGATCCGGCGCTGGCTGATCGACCAGGACGAGCTCCCCGACGATCCGCTCATCGCGCAGGTGCCGGTGTCGTTGCGCTCCGAGGGTGACCACGAGGTCGGCAACAAGGTGGGGGCCATGTTCACCTCGCTCGCCACCGACATCGACGATCCGGGCGAACGGCTGCTGGCCATCCACGAAGCGACGCAGTCCGCCAAGGAGATGCGGGAGGCGATGGCGGTCCACAAGATCATGGGCATCAGCGAGGCGGCGCCGCCACGCATGATCAGCCTGGCCTCCCGCATGTATTCGCTGGCCCAGCTGGACCGCAACGCTCCCCCTCCGATGAACGTGATCGTGTCCAACGTGCCCGGTCCGCCGTTCGAGCTGTATCTGGCCGGCGCGAAGCTGAAGGGGATGTTCCCCCTGGGGCCGTTGCTGTACGGCAATCGGCTGGAGATCACCGTCATCAGCTTCATGGGCCGGCTCGACTTCGGCTTCATGGCCGATCGTGACAATGCGCCCGATCCCCGCGTCTTCGCCGACTTCGTCCCCGAAGCGATGCGAGAGCTCGAGAAGGCGGCCGGCCGGCGCGCAACGGCCGCCAAGAAGCAGGCGGCGGCGGCCGAGAAGAAGGCGTCGAAGAAGAAGGCATCGAAGAAGAAGTCCGGCCAGAAGAAGCCGAAGAAGCCCGCCAAGGCCGACGAGAAGTAGCCGCGTTGCAGCTGGGGATCTCGCTGTCGTCGGCGTCGACCCTGCCGGGACCGGAGGCGGCACGACATCTGCTGGATCGGGTCCGGACCGCGGCCGGAGCGCGCCTCGACTCGCTGACCCTGGGCGACAGCCACGCCAGGGGCTCCGTCGGGTACTTCCAGAACACCCCGACCCTGGGGCGGGTCCTGGCCGAGTGGACCGACCGGCCGGCCGGATGCCTGTTCCTGGTCCCGATGTGGTCACCCGTCCTGATCGCGGAGCAGGCGGCCACGCTGGCCTGCCTGCACGACGGCCCCTTCATCCTCCAGACCGCCCTGGGCGGGGACGCCCACCAGTACGCGGCGATGGGTGCCAGCCGTGACCACCGGGGCGCCGTCTTCGAAGAAGCCGTTCGGGTGATCCGGGCCCTCTTCGACGGTGAGACGGTGTCCAGCGAGCGGTTCGGTTTCACCGACGTGTCGATCGGTCTGGTGCCGCCCGATCCGGTCGAGTGGTGGGTCGGCACCATGAGCACCCCGGGCCTGCGGCGGGCCGGACGGATGGGCGCCACCTGGTACGCGTCACCGTTCGCCACGCTCGAGACTCTGCCGCCGTTGCTGCAGCAGTACCACGACGCGTGCCATCGATCAGGCGCCACCCCCCACGTCGCGTTGCGCCGCGACGTGGTGATCCTGTCCGACGGCGATCGGGCTCGGCACCTGCTGGCCGATCGGCTCGCCTCGGGCTACCGAGGGCTGGGAGCCGAGCACGTCGTCGCCGGGGACCCAGCCGCGGCCGCCGCACAGCTGGCGCCGTTCGCCGACCTGGGCGTGGACCAGATCGTGGTGCGGACGATGGGCATCAGCCCTGACAGCGACCTCGAGACGATCCGGTCCCTGGCCGAGGTGAGGAACCTCCTGGCCTGAGCACGCTGGGGGTCAGGCACCGTGCGTGCTCAGTTGCGGCGGACGGGGATGGAGTGCTCCCAGTCGGCGATGAGCGTGCGCAGGCCGGTCAGGAGCAACAGGGGCTGGTCGAGCATCATGTGGTGGCCGGAGCGGGGCAGCTCGATGACCGGCGCGACCCGACCGAGCTTGTCGTACATGTAGGCGCCGATGTCGGGGGTCACCAGGCCGTACTCGCTGCGGAACAGGGCGACCCGGCACGTGATCTTGGGCAGCAGGTCGTCCGGTTCGGATCGCTGGGGCAGGAACAGGCTGGGATCGAACTTCCAGGTCCAACCGCCCTCGACCTGCTTCAGGGAGTGCCGCGCGATGTGGTCCATCACGTACGGCTCGTAGCGGCGCTGGGCCGGAACGGTGCGGAACTTCGACACCGCCAGCTCGAAGTCGGGGTACACCTTCGGATTCTTGAAGTCGGCGCCCCGCCGAGCCTGCTGGACCTCGGGATCGGGCTCGGTCACCGGCGAGTCGAGGATGACGGCTCCGGCGATGGCGTCGGGGTGCCGCGCTGCGGTGGAGATGGTGACGAAGCCCCCCATGCTGTGGCCGATCACGACCGGTTTGGCGTCGAACCCGGCATCCGCCGCCACGCCGACCACCTCGTCGGTCCAGTTGTTCAGCGAATACTCGGCGCGCCGACCGCTGTCGCCGTGGCCGGAGAGGTCGAGGGCAACCACCCGGTACTCGTCGGCGAACAGCGGAGCGATGTGGCTCCACCAGTACGCGTTGGCCGCCCCGCCGTGCACGAACACCAGGCCGGGGCGACCCGGCTCCCCCCACGCCAGATACGAGATCGCACACCCGCCGACCTCGACCGTGTTCGTCTCCGTGGGGACCGAGAGCGCCCGCTCGAACCACGTCGGTCGACTCATGCGACCACCGTAGTGGTGGCTTTGGACCCTTCTCGCCCCGGCGCTGTCGGGTCATCGTGGACCGGGGTGGGAGGAGGTGCGTGCCCGGATGAACACCCTCGGCGGTGCGGTGATCACCGTGCTGGCGCTCCTGGCCTGGGGCGGGCAGGCGATCGCCTGGCTGGCTCCCGAGGTGGCCGTACGATGGGGGCTGATGGAGGCCGAGGCCGACGTCGAGCCCACCTACTGGGCCGACATCCGCGGCGAAGCGGCCTGGGACACGGTCTCGCTCTGGACGCTGGTGGTGGCGGGTGGCCTGCTGATCGTCGACCAACCGACCTGGGCCTACTTCGGCCTGGTCGGCGGCGGTATGTTCCTCTACTTCGCCGGTCGGGGGATCCTCACCCGCTTCGTCATGCGCCGTCGCGGTCTGCGCATCGGCAGCCCGAAGAGTGTCAGGACCGGACTGATCGCCCTGGCGGTCTGGGGCGGGACGGCGGTGGTCGTGGTCTTCACCGCCGTCCGCGCCCTCCCGACATGATCCGGCCCGACACGCCTGACGGGAGATCCTCGTGGACGTCACCCCGCTGACCTGGGCCGTCGCGGTCGGCGGCCTGCTCCTCATCCTCCTGCTGGCTGCGCTCGAACTGGTCGCCGTCCTCAGGCCTCGCGGCACCTGGACCATCGACAACGTCTACGGCGGAACGCCCGACGCGACCGACCCGACCGCGTACTTCGCCTTCAACCAGGGGTGGGCGTGGGCAGACGTCTTCTTCTGGGCGCCGCTCCAGGTCGCCGGGAGCATCGGCATGCTCATGGGTGAGCGGTGGGGCTTCCTCCTCGCCCTGGTCGCCTCGGTGCCGTTCTGGTACACGGCGATCCCGATCTTCATCTGGGACCGGGACCTGGCGTTTCGCGAGCCGACGGCCGCCTACTGGGTGGTCATCTGGGGCATGTGGCCGGTGTTCGGCGTGATCGAAGGCGTGTACTGCTTCGTCCGGCTCTTGGACTGAGCGTTTCACCGCCGCTTCACCCCCGTGGTTGTCGCGGTCGACGCTGGCCTACGTTGTGCGCAGTGAACGCCCGATGACCCTCGTCGCCAACCGTCCCACGTCGCCGTGGTGGGCGGAGCCGGCCGAGGAAGCAGCAGCAGCCCTCGAGGTCGATCCCGCCACCGGGCTGACGACCGACGAGGTGGCGCGACGCCGCGAGGAGTTCGGCTCCAACGACCTCGAGGAGGAGCCGACCACACCGCTGTGGCGGATCTTCGTGAGCCAGTTCTTCGACACGATGATCGTGGTGCTGCTGGTGGCGATGCTGGTCACGGTGCTCATCGACGAGGTCACCGACGCGATCGTGATCGGCGCCATCGTCGTGCTGAACGCCATCATCGGCTTCGTCCAGGAGTACCGGGCCGAACAGGCCATGGCCGCGCTGCGCCGCATGTCGGCTCCCTCCGCCCGCGTCCTGCGCGACGGTCGGCAACAGACGTTGACCGCCGGCGAGATCGTGCCCGGCGACATCGTGGTGCTCGAGGCGGGTGACGTCGTCCCGGCCGACCTCAGACTGCTCGAGTGTCCCAACCTTCGGGTGAACGAAGCGGCGCTGACCGGCGAGTCGGTGCCGGTGGACAAGACATCCGACGCGATCGACCGGGCGACCGGCGAGCTGATCGCCGACCGCCGCAACATGGTCTTCAAGGGAACCGCGGTCGTCTACGGACGGGCCCGAGGTCTGGCCGCCGCCACGGGGATGACGACCGAGTTGGGCCAGGTGGCCGGGCTGCTCAAGGCCCACCAGGCACCGAGGACTCCGCTCCAGAAACGGCTGGCGGTGCTCGGTCGCCGTCTCGCCGCCGCGTCGGTCGTGATCTGCGCGGTCGTCTTCTTCGCCGGCGTGGCCCGCGGCGAGGACGTGTCGGTGATGTTCCTCACCGCCGTCAGCCTGGCCGTGGCCGCCATCCCCGAAGCGCTACCGGCCGTCGTGACCATCGCGTTGGCGTTCGGTGCGCAACGGATGGTCCACCAGGAGGCGCTGGTGCGCAAACTGCCGGCGGTCGAGACGCTCGGCTCGGTCACGGTCATCTGCACCGACAAGACCGGCACGCTGACCCAGAGCCGCATGCTGGTCGAGCGGGTGTGGACCCCGGCGGGAGAGGTCCGGGTCACCGGGGCCGGGTTCGAACCGGCCGGCCAGGTGGTCGGTCCCGACGATGCTCCCGCCGGGGAGCGCCCGTCGGTGCTTCGCCTGGCCGAGACCGGTCTGCTCTGCAACGACGCCGAGCTGATTCCGCCCAGCGAGAAGGACGAACCCTGGGAGGTTGCCGGCGACCCCACCGAAGGGGCGCTGCTCACCCTGGCCGGGAAGCTCGGCCTGGAGCGCCCCGCCCTGGAGAAGCGCTGGCCCCGGGTCGAGGAGATCCCGTTCGACTCCGACCGCAAGCGCATGACGACGGTGCACCGCACCGACCCGCGCGACGGCGGTCGCGTCGCCTCCAAGGGGGCCGTCGAAGCGATCCTCCAGGTGTCCACCGCGGTCGCCGACGTGGACGGCGACCGTCCCCTCTCGCAGGTCGACCGCGATCGCCTGCTGGCTGAAGCCGCCGCCTTCGCCGACGAAGGCTACCGGGTGCTGGCCGTGGCGACCGGGGCGCTCCCCACCGATGAACCGGGGATGCCGACCACCATCGAGGCCGACCTGACCGTGCTCGGACTGGTCGCCATGGCCGACCCCCCGCGAGCCGAGTCCTTCGACGCCGTGGCGGCCTGCCGCAGCGCCGGCATCACCCCGGTGATGATCACGGGTGATCACCCCTCCACCGCGGCCGCGATCGGGGAACGACTCGGCATCCTCGACGCCGGCGAAGAGGTCATGACCGGTGCCCGTCTGGCCGAGGAGCACGAGACCGGCCTGGAGGAGCACGTCCAGAAGGTGGCGGTCTACGCCCGGACCACCCCGGAGCAGAAGCTCGACATCGTGCAGGCCTGGAAGGCGCGGGGCGATGTCGTGGCCATGACCGGCGACGGCGTCAACGACGCGCCGGCGCTGCGTTCGGCCGACATCGGCGTGGCCATGGGGGTCGCCGGCACCGAGGTGGCCAAGGAAGCCGCCGACATGGTCCTGCAGGACGACAACTTCGCCACGATCGTGACCGCGGTGGGCGAGGGCCGCCGGATCTACGACAACATCCGCCGGTTCGTCCGCTACACCCTCACGTCCAACTCGGGCGAGATCTGGGTCATGTTCCTCGGCCCCTTCATGGGCCTGCCCCTGCCGCTCGTGCCCGTCCAGATCCTCTGGATCAACCTCGTCACCGACGGCCTGCCCGGTCTCGCGCTGGGCATCGAGCCCGCCGAGCGCGGGGTCATGAAGCGACCGCCCAGGGCGCCGTCGGAGAGTGTGTTCTCCAACGGCCTGTGGCAACACGTGCTGATCGTGGGCCTGCTCATGGGCCTGATCCCGCTGGGACTGGGGCTGTGGGGCGACTCCGCCGACCGTCCGTGGCAGACGATGGTGTTCGTCTCACTCGCCCTGCTCCAGCTGGGCCACGCCATGGCCGTACGCTCCGAACGCGACTCGTTGTGGCGCCTCGGCCTCCTCAGCAACAAGCCGCTGCTGTGGGCCGTGCTGGGCACCTTCGCGCTCCAGCTCCTCGTCGTGTACTGGCCTCCCGCCCAGAACCTGCTGGACACCGAAGCGCTCGACGCCATGGAGCTGGGTGTCGTCCTGCTCGCCTCGACCGGCGTGTTCTGGGCCGTCGAGATCGAGAAGGCCGTCCGGCGCCGCACCGAGCCCGAACCGGGTGAGTGAGCGGCCGGGCGGCTCGGGTTCGCACGTGATCGCCGGCGAGCTCCCGGTCTCGGTCAATCGTCACGTACCGGTGCACGATGGTCGACCCGCCCGCCGACCTTCGGGTGAGCGAGGAGCACAGCGCCGTGATGGTCGCGCCCCTGCCGCTCGACGCGGGCCTCGCTCTTCCCGACGGCTACCGCCGCTCGATCAACAAGGCGACCGAGTAGCCGCGCTCGAGTTGCCGGTCGCCGACAATCACGGCGAGGTCCAAGCGAGCGCGTCGTTCGGCCGCGAGACGGCGAGCTGCACCCAGCGGCTCCCAGCAAGCGGGACCCGGGTTCCCATCTGATCGAAGACGGCAGCTCTCGCGATGAGTCCGTCCTTTTCGGCGATGAGGACATCGCCCTCCGTCGCCGGGCTGTCGGTGACATCGACGTCGCTCTGGGCCAGGATCGTCCAACCGTTCTCCGAGAATGCCCTGGTGAGCTGATCCACGAGCATCTTCTGGTCACCGACTCGCGTCCCCGTGGCCGTGACGTATCGGACCGATTTCGACTCCGTCACCGTGACCGGTCGGACGACGCCGAGTTCAAGATCATCGAGAAGCTGGTCGGCGGCGACCGATTCCTCCTCGAGGTTTCCCGAGCCGGTCCCCCCGCACGCTGAGACGACCACGAAACCGATGGCGAACACAACCAACACGAGTGGCACGCGCCAAACCCGGAACGATGAGCCTGACCTCTCGTCCTGTCGTGATCCGTGCACGCCGATCACACCCACCTTTGCCTTCGCTCTCACGGGACGAGCACGGCCTTGCCGACCAGGCGGTGCTCGAGGAGATCGGCCAGCGCGTTGGGCGCACCGTCGAGGGGATAGGAGGTCGGCCCGGGCGGGTGGAGACGGCCGTCGGCCACCATGCTCAGGGCATCGTCGAGGAGCTCGGTCTGCGCCGCCGGGTTCTGGAGCCCCCACGCCCCCCAGTCCACGCCCACGACGGTCCGGTTGCGCAACAGCACCTGGTTGGCCGGAAGCTGGGGAATCGACCCGCGTGCGAAGCCGATGATGCAGAGCCGGCCGAACTCCTTCGTGGCCCGGAGCGCGAGCTCGGTCAGGTCGTGACCCACCGGGTCGAAGACCACGTCCACGCCGCCACCCGACAGCTTGCGGGCCGCGGTCTTCAGGTCCTGCTCGCTGTAGTCGATGGTGGCGTCGGCTCCGGCGCACTGCTCCAACCGGGCCGGCGACGATGCGGCCGCGATGACGTTGGCGCCGAGCGCCTTGCCCACGTCGATCGCTCCGCGCCCGACGCCTCCGGCGGCCCCGAGCACCAGCAGCCACTCGCCGGCCTCCAGCCTCGTGCGGCGGGTGAGGGCGAACAGGGCCGTGCAATACGACTGGGTGAACGCCGCCGCTGCCGGCGCGGACATGCCCTCTGGGATGCGGGCCAGCTGACTCGTGGTGGCAACCGCCTGGGAGGCGTATCCGCCCAGGCCGATCGACGCCAGCACCCGATCGCCGACGTTCCATCCGTCGGCGTCGTCGCCGAGGGCGCTGACCGTGCCCGCCACCTCGCCGCCCGGCACGAAGGGCAGCGGCGGCTTGATCTGGTACTCGCCCGAGACGAAGAGCCCGTCGACGTAGTTGACGCCGGCCGCCTCGACGTCGATGACGACCTGACCCGACCGAGGTGTGGGATCGGGCCGTTCCTCGACCTCGAGACGCGACGGAGGACCCAGCTCGGCACACACGACGGCACGCATCACGCGATCCTCGCACAGCGTCTACGTCGGTCCGCGCTCGAACCCGTTCTTGACATGGGGTCCGTGCCCCCGGGAGCGATCCGCCGGAACCCCGGACCACCCCGGCGGCTCGTGGCCTTGAGGGTGGCGGTTCGCGTCGGTGGACCGACATGAACCCCCACGGCTGAATACGTCGACAGCGACAGGTGTGGGCTCACCGGTGGGCGATGACGCGCCCGGGCTGACACCGAAATGGTCCCGGCGAGCCGGGTTGAGTGTCGTACCCCCGGGGGAGAATGGGGGTATGGATTCGGGCGGTGTTTTCGGGGCTGAGGCGGGGCGGTTGGGGGATCTGACCGGCGTGCTTGATGGTGTGTTGTCTCGGTTGCATGAGCTTGATTTCTCGGGTGCGACCGGCCCGGAACTGTTGGCGGCGATGCCGGAGTTGATTCGCGCGGGGCGCCGGTTGGGCGCGGTGGAGGCCAAGGTCCTCGATGAGGTGGACCGCCAGCGGGTGTACGCACCGGACGGGCATCTGTCGGCCAAGGTCATGGTCCGCCATGTCGGCCAGTTGCCGGGCTTCGAAGCCCACCGCCGCTGGCAGACCGTCCGCATGCTCCGTGACCTCCCTCTGGTGGCCGAAGCGTATGAGGCCGGCGAGATCGGCACGGGGCAGGTTGAGGAACTGGCCCGGACCCACGCCAATCCTCGGGTCCGGCATCTGATGGCCGACGCTCAGGGGTTGTTGTTGGAGGACGCCCAGTCGTCGACGTTCCGGGAGTTCCAGGTCCTGGTCCGGGCGTGGCGGGACTACGCGGATCAGGACGGCGCCGCCGACCGGGCGAAGAAGGCGCACGATCGGCGCGATATGCGGATGACCGAGGAGTTCGATGGGGGCTGGCGGGCCGTGGGCCAGTTCGGCACCTCGATGGGGTCGATCGGTGCTGATCTCCACGAAGCGTTCACCCGGGCCGAGACCGCCGTCGACTGGGAGAAAGCACGGGCCGAACACGGCGATGCCGCCACGCCCGGTGACCTGGCCCGCACCCCTGGCCAGCGGCGGGCCGACGCCTGGTGGGCCATGTGCATGGCCGCCATCGCCAACGCCCCCGAGGGCGTCAACGTCGACCCCGTCCTGAACCTGGTCATGGACCACGACACCTTCGAAACCCACACCACCGGCACCGAACTGGCCAAGCCGAACCCGGCCGGGTATCGGACCCGCCGCTGTTCGACCCTGTCGGGCAAACCCATCGATGTCCACGACGCCCTCGGCGCGGCGCTGGTCGGCCACATCCGCCGGGTCGTATTCGATTCCCGCGGCGTGGTGGTCGACATGGGCCGCAAGAGCCGCCTCTTCACCGGCACGGCCCGCGAAGCCGCCATCCTGGCCCGCGCCGTGTGCACCTGGCTCTCCTGCGACACCTCGTCGCACGACTGCGAGATCGACCACGCCCTCGAATGGGGACGCGGCGGACCCACCAACCAAGCCAACGCACCCCCACTGTGCCGACCCCACAACCTCTTCAAACAGAACCACCAATTCCGCATCACCCTCGAAGACGACGGCAACTTCCACATCTGGCGCCCCGACGGCACCGAACTCACCTGACCCGTGACAGACGAGCCTCGGTAGGGTGCCGGCCGTGCCCTGGATCGACGCGGTCGACAAGTTTGCGAGTCCTCCCCGGGTCTCCACCGGCCCGACCGAGCCCGAGGAATGGGACGGCACCTTCGAGACGATCTACGGCGTCGACCGGGTGGAGTCGGTCACGATCGACGCCGTCACCATCGACGCCACCGACCAAAGCACCGTCGAGCTCCTCGACTGCGAGCTCGCCGGCGTCACACTCGAGACCGACGGCAGCTCACGCTTCGTCATCGTCGACAGCATCCTCGCGGGCTGCGACCTCAGCCGAACCCGGATCGAGACCATCCGCAGCTCTCACCTGGTGGACTGCAAGCTGGCCGGAACCGACCTCTCCGAAGGAACGGTCCGCGACGCCCGCTTCGAACGATGCGGTTTGTCGTACACCAACCTGCGGATGAGCACGCTGGAGCGAGTCGCCTTCGATGCGTGCCGGTTCGAGGACACGGACCTCTACCGCGCCGGCCTCGAGGACGTGGCCTTCGACGGGAGCGAGCTGCGGTCGGTGGTCTGAACCCGCTGGGTGCCTGACCCCCAGAGGGTTCAGACCACCGACACGCGGGCCAGGGTCGAGAACGAGCAGTAGTAGAGGTCGCGGCCGAAGCCGGCCGACGGGAAGACCACGCACTGCTCGGCGCTGCCGGTGGCCACCCGGCCCCGTTCATCGCCGGTCTCGACATCCAGCACGACGAGCGCATCGCCGTGGTCGGCATCGTGATCGTTCACCACCAGCTCGCCGGTGTCGGGATAGCGAATCATGTGCATCGACGCGTTCAGGTCCCTGCGCCACAACGGGTCGAGCAGCGCCTCGCCGTCGAAACGCCAGGCCGCCAGGACACCGTTGCCACTGTCGTAGGCCACCGCGATGCGCCGGTCGGGATCGTAGAGCGGCAGGTTGGTCTGGGTCCCGTGCGGCAGCCCGGTGACCTCGACCAGCTGCGGCGTCGCGCCGGCGACCGGGATCCGCACCAGGTGCAGCGGCCCTGCTGCCACCCCCTGACCGACGAGCGTGCCCTGGTAGGTGTGGTCGCCGTTGTCCATGAACCACACCTGGTCCCCGGCGATCACCGGGTCCCACGCGTAGCTCTGATCGGGCCGGGTCACGTACGGCGCCGACCAGTCGTCGTCAAGAGCCAGCGAGCCGGCGTCGCCGTCCCACCGGTACCGGAGGGCGGTGCGCTCCCCCAGCGCATACACCGTGTCGCCGTCGGCCGAGAGCCGGGAGATCGATCCCTCGGGCATCACCATCGGCGCACTGCGATCGTTCAGCGTCTCGGGGTCGAGCACGCTCAGCGTGGAAGGCGCCGTGCCGTCCTTGACGAAGTCCTTCATCACCAGCGAGCCGTCCGGGAGGATCAGGAGAGAGTTGTAGGGACGATCGCGGGGCAGCCGTCGCGACGCCGTCAAGGTGAGATCGGCGTCCAAGCGGTGGCACCACGTCCCGTAGGTCACGTACAGCGAGCCGTTGGCATGGCAGGCCACGCCGCCCGGCCAGAACGGCCCGGCGTCGAGGTCGGGCGACCGGGTGATCGTCTCCAGCGAGACGGGATCGACCCGCTCGACCCACGACACGGTGTCGGGTCCGAACGTGTGCTGGAGGACGAAGACCTCTCCGGGGTCGCGCAGCACCACCATGGTGCCCATGAAGATGTCGCGCCGGTGGATCGCCAGCGCCTCGTCGGGCTGGATCGAGAGCCCGGCCGTACCGGATGGCGCTTGCTGCCGGCGGGGCCCACCGTCCTCACCCGGCCAGGGCGAGGTCCAGTAGCCCGGCGCACTCACGACGGGGCCACGACCTTCACGAGAGTGCCTCGACCTGGCCGCCGATGTCGGCGACCACCCGCTCGAGCTCGTCGACCAGCGCCGTCAGCTCGTCGTCGCCGAGGGTGCGCTCGCGGTACCGGTCGACCAGCGCCTGGAAGTACCAGAGCTGGTCCCCGGGATCGGCGGCGGTGAACCGGGCGAACATGGCCAGGCCCTGGGCCCGCAGGTCGCGACGGATCGACCGAGCGTTGTGCAACTTGTCGGCGATGGTCACGATCAGGGCGTCGCCGCGCATCTCGCCGACGTGGCGCACGTAGGCCTCCTTGCGGGGGCGCCACGCCGGTTTCGGCTCACCGTGGCTGTCCGAGCACGCGGCGACGATCTCCGCCACCCGTGGGCCGAAGCGTTCGGCCACATCGTCGAAGGTGGCCGGCGTGTCCTCGATGACGTCGTGGAGCAGCGCGGCCACGGTCTGGTCCTCGTCGGCACCGTGCTCCATCGCCAGTGCCGCCACGGCGAAGAGATGGCTCACATACGGGATCCCCGTGGCCTTGCGGATCTGATCGCCGTGCATCTCGATCGCCCATGCGGCCGCACTCGCCAGGGCGGCGCCGGGAACGAAGGCGGGCGAGGCGGACACCGCCCCACCTTAGGAGTTGGGCCGACGCGAGCCTGCTCAAACTGTCACAGGGTCCGGGGTAGGGTCGGACGGCGATCCAGTGGCGAAGATCCGTGGCGAAGAGGAGCCCCCCGACCATGGCCCGACAGGAAGAACTGATGTCCTACGCACGCGAGGTCATCGACGTCCCGGTCTCCGAGGAGATGAGCGAGTCCTTCCTCGCCTACTCGCTCTCGGTCATCACGGCGCGGGCCATTCCCGACGTCCGGGACGGGCTCAAGCCGGTCCAGCGCCGGATCCTGTACGCCATGCATTCCATGGGCATCCGGCCCGACAGTCCGCATCGCAAGAGCGCCCGGGTCGTCGGCGAGACCATGGGTCGCTACCACCCGCACGGCGACCAGGCCATCTACGACGCCCTCGTCCGGATGGGCTGGGACTTCGCCCGCGCCATCACCCTCATCGATCCGCACGGCAACTTCGGCACGCTCGACGACCCGCCCGCCGCCAGCCGCTACACCGAGTGCCGGCTCACCGAGGCCGCCATGGAGATGATCGGCGAGATCGGTGAGGACACGGTCGATTTCCGTCCCACCTACGACGGCGACGGCGAAGAGCCCGAGTACCTTCCCGGCAAACTCCCCAACCTGCTGGTCAACGGCACGTCGGGCATCGCGGTGGGCATGGCCACCAACATGCCCTCGCACAACCTGGCGGAGATCTACGAAGCGATCCAGCTCTGCATGAAGAAGCGCCGGCCCAAACCCACGATCGACGAGCTCATGGCCGTCGTGCCGGGGCCCGACTTCGCCTCGGGCGGCATCATCATCGACGACGGCCTGCGCGAGGCGTACCAGACCGGTCGGGGATCGTTCCGGGTCCGCGCCCTCTGTGAGATCGGTGCGGTCACCGCCCGCAAGCAGGGCATCACGGTCACCGAGCTGCCCTTCATGGTCGGACCCGAGGCCGTGGTCCGCAAGATCCAGGACGCGGTCAACAGCGGCAAGATCAGCGGCATCACCGACGTCAAGAACCTGGGTGACCGAAGGAACCCGGTCCACCTGGTCGTCGAGTGCAAGACCGGTGTCAATCCCAACGCCATCCTGGCCGAGCTCTACCGACTCACCCCCCTCGAGGTCAGCTTCGGCATCAACAACGTGGCCCTGGTCGACGGCGTGCCCACCACGCTGGGCCTGGCCGACATGTGCAACCACTACATCGACCACCGGCTCGACGTGGTCGTCCGGCGCACCCGCTACCGCCTGCGCCGGGCCCAGGAACGGCTGCACATCGTCGAGGGCCTGCTGATCGCCCTCGAGAACATCGACGAGGTCGTGGCCATCATCCGCAGCAGCCAGGACACGCCGCAGGCCCGCGAGCGACTCATGGAGTCGTTCGACCTCAGCGAGATCCAGGCCACCACCATCCTCGAGATGCCGCTGCGCCGCCTGACCGCGCTCGAGACCCAGAAGCTCATCGACGAGCAGGCCGAGCTCCTGGCCCGCATCGACGGGTACGAGCAGCTGCTCGGCAGTGAACAGCGGCGCCGGACGCTGGTGCTGAAGGAGCTCGAGGAGATGGTCGGCCTCTACGGCCACGAGCGTCGCACCCTCATCCTGGGGGCCGACGAGGTCGAGGAGTTCGTGTTCGCTGACGATCCGGTCGCGCTCGAGATCGGCGACGACCCGTGCGTTCTCACCCTCTCGGCCACCGGCGTCATGGGCCGCGAGCCGCTCGAAGGCGCCAAGCGGGCCACCTTCGGCCGCCACGACGTCCTCGCCGCCCGGATCGAGACCACCAACCACGCCACCGTCGCGGCCATCACCACCGGTGGCCGGGCCTGCACCGTGCAGGGGATGGAGGTCCCCGAGGTGGCCGGTCGCAGCCGGGGCGCCGCCGTCAGCGAGATCTTCTCGATCGAGCGGGGCGAGTCCGCGCTGACGTTGGTCGATCCGGCGGCGCCCGATGCCGACGATCGCACGCTGCTGCTCGTCACCCGAGACGGTGTGGCCAAACGGGTGGCGTTGACCGACCTGGTCGGTCTGGCCGACGGTCGGCCGGTCATCAAGCTGAAGGGCAACGACCGGGTGGTGGCGGCCATGGTCTGCTCCGAGGACGATCAGGTGGTCATGGTCGCCAGCGATGCCCAGGCGTTGCGCACACCGGTCGAGGCCGTCAGTGTGCAGGGCGCGGCGGCCGGCGGCGTGGTCGGCATGAAGCTCAAGGGCGACGCCAAGGTGATCGCCGCCGGCCTGGCCTCGCCGGGCGCGGTCGTCCTCACGGTCACCGACACGTCGACGGCCAAGGTCACCGACGTCGACGAGCTCCCGGCCAAGGGTCGAGGCGGCGGCGGCCTGCGGCTCACCCGGTTCGGGAAGGAGCGACGCCTCGATCTGGCCTCCGTCGGACCGGCCGCGGGACTCACGCTCCTGGTCGGCCAGGAGGATGCTCCCTCCAAACCCGACAACCGACCCGAACCGCTCTCGATCGAACCCACCAAACGCGATCTCACCAGCAAGAAGACGGCTCGCCGCATCCTGGCGGCCGGCGAAGGGCGGTGGTGAGCGTGGCCCCCCGCAAGCCCAGGAAGACCGACGCCTACGACGCGTCGGCCATCGAACAGCTCGAGGGGCTCGAGGCGGTTCGCAAGCGCCCGGGTATGTACATCGGCGGCACCGGAAGCGACGGGCTCCACCATCTGGTGTGGGAGCTGATCGACAACGGCGTCGACGAAGCTGCGGCCGGCCACGCCACCAAGATCGTGGTGACCCTCCACCGCGACCGCTCCATCGAGGTCAGTGACAATGGTCGCGGGATCCCCATCGACAAGAAGGACGACAAGCGCACCGCCCTCGAGGTCGTCTTCACCGAGCTCCACGCCGGTGGCAAGTTCGGCGGTGGTGCCTACGGTGCGTCCGGCGGTCTCCACGGTGTCGGCGCCTCCGTGGTCAACGCCCTCTCCTCCAAGCTGGTGGCCGAGGTCGACCGGGGCGGCTCCACCCACCGCCTCACGTTCCTCGACCGTCGCGCCGGGCGCTTCGACGCCAAGGGCACGTTCAAGGAGACGCACACCCTCGAGAAGACGGCCAAGATCTCGGCCAAGCGCACCGGCACCCGGGTGCGGTTCTGGCCCGACAACGAGCTGTTCGATCCCGACGCCGCCATCGAGTACTCGAAGGTCCGCGATCACGTCGCCCAGGTCTGTTTCCTGGTCCCGGGGCTCAAGGTCCGGCTGGTCGACAAACGGCCGGGCACCAACCACGAGCCCGAGGAATTCGTCGCCAAGGGCGGCCTGGCCGACTACGTCGACTACCTCTCCATCGGCGAGAACGTCTCCGAGATCGTCACCATTCGCGGCACGGGCACGTTCGAGGAGAAGGTCCCCGTCGACGGCAAGATGACGTTGATCCAGCGGGACTGCCACGTCGATGTCGCGCTCCGGTGGGTCAAGGGCTTCGAGAACGCGATCGTCTCGTTCGTCAACACCATCCCCACCAACGAGGGTGGCACCCACGTGGCGGGCTTCGAGCGGGCCATGACCCGAGCGGTCAACGACGTCCTGCTCCGAGACACCAAGAAGCTGGCCAAGCTGGCCAAGGAGGACAAGCACCGAGCCGAGAAGGCCGACGTGCAAGAGGGCCTGGTCGCCGCGCTCAAGGTGGTGGTCCCCGAGCCGCAGTTCCGGGGCCAGACCAAACAGGAGCTCGGCACGCCCGGCGTGCAGAGCATCGCCTACGACGTGGTCAAGGACGGCTTGGTCGACTGGATCAACGGTGGCGGCAAGAAGAGCCACGTCACCGCAGTGCGCGACAAGATCGCCAACGCCATCGTCAACCGGGTCGCCAACAAGCAGGCGCTCGAGAACCGGCGCAAGGCACAGAGCCTCGGCTCCACCGGCATGCCCGACAAGCTGGCCGACTGCCGATTCCACGGCCCCGACGCCGAGCTGCTGATCGTCGAGGGCGACTCGGCGGCCGGTCCGGCCAAGGCCGGGCGCGACAGCGAGTCGATGGCGGTCCTGCCCATCCGGGGCAAGATGGTCAACGCCGGCAAGGCGTCGATGAAACAGGTGCTCGACAACGCCGAGGCCCAGGCCATCATCACCGCGCTCGGCACGGGGTCGGGCAAGGACTTCAACCTGGACGACTGCCGGTACGGCCGGGTGATCATCCTGTGCGACGCCGACGTCGACGGCAGCCACATCCGCTGCCTGCTCCTGACGCTCGTGTACCACTACATGCGCCCGCTGCTCGAGGCCGGCCGGGTCTTCGCCGCACTGCCGCCGCTGTACTCCACCAAGGTCGGCGGCACCGTGCACTACGCCTACACCGACGCCGAGCGCGATGCGCTCGAAGCCCACTTCCTCGAGGACAAACCCGACCGCAAGCTGGCGTGGGTCCGCTTCAAGGGTCTGGGCGAGATGGACGTCGACGAGCTGGCGGTGACCACCCTCGATCGCTCCAGCCGCGTCCTCAAGCGGATGACCATCGACGATGCCGCGCAGGCCACCTCGGCCGCCGACCTCTTCGAGACGTTGATGGGCAACGACGTCGGGCGTCGCAAGGACTTCCTGCTCCGCAACAGCGAACTGGTCGACCCGGGTACCCTGGACATCTAGCCAGCCGACCGCACGACACACGGCGGACACTGCAGGGGGAACCACATGACGCGCGCACGGAATCGACGGGGACTGGTGCCGGCGGTGCTCCTCGCCCTCGCCCTCATCGCTGCAGGGTGCGGAGGAGACGACGACGACGATCTCGGGAGCCTCCAGGCCGGTGAGACCGACACCGGGGGCGAGACCGACGAGGCGACGCCTGCGGGAGACTCACCCATCGGTGCGCTCGAGTTCGGCACCGAGTACACGATCACGGTCGATCCCGAAGCCGCTCCCAACACGCTGAGCATTCCGCCCGGCACCGTCACGACCGTCACGATGGAGGGTTCGCCGGCCAACACCTCGCAGGCCGGTCTCACCTCCAGCGACGGCGCCCTCTCCCTCTTCGTCGAGCCCGGCGGCACCGCCGAGCTCGAGTCCCCGGTGATCACCGCCGGCGAAGAGGGCCTCGACCTCACCATCGCCGCGCAGGGCGTTCCCGCCGATCGGTTCACCTTCACCATCGAGAACGAACCGCAGCCCGATGATCCCGACGGCGGTGACGCTCCCGAGATCATCACCGATGCGGTCGCCATCGACGGGTCCGCCAAGGGCCTCCTGGGTGGCCCGGACCAGACCGACTACTACACCTTCGACGCCTCGGGCGGCGACATGGTGACCCTGTCCGCCGCCATGGGCGCGACCGAGAACGGCTCGATCACCGCGGCGCTCGAGTTCAACGGCGCCGAGAAGACCCGGACCAACGCGCAGCCCGGCGGTGAGGACGAGACCCAGCTCATCCTGACCGACCAGGAGGGCGGCCAGTGGTACGTGAAGGTGTGGGGCCAGGGCGCCTACACCGTCACGGTCGAGACCACGTCCCAGAACGACGGCGGCGCCGAGGGCGACGCCCCCGACAGCGCGGCGGGCGCCGTTCCGGTCACGTCCGGCACGTTCCCCGGTCTGCTGGGCAACGACGATCGCAGCGACTTCTATGCGATCGAGCTCGATCCCGGCGCGGTGGTCGAGGTGGAGATCGCCAACGATGCCGCGTCGGCCTCACAGCTCAGCGTGCGGCTGTACATCAACGGAGTCGAGCAGGCCCGGGCCTCGGCCGCACCCGGTGGCACCGAGTCGTTCCTGTCGACGCTGCCCAACGACGTCTCCGGCACCGCCAATCTCGAGGTCTGGGGCTCCGGGGGGTCGTACGAGATCACCCTGAGTCTCGGCCAGCAGAAGGACGGCGGCACCGACGGCGACGCCGGACCCGACGCCGGGACGGCCACCGACGTCGAGAACAATTCCTCCTTCGAGGGGCTCTTGAGCCGCGACGACCGCAGCGATTTCTACGCCCTCACCGCCCCCGCCGGAAACCTGCCGTTCTCGATCAAGGTGGCGCCCGAGGCCGAGGGAAGCATCAGCGCCCGGGTCTACGTGGGCGGTGTCGAGGTGAAGCGGGTCTCGGCCGGACCGGGTGGCACCGAGGCCGCCGAAGCCGAGATCGAGGCGGCCGGACCGATCAACGTCGAAGTCTGGGGCCAGGGTGGTGCGTACACCGTCACCCTGGGGACACCCCCCGCCGACGAGGCCGACACCGAGTAGGGAGCCTGCGGAGAGGCGCTCCGCTCCGGGGTCGAGCTCCCGGCGACCTACCAGGTGTCGATCATGGGCCGCTTCTTCCCGGTCCTCGGCGGCGGCTCGGGGCAGGAGCGAAGCGTGGTGACGATCCGGCCGCGGGTGTCGGCCGGATCGATCACGTCGTCCAGCTCGAAGATCTCGGCGGCGTCCATGGCCCGGCTGTGCTCGTAGACCTGGGCCACCTTCTCCTCGAAGGCGCGTTCGCGCTGGGCCGGATCCTCGATGGCGTCGAGCTCTCGGCGCGAGCCCAGCCGCACCGCACCCTCGATGTTCATGCCACCCAGCTCCCCGGTGGGCCACGCCGCGGTCAGCAGCGGGCTGTGGAACCCGCCGGCGGCCATACCCAGGGCACCGAGTCCGTAGGCCTTCCGCAGGATGATGGTGATGACCGGCACGGTCACGCTGGCCCCGGTCACGAACATGCGGCTGAAGCGACGAACCTGGGCCGTCTCCTCGGCCTCGGGTCCCACCATGAAGCCGGGCGTGTCGCAGAGGAAGACGATGGGGAGATCGTGGGCATCGCAGAGCTGCATGAACCGTGAGGCCTTGTCGGCGGCGTCGGCGTCGATCGCACCACCCAGGTGCATGGGGTTGTTGACGATGAGTCCGAGGGGTCGCCCCTCGACGCGGGCCAGGATCGTCTTGATCCCGATGCCGTAGGCGCCGCGCAGCTCCAGGGCCGTCCCGGTGTCGGCCAGGGTCTCGACCACCCGGCCCGTGTCGTAGACCCGCTTGCGGTTGACCGGCACGACATGGCGGAGCGCGGTCTGATCGGGGCAGTCCCAGGTGTCGGATGACCCGTGGAAGTAGCCGAGGTACCGCTTGGCCAGCTGGACCGCGCCCTCGTCGTCGTCGGCCAGCAGGTCGATCACACCGTTGGGGAGTTGCACGTCGACCGGACCGACCTCCTCCGGTGCGAACGAGCCCAGCCCTCCCCCTTCGATCATGGCCGGACCGCCCATCCCGATGGTGGCCTCGGGCGTGGCGATCACCACGTCGCAGCAACCGAGCAGCGCGGCATTGCCGGCGAAGCAGCGACCGGAGCCGATGCCGACGGTGGGGACCAGGCCGCTCAACTCGGCGAAGAGGGCGAACGACTTCACCGTGTTGCCCGACACGACCGGGTAGTCGGTGTCGCCGGGACGACCTCCGCCCCCTTCGGCGAACAGCACCAGGGGGAGACGGAGCTTCTTCACCAGTTCGAAGAACCGGTCCTGCTTGTGATGGCCGGCCATCCCCTGGGTCCCGGCCATGACCAGGTAGTCGTACGACACGACCGCACAGCGGTGGCCGTCGATGCGGGCCAGCCCGACGATCACCCCGTCGGCCGGCGTGCGCTGGATCAGTTCCCCCTTGTCCCGACGGCCCCGCTGCGCCGCGAGCACGAACCCGCCGTACTCCTCGAAGCTGCCCGGATCGCACAGGTCGGCCAGGTTCTCCCGGGCGGTGCGCCGGCCCCAGCGCGTGGCGTTTGGCCACCGCCTCGGGGCGGGCTCCGTCGTCGAGCATCCGTTTCCGCTCGATCAGTGCGGCGAGGTCGGGACGCTCCTCGTCGATCGTCGGCCCGAGTGGACGGTCGGCCGCCGGCACGGCGTCGCCGCCGGGCATCGGCGAGATGGCCAGCAGCGCCTCGCCGGGCGCCACGGTGTCGCCGATCGCCACGGTGAGGCCGGTGGCGACACCGGAGACGGGGGCGGTGATGACGTGCTCCATCTTCATGGCCTCGAGGACCAACAGCGACCCACCGGCCTCCACCACCTGGTCGGCGGCGACATCGACCCGAACGACCGTGGCCGCGAACTCGGCCGCGATCACGTGGGAGCGAGGAGGACCCATGAGGGGAAGCTAGCTGAGGGCCGCGAAGCCGCCAGGCGAACCAGCCGCGAGCGCGGGACCCGGAGAGCGGAGCGAGGCCGGCGGAGGACCGCCGGCCAAGAGTGACTGTCACACCCCCCGCGGATACTGGGACCATGAGCTCAGATGCCGATCATCGCAACCCCGGCCACCCGGCGGGAAGCCGCTCCCGCCCGGCCCTCAGCCCCGATCTCTCCCCCACCGAGTTCGGTCGGTGGCACTGGTGGAAGGACGAGCTGGTCGACTACTGCCGTCTCCACGGGCTGGCGGTGTCCGGGACCAAGAGCATGCTCATCGATCGCATCGCCGACCATCTCACCGATCACACCTTCGACCTGATCGCCGGCGCCAGCCGGGCCGAGGCGGCCACGGCGGCGCCGCCCCGTGTCGTCGACGCAGGGAGTCGCACCGACCAGCTCTACCTGACCTTCTCCCGCCGATACTTCGACGACCATCCCGACGCCACCCTGCGCGAGGCGTGGCGGTCGTTCAAGTGGGCTCGGGCCTCGGGCCGCATCCCGGTCGGGGCATCGTGACACCCGTGTCCGTCCGCGCTCACACCCCGGTCCACCGGCCATCCAGGTCGGGCAGCCCGTCGATCTCGCCGCCGAACTGATAGGACCAGGCGGTCGACCCCGCCTCGGTCTCGACCGCAACCCGGTGGTAGTCACCCTCCACTCCCCCTTCGACCTCGTCCAGCACCCCCAGCGCCTCGCTCGCTCGATCCGACCGCAGGACGAACGTCTGGCCGTGAATGACACCGACGAGATCGAACCGCGCCGCCGGGTAGTCCAGACCGGTGTCGAACAGACGACCCGCAACCCTCGAAGGCACCGCCCCGGCCACACCACCCTCGACGAACGGTTCCAGGATCGGCCATCGGCAGTGGCCCGCCATCAACGTGCCATAGACGAACACGAGGCTCGGCCCGGTCACCGGGCGGCGTTCGCCAATGCGGTCAACTGTTCGCCGGTGCCCATTGCGATGATGATCTCGCCCGCGTCCACCACCCGGTCGGCCGACGGATTGGTGTGGAACACCCCCTTGACGTCGCGAACCGACACCACCATGGCGCCGGTCAGCGAGCGGATGTCGCACTGGGCCAGAGACCGTCCGGCGAAGGGCGAGTCCTCGGTGACCTTCACCTGCTCCAGCCGGGTCGACCAGTCCTGATCGTGGACCATGACGTCGAGGAACTCGGCCACGTATTCGTGCAGGGCCAGGGCCGCCATACGCGAGCCGCCCAGCTCATGAGGGTTGACCACGCGCGACGCTCCCGCCCGCCGGAGCTTCTCCTCGGTCCGCCGATCGAGGGCCCGCGACACGATCTGGAGATCGGGCCGCAGGGCGCGGGCGCTGACGGTGACGAACAGGTTGTCGGCGTCATGATCCAGCGCCGAGATCAGCGTTGCGGCCCGGTCGATCCCCGCGGCCATCAGGATGTCGTCCTGGGTGGCGTCACCGACCACCACCAGGTGCCCGGGCGCCTCGCTCAGCCTTTCCTCGGACCGGTCGATCACCACCACATCCGACCCGGTCCGCATCACGTAGGCGCCGATCGCCTGGCCCACCTGACCCCACCCGCAGACGATCACGTGGTCGGACAGCTGGTCGATTCGGTTCTGCATACGTCGTCTCCCGATGGTGTCGCTGAGCCGACCCTCGAGCACGGTCTCCAGCACGAGGCCGAGGGTGTAGAGCACGGTGCCGGCGCCGAAGAGCACCAGGGCGATGGTGAAGAGCTTGTAGGACGTAGAGATCCCGCCGTCGAGCTCGACCTCGCGGAATCCCACCGTACTGACGGTGATGACGGTCTGGTACACCGAGTCCAGCAGGCTCAGCCCGATCACCGTGTAGCCGATCGTCCCGCTGATCAGGACCAACAGCAGGAGGACGACACCGAATCGGAACCGGGCCCAGGGGTCGGCGCCGGCGCCGATGGCCCGCGTCGCCGGCCGGAACAGCCGTACCTTGCCCCCCTGCACTCAGTCCGCCTGTCCCGTTGGTTGCACGGCTCGATCGTAGTGACGACCGACCGGCTCACCCGGGACCGATGATGACCGTCCACCGATAGGGTCGGCCGGCATGATCCCGATGGGACACCCCGCCGCGGGAGCGCCCGATGCCTGAGCTCCCGGAAGTGGAGACG
This sequence comes from uncultured Acidimicrobiales bacterium, assembly GCA_963697385.1. Taxonomy (GTDB): domain Bacteria; phylum Actinomycetota; class Acidimicrobiia; order Acidimicrobiales; family CAWCAL01; genus CAWCAL01. Next base: position 766,591 of record CAVONU010000001.1, read on the forward strand.
GTCCGGCGCGAGCTGGAACCATGGCTGCTCGGTCGCACCATCGTGGCCGCGTCCCATCACCCCTCGGCGAAGTTCGCCCCGGCGTCCGACGCCGTCGGAACCGCCATCGAGGCGGTGGGCCGCCGCGGCAAGTACCTGATCGTCGACCTCGACGACGGCCGGCAGCTGATCGTGCACCTGGGGATGACCGGGAAGCTCCGACCGGCTGACGGCGCCGGCCCGGCCGGGCCCCATGTCCGCGCCCGATGGGAGCTCGACGACGGTTCACGGCTCGAATTCGACGACGTCCGGCGGTTCGGTCGCGTCGCCGTGGTGCCGCACGGCGCGTACGGCTCGCTGCCCACCCTGCACGCCCTGGGTCCTGAGCCGTTGGGGTCGGACTTCGAGCCGACGACGTTCGCCCGGGCGCTTCGCGGCTCGCATCGGGCCGTCAAGACCCAGCTGCTCAGCCAGCGGCCGGTGGCCGGCGTGGGCAACATCTACGCCGACGAGGCGCTGTGGGAGGCGCGGATCAACCCGTCGGTCAGGCGGGTGTCCGCGGCTCGGGCCACCCGATTGCACACGGCGATCCGCCTGGTGCTGGGCCGGGGGCTGGAGAACGGCGGCACGACGTTGCGGGACTACCGGACCCCGTCGGGCCAGTCGGGCCGGAACCAGCACTCACTGCGCTGCTACGGGCGGGCCGACGAACCGTGTGAGCGGTGCGCCACACCGCTCCGACGCAAGACGGTCGACGCTCGCTCCACCACGTGGTGCCCGACGTGTCAGGCTCGCTGAGCCGCCCGACCTGATCGGCGGGCGCTGCGCCCGGGCGATCTCAGCGGGTCAACAACCGTGTGCACTCGAGCCGCATGGCTTCGCCCGCCTCCTCCCGAGAGAGCTGCTGAAAGTCGCGACGAAGATGCCACGTCAGCGACGAGAACGAGAGCTCCAGGGCGTCCACGGTGATCCCACGTTCATCGGGGTCGAGGGCATCGAGCTCGGGCGAGAAGGCCCGCTCCACCATCGCTCGCCCCAGTTCGCGCATGACGGTGATCATCTCGGCCACATCGGGCACGTCGCTGGCCCGGGTGTACGCGATCCAGTAGATCGGCGCGTTCTCCTCGAGCACGGTGCACATCCCGGCGACGTAACGGTCCAGTCGATCGGCCAGCGGACCCTCGGGGCCCACCGCCGGCAGCTCGTCCATCACCCGCCGGATCTGATCCTCCTGTGCCGCGGCGAAGAGCTGGCCCAGGTGTTCGAAGTGGTTGAACAAGGTGCGCTGTGTCACACCGGCGGCTTCGGCGATCTCACGGCTGCTCGGAACCTCGCCGCCTTCTCGGAGCAGCTCGAGCAGCGCGTCGATGAGCGCCGCCTGACTTCGTTCACTTCGGGCCCGGCGACCGTCGGTTTTCGGCACGGCGGATGAACCCATCGAGACCTCCCCGCGGTTCGATACGGCGGTTGCAGTCTGACGACCGGACAACCCCCCGTCAAACCACGGCGGGGCTCGATGGAGGCGGGACCCCGCCCACGCCACCCCGGGGTCCCCCACCCACCAATCCGCTGGGCGGCCGGCTCAGCGCGGGGGTGCCAAGCCGAGACCGCGAGTCGTAGGGCGACTCCGAACCAGCGCCGGTCCCTGGACGAATCCAAGCCTCCGGTGCCTTCAGTCTCCCCGACCGGAGCGGGCTCGTCTGTGTCGCAGGACACACTTCAACCCGATTCTTTCGCCCCTCGGAGCAGATTGGGTGACCGGACATCATCCGGCTTAGGTTCCTCGAATGGGCCGGAGTGGAGACCCCTCGCGTGACGGGCGCCATGCTCGGAGCGAGCGAAGCCGCGACGCGGTGCTGGCTGCGGTCATCGAGCTGTTCGAGCAGGGTGTCCCCAAGCCGACCGCCCGACAGATCGCGGCGCAGGCCGGGGTGGCGCTGCGCACCGTGTACCGCCATTTCGACGATCTGGACACGCTGTTCGCCGAGGCGGTCGACGTCTACCGCCGCCGCCTCGAACCCTTCCTGTTCCCGATCGACCCCTCACTCCCGCTGACCTCTCGCATCGAGACGCTGGCGGCCCAACGCCGGGCGGTCTGGGAGACCGCCTCCCCGATTCACCGCGCCGGTCGGCTGGTCCGTCACGAGCAACCGTTCGTGGCAGCGTCGATGGAACAGAGCCGACGGCGGGCCCGCACCCAGGTCGAGCAGGTCTTCGCCGAAGAGCTCGCCGGCGCCGGGTCGGAGCCGCTCGACATCGATCTCGTCGAGCAGCTCGAGGCCGCCACCAGCTGGACCACCTGGGACATGCTCAGAACCGAGCAGGGGCTGGACGCCGCAACGGCCGAACGCCTCGTGGGCCGCATGCTGGAGGCGGCTTTCTTCAGCGCTCCCTCCATAGCAGAACTCAGATTCTCGGGCCTATGATGGTCTCCGACCTACCCGGCGGCGGCAACCCCACCCACCCACCCTGTTGCTGCCGGGTAGGTCATACCGCGTCCGCTGCTGCCGGCCAGCGGGCATGATCGGGGGATGCAACTGGTCGTCCGCCTGTCGCCCGACGACGATGCCGACGAGCTCGTGGATGTGGTGTCGGGTCGCTTGTGGCTGGCCGGGGCGGCGGGGATCGAGGAGCGACCGGGGCAGCTCATCGCCACCTTCGCCTCGCCCGACCTGGCCGCCGCCGCGGCCGCGGCGCTGGGCGACCTCGACGTCGCGCGACGAGACCCGCCTCCGGCGGCCGAGACCGAACGGTGGCGAGCCTTTGCCACACCGCTGTGGGTCGCCCCCGACACCGTGGTGGTGCCGACGTGGTGGGACGGTCCGGTCCCCGATGCCGAGCTGACGGTTCCGCTCGATCCGGGCTCGGCGTTCGGTTTCGGCAACCATCCGACGACGGCCGCACTCGCCGCTCGACTCCGTGGCGAGCCAACCGCCGGAACGGTGCTGGATCTGGGTAGCGGCAGCGGCCTGCTCTCGATCGTCGCCGCGCTCGGTGGCGCCCGCTCCATCGTGGCGGTGGACATCGACCCCGAGGCGCGGACGGCCACGCGAGTCGAACATCGAGGTCAACGGGATGACCGACCGGGTCACGGTGGCGGGTGCCACGATCGCCGATGTCGGGAGGGCCGCGCCCTTCGACCTGATCCTCGCCAACGTCCCCGTGGGCGTCCACGAGTCGACCGCAGCGATCGCGGGCCGGCTTCTGTCCCTTTCGGGTGAGATCTGGGCCACCGGCATCACGGAGCACCAGGTCGACCGCGTCATCGCCGCCTATGAGCAGGCCGGGGCCGGGCTCGTCCCGATCGAAACGATCGACCTCGACGGCGAGTGGTGGCTGATCGTGCTCGCCGCGACCAGGGGTCAGGCCGCGGGCGGACCCTGATCCCCTCGCTCTCCTTCGTGACGTCGTCGGTGGCAGGGGGCGCACCGGAGCTCGGTCTCGTCGACCACGGTGTGACCCGTCTCGTCGAAGCTGGGAACATGGTCGTACTCGAGGAGCTCGGTGGCCCCGCAGTCGACACAGCACCGGTCGCGTTCCTTGATCACCCGTTTCTGCCGCACCGACGGGTGCCGACGCCGAGACGAGGCATTGATCGGGCGTCCCTCGGCGTCGTGGATGAGCGCCCGCAGGAACGACTTCGGCACCAGCCGCTCGACCACGGTGTCGGTCACCGGCGTCCCGTCGTCGAACGAGCACCCATCACCCCGCACATGCAGCACGACCTCGGTCTCCACGGTCGCTCCGCCGTCGGTGACCAGCTCGACGAACGCATCGGCCCGCTGCTGCGCCAGCGAGGCCGACGCAACCGCGGTTGCGTGCTTCTCACCCCCAGCATCCAAACCGGTCACGTTGGGTGACCGTGCCTCCAGGGACCGGCGCATCATGGTCGCCTCGACCGCAGCCAGGGTGCCGGCGGCGTCCTCCGGTGCCAGTCGGACGGTGAACGTGACCGTGCCGTCGGGCTCGACCCGATGGCGGAAGCTCCGGTCCCGCTGGTGGCGCGCCGTCCGCTCCCCGTGGTCCTCCCGCCGCTGTGTCCACGCCGCCAGCGCATGACCCAGCCGACCGGCCGGAACCGCCCGAGCCAGCTCCACCAGCTCGACCTCGGTCTCGGGCCGTGCCAACCGCGTGAGCGTCCGCACCTTGGCGAACGACAGCTGCTGCGACGCAAAGGCCTCTTCCACCGCAGGCAGGTTCTGCAGGGCCTTGCCCATCCGGATCCACTCGCGCGCCGTCGCCACGCACACGTCCAGCTGCTGTGCCATCCAGTGGGCCGGCGTCGCGCCGAAGAAGTACCACTCGGTGCTCTCCTCGAACTCCGCCGCCAACGCGACCAGCCGGTGCTGGGATCGGGCCATGTCTCGGCCCGCCTCCAGCAACCGGTCGGCCACACTGGCGCCGGTCGGGATCAGTTCTACGTGCGCCGTTGCCATCGTCCACCTCGCGGGATCCACGGCGCACAGGACCACCCCCAGCGCCGGGTTTCAGGAGGACGGCCTTCCAGCAGACCCGTCGAGCTGTCATCACCCACGGTATTCCCGGGGTGTGACAACGATGACGAGAGCCGCCGCTTGATACCTGCAGGAGGGACCGTCCCGCCGATGGCGTCCGCAGGCGGCCGCTACGGCGCCAGGCCGGCGGTGCCCTCCATGCCGTACGGGAGGTAGCCGCCCCAGAAACCGTGCTCCATCATCCCGAAGCCCTCGTCGCCGCCCAGCGCGAACCGGGCCGAGTTCTCGACGATCACGTACTGGCCGAGCGGACCCATCTCCTCGTTGGAGAAGTCCAACCCCTGCACGGCGAGCGGTCCCTGGTGCATGCCGTGGCGCCAGTCCTGATCCAGGCCGTAGCCGGTGCCGACACCGAGGAAGCACCGGGCCATCGGGGTGACGACCAGCTCGAGCGGGCCGTCCGGCGCGTCGGGAAAGCGGACCACGCCGCGTTCGATGAGGCGGGTGCCCGAGGTGACGACGTGGTCGTGCTCGGGCCGGCCCAGCCACTCGGTGCCGCGCTCGGGATCGTCCCAGATGCGGACGGCCTCCTCGATGGTGCGCTCGCCCGTCTCGGTCTCGTTCAGCATGTAGACCAGCGAGTACTCGTCGAAACGGGCCGGGAAGTAGTTCCACATCCCGCTCATCTGACCTTCCTCGCCCCGGATCCCGGGCGCCTCCGGTTCGCCGACGGGACGGATGCCCCAGGACCGGTCCCGCGTGCCCATCCACCGGTCGGGGGTGACGTCGATCTCCTCGTCACCGACGCGGACGTGGCCGGTCCATGCGCCCAGCTGGGCGAACCGGCACGTGTCGAACACGACGCGCCCGTACTTGCGGATGTAGTGCCGGGGCTCCTCGTGCGCGATCGACGTGGCGTTCCACTCCAGATCCAGCTCCAGCCCGTGCTCGACGCTGTCGCACCGCACCCGCAGGCGTTGCAGCGGCTCGATGACCTCGATGCTCAGCGGTCCGATGGTGGTGTCGGCCCGATCGACGAGCTCGGCCGACGACCGCACCACCCGGTGCAGATCGCCGCGACTGACGACGGCGAACGCGTCGTGCACGCCGAGATTGGGGTACTGCCCGAAGCCGACGACGATGAACTGCTCGCCGTCCCGGTCGAACGCGTTGAAGTAGTAGCGGTCGTAGAAGTTGCGATCGCTGGTCTGCGCGTGCCGGATCGGCTCGGCGACTTGGTGCACGGGGTACTCGTCGAACGAGGTGATCACGGGTCGTCTCCTGGATCGCAAGGGGCCAGCGGGGCTGGCTCGCTCGGCGCGAGGCTAGCCCGGCCGATCGAGCCTTCCCACGGCGTCGGTCTCGCCGATGGATACCGTGTGCGTCCATGACGACCGGCATCGATCTCGAGGTCACGGCGGATCTCCGCTGCCGCCAGCAGGCGATCGAGCTGGGCCTGGAGCCGGTGGGCACCGCCCAGCCCCTGGCCGGCCTGGTCCTGGTCGAGCGGCCGCTGCCCTGGCCGCGCGACGTCAGCGAGGACCCGGTCCTGGCCCCGGCGGTCGAGGCGGGGCTCCGCAACGAGCACGGCCCGGTTCGCCCCTTCGCCGTCGTCCCCCGCGGCGCCGGGTCCGGCCCGGCGACCGCCCGGGACGGGAACGCGACGGTGACCTCCTACCGCATCCCCACGACCACGCCGGCGCCGTACGAGCGGCGCACCTACTGCGTCCCCGAGCACCGCGTGGCCGATCTGACCCTGACCCTTGCCGCCGGCGGTGCCCCTGACGAAGCGCCCGTCGACGAGGCGACCGACCGCGAGCTGCTCGTCTGCACCCACGGTTCCCGCGACCGGTGCTGCGGACGGTTCGGTACGCTCCTCCACCGCTCGGCCTCGCCCCGCTGGCCCGACGTCGATGTCCGCCGGGTCAGCCACACCGGTGGCCATCGGTTTGCGCCGACGGCCATCCTCCTTCCGTCCGGCACGGCCTGGGGCCACCTCGATGACGACGTGCTCGACGCCATCATCAACCGCACCGTCCCTTTCGTCGAGGTGATCTCCCACTTCCGGGGCTCGATGGTCATGCCCACCCGCGCCGCCCAGGTCGCCGAGGCGGCGGTCGCCGCTCGCGTCGGCTGGAGCCTGTTCGACGGAGCACGCCAGGTCGCGGTCCTGGCCGAGCCCGAGCCCGACCGACCGGGCCGATTCGAGATCCACGTCGCCGGGCGCAGCTGGGCGATCACGGTCGAACACAACGGTGTCACCCAGCAGCCGGTGTGCATGAGCCCCCTGGATCAGGCCACCAAGACCGATCCCCGGTTCGCCGTGTCGACCGTCGAGCAGCTCTGACATGCCGGTTCCCGAAGTCCGCTTCCGCGTCGAGTCCGACCGGGTCGCCGCTTGCCTGGCCGACCTCAGAGCCGAGCTCCGCATCCCGTCGGAGTTCTCGCCCCGGGTGACCGCCGAAGCCGAGGCGGCCGCCGCCGCGGGCCCCGCCGACGTCGGGCCGCGGCAGGACCACACCGGTCTCGACCTGGTCACCATCGACCCGCCCGCCAGCCTCGATCTGGACCAGGCCTACACCGCCGAGCCACGCGGCTCGGGCATGCGGGTCTGGTACGCCATCGCGGACGTGGCCGCGTTCGTCCCTGCGAACGGGGCCGTCGCCGCCGAGAGCCTCGAGCGTGGGGTCACGCTGTACGCGCCCGACGGTCGGGCATCGCTGCATCCCGAGGTGCTGTCCGAGGGAGCCGCCAGCCTCCTGCCCGGCGGCGACCGAGCCGCACTGCTCTGGCGGATGGACCTGGACAGCGACGGCGTCATGACCGACGCCGAGGTGGTGCGGGCGACGGTCCGCAGCCGAGCCAAGCTCTCGTATCGCGACGTGCAGCGGGACATCGACGGCGGCATGGCGGCCGCATCGCTCCAGCTGCTGCGCCGGATCGGCCTCAGCCGCCTCGAGGTCGAGGCCGATCGGGGCGGGGTGTCGCTGAACCTCCCCTCGCAGGAGGTCGTGGCCGTCGACGACGGGTTCGAACTGCACTACGACCAGACTCTTCCGGTCGAACGCTGGAATGCTCAGGTCTCGCTGCTCACCGGCATGGCCGCCGCCGATCTGATGGTGACCGCCGGCGTCGGGCTGCTCCGCACGCTCCCACCCGCGCCCGACGACGTGCTGCTGGCGCTCCGAACCTCGGCTCGGACCCTGGACATCCCGTGGGCCGACGATCAGACCTACGCCGATGCGGTGCGCGAGCTCGGACCGGACCGGCCGACCCACGCCGCGTTCCTGGCGGTGGCCGTCAGGGCCCTGCGCGGCGCCGGCTACGTCGCCTTCGACGGCGAGGTTCCCGACCACCACGACCACGCCGCCATCGCGGCGCCCTACGCCCATGTCACCGCGCCACTTCGGCGGGTCGTCGATCGCTACGCCGGCGAGATCGCTCTCGCCATCTGCCGAGATGGTCGACCCCCCGATTGGGTCATGGACGTGCTCGACGACCTGCCCTCGGTGATGGGACGGGCCCGGAGCCGGGAGTCCGCCCTCGAACGCAACGTGGTCGATCTGACCGAAGCCCTGGTGCTCGAGCCCGAGGTCGGTCGTCGTTTCGACGCCGTCCTGACCGTCATCGACCGCGACGGCCGGGCCACCATCCAGCTCCGGCGACCGGCGGTCATCGCCGCGCTGGACGATGCCGGTGCCGCCGAACCCGGTGATGAGCTCGTCGTCGAGCTCGTCGCGGCCGATCCCGAGACTCGGCGGGTGACCTTCCGCGGCTGAGACCACCCCGGGAGGTCGGGTCGCAACGCGGCGCGGTCGGCCACGGTCGGTGACCCCGTTCGGGGAGTGCCGCCACCAGCGCTGACGGCCCCGGTAGGCTCTCGGGGGTGTCGGGCGGCTCGCGGCATCCGTTCCGCGCGGCCGGTCACGGCGCTTTCTCCGCACTGGATTTCTCGCCCTATGACCTTCACTCTGCGTGACCAGCATCTCTCCCCGCTGCGACGAACCGCCGTGCTCGTCCTCGTCGTCGCGCTGATCGCCACCGCCTGTGACTTCCTCCCCGAACCCCCGGGCCAGGACGACGACCTGCCGCCCGAACGGCCCCGTCTGGGCCCGATCCTGCCGATCGTCACCACCACGGTGCCGCCCCTGCCCGAGGCGCCCCCGGCGGCTGCGGCCCCCGCCACGACGACGGTGCCCGGGCTGAGCGCCGAGGACCTTCGGGTGCGCGACATCCCGCCCCTGGAGGGGGAACCCCCCTTCCAGTTCATCCGCGACATCGACGACGGCGGCACCGTGCTGAAGGGCCGGGTCACCGATGCCTCCGGCGGACCGGTCGGTGGCGCCACCGTCCGGCTCGAGCGGGTCACGATCCTCACCGAACAACGGATGCAGACCTCCACCAACGACGACGGCTATTGGCAGGTCCGAAGCCTGTCGGGCGGCCGCTACCGCATCCGGGCCTGGCGCCAGCCCGACCTGGCCGTCGCCGAGCCGGGCGCGGTGTTCGTCGAGAACGGCGGGACGGCCAACGTCGACCTGTCGCTGGAACAGCCGGCCCGCTTCGATCTCCGCCTGGTCGACGCACCCGCGCTCCCCCGGTTCGGGGAGGACTCCGGCTTCACCGTGCGGGTCACCTCGGGCTCGGTCGACGACAACGGTCAGGTCGCACCGCTGCCCCTCGAGGGCGTGACGGTCGGATTCCCCTCCACCGATCGCTGGGTCACCACCGGGTCCGACGAGGGCTCCACCGATGCCGACGGTCGCGCCACCTGGACCGCCCAGTGCGCTGCTCTCGGCGCCGAATCGGTCACCGTCACCGCCGAGCGACCCCGCTCGCTCGACCCGCCGACGGAACCCAACGCCCCTCCGACGTCCACCCCGCCCCCGCCGGCCGTCGTCCGGTTCACCCTCGACCTGCCCGCCTGCGCGACCGCGCTGCCGAAGACCACCCTGGAGCCGGGCAACGCGTTCAAGGTTCCGTACCCCGGTGCCATCCCGGCCGGTCGCTTCCAGCTCACCGACGGCCCGGCCACCTGCGGCTTCACGTACGACGCGTGGTTCGAGGTGGGCTGGCTGCCCGACCGGGGCACCCACGTGGGCCAGGGCGAGCTCCAGCTGCCGTGGCCGGCACGCGATCTTCGCCGCGCCGCCGGTTCCCCCGCCGATTGCACCTACGAGATGGTCGGCTGATGCCGGACGACGCACAGCTCTCGTGGCGGGAACGGCGGATCCGCCAGGGCCGCCAGCTGGGCTCGCTCCCCCGCTCCCGCGGGGTCGAGCGGTGGTACGACCGGCTGTGGCTCATCGTCCAGTCGTTCGGCAAGTGGGGCATCGCCATCGCCCTCGGCCTCGCCGCCGGCGCGGCGGCCGCCTCCGCGGTCGCGGTCTGGACCGTGCTGAACATCGACACCAAGTACCTGCCGGGTGACCTGCCCGAGACCGCCAACCCCACCATCTCGGCCCGGCCCACCAAGATGTTCGACATCAACGGCACCCAGGTCGCCACCTTCCGCGAGTTCGACCTGACCAAGCCCATCACCCGCGACGACATCCCCCAGGTGATGAAGGAGGCGGTCGTCGCCGCCGAGGACCGCCGCTTCTTCGACCACCGGGGCGTCGACCTGTTGGGTGTGGCCCGTGCCGCTCTGGAGAACTACCAGGAGGGCGAGACCGTCCAGGGCGGGTCCACCATCACCCAGCAGTACGTCAAGAACGCGTTCACCGAGGGCGACCGCACCTACGAGCGCAAACTCAACGAAGCCCTCATGTCCATGCAGCTCGAGGCCAGGCTCGAGGACGAGCTGGGCCCGACGGTCTACAAGGACGAGATCCTGTTCCTGTACCTCGACACCGCCTACTTCGGCGACGGGCTCTACGGGGTCGGCGCCGCCGCCGAATCGTGGTTCGGCAAACCGGTCAGCGAGCTCCACCTCAGCGAGGCGGCCCTGATCGCCGGGGTGATCCGATCGCCGTCGCGCAACGCTCCCCGGACCAACCCCGAGCGGGCCGAGCTCGAGCGCGAGCGCGTGCTCCAGCAGATGCTCACCGAAGACTTCATCACGCAGAACCAGTACGAGGAAGCCGTCGACCTCGACGTCCGGCTCGTGCGCGACGGCTTCGAGTGGGAGCCGGCCACCTGGATCCAGTCGCCGCCCAACAACGGCGCCACCGCCTACCCCTACTTCGTCGACTTCGCCCGCCAGTACGTCGAGGACGCCTACGGCCCCGAGGCGCTCTACCGCGGCGGGCTCCAGGTCCACCTCACGCTCGACCCGGCCATGCAGCAGCTGGGTATCGACACCGTCACCGAGGCCATGGCCGGCACCGAGTCCCCCCTCGAGATGTCGCTGGCGTCGGTCGATCCCCGCACCGGCCACGTCCGAGTCCTGGTCGGTGGGCGCGACTTCAACATCAGCCAGGTCAACCTGGCCACCGGCGGCACCACCGGGTTCCAGCCCGGCTCCTCGTTCAAGCCCTACACGCTGGCCGCGGCCTTCGAGCGCGGCGCCTCTCCCGACACCGTCTACTCCTCCCCCAGCAATTGGACGGTGCCCGGCTGCACGGGCAGCCAGTGCTCGGTCCGCGGCGGCAACGGGGCCGGTCGGATCACGCTGCGCGAGGCGACGGCCCGGTCCACCAACACCGTCTTCGCCCAGCTGGCCTATGACGTCGGGCCCGACAACGTGGCCGACATGGCCAGCCGACTGGGCGTCACGAGCATGGACACCAGTGGCGAGACCTACTACGGCGTCAGCATCACGCTGGGCGCCTACGAGGCCAGCCCCCTCGACATGGCCTCGGGCTTCTCCACCTTCGCCGCTTCGGGACTGCACCGCACGCCCACCCCGGTGCTCAGGATCGAGGACGAGGACGGCAACACGATCGAGGACAACACCGCCCCCGTCGGCGAGCGCGTGCTCGACTCCGCCATCGCCGACACGGTCACCGACGTGCTCGGGGGCGTCATCGCCGGCGGGACGGGCAAGCGGGCCAACATCGGTCGCCCGGCGGCCGGCAAGACGGGGACCTCACAGCGCAACGTGGCGGCCTGGTTCGTCGGCTACACCCCGCAACTCTCCACCGCGGTCTGGATCGGCCACTCCGACGGGGCTCGCACCGTGCGCCTCCGGTCGTGGGGGGCGGTCGAGGGTGGCGAGCTTCCGGCCCGCACCTGGGGCCGCTTCATGAGCGCCGCGCTCGAGGACGAACCCGAGCTGGAGTTCCCCGAGCCCGGCCCCCTCCCGCCCCCGCTCACCGAGTTCACGGAGAAGACGGTCGGCTCGTCGGGTGTCGCCACCCGCGGGATCGGCGTGGGCGGCCGCCGCTATCCCGGTGAGATCGGCAACGGCTGCGACGGACCCTGCGTGGCCGGCCTGCCCGAAGGGAACCGGACCAACACCACCGCCCTGCCGCCCCGGTACTTCCCCACCACCACGATCGACCCCGACACCACCCCCACCACCGTCGACCCCACCGCCACCACCACGCCCGCCCAATCCAGCACCACCCAGCCCGCCCCCGCCAGCACGGTTGCCCCCAGCACGACCAGCACCCCCTGATCGAGAGCCCGAGACCACCATGCCCAAGACGCCACCCGACACCGACCGCGAACCTCGGATCGACGACGATCTCCTCTCGTTCGACGAGGAGCTCGACGTCGCGCCCCCGGAACCGCCGCGACGGCCGGCCCGCTCGTCCGACCCCCTTCCCGGCGACGAGCCCGCGCTCGACTCGGACGGACCGATCCCGCTCGGTGACGGCCCGGTCGGGAAGCACGGCGCCGATCCGGTCCCGGGCCACGACGACCCGGGCGACAAAGCCGTCGCGGCCGGTGTCGGCGCTGCGGCCGCCACGGGCGCGGTGGGCCTCACCGATCGATGGCGATCGTGGCGGGTCGACGGCTACCTGAAGCGCCAGGAGCGCCAGCGGGTGCGCGACGAGAAGTGGTCCCGGCGCTATCGCAAGCGTCGGCACCGCATCCTGCCCCGCACCGTCATCGGTACCGTGCTCCTGCTGGTGGCGCTGGCCGTCGGCGCCGCCTTCGCCGGCACGGTGCTCTACACCTGGTACGACTTCCGACTGAAGGAGACCCAGGAGTCGGTCGAGCAGTTCACCACCGAGTTCGAGAGCCGGTTCCAAGAGGCCAGCGCGCAGATCACCCGGCAGCGAGAAGAGGCCGAGGCCTCCATCGAGGAGCGGCTGGTTCCCCTGCGCGAGCTGACCGAGGAGTCCACCTCCACCACGGAGCTGGCCGCCGACATCGCTCCCTCGGTGTTCTTCGTGCGCACCCTCGACGAGGACGGCCGCTCATCGGCGGGCTCGGCCTTCGTCGTCGGATCCGACAGCAACAAGAGCTACCTGATCACGTCGTTCGCGGTCGTCAAGGCCGCCACCCGCGAACCCGGTCCCACCATCACCCTCACCGCCTCCGATCGCGAGATCGAGGCCACCCTGTGGCAGTGGGAGGAGAGCACCGACATGGCGGTCCTGACCGTCGACGATCCGGATCTTCCCGTCCTCCCGTGGGCATCGCAGGAACTGGCTCGCAACCCGATCGGGACCCGCATCTACGCCGGCGGCGGCCTCGGGTCGCAGGGTGCGTCGGTGAGCCCGGGGCTGGTCATCGACGTCTCGGCCGTGGGGCTGCAGCACACTGCAGCGGTCGGAACCGCCTACCGGGGCGGGCCGGTCCTCACCGGCAACGGCGAGGTGCTCGGCATGGTCAGCACCGACTACGCCCCGCTCAACTTCGAACCCGGCAACCTCACGTTCGCCCCCAACATCGTCGCCGCGTGCGAGGGCCTGCTCGACTGCAGTGGTCGGATCCCCACGCTGCAGGACACCGAGGACACCACCGAGGGTGAGGGCGAGGGCGAGGGCGACGAGCCGACCGAAGAAGCCGACACCGAGGGGTAGCGCTCGCCTCAGGGATAGAAGCGGGAGACCGTGTCGACCACGCAGGCCGGCCGGTCGGTGCCCTCGACCTCGACGGTGACCCGCACGGTGGCCTGGACGCCCTGCCCGTCCCCACCCGGGGGCGCCGCGACGGGGTCCGCGGCGACCACCTCGGCCCGGGCCCGAAGCCGGCTCCCGACGCGAACCGGCGCAGGGAAGCGCACCTTGTCGACCCCGTAGTTGACCCCCATCGAACTGTTGTCCACTCGCATCAGGTCGGGAAGGAAGCTGTTGACGAGCGACAGCGTGAGGTAACCGTGGGCGATCGGAGCGCCGAAGGGACCGGCCGTGGCGCGCTCGGGGTCGACGTGGATCCACTGGTGATCGCCGGTGGCGTCGGCGAAGAGATCGATGCGGTCCTGCTCGATCGTCATCCAGTCCGTGGGTCCGATCGGGCGGCCGATCCAGTCGGACAGGGCGGCGGGACTCTCGATCGCGGTGGTCATCGTGGTCGCACTCCTCGGTCGGTGGGGCCCCGGTCGGTGGGGAACACGGTCGGCGGGGACTCGGTCGGTGGGGAACAGCCAGTTCTCCGGGCTGCGACGTTACGCTGCGCGGCGACGACCTGACAGACCGGAGCGCAGGTGAACCGGAGAGGAGTTGGATGGACACCCTGACCGTGCCCGAGTTCGCCAGAGCGACGACGGCGTTCGACGACGCAGTCGACGCCACCCGGGGCATCGACCGGATCTGTTCGTCCAGCGACTGGGTCGTGCCGTCCTACCTGTCCTGGGGCCGTGACGCCGAGCCGCTGATCCTCCGATCCGATGCCGGTTGGGCCACCCTGTGCGCACGGCGCGACGTCGACGGGGTCCGCTACCTCTGCCCGCCAGAGGCCGCCTGGGGATTCGGTTCGCCGGTCGCCACCGACGACGCCACCACCTTCGGGCGGCGGCTCGTGCGGGCCCTGGAGAAGGTGCCCGGATGGCGGGTGGTACTCCTCACGGGGCTGGTGCCGGACAGTCCGCTGGAGAACGAGCTGCGGCGGGCCATCGGCGAGCGGCACCGATTGCGGAACGGACCGGTCATGACCCGGTGCCGAGCCCGACTCGACGAGGGAGCGACGGCCCTGTTGGAGCGCAAGCCGGCGAAGTGGCAACGAGATCTGCGACGAGCGCACCGGCGGGCCGAGGACCACGGCTTCGAGGTGGTGACGGCCGAGGGTGACCTGGCCGCCGGCTTCGAGCGGCTGATGGACATCGAGCGGCGGAGCTGGAAAGGTCGCTCGGGTTCGGGACTGATCGAACCCGAGCTCCGGCGCTTCTACTGGAAGCTCTCCCAGCGGGTCGGGCCGCTCGGACGCCTGCGCCTGCTGTTCGCCCGGGCGGACGACCGCGACATCGGCTACATCCTGGGCCACGTCCGCCACACCACCTATCGCGGCCTCCAGATCAGCTACGACAACGCCTACCGATCGCTGTCGGTGGGCACGCTGCTCCAGGCCTTCCAGATCGAGCAGCTGGCCGCCGAGGGCGTCCGCATCTACGACCTGGGCATGGAGATGGCCTACAAACGTCGCTGGGCCGACGAGACCCTGGACACCCGCACCACGGTGATCATCCGGCGCTAGTCAGGGGTCGGGGTCCGCGTGCGGGTTCGGAGGGCCGGGCTATCGGCGCTCGGCCCACCAGGCGTCGAGTCGGGCGACGGCGGCGTCGCGATCCGGGGTGCGCCCGGCCCGCTTCTCGTCCAGCAGGTACCGGACGGCCTCACCGACGTCGCGGCCCGGCGGGATCCCCAGGTGAGCCATGACGTCATCGCCGTCCAGCAACGGTCGCTCGGCGGCGCGCCGGTCGGCCTCGGCCAGTGTCTTGATCCGCTCCTCCATCTGGTCGATGGCGGCGTGCAGTGCCGCCACCTTGGAGCGGTTGCGGGTGGTGCAGTCGCTGCGGACCAACGCGTTCAGGTCGCCCAGCAGGTGCCCGGCGTCGCGGGCGTAGCGGCGCACCGCGCTGTCGGACCAGCCGTCGGTGTACCCCTTGAACCGACCCGACAGCCGCACCAGCTCGGTGACGTCGTCCACCGTCTGCTGGTCGTACTCCAGCGCCCGCAGGCGCTTGCGGGTCATCTTCGAGCCCACCACCTCGTGGTGGCGGAAGGTCACGCCGTCGGGCCCGAAGCGCCGGGTGGCCGGTTTCCCGACGTCGTGGAACAGGGCGGCCAGGCGGACCCGCAGCCGGGCCGGGGACTTGGCCGTGACCGCGATGGTGTGCGACAACACGTCCTTGTGCCGGTGGATCGGATCCTGCTCCAGCGCGAGGGCCGGCAGCTCGGGCACGATCTGGTCGGCGCGGCCGGAGTCGACCAGCGCCCACAGCCCGTCGGTGGGATCCTCGACCAGCAGGACCTGGTCGAGCTCTTCTCGGACGTGTTCGGACAGTGGCATGGGATCGGGGGGTTGCGGACGATGATCTGCTGTGATGGTAGAGCCACGAACCCATCGGAGGTCACCCCATATGAGCGATCCCCCTGCCCGTGCGGCATCCAAGGCGTCGATGGCGGCGGTCGAGGCCGGCGACCGCGACGCCTGGTTGGCCCTCTTCTCCCCCGAGGCCGTCATCGAGGATCCGATCGGCGTGTCGGTGCTCGACCCCACGGGCCAGGGACATCGGGGCAGCGACGCGATCGCCGCGTTCTGGGACACGACGATCGCTTCGGCGACGATCCGGTTCGAGATCCGCGAGTCGTACGCCGCCGGCGACGAGGTGGCCAATGTCGGCACGATCACCACCACGTTCCCCCACGGCGACGCGGTGGCCGTCGACGGGGTGTTCACCTACCGGGTCGGTGACGACGGCCTCATCCGAGCGCTCCGCGCCTACTGGAGCGAGGACAGCATGCGTCCCGCCGAGGAATCCGGGCCTCGTCGAGGTCGCTGAGCAGCCCTACCGCGGCCGAGATTCCGTGGGGAGGTCGCGGAAGGGCACGTCGCGGTCGACGCGGGGTTCACGGGGCAGGCCCAGCACCCGCTCGCCGATGACGTTGCGCTGGACCTGGTCGGTCCCGCCGCCCAGGCGCGACGCCCACTGGTAGAGGAACGCTCCCTGCCAGCGGCCCCGCTCGAAGCCGTCGTCCTGCCACAGCATCCCGTGCGCGCTGGAGAGCTCCTGGTACAGCTCGGCGTTGGCCGCCACGTGGTTCGAGCCCATCAGCTTCAGCACCGACGCCTCGGGTCCCGGCATCCGACCCCGCTCGATGGCGGTCTGGGCCCGCCACGCGAGCCACTGCTGGATCTGGAACCGGGCGTAGCTCTCCGCCAGGTGCTGGCGCACCACCGGATCCGAACGGCGACCGAACCGCTCGGCCAGCCGCAGGATGTCGTCGAAGCGCACCATCCCGGCCCCGCCGATGGCGGTCCGCTCGGCCAGCAGGGTGGTCATGGCCACCCCCCAGCCGTGGTGGACCTCGCCCACCACCTGCGCGTGGGGCAGCCGGACGTCGGTGAAGAAGACCTCGTTGAAGTGCGCCGCTCCGTCGATCTGCCGGAGCGGGCGCACGTCGACGCCCGGCGTGTCCATGGGGAGGACGAAGTAGGTGATCCCCTCGTGTTTGGGGACGTCCGGATCGGTCCGGGCCAGCAGCAGCCCGTAGTCGGCGTGATGGGCCGAGGTGGTCCACACCTTCTGGCCGTTGATCACCCATTCGTCGCCGTCCCGCTCGGCCCGGGTACGGAGCGCGGCCAGGTCGGAACCGGCCGACGGCTCGGAGAAGAGCTGGCACCAGATCTGCTCACCCCGCAGCGTGGGCTCCAGGTGCCGGTTGCGCTGCCCGGCCGACCCGTGCTGCTGGATGGTGGGCCCCGCCATGTCGATCGCCACCATGAACAGCCCCGCGGGCGTCTCGTAGCGCCCCTCTTCTTCCGAGAAGATCCGGGCCTGGTTGGCCGAGCGCCCCTGACCACCCGACTCCCGAGGCCAGGCGATCCCGGCCCATCCCGCCCGGTGCTTGGACTCCTGCCAGCGTCGCGATTTGGCCACCAGGTGGTGGTCCTCGGCCTGCGAGCGGGGCCGGTGCTCGGACCACGACGGCTCGCCCTCCCGGCGGCGCGGGGCGTGCTCGGCCAGCCAGGCGCGAGCCTCCATCCGGAAGGCCAGATCGTCGGGGTGTTCGTCGAAATCCATGGGTGTCGACGAGCGTACGAACCGGTGGCACGAACGCCGAATCGAGGGCCCCGGCAGCGTCGGCCCCCCGTCCCACCCGTCAAGCGGCGCCGGGGTGGGGGGTGTCCCCGGCGCAGCCGTGGCCGAGCATAGGCCGGTCAGCTCGGATCGGCCCGCTGGAATGCGGAACGGTAGGGTCGCACCCATGACCGCCACCGCCATCGATGCCCTCCGAGCGGAACGAGAACTGGTGATCGACCTCGGTCGGAGCCTCACCCCCGACGAGTGGTCGGCCCCCAGCGCCTGCCAGGGCTGGTCGGTCCAGGACGTCATCGCCCACATGGCGTCGATCTTCCATCCCAGCCCGATCGTCATGGCCAAGGCGGCCAAGGAATACGACGACAGCGAGCGGGTCAACGACGTGCTCGTCGAACGCCGACGGGGTTGGACGCCCCAGCGCCAGCTGGACGAGTACGAGACCTGGAGCCGGCGGGCCATCCCCATGCTCGGTCTGGGTCAACGGGCCCCGCTCCGGACGGTCGGATTCAACATGGGCGACCTGGGCACCCATCCGATGCACCTGCTGGCCGACGCCGCCGTCTTCGACCACTACACCCATCTCCGCTTCGACCTGCTGGCGCCCAACGGGCCGCTCGACCGGCCCGAGCTCCCCCAGGATCAGCTGCGCCTCGCCCCCACCGCGGCCTGGACCCTGGCGCTGATCGCGCCGATGAACCAGCAGACCCTGGCGTGGGTCGACGAGCCGATCCGGCTCGAGCTCACCGGCCCCGGAGCCGCCACCACGACCATCATCCGGACCGACGGCCGGGTGGCCACCGATGATCGGACCCCTCGCAGCGAGGCGGTGGCGACCGTGCGGTCGCCGGTCAGCGACTGGGTCCAATGGGCGACGGGCCGCAAGAAGTGGGACGCCTGCCGGGTCGAATTGGACGGCGGGACCGAAGTGGGCCAGCGTCTGTGCGAGACGCTGCACGTCGTCTGACCTCGCCAGGAGCACCCGTGCCCGACCGGCCCGACCACCCCAACCTTCCCATCGTCGTCGGCGACGGCATCGCCACCGTCACCATCGACCGGCCCGACGCCCGCAACTCACTGACCCCCGAGATGATCGACGCCCTGTTCGCGGCACTGCCGGCGCTGGACCAGGACCCGGACGTGGCCGTCATCGTCCTGACGGCCGTCGACCCCGTGTTCTGCGCCGGGCTCGATCTCCACGCGCTCGGCAGCGGCGCCATCGACATCGCCGCCAACACCGAGGTCGGCAACCAATGGCCGGTGCGGCGGACCCCGATGATCGGCGCCATCAACGGTGCCGCCATCACCGGCGGTCTCGAACTGGCCCTCCAGTGCGACTTCCTGGTCGCCAGCGAGCGGGCCACGTTCGGCGACACCCACACGCGCGTCGGCATCCTGCCCTGGTGGGGGCTGTCCCACCTCCTCCCCCGCGCCGTCGGGTTCCGCACGGCCCGGATGATGAGCACGACGGGCAACTTCCTGGATGCGACGGCCGCGCTCCGCGCCGGTCTGGTGGCCGAGGTGGTGGACCACGACCGCCTCATGGACCGCGCCGACGAACTGGCTCGCGACATCCTGTCCAACGACCTGGCCGGGGTCGGCGCCATGCTCGACCTGTACCAGGCGATCGAGGCCTCGGATCCCCAGGACTGGCGGGCCGTCGAGCGTCAGAAGGGCATGGCCTGGCAGTCCGCCGGGTTCGACCACACCGAGATCTCCCGCCGCCTCGACGCCATCATGGCCCGGGGCCGGGCCCAGAAGGAGCAACGATGAACGCCACCCTCGATCGATTCCTCGTCACCGACAAGGTGGCGATCGTGACCGGAGCAGGACGGGGCATCGGTGCCGCGTCAGCCGTCGCCCTGGCCGAGGCGGGCGCCGACATCGTCCTCTCGGCCCGCAGCGCCGATCAGCTCGAGGCCGTCGCCCAAAAGGTACGCGCCGCCGGCCGGCGCGCCGTGGTCGTGCCGGCCGACCTCTCGGATCTCGATCGACTCGACGACCTCGTCGCGGCCGCCACCGGCGAACTGGGACGGCTCGACATCCTGGTGAACAACGTGGGCGGGGCGATGCCCCAGCCCTTCCTGGACACCTCCGATGCCGACCTGGAGCAGGCCTTCCACTTCAACGTCACCACCGCGTTCTCCCTCACCCGCCGCGCCGCGGCCGACCTGGCGGTCAACGAGGGATCGGTCGTCAACATCGCCAGCCTGATCGGCCGGGTGCGCGACCGCGGCTACGCCGCCTACGGCACGGCCAAGGCCGCCATGCTCCACATGACCCGCCTGGTGGCCGCCGACCTGGCCCCCAGGGTCCGCGTCAACGCCATCGGTGTGGGGTCGACCGCCACCTCGGCCCTGGAGATCGTCATGCAGGACGACGCCCTCCGCAACGAGATGGAATCGAAGACCCCGCTGAAGCGGCTGGGGTCCCCCGAGGACATCGCCCTCGGCGTGCTCTACCTGGCGTCGCCGGCCGGCGCGTTCATGACCGGCAAGGTGCTGGAACTGGACGGCGGCCTCGAAGCCAGCAACCTCGACCTCGGCATCCCCGACATCGGCTGAATCCGGCCGGGTCAGCCGGGTTCGACGAGGTGGACCGGGTCGCCGATCACGTCGATGGTCCAGGTGGTGCGGTCGGTGACCGTGCCCGTCCCGAAGTCGTACCGGATCGACCACCAGCCCGCGTCGTTGGCCGCGTAGTCCACCGGGACGTCGACGTTGACCTCGACCAGCCGATCGTTGAACGTGCAGGTCCCCGATCGGGTCCCGGCCGGGCCGGGTTGGGGCTGGGGCGACGACGGACCGCAGCCGGAAACGTCGAGCTCGTAGGCCCCGGTCCAGTTGGGGAAGATCGTGTCGGGCCCGTTGGCCTCACGCCAGGCGAAGGGCCACTTCTGGTCGGGCGCCCGGTCGGGGCTGTGGAACGAGATCTCGTCGCCACCCTCGTCGGAGTCCCACAGGGTGATGCGTACCGAGCGTCCGGCGTAGTCCACCGGAATCTGGGCGAACTTGAAGAACGCGGACGAACCTTCGGCGGCCGCCAGGATCGACAGCGCCGACGATCCGGACACCTTGGGGCAGTGCTCCTGGCCGATCATGCGCGAGTCACACCGGTCGTCGTACTGCGAACCCCACGGGGGCCCGTAGGTCGCTCGGAGGGCGAAGGCGTTGACCCCGAAGCTGTCCGGGTTGGTGTTGTCGGTCCAGACCTTGAGCGTGTAGTCGCCGGACGGCGCGCCGGTCGGAATCTGGAAGAGGTTGTCCCACTCGTTGAACAGGGACTCCTGGCTGGCGAAATCGCTGAGGTAGTCCGCCGGGTACGGCCAGCTGTAGTACGTGTCGCTCCCGCCGGTGTACGAGACGGGCGGACCGACCGGCAGGTCGTCCGAGGTGTCGAACGGGGTCCCGGCCGTGTCGGGGTACAGCAGCTGAAAGTTCGTCGTGATGATCCCGGTGTAGGTGTTGGTGTTGTACGAGAGCCGGTCGATCGGGCGGTTGCGCCACGCGTTGCGGCTCCCCTTCCGGCTCTGCCACCACTCGGCCTCGGTCGGGCCGGAGGGCCAGCTGGACCAGTGGGGTTGGCCGTTGGCGTACTTGCCCAGGTTGCAGCCGAGCGACGAGACGCACGGCCGGTCGTGGGGCCAGTAGTTGGGGTCGAAGGCGTCGACGTAGAGATCTGCGGCCCGACCGTCGGGCACGTTCACGGTGTACTCGTGGAACCCGGCGTAGCGCGGGTTCTCCTCGGCCGGAGGCGAGGAACAGGCGAACGACTCGCCGTTGCCGTCGAAGGCCGAGACCAGCGAGTCGCCATCCTCGGCCGCGGTGCAGAACCCGTTGACGGCCAGCCAGAACCCCTGCTCCCGCACGTAGTCGGGCGGCCTGGTACCGGGGAAGTCGGGGCGCAGGATGCCCGACCCCAGGTGGTTGTCGGGGCTGCCCATCTGGAGCGGCTTGGCGAACTCGGCCTCGCTGGTGCGTTCGATCGAGATGCTGTCGCGGATCAGCCGGGCCAGGAAGGTCTCCACCCCGGCGTCCTGGATCGTGACCCGCAACCGGCGCGAGGTGGAGCCCTCTTCGATGGTGACCGAGATGTCGCCACCGTCGACGATCCCGTTCCGGCTCAGGACCTCTTCGGCGGCGGCGGTGGCGTCGGCGAGATTGCCCGGCATGTGGACCACGCCGGCCAGCGCGGCGGCATCGGCGGAGCGCTCCAGCTCGTTGCTGCGCACGTAGAACGCACCGACGTCGACCGCCAGCGCACCCACGAGGAGCAGGGCGATCATCGAGATGACCGCCCAGATGAGGATGTACCCGGCTTCGGGGTCGAACGGGTCTTCGAGCTCGCCCTCGAGCTCGGGATCGGGTGGCGGCACGAACGTGGTCGGTGATGCTGCTGCGGGGGTCATGGTCGCTACTCCGCCTTGGGCTCGATGCGATAGACGACGGTCTCGCTGATGGTGGCGGTGTCGGTGAACGCCCCGATCGCGAAGGTGTGCGTGGCCCGGATGTGGATGCCCAGGAGGTCGGTCCCGGCCGAGTTGCTGATCGAGCGCTCCGACTCGGGCCACCCGTTCCGTTCGGTGCTGGCCACCCAGGCCGCCTGGCTCCACCCGAGCGCCGACCCGGGGTACGAGTTGCAGACCGGGTAGACGCTGTCGATCAGGCAGCCGGCCGGAGGTTCGTCGCTGTAGGTGGTGGCCTTGAACACGATGATCCGGTCGGGCTCGACCCCCAGCCCGGTGAGCCGGTCGTCGAGGATGCGGAGGATGTCGTAGTCGACGAAGCCGTCGGCGTCGGCCGAGACGCCGGTGCGCGCTGCGGCCCGAGCCGCGTTCCCGGCGGTGAGGTCGTCACGGAAGTACAGCCCGTAGTCGATCATGGCGAAGACCAGCATCAGCACGACCGGCGTGATGAGCATCGCCTCGACCAGCGCCGCTCCCCGTTGGGTCTCGGTCCGGTCGGTTCGGCCACCACGCCGCCGGAGTCGGGTCACGAGTTGGTGCCGGTCGTCGGCGGGGTCGGCCAGGTCGTGCTGGTGGTCGAGGTGGAGGTGGTCGGCGGCGGGATCGTCGGCGGGACGTAGACCGTGGTGGTCGTGGTCGTCGGAGCCGGCGGGACGTACACCGTCGTCGTCGTCGTGGACGAGGTGGTCGGCGGGGGGATCGTGGACGTCGTGGTCGTGGTCGGGCCGGGGATCGTCGTGGTGGTGGTCGTCGTGGTGGTCGTCGTGGTCGTGGAGGTGGTCACGCTGGGCGGCGGCGGGATCTCGGCACTGGCGCCGGCGACTCCGGTGGGGTCGATCAGCATGACGACGGTGTCCGACACCGATCGGCCGTCACCGAAGATGCCGATGGTGAAGTCGTGGTTGGTGACGACGTGCACACCGAGGTAGTCCGCGTCGCCGAACGCGCCGGCGCGTCGGACGGCGGGCGGCCAGGCGGTCTCGGCGACGAAGGTCGTCAACGCCTCGGGGCCGTACGTGTTGCAGTGCTTGGACGCGTCGCTTCCGCTGAAGCACTCGGCCGGGACGGTGCCGTCCGCGTCGTCGGCTCGGAAGATGATGATCTGCTCGATCGCGTTGGGCTTGAGCTTGGCCTCGGCGCTGGCGATCGCCTCGAGCACCTGCTGATCGGCGTCGGCGGAGTTGCCGGCCCGCACGCCGGCCCGGGTGCCGGCGGTGGTGGCGCTGGCCAGCGTCAGGTTGTGATCGACCAGGAATCCCAGGTCGACGACGCCCATGGAGACGAGCAGCACCACGGGCATGATGAGGGCAGCCTCGACGATGACGGCGCCGCTCTGACCTCGGCGACGACGTTCTGAGATTCTCCCACGCATAGTGCTATTAACGCTACGGACAGTGAAGCACAGCCTCAATGGGCCACACGGCTCACCGGTCTGGGTGAGCCACCGCCGCCTCCTGTGGATATCTTCGGCACGACGCGTTCCCAGTTGAGCCCGATCGGGTCCGGGCACCGCCCGCCCGGAGGAGCGGGCCGGGGGTCAGCCGGCCAGCTCCGACCGCCCGTCGGTGGCCCACCAGCTGGCGGTCAGCCGCAGGCCGGTGACGTCACCCCGGGGGAAGACTTCTTCGTACAGCCGCTTGTACCCCGTGTGCTCGATCCGCCATTCGCCGTCGACGCGTCGGTACCGGTCGGTGTAGAACGCCGCGCCGCTGATGGTCAGGTCGAACCCGGTGTCGATCACGACGTCCTGCAGGGCCCAGACCCCCGTGGCCGTGCCGTCCTCGGCCACGTCGATCTCGGGGTGGTGACACTGGTGGCTGGAGTGGAACGTGTCGGCGCCCATCGCCTCGCGCAGGAAGGCCATGATGGCGTCGCGCCCCTCGAACGGGTAGGCACCGCCGCCGTACGACGCGGTGGCGTCCTCGGTGAAGCACCGCTCGAGATCGTCCCAGTCCTTCTGATCGAGGCACCGGAGGTAGCGGTACTTCAGCCGCTTGATCTCCTCGATCTCGACGAGCTCCTGCAACTCCATGGCGTTCCCTTCAGCGGCGTGGGCGAGCGGTAGGTTGACGCTATCCCACCCGACGACGCGAAGGCCGAGCGATGACCCAGGCGGGCGATGCGAGCACCTCCGGCTCGGCGACCGGGTCCGAGCCGCCGCCACCGGTGCTGTACACGATGGACGACCACGTCGTGACCATCACCTACAACCGACCCGAGGCCCTCAACGCCGTCAACGGGCCGCTGCGCGACGCGCTCAACGCGGCGTGGAACCGGTTCTACGACGACCCCGACGCCTGGGTGGCCATCCTGACCGGCGCCGGCACCAAGGCGTTCTGCGCCGGGGCCGACCTGAAGGACGGAGCCGGAGCGGTCGGCACCTGGCCCGGGACCTTCTGGGAGATCCCCACCATCAACTCGTTCGAGAGCGGGCAGGAGATCTGGAAGCCCACGATCGCCGCGGTGAACGGTCACTGCATCGGGTACGGGCTGACCGCGGTGGCGGCATGCGACTTCGTCATCGCCGCCGACCACGCCCGGTTCGCGTATCCCGAGGTGAAGCTCGGCATCCCCACCATCGTCGGCGCCCTGCGCCTGCCGGCGAAGCTGCGCTGGGACCACGCCATGGAGCTGCTGCTGACCGGCGACCCCGTCGATGCGGACCGGGCCGCCGAGATGGGCCTGGTGTGGCGGGTCGTGCCCGGCGAGCAACTGGCCGACGAGGCGATGACCCTGGCCCGCAGGCTCTGCCAGGGCGCACCGCTGGCGGTGCGGGCCACCAAGGAGATGGCGGCCCGAGGGGCCCAGCTGCCGTGGAGCGACGCGGTCCGGATGGGCGAGACGATGCGGCGGGTCGTCGCGGCCACCGACGATGCGTCCGAGGGACTGGCGGCCGCAGCCGAGCGGCGCCGACCCGACTGGACCGGCACCTGAGCCCGGTCCCGGGGTCACCAAACGAAATCTGGGCAGATACCCGCACATAGGTGGGGTGGTTGCCCAAGTTTCGTGAGTTCAGCCGACGGTGGCGGTACCGGCGACGGGATCGACCGTGACGCGGCCACCCTCGAAGTCGCGGGCCCACCCCGTCGCGGTCCGGTGGCGCGGGCCGAGCGGTTCGCCGAGCGCACGATCGAATTCGTCGCTCCACCAGACCTCGGCGTACGCGGTGGTGTGGTCGGCGTAGCGGAACGACACCGTCGGTCCGGCCACCAGGAGGTACGAGGCGTAGGCGTACCGGAGCGCCGCCCGATCGCTGCGAGCCCCCTGGGCCACCAACAGACTGTGATCGCTCCGGGCCGCCCGCGCCTCGACGGCGGCCAGATCCCGTTCCCACGACGAGCCGGTGCGGGGCCGGCCGTCCCAGCCCGTGCCGAAGCTCTCGTCCATCGTGCCCTCGAGGTGGGGGGCCAGCCGCTCGATCTCGGCGACCGAGTCGCCTCCCTCGATGACGTTGGCCCAGACCGGGCGGCCGGCCGCAGCGAACGCACGGTGGATGGCAGCGACGTGGCCGATCATGGCGTCCTGCCAGGCGGCGTCGGTCGGGTGCGCGGCCGGGATCTGACCCTCGCGCTGACGCTTGCTCAGGCTCATCTCGACGTTGTCGAGGAACACGCCGTCCCATCCGGCTTGGACGTTGTGGGTCAGGACCCGCTCGACGAGGTAGTCGGTCCAGCCGCGTCGGGACGGGTCCATCGTGTAGACGGTGCGTCCACCGTCGATGCGCTTGGCCAGGGGACGTCCTGCATCGTCGCGGGCGAACCACTCGGGGTGCTGGGCCAGAAGGGCGGCAGCGTCGCCGGTGTTCCAGGCCGCCTGGTTGCGCCACGGCTGGGCCGAGCCGGCGTCCTGGATCTCGTTGGCGAGCACGTACTGGAGGACCTGGAGCGACGGGTCGGCCGCCTTCAGCTGATCGCGGAACCCCTCGTCGTTGCGGGTCAGGACCACGACGTCGAAGCGCGCCGCCAGCTCGGCGGCGGACGCGTTGGCGGGCGGCTTGTAGAACCAGGCGAATCGGGCGGAGGTGCCGATCACGGCCCGTGTCTCTGTGGCGGGAAGGATCGGCGTCGCCGGGTCGCTCGCCGTCTCCGGCAGCGACGAGGGGCGATCGCGGGCGCCGACCGACGGTTCGCGGTCGTCCTCGACGACCGCTGCGGACGGCGATGACTCGGCCGACGACACCACGGCCGGCGCGAGCAATGCCGTCACGCCGGTCACCGCAACCGCACCCGTCGCCGCGATGGCGGCGAGTGCTCGAACCTTCGCCATGTCGTCCCTCTTGCCGAATCCCTTCCGGGATCGGTCGGAACGCCCTTCGGCTTGAGGATGCGACGCGGATTGGAGCCCGACGACTCATGGGCATTCGGTCGTCCTACCCACCGTGGGTCTCAGCCGAAGGTGATCGAGCTCGTGCCCTGCTGGGGGTCGACCACCACCGAGCCGTGCTCGAACTCGCGTCGCCACCCGACGCCCTGTCGATAGCGGGGGCCGGTCGGATTCCCGAGCGCCTGGTCGTAGGCGTCGTACCACCAGCTCTGGTGGTAGGCGCTGTGGTGCGCGTACCGGAACGACACCGTGGGCCCGGCCACCAGCAGGTACGAGGCGTAGGCGTACTGGAAGGCGCTGCCGTCGTTGCGGGATCCCTGGGCGACGAGCAGCGAGTGGTCGCCGATCGCGGTCAGCCGTTCGGCCCGTCCGATCTCCTTCTCCCACGCCGATCCCAGCCGGGGCCGGCCGTGCCAGTCGGTCCCGAACGACTCGGCCATCATCCCGTCGAGCTGGCCCGCATAGCGGTCCAGGACGGCCTGGCTTCCCGTCCACTCGATCCCGTTGCCCCAGACCGTCCTGCCGTGGGCGCTCATGACCGAGCGCACGTGGGAGAGGAAGCCGACCATCGCGTTCTGCCAGGCCTGGTCGGTCGGGTGGGCGGCCGGCACCAGGCCCTCGCGCTGGCGCTTGGTCAGCGACAGCTCGACGTTGTCCAGGAAGACGCCGTCCCACCCGTTGGCGGTGGTGTAGGCCACGAGCCGCTGCGCGAACCAGTTGCGCCAGCCCGGCGACGCGGGGTCCATGTACGACACCTGCTGGCTGCCGAACCACCTGGTCTGGCGACCACCGTCCGGATTGCGCAGGAACCAGTCGGGATGATCGCGGAGCAGCGCGCCGAAGTCGCCGACGTTCCAGGCGACCTGGTTGCTCTGGGGTGACCCGCCGCCCGGGTCCTCGATCTCGGTCGACAGCACGTACTGGAGCACCCGCACCGACGGGTCGGCGGCCTTGAGCTGATCCCGGAAGTGCTCGTCGTTCTTGGTGAGGACGAACACGTCGTAGTCGCGCACCAACGAGGCGGCGTCGATGCCCGGGGGCGGTTTGTAGAACCAGGCCATCCGCGCCGGCGAGGTCGCGTTGGCGGGTGGGGCCGGTGGCGGCGACGGAGGACCGGTCGGAGGGGGCGGAGGGGGCGGTGCGGGCGCCGCGGTCGTCGGCGGGGCGGTGGAAGGTGGCGCCGCGGTCGTCGGCGGGGCGGTGGTGGACGGTGCGGTCGTGGCCACCGGCTCGGCCGGGGGAGCCGCCGGGGGGAGTGACGTCGACGGCGGCACGGTCGTGCCCGTGGTCGGACTGGTCGAGTCCGCGGCGGCCAGACCTGCGCTCGCTCCGGCCGTGCCCGGGCGGCCCACCCGATTCGGCGCGCCATCCTCCCCGACCGCACCCGGCACCGTCGTGGTCGTCGAGCTGGTGCTGCTGGTGGTGGTCGTCGCGGTCGTCGCCGGCTCGGGAGGGGACGCGGTGGAGACGGTCACGCCGTCGGTGCCGCAGGCCGTGAGGACGAGCGCGAGCAGCACGAATGGAGCCGCGAACGTCGACGTTCGTAACGAAAGGGTCATGGGGAGCTGGGGTCCCGTTTCCGCCGTGGATGGGGACCAGGGCGGGAGTATTGCAGAACGGTTACGACCTGGCCACCGGGACGGGCCGGTAGGCTCGAAACCCAGGCACGATCAGCACGCAGGAGCGGCCCACGTGGCGGATTTCTTCCAGAACGGGTCGGTGGCGACGCTGCACCGCCTGGGCGATCGGCCGCTCCAGGACATCGAGCTCGAGCTCACCAAGTGGAGCGACGAGTCGCCGATGGCGCTGGTGATCCCCACCCTGTACTCCGAGCTCGACGGACCCGCGCTGTCGGCCATCGTCGACCAGGTCGCCCAGATCCCGTACCTGTCCCAGGTCATCATCGGGCTCGACGCGGCCGGTCCCGAGGACTTCGCGCACGCCCGCGAGTTCTTCGACCGGCTCTCCGTTCCCACCCGGATCCTCTGGAACGACGGCCCCGGCCTGTCCGCCATCGACGCCGAGCTGGCGCGTCACGACCTGGCCCCTCCCGCTCCGGGGAAGGGCCGCAACGTGTGGTACTGCCTGGGCTACTTCCTGGCCGCCGGGCGGGCCGAGGTGCTGGCCCTGCACGACGCCGACATCCTCACCTACAGCCGCGAGATCCCGGCCCGGCTCTTCTACCCGCTCGTCCATCCCGGCTTCGAGTACGCGTTCTCGAAGGGGTACTACGCCCGGGTCGGCGACGGTCGGCTCAACGGGCGAGCGTCGCGGCTGCTGGTCACCCCCTTGCTCCGGGCCCTGCGCTCCACCCTCGGACCCTCGCCCTACCTCGACTACCTCGACAGCTTCCGCTACCCGCTGGCCGGTGAGATGGCCATGCGCGACGACGTGGTGCGCGCCATCCGCATTCCGTCCGACTGGGGCCTGGAGATCGGCATCCTGTCCGAGGTGTACCGCCAGTACTCCACCCAGCGGGTCTGCCAGGTCGACCTCGCCCACCACTACGACCACAAGCATCAACCGCTGTCACCCGACGATCCCGGTGCGGGGTTGCACAAGATGTCGATCGACATCTCCAAGGCGATCTACCGCAAGCTGGCGGTGCAGGGTGCGGTGCTCTCCACCGAGGTGTTCCGGACCCTGAAAGCCGCCTACTACCGGTCGGCGCTCGACCTGGTCGACTGGTACCACCACGACGCGGTCCTCAACGGCCTGGAGCCGGATCGGCACGCCGAGGAGCAGGTGGTGGAGATGTTCTCGGGTGCGCTGATGACCGCAGGCGAGCAGTTCCTGTCGAGCCCCATGGAAACCCCCTTCATGCCCAGCTGGTCCCGGGTGGTCAGCGCCGTCCCCGACGTGCTCGACCGTCTGGCCGCCGCGGTCGAGGCGGACAACGCCGCGCTCTGACCGCCACGCTCAGAGGCTGACCCAGCGGCCGGCCCACGGACCCAGCGCCACCTCGATGCCGGCGTGGTGCACGGCGACCGGCCGATCGGAGAGGTTGGTCACCGCCAGCACCGCTTCGGCGCCGGTGCCGCGCCGCAGGGCCAGCACGGACGGGCCCAGGTCGAGCACCTCCTGCGGTGCCTCCGGCGCGAGGGCCGGGAGCCGGGCCCGTTCCCGCAGCAGGGCCACCAACGACCGGAACACGTCACCGCGCTCGCCCGACGGGACGGGCGACTCGGCCTCGCTCAGTTCCACCACGCCGCGGTTGACCCGCCGAGCGATGCCCGAGGCCTCGGCCCCGGCCCGGTCCCCCGGCGACGCCAGCAGGCTGTGCACGTACAGGGCGGGCACGCCCGCCAGGGAGAACAGCGCCCGATGCACCGCGACGAACCGGCGGTATCGATCCGGCCCCTCGGCGCCGGCGAGAAGATCGGTCAGCGCCACGTTCAGCTCGTACGGTCGCGGCCCCGTGGGGGTGTCGTAGCTGCTCACCGTTCCCCCGCGCTGCTCGGCCGCGCTGACCAGCGTCGCGATCGCAGTCGCGTCGAGCACACCTTCGACCGGGCGCAGGCCCAGGCCGTCGTGCGACGCCAGGAACAGCAGCAGGCCGGTGCCCGGCGGCGGCGGGCGTCGCTCGATCAGCCAACGGGTGAGGGTGGTCGTCTCCTGCGACAGCGCGGCGTGGACCAGGAGAGGGGCGAGTGTGAAGTCGTAGGCGAGGTGGGCCTGGTCACCCCCGTCCAGGTACGACAGGTTCTCGTCGTGGGGGACGTTGGTCTCGGCCACCAGACGGGCCGCCGGACTCCGGTGGGCCACGAGCAACCGCAGCAGCCGGACCAGGTCGTGGGTCTGCGGAAGGTGCACGCTGGAGGTGCCCGGCACCTTCCACACGTAGGCGACGGCGTCGAGCCGCAGCAACCGGACACCGTGGGAGAGCAGGGTGTCGATCGTGTGCAGCAGGTCGACGACCACGTCGGGGTTCCGGTAGTCGAGGTCGGGCTGGTCCGAGCTGAACGTGCACCAGACGTGGCGGACGCCGTTCGGGGTCTCGACGGCGCGGACCAGCGGATGAGAGCGAGCGCGCACGACGTCGGACAGGTCGTCGTCGGAGGTGACGGTGAAGAACCTGTCCCGGCCCGGCGCCCGGTCGTCCTCGAACTCGCGGAATCGTTCCGACGATGCCGACGCGTGGTTGAGGACCAGGTCGGCCATGACCCGGAAGGACCCGGCCAGGTCCTCCAGGTCGGACCAGTCACCCAGATCGGGGCGGACCGTCCGGTGGTCGATCACGGCGAAGCCGTCGTCGGACGACGACGGGAAGAACGGCAGCAGGTGCACCGTGTCGATCGCGCCGGCCAGCTCGTCGCGCAGGAACCGGGCCAGGGCGGTCAGCGGCGCCGTCCCCGGTCGGCGCAGCGTGTCCGCGTACGTGATCAGCAGGGCCGAGCGATGGTCGAGGACGGGCTCGGGTTCGGTGACGGGCTCCCCGATCGCCCGCAGCAGTCGTCGACCCAGCGCCGCCACGTCACGGTCGGGCCAGAGGGCCCCGACGAGCGACTCGAGATCGGTGCTCACGACCGGCTCGGTGCGCTTCGGGGACGCTCAGGCGTCGACCGAGGCCCGCTCACCGATCGAGGTCATCCACGTGGCCATCGACGTCGTCGTGAGCTTGCGCAACATGCGCTTCATACCGCGGACCGCGGCGCCCTCCATCGACTGCGCCACCGTGACCCTCGTGCCCCCACCGTCGATGGGGTCGAGCCGGAACTCGTGACGCATCCTTGCGCCCATCCCCGACCCGCTGAACGCCAGGACCCGGCCGGGGACGACGCGCTCGACCGTGGAGGTGATCACGCCCGGACCGGTCTTCCAGCTGAAGCCGACGCCGGCCTCGAGCGCGCCGTGCACGGATGCGTGAGCGACGTCGGGTTGCCACTCGGGCCAGGCCGCGATGTCGCACACGACGGCCCAGATCGCATGGACCTCGACGTCGATGGTCGAGGTCTCGCTGGCGTACACCGGAGCCCGGGTGTTGACCGCGAACGAGTGGTCGCCGGACGACTCGACGGGGAGCTCGAGCACGGCGCTGGCCGCGAACGATG
Source organism: uncultured Acidimicrobiales bacterium (assembly GCA_963697385.1). Lineage (GTDB taxonomy): Bacteria > Actinomycetota > Acidimicrobiia > Acidimicrobiales > CAWCAL01 > CAWCAL01. The sequence continues at coordinate 797,956 of CAVONU010000001.1, forward strand.
CCGCCTGCTCGGGTGTCTCCCCGGGCGTGATGCTGAGCATGTCGTCCAGATCCATCCCCATCTCGGCCATCTGATCGGCCAGGAGGTCGCGGGTGATGATCGATGCACCGTGCTCACGGGCGTAGTCCTCGGCCTGACCGACGGCGAACGACCGGATGTCGGCCGGCGCATCGTTCATGACGGCGATCGCCTCGTCGTCCCACTCCATCGACATCGCGAACGCTGCGACCGCGGCGTCGCCGCCATCGACGGAACCCACCTCGACGGGGATCCGGGTCCGACGGGCCGCCTTCTTCTCCCAGTAGTCCGAGTCCTCCCGCTTCGTGGCGTCGAGGAGCCCCTCGACGTCGGGGATCATGGTCAGGATCTCCACCAGGTCGTCGGCGTACTCGAGCGGCACGATGACGAACATCTCGTCGGGCCGGATGCGGTTGGCCATCCGGCCACCCTGGTCGCCGGGGGTGATGATGACGTTGGGCTCGTGGTGCGGCACGGCGAACAACTCGCCGCAGAGCGACGTGCCGCATGCGGCGCGGGGCTGGACGCCGTCCTTCACGGCGCGCACGCCGCCGATCGTGTTGGCGTGCATGGGATCGCAGACCACGACGATCCAGTCGGGATCGACCTTCCGGGGCATGTCGTCGAGCGGCGCGGCGCCGATGCCGATGACCATGCCCTGCGGCAGCACGTTGATGCCCGACATGACCTTGGCCGCGCCTTCCTCGCTGAACGCCGGGATGTTGTCGGACAGGTAGGCCCCGCTGTTGACCAGGGGCGTCGCCTCGGTGAAGCCGGCGTGCCAGGCCCCGGCGATGCAGTCGTGGTACTCGGCATCGACGTAGACCCGCTCGCCGTCGTCCATCGCGTGACGCACGATGGCGCACGGGTCGACCCGTCGGCCCTCGTAGGCGGACGGGACCTCGTCGTAGAAGAGGGTCATCCCCACCGGGTTGCCGCGGACCTTGCCCTTGCGGACCAGGAGATCGGTGAGTTCGTTCAGGTCAGCCATGATCTGGGCCCTCCCACGCCGTGGGGTCAGACTACCGACGTGCGCCCGCCGGGTCGCCTTGGAAGCCGGCGGCGTGGGGCAGGCCCATCATCCCCGGCTCGGTGGCCGGTGGGTGGATGAACTCGGTGGCCCATGGAGCCGGGAACCGCTGGAAGACCGTGGCCGAGAGCAGCGCGACGGTCTCGATCAGGACGAAGAGCAGGTAGTTCTCCCAGATGACCAGGAAGGTCAGCGCCAGCGTGACGTTGGGGATGTGGGCGACCAGGATCTTCAGCCGGATCGAGCGGGGCGTGTCGTGCTCGGGGCTGACGTAGACGTCCCAGAACAGATCGTGGAAGAGCGCCTGCCAGGCCGAGATGGCCAGGTAGGCCGCGACCCAGACGCCCCAGCGAGGCAGGTCGGTGCCGTCGGCGAGGTGGTAGAAGCTGAGCAGGAGCTGGCCGGTGCTCAGGCCCCAGACGATCCCGAAGCCCAGCGCGGGCAGGAGGTACTGGCGCCGGTCGAAGACCAGGGTCATGCGGGCCCACGTGCCGGCGTACAGGATGGTCACGCCCACGAAACACAGGACGGCCATGGCGACCCAGCGCGGGTTGGACAGCTGGTCCGACGTGGCGATGGGCTGGTCGAGGAGGACGCCGAGCGTGCCGGTGGCCGCCGAGAAGACCCACGCGATGACGAAGAACACGCCGGCCCGCACCCAGACGGCGGCGGGCTGGTAGGGGTCGATGACCGCTCCCTTGGCGCGCATCATCCACACGACGGCGATGCCGGCGGCGATGAGGGTCGGGATCAGAAGGAGGGGTGCGATCCGGCATAGGGTACGACCATCACCCCCTGCGATGAGGAGCCGTAGATGACCTCGACCGACCGCTACACGGTGATCTCGTCCGACTGTCACGCCGGGGCCAACCACGACACGTACCGCGACTACCTCGAAGCGAAGTATCTCGACGACTTCGACGCATGGCGGGCCAAGTACTCCAACCCGTTCCGCGACCTCCAGGACGACGGCAAGAGCCGCAACTGGGACAACGATCGCCGCATCGGCGAGATGGACGCCGACGGTGTGGTCGCCGAGGTCATCTATCCCAACACCGTGCCGCCGTTCTTCCCCACCGGCGTGGTGATCACCCGGCCGCCCACCCCCGAGCAGTACGAGCTTCGCATGGCGGGCATCAAGGCCCACAACCGGTGGCTGGCCGACTGGTGCGCCGAACACCCGCAGCGTCGGGCCGGGATCGCCCAGGTCTTCCTCAACGACGTCGACGACGCCATCGCCGAGACCAAGTGGGCGGCCGAGGCCGGGCTGCGGGGCGGCATCCTGGTCACGCCGGTGCCGCCGGATGCACCGCACATCCAGCCGCTCTACTCCGACGCCTACGACGAGCTGTGGGCCGTGTGCCAGGACCTGGACATGCCGGTGAACCAGCACTCCGGCGGCGCGGGGATGCCCGACTACGGGCGCCACCGGGCCACCCCGCTGATCTGGATCTCCGAGGCCCAGTTCTACGGCCGGCGAGGCATGATCCACATGCTGCTGTCGGGCGTGTTCGAGCGGTTCCCGCGGCTGAAGTACATCCTGGCCGAGGTGGGCGCCGGGTGGCTGCTCGAGACACTCCCCCAGCTGGACCTGCACCACACGTCGCTGGTCGAGACAGGGCGGATCGGCGAGCTGGGCTTCGAGTCCGACGTCATCCTGCCCCTGTCGCCGTCGGAGTACGCGGCCCGCAACTGCTGGCTGGGCGTGAGCTTCGCCGGGCCGGCCGACATCCGGGCCCGCGAGATCCTGGGCACCGACCGCATCATGTGGGGCAGCGACTATCCCCATCACGAAGGGACCTACCCGTACACGACCGAGGCGCTCCAGAAGGCGTTCGCCGGGATCGACCGGGACGACGTCACGATGATGGTGGCCACCAACGCGGCCGAGGTCTACGGCTTCGACCTGGAGGCGCTCGACCCCATCGCAGCCGAGTGCGGACCGCTGGTCGACGTGGTGGCCCAGCCCTTGACCGAGGTGCCGGCCGACGCCACCAGCCCTGCGTTCACCCGAGCCTGAATCGGATGGCGAAGCCCGGCGCAGCGGATTATCGCTGCGCCGAGGGAATACAGCGGCTCGGGGTCGTTGAGGATGCAGCGGGTGCCGCTGTAGATCGTGGGCATGCACCGGTTGCAGTGGATGCACTGCCCCTCGGTCTGCTCGCCCGACTGCATCTTGTTGATGATCTCGGGATCGTGCAGCAGGGCCCGCCCCATGGCGACGAACTCGAAGCCCTCCGCCATCGCCATCTCGATGGTCGACCGGTTGTTGATGCCGCCCAGCAGGACGAGCGGCATCGACAGCTGCTCGCGGAACTGTTTGGCCTTCTCCAGGAAGTAGGCCTCCTCGAACGGGTAGGTCGGCATCAACTTCTTGCCGAACAGCTTGAACCCGGTCTTCATCGGCTGGGGCAACGTGTCGGCGAACTCCTCCAGCGGGGCGTCACCCCGGAAGAGGTACATGGGGTTGGCGTACGAGCTCCCGCCGGTGAGCTCGATGGCGTCGAGGCAGCCGTCCTCCTCCAGCATGCCGGCCGCGACCAGGCTGTCCTCGATCTTCATTCCGCCGGGGTAGCCGTCGACCATGTTGAACTTGGCGATGACCGCCACGTCGTCGCCGGCTGCATCGCGGACCGCTCGCACGGTTTGGCGGGCGAACCGGGCCCGGTTCTCGATCGATCCGCCCCATCGATCCTTGCGCCGGTTGAGGCTGGGGCTGAGGAATGAGCTGGGCAGGTAGTTGTGGCCGAGATGGACCTCGATGATGTCGAACCCGGATGCGACCGCCAGGCGCGCCGCTCGACCGAAGTCCATCGTGATGCGTTCCAGAACGGTCTCGGTCACCGCGTGGATGGGCCGCATCGACAGGGGGTTGAAGCCCTTCGACGGTGCCAGGCTGGGTGCCTGGTTGGAGCGGCCGTTGGCGGCCGGACCGGCGTGGCCGATCTGCGCGCCCGCCGCGGCGCCCTCGGCGTGGATGGCGTCGGTCAGCTTGCGCAGTCCGGGGACGGCGCCGTCCCGCAGCCAGATCGCCTCGGCGTGGGTCCGGCCTTCGGGGGCGACGGCCAGGTAGGCGACCGTCGAGACCCCCACGCCGCCGGCGGCGTGCCGACGATGGAAGTCGATGAGCTCGTCGGTGACCAGCGCTTCGGGTGACATGCCCTCGAACGTGGCCGCCTTCAGGATGCGGTTGCGCAGCTCGATCGGGCCCAGGTGGGCCGGCGCGAACGGGTCGGGTCCGACGGCGGCACCACCATCGGACCCGCCGGCGCCAACGGAGCCGTTGGATCCGTTCGTGTCGTTCATGGTGTCTCCCCCATCCGTTGGGCGGCCGCGATCAGGTCCGGGTAGCGCCGGGTGTTGGCCCCACCGTCGACCGAGACGAACGACCCGTTCATGAACGAACTGTCGTCCGATGCCAGGAACATCGCAACCTCGGCGATCTCCTCGGGCTCGCCGTATCGGCCCAGCGGGGTGTTCTCCACGTACTCCTCGATGGCGCCGGGGATGAACTCCAGCGGGGCGGTGGCGTTGGTCATGACCAGGCCCGGGGCGACGGCGTTGACCCGGACCTGCTGCGACCCCAGCTCCAGCGCAGCCACCTCGGTCAGCATCTTCACGCCGGCCTTGGCCGCGCCGTAGGCCGCCATCCCCTTCCCCGGCTGGATCGCGTTGAGGCTGGCGATGGTGACGATGGCACCGCCGCCCCGCTCGGCGATCGCCCGGCCGGCGTGCTTCACCGTGAGGAAGACCCCGGTGAGGCAGAGGTCGATGATGTCGCGCCACATCTCGAGGTCGTGATCGACGATGGGCGCGGCGAACCCGGCGCCGGCGTTGGCGACGGCGACGTCGAGGCCACCGAACCGTTCGGTGGCCAGTACCACCAACGCCTCCTGCTCGGCCTCGTCGCGCACATCGCTGCGCAGCGTCGCCACGCCGTCGCCCAGCTCCGACGACAGTGCCGCCAGGCCGGCTTCGTCGATGTCGCCGGCCACCAGGTGCGCTCCTTCGGCGACGGCGGCCCGGGCGATGGCCCGCCCCAATCCCGACGCGGCGCCGGTGACGAGGACGGTCTTGTCGGCCAGGCGGCGGCGGGGCTCGGTCATGGCCGAACGTTAGTGGGGGGTCATCACCAGCCTCGGCCCGATAGGGTCCGGCACGGATGACGGACGATCAGCCCGCTGCCGACGACACGGCCGACTACATCGCCGTCCGGCGGCTCCAGAACCGGTACGCCGACGTCGTCACCCGCCGGGCGTGGCCCGAGCTGCACGACCTGATGACCGCGGGTTGCACGCTGGATCTGGACCTGGGTGATCGCCAGCTGGCGTTCGCCGGACCCGACGCCATCGGCGCGTTCATCGACGAGTCGATCCAGCGGTTCTCGTTCTTCCACTTCGTGCCGCTCAACACGGTGATGGACATCGACCCGGCCGCCGGTCGGGCCGACGCCCGCCTCTGGATGGTCGAGCTGCGCCAGGACGCGGCCGACGGGCGGCGCACCGACGCCTACGGCCTGTACCGGGACCACCTCGTCCGCGATGACGACGGTCGCTGGCGGCTCGCGGCCCGGCGCTACTCGTCGTTCTCGCGCACCGCCGAGCCCGACGCCGGCGTCGACCAGCTCGTCTTCCCCCTCCCACCGGATCTGGGGTCGATCCTCGACCGTGGCGGTGCGCTATCGACCCCATATCCAGCTCGAAAGGACCAGGCATGACCACCGAGACCGGCACGCACGGAGACGACGTCGATCGGACCGACGAGTGGGAGGAGATGCGCCGGCGCCATCTGCGCCGTGGCGACGACCGCCCCGCCTCCGCCGCTCGCGGCGTCCACCACGTGGCGTTGCTGTCCCTCGACGTCGAGCGGACGATCGGCTTCTACCAGGACCTGCTCGAGTTCCCGTTGACCGAGCTGTTCGAGAACCGCGACTACCAGGGTTCGACCCACTTCTTCTTCGACATCGGCAACGGCAACGCGCTGGCGTTCTTCGACTTCCCCGGCCTGGACCTGGGCCCCTACGGCGAGGTGCTGGGCGGGCTGCACCACCTGGCCATCTCGATCGATCCCGAGCGCTGGGCTCACCTTCGGACCAAGCTGATCGCCGCCGACATCGAGGTGCACGAGGAGAGCGGCTCGTCGCTGTACTTCACCGGACCCGACGGCGAGCGGCTGGAGCTGATCGCCGATCCCCTCGGAGAGATGTACGGCAACTCGGTCATGTGACCGGCCACCCCGCCCGCTGACGAAGCACGCTCGGGGTCAGGTACCGAGGGTGCTCAGGTTCGGCTGCGAGCCCGGCCGGAGACGAGGACGGGTCCGATCGCGGCCGGTGAACCGTTGGTCGTCGTGCGCACCAGGCCGTCGAGACACTCCAGCCCCAGCACCTCACGGAACTGGGCCACCGAATAGCCGGTCAGCCGGGTCGCGGCCGCGGCCCGCACCGATGCCGACCGGGGCAGCCGGAACAGCGGCCCCATCTCGCCGAAGCACCCGTTCGGTCCCCGGTGGCCGAGAACCTCGCGCCCACCACCGACCGTCTCACGGAAGATCTCGACCGCTCCCTCCTCGACGACGTACACCAGGTCGCTGCTGTCGCCCTGCCGGAAGAGGACCTCACCCGGATCGAGCCGCAGGTCGATCGGGCCGGCGGGTTCGAGTGGCCGGTGCGGCACGAGCTCGATGACCTGGTCGGCCAGCGGGAGCAGGCGGTCGTCGTGCGTGACGATGACGAGCAGCCGGCCGGGTCTGGTCAGCCGTCGCAGAATCCGCAGCGTGGTCTCGACCTGGACGTAGTCGAGGTGTGCGGTCGGTTCGTCGGCGAGCAGCAGGGGCGGGTCGAGGGCCAGGGCCCGGGCGATCGCCACCCGCTGCTGCTGCCCACCGGACAGCTCCGACGGCAGGTGGTGCGCTCGGTCGGTCAGGTCCATCTCTTCCAGCAACTCGTCCGCGCGGCGACGGGCGTTGCGCACCGAGAACCCGGCGATCCGCAGCGGCAGCATCACGTTGTCCCGTGCGTCGAGCGACGGGACCAGGTTGAACGCCTGGAACACGATGCCCACGTCGCTGCGCCGGTACGCGGCCAGCTCGGTCGCCTCCAACCGGGTGATGTCCCGGCCGCCGTGGTGGATCGACCCGGCCGTGGGCCGGAGGATCCCGGCCAGGCACGACAGCAGCGTGGTCTTGCCGCTTCCACTGGGTCCCAGCAGCAGGGCCAGCGACCCGTCGGACACGCTGAAGCTGAAGTGATCGACCGGCTTGACCACGTAGTCGGCCGAGGGGTATTCGACGGTCAGATCCTCGACGACGAGGTCGGCGGGATTCACGCGGCACCTCCAAAGGCGAGCGCGGGATCGACCGAGACGGCCCTCCGCAAGGCGAACACGGCGGCGACGAGCCCGATACCCAGGCCGATCGCCGGGAGGACGATGACCGACGTCGTGGACAGCTCGACCTGCATGGGGAAGAACGGTGCCATCAGGAACGCGAGCGCGATGCCCAGGCCGGACGCGGCGGTGGCGAGGACGGCGGCCTGGAGTGCCACGCCGCCCGCCATGGCCCCCGTGGGGGCGCCGATGGCCTTGAACACGGCGAAGTCCCGGGTCCGCTCGACCGCCGAGAGGTACATGACCGATCCGACGATGAGCCCGGCCACCACCCAGAGCAGCACCTTGACCATGCCGATGGTGGACGCCGCGTCGCCGAGGATCCGCATCGTGTCCTCGCGGGCCGCCGGCAGGTCCACCACGTGGAACCCGTCGGGAACGTCGGCGACCGGCCCGCGGGCGATCCCGCCGGTCACCATCGGGAGCCCACCGAGCAGGGTCTCCTGGAAGGACGCGAGCGGGATGACGACGATCGGCATGCCGGCGTGCAGGCTCATCCCGTCGACCCGTCCGGTCACCTCGAACTCCCGGCCGGCCAGCTCGACCGTCGAGCCGACGGCGAACGGCGAGCGGGCGCCGACCAACACGTCACCGGGCCCGGCCAGCTGGCCGCCCTCCATGACGACCGGCTCGGCGTCGCCGGGCAGCAGCCCCACGACGGCCACCATCTGCGGCTCCATCGGGTTGGCGGTCTGGATGACGTAGGCCATCGGGTCGACCCCGTCGGGAAGCTCGGCCGGATCGAACGGGTGCGAGCCGGTGAAGGGTCCGGACATGTCGTCGGGGATGACGAACGAGGTGGCGCCCAACGACCCGAACGTTCGGTTGATCTCGGCCGGGAACGCGTCGGAGATCCCGGTGACGGCGAGGCTGACACCGAAGACGAGCGCCGTGCCCGCGATGGAGATGGCGTACCGACGCCGACGCCAGATCAGGTCCCGCATGGCGGCGTACCACATGCCACACCCCAGTCCCTCGACAACCCCTTGACCCGCCGTCATTGTCGACGGACGTCGATCCGGTGTCAACGGCCTGTGACAGGGGCCACGACCCCCGGCGACGTGAGCACGCTCGGTGCCTGACCCCGAGGGTGCTCAGGTTCAGCCGTCGAGGACCTCGCCCATCAGGTGGTGGAAGGCGCGCATGGCGTCGGGCGCTTTGAAGTTGACCCAGCCCCGGTCGCAGGTCAGCGCCGCGCCGGTGAACGCCCGGCTGGCGTCGGAGGCGAGGAACACCACGGTGTCGGCGATCTCCTCGGGGGTCTGCCATCCCGGCTCGGCGTGCTGGGCGGCGAAGGCGTCGGCCACCTCCGCGTCGGCGTGCAACATCTCGGTGAGCGCGGTCTCGACATAGCCCGGGCAGATCGCGTTGACCCGGATCCCCAGCGGACCGCAGGTGGGCGCCAACGACTTGGTGAGGCCGACGACGGCCGCCTTGGTGGCGGCGTAGGCGTCCATGCCGCCGAGCGGCACGACGGCCATCGAGGACGCCGTGTTGATGATCGATCCGCCGCCCCGTTTGGCCATCGGGCCGATGGCGTGGTGGCAGCAGTGGAAGACGCCGTTGAGGTTGATCGACACGACCTTGTGCCACGACTCGATCGAGATGTTCGGACTGAACCCGTCTTCGCCCGGCAACGAGACCCCGGCGTTGGCGTGGAGGATGTCGAGGCCGTTGAACCGGTCGAGCGTCGCTGCGATCAGGTCGCCGCACTGTTCGGCGTCGGCCACGTCGCAGTGGGTGTAGGCGGCCTGCCCGCCGGCTTCGTCGATCAGCGCCAGCGTGACGGCCCCGCCGTCATCGTTCACGTCGGAGACCATCACGGCCGCGCCTGCCGCCGCCAGCGCTCGGGCCGAGGCCCGACCGATCCCCGATCCGGCGCCGGTGACCACCGCCGTGCGTCCAGCAAGTACCCCGTTCTGCGAACCATCCGTCGTCATGGCCGCAGGCTAATCGCCACGGTTCGGACCCACGGCGGACGAGCCCACGGTGGGATAGCGTCGCATCCATGAGCGAACCACTGGACCTCGGCTGTTTCTCGGTGAGCCTCGCGGTCGCCGACCTCAACGCCTCGATCGCCTTCTACGAGGCGCTCGGCTTCTCGGTGCTGGGCGGCGAGGGCGACTACCGGATCCTGGGCAATGGCCCCACCAAGATCGGCCTGTTCCAGGGCATGTTCGAGGGCAACATCCTCACCTTCAATCCGGGCCTGCCCCAGGACCCCAGCCCCGAGGAGATGGCCGACATGAAGCCGCTCCCCGACTTCACCGACGTGCGGGTGATCGAGCAGCGCCTGGTCGACGCCGGGATCGAGCTGACCCACCCCACCGAGAGCAAGTCCGGCGCCGACCACGTCACCCTCGTCGACCCCGACGGCAACCAGATCCTGATCGACCAGTTCTTCTGAGCGGGTGAGCTTCGAGCCCACCTGGGAGAGCGTCCGGACCCATCAGGTCCCCGAGTGGTTCCACGACGCCAAGCTCGGGGTCTTCCTGCACTGGGGCCTGTACTCGGTGCCGGCGTGGGCGCCGCACGTGCCCGACATCCACACGATCCTGCGGGACCACGACCCGGCCTGGCTCTTCCGCAACAGCCCGTACGCCGAGTGGTACCTCAACACGATGCAGCTGGACGGCAGCCCGACCCGGCGCCACCACGCCGCGACCTACGGAGCCGGCACACCGTACGACGCGTTCCGCCAGCCGTTCGACGATGCCTCGGCCGACGCCGACCTCGGCGCACTGGCCGACCTTTGTCGCAATGCCGGCGCCGGCTACGTGGTGCTCACCACCAAGCACCACGACGGCTTCTGCCTGTGGCCGGCGTCGGCGACGCATCCGGCCAAGGGCGCCTACCACGCCCGGCGCGACCTGGTCGGGGACCTCACCGCCGCCGTCCGGGACGTGGGACTGCGCATGGGGCTCTACTACTCGGGCGGTTTCGACTGGCCGTTCAACGACGCCGTCGTGCGCGGCGTGGCCGACATGGTGCTGGCCGTGCCCCGCAGCCCCGAGTACGCCGCGTACTGCGACGCCCACCTGCGGGAGCTGATCGACCGCTACCAGCCCTCGGTGCTGTGGAACGACATCGCTTGCCCGCCGGGAATCGACCTGGCCCGCCTGTTCGCCGACTACTACGCCGCCGTGCCCGAGGGGGTGGTCAACGACCGCTGGACCCAGACCGAGCTACCCGACCGCCCCGCGGCCAACGCCGCGGTCAAGGCGGTGGGCGCCACCGTCCAGGGCCTGTGGCGCTTCGTCCCCGAATCGTGGAAGGACCTCGATCTGCAGCGGCCCGGGCACGCCGACTTCCGCACGCCCGAGTACACCAGCCTCAGCCAGATCGCCGAGGACAAGTGGGAGTCCACCCGGGGCATCGGCCACAGCTTCGGCGCCAACCGGTTCGAGCGGCCCGAGGACATCCTCAGCACGACCGAGCTGGTCCGCTCGTTCGTCGACATCGTCAGCAAGAACGGCAACCTGCTGATCGGCATCGGACCCGAACCCGACGGCACCATCCCGTCGTGGCAGGCCGCGCCTCTGCTGGGTCTGGGCGAGTGGCTGGAGGTGAATGGTGAGGCCATGTTCGGCTCGCGACCGTGGGAGCGGGCCGAAGGGACGACCGCCGAGGGCACGCCGGTCCGGTTCACCCGGCGCGGCTGACGCGGTCTACGCCGTCCTGCTCGAGATGCCGCCGACGCGCTGCGATCGAGCTCCGTGGGGTCGACGCGTCGGGAGTGGACGACGTGCGCGTGCTGGGTGTCGACGACGGCGTGACGTGGGAGGTCGTACGGCTCGCTGACGGTGACCCTCCCCGACCGTCTGCCGGTGACGCCGGCGCTCACGCTTCGGCTCTCCCCCTCGACCGGCGTTCAGCCGCACACGGGACGGTGACGTGACGAACCGACTGGCCACCGAGACCAGCCCCTACCTACGCCAACACGCCGACAATCCGGTGGAGTGGTACCCGTGGGGAGACGAGGCGCTGCGGGCCGCGGCCGACCGGGACGTGCCGATCCTGCTGTCGGTCGGCTACTCGGCGTGTCATTGGTGCCATGTCATGGCGCACGAGTCGTTCGAGGACCCGGAGATCGCCTCGAGAATGAATGCGTCGTTCGTCAACGTCAAGGTCGATCGGGAAGAGCGCCCCGACATCGATGCGCTGTACATGGACGCCGTTCAGGCGATGACCGGCCACGGTGGGTGGCCGATGACGGTAGTCATGACGCCGGATGGTCAGCCGTTCTTCGCCGGCACCTATTTCCCGCCAACGCCACAACGGGGAATGCCAGGATTCGGCGAGATCCTCGACGCACTCGACGAAGCGTGGAACAACCGGCGCGAGGACATCACCGAGCACGCCGCCACCATCACCGACGTCCTGGTGAAGGCAGCGCAGGTGAGCGCCTCGCCTTCGTTGCCGGATCATCGGCTGGTCGCCCAAGCCGCCCAGACGCTTCTTCGGGCGCATGATCCGGTGAACGGCGGATTCGGAACAGCACCGAAGTTCCCCAGCCCGTTGCTACTCGACGTTCTCCTTCGCCATCACCTGACCACCGGCGACCGTGCCGCGCTGGACGTGACCCGGCTGACGCTGGATCGCATGGCGGCGGGCGGGATCTACGACCACCTGGGAGGGGGGTTCGCCCGTTACTCGGTCGACGATCATTGGGCGGTTCCCCACTTCGAGAAGATGCTCTACGACAACGCCCTGCTCATCCCCGCCTACCTCCACGGTTGGCAGCTGACCGGATCGGCGGACTACCGCCAGGTCGTCGAAGAGACCGTCGACTACGTGCTTCGAGACCTCCGCCTCGCCGGTGGCGGCATCGCGTCTGCTGAGGACGCGGACAGCGAAGGCGAGGAGGGACGGTTCTACGTGTGGTCCTACGAGGAGCTCTCGGCGGCGTTGACCGCTGCGGAGTTGCAGCTCGCAATCGACTGGTACGGGGTCTCCGCCGAAGGCAACTTCGACGGGGTCAACGTCCTCCACCGGCGCGATCAGAGCGGCCTCTTGCGACCGAGCGACATCGAGGCGCTTCGGGCGAAACTCTTCGCGTTGCGTTCGCAGCGAGTCCGACCGGGGCTGGACGACAAGGTCCTCGTCGAATGGAACGCGCTGATGATCTCGGCGCTCGCCGAGGCCGGCGCCGCGCTCGGCCGGGCGGAATGGGTCGCGGCCGCAGTCGAGGTCATGTCCTTCCTCGAGCAGAACCTCGTCGACCCGGGCGGCCGCTGGTATCGCAGCTGGCAGGTCGATGGAGGCCGCCGCCACCTCGCGTACGCGGCCGACTACGCCGCGCTGGTCGATGCCTCCACCCGACTCGGCGAAGCAACGGGCGAACACCGTTGGCACGAATCGGCGCTCAGCATCGCCGAATCGATGCTCCAGCTCTTCTGGGACCAAGAGGGTGGCGGCCTGTTCAGCACCGGTGCCGATGCCGAGGAGCTGCTCGTTCGACGCAAGGAGCTCTACGACAGCCCGGTACCGTCCGCCAACAGCAACGCTGCGTTCGCTCTGCTCCGACTGGCATCGATCCACGGACGACGCGATCTCGCTGATCGAGCCGAGCAGATCCTGCGGCTGGTGTCAGGTGGCATGGGGACACAACCGCAGGCCTACGGTCGCCTGCTGTCGGCGTTCGATCTCGCCACCGGCGTGATGAACGAGATCGTGATCAGCGGGGACCGAGCCGATCTTCTGGACGCGGCCCGAGCCCGCTTCCTGCCCAACAGCGTCGTGCTCCACGGCGAACCGTTCGACTCGCCGGTCTGGGACGGTCGGACCGGCGACCGGGCCTATGTCTGTCAGAACTACACCTGCCAGTTGCCGAGCGACGACGTCGAAGGCTTCGTCGGCCAGATCACCCGGTCATTCCCGTGACGCAGACTCGACCCGGCGATGAGGCAACCCCTCACCTTCCGGAGAGCAGAAGGTCGAGGTCGTGCGGGGCGTCGACCAGCAGCATCATGCGGTCGACGCCCAGGTCTCGGGCTCGCTCTCCGTCGAGCCAGGTCCTGTCGAGGGAGGCGTACGCGGTCACGACGAGTGATCCGCCGGCGGCCTCTCGAGCTGCCGCCACGATCTCGTCGAACGCGGGATGGTCAGCTGCAACATTCACCCCATCGGCGATCCGTCCCGCGAGCGCGGCCGTCGCCGGCCCGTTGGCGCCGATCAGAATCGGCGGCGGAGGACGAGGTGTCAGGAAGCCGGTGGCACCGTCGAGCCGGTAGTACTCGCCCTCGAACGACCGGGGCGAGTTCTCGGACCAGAGTCGTCGTATGACCTCCACAGCCTCGCCCAACCGCCGTCGCCGCGCTGACGCGTCAGGTACCGATCGACCGATCGCCGTCTGCTCGACCGCGAACGGCGACGACGGGCCCGCTCCGGCGCCGAGGCCGAGCCACGCTCGTCCTCCGGTCAACTCCTGAAGTGTCGCCGCCGCGTTGGCGATGACCGCCGGATGCCGGTTGGCCACGTTCGCCACGAGCGGACCGAGGATCACCGAGGAGGTCGCCGCGGCGAGCGCGCCGAGCAGGGTGAAGGACTCGAGCACCCACGACCGCTGCACGACGGCACCGGAGAGGTGGTCGAACGTCCAGATCCCGCCGATGCCGGCCTCCTCGGCCACCTTCGCAGCAGCGAGCATCTCCGATCCCCGCGCATCGAACGGACTCAGGACGAGATCGACGGTCGGCGCCGACGATCGGTCGAAAGGAGCACCCTTCATCTCGGCCTCCGGGACGGGCTCGAACAGGAACGGTTCGAAGCCAGCTTCGCGCACGCCGTTCCAGTTCACCGCCGCCATTCGACGAAACCAGGGCAGTCCGGTGCACGATGGAGCCGAGACGAGGGCCGCGCGCCCGCCCCGCCACGAAGGAGCCCCATTGACGTGCCCATCCCCCCGGACCCTTCGGCGCCTGATCGCCGGCACCCTGCTCGTGGGCGGCGCCACGGTGGTCGGTCGCTCGGTGACACGCCGGCGCCCGGCGATCGCCGCCGTGGCCCCGGAGCTTCGCAGCCCGATCCTCTACCTCCCGCTGGACCTGACCGGCGAGCGGAAGTTGGCGATGGGCCGGGCGATGGTACGCCGCGGCCTGCCGCCGGTGGCCGGCGTCGACATCCGGAACCGAGTGCTGCCGGGCGATGACGGCAGCGCGCCGCGTCCGCGGGTGGTGGTCTACGAGCGGCCCGACCGGGAGCGACCGAGCGGTGCGTTGCTGTGGATCCACGGCGGCGGCATGGTGATGGGCACGCCGGAGCAGGACCACCAGCGGTGCACCGCTCTGGCCGACGAGCTGGGGATCCTGGTCGTGAGCGTCGACTATCGGCTGGCCCCCGAGCACCCCTTCCCGGAAGGGCTGGACGACTGCATGGCCGCGCTGGCGTGGCTGCACGACGGCGCTCACGACCTGGGCGTCGACCCGGCGCGGATCGCGGTGGGAGGGGCCAGCGCCGGCGGTGGGCTGGCCGCTGCGGTCTGCCTACGAGCGAGGGACGAGGGTGGTCCGGCGGTCTGTTTCCAGCTGCTCAACTACCCGATGCTGGACGACCGCACGGTGCTGGTGGACGATCACGAGGGTCGCGGTGCGTTCGTGTGGACGCCGACGTCGAACCGGTTCGGATGGACCGCCTACCTGGCCGGCCACCCGAAGGAGGACGACGACCGCCCCTATGCCGCACCCGGGAGAACGGCCGACCTGTCGAGCCTGCCTCCGGCGTGGATCGGCGTCGGCGATCTCGACCTGTTCCACGCCGAGGACGTCGACTACGCCCGACGGCTCGAGGCCGCCGGTGTGGCGTGCGAGCTCCACGAAGTGGCCGGCATGTACCACGGCGCCGAACAGTTCAGCGCCAGGGCCCCGAGCATGCGGGCGTACCGAGCGGCGATGGTCGAGGCGCTGCGGCGAGCCGTGGGCTGACCGCAACGGGGATCGGCACGCACGGGTGTCGCCCTACACTTCAACCGCCGGTGCTTCCGTCCGGAGCCGCACCGCCCGCCCTCGTAGCTCAGGGGATAGAGCATCGGTTTCCTAAACCGTGTGTCGCAGGTTCGATTCCTGCCGAGGGCGCTGCAATTGCAACGATCTTGAGGATCGGAAACCGGCGAGTTGCCCATCTGGTGGCCGAATTGCCCATCCACGTGGCAGGATGCAACCCGTGGCCGGGTCGATACGCAAGCGAGGCGAGCACAGCTGGGAGCTGCGCGTGTTCGCCGGCCGTGACCCCGACACCGGCCGCAAGCAGTACATCTCCCGCACCGTCCGGGGCGGTCGCCGCCAGGCCGAGAAGGAGCTGGCCCGCCTCGTCGCCCAGGTCGACGACGGGCTGATCACCGCCAAGGCCGGGCACGGTCGGCGAGCTGGTCGAGCGCTGGTACGCGAAAGGCGAGCTGGAGTGGTCCCCCACCACCGCCGACGGCTACCGGTCGCTGCTGGATCGTCGGATCATCCCCCGGTGGGGCGAGGTGCCGCTGCGCCGGTTGAAGGCGGCCGACCTCGACGCCTGGTACGCCGAGCTGCGTCGCTCCGGTGGCCCGGGTGGTCGACCGCTGGCGGCCAACTCGGTCAAGCGCATCCACGCCGTGCTGCGCACCGCGCTCGCCCAGGCGGTGAAGTGGGGATGGCTGGCGACCAACCCGGCGGCGGCCGCTTCGCCACCGCAGCCGAAGGGACGACCGAACCACACCATCCCGTCCGCCGAGGACGTCGCCCGCCTGGTGCAGGCTGCGCACGACGTCAACCCGGCGCTCGCCGTCTTCCTGCGACTCGCGGCAGCGACGGGCGCTCGACGGGGTGAGCTGTGCGGACTGCGATGGAACGACGTCGACCTGGACGACGGCTCGCTGACGATCCGGCGCAGCATCGCCAACACGCGCAGCAAGGGTGTGGTCGAGAAGGACACCAAGACCCACGCCGAGCGTCGGCTGTCGCTCGACGAGACCACCGTCGCCGTGCTCACCGAGCATCGTCGGACGGTGGCCGAGTTCGTCGAACGGTGCGGCGGCGAGCTCGAGGCCGATGCGTTCGTGTTCTCCCACGAGCCCGACGCATCGACGCCGTGGCGACCCGACTACGTGTCGCTGGCGTTCACCCGTCTACGGGAGACGTGCGGTCTGCCCGACGTGCGGCTGCACGACCTTCGCCACTTCAACGCCAGCGCCCTCCTGGCCGACGGCACCGACCTGCGGACGGTGAGCGGCCGCCTCGGCCACGCCGACGCGTCGACCACGCTCGACATCTACGCCCACTTCGTCCGCCACGCCGACGAGAAGGCCGCCGGCACCATCGGCACCGTCCTGGACGGCTGAGCGACTGACCTCCGGGGGTCGTGCAGGACCGCACTCGGTCCCGTGCAGTCGCCGGTGCAGTAACTGACCAAGGGGTGCAGTCGTCGGTGCAGGTCTGCACCGACGAGAGCTCCGTCGCGTCCGTTCCGTTGGACCGCCTTCCGTCGTCGAGTCCAACGACCCGCACCCGGAGGCACCATGACCCAACGACTCACCTACACCGTCCGCGAGGCAGCCGAGATCCTCGGCATCTCGACCACCTCGGCCTACGAGTGCGTACAGCGAGGTGAGATCCCCTCGCTCACGTTCGGCCGCCGCATCGTCATCGCTCGACGCGACCTCGAACAGCTCCTCGGCCCGCTCACCGATGACCCCGACCAACAGCCCGCTGCATGACCCACGACGTACGACGCCCAAGGCAACCAGGGCGGCCGACCCTCCTACGCCTTCCTCGCGAAGCCGTGGTGGACCGACAGAGCGCTGATCCCGAACGCATCACCGAGGGCGCTTCACGATCGCAATTCGTCAGCTTCACTACCGCGTGCTCGTCTCCTGTCGTGAGGGTCCCTGGCGTTCGGCTGGTTGACCAATTCGGCCACCATTTGCCGCGCCCGATCGTTCCGAAACCGTCGACATCAGCGCATCGTCGATACCAGCGGACCAAGGTGAGGTGTCAGTGCGTCGCTCCATCATCCGGATTGAACCCAGCCGCAATCTCGGCCGGGATTTCCCGGAGCGGGTCGCCGAAGCTCCCGGCCCACGCTTCTCCGCAGAGCGTTTCGAGGGCTTGGTCGTAGTGGGACGACACGAAGATGCCCGTATCGAAGTCGACTAGTACCACGGGGCGTGCGCGCTCACCGTTCAGAGCGACCATCCCGCGGGCTGCGCCGATGGGAAACACTCGTTCATCGAGGTTCGCCAGGAAGCGAAACCCGTGTCGCGGCTCGACCCGAAGGAGGCCGCCTAGCGGGTCTGCCTCCCATTGTGAGGGGTCGTACGTCGGGTCGTAGCTCTGGTAGTCGAGGATCAACTCACCGTGGGTAGCTAGGACGACGAACCAAGCTCCTCGGACTCTCACGATGGCCGGGAGTTCGACCTCGGCGATCTTTCGAGGCTCCATCAATCAACCACTCTCCCTGTGCCTGGAATCGCGGCGTCCTGGAGTCGGCTGATCCACTCTGACGGCAGGCCGAATGACCCGCTGGTCTGCAGCGGATCGGCGACCTGCGGAGCCCCCGGGAAGTTACCTGCCTGCCGCATAGGCACGGCAGCGTTCCGCACCTGAGTGACGAACGTCGGGTCCACGTCGAAGGCGACTATAGATGCGCCCGGCCGATTCGTGGAAACGAATGCTTCCGCGCGACCGAGATCGTCAAAGGTCACGAACAGCATTCCGTCACCGCTGACCGTCATCTCGCCCGACGAGCCGATTCCTATCCGGGCCCTCGAGGCGGCCGGAGGCACGCCTCCCTGAACCCGATAGACAGTTGACGAGTCTGGGGCGGGCGTGACTCTGCGGGCCGCTCCTGCAACGCGTCCCGTTCGTCTGGCAAGTGCCGCTGCTGCTCCGCCGATCGCGATCTCTGCTGAGACCCAGACGGCCGCTTCGCCGCAGCGGTGGTGGGATGTGAGGCACTCGACGCTGGCCGATCCGCCGGGTACGTAGGTGTCGGCTGCAACTTGGACTGCGACCGCGGCGGCGGCGAGCCCGGCCTGGAAGTCTGGCGAACTCCGAACATGATCGACTGTCGTGATTCCGCCGCTGTTGTTGCAAGGGCCGAACGAGCAGCCGACCGTCCGTCCGAACCAGTTCGTCACGTACTCGCCCGCTCCTTGAATCGGGTTGGGGAACTTCGGTATGTTTCGATCCCAGAACGAGCCTCCACCGGAGCCCGACCCCGTGGCGCTGCCGCCCCCGAACACGTCGATGCCGGGGATACCGGTGGTTCCTGGCTCGCGTCGGTCGTCTCCCCAGGTGGTGCCGTTGAGGTGGGGGTCGTTGATGGATGAAGCGCCCCGGGTTTTGTGGAGGCATTGATCCCACGGAAAGGTGGAGTCATGCCAGCACCGAGGAAGTATCCGGAGGAGTTGAGGGAGCGGGCCGTGCGGCTTGTGCTCGAGGCTCGTGAGCAGGAGGAGAAGCTGTCGTTGAACGCGGCGGTGCATCGGATCGGCCCCGGTGGGGGTGAACCCTGACACGTTGCGGACTTGGGCCAAGCAGGCCGAGATCGATCGGGGCCGCCGACCGGGCACGACGACCTCGGAAGCGGCTCAGATCAAAGAGCTCGAGCGCGAGGTCCGGGAGCTGAAGCGGGCCGACGTGATCTTGTTGGCGTCGTCGAGTTCTTCGCAGTCATGCCAGCACCGAGGAAGTACCCGGAGGAGTTGCGGGAGCGGGCGGTTCGTCTCGTGCTCGAGGCTCGTGAGCGAGGACGACAAGCTGTCGCTGAACGCGGCGGTGCATCGGATCGGCCCGCGGGTGGGGGTGAACCCGGACACGCTGCGAACGTGGGCCAAGCAGGCCGAGATCGACGCCGGTCGCCGGCCGGGCACGACGACGGTCGGAGGCGGCCAGGATCAAGGAGCTCGAGCGCGAGGTCCGGGAGCTGAAGCGGGCCAACGAGATCTTGTTGGCGGCATCGAGTTTCTTCGCGAGGGAGCTCGACCCGCGACTGCCGTGGTGGTCGAGTTCATCGACGACCATCGGGACCGGTTCGGGGTCGAGCCGATCTGCACGGTGCTCTGCGAGCACGGTTGCAGGATCGCCCCTTCCACCTATTACGCAGCGAAGTCCCGACCGCGGTCGGCTCGTGCGGTCCGCGACGAGATCGTGCTGGCCCACATGTGTCGGGTCCATGGCGACTCGAAGATCGGTCGGGGTCTCTATGGGGTCCGCAAGGTCTACAAGGAACTGGCCCGTGAGCAGGCCCGGGGCGAGCATCCCGAGCTGGGCCCGTGCCGCGCTGCCAAGTCGAGCGGTTGATGCGAGCCGAGGGACTGCGAGGGGTGCGCCGGGACAAGGGCTTCACCACGACCCGCCCCGATCCGGCCGCGGCCGACCGCCGGATCTGGTGGACCGGAACTTCACCGCCTCGAAGCCCAACGAGTTGTGGGTGGTCGATTTCACCTACGTGGCGACCTGGGCGGGCACGGTGTTCTCCGCGTTCGTGACCGACGTGTTCTCTCGTCGCATCGTCGGATGGCGGACCAAGGCCACCATGCCCACCGAGCTGCCCCTCGACGCGTTGGAGATGGCCCTGTGGACCCGCCAGCAGGCCGACGAGCTCGTCGACGGGCTTGTCCACCACTCGACGCCGGGAGCCAGTACACCGCGATCCGTTACAGCGAGCCGCCTCGCCGATGCCGGCGCCTTCGCGTCGATCGGCACCGTGGGCGACAGCTTCGATAACGCCATGGCCGAGTCGGTGATCGGGCTCTACAAGGCCGAGTGCGTCCGCCACGAAGGCCCCTGGCGCGGGGTCGACGACCTCGAGCTCGCCACCCTCGAACTGGGTCTGGTGGTTCAACGAGATCCGCCTCCACGGCCAGATCGGCCACATCCCCCCAACCGAGTACGAGAGCCACCTACTACCGTCACAACCAGCCCCAGGACCACCCGGTCCCGGGAGAACCAGCCCTCCACTGAACCCGGGGCGCTTCAGGTTGACTCTGGGCTTTGCATCCATCGGGGACGCGCACGGCATCAGGACGACCTTCCCCCCGCTGCCGGCTCGACACATCAACCGGCTGCCCCCTACCTTGGTCCGGAGCTACGAGCTCGAGGAGGCCTGATGAGCGATCGGTCCGCCGCCGCCGAGATCGTGGAGGGTGGGAGGGTTGGGGGAGCCATCTCTCGCCCCTCCCGAACCACCCTTGAGTGCGTGGTGCAGCACACGGCGCAGCCCGAACCTGTCTGCACCGGCGACTGCACGACCCACTGCACCGGCGACTGCACGACTCGCCGGATCACCCTCGTCGGCGGCCGAGACGGAGCCGGTCCCACACCGTCGGTCCGGCACTTGCCCTGACAAGCCGGCCCATGGTGGACACCGAGCTCATCACGGCGGATCCTGTGCTCGCCTCAGCGCTCATCGGTACCGCCGCGCCCGACCAGCTCCCCGCCGAGGTCGTACCCCGGCTCGTCCTGGTGGCCGAGCCGGGCCGGACTCTCAACGAACGAAACGTCGCCGACCTCATCGGTCTCAACGCGGTCGCCGCCGTGCCGTCACGCCCGGTATCGCTCGCACGATCGACGCCGGCCTCTTCGTAGCCTGCCAGGAGAGCCAGCGCGAGTTCCGTGATCGCCGAGGCTCACCCCGCAGCCGCACCCCTTGCCACCCCGTCAATCACCCAGGAGGGTCACTGCACCAAACCCGCCCGAAATTGGTGGCACAGACTTGCCAGTTGCGCTTTGCGCAACTGGCTGAGCGGATCGCACGACCGAAGCCTCGACCCAGTCCACCATGATGCGAAGGTTGGCCGGCGACAGAGTCAGAACGGTTCGTCCTCGGTCCAAGCTTCCCCGACTACCCCGCTGCCCACCTGAGCTCCGGTGACGGATGGATCGGCAGATGCCTGGGTCGCCTCGAAGGCCAGTGCTCGCCCAGCAGCATCGACGAGATCTTTGTAGGTGATGACCTGCAACCGGCTGAGGTGGGCGTTGTAGGACCGGATGGTCTGGTCGATTTGCCGCTCGTCTACGTCTGTTCCTTGGACGTGGGTGGGGTGCCCGACAACGACCGTGGCGAAGACGCGGCGCATGTCATACTCCTGTCCGAATTCGTTCCGGTAGGTCGTCTCGAGCGTTGCCCCTTGCTCGTCCATGCTCCGCAGGTAGTTCATGGCCTGGGCGACACCCTCGTGAACCTGCTGCCCCACGATCACGTGGCTTCGATGACGGTGGACGAGCTTCGGGACGTTCGGGCCCTTCAGCTCTACGACGTGAAGTGTGCCGTCCGCCCCGAGCAGTGGGATGTCGAATTGGTCCAACATCGTGAGGCTCCGGCGATCTGCGACACCGACGTAGCGGCCACCAAAGATCCACCACTCGTTGCCGATCAACCTCTGCACATCGGTCTCAGTCGCGGCTGGGTCCGCGACGAGGGCGGCAAGCTCTGCGACGAGCTCCCGCCGCCGACCTACGACAGCGGCCTCCGCTGCGGAGAGGCCGAACTCGCTCTGGGCGAGCGCGGTGGCTAAGAGGTCGACGCCACCGTCGCGGCCGACTAGCCGAACGAGATCGTGGGCATTGACATCGCCAGAACGGAGCATTTCCACGATTGCCGCCTCCGTCGACTCAGCACTAAGGAGGCGGTATCTACCCGGTTCCAGGTGTTCATCAAGAAACGCTTGGAGTCTCTCGATCTCGGCGTTCTCGCACGCCCAGGTTTCGGCGCCATCGAAGTCGAAGCCGCCGGTGCCGTCCCGCCTAGCGGTGCGAAATCGCAGTTCGGTCTTCTTCACCTCGCCCGTCTCGGGGGAGCCATAACGCGCAAGAGCTACGGTCTTGCAGACCCGGGGGCCCTTCTTGAGCGTCACGCCCTCTAACCCAAGTTGGTTGGCGCTGGTGCGTGTCTTGGAGGCCCAGACCTTGAATTCGTCGTCGACATCGCTGTTCATCGGCTCACTCGTCCTGTTCGTAGAAACTGTGCTACTCGCCGCGTGTCCCAGATGCTCTCCAGCGTGCCACGCAGGCAGCGTGAGCCCCGACCAGGGTTCGCAGTTCGATTAGTGCTTCGGCTCGAAGCAAGCCGAAGGCGGGGCGTTGCCACAGGAAGGTGGGCACCTCTGCTGGTCACCGGGCCCGTTGGGGCAAGTCGCTGTGGACGTTGGCGCCACCGGCTGATCGCTGAGCCTCCTGAGAGCATGTGGAGCTGTAGGACCGCAACCCACGGGCACGTAGACCCGGCTGCGCCGCAGTGCTTGCCCTAGCGGGGCGGGCGTGCCGTCTCGCCCGATGAGTCGAATCGGCTGGACAGCGGTGTCGACCAACATCCCTCGGCGCTTGCACTTCCACGTGGCGGCACCTCCATTGCCATCTCCATCGCGACGAGGGGCTGAGAGGTCGAGGATCGTCCTGGTCGTTCCCATCGGCCCCTGCCGGGGGACCCGGCGTGGGCCCTTGCGCGTCGACCGAAACGCTGTGGACCCGCCAACAACGTCACGACGACGGCGAGGGAGATTCTCGCCGGTAATGGCGCACTCTTCGCGACACAATGGGGTCAGAATGAGAGTTGCACTCACCCACTTCCTCGCGCCGAAGGGACTCAGCGCCGAAACGGACTGAAGCTGAGCAATGGCCCCAGACAAGGCGAATCAGCCCGTGAACCAGCACCTGGTCTCGAAGGGCTACCAGAAGAACTTCGCAACCCCAGATCAGCGGCTCGCTATCGTCGCGACGGGCGACGGGGCGGTCGTCGACGCTCGCCGACCCACCAAGCGGAACTGGGTTGAGCAGAACTGGAACTCCATTCAGGAAGAGTCGGGCTACACCGACAGCCAGCTTGAGCACGAATGGAGTCGCGTCGAGGCCGGTGTGATGCGCCGGATCCGCGAGGTCGCTGTCGGCGAATGTACTCCACAGCATCGGACAGCAATCGTGAATCTCTTCGCAGTCCATCTCGTAAGGTCGAAGGCCTTTGCCGAGTTCCACGACGAGATTCGAGGCGATGCAATACCTCGACTCGTGTCAGACCTCGTGGCTGACCCCGAGACGAGCGACGCTTTCGTTGCCGATTACGGTCGGGACCCGACAACCTCGGAGCTCGAAACGCTGGTCGGCACGTATGCGACCAACTCTGAGCGCTCAGGGCGATCGCTTGTCGAAGCAATGACTCATCAGCACAACTCGATCGCAGAGAAGCTGATCCCGTACCACGTCCAAGTGGTGCAAGCTGTGAACTCGCTCCCCGGTTTCGTGCTTGGGGATGTTCCAGTTGTCCACGCAAGTCTTGCGTCGGGGCGTTTCGGATTCAGGGACCGGTTGGCGATCGGCGATGCCGACCTTCTGATTGCACCGCTCACCCGTCGAATCGTCGTCTGTTTCACTGCGACCCGTCGAGCCGACGTGAGGATCACTACCAAGCGGAAGGTCCGAGAGATCAATGCCATTTTCGTCAGAGCCGCTCTGGATGAGGTGGCATGCCATCCGGACGACCTGCTGGAGACTCAACGGCTAGTGCGAAACCTCCCGCCCGCTCGCCGGCCGTAGAGGGAGCCTGAACGGACTGAGGATTCCGGGGTTGCTGTGACTTGAGCTCCGGCGGGGCTCGGTCCACCGCTGGAGCAGATGAGACCGCCCACGCCAGCCGGCAGGTTGCCCATCCAGTTGCCCATCCAAGGGTCGAAACGGGGCACATCCAGACGGACCAGCCGCCACACAGATCGTTGCTACGACAGGCCAGACGGCCTCGAACACCCGCGACGAACACCCTTCGTGGCCATTCCTAAACCGTGTGTCGCAGGTTCGATTCCTGCCGAGGGCGCTGCAACCGCTCACCGACGACGCCGACCACGCAGCCCGCCGCGTCGAGCGTGTCGCTCACCAGGAGAGGGGCGAGCGCCGGCCATCGACCCGGCGACGCCCGGATGCACGACTTCGACCCGAAGGACCTCCTCGCTCCCGAGGCTCGAAAAGTACCGTTGAGACATGCATCTCGATCGCATCACGGTTGACCCCAACCGCATGGGTGGTGTCCCGTGGGTTCGCGATTTGCGCGTCACGGTGTCGATGGTCCTCGGTCAGCTGGCGGCAGGGCGCACCCGTGACGAGCTGCTCGAGGACTACCCCTACCTCGAACCCGAGGACGTCACCGCCGCGCTCGAGTACGGGGCCGCACGAGTCAACGAACGCGAAGTCCCGGTCGCCGGCCCCGGGTGAAGCTGCTGATCGACGCAAACCTGTCGCCGCGGGTCGCGGTCGCGTTGCGCTCGATCGAGCACGAAGCGGTCCACGTCGGCGACCTCACCGCCTCGGACAAGGCGATACTCGACTGGGCGGACGAGCATGATCACGCGGTGACCCCCGCCGACTGCGATTTCGCCATGATGCTCGCAGTGGGCGGAGCGTCCGGACCTTCGGTCGTGCAGCTCCGTGGCGTCGCCGACCAACCGCCGTCGATTTACGAAGCACTCTAGATCGTGGCCCTTCCAACGTTCTCCGACGCGCTGGCCGCCGGTGTAATCGTCTCGCTCGGGATCTCCAGCCTTCGGATTCGTGATCTCCCGATCGAGTAGCTCAGCGGTCTCGCCGTGAACGTGTCCTAGGACACAGACACTGTGCTGCGATTCGGGTGTACTCCGGGGGAAGGAGAGCCGGAGCGGCTCAGACGACTCTTGATCGCTAGGTCGCCGCCGGCTCGATAGGGGGAAGCCCGGATGACCCGGTACATCGAGATCGACCTGTCACGCAACCAAATCGACCTGAGTTCAGCGGAGGTCGTCGTGATCGCACGCTCCACCGATGCAGACGAAGTTCTGGCGACGCGCATGCTCGATTCCGGCAGTGTCGTCCTGCAGGTCCCGGCCAGCGCACCATTCTCGATCTCGATCGAGCGAGACGAAGAGGTGCTTTTCACCACCGGACGCGCCATCGTTCCGAACCCCGGGGACGATGAGACGCAGGTGGAAATCCTCATCGCCGGATTGACTGGGCGCCGGTCCCGGACCGGGCATCTGGTCGATCGATCGCAGCTCGATGGCCTCGGAGCGATGGTCGGACGTCGACTGCCCCCAGACCATCCTCTGCGTGACCGAGTGAGTCGGATCATCGAGTGTCCCCTTCCTCCGATCGACGCGATGAGGACACTGCTCACCGACTCCGCCGGGGCGCTGCGAGCCGACCGATCGTCGATCCGCAGGCTGGACCGCATGCTCGATCTGGAGCTCCCCGACTTCGCCACCGATGACAGGCCGACGGCCTTGAGCGATCTCCGCTCGTTCTTCGTTGACCGCCAGGGCTCGCCTCGTAGGTCCTCCGTGAGTGACCTGATCGACCGACGCGACCTCGCTATGTCCGCCCTGGCTGCCGGGCTGACCGCTCGCGATGAACGGCATGCCGTCGATCGCATCCTCGGCATCCTTGCCGGGGTTGCTGGATACGGGGTGCTCGCTCCGCTGGCGCGGATCGTGGAGGACCCCAGGGCCACGGCCGCCGAGCTGGGGCGCGAGCTCGTCCGTCTGGACAACCTGTGCAACCCCGAGGCACCGGGACTACCGGAGATCCCAATCAAGAAGCCCCGTTGGGTCCCGCCCGATCCCGAGGACATCGACGAGTTCGCCGGATGCATGGTGGAGGCCGCCCAGCAGATCATCGAGCTCCGGTCACAGACCTACACGATCACGTCCTTGGAGCCCGACGAGAGTGCTTGTGTCGGCCACGTGCTGACGATTCGCGGCTCCGGCTTCGGGAACGTCGGCCGGGTCGCGTTTCCAACCAGCGGCGCAGGGTCGATCGTCGTCGACGCCAGCTCGTGGAGCCCTACGGAAATCGTGGTGGAGGTTCCCGTCGGGGCAACCTGCGGCCGTCTGCTCCTCGAGGTCTCTGCAGGCAGGGTCGACGTGTGCGGCGACACGATGGAGGTCTTTCGGCACCACAGTGGCGGATTCGACGACCTGCCGTGGTTCGAAGGCGGGGAGCCGACCGTCGACGTCGTCGTCGTGCCGTCGGACGTCGTCACGCCGGGCGGCGAAGTCTCCTTCCGGGTCTCGGCGTGCCCCTCTCGGTCGAGTATCGACATCGACGCCGAGCGGGTAGTCAGGTCCCTCGGCGGTGGCCCAAGGACATCCGGTCCATGGAGCGTTCCCCACTACCGCGAGACCACGCGACTCGAGGTCAGCGCTGATGCCTGGTCGGACTGCGGAACCGTATTCACGACCGAGCACTACTGGGTCCATCGCCGGTCGAAGATCCAGGCGACCAGCCTGGAAGTGACGCAGGCCACCCAGTTCCATCGAGCCGCTGAACACATCCCCAACGCCGCGACATGGCAGGCGGATCAGGCGATTCCACTCGTGGCCCACAAACAAACTGTGGCGCGCCTCTATGTCGGCCTCGAGCCCGAGGACCCGGTAGCCGATTTCGACTACGTGACCGCCGGGATCACCGGAACGTTGACGGGACGCCGCAACGGCAACCACCTCGGCACAATCTCACCCATGGCCGATGCCGTAGCGACCGACGACCGCACCGTGCCCGGGCAGCGAGGGAGCATCGAACGGTCGCTGAACTTCGTCCTCCCGCCGAGCTGGACCACACCGGGAGCGCCGCTGAAGCTCATCGGGCGAGTCACCGCCTCGACACCGGCGCTGGACTCGGTGGACCCTTCTTCGTCGGAGGTGCGGATCGAGGATGTCGAGTTCATCGAGGTGCCGCGACCCACGCTGGTCTTCGTCCGAGTACGGCACCAGCCGCCGACCGGTACCGCGTCGGGCCCTCCGAGCCTGACGGAGTGCGTCATGACCGCAGCCAGGATGGCTCCGTGGCTACCGATCGACCAGTTCGACATCGCAGCAACCCAGCCGTCGGATGCGACGCTCGTGTCCAATGTGGAGCTCGATCTCCCAGCAGCGCCGGGATCCACCACCCCGAAGGGCTGGAGCGATCTCTTCGACCAGCTGTGGGACGTCGCCGACGACTACGCACTTCCCCCGAACTCGTTCTTCGTTGCTGCTCTCGCATCCGATGCCGACACGGCGTTCGTCGGAGGGGTCGGTGACTACTGGTACCGCCAACTGGCTCCGGGCGACCGGCAAACATACGCAAAGGACAGCGGAGGGATCGTCTTCAAGGTCGGCGACGTGATCACAGGGGTCCATGAGATCTGTCACGCGGTCGGGCTCACACCGCATTCGGGCGATTCGACCTCTGGATACCCCAACTACGGTCAGGGCAGCGCAACATCCATCGGAGAGTTCGGTGTCAATGTCCAGGAATTGACCCTCGGGAGCGATCCGGTCAAGTCGCCGACCAACACGAATGACGTCCACAGCCCCAGCGGCGGGAACTGGATCTCGCCCTTCACCTACACGGCCGTCTTGAAGAAGCTTGCGACGACCGATCCGCTGTCCGGATCGGTGGCGGGCGGCGCGGGACCGGTACTCGACCTCGACACCGCCGTTGAACGCCTGCACATCAGCGGCTGGTGGCGTGACGGCTCGGTCGATCTCTTCCCATTGGTGCACTTCCCGGGACAGCCCGCTGAAGGAGGGTCCGGTTCCGACGCTGGCCTGCGCGCCCGGCTGCTCGACCGAGAGGGAGAGAACTGGCCGAAGCCCCGCTCCGGCTCCCTGGGCGTCAACGGTTCACCGGCAGCCTGCCGATGGTTGCCGATGCTCGGACGCTGGAGATCATCGACAGCGATGGGACGACGGTTCAGGTCGTCGATCGGCCCGAAGGTCAGCCTGTGATCGACGACGTCAACATCGAGATCGACGACGAGGCCCTGCTGTTGCGGTGGGCCGGACACCACACGGAGGGCCAGTCCCTCCGCTATGGGGTGCTCGCAACCGGACGGGAAGACGAATGGATCCGATATGAACGATTCACCGACGCGAACGAACGGCGCTTCGAGCCAGGATCACTTCCTGCTGCCCGCGTGCGCTTCCGCGTCTACGCCACGGACGGATTCAACACGGCGTACCGCGATACCGGCTGGATCGAGGGGATCCGATCGGCCGAGCTCGATATCGAGTTCGACCCGAACGACCCCTTGATGCGACACCTCGGGGAGCGCGGCATCCAGCCCCGCTTCCTCGGTGCCCCAGCCTCTGTCGACCGGGGGAGCCAGACCGCCTGACACCGAGACAACCGGATGACATCGTCACGGAACTCCTTCGGATAGGGCCTGGGCATAACGGCATCCTCTCCGGCCCGGCCCTCGGGCAAGCCACGCTTGATGTCACCGCTACGGCGGCAGACCCAAGCGTCGGAACTGGGCACATCCAGGCGAACCGGCATCCGGACAGATCGTTGCTACGACAGGCCAGACGGCCTCGAGCACGCCCGACGAACACCCCTTGGGGCCATTCCTAGACCGTGTGCGCAGGTTCGATTCCTGCCGGGGGCGCTGCCAGTTCACGGCTCCGAGAGCCAGCAATCCGCCTCCAGGTGGCGCTGAATGCTGCGGGCCGCGTGATCACTCACAGGATTCCCCCTCGGCGCGAGCAAGCTTCCGCCGCCGCCCCTGCCACGGGCGAGATTGGGCGTCGCCACCAATACCTGCACTACGGTCTGCGTGACTGAAGCAATCTGAGGGGCGTGTGGTGAACGCTGGTCGAGTGGATGTTCCGTCCCAGCTGAGTCCGATTGTCGCTCCATCGGACACGGTCGTTGCGGTGGCGCCATCGATCGTGCAGGACGGCCCGGGACTCGCAGCGATCGGCCGGCAGGCGATCTACCTCTGGGATGAGCAGAGTGGCGCCGCGATCACGTTGCCCTGGTCGGAGATCGACACGGTCGACGCCGACAAGCGCATCCTCGTGACGACCGATGGAACGGCCGTGAGCCTCGAGGTGACCTCCCCCGTGCTGATTGCCGCCGTCACCGAATCCAGCAATCGGGAACTCGTCGCGTCACTTCCCCCTCCACCGGTCCCCGCCAATCCGTTGCCACCACCCCCTCAAGTCGGACCGCCCGGAGCACCGAAGCCGCCGCCCCCTTCTGCTCCACCACTCCCGCCGCCAACTACTCGACCGCCAGCCCCGCTGGCGGTTGCCCCGCCTCCACCACCTGCTGCGCAACCTCCTCCGCCGCCCCCACCGCCTCCACCCAGCGGGCCGAGACCATCGGCCCGACCCCCGGCACCTGGACCCCGAGCTCGGGCTGGATTCGGCCAGCGGAAGAAGGCCCTGGACGAGGCCGACGCCGAGCTGGCCAGACTCAACGGGATCATCGCCGAACTCGGTGCGGCCGACGCCCCGGCGATCGCCCGGGCACTCGACATGAAACGAGCCGAGCTCACCGACCTCCAGAGCCAAGTCCAGCAGGCGAGGAACGACCTGGCCACGCTGCAGGAACGAGTCGTCGAGACACGTGAGATCGAGCTGCTTCAACAGGCCGGTGTCTACGAGTACACGACCGAAGCCGGCTCGGCCGATGTGTACAAGCAAACGCTGGGCACGATCCGGACCCAGAAGAAGGCCCTGGTCAAGCAGAAGGAGGCCGTTCTGGGTGCTGCGAGCTGGCAGGTGAACGGCAGCGAATCGGCAGGCAAGAAGATGGTTGCGGACTTCTCGAAGCTCATGCTCCGGGCCTACAACGCCGAGGTGGACGCCCTCGTCAAGGCCATGGGTGCCAGCCGACGTGAAGCTTCGGTGAAGCGGCTCAACAAGACCGCGGACACTATCGAAAAACTCGGCAGGACCATGTCGATCCGGGTCTCACCGCACTACCACCATCTGAGTATTCAGGAGCTCAATGTCCACTGCGACTTCAAGGTCCGTCAGGCTGCGGAGAAGGAAGCCGAGCGCGAGCACCGCCAGCAGCTGCGCGAGGAGGAGAAGGCACGAAAGGAGATGGAGACAGAGCGGGCGAAACTGAAAGCGGAGCTCGACAAGGAGCTGGCGCACTATCAGAACCTCGTCAAGTCGCTCGGCGAAGACCATCCGGATCTGATCGCAGCTCGCGAACACCTGGACGCGCTCAGAGGCGACATCGATCAGGTCGACAACCGACTCGCTAACCGAGCGGCTGGCTATGTGTACGTCATCTCGAACTTGGGGACCATGGGAGCCAACGTGGTCAAGATCGGGATGACTCGCCGGCTGGAACCCATGGACCGAGTGAAGGAGCTCGGCGACGCCTCGGTTCCGTTCGGCTTCGACGTCCACGCCCTGTTCTTCAGCGATGACGCTCGAGAGATCGAGCGATCGCTGCACGAGCGCTTCGCCGATCAGCGGGTGAACAAGGTCAACCTCCGACGCGAGTTCTTCTACGTCGATCCGGAGCAGGTCCGCGCCGCGATCGAGGAGATGGGCGCGATCGAAGTCACGTTCGAGCCCCTCCAGGTGGCTGCCGAGTTCCGGCAGTCCTGGGGAGACTCCCTCCCCTCAACCACCGAATTGTTCGGCGACACCCAGTCCTGAGGCGAGACTCCTCGGACTGGCGGGCTATCCGGGTCGGGAGTCGCCGTTCTCCGAGCTTTCGCCGAAGCGCGCCGTCAGCTTTCGGTGGCGATGTTCGAAGAGGCGCTCGGTGACCGCAGTGACGATGGGTCGCGCCAGTCCCGGCCGAGGTTCGATCACGAGACGGTCCGCGACTGCGCAGTGGCCGTCCGGAAGCGCGGTCAGCGTCCGTTCGTGGCGCCACCGGCGTTGCAGCCAGGAGCTCGACTCCTCGACGAACCCGACGCCGTCCTCGACGCTCTCGAACGCAAGCGCATGGCGGTCGAAGGGCAGCACCCCGAGGAACAGCAGCCAACTCCTGAAGACCACCTGACCTGGAGTCACTTCCCTTGGCAGGACCTCTTGATCTCGCGGACTCGTCATGTGAACGAACGGTCGCAGTTCGAAGTTCACGCCCGTCATCGTGGAGACGCTCCTCGACCTCGGCGGGTTCGCCGGCGACGGCCGAGGCGACGGTCGCTGTTCAGCCAATGAGCAGCATCCCGTAAGTATGGCGTGACCGGCACGACGCCGACATCGCCCACCGAGGGCGCGGGACCGCACGTCATCGGGTTCCCCGGCCGGTCCCGACCACGTCGTAGCCTCGACCCTTGATGAGCACGGAAGACGCACGGCCTGAGCACGGCCACAGCCACGCCCACGGCGACACGCTGGTCGGCGGCTGGGAGGTGTGGGCGAGGCATCGGACCCTGCGCGCCGTCCTGGTGGCGCTGGAGATAGCCACGTTGGTGACCGTCGTCGGGATCGTCCTGTGGCCGAATGGCGACGGGCGGCGCACCGCCATCGCCAACGCTGATGAGATCGGGCTGGGCACCGACCGGCTGAAGGCGACGGTTCAAGAGGTTGTCGATCGCAGCTGCAGCTACGCCACGAGTGAGGATCCCCAGGACTGTCGGACCCTGACGCTTCTGTTGGACGAGGGGCCCGATGCCGGGGCGGTCGTGTCGCTGCCCGAAGTCAATCTGACGTTCGATCAGTCGGTACCGGACCTATCGGTTGGTGACGGCGTGGTGCTCGGCTACGAGGACTCGACCAACTCCTATTTCTACGCCGACCGCGATCGGCGTACGTCGCTGCTGTGGTTGACCGCCTTGTTCGCTGTAGTGGTGATTGCGCTCGGTCGCTTCCGGGGCGTCTTGGCGCTCCTGGCGATGGGCGCCACCGTGGTGCTGCTCGCGTTGTTCGTCGCTCCCTCCGTCCTCGATGGCAACGACCCCCTGGTCGTTGCGGTGGTCGCGGCGTCGGCGATCGCTTTCGTCAGCCTCTACCTGACCCACGGCTTCAACCCAACAACCACCGTCGCGCTCGCCGGCACCCTCGCCGCGCTTGGTCTCACGCTGGGCCTGTCGTGGCTGTTCTTCGAGCTGGCCCAGTTCACGGGCTTCGCCGCGGAGGAAGCATTCGTCCTACCCTTCATCGCCGAGAACCTCGATATGAGCGGGCTGCTCCTTGGTGGAGCGATCATCGGAGCATTGGGGGCTCTCGACGATGTGACGGTCACTCAGGTAGCGACGGTGGCCGAGCTCCGACACCGGAGCCCCGGCCTGCCGACTGCCGACCTGGTGGCCTCGGGGATCAGGGTCGGCCGGGACCACATCGCGTCGACCGTGAACACCCTGTTGCTGGCCTACGCCGGCGCGAGCATGCCGTTGTTGCTGCTGTTCGCGGTGGCGGATCAGTCTCTGGAGATGATCGCCAACTCTGAGATCATCGCGGTGGAGATCGTGCGCACGCTGTGCGGCTCGATCGGCCTGGTCGCCGCGGTTCCGATCACCACCGCGCTCGCTGCCGCGGTGCTGCACCCGCCACCAGGACGAGCGACGGCAAGCAGGAGCCGGAGGCGGAATCCCCGCTCGACGTCGACCACCCGAATCCGGCTCCCAACCCAGCGACGTGCCACTGCACGACCAAGAACCCCGGGGCGAGGGGCCGAGTTCGGAGGACTTCGCCCCCGACGACTCCAGGTCGACCCGAGACCGAACACGCACATGTCGCCGACCCCCGGGTCGAGGCCGCGACACCGATCACACATGCCGCCGCAGGGTGGGCTTATGCCGTGCGAGGCGAAGAAGACCATCACGGCGGTGCCGAGCTTGTGGGTCTCGGTGTACGTGAGGTCGTAGTAGTCGCTGACCCAGTCCAGCGCACCAGCGGTCGTATTCGCTGGTCCACCAGGACCGGTAGCTGACCGGTCCGCTCACCTTGGGCCGGGGCCGCAGCGGAGCGGACCCCGTGGTCCGGCCACGCCATGGATGAACCGGATGGCCATGACGCCGTTCTGCTGCACGTTGTGCTGGGGCCTGCCCCAGTAGCGAGCAGCGGAAGTCGATGTTGGCGCTCTCGGCCGCGGGGTAGTGAACCGTCACCTGTTCCGGGACCTTGACCGGGTGACCCGGACGGTTCGCCTCGTCTCACGGTCGGTGAGGGACACGTAGATCGCGAGAGGGGGCCGATCCCTCGACTGCGGATCGGGAAGTGGACGGTGCGCAGTCCCTCGGGCCCCCCGATGGCGCAGTGCCCATGGATGCGCCGACCGCTGTCGGCGTCATGGAAATGTTGACCACGTCCGGGACGTCGTGGACTTGCGCCCACAGATGGGCGGGATCCGTCACGGCTTCCAGCGCGACGGGGCAGGTGCGGCGCCTCGTCGAAGAGCTGCGGGTCGTAGGACTGCCAGTTGACCACGTCGAGGTCGTGGCGGACGAACCGGCCGGCCCCGGTGGAGTAGGCCTCCCTCGCGGTGAACACGACCTCAGGGGCGGGAAGCGAGGGATGCCGAGGCTTGGGGCCCGGGTCGACCGTGCCCGGGGGTAGCGTGCCCGGACCACAGGTCACGAGGTTGAGGCACGGCTCGGGCCGCGGGACGGGATGCCGCTCTGCGGCTCGGGCAGCGGGCAAGCCGGTCCCGATCACCGCAAAGACCAGCACGACGACGGCGACGACGCGCCGAAGGACGTGCTCCTCGCGACGGTCGCCTCGAATCCGGCTGCGGTGGTGATCGACATCAGGGGCTCCTCTCGACAGGCCGGCGGGCGCCGGTCTCGGTGTTTCACCA
Organism: uncultured Acidimicrobiales bacterium; assembly: GCA_963697385.1. Lineage (GTDB taxonomy): Bacteria > Actinomycetota > Acidimicrobiia > Acidimicrobiales > CAWCAL01 > CAWCAL01. The sequence goes on from CAVONU010000001.1 coordinate 831,855, forward strand.
CGTTGATGCACGAGACCAGCGATCGAGCTCGCGGGAATCCTCGGACTTGCACCCTCCCCGGGGTGACGGATTCGGCATGAAGCGCGGCGACGCACGCGCAAACGAGCACACCGGGGCCTGACCCCGATGTGCTCGTTTCGCTGGAAGGTGGGACTACTGGTCGAGGGCGGCGAAGAAGACCATCACGGCGGTGCCCAGCTTGTGGGTCTCGGCGTAGGTGAGGTCGTAGTAGTCGCTGACCCAGTCCAGGGCAGGCAGTTCGTCGTCGGCCCACCTCGACTGAGCCGACCGGGCCAGCCGGCATCGGGCCGCGGGCGCAGTGGGGCCGATCCCGTGGTCCCGGCGACGCCGTGGATGAACCGGAGCGCCCATCACCCGTTCTTCGGTGGCGGTCATCGTGGGAGTATGCCCCAGTGCCGGGCGGCGAAGTCGATGTTGGCGTTCTCGGCCGCCGTGTACCGTGGCGTCGCCCGCGAGACGGCGAATCCGCACGGTGTTCGACGCGACCGTCCGCCGGGTCGGCGATCGGTCATGCGGACGTAGATGTGTGGACGGCGCCTGCTCGCCCGCTCTTGACGGCGAAGGAGATGTCGCGCAGACCCTCGGGCTTGCCGATGGCGCAGTAGCCGTAGATGCGGTGAGCGTTCACGGCGTCGTCGATGCTGCCACCCACGTGCGCGACGCCTTGGTGTTGCGACCACAGGCGCAGGGCGGCGCCTGGGCGAACAGCGACGGGTGGTACGACTGCCAGTTGGTCACGTCCAGGTCGTGAGCGCACCCACGGCCGGCCGGGCGTCGAGTAGGCGGCGAGGTCGGTGAGCACGACCTTGGGGGCCGGAAGCGCCGGCGGACGGGGCCTCGGCGCCCGGGTCGACCTTGCCCGGCGGCAGCTGCCCGGGTCCGCAGGTCACGATGTTCACGCACCTCTCCGGGGCTCGGACGGGCGCTGCGCTCGCACCGGTGGCCAGGGGGACACCCGACCCCACCACGGCAACGATCATGACCAGGCGACGGCTCGTCGGATCGCTGTCCTCGATGCGGTCGTCTCGCTCTCGGCTGCGTTCGTGGTCGACGTCAGGGGCTCCTCTCGTCAGGCCGGCGGTCGCCGGTCTTGGCGGGTTCACCTCCTTCGATGCGCGCCCGAGCGATCGAGTTCGCCGGAAATCCACTGTTCGTCTCCACGCAGTCGGCGAACTGGAGCGGGACGTAGATCGTCGCGTCGGGGTCGGCGAGGCTCGAGTCGTTGACGGCGATCACGCACTCGGTCGCACCGGCCCGCAGGTGCCTTCGCCGACCGGGCCGACCACGATCTCGAGGTCGATCATCCCGGCCCCGGTGGGATTGGGCACCAGGATCTGCCCGTTCGTGAGGTCGCAGAATCCCGCACCCTCGTCGGCGTCCGAGCACTGGACACGTTGATGCTGCCGTCGGGCGAGGAAGCCGCTCCAGGTCACCGTGACCGACTGGCCGTCGACCAGATCCGTCGACGGCTCGACGCTGACGTCTCGATCGAGCCCCGGCACCGCGTGGTCGGCACGAGATCAGCGGTGCCCGAACCGTCGTCGAAGCGGAAGCCCACGTCGTCGCTGCTCGACGCTGGCGTCTCCAGCCGGCCGAGGGCCGCGGCGTCGTCGGCGAGGTACACGAGGAAGAAGTCGGTGCCGCGACGACCTCGTCGAACCACTCGGCGTCGGGATCGAACATCGCGGTGTGACCGCCGCCCTCGAGGGCGAGGAGACCCTTCGGGCCGGCCAGGCTGTTGTAGAGCGCGACGCCGGAGCCGTAGCCGACCTGTTGGTCGGCGGTGCCGTGCACGATCAGGAACGGCGGGGCCAGGGTCCAGTCGTATTCGCCGCCGGCGAACGGGGTGTCGGAGCCCGGCGAACTCGACGGCGGCGCCGATGCGGTCGTCGAAACAACAGGTGTGGAGGGTCACACCGATGGTCGTGATGCCACCGTTGGAGTGCCCGCTGGCGCCGATGCGCTCGCTCGTCGACGAGGCCGGCGACGGGAGATCCGGGTCGGCCGACGACTCGATCATCGCGTCGACGAGGAAGCTCACGTCGCCGGTCTGGTGCTGCACGTCGGCGCCGTCCGCACCCGCAGGGTTGTCGGGACGCGACAGCGGGAACCTCGGGGCCACGACGACGAAGCCGGCCGACACCCAGCGCTCCAGCACCGGCTGGGAGAACTCGGGCGTGCCACCGAGCCCGTGGGAGAAGACGATCAGCGGGAACGGCCCCTGATCGGTGGCGGGCTCGGCGTCGGGCACCGCGACGCCGCCGGGTCGCCGATCGCCGGGTAGAACACGAGTGTCTCCAGCACCCGCTCGTCGGTGCCGGGCTGGTCGCCACTGGGCGGGGTGGGACGGGACCGGGTCGGTGAACGTCTCGGTCCACACCCCCACCCCGAAGTCGGCCACGGCGGGAGCGGTGGTGGTCGTCCCGGCTCCGTCGCCGGCAGCGTCGACGCTCGCCGTCGTCGCGGTGGGTGGAGCATCGTCGGTGTCGTCGTCACCGCACGCCACCAGGGCGAGCATGCACCCCACCACCACGCCGATCGCCCGCACCGCGGTGTGTTATGGCGCAACACCCTACCGGCGGGGGCCACCGGACCGGGTGGCGGCGCCGGCCCCCGGTGTGTGGGACCCTGCACGGATGGACGTGCCGGTCTTCGAAGCGCTCGACATCGGGAGCACCCTCGATGCCGACGGCCAGCAACTGCCCACCGTGGTCATCGACGCAACGGGATCACCCGCGGTCGCCGACCTGGCCCGCCGTCCATGCCGTCGAGGGCATGGGCGACGTTCGGACCGCAGCAATCCGTGCGGACGACCTGCTGTTGCTGGGCATTCGAGTGACCGTGCCGGTTCGGGCCTCGTTCGCCATCGCCTTCGGCGTCGAGCGCCATCGGGCCCTCCTCGACGAGGTGGTCGCCCACGGATCACTCGTGATCGCCCACACCGACCCGCAGCTCGCCTCGGTCGAGCAGCCGCAGTGGCTGGCCGTCGACATCGACGGCGCAGCCCTCGCGGACTGCATGGCGTCGGAGTGACCATGTGGTCGGCGCGACGACACGCCCTCGGAGCGAGCACACCGGCCGGTGCCTGACCCCCGACGGGCGCTCGTTCGTCAGACGAAGAACTCTGTTGCTGCGTACCCGTCACCGACCGGCTCGGCATCCGCCGGGTGGTCCTCGTCGCTGATCTCCCCCGACCGCCGTCCGAGCCGTTCGACGTAGTTGAACCGGTCGCTGGAGAAGACGCGGAGGCCCGACGCTCGAAGGTCGGCCAGGAACGCGGCGTCGGTGCCACGGTCACCGACCGGAACGGCGTCGCCACCGCGACGTCGCGCTCGAAGACCAGCGTGCCGCCCGCCACGTCGGTGACGTCGCGGAACTCGTGGCCGGCGGAGCGCAGCACGCTGCGGTCCTGCGACTCGAGATGGCCGAATGAGGTCCGCTTTCCGGCCACCGGGGCACCGGAGAATCCGAACGTGAGCATCATGTCGCCGAGGTAGTCCGGGCCGTAGTCGTCGTCCTCGTCGATCGATGGCCACGTAGTCCGCATCGATGCCGGCGATCGCGGCATTGAGACACTCGGCCTCGCTCCGCACCCCGGGTTCGGACAGGACGAGCGCGCCGGGAGGTCGGCGACCCGACGGTGGACCACGTCGAGGTCGTGGTCGTCCGAGTGGCAGACGATGACCAGCCGGCGGTTCGGATACGTCTGCTGCTCGAACGTGTCCACGATGGCGTCGAGTCGGTCGGGCCGACTGGACACGCAGACGACCGCGACCGACGGCCGCTCGGTCGACACCGGTTCCAGGCCGGCCACCTCCAGCACGGTGGCCAGGCGCTCGCGGTAGGTGTGCGCCGCCGTGCACCAGCCGGTACCCGCGGTGGCCGCGGTGATCGCGCGCCCGCCGGTCCGAGATCATCTCCTCCACCGCGAGCCGGGAAGCCGTCCGCCGTGTCGGCGGTGATCACCACGTCGCCGAGCAGCTCGTCGATCCCCAGTGACGGCGTCGAGATCACCGGCGTTCCGCACGCCGAGGATCTCGAAGACGCGACGCGAGAACATCGTCGGTGAATCGGTGACGGAGTTGACGTTGAGGAACGCGGCGTAGCGGCGGTACGCCTCGACGGTCCGGTCGTACGACAGCGAACCGAGCACGTCATCGGCGTACGGCGCCGGGAATCCCAGTCGCGCCCGGTCGGGATCGTCGGCGTAGCGGTCGTAGATGTCGAGCACGCCCATCTCGTGGGCGGGACCCATCAGCTCGTCGACCTGTCGGGCACGATCGGGGTACTTGTCGCCCCGCCACGCACCGGCGAAGCACACCCGGCGGAGCGGCTCGCTCGGGCCGACCGATGGGATTGTGCGTTCGGGGTTGCGCGGCGAACGGGAGCGAGTCGACCACCGCCGACGGTCCGATGACGTCGCGATACCTCTGGACCGAACCGGCGTCGGTCGTCAGCACGGCCGGAAACAGCCGGGCGGCGTCGATGAACGCGTCGAAGCCGACGGGGTCCTCCTTGTTCCAGAACACCGCGGGCACGTGGTGCGCGGCACACGCTCCGACGAGCTCCTGCAGCGGCTCCAGCGTGGACGCGCCGTTGACGAGGTAGGCCCATTGGCCACGGTTGCCCTGCCACGCCGATTCGACGAGCACGAGATCGAGCCCATCGACCTCGGTGGTGGCGGTGTCGGGTCGGAGCTCGACGAGCGCCGCTTCGTTGGCGAAGCACGACCACGAGAACTCGTCGAGGACCGCACCGATCGCAACGGACGAGTTGGGCGAGTCGACCGCGAGCGAGTGGAAGCGACGGAGGGTGGCTTGCGGACTCCGGTTGGCGAACAGCGCACGAAGCTGCCGCAACGATCGACCGATGTGGCGGGGCGAACGAACCGCGTTCGATCAGCGCGTCGCCGATCTGGTATCTCGAGCTCGACTTCAGTTGCGTCGAGTCTGGCGTTCGTGACGGGCGGCGAGTCGCTCGATCTCCTCGGCCTGTCGGCGACGAAGCCTCGATGCGGACGTCGGACTCGTCCGACGCATCGGCGTCCACCGGGATGCCGTCCGTTCCGACCACGCGTCGATCCTACCGGTGGTCAGGCCGACGCCAGGTCGGTGCGCATCCCGTCCCAGCGGTCCGAGGCGATGGACAGGAAGTACCCGTCGTCGGCAGACCAGGTGTGGTCGGCCTGCTCGTCGGGTCGCCGCATGAGGATGTAGTCGAAGCCGTGGGTCCGGTACGTCGTTCCTCCGGTTCGGCGAATCGATTCGATCAGGGCGAGATCCACGTGACGTCGCACGTCGGGCCAGCCGCCGGCACGGCGCAGGTCGTCCCGGGTGAGCGTCAACGTGCCACCGGCGAGGCGGGTCGAGAAGCGCTCCGCTCGATCCGCGTCCCGACGGATGAGCACGTCCGAGGACTCGAGGTACACGAACTCGGCGGCCTTGCCAACGAGCGTTGCGCCCGCGTAGTCGAGCGCATCGACCAGATCGGCCAGATGGCCGGGGCCATACCAGTCGTCGTCGTCCCATTTGGTGACGATGGACGACGTGGCACGTGAGGTGGCCTCGTTGAGCACCGTCCCGAGCGACGCGGTCTCGGGCACGCGGGTCACCTGGACGGGCCACGGGGACTGGTCCCGGATCCGCTCGTCCGACCATTCGTCCCACGCCGTGCCGTGGAGGCCGAGCGAGACCTCGACGTCCAGATCGACCTGTCCGGAGATCAGCTCCATCGCAGCGGGGAGGGCCCACGGACGTTTGGTCGCCATGACGACCGAGATCGATGGCGCGTCGGACCACCGGCGGGCAGCCCTGCGCAGCCGGACCGAGTGACGGGCCCGGTCGAGCGGCGTGCCGACCTCCGCGTTCCGAACGAGATCAGCCAGTGGTTGGCCTCCCTCGTCCGCCGGGGCGTCCCCGACGAGGCAGACCCCGGCGGCGGCGAGCTCGACGACGCTCTCGGGCCCGGCGACCGCGACGCCCCGGACATCAACGGACCGCGCCTGCTGCGCCACGATCCTGAAGGCACGCGGCGGGAGTACACGCCGGAGGCGACGTGCCGCACGCCCCGAGAGGCGGAACCTCCCCTTCCCTCGATCGACCCCGACGGGGGTCGCCCGGTCAGCGACCTGGCGTCGGATGGTCCTCAGGCGACCCAAGACCCGATCGGCGACCCGGGCTGCGAGCGACCTCACCGACGGCAACGCAGCGATCGGACCGCGCGCCGGTTCCCGGCGTGTGGTCGCAGCGGGCGGGCACCGGCAAACGATCGGTCGACCTCGAGCTCATCGGAGCGAAGCTAGCTGACCACCTCGGCGACAAGGAGATACCTGGCAGAGGTCCGGGCCTTGTGTGTCCGACACGACAGACAGGCGGTGCGTGGCATGCCAAGGTCGCCAGCAGGACAGGCGCAAGAGATCCTCTGGGGGTGCACATGATTTCGATGGTCTCCGTCGTCACGGCCTACTCGCCTGACGGTGCGATCGATGCGACGTGGGGCAACGCCGGTTCGATCGAGCTGCCCGACATCGTCACTCAGCTCTCCTCCTCGGGCCGGAGCCTGGCCACCGACGACGTCGGCTATCTCCTCAGTCCGTTCAGTCCGATCCGAACGACAAGGGTCGGCCGCATCGATTCGGCCAACGGTGCCGTGGTCGAGCACGACCCCCTCGATGGTGTGTGGGAGCCGGCCGGTCTTCTCCCCGACAAGGGTTGGGTTCTGGATGTGGCACACCACCCCTCGGGAGCGACGTCCACCCTGATGACCGTGGAGGACGATCTCGGTCTGAGAATCGGCAGCGAGCCGAATCCGCGCCAGCGGATCTTGGTGACCCGGCGGGACTCGCAGGGAGACCTCGACGCCGCGTTCGGAAACGGTGGGGCTCTTCTGATCGATCGCCTGAATCCGGGCGTCCTCTACGGGCCGACGCGGCTCGCCGCGGACGGCGAGCAGCTCCTCGTGCTGATGGTCGACCTCGACGATCAATCTCCGGCCGAGAGCACACACCACCTCGCACGCCTGTCGGAGACGGGCAAGCAGCTCGAACTCGGACCGAACCGATTCACCGTGTCCGAGCTCGATCTCCTCACCCACCGGGCAAGTGTCGCTTCACCTCGTGCAGCCCGATACGCCGACCGGCGGCGCGCTGGTCCTCCGCGTCAGCAAGCAAGTGACCGCGGCCCGAGTCGAAGCGAACACGCCGGCCGGAGGACCGATCGGCTTCGCCACGAACATCGTCGGGGTCCCCATCACCGACCACGGGCGGGCGGAGACCGGTCTTTCGTCCGTCTCCGCAACGCTCGGTCTCAAGACGCTCTTCGGCGGACCCGGCGTGACCGTCGACACTGCGGGTCCGGACATCGTCATCACCTCGGCCTGGAGCGATCAGACGACGGGGCGCACGATCGGTTGGTCCATGCGCTACCAGGCCCGAGCGGGTAGCGCGGGCGCGGAGACGAAGCTCGTTCCGCTGAGCCTGGCCGGGCCGAACAAACCACAGATCTGGCGAGATCAGTCGACACCGTTCTCGCTGGCCGAGACCCGGCTCGACGAGGACAAGGCCCTCCAGGTGCTGACGCTCGAGGATGACACGCAGCGGACGCCCCAGTGGAGGACCTACGGGCCGCTCTTCAACCCGATCGGCAACCCTGTCGATCTCGCGGCATCCCCGGCTCCGGCCGGCGGCTTCCTCGTCCACTACGGCATCAACTGCTGCTTGGCCGGACCCGATCGAGCACTCGTCTCTCGCCCCTACTACGTCCCGTAGAGAGGTTCACCCCATGGCATCGACGACCACGATCAGCGTCCACGACGAAACGGGCGCGCCCCATCCGGACTGGACCGCCGGACCGGTCCAGCTCTCCATCGGAGTCCTCCACACGGTCGTCACCGACGACCACAGGGTCATACTCGTCGGCGGCCCGACCGACGCGAGCCCGTGGGGCGAGGAAGTCCCGACCGGGGAGCTCGGCGCTGTGATCCTCGGCTCGAACGGTTCCGAGCTCTCATCGGCCACCGGCCTGGTGGGAGCCGCCGAAGCAGCGTTGGGAATCGGACTCCGCTCGTCCTCGGTTCGGCGCGTCCTGGAGCACGCGAGCGGCGCGTTCACCATCGTGGCATCGGTCGACCTCGATGCCCCGGTACGCGTGTCGGCCGATACGGGACTCGAAGCGGACGCTGGCGGTGTGCTCCTGATCAGACTCGACGGGGCATGCAACCCGATCGACACCTTCGGTCGGGGCGGCTACCGACTGATCACGAATACGGACCTCGAGGACGGCGAGCTCCTCGTCGGCGCCGTGTGCGCTGATGCGGATGACCTGCTCCTCGGTGTCATGAACGAGGACACCCTCTGGACCAGCCTCATCCGCCTCGACCCGTCGGGCGTGCAGACCGGGTTCTCCTCGACGACCTGGTCGGCCGCCAGATCCTGGAACCTGGGGTCGGACGAGGGATTCCCCAATCCCTACCCGGGCTGGGGGAATGGCCTCGAGCTCCTGTCCAGTCCGACCGACTTCCTCGACGACTACTACTACCTGACGGGCGGCAGCGGCCCGGCACTTGCCGCTGCGTACACCCCTTCCGGCGCCGGTGAGAAAGTGGCTCCGAACCGCTGGGGCCAGGGCTCGAAGCGGTTCAAGGCGTCGCTGCACGACTGGCACTTCTCCTCGGTCGTCGGCCGGCTGGGTTGGCTCGGTTCGGGCGTCTACGTCTCCACCTCTCGCGACGACATCCTCAACTACGGCCAGGGGTCCACCGTGAACGCAGACGATTTCGAAGGCTGGTACACCGACTTGGACTGGTCCTCGGGCGGTTCATGGTTTTCGACCGAGGGCTTCCGGACAATCCGCACGGGCACGTGGCGCGCTGCTGGATCGGGTTGGCTTCTCGCCGATCTCCGCATCGAGGACGACGTCGTCCATGTGCTCACGGCAGAGGGCTCGGACAAGTACTTCACCGATTCGACCATCCGCTGGACCCGGCTGGACCGCGCCAACGGTCACAGCGAGCTCGGTTCCGCTGATCTCGTCCCGCTTCAGCCCGTCGGTTTCCGCGGTCTGCGATACCTCCAAGCCGTCCTCGCTCGTGATCTGTCCCGAGCGCTCGTCGGTACCGTCGAGGTGACCTGACGGACCGCTGATCGGCGCGACGAGCACAACGGTGCCTGACCCCGATGTGCTCGTTTGCGGCGATCAGCTCCCCGGGATGACCGACCAGGGGCTGGCGACGGAATCGATCGAGGCCTGATCGACCCACACCCGGTCAGGGTCGACGCCCGAGGCGTACTGGGTCCACAGTCCGCCGTCGGTCACCGACACCGTTCCGGGAGCGACCGAAGTCTTCGCATCGAGCGACGCGCTGTCGTAGAACAGCCGATCGGCGACGCCGTTCTGCCAGTAGCGCAGATCGTCGGCCCCGACCCACCCACGGTCCGGCAGGACGGAGCTCCCGCCGCCCGGCGCCGCGAACGACGAGGTGAACCCGTTGGGACCGGTTCCCACCGTCGGTGTTCACCGAACCGCCGGCGACCGCGTGGGTCAGCGGCGTGGCGGGCGTGTACGGGTCCGTCACGCTGGGCACATCGGTCGGGTCCAGCGCCGGATGGTCGGCCCGTGCGTCCAGGGTGAGGCGGCGGACGGCGGTGCCGTCGTCGACCGTGGTGGACCATTCGGCCCGCAGGCCCTCGTCGACGCCGCCGGTGTCCCGGTAGACGTGCAGCGTCAGCCACTGGGCCGCGGTTGCGTCACCGGCCTCGAGCTTGGACGGGGCCAGCGTCAAGCCGGCCGGCAGGCCGGCGGCCGCCTCGAACGCGGCCAGGTTGGCGGCCGGGATCTCCCAGTGCCAGTAGACCGACGGCGGCGCGTCCTCGACGGTGCCCTGCACCACCGGATCGACCGCGCCGGATCGCACCTGGAGCGCCTGGACCGACGAGAAGCCGCCGTACAGCGACTTCTTGAAGTCGAAGAGCGACGCCTGGGTGACCGGGTCGACGTTGCCGTCGGGGAAGGTGATGTTCCACCACGGCCCGATCGCGAACTGGATCTTGTCGAGGTAGACCAGCACGTGCTCCGGGTCCGGGGTCAGGAACGGCGCCCACTCGCTGTCGTCGAAGAACGTCACGTCGCCCAGGTCGACCGAGATCAGCGGTGCACTGTGCGCCGTGCTGTTGTAGAAGGTGCGGTCCTTCACCCCGTTGATCCAGTAGATGAAGTCGTTGGCCGCGACCCACTCCAGGGTGGGCTCGACGTACTGGCGGGCGCCCGGAGTGGGAAGGTCGATGGTGGAGTCGAACAGGAGGTCGGTGGTCAGGACCGGGACGCCGAAGAAGTTCTCCTCGGTCTTGAACATCTCGGTGTCGATCTGGTCGCCGCCCAGGGTGTGGTCGAAGGGCTCGGGGTACGCGAGGGGGCCGATCGGGTCGATCGAGCCCTCGTCGGCCCGAGCCCGGATGATCATGAAGCGGGGCACCCCGGTGCCGTCGTCGACGTAGGTGGACCACTCGGCCCGCAGGCCCGTCGTGATACCGCTGACCTTGTAGACGTTGAGGCTCAGCCAGTAGCTGGGCACGTCGCTGTCGAGGATGCTGACCTTGGCCAGGGAGAAGCCCGGCGGCAGGTCGATGAAGGCTTCGAAGGCGACGGCCTGCCCGTCCGGCACGACCCAGTTGTAGAAGATCGACGGCGGTGAGTCCTCGACGGTGAACTCCACGATGGGCTGCGCGGTGCCGGCGGCGACCCCCTGGGCCTCGGCGGACGCGAGATCGCCGAACTCGTTCTGCTTGACCTGTTGCAGCGAGGGCGGTCCCGGCGGCGGGGTGCACGCCGCGATGACCATCGCGGCGACCAGCGCCACCCCGAGGAGGTAGCGCCGTCCGCCACCTCGCGTCGTCGTCCCGCGTGCGTCCGTCGTTCCGCTCATGCCGTACGTCTCCCCCGCTGTCGTTCCCGGAGAAGTTAACACCGTTCATTCGTAGGATCCCGATTCCCGATCGAATCCAACTCTCGAGTTCGTCCAGACTGGGTGCTCGGAATACCTCGCGACCGACCCGGTCGATCATCTCCTCACCTTGCGGAGGGGCGTCCCGCGACCGTCTCGTCTCCCGGCACGTTCCCTTCGGCGAGATCGATCACCGGCTCGATCTCGCCGGATTCGCTCTCGAGCTTGAGGACGAGTCCCAAGGTGCCGTTTCCGTTGCGGCCAGGAAACTCATCGCCGTCCGGCCACTGCGTGGAACGGGTGTACCACGCCCCTGAGAACCTGGCACCCGTGACCTTCGCGTCCCGCAGATCGCATCCTCGGAGGTCCGCGCTTCGCAGATCGGCGCCGGTGAGGTCGGCGTGACGAAGGTCGGCATGGCAAAGAGACGCCCGCTGGAGGTTGGCATCGTTGAACCTGCAGTTGCGGAAGTCGGCTTGGAATCCTCCGAGTGAGGTCATGTCTGCGGCAGTGAAGGAGGTGCCGAAGAACGCCCCACCCGTGAGCCTGGCGTCCCTGAGATCTGCCTTGGAGAGATCGGCGTTGTAGCAGCGCGCGTATGAGAGTCGAGCGCCTGACATGCGCCGATCCCTCAGGTAGGCCCCGCTCAGATCGGTCTTCGCCAGATCGGCGTTTCTGAGATCCGATCCGAGACCGAGCTGGATCTGAAGACCGCGGCGATCCCCGAGCTGCTTCGTTACGGACTGGGTCCAGGCGAGTCCGCCACTGATGAGACCGCCCAACATCAGCCCTTGCCCGAGCGACCCGAACCGGCTCGGGTCGCCGAAGCGAATCAGCAGATAGCCAGAGACCAGGCCGATCACCATCGGAACCACCACGGGTCGACTGACCAAGAGCCAGACCATGCCTCCGAAGACCGAACGCCAATACTCCCAGCGAAACGGCAGGTGTGGCTCATCGGGTCGGCTCGTCGCAGGGGGCCGGAGGACCGGTGTCTTCGCGCCGTCGGCCGCCTCAGCGTCGCCGCTCGCAAGGGAGTCCATGGGTACCAATCGTCCACCTCCGAGACGATTTGAGAAGGTTCGCGCCCGGTCCTCGTTTGCGTCGGCGGATACGACGTCGAACATCTGGTCCCACGGCGCTTGAGCAGTAGGGTCCGGGACCGTGAAGGTCGGACTCGCGCTTCCCAACATGGCCACGGGCTGGACCCGGCAGACATTCCTGGACTGGTGCCGGGTGGCCGAGGAGGGTCCGTTCTCGTCGATCTCGTGCGGCGAGCGCATCACCTTCCGCAACACCGAGATGATCACGTCGGTCGCTGCGGCCGCCGCGCTCACGACACGGCCGAGAGTGATGGTGAACCTGGCGGTCACACCGTGGCACGAGACCGCGCTCCTGGCCAAGCAGATGGCCACCATCGACGTGATCTCCGACGGTCGCCTCGACCTGGGCGTCGGGGTGGGCGCACGCGGCCAGGACTTCGAGGCGATGCACGCCCCGTTGGACCATCGTCATCAGCGCGTCGACGAACAGGTGGCGGAGCTGCGACGCCTCTGGAGCGGCGGCGAGCCGGTGCCGGGCGCACCGCCGCTGGGTCCGCCGGTGGTGCAGGAGGGCGGCCCGCCGCTGTATGCCGGTGCGCTCGGCCCCAAGTCGCTGGCCCGGGCCGCCCGGTGGGCTCACGGCATCACCGGCTTCTCACTCAACGCCGACCCGGCCGAGCTCACTCCGGCGATCGACGCGGCCCGGCAGGCCTGGACCGACGCCGGCAGAAAACAGCGGCCCGTCTTCACCAGCGCCTGTTTCGTCGTCTGCGGAGTACCCGACGCGTCCGACCGGCTGCGGACCTTCACCCGTGAGTACATGGGGATCTTCGGCGATGACGTGGCCGGCCTCATGGCCGACCTGGCCCGCCTCAGCTCGGTCGACGCCCTGGCCGAGACACTGAAACGGACCGCAGCCGAGACCGACGCCGACGAGATCATCCTCGTCCCCGGCGACACCTCGGCCGCCTGCGCGGACGCGCTGGCCCGGGCGGTGACCGACGCCGACCTGGACTGAGTCCGGGCCTCGGTCAGGCGCCGTGGCGGTCGATGAACCGGTTCACCTCGGCCTGGTTGGCGCCGAACGCGCCGGCCACGTGGTACCGCTCGGCCTGGCCGGCCGGGTGGGACACCACGTCGTAGGAGATGTCGCGACCGAGCGCGTCGTAGGTGATGGCCATGGCCGTCGATTCGTCCGGGTGGACGACGTAGTCGTCCTCGCCGTGGATCAGGTACGCCGGCGGGTCGCCGGCGCTGACCGCATCGAGCGCTGACGCCCGGGCCGGGACGGGCCGACCGGGCCCGAACCAGTCCCGCTTGACGTCGGCGGGATAGGTCCGCCACGAGCCGCCCCGACCGCCGGCCGTCTCGAAGGAGAAGAGCCCACCGGCGGCGATCCACGCGTCGGGACGCGAGTTGGCGTCGTGGCCGAACCAGCGCTCGTCGTGGCTGACGGCCACCAGGCCGGCCAGCGTCGCACCCGAGCTCAGCCCCATGACGACGACGTGATCCTCGTTCATGCCGTGTGCGTCGCCCCGGGTCCGCACGTAGCGGACCGCATCCACCGCGTCGACCGCCGCAGCAGGGAAGCGCGTGTTCAGCCGGTAGCGGGGAACGAAGACGGCCCAGCCCCGCCGGACGTGAGCGAGGGCTGCGTCCGTGCCGTAGGTGATCCACCGGGTGAAGCCACCGCCCGAGTAGTAGATGATCGTGCCCTTGGGCGTACCGCGGGGCAGGTAGACGTCCCCGGCCAGGGAGCGCGGCCCCCAGGTGATCCGGGCGTCGACGGACTCGCCGGCGTCGTACTGGTAGCCGAGCGTGCCCCGGATGCTGGCCGGATCCGGCACGAGACAACCCGTGGCGACCATCGCCAACACCACCGCTACGGCCGCTCGAACGACCATCTTCCGTGCCGGACCGAGCCCGACCCCACCTCGTTCAACCATCTGGACCACGCTACCGGCCCGGATCAGCCCTGGACCGTCAGCCCAGTGCCGAACCACACGCTCGCCGGCAGCATCGGGACGCACCGAGACACACCATTGTGAAGTCCCCGGGCTCGTGGTGACCCGAGCCCCGCCGGGCTGGAAGACTGACCGGATGGCCTCGATGCGAGCCTGGGTCGCCGACGGAACCGGTCAACCATCCGAGGTGCTCGAACTCTGCGAGGTCGAGGTCCCCGAGCCGCCGGCGGGCTTCCTCCGGCTGCGGGTCCGAGCGGCTGCGATCGGTCTCCCCGACGTCTTGATGTGCAGGGGTGACTATCCCCTCACACCCGAGGCCCCCTTCACGCCCGGACAGGAGATCGTCGGAACGGTGACCGCCGTGGGCGAAGGTGTCGATACCGACCTGATCGGTTCCCGCCGCATGGGCGTCACCGCCTTCTACGTCGGGAACGGCGGGTTCGCCGACGAGGCCCTCGCCGCCGAAGCGACGATGTTCCCGGCCCCGGACTGGTTGACCGATGCCGACGCTGCAAGCTTCCACATTCCCTTCGTCACCGGCTGGATCGCATTGCGCGATCGAGCGGGGCTCGCAGCCGGCGAGCACCTCGTCGTCCTCGGCGCCGCCGGGGGCAGCGGATCCGCCGCCGTCCAACTCGGTTCGGCCATGGGTGCTCGCGTCATCGCCGTCGCCGGTGGTCCGGCCAAGGCGGACCATTGTCGGGCCCTCGGCGCCGACGTGATCGTCGACCACCACACCCAGGACGTCGCCGACGTCGTCCGTGAGGTGACGAACGGCCGAGGCGCCGACGTGGTCTTCGACCCGGTCGGCGGGACCGCCGGCGAGGCGATGGCCGGAACCGTCGCCGGTGAAGGTCGGTTCCTCCTGGTCGGTTTCGCCAGCGGCCGTTGGCCCGCGCTCGATTCGGAGCTCCTCGTCACCCGGAACTGCTCCGTCATGGGCGTGTACGTCGGCGCATACGATCGGTCCCACAATCAGGCGGTGCACGATCAGGTCCTGCCGTTGTTGCAGGACGGTTCGCTCACCAGTGTGACCACCGAGCTCGTCGGCTTCGAAGGTCTTCCGGCCGCGCTCACCGCCCTGGCGGACCGATCGGCGCTCGGCCGACACGTGCTCACCCCCTGAGTCGCTCCCCTGCCGGCTCCCCCTCCCAGCGCCAGACGGCCTAGAACCCGAACGTGACTCGATCGCTCTCGGAGCCGTCGACCAGCGTCCCGGCATCGCCACCGGCGGGCGCACCGTTCACCCGGATCGTCATGCTGAAATCGACGGCTCCGGACGTGCAGGACCCGAGATTGCTGACGAAGGCCTGGTACTGGCCCGTGGGCGCGCCGCCGACCGGCCAGAACACGTTCTCGACGTGGGGCCCGCCCTCGCCACAGTCCGGGATCTTGTCGGTATCGAGGGTCCCGCCACTCGGGGAGGTGGTCGCGCCGAAATAGATCTCGAAGCCGCTCGGGTCGATGACGTGAAGATCGAGATCGGCGTCTCCGCTCCAATCGAGCGTCACCTGCACGTCGCCGGTCCCCAGATCGGGCGGCGGCAGCGGCTGGGTGGCGGGCGGCCGCACGGTGGGTGGAGTCGGAGCCGCCGTGGCGGGCGGGACCGTGGCGGGCGGGATCGTCGTGGGCGGGATCGTGGTGGGCGGGACGGTGGTGGTGGTCGTCGGCGTCGTGTCCTCTTCCCCGGTCGTTCCCGCCGGCCGTTCGAGCCGCTCGCCGGTCAGCAGGTCGACCAGGATGAAGATGTCGATCTGTACCGTGACCTGGGTCACCACCACCACGTTCACCGGGTTCCAGCCCGGCCACGGGACGCCGACGTAGGTCGGCCGCACCCTCACCCGGGCCGGCGGAATCAGTGGATTCCCGCAGCCGCAGCGGGCCCGGGGCACACCGTAACGATCGACCAGCACGGCCGAACCGGCCTGCAGCACCGATTGCCGGGGAGTCGGCCGGCCGGCGCTGAAGCCGTGGTTGGTCACCCGCGTATCGCGCGTCAGGGTGACCGGTGTCAGCTCTCGGATGTAGTCGCCGATCTGGTCGACGCGTACCTGGGTCCCGCCGCTCCAGCGAAGCGTCGGATCACTGTTGAGGGCCTGGACCCAGGCCGCGGCCTTGACGGGATCGGCTTCGAGGAAGCGGATCATCGCGTCACGGTCGCAGCGGGCGTTGTTGCGCGTGCCCCCGTACAGGCCCGGCGCGCCGCCTTCCACGGCGGCCACGGCCGTCACGGTTCCGGCGATCGTCGTCGTCGTCGCAACGGTCGTCGAGGTGCTGGACGTCGAGGTGCCGATCGGCTCCGATTCGAGGACCTCGTCGGCGAACGGACCCGGCCCCAGCGACGCGGCCGGCTCCAGGAAGATCTCACCCTCCTCATCGCCTACCGCGACGGTCTGGTCACCGTCGTCCCCGCGGTTCAAGAGCACGAGCGCACCCGCGATCAGTGCGAGCACGGCGCACACGCCGACGATCACCATCGTCCGCCGCGAGATGCGGACATCCCCGTCGTCCGGTCGGGGGCCACCGACCGCCGCTGTCGCCGTGGTTGCCGCTGCCGCTGGGGTGACGGCGGTGGCCTCCGTGCGTGCCGGCGGGGGCGGCCCGGTGCCACCCGGTGCGCTCGGGACCGAGGCGCCACAATTGCCACAGAAACGGACGGTCGGCCCCAACGGGGTCCCGCACTGGGTGCACACTGGGGAAGCCTGGTCAGTCATCGCCCCTCCGCTCGAGCGATCGTGACGATCTGGGTCTCACGTGTCGTCGTCCCGGACGTCTGCCGATTGAGCCCATCGAAGCATCCGGATTCACCACCAACCAGAGTCCTAGGTCCCGACCGTGGGACGGTGACAGGCGGGGGGCCCAGGCGTCGTGGTACCGCAGGACGCTGGTGGCGATGGCCCAGGCGAAGAACCCGGACTAGAACTGCTCGCGTCGGAAGACCAGTGCGCCGGCGACGGTGAACACCACCGCGGCAACCGCGGTCCACAGCACGGAGCTGGCCGGCTCCAACGGTGTCTCGAACACGAGGTACTCGGCGATGGGCTTCATCGTTCCGCCCTGGATCTCGCCGGTGACGAGCCCACCGATCGTGTACTCCTCGACGAACCGCCACGGCGAGTTCCAGACCAGCAGCCACACGAGCAGGCCGATCCCCGCGACCGGGCCACGCCACGGGAGCACCGTCGTGAGGAACACGGTCATCGCCACGAAGAGCAGGACGACGAGCGAGATGATGCCGATCACCGTGAGGTAGCGGCCCTGGTCCGGCACCGGAATCGGGAGGCCGATACCCGGGTCGGTGTTGGGCAACCACATGCGGGCGATCGCCGCCTGCAGGATCACGCCGAGCAGGATGATGCCACCGGCGTCGCTGATGATCTTGCTGATCACGAACGACGACCGGGAGACGGGCTTGGACAGGACCCACGACGCGGTGTCGTTGTGGCGCTCCTCGATCAGGGCGTTCTGGGCGATGCCGATGGCGGCCAGGGGGCCGGCGATCCACCACAGGTGGATGAGGAGATCGAACCCTCGCCAATCGGGGAACGGGTCCGTCGTTGCGACGGTGTCCCAGTAGAGCAGGCCCTGGAGACCGGCGGTCCAGACGAACAGGTGCACGAGTCCGCGACGACCGAGCCACCGTGTCAGCTCGCCGCGGAGCAATCCCCCCAGACCGGTCAGCACGGGGAACGGCCGGTGAACGGGGCGGGGATCAGGTGCCACTGTTCGCTCCTACGATGTCGAGATAGGCGTCCTCGAGGGTGCGCTCGCTGGGGTGGAACTCGACGATGTCGACCGCGTCCTCGGCGACCAGCAGGGGCAGCATCCGTGCCTCGGCCGCGGTCTCATCGCTCGCCCGGACGGTCCAGACCACCTGGTGGCCACGGGGGCGAACCCGGATGTCGGCGATCCACGGCTCGGCCGACAGCCGGGCCCGGGCCGCCTCGGTGGAGCCCTGGACCCGAACGGTCCACGCCGACGTCGGCGTCTCCAGCAGCTCGTCGATCGGCCCCTGGGCGATCACCTCGCCACCGGTGAGGATGGCCACCGAGTCGCTCACGCGCTGGACGTCGTCGAGGATGTGGGTGGAGTAGAAGACGGTGGTCCGGCCCCGGAGACCCTCGAGGATCGTGAGTACGTCGTGACGGCCCTGGGGGTCGAGTGATGCGGCGGGCTCGTCGAGGATGAGCAGATCAGGATCGCTCACGAGCGCCTGCGCGATCCCGAGGCGTTGGGCTTCGCCGCCGGAGAGCGTGCCGGCCCGCCGGTTGGCCTTGTCGCCCATGCCCACGAGGTCGAGGAGCTCATCGGCCCGCGCTCGCAGCTCGCGATGTGACCGGCGCCCGGGATAGAGGTGGGCGACGTAGGAGAGCACATCGCGGCAGGTGCGGTAGGGGTGGAAACGGGAGTGTTGCGGAAGGAACCCGATGCGGGCTCGGGCCGCGGCTCCATGGCGGGCCACGTCCTCACCGAACACCACGGCCCGACCGCCCGACGGCCGCAGCAGGCCCATGATGATCTTCAAGGTGGTCGATTTGCCGGCGCCGTTCGGGCCGAGGAACCCGTAGATCGAGTCGGTGGGCACCGAGAGGTCGACGCTGTGCAGGACCTGGGTGCGACCGAAGTGCTTCTGGAGGTCGTGGATCTGCAGAGCGGTGTCGTTCATCACAACTCCTTCCGCGAGAACCAGGCGACGGCGAGCAGCATCACGCCGGTGGTCCATGCCACCGTGACCAGGATCGGCGCGAGCACCGGCGTGGGATCGTCGAGGATCGTGTCGAGCAGCGAGTCGAACGCCCAGGCCGGGGTGAGCTCGACGATCTCGGCCGGGCCGACGATCGAGAGGACGAGCAGACCGATCGGGACGGCCAACCCGATCAGGAAGAGCACGGCTCGCGACCGCACGACGCAGCCGAGCAGGATCATCACCGCCACGATCAGCAACAGGACCACCGCGATCAGGGCGAGCGTGCCGAGGTACCGGTCGAGGATCGGCACGGTGGTGAACTCGTCCAGGGATGGGCTGCCGGGCTCGAGGAGCCGCAGCACCTCGTCGGCCCTGAACGTGGTGTCGCCCTTGGCCGCAGCACGGAACATGAGCTCCCTCACCACGATGCCGGGCACGAGGATCGCCCCGATGATCACCCCGGGTACGGCAGCGAGAAACTTCGATAGCACGAACGCCGGGCGACCGACGGGCTTGGCCACGATCCACGCAGCGGTCCCCTCCTCGACCTCGTTGGCCATCGCCCCCTGGGCGGTGGCCACCATCAGCAGCACCAGCACGACGATCCAGAGCCCGAAGAGGGGGAACAGATAGGTACCCAGCCGCGGGTCGTCGACGCCGGCTCCCCCGGACCAGATCGCGAAGACCGCGACGGCGAGCCCGACCCCGATCGCGGCCAGCACCAGGACCCGGCCGGGGAACCAGCGCCGGAGCTCCGCCGCGGTCAGGCCGACCAGGCCACGGAGAGGACCTCGCCCGGTGGACCGCTCGAGGGTGCCGGCCGGTGCGGCGGCGACGTCAGCGGTCGTCATCGCTCACCTCCCTGCCACCGGTGTGGTCGGGGCCGACCAGCTCGAGATAGATGTCCTCGAGGCTGCGCCGGGCGGGGCGGAAGTCGGTCACCCGCAGGCCGTGGTCTCCCACGAGTATCCGCAACAGCAGCTGCTCGGCGACCACGCGGTCGTTGACAGCCACCTCCCAACGGTCGGGTTCGGGCCGTTCGAGGTGCGAGACCCACGGTTGGGAGGCGAGATGATCGAAGGCACCGTCGTGATGTCCGGTCGTGCTGACTGAATAGACACCCTGGTCGCCGACCAGGAACGACTCGGTGGGCCCCTGGGCCACGATCGTTCCCCCGGCGAGCACGGCGATCCGGTCGCTCACCCGCTCGATGTCGTCGAGAATGTGGGTGGAATAGAAGACCGTGGCGTCCTCACGCAGGCGGTCGAGCAGATCGAGCACCTCGTGGCGACCCTCGGGGTCGAGCCCGGCCGACGGCTCGTCGAGGATGAGCACGTCGGGTCGTCCCACCCACGCTTCGGCCACACCGAGGCGCTGGCGCTCGCCACCCGACAGCTTGCGGACCTTGCGCTTGGCCAACGCGGTGAGGCCGGCCAGCTCCAGCACCTGCTCGACCCGCTCGTTGACCGCCCGGCGGGAACCGTGGAGATAGCGCCGGGTGGTGAAGCGCAGCACGTCACGTACATCGAGGTGGTGCCAGTACGACACGTCCTGTGGGAGGAAGCCGATGCTGGCCCGGGCGGAGACGCCGTCGCGGTGCACGTCGTGGCCCGAGACCGCGGCCATCCCGCTCGAAGGTCGCAGGAGCCCCACCAGGATCTTCATCGTCGTGGACTTTCCCGCGCCGTTCGGCCCGAGGAAGCCGAAGACCGAGTGGCGGGGCACGGCGAGGTCGATCCCCTGCAGCACGTCAGTGCGGCCGAACCGCTTGCGCAGCCCGTGCACCTCGATGGCGAGATCGGCGCTCATGGGCACTCCGCCAGCTCGGGCATGTCGACGACCGTGTCGCCGTCGACCGTCACGATGGTGCGGCCGCACCGATGCTCTTCTCCCTCGTGGGAGTGGCCGGTGGCCTGGACGTGGACGTCGTAGTCGCCGGGGGCGAGCACGGCCAGCGGGAGTCGCTCGACCGGCGTCTCGGCCAGCCAGTTCGGATCGAGACCGCCGAACGCGCCGGTGGACGGGACCGCCATGATCGGGAGTGCCACGGGCCCCAACGCCCGAATCTCCTGGCCGTGGGGCCCGTTGGCGTTGGGCACCCACGCCCGCACGCCACCGCTCGGCCACACCTGCTCGCGGCCTACCTCGTTGAGGGTCGTGCCGGCCGGTACGACGACGGCGACGAGCTCGCCGCCGTCGGCCTCGATCTCCTCGGGAAGGACGAGGGCCGGCACCGTCATCCGCAGGGTCCCGGCCCCGGGCGTCGCCGGGGCGACCGCAGCGGGCGTGCGCCACGGATCGGGATCGACGACGAGCGCGGCGAGGCTGATCTCGCAAGCTGGCAGGTCCGGCAGGGGGACGAGCGTCTCCCCGTCGACCTGGAAGTCGAGGGCGAGACAGGCCGTCGGCGCAGAGGCGATCGACCGACCCGGGACGTCCCCCTCCACCAGGGCGGCCAGCAGCGTGTACGGACCGGCCTCGAGCTGGGCCGGGCCCTCCTCCCACTTGAAGTCGCAGAGGCTGTCGTTCCAGCGCTCGGATCGGAAGTTCTCGCTCTCCTGGTAGGCGAACCGTTCCTGCCCTTCCTCGTCGTGTTCGATCCAATAACCCCACGGATCGCGGTCGACACCCAGGCAGTGACCGGCCAGGAGTGCGGCCGGGTCGGCGAGGTCCTCGACCGTGGCTCCCGGTGGACCGATGCCGAGGACGAGGGTGCTGCCGGCTGCTCCTTCGATGGCGGGCATCCGCACCCGGACCTGGCCGGGTCGGCCACCAGCGGTCGCACAATTGGCGTCGATCCACGTCGCGATCCGGTCGCGAGCTGAGACGATCCCCGAGGCGACGACGTCGGTCCAGAAGTCGCGGATCGTTGAATCAGGGCTCGACCGCAGCTCGACGAGGAATCCCTCCCGGTCGTCCGGGTGACCGACATGCCGAGCGACGGCGAACTCCTCGAAGTAGGGCGACGCTTCGGCGAGCTGGCGCGCGGTTGCGGCTCCCTCGGGTGAGTCGATCCGGCTCTGATCGAAGTCGAATGTCGCCCACCAGTCGGTCCAGTCCGCGAGCAGGGCCTCCAACTGCGCCCAGTCTGCGGCCAACTCGTCCGGGACGAGCCGGGCGCCGACGTCGATCCGGGCCCACATCTCGTCATACTGGGCCGGACCCTCCTCGCCCATGTCGCGGACCCAGCCCACGTAGTGGTTCGCCCCGAGCTGGTCGATCGCCTCGTTCGTCTCGCCCCAGCGCGAGCAGAAGTCGCCACAGCCCGCGACCGACCACTCGTCGATCGCCACGCGGGCCTCGTCGGCGGACTGCTCCAGGGTCTCGAAGGCCGAGGCGCTGCCGAAGGCCTGGGTGAGGATCTCGTCGGAGAGGCGGTCGGCGTCGTACTCGACCGTCACGAGCGCGTCGCGGAACGGCACCGCGAAGGCGAGCAGGTCGTCCCAGCGATCGCGGATCTCGGTCGGCACGGCTGGGTCGGCCTCGTCGTAGGCGGCGAAGAGCTCGTCGATCCGCTCCGCGGTCGGCGCCTCCTCGTCGAGCTGCACGAGCAATGCGGAGATGTCGGTCCACGCAGCGCAGAACGCCCGTGGGTCCTCTTCGCCGGTGGCGCAGTTGCGATCGCTCCACTCGCGCATCGTGGCGAAGCCGCCCTCCACTGCGTGAGCCGCCTCGTCGGCGGCCTGCTGGCCGCCGAACGCCGCGACCATCGCGTCATCGGTCACCTCCTGGTAGCCGGCGGCCGCGAACCACTCGACGAACGCCTTGTTCCATCCGGTGATGTCGGCCCACGCGGCCGACAGCTCTCCGGGGAGCACCTCTTCGATTCCCCGCTGGCGTTCGAGGACCTCGTCGATGAGTTCGTCGCTGGGAGGGGCGTCGGAGTCCATGAGCTCGGCGAACTCCGACCATCGGACACAGAGCTGGGCGGTGGGGTCGTCGTCGGTGACGGCAACGATGTCGGGTCCGTTCGGCCCGTCCGGGTTCTCGATCGACGCCGGGTCGTCGCCTGATGAGCAGGCGGAGACCGCCATCAGAGCCACCACGACTCCTACCGCGACCCGGCGCACAACCCTCCGATCGCCGATCCTGGCGTCATTGTCGCCAGCGGGCCCACCCACAGCTAGGGCCCTTGGTCACTCACCGTGTTCGGTGGGCCAGCGGCCGTGCCCGACTGTGCTGGGCCATGGCCCCCCGGTCGTGCCGCACGAGGTCTCCCCGACACGACCTGACCGCGGGCGACCTCGTTGCGCCATCCCATCCTTCCGGCAAGAATCGCCTTGACCGGGGGGGTCGATGGCACGAGCAGCAACGAAGCTCGATGAATCGAGGGGGACGGGACGCGCTCCGAGCGGCGAGACCGCGCTCGAGGTCTATCTGAGCGAGTGCCGCCGTCTCGTGACCGACGAGATCACCTCGCTGTTCGCGGGGCGAGGCCATGATCTCTATGACCTCATGCTCGACTATCCCCTGCGCGAGGGGAAGGCGCTGCGGCCGAGCCTCGCCATCGCCTGCTGTCGTGCGCTGGGCGGTCCGGCTGAGGCCGTGCTGCCCAGCGCGGCGACACTGGAGCTCTACCACAACGCCTTCCTGATCCACGACGACATCGAGGACGACTCGATGATGCGGCGAGGTGCGCCGACGCTGCACGTGGACCACGGCGTGCCGGTGGCGGTCAACGTCGGCGACGCCATGTTGGGCCTCTCACTGAAGCCCCTGCTGGACAACGTGGCCGTCGTCGGTCTGGGGCCGGCCCTCCGAATCCTGAGGGCCGTGGCGCGCATGACTCATGAGTCGGTCGAGGGTCAGGCCACCGAGCTGGACTGGGTGCGCCACAACCGATGGGACCTGGACGACGACGACTACGTCGGCATGGTCGTGCAGAAGACCGGTTGGTACAGCTTCATCACTCCGCTCCAGGTCGGGGCCATGGCAGCGGACGCGAACCCTGAGGTGATCGCTGCGCTGGAGCCGTTCGGCCAGGATCTCTCGATCTCGTTCCAGATCGTCGATGACGTGCTCAACCTGCGGGCCGATCCCGACCTCTATGGGAAGGAGATCGGGGGTGACCTCTGGGAGGGGAAGCGGACGCTGATCCTGCTCCATGCCGTGCGTTCGGCATCGCCGGAGGATCGGGCACGCGCCATCAGCATCCTCGCCAAGGACCGGCCCGCCAGCGACGGCCAGATCGACGTCGCCGAGGTGCTGGACCGGCTCGTGGGCTCGGGCGACCTGACCGAGCCGGGACGCCGGGCTCTCGCCGAGGAGATCATCGGCCGCCGGCGCCCACAGAAGACCCACGAGGAGGTCCGCTGGCTGTTCTCGCTCGTACGCAAGCACCGTTCGATCGAGTACGCGACGGCCACGGCCCGCCGCTACGCGACCCGGGCCGGCGAGCACCTCGCCTCGCTGGACGCCCTGCGACCATCGACGCACCGCGGCGTGCTCGAAGACCTCGTCGACTACGTGCACCGGAGGACCAAGTGACCGCCGACGGCGCGTTCGCGTTCCACGGACCGGCGTTCGGCCACATGGTCGCCGAGCTGGAGCGCATCCGGAACGTCGTGACCCGCATGGCGATGGACGGCCCGCAGTCGGTCCGTCCCGAACCCCCGTCAGACCTCAGCGCCGAGGAGCGCGAGCTGCGGGACGTGCTGGCCCAGACCCGGTTGGCGATGCTCCAGAGCCCGACCGGCGCCCGGTCCCTGGTCCAGTTCCTCGTCGCGGAGGGTCGACGGTTCGCCGAGACCGACGAAGGAGCCGCCTGGCACGCAGCGATCGTCGGGGCCCCCGAGACCGAGCGGCTCCGGCAGATCTGGGAGGCGGTGTCGCTGAACGTGCTGGACGACATCGACGAGGACACCGAGGTTCCGACCGCCTGGCTCGACGTACTCGACGATCTGATCAGTGCCCGAGGGGTCGACGACCTCATCGATTCACTTCGCCCCGAGGGGCTGGTATGAGCCCGGTCTTCGCCCTCGACGCCGACTTCGCCCGGTACCACGTCCCCGGACTGCTGCTGCTCGGCGCCCTCCGGATCGGCGGACTCGTGCGGGCGAGCCTCCCGACGCCAGCTCCCGAGGCGATGGGGTCCGAGGCCGTCGAACCCGAAGCCCCGCCAGCTTCCTTTGAGGCACTGCTGCTGGGTGTCCTCTCGGTGGACGCGCGGCTCCGGGCGCTGGTCCCCCCGCCCGAGGCGCCGCATTCCCCCGTCCCAGGCGACCCGATGGAGGGGCTGCTGCGATGATGCTCGCCCCGTCCCGCCCGGTGCTGGAACGCACCGATCAGTTCCGGAGCGGGCGACAACGGGGCGACGGGACCGGGCCGTTCAAGGAGTGGCACCACTTCGTGGTCCACGGCGACGACTGCCGCATCCTGGTGAACTTCAGCCTCAACACCGAGGACTGGCGCACCGACGGGCGACCGTCTGCGAGAGTCATCATCCTGGTGCACCACGACGAGTGGGCGGGTTTCGTCAGCCGGATCGAGCCCGACGATGTCGACATCGCGCGCTCCGGCGTCGACGGTCGGTTCGGGGCCAGCCGGCTGTCGTTCGACGGGGGCGCGTACCAGCTCGATCTCCGCCTTCCCGAGCACGGGCTCCAGGGCCGGATCCGGCTCGAGCCGGGAACCCTCCCGTTCGTGAAGAACAATCAGCCGCTCGGGACGACCGGGCGCATGTCGTGGCTGTTCGTTCCGCGGCTCACCGCGGACGGATGGATGCAGATCGGAGATCTCCGGTTCTCGATGCGCCGGGCGCGCGCCTACCACGACCACAACTGGGGCCGATTCCGCTGGGGTGAGGACTTCGGCTGGCAGTGGGGCTCGACGATGCCCAGCCACGGCAGCAGCCCGTGGACGATCGTGTACGCCCGGATGACCGACTCGGCCCACACTCACGCCCGGAGTCAGGGCCTGTACGTGTGGCGGAACGACGAGCCGGCGGTCATGTTCCGAGACGTCGACGTCGAGGTCACCACCGAGGGGCTGTTGCGATCGGCGCCGCGGGTGGTCGTGCCCGGAGCGATGCGGCTGCTTCGACCTGGATCGGCCAGCGACATCCCGGCCGAGCACCACATCTCGGCCCGGCGGGGCAAGGATGCGCTCGACGTGCGCTTCCGACCCCGGGACTACGGGCGGATCGTGATTCCCAGCGAGGTCGATCCCGAGGGTGTCGTCGTGCTCAACGAGGTGAGCGGCGAGGTCTCGGCGTGGGGTCGGGTCGGCGGCGAGACGATCGGGGAGGTGGGCACCGGTGTCTTCGAATACCTCTGGTCCTGAGCCCGTGGCCGTCCTGGCCGAGACCTCGTTCCGTGCGCTGGAACGCGATGCGCCGGCCGCGTTCGAGCGCCTGTGCGCTCAGCTGGCCGGACAGTCCCTGTCGGTCGATCTCGGGGACGAGGTCTTCACGGTCACCTTCGACGGCGGGAGTTCCGGGGTGAGCCGTGACGCCGGCGCCGAGGCGACCGTGCGGCTCACCACCAGCCGCCAAGCGGTGAGCGATCTCATCGACGGCCGGGTGGGCCTGGCCGAAGCGGTCGAGCACGGCTCAATCCGCCTGATCGGCGAGCTCGACGACCTGCTCACGGCCCACGACGGCCTCCGCACCTACCTCCACGCCGCAGTCCGCACCGACTCGGTGCCACCGCTGCGAGATCGCCTCGACCGCGACCAGCCGTATCGATGACATGAAAGGTCGACCGATGGAACCAGAACTGGAAGCGCGCTTCTGCCGTCCGAGCACTGATGCTGGTGGAGACGAGCTTCCTGAGCCTGCAAAGAGACAGTTCTGTCGCGACTCGCGAAGGACCTCGCTCGAGACGGGCAAGAAGACATGAGTTCGACGCTCGATGAGCCCTACACGGAGCGCCTGTTGGCGGCAACGGAGCAAACCCTCGGTCGCCACCGGGACCTGGCTGACTGGGAGTCACTGACCCGGTCGGCACAGGTCTACGAGACGCCATCCACGGCAGCCGCTCGAAATGGGCGTCGTCGACGCCGCGGACGAACTACTGGCTTACCGGGCCACGAAGATCAGCAGCCGACTGAAACTAGCGAAGTTGTTCAAGCGATCTGAATGTCGCGCCTTCCGACGCTTTCCTCGAACTCACCTGAGCCGGTCATCCCGCCAGCGCAGATGGCGGAGCGGCCAACGGTCGCCGTCTTCGGTGCCGGAATTGCCGGATTGACCGCCGCGCACGAACTCGCTGAGCGCGGCTTCGAGGTGACAGTCTACGAACTCGCGACCGACGAGCGCCCCGATCCTCCCGCTGGCCAGACCGAGTCATCTGATGCAGCTGTGAAGCTCGGTGGTATGGCTGCCTCGCACCGGGCACAACCTCCGGAGCCCGATGACATTACCGGCCGGGGGGAGCCCCCACAGGACGGCGTGAGGTCGGTGATTCGACCCTTCCGCCCCGGGTGGGGGGAGGAGAGCGAGCGCCTTCCAACAAGCGATGCATACCCGGACCACCTGCCCGGCGAGCACGGCTTCCGGTTCTTTCCCGCCTACTACCTGCACATCTGGGACATGCTCCAGCGAATCCCGGTGTACGAGATGGTCGAGAGCTGGACGCCGACCGACACGGAGAAGAACTCAGAGGCGGTCGACGAAGGCGAGGTGCCCACCGCGGAGAACGGCGCCGGTCCTGAAGGCTGGCAGCTCACTCGGAGCTGGAAGCCGACTCACCGGACCGTGTTCGACAACATCCAACGCGTCGTCACTCAGGCAACGACGACGCCGCCTGGACGACCCTCACTCGTGTTCCCGAGGGAGGCGCCGCGATCCGTAGCCGAGTTCCTCGGTGGACTCGGGCAGTTGCGTGAAGTCGGATTCACACCGGCTGACATTTCGACATTCACCAGCCGCCTCGCGCGGTACCTGTCGACGAGCCCGCTACGCCGCGGGATGGAACTGGACGACATCTCGGCGTACGAGTTCTTCGTCGACATCGACCAGAGCAACCGGCCAGCCGATGTACGACTACAGCAAGGCCTTCGACAACCAACTCATCAACATGCCGAAGGTCCTCGCTGCGTTCGACGCTCGCTGGGGCGACGCGCGGACCAACCTCTCCACCTATCTCCAGCTCCAGCTTCGGATGGACCGCCGAGACAACAAGGCGGATGGCGTGTTGAACGGCCCGACGACCGAGGCCTGGTTCGATCACTGGTACCGGTACCTGACCGACCGGCTCGGCGTCGAGTTCCCGAATCAGCGACTCGTCAGATTCGAGGCTGACAGCGGAGCAGAAGCTGACGGCCATCGTCGCACCGGCGAACTCCAGCGCCGAGACAGGGGAAGAGGCGACCGACGAGGTGCATGAGACCTACTACGTGGTGGCACTCGACGCACCGCAAGCGGAACGTGTCGTCGGAGGACTGCAGAAGCGGAGCTCGGCGTCGGCGGGATGATCAAGGAGCTGGCGGGTTGGACGAGTAGCGGGCCGCCCGAAGTCCCCACCACGGCCAGATGAAGAGCAGGAAGGCAACCTGCCATGGCCCGCGACAGGCCCGTCCGGGAGCAACGAAGAAGGCCGTCAGACGCCCTACAACGAGATCCCCGCCTACAACATGTCCCAGCTCGGCACTGAAGCCCTGGGACCGCTACCAGACCCTCTCGGGCCTTCAGTTCTACTTCGACACCGAGTTCCAGCTCGTCCACGGTCACGTCTACTACACCGATTCACCTTGGGCGCTCTCGTCCATCAATCGACCATGGTCTGTGGGAAGCGAAGCACCGTCCGCAATCCCCGGAAGGACGGGTTCGTGTCGGTGCTCTCCGTCGACATCGGGGACTGGAACATGCCCTCGCCCCAGCGTGCCGCAGAACGGACCGGAGTGCCCCCGGGGCGAGCCGGCGAAGGACTGCTCTCCGGACGAGATCGCCCACGAGGTGTGGCGCCAGATCACGACCTCTCTCGGCAACGACATGCCACGCGAACCGGCCCAGACGTTCCCGACGCCGGTCTGGTACACGCTCGACCGGAGCTTCAAGGTTGCGGCGATCGACAAGGACGGCAAGCCCGCGACCAGACTCACCGAGAACCGGGCACCGTACCTCGTGCCGATTGTCAGCGACTGGCATAATCGACCGGGCGGCGACCCTTGGAACCCTCACCATTCGTCGATCTCGTACCGGC
This sequence comes from uncultured Acidimicrobiales bacterium, assembly GCA_963697385.1. Classification (GTDB taxonomy): domain Bacteria; phylum Actinomycetota; class Acidimicrobiia; order Acidimicrobiales; family CAWCAL01; genus CAWCAL01. Next base: position 860,647 of record CAVONU010000001.1, read on the forward strand.
GAGTGCCGCGAGAAGAAGGCCAAGGACGCAGAACGAGCACGTCTGGGTAGCTGATCATGGGGGCTATGAGGTTCACGCTGACTGCCTCGTCTTCGCTGGAACCTGGACACGCACGTTCACGCGAATGACGAGCATGGAGGCTGCCTGCGAATCAGGCCGGCACGCGGTGAACGCGATCCTGGACCACTTCATCGAGGACCAAGAGCGGCGACGAGCGCGACGACGACGTCGGCCTCAAGTGGATGTGGCCATTTGGCTTCCTCGATCAGAGCGGCTCGGGACCAATCCGACAGCCAACACCGGTGGGCGACTACTGCTACATCTTCGACATCGAGAATCGTGAGCCAGCCGAGTTCCGGCCCACTCGTCGAACTCGATCAGGACTATCGCTTCGATCGGCCAGCCGCATCCCTGGGAGCTCGGTGGAATCGATGCGCATCTGCGCACCCTGCGCCGGAGGGAGCGGTGCCATGCTCGACCCGGCGATGCCGCTCAACCCCAACTCGCCGGGATTCATGCGACGTGGATCGTCGGCCATCTTCGCAGCTATCCGCCGCTTCCTCGAGGGCCTGGACGCCAGACCCGTGCTGACCGACGCCCGGGTCCCGGTGGCCAATCGCAGGCCGCGTCCACGGCGGCAACCGCGGCTGAGGCCGATCCTGATGTCGAACCGGGAGAGGCAGGTACCCGATTGGCCCGCGACGATCTTCGGGAGCGAGCAGGTGGTCACGAATCGGCCCGATCTGCCTCAGGCACCGCCCCCTGGGCAACTCGTCTCGACAACACCAGAGACGGGTACTGACCCAGCCTCACTTCGTCATGAGTGTGGTGGCACCGTCCCACCCATCGGGGAGGCCGACGCGAGCGAGGTGTGTCGCCGCCTCTAGGTGGCGATTCGCCACGCCGTCGTCCGGCACCACCTCCAGACACGCTCGGAACGCTGACGCAGCGGCGTCCATCTCTCCTGCATCAAAGAGCGCAAACGCCTCGTCGTAGCGCTCGCGAGCGGAGAGCTTTGCCTCCTTGCGCTGCGGGTCGTCCTCGTCGAACACCTCGAAGAGCATCACGGGTGTGGACCGGTTCTTGACCCGGACCCGCTCGGCCCGTCGGATCAGGTAGCGGTCGGGATCGGCCAGCGCACCGACGGTGTCCTCGGTGACGAGCAGGTCGCAGCCGTAGCGACGGGTGAGGCTCTCGACCCGACTGGCCAGGTTGACGGCGTCGCCGAAGACGCCGCAGGTCATGCGGTTGACGCCACCCACCGTGGCCAGCGTGACCGGCCCGTGGTTGATGCCGATCCCGGCTTGGAGCTCCCGGGCACCCTCGCCGGCGCGTCGTTCGCTGTGCCGCCGTTGACTGCGAAGCATCTGCAGCGCCGCCTGAACCGCGTCATCGACCGTGTTGCCGAAGAGGGCCAAGATCTCGTCACCTTGGACGCCGTGGAGGTACCCGTTGTTGGCCACGATGGCCGGCTCGGACGCTTGGAGGAAGTCCATCGCCAGCCGTCGGGTCGCCACCGTGCCGACCTCCTCCGCGATGCCCGTGTAGTTGCGGATGTCGGCGAACAGCACCGTGAGCTCGTGCTCGAGCGTCCGACCCGGTTCCAGCCCGCTGATGTCCTCGACACCGAGATTCCGGAGGAACTCGGTCGGCACGAACCGCGCCTGCGCCGCGGCAAGCGTCTCCCGCTCGTCGACCAGCTCGCGAAGCTGGTCGGAGAGCTGGGCGTTCTCGATGACGATGGCGATCTGGTCGGCGTGATCGGCGGCGATTCCCTCCTCGTCGGCGCGAAACGGCCTGCGAGCGTCTCGCACCAGGTGAACGGCCCCGATCGCCTCCTCGCCGAGCTGCACCGCAACCACCAGCACCGCATCCTCGCCGACCGCTTCCCGCACCGTGGTGCTGCTCCGGAAGACCCGGCGGGCGATCGAGGGATCCACCTCGAAGTCGAGGGACCTCGCCCGGCCCGGCGTGACCAGGACCGCGCCCTCCTCGGTGGCCATCGCAACCGGCTCGATCTCACCCGATCCATCGAGGAAGAGGACACACTGGCGGGCCCGAGTCGCGGCAGCGAGCGACGTCATGGCGCGGGCCGCCAGGGGAGGCAGCTCACCGGCGGCCGGTCGGGGTTCGGCCAACTCAGCGCTCGGTCGGTGGCGCGACGGCACCGTTCCCGCGTCGAACCAGCGCTCCTCCTCGATGATGCGGTCGACTCGGCGGTGGAACCCGATGCGCTCCCAGAGCTCGATCGACTCACGCAGGAAGGTGGTGGCCACGCGGTCGCGTTCGGTGGCGTGGTAGAGCTCCGCGGCGATCTCCCGCGCCAGCGCTCCGTACAACGGGAAATCCGCATCGTCGGCCTGACCGATCGCCCGGTCGACCAGGATCTCGGCCTGATCGGTCCGTCCGCGGAGTTGAGCCCAGCAGGCGTCGACGAGCAGCTTCGGCGCGAGGTAGTTGGCCGGTGAGAGCCGGGCCCATTTCTCGAACTTGCGGCGGGCCGCCTTGACCACGCGTCGGGTCTCGGGGCTGCTCGGCTCCACGGCGAACCAGGAAAGCGCCTTGACGAGGTGGAACAGCGGGACCATGGCGGTCGCCGTCAGCCCCTCCAGGTAGTCATCCTCCAGCGTCGCCGCCGCCTCGATGGCCCGGTGCGGCTCCCGGTCCCAGTAAAAGAGACCCTGACGACTGAGGTGATAGGTGGCCAACGCCACGGTGTCGTCGTCGCGTTCGGCCCGGGGAATGACCTCCCGCTCGTCGAACGCGGTCTCGCCGGCCAGCACATGGGGTTCCGGGCTGCGGTCTCCCAGGTTGTGGACCAGCTGGCGGACCTGCTCGCACAGCTCCACCTGCGGTCGGTGCTCCCGGATCGAGTCGACCATCGATGCCACTTCGGCGTCGAACTCCGACACCGGCACGCCCACCGCGAACAGATGCGAGGTGAGCACCGCGGCGAGGTACCCGGCCATCTCGACATCGCCGACCGTGAGGGCCTCGCGATGCGCTTCGCGCAGCGTGTCGAGCGACGAGCGGATCGGATGCTTCCAGTGGTTGATGAAGTTCAGGTAGAGGAAGTTCGTCCACGGCCGGTAGCGCCGGGCGAACTCGCGGTCGGCGAGCTCGACGGCGACGCCGCCGAGCCTGATGCCTTCCTCGTAGCGGCCGAGAGCGATCTGGAGCAGCCCGAACGCCGCCAAAGCGACGGGCGACAGCTCGTGCAGGCCGGCCTGGAGCGTGAGGTCGACGGCCTTGCTCACGAGGACGGGGAAGAGCTGCGGTCGGGCGCCGTAGCTGGCATTGAACAGCTCCGCCATCACCCGCGTGGCCTCGATCACCTTCGGGTCGTTGCACGGCGGCAGCGCCAGCAGGTCGTCGTCGGAGTACCGGCGCAGCCGCATGGTGGTCGCCAGCGCCGCTTGGGCCACGTGGCGCCGACCCGGATCCCAGGGGACGCGCACGCCCAGACCGGCCAGCAGCTCGAGCCCCAGGTCGATGGCCTCCGCCGTCCGATGGTTGACCATCAGGGACTTCAGACGAGCCTGATTGACGCGGGCCCGATCCACCGGGTCGCTGGCAAACGGCTCGGCCTCGGCGTGGAGCCGGTCGAGCAGTTCCCAGTCGCCGGTGACCCACGCCGCATCGAGGGCGTGGATCTGGAGCTGCATGGCCAGCTCGCGGTGAGACGTCCACCGGTCGTCGCCCAGCAGCCGCTGCCCCGCCGTGAACAGATCCAGCGAGATCGGGAAGGACGCCGACTCCTCCGCCCGCACACCCGCCGCCAGCGCCAGGGCGGCCACATCGGCGCGCTCCGCGGAGTCCGTGAGCGCCTCCTCGGCCCGGAGCAGGTGGGCGACCGCGTCCAACAGGCGCTCGGGAGAGGATCGCAGCGCTCGGCCGAACCGAAGGTGCGCGAGGACCTCGTCTTCTCGCGAGAGACGGGCGCGGGCAGCCTCGGCCACGCGGTCGTGGATGAACGCGTACGACCGCTCGGCATCGACCACCGGCCGGTTGTCGACCCAGGCCTCGGCCCGAAGGAGGCCCACCGCCTGCCCCTGGAAGATGGCCTCGGCGACCAGTTCGGGCGACTCGCTGGAAATGGCCAGGGCATCGGAGAGATCGAACGGACCGCCGACACAGCTCACCGCGGACAACACCCGTGGAAAGGGATCGGGCAGATCGTCGATCGTCTCGGTCAGGAGTTCCGCAACGTTGTCCGTCGTCTCCAGGCGGTGGAGCCGGTCTCGTTCCCAGCGCCACGAGGTCGCGCCGAAGTCGAACCGCAGTGCGCCCTCGCTGACCGCCCGGCGCACGAACTGCTGGAGGAAGAACGGGTTGCCGCCGGTGCGGCGGCCGATGGTCTCGGCGGTGTCGTCCCTCTGACCACCGCCGAGCAGCGCCTCGAGATAGTTGGCGACATCGTGCTGGTCGAACGGCTCGAGCTCGATGGATGCGGTGCTCCCGATTCGAGCCGTCAGCGTCGATTCGAGCTGCGCGGAATCGAACTCGCCTTCGCGCCAGGTCGCGATCACCATCGTCTGCCCCGGCGCCCGGTCGAGCAGCCCGCGCACCGCGCGCAACGTCCCCGGTTCGGCCCAGTGGAGGTCCTCCAGCACCAGGACGACGGGACCCATCGCTCGGGCGGTCGTGACGACGAACGCTTCGACCGCTCGATCGAACCGGCTGCGAGCGTCGCCGGCCGACACCCGGATCGGCGTGGCGATATCACCCAGGCAGGACCCCAGATTCGGGACGATCGCGGCCAGAACACCCGCCGAGTCTCCGAGCTGTTGTTCGAGCTCGCCGCGCCACTGGTCGAAGGTCCGCTGGGGCGCACCGAGCATCTGGGCCGCAACGGTGTCGAGGGCGGCGGCGAGCGCTCCGTATGGGCCACCACCGACCTCCCGACTCACGCCGAGGCCCAACACGCCGCCCGAACGTCGTTCGTCGAAGGTCCTCAGCAGCGTCGACTTGCCGACACCCGGGGGACCGGCGACGGTGACCAGCTCGGTCGTGCCGTCCTCCCGTACCCGCTCGAACGCATCCAGGAGCGCAGCGGTCTCGGCCGCCCGGCCGATGACGACGTCGGAGAAGGCCAGCACCTCGGCCTCGTTCGAACCCGCAGCGTCGTGCGGCACCCCCTGGTCCTCGCTCTCCTGGATCGTCATGCCGCCCACCCCCGTCGGCTGCACCCAGCGTACGGCGTCGGTCGATCCGGCACGAGCGGATTCGATTCGCGAGCGCGCTTCGCCTACCGCTCGGTGAGAGCCGCCTCGAGCCCGTCGGGGTCGTCGGTGCCGATGCGGAAGACCTTGCCCGACGTCAGCTCCAGCTCGACCGCTTCGTACCCCCACACGTTGTACATCCAGCCGTCGGGAACCTTTCGCACGCCCCACCCGTACCACCACGAGTTCCGCACCCCTCGCACCGCTGTGACCTCGCTCAGCTCGATAACCCGCCGGGGCCACCCCAGCCAGAACCTGGCCGTGACCTGACCGTCGCCGACGGTGACGGTCAACCGGCTGAAGGTGACCATCGCGACGAGGACCACGATCATCAGCACCGTGAAGACCGCGGTGCCGGTCGACGACATGTCGTCGGCGCTGCTGGTGGCCCACGCCACGACGCCGAGCAGGATCAGCACCGGCACGGCGAACCACCCCTGCTGTGATCGTTCGTAGTCCATCGTCCTACCGGTACTTGTGCAGCTCGAGGCGGGCGACCATACCCCGGTGCACCTCGTCGGGACCGTCGGCCAGCCGCAGCGCCCGGGCCATGCCCATCAGGTAGCTCAGCTCGGGGTCGGCCACGCCTTCCCCTCCGTGGATCTGGATGGCGGCGTCCACCACCTGCTGCAGCACGTTGGGGGCCACGACCTTGATCGCCGAGATGCTCACCAGGGCGCCGAACGTGCCCTTCGTGTCCAGCTCCCACGCCGCCTTCATCGTCAGCAGACGGGCCTGGTCGATCGCCATCCGGCAGTCGGCGATGATGTCGCGGTTGCCGCCGAGGTTGGCCAGCGGCTTGCCGAACGCGATCCGGTTCAGCGAACGCTCGCACAGCCGCTCCAGCGCCCGCTCGGCCGCGCCGATGGCCCGCATGCAGTGGTGGATGCGTCCCGGGCCCAGGCGCCCCTGCGCGATCTCGAAGCCCCGACCCGGACCGGCGATGATGTTGGACACCGGCACGCGCACATCCTCGAACAGGATCTCGGCGTGGCCGTGCGGCTCGCCGAGGTGACCGAACACGGGGATCATCCGCAGGGTCTTCACCCCGGGTGCATCCATCGGGACGAGCACCATCGAGTGACGCTGGTGCCGTTCGGCCTCGGGGTCGGTCACCCCCATGAAGATGAGGAACTCGCAGCGGGGATCGCCGGCCCCGCTCGTCCACCACTTCTGCCCGTTGATGACCACTTCGTCGCCGTCGACCAGGCAGGTGGCCTTCATGTTCGTGGCATCGCTGGAGGCCACCGCCGGTTCGGTCATCGAGAACCCGGAGCGGATCGTGCCGTCCAGCAGCGGCAGCAACCAGCGCGCCTTCTGCTCGTCGGAGCCGTACTGCACCAGGACCTCGGCGTTGCCGGTGTCGGGCGCCGAGCAGTTGAACACCTCGGGGGCGAGGAAGCTCCGCCCGGTGATCTCGGCGACCGGCGCGTAGTCGCGATTGTCCAGACCGGCGCCGTGCTCCTCGTCGGGCAGGAACAGGTTCCACAGGCCCAGTTCCTTCGCCTCGGCCTTCAGCTCCTCGACGACCGGTGGGATCTCCCACCGGGTCCAGTCGTCGGTGCCCACCAGCTGGTCCCGGTAGGTCTGCTCGTGGGGCACGACCCTCTCGGTGACGAAGCGCTGCACCTGCTCCATGACGATGCGGGCGCGCTCGGAATGCTCGAAGTCCATGGGGCGTCGCCTTCGCTGGAGAGGGGCCGGTGCGGCGCCGATGCTACGTTTCGCCCCACACATGTTCCAACGAGCGCGAGGGGACGCGCGATGGGCCGTCGGGTGATCCAGTGGGCGACCGGAGGGGTCGGACGTGCCGCGATCGAGGGGGTACTGGCCCATCCCGACCTGGAGCTGACCGGGTGCTGGGTGCACAACCCGGAGAAGGACGGTCGCGACATCGGCACGCTCGCCGGGCAGGATCCCATCGGCCTCGCCGCCACCGCCGACGTCGACGCACTCGTCGCCACCGACGCCGACTGCGTGATCTACAGCCCGATCTTCGCCGACCCGTCGGTGGTCACCCGGATCCTCGAGTCGGGCAAGAACGTGGTCACGCCGCTCGGCTGGTTCTACCCGCCCGACGACGATCGCTCGGCCTTCGACGCCGTCTGCCGCAAGGCCGGGGTGACCCTGCACGGAACCGGCATCCACCCGGGCGGCATCACCGAGCGGTTCCCGCTGATGCTGTCCGCCCTGTCGGGATCGATCACGAGCGTTCGGGCCGAGGAGTTCTCCGACATCCGCACCTACGGCGCCCCCGACGTCATCCGCGACTGGATGCTCTTCGGCAAGACGCCCGAGGAGGCCCGGACCAGCATCATGGCCGACGCGCTCGGTGCGGGCTTCCGCCAGTCGATCCACATGGTGGCCGACGAGCTCGGGTTCGACCTGGACCCCACCCTGCGCACCACCCACGACATGGCGGTCGCCACCGCGCCGATCGACTCGCCGATCGGCGTCATCGAGCCGGGAATGGTCGCCGCCCAGCGCTTCCGCTGGGTCGGCCTGGTCGACGGCGAACCCGTGGTGACCGCAGCGGTCAACTGGCTCATGGGCGATGACCACCTGGATCCCGACTGGAGCTTCGGTGGCGAGGGCGAGCGCTTCGAGGTGGAGATCACCGGCGATCCCGGCAGCCTCACGACCTTCCACGGACTCCACCCGATCTCGATCGAAGCCGGACTGAAGCGCAACCCCGGCATCGTGGCCACCGCCATGCACTGCGTCAACGCCGTCCCCTACGTGTGCGACGCCGAGCCGGGCCTGCTCACCTACCTGGACCTCCCGCTCGTGGCCGGCCGCGCCGCGCCCGGCCTCGGACGGGCCCGGGTGCGTCCGTGATCCTCGACCGGTTCCGGCTCGACGACCGCGTGGCCGTGGTCACCGGCGCGGGCCTGGGCATCGGGCGCGGGATCGCGATCGGTCTGGCCCAGGCAGGTGCCGATGTGGTGCTGGCCGCCCGCACCGAGTCGGACCTGGAGGCCGTGGCCGAGCTGGTGCGATCCGCCGGACGGCGGGCGCTGGTCGTGCCCACCGACGTGACCGATCCGGCCCAGCTCGAGCACCTGGTCGCGTCTACCGTCGACGAGTTCGGTCGACTCGACATCGTGGTCAACAACGCCGGCGGGACGATGCCCCGGGCCGCGCTCGACACCAGCGAGGGGTTCCTGGAGCGGGCGTTCCACTTCAACGTCACCGCGCCGTTCACGCTCACCAAACTGGCCGCCCGCCAGATGGTCGACACGGTCGGTCGGGGCGCCGTGGTCAACATCTCCTCACGCTCGGCCAGTATGACCCAGACCGGTTTCACGGCCTACGGAGCAGCCAAAGCGGCGCTCGATCGGCTGACCCGGAACATCGCGCCGGAGCTGGCACCCCGGGTACGGGTGAATGCGCTCGACGTCGGCGGCGTGGCCACCCGGTCGCTCGAGATCGTGCTCACCGACGAGGACCTGCGGGCCCGGTTCCTGGCCGGGACGCCCATGGGACGGCCGGGGGAGCCCGAGGACATCGCCTGCGCGGTCCTGTACCTGGTGTCCGACGCCGGGTCGTGGGTCACCGGCAAGGTGTTCGAGATCGACGGGGGTGCCGAGAGTCCGGCGATCAGCGTGCCGGTGCCGGCGCTGGAGCCCAGCACCGTCGCACCGCGAGGTGCGATCTGACCACCGCCCCCACCCCCACGGCCGGCACCTCCTCCTCCAGGGGTGGCGTGGTCCTGGCCATCCTGGCCGCGGCGATGTTCGTGTACGTGATCGACACGACCCTGATGAACGTGTCGATCTCGGCGCTGGTCGAGGACCTGGATACCACCGTCGGGTCGGTCCAGGGGGCGATCACCCTTTACACGCTGACCATGGCCGCGTTCATGCTCACCGGCGGCAAGCTCGGCGACATCTGGGGCTCCAAACGGGCGTTCCGGATCGGACTCGTCATCTACGGCCTGGGCACGACCCTCACGGCCGTCGCGCCCAACTTGGGCTTCGTCATCATCGGCTGGTCGATCATGGAGGGACTGGGGTCCGCGCTGATCGTCCCGGCGATCAACACGTTGGTGCGAGCCAACTACGAGGACTCCCGCCGGGCCACCGCCTACGGGGTGCTGTTCGGGGTCGCCGCCGCCGGCGCGGCCTTCGGGCCGCTGATCGGCGGATGGATCACGACGGAGTACACCTGGCGGCTGGCCTTCGCCGTGGAAGCGATCATCGTGCTCGGCGTCCTGCTCTCGTCCGGGCTCCTCACCGACGCACCGCCGGTGGAACCCAAGCCCAAGCTCGACGCCGTCGGTGTCGTGCTCTCGGCCCTGGGCCTCGGACTGTTCGTGCTGGGCGTCCTCCAGACCGCCGAGCGCGGCTGGGACGACCCGCTGGTCCTCCTCATGATCGTCGGCGGCCTGGTCGTCCTCGGCGGGTTCGTCTGGTGGATCCGCAGTCGGGAGGCGAGCGGCAAGCCCGTCCTGGTCCACCCCTCGGTGTTCCGGCACCGCGCCATCGGGGCCGGCCTCCCCGTTCTGTCGACGCAGACGTTTGCCCAGGCCGGTCTGCTGTTCCTCATCCCGGTCTTCACCCAGTCGGTGCTGGGATTCGACGCCTTCGAGACGGGACTCACCCTGTTGCCGCTCTCGATCGGCGTCCTGATCACCTCGGTCGCCACCCCGCGGCTGGGGCGCGTCATCTACCCCCGAACCATCATCCAGGCCGGGCTCGTCCTGCTGTTCGTCGGCGGCTTCGTGCTGGCCCGCTCACTCGACGGCGCCACCGAAGGATCGGACATGGCGCTCGGCCTGTTGTTGGGCGGGATCGCCATCGGGCTCATCGCCGGACAGCTCCCCAACATGATCCTCAGCGGAGTCGAGCCCGAGGAGGCCAGCGAGGCGTCGGGTCTGCAGGGCACGGCGCAGAACCTCGGCATGGCCCTCGGTACCGCCGTCATCGGCACCGTCATCCTGTCGGTCGCCCTGTCGACGATCTCGACCGACGTCGGCGAATCCGCCGCGATCCCCGACGACCTCAAGGCCGACATCGAGCTCGTCGTCGAGGAGGGCCTCACGAAACCGGCCACCGACCGACTCGAGCAGAACCTTGCCGGCCAGCCCGCCGAGGTCCAGGAGGCCGCCCGGCAGATCTTCGACGACGGAACCCTGCGGGGGTTCCAAGGCGCCATTCTGGCCGGTGGGCTGGTCGGCCTCCTCGGCGCTCTGGTCGCGTTCCGTCTCCCGAAGAAGAAGCTGGAGTCCGATCCCGGCCAGCAAGAGGACGAGCCGATCAGCGACCCGCTCGCCGAGACGGTGCGCAACACGACCATGCCCGGCATCCACTTCGAGATGGACGACCTCCCGACCCCCGCCGAGACGTAGCCGCGGCGACCGGGTCGGACCCCGAGAGGGTGTGACCCCCTGCCGACGGCGGGTGGCAAGCTGGGCGGATGACCGATCCCCTCTGGACCCCGTCGCGCGGGCGCGTCGCCGCGTCCAACCTCCGTCGCTTCCAGCGGTTCATCAGCGAGCAACGCGACGGCCTCGGGTCCTTCGCCGAGGTGCACGCCTGGTCGGTCGACGCTCCGGCCGAGTTCTGGGCCGCCGTGTGGGACTTCTGCGAAGTCGTCGGTGACCGGGGCGACCGGCTGATCGACGAGGGCGCCAACCAGTGGGAGACCCGCTTCCTGCCCGACGCCACCCTCAACGTCGCCGAGAACCTGCTGGGCGAGCGCAGCGACGAGCCTGCCATCGTCTTCCGCTCCGAAGACGGCGAGGCCATCGACCTCACCCGCGCCGAACTGCACGACTTGGTCGCCCGCATCCAGAAGCTCCTGGTCGCGGTCGGCGTGGGCGAGGGCGACCGGGTCGCCGTCTGGATGCCGAACCGCCCCGAGACCTACGCCATCATGCTGGCCGCCGCCGGTCTGGGCGCCACGTTCACCAGCACCTCCCCCGACTTCGGGGTGGACGGGGTGGTCGACCGCTTCGGCCAGGTCGAGCCGAAGGTGCTGTTCGCCGCCGCCGACTACCCGTACAACGGGAAACGCCACGACTGCATGGACCGGCTGAACCAGATCAGCGCCGCCCTCCCCTCCCTCCGGCTCAGCATCGTGATCCACGACGGCTGGCTCGACGGCGTCGAGGCCGGCCCGGTCACGTTCACGCGACTGCCGTTCGACCACCCGTGGTACATCCTGTTCTCCTCGGGCACGACCGGGAAGCCCAAGTGCATCGTCCATCGGGCCGGGGGGCTCCTGCTCAAGCACCTGGTCGAGCACCAGCTGCACTGCGACGTCCACCCCGGCGACCGGGTCTTCTATTTCACGACGGCCGGCTGGATGATGTGGAACTGGCTGGCATCGGGGCTGGCCAGCAAGGCCACCATCGTGCTCTACGACGGAGCGCCGACCCATCCCGACTCCAACCGCCTCTTCGACCTGGTCGACGAGGTGGGCATCACCCTCCTGGGCACGTCGGCCAAGTTCATCGAGGCGTGCGGCAAGGCCGGCATCCGGCCCGTCGACACGCACGACCTGTCGACCCTGCGGACGATCACCTCGACCGGTTCGGTCCTGGCCCCCGAGGGGTTCGACTGGATCTACGACGCGGTCAAGGCCGACGTGCATCTGGCGTCGATCTCGGGCGGTACCGACCTCTGCGGCTGCCTGGTGGCCGGCGACCCGATCGGTCCGGTGTACCGGGGTGAGATCCAGGCCGCCGGGCTGGGTATGGCCATCGACGTCGTCGACGATGCGGGCACCTCGTTACCGGCCGGCGAGGAAGGCGAGCTGGTGTGTCGCAACAGCTTCCCCTCGATGCCCCTGGAGTTCTGGGACGACCCCGACGACGCCCGCTATCGGGCGGCCTACTTCGAGCGCATCCCCGGCGTGTGGCACCACGGGGACTACGCCATGGCCACCGAGCACGGTGGGTACGTCATCCTCGGTCGCAGCGACGCCACCCTCAACCCCGGCGGGGTGCGCATCGGCACCGCCGAGATCTATCGCCGGGTCGACACCATGCCCGAGGTGCTGGAGAGCATCGTCATCGGCCAACGGTGGGAGTCCGACACGCGGATCGTCCTGTTCGTCAGGATGGCCGAGGGTCACGAGCTGACCGACGAGCTACGCGACCGGATCCGCCAGCGTATTCGTGCCGAGGTCACGCCCCGGCACGTTCCCGCCGTGATGCTCGCGGTCGACGACATCCCCCGCACCCGCTCGGGGAAGATCACCGAGCTGGCGGTGCGCGACGTGGTCCACGATCGCCCGGTGAAGAACACCGAGGCGCTGGCCAACCCCGAAGCGCTCGAGCACTTTCGCAACCGCCCGGAGCTGGCGTGATCTGGATGCGCAAACCCACCGCAGAGGTGGACCAGCGCATCCAAATTCGGCCCGCTACGGCTGCTCGGACTCCCACTGGCCGATGACCTCTTCGGTCGGCACGATCAGCGGTGCCACGTTGGGGTAGCCGGCGTAGGGAGCGAGCATGACGAGCGTCTCGCGGAGCTGGTCGGGGGTCAGTTCACCGCGCTTCAGCGCGGCCCGGGCCTGGATCCTCCAAGTGTCGACCCCGCCGCTCGCCGCGATCACGCCCATGATCAGCAACCGGCGCTCGCCGATCGACAGCACGTCGCGATCCCACACCTCGGCGAAGAGGCTCCGCATCATCACGTCGTTGAACGCCATGGTCCCCTCGGGGAGGTCCACGACATCGCCGGCGTAGACCTCACGGATCTTGGCGGCACCGCGCTCGAAGGCCGACGGCTCGGACTCGCTCATGCTGACTCCTCGGGACTCGGTTCGGGATCGCCCAGACCGAACACGGCCGGCATGGCGTCGTGGACGGCCCTGATGACGGGGGCGACGTGGCGAGGATCGGCGCCGGACAGCTCCAACGCGAGTTCCAGGTCCTTCTGACCGATCGACACCGTCGATCGGAGGTAGGTCCGCAGGTCGCCCTGGATGTCCGACGGTGCGAAGCTGAGCATCGGCAGGAACCGCTCGGTCAACGCCCCCAGCTGGCCCGTGTGCCGCCACGCCTCCACCAGCGCATCGGTGTCGGCTCCCGCCCCGTCGACCAGCTCGAACGCGGCCGCCGCCGCCGCCTGCTGCGCGTAGGTCATCACGTTGACCCCGATCTTGAGAGCGGCGCCCGAGCCAACCGGACCGGCGGCGATCACCTTGCTGCCGTAGATGTCGAGCAGCGCTCGAGCCGGGGTCGGCATCTCGTCGGTTCCGCCGGCGAAGATGGCCAGCTCGCCCTCGTCGGCTGCCGCGCCACCGCCCGCCACGCATGCGTCGAAGACCGAGATCCCCCAGGGTGCGGCGATGTCCCGGGCCCAGGTCATGGTGGAGGGATGCACCGTCGAGTGGATGAGCACCGTGACCCCGTCGTGCACGGCCTCGGCGATGCCGCCGGGACCGGTCATGACCGCCTCGACGTGCTCGGCGGCAGGCACACAGACACTGACGACATCACTCGACGTGGCGACCTCGGCCGCTGAGGCGGCGGCGCTGGCGCCGAGGGCAACCGCCCGCTCGACCGCCGCCGCGTCGACGTCGAAGACGGTGACCGCCGCTCCGGTCGAGAGCAGACGCCCGGCCATCGCCGACCCCATGTCGCCGAGCCCGATGTAGCCGTATCGCACGCTGGCTCCTTCCCCCAGAGACCAGCATTGTCGCCAACCGCGTCGTCCGCTGCCAAAGGCTGTCGGCCGTCCGCGCCGCCGACTGGGCTGCCGAAGGGGGTGGCGGCGGTACCTTCGACGTATGAGCCGAACATCAGCACTGATCGTCGTGTTGATGACACTCGGGCTGGTGGCCGGATGTGCCGCCGACCCGAACGAGGGAGGCGCCGCCGATCCCGAGCCCGCCGGCGACCCGACCACCACCGCCGTCGCCTCGGCGGCTGACCGTGCCCCGGTGACGACGCCGATCCCGACGTCGGTCCCCGAGACGAGCCCGGTGACGGTCGCCGTCGCAGCCGGCGACGAGGTGTACCTCGACACCTCCTCGGGCCAGCTGATCCATCGCGACGGCACCGGGGCGTACATCTGCGTGCTCCGGCGGCAGGACGACCTCGCCGACCTGCGCGCCGGCTTCACCGGTGACACCGATCCCCCGGCAGAGGCGTCGTCCTGACCCTCCGTCCTGGGGCATGCTGACAGGATCACCCGACCCGATCAGCAAGGCAGGCATTCGATGAGCAAGGCGCTGGACGCATTCGATCTCACCGGCCGCGTGTCGCTGGTGACCGGGGCGACCAAGGGGCTGGGTCGCGCCATCGTGCAGGGACTGGCCGAGGTCGGCAGCGATGTCGTGGTCGTCAGCCGCAAGCCCGAGCTCTGCGACCAGGTGGCCGCCGAGGTCGAGGCGTCGACCGGCCGGCGTGCGCTGTCGGCGGCATGCCACCTGGGCGACTGGGACGCCCTCGGGAACCTGGCCGAACGGGTCTACGACGAGTTCGGTCGCGTCGACGTGCTGGTCAACAACGCCGGTATCAATCCGGCACCGACGGCCGTCGCCGACATCACCAGCGAGTACTTCGACAAGCTGTTCGCGGTGAACGTGAAGGGGCCCGTGCGCCTGGCCGGGCTCATCGCTCCCCGCATGGCGGCCGCGGGCGGTGGCAGCATCATCAACGTCACCACGGTCGGCTCCTACATGGCCGGGCCCTACGTCGGGGCCTACACCGCCGGCAAGGCCGCGTTGCTCAACTTCACCCGCACGATGGCATCGGAATGGGCCGGGTCGGGGGTCAGGGTCAACGCCATCGCCCCGGGGCCGTTCATGACCGAGATGATGAAGGGCATGAAGCGCCTGGACGAGGCCGGCTTCGAGCGTGCCCGCAACGCCACCCTGATGCAGCGGGTGGCCGACCCCGACGAGATCGTCCCCCTGGCCCTGTACCTGGCCAGCGATGCGTCGTCGTACGTGACCGGCGAGGACTTCGCCATCGCCGGCGGCATGCGCAGCAACTGAACCCTCTCGGGGTCAGGCACCCAGAGGGTTCACTTCACCGATCGGCAGGTGCCATCGAGCACGTCTGAGGCCTGACCCCCGGTGTGCTCGATAGGGTGCGCGGATGGGCGCCGAGCACACGATCACGATCGACCCGGTCTACAACGGGCCGCCCGACTCCGCGCACGGTGGTGTCGCCGCCGGGCGGATGGCCGAGTGGCTCGATCCACTCCACGCCCGCGTGCGGCTGCAGGCCCCGCCGCCGATCGCCACGCCGATGACCGGTACCGAATCCGACCACGGCGCCATCGAGGTGGCCGCCGGCGGGCAGCGCATCGCCGAGGTCCGGACGCTGGACACACGCCTCGACGTCGAGCCTTTCGAACGGCTGGACCCAGCCGTGGTGGCGAAGGCCGAGGAGGAGTTCGATCGCCAGTGGGGTGACGGCCGGCACCCGTTCCCGACCTGCTTCGGCTGCGGGCACGGCCGCCACGACCATCTCGGGATGGAACTGCGATCGGGGCCGGCTCCCGGCCATGACCTGCACGTCGCCTCGTGGACCCCGGAGATCGAGGGCCCGGTCCCACCCTGGCTGGTGTGGGCCGCGCTGGACTGCCCCAGCGGCTTTCCGGCCTTCGTCGGCATGGCGCCCGATCGCGTCAGGTTGACCGGCGAGCTCGCGGTCGACATTCGCCACCCCGTCCCGGGCGACGGCGCGTACCAGATCCTGTCGCACGTCACCGGCTCGGCCGGGCGCAAGACCACCACCGCGGCCGCGATCGTCGACGAGCACGGCACCAACCTGGCCGTGGCGACCGCGACCTGGATCGAGATCCCACGCGCGTGAGAGGTGAACCCTCTGGGTGCCTGACCCCGAGAGGGTTCAGTTGGCGATGAGGCGACGGAGCGCGTCGTCCAGGACCGCCTCGAGCTCGACAGGGCCGGAAGCCGCTTCGAGATAGGCGGGATCCAGGCCTGCGTCCTCCATGGGGCCCAGCGCCAGGCCCGGCGCCCGGGTCCCGCTTCCGCGCAGCGCCTGGACCAGGAAGCCCGCCACGGTGTTCACCAGCGCCCGCACCAGGACGACCGCCTCGTCCGGAGGCACCCTGGCGCGCGCCACCTCGATGAACAGCGCATCGACCAGCGGCTGGCCCTGGTCGCTGGCACCGGCCCGGTTGGCGAGGCGAGTCAGATTGCGATGATCGAGCGAGCTGTGCCAGATGTTCTTCGCCGCGCAGAAGATCCGTTCGGAACCGGTCTCGCCGACGACGGGGAGGTCGCGCATCTGCGTCCGGTGCCGCTCGAGCACCGCGGCCACCACGTCGTCTCGCTGGCCGACGTGCCAGTAGATGCTGGTCGCTGCCACCCCGAGCTCGGCGGCCAGCTTGCGCATGGTCAGCGCGTCGGGCCCGCCCTGCTCGACCATGACCAGGGCCGCGTCGACCACGTCCTTCGGCTCGATGCCCGCATGAGCGGTGGGCTTCGACGGCTCGGCTGACTTCGACCGGCTGATCGGATCGACCTTTCTCCCGGAAGCGCTTGCCAGCGAACGGGCTGCGTGCAAGAGTGAACCCACTGTAACAGTGTTCTAGAGCACCACCAGGGGGATCCGATGGCCGTCAGATACGCCGCCAAGCCGGTCGAGGCCGTGCGCAACCGCGAGCTCGAGGCGACCAGCCGCGAGAACTGGTCCGACTCGCTCGAGGCGGTCTACGAGACCGACCCCGAGATCATCGCGTCGGTGCTCCCGCCGCCGCTCGAACCGGGTCCGGAGCCCCTGGTCCGGCTCAACATCTCGACCGTCACCATGCCCGGCGGTCACGTGTTCGGCGCCGGATGGTTCGGCGTCCAGGCTCGCCACGGCGACACGCTGGGCGAGTATCCGCTGCTCATGCCCATGAGCACCGAGCAGGCCACCGTCGGTGGGCGCGAGACCTTCGGCGAGCCGAAGAAGATCGCCAAGATCACCTCCGAACGCGACGGCGACTCGATCCACAACGCCGTCAGCCGCATGGGCTACACGGTCGCCGAGATCAAGGGCACCATCGTCGGCGAACGCGACCCCGAAGAGAACGAGCGCATCGACTTCTACTTCAAGCTCCTCCCCTCGCCCGAGGGTCCGGGCATGCTCGACGGCGATCCGTACCTGGTCGAGTCCCACAAGCACACCCGCGAGCGGAAGGCCGAGCTCGTCGACGGTGAGGTCATCCTCGGCGAGTCGCCGCTGGACCCCGTGGCCGATCTCCCGGTGCGAGCGTTGCGCTCCATCACCCTCTGCCAGCGAGCCACGATCGTCGAGGCTCACACCGTCGGCACCGTGCCCGCCGCCGACGTCATCCCCTATGTCCACCAGCGCTACGACGACCTGTCGGTCCTCGGCAAGCGCGACTGATCAGCCCAAGGAGCGACCACCATGGCAAGCAACGAAGAGGACCGCACCCGGCCCTACGTGATCGTGTCGTCGGACACCCACGCCGGCCTCCAGTGCGAGGAGTACCGCCCCTACCTCGACAGCAAGTACCACGCGCAGTTCGACGAGTACGTCAAGGAGCGCCACACGATGCGCCGCCTGGCCGAAGAGGTCAACGGCGAGTACATCGAGCAGTGGGAGTCCGAGAACGCGGAAGGGCTGCGCGGCGCCTACGACCCCGAGGTCCGTGACAAGGAGCTGGACGCCGACGGCATCGCCGGTGAGATCATCTTCGCCGACGGCGACGCCGTCACCGGCATGGAGTCCCCGCCGTTCGGTGCCGGCCTGGCCGCCGGCCAGATCAGCGACCCCGAGCTCGCGTTCGCCGGCGCCGAGGCCCACAACCGCTGGCTCATCGAGTTCTGCGCCACCAACCCGCCCCGCCGGGCCGGCGTGGGCCTGGTGCCGGTGACCTTCGGTCCCGAGCGTGCCGTCGAAGCGGTCGAGCTCCTCGCCGGCAAGCCCGGCATCAAGGGCGTGATGATCCCCACGATGTGGCACGACTTCCCGTCCTACAGCACCGAGTACTACGACCCGTTCTGGGCCGCGTGCGCCGAGGCCGGCCTGGTCGTGCACACCCACTCGGGTGAGGCCGACATGGACGCCTACGGCAACAACATCCCGATCTTCATCAGCGAGGTCGTGTGGTGGACCCACCGCACGCTCTGGCACCTGCTCTACAGCGGGAAGTTCGAGAAGTTCCCGGGCCTGAAGTACGCAGTCGTCGAAGCCGGCTCGTGGTGGGTCGGCGACCTGCTGATGAAGGGCGACACCAACTTCGGCGGCGCCAAGAAGGTGAAGAAGATGTCGTCCCGGATGAAGGGGCTGCTATCCAAGCTGCCGTCCGAGTACTTCGGGACCAACATCTTCATCGGCGCCTCCACCATGTCCAAGGAAGAGATCCGCCGGCGCCACGTCAACGGCATCAACGCGCTCATGTGGGGCACCGACTACCCGCACCCCGAGGGCTCGTGGCCTCACACGGTCGAGCGGCTCGAGACCGACTTCCAGGACGTGTCGATCGAGGACACCCGCCGCCTCCTCGGCCTCAACGCCGTCGACGCCTACGACCTGGACCTGCCGGCGCTGGAAGAGGTGGCGGCACGGGTCGGCCCGACACCCGAGCAGCTTCACCAGGACCCCGACCTGCGCACCCCGCCTGATGCGGAGCGCCAGGCTCGCTGGTGGCTCGACGAGTACAACTGCCAGTTCCATGGGTGAGGCCTCGGAGCTTCCACCCATCGAGATCGAGGGCGGCGTCGCCGTGGTCACCGGTGGGGCCGGCGGTATCGGCAAGGGCATCGTGCGGGCGCTCCTCTCCGAAGGCGCCACCGTCGTCATCGCCGACGTCGAGCAGGCCGCGCTCGACGCTGCAGTCGACGAGCTGTCCGAGCTCGGCCCGGTTTCGGGCCGGGTCACCGACGTGTCCGACGTGGCGTCGGTCGAAGCGCTGGCCGACCACGTCTTCTCCGAGCACGGCGGTTGCCGTTTTCTCTTCAACAACGCCGGCGTCACCTCCGGCGGAGGCGGCAAGCCCTGGGAGCAGGAGCCCAACGACTGGAAGTGGTGCTTCGGCGTCAACGTGTTCGGACCGGCCCAGATGGTGATCGCCTTCGTGCCGCGCATGATCGAGGCCGGCGAGCCGGGTCACATCGTCAACACGTCGTCCGGCGACGGCGGCATCGCGCCCGTCCCCCGGGCCTCGGTGTACGCCGCCAGCAAGGCGGCGCTCAGCTGCTTCACCGAGGCGCTCGACCACCAGCTGATCGACCAGGGCACCCAGATCCGGGCCTCGGTCTTCTACCCGTCGGGTGGCCTGATGAACACCGGGCTGTTCAACGCGCAACGCAACCGGCCGGACGAGCTGGCCCGCGAGCGCGGCGGCACCGGCCGACCGTCGATGACCTTCGAGCAGCTGAAGGAGATGATGTCGAAGGGCGGCCGCGAGGTGCCGGTCGCCGATCTCGACGAGCTGGGTCGGTTCGTCGTCGAGGCGGTGCGCGAGCGTCGCTACATCATCGGCCACGCGCTCGACGACACCGCCGAGCTGCTGCATCGCCGCGCCGACGCCATCGGACGAGCCGAGCTCCCACCCCACCACGGGATCGAGTTCTGACCGGCCAAGGCCCTGAGCGGGTCCCGCCCATCGATGACTGGAATCGGCTGCTGGACGGTTGCGTGGCCGTCGTCACCGGCGGGGGTGCCGGCATCGGGGGTGCGATCAGCCGGTTGTTCGCCCAGCACGGAGCGCACGTCGAGATCGCCGAGATCGACGCGCAGCGAGCGGAGGCGATCGTCGCCGACATCACCGAGGCCGGTGGCGCGGCCCGGGCCACCGTCACCGACGCCCGCGTCGAGGAGGACGTCACCGCGTTCGCACGGTCCGTGCTGGACCACCACGGCACCGTTCAGGTCCTGATCAACAACGTCGGCGACTACCGCCCGCTCGTGCGCTTCGACCAGTCCAGCCCTGCGTCGTGGCAGGAGATGTACGACGTCAATCTCGGTCACATGCTCCTCATGACCCGTGCCTTCCTCCAGCCGATGATCGACGGCGGCGGCGGGTCGATCGTCAACATCCACTCGGTCGAGGGGATGCGTGGCTTTCCGGGCGAGCCGGTCTACGCCGCCATGAAGGCCGCTGCGGCCCACTTCACCACGTCGCTGGCGGCCGGGTACGGGCGCAAGGGCATCCGGGTCAACGGCATCGGGCCCGACCTGACCCAGACCCCGCAGGTCGACTACCTCGCCGGCTACGAGGACCACGACGACGGGTGGGAGTCGTGGGCGCCGGTCGGTCGCCTCGGCTGGCCCGACGATCCGGCCCGTGTCGCACTCTTCCTGGCCAGCGACCTGTCGTCGTTCGTGACCGGCCACAACATCCCGGTCGACGGCGGCACGAAAGCGGGCGGCGGATGGTTCTGGTCGCCGACCGCGACGCGCTTCGTCAACCGCCCGAAGCACCTCTGACCCGCCCCCTCCCCTCTCTCCGAACTCGCGGCATCAGGGTTCAGTTCCGGACTCCAGCGCCGCAGGTTCGGCGCAGGGAAGGAGGCGGGAAGGACCGGGCGGCTACTCGGCGGTGACGCGGAGGGGGCGGCGCTGGATCAGCTCGAAGTCGGCGCCGGTGCTCATCCGGGCCAGCGCCAGCTCGGGGGGCTCGGGTTGCGGTGGGGCCTCGGGGTCGATGACGACGTCCCAGGCCAGCACGTCGTCGCCCGTCCCGACGGGAACACATCGGGCCTGCGCATCGATCGCGCCGGCGATCGCGTCCAGTGCCGGATAGTGGGCACGGGTCAGACCCGCGAACCACGAGAGCCCGTCGGCCTCGTCCCGCCCCGGACAGTCGGCGATGGTGACGCGGGCCGAGCCCGGGCCGGTCACCTCCACCCGGAGGTCGACATACGAGCGGGGCTGAAAGTGCGGGTGCAACTGGAAGACCTTCGCCACGGTCTCGATTCCCCCGCCCTCCAGTCCCAACGCCCGGCGCAACCGCACCGCTCCCAGTGCCGCGCTGCCGACCCACTGACGGCGGCCCAACTCGACCGCCGCTGCCTCGCCGAATCGTTCCGCGATCGCCACCAGGTATGACCGGACGAGCAGGTGGGCCTGCACCGCGAACTCCTGGATCACGACCATCAGCGCTTCGTGGGACAGGTCCTCCAGCTGGAATCCGGGATCGAACCGCCCCGAGTAGTCGGGCCAGCCGCCGGTGTCCCCGCCGACGGGCGCCTCCCCCGACGCCGGTGGCGACCCGGCCACCTCCACCGGCACCGACCCCGCCGAGGAACCCTCCACCAGCGACAGGTTGGCGTGCTGCTCGTACGGCGCCGCCTCATCATCGATGAACACCGACCAGCGACAGTGCGGAAAGCGACCGGCCGGCTCGCGCGGCGGGCGGTGGATCGGCCGCATCTTCATCCTCGGATTCGTCGCCGCTGCCGTGGCGTCGAAGGTGGGGTCCTCGATGTCGTGGCACATCCGCCGCACCCGGTCCTCACCCCACGGCTCCACGTCCATCAGCGCGCCGCAGTGGCTCAACCAGAACTCGCCATGGTCGGGCCCGTCCAGCCGGAACTGGAAGTCCATGAACTGGTGGGGCGCTCCGATGTCCAGCTGGAGGTTCTTGAACACCGTGCCCACGTCGTCGCCGCCGAACCCCAGCGCCCGCTGCATGCGCGCCGAGTAGACCGGGCTGGCCCCCATCCACTCGTCGATCGACAGCTGCGTCATCCCGTCGTCACCGAAGCGCTCCATCGCCAACGGCAGACCGACCCGGTCGATCAGGTGGCCCAGCAAGAGGTACTCGCGACCCAGTTGGGCCAGCGCCGGACGGGACAGGTCAGCCAGCCGGAACCCAGGGTCGAACGCTCCCTGGTACGACTCGCCGAGCGCCGGCATCAGCCGGCCGCGGCGGGCACGACCTCGTCCCACGCCAACGGCAGCGTGGCCGGGCCGTCGATGAGGTTGGAATGGACCCGGGGCAAGGTGGCCGGATCGCCGTCCAGGCGCAGGCCCTTGATCCGGGTGAACAGGGACTCGAAGATGATGCGGCCCTCCAGTCGGGCCAGGTTGGCGCCCAGACAGAAGTGGGGGCCGCCCGATCCGAACGCGATGTGCTCGTTGGGGTCACGGGCCAGATCCAGCTCGAACGGGCGCTCGAAGACCAGCTCGTCGCGGTTGGCCGACGGGTACCACATGGCCACGTGGTCGCCCGCGGCCATCTCCTGGCCGCCCAGCACCGCATCGCGGGTGAGCCGGCGCGTGAACTGGAGGATCGGCGTGGCCCACCGCAGCAGTTCCTCGATCGCCGTGGGCAGCCGGCCGGACAGATCCTCGGTCAGCCAGGCGAGCTGATCGGGATGCTCGAGCAGTGCGATCGTGCCGCTGGTGATCAGGTTGCGAGTCGTCTCGCTGCCGGCGTTCTGCAACAGCAGGAAGAACAGGTCGATCTGCATCTGGGTCAGCCGGTGGCCGTCGACCTCGGCGTCGACCAGCGCCGACATCAGATCGTCCTGCGGGTGCTTCTGTCGCTCCTGAAAGAGCTCGTCGGCGTAGACGAACATGGCGGTCGCCGCCTCGCGTCGCTGTTCGGGCGAGACCTCGGGATCGAACCCGAAGCTCTCCTCGGTCCAGTGGAACACCTGGCGACGGTCCTCCTCGGGCACGCCGACCATCTCGGCGATGACCTGGAGCGGCAGCTCGGACGCGATGGCACCAACCATCTCGCACCCGCCCTGATCGGCCACGTCGTCGATCATGCGGTCCACGTGATGAGCGATCCTGGCCTCGAGGTCCCGCACCCGGCGCGGGGTGAAGCCCTTGCTCACGAGCATCCGCATCCGGGTGTGCTCCGGTGGATCCAGGCTGATCAACAGCCCGTCGGTATCTCCCTCGGGCACGTCGAGGAACGGATTGGGCGAGCTGGAGAAGGTCTCGGCGTGACGGGAGATCTCCCGGATCTCGGCCAACCGGACCACGCTCCAGATGTGGCCCCAATCGGGGTGTGGATGCCGGTGCACCGGCCCGTCGGCGCGCAGTTCGGTGAAGTACTCGTGAGGGAACCCGTCGACGTAGGTGGCCGGGTCGATCAGGTCGGGGCTCTCGCTGGCGGTCGTCTCGCTCATCACGGCCCCGAGAAGGTCTCGCCCAGCTGGGCCAGGTGGTCGGCCTTGGGATCGTAGGTCGTGCCGTCCTCCCACGATGCGAGCTCGGCCCGGCCCACCACGAACCAGTGGACCTCGTCGGGACCGTCGGCCAGCCGCAGCGTGCGTTGGCCGGCGTACATGTCGGCCAGGGGCGTCCACTGCGACACGCCCGTCGCGCCGTGCACCTGGATGGCGTCGTCGATGATCTGACAGACCCGGATGGGCACCATGGCCTTGATGGCGCTGACCCACACCCGGGCCTCGGCGTTGCCCAGCTCGTCCATGGCCTTCGCCGCCTTGAGCACCATCATGCGCATGGCCTCGATCTCGATGCGGGCTTTGGCGATCAGCTCCACGTTCTTGCCCAGCCTGGCGATCGGTTTTCCGAATGCCTCGCGGGAAAGGCCCCGGCGAGCCATCAGCTCCACCGCCCGCTCGGCCGCACCGATCGAGCGCATGCAGTGGTGGATGCGGCCCGGACCCAGGCGCAACTGCGAGATCTCGAAGCCGCTCCCCTCCCCCATCAGGATGTTCTCCCTGGGCACGCGGACGTCGTCGAACCGCAGGTGCATGTGCCCGTGCGGAGCGTCGTCCTTTCCGAAGACCTGCATGCCACCCAGGATCTCGACACCGGGATGGTTCCGGGGCACCAGGATCTGCGACTGGCGCCGGTGCGGCGGCCCGTCGGGGTTGGTCTGGACCATCACGATCATGATCTCGCAACGAGGATCGCCGGCACCCGAGATGTAGTACTTCTCGCCCGTGATGACCCACTCATCACCATCGAGCACGGCCCGGCAGGCGATGTTCTTGGCGTCGGAGGACGCCAGATCGGGCTCGGTCATGGCGAACGCCGAGCGGATCTCGCCGTCGAGCAGCGGGGTGAGCCACCGCTCCTTCTGCTCGGGCGTGCCCACCCGCTCGAGCACCTCCATGTTGCCGGTGTCGGGCGCCGAGCAGTTGAGCGACTCGGACGCGATCGGGTTCTTCCCCAGCTCGGCCGCGATGTAGGCGTAATCGAGGTTGGACAGACCCTGGCCGGTCTCGGCGTCGGGGAGGAAGAAGTTCCACAGTCCCTGGTCCTTGGCCTTGGCCTTCAGCCCGTCCAGCAGCTCGAGCTGGCCGGGCGCCCACGTCCACCGGTCGTCACGCCCCTCGCCGAGGGCGAAGAACCGCGCCGTGACCGGCTCGACCTCGGCGGCGATGAACGCCTTGACCTGCTCGTACAGGGGCTTGGCCCCTTCGGACATCCGCAGGTCGAACATCCCGTCCGTGGTCGGAAGACCGGTCATGTCGTCGTGCCCCCAAGTCCCGGTCGCCGCCGTGACGACCAGACCGCAGGCTAGTGGTGTGCGGGGCGGTCGGATCCCTGCGTGCTGCACGACGAGTGCGGCGTCGACCAGGACGCGATCAGCGCGCTCAGAGGTCCAGTCCGAGCAGCCGGATGGCGTTGCCCCGGGCCAGCTTGTGGATCGGCTCAGGTTCGAGGTGGCCGAAGAGTCGCTCGGCGATCTGCCGTGACTCGGGAAAGGTGCCGTCCTGGTGCGGGTAGTCGGTCTCGAACATCACGTTGTCGAGCCCCACCTTGTCCAGCAGCTCGACGCCGACCGTGTCCTTGAAGAAGCAGCTGTGGATCTGCCGGTGGTAGTAGGTGGACGGCGGCTCGCTGGTGCGGGATTCGCCCTGCGCCCACTGGTGTGTCTCCCAGGTGTCGTCGGCCCGTTCGACGAAGTAGGGGATCCAGCCGATCTGGCACTCGGCATAGAGCAGGTTGAGGTCGGGGAACTGCGCGAGCTTGCCCGAGAAGAGCCAGTCGATCATCGACGCCGCCGAGTTGGCGGCGATCATGTTGGCGGTGACGATGGTGGGCGCGTCGGCCGAGGTGGTCAGCGTCTTGGTGCCCGACCCGATGTGCATGCAGATGACCGTGTCGGTCTCCTCGCAGGCCTGGAAGAACGGGTCCCATTCGCCGGAATGGATCGACGGCAGCCCGAGCCAGGCGGGGAGCTCCGACCACGCCACGGCCCGGACGCCGCGGGCCGCGTTGCGCCGGATCTCGGCCGCCGCCAGATCGACGTCCCAGAGCGGCACGATGCACAGCGGGATCAGTCGACCGTCGCTGCCACCGCACCACTCGTCGACCATCCAGTCGTTGTAGGCCTCGACGCAGAGCTTCGACAGCTCGAGGTCCTTGCGCTCGGCGAACAACTGGCCGCAGAACCGCGGGTAGTTCGGGAAGCAGAGCGACGCCTGGACGTGGTTGGCGGTCATGTCGTCCAGCCGGGCCCGGGGATCGAAGCACCCGGGCCGCATCTCGTCGTAGGTGACACCCTGCATGGTCACCTCCTCGGGCTTCAACCCCGCCGCGGCGACCATCTGCTTGATCTGGTAGCGGTGGTCCTCGTAGTGCCACCACGCCGCCATCTCGTCGCCGGTGCCGGGTGTCTCCACCCACGCGCCGTCGACCAGCGCCATCTCGCCCTTGGGCTCGATCACGATCCGCGGCCCGACGTCGCGGTAGCGGGCCGGCAGGCGCGAGGCCCACACGTCGGGCGGTTCCAGGACGTGGTCGTCGACGCTGACGATCCAGGGGATCACGCCACCGTCGTCCACGCCGGGCACCGGCGTGGCATCGGACTGGGGTGCTGAGGTGAGGGTCATGGGGTCGTCCCTTCTGACGGGTGCGATGGTGAGGGCTCGGTGCGAACGACCCCGCGCTGCTGAAGGCTGGCCAGCACCTGTCGGCCCTGGTCGGTCATCATCTCGGTGTAGGCGTCGACCGCCCGGTCGCTGTCACCGGCTGCGACCGCCTCGGCGATGCGCGGCATCCCCCGTCGGGCGATGGCGACCGAGCCGTCGACGACGGCGAAGAAGTTGCCCGGCACGATGCCCGACAGACCGCGGGCCACGGCCCGGAACCGGGGTGAGCCGCCCAGCTCGTGCAGCAGGGATCGGGCCTCGCCGACGGCGGCCTGGAGGTCCTCGGGGTCGTCCTGCTCACCGGCCCGGGCGAACGACGCAGCCAGGCCGAGTCGCCGCTCGGACGACGACCGTCGGCACGCCTTGCGCAGCGCGAACCCATCGACCAGTGCGTACAGCTCGAAGTGGTCGGCCACCGTGCGCTCGTCGATCGGCTCGACGAACGCGCCACGATGGGGCGCCATGCGGACCACCCCTTCGCGCTCCAGGCCCATCAGCGCCTCGCGCACGGGAATGCGACTGACGCCGAGCGATGCCGCCAGGTCCTCCTGATTCAGCCGGTCACCCGATCGAACCTGCCCTTCCCAGATCTGGCGGCGAATGGCATCAGCGACCTGGTCGCCGGCGGTCGGCCGGGCGAGGGGCGTGACGGCAGCGTCGAGCGCCATCGATCAGCGTCCGGTGAAGTCGGTGTCGCGTTGGTCCCGTCGGGCCCGACCGGCCTCGTGGAAATCCTCGGACCGGCTGGAGAGCTCGATGGCCCAGCCCTCGTCTTCGAGGTGCCGCTCCAACTCGGTGGTGGCGGCACGGTGGATGAGCAACTTCGAGAGGCCGACGGCCACCGTGGCAGCGGAGGCCAGTTCGTCGACCAACGCATCGGCCGTGCCGTCCACCTCGTCGACCGGCACGGCCCGGTGGACCATGCCCCAGGCGGCGGCGCTGGCACCGTCGACGGTGCGGCCGAGCATGATCATCTCCTTGGCCCGGGCCACGCCGACCAGCCGGGGAATCATCCATGAGCCGCCGCTGTCCGGCGTGAAGCCGGCCTGCGTGAACGGCGCCCGCAGCCGGGCGTCGTCGGCGACCACGGCGAAGTCGCTGGCCAAGGCCAGGTTCAGGCCCAGACCGATCGCCCATCCCTTCACCGCACACACGATGGGGGTCTGGGTCTCGAGCATGGAGGTGACCAGCCGGTTGACGTGCCAGCGCATCTGCCGTTGCGTGGTCCCCACCCGTGGCTTGGGCTCCTCACCGCCGCCGCGCAGGGAGAGGTCGAACCCCGAGCAGAAGTGATCGCCGGTCCCGGTCAGCTTCACGACACGAACCGACTCGTCGGAGCCGGCGACCTCGACCAGATCGATCAGGGTCAGGACCTGCTGATCGGTGATGGCGTTGCGGCGGTCGGGACGGTCGAGGGTGATCGACAGCACACCGTCGCCGTAGTCGATCAGCAGTCCCTCGCCGGATGCGGGCAGCTCTCTCATGGGGTGTCCTCCCCGGTCGCCGGGTCGTGCTCGGTCTGGGCGGTGGCGAACCGCTCGACCAGCGCGTCGAGCGTCGCCTGACAGGTGGTGGCCCCGCCGGGCGGGTCGGGGAGTCGGACCGGACCGTGCTCGCGGCTGGGGAGCATCACGGTCGCGTGTCCCGGGGTGGTGACCTCCCCGCGCTGGTTCTCGCCATGGAGCTCGAGATCGACTGCGGGGCGATCACCGTCGGCCAGGTAGCGGCGGGTCACCGTTCCCCGCATCCAGTGCGTGTCACCGACGTAGTTGAAGCGCCGGAACTCGCAATCGAGGGAGGCGAGCCAGCCGTCGTCGCCCATCCAGTCGGTGCAGAGGTGGACGAGCCAGGTCTCGCGCATGCGGCCGTAGTCGTAGATGGCCGGGTTGCCGGCCCGTGCGGCCCAGGCGGCGTCCCAGTGCACGCGCTGTTGGACGTCGGGGATGTTCAGGTCGTCGGGCCGGAAGAACCGGGGTACCCGCTGGCGCTGATCGTGACCGAGGCGAAGCGGCTTCACGCCGTACAGACCCATCCCCATGCCGACGTGCCAGCACACGATGTCGGTGACGCGGAGCGGCCCTTTGACCAGTGGACCGAGCTCGTCGCCCTCGGAGACGTCCTCCCACCATCGGGGCTCGGCCCCTCGGCGGCGGGACACTTCGGTGGCGACCGCGTCGGTGATGCGCTCGATCTCGTCGTCGGTGTAGGGATCGATCGGCGTGTGGTCGTACGTGCCACCGGCCTGGGACGCGGTCCGGTCGGTGCGGATCATCAGGCGGTACTGGGCGGACAGGACGTGATCGGGCGCGGCGAAGACCTCGGCGGTCCACTCGTGCACCGCCCGGCGAGCGAACTCGCTGCTCTTGTCGTGCACCCCCACCAGCGCGTTGCGCCGGGTGACCGCGGTACCGGGCCGCAGCGGGTTCCACCACTCACGGAAGCTGCCGGCGTAGTAGGCGTGGGCACCCCGGAGCGGGTCACCCTTCAGCAGCGCCTTCGTGTCCGGATCCAGCTGCGCCACCTCGTTGGTGCCGATCAGCGTGTCGCCACCATTGAGGTGGGGCGGGGCGATGGGGCCACCCCACACGGTGGCCTCGGCGTAGGCCGGATCGCACCAGAGCGGATTGTCGTCGCCGTAGGCCTCGGCCACGTGGCGGAAGGCGTCGGTTCCCGGATCTCGGTAGTGCGGGGGCCGGGGATGGGGCTGGACCACGCCGATGCGAGCCCGGAGCCGGGCGATTGCCTCGTCGGTGATGCTGGGCGACTCCGTCACGATTGGATACATTATCCGAATGCGCCCACCCACCCTCCGAAATTCCCGATATGCGCGTCGGAATCCGACGCGGCCGGACGGAATTTCGGGATGAGGGTGGAGATCGGGCCGGGTTCGACCGGGGAGGAGCTCCGGGACGCGGTCACGGCGTGGGTCGACGACCACGTGCCTGCGGTCTGGCGCGAGGCGGCACCCCAGGGACGGGCCGCCATCCGAGCCGTGCGACCCCGCGGCGACTACGAAGCCTGGTATCCGACGTTCGCAGCATCGGGGCTGGTGGCCTCGACCTGGCCGGTCGACTACGGCGGGCTCGACCTGACGCCGGACCAGGCCCGCATCGCCGAGTCGGTCCTCTCCCCCTACAACCTCGGACGACTCAACCCGTTGGGCCTGAACAACACCGCACCCGCCCTGTTCGCCCACGGCACCGAGGACCAACGCCTCCGCTTCCTCCCGCCGATCGTGGCCAACACCGAGCGCTGGTGCCAGCTGTTCAGCGAACCGGGCGCCGGCTCCGACCTGGCCTCGCTGGCCACCCGGGCCGTCCGCGACGGCGACGAGTGGGTGATCACCGGGCAGAAGGTCTGGACCACCTGGGCGCACCGCTCCGAGTTCGGCATCTGCCTGGCCCGCACCGACCCCGCCGCCCCCAAGCGAAAGGGCATCACCTACTTCCTCGTCGACCTGTCGAGCCCGGGCGTCGACGTACGCGAGCTGCGTCACATGGGCGGCGAGGTCGACTTCAACGAGGTGTGGCTGGACGAGGTCCGCGTCCCCGACATCCACCGCGTCGGTGCGACCGGCGACGGCTGGCGGGTGGCCGGCGCGACGCTGGCCGGCGAGCGACAGATGGTGGCGGGCTCCGGCTCCGGAGGCGTCGACCGCATCGGCGGGAGCGGCATCCAGCGCCTGCTGGACCGCTCCCGTGCGACCGGTCGGGCCGACGACCCCCGCCTGCGCCAGAGCCTGATGCGGGCGTACTCCGAGGAACGCATCCGGGCGTGGACCAACCAGCGGGTACGGGCCACGATCGGCGCAGGAGGAACCCCCGGCCCGGCCGCCTCCATCGGCAAGGTCCACCAGGGTGCGCTCAACCAGCGCATGCAGCTGCTGGCCCACGATCTGCTCGGCCCGCACGGCCAGGCCTGGGCCGGCGACTGGCTGGACGACATGCCGTACGAGCTGCGGGGCATGATGCGCAGCCGGGCCAACACCATCGAGGGCGGTACGACCGAGGTCAACAAGAACGTCATCGGGGAGAAGGTCCTGGGCCTCCCCCGCGAACCCGACCCCTGGCACGGAAGCGCCTGGGAGGAGACCCCACGATCATGAGCGACCGCAGGGAGCGGGGCCACCCGGCCCGGTGCAGCAGCACCATGAGGGGAGCGTCATGAGCACCTACCAACACCTCCAGGTGGAGCGCCACGGCCCGGTCGGCTGGCTCGTCAACGACCGGCCCGACGTGCGCAACGCGATGAACAACGCCATGCGCGACGAGTTCGCCGACGCGTGGCTGGAGCTGGACCGCGACCCGGCCGTACGGGTGATCGTGCACACCGGCAACGGGCGCGACTTCCAGACCGGCGTCGACGTGAGCGAGGTGGCATCGGACGGTGTCGGCATGGAGCGCTACCGCCGGTCGATGGAGGAGTTCGACGTGCACTTCACGTCGTGGCACCAGCAGGTCTGGAAGCCGGTCATCACCGCGGTCAACGGCATCTGCTGCGGCGGCGGGTTCCACTGGGTCGCCGACGCCGACATCGTCATCGCCGCGTCGGACGCGCAGTTCTTCGATCCCCATGTCTCGGTCGGCCAGGTCGTCGCCATCGAGGCGATCGGCCTGATGAAGAAGATGCCGGTCGAGGCGGTCATGCGCATGGCGTTCATGGGCAAGTACGAGCGGATGGGCCCCGACCGGGCCCTGGAGCTGGGCATGATCAGCGAGATCGTCGACCCGCCCGACCAGCTGCGCGAGCGGGCCCAGGAGCTGGGCGAGACGATCGCCAGGAACTCACCGGCCGCCATGGCCGCCACCAAGAAGGCGCTGTGGGGCGCCCTCGAGCTGGGCCTGACCGACGCCTGCCGGGCGGGGGCGGGCCACCTGGTGTCGATGTGGGGCCACCCCGACCAGACCGAGGGACCGGCGGCGTTCGCCGAGAAGCGCGACGCCGACTGGCTGCCGCTGGTCGCCGACGATCCCGACCCGCATGACTGACCGGTCGGATCTGTCCCGACTGCTGTTCGACCATCCGCTCGACGGCGACCAGCCGGCCGGGGAAGAGGGGCCGTTGCTCGCCTCGCCGGACGAGCTGATCGACTCGATCGAAGCGAGAACCAGGGTCACTGACCGGGCGCACCAGATGGCCGAAGCCGGCGTCGGCCCCCGACGCGGCGTGGCCATCATCACCAGCCGCGGAGCGGAGCAGCTGATCGCGATGATGGCCGCCTGGGTGAATCGAGCCGTCGCGATCCCGATCAATCCGCGGCTTCCGGACGCGGCGATCACGACAATCCTCGACGAGACCGACCCGGTGGTCGTGTGGAACGACGGTGAGTTGCGCACCCGATCGTCCGAGCGCGTCTACGACGAGGGGGTCGCGTTCGTGCTGTGGACGTCGGGCACGACGGGTCGACCCAAGCCCATCCTGCACACCCACGCCGGCTACCTCGAGCTGCTCGATCGGGTCCTGGAGCCCCTGCGCGCCGCACGCCGCGACCCAGAGCGGCGACCGTCGCCCAACCTGATCCCGGTCCCGATGGCGCTCAACGCCGGCATCTACAACGCCCTGTTCGGGCTGCGAGCCGGTGCGGGCCTGGTCTTTCTCGACGAGTTCTCGACCGGGGCGTTCCGGATGCTGATCCAACGCCACCAGATCCGCTCGACCGTGCTTCCCCCGGCGGCCATGGCCATGCTGTCCGACGACGATCAGATCACCGACCTGTCCCCGCTGCGGTACGTGCGCTCCATCACCGCGCCGCTCTCGCCGTTCCAGGCCCGCCGCTTCAGCGAGAAGTTCGGCGTGACGGTCCTCAACGGCTACGGCCAGGCCGAGATCGGCGAGGTGATCGGATGGACGGCCGCGGACGCCAAGGAGCATCCCGACAAGATCGGCGCGGTCGGGCGGCCCCATCCGGGCGTGGACCTGCGCCTCGACGATGCCGACGACCTCGGGATCGGCGAGCTCCTGGTCCGACCGCCGTCGCTGGCCGCCGGGTACGCGTCGGGCGACGATCTGGGCGACCGGCTCACCGACGACGGGTTCGTCCACACGGGTGACCTGGCCCGGGTCGACGAGGACGGCTTCGTCTGGATCGAGGGTCGGATGGGCGATCTGATCAACCGCGGGGGCAACAAGGTCTTCCCGGACGAGGTCGAGGAGGTGCTGGCCTCGGTGCCGGGAGTGAGCGAGGCCGCCGTCGTGGCCGCGGACGATGATCGGCTCGGCCAGGTCCCGGTCGCCTTCGTCGTGCTCGACGAGGGCGACGATCGATCCGATGCGGAGATCGACGAGGTGATGATCGACGCCTGCCGATCGGCGCTGGCCGCCTACAAGGTGCCGGTGCGCTTCGAACGGATCGACCGGCTCCCGCGGAACGACGCGGGCAAGGTGCTGCGCCGGGAGCTGCGCCCGTGACCGGGTACGACACGCTCCGGGTCACACGGGACGGGCCGGTCGGCTGGCTGCTCTTCGACCGGCCCGAGGTGGGGAACGCGATCGACGCCCGCATGTTCGACGACCTCGAAGCGGCGTGGTCCGAGCTGGAACGGGACCCGGGGGTGAGGGCGATCGTCACCACCGGGAACGGGAAGGCCTTCCAGACCGGGCTCGACGTGGCCCAGCTGGCCGGCGACAAGGAGGCGCTGCGGAAGAGCTCGCGCCAGACCCGCGACGCCGAGCTGCGCATGACCGCCTGGCAGTGCGGGGTGACCAAACCGGTGATCGCCGCCGTCAACGGTGTGTGTGCCGGCGGGGGCCTGCACTTCGTGGCCGACGCCGACATCGTGATCGCTGCAGGCAATGCCACGTTCCTCGACCCGCACGTGTCGGTGGGTCAGGTCTCGGCGTTCGAGACGATCGGTCTGGCCAAGAAGGCCCCCGTCGAGTCGATCCTGCGGATGGCCCTGCTCGGACGCCACGAACGGATGAGCGCCGAGCGGGCCCGGCAGCTGGGCATCGTGTCCGAGGTGGTCGACCGCGACCGGCTCCGGGACCGGGCCCAGGAACTGGGCGAGGCCATCGCGGCGCACGACCCCGATCACCTCGCCGCCGTCAAGACCGCACTCTGGGGAGCCCTGGAACGATGACCAACACCTGCGCGTACATCCACGAGTTCATCGACATCCGCGGCACCCATCGGGCCGACTACATGCACCACATGACCGCCAACTGGAGCCCCAACGCCCAGGAGGACCGGAACCAGCGGTGCTTCGGGGTGTGGGGGGTGCTGGGCAGCACCGGCCCGTGGCCCCGGGTGTGCAACATCTGGGAGGAGGAGGGCCTGGAGGGCCTGGCCGACTCCTTCGGGGGTGAGGCGGTCGGCGCCGGCCTCCAGGACCCCAAGCTGGAGAAGTGGTGGGCCAGGGCCGCCGAGTTCCGCCGGGGCGGTTTCGATCGCATCCTGCTGCCCGCTCCGTGGATGCCCACGATCGGCGAGCAGCTCGACGACGGCGTGCGAGCCGAGGTGTTCGCCCACGAGCTCCTGCGCTGCGAGCCGGGAACGGCACCCGATCTGCTGGAGCTGGCGCGGGAGCGGGCCGCTGCCGCGTACCAGCGGTTCGGCTGGCGCCTGGCCGGCGCCTGGACCACGGCGATGCGTGACGACGACGAGGCCGTGCTCCTGTGGGCCCTCCCGGCGTGGCAGGCGTGGGCCGAAGCCGAGGCGGCCCAGCGCACCGACGCAGCCATCACCGGCTGGCGCGCCGCGGCACGGGCGACCGTCACCGACTGGCACCGCATCCTGCTGGCCGCGGCGCCGCTGTGCCCGTTCCGCACCGGCCGCCAGCCCAGCCGGTCGGACCGCATCGACTGGCAGGAGTCCTAACGAGCACACCGGGGGACGCTCCGTTCGGGCTCGTTTCGACCGGAAGACCCACAACCTGAACCCTCTCGGTGCCTGACCCCGGGAGGGTTCAGGTTGTGGGGGTAGCCTGATCTCGGGCAACACAGGGGGGACCTCATGGCTGTTCTCGACGGCGACACGGCGACACCGGCGGCCCGGCTGCGGGGCTGGGATTCGGTCGAGTTCTGGGTCGGGAACGCGCGGGCCATGGCCGGGTTCCTCTGTGGGTCATTCGGGTTCGGCGTGACCGCGTACGCCGGTCCGGAAACGGGGGTCGAGGACCGCTCGTCCTACCTGCTCGAGCAGGGCGACATCCGCCTGGTGGTCACCGCGGGGCTCTCGCCCGAGTCCGAGATCTGGACCCACGTCCGCAGGCACGGCGACGGTGCCCACGACCTGGCCTTCGTCGTCGACGACACCGAGGAGACCTACGAGGCGGCGCTCACCCGCGGGGCCCGACCCGCCCGCGAGCCCTACGAGCTGACCGACGACGACGGCACCCTCCGGCTGGCTGCCGTGGCCACCTACGGCGAAACCAAGCACACCTTCGTCGACCGCAGCGACTATCACGGCCACTACTGCCCCGGGTACGTCACCACCGGCCTGCCGCCGGACCCCGTCGGGCCACCGGTCGGACTGGCCCGGATCGACCACGTCGTGGGCAACGTCGAGGAGGGCCGGCTCGACGAATGGGTCTCGTTCTACGAAGACGTCATGGGATTCAGCCAGCTGCGCCATTTCGACGAGTCCCAAATCGCCACCGAGTACTCGGCGCTGCGCTCCACCGTGGTCTGGAACGGCCACGACGTGGTGATGCCGCTCAACGAGCCCGCCCCCGGCCTGCGTCAGAGCCAGATCCAGGAGTACCTCGACACCTATCGCGGCCCCGGCGTCCAGCACCTTGCCTTTCGCACCGACGACGTCATCCAGGCCATCTCCAGCCTGCGGGCCCGAGGGGTGCGGTTCCTCGAGGCCAACGACCAGTACTTCGCCGACGTACGCCAGCGGCTGGGCTTCCTCGATCTCCCCTGGGACGACCTGGCCCGGCTGGGCATCCTCGTCGACAACGAGTCCGACGGCTACCTGCTCCAGCTGTTCACCGAGCCGGTCAGCGACCGTCCCACCGTGTTCATCGAGATCATCCAGCGCGGGGGCGCCACCGGATTCGGCGAGGGGAACTTCAAAGCGCTGTTCGAGTCGATCGAGCGGGAGCAGGCCCGGCGGGGCAATCTGTGACCGACCCGGCTGCGGCCGCCCGCACCACATGGGTCCCCGTCCCCGAGGACTCGCCGTTCCCGATCGGGAACCTCCCGCTCGGAATCGGAGCCGTCGGCGACCGACCGCGTTGCGCCTGGGCCGCGATCGGGGATCACGCCCTGAACCTCGCCGCCACCCAGACCGCCGGGCTCCTCGACCATCTCGACCTTCCCGACGACTGCTTCGCCCAGGACGCGCTCAATTCCTACCTGGCGACCGGACCCGGCGCCTGGAGCGCGACCCGGTCCCGCCTCACCGATCTGCTGTCCGATCCCGCGCACCGACCCGCACTCGAACCGCTCCTGCGACCGCTGGCCGACGTGGTCATGGGCGTTCCGGTCCGGGTCGGCGACTACGTCGACTTCTACTCGTCGCTGCACCACGCCACGAACCTCGGCCGCCTGTTCCGCCCGAAGGCCGACCCGCTCCTGCCCAACTGGCGCCACCTGCCCGTCGGCTACCACGGCCGGTCGGGCACGATCGTCCCCACCGAACGGTCCATCCCCCGCCCGCACGGGCTGCACCTCATCGACGACGAGCCCACCTTCGGTCCCACCGAGGCCCTCGACATCGAGCTCGAGGTGGGCACCGTGGTGGGGGTGGCGAGCGAGCGGGGTGAACCGATTGCCGCCTCCGACGCCGGCCGCCACCTGTACGGGATGTGCCTGGTCAACGACTGGTCGGCCCGCGACATCCAGGCCTACGAGTACCAGCCGCTCGGGCCGTTCCTGGGCAAGAGCTTCGCCACGTCGGTGTCGCCCTGGCTGGTCAGCTTCGAGGCGCTGGCGCCGTACCGCGTCGAGCCTCCCACGCAGGAGCCGCGCCCGGCCCCGTACCTCCGGACCGACGAACCGTGGGGATTCGACCTCCATCTCGAGGTGCAGCTGACGTCGGCCGCGATGCGCGAGCGGGATCTCCCCGCGCTCACGATCAGTTCGACGTCGTTCGCCGACATGTACTGGACCCCGGCCCAACAGCTGGCCCACATGACCGCCAACGGTGCGTCGGTCCGCCCCGGCGATCTCTTCGCCTCCGGCACGGTCTCGGGCCCGACCCCCGGCTCCGAGGGAAGCTTCATCGAGCTGACCTGGCGGGGCGAACGACCGCTCGATCTCCCCGACGGCAGTCGACGACCCTTCCTGGCCGACGGCGACCGCGTGACCCTGTCCGGTTGGGCCGGCGGCACCGACGGCCCCCGCATCGGGCTGGGCGAGGTCTCCGGCACCATCACCACATCGACGAAAGGCTGAGCCCGTGCCCTACTACCGCCAGGTCGGCACCATTCCCCCCAAGCGCCACACCCGGCACGGCACACCCGGGGGGTTCGCCTACGCCGAGGAGCTGATGGGCCAGGAGGGCTTCGCGTCGCGCTCGGCGCTGCTCTACCACGTGCACTCCCCGTCGGCGATCGTCGCCATCGAACCGGTCGACCCGCACGGCTCGCCGCTCTCCCCCGACCTGCCGCTGACCCCCCGCCACATCCGCACCGGCGATCTCCCCGCGGTGGGCACGGATCTGGTCCAGGGCCGCACCGATCTGCTGGGCAACGCGGACCTGACGATCTCGTGGGCGTCGGCGACGGAGACCGGCCCGCTCTACCGCAACGCCGAGGGCGACGAACTGGTCTTCGTCCAACGTGGCCGCGCCACGCTCCAGTCGGTCTTCGGCGAGCTCCCGGTCGGACCCGGCGACTACGTCGTGGTCCCCGCGTCGACCACCCAGCGTTGGGTGATCGACGACGGTCCGGTCGACACGTTGGTCCTCGCCGCGACGGGCCACGTGTCCCCGCCCCGTCGCTACCTGTCGTCGGCCGGCCAGTTCCTGGAGCACGCCCCCTACTGCGAACGCGATCTCCGCGCCCCCGACACGCCCCTCCTGGTCGAGGGCGAAGAGGTCCCGGTCCTGGTGCGAAACCGAGCCGGCTTCTCCTGCCACACCCACCGCCACCATCCCTTCGACGTCGTCGGGTGGGACGGCCACCTCTACCCGTGGGCGTTCAACATCGCCGACTTCGAACCCATCGTGGGCCGCATCCACCAGCCGCCCCCGGTCCACCAGACCTTCGATGGCCCCGGCTTCGTCGTGTGCTCCTTCGTCCCGCGCCTCTACGACTTCCACCCGGATGCGATCAAGGTCCCGTACCACCACGCCAACACCGACAGCGACGAGGTCCTCTTCTACTCGGACGGCGACTTCATGAGCCGGGCCGGATCGGGGATCGGCGTGGGGTCGATCTCGTTCCACCCCGCCGGGTTCGTCCACGGCCCGCAGCCCGGCAGCATCGAAGCCAGCCTCGACAAGGACCGCACCGAGGAGGTGGCGGTGATGATCGACACGTTCGCTCCTCTGGCCACCAGCGACGCCGCCCGCGCCGCGTCCGACCCCGACTACCCCTTCAGCTGGTCTCGGTGACGCCGGGCCGCCGGCACCGGTGGGTCAGGCGGCGGCGAGTCGGGCGGCCACGGCGTCGTCGCTGACCCGGTCGAAGAACCCGCCGACCTCGTCGAGCACGTGATCGAGCGACTCGGCCGCGAACAGCACCGGCTGGTACCGGCTGATGTCGTAGGGAAGCCGACCCATCTCCCAGACGTCGATCGGTCGCAGCTCCGCATGGTGGGCGAACCACCCCAGCTCGCCGAACGACGAGAGCAGTCCCGCGCCGTAGGCACGGGGCCGGCCGTCCTGACGCACGACGCCGAACTCGCCCGAGAACCAGAACACGTCGGCGACGAACTGCCGGGCCTCGGCCGTCTCGACCCGGACCATGGCCCGTCCGGCCAGGCAATGCAGTTCGGCCAGTTTCGGATCGGCCAGGCAGTTGGCGTGCCCGATCACCTCGTGGATGACGTCGGGCTCGGGGGTGTAGAGCGGCGTCGCAGCGTGGCGGACGTACTGGGTCGAGAGGAAGATCTCGCGTGACAGCGCATCGAAGAAGGTGACCTTGTCGACCAGACCCTCGACGGCACGGAAGCGAAACCCGGTGAGCGACGCGAGCTTGGCGGTGACCTCGTCCAACTGCGGCAGACGGTCGGTCGGAAGGCCGAGCCGGTGGTGCGCTTCCTGGACCTCTCGGGCCCCGAACTGCCGCCAGAGCGGCGCGAGCGCGGCGCTGACCGCGGCCCAGACGTCGTGTTCGGTGTCGGTGTACTCGACGAACCCCGGCCGTCGGTGGGGACCGGTCGCCGCCGAGGCGATCGCGAGACGCCGGGCCCGGTAGACCGGATCGTCGAGGTCGTCGGAGGACGGCGCACGGGTTCCGGATGGATCTTCCATGGGCCCAAGGTACCGACCGCGCGACGTTAGACTCGGTGAGACCCCGAATTCGAGACGATCATCTCCCGCAGCGACCGCGAGGCGACCCGATGTCCAGCTCCTCTCCCCCGCTCGACGCCGTCGATCAGACGATCGTCGCCGCCCTGCGGCGGGACGGCCGCCAATCGATCCCGGCGCTGGCCGAGGAGGTGGGCATCAGTCGGGCCACGGCGTACACCCGGTTCGACCGGCTCTGCGACAGCGGTGTCATCACCGGGTTCTCCGCCCGCATCGACCCGGCTGCCGTCGGGCTCGACGTCACCGCCCTGGTGCTGATCACCGTGGCCCAGTCCGACTGGCGTGACCTCAAAGCCGAGGTGACCGGGCTCCCGCACGTCGAATGGCTCGGTCTGACCACCGGGTCCTTCGACTTCGTCGTCCTGGTCCGGGCCCGGGACCTGGCCGAGCTCCGTGACGTCGTGCTCGAGCGGCTGCTGAGCCTGGAGGGGATCCAGAACGCCCAGACCATCGTCGTGCTC
This sequence comes from uncultured Acidimicrobiales bacterium, assembly GCA_963697385.1. GTDB lineage: Bacteria > Actinomycetota > Acidimicrobiia > Acidimicrobiales > CAWCAL01 > CAWCAL01. The sequence continues at coordinate 899,502 of CAVONU010000001.1, forward strand.
GACGAGGCCGGCGACCTGCATCTGGGCTGACCCCGACGCCCACACCCGGGTGATCGGCCCGCACCCCGACGGGTGAGCACGTTGGGGGCCTGACCCCGGGCGTGCTCGCGTGGCGCGTGTGGCAGGCTCGGAGCCATGACCACACCCGAGGAGAGCGACCCGCAGCAGACCGACGCGTTTCCCGAGGCCGCCGAGCGGGTCGGCGCCGGTGCCGACCACCACGCCGAGGCGGCCGCACTGGTCGCGGCGATGTCCCTCGACGAGAAGCTCGGCTGTCTCGACGGCGACCTCCCGTTCTGGCCCGGCGTCACCGACATGGCCGGCGGCGGCTACACGTCGCACCCCTGGCCTGCGGCACGGGTACCGCGGCTGGGGGTCCCCGGCCTGCACTTCGCCGACGGCCCGCGCGGGTGCGTCGTCGGACCCAGCACCGCCTTCCCGGTCTCGATGGCCCGCGGTGCGGCGTTCGATCCCGACCTCGAACGCCGGATCGGCGACGCCATCGGCGCCGAGTTGCGATCGGCCGGCGCCACGTACACCGGGGCGGTCTGCATGAACCTGCTCCGCCATCCGGCCTGGGGTCGGGCCCAGGAGACGTACGGAGAGGATCCCCACCACGTCGGTGAGATCGCCGCCGCCTTCACCGAGGGACTCCAACAGCACGTCATGGCGTGCATGAAACACTTCGCGCTGAATTCGATGGAGAACGCCCGGTTCACCGTCGACGTCTCGGTCGACGAGCGAGCGCTGCACGAGGTCTACCTCCCCCACTTCCGCCGGGTCGCCGGGGCCGGCGTGGCCAGCGTCATGAGCGCCTACAACTCGGTCAACGGCGAGTGGTGCGGTGAGAACCGCACGCTGCTCACCGACATCCTTCGCGACGAGTGGAACTGGGACGGCTACGTCACCTCGGACTTCATCTACGGACTCCGCGATCCCGCCACCTCGGTCCGGGCCGGACTCAACATCGAGATGCCGTTCCGCCAACAGCGGGCGCTGGCTCTGGAGGACGCCGTCGTCGACGGCAGCCTGTCGATGGACGACGTCGACGCTCGGGTGACCGAGACCGTGGCCACGTTCCTTCGCTTCGCCCCCGTCTTCGCCGAGCCGAACGGGGACGACGTCCGGGCCGCTCCCGAGCACCGGGCGCTGGCCCGTGAGACCGCGGCCAGCTCGATGGTGCTGCTTCGCAACGAAGGAGACCTGCTCCCGCTCGATGCCGATGCGCTCGGGACGGTCGCGGTCCTCGGCCGGTTGGCCGCCGTCCCGAACCTGGGCGACGGTGGATCCAGCAACGTGCTCGCCCCCGATGTCGTCACACCACTCGCGGGGCTGCGCGCCGCGCTCCCCCACGCCTTGGTCACCCACGCCGACACCGATGCGTCCATCGTCGCCGACTCGGACCTGACGATCGTGGTCGTCGGCTACACGAAGGACGACGAGGGCGAGTACCTGGGGACCGACCACGGCCTCCTGATGAACCTGTTCCCGCCCATGGATCACCCCGAGCTGGGATTCCCGACCGCCGGTGACGCTCCCGAGGGTCCGGACGACGGCGCCATGAACTCCGAGGCCGAACCCACCGAGCCCACTCCCGAGTCCACCGAGCAGGCGCTGGGCCATGCCGTCGGAGGCGACCGGGAGTCGCTCCACCTCCACGCCGAGGACGAGCAGCTGATCCGGGAGGCAGCCGCTCGCTCCCACCGCGTGGTGGTCGCGGTCATGAGCGGCAGTGCGGTGGTGATGCCCTGGCTCGACGAAATCCCTGCCGCACTCATGATCTGGTACCCGGGGATGGAGGGGGGCCATGCGCTGGCCGACGTGCTCTTCGGCGCCGCCGAGCCGGGTGGTCGGCTCCCGTTCGCCGTTCCCCGTCACGCCGACGACCTGGTCGACTTCGACCGTGACGCAACCGAAGCGACCTACGGCCTGCTCCACGGCCAATGGCACCTGGATCACGAGGGCACCGAGGCCCACCGGCCGTTCGGTTTCGGGCTCGGCTACACCACCTGGTCCCTCGACGAGGCTGCGGTCGACCAGGGCGCGTCGTCGCTGCACGTCACAACGACCAACACCGGAACCCGGCCGGGCTCGACGGTGGTGGGGGTCTACGCCTCGGTCCCCGACTCGGGCTACCTCCGACCGCTGCACCGACTGGTCGGGTTCCGTCGGGTCCGGGCCGAAGCCGGCCATTCCCTCGAGGTCGAGATCCCGCTCGATCTCGACCAGCTCCGTGTGCGAGTGGCCGGCGCCTGGATCACCGAGGATGCGCCGGTCCAGCTCACCGTCGGCTTCCACGCCCACGACCCAGAGGCCATCGTGGTGTCGACCCAGCCGCGCGCGGTCGCCGGCTGACCAGCGGATCGGGCCGGCCGGTCCTGGGGGAACGTGATCGCTGCCGCCCCCGGAGTACGTGAGCCAGCCCGCCTCGACCCTCCAGGCCAACCTTCCCGCAGAGCGGGACTAGATGTCGCGTTCGGCGAGGATGTCTCCGCTGGCGATGGCACGGAGGTGGGCGGCGTAGTCGAGTTCGTTGAGGTCGGCGTACGCCGTCGAGAACTCGGCGATGGCGCGGTCGAGGGTGTCGTCGTCGCCGATGTATCCGGCGATCACGGAGGCGTCACCGGCGCGGGCGTGGGCGAGTGCCAGGGCGTCACCACAGATCCCGGCGTAGCGGCGCAGGCCTTTCCCGGTGATCCGGTCGGCCTCGATCGACCCTTTTCCGTCCCAGAGCTGTCGGAAGTAGAAGTACCCCGTGTCGTGCGAGTCCCGGTCCTCGAAGTGGGACCAGCCGAGGAGGATGTCGCCTGCGGTCTGCATCAGTCGCTGCCCCAGGACGACACGTTCGCCCGGCTCGTACTCACTGGCGCCGAGATGGGGCTCGAGCACCGACGCGGTCGCCTCCTTGAGTTGCAGGAAGAGCGGCTCACCGTTGCCGCTCTCCAGCAGCACGATCAGGCAGCGGGTGCCGACGCTGCCGACGCCGACGACCTTTCGTGCGACGTCGACGACCACATATCGTTCGAGCAGCCGCCGTCGATACGGGGCGATCGTGTCGAGGTACCGGTCGAAGAACTCGATGACGCGTGGCAGCTCCTGATCAGCGAACCGCTCGTCGACGCGGGTGATCAGCGGCGGATCGGGCACGATCACCCGACGTCCGTCGACCAGGGCGGTCAACTTGTCGAGCGCGCGCAGCGAGTTCTTGCCCGACGCCTTCCTCGAGGCCTTCTCGACCCGCTTCATCTGCTTCCGGTTGTCGACCATCTCCTTGATCTGATCGAACTCGACCCGGCGGTAGTACACGGCGAGCGGTCCGAGCTGGGACAGCTCCGCGATCGTCGAGCGGTACCCCTCGACCGAGGCCCGGACGGCCCCATCGATCTTCTCCGCCGACAGCTCGTTGTCACGGCCGGCGACGGCGACGCTCGCGGCGAGGCGCTTCAGGTCCCACTCGAACGGGCCCGGGTGCGTCTCGTCGAAGTCGTTCAGATCGAAGACCAGGCGACGATCAGGGCCGTTGTAGAGACCGAAGTTCGACAGGTGGGCGTCACCACACAGCTGGACCTGGATCTCCGTGGTCGGCAGCTGAGCAAGATCGGCCGCCATGATCGCTGCTCCACCCCGATAGAACGTGAACGGCGTCGCGCTCATCCGGCCGTGGCGGATCGGGACGAGCTCGGCCAGCCGCTTCGCGTCCTGCCTCGTCAGAATCCGGATCGTGTCGCCCCTCACGGTGGCGTCCGGTACCTGGGCGTGAGCCTCCAGCGGCACCTCATCGCGCCGCTCCCGTCCGAGCTCGCGGCGTTCCTCGCGCGTCAGCAGGTGTGGTTGACCGAGCAGACCGGTTCGTTCGTTCATCCCGTCATACTCCCAGGCTGCGTCTCGAAACGACGGGTCGAGCGGTTCGGAGCAGGAGGTCGACCGAGTCCTCCTGCACGACAGCGACCGGACCGTGATCATCGCTCGACCGACCGCGGCCCATGCCAGATGCGGTGTCGGCCGTGCACGCGGTCGGCGTTCGGCGAGCAGCGGAGCGATGAGCCGGCCGGATGCCACCGCATCGCCGACCGACGCGGCGTCCGCGCCCCTTCACCAGTTGGTCGGGATCATCCACGCCACGGTGTCGAGCGCCGCCGAGGACAACGTGTTCGTCGCGCTGGCGACCGGGAAGATCGACGCCAGGGCGATACCGGGTGGCGTGGCGATCGCGGCCGTGACGTTGATCGCGGGGTTCAGCCTCGGTCCGGAGGTGCCGACCGGGATGGCGGCCGCCGGTCTCGCCGCGCTGGCGAGCTCGCGTTGGCGGTTCCTGCGCCGCAACGCCCAGTTCGCGATGAGCGTCGCGATCTCCGGTGCGTGGGGTGGGCTGTTCACGTCACCGTTCACCGCGGTGCTGCTCAACGTCGAGCTGACCTTCGAGCGGCGGGTGCTGCGGTTGGGCCACGATCGCCGCTGACGCCGCCGCGGCGATCGTCGGGTTCGCCATCTTCTTCGCCGTCGACGCCGGCTGGTCCGATCTGTTGTCGCTCCTCGAGCTGCCGTCCTACTCCCTCGGCCCGCCCGAGTTGGCGATCGCGGTCGGGCTCGGCGTGTTCGGCGCGGTCCTCGGCACCCTGTTCAAGCTCTCGACGCTCGCCACCCGCAAGCTGGCGGCACCGTTGGCCGACCGTCCCATCGTGCGGTGCACGCTGGCCGGCCTCGTGCTCGGCCTGATCGCCATGGCGCTGCCGCTCACCCTGTTCCTCGGTACCGAGGGGCTCGCCGATGTCGCCACCGACCCGGCCGCCCTCGGAGCCGGGCTGATCGTGGCGAGCGTGATCGCGAAGATCGTCGCCACCACCGGCGCGCTGTCGTTCGGGTTCGTCGGCGGACCGATCTTCCCGCTGCTGTTCGTCGGCGGCGGCATGGGTGCGGTGACCCACCTGGCGATCGACGACATCCCCCTCGCCCTCGCCATGACGGCGATGATGGCAGCGGTCCCCGCGTCGGTGATCCCGGTCCCGCTCAGCGTCGCGACCCTGACGATCCTGATCGCCGGGGTTGCCCCGAGCGAGGCGACCGCCGTCTTCACCGCCGCCCTGGTCGCCCTGATGGCGGGCCGCCTCATCGAGTCCGCACTCCCCGCACCCAACACACCCGCCGCACCCTGACAGCGGTCTGTCCGACGAGCGCGGCGCGTTCCCGAGCCTCTACCGTTCCGGGCATGGCCGGACGGTTGACGACCCTTGTGAAGGACCCCACCATCGCGGCGATCCCCATGTTCCTGGGCACGGTCGCCGCCGAGGCCTACCTGCTCCGCGACGACCGCGCCGCTCGCAAGGGCATGCAGGGCTACACCGCCAAGGACGCTGCCGCGTCCATCTCGATGGGCCTCGGCAGCCTGGCGATCGGCGCGGTGTCAGCTGCCGCCTACCACCGCCTCGATGACAAGCTTCGGGCCCACAAGGTGGTCGACGTCGGCTCCGGTGTCGTGGCCTGGACCGTCGCCGTCATCGGCTGGGACTTCCTCTACTACTGGAATCACCGATGGGACCACGAGATCCGACTGCTCTGGGCCAGTCACGTGGCCCACCACTCCAGTCAGAAGTACAACCTGTCGACCGCGCTGCGTCAGGAGTGGTCGGGCTGGATGACCCACCTGATCTACGCCCCGCTGTTCATGGTCGGGGTCAGCAATCCGATCTTCGTCGGTGCCAACGGTGTGAACCTCCTCTACCAGTACTGGATCCACACCGAGATGATCGACCGGATGCCCGACGGGTTCGAGCAGGTCTTCAACACACCGTCACACCACCGGGTCCACCACGGCTCCAACCCCCAGTACCTCGACAAGAACTACGGCAGCATCTTCATCATCTGGGACCGCCTCTTCGGCACCTTCGAACCCGAGGACGAGCCGGTCCGCTACGGACTCACCAAGAACATCAAGACCTACAATCCGCTGCGCATCGCCTACCACGAGATGATCGACATCGCCCGCGACGTCCGGCACTCCCGAACTTGGCGTGACCGGTTGCGATCCATCTTCGGTCCGCCGGGCAGCGGGCCCACCCCCGTGGTCGACACAGAGCCGGCCGCCGTCGCGGCATGACCCACGACGTCGACGCGCTGCTCCAAGGGGTGCGCTCCGCCGCTCTCGCCCTGCCCGACACCACCGAGCGCACCAGCCACAGCGCGCCGACGTTCTTCGTCCGCAGGAAGACCTTCGTCTCCTTCTGGGACAACCACCACGACGACGGCCGGGTGGCGATCTGGGCCAGCGCTCCCCCCGGTGTGCAGGAAGAGGTCGTCGAGTCCGAGCCCGACCGGTTCTTCCGCCCGCCCTACGTGGGCCATCGCGGGTGGATCGGCTATCGCCTGGACCCGGGATCGGTCGACTGGGACGAGGTCACCGCCGTGGTGACGGACGCCTTCCGTACCGTCGCCCCGAAGACCCTCGTCGCGCGGCTGGACGCCGACGACACCGGACCGTAGCGGGCCGCGACGGAACCCGAAGCTGAACCCTCTCGGTGCCTGACCCCGAGAGGGTTCAGGTTCGGGCGGCGATCCGGCGCAGGGGCGGCACCGTCTTGGGCGGCTGGCGGCGGGGCGGGAGTCGATCGAGCAACTCGTGCGAGGCCTCGGTGATCGAGGTCACGGCCCGTTCGAACGCTGCTTCGGTCCGGGCCGAGGTCGATTGGACGCCACTGATCTTGCGAACGAACTGCCGAGCCGCCGCCTCGATCTCTTCGTCGGTAGCGGGCGGAGCCAGTCCGCGCAGGGTGGTGATGTTGCGGCACATGCGACCGACGCTACCGGCCCGACCCCCGGACGGCCTGGGGAATCGACCCAGGCACGAGGGCTCAGTTTGCCGGACGCTGCGACCGATGGTCTCGTGTGGAAGCACGCGCCGCCAACACCGTCGAGACGCTGACGCGGCTGATGAACGAGCTCACCCGACCGCTCCTCCACCTGGTGGATTGCCGGTCGCTGCTGCCCGTTCCCGCGCCGGACGAGCTCGCCCACCATCCTCTCTGGCCCGAGTACGACGGGACCCATCTGGAGCCGACCCACCTGGCGGCGGTCGTCCACACGCTGGAACGGGCGCAGCAGGCGGGTGTCAGTCACACCGTGGTCCACCTGAGGGACACACCGGACCCGAAACGTCTCACCATCATGGATCTCGGCCAGGCGCTCGGCGTGGTGGCCTACGTGTTCTCGGACGACGTGGACGAAGACATCGTCCAGGACGGCGGTCCCACCGCGACGCCCCGCACGATCACCGTGGACGCCGCCGGGCGCATCCTGACCGCCACCCCTGCGGCTGTGTCGTTCCTCGGACAGGGCGACGGGCCGGTCCTGGGCAGCGAGTTCATCCATTCGATCCATCCCGACGACCTCCAGGACGGGATCGAGACCTTCGTCGCGGTGACCGCGACGCTGGGCACGACCCAGAGCGTTCGCATGCGCATCCTGTCCGAGGAACGCCTCTACCGGTGGGTCGAGGTCCACGGTCGGGCCGAACTGGTCCAGGGCGCGATCCACCTGACCTGCTCGCTCATCGACGTCGACGACGAGGTTCGCTCGGCCGAGGCGCTGGCCGAGAGCGAGCGTCGGTTCCGGATGCTCGCAGAATCGACGCCGGTCGGTGTGATCCGGGTCGACCAGGGCGGCCACATCCGCTTCTCGAATGCCGCGTTCCACTCCATCTCCGGCCTGCCCCACGGCCACGCCGACGAGTGGCTGGAGCTCGTCCACCCCGGCGACCTTCCCCGCCTGGTCTCCCGATTCGAGCGCTTCATGGCCAGCGAGGACGTCTTCGACGAGGAGTTCCGGATCCTGCCGCGCGACACCTCCGGCGAGCGCTCGATTCGGGTCGTGGCCCGGCAGATGCGCTCACCCGACGGGCAGATCACCGACGTCATCGCCTCGATCGTCGACATGACCGACCGGGTGCTGCTCGAGCAGAAGCTGGCCCACGACGCGACCCACGACGACCTCACCGGACTGGCCAACCGGGCGCTGTTGCGCACCCACCTGGAACAACGGCTGCGTCGCTCCCGCGATGCCAGCGAGCCGCTGGCCGTCATCTTCATCGACCTCGACGACTTCAAGCGGATCAACGACTCGCACGGCCACACCGTCGGCGACGAGGTCCTCCAGCGGCTTGCCGATCGGGTGCAGTCCAGCGTCCGGCCCGACGACCTGGTGGCCCGGTTCGGCGGGGACGAGTTCGTCGTCGTCGCCGACGCCGGCGGTGGCCCCGACAGCGTGCTGTCGGTCGCCCATCGGGTGCAGCGGGCCCTCGCTCAACCGTTCGACATCGTCGGGACGCCCATCAGCGCCCGCGCCAGCATCGGCGTGGCACTCGAGACGGGACGCGGCGCCAGCGCCGACGCCCTGCTCAGCGAAGCGGACGCGGCGATGTACGCCGCCAAGTCACGCGGACGCGGCCGCATCCACATCGCCGACGGCCGGTCCCGGTCGCTGGCCACCCGACGCCTGAGGATCGAGTCCGAGCTCCCCGAGGCGCTCCAAGCCGACCGACTGACTCTGCTGTACCAACCGCTGGTCGACCTCACCACCGGTCAGATCTCGGGTGCGGAGTCGCTCCTCCGGTGGCTCCATCCCGACCTCGGGCTCCTCCCGCCGGCCGAGCTCATCCCCGTGGCCGAATCGTCGGGACTGACCCACCAACTCAGTCTCTGGGGTGCCGAACGGCTCTCTCGCGACATCGCCCAGCTCCGCTCCAGCGAGTGCGACCTGTCGGAGATCGGGCTGGGCATCAACCTGTCCAACGCGCAGCTCAGCGTCAGCACGATCTGCGACGACCTGGTGACGATCCTGGGCCGGCACAGCCTTCAGCCCTCGGACCTCATCGTGGAGATCACCGAGACGCAGATCATCGGACGGGACGACGCCGCCGAGAGCGCCATCCGCGCCCTCGACGAAGCCGGTGTGTGCATCGCGCTGGACGACTTCGGCTCCGGCTACTCGACCCTGGAGTACCTGACGCGGTTGCCCATTCGCCACCTCAAGATCGATCGGCACTTCATCCAGCTGATGCCGAGCAACGAGCGGGCCCGGAAGATCGTCACCGGACTCGTGGCCATCGCCAAGGACCTCGGTATGTCCGTCGTCGCCGAGGGCATCGAGACGATCGAGGAGCTCGAGTGCTGCCAGGAGATCGACATCGACGAGGGCCAGGGATTCCTGCTCCAGCGACCGACCCCCTTCCCCCGACTGCTGTCGTCCGGATGGATCGCGCTCGGTACCGAGGTGCAGCCGTCGCTCGTGTGAGCGGGTTCGACCGGACTCCCTCGATCGGGCTCCGGGCCTGCCGATAGGCACGTCATGTCGATGACTCGCGAGCGCAGGATCCGCCGCGCCGACGAACGCCTCGAAGCGCGCTGGCAGATCGCGCACCGACGCCAGGCGTTCGGAGCCGGCCGCGTCGCCGGGATCATCATGCTCGGCCTCATCGCCCTGCTCGTTCCCGTCGTGGGCCCGAATCGCTTCATCGTCGCCGCGATCCTGATCGGCGTCGTCGCCCCGCTGAGCTTCGCCATCGAGCACTTCGTTCCCCACCCCCGGACCGACAGCTCGCACGTCGCGCTGGATCTCGCCACCGCCATCGGTCTTGCCCAGCTCGTCCCCGAGGCCTGGTTCGTCGCCGTCGTGCTCGGGATCGCGTCGCTCTCCTCGTCGATCACGTCGATACCGACCGGACTGTTCCTGGCCCTGCACGGTGCATTCCTCATCGGGATGTCGGCCACCGCCATCGGCCACGACGTCGACGGCTGGGTGCTCCCGATCGTGGCGCTCGCCGGCACGACGATGCCGGTCGTCATGTACGGCCGGTGGTTCCGGAAGAACGAAGAGAGCGTCTCGTCGCGGGTCGGCGATCTGATGGAGTCGACGGTCGCCATCTTCTGGGAGGCCGACCGCAACGGCATCCTGACCGCAGCGTGGGGGCGGGTCTTCGAGCTGACCGGCTACACCCCGGACGAGTGGATGGACCGCTTTCCCGACCAGGTCGTGCATCCCGACGACCTCCACCTGGCCCGACTCACCCCCAACGAACACCACCTGGACTCGGTCGAGCACACCCTGCGCGTCCAGCACCGCGACGGTCAGTGGCTCTGGATCCGGCACCTGATCCGGTTCGATCGCCGCGGCCGCGCCGCCCGGCTCATGGGTGTCTCGTTCGACGTCACCACGTTGGAGCGCACGCGGGCCAGCCTGCGGGAGCAGGCCCACCGGGATGCGCTCACCGCGCTCCCCAACCGCGCCGCCATCCTCGAGTCGCTCGAATCCCGGTTGCGGGAGGAGCACTCGACCGGGCTCCTGCTTCTGGACCTCAACGGGTTCAAGATCATCAACGACACCCTCGGCCATCCCACCGGTGACCACCTCCTGACGGTCGTCGGAAGCCGGCTGGTGGCGTCGGTCGAGCCCGAAGCCATGGTCGGGAGACTGGGGGGCGACGAGTTCGCCATCCTGCTGACCGGGGACGTGACCGAAGCCGACCTGGTTCGCCTGGCACACCGCGTCGCGGCCACCGTCGCCAGTCCGGTGACGCTGAGTGGGGTCGAGCTGACCACGTCGGCGTCCATCGGCGGCAGCCTCGCACCGCGCGACGGCACGACCAGCGACCAGCTGATCCGCAAGGCCGACATCGCCATGTACGAGGCCAAGCGGACCCAGACGACGGTGCAGATGTTCGACGGGAAGCCCGAGACGTTGAGTTTGGATCGCCTTGCGCTCTCGACCGATCTGGGTCAGCACCTGACCCGACGGCTGGAGCTCTGGTACCAACCGATCGTCGACCTGAGCAGCGGCGAGATCACCGGCTACGAGGGTCTGGCCCGCTGGCGGGACCCTCAGCGGGGGATCATCATGCCCGCGGAGTTCCTCGAGCTGGTCCACGCCACCGGACTGAATCGCCGACTCGACCGGCAGGTGCTGGCCCTGGCCGCCCAGGCCGCCGGCGATCTCGGCACCCCGCGGATCCGCGTCTCGGTCAACCTCTCGGCCCGGAGCCTGGGAGACCGCCCCCTCCGCCGACGCCTGGACCAGCTGCTCACCACGCACGGCCTCGACCCCAGCTCGCTGTGCCTCGAGATCAACGAACGCGACATCGACGACGACGTGCACAAGGTCGAGCCCGTGCTCCGGGAGCTGGCCGATGCCGGCTTCACCCTGGCGCTCGACGACTTCGGCAGCGGGTACTCGTCGCTGGGCCGACTGACCCGCCTCCCCGTGAGCGAGGTGAAGCTCGATCGCAGTTTCGCCCTGTCGCTGGCGCAGTCGCGTCGCGCTCAGACGGTCGTCGGCTCGATCCTGTCCATGATCGCCGAGATGGGACTGGTCTCGGTGGCCGAGGGTATCGAGACCCAGGAGATGGCCGACCTGTTCCGGGAGCTCGGGTGCCACCGAGCGCAGGGGTACCACTTCGGACGGCCGGCTCCGCTGGCGACGGTCGTCCCCGGAGCGCAGGAGTTCCATGCTCCGCCGGTCGACCCCGTGGCGGCCACCGGTCGAGCGACGTCACCGCGATGAGGAGAGCGTCACCATGTTGAGAGCGTCACGACCACCGGTCCCTGATCCGCCGCAGGCAGCCGATCGACAACCACGGTCACCGTGCCTTGACCGCCGTTGAGCTTGACGGGTTCCTCGTCCTCGCCACAGCCGGCGCCGACCAGCACGGTCACCGCCGCGATCGCGATCGGACCGGAGAGCAGCCGTCGCCTCGATCGGTCGTGCGGTGTGGGCATGGCTGTCCCCCTTCCCGTCGCGACGCTACTCCTCGGCGGCTGCCGGCCAGATCCGTGACGCCATCGCTGCGATCCCGATGGCGCCGGCGATGATCATGGCCAGGTCGATCGGGAGCCGGTAGCGCGTCACACCGAACGTGGTGGCCACCGCGAGGAGCACCGCTCCCCAGAAGGACAGCAGGGGCGTCAACGAGATGCGACGACGACGGAGATCGATCAGTCCGACGAGGGTCAGCGGGACGAGCACGTAGTAGAGGTAGAGCCCGATGGTGGACGGGAGTTTGCCCCGCCCCTCGATCCGCCAGTTGAGATCGAGCGTGTGCCCCACCCGATAGACCTCGAGCGCCCGCCCGATCCGTGCCGCGACCACGACGGGGAGCCGACCGGTGTTGTCGCCGATGTACTCCATGGCCTGCTCCCGGTTCCACGCATCGATGACGGATTCGTCGTAGATGACCTGGTCGGGTCCGTCCAGCGTCGAGCCCGGGTAGGCCTCCTCGAGGTCGTCCCACAGCTCGCGCTGGTCGAAACAGAGCGCCCAGTACCCGAGGGAGTCCCCCTCCCACGCCGTGTCACAGCTGCCGGCCATGAGCACCGCACCGGTGGCCGAGGTCATCAGCACCGGTTCCTCGAACCGGGCCAGGTTGTAGCCGAGCCAGGGGGCGAGGACGATCAGACCCACCGCCCAGCAGATACCCAGCAGCGCGAAGCGCCGCCCCCAACCCACCTTGATGACCCAGAAGACGAGGGGGAGGACCATGAAGCCGAACAGGAACGCGGCCTCGGCCCGGGTCAAGGCTGCGACCGAGATGCTCAACCCCAGCAGCGCGGCCCGCCCGTTGGTGGGGTCGTCGATGAACCGGTAGGCAGCGATCACCGTGAGCAGGACCAGGGGTGCATACAGCGCCTCGGACATGAGCATGATGTCGTTGATCCACAGCATCGGGTGGATGGCGGCCAGCACGGCGGCGATCACACCGGCGACCGGACCCGAGAGGCGGCGGGCGATGAGCGCAACCAGCACGATGGCGACACATCCCACGATCGCCGAGGCCACGCGGTGCGAGGTCCCGCTCTCGATTCCGAAGAACGACAGGAGTCCCAGGAACGAGGCGTAGAAGGGCGGGTCACCGGCACTGTCCTGGAGCCGACCCTCCTGCGCGTACTGCCACCCGTTGACGAACCACTCGCCGTCGGCCAGCAGCCGGCCCTGCCAGTGGCTGTAGAGCGCGTCGCCCCAGACCCGGAAACAGGTGCCGTCGACGACGTCGTCGACGCAGGTCGGGCGGCGCACCAGGATGTAGTAGAGCCGGATGGCGAGGCCCAGTGCCGTGGCGCCGGCGACGCCGAGTGCGAAGCCGTCCCAGCGCCGCCTCGCCGTGGGGCGCCCGGCCGTGGGTTCGTCCGTGGAGGACTGCTCGTCCGTGGTGAGGGCGTCCATCGTCAGGTCCTCCATCGTATGGCGCGTGCCCTGGCCGGCTCCCGCCACCGTTCCCAGAGCCAGGCCACGCCGATGCCGGCCGCCAGCACGGCCGCGACGTCGAAGCCCACGCGGTACCGGAAGATCCCGAAGCTGACCGCGCTGGCGAACACGGCCGTGGCCGTGACCGCCAGGATGCCCGCCGCGCTGCCACCGCGCCGCCAGAGCGACCACACCCCGATGGCTCCCGTCACGAGCAGGAACCAGTGGAACCACATCCCCATCCAGAGGTGGGTCCGGTCGTGACGCTCGAAGAACCTGTCGAGCTCGATGGTCTGGTCCGGCCGGAACAGGCCGAACGTCCGACCGACGCGGGCGGCGACCACCCGCGGCTGGTCGCCCAGGTGGTCGCCGATGTACTCGGTCGCCTGCGACTGCTTGAAGGACCCGACGACCGACTCGTCACCGGCCGGCGGGAGCGCGGTCTCGCAGTCGTACGTCCAGTATCCGATCAGCCGGCCGGCGTAGGTCTCGTCACAGTTGGCCAGCTCGAGCACGTAGCCCGAACCGACGGAGAGCACCGTGGGCTCGGTGAAGGTCCTGAGGTTGCGGCCCACCCACGGCCCCATCACCAGGATCCCGACGCCCGCCGCCACCGCCAGCATGCGCAGCAGCCGTCGGTTGCGCCCCGGGCGGGCATTGAGGGCCAGGGGCAGCACCAGGAACGGGAACAGCAGCACGGCTTCGGCCCGGGTCAGCGCGGCCACCGAGATCGCGAGGGAGAGCAGCCCGGCGGTGCGTGGCGTGGGGGAGACGAACATCGCCTGCGCGGCCAAGAGGACCAGTGCGATGGTCAGGACGTAGACGGACTCGGACAGGATCAACCCGTCGTTGATCCACAGTGCGGGGTGCAGCGCCGCCAGCACCGCCGCGACGATCCCGGCCCTGCGCCCCGCCATCCACCGGGCCGTCACGGCCACGACCGGGACGACGAGTGCGCTGGGGATGGTGGAGGCGATCCGATGGTCGAGGATGCCGTCGAAACCCGCCAGCGACCAGCCCGCCAGATACAGCGAGTAGACGGGCGGGTGCGCCGCCGTGGGAGCGACCAGACCGTTGCGCAGGCGGAACGGGTCGATGAACCCCTGACCGTCGGCCAGGAGATTCGCCTGCTGGTGGTAGAAGGTGTTGTCGCTGAACCCGAGATCGAGGTCGGCGTAGGTGGTGAGGGTCACCACGATCCTGATGGCCAGGGCCAACAGTGTGAGCCCGGCGACCGCGACCACGAAGCGGTCAACTCTCGAGGCCATTGACGGGATGCTACCCGCCGGCAGGGTGCTCGTAGACTGCGGCGGGCATGACGACGGCGGCCGCATTCGAGCTCCACGACGTGGTGGTCTCCACGCCCGGCCAGGTGATCCTCGACGGGGTCGAGGTGTCGGTGCCGGCCGACGGGGTCACCGCGCTCATCGGACCCTCGGGCTCCGGGAAGACCCGATTGCTCCGCCTGCTCAACCGCCTGGACCTGCCCGCATCGGGGGCGATCAGCTACCGGGGGACCCCTCTGGAGCAGCTCGACACCCGAGAGCTCCGCCGCCAGGTCGGCATGGTGTTCCAGCGGCCACCGCTCTTTCCGGGGACGGTGCTGGACAACCTCCGAGCCGCACGACCCGACCTCGACCGCGACGCGGCGGCAGCCTCGCTCGAGCGGGTACGCCTCCGACCCGACCATCTCGACCAGGACGCCCGGTCGCTCTCGGGTGGCGAAGCGCAGCGCATGTGTTTCGCGCGGGCCCTGCTGACCGAACCGGACGTCCTCCTCGCGGACGAACCCACCGCCGGCCTGGACGAGGCACCCAAGCTGGCCTTGGAGGCCCTCACCCGCGAGCTGGCCGACGATGGCGTCGCCATCGTGTGGGTGAGCCACGACCGCGAGCAGGTGGAACGACTGGCCGATCACACCCTGGTCGTGCGCGACGGAACGGTGGCCGCCGAGTGAGCACCGGATTCGGCCGGAGGCAGCGGTGAACACGACCGACATCTCCTATCTGGGCCTGGCGGCATCGGGCCTCCTGATCGGTGTCGCGGTGGCGCTGTCGGTGTGGAGACACCTCGGCATCGAACGCAGCCTGGTGTGGGCCGCGCTCCGGGCGCTGGTCCAGCTGCTCCTGGTCGGCGCGGCCCTCGGTCTGGTCGTCGATGACGGCGATCCGATCGTGCTGTCGTGGCTGTGGATCGTCGTCATGATCGGCTTCGCGTCGTGGACGGTAGGGCGCCGCACGCCCGGCATTCCCGGCGTGGCGGGCCTGGCACTCGTCGCATTCGGTGCCGCGCTGGTCGTGACCTTCGGCGTGCTCTTCGGGTTCCGCGTCTTCGAGGTGAGCGGCCGCACCGTCGTGCCGTTGGGTGGGATGATCGTCGGGAACTCGCTGGCGGCGACGGCCCTCGTCGCCCGCCGGGTCCACGACGAGATCGACGACCACCGTGATCTGATCGAGGGCCGCCTGGCCCTGGGGTCGTCGGGAACCGACGCGTTCGCTCCCCACCTCCGCTCGGCGCTGCGCACCGCTCTCATCCCGCAGATCGAGACGACCAAGGCCGTCGGCATCGTCTTCCTCCCCGGCGCCATGGTGGGGCTCATCCTGGCCGGCACGGATCCGGCCGAGGCGGTCAAGGTGCAGGTGGCCGTCATGTACCTGGTGCTGGGTTCGGTGGCGACGACCACCACCGTCATGGCGATGGGCCTGGGCCGACGTGCCTTCACCGGCGACCACCGGCTCATCAGCACCCGGGACGATGGGGGCGCGGACGGGGAGTCACGTTCCGACGGTGCCTGACCCCGAGCGTGCTCAGGTGCGGAGGCCGCCGTCCACCGGGATCACCGTGCCGGTCACATACGCGCCGGCCCGGCTGGACAGGTAGATCACCGTGCCGCCGATGTCCTCGGGCGAGCCGATGCGGCCCCGCGGCACGCCGGCCTCGACCGCAGCCCGTCCCGCCGGATCGTCGAGCACGAACGCCATCATCTTCGACTCGAAGGGACCCGGCGCGATGGCGTTGACCGTGATGTGCTCGCTGACGAGCTTGCTGGACAGGTGGCGGGCCAGCATGTGCACGCCGGCCTTCGACGCACCGTACGGGAAGTTGTCGGTGGCCGACACGGCGATGCCGTCGATCGAGCCGATCATGATGACTCGCGCCGGATCCTCGGCGGTCCCCGACGCTCGCAACAGCGGAAGCAGCGCCTGGGTCAGGAAGAACGGCGCCTTGACGTTCAGGTCCATCACCTTGTCGAAGCCGGACTCGGGGAACTCGTCGACGGGGGCACCCCAGGTGGCACCGGCGTTGTTGACCAGGACGTCCACCCGGTCCTCGTTCTCGTCGATGGCACCCACGAAGCGACGCACCTCGTCGGTTTCGCTCAGATCGGCCGGGATCGAGATGCACTCGCCGCGCTGCGACAACGCGTCGGCTGCGGCATCGCACGCCTCGGCCTTTCGGGCCGTGATGTAGACCCGCACCCCGTTGTCGACGAGGGTCTCGGCGATCATGAATCCGATCCCCCGAGATCCGCCGGTCACCACGGCCACCTTGCCGCTCACACCGAACAGGTCGTGGATCGTCGCCACCTGATCACTCCTCGGGGCACGGGGTCGGCCGAACGCGAGTGGCATGCTACCGGTAGGCGCCGATGCACGATCGGGCCGTCGTGCCCGATCCCCTGCGATCAGGCTCGGATGAGGGAGAGGCCGATGCCCGAGACCACCACCCGTCTGACCAACCGGGTCACCGAGCTCCTCGGCGTGCGGTACCCGATCGTGCAGGCCCCGATGGGATGGATCGCCCGATCGCAGCTGGCCAGCGCGGTCTCCAACGCCGGCGGGCTGGGCATCATCGAAACCTCGTCGGGCGAGCTCGACAACGTCCGGGTCGAGATCGCCAGGATGCGGGACCTCACCGACCGGCCATTCGGCGTCAACATCGCCCAGGCCTTCGTGACCGACCCCGGCATCGTCGACTTCGTCGTCGACCAGGGCGTGCGGTTCGTCACCACCTCGGCCGGCGACCCCAACCGGTACACGACCCGGTTGAAGGACGCCGGCCTCACCGTCTTCCACGTCGTCCCCACGCTGCGGGGCGCCTTGAAGGCGATCGATGCCGGGGTCGACGGCCTGGTCGTCGAGGGCGGCGAAGGCGGTGGGTTCAAGAATCCCCGCGACGTCGCCAGCATGGTGCTGCTGCCGCTGGTGGCCCAGGCGGTCGACGTCCCGATCATCGCTGCGGGTGGCATCGTCGACGGTCCCTCGATGGCCGCCGCGTTCGCGCTGGGGGCCGAGGGCGTGCAGCTGGGAACCCGGATGGTGTCCGCCGCCGAGTCACCGGTCCACCAGAACTGGAAGCAGGCGATCATCGACGCCGCCGAGACCGACACGGTCTTCCTCAACCGTCACAGCCGGCCCGGCCTCCGCGCCCTACGAACCGATTTCAGCGAGCCGCTCGAACGGCAGGACCACGTCGGTCTGGACGTGCTCGGACGAGTGCTCGATCTGTACTTCGGCGGCGACATGGACGCGTCGATCGCCCTGAGCGGTCAGGTCGCCGGACGGATCGACGAGGTGAAGCCGGTCGCCGAGATCATCGACGAGACCGTGTCCGGATTCCTCACGACCGTGGGCGATCTCGCCGCCCGCTATCCCGATGCCGACGGAACGGAGCCAGCATGAAGTTCGGAATCGCCTATGCCAACACGATGACCTTCACGAGTCCGGAGGGCCTGCGGAAGCTGGCCCAGGGCGCCGAGGCGGCCGGATTCGAGTCGCTCTGGACCGTCGAGCACGTGATCTACCCGGACGGCTACGAGTCGACCTACCCGTACGACCCCAGCGGCAAGATGCCGGCGGCGTCCGACACGCCCATCCCCGACCCCCTGATCTGGCTGGGCCAGGTTGCCGCTGCGACCACCACCCTCAGGCTGGCGACCGGCATCCTCATCCTGCCCCAGCGCAACCCGCTGGTGCTGGCCAAGGAGGTGGCCACACTCGACGCACTGTCCGGGGGACGGGTCGAGCTGGGCGTCGGCGTGGGATGGCTCGAGGAGGAGTTCGACGCGCTGGGCATCCCCTTCTCCGAACGCGGCAGTCGGACCAACGAGTCGATCGAGGTGATGCGGGCGCTCTGGGACCACGACCATGCCGACTACGAGGGCCGGCACTTCTCGTTCTCCGGCGTCAGCTCCAACCCGAAACCGGTCAACGGTCGGGTCCCGATCCACGTCGGTGGCCACAGCGCGCCTGCGGCCCGACGGGCCGGCCGGTTGGGTGACGGCTTCTTTCCCGGTCGCGGCGCGCTGGGCGAGCTCGTGGACATCGTCCGTCAGACCGCCGCCGACGCCGGCCGTGACCCGGCGGCCATCGAGGTCACCTCGGGATCGGCCGCCGTCCTGGGCGACGACCCGAAGGCGGCGGTCGAGGAACTGGCCGCTCAGGGCGTCGACCGGGTGATCGTGCCGTCCTTCCTCTTCCTGAGCGACACCGAGGACGCCTTGGCCGAGTTCGCGGCCAAGGTGATCGACTGACCGACCGGGGCCGTCGCTACGCGTCGACTCGCTCGGCCTTCGGTTCACCCCGCGCCACCCGGTAGGACGCCACCTCGGCGGACGGGGATGCCGGATCCCACACGTCTTCGACCGTGACGTAGTCGGCCCGGCACTCATCCGCGGTGAGGGTACAGACGACGTAGCCGTTGACCGGATCGAAGTACTGAACGTGCGGATTCCCTTCGGTGTGATCTGGGGTGAAGGGAACCGACGAGATCGCCGGTGTCATGAACTCGGCGCACAGAGGCTCGTCATCGAAGCCCGGGCCCACGTCCAGCACGAAGGATGCGTGGTAGTCCCCGCTCAGCACCACCGCACCGGCGTCCGAGCTGCGCAGCCCGTCGGCAACCCGCTGCCGGGCGGCCGGATACCCGTCCCACGCTTCGAGGTAGTACTGGGGTTCGCCGGTGGGGTCGGGGCTGATGTCCAGGCCCGCGAACATGCTGGGGCTGACCAGCACGTTCCACCGGGCCGAGCCGCCCTCCACGGCGTCGAGCAACCAGGCCTCCTGGTCCGCTCCGAGAAGCGTGCGCTCGGGATCCAGCCGCTCGTCGCAACCCGCTCCCGCGTCGAGCACGGAGGTGTCCCGACACGGCGGCACGTCGGCGTGTTGGCGCGTGTCGATCAGGAGCAGCTGGGCGAGGTCGCCGATCTGCACCGCTCGGTGGACGTCCAACCGCCCGTCCAGGGGCGGCTCGAATCGCACCGGCTGGTGCTCCCACCACGCCTGATACGCCGCGGTGCGGCGAGCGGCGAAGTCGCCACCGATCGGGTCGGTCTGCCCGGCGCCGTCGCGCCAGTAGTTGTCGGCGATCTCGTGGTCGTCCCACATGACGAACCACGGCACGGCCTGATGCGCCGCCTGCAGTGACGGGTCGGTCTTGGTCTGTGCGTACCGGGTCCGGAACTCGTCGATCGTCGAGGGGGGCGGCGTGGCCCAGACGCGCCGGCCGTTCTGATCCGGTGACAGATCGCCCGGCGGACTCTCATAGATGTAGTCGCCGGTGAAGACGACCGCGTCGAGGTCGCCGCGCTCGGCGACGGACCGCCACGCGGCGTACTCGCCCCACTGGAACTCCTGACAGGTCGTGAGGGCGAAGCGATACGGATCACCGCCGGCGTCCCTGAGCGTGCGGGTCCGACCGACCGGACTGGTGAAGTCCCCGGCGGTGAAGCGGTAGACGTAGTCCGTGGCCGGGGCCAGGCCGGTGGCATCGACGTGCACGCTGTGCGCGTACCGACCTTCGGCGACCGCGGTGCCCTGGGCGATGACGTCGGTGAACGCCTCGTCGGAGGCGATCTCCCAACCGACCTCGACCGCGTCGTCGCCCGGCATCCCGCCACCGACGGCGGTCGGGTCGGGCGCCAGGCGGGTCCACAGGACGACGGCGTCGGGGAGCGGCTCACCCGAGGCCACCCCGAGCGTGAAGGGATCGCCGGGGAGGTCGATGCCGGCCGACGCAACCGGGACGGTCGTCGTCGCGCCGGCCGTGGTGGTGGTCTCGTCCGCCGACGGAGGTGAACCCGACACGGCCGGTTCTGTTCCGTCGTCGGAACCGCAGGCCGCCGCAGCCAACCCGACCGTGCCGATGATCAGTGTTCGGCGGCTCAACCCTTCGGCCATTCTCACGACCTCCTTCACCCTCCCGGCCATTCCGGCCTCCGCCGAGGATACGGGAGGGTAGTGGCGCCGTACCCGGTGGCGGCGGTCATCCACCCATTGACCGATCCAGGTCATCGGTCGCTGGGAGGGTGAGATCCACGCCACCCATCGCCGGCGCGCCCGGCGTCACGCCCCGGTTTCCGAGGGCCGGTGTCTGGTCGCCTCTCGCACCGAGAGGGGCGCAAGCTCCTGCCCGTTCCGGTCGACGAACGACCACACCGCGTCGGGGTCCACCTTGGCGTACTCCCGCAAGGCC
This sequence comes from uncultured Acidimicrobiales bacterium, assembly GCA_963697385.1. Classification (GTDB taxonomy): domain Bacteria; phylum Actinomycetota; class Acidimicrobiia; order Acidimicrobiales; family CAWCAL01; genus CAWCAL01. The sequence goes on from CAVONU010000001.1 coordinate 920,196, forward strand.
CAGCCGATCGCCTTGGCGATGAAGAACTCGCGCTCCCCGGCCCGCGCCGCGCAGTACGCGAACAACCGCTCGGCGTCGGTTCGATCCTTGTCGCCGAGCTGGTGGAGGATCGCGGTGCGTCGTCGCCACAGGTGCGGGTCCTCGATCCAACGGTCCATCACGGCGGTCAACTCGGCAAAGGTCTGGACGAGCGGACCGACCACCCGGGCCGCCAGGAGGTCGACGGTGTCCCACCAGCTCTTGGTGACGATCAGATGATCGACACCATCGGCCTGCTCGAGATGGGACGCGTCGAGCAGGCCGACCCAGCGACGCAGGGCGTCGGCCGCCGCGTACTGGAGCTCGCGCTGGTCGGCGGCCCAGCATCGACGGGCCAGTCCCAGCAGGGCATCACCGTCGGGCGGCGGGCCGAGGTCTCGGGTGGCGGCGCGCACCGCATCACGACGAGGACCGGCGGCCACACCGAAGAACGCGAACCGGTCCTTCATGTACGCCGCCATCGCCGCCGCTCGCTCGGGGTCGGCCAGCTCGGCCAGGGCCGACCGGCTGGTGACGTAGAAGGAGGCGGCCCAGGAGTCCACGGCGCCCGCAGTGTAGGTCGCCGCCGCCGAGCGGCCTGCCGTGCCTGACCGGCATCCCGATACGGTCCCTCGGATGAACGATCGACCCGACGACCATTTCAGCTGGGGACGGGTGGCGTCGCTCTTTCGGCCCCATCGGGGACGCGTCCTGACGGTCGTTGCGCTCGTCCTGACGACCGCGGTCCTCGGCGTCGTCAACCCGCTGCTGATCCAGAGGGTCTTCGACGACGGCCTCTTCCCGGAGGGTGCGTCCGGACCCGACGTCGAGGTGGTCGTCTCGCTCTGCATCGCCATGCTCGCCGTCACCCTGGTGTCGGGCGTCGCCGGTGTCTGGCAGACGATCGTGACCAATCGGCTGGGCCAGAGCGTGCTGCGCGACCTCCGCAACGATCTCTACGGACACCTCCAGGGCCTGTCGCTCAGCTTCTATGCCTCCGCCCGCACCGGAGACCTCCAGTCCCGGATCACCAACGACGTCGGCGGTGTCCAGACCGCCGTCACCTCGACCCTGTCCTCGATCCTGTCCAACACCGTCACCTTCATCAGCGCGGTCGTCGCCATGCTGTTGCTCTCGGTTCCCTTGACGATCCTGGCCCTGTTCACCGTTCCGCTGTTCGTGATCGCGACCCGGGCCGTCGGCAGGCGGCGCGAGGCGCTGACCGCACAGACGCAGGCTGCGACCGCGGCCATGACCGTGGTGACCCAGGAGACCCTGTCGGTGTCCGGCATCACCCTGGCCAAGGTGTTCGGCCGCCAGGAACGCGAAGTCGACCGCTTCCGTGACGCCAACGAGCAGCTGGCCGCCGTCGCTACCCGCCAGCAGGTGATCGGCCAGTCGTTCTTCACCGTGGTGCAGACGTTTCTCGGGGCCACGCCGATCCTCGTCTACCTCGTCGCCGCGTTCATGCTCGATGGCGGCACCGGTGGTCTGACCGCGGGAACGATCGTCGCCTTCACCACGCTGCAGTCCCGGCTGTTCTTCCCCGTCGCTCGACTGCTGGAGACCTCGGTCGAACTGCAGTCCTCCCGAGCGCTGTTCCGCCGGATCTTCACCTATCTCGACACCGAGACCGACATCGTCGAACGGCCCGACGCCCGCACCGTCAGCCGGGCCGACACCCGCGGCGAGATCGGATTCGACCGGGTGTCGTTCCACTACGACGCCGACGAAGAGCAGGCCCAAGCGGCCCTGGACGACCTGACCTTCACCGCCGCCCCCGGGCAACTGGTGGCGTTCGTCGGGCCCTCGGGAGCGGGCAAGTCGACCGTGCTCAGCCTCGTCGCCCGCCTGTACGACCCCACGACCGGCGCCGTGCTCCTGGACGGCGCCGACCTGCGCGACCTCACCCTGGCCTCGATCGCCGACGTGATCGGGTTCGTCACCCAGGAGAGCTACCTGTTCGCCGACACCCTTCGGACCAACATCGCCTACGGCAGTCCCGACGCCACCGACACCGAGATCGAAAAGGCGGCCCGAGCGGCTGCGATCCACGATCGCATCATCGAATTCCCCGACGGCTACGACACCGCCGTCGGCGAACGCGGGTTCCGGCTGTCGGGGGGCGAGCGGCAACGCATCGCCATCGCACGGGTCCTGCTCCACGATCCCCGGGTGCTGATCATGGACGAGGCCACCTCGGCGCTGGACACCGCATCGGAGCGGCGCATCCAGGCCGCCCTGGGCGAGCTGATCAGCGGGAGAACCACCCTCGCGGTGGCCCATCGGCTCTCGACCATCCAGGCCGCAGATGTCATCCACGTCGTCGACCGCGGCCGCATCGCCGAGTCCGGCTCGCACGACGAGCTCCTCGACCGCGACGGGATCTACCGCACCCTCTACCACGAGCAGTTCGGCGACGGAGCGATCGAGACCACGTGCGCTGACGGCATCGTCATGGCCGACGGCGATTGCCGGCCGTTCGACACCTCCTCCTACGCCGAGCGCGTGGCCGTGCTAAGACGGAACTGACCGCAGCCACTCCGATCCCGAACCCTCCGCTCTGCCCCTCCGACGCCGCCCCGATTCCCACCCACTCCACGACCCCACGAGGTTCCTCCGATGACCGAGACCACCATGCCCTACCGCCGCCTCGGCCCCTCCGGCCTGAAGGTGAGTGCGCTGTCCTTCGGATCCTGGGTCACGTTCGGCACCCAGGTCGGCGTCGACGCGGCGGTCGAGTGCCTGAGCGTGGCGCGCGACGCCGGCGTGAACTTCTTCGACAACGCCGAGGTCTACGCGGGCGGCGAGTCCGAGCGGATCATGGGCCAGGCCTTCGCCCAGCTCGGCTGGGATCGGTACTCCTACGTGGTCAGCACCAAGCTCTTCTGGGGCATCCACTCCGACGTCAACATGTCCAACACGCTCAACCGCAAGTACCTGATGCAGGGCATCGACGGCTCGCTGGAACGACTCGGACTGGACTTCGTCGACGTCCTCTACTGCCATCGGGCCGACCCCGAGACCCCCATCGAGGAGACGGTGTGGGCCATGCACGACATCGTCACCTCGGGTAAGGCGCTCTACTGGGGCACCTCGGAATGGACCGCCGACGAGATCCGCGCCGCCTGGGAGATCGCCGAGCGCCACCACCTGCACAAGCCGGTGGTGGAGCAGCCGCAGTACAACCTGCTGGAGCGGGACCGGGTCGAGAAGGAGTACGCCCGGCTCTACGACGACATGGGCCTGGGGCTGACGACGTGGAGCCCGCTGGCGTCGGGCATCCTCACCGGCAAGTACCTGGACGGGATCCCCGACGACAGTCGCGGTGCCCTCGAGGGCTACGAGTGGATGCGCGAGTTCCTCACCTCGGAGAAGTACACCGCCGGGATCAAGGCGCTGCAGGAGATCGCGGCCGAGCTCAACTGCTCGCTGGCCCAGCTGGCCATCGCCTGGTGCGCGCACAACCCCAACGTGTCGTCGGTGATCCTCGGCGCCAGCCGGGTCGAGCAGCTGCAGGAGAACCTCGGAGCGCTCGACGTCCTGGCGCAGCTCGACGACGACCTGGTCGGACGCATCGAAGCCGCCGCCACGGTCGGCTGACGGGCCCAGGAGTTCCGCGCCGAGGACCGGCGCGAAGCTCGAATATGCGGAATTCCCAAGGCCCGTCCCGGGCGCGAAGCGCCTCGCCGCGGGCCCTCAGACGATGACGTGCCGGGTCAGTTCCAGCCAGGCGGTGTGGCCGCCGACCACGTCCGACACGTCGCTGAAGCCGTCCAGCCGCAGCACGCTGGCCGCCACCGAGCTCCGGTAGCCGCCGGCGCAGAACACGACCGTGGGTTTCGCGGTGTCGAGCTCGTCCACCCGGCCGGGCAGCTCGCCGACGGGGATGTGGACCGCACCCGGGATGGTGCCGGCGACGAGCTCGCCCTTGTTGCGCACGTCGACGAGCTGGAGGTCGGCCAGCTCACCCTGGCGCTCATGGAGCTCGCCGGCGGTGAGGCGCGACCCCACCTGGACCAGATCGGGATGGTCGATCATGACCTGGATCGGGTCGGCGACCCAGCCGATGACCCGGTCGAACCCGATCCGGCCCAGCCGGTTCTTGGCTTCGAGCTCGGTGCCCGACTCGACGAAGAGCACGATGTCCCGATCCGACGGGATGACCGAGCCGGCGAACTCGGCGTAGCGCCCGTTCAGACCGACGTTGACCGCACCGACGAGGTGACCGTGGGCGAAGACCTCGGGATCGCGGCCATCGACCAGGATGGCGCCGTCGCCCACGGCGGCCTGCGCCTCGCTCAGGGTCAGCGGCGGGGGAACCGCGGTCTCGTCCAGGAGACCGTGGTCCTTGCGGTTCAGGACCGCGTCGAACAGGAAGTAGTCGGGCGCCGGGGGCTGGCCCTCGGTGACCATGCCGATGAACGACGCCTTGTCGGGAGCGGCGACGGCGTAGTTGGTCGCCCGCTGCTCGCCGATGGTCGACGAGGTCTCGGTGGACAGGTTCTTGCCACACGCCGACCCCGCGCCGTGCGCCGGGTAGACACGGGTGGCATCGGGAAGGGTCATCAGCTTCTGGTGAAGGCTGTCATAGAGCTGCGAGGCCAGGTCCTCCTTGGTGAAGCCGATGGCGCTGAGCAGGTCGGGGCGGCCGACGTCGCCGATGAAGAGCGTGTCTCCGGTGAGCACGCTGTGCGGGACCTCGTCGTCGGGGTGCTCGTAGACCACGACGGAGATCGATTCGGGGGTGTGACCCGGCGTGTGGAGGATCTCCAGGGAGACCTCGCCCAGCGAGATGCGCTCGCCGTCGACCAGCTTGCGACTCGGAAACTCGGTCTCGGCCACGTCCGAGAAGCCGATCGCGGCACCCGTCGCTGCGGCCAGTTCGAGATGGCCGGACAGGAAGTCGGCGTGGAAGTGGGTCTCGATCACGAGCTCGATGGACAGCCCAGCGGCCTCGGCATCGCGCACGTACTCGTCGATGTCGCGACGCGGATCGACGACCACCGCCCGGCCGGTTGACTCGTCGCCGATCAGGTACGAGGCCTGGGAGAGACAATCGAGGTAGTACTGGGCGAAATGCATCACGAGCTCCTGTCGTCGAGGGGTATGGGGTCTTCTCGTTCGTCCACGCCGGTGGCCCGCTGATCGAGCGGGCCCGCCTGGCCGGCCTCGAGCGCCACGATGGCGTCGTCGAGCGAGGGATGGAGCCGGACGCCGAGACGGTCCCAGAGCCCGGCGCGTCGCATGACGTCGCGGACCGGTCCCTTGACGTCGGTCATGTGGAATGGCACGTCGAGATCGTCGTACTCATCGAGGACCTCCGCAAGCGTCTCGGCTCCGGTGGCGTCCATGTCGTTGATGCCCGACGCGTCGACCACGACGGCACCGGCCACCTCGTCCATCGCTTGGGCTCGTTCCAGCAGCAGCTGCTTCACCGGCGTGGCGTTGACGAAGGACAGGGCGGCATCGATGCGGATGATACAGATGCGCTCCGACGTCTCGACCTCGGGGAACCGTTCGACGTTGCGGTAGGTCGTGGTGCCCGGCACCCGACCCAGGACCGCGGTGTGCGGCATGGAGATGCGGGCGAAGACGACGAGCATCGACGCCACGACCGCGACCAGGATGCCGATCTCGATCCCCAGGAACAGCGTGGCGAAGAAGGCCACGCCCATCCCGATGAGATCGGAGCGCTTCACCGCGGCGATGTGCCGCATCTGGGCCACATCGAAGAGCCCGATCACCGCAACGATGATGATGGCACCGAGCGCGGCCTGGGGCAGCGTCTCGAACAGTGGCGTGAAGAAGACGACGGTGGCCAGAACGATGCCGGCCGTGATGATCGAGGCCACCGGGGTCCGGGCCCCGGCGGTGTCGTTGACCGCGGTGCGGGAGAACCCGCCGGTCACGGGGTACCCGCCGAACAGCCCGGACGCGACGTTGGCCATTCCGAGACCCACCAGTTCCTGGTTGGCGTCGACGTCGTAGCGGTGACGACGGGCGTAGACCTTGGCGACGGCGATCGACTCCATGAATCCGACCAGGGTGATGACCAGCGCCGTCATGGCCAGGTTCCCGACGAGCGAACCGCTGATGTCGGGCAGACCGAACGCGGGCAGCGAGCCGGGGATGTCACCGACCACGGCCACGCCCTCGTCCTGGAGGTCGAACAGCTGCACCGCGGCGATCGAGCCCACCATCACCACGAGAGCGGCGGGAATCCGCGGAGCGAACCTCTTCATGACCAGCAGGGTGACCACCGCAACGATCCCCAGGAGCAACGTCGCGGTGTTGGTGTCACCGGCCGCCGACACCACCTCGCCCACCGTGTCGACGAAGTGGTCCTTCCGGGGGATCGAGATCCCGAGGAGGTGCTTGACCTGGCTGAACCCGATGATGATCGCGGCCGCGGCCGTGAAGCCCACCAGGACGGAGTGGGACAGGAAGTTGACCAGGAAGCCGAGCCGACCGGCGGCGAGCACCAGGTGCACCCCGCCCACCATCAGCGCGAGCAGCGCGGCAGCGCTGACGTAGCCGGCCGTGCCCTCCTCGAACAGTGGCGCCAGGGCCGTAGCGGTCAACAGCGAGACGATGGCCACGGGACCGACGGCCAACTGCCGCGAGGTGCCGAAGAAGGCGTAGACCAGGACCGGGATCGTGGCTGCGTAGAGGCCCACCTCGGGAGGAAGCCCGGCCAGGAGGGCGTAGGCCATCCCCTGCGGGACGAGCATGGCTCCGACCGTGAGGCCGGCCGCCAGGTCGCTGCGCAGATCGCGCCGCTCGTACGCCGGTGCCCACGTCAGGATCGGAAGCAGCTTCTCCACGGAGGCGGATGCCATGCCTCAAATGTACGTACATTTGGCGCCCCGCGCAACCTGAACCCTCTCGGGGTCAGGCACCGAGCGGGTGCATCTTCCCAACGAGCACACCTGGGGTCTGACCCCGGGTGTGCTCGTCAGGAGGGGAACCAGTTGGCGTGGAAGCCGAAGGGGAGCCGCCGCGGCATGGCCACGGTGGCGATCGGGCCGGCCGCGACGTCCTGCGCATCGAGCACCACGATGTCGGTGCCGTCCCGATCGGAGTCGTAGACGGCGTTGACCAGCCAGCCGTCGTCCTCGGCGGTGCCGTCGGGGTTCGGAGCGAACACCGACTCGCCCACGTGACCGTCGCGGCCCGCCCACCACAGGGTCCGCTCGCCGGTCCGGTCGTCGTACTTGACGATGGTGTCGAAGTCGCCGGGCCGCGTCTTCTCGTCGTAGAAGCCCGCCAGGTACTGGCACGCGCTGGGCACACCGGTGAGCTCGTCGTTGAAGCGGCAGAAGTCGCCACCCATGTCGTCGAACTGCTCCCAGCCCGCCTCACCCTTGGCCAGGTCGATCCAGAACCGGGCCGGACGACCCGGCTCGCTGCTGGCCGCCTGCTCGTCGATCGGCGCGGTGGGGTCGATGCCGAACTGGGGAGCCGCGATACGACTGCCCGATCCGACGATGCGGTCCCCCTCGATCCAGCCGTTCCAGAAGTGCTGGATGTGGCCGGGCTCGACCTCGAACCACCGCAGATCGTCGGCCGACCCCATGCGGGGCATGACGCCGAAGCGGGTGCCGTTCTCGGGCTTCCACTGCACCATCGGACCCTTGCCCAGGTTCTCCATGTCGAACACGATGGGCGAGTCGAGGAACACCATGTGCTCCTCGGTGATCACGCAGTCGTGCATCATCACCGGCGCCGGCAGGTCGATCTCGACCTTGTGGACCAGCCGGCCCTCGGCGTCGGCGACGTAGTAGCGCAGGTACGGCGGGAACAGCGAGTAGGCGAAGAAGAACAGCTCGCCCGTCCGCGGGTCGATCCGCGGGTGGGCGGTCATCGCCCCTCGCAGCTCGCCGTCGAAGTCGTACTCCCCCACCGTGTCCAGGTCGGCGGTCACCTCGGTGGGCAGCCCGCCCTCCCAGAGCGACAGGCAGCCGTCCGGCGTGCCGGATGATGTGGGTGTTGGACGGGTTCTTGACCGGACCGGCATCGCCGGTCAGCTCACGGCTGGGGAACTCCATCACCTCGCCGAGTCCGCTGTAGATCGCGCCGACCGTGGGCCATCTCGGCCCCCAGCCCGCGGGACCGGACCCATCGGTTGCGATAGGACACCCGGCCGTCGTCGAAGGTCACGCCGTGCAGCATCCCGTCACCGTCGAACATGTGGTAGCGACCCAGCGGCTCGAACATCGGGTTGGGCCCGTTGCGGACGAAGGTCCCCTGGAGCCCTTCCGGCAGGTCGCCGGTGACGGCGCAGTCGGCCACGTCCAGCTCGTCGCCGACCGGGAACATGTTCCCGACCAGATCCGGCTGCTTGGCTTCGTTGGTGACGTGGGTGGTGTAGTCGGCGATGGCCATCAGAGATTCTCACACTCCTCGGCGACCTGATGCACCAGGCCGTGCAGCTCCTCGGGGATCGAGGCCAGGGCCTCGGGGGTGATCTCGTCGGAGAAGCGGAGCCGCTCGGCGTCGGCCAGCTCGGTGAACGAGGGCATCCACGACGAGTGCAGGACCAGCGGCACGGTCTGGTTGGCCTCGCCCTTGAGGGTGGCGACCGGGCCGGCGCCCACGTTGGCGGCGTCGAAGAGATCGACACGGAACCCGTCGTCGCTGATGATGGGCTGCACGACGTAGCCGTCGTGCCCACCCGGCTCACCACCGGCGTAGCGGCTGGCACCGGGATCCGAGCCGAGATCGCGCGGCGCGAAGGTCGGCGACGTGATGAGGTCCGACGTATCGCCGTACTCCCAGCGCGACTTCAGCTCCATGCTGCCCCGTTCGAACGTGGCCAGATACCCCGGCGTCTCCTCGGCGACCTGCGACGAGGTCGATGCGATCCTCGTAGAGCTCGGCGGCCCGCTGCGTGATGCTCCCCGGCTTGCACCCCTGGTAGGTGACGTGGTGCAGGGTGGGCTTGCTCATCCCCTCGACGCTCCAGTCCATGCCGGAGAGCTGCAGGTTGAAGGTCCAGTCGTCCTTGTAGATGCCGCGCTCGAGGACCTTGCCGGTCTCGGGCTCGAACTGGAACTCGACGATGGTCTCGGGGGCCATCGCGGTGTTGTAGAGCCCCACCGCCGACGGACTGACCGGGTTGCCGAGGACGTCCTTGTCGTCGGGCCGGACGTAGAGGCCCAGGTCCATGAGGTCCATGCCCTCCCAGACCACCTGAATGCCGTCGCTGTCGTCCCAGCGGGCGTAGAAGTGCCCGGTGGGCGGCGCCGCGGTGAAGGCGATGGGCGTGACCGGCGTGCCGCTGGGCTTGCTGAGCAGCTCCTCCTTGCGCAGCAGCCAGACGGGAACCTCGGTGGGGATGGTCTCGGTGCGCTCGCCGCCGGCCATCTCGCCGGCGTCGGCCACGAAGTTGCCGGAGTCGGCCAGGATCACCCAGTCGCGGGTCTGGCTCACGGTGTGGATCGCCCCGGGGAACGCGATGCCGTCGAGCGGCCAGTGGCTGACCGCCTTGCCCTCGCCGCTGTAGTGGACGACGGACGGCTGCATCCCGAACGTGGGCTCCATGACCGGCTCGAGCTTGACGGTCCAGAGGCAGTCACGCTCGGGATCGACCACCGGATGCGCGGTGGAGAACAGGAACGGCATGAGCTGGCCCTCGAACATCGAGGGACCACCCCAGCTGTCGATGTGACCGACCTCGGCGACGAACTCCATCGTCTCGGGGTGCAGCTCGACCGGTCGGCCGGCGTCCCAGGTCGTGTAGAGCCGTCCGCCCCACGGAAGGGGCGCGGTGTTGGACGAGTTGGGAGCACCGAACGGCGACGTGTAGCCGAGCAGTCCCGGAGCGAAGACGTCGGGGCGGGCATCGAAGAGCCGCTTGCCCGGCGTCTGGATGGACTGCACCCGCCACGCGAACCGGTCCTGACCGGCGCCGTGCTGGCCGGGGGTGAGGGACAGTCGGGCGATGGCGCCCCAGTCGAAGATGGCGTAGGGCAGGTCGTGACTGTTCTGCGGTGTGCTGAAGACCATGTCGCCGGCGATGTCGTCAGGCCACTGACCGGCCACCACCTTCAGGTCGAAATCCTGGTGCTGGGCGGCGGTCATCGCTTCCGGTACGGACATGGGCTCCCCCTGGTGGTGCTCGGCCCGACCGCGCTGGGGCGGTGGCCGGTGAACGGTGTTCACTATGCTAGCCCGGACCGGGAGACACCACCGGATCGACCAGACCCAGGGGGAACGCGTGGACGCAACGCTCGAGGCCACCATTCGCGAACGCATGAAGATCGAGAGCGAGCGCACCGAGCCGCCCGAGGACGCCGTCGAGATCCCGCTCATCCCGGTCAGCCGCTACACCGATCCGGCCTTCTACGCACTGGAGCAGGAGCACATCTGGAAGCGCACCTGGCTCTTCGCCGGCCACGAATCGGAATGGGCCGAGCCCGGCTCCTACCGGGTCTTCGACCGGACCGGTGCACCCGTCGTGATCGTGCGCGGCCAGGACGGCGAGCTCCGCGCCTTCTACAACGCCTGCCGCCACCGGGGCGCCCCGGTCATCCGCGACGAGTGCGGCACGGCCAAGCGACTCACCTGCCAGTACCACTCGTGGTCGTACGACACTCAGGGTGAGCTCAAGGCGGTCCCCGACGCCCGCAATTTCAAGGATCTGGACACCGACCAGCTCGGCCTGGTGCCGGTGGGCTGCCAGGTCTGGGAGGGGTGGGTCTTCGTCAACGAGGACGCCGATGCCGGACCGCTCACCGACTTCCTCGGCCCCATCTGCGAGCAGATGGTCGAGATCGACGGCCCCAACCTGCGCAAGGTGGGCACCCAGCTCCACCGATTCCCCGCCAACTGGAAGCTGATGGTCGACGCGTTCCTCGAGGTGTACCACATCCGCACGGTCCACCCCGACAACGCCGCACTCCTCTACGACGACCAGACCGTCACGGTCACCATGCTCGACCACGGCCACAGCCGGCTGACCGTGAGCAAGCGCCCGGGGATGGCCGAGATGCTGGCCGTCCCGCCCGAGATCGACAATCTGCGGGTCCCCGATCTGTGGCGCGAGACCAGTACGTCGTTCGGCGTCTTCCCCAACCTCGTCATCCCGATGGACACCGGGGCGTTCACGTTCCTGTCGATCTGGCCGGTCGACCATCGCACCACCGAGCTCCAGCTGCACTGGTACGCGCCGATCTGGGAGGGCGACGAGATCCCGATGGATCACCAGATGCGGATGCAGCTGTTCGAGACCGTCATGGCCCAGGACACCGCCAACATGGCCCCGATCCAGGCATCGATCGAGTCGGCGGGGGCCCGTCCCTTCCAGATCGGTTGGCACGAGCGGCTGATCCACCACTTCCAGCGCGCCGTCGACCTCGCCATCGGGCCGGACCGGTTGCCCGAGGGGTCGGCCGTGTCCGATGCGCTGGACGACTACGTCGGGATCTAGCCGTTGAACACCTCGACGCGAGCCTTCGGCCGCTCGGCCGGCTCGGCCCCGGCATCGGACACGGCGTCATGGGAGGCGGCGTCGACCGGGAGCTCGGGAAGCCCGCTGCACCCGCCCGTCTCGTCCCCGCCATGGGACGCGAGCTCCTCGCGGTGTTCGCCGTCGCCGACGTGGAAGATCGAGCCCATCTGCCGCTCGCGCAGGTGGAGTCCCAGGAAGATGCCCGGGATGGCCACCAGCCCCAGCAGGGCGCCGGACGAGATCATGACCAGCGCCGGTGCCGGGCAGGTACCGGCCACCGCCCAGCCCAGACCGAACAGCACACCGCCCTGGATGTGGTGTTTCCCGGGTCGCGATCGGCGGAGCGACAGCGCACCCCCGAAGGCGGTCGAGTAGCCCCGTCGTTCGAGCAGCCACAACAGCGGCGCCGAGACGGCGATGGCCGACGCCATCAGCAGGTAGACGTCGATCTCCTCCAACGCCAGCATGGCGTGGATGGTGTCGTACTCGTGCAGGTTGGCCCCGGCCAGCAGACCGCCGAAGGCCGCGCCGAACAGCAGACCGATCGTGTTGAGCTTCACAGCGCACCCCCGGTGAGCAGACGCAGGACCGCGGTGGCGGCGATGGCGGTGGCCATGAAGGTCACCGTGTTGACCAGGCTGGCCGCGGACCGCTGCGAGGTCCCGCAGAGCCCGTGACCCGACGTGCAGCCCCCGGCGACGCCGGCGCCGTAGCCGAGCAGCGTGGCGCCGACGAACACCATCGGCACGACCGCCCACAACGGGAAGACGTCCCGCAGGGCGTCATAGCCGGATCGGATCTCGGCGCCCTCGCGGAGGATCTGGGTGACCGCGAACCCGCCGACGAACATCCCGACGAAGTACCAGACCCGCCAGACCGCGGTGCCGGACAGCCGCCGAGCCAGCCGTGAGGTGTGGACGTACGCGCCGCTGGCACCCAGCGGTTGGTTGGTGAGCATGAACAGGCCCACGATGCAGAGGCCCAGGCCCGGTCCGACGATGAACCACGGCACCCGGTCGGGCAAGAGATCGAACACGATGTTCCTTCCGGTCGGCGACGCCTGTCGACGTCAACGGCACGGACCGTACCCTAATTCCCGACCAAACAGATCATGTATTCGAAAGAGCTGGTCGTGCGGGCGCGCCGCTCCACCTCCAGACCTCCCGCTCGGGCCGGCCGGTCGGTGCGGTGTGCCGGTCAGTGCGGGGTGGGGCGGAGCTGGGTCCGGGAGCCGGTGGACCACTCGGCGACGAAGCGGTAGCGGTCACCACGCACCACCGACGTGCGCCACTCGACCGGCTGGTCGCCACGCTTGCCCAGCCGCTCGAGGAAGAAGGCCGCTTCGCTCTTCTTCATGTCCAGCCGCTCTCGATCGGCGGCGGTGGGCACGATCGGGGTCAGCCGTTCCCACCCCTGGTTCGGTCGCGGGCAGCCGACGCGATCCAGCTCGTCGTAGAGCGCGGTGTGGGTGAAGTCGACCTCGAGCAGCGGCTCGGCGACGGCGCTGGGCAGCCAGGCCCGATCGACGGCCAGGGGAGAGCCACCGGCCAGCCGGACCCGTTCGAGGAAGACCAGATCGGTGTCGTCGGGGACCTCGAGGTGGGCCGCGGCGACCGTGTCGCGCACCATCTCGAGCGCCAGCACCTCGCTGGCCTGCTCCACCCCGGTGGACTCCACGGACTGGTAGAGGCTGTAGAGCGTCCCCAGCGACTGCTCGAACTCGGTCTGGTTCACCACCGTGCCCCGGCCCCGCTCCCGGCGGAGCAACCCGGTCTTGTTCAGATGACGCACCGCTTCGCGCACCGTGTGCCGGCTGACGCCGTACCCCTCGGTGAGCTCGAGATCGGTCGGAAACCGCTCGGAGAACTCGCCGGCTTCCAACCGGCGCCGCAGGTCCGTCTCGAGCTGAGCCCAGAGCGGAAGGGGGTCGTTTCGATCAAGCACCATCGCGGTCATGTGTCATCCATCGTACGGTCCCGCCCAAAATCGCTGGCAACGCGGAGGCTTCTTCTCGGACCCGGTTACGCTCGGGCCCGATGGCGAGCTCCCACTACGGCAACTTCCGCGATCCCGTGGGGCTGCTGCGCCGGATGCTGGCCAGCCGGAACCGCGCCGCCTACGACTCGCTGGCGCTGGCCGCCACCCGGATCGCGGCGACGCCGGTCGATCTCGCACTCGCCCGCCGGGAAGCCCAGACCCTCGACGCGGCCGAGGCCCGGTCGGATCGGCCGATGCTCCTGATCGTCGGCGGCCCGCGCACGGGCTCCACCCTGATCTACCAGTGCATCTGCCAACAGCTCGACGTCAGCTACGTCGACAACCTGAACGCGGCGTTCCCCCGATCGCCGATCAGCTTCGCCCGGCTGGCGCGGCGCCCGATGCGACCGTCGGCCCACGTCGAGAACTTCTACGGCAACACCCGCGGCTCCTCGGGCCCCAATGATGCCTTCGACCTGTGGAACCGCTGGCAGGGCGAGGACCGTTACCGGGTCGATCTCGAGCTCATGGCTCGGTCGGCCGACGAGATGCGCCGCTTCTTCTCGGCCTGGTCGGCCGAATTCACCGTACCGTTCGTCAACAAGAACAACCGGCAGGTCAGCATCGTCCCCGAGCTGGCCGAGGTGCTGCCCAGCGCGGTGTTCCTGCTCATCCGGCGGGACCCGATGATGACCGTCCAGTCGTTGCTCGTCGCCCGCGAGATGGTCCAGGGGTCGCGGACCTCGGCCTGGGGGGCGTTGGGCGAGGACAGCGACGACGACGGCCCGGCCGCGGTGCGGGCGGTCGCCCGCCAGGTCGCCGCCATCGAGCGGCACCTCGCCCGGGCGGCCGAGACGCTCCCGCCGAATCGCGTCATCGACATCACCTACGAGAAGTTCTGCGCCGACGCCACCGGGCTCATCGAGACCGTCCGCGACCGCATCGGCACCTCGATCAGAACCGACCGCCCTTCCCTTCCCGAGCTCACCGCCTCCACCACGGTTCGCCTCAGCCCGTCGGAGCAGGCCATCGTCGACGCCGAGCTGGGCTGAACCCCGTGCGGTTCCTCTATCTGGACATCGACACCCTCCGGGCCGACCACCTGGGCTGCATGGGATACCACCGGGACACCACACCCAACATCGACGCGCTCGCCGCCGACGGCATCACGTTCCGGAACGTCTACGCGTCCGATGTCCCGTGTCTGCCCAGCCGGACCGCCCTCATCACCGGCATGTTCGGCATCCGCAACGGGGTCGTCAACCACGGCGGCGAGGCCGCCGACCTGCGCTCGGAGGGCGCCGGCCGGGAGTTCATCAGCACCATCGCCTCCCGCTCGTGGGCGGCGACGTTCTTCTTCGCCGGCTGGCACACGGCGTCGATCTCCAGCTTCCCCCTCCGCCACTCGGCCAGCTGGTGGAACCACGGGTTCATGGAAGCGATGAACCTGATGCGCGGATTCGGCGGCGAGCGTGCCGATCAGGTGCTCCCCGGGGCGCTGGACTGGCTCGACCGCCGAGGGACCGCCGACGACTGGTTCCTGCACGTCCACCTCTGGGACCCCCACACGCCGTACACGACTCCCGACGAGTACGGGAACCCGTTCGCCGGCGACGCTCCGCCGGCGTGGCACACCGAGGCGGTGCGCGCCCGTAACTGGGACCTGGCCGGCCCCCACTCGGCGCAGGAGCCCTGGGGCTTCCGGCCCGACGAGTGGGGCCACCCCCCGGCGCGCCAGCCCTGGAACGCCGACTCGATGGACGCGGTCAAGCGGATCTTCGACGGCTACGACGTGGGCATCCGCTATGCCGACGACGCCGTGGGTGCGATCGTCGACCGACTCGACCGGCTCGGGGTGCTCGACGACACGGCCATCCTGGTCAGCTCGGATCACGGCGAGGCCTTCGGCGAGCTCGGCGTCTACGCCGATCACCAGGCGGCGGACGAGGCCACCTGCCACATCCCCGCCATCCTGAGATGGCCCGGCGTCGCCCCGATGGTGGACGACGGCCTGCACTACCACCTCGACGTGGCAGCCACCGTCGTCGACCTGGCCGGCATCACCCCTCCGGAGGAACACTGGGACGGCCGGTCGGTGAAGGAGGATCTCCTGGCCGGAAGGCCCACCGGACGAGAGCACCTCGTGCTGTCCCAGGGTGCGTGGTCATGCCAGCGCGGCGTCCGCTGGGGCGACCACCTCTCCCTCCACACGTGGCACGACGGCTACCACCCCCACTGGGCACCCGAGATGCTCTTCGACATCAGCGTCGATCCGCACGAGGAGCACGACCTGGCCGCGGAGCGGCCCGACGACCTCGCCACCGGTCGCTCACTCCTCGAGGGGTGGACCGCCGAGCAGCTCGATCGGAGCCTCGCCCCGGTCGACCCGATGCAGATCGTGGTGCGCGAGGGCGGGCCGTACCACACCCGCGGCCACCTTCCGTCGTACCTGGATCGCCTCCGCGAGACCGGACGGTCGGCCTGGGCCGACGCGCTGGTCCAGCGTCATCCCGACGAGGCCGACCCTGCCGCGGCGTCCGGCTCGCCCGGGTGACTGAGGATCCAGACGTCGAGATCGTCGACGACCAGTTCCTGCTCGACCGACCATCCGGCCCGTCGGTACAGGGCGACGTTGTCGGCACGCGTGGTCTCCAGAATGGCGGGGACGCCGTCGGTGCGGGCCCGGGCCAGTCCGTCGCGCATGACCGCTCGCCCCAGGCGCCGACCGGCGTGGTCGGGATGGGTGGCCAGGATGCCCAGGTACCAGTGCGGCGTCTCGGGCAGTGCCTCCCCCACGATGGTCTCGTAGTGCTCGATCCGCTCGGCCGCGCCCCCGGCGGATCCCAACGCTTCGGTCTGTGCCGCGGCCGCGTCGGCCGGTTCGATCCCAGGTGCGGCCGGAGGTGACCACATGGCGACCGCGCTGGCCTGCTCCATCATCCAGATGGTCCGGTGGTCGACCCGCTTGTCGAACAGGTAACCGCTGAACGCCGCCGCGTTCTTCTCGTAGGTCTCGTCGTCGGGAAAGAAGAACCGGAACGCGGGGTCGTGACGGAAGGCGGCGACCACGGTCGCCACCACCGCTGCTCTGTGCTCGACCCGAGCCACACTCGTCTGCATCGCCACCTCCCGGCGCCAGATGTCCTATCCCAAAACCCGAACTCGCTTCCACCACAACCGGAAAGTGGGCTCTCCGGCCGCGAGCTCGAGCGCGAGGACGGCCGAGGGAACAGGGTCCCGGGGTGCCGGCGTTGAGCGACGTATGGACGCGAACGACCCCCGCACACCGGCGACCGACGAGAACGGCCCGTTCGAGCTGCCCACCACGCCGGTCCACCTCGGACTCGGTGCGACGGTCGACCTCCAACCGACCTTCACCGGCGACATGGACTGGTACGAGTCCTACGGGGCTCGCACCGAATCCGACGGAACCGAGGGACGCCTGGTCTCGATGCACACCTTCACCGAACCCTGGGACACGTGGGAGATGCACCCCCACGGTGACGAGCTCGTGCTCTGCGTGGACGGCGAGATCACGCTGCATCAGGAACACCCGGACGGCGCGGTCGTTCCGGTGACCCTGCACCCGGGTCAGGCCGTGGTCAACCGACCGGGCGTGTGGCACACCGCCGACGTCGCTGCTCGCGCCACCGCGGTCTTCATCACCGCCGGGGTGGGGACCGAGATCCGTCCTCGCTGACGGTCAGGCGACCGGCTCCAGGACGCGGTCGGGCCATGCCGCTCCCTCGATGGCCGGGCGCAGCCAGAGAAGCCCCAGCAGCAGGATGAAGACGGCGACCGAGAGCACGACCGCACGCGGCCCCCACCACTCCAGCGCCGGCCCGGCGATCGCGTACCCCGCCGCCATCCCGATCGTGTTCGCCACGCCCACTCCGGCGAAGGCTCGACCGAGGCTCTCCTCGGGGATGCGGCCCACGAAGAACAGCTCGCCCAGGACCATCTCGGGCCCCAGAGCGATACCCCAGCAGAGCCACCCCAGCGGGAGCAACCAGGGGACGGCGAAGACCACGCCGAGTCCGCAGAACACGGCATAGACCGGGGCCGCAACCAGCAGGACCCGGGGCAGCGGCCACGAGAACGACCGTCCACCGGCCCACGCCGTCCCGACGGCGGCGCCGATCCCGTAGGCGGAGATCGCCAGCCCGTACCAGACCTCGCTCACCGCCAGCTCTCGCTCGAACCAGACCACGGCCGCCGCCATGACCACGGCGACGGCCGCCATGAAGACCGACCAATAGAGCACCAGCCGCCGGACCCCCGAGAGACGGACGGCGATCGCCATGCCACCGACGAGGTTTCGACCCGCCTCGGCCACCGAGAGCCCCTCGCGGGCGGCGACGCGATCGTCATGATCGGCATCGAGATCGCGCACCCCCACCAGGATCAGCCAGCTGACCGCGAACAGCGCCGCGTTCAGCAGCAGTGCCGGCCGGGCCCCGATCAGCGACACCGCGAACGCCCCCACCGCCGGGCCGATCGTGATGGACACGGCCTGCACGAACCGGCGCACCGCCAGCACCTGCTGAAGATCCCCTCGTGCCTGCCCCGGCACCAGCGCGTCGAACGAGGGGTTGTCCAGCTGACCCAGCGCCCGCGCCATGACGCCGAACGACACGGCGAGCCACAGGGGCCCGACGGCGAACGCCGCGACCAACAACCCGCCCCGTACCAGGTAGCTGGTCAACAACACCCGTTGCCGGTCGAACGCGTCCGCAGCGATTCCCCCGAGGAACCCCAGGAGGATCCCCAGCGTCATCTCGGCCGCGAAGGTCAGCGAGGTGAGCAGCGCCGAGTCGGTCCGGGCGAACACGTAGAGCGGGAGCGCCACCATGGTGATCCCGTCACCGGCCTCGGCCACGAACTGGGCCGTGATCATGCGCCGGAACCGGGGGCGACGGAGCGGCGTCAGGATGGAGTCGCTCTCCATGGCGGGCGACGCTACCCCGGCGGGCTCACCTTCCCTCGATATTACACTGCTTGGGTCATCCGCATGTCGTTGTGTAACATCAGGGGGTGACCCGCACCGGCGACCAGCCCACCCACGACGATCTCGTGGCCGCCATGACCGGCGGCCTGGCACCGGCCCCCGACGAGCTCCCGCCCTTCGAAGGCAGCGACCGGCTCCGCCCCGACGGGCGGCCCCGGCCCGAGTTCCGGGCCCAGCTGCGCCGCATCCCCAACCTGCGGAACGCCGGCCTGGTCGCCGTGGCCTTCACCTATCCCGTCGTCGTGAGCTGGGCCGCGGTCACCGTCGATCACCCGGTCGGGTGGGTGGCCGCGTTCCTTCTCATGGGCATGTACTTCCAGCGTGCACTGACGCTGTTCCACGAAGCGGCGCACCGCCTGCTCTTCAGCAACCGCACCGTCAACGATTGGGTCGGCGAGAAGATCATCGGCGCCCTGGCCTTCGGAGACGGCAGCGACCTCTACCGCAAGTCGCACGCCCAGCACCACCGGGACGAGTTCGGGCCGAAGGAGCCCGACTTCCTCCTCTACGCCAACTACCCGATCAGCCGGGCCTCCCTCCGGAGGAAGCTGCTGCGCGACGCGGTCGGCATCTCGGGATGGAAGAACCTCAAGCCGGTCTTCGTCGGACTGACCAAGCCGGCCCGACGGGCTCGGGCGCTCCGCTTCCTGGGGGCGCAGCTGTTCGTCTTCGCCCTCTTCGCGCTCAGCGGTCACCCGTGGTTGTACCTCTTCCTGTGGCTCCTCCCCTGGATGACGTACTGGCGCGTGGCCAACCGGCTCCGCGCCCTGGCCGAGCACGGGGGGATGACCCGGTCCCCCGACCGGCGACGCACCAGCCACCACATCCACCAGGGGTTCCTGGCCCGGCACGTCTTCCTGTCCCAGAGCATCGGCTACCACCTGGCCCACCACGTCGACTCGGGCATCCCCATGGCCAACCTGCCCACGCTGCACCGAGCGCTGAAGGAAGACGGCTACCTCCCGCCCGAGCTGATCCACCCCGGCTACCGGGCGTTCTGGCGCACCCTCGCCACGCCGGCCTGAGCAACCCCGCTCCGCCCGTGCGACAACCGTTCTCGGCCCGGAGTGTCATCGCGTCGGCACTGCTGGGAACGGTGCCCCCCGTGTTGCCCGGCCGACTGCTGGTGGCCCTGGCCCGGGAGTTCGGTATCGCCGAGGGCACGGCGCGGGTTGCGCTGAGCCGCATGGTCGACCGGGGCGAGCTGGTCAACGACGACGGCGACTACGCGCTCACCGGGCCGCTCGTCGAACGCCAGCAGCGCCAGGAGGCCGGCCTGCGCCCAGCCACCCGCGCCTGGTCCGGAACGTGGGAGATGGCCGTGGTCCGACCCGGAGCCCGGACGACGGAGGACCGATCGGCGCTACGCACCGCGCTCGGTCGGCTGGCCCTGCGGGAGCATCGTGAAGGCGTGTGGCTCCGGCCCGACAACCTCGACCCCGACCGGCTCCCGATCCAGCGCCGGATCGCCGACGAGCAGACCGATCGGTTCAGCGCCCGAACCGATCGTGACCCCGCCGCCCTGTCCGCCGTCTTGTTCGACCTCGACGGATGGGCCGATGGGGCGCTCGACCTCATCGCGTCGATGACCGAGATCCAACGACAGCTGGAGAAGGACGACCACTCCGTCCTGGTGCCGGGCTTCGAGGTGGCGGCCGCGGTCCTCCGGCACTTCGTCGCCGACCCGCTCCTCCCGCCCGACGTGCTGCCCGCCGACTGGCCCGCCGTCGAGCTGCGAGCGACCCATGCCCGCTACGACATCGCCTACCGTCGGGTGTTGAAGGACTTCTTCCGCGAGCATCGGGAGAGCTGACCAGTGCCATCGACCCACGACGCGGTTCCCGACGACCGCAACCGAACCATCCTCATCTCCCTCGACGGAGAGCTCGTCGAACGCTCCGAGGCGAAGATCTCGGTCTTCGACAGTGGCTTCCTGGTGGGCGACGGCGTCTGGGAGGGGATCCGCCTCCATCACGGACGGTTCGCCTTCCTCGACCGGCACCTCGACCGTCTCTACGGCGGAGCGCGCACGATCGGTCTGGACATCGGACTGACGCGCGACGAGCTGACCGACCGGCTCTACGGGACGGTCGAGGCCAACGAGATGACCGACGGGGTGCACGTACGGCTCATGGTGACCCGCGGCGAGAAGAAGACTCCGTCGCAGCATCCGTCCAACGTGATCGGCGGGCCGACGATCGTGATCATCGCCGAACACAAGACCGCGACCCCCGACGTGGCCCACCGTGGCATCAGCCTGTTCACGGCCACGATCCGCCGCCCGCCGCCCGACACGCTGGACCAGCGCCTCAACTGCCACTCGAAGCTCCACGAGGTGATCGCCCTGATCCAGGCCACCCACGCCGGCGCCGACGAGGCGCTGATGCTCGACCCCACCGGAGCGGTCGCCACCTGCAACGCCACCAACTTCTTCTGCATCCGGCAGGGCCAGATCTGGACCTCGACCGGGCACTACAGCCTTCCGGGCATCACCCGCGCCGTGGTGCTGGAGACCGCCGCTGCCGACGGAATCCCCACCTTCGAGGCGCCGTTCTCGCTCACCGACGTCTACAGCGCCGAGGAGGCCTTCGTGACGGGCACGTTCGGCGGACTGACCCCGGTCACCGAGGTGGACGGGCGCCCGATCGGCACCGGATCGCCCGGCCCGATGACCGCCCACCTCCGCGACCTCTACGAACGGGCACTCGCCATCGAGTGTCCCTCGTGAGGATCTGTTGCTGGTCGGGTCCCCGCAACATTTCCACCGCGCTGATGTACTCGTTCGCTCGACGAGCCGACACGACCGTGGTGGACGAGCCGCTCTACGCGCACTACCTGCGGGTGACCGGCCGGGAGCACCCGGGTCGCGAACAGGTCCTGGAGTCGCAGGACACCGATGGTGAGGCGGTGGTGCGCGACATCGTGTTGGGCCCGACGACCACACCGGTCGTCTTCTTCAAGATGATGGCCCACCACCTGGTGGAACTGGACCGGGCCTTTCTCGACCGGTGCACCAACCTCCTGCTGACCCGTGATCCCGAAGCGATGCTCCGGTCGTTGGCGGTCCAGCTCCCGGATGCGACGCTGGCCGACACGGGACTGGACCGGCTGGTCGAGTTGCTCGATCTCATCACCGCCACCGGTCGCCGGCCGTTGGTGGTCGACTCGGATCAGCTCCTCGACGACCCCGAGGCCATGCTCCGTGCCGTCTGTGAGCAGGTCGGCATCCCGTTCGACCCGGCCATGATGTCCTGGCCCGCCGGCCCCACACCTGAGGACGGCGTCTGGGCCGAGCACTGGTACCACCGCGTGCACGAGTCCACCGGATTCGCCCGCCGGTCCAGTGACCACCCGCCGCTCACCCCGCGCCTGACCTCCGTCCTGGCCGAGGCGACGCCGCTCTCCGACCGACTCCTGGCGTACTCGGTGCTCAGCGCGTGAAGTGCCGGGGTTGGAGCACGGTCACGATCTCGGCCCGCCACTGATCGACCTCGTCCCAGTCGTCGGCCACCGCCAGCGCCGTCACGGTCGCGGTCTTGACCTGCACCATCGCTCCGGTCAGCTCACCGATCAGCCCGCTCGACGTGGGCTCATGACCGACGACCAGGAGACGCCCGACCGAGTTGGGCACCGCCTTGACGACCTGGAGCACCACGTCGGGCGTCGCTCCGTAGAGGCGATCGGTCGACTCGACCTCGGCGTCCCATCCCCCGGCCCGAGCCGCGAGCTCGGCGGTGGACGTGGTGCGGGTCGCGCTGGAGGCGATGATGTGGTCCGGGATCAGCCCGGCCTCGGTCAGGACTTCGCCCATCCGAGTGGCCGCGGCGACGCCGCGTGCGTTGAGCGGCCGTTCGTGGTCGGTCATGGCGCCCGCGCTCCAGTCGGACTTTGCGTGGCGCATGATCATCAACAGGCCCATCAGCGATCTCCGGTGGGGTCATCGTCGGCTGGGTCATGCATCACCCGATCGTCCCGCAGGAAGCGCACGATCCAGGTGGCGAGGAGGTCGCCGTCGCAGGACGTCCGGTCGACCCTCGTCAGGAACACCTCGGCGTCGGCGTGGCCGATGCGCTCGCGTCGAGCGTCGATGAGCGCACGGACGTACTCGTCGGTGAACTCGGGGTGGTCCTGGACACAGAAGATGGTGTCGTCGACGAGGTAGGCGGGGACCGCGGCGGTCTCGCCCTTCGCGATCGGCGTCGTGCCGGGCGGCAGGACCACCACCTCGTCGCGGTGCATGGCGTGGAGGGCGACTCGGCCACCGGGAAACCAAGGGGTCGACGCGACGTCCATCGTCTGCGGTCCGGCCTTCCAGCGGCCGACCGGCTCGACGCGACCACCCAGCGCCTGCGCCACGAGTTGATGACCGAAGCAGATCCCGACGGTGCGTCGACCCTCCTCGGCCAGAAGACGCACGAACCGGCGGAGGCCCTCGATCCAGGGATCGTCGCGGTAGGCGTCGTGCCGGGCGCCGGTGAGGATCCAGGCGTCGCACTCGTCGGCGCGCTCGGGCAGCTCACCGTTGACGGCGTCGTAGGCACGGGTCCGAACCGAAGGATCGGCTCCGGTGAGGAAGTCGTGATACAGCTCGGCGTAGTCACGACCCCGGTTGGCTTCGGCCACCTCGGGTGCGACGTGGTCGCAGACGAGCACCCCGACCGTGAAGGCGCCCTCGGTCATATGCGCTCGAAGTAGCGGGCCCGTTCCCAATCCGTCACGACCTGCTGGTAGGCCTGCACCTCGACCTCGGTGAAGTGGGCATAGTGCTCCACGACGTCGGCGCCGAAGGCGTCGGCCACGACCTGGCTGGACCGGAACGAGGCCAGCGCCTGCTCGAGGCTGTAGGGCACCCGTTCGAGGTCGCTGGCCGCGTAGACGTCGCCGGTGAAGACGTCGGGCGGCTCGATCTGCTGCTCGATCCCGGCCAGTCCGCTGGCCAGCGAGGCCGCGTAGACCAGGTAGGGATTGGCGTCGGCGCCGGGGATGCGGTTCTCGATCCGCAAGCTGGGACCGGACCCCACCACGCGGAACCCTGCGGTGCGGTTGTCCTGGCTCCAGGCGATGCGGGTCGGCGCCCACGAGCCGTCCTGGTAGCGCTTGTACGAGTTGACCGTGGGGGCGTACCAGACCATGAAGTCCTGGACATGGGCCATCCACCCGCCGAGAAACCAGCGGAACAGATCGCTGTGGGTGGTGGGATCGTCGGTGGCGAAGGCGTTGGCGTCGTCGTCCCACAGGCTGAGGTGCACGTGGCACGAGCTGCCGGCCCCCTCGGTGTGGGGCTTGGCCATGAAGGTCACGCTGACGCCCATGCGATCGGCCAGCTCCTTCATCCCGTGCTTCATGACCGAGTGGCGATCGGCCATGGTGAGCACGTCCGCGTAGCGGATGTTGACCTCGTGCTGGCCCCTCCCCCACTCGCCCTTCGAGTTCTCGACGGGGATCCCGCTGCGCTTCAGGGCTCGGCGTGTTTCGCTGACGTAGTCCTCGATCCGGGCCGTGGACATCAGGTGGTAGTCCTCGATGTACCAGCCCGCGGCTTCGAGCCCGGCGAACCCCTTGTGGTGCGCCTCGCGGTAGGAGTCGGTGAACAGGAAGAACTCCAGCTCGGACGCCGCCGCGATCGAGTACCCCATGCCGGCCAAACGATCGATCTGGGACCGGAGCAGGGATCGCGGTGCGACTGCGACGGGGGTGTCGGACGCACCGTCGACGACGTCGCACAGGACCATTGCGGCCCGGTCGGTCCAGCCGGCCCGGCACAAGGTGTCGAGGTCGGGGACGAGATGGAAGTCGCCGTATCCCAGGTCCCAACTGGCGTAGGAATACCCGGGGACCGGCTCCATCTCCATGTCGACGGTCAGCAGGTAGTTGCAGCTGTGCGTGCCGTGGTCGAGGGCGTCGTCGATGAAGAAGTCGGCGTCGAACCGTTTCCCCATCAGCCGGCCGTAGGGGTCGGCGAACGCCACCACCACCGTGTCGATCTCGTCGGCCGCGACGGCCGCCTTCAGTTCCGCGACATCCATCGTCGTAATCTACGAGCCATGGCCGACCCCGTCCGCATCGTCTCGCCCGTCGACGGCTCGGTCTGGGCCGAACGAGCGGTCGCCTCCGACCGCGCCGTGGAGGCCACGGTGACAGCAGCACGGCAGGCGCAGCACCAGTGGGCGGCGGTGGATCTCGAGCAGCGAGCGGGCGCATGCACCCGGTTCGTGGACGCCGTGCTCGGGATGGAAGACGACCTCGTGCCCGAGCTGGCCTGGCAGATGGGACGGCCGGTCACCTTCGGCCCCGGCGAGCTGCGCGGCTTCGCCGAGCGCGCCCACCACATGATCGCCATCGCACCGGACGCGCTCGCCCCGATCGAGCTCCCGGACAAGCACGGATTCGAACGGTCGATCGAGCGGGTTCCCGTGGGCGTCGTGCTGTGCGTGGCGCCGTGGAACTACCCGCTGCTCACCGCCGTGAACACGATCGTCCCCGCCCTGATGGCCGGCAACACCGTGGTGCTGAAGCACGCGAGCCAGACCCTGGTCGTGGGCGAGCGGCTCCAGGAGGCGGCCGACGCTGCGGGGCTGCCCGAGGGGGTCTTCGCCCACCTCGTCCTCTCCCACCGCCAGGTGTCGCACGCCCTGGGTCAGCGGTGGTTCGACCGGGTCAACTTCACCGGCTCGGTCGAGGCGGGCCGCACCATCGAGCGGGCCGCCGCCGGCACCTTCGCCGGGGTCGGGCTGGAGCTGGGCGGGAAGGACCCGGCCTACGTCCGGCCCGACGCCGACCTGGCCCCCACCGTCGAGAACGTGGTGGACGGCGCGTTCTTCAACTCGGGCCAGTCCTGCTGCGGGATCGAGCGCGTCTACGTCCACCGATCGGTGTTCGACCAGACCGTCGACGCCATGGCCGAGGCCGTGGCGGCCTACCGGCTGGGCTCGCCCCTGGACGCCGAGACGACGTTGGGGCCGATGGTCACCGGACGGGCTGCGGATGACGTCCGAACCCAGGTCGGCGCCGCGCTCGATGCCGGGGCCACGGCGGTGGTCGGACCGAGCCGGTTCGGCGACGCCGACGGGGGTTCCGGGTCGCCGTACCTGGCCCCGACGCTGCTGACCGGGGTCGACCACTCGATGGAGGTCATGACCGAGGAATCGTTCGGGCCGGCGCTGGGGGTGATGCCGGTCGACGACGACACCGAAGCGGTGCGGCTGATGAACGACAGCCCCTACGGCCTGACCGCGTCGATCTGGACCGCCGACGTCGAGGCCGCCCGGTCGATCGGCCGACAGCTCGAGACGGGCACCGTGTACATGAACCGGGCCGACTACCTGGACCCGGCGCTGGCCTGGACCGGCGTGAAGGACACGGGTCGGGGCGTGACGCTGTCGGCCCTCGGCTACGGCGAACTGACCCGGCCCAAGAGCTTCCACCTCCGCTTCTGAGCACGCTCGGGGTCAGACCCCCAGCGTGCTCACTTCGACGGCGACGGCCCGGCGTGGAGGAACACGGCCGACGTGGGGATCGCGGCGATCTCCTCGCCGGTCGTCGCGTCGAGCACGACGATCGACTCCATGCTCTTCCACCCCTCGAACTCGTGCTCCGGCCGTGGCTGACCGACCAGCACGCGGTCGCCGGTGTGGGCCAGGAAATTGAACGCTCGGTCCAGCTCGGCGCTCCAGCGCAGCTCGCCGGTGACGGTGTCGCGGACGCGCATGACCCGCGTGAAGTGGGGGCTGGCGCCGGTTCCGTAGTCGCCGTAAGCGACGCTCGACCCGTCCGGGCTGAACCGGTGCGTTCCGGCGTAGTCCCCGCCGTTGATCGACACGCCGGCCTGGTTGGTGATGTCGGCGTTGCCCTCGGCATCGCCGACCTCTTCGAACGACCGACCGGCCACGGTCAGCAGTGAGCGCCAGCCGGCCTCCCGCGTCCAGGTGACGGGATCGAGCGGGAGTTCCGCCCACGTCGAGCAATCGAACCGGGCCCTCGGGCGGGGCCACTCGTCCGGCGCATCGTCGACGACGGCCTCGAACTCGATCACCGCCTCGAACTGGCCGTCGTCCAGGCTGATGATCTCATCGTCCCGCGGCGTCACCCTCTCGATCTCGCCCGGGGCCCGACAGACCGACGTTCCATCGAACGTCGCAGCGAACGACGTGATGGCGTCGGGACCACTTGCCTGGCGCTCACGGGTGAGCCAGTAGACGAATCCACCGTCCGACCAGGCGAAGGTGTCGGCGGGAACGTCGACTCGGCCCGCCTCACCCTCGCTCCACGTGACGACACCCGAGCCGTCGGTGTCCATCACCACCAGCTTCGTCACGCCGAGTGCAGCAGCCAGCTCCTCGAGATCGGTTTCGGCGAGCGGCGCAAGCGTGGTTGACGTGGGAGTGGTCGACGTTCCGACGGTCGACGACGGAGGTGCGACCGTGCTCGGCGCGAACGGCGACGTGGTCGCAGTCGGACCCGACGCCTCATCGTCGTCCGAACAGGCAAGCGCCACGACGACCATGCCAACCGCCAGCGCCACCACGGCCAAGCGGGGTCCGAGCCGAGGAGGTGAACCCGCTGGGTGCCTGACCCCGAGAGGGTTCACATTCCCCGGGGGGACGGGGGCAGTGGAGCGAACTCGGGGTCGTTGCCGCCGGCCTGCGCACCGAACGAGGCGATCATGTCCTCGGGCTGGAACATGCCCGACTGCCAGGTGGCGACGTAGTTGAGGGAGTCGGCCACCGAGTGGTCGCGGCTGTAGTTGACCGTCTCCTTGGTCCCCCAGATGGCCAGCGGCGACTTGCGGGCGATCTCGGCGGCGATCGCCATCACGCCCTCCAGCATCGACTCGTGGTCGTCGTAGACCTCGTTGACCAGGCCGACCTCACGGGCTCGCTCCGCCGGCATCCGAGCGCCCGTGTAGGCCAGCTCGCGGGCGACCCCCTCGGGGATCAGCTTGGGCAGCCGCTGGAGGGTGCCGACGTCGGCGGTCATCCCGATGTTGATCTCCTGGATGCAGAAGAACGCATCGGCCGTGGCGTACCGCATGTCGCACGCGGTGACCATGTCCACGCCGCCACCGATGCAGCCGCCCTGGACCGCGGCCAGCACGGGCATCCTCGCCGCCTCGAGGCAGCTGAACGACTTCTGGAGATGCAGCGCGGTCTGACGCAACCGGGCGTGCTTACGCCCCAGCTCGAGGTCGTCGCCGCCCAGATCCCCACCGGTGAACACCGACAGATCCATCCCGGCGGTGAAGTGGCGGCCGGTCGAGGACAGCACGATGACCCGGGCGGATCCCGCATCGCTGATCTCGTCGACGATCTCGGGGAGCTCGCTCCAGAACGCGGGCGTCATCGTGTTGAGCTCGTCGCCGCGCTTCAGCACGACGCGGGCGATGTGGTCTCGGATCTCGACATCGAAACACTGGTGGGTCATCCGACCAGTCTGCCCGCTGCCCCGCGCCCGGCCCATCCCCGACCTCCGACTCCGGCCGGGCGAGCCCGACGCGCCATGCTGGGGTCATGGCTGCGGCCGCGGCGTCCCGCGAGACGCACATCTCCCGGATCTTCTTCACCACCGACCGCGCCTACAAGCTGCTCAAGCCCGTGCGCATGTCGTTCCTCGACCTCACCGATCGGGAGCAGCGACTGGCGGCCGCCCGCCGGGAGCTCGACCTCAATCAGCGCATCGCCCCCGACGTGTACCTCGGCCTGGGTGACCTGCACGAGCACGGCGAGCTGGTCGATCACCTGATCGTCATGCGCCGTATGCCCGACGACCGGCGGCTGTCCGACCTGCTGCGGAGCGGTGCGGACACCGACGACCACCTTCGCTCCGTCGCCCGGACGGTGGCCGTCTTCCACGCCGGGCTCGACCCCATCACCGACGACGACACGATCGCCACCGCAGCGGCCACCCGGGATCGTTGGGAGGACAACTTCGTCAACATCGAGCGATCGGTGGGCCCGGTCATCGACCCCGTCGCGTTCGACCGCGCCCACACCCTGGCGTTGCGGTACGTCGATGCCAACCCGGCCCTCTTCGCCAGCCGGATCCGGGGCGGGTTCATCCGCGACGGCCACGGAGACCTGATCGCGGACGACATCTTCTGCCTCGACGACGGCCCGCGCATCCTCGATTGCCTGGCGTTCCGGGACGACTTCCGCATCGGTGACGTGCTCTCCGACATCGCCTTCCTGGTGATGGACGTCCACCGGCTGGCCGGCGCCGAGCCCGGTCGGCGGCTGATGCGCTGGTACCAGGAGTACGCCGATGAACACCACCCGTCCTCGCTGGCGCACCACTACGTGGCCTACCGGGCGCACGTCCGCACCAAGGTGGCCTGCCTGGCTCACGAACAGGGCGTGGGCGATCAGGTCACCCTGGCCCGCGACTACCACGCCCTGGCGCTCCACCACCTGGAGCTGTCCCGTGGCCGCCTGGTCCTGATCGGTGGCGCTCCCGGGGTGGGCAAATCGACGCTGTCCTCCTGCCTGAGCGACACGTTCACCATCCCGACACTCGTCACCGACGTCATCCGCAAGGACCTGGCCGGCGTCGCCCACGACGATCACCGACCCTCCCGGCTCGAAACCGGCCTGTACACCCCCGAGATGACCGATCGCGTCTACCGGGAGCTGCTGCGTCAGGCCGACGTGCTCCTCACGTCGGGGGAGAGCGCCATCCTCGACGCGTCGTGGAGCTCGGCCGAACACCGTCGCCTGGCGGGCCAGCTGGCCCGGCGCCACGACGCCGAGCTCATCCAGATCGAGTGCACCCTCGATGCCGACGAGACGCGGCGACGAATCAGCCGACGCACCAGCCGAGGCGATGATCCGTCGGATGCAACCGCGGCCATCGCCGAGCAGATGGCGGCTCGGCGGGACACCTGGCCGGAGGCAACGCTCGTGTCGACCGAGGGCACCATCGACCAAGCGTGCGCCCGGGTCCGTACGATCGTGGACGTCCACGCCGACCAGCCCGAGGGCGCCTGATCATGCCGAAGTCCAACGCCGACATCCGGGTCTTCCTCCTCGATGACCACGACGTGGTCCGCCAGGGCATCGCCGAACTGATCAACGGCCACGACGACCTCGAGGTGGTCGGTACGCACGGCCACGTCGACGGTGCGGTCGACGCGGCGATCGCGTGTCGACCCGATGTGGCCGTGCTCGACGTCCGCCTCGGCGACGGGACCGGGGTCGAGGTGTGCCGCGAGCTGCGGTCGGACCATCCGGAGATCGCCTGCCTGATGCTCACCTCGTTCGCCGACGATCGCGCCATGGTCGACGCCTCGGTGGCCGGAGCCGCCGGGTACGTGCTGAAGCAGATCCAGAGCACCGACCTGATCGACTCGATCCGCAAGGTCGCCGGCGGGGCCCAACTCCTCGACGCCGCCGAGGTCCGCCTCGCGCTGGACCGGCTGCGCAACAGCATGGAGGGCAGGGTCGACAACCTGACCGAGCAGGAACACCGGATCTTCGAGCTGATCGGGGAGGGATACTCGAACCGGCAGATCGCGGACGAGCTGTACCTGGCCGAGAAGACCGTGAAGAACTACGTCTCGAACCTCTTGGCCAAACTGGGGATGGCCCGCCGCACCGAGGCCGCGGCGACGGCGGCCCGTCTCGACGAACGTCAGCGAATGCGCGAAGGCTGACCGGTCGCCCCACCCGGTCGCATCACTCGGATTCGGCGCTCACCGCATCGGCCAGGTGCTGGAGGAAC
Organism: uncultured Acidimicrobiales bacterium; assembly: GCA_963697385.1. Classification (GTDB taxonomy): domain Bacteria; phylum Actinomycetota; class Acidimicrobiia; order Acidimicrobiales; family CAWCAL01; genus CAWCAL01. The sequence goes on from CAVONU010000001.1 coordinate 950,366, forward strand.
GCCCTGATCTCCAGCCGGGCCAACCGCAGGGGGGCCTCGGACCAGGCGGCATGGTCGGCCAGCGTCACGGTGCCCTCGAGCGCGATCCAGGTCCGGTGGGGATCGGCGCCGGCCACCACGATCTCGCCGTCGAACGGCGGCACCCCTCCGAGGAAGCCGTTCCACGCCACGTGAGCCGACCAGCCGTCGTGAAGCTCACGAGCGCTCAGGACGGCGACCGGCGCGGTGGTCGTCTCGTCGTGCCCTTCGCCATTCCGACCGACCAGGCCGGCCGCATGCTCGACCATCGCCGGAAGCCTCGACGGCTCCGCGGCCACGACCGGGAGCACCGCATGCAACGGACGGGGAGCGGTGACGAAGTCCTGGATCAGTCTCGGCGTTCCCCAAGCCGGGCGACGGATCTCCTCCTGGCGAAGCGCCACGGCGTGCAGCCTTTCCGGTCCGACGTACTCGTGCAGGAATGACCCTGTACCAAACTCGAATCCGATGCCAGGGTCCTTGGTCCCTGGTTGCGGCCCGCCCCGTCTCCGATCACGCGGCCGGTTCATCTCCGGCCCACCACCGCACCCTCGTCCCACCCACGTCGGGGTTGACGGTGGCGACGAACCCACCACCGAGGGCCAGAGCCCGTCGCGCCAGGTTGCCCAGGCCGTTGCCGTGGGGAGCCTCGGGATCGATGCCGATCCCGTCGTCGACGACGTCGAGCACGAGGGCACCGTCCGTGCAGTCGACGCTGATGCGCACACTGGTCGCCTCGGCATGGCGAGCCACGTTGGAGAGGATCTCGGTGAGCGCCGGTATGACCTGCTCGGCCAGCTCATCGCCCAGGTCGTCGATCGGTCCTCGGACCCGCAGCTCCGGCTCGAATCCCAGATACTCGGCATTGGCCCGCACCGTCTCGGCCAGTCGCGCCGAGAGCGGCAGCTCCTCGCGCTCGGGATGGTGGATGGAGAAGATCGTGTCGCGAATCTCGGCGATCGTCGTGTCCAGTTCGGCCACCACCGAGGCCAGGCGTTCGCGGGCCTGGCCGTTCACCAGCGGCACGGCCGCTTGGAGCCGCATGCCGGCGGCGAAGAGCCGCTGGATGACCACGTCGTGCAGGTCGGTGGCGATCCGCTCGCGATCCTCGAGCACGTCGAACCGCTGCCGTTCGATCCGTGCGTGGGCCAGTTCGACCGCCTCGCCGACCTCGACGGCAACCCGGGCGAACAGGGCCTCGTCCGCGATCGAGATGGTCTCTCCTTCGGGCGCCAGCACCGCGATGGCCAACGCGTCCCCGAGCGGTGCGACGAGCAGCTCGTGGGTGTCGAGCACGTCGAGCGTCGCCCGATCGGCCGGCGTGAGATCGGGATCGCGCCCGGAGATCCTGACCGAGCCGGGCTCGGGATCTCCCGCCACGATGCCGGCGGCGCGTTCGATCCCACCGCCCCGGGGGACCGTGCCGTCGTCCCGGCCATCCGAACTGGCGGCCACGACGATCTGGTCCATCGCCGCACTGTGCTCGAACAGGACCACCCGGCGGGCTCGGGTTCGTTCGCACGCGTCGACACAGAACGACCGCAGCGCGTCGCGAAGCCGCTCGCCGCGCAGGAGGCGGAGCCGGAGACGGCTGAGGAGCTCGGTCTGGAGCTCGAATCGCTCGCGGGCCTGCTCGGCGCGCTTGCGATCCGAGATGTCCACGATGTGCACGACCGCGATCGGGGTCTCATCCGCATGGTCCAACCGGCTGATGTGCAGCTGGGCCCAGACCTGGCGCCCATCGGCGTGGCGGAGCGGCTGCTCGAACCGATGCACCGGCGCGTCGCCCACCGCGGCCGTCGTCAACGACCGCCCGGCGTCGACGTCATCGACCAGCTCGTCCAACGGGCGTCCGATGAGCTGCTCCTCGGGCAGACCCAGCAGTTCGACCAAGGCCCGGTTGGGGCTGAGCACCACCATCACGTCCTCGGCGGCGATGTCCAGGAACGCCATGGCCACCGGGGCGTCGGTGAACGCGGAATGGAACGCGGCTTCGCTCGCCTCCAGCTCCGACATCACACGACCTCCCGGCTCGCCATTCGGCCGACCGAGCCTCCCATCGAGGCCCCGGGCCTGACAACTCTCGCCTCCACCACGTTCAATGGGACCTTGGACCCTGCCGCGGCCCGCGGCCGCTCTCCATCGTGGAGGGTGAACAAGGAGAAATGTCATGACCCGCACGCTCCGTTGGACCCTTCTCGCCGTGGCGGTCTTCGCCCTGGTTCTCGCCGGGTGCGGGGACGACGATGCGGCCGACGAGCCCGCCATCACCGGCACGACGCCGATCGAGGCGACCACCACGACCGAGGCGGCGACGACCACCACGTCCGAGCCGGGGACCACCCCGGTCGCCGCTGAGCCGATGGTGAACGTGTACTGGCTCTGGACCGTGGACACGACGTCGGCCCCGACGCCCGAACAACTCGCGGCTGGCGGACGAAGCTCGGGTTCGGAGGTCGCCATGGATCCGGCCGACGCGATCGAGGCGCTCCTCGACGGACCCGACGAGCTCGAGACCGAGATCGGCATGACGACGCTGGTCCCACCCGAGACGGAACTGCTGGGCATCGAGGTCAGCGACGGGGTCGCCGTCGTCGACCTGTCCGGCGCGTACGAAGACATGAACGGCACGTTCGGTGAGACAACCGCCATCGCGCAGGTCGTGTTCACGCTCACGCAGTTCGACCAGATCGACGGCGTGAGCTTCCGGATCGACGGCGAGGATCGAGACAGCATCGGCCCCCACGGCAGTGGTGTCGAGGAGCCCCTGACCCGGGACGACTTCGCCCAGTCGGTGCGGCCGCTCATCCTGCTCGAATCCCCGACCCCCGGGGCCGTGGTCGCCGACGAGGTCGTGATCCGTGGCGAGGCCAACACCTTCGAGGCCAACGTCGTCTACGCGGTCACCGACGGCGACGGTCTGATCGTGGCCGAGGGGTTCACCACCGCCACCGACGGGAACGGCACCTGGGGCACGTTCGAGGAGACCGTCCCGGTCGAGTTCGAGACCGCCGGGATCGGGGCCGTGATCGTGTGGGAGGAATCGGCCGAGGACGGATCGCAGATTAACGTCGTCGACTATCCCATCGAGGTAGGAGCCACTTCATGACATCCGGTCCGGGTTTCAGCGAGGTCATCGTCCCGCTCGACGGATCGGAGCTCTCGGCGCACGCCCTCGTCCCCGCCTGCACGATCGCGAAGCACCTCGACGTTCCCATGCGGGTCGTGTCCTTCCACCCACCGGCCGCCGACGGCGACGAGCTGCGCCAGATCATCGACGAGCAACTCGAGCAGGCCGGCGGCATGTCCCCGAACGTCGAGATCGCGCCACTCGACTCATCGGTGTCCGAGCAGCTCCAACCGATCCTGGCCGCCGCCCCCGGCGCACTGGTCGCCATGAGTACCCGGGGTCGGGGCCACTCGGCCGCGCTCCTCGGCAGTGTCGCCAACGAGATCCTCGCCACGTTCCATCGGCCGGTGGTCCTCATCGGGCCCAGCTGCGCGATCGACACCTTCCGCACCGACGGCCCGATGGTCGTCGCAGCCGACCGTGGCCCCGGAACCAACGCCGCGCTCGATCTGGCCGCCGGCGTGCTCGCCGCCTTCGACTACACCGCGCAGATCGTCAACGTCCTCGATCCCGATATGGCGAACGCGATGGAGCGATCGCGGAGCGGTCCCGAGGGGAGCGACCTGCCCCACGAGTCGGCCATGGCCCATCGCTACGCCAGCCAGCTCGGCCGCGCCGCCGGCCAGGAGGTCGACTACGTGGTGCTGCACGCCAAGCACCCGGGACCGGCCATCGCCGAACACGCCGCCGACGAGGGCGCGGCGCTGATCGCCATGGCGACCCACGCCCGGACCGGGCTGCGCCGCCTGACCCTGGGCAGCGTCACCGCCGAGGTGGTGGCCCGGGCCTCGTGCCCCGTGCTGGCCACCGCCCCGGCGAAGGAAGACTGACCCGGCCACACCCCCGAACTCGCGGCCGCGGAGCCCGGTTCCGGGCCTGGTGGCCCCGAGATCGCGGGCTCACCAGAGGATGGCGGACACCCGTTTGCCCATCAGCTCGTCCCGGTAGACCGCCGTCCCGGCCGCGAGACCCGCGGCGCCCGCACACACGTGCAAGGGAAGCAGGTGCTCCTCACGGGGGTGGCTGAACCGGGCGTCGGGAGCGGCCTCCCAGGCGATCAGTCGCCGGGCCCGCTCGTCCCGAGCGAGGTCGGCATCGGTGCACGTCGCCACCAACCAGTCGTCGAACCGCCGGCTCCGCTCCCTGCTGTCGTCGTCGGCGCGGCCCAGGGCCGCCATGTTGTGGAACGAGAGGCCCGACCCGACGATGGCGACGCCCTCACCGGTCAGCTCGCGGAGCGCGTCACCGACCGCCAGATGGACGGCAGGGTCGAGCGACGCGGCCAGGGACAGCTGCACCGTCGGCACCGTGGCGTCGGGGTACATGAGCATCATCGGGACGAACATGCCGTGGTCGAAGCCGCGGCGCTCGTCGCGGCCGGGCTGCAACCCGGCCCGCTCCAGCAGGTCGGCCACCCGCTGGGCCAGGTCGGGTCGGCCCGGCGCCGGGTAGCGGTACTCGTAGGTCTCGGGCGGAAAACCGCCGTAGTCGAACAGCAACGTGGGCCGGGCCGCGGTCTGCACCGTCGGGGTGGGCTCCTCCCAGTGGGCGCTCACCAGCAGCACGGCGTCGGGTCGCCCCAGGACCTCCGGCACCGATCGGAGCCACGCGGCCAGTCCCGCGTGGCCGGGGTCGTCCATGAGCGGCATGGGACCGCCGCCGTGCGGGAGATAGAGGATGGATCCTTCGGGCTCGGCCATGGCCCAGTCTGCCGCCGGGGCAGCTCAATCCGTCAGGACGAAGTCGCCGGGATCGGGCCGGCGGGTCCAATCCCAGTAGTCCACCAGCCGCCACGGAGACAGGATGTAGATGCGGCCGTCGTCGTTCTTGTACCAGGAGTGCCGGATCGACGGGTGGGACCACACCATCTGCTCCATCTCGGCCTGCAACCGATCCTGATAGGCGTCGTGCACGTCGGGACGCGGTTCCATCGCGGCGTGGCCGCCCGCGATCAGCTCGTGCAGGCAGCCGCTGACGTAGCGCATCTGGCACTCGGAGTGGAAGATCATGCTCCCGCCGCTGGCCAGGTTGGTTCCCGGGCCGTAGAGGCAGAACAGGTTGGGGAAGTTGGGCACGGTGATACCGAGATAGGCGGTGGGTTCGTCGCCCCACTGCTCGGCCAGCACCGCCCCGTCGCGCCCGACGATCTCCATCGGCCACAGGAACCGGTTGGCCTCGAAGCCCGTGGCGTAGACGATGAGGTCCACCGGGTGCCGCCGGCCGTCGGCGGTGACGACGGCGTCGGGTTCGATGCGTTCGATGTCGTCGCGCACCAGCTCGACGTCGTCGCGGGTGAGGGCCTGGAGCCAGCTGCCGTTGTCCTGGAGGGTCCGCTTCCCGGTCGCCGGGTAGTCGGGGATCACCTTGGCCAACAGCTCCGGATCGTCGCCGACCTGGCTCTCGATCCAGTCGGTGAACATGGCGCGGGCGCCGTCGTTCATCTCGCTGATGGCCCGTCCGTCCTGATGGGGATAGTCGGGGTCGATGCGCGCCACCGGCATGCCACCGTCGCAGGCCGGCCAGAAGAGGAGGAAGCGGTACCACCGGCCGTAGAACGGCAGGTGGCGCATGGCCCAACGCACGCCGTCGCCGACCGCCTCGTGATAGCTGGGGTTGGGGAACATCCACTGGGCCGTTCGCTGGAACACGGTGAGGTGAGCCGTGTCGGGGGCGATCGCCGGCACGATCTGGAAGCCGCTGGCCCCGGCGCCGATGACCGCCACCCGCTTGCCCGCGTAGTCGACGGAGTGGTCCCACCGCGACGAATGGAACGAGGGGCCCGCGAACGTGTCACGCCCCGGGATGTCGGGAAGCTTCGGTCGATTGAGCTGCCCCACCGCGGAGATCACCGCTCGGGCGTCCAGGGTCTCGGCCGTGCCGTCCGCGGCCCGTGTCTCGACCGTCCATGCGTGCCGGTCCTCATCCCAGGCGGCGCCGACCACCTCGGTCTCCCATCGGATGTGCGGTGCCAGCTCGTGGCGCTCCATCACCCGCCGGAAGTAGGCCTGCAGCTCGGGCTGTCGGGCGAAGAACTCGCTCCAGTGGTCGGCCGGCTCGAACGAGTAGCAGTAGAAGTGGTTGCCGACGTCGACCCGGGCGCCCGGGTAGGTGTTCTCGTACCAGGTGCCGCCCGGGGCGGGATTCTTCTCGACGATCGTGAACGGAATCCCGGCCTCGCGCAGTCGGACACCGGCCAGGAGGCCCGACATGCCCGCGCCGATCACGACGACGGGACACGCGGCCTTGTCCTCGGCCGGGAGGTCGTCGAAGTCGACCCGGCGGGCGTCGACGCCGTCGAGCTCCAGCTCCTCCAGCATCATCGGCACGTATTCGGCGCCGACCTCCTCACAGACGAGGAAGTTCATCATCTCCTGCACCAGCTCGGGGTCCGGATCGGGCGGGAGCACGCACCCACCGTCGCGGTAGGCCCGGATCGCGTCCAGCGCCTTCGCCCGCACCGCGGCCTTGTCCTCCTCGGCCATGAACCCCTGCACCTCGTTGAGGAACAGGCCTGCCGGGCGGAGATCGCCCCGAATCCAAGAGGGATCGCCGGTCAGGTGCACCATCGACACCATCAGCGTCGGGATGCTGACGTCCTCGAGGGCTGCGGCGATGGCTGCGTCGTCGTCGGTGATGATCTGTCCCGCATGGGGATTGCGTTCGTTCACGAGCCGGAGATTAGAACGTCCCCATGGCAACCAACGTGCTCGGCGAGGAGCTGATCGACTGCGGGACCGACCCGATGACCGGGTTCTTCCGCGACGGGTGCTGCAACACGGGGGCCGACGACGCCGGCGTCCACACCGTGTGCGCCCGGGTGACCGCCGAGTTCCTGGCCTTCTCGGCGGAGCAGGGCAACGATCTGTCCACGCCCCGGCCCGAGTACGGGTTCGCCGGCCTCGGGCCGGGCGATTCCTGGTGCCTGTGTGCCACCCGCTGGCGCGACGCCTACGACGCCGGTGTCGCACCCCCGGTGGTGCTGGCGGCGACGCACATTCACACCCTCGAATGGGTCGACCTGGCCGCGCTCACCGCCCACGCCGTCGACGCCTGACCCGCAGACCCGTGCCGGACCCGCCCGGCGACCGGCTCGATCGGGTCCTCACCCTCGGCCCCGCCGTGGGCCTGGCCGTCACGATGGTGGTGGGCAGCGGTCTCCTGGTCCTGCCCGGCCTGGTGTATCGCAACGCCGGAGACGCCGCGCTGCTGTCCTGGGTGGTCGCCGCGCTCGTCGTGGCACCGGTGCTGGTCGCGATCGCGTCGCTGGGGGCCTCGTATCCCTCGGCGGGCGGGATCAGCGGGTTCGTTCGGCCCACGCTGGGCGACCGCTGGGCCCGGTCGGCCGAGCTGGTCTTCCTCGGTTCGATCCCCGGCGGCGGCGCCCTGGCCCTCGTCGGTGGGAACCTCCTGACCGACCTGTTCGGGCCAGGGTGGCTGGTTCCGGCCGGCGCCTTCGGTGTGCTCGCGCTGGGGTGGTGGGTCAACCGGGCCGGCACCCGCCTGAGCGCCCGACTCCAGCAGGTGCTGTCGCTGACCTTCGTGGTCGGGCTGGGTGCGGTCAGCATCGCGGCGCTCGCCGCGGGCGAATCGGGAACGGGCGTGACCACACCCGACGATCCGGGGCAGGCGATCGGCCAGCTGGGTCTGGTCTTCTTCGCCTTCGCCGGCTGGGAGCTCATGGCCTTCACCAGCGAGGAGTTCGTCAACCCGCGACGCGACTTCCCACTCATGGTGGGGATGAGCTTCGTGGCGGTGACGGTGCTCTACCTGGTCCTGGGTGCCGCCACCCAGACCGCGCTGTCCGTCACCGATCCCGACCTCGAGACCGCCCCCATCAGCGCGCTGGCCGACGTGGCGTTCGGCGACGCGGGCCGTGCGCTCATCACCGCCTTGGGCGTGGTGATCGTGGCGGCCAACGTGAACGGCGTGGTGTGGGCGCTGTCCCGCCTGACCTACAGCGCCGCGCGGGAGGGCACCCTTCCCGGGTCCCTGACGGCGATCGACGACCGCAACGTGCCCGGACGCGCGGTCACGGCCGTCGTGGTGGGGTTCGGGGCGTTCGTCCTGGGCGAACGGCTGGGTTGGGTCGAGCTTGAGACGCTCTTCCGGCTGGCAGCGGCGTGCATCTTCGCCGGGCTGGTCCTGGCTGCCGCCGCGTTCGTGGCCGACACCCACGGGTGGCGGCGTGGATTCGCCCTGGTCACGCTGCTGATCACGCTCGCGACCTTCGCCGCCTTCGGGCCCATCGTGCTCTACCCGATCTCCCTGGCCGCCGCCGGTTACGTGGGGTCGCCGGCGGACTCGTCGAGCTGAGCGCGCCGGATCTTCCGGAAGACCCGGGCCACGGCCTCGAGATCGGTCGGCGTCAGGTGGTCGATGAATTCCCGCCGGACGATCTGGACGTGCGAGGGGGCAGCCTCCCGCAGCAGATCGACGCCGGCCGGAGTGAGGTGGGCCTGCACGCCCCGTCCATCGGTCGGGCAGGCCAGGCGCTCGACGAACCCGCGATCGCCCATCCGACTCACCCGGTAGGTGATCACACTGGGGTCGACGCCCAAGCCGCGAGCCAGCTCGGACATACGAATCTGCTGATCCGGTGCCGCGCTCAAGCGGACCAGGATCCCGTAGTCGATGTGACTGAGATCGTGAGACGCCATGAGATCGGCCTCGATTGCGGCCAGAAGCGTCGCTGCGGACTCGATGAACGGCTGCCACGCCGCCATCTCCTCGTCGTTGAGCCACTTCGTCACGAACTCAGCGTACTGAGATACTTGGACTTTCCAGGAGATTCTTGAAATAGAAAGCACCTGATGGTAGTTGGAAGTTCAAGTACACCAACCCCAGGAGTCTTTCCCATGACCACCACCACAACTGCGACGACGCTGCCGCTCCAGGCCGGAACCTGGACGATCGATCCCTCACACAGCACCGTCGAATTCACCGTTCGCCATCTCGGCCTCTCGAAGGTCCGCGGCCGCTTCAACCGGTTCGATGCCCGGGTCGACGTGGGGTCGAATCTCGGTTCGACGTCCCTGTCCGCCGAGGTGGACCTGTCGTCGGTGGACACCAACAACGCCGATCGCGACGGACACCTGCTCTCCACCGACTTCTTCAACGCCGAGAGCCACCCTTCGATGACGCTGAGGTCGGTCTCGATCAGCGGCGAGGGGGACTCCTACGCCGCGGTCGGCGATCTGTCGATCAACGGTGTCACGCAGCCGATCGAGCTGGAGGTCGAGTTCTTCGGCACCGAAGTGCTCCCCATGGATCAGTCGACCCGGGCCGGGTTCTCGGCCACCGCCACCCTGTCCCGCAAGGCCTACGGCATCGAGTTCAACGTTCCCCTGGGCGCCGACAAGGTCATGATCTCGGACAAGGTGCAGATCGAGCTCGAGGTTCAGCTGATCGCCCCCACCGACTGACCCCACCGCTCCACTGCTCGTTCTCGTGAGTTCGCCGTTGCGGGTACGGTGCGCCGAGGGGGAGGTGACCACCGATGTCCGATCGACTGACCACACCGTTGGTCCGCCGCAACGGCGAGCTTCGCGAGGCGACCTGGGACGAGGCGTTGGACCGCGCCGCCGACGGGTTCCGGCGCGTCGTCGACCGGCACGGACCCGAGGCATTCGGCATGTTCAGCTGCTCGAAGGCCACGAACGAGATGAACTACCTGGCCCAGAAGTTCGCCCGGGTGGTGATCGGGTCCAACAACATCGACTCGTGCAACAGAACCTGACACGCCCCCTCGGTCGTCGGTCTGGCGACCGTCTTCGGAGCCGGCGGAGGCACCTCGTCCTACCGCGAGATCGAGGAGACCGACTGCATCGTCCTCTGGGGCTCGAACGCCCGTGAAGCGCACCCGATCTTCTTCCACCACCTCCTGACCGGCGTCGATGCCGGCGCCTCCCTCTACTGCGTCGACCCCCGTCGGACCTCTTCGGCCAGGTTCGCCGACGTGTGGCTGGGCCTCGACGTGGGCACCGACATCGCCCTGGCCAACGGCATCGGCCGCGAGATCATCGACGCCGGGCTGACCGACACCGACTTCATCGCCCACGCCACGCAGGGCTTCGACGCCTACGCCGAGGCCGTCGAGCCCTGGACCCTGGATCGAGCCGCCGCGATCACGGGCGTGCCGGCCGCGGCGATCGCCGAGCTGGCCCACGCCTACGCCTCGGCCGAGACGGCACAGATCCTCTGGACGCTGGGCATCACCGAGCACCACAACGGGGTCGACAATGTCCTGGCGCTGTGCAACCTGGCGCTGTTGACCGGGCACGTCGGCCGGTGGGGGTCGGGCCTGGTCCCGCTGCGGGGGCAGAACAACGTGCAGGGCGGGGGCGACATGGGCGCGCTGCCCAACAAGCTCCCCGGCTTCCAGGACGTGACCGATCCTTCGATCCGGGCCCGGTTCGAAGCGGTCTGGGGCCGCCCGATTCCCCCCGAACCGGGACTGCACCTGTCGCTCATGTTCGAGGCGATGGAGCGCGGCGACCTGCGGGCCGTCTACGCCATCGGCGAGAACCCGGCCGACAGCGAGGCCGACGTCGCCCACGCCCGCGCCCTCCTCTCGGACCTGGACACCCTGGTCGTCCAGGACATCTTCCTGACCCGCACGGCGGAGCTGGCCGACGTGGTCTTCCCCGCGTCGGTGGGCTGGGCCGAGTCGGAGGGCACCGTCACCTCCAGCGAGCGCCGCGTCCAGCGGGTGCGGGCCGCGCTGACCCCACCCGGCCAGGCCCGCGACGACGTCGCCATCCTGTTGGAGCTGGCCCGCCGTCTCGGTGTCGACCTGGGCGAGCCCGGCCCCGAGCAGCTGTGGGACGAGCTGCGCAGCCTCTCACCGATGCACGCCGGCATGAGCTGGGACCGGCTGGAGACCGAGGGAGGCCTCCAGTGGCCGTGCCCGGACGACCGCCACCCGGGCAGTCCCTTCCTCCACGATTGGCTGTGGGCCGACGACCTCGAGGGTCACGACCCGGCTCCGTTCTCGGCGGTCGACCACACCCCACCGGCGGACGAGCTCACCGACGACTTCCCGATCCGGCTCACCACCGGACGGGCGCTCGACTCGTACAACACCGGCGTCCAGAGCGGTCGCTTCGACTCACCCATCCGCTACGGCGACGCCCTCGACCTCCACCCCGACGACGCTGTCGCCATGGGTATCGCCGACGGCGAACGGGTCCGGGTCACCTCACGACGCGGCTCGATCGAGATGCCGGTACGCCTCCAGCCCGACGTGCCGCGCGGGCTGGCCTTCACCACGTTCCACTTCCCCGACCGGGTCGACACCAACGTGTTGACCAACGACGCCTGGGATCCGCGATCGGGCACCGCCGAGTTCAAGGCGACGGCGATCCGCATCGACAAGCTCGGCGGGACGACGGCGTGACCGATCTGCACCTGACCTCCGAGCGACCCGACCAGCTCGAGCGCGCCGCCGTCGACGGCATCGTTCCGCCGGGCGAGAGCGCCGTGCTGGTCGAGACCGAGCGGTTGGTGCGCGGCGGCCGAGCTCGACGCGCCGCTCGACGCCACCTGTTGCTCCCCGCCCTGCACGCGCTCCAGCACCACGTCGGATGGATCAGCCCCGGAGGCCTGAACTACGTGGCGGACCGGCTCCAGGTCCCGCCGGCCGAGGCTTACGGCGTCGCCACCTTCTACGAGCTCTTCCGGACCGAACCCCCGGAGAGCGCCGGCCCGACCCACCACGTCTGCTCGGACGCGGCCTGCCAGATCGCCGGCGCGGACGAGCTGGCCGCCGCGCTCGCCGGGGCCGGCCACCGGGTCCACCGGAGCCCGTGCCTGGGCCAGTGCGAGCGGGCCCCGGCGCGGTTCGTCCAGGGGGTCGGCGAACCCGACCACGTCCCGGCCGACACCGAACCGTTCACCCTTCCCCAGTTCGGCGACCCCGACCTTCGCCTGCTGGCCCGGGTGGGGGTGGTCGACCCCGCCAGTTTGGACTCGTACCGCGAGCACGGCGGCTACCGCGCCCTGGACCGAGCCCTGGACCTGGGACCCGACGCCGTCATCCGGGCGGTCACCGACTCGGGGCTCACCGGTCGGGGCGGGGCGGCCTTTCCCACCGGCCGCAAGTGGCGAGCGGTCGCCGACCAGCCCGAGGGGACGAAGTACGTCGTGGCGAACTGCGACGAATCGGAGCCGGGGACCTTCAAGGACCGGGTGCTCATCGACCACGATCCGTTCGCCCTGATCGAGGCGCTGACGATCGCCGGACTGGCCACGGGAGCCGACCGGGGATGGATCTACCTGCGGGGCGAATACCCGTTGGCCGCCGAACGGCTGCGCCAGGCCATCGACCAGGCCCGGTCCGCCGGGCTCCTCGGCCGAGACGCGCTGGGTCCCGGCGACCCGTTCGACATCGAGCTGCGGCGCGGCGCCGGCGCCTACGTGTGCGGCGAGGAGACGGCCCTCTTCAACTCGATCGAGGGGTTCCGGGGTGAGCCCCGCAACAAGCCGCCCTACCCCACCACCCACGGCCTGTTCGGTGCGCCGACCGCCGTCAACAATCCGGAGACGTTGATCAACGTGCTGGGCATCGTGACCGACGGCGTCGACGCCTACCGACGCGTCGGCACCGCCGACTCACCCGGCACGAGGCTCTTCTGTCTCTCGGGCCACGTCGACCGGCCCGGCGTGTACGAGGTGCCGTTCGGGACCAGCCTCGGGTCGCTGGTCGCACGCGCCGGCGGAACACCGACATCGCTCCGGACGGTGCTGCTGGGCGGGGCCGCCGGCCAGTTCGTGGGACCGGATCGACTCGACCTGCCCCTGACGCTCGAGGACACCCGGGCCGCCGGCCTCAGCCTGGGGTCGGGCGTGGTCATGGCCTTCGACGACACGGTCGACGTGGGCCCGGTCGTCCATCGCATCGCCGAGTTCTTCCGCGACGAGTCCTGCGGCCAGTGCGTCCCGTGCCGGGTCGGGACGGTGCGCCAGCACGAATGGTTGACCGGTCCCGACGCCGGCGGCGAACCCGGCTCGGGCCCTCGGGATCTCGAGCTCCTCGACGAGATCGCCCGCGTCATGGCCGACGCGTCGATCTGTGGCCTGGGCCACACCGCGTCGACAGCGGTGCGATCGGCGATCGACCTCGGACTGATCAGGGCAGCGCCGTGACCGAGACGACGCCAGCACCCGACGGCACACCGGTGACCATCCGGATCGACGGCGAACCGGTCACCGTCGCCGATGGCGGCACCCTGCTGGACGCCTGCCGGTCGGCCGGGATCGACACCCCCACGATCTGCTACGGCGACACGCTCACGCCGGTCAACACGTGCCGGGCGTGTGTCGTCGAGGTGGACGGCAACCGCACCCTGGTGCCCGCCTGTTCGCGACCGGCCGAGGACGGGATGGTGGTGCACACCGACAGCGAGCGGGTGCGTCACAGCCGCAAGATGGTCCTGGAGTTCCTGGCCGGTTCGGTCGACCTGAGCCAGGCCGCCGAGCTGTCCCGCTGGATCACCACCTACGGCGCCGATCCCTCCCGCCACGGCGCGGCCGCGGCCCGGGTGGACGACGCACCGAAGATCCAGGACGGTCTGTTCGTCCGGGCCTACGAGCAGTGCGTGCTCTGCTACAAGTGCGTCGAGGCGTGCGGCGACGACGCCCAGCGCACCTACGCCATCGCCGTCGCCGGACGGGGGTTCGAGGCCCGGATCTCGACCGAGTTCGACGTCGAACTGCCCGACTCGGCCTGCGTGTACTGCGGCAACTGCATCGCGGTCTGCCCCACCAACGCACTCCAGTTCACCAGCGAGTTCGACCGCCGGTCCGAAGGGAGCTGGCGACCCGACGAACAGACGGTGACCACCACGGTGTGCTCGTACTGCGGGGTGGGCTGCAACCTCGAGCTGCACGTCCAGGACAACGAGATCGTGAAGGTCACCTCGCCCGATGACCACGACGTGACCAGCGGCAACCTGTGCATCAAGGGCCGCTTCGGCTGGCGTTACGTGTGAGCTGAGCACGCTGAGGGTCAGGCACCGTGCGTGCTCAGTTGCGTACGGAGGTGCCTGACCCCAAGGTTGCTCAACCGGCGAAGGCGGCTCGGATCGCGTCGGCGATCTCGACGGGGGCGTCCTCCTGGATGTAGTGCCCGGCATCGGGGAGCTCGATCAGCGTGGCGTCGGGGAACTCGCGCTGCCAGCGGGCGATGAACGCGTCACTGGCCAGGGCCGGATCCTTTCGTCCGAAGGTGAGCACCACCGTCTTGTCCCCCAAGGTCGCCGCGACGCGCGCCTCGACCTGGGCCAGCCAGGGATGGGCGTCCAGGATCTGACGGGGGAACACGGCGATGCCCTCACGCGACGCCGGCGTGGGGACCACGTCGGTGTAGTGGGCGAACTCCCGGTCGCTCAGCTTCACCTGGAGCGACCGCTTCATGACGACGGTGACGAAGACGTTGCGCTGCTTGATCAGCCATTGCACCGGCGGACTCCCCATCGCCCGGCTGAACACCTTCATGGCGCGGTCCTCTCCGGGCCAGAACCAGGTGTTGCCCATGACCAGGCCGTCGACACGTTCGGGGTGCCGGGACGCGAGATCCATGCCGATCGGTCCACCCCAGTCCTGGCCCATCACGACCATGTCGGTCAGGTCGAGGTGCTCGACCAGCTCGGCCACCACGCCGGCGTGTTCCTGGGCGGTGTAGTCGTAGCCGTCGGGATGGACCGAGAGGCCGAAGCCCGGATAGTCGGGAACCACGCAGCGGAAGTCGTCCCGCAGCGCGGTCACGATCTTGCGGTACAGGAACCCCCAGTCCGGGTTGCCGTGGAGCAAGAGCAGCGTCGCGCCCTGTCCCTCGTCGATGTAGTGCACCGGCCCGACCGAGCTGGTGAACCAGCGCGACTCGAACGGGAACAGGGTCGGGTCGGGCGTGAAGTCGACGATGCCATCCGGACGGTCCACGGGAGTGCTCCTTCGAGCCGGCTCGGGGCGCAGGCTCCCGTCGACCCTACGACCCGATCGGACCGGCCGGAAGACCTGAACCCTCTGGGTGCCTGACCCCCAGAGGGTTCAGGCTCGACGGGTCGGGCCTCACGCGGGAGACTCTGCCGACGGCCACACCCCCCGGAGGCACCCCATGGCTTGGAACACGGACGACATCCCCGATCTCACCGGTCACACCGCGGTGGTGACCGGCGGCAACGGCGGTCTCGGCCTGGAGACGGTCAGGGCGCTGGCCGGTGCCGGAGCGCACGTGGTGATCGCGGCCCGCAACCAGGCCAAGGCCGCCGAAGCCGAGTCGGAAGTCCGTGCCACCGTTTCCGACGCGTCGCTCGAGATCGTCGCGCTCGATCTCGGCTCGCTGGCGTCGGTGCGGACCGCGGCGGAACAGATCTCCGCCTCCCACGAGACCATCGACATCCTGGTCAACAACGCCGGCCTGATGGCCCTGCCCGAGCGCAGGACCGAGGACGGCTTCGAGATGCAGTTCGGCGTGAACCACCTCGGCCACTGGGCGCTCACGTCGCTCCTGCTGGGTCCGATCCTCGCGGCCGACGCCGGCCGGGTGGTCACGGTCTCCAGCACCGCCCACCACACGGGCCGGGCCGTCGACCCCGAGAATCCCCACCTCGAGGGGAGGTACGGCCCCTGGAAGGCCTACGGCCAGTCCAAGTTGGCCAACCTCCACTTCGCGATCGGGCTCCAGCGCCAATTCGACGCGGCCGGGGTCCGGACGGCCAGCCTGGCCGCCCATCCGGGACTGACCAACTCCGACCTCCAGACCCACAGCGCCGAGGAGTCGGGGGGCGCGCTGGCCAAGCTGAGCGTCACGGCGGCCAACCTCACCGGCATGGATGTGGCCCGGGGTGCGCTCTCCCAACTGCGGGCCGCGACCGACCCGGGAGCGAAGGGGGGCGAGTTCTACGGGCCGCTGTTCGCCTCGAACGGACCGCCGGTCAAGAAGCCCATCCTGCGGGTGGTGGGCCTGGACAAGGCCATCGCCACGCTGTGGACGGTGTCCGAGCGCGAGACCGGTGTCACCCTCGACGTGGCCGGTTCCCTCCCGGGATGACGACCTCCCCACCCCCTCCGGATCCTGGTGGAGGTTCCGAGGTCGACGAGCTTCCCGAGCTCCCCGCCGACCGCGCCGTGACCGCGGCCGAACACCGACGGTTCCAGGACGACGGCCACCTCTACCTCAGCGCGTTGGCCACCCCCGACGAGGTGGCCGCCTACCGGCCCGCCCTGCTGGCGACCGCCGAGTCCCAGCGCTGGGAGCACCGCCCTCTGGGCGAGCGCGACACCTACGGGCAGGCGTTCCTCCAGATGTTCAACCTGTGGCGGCACGATGCGGCCGTCGCCCGCTTCGTCCTGGCGCCGCGCTTCGCACGCGTGGCGGCCGAGTTGCTGGGGGTCGACGGCGTGCGCATCTACCACGACCAGGCGCTGGTCAAGGAGGCCGACGGCGGCCACACCCCCTGGCACCAGGACCAGGGGTACTGGCCGGTCGACACCGACGCCACCATCACGATGTGGATGCCGCTCGCGGACATCGGATCCGAGATGGGCTCGATGAACTTCGCCTCGGGCTCCCACCGACTGGGCAACGTGGCGGCGGGGGCGATCTCGGACGGGTCCCACGAGTCCATCGGTGCGCTCCTGGTGGAGCATGGGCTGCACCTGGTGACCCACGGCGCCATGGCGGCCGGCGACGCCACCTTCCATGCGGGTTGGACCCTCCACGCGGCGCCGGCCAACCCCACCAAGACGGACCGCCCGGTGATGACGATCATCTACATTGCCGACGGAGCCCGGGTCACCCCGCCCACCCCCCAGCAGGAGCTGGACATGGGCTGGCTCGGCGGCCGCCAGCCCGGCGAGCTGGTCGACAGCGAGCTCAATCCCCTGGTGTGGCCGGTCTGACATCCCGTCCCGAAGATCCGTCGTGCGCCTCGAACGCACCGATCATCTGCCGGACCACGGCCGGGACCTGCAGCTCCGACGGAGAGACGTCGTGGCGACAGCACGCGCCGGCGACCCGGCGAGCTGCCAGGATGGTCCGATGACCGACGCTCCGGCCGTCCTGCTCGGCACCGCCGCGCTGGACCCCAACCGGTGGGGCACCCTCGAGCTGGACGGTGACCCGACGATCCTCCTCTCGGACTGGCTCGACGCCATCGCCGGCGCCGGGTTCGCCGGGCTCGAGCTCTGGGACAAACACGTGACGGCCGCACCCGACGACGAGGTGGCCGCCGTGCTGGCCCACCCACTTCCCGTCACCGTCTTCGACAGCTCGGCCTCCTTCGACGACCCCGACCCGACCGAGCGCGACGCCCTCGCCGGGTGGGCCGCTCGCACCGGCTGCACGCGGGTGAAGTTCGACATCGGCGCCGACTACGACCTCCAGGACGCCTACGCCGAACGCATCGCCGCCGTGCTCGACCAGCTCCCGGTCACCACCGCGATGCTCTGCGAATGCCGCGAAGGCATCTCGCTGGCCGAGAACCCCATCGTCGCTGCCGAGATCTTCGACGCGGCCGGGTCACCCCAGCGGGTGCAGGCCATCGTGCACACCCACGAGTCCAGTGAGCACCTCCGAGCCCGCTTCGACCGCTACGGCGATCGCATCGCCCACGTGCACGTCAACCATCTCGACTTCGCTCACGGAGCGCCTCGGCTGGCCGAGATCCAGCACGAACTCCACGCCAAGGTCACCCTGTTGCGCTCGCTGGGATTCATCGGGAGCTGGACGGTGGAGCTCGTCGCCGGCGTCATGACCGAGGCCGACACGCCCGGACTCCTGATGGAGCAGGCCGCCGCCGACCTTCGTGTGCTCCGGGAGGTGCTGGCGTAGCCCTGGCTCAGTCCCGACCGAAGCGGTCGTGGGGCGTGTCGAGATCGACATCGGCGGCACGCGCCGCGGTCACGATGGCGTCGACCGGAAGCCGCTGCGGTGCGACGGCGGGGTCGAGCTCGAGCCGATCGGCGAGATCGCCGAGATGCCACCGGTCCGGCACCGCGTCGTCGAGCTCGTCCCACCGGAGCGGCACGGCGACGGGCGCGCCGGGACGGGGCCGCAGCGAGAAGGGCACGACGACAGTGGCGATCGGTCCGTTGCGCAACCAGTCCACGAACACCCGCCCGTCACGGTTCTTCTTCAGGAATTCCGTCGTGACCTGATCGGGCGCCTCGGTCGTCGCCAGGCCTGCCAGCGCCCGCGCCGCGAGCGCCACGTCGTCGAAGCCGAGTGCACCGTCCAGCGGCACCCAGACGTGGAACCCCTTCGATCCGGTCGCCACGGGGAACCCGCGGATGTCGAACGTTTCCAGCACCTCGGCGATGAGGCGGGTCGCGGCCCGGACGCCCGGCAGGTCACCGGCTTCGGGGTCGAGATCGATCACCATCCAGTCGGGTCGGCCCGGACGTTCTGCCGACGAGGTCCACATGTGGAACGTGACGGTGTTCTGGTTGGCGAGGTAGGCGATGTCGTCGGGGCGATCGACGACGGGATAGAGCGTCTCACCGCCGCTTCGCTTCGGCACCGGCAGCCGGCGGATCGAGGCCGGGAAGTGCTCGGCCGCGTTCTTCTGCATGAACCCCTTCGCGTCGATGCCACGGGGGAACCGTTGCAGGGTCAGCGGCCGACCGGCGCAGAAGTCGAGCATCCGTTCGGCGACTCGCTCGTAGTGCGCGACGACGTCAGCCTTGGTCACCCCGGCCCCGGGGTACATGACCTTGTCCGGGCTCGACACCTCCATCGGATCACTGTGCCATGCTCGCGGCCATGACCCGCTCCGCCCCGCTCGCCGATCGGCGCATCCTGATCGTGGGAGCGTCCTCCGGCATCGGCGCCGCGTTCGCGCTGGCGGCCATCGGCGACGGGGCCCGGGTCGTGGTCGCCGCCCGCCGTGAGGATCGGCTGGTCGAGCTGTGCGAGGAGGCGGGCGGTGGCACGGTGGTCGCCGGTGATGCGACCGACGCCACGGACGCTCGCCGGATCTGCGACCGCGCGGCGGGCGAGCTCGGCAACTTCGACCTGGTGCTCTACGTCCCGGGTATCGGCCCGCTGAACCCGCTCGAACACTTCGACGCCGACATGTGGCGCCGCGCCTTCGACGTCAACGTCGTGGGCGCCAACCTGATCTGCACCGCGGCGCTCCCCCACCTGCACCCCGACGGCGTGGTGGGGTTCGTCTCCACCCGGGCGGTCGGCGACGTCAACTGGGGGTTCGGCGCCTACACGGTCACCAAGGCCGCGCTGGATCAGGCCATCCTGGCCTGGCGGGTCGAACACCCCGAGCGGCGGTTCTGCCGCGTGGTCGTCGGCAACACCCAGCCCACCGAGTTCGCCCACCACATGAACTCCGAGTGGATCGGGCCGGCCATCCAACGCTGGGAGAAACAGGGAATCCCGGGCGGCATGATGGGCACCGACGACGTGGGCCGGACCCTGGCCGACACGTTCGGCGTGATCCTGGAGCACCGAGACATCGACTCTCGGGAGATCCGCCTCGACGCCCGGCTCGACGC
Source organism: uncultured Acidimicrobiales bacterium (assembly GCA_963697385.1). Classification (GTDB taxonomy): domain Bacteria; phylum Actinomycetota; class Acidimicrobiia; order Acidimicrobiales; family CAWCAL01; genus CAWCAL01. Next base: position 970,020 of record CAVONU010000001.1, read on the forward strand.
CTGGCCCGACTGAGCCTCGTTGCGGCCGGGCCGTAGCGAGCACACTCGGGGTCAGGCCCCCGGTGTGCTCGTTGGGGATCGGAGCGGCCGAGCCATCTGGCCCGCGTCGATCCGAGCCGACAAGATGGGCCCTCGAGTCGGATTCCAGGGGGAACGCCATGAAGGTCCGCATCGACGCCGAGCTGTGCCAGGGCCACCAGATGTGTGCCATTCAGGCGCCCGAGGTGTTCGGGAGCGATGAGATCGGCGACGGCGTGGTCCTCATCGAGGGTGACGTCCCGACCGAGCACGAGGCCGCGGCCCGTAGGGCGGCCGGATCGTGTCCCGAGCGCGCCGTGATCGTCGAGGACTGAGGCGCGTGGCCGTCGACGACCCCGCCACCGACTACGACATCTTCGACCCCGACTTCGTGGTCGACCCCTACCCCACCTACGCGCGGCTGCGCGACGAGTGCCCCATCGCCCACACCGATCGGTGGGGCGGGTCGTGGCTGCCGACCCGGTACGAGACGATCCGGGAGGTGGCCGCCGACGTCGAGCACTTCAGCTCGGAGAGCCCGATCGTGGTCGCCCTTCCGGAGATGGATGTCGAGGACGACGACACGCCGCCGAACCCGTTCCCCGACGTGGGGGCACCGCCCATCTCGACCGATCCGCCCGACCACTCGTGGGCCCGGCGCCTCATCCTCCCGGTGTTCGCCCCGGCCGTCGTCAAGAAGTACGAGAACGGCACCCGCGACCTCTGCAACGGGCTGATCGACGGGTTCATCTCCACCGGTCGGGCCGACGTCGGCACCGACTACGCCCAGCAGATCCCGGTGCGGGTGATCGCCACCATGCTGGGGGTCGGGACCGACCGCTCCGACGAGTTCGTCGGCTGGGTCCGCGGCTTCCTCGAGCAGGGGCTGACCGACCCGGAGCTGCGCATCCAGCAGCGCATCCGCATCCTCCGGTTCTTCCAGGAGCAGATCGCGGATCGGCGTGCGCATCCGCTCGAGGACGATCTGATCACCGACATGGTGCAGGCCGACGGGGACGGGGAGCCGATCCCGGACGACCACATCCTCGGTACCTGCTTCCTCATGCTGGTCGCGGGGATCGACACGACCTGGTCGGCGATCGGCTCGGCGCTGTGGCACCTGGCCCAGCACCCCGAGCACCGCTCCCAGCTGCGGGAGCAACCCGAGCTGTGGCCCTCGGCGGTCGAGGAGCTGCTGCGGGCCTATTCGCCGGTGACCATGGCCCGGGTGCTCACCGAGGACGTGGACTTCGAGGGCTGCCCGATGAAGGCCGGCGACCGCGTGCTGATGGCCTTCCCCGCGGCCAACCGCGACCCCGAGGTGTTCGAGCACCCCGACGAGGTCATCCTCGACCGCGAGCACAACCGCCATGTCGCGTTCGGCTCGGGTATCCACCGCTGCGCCGGGTCAAACCTGGCCCGGCTCGAGCTGCGGGTCGCGGTGCAGACCTTCCTCGAGCGGATCCCCGAGTTCGAGCTGGCCGATCCCGACGCCGTCACCTGGGCCGGCGGCCAGGTCCACGGCCCGCGGGTGTGCGAGGTCGGGTTCCCCGCCTGACCCCGAGCGTGCTCACACGTTGCGGTCCTGGTTCTCCCAGTACGGGGCTCGCAGTTCGCGCTTGAGGACCTTCAGGGCCCCGGACAGCGGGAGCGGTTCGGCCCGGAACTCGATGGACTTGGGCACCTTGTACCCGGCGATCTGCTCCTTGGCGAACGCCTGCAGCTCGTCCTCGGTGACCGACGTCCCCTCGGCCAGCACCACGATGGCGTGGACCTGTTCGCCCCAGGTGTCGTGGGGGATCCCGATCACCGCGACCTGCTCGACCGCGTGGTGCTTGGACAGCGCACTCTCGACCTCGGCCGAGTACACGTTCTCGCCGCCGGTCACGATCATGTCCTTCACCCGGTCGACCAGGAACAGGTAGCCCCCGTCGTCGAGGTAACCCGCGTCGCCGGTGTGGTACCAGCCGTCTCGGAAGACCTCCTTGGTGGCTTCGGGTTTGTTCCAGTACTCGCGCATGAAGTTGCCGGCCCGGGCGCACACCTCGCCGGTCTCGCCGCGGGGCACCTCCTCGCCGTTCTCGCTGCGGATCGACAGCGACACCCCGGCGACGGCCCGCCCGGCCGAGCGCAGCCGGTCTCCGCCGGCCCGGTGGTCCGTCGGGTCGAGCCACGTGAGCAACGAGGAGCACTCGGTCATGCCGTACCCCTGCGAGATGTCCAGATCGGGATACAGCTCGAGCAGGCGATCGAGAATGGCCGACGGCATCGGGGACGCGCCATAGGTGAGGGACTGGAGCGACGCCAGCCGCTCGGGTGAGAACTCAGGGTGGTTGAGCATCATGCCGATCATCGTCGGGACCATGACCGTCTGGGTCACCCCGTGCTGCTCGATCAGCGTCATCGCCGCGCCGGGATCGAACAGCGGCATGAAGACCGACGATCCTCCCGCCAGCGGGATCCCCATGATTCCTCCCATGGACGCGGCGTGGAACATCGGAGTCTGGTGCAGGAACACGGCATCCGGGTTCAGGGGCACCACCATCCCGATGTGGTACAGGTTCAGGACCTCGGCCCGGTGCTCGAGGAGCACGCCCTTGGGCAACCCCGTCGTGCCCCCGGTGTACATGAGCACGGCCGGGTCGTCCTCCTCGGGCTCGTCCGGAACCACCGGCTCGCCCGCCGCGAGCAGGTCGTCGTACTTCACGTCATGGGCGACGTCGGCGTCGCCGATGAGCACCACGTGCCGTATCGGGCTCGGCTCTTCCGACTCGGCCATGGCCCGCGCGAAATGGTCGGCGAACATGATGTCGACGAAGGCGACCTCGCAGCCCGAGTCCCGCACGATGTAGTCAAGCTCCTTGCCGGCCAGGCGCAGATTGAGCGGGTTGATCACGCCGGCCCCCAGGAAGGCGGCGTGGTACAGCTCGAGGAACTCGTGGCTGTTGGTGGCCATCACGGCGAACCGGTCGCCGGGCTCGACCCCCAGCTGGTGCTTCAGGGCATGGCACAGCCGGAAGACCCGGTCACCATGCTGGCCGTAGGTCCCTTCGTAGCCCTGGTCGAAGAAGGCGGTCTTCGACGCATGGTTCTCCAGCGCCGGCAGCAGCCCCCGGTGGTAGACGAGCTCTTTCATGATGTTCCCCCAGAACCGGACGTCGGCGTCGATCATGGCACGAAACCGTTGGTACCCTCACCGCCGATCGCCCGCGGGCCCGGGAGGACTCCGTCGCATGTCCCTCCCGACCCCGCTCCGCACCTTCGACGAGCCGCTCGGTGACCACGCCAGGATCGCGCTGCGAACCGTCTCCGCGTCGGGCGGAACCGCCCTCCGCTACCGGGTCACCCTCGCCACCGAGTCCGGAACCGTCCACGTCGCCGACGTCACGGCCGTCGATGCCGAGCGGCTCGCCATCGCGGTGGAGCCGGTCTTCGGCCCCGAGGTGAGCCTGACGCTCGCCCGCGTGGCCCGTCACCTGGCCGAGGCCGCATCGACCCGCCCCGTCGACGTCGACACCACCGACCCTGCGATGCGGCACTACCTGCACCGCCTCGGCTTCGTTGGGCCGGCGGGTCACCTCCTGGAGGCCGGTCCCGACACCACACCCGTTCCGATGGTGACTTCGACGGAGGAACTGGCTCGCTCCCTCAACGAGCTCCTGGGCGCCGAGCAGGTCCGACCCGAGCCGATGGGTCGGCTCCGACGGGTGACCACCCGCTGGGAGCACGGCACCGGCGACTCCCATCGACTGACCCTGGGGCTTCGCGACCACGGCGCGTTCCGGGTCCTGCTCCCGGCCCGTCCCGACCTCATGCTCGACGAGCTGGCCGGCGCCACCCGCACCCTGCTCGCCCTGTTCGGCCGCTTCCCCGGCGTACGACCCGGCGTGGCCTTCTCGTTCAAGTACCGCGAAATCATGTCGGGCCACGCCCACGGCCTGGCCAACGTCCAGGAGATTCTGCTGTCGCCATCGCTGATCTGCGCCGACCTGGTGATGCGCAGGGTGCACGACCCCGGCTTCCACCCGCCGACGGGGCGACCCGACCTCGAGATGGTCATCACCCACGAGGTGTGGCATGCCGTCGAATTCCACCTGATCGGCCGCAGCCACCGGCAGGCCGCGCGGTTCCGGGCCGAGATCGGACACCTCCTGGGGATCGACACCCTCGAGCACGCGTTCCCGGGCGCTCGGGCCGACCCGACCATCGCCCACCGCCGGGCGCACGACCTGCTGCGGTCCGGCGTCTCTGCCTACGCCGGCGCATCACCGATGGAGGCCACCGCAGAACTGTTCACCGAGTACTGGCTGAGCCCGGCGCCGCGCCCGTTGGCCAGCGCGTTCGGCGAGATCGTCGAGCGCTACGTCCCCGACCCTCTCGGTTGACGAACCATGGTGGCCCCGCAGCACGCCGATCCGGTTCCAGCCGTTCCGAGCGTCCGGGCTAGCGTCTGATTCGGGCCGCCGGGTCCCACGGAAGGAAGACGATGACAGAGGCAACGGAGTCCACGCCGATCTCCGCCGAAGAGCTCGATCGACTCCGGGTCGAGAACGCCCGGCTGAAGGAGCAGCTCGAGAGCGTTGCCGAGAAGAAGCCCCACCAGGGTCATCGGTGGCTGTCCGTCACCTGTGCCGTGCTCGCGGCCATCATGCTGTTGGCATCCGTCGTGACGGTATGGGCCCGCAACACCATGCTCGACACCGACCAGTACGTGGCCACCGTGGCACCCCTGGCGCAGGACGAGGACGTCCAGAACGCGGTGGCGGCACGGGTCACCGAGGCGATCGCGGCGGAACTCGACTTCAAGACCATCGCCGAGAACGCGCTGGAAGAGAATCTCTCGGAAGAGGCAGCGGTGCTGGCCGGCCCGATCGCGTCCGGTGCGGAGAACCTGATCAACCAGGCCGTCGTCGGGCTGGTCCAGACCCAGGCGTTCGAGCGCATCTGGGAGGATGCCAACCGGTTGGCCCACGAGAACGTGGTCAAGATCCTGACCGGCGACAGCGACAAGGGCGACCTGGTCAGCGCAGCCGAAGGAAAGATCGTCCTGGATCTCGCTCCGCTGGCCGATCAGGTGCTCGAGCTGCTCGGTGACACCTTCGGCACGGACCTGACCAGCAGCGTCGACACCGCGGACCTTCCCATCGAGTTCACGCTGGTCGAGTCCGCCGACCTGGCCGATGCCCAGGATGCCCTGAAGCTGTTCGACACGATCTCGTGGCTCACGCTGATCCTCACCATCGCGTTCCTGGTGGGTGCCGTCCTGCTGGCCGAGCAGCGCCGCCTCGGGGTTCGCAGGCTCGGACTCGCCATCGTCATCTCCATGGTGATCGCAGGCCTCATGTACACCTTCGCCCGCAACGAATACGTCTCGGGAGTCGCCGACGTCCCCAACCCCGACGCGGCGAAGGCCGTCTTCGACATCCTCACCCGGTTCCTCCACCGAGCGATTCGAGCCCTGCTCGTGCTCGGCGTGCTCACCCTGATCGGCGTGTGGGTGACCGGACCGTCGGGCACGGCTGCCAAGGTGCGCGCGTGGTGGGACACGCTCCTCGGCCGAGCGTCGGACGCCGGCGCCGACCGCGAGGTCGGTCCCGTTCCGCTCTGGGTCGAGGCCCACGAGCGGTCCCTCCAGATCGGCGTCGCCGTGCTCGCCGTGCTGGCGATCGCGACCTGGACGCGTCCCACCGGACTGGTGATCCTCTTCCTCGCGATCGTCGCCCTCTTGATCGCGGCCGGCATCCGGCTCGTCGCCGAGGTGGCGCGCCGAGCGGGCGAAGCCGAGGGCGACACACCCCCCGGTGACGGCGCGCCGACGACACCCGAGAGCGACGAACCGACACCGGCGGACACGGTCGACGCCTGAGCCTCACGGCTGGCGTCGCCGACCATGACACGCGTCGAGCGCTGGATGCGCTGGGTCTTCCTGAGGCCGCTGTGCTTCGGCGGACTCCTGGGCGCCCTGATCGCCTTCTGGGCGTCGGTCTTCCCCTCGCTCCTCCCCCGGGGCTGGCTGTTCCAGGGGATCGTCAGCGGGGTGACCGTGGCGATCGGCTACGGCATCGGCAGCGCCGTTTCGGCCATCGTGCGCCGCTTCCATCCTCCCGAACCGAACACCGACCTGAAGCGCTGGTTCTGGTGGGGGCCTGCTGGTGATCTCACGCGTGATCCGATTGGTCGCCCGCGGCATCCGGCACCTGGCCGGGCGGTGGTTGGGCCCCAGGGTGAGCATGGCCGTCGGCGGGGTGCTCACCGCCCTGCTGGTCATCTTCCTGATCAACGGGGTACTCCTGAACGGCGCGTTCGAGGCCGTCAACTCGGCCTACTCACTCCCCGACACGAGCACGACGCCGGGCATCGTCCAACCCCAATCCGAGCTGCGCTCGGGTTCCGAGGCGTCGCGGGCCCACCGCCGATCAGATCGCCGAGTTCAGCGGTCAGCCGGCTGAGGACCCCATCCGGGTCTACGTCGGCCTCCGGTCGGCGGACACCCTGGCGAAGCGGGTCGATCTGGCCATGCAGGAGCTGGAACGCACCGGCGCCTTCGACCGTGAGGTGTTGGCCGTCTACGGCACCACCGGCACCGGCTGGATCGACGAACGGGTCGCCGACTCGCTGGAGTACATCTGGGGCGGCGACACCGCCGCGGTCGGACTCCAGTACTCGTACCTGCCCAGCTGGGTGTCGGTGCTGGTCGACGCCGACAAGGCGGCCGACGCCTCCATCGCCATGATCGGCGCCGTCCAGGCCCGACTCGACCAGCTCCCCGAGGACGAGCGGCCCCGGCTCGTCCTGTTCGGCGAGAGCCTCGGATCGTTTGCCACCGAGTCGGCGTTCGAGGACCTGGACGACCTGGTGGCCGGGACCGACGGCGCCATGCTGGTCGGACCGACCTTCGGGAACGATCTGCGGAACCACGTCACCGGCGACCGGGACGAGGGCAGCCCCGAGTGGCGACCCGAGTACGAAGCGGGCCGTCGCGTCCGCTTCGCCGTCGATCCCGCGGACTTCGACGACCTGACCGGGCCGTGGGAGACCCCACACATCGCCTACCTCCAGAACAGCTCCGATCCCATCTCCCACTTCAGCTTCGATCTCCTCTGGTCCCGCCCGGGCTGGCTCGACGACCCTCGGGCACCGGACGCCAATCCCGACATGCGCTGGTTCCCGGTCGTCACGTTCTGGCAGACCGTCGCCGACCTGGCCTATTCGTTCGGCGCGCCCGCGGGGCACGGCCATCGGTACGGCGCCAACGTGGTCGACGGCTGGCTCGCGGTCGACACGCCCGACGGGTGGACCGACGACGACACCCAGCGCCTGCGCGACATCGTCGGGCACGAGGAGCGCGAGCCAGCCGGGACGCCGGCTACAGGTGGCCGCCGGACACCAGGATGGCGCCCGCCAGGAACGTGCTGGCGTTGAGGACGGTGTGGACCAGCCAGGGAGCGGCGAGGCTTCCCGACCGCAGCCGCAACCAGGAGAAGGCGGCCCCGGCCACGCCGGTCACCACCACCACGCCCGCCACGCCCAGCACCGCCTCCGACGCCGTGAGGTCGTCGGTGGCTTCGTTGCCGTCCAGGTCGGCCATCGTCGTCAGCACGTGCCAGAGACCGAACAGCACCGACGAGATCGCCACCGCCCGCCCCCGTGACAGGCCGGCCAACAGCACCGCCAGGAGCACCGATCGGAAGAGCAGTTCCTCGCCCAGGGCGGTCACCACGGGGATCCGCACCACCACCTCGACCATCACGTCGATCCACTCGGCGTCGACGAACCGATCATCGTCGAAGAATCCACGGGTGAACGGCACCAACGCCACCAACGCGACACCGGCCACGATGACCGCCGAGACGATCCCACCCAGGCGCACTCCCGCGGGTACGTCGCTCGGATCGAGACCCAACGCCGCTCGGGAGTAGCCGCGCCGTCTGGCGATGAACACGGCGACCACCGCGGCACCGACCTGCACCGCCCCGGCCGCCCACCCGTCCAGGACGAACCCCGTACTGAGGTTCAGGGCCACGAGCAGGGCGACGATCGCAACGAGGTCGAGGTGCCAGCCGGTCGGTCTCGACATACTCCTCCTCGGCCTCGGACGACGGAACCCGCATCACACTGGCACGCCGGGAAGCGAGATGGGATGCTCAGCCGACCGACCGACCGGTTCGACCGACCGACCGAGGAGTCAGGCCATGACCGACGCCACCCCGCAGGAGGCCACCGAGCACACCCGGGCCGTCCTGGCATCGGCCGCCGATCGACTCCCGCCCGATGACCTCACGGACGCGGAACGAGCCCGGCGAGGGTTGATCGCCACCCTGGCCGACCCCGCCATCGTCGATGGCGACGGGAACCCGGCGTGGGACACGTCCGCATGGGACTTCGTGCTGGGTGACGCGCCCCCCACCGTCCACCCGGCGCTGTGGCGCCAGGCCAAGCTCAACGGCAACCACGGGCTGTTCCAGGTGACCGACGGGTTCTATCAGGTGCGGGGCCACGACACGTCCAACGTCACGTTCATCGAAGGCGACACCGGGTGGGTGGTGATCGACCCGCTCACGTTCGAGGAGACCGCCCGCGCCTCGATGGCGCTGGTCACCGAACACCTGGGCGAGCGACCGATCACGGCGGTGATCTACACGCACTCCCATATCGACCACTACGGCGGGATCCGGGGCCTGCTGAGCGACGAGCAGATCGCGGCGCGCCGGATCCCCATCGTCGCTCCCGAGGGGTTCGTGGCGGCGGCGGTGGCCGAGAACATCGTCGCGGAGCCGGTGATGGGCCGCCGGGCGCTCTACCAGTACGGCATGACCCTCCCGTGGAGCCCGGTGGGCCACGTCGACCAGGGCCTCGGCAAGGGTGTCCCGATCGGCACGACGGCCATGGTGCCTCCGACCATCGACATCACCGAGACCGGGCAGGAACTCACCTTGGACGGCGTGCGGATCGAGTTCCAGCTCACGCCGGACACCGAGGCGCCGGCGGAGATGCACTTCTACTTCCCCGACCACCGCGTGCTGTGCCTGGCCGAGAACTGCACCGGCACGATGCACAACGTGGTGACCCTGCGCGGCGCGGTGGTGCGCGACGCGCTGCAGTGGAGCCGGTCGATCCAGGAGACCATGGACCGCTACGGCGACCGCAGCGATGTGGCGTTCGCGTCCCACTCCTGGCCCCACTGGGGCACCGACACGATCACCGACTACATGGCGAACCAGCGCGACCTCTACCGGTGGATCCACGATCAGACCATGCGGCTGGCCAACCTGGGGGCGACGCCGACCGAGATCGCGGAGGAGCTGGAGCTTCCCCCGGGCCTCTGGAACGACTACCGCTGCCACGGCTACTACGGCACGCTGAGCCACAACGTGAAGGGCGTCTACCAGCGCTACCTCGGGTGGTACGACGGCCATCCCGGCAGCCTCGAACCCCACCCCCCTGTCGAAGCCGGACGCCGGTACGTGGAGCTGGCCGGTGGGATCGACGCACTGGTCGACAAGGCGAGGGCCAGCTACGAGCAGGGCGACTACCGGTGGGTGGCCGAGGTACTGCGCCACGCGGTGTTCGCCCAGCCGGGCCACCGACCGGCCCGCAAGCTCCAGGCCGACGCGTTCGAGCAACTGGCGTACCAGGCCGAGGCCGGCCCCTGGCGCGACGTGTATCTCACCGGCGCCCAGGAGCTCCGGGCCGGCACACCGGAGTTCCCGTACCCGGTTCGCCCCCGCCACGTCGTCGGCCTGGAACTGCACCAGCTCTTCGACTACCTGGCGATCCGGATCGACGGCATCGAGGCCGCCGAGCTCGGTTCGCTGCGTATCGACTGGCGCTTCCCCGACACCGGCGAGCAGGCGCGGGTCAGCCTCTCCAACGGCACCCTGCACGGCACCGCGGATCGCCCCGTCGGAGACGCCGACCTCACGGTGAGCTGCAACCGCGCTGCGCTCGACGAGCTGATCGCGACGGGCGCCCCGATCGGCGAGCTGATCGATCGCGGCGATGTCCACATCGACGGTGACGATGGCCCGCTCCGCCGGTTGTGGGACGCGATGACCGATTTCGAGATGTTCTTCGCCGTGATCGAGCCCTGATTGCGGTCCGACCGGACCAATGGGCCGGAATCGTTGGGCAATCCGGCCCCAATCGGTGAACCGCGACCGTGGTCCGACCGATGACAGAACGTGCACATCGTGGAGTCAGCGCGGGAGCTCCCGGCCTCACAACGCAGGACCAGCCTGCGGACGCGCCTGATCGCGATCGCGATCCTTCCGCTGATCGCGATGGGATGGCTCGCCTACCGCTCCGCAGCCGAGAGCAGTGACGCCCTCGCCGTCGCCAACGAGCTGGAAGCCGACATCGAACAACTCGTCGACCTGGGTCGGTTGCGCCACGACCTGGGCGTCGAACGAGCCCTCGCCAACACCTTCGCCCGACTCCGGCCGACCGGGATGCCTCCGGTGGCGCTGAGTGCGGCGGTGGGGATGGATCTGGAGGCGGTGGAGAGCGACGCGCACGGCCGGATCGACCGGCTCTTGAGCGGGCTCGTGGTTGCGTCCGACGACACCTTGGGTCGGGAGTTCGTGACACTGGCCGACGGGCTGAGCGACCTCCGGTCCGGTGCGGACCTGGCCGCGTCCGAGCTCCGGGTCGCCTACGACGAGATCATCAACGTGCTGGACGACTGGGTGGACCAGCGGGTCGAGGGAGCGACCCAGCTGGCAGCGGGCCACCAGGAGCTGGCGGGCGCGCTGGCATCGATCCACCCCTTCGGTGCCTACATCGAGCTGCTCGCCGCGGCGACCGATGAGATCAACCTGCTCCCCGACTACCTGAGCTACCTCGACGACCCCCGGCCCGATCGCAACCTCCGGCTGGCCGAGGTGATCCTGGCCCAGGACGCGGCGTTGGACGTGCTCCGGACCAGCCTGCCCGGCGACTCGCTGGCCCTGCTGGAGGGCCTCCTCAACGAACCGATCAACCGCCGGTACGAAGTCAATCGCGACCTGATGCTCCACGGGTCCGGCCTGGTGATCGATGCCGAGCCCGCCGGTGAGGGGGGCCTCGACTCCCCGCTCACCCAGGCCGCGCTCGCCGGGCCGATGGTGCAACGCCTGGATGCCCTCCAGGCCCTGATGGACCCCCTGGCCGAGGACGCCATCGCCGCCCTCCTCGCGGGCGAGAAGGCCGCTGACTCGAGGACGCGCCAGTCGATCGGCCTCATCGTCCTGATCACGTCGGCGACGCTCGGCCTCGTCGTCCTCACCGTACGGTCGGTCAGCCTCCCGCTGGCCCGCCTGGAGGACCGGGCTCGACGGATGGGATCGGGCGAGGTCCATCTGGACCCCCTGGGCCGACGGGGACCCGCGAGGTGGCCGTGGTGGCCGATTCGTTCGACAAGGTGATGCGCCACCTCACCACCGTCGACGCCCAGGCGGCGGCCCTGGCCGACAGCGACCTGGATCGGCCCGTCCTGGCCGCCAGCCTCCCCGGACCTCTGGGGCGGTCGATCCGCCGATCGGTGGACAACCTGGCCCTGACGACCGCCCAGCTCCGGTCGAGCGAGGAACAGGCCAACGCGCTCATCGACACCGCACCGGACGCGATCTTCATCGTGCGCAGCTCGGGCGTGATCGAGCGCGTCAACGATTCGGCCGCCGACCTGATCGGCCTCCCGCCGGAGGATCTCGTCGATCGCCCCCTCCTCGGCGCGTGGCTCGAGGTCGACGGCCTGGACGAACCCCGACTCCACGACCTGGATCAGGCCGAAGGTGCGTTGGAGACCAGCGAGGGGCTGACCCGTCCCGTGATGGTTTCGGCCAGCACCGATCTCGAGGTCGTCGACGGACTGACGACGGTCATCCTGCGGGACATCAGCGATCGCAAGGAGCTGGAGAACGAGCTCGCCCACCGGGCCCACCACGACAGTCTGACCCGCCTGCCCAACCGGGCCTATGCCCTCGAGACCCTCGATCGAGCCCTGAGCGAGGCCCGCCGTACGGCGCGGGACGTGGCGGTGCTGTTCGTCGATCTGGATCGCTTCAAAGCGGTCAACGACACGTTCGGCCATCGGGTCGGCGACCAGGTGTTGCGCACCCTCGCCGATCGGTTCCAGGGCACCCTGCGAGCGAGCGAGGTGATCGCCCGCCTGGGAGGGGACGAGTTCCTCGTGGTGGCAACTGGCCTGACCGACCCGGCGGCCGCGATCGAGATCGCCTCGCGACTCCAGGAGGAATTGCACACACCCATCGTCGTGGAGGACAACCCCATCGCCATGCAGGGGAGCATCGGCATCAGCTACGCGCCGTGCGGCGCGGGCGAGCCCGAGGAACTGGTGAGCAACGCCGATCTGGCCGCCTACCAGGCGAAGGCCAGTGGGAAAGCGGCCATCCAGGTCTTCGACGAGGAGCTGGCGGCGTGGATGACGGAGCGGAAGTCGGTCGAGCGCTCCCTCCGGGTCGCCATGCACGAAGGGGAGATGGAGTTCCACCACCAGCCCATCGTGCGGATGGACACCGGTCGACCGGTGATCCTCGAGGCGCTGGCCCGCTGGAACCACCACGAACGCGGGATGCTCGGCCCCGACCAGTTCCTCCCGATCATCGAGGAGTCCCACCTGGTGATCGACATGGGCCGGTGGGCCATCGAGGAAGCCTGCCGATCGCTGCAGGACTGGCCCGACCTGGACGTGTCCATCGCAGTGAACGTGTCGGGCCGCCACGTGATCGACGGTGACCTCGTCGGCGACCTGGTGCAGGCGTTGGAGCGGACCGGTGCGAGCGCCGATCGCCTCATCGTCGAGCTGACCGAGCGGCACCTGCTCGACCATCTCGAGATGGCGGCCCACCGGTTGGACGCGGTGAACGACCTGGGGATCCGCATCGCCCTCGACGACTTCGGCACCGGTCCCTCCTCGCTGACCTGCCTCCGCCGGCTACCGGTCGACCTGGTCAAGGTCGACCGGTCCTTCGTCGCCGGGCTGTTCCCGGGGAGCACCCAGGTGCGCATCCTGGAGTTCGTCCAGGACCTCGCGGCCACCCTCGACATCGAGGTCGTGGCCGAGGGCGTGGAGACCGCAGCGCAGATCCAGCTGCTCGACGAGCTCGGCTGCACGATGGTCCAGGGGTTCCACGTCGCCCGGCCCATGCCGGCGGGCGAGGTCCGGCAGTGGTTCCAGCGTCACGCCGCCCAGGCCCTTCCGACCTGACCGGCTCGGCGTCGACGCCGACCGCGATGTCGTTACGACTCGACCCGGCCCTTCAGCGCATCGAGCCAACGGACGACCGCCTTCTCGGTCACCCCTTGGAGGACCGGCTTCATCGTGCGAGCCGCCAGCCCGCCCATGGTCTGCGCGGCCGTCACGGTCGTGGTCTCGGAGGCCGCTTCCAGCTGGAACAGGTACGCGGTGTTGGAGCCGCGCGACGTGCCGGTGAAGCCGAGCTGCTCCTCGACGACGAGCCGATCGACCACGGCGCTGATCGACGCCGGTCCCGCCTTGAACCGGAATCGCGAGCCGTGGACGAGTGGTCCCTCACCCCGGACGTTGGTGACGCCGTGGTACCAGTCGCTCCACGTCTCGACGGCGACCAGCTCGGTCCAGATCCGCGCCGGCGAGGCGTCGATGGTGATCCGGGCGCCGGCCCGGATGCTGGCCCGGCCCAGGGTCCGGGCCACAGAGGCATCGACCACGGCGTGTCGGGCATCGGTCATGGAATCTGCTCCTCCGTTTGTTCCCGCGAGGGACCATCATGTCGCAGGTGCGGGGCCGGGCCGCACTGCACGAGCCGGAGACCCACCTGGATCGCCGGCTGCCAAGTCCCTGGGCACCATGAACAGCCCGGTTGGGCCCACCTCGTATGGTGCACCGGCATCGGCCCTGCTCCGTGGCCGTCCAGGAGGTTCCCATGTTCGAGATCCGCTCCCGGCCGCACCGCTCCACCGCCAGGTCCCGCGTCCTCGCCGTCGTGGCGGCCGCCGCGCTCGTGGTCTCGGCGTGCGGCGACTCGGATGCGGACTCCGACGACGTCGACACCTCGCCCGGCTCCTCCACATCGTCCACCTCGGTGGGACCGTCGACGACGCTGGCCGACGCCGGCGGCTCGGCCGCTCCTCCCACGACCGGTGCGACCGATCGCACCACGAGCGACGACGACCCCGGTCTCGGAGACCGGTGCAGCGGCGCCCAGCTGCCCTCCGGCGGTCAGTACGCCGTGACCAACATCCCGGCCGACGATCCCGACGGCGGGCTGGTGGCCCGACCGATCCCCGATGCCTCGTCCGAACCGATCGATGTGCTGGCCGAAGGCACCATCGTCGACACGTTCATCGGGCCGGAGTCGTGCGCGGTGACGTCGGGAGGAGCGGTCTGGTGGGACATCGGAACCCCGCAGCTGGCCACCGGGGGGTGGGTCAACACCGCGTTCCTGGCTCCGGTCGGGGGAGACGACGAACAGGACTCCTTCGACCTCGAGCAGGCCCAGATCGCCTGCGTCTACGAGGGCGTCGGCGACGCGTGTGATCTGCTGACCACCTTCGGATACCCCGCCGACCAGAACTACGGACTGGGCAACTCGATATCGCAGGCACCCGACGCGGTCCTCGACGCCGAATGCCGGGCCGGCGACGCCCTCGCCTGCGCCGAACAGGCGTCGCGGAGCGGCGACTAGCGGGACCTTAGCCCCTGGGCCGGGGTCTCCCGGGGGCGCACGATGACGGCGTGACGGCTCAGCACGACGCGCCGGCAACCAAGCTCGAGCGTTCGAGCACACTCCCGAGGAGGACTCCATGCCCGGCCCCATCACCGCCTGCCCCCAGTGCAGCACCAAGAACCGGGTCCCGACCGACACGTCCGGACGGCCCCGCTGCGCCACCTGCAAGGCCGACCTGCCGTGGCTGGCCGAGGTGGGCGCCGACGAGTTCGACCGGGTCATCGCCGCGTCCGCCCTTCCCGCATTGGTCGACCTGTGGGCGCCGTGGTGCGGGCCCTGCCACATGGTGGCCCCCGCCCTGGAACAGCTCTCGCGCGACCGAGCCGGCACGCTGCGCGTGGTGAAGGTCAACGTGGATGAGGCGCCCGCGGTGTCCGAGCGACTCGGTGTGCAGGGCATCCCCACGATGGTGCTGTTCCGAGACGGCCAGGAGATCGCCCGCCAGGTCGGCGCCCAGCCCGGCGACGCGATCCAGCGATGGGTCGACGACGAACTGGCCCGAACGTGAACCCTCCTGGTGCCTGACCCCGAGAGGGTTCACGTTCTCCGGGCTGAACCGGAGCCGATCCACCCGCCTCGTCAGGCCGCCGTGCCGGCGGCTTCTTTCAACGCGACCTGCTCGTAGTACTCGTCCAGCTCGACCAGCTGGATCGGGTCGGTGTCGCGGTTGGGCACCAGACCGCTGGCGGCGAGCTCACCCAGTCGAGACTGGTGGGCGGTGATGAGCCCGGGTTCGGGCTGGCGGCTCGGGACGATGTTCAGCTCGACCGCCGGGTGGATGGGGAGGTCGCGCGGATTGGCCTTGGTCGTCTTGACGATGCGGCCGTCGGACAGCTGGGTCAGCAGGTAGCTGTACGAGCCGCAGACCAACGCCACCATCGTGCGGTCCGGGAACGAGGCGATCGACATCGGGGGTACGTAGACACGGTCGGTCTCGTCGACCAGCACCACGGGCGGCGAGAACGAGAACCCGTACCCCGCCAGCAGCAACTGTCGGTTGGAGGCGTCCGTGCCGAGGGAACGGTTCGTGGCTCGCACGTGCAGCCGCGAGTGCCGGAGCCGCCTCAGGAAGGATCCCTTGAGCGCCAGGCGAATCGCGTGACCGACGCCGTAGCCGATCAATCCCGACAGCACCACGATCGCCAGCGGTCGCACGGGCAGGTCCCACGGCAGGACGATGCTGAGGGTCATCGACGACACGGCGAACGCCAGGACCAGCAGGACCAACACGATGCGCGCGTGACGTTCGGCGATGGACACGTCGGACATGGTGAGGTGATCGGCGTGATCGGCCGGCGGCTTGACCGAGTTCGCCAGGAG
The DNA here is from genome assembly GCA_963697385.1 of uncultured Acidimicrobiales bacterium. Lineage (GTDB taxonomy): Bacteria > Actinomycetota > Acidimicrobiia > Acidimicrobiales > CAWCAL01 > CAWCAL01. The sequence goes on from CAVONU010000001.1 coordinate 986,063, forward strand.
TTCAGCGAGGTCGCCTGAACTCCCGAGGAGCCCGCCCGGCGCCAAGCGCCACGCTGCGGGGTCCGCTACTCCATCACCCGGAGGGTGTCCGGAATACTCATCCGCCGGAGGCGCCGGACGAGCAGCAACGGGGCCAGGGACACGGCCAGGACCCCGACGATCAGGGCTGCGGCGATCGTGGTCGGCGCCAGGAAGAGGTCGATACCGAGGTCGGGCAGGGTCCGGGCGGCCAGCGACTGGAGCATCCACCCCAGGAAGACGACCCCGGCCCCCACACCGATGGCGGTGGCCACCACGCCCACGAGCACGCTCTCCTTGATGACCACGCCGATCACCGACCGCACCGGCAGCCCGTAGGCCCGCATGGTCGCGTGCTCCCGCTGGCGCTCCTCGACGGTGATCCGGGTGGCGTTGAAGGCGATCAGCAGGGCGAGGATCAGCACGGCAACGGCCGCGATCGCCAGGAATCCGACGAACTGCTCGAGCGCTTCGTCGAAGACCTCGCTCACCCGGGCGACCGCCTGGCTCGAGGTCACGCCGTCGAGCTCGAAGATGTCGTACTGGAGGTCGCCCCGGTCGGCGGCATCGGTCGGGTACGCCTGGACCACGTTGGTGAGACCGGTCAGACCGAACCGCTCGGCCAGCGCCAGGTCGCCGTACATGAAGTTTCGGATGGGATTCCCGTGGATCCCGGTGACCGTGAACTCCGATTCGGCGAACCGGAAGCCACCCTGTTCGTCACGGACCGGATGGCGCAGGTTGATCGCGTCGCCGACCTCGACGCCCAGGTCATCGGCGGCCTTCCGGGCCAGCAGGAGCCCGTCGGAGACCGGCACGTCCGCGGCCGCACCGCTGATCGACGGGGTCCACGTGGCGGCGTCCAGGTCGACCAGCTCCACGAGCACGTCGATGTCCTCGTCGGGGGTGGCGCCCGGCGCGGTCGCCGGCAAGCGCAGACCGGGATCGATCATCGCCACGGTCGGCGTCGCGGCCACGGCGGTGACCACACCGTCGTCGGTCGGATAGAAGGTGTCGAGCTGCACGATGACCCGATCCGGATCACCCCGGGTGAGCTCGTCGCTCCCGCGGTCGATCGTGGCGGTGAAGCTGTCGAGCATGCCCATGACGGCGACCAGGGCCGTGATGGCCGCGCCGACGCCGACCGCGGTGAGCATGGTCCGGCGGGGGGTGCGGAGCACGTTGCGCAGGGGCATCTGCGTCAGGGTCGAACCCGGCAGGGTGATGTGGTTGGACCAGTCGGTGATCCGGCTGGACTTGGCGGTGAGATGCCCGGTGCGGATGGCTTCGATGGGCTCCACCCGAATCGCCCGCCACACCGGGATGGCGCTGGCGACGATGGGGACGATCAGACCCAGGGCGGCCGCCTGTGCGTAGACGCCGTACTGGAACGGGGTCCGGTATTCGGGCAACGGCAGGAACGACTTCAACAGGTCGCCCATCGCGTTCCCCACGAGGTATCCCACGCCCAGGCCGGCGATCACCCCGAGGACGGCGATCTGGGCCCCGACCAGCAGCGGCCGGATGGCGAGCCGCCACCGGTCCACGCCCAGGGCCATGCCGATGCCGATCTCCCGTCGCTGGGCCTCGACGATCCGGCTGATCAGATTGGAGGCGGCGAGGGCCGCCGCGAAGAGCACCAGCGCCGAGATCGCGTTCCAGATCTGCTGGTCGTTCTCGATGTCCTCGTAGAGGACGCGGTAGGCCTCGGCGTCGTCCTGGTTGGTCACCGTGGCCGTGATCCCCTCGAGTTCCTCCATGGCGGCACCCAGCTCACGTTCCACCACGTCCCGGTCGGCGCCGTCGGTCAGCGTGACGACCAGGTCGTTCACCTGGCCGGGCTGCCCCGCCAGTGCCTGCGCGTCCGCCACGGGCACGTAGAGGATGGCCAGCTCGCCCTGGGCGAAGATCGTGCCCTCGGGTCCGGTCACGTAGAAGTCCTCCGGCGCGACGCCGAGCCCTCCGTAGTCGACATCGGTGCCGCCGGCGAGGGTCACCGTTCCCGTGACGGGCAGGTCGTAGAAGTCCGCGAACTTCGCCTCGAGCACCACGTCGGCCCCGCCCCCGTCGGGGGCGGCGGTCGGGGCCGTTCCGTCCCGGATCCAGACGCTGTCCACCGCCGGTTCGGCATCGAACGGCATCCCCACGATCCGGCCGGCCACCAGGATCCTCTCCGACGCGGTGGTGGCATCGACCTGGGTGTCGACGACCAGTCGCTCGACCGCTCCCTCGATCCACTCGGCGTGCTCGATCCCGGCGGCTGCGGCGGTCAGGGTGCCCGCGTCGGTGAACGTGCCGGGACTCAGGGTGGCTCGCAGGTCGTGCATGTGCACGGCGGCGAAGCTGGCGTCGTTGGTCTCGCGGCGCCAGGTCGCCGTGCTGCCCAGCCCGGCCCAGACGCCCGAGCCGATCGCCAGGACCAGGGCGATGGCGACCACGGCCACCCAGTGCGAGCGGAGATCCCGCCAGGACCAGCGCAACCACAACCCGCGCACGCGTCGAGGGGCGGTGTCGCTCACCATTGCAGGTCGGCGATCGCGGCCTTGCCCTCGGCGGGTGGGCCGTCGGCGACGATGTGGCCGCTGGAGAGTTCGATCACCCGGTCGGCGACACGGGAGATCTCGCGATTGTGGGTGACGACCAGCACGGTCATCCCGGCCGCCGCCTGCTCCTCGAGCACCTCGAGGATCTGCACGCCGGTGCGGAAGTCCAGCTCGCCGGTGGGTTCGTCGGCGAGGAGGATCGGATTGCCGGTGGCGAGGGCACGGGCGATGGCCACCCGCTGCTGCTCTCCGCCCGACAGCTGGTGCGGGAAGTGACGGAGCCGATCGCCGAGGCCGACGCGACGCAGGGCCTCGGCGGTCCGCGCACCGGCATCGTCCCGGCGGGCCGCATCGGCGCCGAACTGCACGTTCTCGAACGCGGTCAGACCCGGGAACAGATTGAAGGTCTGGAAGATGAAGCTCACCGAGTGGCGGCGAACCTCGGCTCGTTGCTTCCGGGAGGCGCCGGTGACGTCGGTCCCGGCCACACGCACCGAGCCGTCGGTCGGCGTGTCGAGCGCGCCGATCATGTTCAGCAGGGTGGTCTTGCCGCACCCCGATGGTCCGAGGATCACGACGAACGCCGACTCGCCCACCTCGAGGCTGACGCCCTCGATGGCGGTCACCTGGGTGTCGCCCACGTCGTAGCGGCGGGTGACCCCGACCAGCTCGATGCGAGGAGACGACGCACGGCCGACCGAGCCGTCGGGAGACGCGTCGACGGACAGAACGGGCTCACCTTCGGCAGGAACCATGCCGTCACCCTCTCACCGGCCCGGGCCGGGGCCTAGAGCCGAAGGTCCCGGCCGAGGCCGCTCGCAGCGTACGCGGCCGCCGGTGCGGTTGACTGGAGTCGTGAGCCCACCTCCGTCGCTGACCGTCGTCGTCGTCGAGGACGACCCTTCCATCGCCGGCCTCATCACCAAGACCCTCGAAGCCGACGGCCACGCCGTCGTCGCCCGCACGACCGCGGCCGACGGACTCGCCGCGGTGCGAGAGGTGGTACCGGACGTGCTGCTCCTCGATCTGGGCCTCCCCGATCAGGACGGCTCCAGCATCCTGCGCACCCTTCGGAGCGAGGAGCACCCGGTCGGCATCATCTGCGTCACGGCGCGGTCCGAGGAGATCGATCGCGTCCTCGGCTTCGAGATGGGCGCCGACGACTACGTGACCAAGCCGTTCTCCCCCCGCGAGCTGGCCGGCCGGGTCCGGGCCCTGGGCCGCCGGGTCCGACGAGAGGAGCAACCGGGAGGCGAGGAGCTGCGGATCGGCGACGCGGTGGTGGACACCGCCCGAAGGGAGGTGCGCGTCGACGGAGCCCCGGTGGCGCTCACCCCCATCGAGCGCGACCTGGTCGAGTACTTCGCCCGCAACCGGGGGCTGGCGCTGAGCCGGCTCCAACTCCTCGAACGGGTGTGGGGCCACGACTGGCTGGGCGAGAGCCGCACGGTCGACGTCCACGTGGCGCAGATCCGTCGCAAGCTCGGGCCGACGGTGGAGATCACGACCGTGCGCGGCGTGGGATACCGGCTCGAATGAGCGACTCGACCCGCACGCCCCGCTCCATCGCCTCCCGGCTGCGCTGGTCGTTCCTGGCCGTCATCCTGGCCGTGACGGCGATCGCGGCGGCCGTCACGATCGTCCTGGTCCGGCGGGCCACCGAGGACGACACCATCGAGGAAGCTCGGACGACGGCGCGGGCGGGGGCGCGGGCGGTGTCGGCGCAGGTGCGTTCCCAGCTGGAGGGCGCAGACACCAACGTTCCTTCGCTCCTGGTCTTGATCGAGCTGCTCCAGCGTTCGCTCGCCATCCAGGACGCCGAGATCGTCCGCATCAACGACGGCGGCGTGGTGGCGCTCCGGGCCGACGGAACCGACCCCGGGCCGAGGCTCCAGGTGACGCGGGTGTCCACCGCGGTGCTCGAGAACTCGCGATTGAGCGACGGGATCCCGATGGCCCGCCGGGTCGGTGACGTGGTCGTGGCCGCGGCGCCGGTCCCCCTCGGTGTCTCCGACGAGGCGACCCTGCGATTGGAGAACGACGTGGTTGCGGTCGTGGCGGTCCGTGAGCTGGGCCCGGCGGGTCTGGGCAGTTCGGGCCCGGCCCTCCTGATCGCCGCCGCCGCCGCACTCGGCGCCTCGGTGCTCCTGGCGGAACTGCTCGCCCGTCGGATCCGGCGCCCCCTCGAGGCCGTCGCGGCGACCACCCAAGCCATCAGCGATGGTGACCTCTCGGCCCGGGTGGACCTCCCCGCCGATGCCGACCGGGAGCTCACGGACGTGGCTCGAACGGTCGACGCGATGGCGAACGCGCTCGAGGCGTCGCGCCGCGACCGCCAGCGGTTCCTCGTCGACGTCTCGCACGAGCTGCGCACGCCGCTGACGTCCATCTCGGGCTACGCCGAGCTGCTGGCCGATGGACAGATCACCAGCTCGGAGGAGGTGGGCGAGGCCGGCGTCGTCATGGGTCGCGAGGCGGCCCGCCTGCGCCGTCTGATCGACGATCTCCTCACCCAGGTGCGGCTGGATGCCGGTGAGATGCGCGTGCGAATGGAACCGGTCGCGGTCGATGCGATCGTGGAGGAGGTCGCGGCAGCGCTCCGCCCCGACGCCGAGCGCATCGGCGTCGAGCTCGTGACCGCCGCACCCACGTCGGTCACCGTGCTGGCCGATCCCGGCCGTCTGCATCAGGTGATCGCCAACCTGCTGGACAACGCCATCGGCTTCGCGACCCACCGCGTGGAGATCGACGTTGCCGCGGCGGATGGCGCGGCCGTCCTGGTCGTCTCCGACGACGGACCGGGGCTGGGATCCACCGTCGCGTCGGTGTTCGAGCGCTCGTTCACCACCGACCGGCCGCGGGATCGACACGGCAACCTCGGCGTCGGCCTCTCCGTCGTCGCCGGTCTGGTCCAGGCCATGGGCGGCACGGTGGAGGCCGGCGACGGTCCGGTCGGTGCCCGATTCACCGTCCGGCTTCCCCTCGCCGGATCGGAGCATCCGGCGGCGCCCGCCAGAGGGAGGAGTTCAGCGAAGAGAGGCCGTGCGAAGCCCGAGTCTCGCTGAACTCCCAAGGCCCGCGCTGGCGCGAAGCGCCCCGCTGCGGGCCGGTCAGGCGGCCAACCCGACGTAGGCCGCCGGACCGGTGTCGAAGTCGGGGAACACCTGGTCCAGCACCGCGCCCGACCCGAGCCGACGGTCGATGATCTCGGCCAGCACGTGCCGGTAGTCCGTGAGCACCGGCACGTCGCCTCGGTCGAGCACGTCGGCGCCCAGACCCGCCCACTCGCCCCGGACCCCGCCGGTCAGCCCGCCTCCCAGGACGGTCAGGACGCCGCCGTGGCCGTGGTCGGTCCCGCCGTTGGCGTTCTGGACGACCCGCCGGCCGAACTCGGACATGATCACGACGGTCAGGCGGTCATGGTGGTCGGCCACCGCATCCCAGAAGGCCCGCACGCCGGTGGTCAGGGCATCGAGTTGATCGACCATCCGGCCCTCCTCGTCCGTCCCCAGGCCGTCGTGGTGGTCCCAGCCGCCCCAGTCCACCGTGATCGCCCGCACGCCCACGTCGGCTCGGATCAACTGCGCGGCCTGCCACAGGTCGACTCCCACCGTGCTGGGCCCGAAGCCGTCGGGCACCGCCGCTCCGGTGAGTCCCGCGTCGCTCAGCCGGTCGAGCACGGCGAACGCGGCCCGTCCCTGTTCCCCGACGGGGTCGGTCGGCGGGTCGGGATGGATGGCCCGCACCGCGGCGGCCAGATCGGGGGGCACCGTTCCCGGCCCCAGGGGGCCCAGCTGGAACGTGGCCAGGTCGGCCAGGCCGATCGATCGGGCGTGACCCGCCAGCGACCGGGGCACGAATCGCCCGATCGCCACGGCTTCCAGGTCGGCTCCGCTGGAGGTGGCGCCGACGTACCGCCCGAGCCACCCGCTGACCCGTTGGCCCGTCGAGCCGAGACCGGCCTCCATGATCGCCATGGCGTCGAAGTGGCTGCGGGAGGGGTCGGTCGACCCGCTGGCCGGGACCAGGACCAGCTGTCCCTCGTCCCAGAGGTCGGCGAACGGCGCGGCCGCGGGATGCAGGCCGAACGTGTCGGTCAGGGACAGTACCCGGGTGCCGGGGATGGCGATGTCGGGCCGGGCCCGCTGGTAGTCGGGGTCGTCATGGGGGGCGAGGTAGCTCAGGCCGTCCATCGCCCCGCGGAGGAAGATGCTGACGATGGTGTGATCGGATGCGGGCACGGCGAGCGCTCCTGGTTCAGCGGCGATGGGCCGCGGGGGCGATCAGGACGAGGGCAGCCAGATCGGCAAGCTCGTCGGACGACGGATCGGGCGGGGGTGAGGCCGGCTCGTCGATGTCCAGCAGGTCCAGGCATGCCCCCATGGTCGTCGGGTCGATCTCGGTGCCGAGGGAGGACGCCAACCGCTCGAGGAATTCGCCGGCATCGTCGACGTCGCCCGGTCGGTGCCGCTCCAGATCGGTCGTCATGTCACGGAGCTCTCCCCCGGTCAGGGTGAGCGTGACGTTCCACCGCTGGAGCATCGTGCCCGCATTGAGCCACGGGGCGCCGACATCGGGCGGACCGTCGGGCGACGGCCACGTGTAGAGCGGCTCGCCGAGCAGGCGCAGGGTCTGGGGGATCCGCTGCACCAGCGGGGACCCGGACAGGTCGGCGAAGTCCAGTCCGAGCGCCCGCCCCTGCGCGGCGAGCAGCTCGAACGGGCGTCGCGTCTTGGTCGATGCCGCTGCGGCGAATTCCTCGCTGGTCAGGATCAGCCGCACGACCGGTGCGATCTCGGTGTCGCCTTCCATGTACGCAGCGGCGGCCCGTTCCACCAACGATGCGGGAGGCTCGTCGGCCACGAAACGCCGACAGAGCTTGGTGGCCAGATGCTCCGCCGTCTGCGGGAGCCGGGCCAGGTGCTCCAGGAGTGACACGCCGGCCGCCCGCCCGCTCCGTCCCTGGGGGCGCCAGCCCAGCACCTCGGCGACCCCGTCGATCGAGTGCCATGCGTCGAGAAAGACCATCCGTCCGGTGCGGCGGTCGATCGTCCATCCGCTGAGGACGTGCGCCACCTCGACCACGTCGTCCTCGTCGTAGCCACCGTCGACCCCCACCGTGTGCAGCTCGAGCAGTTCTCGGGCCAGGTTCTCGTTGGGCACGTGGTCGCCGTCGGCCCGGCTGGAGGCGTTGTCCAGGTAGCGGAGCATGGCCGGGCTGGCCACGGCCTCGACCAGCAGATCGGTGAAGCGCCCCAGCGCGTGAGGTCGGATCACCTCCCGGTCGTCGGTGCCCTTCAGGTAGACGATGGGACCGACCGCCATGTCGATGTTGAAGTGATCGGTCCAGAACCCCACCATCACCTCGAGCAGCTGCCGCTCGCTGTGGATCGCCCGCACCAGCCGGGCGACGGTCAGCTCGCCGATGACGAACCCGCGGCCGTCCTCGTAGGTCGAGCGGATCTCGGACGGTTCCATGGTGAGGGTCGACAGCCCGGCGAGCCGCTCCTCGACGACCGAATCGTCGATCGCCGACGGGTCCAGCTGGCGATCGAGCCATGCGTCGATGCCGGTCGTGATGATGTCGTCACGAGCCTCGGGCGTGATGCCGAAGGTCGCCCGTCGCAGCACGTGATCGGCGAGCGCCGCTCCGTCGAGGGCGGGCGGGGCCGAGGTGGTCGGAGCGACGCCGCCGACGGCGGGTCCCGGGGGCGAGGCGGCGTCGCAGGCGGCGACGAGCACGGGGACGACCACCGTGCCCAACAGCATGGCGCGTCGGGTGAGCGGTCGGTCGGGGTCGATCGAGATGCCGGAGTGCACCATCCGGGCCTCCTTTCTCCCCGAAGCGAACCACCCGGCCGTCAGGCCCCGGTCAACGACGTGTCAACATCCGGTAAAGATGGGACGGTGTCCCGACTCTTCCTGGCCGTGTGGCCCCCTTCGGCCGTCGTCGAACAGCTGGCGTCGCTCCCTCGGCCGGTCGAGCCCGGCGTCCGCTGGGTGCCCGGTGAGCGCCTCCACCTCACCCTCCGCTTCCTCGGTCGGGCCGACCCCGACATGGTCACGTCGGCGCTTGCCGACCGTCGCCTCCCTGCGGCCGAGGTGACGCTCGGGCCGGTGGTCAGCCGGCTGGGACGCAACGTGGTGGTCGTTCCCGCCGCAGGGCTCGATGAGCTGGCGGCCGTGGTGCGCGAGGCCACGGCGGCGATCGGCCGCCCGCTCGACCCCCGGCCCTTCGCCGGCCACCTGACGCTGGCCCGACTGAAGCAGCGAGCCGCCTGCGGAGTCGCCGGCGCCCCGTTCCGGGCGTCGTTCCGGGTGACCGAGGTGGCGCTGGTCGAGAGCACGACAGCGGACCACGACGTCCGGTACCGCACCCTCAGTCGCTATCTTGTCGCCGGTGTTCCTGGGACTCCGTGATCTGATCGCCTCGAAGGGCCGGTACGTCCTGGTGGGCGTAGTGATCGCCCTGGTGTCCTTTCTGGCCACGATGTTGTCGGGCCTGGCCAACGGCCTCGTCGACGACGGCATCTCCGGCATGCGGGCGCTGCCGCTGACCCACCTGGCCTTCCAGGAGAACTCGCACGCGGTCTTCAGCCGCTCGATCCTGACCCCGGCATCGCTCGAACCGTACGAAGCGGCCGACGAGGTCGAGGCGACACCCGTCGGCGTGTCGTTCTTCAACGCGTCACCGGCCGACGGCGAGGGCAACAGCATCGACATCGCCCTCTTCGGCGTCGACGGCGACGGCTTCCTCGCCGACGCCTCGTCGGGAGCCGGGTCCGCGACTCCGGGTGCCGGCATCGACGACGGCCTGGTGCTCAGCGACAAGCTGAGCGACGAGGTCACCGTGGGCGAGGAGTTCACCATCGTGGGGACCGACATCACCCTGCCGGTGGTGGGGTTCACCTTCGCGGGCACCTTCGGCCACGTCCCCATCGCGTACACGTCGCTCGACACCTGGCAGTCCCTGCTCTACGGCGACGATGCCAACGGCCGTTTCTCGGCGGTCGCCCTGCGAGCCGACGGCGCCGCGCTCGACGGGATCGGCGAGGTCGAGGGCGTCGAGCTCTTCACCAAGGAGGGCGCCTACGCGGGATCGCCCGGGTACAGCGCCGAGAGCAGCACCATGACGCTCATCCGGGGTTTCCTCCTGGTCATCTCAGCCCTGGTCGTGGGGGCCTTCTTCACGGTCTGGACCATCCAGCGCACCCGACAGATCGGGCTGCTGAAGGCGCTGGGCGCCAGCTCCTGGTACGTGATCCGTGACGCGCTGGGCCAGTTGGCCATCCTGCTGGCCATCTCGATCACGATCGGCTGTCTCATCGCCGTCCTGGCCGGGTCGCTGGTGGGCGAGGACGTCCCCTTCAACCTCACCGCCCGCTCCACCCTGGTCACCGCGCTGGTGCTGGCGGTCGTGGGCATGGCCGGCAGCCTGGTCGCCCTCCGTCGGATCACCGGCGTCGACCCCGCCATCTCCCTCAGCTCGGCGCCATGAGGACGAGACCATGACCGACGTGCATGCCGGGCCCGTGCTCGCGATGGACGACATCGTGGTGACCATCCTCGACGGTGAGCGCCAGGTCGACATTCTGGATCACACCCACCTGTCGGTGGAGGCCGGCGAGCTGATCACCATCTCGGGGCGCTCGGGTTCGGGCAAGTCCACGCTGCTGGCCGTCGCCGGCATGCTGCGTACCCCCCAACGCGGGAACGTGGCCGTGGCGGGGACCGCGGTGGACGGTCTGTCCTCGTCGGCCCGCACCCGGCTCCGGCGGGAGCAGATCGGCATGATCTTCCAGGGCGCCGAGCTCTTCCCCTCCCTGACCGCGCTCGAGCAACTCGAACTGGCAGCGCACATCAAGGGCGGGCTCGATCGCGAGGCCCGGGCCCGCGCTCACGACCTGCTGGACGAGATGGGCCTGGCGACTCGTCGGGACCACCGCCCGGGCCAACTGTCCGGGGGTGAACGTCAGCGGGTCGGCATCGCACGAGCCCTGATGAACCGGCCGTCGCTCCTCCTGGCCGACGAACCCACCTCGTCGCTCGACCCCGAGCGAGCCCGCGAGATCATGGAGCTGCTGGCCACCGTCACCGCCGACCGGCACCTCGCCACGGTCGTGGTCTCCCACGACCCGGCCCACCTGGACCTGACCCACCGCGAGCTGGTGCTCGAGGCGGGCCAGCTCCGCCTCCTGGACGCCGCCCCGGGCTGAGTCGCCCTCGCGTCACCCGGAACCCGCCGCTCACCGCCGGTCGGCCAGGAACGGGAACCGCTCGCGCACGGCGGTCACCTCGGCCGCGCTGACCTCGGCGGTGACCAGCGTCTCGTCATCGGCGCCGCGCGCCAGCACGTCGCCCCGCGGGTCGATGATGCACGAGTCGCCTCCGTACTCGAGGCGGCCTCCGCTGCCGACCCGGTTGCACCCCACGACGTAGGCCTGGTTCTCGATGGCCCGGGCGATCAACAGCTGGCGCCAGTGCGCAGCCCTGGCCGCCGGCCAGTTGGCCGGAACGAGATAGACGTCGGTGTCGAGCGCCAGCTGCCAGAACTCGTCGGCGAACCGCAGGTCGTAGCAGACGAACAGGCTGACCCGGAGACCACCGATCTCGACGGTCACCAGACGATCGCCGGCACCGAAGACCTCGTCCTCCCCGCCGTATCCGAAGCGGTGGACCTTGCGATAGCGGTGCGTCGTCCCGTCGGGCCCGGCCACGACGAAGGTGTTGTAGGGAAGGGGACCCTCTCCCGTCTGGGGAAAGGTGCCTCCCACCCAGACGCCGTGCGCCACGGCCTGGTCCTGCAGGAACCGCTCCGACGGACCACCCGGCGGCTCGGCCACCTTGCTGCCGTCGGTGGCGAAGCCGGTCGAGAACGTCTCCGACAGGAGGACCAGTCCCGCACCCTCGTCGGCGGCTCGGGCCACCATCGGTGCCAGTCGCCCGAAGTTGGCCTCGCGGTCGAGCCAGACGATGTCGTGCTGCACCGCGGTGATTCTCACGAGGCGAACTCCCGGAGCCGGCTGACCGCGGCATCGATCACGTCGAGGCGCTTGCAGAACGCGAATCGCACCAGCGACCGTCCCCGGTCCGCGTGATCGGGGTGGTAGAAGACCTGGGTCGGCACGGCGGCCACCCCCACCCGTTCGGGCAACATCCGGCAGAAGGCCGGTCCGTCGCCGTCGGGTGCGATCGGCCGGATGTCGACGGTGACGAAGTAGCCGCCCGAGGGCGAGAACACCTCGACGCCGATCTCGCCGAGGCCCGCCACCAGGCGGTCCCGCTTCATGGCCAGATCGTCGGCGACCGACCGGAAGTAGTCGTCGGGCAGGTCGAGGCCGACCGCGATCGCCGGCTGGAACGGTCCTGCGCTGACGAAGGTGAGGAACTGCTTGGCGGTCCGCACGGCCGCGATCAGTGCGGCCGGACCCGAGGCCCATCCCACCTTCCAGCCGGTGACCCGGAAGATCTTGCCGCCGCTCCCGATGGTGACCGTGCGCTCGGCCATACCCGGCAGGGTGGCGATGGGGACGTGCCGCACGCCGTCGAAGGTCAGGTGTTCATAGACCTCGTCGGTCACCACGATCAGATCGTGCTCGATCGCCACCGCCGCGATCACGTGGAGCTGCTCGATGGAGAACACCGCGCCGGTGGGGTTGTGGGGACTGTTCAGCAGGATCATCCGGGTGCGGTCCGAAACGGCGGCACGCAGCTCGTCGGGATCGAAGCCGTAGTCGGGTGGGCGCAGCGTCACCGGGGTGACGGCCGCACCCGCCATGGCGGCGCCGGCCTGGTAGCAGTCGTACATCGGCTCGAACATGACGACCTCGTCGCCCGTGTCGAGCAGGCCCAGCAGGGCGCCGGCCAGCGCTTCAGTGGCGCCCGCGGTGACCAGGACCTCGGTGTCGGGGTCCACCTCGATCCCCCAGAACCGGCGCTGGTGGCGGGCGACGGCCTCCCGCAACTCGGGTACGCCCGCCCCCGGTGGATACTGGTTACGGCCGGATCGGATGGCCTCGACGGCCGCGTCCAGCACCTCGGTGGGACCGTCCTCGTCGGGGAACCCCTGACCGAGGTTGATGGCATCATGGCGAGCGGCCAGTTCGGACATCTCGGCGAAGATCGTGGTGCCGAACCCGGCCAGCTTCGACGTGAGGAAGGGGCGCCGGGTCATTCGCCCAGTTTCTGGCCCAGGTGTTCGACCTGGCCGTCGTCACCGTCGAGCAGCACGTCGTTGTAGTGGCGGCCGCCGCGATGATGGCCGGCCTCGGGTGGAACCCAGGCCATGAGGACCGAGATGCGGTGAGGTCCGGTCTCCGACGTGGGGGCCATCGACGCATGCATCACGTCGGTGGCGTGGATGGTCACATCGCCCGCCGCCACGGGAACGCTGACGCCCCGCGGCGCCCGGGTGTCGCTGCCGTCGACGAACGGGTACGACCCGCGGTGCGAACCCGGGAGGAAGCGCAGCTCGCCGGCCTCGGGAGCACCGGTGGTGAGGCAGATGGTCATCACGATGGCCGGGCAGTTGGTGGCGTGGCCGCCCATCCCGCAGTCACGGTGCCACGGAAGATCCGCCAGGCCCTCCGTCATCCCCGGGCGTTTCCACAAGACGGTCACCGCGTCGCGACCGGTGCGGAGATCCTCCCGCAGCGGGTACGGGACCACCGACACGATCCGCTGGACCCGCGGGTCCTCGCGCAGCGCTCGCATGCGGGGCCGCGTCGCGGCGCGCAGGACGCGGGTGAGCACCTCGTCGCCGCCGGCGTCTCGGCCCCACCACGACGCCTCGTCGTCGGGGCGGGCCTCGCGCTCCAAACGGTCGGCATCGGCCCGCAGTTCGGCCACCTCGGATGGATCGAACACCCCGGTCACCCACAGGAAGCCGGCGGTGTCGAACTGGTGGCGGGCCGTGGCGGCATCGGCCTCGAGGTCGCCGATGACGAACGAGCGGGTGGGATCGAGCGGGGCGCCCGTCCGATCGCGCAGGTCGGCGGTGTCGGGATCGAAGACCGGCACCCCGTGGAACAACGCCCGCAGGCCGGGCTCCCACCGCACGAACCGCAGCGGTTTGCCGTCCACCACCGTGACCCGGCCTCCGTAGAAGAGCCCGGGTGCGGTGTCGAGATCCGAGATCAGACCGTGCCACGACTCCAGATCCATCTCGACGACCGTGTCCGCCTCCTCCTCCCCCGGGAGGACCGACACCGAACCGTGGTCGGGCCGGTACGTGAAGCTCCCGGCCGGGGTCCGCAGCCCGATCGCACCCAACCGTTCGACGTCAGCGAACGCCAGCGCGCCGTTCCCGGAGGCGATCCGCCGGGGGAGATCCACCGTGTGGAACCGACGGAACGATGCCTCGTCGGCGTGCAGCTCTGCGACGGCCATACCCAGACCGTATCGTGCTCCTCCTAGCCGAGGAGCGGAGCGACAGATGGCGAGACTGGTGATGATCCACGGAGCCTTCAACGAGCTGTGGGGTCCGCACGAGCTGAAGGCCCGCTGGTTGCCGTGCGTCCAGGACGGATTGTGGCATCACGGGCGAGCGATCGACGCCGACGACGTCGCCGTCTGCTTCTACGGCGACCTCTTCCGGCTCGATCCCGAGACGCTCGACCTCGACGAGTGGAAGGAGAGCCGGGCCGGGGCGGCCGACCTGATGGCCCAGATGGGGGGCGAGAAGGCGGTCGAGTTCCTCAGCCAGGCCGCCGGTAGCGCCGCGTACGATCGAACCATCGACATGGTCGCGATCATGACCAGCGACCCCGGCGTCCGGATGGCCGCTCGACAACGGCTGCTGGATCTGATCGCACCCGACACCGAGGTCATCGCGGCTCACTCGATGGGCACGATCATCGCCCATCAGGCACTGGCCACCAACCCCCGGATCGAGCTCGACACCCTGGTGACGATCGGGTCTCCGCTGGGCACCGACGCCATCTTCGGGTCGCTCGAGGGTGAGCGGTCCGACGGTCTGGGTCCCTGGCCCGGCGGGGTCCGACGATGGGTCAACATCGCCGCCCACGGCGACCGCGCCGCGGGCGTCCACCGACTGGCCGACCGCTTCGGCGACCGGGTCGAGGACCACCTGATCGACAACGGACACCGGGCCCACGACCCCGAGCCCTACCTCAACTCGGCCGTCACGGGTGCGGCGATCGCACGAGCCCTCGACGACTGAGACCACCAATCCCTCAGCAGGCGCCCTCCGCCGCCGATGGAGTTCGTGGTACGCCGTCCGGGCCCCGAGCCCGGCTACGGTCCCGCTCAGACGGATTGACGAAGCCGAGGAATCGAGGCGCCCATGTCCGATACGCCCACTCCCCCCGCAGGTGATGCCGAAGGTGGCGAAGCCGGCGGCGCCCCCGACGATGCCGGCGAAGAGACGCCGTGGTACTCCAAGCCCACCACATGGATCGTGCTGGTCCTGCTCCTGGCGGCCCTGCTGGCCGTCTTCCTCCTGAACGACGACGACGACAGCGGGAGCAACGACGTCGCCACGCCGTCGTCGTCGACGACATCGTCGACGACCAGCTCCACGACGTCGTCGTCCACCACCTCGACCTCGGTCCCGGAAGGCACCACCCCCACGACCGCCGGAGACACCGACGGCACCGACACCGGCGAGACACCGGGTGTGACGCCGGTGGCGATCAGCGAGAGTGCCGTGAAGGCTGCGATCGCCAAGAACACCCCTGACGTCGACCTCCCGTTCGAGGATGGCGACATCGAGGCCAACTGGTACACGTGGGAGGACCGTTTCGTCGTGGTCTACGCGGGATGGGACGCCACGGCGACCGAGCCGCTCTGCCCCGGCAACTCGCTCGAGAGCGGGGGTGCGTTCGACTTCATCTCCAACTCGCCGGCCGGTGACGGCGGCTGCGATCCCGAGGACGCCTTCTCCAATCTCGTCACGGGCGACGAGGGAGCCCGCGTCTGTGAGGGTCTCGTGCTCTACCGGACCATCATCCCGACCGTGGACGATGCGGGTGAGTCGGCGACCGGCACGCTGTACGGATCGATCGAGAAGGCCGACGGCGGAACGGTCGTCGGCGCGACCAGCCGGGCCGCGCTCGACAGCGGTGAGCTCACCGAGCTCGATCCGACCGCCGACGCGTACACCGTGCCCGACGGCTGGCTGGACGGGACCACCGAGGTGACCTGCTGACCCGGGGGCGTCAGGATTCCCGACGCCCCGACCGAACAAGCACCGACCGGCGCGTGCGATGATCGACATCTATGCGCGCCGTTGTGCTGATCAAACAGGTGCCGGACCTCCGGGCCGGGTCCGTGGCGATGCGGCCCGACGGCACCATCGACCGCAGCTCGGCCCCGTCGATCGTCAATCCGGCCGATCTGCACGCTCTCGAGGCGGCGCTCCAGCTGGCCGACGAGGTCGTCGCCATCTCGATGGGGCCTCCCGCCGCCGAGGCGGCCCTGCGCGATGCGCTCGCCTACGGAGCCGACGATGCCCACCTGGTGACCGATCGGGCGTTCGCCGGATCCGACACCTGGGCCACCGCCAACATCCTGGCCGCGGCGATCGATCGCGCCGGTCCGTTCGATCTCGTCCTCTGTGGCCTGTCGGCCATCGACGGCGAGACCGGGCAGGTCGGTCCCCAGATCGCGGAACGCCTGGACTGGCCCCAGGTCACGGGATGTGAGCACCTCGATCTCGGCGACGACGGGCAGGTCGTCGCCCGCCGGGTCGTCGAGGGGGGCTACGAGACCGTCACCGTGGCCATGCCGGCGCTGGTGACGATCACCGAGACCGGGTTCACGCCCCACTACCCCACCCTCCCGCGCCGCCGGCGGGCCGCGACCGCCGAGATCGCCCGGATCGGCGCCGACGCGCTGGGCCTGGCCGCCGACCGGGTCGGGCTGGCCGCGTCCCCCACCAAGGTCGCTCACATGGAGAGCGTCCCCCTTCCCTCGGTCGAGACGCAGTGGGTGGGCACCGACCTGGACTACGACACGCTGGCCCGCACCCTGAGCGCGTCCCGCCCCGGCGCAACGCCCCGGGCCGCCGAGCACCGCGGCGCGATCCCCGCCGAGCCGGTCGACGCCGATCCCGGCGACGCACGGATCTGGGTGGCCTGCGAGCTGGTGGACGGCGCGCTGGCGGGGGTCTCGGCCCAACTGCTCTCGCAGGCCCGGGAGCTGTCCCAGGACCTGGGCGGGTCGGTGGCGGCCTTCATCGCGGGGAGCGGGCTCGACCAGGCCCGGGAAGACGCTGCCCGCTTCGGGGCCGACCTGGTCGTCATGGCCGACGACGATCGGCTCGATCCGTACGCCACGCTGCCGCACGCTCGGGTGCTGGTTGATGCCCTCCGACGGTTCGCGCCCGACGTGGTGCTCTTGGGCGCCACCAGCACCGGGCGCGACCTGGCCCCGCGCGTCGCGGCCCGACTCGATACCGGTCTGGCCGCGGACTGCACCGATCTGGTCATCGAAGACTGGCAGCGGCGGGGCGAGACCTTCCCGGACCTCCTCCAGCAGATCCGACCCGCGATGGGGAGCAGCGTGCTGGCCACGTGCGTCTGTCCCCGGACCCGCCCCCAGATGGCCACGGTCCGCCCCGGGGTGTTCTCGGCCACCGAGGCGCCCCGACGGTCCCGGTTCGAGGCGATCCCGGTCGAACTGGACACCGACGACCTCCGGGTCGCGGTGGCGGAGCGGACGGTCCGACCGGCCGATGCCAGCCTGACCGACGCCTCGGTCATCGTGGCCGGAGGGGCCGGGTGCTCCGCCGACAGCTGGCATCTCATCGAGGACCTGGCCGGTGCGCTCGAAGGCCGGGTGGCCGCCTCACGGGCCGCCGTCGAGGCCGGGCTGGCTCCACGCGGCCTCCAGGTGGGCCAGACCGGGAGCACGGTCGAACCCGAGCTGTATCTCGCCTGCGGGATCTCCGGATCGTTCCAGCACGTGGTGGGCATGCGCGCCGCCAAGACGGTCGTGGCCATCAACCGCGACCCCGAGGCGGCGATCTTCCGCTACGCCCACTACGGGATCGTGGCCGATGTCGCCGATGCGGTGCCCGCGCTCAGCGACGCGCTCCGCTCGGTCTGAACGGCACCGAACCGTCGGCGTCTCCCCCGACGGGGCTCAGAGCTCGGCGACCTCGTCGCCGTGCACGGTCAGTCCGTAGATCACCAGGGCGTCGACGATGATCACGAGCCAGGACCAGGCCGGATAGACCGACAGAAACGCCATCTGGGCCAGGATGTTGAGGGTCGCTCCGACGATCCCCAGGATCCGAGCCCAGAGGTCGCCGTGGAAGATGCCCATCGCGATGAACAGCTGCAGGGCACCGAAGATGAGGTAGATCACGCCGACGGTGGTGAGATCGAACCGGATCAGCGCTTCCGGCGCGATCACGATCCACTCGTCCTTGGCGAGGAGCGTGAGGGCGTACAACAGGTTGGCCGCTGCGGCCAGCAGGGTCACCACGCCGGCGAAGACCACCCATCCGCTGGTCTTCCCGCCGGTCTGTGCGGTCGTCATGTCAGCTCCTCCTCATCGTTGGGCGGCAGCGACCGGCTCGATGGCCTGGCCGAACTGCCGTCGTCGTTCGTCCACGGTGGCTCGTGCGTCCTGGATCAGATCGCTCTGCTCGGAGGCATCGGCATCCAGCCGGAGCGCGACCGACGTCTCCAGCGCACCTCGGAGTCCGGCGGCGGTCTGGCCCAGCCGGAGAAGTGCCTGTTCGAGCCGGCGGTCGTGGGTCTCGTTGGCCAGGACCGAGATCCTGGCCTCGAGGTCGACGATCCGGTCGCGGACGGTGTTCCACGACGAGGCGAGCAGCCGCGTGTCGGTCAGCCGCAGGATCTCGATGGTCCCCTGATCGTGCAGCCACCGTGCGGCCCCGACGATCTCACCGAGCCGCCGGTTGAGGGAGTCCGTCGCCGCCCTCTTGTTCTCGGAGTGATGCGACGCCAGCGAGGTCACGCCCATGATGACGCCGATCGCCAACACGCCGATGACCCCCAGCAGGATCCAGTCCTCGTTGGTCAGCTCACTGCCGGTGTCCGCGCCGTCCGCACCGGACCCTCCGTCGCCTCCGGTCGTACCGCCCTCGCCTCCGGTCGTGGTGCCGCCCTCGCCGCCGGTGGTGCCGCCCTCGCCGCCGCCGTCACCTCCGCCGTCGTCACCTCCGCCGTCGTCCTGCGTCGCCGCCGTCGCCGAGCCCGCCGAGGCCCCCGCCACGGCGGCTTGGGCCACTCCGGCACCGGCCAACAGGAGCACCGCCAGCCCCGCGGCCAGCATGCGACTCCGATGGGGACCGGACCGACGAGTGGCAGGAGCGGGCAGCTGTCTCATCGGTCTCCTTCGGAGGCAGGGCGGTTCCGACGTGCCGCTCGAACCTATCCGATGGGATGCGACCTCAGCGAGAGGCGCCGAGGCTGAACAGATGCATCGGCTGACCGTCCAGGTCCACCACGGCGTCGGCGGGGCGGAGATCCCACCGGTCGTCCGTGGCGGCCTCGGCGGTGGAGCGGTCGATCAGGATCTCGTCGGAGGTCGCAAAGGCTCCGATGACGAGCGATCGTCGGACCGGCTCACCCCATGCCGTGAACGCCAGGCTGCCGCGCTCGAGCACGCCCGTGGCGACGGGTCCGGTCGACAGGCCGACGTGCACCGCCAGGTCGATCTCCCCGCCCTGGCTTGCGGCGGAGACCGCGGCCACGAGCTCGACCGCGAAGCTCAGCGCCTCGTCGGCGCCGTCGCTCTCGTCGACGCCCGCCAGGAAGAGATAGGCATCGGCGCCGGCTCGGATGCGATCGAGGCCCTTGGCCGTCGCCAGGGACTCGGCCAACTCGGCGGCATCGGCGAGTCGGGCGCCGATCTCGTCGCCGGCCTGCAACCCTTCACCCTCCACGTTCACCCGCACCGCCACCATGGTGGCCCGGTCGGCGATCTGGTCGGTGCCCATCCCGTCCGCGCCCTCCGCGACGATGTGGGGCGGCAACACTGCGAGCAGCAGTTGGCGCTGTTCTTCGTACGCGTCGGCGAGTTGGGCCTCGTGCCGACCCAGCTCGTGGGCCATCGAGCGCAAGCGTCGCGACAGATCGCCGAACTCGTCCCGGCCCAGCTCGGGCAGCTGGGGATCACGATCGCCGGCGGCGACCGCGCGGGCGGCCTGCATCACCGGCTGGATCGGCCGGGTCAGCCGGCCGGCCATGACGTACCCGACCAGTCCGGCCAGCGGGAGGAGGAGGAGGAAGACGAGACCGAGGCGCCTGGCATAGGCGAACAGCGGGGAGCGGGCCTCGGACAGCGGCACGTCGGCCACGACCACCCAGTCCACCCCCGGCGCTTCGATGGGGGTGGCGTAGCTGTACGTGCTCTGACCGAGATAGTTGCTGGCCGTACCGCTGAACACCCTCCCGTCGACCGCCTCGTCCACCGGCTCCGTTTCGACGGGCTGGAGTCCGATCGGCGAATCGAAGGTGTCGATCAGACCCGCCAGCTCGGGATCGTCGAGCCGGTCGAGGTAGGCCTGGGGGTCTTCGATCCAGGGTCGACTCTCGCTCCGCAGCAGCAGGTCGGATCCGACGACGTAGCTCTCTCCGTCCCGGAGGCCGACCTCCTCCCAGCGCTCGCCGACCGTCGTGATGGCGTTGAGCGCCTCGACCGGAATCTCGAACACCAGCGCTCCGATCACCTCCTGGCCCTGGCGGACACTGGAGGCCACGAAGAAGACCGGCTGTCCCCCCTTGGGCAGGTAGAGCTCGAGATCGGCGATCACGCCCTCACCGATGCGGAGCAGTGGGAGCTGGTCCCTGATCGTCCGGGCCAGCTCGGTGTCGCGGTACGGGCCGTCGATCAGGCTGGTGCCGAGATCGACCCGTTTGTCCGTCGTGTAGACGATCTCGCCGTCTGCGGAGACCAGGAGGAGGTCGCCGAAGCCGAGTGACGCCGTGAGCGCCGCAAGCTGAGGATGGTGGACGGCGTGGGCTTCGGTGTAGGCCGAGCCGTCGCCGGGGTCGACCACCTCGCTCCGGGCGGCATCGTCGGCCTCCGGCAGTGTGTAGTGGTACTGCAGGTACTGTCCGGCGTTGGACGGAGGCCGGACGTCGTCCACCGTGACCGGCCCCAGGTCGGCGGCCTCGACGGGTTCCACGACGGTGCGCTCGTAGAACTCGTCCAGCTCGGCGAGCTGCGCTTCGTCGATCCGACCGGTCGATCGGGTGGTGAAGGCGTTCGAGAAGTCCTCGAGGGCTCGAACGACGGCCAGATCCGCAGCTGCCGCCGATGCCTGGCTCTCCGTCCGCTCGATCCCGGTCTCGATGCTCCGGGCCCGGGCTTCGCCGATGCTGGCCAGCTGATCCCTGGTCCCGTCGTCGAGAAGCCGCTGGGCCGCCACGAAGTTGAGCCCACCGACCAGCGCCACCGAGGCGAAGGCGACGATGACGAGCGTGCCGATCAGCTGGCGCCGCAGCCGGCGGGGCCGGCGCCACCACGGAAGATCGGCGGCCGCCACGTCGACGCCGTCGATGCGGATCCTCTCGCTCCATCCGGCGTCGAACTCGGGGGTCTCGGTCTCGATCTCGGTCTCGATCTCGGTCTCGATCTCGGTCTCGGTCTCGGTCGGAGTCGAGTCGGTCACGAGGTCTCCCCGTCGGGTACCTCGAGCTCGGTCGCGATGCGACGGCCGGCGACGCGTTCCAGGCGCCGCCGCCGAATCGACGCGACCCGGTTCAGCGCGGCGGCCAGTTCGGCGTTGCGGCTGGCGATCTCGCCCGACTCGTCGGCGTCCACGATGATGACCTCGCAGTCCGTGACGGCTCGGACGCTGATGTCGTAGCCGTCGCGGCGGCTGGTCCGCAGCATGCCGATGATCTCGCTTTCGCCCACCTCGGCACCGACGGTCTGCTCGTCGCCTTCACCGAGGAGGAACTGGGCTCGGCCCTCGACGATGAGGATGAGATCTCGGCTCGACTCGTCGGGAGCGATGATGAGCTCGCCCACCGCGAAGCGGGCCGGCCGGGACGCCCGCGCCAACCGGTCGAGATCGGCCTCCTCCAGCGACGTGAGCAGCGGCGACCCCTGGAGGCCGGTGCGGATCTGGGCGAGGGTGGGAACCTGGGCCTCGTTGTTGGCCACCCCGTCGTAGAGGTACAGGTCCTGGGCCGGGCTGGGGAGGGGGACCCCGTGGCGGTTCGACTGGTACCAGACCAGCGAGCCGAAGTCGCTGCGCACCTGCGGTTCGTCGCCGTAGTCGTCGATCCACAGGTCGACCTGGTAGCCCATGAGCGGATCGTCGATCTGGACCACCCGGACGTTGGGCGGCGGCTCGGCCCGGACCTTCGGTGTCCCGATCGCCGCATCGAGCAGCATGGCCTTGGCCAGCGTCGGAGGATTGGCGTAGGCCACCTGCAGATCGACCACGACGCGGTGCAGGGACTCGGGCGCACTGTGGTTGACGATGGCCGCCCCGGCCAGCTGGGCGTTGGGGATGACGATCAGGTCGCCGTTGCGGTCCTGGACCCGCGTCGTCCTCCAATTGAGGTCGATCACCCGGGCGACGAGCGCGGTGTCACCATCGCCCAGCCTGACCCAGTCGCCCGGTTTGAACGGCTGGTCGCTCACCAGCAGCACGCCGGACGCCAGGCCGCTGAGCGTGTCCTGGAGCGCGAAGGAGACGACCAGCGACGTGACCCCCGCCGCGGCGAGCACCGACGAGAGGTCGACGCCCCAGACGCCGCTGAGCAGGATCCAGCCGGCCAGGAGGAAGACGCCGATCCGCGGCATCGCGAGGAGGAGCTGGGGAATCGAACGACGGTTGTCGTCCCGCGGCCGGGTCCGGAGACGGGTGATCCAGACCTTGAGAACGCTGAGCACCGCAACGGTGCAGGCGAGCAGCAAACCCGACGCGGCGAAGCGCACCGCCGCCGACTCACGGTCGACCGCGAGGACCGGGACGAGGATGGCCCAGAGGGCGAAGAACGGGAGCGCCCACGACCGTAGGACCCGCACCGCCGGTCGGAGCGCCGACTCTCGTTGGCGGAGGCGCTCGTCGAGCTCGGCGGCCGCGATGATCAGCGCCGGGACGACCAGGATGATCACGCCGGCCCAGATCGCACTGGTGCCGCTCAGTGCGTTCATGCCGGCCCCCCGACCGACGTCGGGGCGACGATCCACGCGTTGCCGTCGTCGTCATCTGACATCGGCGTCGCCTCGATCGAATCCGGCAGGAGCGTGTGGGTCGTATCGGACACGACGATCGAGCCTCGGGGTGCCATACGGGCCAGGTAGTGAGCTGCGGTGACCGTCTCGCCCCAGATGTCGTACAGCAGACGGGTCCCGCCGCTCATGCCGACGGTGACCGGTCCGGTGTGGACACCGACCGCGCCATCCAGATCGGCCGGTGAGCTGGCGCCGATGGCCCGGATGGCGTCTTCCGCATCGGCCGCGAACGCCACCGATCGTGGAGCATGGTCGATGAGGGGACGATCGTGGCCGCAGGCGGCGAAGTACACGTCGCCCACCACCTTCACCCGCTCCAACCCGTGGCGCTCGGCGGCTTCGTCGAGGTCCGAGTGGAGGCGGTCGATCAGGTCGCGCTCGGTGCTGGTCTCGCCGACGCGAACCAGCTCGCCGAGCCCGAGGACGACGACGGCGGTCACCGTCGCTTGCGGGATCTCCTCCAGCGACTGCACGTCACCGCCGGCGACGCGCTCGGCAACGGCGGGCGGGAGCATGCGGCGGAGCAGCCGGAGTCGCTCGGCCCGCGCCGAGGTCAACCGGGTCTGCTGGTCCGCGAGCACCGCGGCCATCGACTCGAAGCTCTCGGCCAGCCGGTGGAACTCGATGGGGCTGCGGGCCGGAACCTCGATGGGCTCGCGCTGCTCGGTCGCGAGGCGCCGCGGCTCGCATCCGACCCCATCCGGTCGCTGATGGCCCGGACGGGACGGACGATGGTGGCCGCCCAGGCCACCGCGAGGAAGGTCAGGGCAACGACGAACGTGGCGGCACCCACGATCAGCAGTTGCTGGAATTCGTCCAGGCCACCCTCCGCGGCGTCGACCGACACCTCGGAGACCACCGACCAACCCAACTCTCCGACCGGGACCGGGCCGACGGCACTGAACGACTCGACCCCCACCATCGAGGGGACCGTTTCGATCGACGTGTTCTCGTCCTCGGCGGCGTTGACGGTCTCCTCTTCCACCGGCTGGACCAGCACGGTCGTCGAACCGGCTTCGATCACGGTCCGCTCCTCCTCGCTGAGGAGGCCGATCTCCTCGGAGCGGTCCAGGTGGGACACCGGGTCTTCGAGATAGGTGCGGGGCTCGGTCCGCGTCGTCCCGTCCTCCCCGATCAGGTAGCTCTGGCCCGTCTCGGGAAAGCCACCGTCGTCCCAGTCCTCGCCGGCGGTGAGGATATCCGTGATGGGGTCGGCGTCGTAGAGGAGGACGAGGACGCCGGCCAGGCGCTCACCGTCCAGCACGGGAGCGGCGATCGCTCCGACCGGCAGGGTGAGCGCCGGATCGTAGGCGGCGAGATCGGTCGTGATCACGCCGGCTCCGGGATCCTCGCGCACCAGATCCACCGCTTGCGCCAGGACGGAGCCGCTGAACGGTCCGACGTCGAGACTGGTGCCCAGCGCCGGACGCTTGTTGACCGAATACACGACGTAGCCGCTGTCGGGCTCGACGAGGAACAGATCGATCAGGTCCCGGCGCTGGACGACATCGCGGTACACCGGGTGCACCGCGGCGTGGATCTCGCTCCACCGACTGCCGTCACGGGCGTCGTCGACGGCCGCTGGTCGCCTGACCGGACCCAGGTCGACGGCGTAGTCGTGCTGGAGATAGATCGCCGCCGGATTGGTCCCGACGATGTCGCGCACGCCGATGGTGCGACCGGCCTCCTCCAGCGGCTCGATGTATTCGGTCCGGTGATGGGAGATCACGGCGTCCGACTGGTCCGAGAGCTCTTCGGGCGTCAGGGCCTGGAGCTCCCGGTGGGCGCCGGCGAACTCGTCGACCGCCACGACGGCCTGCGGGCTCGCCGCCAGCGCCTCGGTGGTGCGGCTCAGACTGGCCATGTGATTGGTCACGTCGATCGCGCTGGACGCTCGGAGCGCGACCAGCTGATCGTCGTTGATCTCCTGGCCGAGCTCTCGGCCCGTGACGACGGCCACGATGGTCGCCACCACCAGCGCCAGCAGGCTGACGGTCATCACCGCCGCCGGAAGGCGGGTTCCCATCGAGGTCGAGGCGCTCCCCCCTCGCAACCCACTCATCGCTCGACGCCGCTCACGGCTCGACACCCTATCGGCCAGGATGGGACCGATCGGTGCGGCGCAGCCCCCGGCCGATCGGCAATACGCTGAGCGTCGAACCGGTACCGGAGAGGGAGCACGGTCGTGAACCAGGAGCCAGCGCCGAACGACGCCGGGGCCATGCCCGGTCCCGCCGTCCTCTTCCTCTGTGTCCACAACGCCGGCCGCTCCCAGATGGCGGCGGGCTGGCTGCGCCACCTCGCCGGCGACCGGATCAGGGTCTACTCCGGTGGGTCCGAACCGGGGACGGACACCAACCCGACCGCCATCGCGGTCATGGCCGAGGTGGGGGTCGACATCTCGCGGTTCCGTCCCCAGCCGTGGACCGACGACATCGTCCGGGCCGTCGACGTGGTCGTGACGATGGGCTGCGGCGACGTCTGCCCCGTCTACCCCGGAAAGCGCTACGAGGACTGGGAGCTGACCGACCCGGCCGGCCAGCCGATCGAGGTGGTCCGAGGGGTTCGGGACGAGATCAGAGCACGGGTCGAGACCCTCATCGCCGGCTTCGGAGACGACGGCGCGTGAGCGGGTCGAACCACCGCTCCGAGCTGCCGTCGACCCGGGCCGTCACCGCCGAGTTCGTCGGGACGGCGTTCCTGCTGGCCGCCATCGTGGGTTCGGGGATCATGGCCGAGCGCCTGACCGACGACGAGGGCCTCCAACTGCTCCAGAACGCCTTCGCCACCGCCGGCGTGTTGACCGCGCTGATCCTGGCGCTCGGCCCCGCCTCGGGGGCCCATTTCAACCCGGCGGTGACGATCGCCGACCGCGTCTTCGGCGGCCTCAGCACCTCGACCGCCGTCGCCTACGTCGCCGCGCAGGTCGCCGGAGCCGTCGTCGGCGTCATGGCGGCCAACGCGATGTTCGATCTGGACCTCGTCGAGTGGTCCACCAAGGACCGCTCGGGGGGGCATCTCGTCTTTGCCGAGGGCATCGCCACCCTCGGACTCCTCCTGGTCATCTTCGGCATCGTGCGGTCGGGGCGGGCGTCGGTGGCGGCGTTCGCGGTCGGCGGCTACATCGGCGGCGCCTACTACTTCACCAGTTCGACCAGCTTCGCGAACCCGGCCGTCGCGATCGCTCGGATGTTCTCGGACACCTTCGCCGGTATCGAGCCGGCCTCGGCCCCCGGGTTCATCGTCGCGCAGCTGGTCGCCACCGCGGTGGCCGTAGGACTCATCCGTTTCCTGTACCCGAGCATCGGCCAGGTCGCCGATCGGGTCGTCGTGCCCCACGACGCCAACCGGGATGTCGCACCGCCTGAGCGGGCAGACTGAGCCGGTGGAACTGACGCTCCCCGAGCCCTACCGGGCCGGGATCGATCGCGAGTGGGAGCGCCTGGCGTCGCCCGGCACCTGGTGGAACGGGACACAGCGGGTCGAGCTGGCCGGGGTCGCGCGCGCCGCACGCTCCGGCGACCCCGGAAACGCCAGCGACCTGCCCGCCACCGCGGTCGAGGTCGCGGCGCGCATCTCGGCCGATCCGCACGTCGACCTCGCGTGGGTCGAGGATCTGGAGCGGCGCGGTCTGGAACGCCAGGCGTACGTCGAGGTCCTCGGTGTCGTGGCCCGGCTCGACGCGGTCGACACCTTCCTGTTCGGCATCGGGGCGGCGACCCGGCCCCTGCCCGACCCGCAGCCGGGCGAACCGAGTCGCACCCCCGTTCCGGAAGCGAGGATCGACGGGGGTCTCGTTCCCACCGTGGGCCCGGCGTTCCCCACCAACGCGCTCTCGGCCGTCGCCGCCGAGCAGGAGGCGCAGTTCGACCTGCACGGCGTGCTGTACCTGACCATGGAGGCGATGGGCGATCTCGAGATCGTCCGGGACCTCGACCGGGCCCAGATCGAATTCGTGGCGGCACGGACCTCGTTGCTCAACGACTGCTTCTTCTGACTGTTCGCCCACGCCGGCATGCTCCGTGCGAGTGTGCGACGAAGCGGGGCCCCGCTGGATCTGACCGCCATCAGCGACGTCACCCGCGATCCCCTCCTTCCCGCCGGACGGGAGCTTCGAGACCTCACCGACGCTGCCGTCCTCCGCGACCCCCATGAGCGCGATCGCGCCCTCCCCGGGCTGGTGGAGGCGGCCGGCGAGGCCGCAGCGGTCCGCGCCGCGGCGGTGGCGGGCAACTTCGAGATGATGAACCGACTGCTCGACGGCATCGGCGTGGGACCGGGCGACATGGCCTCCATCGCGAGCGAGCTGGCCGTGACCTACCCGCCGCGATGACCGAGTGCGAAGGAATCAGGGGAGGGCGCAGGACGTCCAGGCGCCGTCCGCGGCGTCGGATGCGATCACGGCGTCGACGAACCGCACCCCGCGGACCCCGTCGTCGGCATCCGGGAAGTGCAGGGCGAGCGGGTCGGCCGTCCGACCGGACCGGCGGGCGGCGATGGCCTCGGCCGCGTCGGCGTAGAGGTTGGCGAACCCCTCGTGGAACCCCTCGGGATGACCGGCGACGATGCGGCTGGCCCGAGCGGCGAGCGGCAACGACGCCGGACCGTTGGGCGTACGCCACTGCACCGGGCCGTCCAGCGGCTTGAACAGCAGCTGGGTCGGCTGCTCCTGCGCCCACTCCACGGTGCCTTTCGCCCCCGACACCCGGATGCGCAGGCTGTTCTCCACCCCGGCCGCCGCCTGGGTCACCCAGAACGCGCCCCTCGCTCCGTTCTCCATGCGCAGCAACGCCCCCGCGTAGTCGTGGACCTCGCCGCCCGGCATGATCGTGCCCACCTCGGCGGCCACCTCGGCCACCTCATCGCCGGTGATGAACCGGACGAGATTGTGGGCGTGGGTGCCGATGTCGCCCATCACCAGTGACGGCCCGCCTCGCACGGGGTCATATCGCCACGGCCGCTCGTCATCGGGTCCGAACGGATCCGGCTTGGCCTTGCCCCCCTGGACGTACTCGACCTGGACCAGCCGGATCTCACCCAGCTCACCCGCCGCCACCATCGCCCGGGCCTGCCGGACCAGGGGATAGCCGGTGTAGTTGTGGGTCAGGCAGCAGACCAGACCGGTCGACGCCACCCGATCGCGCACCTCCAGGGCCTCGTCGAGCGTGTTGGTCAGCGGCTTGTCGATGATCAGGTCGAACCCGTGGTCCAGTGCGGCCAACGCCAGCATGTGGTGCGAGTCGTTGGGCGTCATCACCGCGACCACGTCGGCACCGTCCTCCCGTGCCGCCTCGGCCTCGATCAGGACCACCCCGTTGCCGTAGCTGCGGTCGGGGGCCAGACCCAGCTCGACGCCGGCCCGCCGGGACCGCTCGGGGTGCGACGAGAGCGCCGCCGCGACCAGCTCGTAGCGATCGTCGAGGCGCGCCGCGGTGCGATGCATCGCCCCGATGAAGCTGCCCGGACCACCACCGATCACCGCCAGGCGCAGCCGCCGGCCCAGCATGTCGATCACCGGGTTGCCATCCATCGTCGTCACCTCTCGTCGTCGATCGTTCCGTCGAAGTATCGCTGGGCGAGCTCCCACGCACCGCGTCCGGCCTCGGACCCGACGACCCGACCGCGGAGATCGTCGGGCCACACGTGGATCCCGCCGTAGAGCCGGGAGACCCCCGCCTCGTCCGCGGCGTCGGCGTAGGTGGCCCACTGGAGCGTGATGTCCTGGTCCGGTCCGGCCTCGAACTCCAACGAGCCGGCCGCCACGGTCCACTCCCCCAGCCCCCCGGGGAAGTACTCGCTGCCGGTCATCGCCGTGAGCACCTCGGCGCCGGTGCGGCTGAACGTGCTGTGGCCCGAGATGTAGCCGGCGAACGCCGGGGTCACGAACGTCGACAGCTGATAGGGCACCCAGTCGATCGCCAGGATCCAGCCGACCCCGCCGACCTGGACATCGGGGAAGTCCGGCGTCCCCAGCCACGAGCGAACGGCGACCTCGCCGACATGGCCGGCCAGCGCCTCGTGTCGCTCGCCGGGGGCGGCGGACCGCTCGGTGATCACCTCGACCAGCCCCGGCTCCAGCGGCAGACCGTCGGGGTCAAACGCCACGCCGTCGGGGTCGCTCGACTGGCCCAGCCCACCCATGTACCGGATCATCGAGATCGGCCGGGTGTAGTCGTAGAACCGCTTCGATCCCCACGCGGCCACGGCAGCGTCGTGCATCCCGCCGTTGAGCGCCAGATAGAGCTTGACGTCCCACTCCAGCGGATCGACGGCGACCTCGCCGCCCACCTTCAGATCGCCGTCGAGGGTGTCGGTGACGGCGTTGGCCAGGGTGTTCCAGTGGCCCGGTGGTGTCTCCGACGAGGGGCCGTCGGCCCAGAACTCGGCGACCACCCGACCGTAGTCACCCAGCGGTACCACGTTGGCTTCGTAGGGCGCCCCGGTGATCGGATTCCGGTCGTGTCCCCGAGCGTCGTAGGTACCCAGCGTCGCGTTGCCCATCGACGCCGGACCGATGTCGATGGTGTCGGCCGCGTCGGGATCCAGCACCGCGCTGTAGCCGATCACCTCGACGGCCGCCTCCTTGAAGGCCTGGTCGGTCGCCGGATCTCCCAGGGCGGGAGGCGAACCCGGATCGAGTGCCGGTCGATCATCGGGAGGCCGGTCCAGGGCGAACGGCGTGACGCCGCCCCAGTGGGGCCCCACGAAGGTCTGGACCGTGTCGTCCAGGGGCATGCCGTTCTGCGCGACCATCACCTCGAGCTCCAACGGCTGCCATCGGTTGGGGTCGACCATCTCGGTGCCGGGAAGCGCCACCTCCAGCGGCGGGTTGACGGGCTCATAGGTCCCGTCGGCGTAGCCGTCGTCCTCGTTGGCACCGTCGTCGATCGTCTCGGCCAGGATCGTCTCGGCGATGCGATTGCCGAACGCGGCCGGCGAGTCACCGTCGGCCGACGTGAACGACCGGTCGTAGCAGAGGTCGTCCATCAGCTGCTCGAAGCTGGTGACCGACTCCTCGGCCCCGGCCGAGAGGAGATACCGCTGGACGAGGACGCGGAAGACCGCGAAGCTCATCGCCTCCTCGCGGGCTGCGGTCACGGCCTGGGCGATCCCCCCATCAACCGACTCCCCACCAGCCGAGCGATCCTCGTCGACGAACACCCCCGTCGCCACCGGATCGTAGGCGGCCCAGGCGTCCCACATCGCCGCCGAGCTGTGATACAGGTTGCGGGCGTGCACGGTCGGCGACGGCACGTCCAGTCGTACCGCTTCGAGCAGCGCCTCGTTCCAGATGCGGGCCATGGACCAGTCGGCCGGCACGGCCCGCTCGCAGTCGACGATCACCGCCGATGCGTCGTCGGCGGCGCGGTGGTTGGCGACCACGACCACCGTCATGCCGAAGAGGAAGGCCAGCATCGGCCCGACGATGCCCAGGGCGAGCGCTCGCCGGGAGGTGGAAGGCACGCGGCGCTCAGCCTCCGGCCAGCGCAGCCACACCGAGACGAGCCAACGCGACGTCGTCGGCTTCGGGGAGCCCGCTCACGCCCACCGCACCCACGACGATGCCCTCGATCTCGATGGGCACCCCGCCGCCCCAGCCGGTGTAGCGGAGGTCACCGAAGTTGGTGAGGGCGAAGTCCTCGTCCCGCGACTTCTCTCCGATGACCGACGACTCGACCCGCTCGCGGGCCGCGGTGAAGGCCTTGTGGACCGCGTTGTCGATCGAGGCCAGCGGACAGCCGTCGGTGCGAAGGAAGGCGATCAGCTCACCGTGGTCGTCGACCACGGCGACCGCGGCGCCATCTCCGCTCTGCTCCAGGGCGCCGCGCACCGCGGCGATCACGGTGGCTGCTGCTTCGTGGCTCAATTGGGGGACGTTCCGCACGGACACGCTCCTGGTCGCGAACGCCGAATCTAGTGGAGCACGCCCCGGCTCTCCCTTCGGCCGGCAGGGCGGCAAGACTGGCGGTGGCGTCGGCGTGCGACCGACCGGAACGGAGGATCCAGCGTGACGACGACGGTGAAATGGGGCGTCCTGTCCACGGCCAACATCGGCACCCAGAAGGTCATTCCCGCCATCCAGGCGGCGCCCAACTGCGAGGTCGTGGCCATCGCGGGGCGTGACGTCGACGCCACCCGCACGTCAGCCGATCAGCTCGACATCCGGCGCTCCCACGGCTCCTATCAGGACCTTCTCGACGATCCGGCGATCGACGCCGTCTACATCCCGCTGCCCAACCATCTCCACGCCGAGTGGACGATACGCGCCGCCTACGCCGGCAAGCACGTCCTGTGCGAGAAGCCGCTGGCGTTGAGCTCCGCCGACGCGCTCCGCATGGTCGACGCGTGCGCCGAGGCCGATGTGAAGTTCATGGAGGCGTTCATGTACCGGCTGCACCCCAGCTGGCAGGCCGCGCTGGAAATGGTCCGCTCGGGCCGCATCGGCGACCTGGTGACCGTGCAGAGCTTCTTCTCGTACTTCAACGACGACCCCGCCAACATCCGCAACATCCGCGAGTTCGGCGGCGGCGCCCTGATGGACATCGGCTGCTATTCGATCAACCTGTCCCGGCTCGTGTTCGGTGCCGAGCCCGACCGGGTGGCAGCCACGGTCACACGCGATCCGCAGTCGGGGGTCGACATCCTGACGTCGGGCGTTCTGGAGTTCGGCAACCGCACCGCCAACTTCACGTGCTCGACGCGATGTGAGCCCCACCAGCGGGTGGACATCCACGGCACCCAGGGCCGGGTCACCATCGACATCCCCTTCAACATCCCACCGGATCGAGCCACCCGGATCCACTTCACCAGCGGCGGGAATCCCCCGGTGGCGCCGGCGACCGAGACCCTCACCTTCGAGCCGGCCGACCAGTACCGCATCGAGGCCGAGCTGTTCGCCGCCGCCATCCTGGGCGAGACCGAGGTCCCGATCCCGCCCGCCGACGGCGTCGCCAACATGGTGGTGCTCGAGCAGCTGCTCGAGGCGGCCCACGAGCACTAGCGAGGGCTACTCGGGCTCGTCGGGCTCGACGGTCAGGATCTGGTCAGCGTCGACGTCGGCCAACACGGCCTCGCTGCCGTCGGGCCAGGCCACCCGCACCGTCGCAACCGATTCCTCGCCGAGCCCGAAGTGGGCCCTCGGGTCCTCGCTGGAGAGGTAGCTGCTCCCGGCGATGAGCTCCCGCTCGACCGTGGTGCCGTCGGCCGTGGTGACCGACACGATGGTGCCGGGGACGGTCGGTTCAGCGGCCACGACCAGGCTGTGGCCTCCCGCGCCGGTGTTGCGCAACAGCGCCAGCGGGCCGCCGATGGTCCCCACCGCCAGGTCGACGTCGCCGTCGTTGTCGTAGTCGGCCGCGGCGAGCCCGCGGGCCAGATGGAGCCCGCTCTGATCCAGGCCCACCGTGGACGTGACCTCGGTGAAGGCGCCGCGCTCGCCGGCGGCGGTCAGGTTCTCGAAGGCCTGCAGCTGCTCCCGGTCGTCGACCAGATCCTGGACGGGAATCGCGCCGTGGGCCAGGACGAGATCCAGATCGGTGTCGAGGTCGAGGTCGGCCCAGGTGGCCCCCCACCCGGTACGACCCCGGCCAAGGTCGACGAGGCGCATCTCGTTGAGCGAGAAGGCGAACGTCGGAGGGTCCTCGCCCCCGGTGCTGCGGAAGACAGCGTGGCCCTGACGGGCCATGT
The DNA here is from genome assembly GCA_963697385.1 of uncultured Acidimicrobiales bacterium. GTDB lineage: Bacteria > Actinomycetota > Acidimicrobiia > Acidimicrobiales > CAWCAL01 > CAWCAL01. The sequence goes on from CAVONU010000001.1 coordinate 1,018,501, forward strand.
TGGTCACGGCCAGGTCGGGCCGCCCGTCCTGGTCGTAGTCACCCGAGGCCACCCCCATCCCCGCGTTCAGGTCGGCGACACCCGCTGCCATGCCTTGCTCAGCCAGTGCGAACCCCCAGCGAACGGTCGGATCCGGGGAGTTCACGTACAGCCGGTTGGGATGGGTGTCGTTGGCCACGTACAGGTCCAGATCGCCGTCCCGGTCGACGTCGGAGAACGTGGCGCCCAGCCCGTAGTCGATCTGCGCGGCCTCGATGCCCACGTCGGCGGCCACGTCGACGAAGGTCGGACGCTGACCACCCCGTGTGCCCTGGTTGAGGAACAACAGGTCGGGCTCGGCCTCGAACGTGTTGGGGAACCCCTTCTCGCTGCCGGTGATCTGACGATTGAGGTCGGCGTAGCCCGCCACGAAGAGATCGGGCCAGCCGTCGGCGTCGACGTCACCCACGGCCGCGCCGGCCTGCCAGCCCGGCGTGTTCACGCCGGCCGCACCGTCGTCGGCCACGAACCGATCACCCTCCTCGTTCCACAACAGCACGTTCTCGCGTTCGGTCGTGACGTAGAGGTCGGTGTACCCGTCGCGGTCCAGGTCGGCCGCCACGCACCCGTTGCCGCGGATCTCGAGCCCCGCCCCGACCTCGCTGGTGACGTCGGCGAATCGCCCCCGCTCGTTGCGGTAGAGGCGGGTCGACGGAAGCGCCCCCTCCTCGCGCCAGCGGCCCCACTCGCCCTCGGACCAGGTGTTGACGACGAAGAGATCGAGCCAGCCGTCCCCGTCGGCGTCGATCCAGCACACGCCGCCACCCATCATGGCGTTGGGGTCCCCGGTGGTGCCCCAACGGAACGCACCGTGACGGAAGTCCAGGCCGACCTCCTCTGCGACGTCGACGAACTGCACCGTCTCCATCGAGGGCATCGCCGGACGGTCCACGTCGGCTCCCTCGGCCGTTGCGTCGCCACGGCATGACGCGGCGATGAGGACGATCGCAGTGATCGCCGCGACGGGAAGGCGCCGGCCGCCGCCCCCGCGGCGACGGACGACCCCCACGTCAGGCCAAACCGCGAGCGGCCCGGCGGCGCTTCGAGACCGAATCGATGAGCACGGCGAGCAGCAACACGATGCCGGTGACCACGAACTTGGTCCCCGACGCCATGCCCAGCAGGTCCATGCCGTTCTGGATGGCGGTGATGACCAGCGCCCCGTAGAAGGCCGAGACGACGCGTCCCTGCCCGCCGAACAGACTGGTGCCTCCGATGACCGCCGCGGCGATGATGTTGAGCAGCAGGTTGCCGCCGCCGGTGTTGGTGGCCACCGAGCGCAGGCGCGACACCAGGATGATGCCACCGACGCCCGCCATGAACCCGTTGATCATGAACACGGCGATGCGGATACCGTCCACGCTGATACCGGCCCGCCGGGCGGCCTCGTCGTTGCCGCCGACCGCGTAAACGTGCCGGCCGAACGCCGTCTTCGATGCGACGAAGGTCCAGAAGGCGAGAAAGACCGCCAGCGTGACGGTCACCTGGGGAACGCCGCGGTCGCTGTTGGCGATGGCCACGGCCGCGAGCGTGATGATCCCGACCGCTGCGATCTGGGCCGCGACGACCGCGAGCGGTTTGGCGCTCAGGCCTCGTTGCTGGCGGGACCGTACCTGGACGAGCTGGAGCACGGCATAGCAGGCCACCAGGACGACCCCCAGGGTCCAGCCCAGCCATTCGGGGAGGAAGTTGTTGGCCAGGTCCACCAGCGTGTCGTTCTGGATCCGGATCGTTCCCGCGCTGGAGAACTGCGTGGTGAGCATGAGGACCACGCCCGACCAGACGAGAAACCCGGCGAGTGTGGTGATGAACGACGGAATACCCAGCTTCGTGATGATGAGCGCGTGGACCAGCCCGATCGCGGTGGTGACGGCGACGGCAGCCAGGATGCAGGCCCACCACGGCCAGCCCGGGTCGCCGGGTCGCTGCAACAGCACCAGCACCGTGCCTCCCACGGCGCCGACGAACGCGACCGAGAGGTCGATCGAGACCACTTCACCATCTGCGATCAGCAGGATGAAGACGATGCCGATGGCCAGGAAGGCCACCGGTGCCATCTGGAGCAGCAGGTTGGTGAAGTTGCGAGCGGTCAGGAACTGGTCCTCGAGGATCCCGAACACGACTGCGATGCCGATGAGGCCGATGATGATGGGGACGGCTCCCAGCTCGCCGGACTTCATCGCGTTGAGGCGGTGGGTCAGGTAGTCGCCGACGCTGTCGTGCGGTGCGTCGAACCCGGCGGTGCGCATGCCGCTCTCCTGGACCAGTTCGGTCGCAGCCTCGTCGGGTGTGGCCCCGGCGTCGTCGGTCTGATCGGTCATATCGCCCCCTCCATTCCCGGCACGTAGGCCAAATCGCCGGCGGTGATCAGCTCGACCACCTCTTGCTGGGTGGCTCCCGCTCGGTCCACGACCCCGACCTGCTGGCCCAGGCGCAACACCGTGATCCGATTGGCCACCTCGAAGATGTCGTGCAGGTTGTGGGAGATGATCACGACCCCGAACCCCTGCTCGGCCAGGCGACGGACCAGGTCGAGCACCTGCCGGGTCTGGGCCACGCCCAGAGCGGCGGTGGGCTCGTCGAGGATGACCATCTTCGAGTCCCACATGACCGACTTGGCAACCGCGACCGCCTGACGCTGCCCACCGGACAGACCGGCGACCACCTGCCGCACGGACTGGAGCGTGGTCACCGACAGACTCTCGAGCACCTCTTGCGCACGATGTTCCATACTGAGCTCGTCGAGCACGACACCGCTGCGGACCTGCTCCCGGCCGAGGAACATGTTGGCGACGACGTCGAGATTGTCGGCCAGGGCGAGGTCCTGGTACACGACCTCGATGCCCATTGCGGCGGCGTCACGCGGGTTGTGGATGCGCACCTTCTTGCCGTCGAAGTAGGTCTCGCCCTCGTCGAAGGGGTAGATGCCGACGATGCCCTTGATCAGGGTCGACTTGCCGGCGCCGTTGTCGCCGACCAGCGCCATGACTTCGCCCGCTCGCACGTCGAAGTCCACCCGGTAGAGGGCGTGCACGGCGCCGAACGCCTTGGACACGCCCCGGCACGACAGCAAAGCATCGCCGTCCGGTTCACCGGTGTCTGCCATGACTCGCTCCCCCATGGGTGCCGAAAACGGACTGCGGCGGGGACCTTAGTCCCCGCCGCAGCTGCTTCGTCATTTCGAGATGTCGACCGTGACCGTCAGGTCAGGCCTTCCTGCCCCTCCGGGTCAGGCGTTTTCCTGGCAGAAGTCCGTCTCGGCCACGTCGCCGGTGCAGAGCTCCTCGACGGTCCGGAAACCGTCGGCGATCACCGTGTCGGCCACGTTGTCGGCGGTGACGCCGATGGGCGTGAGTGCGATGTACGGAACGACACCGTCTCCTTCGGCACTCTCGGCGGGCGTCCCGTCGGCGTTGATCCCGATCACGACGAAGTCGCCGGTCAGTGCCGTCACGTCCTCACCGGCCCGCAGGGCCAGCGCCGCGTCGGCTGCGATCGTCGCCTCAGCCTTGATGGGCTTGTAGACGCTCATCGTCTGCGTGCCCAGCAGCACGTTCTGGATCCCGGCCTGGGTGGCGTCCTGACCACTGACGGGGATGGCCGTCGGGTCGAGGCCCGCGTTCTCCAGCGAGGCGATGACCGCACCGCCGAGCCCGTCGTTGGCGGCGAAGACCGCGTCGACGTCGTTCTCGGCCGCAACCAGGATCCCGTCCATGAGGTCCTGCGCCGCTTGGTTGTCCCATTCGGGAACGAACTGATCGTCGACCAGCTCCCACTCGCCGGCCGCAACCTTCTCCTCGACCGTGGCGTTGTAGCCGTCGCGGAACAGGAAGGCGTTGTTGTCCGTCTCGCCACCGTTGAGCATGACGACCCGCTTGGGATCGGCGTCCAGCCCGTCGATGACCGGGGTGAGCTCCTCGGCCATGGTGGCGCCGACCTTGACGTTGTCGAAGCTCACGTAGACGTCGCCGCCTGCGCTGCCTTCGGTGTTGAATCGGTCGTACTCGACCACACTGACGCCGGCGTCCTTGGCCAGGTCGATGATCGTGGCACCGGAGCCGGAGTCGTTGCTGGTGAGCACGATGACCGACGCGCCTTCACCGATGGCCTGCTCGGCCTGGCTGATCTGCGTCTCGCCACTGCCTTCGGCGTTGACGATGTTGAAGTCGGTGCCATCGGCGAGACCGGCGGCCTCGAAGGCTTCGCCGAAGAAGCGGCGGTCGTCCTTCTCCCAACGGTCGGACGTGGCGGAGTCGGGGAGCAGCACCCAGATGCTGCCTTCGCCACCGGCGGCGGCGTCGCCCTCGGTGTCGGCCATGTCTTCGGTGTCGGCTGCGGTATCGGCTGCGGTATCGGCTGCGGTATCGGTGGCGGTGTCGCTGCCGCTGTCGTCGTCATCGTCACCGCACGCGGCGGCGATCAGTGAGAAGACGGACAGCATGGCGATGAGCCATAGGAACTTCTTGGACATACGGGTACCTCTCCCAGGTGAGATGTGTCCGGACAAAGAACTGCCCGACGGGGAGAGCCTAGACCCGGTGGACACCGAAGATGCCAACACGGAGCGATGGACCCCGGATCGCCTCCGACCCGGGTCGCCTCACCCGGAGCGTGGGTCGGGAGGGATATTTGCCCATGGGCAATGCGGTCCACTCGGGTCAAGCAGGCCCGCGGTCCGGTCGATACCTCCCTGTCAGTCATCCCTGTCGTGCCTGTCGATATCCCCTCACACACCCGTCAGATCACCATCACCAGGAGTCCAATCACCCGTGCACAGGTCCGGATCCTTTCGAATCCTCGTCCGCCTGGTGGCGGCGGTCCTGGTCACACTCCTCCTCGCTGCTTCCCCCGCCTCGGCGGCGGTCGGCAAGAAGGACCGATGCAAGAAGAACTGCGACACGACGCCGACCACCCAGGTCGAGGCCGCACAAGACGACGCCGACGACGAGGCGGAGGACACCGACGAGGCCGTCCCCGCCGCCCCGGCGGAAGCTGCACCTGGTGCAGCCGACTCTGTGTCCGGCACCGCCGACGCGGCTGATCGTCTCGGCTCGCTGTTCAGCGTCGTCGACCAGATCGGCGCCCGGTCGCTCTGGGAGCAAGGGATCACCGGTGAAGGGGTGGACGTCGCCGTGATCGACACCGGCGTGGCGCCGGTGCCAGCCCTGACCGGATCCGACAAGGTCGGCGCGATGGTCGATCTCTCGTTCGAGGCCGAGGTCCCCGAGGCCACCTACCTGGACACGCACGGTCACGGCACCCACATGGCCGGGATCATCGCCGGCTCGGACCCCGGCGGCGACCCCGCGACCGCAGCCGCACGGCCCGAAGAGTTCCATGGAGTCGCTCCCGGGGCGCGCATCGTCAGCGTCAAGGTCGGCGACAACACCGGGGCGGTCGACGTCTCCCAGGTGATCGCCGGCATCGACTGGGTGATCGAGCACCGTGACGAGGGGGATCTGAACATCCGCGTGCTCAACCTCTCCTACGGCACCGACGGCGACCAGAACTACCGGGTGGACCCGCTGGCCCACGCCGTCGAGCGGGCGTGGAACGCCGGCATCGTCGTCGTCACCGCGGCCGGCAACGACGGCTGGCGGCATCCCGGTCTGGCCAACCCGGCCAACGACCCCTTCGTGATCTCCGTGGGCGCCGCCCAGGCGCTGAACAACGGCTGGTTCTGGATCCCGGAGTGGGCCAGCGGCGGCGAGCTCTTCACCCAGGACGCCGAGGGCCAGTGGAAGGGCTTCTGGGACGGGGACTACGCCGGCCGATACCCCGATCTGGTCGCCCCCGGCGCCAGCATCGAGAGCCTGCGCGTGCCCGGATCCCGCGTCGCCACCGAACACCCCGAGGGGTACGTCAACGACACCATCCTCCGCGGCAGCGGCACCTCACAGGCGGCCGCCGTCGTCTCGGGAGCGGTCGCTCTCATGCTGGAGGACCGCCCCCGCCTCAAGCCCGACCAGGTCAAGGCCCTCCTGCAGGGTTCCGCCTCTCAGCTTCCGTTCGTCCTTCGCACCCAACAAGGCGCCGGTCTCCTCGACGTGACCGGCGCGGTCGAGGCCGACAAGCCCAGAAACCGCGACGTCAAACAGCGGTGGGACCGGTCGACCGGCACCGGATCGCTGGAAGCGAGCCGGGGATCGGTGCACGTGTCGGTGAACGGCGAGGACGTCGTCGGCGAGGTCACCGTCTGGGGCGACGCGTGGGACCCCGAAAGGTGGGTCGAAGCCGGAACCCTCGGCTCCAGCTGGACCGGTGGCGAGTGGAACGGCTCCTCCTGGACCGGATCGAGCTGGACCGGCAGCTCATGGACCGGATCGTCCTGGACCGGATCGAGCCTGGACCGGCAGCTCATGGACCGGATCGTCCTGGACCGGATCGTCCTGGACCGGCAGCTCATGGACCGGCTCCTCCTGGACCGGCTCGCTCCTGGACCGGCAGCTCCTGGACCGGCAGCTCCTGGACCGGCAGCTCCTGGACCGGCAGCTCCTGGACCGGCGACGGTTGGCAGGGCATGACGTGGTGATCCCATGAGCGATCCGCGGATCCGTCGTCGGATACGGATCCGCAGGAAGCTGCTGGTCGCCCTCTACGCCGCCTGCCTGGCGGGCGTCAGCATCGCACTGCTCGTGTGGATCGGTCCCTCCACCATCCCGCACAGCCTGGAGATCCCCTGGCTCCTCGTCGCCGGGGGATTCTTCGCGGTCGAGGCCACCGCGCTGCACATCGAGGTGCGCCGCCAGACCCACAGCCTGAGCCTGGCCGGATTCCCGCTCCTGCTCGGGATCCTGGCGCTCAACCCCGCGGCGTTGGTCGCCGCTCGACTGGTCGGGGGCGGGCTGGCACTGGCGGTCGTCCGGCGGCGCAGCGGGCTGAAGCTGGCGTGGAATCTCTCGCTCTTCGCCGTCGAGACCGGCGTGGCGGTGGCGATCGCCGGGATCGCCCTGACCGACGGCCCACCGGCCGGCATGAGCGACTGGCTCATCCTGCTGGCCGCGATCCTGGCCGCCGAGCTGACCAGCCTCATCGCCGTGCCGACCGTGATCATGATCTACGAGGGTGAGCTCCGCCTCGCCCTCTTCTCCCAGATCGGCCGCAGCCAGGCGATCGCCGCCGTCAGCTCGACCTTCGCGATCGTCGTGGGCGGGGCGATGCTCCACAACCCGCAGCTCCTGGTCATCGCCATGATGCCGCTGCTGGCCGTGGCCGCCCTCCTCCGGATCCACGGCCGGCTGGGCAAGGAGCACGACGACCTGCAACAGCTCCACGGGTTCACGACCGCCATCGGCGGACGCGATCCCCTCGACGTCGGACTGCGGGAGCTGACCACCATCCTCCGCACCCGGGGAGCGGCGCTGGCCGTGGCCCGCGACGACGGCGGCTACGCGGTTCGAGCCCTGGTCGACGATCGCTACACCGACCGCCTCATGAGCGACCACATCCTCCTCGCACCACCCCTACCGGACGATCTCGGCGAGGCGGTCAACATCGACATCGCCACCTCCGACGGGACGATCGCATCGCTCATTCGTCAACTCGGCGGCCAGCACGGCATGGGGACCTCGGTGCTCAACGCCTCCGATGAACGGGCCCTGATCATCGTGTTCGACCGGCTGGGGGCCACCCGGAACTTCAGCGAGGACGAGCAGCGGCTCTTCAGCTCGCTGGCCGCCACCCTCGGCACCCGCCTCTCGGCCGACCGTCTCCTGGACCGCCTCGAGCTCCAGGCTCGGATGGATCACCTCACCCGGCTGGCCAACCGCAGCACCCTGGAGCACGCGCTGGACGAGCGGCTCGTCGACCTGGCCCGACCCGGGGCGCTCGTGGTGCTGGATCTGGACCGGTTCAAGGACGTGAACGACTCGCTGGGCCACCAGTTCGGCGACCAGATGTTGCGCGCGGTGGCCGAACGGCTCCAAGCCATGATCGGTGAGACCGACCTCGCCGCCCGGCTCGGTGGCGACGAGTTCGCCGTGCTGCTCGACGACATCGGTTCGCTCGAGGAGCTGGAGATCACCGTCGAGGCGCTGGCCGACCGGGTGGGTCGCCCGCTGGAGCTCGACGGCATCGCTCTGGATCTCAGCGTGAGCATCGGCATCGCCGCTTGGCCCCGCGACGCCCAGACCAGTGCCGACCTGCTCCGGCTGGGCGACATCGCCATGTACGAGGCCAAGCGGACCCACCAGGCCTGGGTGCGCTACGTCCCCACCATCGATCACGCCAGCCCCAACCTCCTGCGGCTGATGGGCGAGCTGCGCGACGCGATCCAGGCTCAGGAGCTGGTGATCCACCTCCAGCCCCAGGTGCGCACCCGTGACCTGGATCTGATCGGCGCCGAGGCACTGGTGCGCTGGAACCACCCCAAGCTCGGCATGGTGCCGCCCGGTGAGTTCCTCCCGCTGGCCGAGCACTCGGCGGTGGCGGCCGACCTCACCCGATTCGTCCTCGATGCCACGCTGGACGCCGCGGTGCGCCTCCGCGACCTGGGCGTCCCGATCCAGTGCTCGGTCAACCTGACCAGTCGCGACCTTCTCGACCGCCACCTGCCCGACAGGGTGGCGATGGCGCTGGCCCAGCGCGGCCTCCCCGGCTCGGCGCTCACCCTCGAAGTCACCGAGAGCTCGCTCATCGTCGACATCGACGCAGCGATCGAGAACCTGGCTGCGCTACGACAGCTCGGATGCCGCACCTCGGCCGACGACTTCGGGACGGGGTACGCCTCGCTTCGGTATCTCCAACGTCTCCCGCTGGACGAGGTCAAGATCGACCGCTCGTTCGTCGCCGGAGCGGCCACCAACGAGAACGACGAGGCGATCGTGCGCTCGACCACGAGGCTGCTCCAGGACCTCGGCCTGGCCGTCGTGGCTGAGGGTGTCGAAGACCTCCCGACGCTCAACCTCATCCGCGACATCGGCTGCGATGCCGTCCAGGGCTTCCTCGTCAGCCGACCGGTCCCCGTCGACGACTTCATCACGATGGCGACCGAACGGAAGCCGCTCGTGGTGGCGGACGTCGTCCGCCTCGACCTGGCCAACCTGCCCACCGCCGAGCCGAGCTGACCCCGACGCGTAGGGTCGCGGCCCCAAACGGGATCGAGGGAGGACGCCGGGCATGTCGACGACCGCGTTCCTGCTCACCCTGCTGGCCGCGATCCTCCACGCCGCGTGGAACCTCGTCGTCAAGACGTCGGACGACCGGCTCGCGTCGGCGCTGGCGGTCACCTGGGGCGCGGCCGTGGTCAGCCTTCCGGTCCTGGTGTTCGCCGGGCCCCCGTCGGCGGACGTGCTGCCCTACCTCCTCGCCTCCTCATTGGTGCACACGACGTACCTCATCTCGCTGGCCAAGGCCTACGAGCGAGCCGACTTCGCACTCTCGTATCCGCTGGCGCGGGGCATGGCACCCCTCCTGGTCTCGGTCGGGGGTGTGGTCTTCGCGAACGACATGCTGCCGCTCCTCGGGATCGTGGGGGTCGCGCTGGTGGCCGGGGGGATCCTGAGCCTCATCCACATGCCCCGACCCGGCCAGCACATCGATGCGGCGCTGGTCACCGGCCTCTGCATTGCGGCATACACCGTGATCGACGGGACGGCCGTGCGGGCCACCGGCGACAGCCTCCGCTATCTGGCCGCGCTCTTCCTGCTCCAGTCGGTCGTCCTGACCGGGGTCGTCCTCCTGGTGCGGCGGGGCCACCTCGAGGCAGGCGCCGGCCAGTGGCAGACCGTCCTGATCGGCGGTGGCGCCTCGGCCCTGGCCTACCTCCTGGTGCTGATCGCGTCACAGGAGGCGCCGCTGGGACTGGTGTCCGGCGTGCGCGAGCTCTCGGTGGTGTTCGGGGTGGTCGCCGGTGCGCACCTGCTGGGCGAGCACGTCAGCCGGCGCCACGCAGTGTCGGTGGCCACCGCGGTGACCGGCGCGATCCTGATCGGCCTCACCTGACAGGATGGCGCGGTGTTCGATGCAGAGCAGTTCACCCGACGGGTCGGTGAGGCGCTGGGAACCTCCGTGCCGGAGGCAACCCGACTCGGCGGCGGTGATGTCGCCGAGTCGTTCCGCATGCAGCTCGACGACGGTCGCACCGTCTTCGCCAAGACCCATCGCTCCCCTCCACCGGAGTTCTTCGCGACCGAGGCCGCCGGGCTGACCTGGCTCCACGACAGCGGCGCCGTCGCCGTTCCCGAGGTGCTGGCGGTGGACGAGGGCCTCCTCGTGCTGGAGTGGATCACCGAGGGTGCCCCCACCGCCACGACGGAAACCGACCTGGGTCGCGCCCTGGCGCGGCTCCACCGGACCGGAGCCGAGTGCTTCGGTCGCACCGACGGGAGGACGACGGGCAGCCGCCGGCTGCCGAACGACCCGTGCGACACCTGGGAGGAGTTCTACGCGACGCGGCGCCTCCTGCCGCTGGCTCGACTGGCCGCCGAAGCCGACGCCCTCCCTCCCGGCAGCGTCGAACGACTGGAGCGGGTGGCCGACCGCCTGCCCGCGCTCGGTGGCCCGACCGAACCGCCGGCGCGACTCCACGGCGACCTGTGGGCCGGCAACCGGCTGGTCGACGCCGCGGGCCGCAGCTGGCTGATCGACCCCGCGGCGCACGGCGGCCACCGGGAGTTCGACCTGGCGATGATGCACCTCTTCGGAGGATTCGGCCCGGACTGCTTCGCCGCCTACAACGAGGAGCATCCGCTGGCCGAGGGGCACGCCGAGCGCGTCCCCCTCCACCAGCTGGCACCGCTGGTCGTGCACGCCATCAAGTTCGGCGGAGGCTATGTGGGCGCGGTCGACCGGGCGCTTCGGGCGCTGGACTGAGCCGGCCCGAACCGGCTACGTCCCGCAGACGTCCTCGAAGTAGGCGGAGATCTCTTCGCCCGCCTCTTCCAGCGCAGCTTCGTCGACCGTCTCGGAGATCTCGATCAGCTGACTCATCTGCTCGGCCGTCGGTTGACTGCCGGGCGTCATGTCGATGTCGGCGAGGGCGTCGAAGAACACGCCCATCTCGGCGGCGAACGTCTCGAACGCGTCGGCGACCTCGTCGGGTGCGTTGTCGGCAAGTGCCTCGACGCTGTCCTTCGCCGCCTCGATGTCCCCGGCCTGGCCGGTGAACGCCGCGCCGAGCTGAGTCTGCACCTCCAGGAACGAGTCGTACGCCTGCTGGCAGTCCTCGCTGAAGAAGTTGTCGGGGAGATCGCCGCTGGCAGCATCGCCGTCGGGCTCGGTCACGCCCTCGTCCGTCCCCGCTTCGGCGGTGTCGGCCTCGGCGGTGCCCGTGTCCTCCTGGGTGGTCTCGTCGCCACCCTGGTCGTCGGAGTCGTCGTCGCCACAGGCTGCGGCGACGAGGGCCAATGCGAACAGTGCTGCGAGCAATCGGAGGAAGACCGACGGAGTTCTCATGGGTTCACGGTACCGCTGGTGTCCTCCTCGGCCGCAGGCGAGGAGGAACCCTTCATGACCTTGGCGATCACCAGCAGGATCACCACCACGAGGCCGAGGGCGAGCAGGCGCCGCAGCCCCACCCGCTTGACCACCTCGACCGCCTCGTCGGCGGTGTCGGCGGCGACGTCCCAGGCTCGGTCAGCGGCGTCGCCGACCAGCTCGATGGACTGGTAGGCGACATCGGAGGCCAGCGTCGTGGCCACGTCGCCGGCCCCAGCGGCGATGGCCTCGGCACCACTCACGGCTTCGTCGATCAGACTCATGGTTCCTCCTCGGAGCTCGCATTGCACACGCCGGGCCGCGCGACCCGCACCCCGGACCGTACTCTCCCCGCTCGCCCTCCCTGGCGCAGGATGGATCGGTCAGGCGAGGTGACCGCGGCGGTGGCCGCCCTCCCAGTCCTCCATGGCCGGCTCCTCGGGTGCGCCGCCCAGCAGCGGCAACTGCGGGACTTCGCGCAGGCTCCGCTTCAGCTCGGAGAATCCAGGGAAGGTGGCCATGGTCACGACCGAGTCCCAGAGCCGCAACGCATCCGCGTCCTCGGGTACGCGGGAGATCACCGGCCCGAAGAACGAGGGGCCGTCGGGCGGGCGGAAGCTGATGATGGGCGTGCCCACCTCGCGACCGGTCCGGGACAGGGCCAGCTCGGTCTCTTCGTCCAGGCCAGCGTCCCATGACTCGTCGTCGAGCGCATCGGCGAACATCGTGGGGACACCGGCCGCGGCGAGAACGGCGACGGCGTGGTCCGGCGTGCTGAGATCGGCCCAGACATCGGAGCCCTCGGGACGATCCCACAGGCTCTGCCCGAAGGCGGTGACGATCGGGCCGATCGCGTCGCGTCCCAGTTCGGCGCGCACCGCGGCGGCGACCCGCAGCATCCGGAGCCCGGCGGTGTGACCGGCCTCGTACTCGGGCGGGAACTCGGTGGCGTAGTCCTTGTCCTTGTTCAGGAGCCGAAGCGAGATGAAGCGCCAGTCCACGCGATACCCGCTCTGGTCGGCGACCTTCTGGACCCAGCGCGAGGTCATCCATGCGAAGGGACAGACCGGATCCCAGAAGAACTCGATGTCGTACGCCGGATCCGGCGGGGAGGATGTGGGCATGCTGGGTCCTTTCGGCGCGAGGGTGCGACCATATCCCCATGTACCGCCGCTCCCTGCTCGTGCTCCTGGTCGCCGTGGTGGCCCTGACCGGCGCGTGTGGCACCGACGACGACGCCTCGACCGACCCGCTTTCTTCGACCACCACCGCCCTTCGTCCGTCGACGGCCCCGCTGCCATCGTCGACCTCCTCGGTGCCGTCGTCGACGGATGCACAGCGGTTCCCCGACGTGATCGCCGTCGAGGTCGACCGGGCCCCGGACGGCACCGCTCGATTCGATGTGACGATCAGCTCTCCGTACGACTCGCCGGACCGGTACGCCGATGCGTGGCGGGTCCTCGGACCCGACGGCGTCGACTACGGCGTTCGCGAGCTGGCCCACGATCACGCCAACGAGCAGCCCTTCACCCGATCACTCGACGGCGTCGTCATCCCCGATGAGGTCACGGTCGTGACCGTCGAGGCCCGAGACTCCACCCATGGATGGGGCGGTGCCACCGTCGACGTCGAGCTCTGACACCTAGGCGGGCCCGCAACCGCTGACCGTGGACCGGCCCGAGCCGGATCGACGAGCGCCTCAACCCCGGCGGAGCTTGGCCAGCGAGTCGTCGAGGCCGCCCGGCCGGCTGGATCCCAGCCAGGCATCACGTTGCGCTCCGAGTGCGGTGGCGAGGTCGCGCTCGTCGGGCTCATCGCCGGCCAGCCGGCGCAAGCCCAGCTGGGCCAGCCCGCACGCGGCCGCCATCTCGTCCGCCAGCACCTCCCCCCGCTCGATTCCGAGCGGCTGATCGGCGAAGGCGGCCCCGGCCTCGGCCACCACCTTGCGTGCGGTCGTGACTCGATGCGGGTCGGGTGGGCCAAGGTCGGGGATCCCGGTGTCGACCAGTGCGGTGAAGATCGGCGACGCGTTGGGGGTGATCGCGCCCAACGACTCACCCAGACCGCCGAGCCGGTCGATCAGCTCGCCGATCCCGGGCTCGGCATCGAGAAGATCGTCGACCACCGGACCGACCACGACGTCGGCCGTCCCCCCGCTCCACGCCGCCACGGCGGCGCGCACCATCGACGGCAGCGACACGATCAGCGGCTGCCAGTGTCCGTTGTCGCCCCAGTCGGTCAACAGGTAGCCCTCGGCCCCGTGCTGCGCCCCCACGACCGCCGCGTCCACCACGTTGGCGGCCGCGTTGTGGTTGCGACCCAGGATCGTGTTCCACGAGGCGGTCCCCGGCGCGACCCAGAACGGCGTCTCGGTCTGGATGAACCGCCGGCAGTGGGCGGCGAACCCCCGGTGGGCGTCGTCGGGGAGCCCCAGCCGTTCGGTCAGCGCGGGCGGAAGAAACGCGAGCCAGCTGGTGTCCGACGGCGCCTCGTAGTTCCACACCACACCGCGGGCCCCCGGCGGGATGTCGCCCATCAGCGAGTCGTCGCGGCGGAAGAAGTCGGCCCAGAACAGGACCTCGTTCCCGTCGGCGAGAAGGGGCTCCATGATGCGGAGCAGGTGGTCGAGGTAGACGCGGTCCCGGCCCACGTCCTCGGCCCGAGCGGCGGACCGGCCGTCACCCAGCTCGAACGGTTCGTCGCCCCCGATGTGGATCCGACGGCCGCCGGCCGCGGCCAGCATCTCGCGGGCCAGCTCCACGGCCAGCGCCGCGTTCTCGACGGTGGGCTCGAGACAGGTCGGCGCGGTGACCCCGTCGCCGAACAGCGCGGGCGCCCCGTCGGGACACTCGGCCCGATCGCGGTAGCGGTCGTGCTCCAGCCAGCGTTCCATGTGGCCGAAGCCGTTCATGTTGGCCACCAGGTCGATGCCGCGATCGGCCGCAACGGTCGCGATCCAGGCCATGTCGTCGTGCGTGAGCGGCGACGCGTCCCGCCACACCACCTGGTGGCCGGCGTAGGTGAACGTGTGCTCGACGTAGAGCTGCAGCTCGTTGAACCGCAGCCGGGCCAGCACGTCGATCAGCCAGGCGATCGTGGCGCGGGTCGGCACCCGGTCGCGGGAGACGTCCAGCATGTAACCCCGCCGCTCGAACGCCGGCGCGCCGGTGAACACGTCGCTCGACGAGGCCACGACGTCAACCTCGCCCGGCAGCGCCATCGCTCGACTCGACCGTCGCCTTGATGCCCTCGATGACGCGCTGCATGTTCGACCGGAGGTTGCGCAACCGACCTCCGATGATGCGGGCCTCCGCTTCGGGCTTCCGCTGGATGGCCGCGGTGAGCCCCGAGCGGCCCGGGCCGAGGATGACCCGGTACCGCAACCGGGTGGCACCCACCAGCGGCTCGAGCTCGAATCGCCAGCGCGCCCCGGGCCGGTCGGGGTCCGACGTGCACCAGCCAAAGGTCCGGTGGGTCTCGAATGCGTCGACGAAGCACGGGACCTCCCACCGACCCATGAAGGAGTTCTCGTTCCGCCCCACGAACCGCGCTCCCACCGCCGGGCCGGTGGCCGGATCGTCCCACTCGGCCCCGAGGAACTCCTCGGAGTACGACGCCGGCAGATCGAGGTCGCAGACCGGTTCCCACACCAGCGCGGCCGGGGCGTCGATGTCGATCTCCACCACCGTGCCGGGACCGTCGGCCAGGGTGACCGGCGTGCTGGGACCCGATTCGTAGGTCCGGCTGTAGTGATCGAAGAACGTGATGGTCCGAGCCGGATGGCGCCGGGCCGGGACGAAGTCCGTGCCTTTCGTCCACGCGACGGGGAACATCGCGATCTCGGTGGTGCTCTCGGGGATGCCGAGCAGCTCCTTCAGCTCGGGTGCCTTGGCCAGGATGGCGGTGGTCCAGGCCGTGCCCAGCCCGCGCGCCCGCAGGGCGACGCAGAAGCTCCACGCCGCCTGGATGACCGAGTCGAACAGGCCGGGGCGGCCGCTGCCGTCGTGGGTGCCGATGATGGTGGGGATGACGATGGCGGGCACCTCGGCCAGGTGTTCGGCCAGGTGCGCGGCCGACCGCACCGTCCTCTCCTGTGGGTGACCCGATCCCGCCAGCTGGTCACGGGCTTCGATCATCCACGAACCGGCCGCGTCGAGATAGAGCCGGGCCAGCTGCTCCTTCACGTCGGGGTCGCGTACGACGAGCCATCGGCGACTCCCCTGGTTGCCACCGGTGGGCGCCTGCTCGGCGATGTCGATGCAGTCCAGCAGGATCTGGTCGTCGACCTCGCGCTCCAGATCGAGTCGGCGCCGCACCGCACGGGTGGTGCTGAGCGCGGCGTCGACGGCGGTGGTGTCGATGGTCATGGTGTCGGTCTCCCCTCGCCGATCGCCCGATGGTACGGGCCAGCGTCGGGACGGCCGGGCTCGACCGATCAGGCCGCTGCTGATTCCGACGCCGACAGGAGGTGGTCGAGGATCACATCTCGGGCGTAGTGAGTCAGTCGATCCCCCGCCCACGGCCGGGGTCCCATATCGTCATCGACCCCCGGCGGATCCGGCGCCTCGGGCGGCGGGTGTTTCCCGGTCCACACGGTTCCGTCCGACCGTCTCACGAAGATCCGATCGTCTTCGTCTCGGGCAAGTGTCTCGCCCCGGCGGTGGAGCCATCGGTGGTGGAACCCGCACAGGAGCGCCAGGCCGTCCATCCCGGTCTCGTTGCGCTGCGTATACGGAACGACGTGGTGACTCTCGAGGTAGCCGACGTTGGCGCAGCCCGGATAGGCGCAGCATCGATCGCGGGCCCGCAACGCCCGGCGCATGGCCCGGTTGGCGGTACGGGTCTTGTGGGTCTGCCACAGCGGCGTGCCCTTGATGCTGAGCAGCCAGGAGTAGGAGGACGACCCCAGCGCCTTTTTGAACGACTCGATGTCGATCGCGGTGCCGTCGTCCAGTCGGATCCGGCCGTCCAGATCCACGTGGATCATCGTCAGGTATCGCTCGGCCCGCTCCGGCCCGATCGAGGGATCGGCCAGCGCCCGCTCGACCAGCTCCATCAGTGCGTCGACCCGTGTGGGCTTCTTCGCCCGGTCCGGGCCGCTGGCATCGTGGGCATCGCCGGGTCGATGGTCGGGCGACCGGTCGGCGTCGGGATCCCCGTCGGCCTGGTGCTGCTCGGCCCACAGCCGGTCGAGCTCGGCCTGGAGCCCGTTGCGCAGGCGGTCGCCGGCCAGCGCCGGCACCCAGCCCCCGATCCGGTAGCCACCCCGGTCGCTCCGCAGCGAGACGTGGGGCTCGGGCTGGTCCTCGTCGTCGTTGGTCGCGGCGCGGTAGTCGCGGCAAATCTTGGCGAGCTGATTGCCGGTGGCGTTGCGGGCGATGTCGACCATCTCGGCCTCGTTGTCGGGCGTCGCCACGTCGGCCACCATCGCCGCCGCCGACAGGGGAACCGTTCCCTCCCCGCACGCCTCCGAGAGCACGGGCAGCTCGGGAAGTTTCGTCGCCACCTTGGCCAAGCGGCGCGCCTCGGCGGGCGGGAGGCCCAGGTGCCAGCTGGCCCACGCGGCCAGCGACTGGTACCCGGTCCAGCCGCCGGCCGCGTCGTACTCCGCCAGCTTCCCGGCCAGTTCACCCTGCAGCGATGCAATTTGTCCAGCCAGCTTGCGGAGCTCGCCCGCCAGCTGGTGGAGGGACGGATCGTCGGTCGTCTTCGTCACCCCACCATCATCCTCCTGGGGTGTGACAGTCACCCGGCCGCCGCCGCCAGGACCTCGGGTCGATCGACCATGGCGAAGTGGCCGCCGTCGGGGTATTCGGTCAGGCTCGCCCGGGGCAGTGCGGCCCGCAGGCCCCGGCTGTGCCCGATCGGCACGTTCCGATCGGCAGTGCCGTGGAAGATGGCCACCGGGGTCTCGATCTCCGAGAGCGCGAATCCCCAGGGGGTACTGAAGAGCACGAAGTCCTGGGTCGCAGCGCGCGCGTCGGCGGGCGAGAGGTCGGCGAACAGGGCCTGGACCACCTCGGGCCGCCGGAGGAGCTCCCGGTCGGCTTCCGCCATCTGAGCGCCCATCGTCGCGATCGCTCGTTCGGGCCAGCGGTGCTCCATCCGGAGGACCAGCTTCGTCGCCGCGGTCAACACTGCCGGAGCCCGAAGGGCGAGGCGGCGGTTCCACTGGTTGACGCGCATCATCTCGCGTGCCGCCTCGGGGTGCTCCAGCGGACCGACGCCGGCCGCAAGGGAACAGCCCACAAGGCGATCGCCCAAGCGATGAGCACAGGCCAGGGCGTGGGGACCGCCCCCCGACGCGCCGAGCACGCCGAATTCGTCGAGGCCGAGATGCGTCGCGATCGCCTCGACATCGTCCGGATAGGACGCAAGACGCCGGTCGGTGACGAAGCTGGAGTAGCCGTATCCCGGTCGATCCGGACAGATGAGCCGGATGCCGAGCGCCCGGGCCTGCTCGTCGGCGAGGAGCAGCAGCTGGTGCCGATTCCCGGGGGTGCCATGGAGGGCGAAGACGGCCGTCCCCGCCGGGTCACCACCTTCGGCGAACGCGATCCGTCGGCCGTCGACGTCGAGGACCGTGGCGCTGCTGACCGTCGTCATGCCCGGACTCTAGGGGCGACGCCTCTCACGGCGCCCGGGGCCGTGCCCGACGGCCCGGCGGCTCGGTCGCGCCGGACCACCAGGCTGCCGGAGCGCGGTGACTGTCACACCCCCGGCGCGAGGGTGCGGACATGTGCTCACGATGCGACGGGTACTCAGAAGAAGAGGTCGAACGGGCCCTGGATCTTCAGATCCGGGTCAACGGTTGGACCGCCACCCAGATCAGTGACGACGGCGATCTCGATCCGCAGGTCCTGCCGCCCCCGCACCTGTTCTGCGCCTGCCACGCCGAGCAACGCCGGCGCCTCGACACCCCGCCCGACCGGGCCGCACCGGAGTCGGCGTGACCGGCGCGACGCGCTGGTCAGGCGGGCCGGCGCCGAGTGAGCTCGGCGGTGTTGTCGTAGAGGATGCGTTGTCGGTCGGCCGGCGCGATCCCGTCGAGCTCGTCCAGGATGTCCCGGGGTCGGGCCAGGCCTTCCATGTGCGGCCAGTCCGACCCGAAGATCACCCGGTCGGCGCCCATGTGGCCGACCACCTCGGCCATGTCGTCCTCCCAGAACGGGTTGATCCACACGTGCCGGCGGAACAGCTCACTCGGATCCTCGGCGTAGTAGCCGGGCAGGCGGTTGCGGGACTGCGCCAGCTTGCGGAACAGGTCCCCGAGGAACTCGGACCCGTTCTCGATCGACGCCACCCGCAGGTTCGGGAAGCGCTCGAAGAGCCTGTCGTACATCAGCGTCAGCAGGAAGTCGTAGATCGCCCGCTCGGGATTCAGACTGGCCACCGTCGGCCGCTTCCCTCCGCCGATGGCGTCCATCAGGCCGCCGCGCGGGTAGCCGTTGGTGGAGTACCCCGAGTTGCTCACGTGGGCCACGACGACGATGCCCGCCTCGTTGACGCGGGCCCAGAACGGATCGAACACCGGGTCGGCCGGCGAGCGGGGGCCCGACTCGGTCCAGACCGCGGCCGGTCGCATCACGATGATCCGGGCGTCGCGGTCCAGGGCCCACTCCAGCTCGCGGCAGGCCCAGTCGACATCGGCGAGCGGGAGGTACGGCGCGGCGAAGATCTTGCCGTCGTACGACAGGCCCCAGTCCTCGTCGAGCCACCGGTTGAACGCACCGAAGGTGGTGCGGACCGCCTCGATGTCGCCCTTCATACGGTCCTCGTACAGCACGCCCAGCGTGGGGAACAGCCACGCGCCGGTCAGTCCCTGCTCCTCGATGCGGGCCAGGCGCGCGTCGCGATCCATGTACTCGGCCGGCATCGGCTCGATCGCCGACCGGATCAGCTCGGGGGCCGACTTCCCCTCGGGGTTGCCCCGGTAGTACTCCCGGAGCACGCCCGGTTTCGCGATCGGGTCGAACGTGGGGTTGCTCACCTGCCGATCCAGCCTCCCGGCGATCAGGTGATACCGCCGCCCCTCCATCTCCACCCACTGCACGCAGCGTCGGCGCATGGCCTCGGGCACGTGCCGGGTGAAGGCGTCCTCGGCCTCGTAGTAGTGGTTGTCGCAGTCGAAGATGCGGCCGTCGAAGGTGCTCATGTCGCCCGTGCTCCCCCAGCCGGCTCCCGTTGCTCGGCCGCTCCGGTCCGGTCGCCCTGCGCGACCGCGTCCCCGTAGACCAGGACCAGTCCGATGGAAGCGTAGGGCACGACCAACGCGGCGAACACGGTGACGATCACCGAGAAGGCCCAGAGGGGGACGCCGCTCAGCAGCACCAGGAGGAGGAGCCCCACCACGGCGTTGACGAGGTACACCGCGCCGTTCAGCACCAGCACCACACCGGCCACATGGAACCAGCGCCCTCGGATCAGCCGGGAACTGCGATCCAGCGCCGCCTGACCACCGATGCCCTCCAGCGCCACCACAGGAGCCAGGAACTGGTAGCGGACGAGCTGGCGTAGCCCCCAGGGGATCCCCACGATGCTGACCAGCAGGAACCCGACGATGACCAGGGAGCGGATCAACGCACCCAGCAGGTCGCCGATCCGGGCGAACGTGCGACGGTAGGCGGCGCGTGCCGAGAGGTGATCGTCCGTTTCCGTCCCTCGCATGAGGGTGGCGGTCGTGGCCGTCGCGATCACGACACCGACCGCGTGGCCGAGGCTGCCCACCGCGACGGTGAGCACCACGCCGACGAACCCGATCTCGATATCGCCGTCGAGCAGCGATCGGATGACCGGCAGCTGGGCGACCAGTCCGAGCAGCGCACCCACCGCCAGGGCGATCGGGAGGTAGATCAGCCCGACCTCCGCGAACCGCCCGATCGACGACCGGTAGAGGCGGGCTGCCGCCTTGATGATCTGACCGGCCCGGCGCCGCCGCACGATGGGCAGCGGCTCGACCGGCGTCCAATCGGTACGACCGAGCAGCGCGCCGATCAACGCGACCAGCAGGACGACGCCGACGAGGAACACGACGGGGCTGAGCGTGAGGGTGATCAACTGCCTCGATCCCCAGTCGACCACGCCACAGAAACCGTTGGCGACCGAGGCCGCCGCGTTGTCGCCTCCCGGGATGATGACGCTGGAGGGTCGGAGCTGCTCGTGCCAGTCGACCGGTTCGGACCACCGCTCCTTGTCCCTCGGACCCGTCGGACCGTTGAACGGACCGGACTGCCGCTCACCCCAGCGCCCCTCGAACGCCAACCACGCCAGCGGGTCGCTGGGATCGTCGACCCGATCGGGCAGGACGACCACGGTGGGATCGACCTCGGTGCTCGGACCGTCGGTGGTGTCGCAGCCGAAGCCCTCGCCGCCGCTGCGACCCAGGTAGAGCGCCGAACTGAAGTAGCTGGCGTGGGAGCCCACCGACGGGTACACGACGGGACGGGAGCCCTGCCGCTCGAGCTTCTCGTCGTCCCAGTCGGCCCGCTCGCCGCCCTCGTGCTGGGCGTAGCCGACGCTGACCGGCTCGGACGCCAGCGCCTGCCGGACCGAGTCGGCCTCGAAGAGGAGCTGGATGCCCTCCCAGTCGCCCTCGTGCTTGTTGTTCCAGTCGTTGTAGTACCAGAAGAACCAGTACTGCAGCGCCAACTGTCCGGGCGCATCGTCCTGCGTCGCAACGTGCGCGTAGACGGTCGGTTCGAGGTCCCGGGTGTACCGACGAACGTCGCGCTCGTAGATGCACCCCGGCGCCAGAGCGTCGCCGGGGAAGTCGAGGTAGAACCCCTCGCCGACGTCGAACAGATCGCCGGCGCCGGGACCCTTCGTCGTCACCGGGTTGTTCGCCCCCACCTGCCGGAGGAGGATCTGGTCGTTGTCGAGCACGCTGTCCACTGCGACCGGGCCGAACCGCTCGCCGTCGGTGTCGCACTCCTCGGCCTGCTCCCGGATGCTCAGCACCGGCGCGTACCGCTCGGCCAGTTGCTCGGCCGGTCCCGGTCGGTCCTGAGCCGCAGCGGATGGCGCGACGAGCACCAGCGGCGCCAGCATGAGGAGCGCAGCGACGACCTTGATCCCGAGGGCGGCCCCAGTACGACGCATGGCCCGGCACCCTACGGGACGGCGGGTCACCGGCCGTGACGTGGCAGCTGCGATGATGCTGGCGATCACCAGGAGGACGATCACATGGCTTCGGACGATTTCACCCCCAACACCGATGAGCTGGTGGCCAACAACGAGGCGTACGCGGCGTCGTTCGACGGTCTCCACCTCGATGTCGCGCCGGCCCGCCACCTGGCCGTGGTGGCCTGCATGGACTCGCGCATGGACACCTTCAAGATCCTGGGCCTGGCCAACGGTGAAGCCCACATCCTGCGCAATGCGGGCGGTGTGATCACCGACGACATGATCCGCTCGCTGTGCCTGTCGCAGCGGAAGCTGGGCACCAGGGAGATCATCCTGATGCACCACACCGACTGCGGTCTGCAGAAGGTCGACGAGGCCTCGTTCAAGGCCGAGCTCGAGGCCGAGGTGGGCGTGCGACCCCGCTGGGCGCTGGACAACTTCAGCGACCCCTACGACGACGTGCGCCAGTCGATCCAGCGGCTTCTCATCACGCCGTTCCTCCCCCACAAGGACCACATCAGCGGCTTCGTCTACGACGTCGACGAGGGGCTGCTGCGCGAGGTCGATCCCGGGGAAGGTCCCCGCAGCAATGGGTAGCGACGACCCGACCGGCGGGGGCCGGGAGCGCGCTCCGGCCTCTGGGTCCGAGCTCTACGAACGGGTCTCGCGCATGGTGCTCCCGGGCGAGAAGACGACGCCTCGTGCGGACCGCGGCGTCGACCTCGATGGTCCCCAACCCACCCGCCGGGTGATCGAGCGCACCCTCGCCCCCCGCTCGCATCCGCTCCCGGTGCCCAACGGCTGGTACGCCATCGTCGAGAGTGCCGAGCTGGGCGCGGGCGACATCATCTCGCTGACCGCGCTGGACCGGGACCTCATCGCCTTCCGCGACGCGGACGGCGAGGCCCGGGTCTTCGACGCCCACTGCCCCCACCTCGGCGCTCACCTCGGTGGCGGTCGGGTGTCGGGCGAGACGATCAAGTGCCCCTACCACGGGTGGCATTTCGGTCCCGACGGCGGCTGCGTCCAGATCCCGTACTGCGACTCACGCATTCCGGCCCGGGCCCGGGTCCGGAGCTATCCGGTCGACGAGCAGGACGGGTTCGTCCACGCTTGGTATCACGCCGCCGATGCGCCGCCCCCCTACCGGCTCCCTTCGATCGACGAGGTCACCGACCCGGCTTGGACGGATGCCCACCCGTGGCACGTGGAGCTCGTGGCGGCACTGCAGGAGATGGCCGAGAACAACGTCGACTACGCCCACCTGCGCTACGTCCACCGTCGTGAGGAGGTTCCGGCCGAGTCGTCGGTGTTCACCACCGACGGCCCGTTCTCGCGCGTGGTCGAGGCGCTGCCCGAGGGGCCGACGTTCACCCGGGACACGTACGGTCCGGGGGTCGCCGTGCTCCGCGTGCCCGACCTGATGACGCTGATCGCCACCACCACGCCGATCGACCGGGGTACCTGCCGGCTGCGGTGGCACTTCTTCTTCCCCCAGGCCATGGCCGACGCGGCGGATGACCTGATCGAGGGCGTGACCGGGCCCTACGGTCTGCAGGCCGACGTGCCGATCTGGCGCGACAAGATCTACCGGGAGCGACCGGTGCTGGTGAAGGGCGACGGGCCGATCGCCGAGTTCCGCCGCTGGTACCAGCAGTTCTACGAGGGCGTACCATCCCCGGCTGAGTAGGGTCGACGCCATGGATGAATCCCTCGATCAGGAAGCTGTCGTCGCGGCCCTCAACCGCATTCTGGAATCGGAGCTTTCCGGGGTGGTGCGCTACACCCACTCCTCCTTGATGGTCGCCGGTCCCAACCGGATCCCGCTGGTCGACTTCTTCAAGGCGCAAGCCGAGGAGTCCCTGATCCACGCCCAGGAGGTCGGCGAGATCCTGACCGGGTTCGGCGGCCAGCCGTCCACCGAGATCGCCGAGGGAGGACCCAACGAGTTCCACTCGGTCGAGCAGATCCTCCAGGCGAGCTTCGACCACGAGCGCGAAGCGGTGCGCCTCTATCGCAACCTGCTGGGCATCGTCGGCGACCGGTCGGTGTTCCTCGAGGAGTTCGCCCGCGGCAAGATCTCGGCCGAGGAGCAGCATCAGCTGGAGCTGAGCAAGATGCTGCGCGATTACGCGTGAGCCGCAGGCCTCGGCCAGCCCCCCTCCGAAATTCCCGGCATGCGCGTCGGTTTTCGACGCGCCCGGACGGAATTTCGGCGGGGGTCAGGCTTCGGCGTGGCCTTGGAGTCTCGGGATGGCGGTCTCGATCTGGGAGCCGAGCACGGCATCGAGCAGGCCGGACCACATCGAGCCGTCGTAGCGCAGGCGCATCGTCACCTGGCTGCCGGGTGCTGCGTCGGCGGTCTCGGCTTCGCTCACCGCGGCGTCGAGCACCCAGGACGAGTGCTGGCGCCCGTCGACCTCGCGTCGCTCGAATCGCACCCGCTCCGAGGGGTCGTGCACCGTGCGCACCATCCGCAGCCGCTTCGACCGGGCGAACGGGCCGACCCGAGCCCGGAGGGTGACCAGCCAGGCCGGACCGTCGTCACCCGGCTCGGGTTCGGCGGGTTCGGTGCGGGTCACCAGATCCATCCACTCGGGATAGGTGGCGAGGTCGGCGACGATGACGTAGAGGTCGGCGGCGCCGGCCGAGGTGACGGTGGTGGCGGTGCGATCCACCCGTCCAGTCTGCCCGCGGATTGCTCCGCTCCCGTCCCGACCCGCTGAACTCCCTACCCTGCGGGGGGTGAACGCACGCACGATCCGGCTGGACCGCGACCTGGACCCGGTGGTGATCGGCGCGCGGACCGGCATGGTGTGGGCTCGGGCGGACCTCGCGCTGACCGGTGTGGGCGAGGCGCTTCGTCTTCCGTTGGCCCGACCGGGGGGCGTCGCCGCAGTCCAGTCCCGGCTGCGAGACCTGGTGGGTCCCGACGAGCTGGGCGTGCCCGGTTCGGGCCCCGTTGCGTTCGGAGCGTTCCCGTTCGATCCGTCGCGGCCCGGGGAGCTGGTCGTGCCCGAGCTGCTGGTGGGCCGCGGCCCCGAAGGCCGCCGCTGGCTGACGATCGTCGACGACGACAGCTCGGTCGACGATGCGCTCGACCGGCTTTCCGAGCTCGCGGCCGACCACGCCGACGGACCCGAACCCTCGCGCATCGAGCTGGCGAGCTCGTTGCCGCCCGACGTGTGGCGCGACGACGTGGTCACCCCGGTGCGCGACCGCATCCGTGCCGGCGAGCTGGTCAAGGCCGTGCTCGCCCGCGAACTGACCGTCACCGCCGACCGTCCGATCGACACGGCCCGCGTCATTCGACGGCTCCACCAGCGTTTCGGTACCGCCGTCGTGTTCGCCCTGGACGGATTCGTCGGCGCCTCACCCGAACTGCTGGTGTCGCGCTCCCGCGATGTCGTCAAGGCCCACCCCCTGGCGGGGACCGCACCCCGGTCGTCGGATCCGCAAGTCGACGGGCGGCTCGCCGCCGGGCTGCTCGCCTCGGGAAAGGACCGCATCGAGCACCGCATCACGATCGACTGGCTGCTCGACACCCTGCTCCCGTTCTGCTCGTACGTCGACGCCGAGCCCGAGCCGACGCTGGTCTCGCTGGCCAACGTCCACCACCTCGGCACCCGCGTCCAGGGCCGCCTGTCCTCGCCGCCGGCTTCGGTGCTGGAACTGGTCGAGGCGCTCCATCCCACCCCGGCCGTGGGCGGCGACCCGCAGGGGCTGGCCCTGGAGCTGATCGACCGCTACGAACAAGCCGACCGCGGTCGCTACGCCGGGCCGGTCGGTTGGGTCGACGGCGACGGCAACGGGGCGTTCGCGGTCGCCATCCGGTCGGCCGAGATCACCGGGCCGACCGCCCGGGTGTTCGCCGGTGTGGGGGTGGTGGCCGACTCGGACCCCCAGGCCGAACTGGCCGAGACCCGCGCCAAGTTCCAGGCCGTGCTCGGGACGCTGCTCGAGATCTGAGCACGGTGGGGGAGGGGGAAGGAGTTCAGCGGAGCTGAACTCCCAAGGAGCCCGCCTGTGGCGGGCTCCCGTCAGTAGTAGTAGGGGTACGGGCTCCAGTCGGGATCGCGCTTCTCCAGGAATGCGTCCCGGCCCTCCTGCGCTTCGTCCATGCCGTAGGCCAGGCGGGTGGCCTCGCCGGCGAACACCTGCTGGCCCACCAGCCCGTCGTCGATCAGGTTGAAGGCGAACTTGGCCATGCGCTGAC
This sequence comes from uncultured Acidimicrobiales bacterium, assembly GCA_963697385.1. Classification (GTDB taxonomy): domain Bacteria; phylum Actinomycetota; class Acidimicrobiia; order Acidimicrobiales; family CAWCAL01; genus CAWCAL01. Next base: position 1,044,293 of record CAVONU010000001.1, read on the forward strand.
CCATCGGGCTCTTCCCACAGATCTCGCCGGCCCACCGGAGCGCCTCGGCCTCGAGGTCGGCATGATCGACCACCGCGTTCACCGCCCCCATCGCGTGAGCCTCGTCGGCGGTGTAGGTGCGGCCCAGGAAGAAGATCTCGCGGGCGAACTTCTGGCCGACCTGGCGAGCCAGGTACGCCGACCCGAAGCCGCCGTCGAAGCTGGCCACGTCGGTGTCGGTCTGCTTGAAGCGAGCGTGCTCGCGGCTGGCCAGGGTCAGGTCACTCACCACGTGCAGACTGTGTCCGCCGCCGGCCGCCCAACCCGGCACCACGCAGATGACGACCTTCGGCATGAAACGAATGAGACGCTGGCACTCCAGGATGTGCAACCGGCCGCTGCGGGCCGGGTCGATCGTGTCGGCCGTCTCGCCGTCGGCGTACCGGTAGCCGTCCTTGCCCCGGATGCGCTGGTCCCCGCCGGAGCAGAACGCCCAGCCGCCGTCACGGGCGGACGGACCGTTGCCGGTGAGGAGCACGCAGCCGATGTCGGAGCTCTGCCGGGCGTGGTCGAGTGCGGTGTACAGCTCGTCGACCGTGTGCGGTCGGAAGGCGTTGCGGATCTCGGGCCGGTCGAACGCGATCCGCACCGCGGCCACGTCACGGGCCCGGTGATAGGTGATGTCGGTGAAGTCGAAGCCCTCCACCGGGTCCCAGGCGTCGGGGTCGAAGATCTCCGAGACGGGTGCATCATCCATGGGTGCAGGTTACGGGGAGCCTTCGACCGCGGCCGTCACGGCGTCGTGCAGCCCCCGGTGCAGATCGGTCGTGGGGCCGCGCTCGGTCGGCGCCACCACGACCCGGACGCCGTTCGGCTGGAGCTCGCGGTCGTCCCATCCCGCTGTCGGGAGCCCGTGGGCGGCGGCCAGTGCCCGCAGGTCGGTGCCGTGGGGTGTCCCGAAGAGCAGCTCGAACCGGTCCGGGTCGAGTGCGTCGGCTTGCGGGAGGAACGAGAAGATGCCGCCACCGTCGTTGTTCACGACGACGATCGTGAGGTCGAGTGCCCGGTCGGAGAGGGCGGTGAGCCCGGCGCTGTCATGGAGGAGGGCGATGTCGCCGAGGAGACAGATCGTGGGCCGCCCCGTGAGCGCCACCCCCGTCGCCGTCGAGATGATGCCGTCGATCCCGTTGGCGCCGCGGTTGGCGAAGACCTCGATGTCGGCCCGAGCCCGGCCGAACCACTCGACGTCGCGCACCGGCATCGACGAGGCGACCACCAGTGCGCCGCCGGAAGGGACGGCGTCGACCACGGCCCGAGCCGCGGCTGGCTCGGACAACTCGGAGGCCGGAAGCAGGTCGTCCAGCAGCTCGTCCACCCGCTGGTCGGCGACGGTCCAGGCTTCCGCCTCCCGGCTCTCCGGTTCGTCCGGTCCCAGCGCGGTCAACAGGGCCGCGGCCAGGCCCACTTCGGGCAGGACCCGAGCTGCGATCCGCTCGGGGTCGATCCATCGTCGGTCCGGCATCCCCGCAACCACCTCGGCGTCCAGTCCAGCCAGCCACTGGCTCAGGACCTTCGACACCGGGGGCTCACCGAAGCGCAGAACGAACGTCGGCGCGCGTCGGGCGAAGGGCTCGGTACGGAGGAGCAGGTCGGCGTATGCGATCGACCGGCCGGGAACCCGGCACCCCGAGCGGTGGTCGGCCAGCAGCGGCCAGTCCAACCGCTCCGCCAGGTCGACGACGGCGTCCGGCTCCGAGACCCCGCGCCCGGCCACGATCACGCCGTCGGCCGCAGCCATCCGGGCCGCCAGATCGCTGACGTCGGGAGTGACGCGCAGCCGGCGGTGCCACCTGGTGCCAGGGGCGACCATCGGCACGGCCCGGCGGCAGCTGGCCGGGCTCACCCACCAGAGGTTCGCGAAACGACAGGTTGTAGTGCACGGGACCGGGGGAACCGGACCAACCCATGGCCTCGGCGACGCCGCGCGACGCCATCGACCGCCACGAAGGCGCGGCCGCGTCGGCGGGGACGCCGGGCTCACAGAACCAGCGGACGGCGGATCCGTAGAGCTCGGTCTGGTCGATCGTCTGGGGTGCGCCCGTGTCCCACAGCTCGGGCGGTCGATCGGCGGTGCAGGCCAGCATGGGGACCCCCGACAGGTGAGCCTCGACCACGGCGCCGTGAAAGTGGGTCGCCGCCGTGCCCGAGGTGCAGAGCACCACCGCCGGCCGGTCGCCGGCCAGACCGAGGCCCAACGCGGTGAACGAGGCCGACCGCTCGTCGTGGACGACATGGACTCGAACGTCGGGAGCATCGGCCAGCGCCAGCGCGAGCGGGGTCGACCGCGAGCCCGGCGCGATCACGGCATCGGTCACCCCGGCGCGGCGCCACTCGTCGACGAGCGTGGCGCAGAAGGTGGCGGCGGTGGTCACGGCCACCAAGCCAACCACACCGTGCTGCCACTGGGGCATCCTGGGGTGGTGACGCTCGCCTCCCGCACGATCGGTTCCGGCTCTCGGTTGGTGTTGCTCCACGGGTTCACCCAGAGCTCGGCGTGCTGGGGTCCGTTCGCCGATCGGCTGGCGACCCGGCACGAGGTGGTGATGCTCGACGCCCCGGGGCACGGCGACTCGCACCACGACGACGCCGATCTCACCGAAGCGGCCCGGCTCAGCGTCGAGGTGGGCGGCGACGCGGTCTATCTGGGCTACTCGATGGGTGGCCGCGTCGCCCTGCACGCCGCGGTGACCCATCCGGACCGGGTTCGGGCGCTGGTGCTCATCGGCGCCACGGCGGGGATCGAGGACGAGACCGAGCGCGCCGCCCGCCGCCGGGCCGACGAGGCCCTGGCCGCCGAGCTCAACGAGGGGCTGGAGGGCTTCCTGGACCGGTGGCTGGCGCAGCCGCTGTTCGCCACGCTCCCACCGGACCGTCGGCACCGTGCCGCACGGCTCCGCAACCGACCCGAGGGCCTGGCCGCCAGCCTGCGCAGCTGCGGGACCGGCACCCAGCGGCCGTTGTGGGACGACCTGGACGCCATGCGCCGACCGACGCTGGCCATCGCCGGCGCCGACGACGAGAAGTTCACCGCCCTGGCCCGTCGCCTGGCCGCCGGGATCGGCCCGGACGCAGCAACGGCGATCATCCCCGGCGCCGGCCACAGCGTGCACCTCGAGCGACCGGACGAGACCGCCGACGCCGTGCTCGCGTTCTGCGCCGGCCTCGAGGCGTGACGCTCCCCGAACCCGCGCGGGCGAACGTGAACCCTCTCGGTGCCTGACCCCCAGAGGGTTCACGTTCGGTGCTTGACCCCGAGCGTGCTCAGATGAGGGCGCGGCGAGTGGTGACGGCGTCGAGTCGGTCGGGGTCGGGGGGCGGAGCGACACCGGCGGTGGTCGGCACCATGATCCGACCGCCGCGCAGGGCCAGGTCCGCCCAGGGGTCGTCGGCGAGCCAGCGGCCCGCGGGCGAGAGATCGCCGACCAGATCCACCCCCGGCAGCGCAGCCAACGCGGCGAGCGCGTGCCGGCCCAGGCCGCTCTCCAACAGACCGCCCACCATGACCCGCACCTCGCGCGGCGCGGCCCAGGCGATCAGGTCGGCCGCGACGGCGATCCCGCCCAGTGGACCGGGCTTGATCGAGACCCCCTCGAGCAACCCGGCGCGGTGCAGTCGCTCGGCGTCGCCGCGACTCCGCACCGACTCGTCCCACACGATCACCGCGCCCGCCTGCTCCACCAGCGGCGCGGCCACGACCTCGTCACCCACCGCCACCGGCTGCTCGATCACGGTCACCCCGACCTCGTCCAGGGCCCCGAGGGCGTCGAGATCATCGCGACCGTACGATCCGTTGGCGTCCACCTGGAGCTCCAGGTCCGGATGCTGCGACCGAACCGCCTCGAGGACGCCGCGGTCGTGGCCCGGGGTGACCTTCACCTTCACGCGCCGGTAGCCGTCGGCGGCCAAGCGGTCGACCCGCCCCACCACCTCGTCGATCGGTCCCAGTCCGACGGTGGCACCGGCCGGGACCTCGCCGCGCTCTGCTCCCAGCGATACCGCCAGCGACCGTCCCTCCCGACGCAGCTCCAGATCGAGGCGGGCCATGGCCAACGCCGCCGCCGCCATCGGGAAGCGCACCGGGTCGATCGGGGCACCGCCGGCCAGGAGGTCGAAGGCCGAACCAGCGGTCTCGGCGGTGTAGCCGGGTGCGCCCAGCGCCGCGCACTCACCCCACCCGATGGTGTCGCCGTCGGTGAGGCGCACGACCGTCAGCGGTCGGGTCCCCCCTCCCGACGTGCCGTGGGCGGCTTCGAGCGACTCGACCAGGTCGAGCTCCAACAGCCGCACCTCGGTCCGCGGGCTCACAGCCCCGCCCGCTGGACCTTGCCCAGCGCCGTGACCGGCAGGCGATCGACCCGTTCGATCCGCCGGGGCGCCGCGAACGCCGGCAGCACCTCGCGCACGGCGTTGCGCACCACGTCGAGGGTGGGTGCCTGGTGACCCGCCGCCACCACGATCACCGCCGTGACCACCTGGCCCCACTCGTGGTCGGCGCGTCCCACCACGGCGACCTCGTCGATCGACGGCAGCTCCCGCAGTACCGCCTCGACCGGTGCGGGCCAGACGTTCTCGCCGCCGGTGACGATCAGGTCGCCGATCCGCCCCTGCACCTCGACCCGCACGTCGTCCTCCGGGTCCGAGCCCGGGGTGACGGAGCCGGCGTCGCCGGTCGGCAACCAGCCGTCTGCGGTCTTGGGGTCGGTGCCGTCGCGATAGGCGCGCAGCAGCATCGGCCCCCGGACCTGGATCTCTCCGTCGACCGCCCGCACCTCCACGCCATCCAGCGGCCGGTGGTCGTAGACCACGCCGCTGCCCGTCTCGGTCATCCCGTAGGTGGCGACGGTGTTGAACGGCCGATCGCTCGGGATGGCGGCGCCGCCGAGCAGCACGGTCCGAAATCCGCTCACATCCATCCGGGTCAGCATGGTGGGCACCATCGAGACCAGGGTGGCGCCCTCGCGTTGGGCCCGCAGGAGGTCGTCCGGGTCGAAACCGGCGTGAACCTCCAAGGGGGTCCCGGTCACGAGCGCACGGGTGACCACCGACAGCCCGCCGACGTGGGCGAGTGGCAGGCAGGCCAGCCACCGGTCGCGGGACGGGTCGACCGAGAGCCGGTCGCTGGAGGCCCTCGCCGACGCCGCCACGGCGTCGTGGGTGATCACGACGCCCTTGGGCTCCCCGGTCGTGCCGCTGGTGGCGACCACCAGTGCGTCCCCCGGCTCGACCGGGGCACCGCCGGACCGACGACGATCACCGCCCGGTTCGATCACCCGGTCCGGCCGCAGCGCATCGAGCAGCCGCTCCCGCGCTTGCGCCGGCAGCCGGAGGTCGACCGGGAGCACCGCGTCACCCCGGTCCCAGGCCCGCCGCAGTTCGGCGACGAACCCATCCCCCGCGGGCATCGCCAGCGCGACCAGTCGATTCACCGCGGTCAACCTACCGTCGCCGATCGACCGGTCGCGGCGGTCTGAAGGTGAACCCGTGGGTGCCTGACCCCCAGAGGGTTCAGCTCCGATCAGAGTGCAGGGAGTCGTCGGACCTACGCTCGGGACGTACCCCGACCGAGAGTCGTGACATGCGTCGATTCAAGAACATCCTGTTCAGCCCGCTCGGTAAACGTGACAACCCCGCCGCCCTCCGGCGCATCGCCGGGATCACAGGCGAGAACGGTGGCCGACTCACGCTGTTGGGCGTCACGCCCGAGCCGCCCATGCTCCAGCGCGTCCTCCAACAGCCCGGTTTGGTCGACGACCTGGTGGCAGTCGAACGGGACGACCTCACCAAGCGGTTGCGGCGGTGGGCCGCAAAGGATGCGGTCGGGGCCGAGATGATCGTCGAGGTCGGGGACCCGGCCTTGACGATCATCCACCACGTCCTCGCCCACGACCACGACCTCGTCGTGGTCACCGCCGACGACGACCACGAGGATCACGCCACGATCCGACGACTGCTCCGCAAGTGTCCCTGCCCGGTCTGGGTCATCCGGCCGACGCGGGCCAACACCCGACGGATCCTGGCTGCGATCAACCCCGAGCCGGATGAGGCCGAGCTGAATCGCACCATCCTCGAGCTGGCCTCGTCGCTGGCCCGCATCGAGGGCGGTGAGCTGCACGTGGTCCATGCGTGGGAGCTCTACGGGGAATCGACCATGCGCACATCGTCGTTCATGCACATCCGGCCGGCCGACCTGGACGGCATGGTCGACCAGGCCCACGCCACGCATGAAGAGGCGCTGCGCGCCGTCCTGGACGCGGCCGGCGTCGCCGGCGAACCGTGGCAGATCCACGTGCTCAAGGGTCACGCCGCACAGGTCATCCCAAAGCTGGTGACCAGACTTCACATCAATCTTCTGGTGATGGGCACCGTGGCCCGCACCGGGATCGGGGGTCTGGTCATGGGCAACACCGCCGAGCGCGTCCTCGACGAGGTCCGCCGCTCGTTCATCGCCGTCAAACCGCCGGGTTTCGTCTCCCCCATCGAGCTTCCGGCATCGTGACCGGAACCGGGGACGTGCAGCGACCCGAGCGGCCGACCCTGACCTTCCTGGGCGGCGCCGGCACCGTCACCGGCAGCCGGTTCCTGGTCGAGACACCCCGGTCGACGGTCCTGGTCGACTGCGGCCTGTTCCAGGGCCTCAAGGAGTTCCGGCTCCGGAACTGGGACGATTTCCCCCACGACCCCGCGGCCATCGACGCCGTCGCCGTGACCCACGCCCACATCGATCACGTGGGCTACCTCCCCCGCCTCGTCCGGCTCGGGTTCCGCGGCGAGGTCACGTGCACCCGGGGCACCGCCGACCTGGCCGGGATCGTGCTGCCCGACAGCGGCCACCTCCAGGAGGAGGAGGCCAACTACGCCAACCGGAAGGGCTTCTCCAAGCACACCCCCGCGCTGCCGCTCTACACCCAGGTCCACGCCGAGGCGGCGCTCGACTCCTTTCGCCCCGCCGACTACGCCCGAACCACCCGGCTCACCGACGACATCACCGCCACCTTCCGGCCGGCCGGCCACATCCTGGGATCGTCGACCATCACGCTCGAGCTGGAACCGAGCGGACGCAGCGTCCTGTTCAGCGGTGATCTCGGTCGACCGCATCACCCCATCCTGGAGCCGCCGGCGCCCCCGGACGGCGCCGACGTCGTGGTGATGGAGTCCACGTACGGGGGTCGCCATCATGATGACCAGGGCGCCGTCGAGCAGCTGGCCGACGCCGTCCGGCGGACCGCCGCCCAGGGGGGCACCGTGCTCATTCCCGCCTTCGCGGTCGACCGGACCGAGGTGGTCCTCTTCCACCTGCGTGAGCTGATGGCGGCGTCGGCCATCCCCGAGCTCCCCGTCTACGCCGACAGTCCCATGGCCCTTCGAGCCCTGGCCGTGTACCGGCGAGCGATCGCCGACGGCTCGGCCGAGGTCCGCCCCGACCTGCACGACCTTCCCGATCCGTTCGACACGGGCCAGCTGCACGAGATCCGCGACGTCGAGGACTCCAAGGCCCTGGCCGGGCTGCCCCATCCGGCGATCATCGTGTCCGCCTCGGGCATGGCCACCGGAGGCCGGGTCCTCCACCACCTGGCCCGGCTCCTCCCCGATCCCCGCAACACCATCCTGCTGGTGGGCTTCCAGGCCGCGGGCACGCGCGGCCGCAGCCTGGCCGAGGGAAGTAGGGAGATCAAGATGTTCGGTAACTTCGTTCCCGTGAGGGCCGAGGTCACCAACATCCGCTCGTTCTCGGTCCATGCCGATCACGGCGAGCTGCTGGCCTGGCTGGGCGCAGCGACCCGCCCGCCCGACCAGACCCTGATCGTGCACGGCGAGCCCACCGGGTCGGACCAGCTCCGCGACGCCATCGACGCCGACCTCGGCTGGCCGGCGATGGTGCCGGACCACCTCCAGACCGTCCCGCTGGTCTGATCGCACGATGGCCGACCCCACGCCACCCCCCTCGGACGCCCGCAGCGACACCCCCTTCCGGGTCGTCCTCACCGGCGGGCCGGGTGGCGGCAAGACCACCGCCGCCGACCTGTTCCGGCGCGAGATCGGCGACGGTGTCATCGTCGTCCCCGAGGCGGCGACCCTCCTTTTCTCGGGTGGATTTCCCCGTCCCAGCCAGGCCCACGCCATCCGCAGCGCACAGAACGCGATCTACCACGTCCAGCGCGGCCTCGAGGACATCCAGGCCACGCACTACCCCGACCGGGTCCTGCTGTGCGACCGTGGCACCGTCGACGGCGGGGCGTACTGGCCCGACGGCTCCGAAAGCTTCTTCGCCAGCGTGGGCTCCAGCCACGCCGCCGAGCTCGACCGCTACGACTCGGTGATCTTCTTCGAGACCGCCGCGGCCGGCGGCCACGGGTTCGAGAGCGAGAACCGGTTCCGGACCGAGTCGCAGCAGGAGGCCATCGAGCTCGACGCGGCGCTGCGCGCCATGTGGTCCGATCACCCCGAGTTCACCCTCATCCCGCACAGCGCCTCGTTCTTCCGGAAGATGACCGTCAGCCTGGGCATCCTGGAGAGCCTGGTCGCCCAACTCCCCCGAACCGAGGATCCATGACCGACGCACCCTGGTCGGGCGATGCCTGCTCGCTGGTCGACGCGTTCCGCCGCGGCGAGCGCTCGCCCCGCGAGGAGCTCGACGCCTCGCTGGCCGCCATCGATGCCACCGACCTGAACTGCTTCTCGTTCCTCGACCCCGAGGGCGCCATCGCCGCGGCGGAACAGGCCGACGTCGATCGACCGTTCGGTGGCGTGCCGGTCGGGCTGAAGGAGCTGGAGAACCACGAGGGATGGCCCGACACCGAGGCGTCGCTGGTCTTCGCCGATCGCATCGCCACCACCACGCACACGTCGGTGCAACGTCTGCGCGAGGACGGCGGAGCGGTGCCGGTCGGGCTCACCACGGCCAGCGAGTTCGGCGGTCTCAACGTGAGCGTCACCAAGCTCAACGGCGTCACCCACAACCCGTGGCGTCACGGCCGCACCGCCGGAGGGTCGTCGGGCGGTAGCGCCGCGGCGGTCGCCGGTGGCCTGCTCACCCTGTGCACCGCCGCCGACGGTGGTGGGTCCATTCGCATCCCCGCGGGCTACTGCGGGTTGATCGGCATGAAAGGGACCTACGGCCGTATCCCCCGCGGCCCCAGCGCCTACTCGCGACCCAGCACCGAGGTCTTCGGCTGCCTGGCCCGGTCGGTACGGGACACCGCCCGGCACTACGACGTGGCCGCCGGGTTCGACTCGAACGACCCCTGGTCGCTGCCCTCACACGGCACCTGGGAGGCCGACCTCGGCTCCAACGACCTGGCCGGCCTGCGGGTCGCCGTGGTCCCGGGACTGGGCGGGGTCCACCTCGAACCCGGGGTCGAGCAGGCGGTGACCGACGCCGCCGACCGGCTCATCGCCGCCGCCGGGCTCACCCGCGTCGACGTGCCGATCGAGCTGCCCAACCTGACCATCGAATGGATGCTGGGCAACGTCTCGACCGTCCTCGCCGAGCTGGGCGACCTCTGGCCGGACTGCGCCGACGATCTCACCGATGCGATCGAGGACGGGCTGCGCCTGAGCCAGACGTTCTACAACCTGCACACGGCAGCGGTGGCCGAGAAGAAGCGGCTGGAGCTGACCGCGGCGATGGCGGCGATGTTCGACCAGGCCGACCTGGTGATCGCCGCCACCAACCCGGGGCCGGCGTTCGCGGCCGAGTCGCAGATGTCCAGCACCCCGCCGCCCGCACTCGACAAGGTCATGACCTCACCGGCGGCCCGGAAGGGACTCGGTGCCGGTCTGGCCACGCTGCGCGCCGCGACGGGCGTGGCACCCCGCCTGCCCCTTCGCCTCTTCCGCCAGGCCGAGAAACGGCTCTCGGACCTGCTCGACATGGGCGGGCTGACGATTCCCTCCAACATCTACGGCAATCCGGCCGTGTCCCTCCCCGCCGGCCTGGTCGACGGGTTGCCGATCGGCATGCAGGTCCTGACCCGCCATCACGCCGACGGCCTGCTCCTCGATCTCGCCCTGGTGGCCGAGCGGGAGATCGGCTGGCCCGCCACCGCCCCGGGCGGGCGTCAGGGCGACGAACCCGTGCGGTCAGGTCACGAGGGCTCGACCACCTCCAGCACCTGACCGGGCGCGACGTCGTCGCGTCGCTCGACGTCGTTCGCTCCGGCCCACGACACCTCGACCGTGACCGGTCCGGCGACGTCGCCGAAGCCGAAGTGGGCCTCGGCGGGGAGCTGGGCCGCGTAGCTGCCGCCGGTGCTGATCGCGTGGGACTGCACCCGCCCGTCGGCGTCGATCACCCGAACCCGCACGCCCCGATCCGACGGCATCCCCCCGGCCGTGACCGGGCGGACGGTCAGCCAACCCGCATCGACCGGCGTGTCGTTGCGGTAGAGCACGGGACCGGTCTCGGTGTTCACCACGAGCACGTCCTGGTCGCCGTCACGGTCGTGGTCGAACGCCACCAGCGCCTTGCCCTCGCCGCGGTCGTCCAGGCCGGCGGCCTCGGCCACCTCGGGCCAGTCGCCGGTGCCCGCATCGGGGTGGAGCCACAGCCGCATCGGATCGGTGAAGAAGGGGTCGTAGAAGGGATTGCCGGTGGGGATCTCCTGTCGGAATCCGGCCGTCATCACGAGGTCCCGATCGCCGTCGTGGTCGAAGTCCTCGGCGGCGGTGCCCCACCCCCAGAACCCGTGCCGCACGCCCCACCGATCGGTGACGTCCTCGAAGCGGCCCGCGCCGTCACCTCGGTAGAGCCGGTTGCCGGAGCACTGGCTGGTGGGATCCCGGGACGGACAACGGCCCGACGCCGTGGGATACGAGACGGCGGTGACGAACCAGTCGAGATGACCGTCGCCGTCGACGTCGGCGACGGCGCTCCCCATGCCGTTCTCGTCGGTGCCGACGCCCACCGCCGCGGTGATGTCGGTGAACCCCCGGCCCTCGTCGTTGCGGTAGAGCCGGCTGGTGGAGAGATCACCGGTCAGCGCCAGGTCCTCCCACCCGTCGCCGTCGACGTCGGCGAAGACCCCGGTGAACGCGGCGACGTCGTCCAGGTCGAGACCGAAGGCCGCGGTCACATCCTCGAACCCGCCGTTCCCGTCGTTGCGGAACAGCCGGGAGAGGGTCGGCAGCCCGATCTCACTCAGGACGTTCCACTGCGGTACGAACAGGTCCGGATCACGATCGTGATCGATGTCGAACCAGGTGGCGCCGAACTGGAGGTAGGACTGGATCCCGACCAGCTCGGGCCAGACCAGACCTCGGGGGCGGGCCTCGTCGACGAACCGACCGGCGCCGTCGTTGACGTACAGGCGGGGTGCCGCCCGCTGTGCGCTGGCCACGAACAGGTCGGCGTCACCGTCACCCTCGATGTCGGCCCAGGTCGCCGCCGACCAGGGACCCAGCTCGGCCAGCCCGGCCGCCTCGGCCCGGTCCACGAAGGTGCCATCGCCCTGGTTGATCATCAGGCGACTGGAGGTCCCCATGCCGGGCAGGAACACGTCGAGATCGGCGTCGCCGTCGACGTCGCGCACCGCGGCGCCGCCGGTCATCACCGAGGCCGCCTGGAGCTCCCCTCCGGCGTGCGGACCGGACAGCCCCGAGCGCTCGGTGACGTCGACGAACGTCGGGACCACGGCGGGCGGCGCGAGCGCGGCGGGCTGCAGCATCGGCTCGAATTCGACCGTCGGGTCCGCTTCGGGCTCGAGGAGGGGGCCGGGATAGGGACCGACCCCGACGGTGGGCTCGTCGAGGACGACGGTGGGGACCGGGACGGTGGAGGTGACCGTCGTGGTGGTGACGTCGCCGGCATCGGGGTCCGGGTCGCCGCCACAGGCCGCCACGATCACGGCGAGGAGTGCCGCCCAGGCGGCCGCGTTCAGGAAACGGCGAGCCCCCGCACCTTCCATCTGCCCCCGATCTCCTTCGGTTGGGAGTCACCCTACGGGTGGCCCGGCCACGGCGCCGCCTGCTTGACCCGGCCCGACTGCAAGCGCTTACATTCAGCGCGTGGTCAGGATCTCCCGTGGGGCACAACTCATCGCCTACCCCGATGCGATGGGAGGCACACTGGCGACCCTCACCGACCTCCTCACCCACGAGATGGCGGGCTGGTTCCCGGGCGGGATTCACGTGCTGCCGCCCTTCCCGTCCAGCGCGGATCGCGGGTTCGCCCCGCTTCGGTACGACCGGATCGACCCCCGCTTCGGGTCCTGGTCCGACCTCGAAGCACTGGCCCGACTCGCTCCGGTGACCCTCGACGTCATGGTCAACCATCTCTCCCGCCACGCACCCGAGTTCCGCGACTTCGAGCGGTACGGCCGTTCATCCCCGCACGCCGACCTGTTCCTCCGACCCGACAAGGTGTGGCCCGACGGCGAGGTTCCCGACGAGGACCTCCGTCGGCTGGTCCTCCGCAAACCGGACCACCCCTTCCTGGACGTCGTCGTGTCCGAGACCGGCGTCTCCGACCGGGTGTGGGCCACCTTCGGCTCGGGCCGCAACGAGAGCGAGCAGATCGACCTGGACTGGACCTCACCCCTGACCCAGGCGATGTACGAGTCGTGGTTCACGACCCTGGCCGACGCCGGTGTCGCCGAGGTGCGGCTCGACGCGGTCGGCTACCTCGCCAAGCGGGCCGGCTCCTCGTGCTTCATGGTCGAACCCGAGATCTGGGATGCCATCGGGGGGCTGGCGTCCGTCGCCGAACGGCACGGCCTGACCGTGTTGCCCGAGGTGCACGCCCTCCCCGAGGTGGTCGAGCGCCTGGACCGGCACGGCTACGCCACGTACGACTTCGTCCTGCCCGGCCTGATGCTGGAGACGCTGCGCACGGCCCGGCCGGGGCGACTCGTGGCCCACCTGACCAGCCTGCCGACGAGCCGCGTGACGACGTTGGACTGCCACGACGGCGTGCCGATCCAGCCCGATCTGGTCGGGGTCGTGCACGAGACGGACCTGATCGAGCTCACCGACGGGATGGTCCGGCGGGGCGCCAACGTGAGCCGCATCCTCGGTGCGACCGAGCGTGGGATCGGGTTCGACGCGCACCAGGTCAACATCAGCTACCTCGACGCGGCCGGCGGGGACGACGGCATGGTCGTGGCCCGGGCCGTCCAGCTCTTCGCTCCGGGACGGCCGCAGGTGTACTACCAGGGGCTGCTCGGAGGGGGAAACGACACCGCAGCGATCGAGGCCACGGGAGAGGGACGGTCCATCAACCGTACGGACTACTCCCTCGAGGCCGTCGGCCGGGCGCTGCGGTCGGACGTCACCCAGCGCCAGCAGCGCCTCCTCCAGTTCCGCGCCGCGCATCCTGCCTTCGTGGCCCGACGGCCGACCGTGGGCCAGACCGGCGAGACCGGCTTCTCCATCCGCTGGGACCACGACGGCGCCTGGTGCCGGCTGGACGTCGACCTGGCAAGGGTGACGGCCACCGTGTCCGCGAGCCCCGACGTCTCGTCGGGCCCGGGGTCCACCCTCACCAACACCCCGGTCTGACCCCACCCACCGCCGAAATTCCGTCCGAAGGGGTCGGAAACCGACCCGTATGCCGGGGAATTTCGGAGGGCCTGTCAGCCCAGGAAGGCGTCGAGCTCGGCGCGGGTGGGCGGGTCGGCGCCGACCCGGGAGCAGTTGATGGCGGCGGCCGCTGCGGCCCGCTGGGCGATCCCCGTCCACTCGGCGGTGGACACGGCGGCGAGGTTCGCCGGCGCAGCGCCCTCGGGCCGGTCATGGAGCGACACCAGCACCGACGCGGCGAACGTGTCCCCCGCCCCGACCGTGTCGGCCACCCGGACCCGAGGGCTGGCCACGTCGATGCGCCCCTCACGGGTGAACACCGACACGCCGTCGGGACCCCGGGTCACGAACACGGCCTCGACCGCACCCTCCAGCAGACGAGTGGCCGCTGACGCCGCGTCCTGGTCGGGCCAGACCCAGGCCAGGTCCTCCTCCGACGCCTTGTAGATGTGGGTGTGCGTCAGCCACCGCTGGTGGAAGTGGTCCCAGCGGTCGCGGTCGTCGACGATGTCGGGCCGGACGTTCGGATCGAGCGAGACGATGCCGTCGTGCCGCTCGACCGCTGTGGCCAGCACCTCGGCCGTGCGGCCCCGGAAGAATCCCAGCGTTCCACCGTGGAGCAGGTGGGGGCCGTCGCCGAGCTCGGCGAGCTCGACGCGCGACAGCATCGTGTCGGCCGTGTCGTCGCCCTCGAACTCGAACACCAACTGGGGGACGTGTCGCACGATGGCGCGCGCCGTGGGTTCGTCGCCGCGTTCGCTGGCCCGTAGATCGACCCCGTTGGTCTCGAGGTGCCTCCAGATCAGCTGGCCATGCTCGTCGGTGGACACCCGACCGACGAAGGCGCTGGGCGCACCCATGCGCACCGCCGCCACCGCCACGTTCATCGGACCGCCGCCCGGAACCGCCTCGGGCACCAGGTCGACCAGGGCCTCACCACAACTGACGATCACGACGACCGTTCCTCCGTCCGTCGGCCGCTCGGCCGGCAGCGCCGAGCGTAGATCGGTCCTGGTGCGGAGGCCCCCGACGACCGACCGGCCGGCGCCGCGTCCGCGTGCGCCCGGCCCCGTTCCGGGCCACCCGGCTCGAGCGAGCCCGTCCCACCCTCGGCCGACCTCGCCGCTCAGACTCCCGGAGCGATGCGGTCGTCGAGCTGGCCCGAATCGAGCCGTGCGTTGTCGGCGGCGACGGTGCCGCTGGCCCATCCGGCGGGGTCGTAGCCGCCCCGCACCCGCGACGAGGTCAGTGTGCCGAAGTGCTCGTCGATCACCTCGTCGACCCGGTCGGCCCGCGAGCGCAGCACCGGAAGGAACGCCTCGGCCTGACCGGGATCGGCGGCCGCGAACACGGCATCGTTGATCTCGCGGAGCCGCTCGCCGATGCGGTTGGTGTACGCCTGGAGGAACGCGGAACGAAACGCCTGGCTGCGGACCGCGGTACCGGCCGGCGCCCGTCGTGCGGCCTCGGCGAGCGCGGTCTGGGCCTGCAGCAGCAGCGACGTGAAGAGCAGCTCGACGGCGGCGACGTCGTCGGCGAACCCAACGACGGTGGACATCCCCAGCGCGGTCATGGCGACCGCGCGGCAGCGACCCGCGTCGGCGACGGTCTGCAGCAGGAGGCACTTGGCGTCGACGTACGGCGCATCGACGGGGAGGCGGACCATGACGGGACGCTCCCCGGATCCTCCCGCGCGCCCCGCCAGGAGCGCGGCATCGATCGCGTGGCGGGTCATCAGCTCCTGCGCCTTGGCCGTGAGCGCGGTGGCCTCGGCCTCGAACGTCGTGGACTCGGCCTTGGCCAACAGGGCGCGGATCCGTCCGAGAACGGGATCGACGCGGCCGCCGGCGGGACCCTCGTCGCCGAGCATCGCCGACCAGGCGGCCGCCTCGGTCCTGGACGACGCACCGTCGGCACCGGGCGGCGGGATGATCGCCTCGAGCGGCGGGAGGAGCCGCAGGTTGGCCACGGCATCGACGATGGCGGCCACCACCGCCGCCCGGTCGAACCCCTCGGCCCGGATCCACGACCGGATCCACCCGGGCGCACCGTCGGTGGCCGGCAGAGCAAGCTCCTCGATCTGGGTCTTCCACCGATGGTGGAGCGTGGCGGCTGGGCGGTGGGCATCGTCGGCGGCGATGACCAGCTCGACCAGCCGCCCGCCCGCGGCGGCGCACCCCCGCCGCCCCTGGCGCGCGAGCTCGACCGGCTGCCACCCGTCGGCCCAGAGGGCGTCGACCAGTTCGAGGAGGAGGAGCTCGGCCGGGCGGTCGACGAGCGGTTCCGGCAGGCCGGCCAGCACCGCCCGCTCGTCGATCCCGTAGGTCGGTCGACCGACCTGGTGCCGCGTCGCGGCGATCAGCAGCGCGCGGATCTCGTCGTGGTCGCGTCCCATGACCCGGAGGGTACGGCGGGGGGTGTGACACCGAGATGAGGTCGCGACGGCGCCGTGACATCCGCCACCACGGGTTGACGGATTCCCGGACCGAGCACCAGAATGTGCATATGTCCGTACATTTACCCACGCACCGGATCGTCGAATTCGCCATGGCGCGGCCCCGCACCATTCTCTGGAGTGCGGCCCTCCTCACCCTGGTCTTCGCCGCCCTCACCGTTCGCCTCGAGGTCGACACCGACCCCGAGAACATGCTCCCCGCCGATCATCCGGTGCGGGCCCTCAACGCCGAGATCCGCGACGACTTCGGCGCCCACGACATGATCGTCCTCGGCGTCATCGCCGACGACGTGCGCACCCCCGAGATCCTGGGCGCCGTCGACGACCTGGCTCGCACCGTCGCCGCCGAGGACGGCGTGATCGGCGACGAGATCGCATGGTTCGCCAGCGCCACCGGCGGCGAGGCCGCCGTCGGTGACCAGGCCGCGGTCGACGCCACGGTCACCGCGGTCGGCGACGACCCGATCATCGGCGGCAACGTGCTGTCGGCCGACGGCACCACCGCCGCCGTCTTCATCCCGCTCGTCGACAAGTCCGAGGCCAACGGCGTGCAGGACGCGGTCGACGACACCATCGCCGCGTCCCCCGTCCTCTCCGAGCTCGAGACCCACGTGGCCGGGCTCCCGCTGGCCGAGGAGGTCTTCGGCCAGGAGATGTTCATCCAGATGGGCATCTTCGCCCCGCTGGCCGGACTCCTGATCTTCGGACTGATGCTGCTGTTCTTCCGCAGGGTCACCCTGGTGCTGGCCGCCATGGCGGTCGCCATGCTCAGCGTGGTCTGGACGATGGGGCTGCTGATCGGCACCGGCAACACCCTGCACATCATGAGCTCGATGATCCCGATCTTCCTGATGCCGATCGCGATCCTGGACAGCATCCACGTGTTGTCCGAGTTCTTCGACCGCTACCCGCACCACCTGGATCGAAAGGAGACGCTCCAGGTCGTGTACGGCGAGCTCTACCGCCCGCTGGCGTACACCTCGCTCACCACCGCGGTGGCCTTCGCCTCGCTCGCGATCGCGCCGATCCCCCCGGTGCGGGTGTTCGGACTCTTCGTCGCCTTCGGCGTCGCCATCGCCTGGCTGGCGACCATCGTCTTCATCCCGGCGTTCATCATGACCATGAGCGAGACCCGCCTCGCCGCGGCACTCCAGGACCGACCCGAGAGCAAGGGCCGGCTGCTCACCGGCGGGCTGCGTCGTCTGGGTCGCTTCAGCGTGCGACGCCGCGTGCCGGTCATGGTCGGGTTCGGCCTCCTGGCCGTCGCCGCCATCCCGGCCATCGCCGCCATCCAGGTCAACGACAACCCGGTCAACTGGTTCAAGTCCTCCAGCGAGATCCGCCAGGCCACCACGGCGCTCAACGAGCGACTGCCCGGCACCTTCGGCGCCAGTCTCGTCCTGACCGCCGACGAACCCGGCGCGCTGCTGGAACCCGAGGCCGTCGCCGCCGTCCAGGCGCTCCAGGACGAGTGGGAGGCCTCCGACGTGGTGGGCAGCTCGGCTGCCTACGCCGAGCTCGACCAGCTCGACGCCGCCAACCCCGTCATCGCCACCCTCATCGACGAGGACCGGGCCCGGGCCAACCTCCGGCTCCAGCTCAGCGACGGCGACAACCAGGCCATGCGGTCGGTCGTCGACGCCACCGAGGATCAGCTCGCCGCCTCCCCCCTGCCCGCCGGCATCGAGGCCGAATGGGCCGGCGAGACCTACCTGAACCTGGTCTGGCAGGACGAGATGGTCTCCGGGATGCTCGAGGCCTTCCTGTCCACGCTCCTCGTCGTCATCGTGCTGATGGCCATCGTGTTCCGGTCGATCAAGTGGGCGCTGGTCAGCGTGCTGCCGGTCCTGTGGACGGTCATGGTCGTCTACGGCGTGATCGGCCTCGTCGGCAAGGACTACGACATGCCCATCGCCGTGCTCTCCACGCTGGTCCTGGGGATCGGCGTGGACTTCGCCATCCACTTCGTGCAGCGGTTCCGGGAGCTCGACGCCGAGTTCGGCGACCGCCGCGCCGCCGTCCGCGCCTTCTTCGAGGAGCCGGCCCGGGCGCTGACCCGCAATGCGCTGGTCATCGCCATCGGCTTCACGCCGCTGTTCTTCGCGTCGCTCATGCCGTACCTGGTGGTGGGCGCGTTCCTCTCGTCGATCATCCTGCTCAGCTGGCTGACGACCCTGATCCTGCTGCCCGCCATGGTCGCGGGGAGCGGCGAACCGGATCTCGACGACGACGAGCCCGAGGTGCCCGGCTCCCACCGGCACCACCCCGAGCCCGTCCCCCTCGGTACCCGGTAGCGCCCCCCGCCCCGCAGCGAAATTTGGGCATCCACCCCACGCATGTGCGGGTATCTGCCCAAGTTTCGCCGTGGAGGGTCGGTGTGGGGCGGCGTTCATCTGGCTCCGGCGGCGCCGAGTACGCCTGACGCTCCGCACACGAGGGGCCTATGGTCTCGTTGGACACACAAGCACCAGCCGGGCTCCCCGGCGCGTCCGACTCCGGAGCACCCATGAGCGACTCTCCTCCGCCGAGCCCCCGATACGCCGAGCTGAACCACGAGTACGGCACGGTGCTGGCCTCCACGCCGCCCGAGGAGGACGGTCCGGTGCAGGTCGTGCACGTTCTGCGGTTCGAGGAGACCGACGGGGTGGAGACGCCCGGGTACGACGATGCCGACCGGGACCACATGGCCGCCTACCAGCGCGGCGCCGCCCCCGTGGCGATCGCCCACGGCGTCCGAATCGCCGGGTGGTTCGGCGTGGACGGCACGATCCTGGGCGACGGACGGGCGTGGGACCAGGTCCGCTTCAACACCTTCCCCAGTCGGGAGGCGTTCATGGCGGTCGTCCTCGACCCCGAGCGGCTCGAAGCCCAGCGCGATCACCGGGAGCACGCCATCGCCGACACCTTCACCCTCATCGTGCGGCCGATCATCGACCGGCTGGCCGACTCGGTGAACGACGCCGGACCACCGTCATGAGCCCAACGCCGACGGCGAACGGTCGACGGGTGGCCCTCGTGGCGAACACCAGCTTCTACGTGGGCCCACCGCTGGCCCGACTCCTCGCGGCCGCGGGCCACGATCTGGTGGTGGGCGATCCCGAGGACGGCCTGGTCGACGAGCTCGAGGCCATGGGGGCCGGGGTCGAGGTGGTCACGGGCGTGTGGGACCTGGCCGACCCCGCCGCCTCGCAGCGACTGGTGGACGCCGCGCTCGGACGATTCGACGGACTCGACGCGGCCGTCATGTTCTCGGGTCGGGTCGTCACCGGGCGATTCCTCGACTCGTCGATCGACGACCTGCGTCAGGTGGTCGGTGGCTGTCTCGAATCGCCCTACCACTTCCTCCAGGCGACCCTGCCCCCGATGGTCGAGGCCGGGCGCGGCCAGGTCCTGGTCATCACGAGTGCCAGCGGGGCCCGGCCCACCCCGGGGGCGTCCCTGTATTCGGCGGCGCGGGCCGGGGCCAACCATCTGGTCCGCAACGCGGCCGGCGAGGTGGCTCGCCACGGGGTGCAGGTCAACGCCCTGGGCACCAACTTCATGGACTTCCCCGAGTTCCTCCGGGCGTCGGGAGCGACCGACCCCGACGTGCGGGCCAGGATCGAGGCGCAGGTCCCGCTGGGGCGCCTCGGCACGGTCGACGAGTGCGCCGCCGCCTGCCTGCCCTTCCTCGACGGGACCAGCACGTTCGTCACCGGGCAGTTCCTGGCCTTCGACGGCGGCTGGTCGTCGTGAGTCCCGGCCCGAAGGGTGAGATCGCCGACCCCGGGCTGATCGAGCACTCGGAGCGGTTCCGGCCGAAGCGCTGGACGGTCACCGACCGCGTGCACTGCCTGGTCGGCTGGGGTCTGGCCAACTGCACCGTGATCGAAGCGCCCGACGGGCTGGTGGTGGTCGACACCGGCGAATCGGTCGAGGAGGCGAACGACCACATCGCCCAGACCCGGTCCTTCACCGAAGCGCCGGTCGCCGCCATCGTCTACAGCCACTTCCACTACGTGAGCGGCACGTCGGCCTGGCTGAGCGGGATCGACCATCCGATACCGATCTGGGCCCATCACAAGTTGCCGGGGAACGTCGCCGGCTCCACCGCCGAGACCGGGCCGTCGTGGATCCGCCGCGCCCTCACCCAGTTCGGCGTGTTCCTGCCCCACGAGGGCCCCGACGCCATGCCCAACATGGGGATCGGGCCGTTCATGTTCAATCCCGAGCACACCACCCGCACCGCCGGGTACGAGCCGCCGACCGACGTGGCCACCGAGTTCCCCGCCGCCGTCGAGCTGGGCGGTCTCGACGCCGTCCTGCACTCCGCCCCGTCGGACGCCGACGACTCGCTCGTCATCCACTTCCCCGACCTGGGAGTGGCGATCAACAACAACCTGTGGCCGGCACTGTTCAACATCTACCCGCTGCGGGGTGAGCCCTATCGCGATCCGCAGATCCTGCTGGAGGGCCTCGACCTGCTGCGAGACCTGGAACCCGAGCATCTGGTCGGCGTCCACGGCCCTCCCATCTCCGGCCACGAGGAGGTCCAGCGGGCACTGCTGGACTACCGCGACACGATCCAGTTCCTGTGGGACCAGACCGTCCGGGCCATCAACCGCGGCATCGACCCCGACGTGCTCTCGCACGAGATCGTGCTGCCACCCCGCCTCGCCCGCAGCCCGTACGCCAGGCAGCACTATGGACTGGTCCGCCACCACGTCCGCCAGATCCACGGCGGGGTCCTGGGCTGGTGGGGCAACGACGGCGCCGAGCTGATGGCCCACCATCCGGCCGAGGAGGCCCGACGGATCGTTGCGGGGTTCGGGGGTCGGGGCGCGATGCTGGCACAGCTCGAGACCGCGCTGGAACGCGACGATGCGCCGTGGGCCGCCCGTCTGGGGTCGTGGCTGCTTCGGGTCGATCCCGACGACGACGACGCCCGGCGGGGAAAGGCGGCGGCGCTGCGCCGGATCGGCCAGACGACCACGTCGGCCAACGTCCGGGCGTTCACCCTGACCGAGGCCCGCGAGCTGGAGGGGTCGACCGACCGCTCCGCGCTGACCCGGCCGATCGTGTCGCGCCATCAGGTGCGCACCGCGCCGGCCGAGACGTACCTGCGCGCCCTGCGGGTCCAGATCGACCCCGATCGCGCCGCCGACCTGCACCGCCGACTGGTCGTGCACCTCGACGACGCCGAGCCGATGGCGCTCCACGTGCGCGGTGGGGTGGCCGCGTTCGAATCGCCGCCGCGAGGCGAGGCCGACCTGCTCCTCGAGCTGGACCTCGACGCCTGGGCCGATCTGATCTGCGGAAAGGAGTCGGTCGGTGCGTTGCTCGACTCGGACCGGGCCCGCCTGGCGGTCGGGTCGGTGACTGAGCTGAGCGGGTACTTCGACGCGTTTCCCGATGCGCTCGTGAGGACCGGATCATGAACCTCGAGACCGACTATCTCGTCGTCGGAGCCGGAGCCATGGGCATGGCGTTCGCCGACGTGCTCCTGGCCGAGACCGACGCCCGCGTCCTGCTGGTGGACCGGGGTGAGCGTCCCGGCGGGCACTGGAACGTCGCCTACCCGTTCGTCCGCCTCCACCAGCCGTCGGCGTTCTACGGCGTCAACTCGCGCAAGTTGGGCTCCGACAAGAAGGACACCACCGGATGGAACGCCGGGCTGTACGAGCTGGCGTCGGGCGCCGAGGTGGTCGCGTACTTCGACCACGTCCTGCACCAGCAGTTCCTGCCGTCCGGTCGGGTGCAGTACGTCCCCATGTGCCGGTACGAGGGTGACGGCGCGGCCCGCTCCCTGGTCTCGGGTGAGACCCACGAGGTGACGGTCGCGGCGAAGACGATCGACACGACGTACATGAACGTGATCGTGCCGTCGATGCGGGCGCCGGACTTCAGCGTGGCCGACGGCGTGCGGTGCGTGCCGCCCAACGACCTCGCCGCCCTGGATCAGCCGCCGGCCGCGTTCGTGATCGTCGGCGGCGGCAAGACGGCCATCGACACGGCGCTGTGGTTGCTGGCCAACGGGGTCGATCCCGACGGCATCACCTGGATCCGGCCCCGCGACTCGTGGCTGCTGGACCGCGCCATCATCCAACCCGGTCGAGAGTTCTTCGACGCCGCGGTCGGCGGGTTCGCCCACCGGACCGAGGCCGCGGCCCGGGCCACCTCGGTCGACGATCTGTTCGAGCGGCTGGAATCCGCCGGCCAGCTCCTGCGCCTGGACCCCGACGTCCGCCCGACCATGTATCGGTGTGCCACGGTGACCCACGCCGAGATCGCCCAGCTCCAGCGGATCACCGACGTGGTCCGGCAGGGCCGGGTGCAGGAGATCACCGAGGACGAGATCGTGCTCGACGCCGGCTCGGTCCCCTCCGGGCCCGGCGCGCTGTTCGTCGACTGCACCGCCGACGGACTCGAGCGGCGCCCGGTCGTCCCCATGTTCGGCGGCGACACCGTCACCGTCCAGACGGTGCGCACGTGCCAACAGGTCTTCAGCAGCGCCTTCGTGGCGCACGTCGAGGTGACCCACGACGACGACGCCCTCAAGAACGAGCTGTGCACCGTGGTCCCCCATCCCGACAGCGACATCGACTGGCTGCGCACCACGTTGGGCGACATGCACAACTCGGTCCGGTGGCAGGGTGACCCCGACCTCCAGGACTGGCTCATGCGAGCCCGGCTGGACGGGTTCAGCGGCAATCGGGGCGATCCCGACCCCGAGCAGCTGGAGGTCCTGGTGAGGATCCTCGACCACGCGTCGGATGCGATGCGCAACCTCGAACGGCTGCTGGAGGGGGTCGACCGCTGAGTGGTCGACGGCCGGCAGCGGTTCGAGCTCGCCGCGACGGCCACGGGAACCCGGCTCACCCAGCGGGAGGCGCTCACGTCGGTCAGGCGACGGCGTCCAGGGCCGCGGACAGCTCGGGCTGGGCCTCGACCAGATCCTCGGTGAGCCGCAACTGGGCCCGCGCCCGCACCAGGTTGTGACCAGCGTGGTCGACGGCGAAGTAGCGGTCGCCGTCCAGGTGATCGGTCAGGTACCGCACCGCGTTCTCGAAGCTCATGAGCGGTCCGGCCCAGGGGCAGAGCGATCGCTCGTCCTCGGTCAGCCGGCCGCCGCAGCCGGCGAGGTACCCCGAGGCGATCGCGGCGAAGCGCGCCGGGTCGACGCCACCGGACCGGGCGCCCCCGGCTCCCTCCTCGGTCGTGGCCGCCACCGAGCTGCGCACCAGCTCGCCGAGGTCGGCGATCACCGTCCCCGGCATGGTGGTGTCCAGGTCCAGCACGGCGCGGGGTGCCCGGTCGCCCGGGTCGAGGACGACGTTGGCCAGCTTGGCGTCGTTGTGCACGGTGCGGATCGGGATCGCGCCGGTCGCGGCGGCGACGGGCCCGATCACCGCGTCCAGGTCGTGGGCACCGTCCACCTCGTTCCTGCATCCGCCGAGCCGGCCGACCCGATCGGCGGCGACCGCCTCGGCCAACGATCGGCGGCGCCGGTCCAGATCGTGGAACCGGACGATCGTCTCGTCCGGCGGCGGGTCCAGGTCGTCCAGTGCGACCAGGAGCGTTCCGAACGCGTGCCCGGCCGACCGCAGATCGCCCCGGTCGGCGTCGGGTGCGGGGACGACCCCCGGCACGAACGGCTGCGCCCGCCAGCGGCCGCCCGTCGGGTCGAGGGCGACCAGCGCCCCGTCGCGGGTACGGATCGGCGACCGATCCACCCACTGCGGGCAGCGGCGGGCCAGATGCGCCGTGATGCGGTCCAGGTTCTCCATCACCAGGCCCAGATCGGGGAAGACCCGCTCGTTGAGCCGTTGGACCACGGTCCGGCCTCCGGCCAGCCAGGTCCGATGGATGTGGCCCGCACCCAGCGGCGCGACGGGTGTCGCTTCGTCCAGGCCGAACTCGGCGAGGACACCCGCGGGAATCGAGGCGGGAATCCGCGGTGACGCGTGGGGCACCGCGACAGCATGCCAGGACGAACCGATCGAGACCCCTCACTCGACAGATGGGTGATGACCACGCCTCCCACCTCCCCCGTCCCCCGCGTCCGGCACTGCTCGACGATCGTGGGAATCCTGACGCTCGTCCTGGCGCTGATGGTCCTGCCGGGATGTCGCCCCGGTGACACCGGCACCGACGACGCCCGCACCGCCGGGGCCGTGCGCTGTGCCGAGCCGGGTGGGTGGGGCGACTGCGAAGTCACCGGCCACGACGACCGCGGCTACGACGTGTACGTGCCGACCCGGGCCGCGTCCGGGTCGGTTCCGCTGATGGTTGCGCTCCACGGCGCCGGGGGACGATCGGAGACGGCCGTCACCATGGCCTGCAACGACGGCGACCGATCGGATGCGTCGTGTCTCCACACCATCGCCGAGGACGAGGGATTCGCCGTCGTCTACCCCAACGGTTCGGGCTTCCTGCCGTTTCGGCGGCTGCGGCTGTGGAACGCGGGTGGCGGCGGCGACTGGGACTGCACTTCGGGCCGCGCCTGCGAGGACGAGGTGGACGACATCGACTACCTCTCGGCGGTGCTCGACGACGTGGGGAGCTGGTTGGACATCGACCCCGGCCGCATCACCATCGTCGGCCACTCCAACGGCGGGGCGATGAGCCACCGGCTGGCCTGCGAGCTCTCGGACCGGGTGGCCGCCATCGCCGCCGTGGGCGGCACCAACCAGTTCGTCACCACCACAGCGTGTGAGCCGGAGCAGCCGGGCGACCCAGGACTGGGACAGCACGGTGATCTGGGAGTTCCTGGCTCGCTTCGAGCGCTGAACCCAACGAGCACAATCGGGGTCAGGCCCCATCGTGCTCGTCAGGGCGTGTCGACCCGCTCGCCCTCCAGGGCCTCGATCAACCCGGCCGCGGCCCGGTCACCGATGCGACCGAACGCCAGGCGCAACAGCGGATCGGCCAGCCGCAGCGCTCCGTTGAGGTCGAGCTGGGCGTCGTAGGTGACCACCGACCCGTCGCCGTCGGCGACGACCGTGATGGTGTCGAGCGACGTGAGCATGCTGCTCTTCGCCAGCGCCACCACCTTCTCGGGCGCCTCGTGGAGCGTCGTGTCGTAGCGCAGGGTCAGGTCGCCGACCAGACCCTTGACGCTGACGTCGAACGAGGCCTCGGGACCTCCGCCCTCGCCCTCGACCTGCTGCACCTCGGTCACGCCGGGGTCCCACCGGGCGAAGTTGCGCAGGTCGGCCATGTAGGTGAACGCCTCGGCCGGAGGTTTCGGAGTGCGGACGTGGACGACGTACTGAGCCATGCCTCCGTTCTATCTCCATCGCGACCGACATCGGGCCCGATCGTCCCTAACCTTCATGGCGGAGGAGCGATGACTCGACTCGACTTCGCATACGTGTCCCGGCGCTTCGACGAGACCGAAGCGCTGGTCGGGCTGCATCTCACCGTCGAGAGCGGCGAGTGCGTCGCCCTCGTCGGATCGTCGGGATGCGGCAAGAGCACGGCCCTGCGCATCGCGGCCGGACTCGAGACCCCCGACGACGGCGAGGTCATCTGCGACGGTGAGATCATCACCCGCATGGCGCCCCGCCGCAGGGGATTCGGCATGGTGACCCAGCAGAACGCCCTGGTGGGGTCGCGCACGGCGAGGGGCAACGTGGCGCTGCCCCTCGAGGTGCGCCGCACCCACCGCGACGAGATCGCGGCGCGGGTCGACGAGGACGCCGAGCTGTTCTCGGTGGGGCACCTGCTGGGACGCCGGCAGGATCAGCTGTCGGGCGGCGAGATCCAGGCGGTGCAGCTGGCGCGGGCCCTGGTCGCACGGCCGCGCGTCGTCCTGCTCGACGAGCCGCTGGCCCGCATCGACGGGACACTCCGGTTGAAGCTGCGGGGCGACGTGGCCCGCGTGCAACGCCGCTACGGGCTGACGACCCTGCTCGTGACGGCCGATCAGGAGGATGCCATGGTCCTGGCCGACCGGATCGCGGTACTCGATCGGGGCCGGCTCCAGCAGGTTGACGCACCCATGGAGCTGTACGACCACCCCACCAACGTGACGGTGGCGACCTTCCTGGGCGAGCCGGCGATGAACATCATCCCCGCCTCGGTGGTCGAGGGCGGTCGCCTGCGGGCGTACCGCGTGGGCGACCGCCGGTTCCCCGCCCACGCTCCGGTCGCCGAACGGTTCTTCGGGCGCGACGTCCTGATCGGCATCCGCCCCGAGGACGTCCGCATCGAGTCGCGGCAGGGTGAGGGCCAGCTCCCGGCCACCGTGGAACGAACCGAGGTACGCGGGTCGACCAGCGTCGTGCGCCTGGTGGTCGACGGTCAGGTCGATCGTTCCGGGACCGGACCGCTGACCGTCGTCTCGGTCAGCCGCTCGTTCGGGATCCGGCCCGGCGATCACGTGGGCGTCGACCTCGACCCGACCCGGTTCCACCTCTTCGACCGCTTCACCGAGGCGGCGCTGGCTCACCCGGACTGACGCTCGGGGACTCCTCAGGCGCGCAGCCGGTGCTCGGCCAGGGCCGCGTACCGCGGCCGACAGGCGTCGATCCGAGCCGAGAGGACGTCGTCCACCACCGGAGCCGGCGCGGCCTCGGGTGGGGCGAACCCGGTGCTGGCGGCGGCCCGGGTCATCCAGGACTCCCACACCCGCCACTCGTCGGGCATGCCCGGCGTCCACTCGAGGGCGTCCGGGCGTCGTTCGATCCCGACCGCGTCGCACCATGCACCGACGACCGCTTCGGGGTCGGCCCGCAGATCGTCGCTGTCGATCACCACCGGCTCGTCGCCCAGCTCACGCACCAGCGTCCACGCCCGGTGCTGGGCCGTGTAGCCGGCCTCGTCGTCGGTGAAGTCGCTCCAGTGACCGGCCAACGACGGCACGGCGTACGCCGGATCACGGATGAGAAAGGTGCTCCGGAAGGAGGCGAGAACCTCGGGGCCCAACAGCGGGCCGAGGTGGTGGGGCATCTCCTTCATGAAGACCGGCCCCGACGCGGCCTGGCTGCGCACCTCGTCGAGGACCGCGGCGAAGGTCGCCTCGGGCCGGCTGACCGGAAACCGCGGCGAGCGCTGCTCGGGACCCAGGTAGTACGCGATGGAGAACGGCTCGGTCCGCACCCGATGATCCCCACGGGTCCGCATCATCTTGTCGAACGCGGTCGACACCGTGCGCGGCGTGGCCCACAGCGCCAGGGGCTTCACGGGCCGCCCCCGACACCGAGCCGTCGTGAGCACGCTCGGTGCCTGACCCCGAGCGTGCTCACTTGGTCAGACCGAGACGATGAAGGTCTGCACCACGCGGTCGAGCACGGCCGCGTCGGCCTGGGTGGCCAGCTGGAGGATGACGATCGCGGTGAACTGCGCATCGGGGGGCTGGGCGGCGATGAGCACCACCGCCGGATCGCCCCCGCCGCAGTTGGAGTAGAACTGGATCTCCCCGACGTACAACTGGTCCTCGTACGGCTCCCGGCCGGCGTCGGTGCACTCGGCCGCCGCTCCGGCACCCAGCTCGTCGAGGAGGAAGGTGACGTCGGAACTGACGTCGGGTCCGACCGCCATCACCTCGACGCCGGGTTCGGTCCAGACGTCGTAGAAGGCCTGGAGATCCGGGGCGGCGACGACGCTGGGGAAGGTGGTGCCGTCGTCCAGCTCTCGGGGAGCGCCGTCGACCTCGGACCAGGCGGCGGGCACTTCGACGGCGACGGTGCCGCTGTCATCCTCGACCTGGACGAACTCGGCGTAGTCGGCGCCGCCGGCGGCCAGGCCACCGGTCTGTTCGACCACATCGCTGACCAACGACTCGACCGCGGTCAGCTCGTCGCCGTTGAACTCGCCTTCGAGCCGGGCGTTCTCCTCGAAGCGGAGGACCTGGACCGCCAGCTTGTCGGTGGCCTCGTGGGAGCGGAGGATGTCGCAGTAGTCCTTCATCGTGCCGTCGGCGCCGACGGTGAGCCCCTCGAGCCGCTCGATGATGTCGCCCCCCTGGAGACCCAGCTCGCCGGCCGGGCTGTTGGTGTCGACCGACGAGACCCAGATGCCCTGGATACCCGACTCCTCATCGACGATGGCGACGCCGTTCACGCCGAGCGAGAGCACATCGCCGCCCTCCAGCTCCTTCACCGTGGGGCGAGCGAGGTCCGAGCCGATGGCGAAGAACTGCGAGGTGCCGGTCCCGGGATCGCCGCCCGCATAGTTGACGGCGACGACCTGGCCGGTGTCGGCGGTGACCAGCGGGCCACCGGAGTTGCCGGGCTGGATGTTGGCGTCCTGCTCGATGACCGATTCGACCGACGCCCAGTCGGTGTCGCCGTCGGCCTCGGCCTTGGACACGATCCCGCTGGTCAGCGTGTACTGGGGATCACCCAGCGGGAAGCCGGCCGCCCGCACCTCGAGCCCGGGGCTCACCTCACCGTCGAACCACGAGAGGAAGGGGTACCCGTCGCCGTCAATGTCGATGACGGCCAGATCGCTGCACTCGGAGACGCCGAGGACCTTGGCGTTGACCGGCTCGTCCTCGCCGTCGATGAAGACCTCGAGGGTGGCGGCACCGGTGACGAC
Source organism: uncultured Acidimicrobiales bacterium (assembly GCA_963697385.1). Classification (GTDB taxonomy): domain Bacteria; phylum Actinomycetota; class Acidimicrobiia; order Acidimicrobiales; family CAWCAL01; genus CAWCAL01. Next base: position 1,072,824 of record CAVONU010000001.1, read on the forward strand.
GTGGTTGTTGGTGACGGCGATGCCCGAGGGATCGATGATGAAGCCGCTGCCCGAACCGGCGCCCTCGACCTCGGCGAACGAGGCGAGGCTGCCCTCGGGTTGGACGAAGCTGCCCTTGGCCACGATCTGGACGACGGCCGACTCGACCCCGTCGAGCGTGGTGACCGCCCCGTCGGTGGCGGCGTCACCCGTGTCGGCGGCCGAGGTCTCGGACCCCTCCGCGGTCACGACCGGCCCGGTGTCCGAGGTCCCGCCTGCGTCGTCGTCATCACCGCAGGCCGCGGCGACCAGGGCCAGGACGACCAGCGCCAGGGCCAGTTTCCGGATCATTGCGCCACCTTCCGATCGTGCGTGAGCATCACCGTACTATCGGCCGTCCCCTCCAGGATCGAAGGATCCCACGCCTCCCCTCCGCCGACATTCCGTCCGTTCGCGTCGATTCCCGACGCGCCGGTCGGGGAGAATGGTCGGAGTGATGCGCCGGGAAGTAACCGTGGTGATGGGCCTGGCCCTGCTGCTCGTCGCGTGCGGCTCGGGCGACGATGCCGGATCTCCGCTCCGCTCCCCGACCTCGACGATCACCGCCCCCGACGTCGTTCCGCTGGAGGGGACCTACGTGGCACTCGGGAGCTCGAACGCCGCCGGTCCGGGTGCCGGTGCGCTGGTGGAAGGACCGTGCCTGCGGGGCGAGGAGAGCTACCCCCGGGTGCTGGCGGCCCGGCTGGGACTGGACCTGGTCGACGCCAGCTGCAGCGCCGCCACCATCGACAACGTGGTCGACACCCCGCAGCGGTTCGGCGACCGCACGCAGCCGCCCCAAATCGACGCCGTCACCGAGAATGCCGCGCTGGTGACCGTGACCGCGGGTGGCAACGACATGGACTACATCGGGACCTTCATGGACTGCAACGGCGGCTGTCCTCCCGAGCGCATCGACGACGAGGCCTCCCGCGACGCACGGTTCACCGCCGTCACCGAGGAGCTGGTCGCCATGCTCGAGCTGCTCGCCGACCGTGCGCCGAGCGCCCGGATCGTCTTCGTCGGCTATCCCATCGTCATCGAGGACCCGTCCCGGCCGTGCGCCCCGCTGACCCAGGAGGAGACCGACTTCCTCTTCGACGTCGGTGAGCGCCTGCAGGCCGCCTTCGTCGAGGCCACCGACCGCACCGGGGTCACCTACGTCGACGCCTACGAAGGGTTCCGCGGCCACGGCGCCTGCCGACCCGCGGCGGAGCGGTGGATCGAGGGGGCCGACCCCATCCCCGGCGCGATCCCGTGGCACCCGAACGTGACCGGTGCCGCCGTCATGGCCGACCTCACCGAGGACGCGTTGACCGGCACGGGCTGAGCCGGACCGGCGCTCCTACGGCGAAAACGCCCGGTTGATCTCGAGGAGCAGCTGCGGCAGCGCCAGCACATGGGTGCCCAGCACCGGCTTGCCGGTGGTCAGGAACGCGCCGACCAGATCACGATCGGGATCGGCCCAGGTGAAGATGTTGGACAGCCCGATGTGACCGAACGCCCGGGGATGATCCCACCCGTACGGGCTGGCCTGCTCGTTGCCCAGCATGAACCCGGCGCTGTAGCGGATGGGCATGCCGAGCATCCGGTCGACCGGGGTGCCCTCGTCCCGGTGCTCGAGAGCGCGGGTGATCGTCTCCTCCTCGAAGACCCGCGTGCCGTCGAGCTCACCGCCGTCGAGGAGGCACTGGTAGAACGCGGCGATGTCCCGGGCCGTGGTGATGACGTTGCCGGAGGGGATCACCGACGTCAGGAATCGCGGGTCGTTCGACAGGTGGAGGACGTGGCCGTAGCGCGTGCCGAGCGCCCTCCGGAACACCATCTCCAGCGGCAGGAGCAGTGGGAAGCCGGTCTCGACGTTGTGCGCCACCAGCTCGGCGTCCTCGGGCTCGACGCCGAAGTGGAGCCACTCCAGGCCGAGCGGGCGGCGGATCTCCTGCTCGAGCACGTCGCGCAGGCTCCGCCCCGCCGCGTGCTGGGCCACGACCTCCATGACGAAGCCACCGACCACCGCGTGATAGGCGGGTGAACCGCCCACGACGCCCGACGGCCGGAGGTCGCAGACCATGCCCTCCATCCACTCGGGGTCGGTCAGGTTGTCCAGCTCGAACGCTTCCTTCGGCAGGGTCGGGATGCCCGCCCGGTGACTCAGCACCTGCTCCAGGGTGATGTCGCCCTTGCCGTGGTTCGCGAAGTCGGGGACGTGATCGCTGACCCGGTCCTCGAGGGAGAGGACGCCCATCTCCTCGAGTTTGTGCATGACCATGCCGGTCACGGCCTTGGCCGCCGAGAACAGGTTGACCGGTGTGTCGAGTTGCATCGGGACGGCCTGGTCGGGATCGAAGCGATGACCGGGGCGGACACCCCGGGCATGGCCGATCGCCCGGTCGACGACGACCTCGCCCCCGTGGCGGATGCACAGCTGCATTCCGGGGTGCATCCCGCTGCGGTAGATGGCCTCGACCCGCTCCCAGACCATGTCGGCCACGACGGGCGATCCCGACTCGTCGCCCCGGACGGTCACCTTCTCCGGGTCACGGGCCACGCTGTGGCGCCGGGCCACCAGGTCGACGGTCCGGTCCACAACCCACTTGGTCACGTGTCACTCCCCCCGTATGTTCTCGCCCCAGCGTACGCACACCCGTCGATCCCCTGACGAGGCCGACCTCGCGGGCCGGGACGGCAATGCGGTCCTTGGTCCCTTCCACCGGCCCGCGTCGAGGCGTAGCGTCGTCGACGTGGTACGACCCGCGGACCATCGGGTACACCGGCGGCGGATGGTCGAGCGCGATCTGGTCGCCCGCGGCATCACCGATCGGGCCGTGCTCGAGGCGATGGGCACCGTGCCCCGGGAGCGGTTCGTCGCCGACCACCTCGAGCCGGTCGCGTACGAGGATCACCCGCTCCGCATCGGGAGCGGGCAGACGATCTCCCAGCCGTTCATGGTGGCGGTCATGGCCGAGGCGGCCGAGCTCACGCCGACCAGCCGCGTGCTGGAGATCGGCACCGGATCGGGGTACGGCGCCGCCGTCCTGGGCGCGATCGCCGGCGAGGTGTGGAGCATCGAGCGACACGAGGGACTGGCCACCGAGGCGAGGCGGCGACTGCGAGATCTGGGCGACGACAACGTGCATGTCATCGAGGGCGACGGCACCCTGGGTCTGTCCGACCACGCGCCATTCGACGCCATCGTCGTGACCGCCGGCGCTGTCGAGGTGCCGTCGACACTGGAGGATCAGCTGGTCGACGGTGGGCGGATGATCGTCCCGGTCGGTCGCGGCGGCCACCAGCGACTGCTCCGGGTCCGCCGCACCGGCGACGACGTCGCGGTGGAAGACCTCGGCCCGGTGGCGTTCGTCCCGCTCGTCGGCGAAGGCGGCGGCGGCACCCCAACCTGAACCCTCTGGGTGCCTGACCCCGGGAGGGTTCAGGTTCGGCGCTTGGCTCCGGCGACGAGGGCGCGTTGGGACAGGCCGGCCGGCAGCCGGGCGAGCAGATCGAGCACCCGGGCGTCGACACCGATCAGGGCACGGCGTCGGTTTTTGGCCACCGCGGCGAGGATCAGGCGGGCGGCCTTCTCGGGAGGCATGCGCAGGGCCTTGTTGAAGTCGCCGGGTCCGTCGGCCCGGCCGTCGCCGAGAGCGGCCAGGCTCTCGCTCAACCGGGCCCGGTGGGCGATGTTGGTCTTGATCCCGCCCGGATGGACCGTGGTGGCCGACACGCCGCAGTCCTCGATCTCCAGCTCCATGCGCAGCGCGTCGGTGAAGCCCCGGACGCCGAACTTCGCCGCGTTGTAGGCCGACTGGGTCGGCACGCTGAGCAGGCCGAACACGCTGGACAGGTTGACGACGTGGCCCTCACCCGACGCCTTCAGATGGGGAAGGAAGGCCTTGGTGCCGTGCACGACACCCCAGAAGTTGATGGCCATGAGCCACTCGAAGTCGTCGTAGGCGACCTCGTCGACCGTGGCGCCCAACGCGACCCCGGCGTTGTTGACGATGAGGTTGACCTTGCCGTGTTCCCGGACCACCTGATCGGCCCAGGCGAAGACCGCGTCGCGATCGGCGACGTCGAGCTCGCACGCCGCGACCTTGACCCCGGCGCCCTCGCACATCGCCACGGTCTCGGCCAAGCCTTCGGGATCGATGTCGGCCAGCGCCAGATGGGCACCGCGGCCGGCCAGCTCCTGCGCCAGAGCTCGCCCGATACCCGATCCGGCTCCGGTGATGGCCGCCACCCGGCCGGCGAAGATCTGCACGTCGCTCGCTCCCCCGCCGGCTCAGCCGGCTGCCGCGGCCGGGGCCCCGGCACCGATCGGCGTCGGATCCGACCCGTGCGGCGGTTCGACCGATGGCGGGTTGGTCAGCTCCATGGCGTCGTCGACGACGTCGTCCATCTTCAGCGCCCGGTAGTCGCGGAGGTAGCTCTGGTGGACCCGCCACGGGGCCGCACTCCCCTGGCGGGGGAACAGGTGCGCCGACCGTTGGACGTATCCGGCGCTGAGCCCCAGCAGCGGCTCGGGGCTGACCGAGCCGTCACGGTTGCGCGGGGTGGCCTGGGCCCGCCCCCGGTTCCTCATCTCGTTGAGGAGCCGGGCCACGTAGTCGCAGGTGAGGTCGCACTTCAGCGTCCAGGACGCGTTGGTGTAGCCGACGGCCATGGCCAGGTTGGGCACACCCTCGAGCATCATCCCCTTGTAGGTGAGCTTCCGGGCCAGGTCGACCGGGTCGCGGTCGACCGAGATCTCGATGCCGCCCATGAACAGCAGCTCGAGCCCGGTGGCGGTCACGACCACATCGGCGTCGAGGTGCCGGCCCGACTCGAGCAGCACCCCGGTCTCGGTGAACGTCTCGATCCGGTCGGTGACCACCGACGCCGTGCCGCGTTTGATGGCCTTGAAGAACAGCCCGTCGGGGTCGGCGCACAGCCGCTGGTCCCACGGGTCGTAGTGCGGCGTGAAGTGGGTGTCGATGTCGTAGTCGTCGGGCAGTTGCAGCTGGACACCCTTGCGCAGCAGCTTGCGGGCGGCCTTGGGGAACCGCTGACACCAACGGAAGAAGGCCTGGCTTCCCAGCGCGGCGAACCAGCGGGTCAGCGGCGCCGACCATCGCAGCGGCAGGACCCGCTCGAGCAGCCGGGCGATCGGCGCCTTCGGGGGGACCGCGGCGATGTACGAAGGCGACCGCTGCAGCATCGTGACGTGGTCGGCCGTCTCGGCCAGCGACGGGATCAGGGTGACCGCGGTGGCACCACTGCCGATGACGACGATCCGCTTCCCCGCGTCGTCGAAGTCCTCGGGCCAGGCCTGGGGGTGGATGAGCTGTCCCGTGTAGCGGTCCGTGCCGGCGAAGTCGGGGGTGTACCCGTGGTCGTAGCGGTAGTACCCGGTGCAGGTGAACAGGAACCCGCACGTGAGGGTGAAGATCTCGTCGGTGTCGGTGCGCTGCGCGGTGACGTGCCAGCGGGCCTCGGCGCTGGACCAGTCGGCCGAGAGGATCCGGTGGTGGAACCGGATGTGCCGGTCGATCCCTTCCTCGGCGGCGGTCTCCTCGATGTACTCGAGGATGTCCGGTCCGTCGGCGATGGCCTTCTCGCCGGTCCACGGCCGGAACGGGTAGCCCAGGGTGTACATGTCGGAGTCGGACCGGATGCCGGGGTACCGGAAGAGGTCCCAGGTCCCGCCGATGGCGTCGCGCGCTTCGAAGATCGCGTAGCTGGCCCAGGGGCAGGTGGCCTGCAGATGATGGCCCGCCGCGATGCCCGAGAGCCCGGCGCCGACGACGAGCACGTCGACGTGTTCGGTCTGGGTCATGCCGCTCCGGTGAGTTTGTCGTTGAGCCGGCCGTCGGCGCCGAACAGCTCGGTACGCCATTGTTCGAGCAGCGCGTCGGTGTCGTGGTCGTCGGGGTGGAAGTCGGCTCGGTTGTAGTCGCGCAGGCGGCGCCACACCCAGGGCCGCAGGAACGGCGAGCGCGGGATGCGCCGGAGGCTCCGCAGCAGGTTGCCGCGCCGGTAGGTCTCCCGGTCGGCCAGCACGGACAGCAGGGCCTGGACGGTCATGCCGCCGATGAAGCCCACCGTGGTGACGTTCATCGTCACGGTCCGCATGCGCTCGGTGCCGCCGACGGCCCGGTAGACGTCGAAGGCCACCGCCTTGTGCTCGCACTCCTCCAGCGCGTGCCAGAGCAGCAGTTCGAGCACCTCGGGTGAGCCGATCTCGCGCCGGGCATCGGGGTCGCTCAGCAGCACCTCGGCCAGGGTGGCGGTGTAGTGCTCGAGCGCCGCGGTCGAGGCCAGATTGGAGATGGGCGGAAGGAAGCGCTCACGCGCGCCGAGCCCCCACTTGGTGAACCGCTCGATCCGCTTGGCGGGGTACCCCAGCTGGTCGAGCCGGTCGTTGAGCGCTCGGTGCTCACGGCCGTGCATGGCCTCCTGGCCGATGAACCCCCGGACCTGCTCCTTCAACTCGGGGTCGGTGATCTGATCGCGGAAGTGGCGGACCGAGCGCACGAAGAAGTCCTCGCCGTCGGGGAAGACCGAGGACATCGAGGCGATCACGTGGCTCATGATGAGGTCACCCTCGCCCGCGAAGTGTTTGGGGACGGTCCGGAGTGAGGCCTCGAACGAGATCCGCCGGGTGGGCACCGGGCGGTGGGATCGGTCGGGACGAATCGTCGTACGGGGGGCGGTGGGGGTGGCGGTGGTCATGGTGCGGTCCTCGGGGCGGTGCGTCGCTGCCGTCAGACTAGAAGACTTGAGACTTTTTCTCAATCCCTCAATTCTGTTACCCTTGTCACATGGCCCGCCTCGCCTCGACCGCTGACGCCTCGACCGCTGACGCCTCGGCCCCCACCGCCAAGGGAGCGCAGACCCGCCGGTCGATCCTCACCGTCGCGATCGAACGATTCGGCCGGGACGGCTTCCGCGCCACGTCGGTGGCCGACATCGCCCGCGACGCCGGCGTCAGCGGCACCCTCGCCTACGCCTATTTCGAGAACAAGGAGGCGCTGTTCCTGTCGGCGCTGGACACCGACGTGGCCGAGGTCATCGCCGAGGGGGTGACCTCGGTGCTCGAGACGGCCGGCGACGACTCGTGGCGGGGCACCCTGATCTTCACCCTGATGGAAGCGGTCGAGCGCCATCCGCTGGCCCGCCGAATGCTGGCCGGGCTCGAACCGCGGGTGACCGACCGCATCACCGAGCTCCCCGCCCTCGAGGAGCTGCGCGCCGCCGTGGGCGATCGCCTGCGGGCCGATCAGGCGGCCGGACTGGTCCGACCCGACATCGATCCGGCCGTCATCGGCGGTGGTGCGGTCAGCATCTTCATCACGCTGCTGATGGCCGTGGTGCAGTTCGGGCCCGAGGCGGTGGAGACCTACGGCGACGACGTGCTCGCGGTGTTGGAGGCCGCCATCGACGCGCGCTGAGGATCTTCCTAGCCACCCCAGGGTCGTAGGTTGTCAAGCGGCATCTTGGATTTGTTCCGGTTGTCGGTGGGCCCAGGCGGTGGGTTCGTTGTAGGGGGTGCGGGTGCGGAGGCAGCCGTGGAGGTAGCCGACGAGGCGGTAGCCGACGAGGCGGTAGCCGACGAGGCGGTTGGTGTGCCTGGTCCGGTCCCAGATCAGGTTCTGATGAGCCCGAGCCAGGACCTTCACCCCACCGGCCTGGTCGCTGTCCCCGGCGATCGGGCGGTGGTTGTGCCGATCGGCACGGACCGGATCGGCCAGCACCTTCGCGTCGCCCGGGTCGGACTTCGCGCCCGCCACGTGGTGACGGTCCCGATAGCGCGACACCGACAACGGATTGATCGCATACACCCGATACCCCGCCGCAACCAGAGCCTGAACCCACAAGCCCCGCTCGGTCTCGATCCCCACCACCACCTCGGAGGGATCATCAGCATGCCCGGCGACCATCGCGTGGAACGCCGCGATGCCCTCCAACCCCTCGGGCAGGCGGCGAGCCGAGAGCCGGTCGCCGGCCCCGGTCATGAGATGGACGTCATGATGGGCCTCGGCCCAGTCATCGCCCACAAACACGGTCATGATCTGGTGCTCCTCTGGTTGATCCGAATGGCTGAGCCAGCGGGCATCCCAGCGGCGACCCAATGGACCAGTGCTCGAAGCACGACACCCCATGAGCGCTTGACGGGCAGCCCGAACCAACCGACCGGGGCACGATCTAGCCCTAGGAATCCCAAAGGCCCCAGGGACACGAAGTGCTCACCAGCCAGCAGCCCGGCACCAACCTCCCCGAACCACCGGAGCGACTGGTCGACCCCCATCAGGGGCCATGCTCGGCGAGGAAGCGCTTGATGGTGGCGTCGGTGTCGGCCAGGACGTCGTCGTCCTTCCAGCGCTCCACCAACGTGGCCCGGGGCGCAAGGGACGCGATCTCCCGTGAGGTCGACTGGGGGTGGTAGAGGTCGTCGCCCATCATCACCAGCATCGGCGTCTCGCATGCGGCGACCTGCTCACGGGTGGCGGTCAGGACGAAGTCACCGCCCCACATGTTCTGCCGGAACGCCGCCCAGTCGTCGGGGCCGGTCTCGGGGTGGTCCGGTCCGACCTCGTCGGCCCAGCCGTCGAACATCTCGGTGAACGCGGCGCGGTTGTCGTCGATACCGACGGGCTGGAGCAGGACGGCGGATCGGAAGCGGTCGTGGGACGACATGAGCAGGCCGAAGATGTACGGACCGCCGATGCACATCCCCAGCACGTGGCACTCCTCGACGCCGAGATGATCCAGGAGGGCCAGCTGATCGGCCGTGTAGGTCGCCCACCCGTCAGCGGCGCCGACCGGAGCGGTCGACGCGCCGGCGTTGCGTTGGTCCATCCCGATGACCTGGTACCGGTTGGAGAGGGCCGTGCGCGGATTCCACGGCACGGTGGCCCACAGGTCGTTGGCCGAGCGCATCCCGCCGGGCGCGATCACGAGGATGGGGAACCCGTCCCCCTCGACGTCGTAGTGCAGCCGGACCCCGTCGTGCTCGAAGATCGCCATGGGTCATGACTAGCACCTGCCGGCGGGTTGGTGAGCACGCTGGGTGCCTGACCCCGAGCGTGCTCAGCCGGCGAACGGGCTCGCGGGGAGACCGCGGCAGCCGGGATCCACCACGAGGATCGCTCCGGCCAGCGGTTGCGCCGCGCGCTGCGTATCGTCGAGACCGGCGGACGCGGTCGTGACGAACAGCCGGTCCAGGTCGGGGCCGCCGAAGGTGCAGCTGGTGACCCGATCGACCGGCAGCTCGACCGTGCGCAGCAGCGACCCCTCCGGGTCGTAGCGGCGGACGCAGCCGCCGTCCCAGAACGCGACCCAGAGGCAGCCGTCGGCGTCGACCGTCATACCGTCGGGGAATCCCTCGCCGTCGGCGACCTCGATCAGCGGGTGCCGCTCTCCCACCGTGGCGGTGGCCCGGTCGTAGGTCATCGCGTCGACCCGCAGTGTCGGAGTGTCGATGAAGTACATGCGACCGCCGTCGGGGCTCCAGCCCAGCCCGTTTGAGATCCCGAGCCCGGTGAAGACCGTGGTCACGGTGCCGTCGGGATCGACCCGGTACAGCGCCGAGCGCCGGTGTTGGTGGGTCATCGTGCCGGTGAACAGGCGGCCGGCCGGATCACACCTGGCGTCGTTCATCCGGCTCTCGTCGTCGTCGGCCTCGATCAGGATCCGCCGCTCCTCGACGCCGTCCGCGCTGAGGAAGGCGACGCCGTCGCGCACGCCCAGCACCGCTCCCCCGCCGGCGCGCGGGATCACCGCCCCGACCGGCTCGCCCACCTCGACCATCTCGTCGTCACCCGTGATCGGATCGGTGTGGTGCACGCGGCCCGCCTCGATGTCGACCCACCACAACGACGCGCCGGTCCACACCGGTCCCTCGGCCAGATCCGCGCCGGCCTCGAGCACCACGTCCCACTCGGTCGAGCCGCTGCGCCCTTGCATGTCAGTGGCTCTCCCGGGTGACCGTCGAGCCGCTGGAGCCCACCAGAAAGTCCAGGTCGGCGCCGGTGTCGGCCTGCGTCACGTGGTCGATGTAGAGCCGGGCCCACCCCCGGGTGGCGACCGGCTCGGGCGGGACCCAGGCCGCCCGCCGCCGTGCCAGCTCGGCCTCGTCCACGTCGAGCGTCAGCCGGCGCGCCGGCACGTCCAGGGTGATCGGGTCGCCGGTGCGGACGAGCGCCAGCGGTCCTCCGGCGGTGGACTCGGGGGCGGCGTGCAGCACGGTGGTGCCGTAGGCGGTGCCACTCATGCGAGCGTCGCTGATCCGGACCATGTCGGTCACCCCCTGCGCCAGCAGCTTGGGCGGCAGCGGCATGTTGCCCACCTCGGGCATGCCGGGGTACCCCTTCGGCCCGCAGCCCCGGAGCACCATCACGGTGTCGGCCGTGACGTCCAGATCGGGATCGTCGATGCGGGCCTTGAAGTCCTCGATGGTGTCGAACACGAGCGCCGGACCGGTGTGGGTCAGCAGCCCGGGCGACGCGGCCGACGGCTTGAGCACACCTCCGTCGGGACAGAGGTTGCCCCGAAGCACGGCGATCCCGGCGTCGGCAGCGAACGGGTCGGACATGGGCCGGATCACGTCGCGGTTCCAGCTGGTGCGGCCCTCCCAGGTGCGGGCGATCGGCTCGCCGGTCACGGTCGACGCGGTGCCGTCCAGCTCGTCGGCCAGCTCGGCCATGACCGCCGGGATGCCGCCCGCCTCGAAGAGGTCCTCCATCAGGTACCGGCCCGCGGGCATGAGGTCGACCAGCAGCGGGAGGTGCGAGCCGACCCGGTCGAAGTCGTCCAGCGTCAGGTCGACGCCGACCCGGCCGGCGATCGCCAGCAGATGGATGACCGCGTTGGTCGAGCCGCCGATGGCCGACAGCACCCGGATGGCGTTCTCGAACGCCGGCCGGGTCAGCACCGCGGACGGTCGCCGGTCCGCCCCGACCATCTCGACGATCCGGCGACCGCTGAGATGGGCCAGCCGGTTGCGACGGGCGTCGGGCGCGGGGATGGCCGCGTTGTCCGGCAGGGTGAAGCCCAGCGCCTCGACCATCGACGCCATGGTCGAGGCCGTTCCCATCGGGTTGCAGAAGCCGGCGCTTCGGGTCATGGTCGCCTCGGCCGCCAGGAAGTCCTCCTCGCTCAGCGTGCCGGCCCGCACCTCCTCGCTCATGCGCCACACGTCGGTACCCGAACCCAGCGGGCGGCCGTCGAGCCGGCCCGTCAGCATGGGGCCCCCGGACACCATCAGCGCCGGGAGGTCGACCGAGGCGGCGCCCATCACCATGGCCGGCGTCGTCTTGTCGCAACCGGCCAGCAGCACGACCCCGTCGATGGGGTTGCCCCGGATCGACTCCTCGACGTCCATCGCCATCAGGTTGCGCAGCAGCATCGCGGTGGGTCGCAGCTGGGTCTCCCCCAGCGAGGTGACCGGGAACTCGAGCGGCACGCCGCCCGCCTCCCAGACCCCGCGTTTGACGTGCTCGGCCACCTGACCCAGGTGCTGGTTGCAGGGGGTGAGCTCGGACGCCGAGTTGCAGATCCCGATCATCGGCTTGCCCGAGAACGCGTCGTCGGGCAGGCCGCGCTTCATCCAGCTGCGGTGGATGAAGTTGTCCCGGCTGGTCCCCCGGTACCAGTGCTCGGTGCGGAGCCGGACCGGTGTCTCCGGTACCTCGTCGGTGCTCATTCGACGAGCCGGATCCCGGAGATGCCGCCGTCCAGCACCCACTCCTGGCCGCTGGTGTAGGTCGTCGGGGCGGCGAGGTAGACGATGGCGGCGGCCACCTCGTCGGGGCCGACCAGGCGACCGAGCGGTTGGCGGGCTTCGAGTCCGGCCCGGGTCGCGTCGGGGTCGTCGCTCTCGGAGATCAGCCGGCGCACCCATGGGCCGTCGACCGTTCCCGGGTTGACCGAGTTGACCCGGATCCCCCGGCGGGCCTCGTCGGCCGCCATGGCCTTGGTCAGTCCCAGGACGGCACCCTTCGACGCGGTGTAGACGGCGCGCTCGACCAGGCCGACGTCGGCCACGACCGAGCACGTGTTGACGATGGCGCCACGGCCAGCGGCGCGCATGAACGGCAGCACCGCGGCCGAGAGGTGGGCCATGCCGAAGACGTTGACGGCGAACACCCGCTCCCAGTCCTCGACGGGGGCGTCGACGACGTCGCCCACCGCGCCGACGCCGGCGTTGTTGCACAACACGTCGATCCGGCCGTGTTCGTCGTGGATGCGTCGGGCCTCGGCCTGACACGCCCGGGGATCGCGCAGATCGAAGCCCCACTCGATGTCGAGCCCGACGACGATGTCACCCTCGCGCTCGAACGCCTCGACGATGTGGGTGCCGATGCCACCGGCTGCGCCGGTCACGATCACCACCCGGGATTCCGGTGCCTCGGTCATGCCGCGAGTCTGACACTCGGGGGACGGAACTCCTCATCTACCGTGGCGGCTGATGGTTCCTCCCTCGACGTCCCGTCCGGACGACGGCTCGGGCTCGCTCGATGCCGCGATCGTCACCGGCGCCGCGGCCGGGCTCGGCCGGGCGATCGCCCGACGCCTGGCCTCCGACGGCTTCGCACTCGCCCTGCTCGACATCGACGCCGGCGGGCTCGACGAGACCGTCCGGCTGATCGAGATCGACGGCGGCGCGGCGGACCCGTTCGTCATCGACCTGCGGGACGAGGTGGCAATCGACGAGACGATCCGCCGGGTGGACCACGAGGTCGGACCCGTTCGGGCCCTCGTCAACGACGCCGCCGTCTTCCCGTCGGGGCCGTTCCTCGACTCGTCTCCCGACGAGTACGACCGGGTCATCGCCGTCAACCAGCGGGCCTACTTCTTCGCGGCCCAGAGCGCGGCCCGGCTGATGCGTGGCCACGGCGGCGGGGCGATCGTCAACCTGGGGTCGATCACCCAGCACGGCGGGTGGAGCGAGATGGCGTCGTACGTGGTCACCAAGGGAGCCGCCGCGGCGCTGACCCGTGCCCTCGCCACCGAGCTCGGCCGGTACGGGATCCGGGTCAACTGCGTCGCCCCGGGGGCCTTTCCGACGCAGGCCGAGCGGGCCCAGCACGCCGACCACGACGCGTACGAGCGCCGCATCATCGACAGCCAGGCCCTGAAGCGGCGGGGCACCGAAGCGGAGCTGGCGGCCGCGGTGTCGTTCCTCGTCGGTCCCGACGCCTCGTTCGTCACCGGCCAGACGCTCAACGTCGACGGCGGTTGGATCATGGCCTGACGAGCCACCAGGGGTCAGGCCCCCGCTGTGCTCGTTGGGAGCCCGCCGGGGATCGTTCTCACGCCGTGACCTAGTGCCCTGGCCGCCGCTCACCCGATGGCGGACGATCGTGGAAGCGAACCGATCACACGAGGGAATGCCATGTCCGTTCCGACCGAGCCGCCACCTCCCGTCGACGAGTCCCCCGCTCCACCCGGCCCGAAGCCCCCCGTCGGGCGGATCGTGCTGACGGTGATCAGCCTGCTGCTGTTGATTCCCGCGGTGGCCCTCACCGTGATCGGCAGCATCCTGCTGTGGGCGCATACGACCCAGCGGGACTCCGACGGGTTCTTCACCAGCGGCACCGAGCGGTTCGAGACCCTGACCTATGCGATCGCGTCGGAGGACATCGACCTGGGGATCGAACCCGGCGCGGACGACCGGCGCTTCGACCTGGGTGACCTGGCCACCCTGCGGATCACCGTCGACTCGCGCGGCGAGGTCCCGGTCTTCGTCGGCATCGGCGACAAGGACGACGTCCAGCGGTACTTCGCCGACGTCGAACACGCGCAGCTGACCGACGTGGACCTCGCCCCCTTCCGGACCACCTACCGGTTCGTCGAGGGCGGGGCGCCGGCCGGCCCACCCGGTGGCGAGGCCTTCTGGGCCGCGACCGCCGAGGGCGCCGGGGTACAGACCCTGGAGTGGGACGTCGAGAGCGGCGACTGGACCATCGTGGTCATGAACGCCGATGCCTCGCCCGGCGTTGGCGTCGCGGCGTCGGCCGGCGTGAAGGCCGACTGGGTCCTCGGCGTCGGGATCGGCCTGCTGATCGCCGGCGTCCTCGGGCTCGTCGTCGCTGCCCTCCTGCTGGTCCTGGGCGTCGCCGGACTGGCCCACTATGCGGGCCACTACGAACCGACCGACGGCATCGCCGGCCCGTACCCGGTGCGGCTCGAAGGGGCGCTGGATCCCGGACTCGGTCGCTGGTTGTGGCTGGTCAAGTGGCTGCTGCTGATCCCGCACGTCGTCGTGCTCATCTTCCTGTGGGTCGCGTTCTCGGTCCTGACCTTCATCGCCGGGTTCGCGATCCTCTTCACCGGCCGCTACCCCCGGTCGCTCTTCGACTTCAACCTGGGCGTCCTGCGCTGGAGCTGGCGGGTGAGCTTCTATGCCTTCGGGGTCAACGGGACCGACCGGTACCCGCCGTTCACGCTGGGTCCGGCACCCGACTACCCGGCGTCGCTGGAGATCGCCTACCCCGACCAGCTGTCCCGGGGTCTCGTCCTGGTCAAGTGGTGGCTGCTCGCGATCCCGCACTACGTGGTCGTGGGCATCCTGGTCGGCGGCACCACCACGTGGAGCACGGGCAGCGAAATCGTCACCGTGGGCACGGTCGGGCTGATCAGCTGGCTGGTGCTGGTGGCGGTGGTCTGGCTGCTGTTCACCGGCCGCTACGCCCGCGGCCTGTTCGACCTGGTCCTCGGCCTCAACCGCTGGGTCTACCGGGTCATCGGCTACGCCGCCCTGATGACCGACGAGTACCCGCCGTTCCGCCTGGATCAGGGCGGCGAGGAACCGGTCACGTAACGAGCACGAGGGGGGCCTGACCCCAGGCGTGCTCGTTTCACCCGACGGCCAACCGGGCGCAGAGTTCCTTCACGAGCTTCGCCGCGACCATCGCCGTCATGTCCTCCACATCGCGGGTCGGGTTCAGCTCGACCACGTCCGCACCCACGACGGGGCCGGGCAGCTCGGCGATCAGGTCCAGCAACTGCCGGGTGGTGAGCCCGCCGGGCTCGTGGTGCGAGACGCCTGGGGCGAACGCCGGGTCCAGACCGTCGAGGTCGACGGTGACGTAGGTCGGGCCCTTGACTCCCGCCGGATCGAACGACGCGAACGCCCGCGCCTCGACGGCCTCGACCCCGAACCGTTCGGCCTGTTCCCGCTGGTGAGCGTTGGCGGTGCGGATCCCCACCTGGACCAGCCGATCACACAGGCCGTCCTCCATGATGCGGGCGAACGGTGACGCGTGGCTCAGCCGGTTGCCGTCCAGCTGGTCGTAGAGATCGGGATGGGCGTCGATGTGCACCACGGTCAGCCCGGCATGGCGCGGGCCGATCGCCTGCAGGATCGGGTAGCTGACCGAGTGGTCGCCGCCGAGACAGAGCGGCGCCGCCCCGGTCGCCATGATCGACCCGACCGCCTCGGTGATCACACGGGCATCGTCACGAGACCCGGCCTCGTTGGCCACCGGGACGTCGCCGACGTCGACCACCAGAGGCTCGACGTCGACGCCCGACTCGGCCGTGAAGTTGGCCGAGCCGCTGTGGAGCTGGCCCCGGATGGCGGCCGGCGCCAGCGCCGCGCCCCGGCGGTACGACGAGTTGGCGTCGACGCCGATGCCCAGCAAGCCGACCACTCCCGGTCCCAGGTCATCGATCGCGGGCCGTGCCATGGGCACATTGTCCCACCGCTGCGTTCATGGGGTCAGACCCCGTGCGATCGAGGTACGTGGGACCGGCGCGATTCCCTCTTGACAGAAGACTTGTCGTTCTGACAAGCTGCTTGTCATGTGGTCGGAACTCACCGAACTGGTCGACGAGGTGCGACGCACCCACAACACCCTCGCCGAGGTGATCGACGAGCTCCACGCCGACACCGCTGTCTCCGCCCGGCTGCGTGCCGTGCTCGAGTACCTGGACCGCCACGGCCCCACCGCGGTGCCCGACATCGCCCGGGCCCGCCGGGTGAGTCGCCAGCACATCCAGACCACCGTCAACGAGCTGCTGGACCGATCGCTCGTGGCGTACGAGCCGAACCCCCACCACCGTCGGTCCCACCTGGCCGTGCTCACCCCGTCGGGCGCCGGGACGATCGCCGCCCTCCAGGACCGCGAGCGGCAGGCGCTGGAACCGCTCGTCCAGGGCCTCGACCCCGATGCCCTCGAACTCGCCGCGGCCACCCTGCGCTCGCTCCGCCTGTCAATGCCCGACCCGCACCTCCGACCCGATCCAGAGGAAACCCCATGAGCCTCAAGACCACGTTCTTCTCCCAGTTCGGCAATCCCAGCGGTCCGCTGGGTCGCCTGGCCGGCCACGTGATGGCGGCGAAGGCCGACAGCCGCACGCGAGGGCGATGGACCGTCGACCTGCTGGAGCTGGAACCGGCCGAGCACGTGCTCGAACTGGGCTACGGCCCGGGCGTCGTCACCGGGTGGCTCTGCGACGAGGTTCCCGACGGCCACGTGGTGGGCGTCGACCGGTCGGCGACCATGCGGGACCAGGCCGCCGCGCCGCAACCGCACCCACGTCGCATCGGGGCGCCTCGACCTGCGGGTCGGCGACGCCGAGCACCTCCCCGATGACCTCGGACCCTTCGACGCAGCCTGTGGGATGAACGTCTGGCAGTTCTGGCAGGACCCGGAAGCCACGTTCACGGCGATCGGCGAGCGGCTCCGACCCGCCGGGCGCATCGCCGTCACCTACCTCCAGCCCACGGCCGGCGCCATGCCGGGCGACGATGCGGAGCACCAGATCACGGCCCAGCTGAAGGAGGCCGGGTTCGTCGACATCCGCGCCGACCACCTGACGATCGGCGCCAAGGACGCCATCTGCTGCCAGGCCCGAACGGTGAGCTGACACAACCGCGGTGGCACGAAGACCGCGGTGAGTGGCGAAGGCCTCGGGAGCCACCACACGTGGTGGCCGATCGGCTCCGACGCCTGCATCGCCACCGCCCGCGAGTGGATCCGAATCGGCAAGGCCCTCAGCGACCTGCCCGCCGTCACGGCCGGGACCCCCGCCACCATCGCGAGCGATCCCTGAGGTGGCGGGTTGCACCCGACGGGATGATCGACCTGGTCACCAGGAGCCCGGACCGGAGCGAAGCTCCTCTCCGTGGGTCCCTTAGGCTGCCGGTCGTGCGGTGGTCGCGAGCGGTCCGAATGCTGGGTGGCGGGCTCCTGCTGGCCGTGGTCCTTGCCTCCCCGGCGGGCGCGCACGACCCGATCTTCGTCGACGACGCGACGGCGCTGAGCGACAGCCCGGTCATCGGGGACGGGAGCATCTCGTTCGCCACCTACGGGACGATCGCCGAAGCGAACCGATCGGCTCACGTCCGCCTGGACCTGGCCGACGGTGACACGTTCGGTCTGGAGGTGCTCGTCCCCGATCAGCCCCCGGAGAACGGGCAGGACGACTTCTCCCACCTCACCCTCGCTGCGACGGCGCCCGACGGCTCGACCACCGAGCTCCGAGGTGGCGGCGTGATCGACCGATTCGACGAACCGTTCACCACCACGTCCTACCTTCGGGTGATCGAGTTCGCGGCGCCGGCGGTCGCCGGGACGTACGAGCTGACGATCACCTCGACGCGACCCACCAGGTTCACGGTGGCGACCGGGCAGAAGGAGCAGTTCGGAACCGAGGTGGCGAATTATCAGCGGCGGTCGTTGGACGCGGTCGCCGCCTGGTACGAAACGCCGCCTCCCGCTCCCGCGCCGACCACCACCGTCGGACGGACCACCACCGTGTCCCCACCCCCGCCAACGTCTTCCAGCACGACGTCGTCCACCACGAGCACCTCTGTGGCCCCGTCTGCGGAACCGAGCGACGCCGAGGCGGAGATCGCCGCCTCCCCGGGGGAGCCGGCGAGCGGGCCGGGTGCGGGTGCGGTGGCCGCCGTCCTCGCCATCGGGATCACGGCCCTCGTCGTCGCCGCCTGGTGGCTCACCCGGCGACGCAGGGACGCGACCGACACCTAACCGTGGAGCTGGGCCGGCTGCCACAGGTCGAGCGGCCCGATCGCGGCGCGGAAGTCGTGCTCACACTTCGAGCACGTCCGCAGCACCGCTTCCTTGCGCAGGCTGCCGCACTCGGGACAGAAGGTGGCCAGGCGGTCGTCGGACTCCATGCCCTGGCAGCGAGGACACACGTAGTCGGGGTCCAGCTTCTTCATCCGGAACAGCGCACCCACCAGCAGGAACGGGCTGGCCGAACCACCCCGCATGGTCAGCCCGACCGCACCGGTCAGCGCCTGCAGCTTGCGGTTGCGGTCCATCAGCTTCTTGTAGTCGGGGTTGGACACCTTCTCGTGGCCGCAGTCGCAGCAGCGGTGCAGGGTGCGCACCGGGAGCTGCTCCCGCATCCGGGCCTGCTGCTCCATGAACTCCACCACCGGCCGGTCGGTGGCGTCGATCTCGTGCCGAACGTGGAGCGATGTCGGCCTCACCGGCGGCGTCCAGTGCATCTCGGAGCCGCCGCGCGAACGTCGCCAACTGCGCCGCCAGCTTCTCGGGCAGCACCCCGGGTTGGCGCTCCACCATGGTCGCCACGGAGGCCATCGCCTGGATCCGGGTCGCATCGGCCGTGGCCACGTCGGGCGGGCAGACGAAGGTGACGCTCTCGACCTTCTGCCACGGCTCGGCGCCCCGTCTCATGACGGCCGCCGCGGTCTCCTTGGTCTTGGCGGTGAGCGAGCTCGAGCGCGGCGCCCGCCTGTGAGCCCAGCTTGCCCATGTCGAACGACGACGCGGCACCGGCGGGCTGGCCCACCGGCGGCGGTGGCGCCACCCCGGGAGGCGGCGGAGCCACCGGGGAGGCGCCGGAGGCGATGCGGCGGAGGCGGGGCCGTCGATGCGCGATCACCGGCGGCGGACCCGGCGGAGGCGCGGAGGCGGTGGGGCGGCGATCGGGTGGCGGCGGCGCCGCCGCGGCACGCGGCGGCGGCGGCAACGGCCCGGCCGGAGAAGCGGGTGGCGGTGGCGGGGGCAGCGCCGAGGGAGGAGCCGAACCAGCGGGCGCCAGGCCCAGGGCCACGTCCAGGTCGTGCTCGACCTCGGCGAACCGCTCCTGGCAGTTGCGCTTCACCGCCGCGCTGGCGAACGGCACCGAGAACAGGTCGGCGAGGGCGACGTGGATCGAGACCGCGCCATCGGCGGCCTGCACGACGGTGGCCTCGACCGAGATCGGAACGTTGCGCTTGGTCATCGCCACCGCCGAGCCGCGCTCGCCGCGGACCGTCCAGGGCGACGGTGCGGTCAGCCGGAACCCGGCCTGCTCGAGCCCGCCGCGCACCCGGGTGAGGGCGTCGGCCGGCTCTCCGCTCCAGGGTCGGATGAAGGAGTGCTCGACGACGGGCATGACGACCCGCTCAGATCGTGTCGTCGGTGCCGAAGTCCATCGGCTCGACACCGGTGTCGAGATCGAGACCGGTGTCCATTCCCGTGTCCACGTCGAGGCCTGCGTCCATCCCGACGTCGTCCACCGCATCGACGGCCAGATCGACGTCGGCGCCGGCCGCCGCCATGTCGTCGGCGGCGATGCCCAGCCCGCTCTCGGCCATGTCCATCGAGTCGTCGGCCAGCTCGAAGCTGGAGTCGGCCATGGCCAGCTCCCATTCGGCGCGCGGCGGTGTCGCCCTGGGCCAGCGCGTCCTCGGCCCCTTCCAGATGCTGCTGACCCTCGACGTCGAGCCGGTCGGCGTAGTCGACGTCGCGCTCGGCCTCGGCGGTCCACTCGGCGGCCTCGGTGGTCTCCCAGTCGGCGTCGCGCAGCTCGGTCGCCGCCTCCTCCACGGCGTCCTGCCGCTGCTCGATGACCTCGGCGAACGATTCGTCGCCGGCCTCCTCGGCCGCTTCCTTCAGCTCATCGAGTCCGGCCGCCTGGTCCTCGAGCACCTCGGCCTGGGTCTCGACGACATCGGCCAGATCGACGAGCTCCGCGTCGTCGGTCCCTCCGGCCTCCAGGTAGTCGTCCCACGTGGAATCCGACATGACATCCTCCCAACGTCCGCCTGACGCGATGCTACGCACTGCGGCGTCGTCGTGAAGGGCCGAACGTCACATCGCGACGCTTCGTCCCCCGGGCATCCCCGAACCGGACCGAAGCGTCGTCCACCGTGCCGTAGGGTCGCGGTGATGGATCCGAGGCCGACGCACGACGTACTCGGCTACGCGGAATTCGGCGCCTGGTACGACGACTACCTGACCGAGGTCCTGGAGCCGGCGCTGGACGCGGCATGGGCCGGGCTCGAAGAGGCCCTGACCGACGTGCTCTCGGACCGGGATCTGGCCCGGATCCGCAGCACCGGCGGGCGGGTCAAGTCCAAGCGGCGGACGTGGCGCAAACTGCGCCAACCGCGCTTCGACGGGATGGTGTCCACCGTCGACGACATCCCGTCGGTGCTCCACGACCTCGTCGGGGTGCGCGTCACGTGCATCAACGTGCGCGACATCGAGATGGTGCAGTCGGCGCTGGAGAGCCTGCCCCGACAGCGGGCCAAACCCGGCGTGCTCTGGATCGATCCGGCGTCCGAGCGCGACTACGTGCGCGAGCCGAAGGAGTCCGGCTATCGGGGGTGGCACGTCAGTCTCGGCATCACGGTCGACGCCGGCGAGCGACGGGTGCCGGTGATCTGCGAGCTCCAGGTCCGCTCCCTGCTCCAGGACACGTGGGGCGAGCTGACCCACGAGGACACCTACAGCAAGGACGGTGCGCTCCCGCCGCTGGTCGAGGTGCTCAGCAAGCGCATGGCCGATCTCTTCTCGATCCTCGACGACATCGCCGAGGACCTCCGGACCGAGCTCGACCGGATCGATCAGGAGGCGGTGGTCGGCACCGAGACGGTCGAGCCGCAACCGGCCGAGTCCGGCGACCTCACCGGGCAGGCTGCCGACGCCGCGGCGATCCTGGTCGACCGCTGGCGCACCCTGGATCGCCCGACCGACCTGGCCGCGCTGGCGTGGGCGCTCCAGCGCGAGTTCGGCGCCGAGGTCAGCGACGACTGGTTCGGCCACGGCAGCTTCAAACGATTCCTGCGCCACGCCGTCCCCGAGGGTGAGATCAGCACCGGCCGGCAGGCGTATCTCCTCCCCAGCGACTACGCGCCCGAGGAGGACGGCGACGACACCGCCGAGTCGACCATTCCCGACCAGGCGGTCCGGCTCCGGCGCATCGACCGGGGCTTCCCCCTGCTCGAGGCCGATCAGTGGCCCCCGCTCTACGACCAGCTGGCTCAGGCGTGGCGCAAGCTCGGCCCGGCCGAGCCCACCAACCGGTACGTCAACCAGCTGACCCGGTCGGCCCGCGACCGGTCCGAGGCCGCGGGCGCCCGGATCTCGCGCCGGCATCTCGACTACGTGGCCAAGGCGATCCTTGCGCCCTCCGACATGGCCGAGCCGCTCGGTGCCGACCAGATCGCCGAGACGTTCACCGACCTCACCGTCCAACGGATGACCGACCTGCGCATCCTGGACGCACAACACCGGCGGGCGCGGTCGAAGGTCAAGCGCTGGCTCGGCGGCGGCTGAACGCCCGGCGCCGTGACCGACGGCGCGGCTGCCGTCATGGCCGGAGCCGGCACCCACGGGTCGTGGTCGTCGGGGACCAGCGGGAACCGCTGCGCGGCCCACGCCGCCCTGGCCTCCTCGATGCGGGCCGGGTCGGAGTGCACGAAGTTCCACCAGATGTGGCGGGACCCGACCGGTGCACCACCCAGGAGCATGGCCCGGCCCGGACCCCCGAGCACCGGAGCGGACCCCGGGGTGATGACGGCGAGCTGACCGGGGTCGAGCGGACCGCCGTCGATCGTCACGTGACCGTCCACCGTCAGCACCGCCCGTTCGGGGTGGGCCGCGTCCAGCGGTACCGCGGCGCCGTCGTCGAGATCGATCTGGGCGAGTACGAGCGGCGACGAGACGCCGACCGGCGACGTTGCTCCCCAGGCGGACCCGGCGACCATCCGCACGGTCGCCGACGGCATCTCGATCGTCGGAACGGAGGCGGCAGGATGGTGCTCGAACGACGGTTCGCCGTCCTCGTCGCCCGAGGGCAGGGCCACCCAGAGCTGGAGCCCGTGCAGATCGCCCGCGCTGCCGCGGTCCTCGGGATGGGACCGCTCGGTGTGGGTCACCCCGGCGCCCACGGTCATCCAGTTGACCGCTCCGGGATCGATCGGCTGCACCGCCCCGGTCGAGTCCCGATGCACCAGTCGCCCCTCCAGCAGATACGTCAGCGTCGAGAGTCCGATGTGGGGATGGGCATCGATGTCGACGCCTGCGCCGGGTGCCAGGTGGTCGGGACCGATGATGTCGGCGAAGATGAACGGACCGACCATCCGGCGCTCGCGCCAGGGCAGCACCCGTCGCACCGTGCCGGAGCCGACAGGACGGTTCCGGGGCTCGATCACCATGTCGATCGCCGTCATCTCCCAGCCTCCCGACGCTCAGCGAGTCAGCACCTCATCCTCTCACCAAGGAGTCCGCCCATGGCGAAGCCCACCGCGATGGACGAGCAGTTCGTCCATCAGCTCCCCCAGCTCCTGCCGCAGGTGGCGACCCGTCACGAGCACTGGCGCGAGAGCCACTTCTTCGATCTGCACGCGCCGTCGGGCGAGGGCGACGTCATCTTCTTCACCATGGCCCACTACCCGTGGCACCAGCGGATGGACTCTCTGCAGATGGGGCGCATCGACGGCGACCAGGTCATGAACTACCTGGCCCGACCGGACGACGGCGATCCGCACACCACCGAGGTCCCGGGTGCCCGGGTCGAGGTGGTGCGACCCTGGGAGGAGATCCGGTTGTGGGCCGACCCGTCGGCCTCGACCATCGGCCTGGACCTGACCTTCCGCGCCCGCACCCAGCCCTACGGGTTGCGCCGCGGCACCATGCGAGCCGGCGACGACGTGGTGTGGGACCAATGCCACATCCTCCAGTCGGGCACGTACTCGGGCACCTACACCAGCGGCGGCACCACCCGCGACGTCGACGGGTGGATCGGCCAGCGGGACCACTCGTGGGGGATCCGGGACCACGGCCGGTGCCCACTGTGGATCTGGTTCCAGATCCAGCTCGACGACGGGTTCCTCGGCGTGTGGCACTGGGAGTACGCCAACGGCGCCCGGGTGTACACCGACGGGTGTTGGGCCGGTGCCGACGGCAGCGACCCGGTCCCCGTGGTCGGACTTCCACCACGACGTGCGCCTGGATCGGCGCCGACGGCGCCCCGGCGGACTACGGCGAGCACGGTGAGGCGGTCGCCGGGCTGCGCGGCACGTGCGAGTTCGTGCTCGAGGGCGGTCGGCGCATCTCGGTCGAGGCCGACGGCACGTTCGCCCGCCCGTACGAGCCGTTCCATCGGGGCGGGCTCAACCTCATGCGGGTCCGCACCGACGACGGCCGCGAGGGCACGGCGATCTACGAGGTGACCGGCGCGCGGCACCACCACTTCTTCCCCACGGCGACGGTGACGGGCACCCTGCCGAGCTGACAGAACCGGCAGCTGCTGCGGCCCTTCCCGTTATCCGGTGTAGCTGGGGGTACCCGGCGTGGCCGGAGCGGGCTGGGTGCCGGGCAGCGACGCCGAGTCGGACGTCGCCGGCAGCGGCGCATCGGTCCCGGAACCACGGCTCGCCATCCACTCGCAGATCGCCGGATCGTCGTCCCATCCGCACCAGACGTTGAAGCAGTCGACGCCGTTCCACTCGCCGCCGGCTTCCTCGCACATCTGCTGGGGGTCGGCGGGCTCGTCCTGCGCTGCGGCACCGCCCGGGAGCAGGAGCGCCAGCGCTCCGAGCCCGATGGCCAGCCTGGTGAGCCATGTCCTCGCGGTCCTCATCCCGTCACCTCCTCGGTGATCGCTTCCACCCTCAGCGTGACGGGGAACGGTTGCAGGACGGTTGTGCGAGCTCAGGGTTGGAGCAGGCGGCGGAGGCGGCGGGCCGCGACGGCCATGCCGACGACGGTCATGACCAGCAGGTAGACGATGGGGAAGATCAGCCCGGCGTCGACCTCACCCAGGGTGAAGGCCCGGCACAGCCGGACCCCCTGGTAGAGCGGGGTCAACTCGACGACGAGCTGCACGCCATCGGGATAGCGCGACGAGCGGGAAGAAGGTCGCCGAGAACAGGAACGACGGGATGATGACCAGGTTGACGTAGTCGAAGTCGACGAACGACCGCATGTACGTGGTGGCGGCCAGGCCCACCGATGCGAACGCGGCGCCGATCAGCACCGTCGGTGGGCAGCGCGGCCAGGGCCCACCACGACTCGGTGTAGCCCAGCACCGCCATGGTCAGCAGGAAGACCGCCGAGTAGGCCACCCCGCGGATGAGCGACCAGAGGATCTCGCCGGCCGCGGCGTCGGCCGGCGACAGCGGCGAGGCCAGGATGGCGTCGTAGGTCTTGAAGTACTTGAACTTCACGAAGAAGTTGAAGGTCGAGTCGAAGATCGCCCCGTTCATCGCTGCCGCCGCCAGCAGGCCGGGGGCGACGAAGACCTCGTAGGGCACCGTCCCACCGCCCGGCGTCGGGCAGGTCACCCACCAGGGCCCCGACGCCGAGACCGATCGAGAACAGGTAGAGGATGGGTTCGAGCATCCCGGCGGCGAAGACCAGCCCCGAGCCGCCGGTAGGCGAGGGCGTTGCGCTCGACGATGCGCCACGCCCGACCCCACGACGACGGGAGGCACGACCCGGAAGGCCGGCATACGCGCGTCGGCGGCGGTCGGTCCGCCTCGGTCACGGTGTCGGCGCTCACGGCGTGAGCCTCCGGGCGAAACGAGCGACGCCCCATCGCCAGCCCGACGCGCGGCGATCGCGATCAGGATCCGCGAGATGGAGCGCGGTGATCGGGCCAGTCGATGGCCCCGGTGGTGAACGAGCGGGCGGGTTCGACGCCGTGCCACAGGGGCGACAGCCACGCCAGCGGCTGCACCGCGTCGGGCAGCTGCGAGACGGGGAAGAAGGTCCCCGAGAAGAGGAACAGCGGCACGATGCCCAGCCGCATGATGATCGAGAAGCTCTGGTCGGACTCGCACCCGCCGGCGTAGGCGGCCAGCGGAGCGGCGAACGCGAGGCGCGGTGAGGACGGCCACCGGGATGGCCAGCACCGCCCACCACGACTCGATGCCGCCGATCGCGACGGCGACGACCAGGAAGGCCACGGCGGAGATCCCCGCCCGCACCCCGGTCCAGATGACCCTCCCCCGAACACGTCACCCGGGCGCCAGCGGGGTGCTCACCATCGCGTGGAAGCTGCCGAACCACTTGAGCCCGCCCATGACGGGCCAGAGCGAGTCGGCGGCCGCCGCCTGCATGACGCTGGCGATGAGCAGACCCGGCGTGACGAACACGAGGTAGTCGAGCCCGTCCAGTTGGGTCGCACCGGTGCCGTCGTCCACGTAGCGCCGCCGAGTCCGAGACCCATCGCGCTCGAGGAAGAGGATCGGCCCGACGAAGGACGTGAAGACGTCGCCGCGCCACAGCTTGCGGAAGACGAGCGCCTCGCGCTCGACGGCTCGGATCAGGGTCGGTGTCGCCACCGCTACTCCTCCAGGCTCCGACCGGTGAGCCGGAGGAAGACGTCCTCCAGGCTGGACCGCCGCACCAGCGTCGCGGTCGGCGCCAGATCGAGGCGCTCGAGCTGCCCGAGGACCGCGTCACCGTCGTCGGTGTAGAGCAGCACCCGGTCGGCCAACTGCTCCAGCCGGTCCGCCAGACCGTCGATGCGTCGGACCGCGTCGGCACGGACCCGGTCGTCGGCGAAGCGCAGCTCGACCACCTCGCGCGGTCGAGTGGGCGCTGATGAGCTCGCGGGGCGAGCCGCACGCCACGACCCGACCCTCGTCCATGATCACCAGGCGGTCGCAGAGCTGCTCGGCCTCGTCCATGTAGTGGGTGGTCAACACCTGGGTCACGCCCTCGGACTTCAGCTGGTAGAGCCGCTCCCAGAGGAGGTGACGCGGCCTGCGGGTCGAGGCCGGTGGTCGGCTCGTCCAGCAGCATCAGCTCGGGCCGATTGACCAGCGCTCGGGCGATGGTGAGCCGGCGCTTCATGCCGCCCGACAGCGGGTCGACCTTGTCGTCGCGGCGATCGGTGAGCTGCGCGAACGCGAGCAGCTCCTCGGCCCGGGCGGCGATCTCACGCCGAGGCAGGTCGAAGTAGCGGCCGTAGACGATCAGGTTGTCGAAGACGGTCAGCTCGCTGTCCAGGTTGTCGTCCTGGGCCACGACCCCGAGCCGCGACCGGATCTCGGGGCCGTCGGTCGCCGGGTCGAGTCCGAGCACCCGGAGGTGGCCGTCGGTCACCGGCGACACGCACCCGATCATGCGCATGGTCGAGGTCTTGCCCGCTCCGTTCGGCCCGAGGAAGCCGAAGAACTCGCCGGGCTCGACCTGCACGTCGATGCCGTCGACGGCGACGAAGTCGTCGAACCGCTTCACCAGCGCCCGCGCGTCGATCATCGGTTCGGTGACCCCCATGCCGGCGAAGCTATCCGGTTCGCCAACCCACAACCTCTACCATCGGAACTCAGGCGAGCGTGGGATCGCCGAGTTCACGAGTCGACGGCCGGCAGAGACCCATCGCGGGAAGTGCTGTTGTGATGCTCGCCGGCGCCGACCTAGCCTGACGCGCATCCGCTCCTCTTCTCACCTCCACTTCGTCGCGCCCGTCGGCGCGCGGGCATCCGTTTCGGAGCGCCCGGGGAGCTGACCGGCCATCGGCGAGATCGCCATCCGGCTGCAAGAGGTGACGAAGCGCTTCGACGGCGCTGAGACCGACGCGGTCGCCGCGCTGAACCTGGACATCGAACGCGGCTCGATCGTCACGCTGATCGGTCCGTCGGGCTGCGGCAAGACCACGACCCTGCGGATGATCAACCGACTGATCGAGCCCACGTCGGGCCGGCTGGAGCTGAACGGCAAGGACGTCACCCACCAGCCCGTGACCGAGCTGCGCCGCAGCATGGGCTACGTCATCCAGCAGGTCGGTCTCTTCCCCCACCGCACCGTCGGGCAGAACATCGGCACCGTGCCCCGCACGCTGGGCTGGGACAAGGACCGCATCGCCGACCGGGTCGCCGAGCTGGGTCGAGCTGGTCGGGCTGGACCGTCCATGCTCGACCGCTACCCCGACGAGCTGTCCGGCGGCCAGCAGCAGCGGGTCGGCGTGGCGCGCGCCCTGGCCGCCGACCCACCGGTCCTGCTGATGGACGAGCCGTTCGGCGCGGTCGATCCCATCGTCCGCAATCGCCTCCAGGACGAGCTGCTCACGCTCCAGGAGCAGGTGCACAAGACGATCGTGTTCGTCACGCACGACATCGACGAGGCGCTCCGGCTGGCCGATCGGATCGCCCTGCTCAACGTCGGCGGCATCCTCGAGCAGTACGCCACTCCCGACGAGCTGCTGCGGGCCCCGGCCAACGAGTTCGTCGAGCAGTTCGTGGGCCAGGACCGCGGCATGAAGCGCCTGTCGCTCAAGACCGTGGCCGAGCTGCCCTTCAACCCGGGGCCGGTCGTCGACATCGACGCACCGGCCAGCGAGGCGCTGGCGGTCGCCGATGCCGCAGGGGTGTCCTGGGTCGGCGTGACCAGCGACGCCCGGTTCGTGGGCTGGGTGCGTCGCGACGACGTGACCAACGGAGCGATGGTGGCCGACGTGCCCCGCGTCGCAGCCGGCAGCCCAGGTACAGCCCGACAGCACGCTGCGCAACGCCATGGAGCTGATCATGACGTCGCACACCTCGGTCGCCGTGATCGACGACGGAGGCCGGTTCGGCGGCATGGTCACCCTCGACACGATCCGCGAGAGCCTCGGCCTACGAGGCAGGCAACGTGACGGTGCTGGGCCAGGCGACCAATCCCATCATCCGGTGGGAGTGGATCGTCGACGAGTGGGACCAGATCTGGGAGGCCCTGGTCCAGCACCTCGAGCTGACCGTCCTGTCGGTCGCCCTGGGATCCGTGGTCGCGGCCGTCCTGTCGGCGATCGCCCTGCGCTTCCGCGTGACGGCCGCGCCCATCACCGGCTTCACCGCGTTCCTCTACACCATCCCCAGCGTGGCCTTCTTCGGTCTGCTGGTTCCCGTACTTCGGCAATCTCAACCGCGCTCACCGCCGTCATCCCCCTGGCCGCCTACACCCTCTCGATCCTGGTGACCAACACCATCGCCGGGTTCGACTCCGTGCCGCAGTCGGTGCGCGAGTCCGCCGACGGGATGGGCCTCACCCCGACCCAGCGGGTCCTGAAGGTCGAGCTGCCCCTGGCCCTCCCCTACATCATCGCCGGGCTCCGCATCGCGGTCGTCTCCACGGTGGGCCTGGTGACCGTGGCGTCCATCATCGGCCAGGGCGGCCTCGGGCGGCTGATCCTCGACGGGCTCCGGCGCACCTTCTGGACCCCGATGACCGTCGGCGCCTCGCTCTCGATCCTGCTCGCTCTGTTCCTCGACGGACTCATCCACGTGCTGGGGCGGATGGCCACCCCGTGGTCGAAGGCGGCGCGGATCTGATGACCGTCGGTCTCCCATCGAGGGCTTCTTCGCCCAGGCCGCGGTACCCCGCGACATCGGCGTGTTCGAGTTCCTGTTCAGCGCCCAGTACTGGACCGGCGACGGCGGCATCCTCACCTCGTTGTGGGACACGGTCACCCTGTCCGCGGTCGTCGTGGTCGTCGCCTCCCTCATCGCCGTCCCGCTGGCGATGATCCTGGCCCACATGGGCAAGGGCGAGCTGACCGTCACCTGGGGCGTCACGCTCAGCCGGGCCATTCCGACGTTCGCCATCGCCGGTCTCCTCGTGCCGATCTCGCTGCGGAACGGCTGGGGATTCGAGCCGTGGCCCATCTTCCTCGCCCTGCTGCTTCTGGCGCTGCCGCCGATCTACCTCAACACCTACACCGCGGTGCGCGAGGTGGACCCGGGCGCGGTCGACGCCGCTCGCGCCATGGGATTCTCCGAGCGCAGCGTGCTGTTCCGGGTCGAGATGGCCCTGGCCACGGCCGTGATCTTCACCGGCATCCGGGTCGCCGCCGTCACGGTGGTGGCCACCGAGCCGATCCGGGCCTTCCTGGGCGGCGACGGCATCGGCCGCTACGTTCGCGACGGCCTCGGCCAGAACAACGACAACCTTCTCCTGGCCGGCGCCATCCTCGTCGCTGCGCTGGCGGGCCTGACCGGACTCGTCTTCAGCGCTGGCCCAGCGCTTCGCCCTGCCCCCGGGCGTCCGCCGCCTGGCCGCTCGCCCGCAATCGTTGACCCAACCCATCGCACAAGAAAGAGAAACAACCATGAACCGAAAGACCCTGCGACTCCTGATCGCACTGCTGGCCGTGTTCGGCCTCCTCGCCGCCGCGTGCGGCGACGATGACGACGACAGCGGCAGCGAGGACACCGACGGCATCCACCTCGGAGACGGCCGACACCGAGGACATGGCCGACACCGAGGACATGGCCGACACCGAGGCCATGGCCGACACCGAGGAGACCGCCGGCCACTCGGCCCCCGACGGACCCACCATCCGGGTCCGCGGCCAGGACTTCTCCGAGTCGGTGACCATCGCCGAGGTCTACGGGCAGTACCTCGCGGCCAAGGGCTACGACATCGAGATCCTGACCCCGGCCGGGTTCCGGACCGAGGCGATCGACGGGATCACCAACGGTGAGCTCGACCTGATCATCGACTACATCGGCGGTGCGCTCACCGAGCTGGCACCGGACGAGGGCACCTCGTCCGACCCCGACGAGATCGTCGTCGATCATCGAGCCGCTGTACCAGGACATCGATGCGACCCTGCTCGACTACTCGCCTGCGGTCGACGGTGACGCGCTGGTCGTGCGCGGCGACTTCGAAGGCGACACCATCTCCGACCTGGCCGGTGCCGACGCCGTCTTCGGCGCTTCGGCCCAGTGCTTCGAGCGCGAGCAGTGCTTCCTCGGCTACACCGACCCCGACATCTACGGCATCGAGTTCGCCGAGACCACGACCATCGAGTTCGGTCCGCTGCTCGGCGAGGCCTTGGCCGCCGAAGAGGTCGACGCCGTCGTGTGGAACACCACCGCTCCGCAGATCGACGAGAACGGCTTCAAGGTCCTCGAGGACGACATGGGTCTCCACCCGGCGCAGAACATCGCGCCGATCGTCGTGAACTCCGTGCTCGAGGCCTACGGCGACCAGCTCGCCACCGACCTCAACGACCTGAGCGCCGCGATCACCACCGAGGATCTGGTGGCCTGGAACATCGAGACCGACATCAACTTCCGGGAGTCCGACGAGGTCGCCGCCGAGTGGCTGGCCGCCGAGGGACTGATCTGATCCACCGGCTCTGACCTGACTCGACCGCCGGTACCGGCCCGTCCCCAGAAGAGAAGGGGCGGGTTCGGTGCCGGCCGGGACCCTCAGTCGCGTTCGGCGAGAAGCTCGACGCCGGGCCCCTCGAGCTCGTCCAGCGTGGGACGCCCCGCGATGGCCAGCACCAAGGCCTCACCGGGACCGCTGAGCTCGACCCCCGAGCCGTAGGCCCAGTCGGTGTCGGTCGTCGACAGCGCCAGCCCGTCGAGCCGACCCTTGGAGACGACCGCCTTGCCCTGCTTGTGGGTGGTGAGGAAGTCGAGGACGGTGTTGACCACGTGCGGATCGACATCGGTCCCCAGTCCCAGCGGGCGCCGGATGTCCTGCAGGTGGATGGTGACGTCGGTGGTGGTCATCTCGGGCGGGAACTGCTTCGACAGGTTCTCGGCCCCGGCCCGGTCCCGGAGCTTCTCCGCGATGCGGGGTAGCGAGTACTTCGCCGCGAGCCGGCGGGCGATGGCATCGGCGCCACGGTCGTAGTTGAAACGGGCCTTCGCCATCGACCACGCGAACTTCGCCATGCCCAGATGGGTGAACGAGAGCAGGTGCGCCGCGGTCTGGTGCACCGTCCACCCCTCGCACAACGAGGGGGTCGCGGCCTGCTCGTCGTCGAGCGGCTCGATCAGGTCGGCGAATGCGATCCGCTGCTCGGCGACCAGGTCCCATCCTTCAGCCATGGAGCGACACGCTACCCGCGCCGCCACGGCGCGATCGTGGGGTCGGATCCTCCGTCACGACGCGGTCGACACCGCTACGCTGCGCGCGGATCCGAGAGGAGCTGCTGATGGGGAACGCGGTCCTGCTGGTCGGCACGCGCAAAGGGGTGTTCACCCTGACGGCCGACGACGCTCGCACCCGCTGGACCACGACCGGTCCGATGTTCCTGGGCCACATCGCGCAGCACGTCGTGCTCGACCCGCGGGATCGACGCCGCATGGTGCTGGCCGTGCGCACCGGGCACCTGGGACCCACGGTGTTCTGGTCCGACGACCTCGGGGGCACCTGGACCGAGGCGACCCGCCCGCCCGCCTTCCGCACCGGCGACCCGTTGGGCCGCAGCCTCGACTCGGTGTTCTGGTTGACGCCGGGTCACGCCGACGAACCGGGGGTCTGGTACGCGGGCGGCAGCCCCCAGGGCCTCTTCCGGTCCGACGACGGGGGCGCCACGTGGGACCCGGTCGACGGCTGGAACGACCACCCGATGTGGGAGACCTGGTGCGAGTGGCCCGAGCAGAACACCCCCGACGGATCGATGCTGCACTCGGTCATCGTCGATCCCCGCGACCCGTCGCACCTCTATCTGGGCCTGTCGTCGGGTGGTGTGTTCGCGTCCACCGACGGCGGCACCGAGTGGCAGACCCTGAACCGGGACTGCGAAGCGGTGTTCCTCCCCGAGCCCGACGCCGACTACGGCCACGATCCCCACTGCGTGCGCCTGCACCCCCTCCGACCCGACCGGCTCTACCAGCAGAACCATTGTGGGATCTACCGCATGGACCGGCCCGACGACCGGTGGATCCGGATCGGCGAGAACATGCCCGCCGAGGTGGGCGACATCGGGTTTCCCATCGAACTGCATCCCCGCGACCCCGACACCGCCTGGGTCTTCCCGATGGACGGAACCGACGTGTGGCCGCGCACCAGCCCCGACGGCCGCCCCGCGGTGTTCGCCACCCGAGACGCCGGCGCGACCTGGACCCGGCACGACCACGGGCTGCCCGACCCGGCCTGGTTCACCGTGAAGCGCCAGGCGATGACCGTCGACGACGGTGATCCGGTGGGCATCTACTTCGGCACCACCAGCGGCGAGCTGTGGGCCAGCGCGGACGAGGGGGCCAGCTGGGAGTGCATCGCCGCCCACCTCCCCGAGATCTACTCGGTCGAACACGCCGATCCCGACCCGGCGCTCCGGTGACGGCGCGGTAGGGGACGGCAGCCGGTGAAGGTCCGCATCCCCACCCCGCTGCGCTCCTACACCGGCGAGGCATCGGTGGTCGACGCCGACGGCGGCACCATCGGCGAGGTCCTGGACGATCTCGACCGGCAGCTACCCGGGTCTGCGGTTCCGGGTGATCGACGAGCAGGGTCGGCTCCGCCAGCACATGAAGATCTTCCTCGATCAGGACGTCGTCGACGACCTGACCACCCCCGTGGCGGAGCACGACGAGGTCACGCTCATGCAAGCTCTCTCGGGCGGCTGAGTGCGCCACTAAGGTGGGGCGTCGCCGTTGTGGCGTGCACCAGGGGCTCTGCGGGCGGTCGCACACCTGAGACCAAGGAACGATGTGAGCCCGCCGATGATCACCCGCCTCGCCCTCTGGCCGCGCCGCCTCGTCTCCGGCGCTCGTCTGTACCGCCGCACCCCGGTGGCCCTGCGCCGGCCCGAGCCGCTGGCCCGCATCGGTGCGGCGCTCTTCGCCGCCTGGTTCGGCGGGATGTTCCTGGCCCTCGGCGTGCTCGGCCGCCGGGGCGTCACCGCCGACCCCGAGTCGCTCCCACCGCTGTACGCCCACGGGTACTTCGTGGCGGCCGCCCTCGGCGTGGTCGGCGTCGGCTTCCTCGTCACCCGCCGCTACCGGATGGGGCTGGCATTGATGGCCGGCATGCTCGCCGCGGGCCAGCTCGTGACCGTCGCCGCCGTCGTCTGAGCAGCCGATGACATCGATCCTGACGGTCGAACACCTGGCGAAGCGCTACGGGAGCTTCGTGGCGGTCGAGGACGTCTCGTTCTCCGTGGAGGAGGGCGAGATCTTCGGGATCCTCGGTCCCAACGGGTCGGGCAAGACGACCACCGTCGAATGCCTCCAGGGACTGCGCCAGGCCGACGGCGGCACCCTGCAGGTGTTGGGTCTCGATCCGCAGCGGGAGGCGACCCAGCTGCGGCGCCGGATCGGCTCGCAACTCCAGGAGTCGGCCCTGCCCGATCGCATCAAGGTGTCAGAGGCCCTGTCGTTCTTCTCGTCGCTGACCTCGGGCGGTCCCGACTGGGAGACGGTCATGGAACAGTGGGATCTCGCCGAGAAGCGGTCGGCCACCTTCGGCAGCCTCTCGGGCGGTCAGCAGCAGCGCCTGTTCGTCGCCCTGGCCCTGGTCAACGCCCCCGAGCTGGTGTTCCTGGACGAGATGACGACCGGACTCGACCCATCCTCGCGCCGTGTCGCCTGGGAGCTGATCCGGCAGATCCGCGACGGCGGGGCCACCGTCGTGCTGGTCACCCACTTCATGGACGAGGCCGAGTACCTGTGCGACCGGATCGCCGTCATCGATGACAAGCGGGTCGTGGCGACCGATACGGCCGACGGACTGATCGACACCTACGCCGGCGCCGCCGAGGTGACGTTCTCGACCGACGAGCCCGATCTCACGTTCCTGGAACAGGTGGAGGGCGTGGCGTCGGTGCAGCGGGTCGGACGGCGGGTGTCGGTCGCCGGCAGCGGGGCGGTGCTGGCCCACGTCGCCGCCGCGCTGGTTGCCCACGGGCTCGCACCCTCGGACCTCCAGGTGAAACGGGCCACCCTCGAGGACGCCTTCCTCCGCCTCACCGGGGACGACGGCTGAGATGGGGACCGTTGCTCGCCTCTCGTGGCTCGAGCTGAAGCTGTTCCTGCGCGAGCCGCTCACCGTGGTGTTCTCGCTGGCCCTCCCGGTGATCATCCTGTTCGTGCTGGGCGGCGTGTTCGGCAACGAACCGACCCAGCCCGGAGAGGAGTTCGTGTTCCGCGGAGTGGGCGCCATGGACTACTACGTGCCCGCCTATCTGGCGCTGGTGGTGGCCTCGGTCTGCGTGATCAGCATCCCCACCCACCTGGCCGGCAACCGCGAACGAGGGGTACTCAAGCGCTACCACGCATCGTCGGTCAGCGTCTGGGCGGTCGCCGGCGCCGAGGTGGTGGTGGCGTTCGCTCTCTCGACGGTCAGCGCGGTGCTGCTGCTGATCGCCGCCACCCTCGCCTACGACTTCGCGGCCCCGCAGTCGATCCTCGGCGTCGCCGGGGCGTTCGTGTACGTCACGACCGGATTCGCCGCGCTCGGGTTGCTCCTCGGGGCGGTCCTCCCCACGGCGAGAGCGGCGCAGGCGGCGGGCATGCTGATCTGGTTCGTGATGCTGTTCATCGGTGGAGCGGGCCCGCCCCCCGAGGTGATGACCGGTGGCATGCAATCCATCCTGAAGGTCACGCCCCTGTGGCACGCGGTGAAGGTGATGCAGGACGCGTGGCTCGGGCTCGACGCCGGCCTGTCGTGGCTGATCCTCGGGGCCATGTTCGCGGTGAGTGCGGGGCTCTCGCTGCGGTTCTTCCGGTGGGAGTGAGGGCCGGACTCAGCCGGGGGTGACCGCGACCACCGAGCCCTGCCCGTGCACGCTGAGGAGGAGTCGGTCGCCGTCGGGCAGCAGGTGCTGGGGTCCGTCCAGATCCGACAGCACCGGCGTGGCCTGGACCGGGGGTGCACCGGGGCCGCGCTCGATCGGGAGCTGAACCAGCTCACCGGACTGCCACAGTGCGACGATCGCAACGTCCCCAGCCCACGGAGCGACGGCGACGCTGGTCGGGGTGACGCCGGGCTCGAAGAGCGCGAGCGACGGCACGGCACGCTCGCACCACTCGGCCGATCCCTCGTTCTCGGCCACCGGGGTGCGGTCGCCGACACACCGCGGCCAGCCGCCGTCGGGTACCTCGTCGTCGGACTCGGGGCCGCCCCCTGCACCGATCACCACGACCTCGTCCGGGGGACGCTCGCCGTCGTAGGTGCCGTCGCCGATCTCGGTGACCAGCAACCCGCCCCGGCCGTCCTCGGCCGCAGCGTAGGCGTGCTTCATACCGGCCAGGACGGGGGTGTCGCCGCCGTCGGGGTTGTCGGGATCGAGTGACCACAACACGCCGGTCCCGTCGGCGGCGCGCGTGCCCTCCTGCCGTCCACTGGTGTCGTACAGCAGCCGTCCTTCCGAGGTGACCGTGAGCGAGCCGTTGGACCGGCCGTTGTTGGGAAGGTCCTCACGGACGACCGCCGGTCCACCTCCGGCCAGCGGCGCGGTCACCAGGCGCGTCCGCTCCATGATCCAGAGCTCGTCGCCGACCACGGCCAGACCGGTCGGTGTGTCCAGACCGTCGACCAGCACGTCCGGTTCGGACGGCGCGTCGATGTCCACGGCGACGATCCGGCCGGTCTCGCTGCCTTCACCTCCTTCGCCCAGGACGGCGATCAGGAGCCGACCGTCGGGGTGCCACGCCATCTGCGTGGGACCGGGCAGGTCCTCGACGATCGTCTCGACGCCATACTCGGAGACGGCGGATCCCGATCCACCACCGTCAGCGTCGTCGGAACACCCCATCGCGGCAACGACCAGCAGCGCCGCGAGGAGACGGGCACTGCGAGCGGTCGGCACGACGGTCTTCAAGCCGATTCCCGTCCGTCGATCATGCCGGGTGACGCTATCGGCCTCTCCGGTCACGTCACCCGGCGGCCGACCGGCCTGATCGAGCCGCAACCGGCCTGCGCCCGCCTTCTCGCACACTGAAAGAAGGAGGTACGATGAGAAAGGAGGAAGTGATGAAGCGAGTTCCGCTTCTCCATCGAGGTCTGATCAGCATCGTGGTCGGGTCGCTCCTCCTGCTCGGGCTCCCCGGCTGCAGCGCCGACGAGCCCGTCGGCTCCTCGGCCAGCACGCGGACGACGACCACCGAACCCGAGCCGATCACCATGGATCCCCCGGTGCGCACGGAACCCCGAACCACCCCGGCACCGGCCCCGCCCGTCCCCGATCCGCCGGTGCCCGAGCCCGATCCGCCACCGCTGGAGACCGTGGCCTACGGACCGGATCCCGCCCACCGCATCGACATCCACCGGCCGGCCACGCCGAACGGGTTGGCCGTGCTCTGGCTCCACTCGGGCGGCTGGACCAGCGGCACCCGCAGCGAGACCGGACCGGTGGTGAACCACCTCTGCGACGCGGGCGCGATCGTCTTCTCGGCCGACTACCGGCTCGCGCCGCAACACCCCTTCCCGGCGCCGATCTTTGACGTCAAGCGGGCGATCCGGTACCTGAAGGCCCACCGGGCCGACTTCCCGTTCGAGACGTTGATCGTGGCCGGCGGATCCTCGGGCGGCCACCTGGCTGCGCTGGCCGCGACGTCGGCCGGTGATCTCGAGCCGACCGACCTGCCGCCCGAGCTGGCGGCCCAGGACTCGACGGTCGCCGGTGCCATCTCGCTCAGCGGGATCATGGACCTGACCCGGTTCTGGACGGCCGATCACGGCTGGGCCAAGCCCCTGTCCGACGACTTCCTGGGCTGCGACAGCGCCAGTTGCGACCCGACCGTCATGCTCGAGGCCTCACCGACCCATTGGGTCGATGTGAACGATCCGCCGCTGTTCCTGGTGGCCGGTGCCGGCGACACCCTGGTCAGGCCGGCCGACAACGCCGACCTCATGTGGGCGGCGATGGAGCAGGAGGGCGCGCCCGGCCGGTGCTGGTACGACCTGCTCGAGGACGCCGAGCACATGCTCTACGAGGACTTCGATCCGGCCCGGGTCGATCAGTTCCTGATCCACTTCGGCCTGCTCGATCAGCCGTCGGTCCAGCCCGGCGTCTGAGCTCGGGCTGGCGGCTCAATCCTTCTTGGGGAGGTGCTCCACGTCGGCGTCGGGGCCCGGGAAGAACAGGTGCTCGTGCGGAGGGTCGTTGGTGTCGTCGTCCCATCGCACGACGTAGGGAGGACCGCCGTCCTCGCCTCGGACTTCGAGGATGGTGGCGTGGCGCTCGGCCCGTCCGATCGCATGGCCCCGGATGGCGAGCTTGTCGCCCACTTCTGCCTTCATGAGTCTCCTCCTGGTCCGGAGAGCCGGCCACCCGATGGGGCCGCCCCCGTGTCCCGGGTCGCGTCCATCCTCCTCGCCCCGGTCCCCGAGCGGCAGGGTCCAAAGTCCCCGGTGTCGCGCCTGGGCCCGACCTCACCATTCCGGAATCTCGGCCCCGGAAAGGCTGCTGAGCGGACCTACCTCGGCCGAGATTCCGGGTCAGGCGAGGGAGCGGCACTCCTCGATGGCGTGGGCGGCCCGCCGCAGCCTCGTCGTCGGCGGGGTCTGCTCGTCGGTCAGCATCCGCCCCACCAGCGGGAAACCGTGGCGGGCCGCCTGGTCGCCGATCTGGGTGAGCAACGGGGTGGCTCGCTCGTCGATCCCTCGCTCGGCCACCTGGAGCACCCGCCCGGCCACCCGCTCGAGCGACCGGTTGACCGGTGACGGGGGCGCGATCCCGATGCCACCCCGGCGCCGGCGCCTGTGCTTTCGCTCGGGTTCGTCGAACGCCAGGACGTGCAGGCGATCCTTCACGATGGCGCTGACCGGCGACAGCGTCAGCCCTCCCTCGGCCGGTCGCAGCCGTCCGATCACGTGGGTCGGCGTACCACCGGCCAGCGCCTCGACGGCCTCGATGGTGGATGCGTTGACCGCCGACCACGGCACCACGACCGCGACCGGATGGTCCCGGGCCTCCACCATCCACGTCAGACGCTGGACCACCTCGTCGAAGCGAGGGGGATCGTGGCCCTGCAGCCGAAGACACACCCAGGCCGAGTCCCGGCCGCCGCGCAGCCGACTGCTCGCGGTCGGCACGGTTCCGTCCCACTCGCCCGGGGCGAGATCGTCGATCGACCAGGGATCACCGACCGCGACGCTGGTCCTGCTGCTGCCCGAGAGGCGCCCGTGGTCGTTGACGAGCGCACCCGTCACGGTGATCTTCCGGCCCCGCACGGACGCAAGACTGACCGAACCGGTCCAGTCGAGAAGGTCCCCGTAGATGGGTCGGGGATCGGTGGGACCGTTGGGGCGACCACCACCGAGCTCGAGGAATCGCCGGTGGGTCGGGTCGTAGAAGACCCCGGTGACACCGGCGTAGCCCGATGCGGTGCGCCACGGATGGGCGCCGAGCGCGAGGAGGTCGAGCGTCCCCGCCGGCTGGTACTCGGTGCGCGCCGTCCCGGCGATCCAGGCCGGAACCGCGTCACCCCGCTCGAGCCGATCGTCCACCGCCTCGGCCAGGGTGCCGAGCAGCGCGAGATCGGCCAGCAGCACGGCCGCGTCCGCGCCGGCCCGCCGCTCGATCAGGTCGTCGATGTGACGGAACACCCGGGCCGCCAGCAGCCCGAGTCGATGGAGCGTGGCGCCGCGCGCCCCGATCGAGATCGCATCGAACCGTTCGGCCAGCGCCGGCGACAGATGGGCGATCCCGATCTCCAGTGCGTCGGCCACCGCGTCCAGCGTCGCCCGTACCACCTCCCGGCGACCGGCGACCGGCGTGGCGGCTCGCGCCGCCGGTTCGGGGAGGGCGGGCGCCTCCCGACCTGCCTGCGCCTGCACCACGAGCACGGCGAGCGCGATGTGACGGGGGTCGTCCTTGCCGCTCGGATCGCAGAAGGCGGAAGCCAGCGTCGGCGCCATGAATCGGACGGTCGTCCCCGCGAGGAATTGGACGACCGTCGGTGGTCCTTCCTCGATCCGGCATGCCTCGGCGTCGAGATCCTCGAGGCGGCCCAGCGCCCAACGAAGGGCCGGTTTCCCCGAGAAGCGACCCAGCTCCGTGGCGTCGAGCTCGACCAGCCAGTCGTGCACCGGCTCGGTGGCGCCGGCGTTCCTCTCGGCCGTCTCGGTCACCGCTCCGTCGGTGCCGGCGGCCGAGCGCAGGTGCACGATGGCGGCGACCAGGTGCTGGCAGGCGTCGAGCGTCGGGCAGCTGCACGCCCCGTTGGCCAGCCCCGATCCGGCGGTGAACGTGACGGTCTCGTCGCCGACTGCGACCACGACGGACTCGTCGTCCTCAGAAGCGACGCTGGTGACATCGGCGAGCTTGCCGGCTCGTCGGATCAGCCCGGCACTGGCCAGCGCGGCCAGCGCCCGGTCGTCGAACGCCGTCGCCTCGGCGTGGATCGCCCCGCTCACGAGATCTTCTCGCTCAGCCAGACCGCGAACTGCGCCGGGGTGAGCGCGGCGATCTCCATGCCCTCGCCCGCGAGGCGTTCGGCGGTGGGGCGGTCGAACGCCGGCTCGGTCCGACCGTCCAGCGCGGCCAGACCCAACTGGGTGACCTGCGCCGACTCGAGACGGCGGGTGGCGGCCACCAGCTCGTTGATCGGTCCCCCCTCGTAGAAGTCGGTGATCAGGGCGAGGACGGTGCGGGTGGGGTTCTCGACCAGCTGCTCGCAGTAGCGGACGGCCTGGCCGATGTTGGTCCCACCGCCGAGCTGCACGCCCATGAGCACCTCGACCGGATCGTCGGCCAGGTGGCTCAGGTCGACGACCGTGGTGTCGAACACCACGAGCCGCACCCGCACGAACGGCAGCTTGGCCAGGATGCCGGCCAACACCGCACTGTGGATGACCGAGTCGGCCATGCTGCCGCTCTGGTCGATGCACACGATGACGTCCCAGCGGTGCCGGATCTGGGACCGGTCGAAGAAGCGGAGATCCTCGACCAGCAGCTGCCGCCGCTCGGGATCCCAGGTGCCGAGGTTGGCCTCGATGGTGCCGATCGCGTCGAAGGTGGAGAGCTGGGGGGTGTGGCTGCGCCGGAACCGGTTGACCCGACCGACCAGGGCGGAACGCACCTCGGACTCGAGCCGTTCGGTCAGTTCGGCGACGACCGTTGCGATGATGCGGCGCAGCGGCACCAGCACCGAGTCGGGCAGATGGCTGCGCAGCCCCATCAGCGACCGCATGAGCTCGTAGTTCGGCTCGAGCTTGTCGACCGCCTCGGGGTCGGCCAGCAGTTCCTGCAGGCCGAACCGGTCGATGGCCTCCACCTCGACGGTCTCGCAGACGTCGGCCGGGAACAGGTCGCGCAGCTCGTCGAGCCACTCGAGGGCGGTCAGGGCCGAGGGATCGAGGCCCCCGTACCGGCTGCTCCCGTCGCCACCGTCGGGGCGACCGCCGCGGCCCGCGTACGCCCGTCCGTAGAGGTACTCCATCACCCGATCGACGCGCTGGTGATCATGCCCGGCCGGGGCCCCGAGCCGGTTGTCCGCGTACCGGCCCAGGACCAGCCGCCACCGCTGCCCCGCCGTGGTCATCGCTCCGCCGCCCAGGTGATGCCGTCGTCGCGCAGCAACCGGGCCGCCGCCGCGTCCAGTGCGAGGTTGGCGAAGAGCGCGGCCTCGTCGAGATCGGTGACCACGGGCGCCACGCCCTGTTCCTCGCCGACCAGCTCGGCGACCCGGTCGGTCTCGCGGGGCGTCAAGGACGAGAACGCCGACCGCAGGCCCGGGAGCCGGCTGAGGAACTCGTCGTCGTCCCACCGCTCGATCAGCTCCCCGATGCTGCGGGTCAGCTCGGGGACCTGCCAGACCGCCTCGCGGGCGGCCTGCATGAGGCCGCGGAGGTAGTCGGCGCTGTCCGGTGTGTGGCCCAGACCCATGATGCGGCCTCGCACCGCGGTGACGAGGTCGTCATCCGACATCACGCCGGCCGACCACAACAGCCCGACGGTCATTCCGGCCAGCGGCGCCGGGGCATGCCCGTGGTCGAGTCGGGTGACGGCGTTCCAGAACAGATCGGGATCGAGCGCCGCCCACTCCCCCGCCACCAGGCCGTCGCGCAGCCGGAGCACGGCCTTGACCGCAGGATCGATCTCGGCCTCGGCCAGCCCGGGAAGGTGCTCGACGAGAAAGCAGGCGCGGTGATAGAGGAGCTCGGCCAAGGCGGGGAGCGGTGCGAGCAGCCGACCCTCCAGCGGAGCCCGAGCGGTCCACAACAACTCGACCTCGGTGAGCGCCTCGACCACCGAGCCGAAGCCGGGATCCAGGGACGCCTGGCGCCGGAGGTGGTCGATCACCCGGGGGACGGCGTGGTGCACCCCGAGCTCGGCGGCCCGCGTGAGATGCGCGGCGACGACGGCCGCACTGGCCTCGGCCTGCTCCAGGGCCGCCGTGGCGGCGACGAACTTCTCACTCACCGCCTCGACCACGGTCGGGCCGAACATCGAGGCCTCGACCAGACCCACGTCGGTGGCCGGGGTCAGCTGGCACACCCAGGCTTCGCGCAGGAGATCGGTGCCGACACCGATCCCGTAGCGGGGACCCGCCGCCCAGGTGCCGTAGGCCACGCCCAGATACGAGAGACCCTGGAGGAACCGGCTCTTCTCGCGGTGAGCGGCGGTTCGGTGGATGTCCAGCTCCACCCGAACCGGGGTGCTGGTGTCGACCGGGAGCCGCAGCGCCCGGGCCCTCCGGTCGAAGTCCTCGGCGATCGGTGGGCGACCGGTGCCGGGCGGCACGACCCCGACCCGATCGCCGGTGAGGACCAGCCTCGCCGCCGCCCGGACCGGGACACCCTCGGTGTCGATGTCACCCTGGACGAAGCAGCTGGTGACCGCGTCCAGCAGGTCGGTGCGGCCCGGCATGGCCCGGCCCCGGAGCGAACCCAGTCCGCTGGCGTGCTGGAGCGCAGCCACCATCGACGGGGTCGACGTGGCGCCCACGGGACCGCCGTCGCGCAGCCGTTCGGCGATGTCGGTGAGCACGTCCAGGAGCATCCGCCGCCGCCGGTCGGCGTCGTGGCCCGAACCCAGCTCGTGCAGGCGCTGGTACCAGGCCGGCGACGGCATCCCCGACGCGTACCCGTTCAGGGCGTCGAGCTGGTCGAAGCTGTATCGGATCAGGTGGCGACCCTCGTCGACGACGGCACCCGGCGGTCCGGCGGGAAGGTCGGGGTCGGGGCCGGCGCCGAGCGATGCGAGCCGCTCGCGGACCGCACTGCTGTGGAACGCGCCGGTGACGACCACGATGGGGGCATCCGCACCGGCTGCGTCCCGGGCCCGGCGGACCGCGTCGACCTCGTGGGCCATGACCGCCTCGCGGGCCAGCGTGCCGTCGGTGGCGAGGGCGTCGGGTGGGGTGGTGCTGCGCGCGAGCAGGCCGTAGGCACCGACCGCGCCGAT
This sequence comes from uncultured Acidimicrobiales bacterium, assembly GCA_963697385.1. Lineage (GTDB taxonomy): Bacteria > Actinomycetota > Acidimicrobiia > Acidimicrobiales > CAWCAL01 > CAWCAL01. The sequence goes on from CAVONU010000001.1 coordinate 1,115,112, forward strand.
GAAGTCCCCGGCGCCCCGGACGCTGGTCTCGAACAGGTGGTCCCAGAGGTCGTTGTGGTCGCGACACCCGGCCCGTGACGCCGCGGCGGCCAGCGCTTCGCTGAAGCCCAGGTGCTGCTCGTGGGTGAGCGCTCCGGTGCGGTCTGCTCCGGCGAGCGTGCAGAGCAGCTGGTGCTCGGCGTCGATGAACCCCAGGTGGGCGCCGACGGCGTCGCCGGCCCGCAGCGCGACCAGCTCGGGCGAGTAGTCGCAGAGGGGGTAGTAGGAGCCGTGGCGTACCGGTTCGCCCTCGCCGGCGTCGATGGTGCAGTGGGCGAAGATGGCCAGGGGGTAGACCGCCTCGGGGTGGACCAGGAGCGGGATGAGGTCATCGAAGGTGCGAGGCCCTTCGACCAGGACGGCGTACGGCCGGACCCGTTCGATCAGCGCCCGGACGTGGGTGGCACAGGCGGGACTGTGGTGCCGGACCGGAAACCACACCAGATCGTCGCCGAGCAGCGCCGCGGCATCGGACCGCCAGGTCGACGGATCGACCGTGGACAGATCGAGGCCGGTCACACGGTGGACCTCAGAGTTCCCCTCGGACCGAGTAGAGGTCCTTCCACGCTGCGCCGCTGCGCCGCTTGACCGCCACGTCGAGCCAGTGGCGGAGCTTGGCCGCGTCGTCGGCGTTGTCCTTCAGGACCGTGCCCAGCAGTTGGCGGCCGACCTGCGCTCCGGTGAGCGTGCCGGTGCCGAGATAGGCGGCGTCGAGCGCCGCCGAATAGGACACGGCGACGGCCTCGGCGGTGGACATGACCGTGGACGGGGCCTCGATGCTGAGCCCCTCGGCGGTGAGCCCGCTCCGCAGGTCGTTGAAGCTGTCGACCAGCAGCTCGATGACGTCGGTGTCCAGGGTGACCTCGACGTTGGCGTCGGCCAGCAGGGCTTCGGTCTGTTCGGTGATCAGCCGGGTCTCGAGCGCTCGATCGGCGATGGGTCGCACGGTCTCGAAGTTGAAGCGCCGTTTCAGCGCGCTGGACAACTCGTGCACGCCTCGGTCGCGCAGGTTGGCGGTGCCGATCAGGTTGAAGCCACGGCGGCCGACGACCTCGCCGTGCTCGCCCTCGAGCTGGGGGATGACCACCAGCTTCTCGGACAGCACCGAGATGAGACCATCCTGCACCTCGGGCTGGATCCGGGTGATCTCCTCGACCCGCACCACCTTGCCGTCGGCCAGGCCGCGCAGCACCGGACCGGGGACGAGCGCCCGCGGCGACGGCCCCTCGGCGATCAACAGGGCGTAGTTCCACGAGTAGATGATGCGGTCCTCGGTGGCGCCGGCGGTGCCCTGGACCGTGAGGGTGGAGTCGCCGCTGACGGCGGCGGCGAACAGCTCGGAGAGCATCGACTTGGCCGTGCCGGGTTCGCCGACCAACAGGAGCCCGCGGTTGCTCATCAGGGTGACGATGCACCGCTCCACGAGGGGGTCGTCGCCGTAGAACTTCCGCGTCACCCGGTGCTCCTCGTCGCCGACGACGAACGAGCGGACCATCCGGGGCGAGAGCAGCCAGCCGTCTGGCCGTGGGCCGTCGTCGGCGGCGGCGAGTCGGTCCAGCTCGTCGGCGTAGCGGGTCTCGGCCCGGAGCCGGATCGCGTCGGTGCTCACCATGCCACCCGCTTCTCCCAGTCCTCGACGATGCCCTCTCCGGCGGCGATGATCCGGTCGACGTCCGCGATGGTCTCCACCAGCAGCACCTCGGGGACGTCGCGCAGTGGCACGGTCTCGTGCTCGTCCAGCGGCCCGAACTCCAGCGCTTCGAGGCCGACGGTCTCCTCCATGATCATGGCGAACAGGCCCCGCACGGCGACCCGGGCCTCGAGACCGGCCGAGGGGAACCGGCGGCGAACCAGCGACACCGAGCCGCCGTCCTCACCGGGTCCGAGCTCGTAGCCGAGCCGGCCCAGGACCGACCGGATACGACGATCGTCGATGATCGCGCCACGACAGTGGGTGAGCTGCTGCTGGTCGTCGGCCAGCTGGGGCCGGGCCGGTCGATCGAACTGCGGGAAGAGGGGTGTGATCTCGTAGTCGCGCAGGTGGGCGGCCCAGGTCTCGGCGGCCTCGGCGCCGTCGAGCACCTCGTGCGCCAGCCCGACGCTTTCGACACCGTCGAGGGAGATCTCGTCGTCGGCGGCGTCGACCAGGGTGCCGTCGCTGAGCGGGCGGAACAGGACGCGCCGATCGCCGTGCGTTGCGGCCCAGACCAACCGGGTGGCCAGCCGACTCATCACGGGATGGTCGAGCACGTACCGGCGGAAGTCGTCCACCTCGAAGCGCCGCTGCACGCACATCGCTTCGTGCAGACGGAACGGTTGTTCCTTGGCCGCGGCCTTGATCTGCTTCTTCGCTCCCGACAGCTCCTTCTTGGCCAGCTTCACCCGGTCCTCGTCCTCGGTCTTGCGGGCGGCGGGAAGGGCCTTGATCTGCTTTCCGTCGGGGTTGAGGAGCACGACCGAGAGGTCGTCGGCCAACCGGGCGGTGAACCGGCGCTCGCCGTAGTCCAGTTCGAGCACGCCGGCGGCGTCGAACCCGCCGCTGGGCACGGTGCGATAGGCCAGGTCCTCCATGGTCCAGCCCTTGCGCTCGGCCAACAGCTCGGCCTGACGCAGGGCCTCCTGCTGGATGCCCTTGGTGCGGAATCGACTGCCCACCGAGAGGACCAACTGGATCGCGGTCGGGTCGTCGATCCAGGCCAGCATCTCCACCAGCGCCTTGCACTGGCTGGAGCGGTGGCCGTACCACTTCTTCAGGAAGGCCTCGACCGGTGCGACGGTGCCGAGACCGCCGCCCGCCGCGGTCAACGACAGCATGCCCTTGGACGCGGTGGCCGACCCCGCCGGGGTCTCGAGGTAGCGAGGGAGGAAGTGGGCGACGATCTGGTCGTCGGTCATCGCAGCCAGCTCGGGGGAGTGCTCCGGCCAGCGTCGGATCGAGCCGACGTGGCGCTGGGCCATGGCGGTGGCCTCCTCGACGGAGATGGGCCGCACGTCCTCGGCCAACCACAGCGACAGGATGGTGCCGGCGAAGGCCTCGACGTCGTCGGGATCCATCAGGTCGAAGTACCGGCGCACGATCGGTGAGGGCGCCGGCGACTTCAACCGCACCGCCTGCACGACGAGCCATCGGGTGATCTTGGGATCGACGGCCCGGCCGTCGCGCCAGGTCAACGGCGGAAGAGAGTCGAGCGGGATCCATGCCGCTGCGGCGGGGAGCTTCTTGGCCAAGCCCTTTTCGGCGTCGGCCAGGAGCTGGTCCGGATCGAGGTACGGGTCGATCGGCTCGCCCAACCGTTCGAGGGCGGTGAGGATGGCGCCCTTGGCGTGGTCGTGCTTCTCCTTCTCGGCCGCCTTGTGCAGGGCCGCGGTGGCGTCGTCGGCCCGAAGCGAGGCGAGCCACAGGGCGGCCTCGGCCCGCTCGTCGTTCTTCCTGCTGCCCAGATACTCGACGATGGACGGAACCAGATCGGGGTCGTCGCCCAGCGCCTGCCTGGCCAGCGGTCGGTGGGCCTTGCGGCCACTGACGGCCTGGGTCAACAGCAGCAGCCGCAGCTCGCCCGGCATGACCGGCAACGTGGCGATGGCGTCGTAGTACTTGTCGATCGAGTCCCAGTAGTCGGTCTCGCCCGACGCGATGACGGCCATGAAATCGGGCAGCAGGGCGGCGACCCAGGGCCAGGTGTCCTCGGCCGACCAGGGCAGGCGCCTCGGCATGACCGACATCACCCCGTGGCGGCTGTACCCCGCTTCCTCGGCGGCGAGCTGGAGCTCGAGCGGGGTCGGGTGTCCGGTCTGCCGGTAGGTGGCCGTCATCTCCGGGATGGGCGCCCCCCAGCGCAAACCGTCGCCGGTGACCCGGAGGAGTCGGAACGCGTGGAGCGGTCGCATCCGCCCGACGACCGGACGAGCGAAGAGCTGCATGCGCGCATGGCCGAAGAGGCCTTCGGGCACCGGACCCCCTTCGCAGACGTAGCGCCAGGCCGCCTCGATGACCGCCGGCGGGGTGGGTTCGGCCCGCTCGATCGCAGGAAGCCGGAAACGGCGAGCCTGTTGGGGGTTGTCCTTCCGCCACTCCTTGGCCTGGGCGATCCGTTCGACCTGGGTCTGATACTCGGTCGCAAACATCTCGTTGAACGCCTCGAGCGCGGCGGCATCCGGCGGACTGCGGTCGAGCTCGGGGATGGTGACGTCGAGCTCGATCGCCGGGGCGCTCTGGGCGTCGGTGAGCTCGGCGATCGCGTCGTGCACGGCGGCGGAACGATCGTCGGCGCACTCGGCCCGGAAGAACGCGATGGCCTCGTCGCGATGGTCGTCCCCGGCCAGCCGGCCCAGTGCCCGGATGGCCTCGGCCCGCACCGGTGGCGAGGCGGTCGTGGCCAGGATGCGGAGGGGCGGAGCCATCCGGTCATACCCGATCCGAGCGGCGAGGACGCCGCCCGCGGCCCGGCGCTTCTTGCTCTTGTCGGCCGCGAGGCCGGCGATGGGTTCGGCGTAGAGACCCAGCGTCTCGGATGACGCCGGGAGCAGACCGTCCGCGATCATTTCGATCTCGTTGGCATCGCCGGCCAGCCTGGCTCGGACCGTGTCCGGCTGCGTGCGCACCAGCTCGTCGAACCAGGGACGGGACCGGAGCACGTCCTGGCGGTCTCCGCTCCAGCGCACGATGGTGAGCAGGTCCTCCAGATAGTCGCCGGGATCGACGCCGGCGGCGGCGAGCATGGCCTGGATCCGATCGTCGGCGGGCCAACTGCAGTTGCGAAGGTGCCACAGGCCGTAGATCGGGCTGATCGGTCCGGCGGAGTTCCAGACGTACACGCTCATCAAGGTGCCGAGCCGCCACTCGACGATCGGGTCCGCCTCGGCGACGGCGGCGAGCATCGCGTTCGTCTGCTCCTCCGTGACGCTCGGTGCGCTGGCGTAGTCATACTGGCTCAGATCGGGGTTGGTCGGGCTTCCGGTCAGGATCCAGGGCACCAGCTCCTTGCGGCGATCGCGGTACTGAGCCAACCCCGCGTGCAGCGCCTTCTCGAGGTCCTTGGTCGTGCCGCCTGTCTTGTTGCGTCTCAGGAAGGCCACGGATGGAGCCTACGTTTCGCGTCGGAGCGGACCCAGCGAAACCGCGCGGGAGAGGACGGACGGCGCATCCCGCTCCATCGGTCGGCACCGCCCCCGAACTGAGCCGGATCTGTGCAAGGTTGGGCGGACTGAGCCGGCTCGACCCTGCACAGATTCCGAAAGGGAGACCGTGACCCCCATCCTGAACCGCCCGACCGTCGGCGCCCCCGCACCGGACATCACGCTGGTCGACACCTCGGGAGGGCCGTGGCGGCTGGAGAGCCGGCTCGGTCGCACCGTCGTGCTGATCTTCCACCGCCACATCAACTGACTGCCCTGCGCGGCACATGCGGGCGCCGTGCGCGACCGCCTCACCGAACTGGGCGACACGACCGACGTCGTCCTCATCACGTTCACCGACCCCGAGAAGCTGGCGTCCTACACGGCCCGCAACGAGCTGCCGTTCCCGATCCTGACCGATCGCGACCGGTCCGCCTACCGGGCCTTCGGGTTGGGACGGGGCTCGTTCCTTCGGGTCTGGGGATGGCGCGCCGCTCGTCGCTACGTCGAGATCCTCCGCGCCGACGGGCTCTCCGGTTTGCGCCGGCCCGAGGAGGACACGCTGCAGCTGGGGGGCGACTTCGTCGTCGGGCCCGACGGGATCCTCGAGTACGGATTCTGGGGTGAGGGCCCCGACGACCGACCCTCGGTCGACGACCTCATCGCCGAGGTCCACCGCATCCAACCCTGACCCGCGCCCACCGCACCCCCTCCACCGGAATCTCGGCCCCGAAAAGGCTGCTCGGGCACCTTGGGGAGGCCGAGATTCCGACCGACGGGTTGCGTAAGCTCCGCGGATGAGGCTTCGCCATCCCGACCCGTTCACGGCTCGCTGGCGGGGCCGCTGGATCTGGTCGGCGTGGCCGTCGATCATCGCCGAGTCGGCCACCCGGCCGGTCCTGGCGGACACGACCGAGCGGGTGGCGCTGCTGCGTTGCGTCGTCGAGCTGGACGCCGTTCCCGACACCGCCCCGTGCCGCGTCTGGGTCGACGGTCGCTACGTGCTCTCGGTCAACGGCGAGGCGGTCGCCCGCGGTCCCGTGCGGTCGGAGCCCCGCCTGGCCCACTACGACGTCGTCGACCTGGCCGCCCACCTGCGCACGGGCGCCAACGTCCTGGCCGTGACCGCTCGACACTTCGGACGGGCCACGTCGTGGTGGATGCCGGCACCGCCGACCTACACGCTGGGCGCCGGCGCCGCGGTGATCGAGGCCCGGTTGGGTGACACCTGGCTGGTCAGCGACGACTCGTGGAAGGCCGCTCCCGGTGCTGCGTGGTCACCGGTCCCGGTACCCGGCGACGTCGCCTGCCTGCCCATCGAGTCCTTCGACGCCCGCGCCCACCCCGGCGACTGGACCCTGCCCTCGTTCGATGACGCCGGCTGGGACCCGGCCGTCGAGATCCCCACCGTCCACACCGGCGGGACCGGCGATCCGCACCCGCCCAGTGAGCCGTTCGGCATGCTGCGGCCGCCGGTGCGGATCGCCTTTCCCGACGGCGCCACCCACCGCGCCATCCCGACGTCGACCGTGACCGGCACCGGTGCCGAGGCCGTCGACGACCCGGTCCAGCAGGTCCTCGACGACCAGCAGGCCCGAGCCGACGGCGCCGGGGACGACACCTCGGTCACCCGCGTCACCTTCGACCTGGAGCACATCGCGGCGGGCACGCTGGAGCTCGAGGTCCGAGACGCGGCCGCGGGCACCGTCATCGACCTCGCCGCGGCCGAGCACCTCGACGCCGACGGCCGGCTGGCACCGCTGGGGCAACACGCCGGGCTCCGCTACGTGTGCGACGGCGCCGGGCACGAGCGGTTCGAGTCGCAGGACCCGATCGGCACCCGGCACCTCCACGCGTCGGTGCGCCCGCCCCCGGGGGCGGGCCCGCCCGAGATCCAGGTGGCCATCCACGACCGCCACCGGCCCCGCCCCGAGGGTGCCGCCTTCACCTGCTCCGACCCGGTGCTCACGCACATCTACCAGGTGGGCCTGCGCACGGTCGACCTGTGTGCCCTGGACGCGTACGTCGACTGCCCCACCCGAGAGCAGCGGGCCTGGACCGGCGATGCCGTGGTGCACCAGATGGTGGACCTGGTGGCCAACCCCGACTGGTCGATGGCCCGGTGGCACCCGCAGCTGGCCGCGGCCCCGCGGCCCGACGGCATGCTGCCGATGGCGGCGGCATCGGACTTCGCGGCCGACGATCGCACCTTCATCCCCGACTGGTCGCTGCACTGGGTGCGTTCCCTCCACCACCTCTACCGCTACACCGGCGACCGCGAGCTGGTGGCCGAGCTGCTGCCGGTCGCGGTGCGCACCCTGCGGTGGTTCGAGGCCCACCTGGCCGACGACGGCCTGCTGCACGGAGTGTCGGGCTGGGTGCTGCTGGACTGGGCCAGCGTCTACTCCAGCGGGTGCTCGTCGACCCTGAACGCGCTGTGGGCGCGGGGGCTGGAGGACCTGGCCGAGATGGCGACCTGGCTGGGCGACGGCGGTACGGCGGGTTGGGCGAACGAGCGCCGGGCCGGGGTCGCCACCGCCTTCGACGTGTTCTGGGATGACGACCGCGCCGTGTACGTCGACCACCTCGTCGACGGCACCGCCCAACGCGTCGCCGCCCAACACGGAGGCGCGGCGGCGCTGGCGGCCGGGCTGGTCCCGGCCGACCGCCGCGATCGGGTGATCGACCGGCTGATCGACCGCGACCGACTCATCCGCCACTCGTGGGTGATGGACACGGTCACGGTCCAGGGCGGGTCGACCGGATTCACCCATCTGGTCACCGGCTATCCCGAGCCCGAGTGGGACGTCGAGGAGCAGATGGTCGAGGCCGAGCCGTTCTTCCGCTACGTGCTGCACGACGGCCTGGCCCGCGCCGGCCGCGCCGACCTGGTGGCCGAGCGGTGCCGCGACTGGACGGTGTTCCTGGATGCCGGCGAGACCACGTGGCCCGAGTGCTGGGTGGGCGGGACGCACTGCCACGGGTGGTCGTCGACCCCCACCCGGGACCTGATCGTGCACACGCTGGGCATCACGCCCGCCGAGCCCGGCTACGCCGCGGTGCGGGTCGCCCCCGCCCTCGGCGACCTGGACTGGGCCCGGGCGACGGTACCGACGCCCCACGGCTTCGTCACCGTCGAGGCCCGGGCCGACGGCACCGTCGAGATCGACAGCCCGGTCCCGGTGGTGCGGGACTGACCGACGCGGCCGGATCTGAGCCCCGCCAACCGGATTGCGGCCGGTCTGAGGCCGGTCACCGAGGCACGGATCCCGGAATCAGAACGGGAGCTCGGCGGCCTGGAGTCCCATCAGCTCGTCGAACATCGCCTGGCACGCCTGCTCGTCGGGGGGCGAGTGCGGGTCGGCGATCAGCGCTTGGAGCGCCAGGTCGGGATCGCCGCTCAGGGCCGATTCCACGATCAGATCCTGGAGCTCCACCTGCGTCGCGATGTAGCCGGCGATGGGTTCCACGATGGGAGGCATGACCTCGGGGTGGATGCCGTCGCCGTCGACGACCGCCGGGACCTCGACGATGGCCCCGTCGGCCACGTTGGGGATGAACCCGTCGTTGGGAACGTTCACGGCCAGGATGTCGGCCGGCGAGCCCGTCCACATGGCGGCGATGATCGGGATCACCTCCTCCAGGCTGTGACCGATCCGCTTGGCCGGGAGCGGCAGCGACGTGTCGACGACGCGGTTGGCCAGCCGCTCGGTGAACCCGTCCAGTCCTTCGAAGATGTCGACCGGCGTCGGGTGGTAGGTACCGATGTCGAGGGTGAACGGGAGGTACTCACCGATGTGGCTGTCGACCGAGCACGGCACGATCCCGTAGGTGCGGACCACATGGGCGACCACGGGGCTGTAGAGCTGATCGGCCAGGAGTCCCAACGCCGGTGTGCGCATCATCTGCTTCACCACGCCGACCGCGCGCGGCGAGTAGTCGAAGAACGACTTGGCGAAGAGCGCCCGGACGCGGGGCAGGAGGTCCTCGCCGGTGCGGCGGTGGCGCATCTCGGTGAAGAAGGTGAAGTGGTTGATGCCCGAGGCCTTGGCGTCGATGTCGCGCGGGCGCATGCGGAGGAGCTTGGCCAGCCGGCTGATGCCGATCGGCATCTCGTGACACATCCCGACGTTGGCCACGTTCGTGCCGCGGTTGATGGCGAGGGTGACCCGGCTCATGGGATTGGAGAGATTGAGCAGGAAGCTCTCGGGGCAGTACTTCTCGATGTCGGCGCAGATACCGAGCGTGTTCTTGATGCTGCGGAGCGAGTGGAAGACCGCGCCGGGGCCACCGTTCTCGCCGGTGATCTGACGCGCTCCGTACCGGTTCGGGATCTCGAAGTCCTGACGCCAGTAGCGGAACCGGCCGAACTCGGCACTGCTGATGCAGTAGTTCGCACCGTCCAGCGCCGCGCCGGGATCGACGCTGTAGTCGAGGATGATCGGAGCACCGTTGGCGGCGTTGAGCTTGGACGCGAACCGGTAGGCCCGCAGCAGCCGCTCCTCGTTGACGTCGTGGAGCATGAGCCGGCTTCCGGCCAGCTCAGGCGTGTGGATGACGTCGTTGACCATCGTCGGGCCGAATGACATCCCTCCGGCGCCGACCAGGGTGATCTTCGGGTTCTCCATCGTGCTCCCGCCCGTTCGTCCTTGCACCCGATCTTAGGACCGACGGTCGAGTGTCGATGAGTCGGTGTCGGACCGGTCGCTAACCTCTCGCTCGATGCGCGAACTCACGCCCAGACAACGCTCGGTCGGGCTGCACGCGCTGTGGGGTGCGCTGGCGCTGGGGGCGAACCGGCTGGAGCGGGGGTTCCGTGCCCGCGGTGCGCCGGCGGGATCGGCGCTGCTGGCCACCGTCGTCGGTTGGAACGGGCTGCTCCTTCTCCTCGAGCGGCGGCGTCCCTTCGACCCCGACTGGAACCCGGGCGCCCGAGAGGCCGGGACCGACGGGGCCTTCCTCCTCACCAGCGCGGTCGCGGCGCTGTCCGGTCAGGCGGCGGGCGCAGCCCTGTCCCACCGGCTCCGGAGCGGTGCGCGCCGGTCGGCCTCCTCGCATCGGTCGCCGATCGTGGGGCAGCTCGGCATCGCGGGTGGCCTGGCCGCCAGCCTGCTGACCTCGGACCTGATCCACTACAGCCTCCACCGGCTGGGCCACGAGTGGGGCCCGGCCTGGAAGTTCCACTCGATCCACCACAGCCCCGAGCGCCTCCACATCCTCAACGCCACGCGCTTCCACCCGGTGGAGCAGGCGGTCGAGGGCGTGCTCGAGGGGTTCGCCCTCGGCGCGGTGGGCTTCTCCCCCGCCCAACACGTGACCCACTCGACCGCCCGGGCCACGTACGGGCAGCTCCAGCACGCCAACATCTCGGTCGACAGCGGTGCGCTCGACCACGTCTTCGCCACCCCCGACCTCCATCGCTGGCACCACTCGGAGATCTACGCCGAGGGCGACACCAACTACGGGGCGGTGATCTCGGTGTGGGATCGGCTGTTCGGGACCTTCTTCCGCCCCGACCGGGCCTTCGACGCGAAGCTCGGCGTCGGTCGTATGCCCACGTTCCCCCAACGGCTGTGGGGCCTGCTCACCACCCCGTTCCGCTGGGCGGCGATCAAACGGGAGAACGCCGACACCTGGTACGGCGACGTGGAGACCAACCCCGACCTCCACCACCGATCGTGACCCTGCGGCCCTGTCGTCGGAACTGCGTGGCTCGGCAGAGCAGCACCAGCTGAAGGTCGATGCCACGCCGTTGCCGCCCCGACGCGAGCGACGGGCGCCGCGGGGAGGCGCCCGTCGCTGATTCGGGGGTCTCGAGGGAGTGGACCCGGTAACTATGAGGGATACGGAGACGCCCGGCCCGCTGGATGAAGATTTCTCCGATGTTCTCGGTTGCGAGACCCAGGCGGCGAAGGGATCGGGTTCGCCCGGGCGAGGGTCACGACCCGAACGGAACACAGACGGCGCTGAACGGGGCGATGCCCGGCAGATCGACCGAGGTGAGCTGATTGGAGGCGGCCTCCACCGACTCGAGGGCGCGTTCGCGATCGCCGGTGACCAGCTCGATCCTGGCCTGGCCCAGCGACGCGATCGCAAGGTCGAGCGATGCGTACTGGCGGTCCAGGTAGCGGCCCGACGCGCTCAGGTCGGCGGCCAGGGTCTCGATGGCGCCGATCGCCACGTCGATGTCGGCGGGAACCGGCGGTGGGCCGGCATCGAGTCCGTCGACGAGCTCGACGAGCGTCGGGGTGGTGCCGAGGTAGCGCTCGCATGCGGCGACGGGATCGGTCAGGACCGGCGGTCCCCCATCGGGTGGGGCGATGGCACGGTCGACCGTGACATCGGGCGGGGTGGTGATGTCGGTGCCGTCGTCACCACGGAGGTACAGACCGACGGCGAGCAGGACGACCGCGGCCGCCGTCGCCCCGAGCCACCGCCACGGCGCCCGCGCGGCACCATCGACACGATCGGCGCGATCCCGGGCCGCACGCAGATCGACCACGTGCGGCTCGTCGACCGGGTGATCGCCCTCGTCGGCTCCGACGCGGTCGATGGGCTCGGCCTCCTCGACCGTCCCGGGCGTGCGCTGCCGCTCGGCCCGGTCGGGACGGTCGACGGCCGGTCGGGGCGGTCGGGGCGGTCGACGGCCCGGTCGCGAAGGCCGGCCCGGAGCTCGGACCACAGCGCATCGGCGAAGGCCGGTGGGACGTCGTCGACCGGCTCGTCGATCACCGAGAGGAGCCGACCGAGCTCGCCATCGCCGGGGTACTGGTCGCTCATCGGTTCACCTCCGGGTCGTAGTGGACTCGAAACGACCGCCGGGCCCGGGCCAGGGCGGACTCGGTCGCCGCCACCGACCGGTCCATCACGTCGGCCAGCTCGGGGACCGGTATGCCGTCCACGTAGTGGGCGACCAGCAGGTTGCGATGGCGGGGAGTGAGACGGTCCAGGGCGGCAAGCACGGCTCCCCTCTGCGGGCTCTCGGCCCAGTCCTCGGGGAAGCTCATCAGCTCGCTCGGTCGCTTGCGGTGGAGAAACGTGATGGCGTTGCGCCGCTCGGCCTTGCGCCACCGGTCGATCACCTTGTTCCGGGCCACCGCCATGAGCCAGGCGGGCGTCACGGCATCACGTCGGCCGTCGGTGTAGGCGACCACAGCGGCGTGGAAGACCTCTCCGGCGACGTCCTCGCCCTCGGCGGGGCCCAGCCGGGCGGTGGTGAACCGGTACACCGTCGGCAGCATCGTGCGGTACAGCTCCTCGAAGCTCGCCTCGACCGCGGGGTCGAGCGAGCGCTCGGGTGCCCGATCGTCGTCATCCTGCACGGCCGACGTGTCCTTCGTCATGCTCACTGCTGGCTCTATCGTGTCCGATCGCCTCATCCTGTCGGCCGCGTCGCACTTTCTCGACCGTCGCCGACAGGATCGGTATCGCTCGGACGATGACCGGTCCACAGCCAACCAGGAGGACCATCGTGACATCGCTTCAAAACGCCGAGCGACGAGTGGTATCGAGGAGCGGCCGTCGTCGCCGATCGCCAGGCATGCATCTGCTGCTGTGGGTCATGCTGACGGCGCTGCTCGCCGCTGGGTGCGGCGATTCCGGCGAGCCCGAGGCGGCAGCGAACGATCGGGGCGAGACGGCCGCCGAGGACGGTGGCAACGACGGCGCCGACTCCGGCGCCGACGCCAACGCCGAACCGTGGGACGAGGCGGTCGTGGCGGCGTGGGACGAGTTCCAGGTCGTGAGGACCCGGGCCGCGCTGCGGGCCATCGCCGCGCTGGAGACCGGCGAGCACCGGCTGGACTGGACCCAGGCGCTTCTGGTCGAGGAGGGCGAGGGCATCACGGCCCTGCTCGCCGCCTTGCCGGCTCCGCCCGACGACGCCGCTCTGGCCGAGCCTGCTGCCGAGCTCCGGACGGTCCTCGAGGAGATGCAGGCAGCCGGCGACGCGGCGTGGACGATGGGCGAGGCCGACCCGGACGCGGTGAAGGCGAGCCTCGACGAGGTCGGCGACGACCTGCCGGCGGCACCGTACGGCCAGGCCTACGTCGCGTACTCGGAGATGGATCCCGCCCTGAGCGAGGCCTGTTTCTCACTCCAGGAGGCGATGACGGCGGCGGGTCTGGAGTTGCTGGACTGCACCGGCTCCAAGGTGGACTCCGAAGCGATCGAAGCGGAGCTCGGCGCCGAGGCGGCTTCCGGGTCGGACGACCTCGGTGCGGAGCCGACCGGCCTTGCGTCGGAGTGGGAGGAGGGCGTGCACGAGGTCTCGGTGTTCGAGCCCGGGTTCACCCTCGACCTGAACCGCTCGCTCCTCGTCGCCACCACCCCGGACTCGGTCGAGATCAGCGATCCGGACGACACCGACCTGAGCTTCGTGATCACGCCGACCACGCACGTTGCGGACCCGGCCGCGCTCAGCTCCGGTCCCGGGCTGTCGGGGTACCTTCCCCTCCCCGACGATCTCGAGCCGTGGCTGGCGGAGCTGCCGGTCGAGGTCGTCGAGCAGGGAACCATCACGATCGGAACCGAGGAGGCTCCGTACTGGAGGGTCACCTCGACGCCGGAGCTGATGATCGAGGCGGTGGGCGAACCGACGCTGCTGGTCCTCGGCGGCTACGCCGGCGAGCTCGACGCCGAGATGAGCAACGTCGGCGTGATCCCGGTGCTGCCGACGCCCGAGACGGCGACGGTCCTGGTCGACTGGCGACGCGGCGACGGCCGACTCCTCGTCCACGCGGTCGAGGAGAACGGCGAGGTGCTGCCGTTGATCACCGAGGTGATGGCGGGCGCCTCGTGACACCGTCGACACCGGCTGGATCAGGGCTCGACGGTTTCGATCCAGTCGGGTGAGCAGGGACCGGGCGGCTCGATGCCGATCCGGTAGGGCGAGTCGCGGCGCTTGGCGACCACGCCGGTCTCGAGCTCGAAGATCTCCGCCAGCGCCATCGTGGGCGAGGTGCGCCAGCCCGGGCCGCCGAGCCGCAGGTCGTCGAGCTGGCGTCGGCGGAGCTCCCACGGTTGGGCCGTGATGGGGTGGCCCTCGACCCAGAGGAGGTCGAAGGCCATGAAGACGACGGGCGCGGTACGCGCTGCGTTGCGAGCACCACTGTCGCTCCCGATCCGCAGGCGGCGGGCGAGACCGGCCCGGTCGTGGCGGACGGCTCCTTCGTCGTCGACGGGCACGATGACGCCGTCGAGGATGACCTCGAGATGACCGATCGCCCGGCCGATGCGCCGGATCTCGGGGAACTGCAGCGAGATGTTCTCACCGGCGGCGTCCAGGACGATGATCCGTCCGGTGTCGTCGGTCAGCGTGGCACGGATGCCGTGCCAGCGCGGTTCGTGGACCCAGCCGTCGTCCTCGGGGAGCGGACCGGTCGACGCTCGCATCGGCACCACGCCCATCGGGACGGCCACCCGTCCGTCGTCGGCGGGTGGGTCCATCCGGTGGATGAGCCAGTCGCGGCTGCCCCGCATGGAGAACAGGGCGTACCTGCCGCTGACCCGATCGCCGTGCAGGGTCACGACGACCTTCTCGTCCTCCATCTTGTGGGGCTCGTAGGTGCCGGCGTCCCAGTTGCTCATGCGACCGGCGCCGTAGCCGGGGTCGACGGCGTCACCCTCGTGGTCCAGGAACTCCAGGGGGTGATCCTCGGTGGCCACCGCCAGCCGGTTCTCCTCGGGGTTCCAGGGGATGCCGCGCGGCAGCGCCCACGACCGCAGCACACCCTGGTGCTCGAGGCGCAGGTCCCAGTGCAGTCGGGTGGCGTCGTGCTGTTGGATGACGAAGCGCCGCCGGTCGACCACGCTCCAGTCTGCCCGCCCCACGGCCGGGGCCGAAGGGGTGCTCGGGCCCGGACGCGAACGACGGGCGCCGCAGGGGGGTGGCGCCCGTCGTCCTGTCCCGGAGCCGGAGGGCGTGGCCCGGGTTTGTGTGCTGGCATCTCTTGTTCGGCACCGGCCCTCGAGGCGGATGAGAAATTCTCGACGCGGTGGTCCGGCGGTCGCCGGGTCGGCCGGAACGTGCGAGGATCCCGGCGTGGACGAGGGTGATCGGCCCGAGCTGGGCGAGCGGCAGGACGCGGTGGCCACCGTGGGTCTGTTCGGTCCGCTGATCGAGACCACCGTGCGGGTCCTGTCGTGGAACCTGTGGTGGCGGTTCGGGCCGTGGGAGGAGCGGTTCCCCGCCATCGTCTCGACGCTGCGCGATCTGGATCCCGACGTCTGCTGCCTGCAGGAGGTGTGGGACGAGGGCGGGCGCAACCAGGCCGCCGATCTGGCGGAGGCGCTGGGCGGCTATCACCACGCCTACGCCAGCCGCATCCGGCACGACGGGGTGGCCTTCGGCAATGCCGTGCTCTCGCGGTGGCCGATCGCGTCCTCCGAGGCCCGCGATCTTCCCGACGAGGACAGCGACCGGGAGGGCCGGACCGTCCTGCGGGCCGACGTGGACGGACCCCGTGGTCCCATCGAGGTGTTCTCGACCCATCTCCACTGGAAGCTCTTCGACAGCGAGGTGCGTCAGGCGCAGGTCGCCTCCATCTGCGAGCTCATCGCCGAGACCCGGGATCGGCGCACGTACCCCCCGGTGTGGTGTGGGGACTTCAACGCCCCGCCCGACTCGGACGAGATCCGAGCGCTCACCGGTCGGACTCGCACCCTCGTGCCCCGGCAGGCCTTCCTCGACGCGTGGGAGGTGGCCGGCCAGGGTCCGGGCCACAGCTGGACGGTGGCGAATCCGCACGCGGCGTTGGACCTGGAGCCGTCCCGCCGCATCGACTACGTCTTCGTCGGCTACCCGCGCCAGGGCGGCGCCGGCCACGTGGTGGCAGCCGAGCTGGCCGGGCTCGACCCGGTCGACGGCGTGGTCCCCAGCGACCACCTGGCGGTCGTCGCCGACCTGCGGTACTGAGACGATCAGCCCGGGAACTACCGGGTTCATGGTGGTGGTCGTTGGGGTGGGTGGAGGTGCCAGGTGCCGTCGGGGTTGCGGGTCAACGTCCAGCCGCCTTCGTGAGCGAGGTGGTGGTGGTGGTCGCAGCCGGGACACATGCGGTCGAGGTCGGTGTGGCCGCCGTCTTTCCAGGGTTTGACGTGGTGGATCTGGCAGGCGTCGAAGGGGACGTTGCAGCCGGCGTCCATGCCGCAGGTCGGATACTGGGCCCGCAACGCCATCCGCTGCGCCCTCGTGGCCAACCGGCGCTCCCGCCCCACATCCAAGGGCTGACTGTCGCCGCCGAGGACGACGGGAATGATCCCGGCCTCACACGCCATCCGGCGGATGGTCTCCACCGGCAACGGCGTCCCGCCGTGGGTTTCGGCCGTTCGCCTGGTGCCGTCGGAGCCGGTGGCGTGGCCGTCGACGAGGGCGTCGAGGTCGATCAACACCCCGACCGCCCCCGACTCGACCCGGGAGACCCGCTGGCCACAGATCAGGGCGTGCAACGCCGCCGCCGCGAGGTGGGCCTGCTGACGGGGCGTGATGTTCTTCGCCCCCGCCGCCACCCGGGCCGCGATCTCCGCCTTCAACGACGTGGCGACCGCTTCACCGCGAACCGGATCCCACTCACCGGCGAGATGGGTCATACCGGTGGCGTCATCGACCCAGGCTCTCGCTCTCGAGTTCCGGCGCTGCTGCTCCAGCTCACCGACCCCGTCGTCACCCATCAACCGGTCCACCAGGTCACGGCACCGCTGCTCGAACGCCGCCACCGACAAGCCCTCACGAACCGCGTCGGCGACCAGCCGCTCGGACTCGGCTTCGAACGCCTTCTTCTCCGCGCCCCGACAGCCGGTTGGCCTGCCGGGCCAAGGCGTCGGCATGACCCACGCCGATGGTCGCCGTCCTCCAACGCACCCAGGGCGTCGGGCATCTGCTGCATCGCGTCGGCCCGCCTGGTGGCCTGGGCCGCCTCCCGATCCCCCAACCCGGCCCGGGCCGCCGTCTTCTTCGGGTCACTGCGCTGGCCCTGCCGCTGCAACGTCGAGGACCGGGTCGTCACCTTGGCCAACACCCCCGAAAGCCAGGACTGCACCCTCCCGATATCGGCACTCATCGCCTCGACCGCGTCGGCCGGCATCCCCGCGATCTGTTCCTCCAGGAACCGGACCCGAGCCGCCACCCCCACCGGATCGGAGTCATCGACGGTGATCACATCACCATCCACCGTCAGCGCCATCACGCCGCCTCCACACCTGGTCCACCGTGCCAAGAGCCCACCAGGGCTGAAACCGCACCCCCCCAAGAGGGGAACGTATGTTCGATTGTACCGGCACGGCGCCAGCCGCACAACCCCTCCGCCCGAGAAAATCCGAGGTATCGCCGCGAGCGAGGGGTCATGATGGCGGCCGCGTTCGGAGGCCACGCGTCCCTACCTGCCTGCCGGTTCCATGCCGACGGAGGAGGTACGAGGTGTTGCCCGCAGAGGCATTCAAGGGCGTGCGGATTCGCTCGCAGGCGGACGCGATGCAGATGGTCGGCGCGATCGCCCGACGCACGAACCACGGCGACGTGGCCGCCATCTACCTCAACCACGACGGGGAGGTCGTCGAGCTCTTCGTCTTCACCGATGGAGCAGAACACCTGGATCAGCTCGTGGACATCACTTGCAGTCCCGACGAACCCGAGGTGGCGCAGCTCGTCCTGGTCACCGACCGCACCGGCGAGGTTCCCGCCGACCGACCGGACGACGAGCTTCTCTGGATGGAGCTGCACGCCAACGCTGCCGAAGGTGCGACGCAGCTGATGGACTGGTTCGTCACGTCCGGGAGGTACGCATTCTCGGTTGCCGAGTTCGCTCCCATCCCCGCCGGATGGCCGTAGCCGGCCACGCCCACGGTCGCTCACTCTTGCCCACCAGGCGCAGCCAGGCGAAGCGAGCAAGAGGAGGGGGGCCTGACCCCGATGTGCTCGTGGCGCGGTCCGGCGGCGCGGGCCCGAGCCAAACCCCGGACGCGAACGACGGGCGCCGCAGGGGGTGGCGCCCGTCGTTCTGTCCCGGATCTGCGAAGGGGAAGCGATCCGGGGGTCGATGGTGTTCGTCCGCTACACGGTGGGTGCCGGCGGGAGCAGCACGGCATCGATCACGTGCACGATCCCGTTGGACGCCTCGACGTCGGCGATGATCACCTGAGCGTCGTTGACGAACACGTTCCCGTCACGCACCTCGACGGTCACATCGGCGCCACCAAGCGTCGTGGCCGAACCGGCGTGCACAAGCTCCTCACCGGTCAACGACTCGCCCAGCACGTGATACGCCAACACATCGGTCAGCAGACCGCTCGGATCGTCCAGCGCCGCCTGAAGAGTGTCACCCAGAGCAGCGAACGCATCATTGGTAGGAGCGAACACCGTCAGATCGGCATGGGGATCCGACACCGCACCCAGGAAATCGATCGGACCGGCCTCAGAGGCCACCCCGAGCGCAGTGACCAACGTCGAGAGGTCCTCGTTCCCCGCAGCGATCTCAGCGATCGTCTGCAGCTCAGGCTCCGGCTCAGGCGCCGGCGGGAGCAGCACGGCATCGATCACGTGCACGATCCCGTTGGACGCCTCGACGTCGGCGATGATCACCTGAGCGTCGTTGACGAACACGTTCCCGTCACGCACCTCGACGGTCACATCGGCGCCACCAAGCGTCGTGGCCGAACCGGCGTGCACAAGCTCCTCACCGGTCAACGACTCGCCCAGCACGTGATACGCCAACACATCGGTCAGCAGACCGCTCGGATCGTCCAGCGCCGCCTGAAGAGTGTCACCCAGAGCAGCGAACGCATCATTGGTAGGAGCGAACACCGTCAGATCGGCATGGGGATCCGACACCGCACCCAGGAAATCGATCGGACCGGCCTCAGAGGCCACCCCGAGCGCAGTGACCAACGTCGAGAGGTCCTCGTTCCCCGCAGCGATCTCAGCGATCGTCTGCAGCTCAGGCTCCGGCTCAGGCGCCGGCGGGAGCAGCACGGCATCGATCACGTGCACGATCCCGTTGGACGCCTCGACGTCGGCGATGATCACCTGAGCGTCGTTGACGAACACGTTCCCGTCACGCACCTCGACGGTCACATCGGCGCCACCAAGCGTCGTGGCCGAACCGGCGTGCACAAGCTCCTCACCGGTCAACGACTCGCCCAGCACGTGATACGCCAACACATCGGTCAGCAGACCGCTCGGATCGTCCAGCGCCGCCTGAAGAGTGTCACCCAGAGCAGCGAACGCATCATTGGTAGGAGCGAACACCGTCAGATCGGCATGGGGATCCGACACCGCACCCAGGAAATCGATCGGACCGGCCTCAGAGGCCACCCCGAGCGCAGTGACCAACGTCGAGAGGTCCTCGTTCCCCGCAGCGATCTCAGCGATCGTCTGCAGCTCAGGCTCCGGCTCAGGTGCCGGCGGATCCTGGGGGAGCTGGCAGAAACCCAGGACCATCGCCATCGCACCCGCAAACATCATCTTCAAGAGGGCATTCATGTGGCTCTCACTTCTTTGCGGCGGTTGTTGAACCCCGTACGAGGCGGGCCCGTCCTCCGGATGCAGGTTCTTCTCGATTTCCGGCAGGTTCGACTCGCCCGAGCCGACCCGAGGTGCCGAGATCCCGACGTCTGCTGCCTCCAGGAGGTCTGGGACGAAGCGGGCCACGCCGATCGTCGGTCGCCGCCTTCACGCCCGCCGCCGCCCGGCGTAGCGAGCACACCGGGGGCCTGACCCCCGGTGTGCTCGTTAGCCGTCGGTGACCTCGCGCCGGGCCAGCAGGGTCATCATCTCGCGGGCCACCATGGGACCGGCGTTCTGGTTCTGGCCCGTGACCAGGTTGCCGTCGACCACCCAGTGGTTGGCCAGCACGTCTCGGCGGGCGGTGCGGTCCTCGAACAGGGCGCCGGCCTCTCGCAGCGCACGCTCGGGGTGGAACGGCGTGGAGGCGATCCCCAGCTCGTGCACCTGCTTGTCGGTCACCGCCGTCACGTGGCGGCCGGCCACCAGACTCGCCCCGTCGTCGTCGACGGCGTTGACCATGCCGAGCGGGCCGTGGCAGACCCCGCCGATCACGCAGTCGGCCGCATTGGCGGCGGTGACGGCGTCGGCCAACGGCTGTGAGGTGGCGAAGTCGAACGCCGCTCCCCATCCGCCGGCCAGGAAGACGACGTCGTAGTCGGTCATGTCCAGGTCGCCGATCGCCAGTGAGTGGGTGACCTTGTTCCGGAACTCGTCGTCGGCCAGGAACCGGTCGTCCTCGGCGGTACGGACCACCGGCTTGACCGACAGCGGGTCCACCGGGATGATGCCGCCGCCGGGGCTGGCCACGTCCACGTCCATGCCCGCGTCGAGGAATCCGTAGTACGGCACCGTCATCTCGCTGGCGAACACACCGGTGGGTTTCCCCACGTCGAGGGTTCCGTGGTTGGTGGCGATCACCAGCGCCCGCCGACCGGCCAGGTCGAACCGGACGGCCGCATCGTCGTCGGGATGCAGCCCGACCCGCTGCAGCACCTTGCGCAGCGCCCGGGCCGGCGGCGGTGCCGCCTTGCGGAACGGGCGGACCGGACCCGTGGTCGATGCGTATGGCCACGGCTCGTTGCGCTGGGGCACGAGCCGGAGTCGCTCGGCGGCCAGCGTGCCGCGCAGGTAGTCGAAGACGGCCAGTGCGTCGGGATCGTCCCAGCGGTTGACCGCCTCGATCGGGTCGTCGGTCAGGTCGTAGAGCTCCCACTGATCGGGCAGTGCCTCGGTCCGGTAGGCCCGACCACCGGGGCCGGTGGCGGCCAGGTGTCGCACGTGGGGTTCGGTCCAGGTCGCCGGGTCGTCGAAGGTGCGGACCAGCTTCCAGCGATGGTCGGCCCCCGCGGGGACGTCGGCCTCGACCAGGGTGGTGACGAGTCCCTCGACGTTGGTGCCGACGTGTGCGGGCAGCTGGATGCGCAGCGGGGCCGGCGGGTTGTCGGTCATGCCCCGAGCCCGGGCCACGCCCGACGCGCCGGTGTCGCCCTCGAGCATGGCATCGCGGGTCAGCATGTAGACGACCCGCTCGGGGTCGGGTGGGTCGGCGCCGTCGACCACGCCCGTGAGGTTCCTGCCGGGCAGCGGGTGGAGCTCGCTGAACCGCTCGGCCAGCTCTGCTTCGACGGCGGACGCATCGATCCCGGCGGCCGCCAGCAGCGTGGGCACCACGTCGACGTGGCACGTGGCCATGTCGTCGACCTGCGTGCTGGTGGTCGCCCCGTCGCCGATACGGGCGATCTGGAACGGCACGCGGGTCGCCTCGTCGTAGAGGTTGTACCACTTCTGGTGGAGGCCACCGTGGGCGCCCAACAGGTCGCCGTGGTCGGAGGTGCGGACCAGCACGGCGTGGTCGGAGCCACCGTCGGTGACGGCCCGGCGCACCCGGTCGAGGGGACGGTCCACCTCGGCGTGCAGCCGGTAGTAGAGGTCGCGGTACTGCTGGGCGTTGACCCGATAGGCCCGCTCGATCAGCCTCGCCGGCCCGTACGCCGAGGGGTAGGCGTTGCGGTAGGCGATCTGCGCCGCGGGTTTGCGGGCGAGGTCCTCGTCGGCGGTGGGCGGCGGTGGCACCGGGGGCGGCTCGGGCGTGGCGGGATCGAGCGGGGTTCCCCGACGAACCCAGGCGGGGAAGAGCACGATGTCGTGGGGGTTCACGAAGCTGGCCACCAGGAGGAACGGACGAACCGCATCGGCATCGCCGGCCCGGCGGCGGGCGTAGCGGTCCTGGAGCCAGGCGACGACCCGGTCGGCGATCAGCGGGTCACGCCGGACCCCCGCGTTGGCCAGCGGGGCGCCGTGGGGCTCGGGCCCGACCCATCCCGAGAACCCGAAGCCGTCCAGCGGATCGGCATCGAGGTAGGCCTGCACCGCAGCGGGGTCGACGGTGCCGTGGGCGTCGTTGGTGGCCAGCGGGCCGCCGGTGGCGGGGTCGGTCAGGTCGGCGTGGCTGATGTGCCACTTGCCGTCGTAGTGCGTGTCGTACCCGGCGGCTCGGAACCAGTGGCCCAGCGTGGGCACCTCGCCGAGCCGGAGCCAGCGCATGCGGGTGTCGTCCCACATCTTGCCCAGGCCGTCGGTCTGGGAAACGCCGTGCACGTCGGGGTACTGCCCCGTGAACAGGGTGGGCCGGCTCGGCACGCAGGCCAGCGAGCCGGTGTAGTGCCGGCCGAAGCTGACGCCGTGCTCGGTGAACCAGCGCTGGCCGGTCAGCTCCCGGTGGCGCCAGTCCTGCAGCTCGTCGGTCTCGTACGGCGGGGCGGCCCGTTCCTCGTCGGTCATGATGAGGATGACGTCGGGTCGTGTCTCGCTCATGCCGTCGCCTTCGTCGTGGTCAGGTCATGGTCGAGGCCTTCGAGCATCGATTCGCTCGCCTTGGCCATGCGGGCGGCCGCCACCCGGGCGACGACCTTGAGCGGCCGCGAGCTGCCTTCGACACGGGTGGTCAGCGTGACCGCGGTGCCGCCGGCGACCGCGTGGAGCTCCCACCGGTTGGACACCCGACCCAGCGCGGCGGGCAGTCCTTCGATGTCGTAGGCCAGGGTGCCGAGCGGGTCGGGATCCCATGCCGTCACCCGCTCGACCAGGGTGATGCGTCCGACCTGCACCCGTCGCGCCGTACCGACGCCGGACCGCTGGTCGGTGAGCAGGCACGAGTGATCCACGTCGGGCGCCCATCGGGCGATGGCGCCGAAGTCGGCGAGTGCGGCCCAGACCTCATCGACAGGACGGCCGATGTGGCGCTGCCGGCTCGCGTCGGTCATGAGGCGGAGTCGACGGGGTGGATCAGCGGCAGCTGCATGGCGAGCCAGTCAAGCCGCAGGTGCGTGGGGCGTCAACCGTCCGGAGTCGGGTCGTCGGTTCAGAGCTCGCTGTTGCGCTGCATCCATCCGAGTGCGAGCCAGCCCGGGAGGATCGGCAGCCAGAAGGTGGCGAGTCGGAAGGTGAGCGTCGCCGAGACGGCCACCGCGGCGTCGAGGCCGAAGCCGGTGAAGCCGGCGATCATGGCCGATTCGAGGGCGCCCAACCCGCCGGGGGTGGGGGAGACGGTGGCGATGGTGACCGCGCCCAGGTAGGCCGCGCCGATCTGCGCGAAGGACAGGCCGCCACCGAACGCCTGGATCGCGGCCGCGATGCCGACGAGGTAGGTCAGGGTGATCCCCGCCGAGCCACCGAAGAGCGCGAAGACGCGCGCCGGGTCCCGGAACACCTGCCCCACCTGTCCCAATGCGGTACGCAGCCCACCGATGGCCGGAACGAAGACCCTTCGTCGCACGGGGCCGACCAGCAGCAGCAGGCCGACGATGGTCAACAGACCGGCGATCACGAGCAGCAGCGTCGAGCTGTCGGGAAGGGAGAACCCGCCGAGCTCGGCGTTGCCCGCCCACACGAAGAACCCGATCATCATGATGACGTGGACGACGAAGCCGCCGACGGCGTTGACGGCCACAGAGGCACCGCTCTCGGCGGGGCCGACACCGACCCGCTCGAGGAAGCGAGTCGTGAGCGCGAACCCGCCGGCACCGCCCGGTCCGACCAGGCCGGCGAACGAAGAGGCGACCTGAGCCCTCAGATTCGGGACGAACGGGATCGGATCGGCCACCGCCCCCTGGAACGAGGTCGCCGCGAAGACATAGGTCATCATCGAGGCGACGACGACCGCCGCGATCCACGGGATCTGGGCGTTGCCGAACGCTTCGAAGGTGTCCCCGAGGTTCGCGAGCTGCGGGAGGAGTGAGTAGAACGCCAGCGTCGACGCGACGATGATCAGGACCGTCCGCGGTTTGATCCGCTCGAGATCGGCCAGGTCGAGGCCTGGTTGGTCGGTCGCCCGGTCGACCTCGTCCCGCAGGTCGTCCAGCAGCGAGTCGTCCCCCTTCACCCGATCCCGTGTGGTCGGTGGCAGCGCCAGCGGCTGGAGCATGCGCAGCGAGGGGGCGATCAGGTCGGGGCCCAGGGTCCTGATCGCGGCGTCGACGGCCGCCTCCGGCCCGACCACCCGGGCGGTCTCCGTGAGCAGAGCGGCGATGTCCCGGGATCGCTCCCGCTGCTTCGGGGCGGTCCTCGCCGCGTCGAAGTCGGTGAGTCGAACCCTGCCCTCCGCGTCGACCTGCATCGCTTCGAGCGCCAGCCGTCGATGGGCGACGCCGGCCCTGTGGAGCGCGCCCACCTGCCGCCAGAGGTCGTCGAGGAGACCCGGGGTGGAGAGGTCCTCTTCGGTGGCCGCCCGCACGTCGCCCGCCGTCGTCACCAGGAAGGCTGATCCCCCGGCGGTCGTTACGATCCGTTCGACGTTCGGGACCCGCACCCCGGCGCGGTCGGCCATGGTCATGACGAGTGCCTCGTGCTCGACGCGACGCTTGATGCTGGAGTAGGGCTCGCCGACCTCCGAGGCGCGGTAGCGGATGCGACGGTAGAGCCGTGCCAGCAGGTCGGCGTCGCGCTGGTCGGCGGTCCAGAGCGAGATGTCGTGCACGGCGTCGCCGCCTTCGTCGAACTCGTAGCGGAGCTCGTCGTCGGGTTGGTCGTCGGGTCGCCGCAACCGCCTCGGGTGGTACCCCGCGACCCGGAGCGCGTCGAGCAGCTCGGTCGGCCCGGGTTCGGCCCGGGGCGAACCGAAGAGCAGGAGCAGGGCCGATCCGGTGAAGATCCCGACGCCGAACGCCATGACGAAGTCGAACGCCGGATGGGCGACCGCCAGGAGGCGGAGCAGGACCAGGACGCCCACCGCCCACCACAACGCTCGCCTCCAGCGTCGTGACAGGAACGGTCCCGCGACCGTGACCAGGGCGGTGGTCGAGGCCACCGCGCCGGAGTCCGGGAAGGACGGATCGACGAGCGCACCTTCGTTGTCCGCCGCGAGCTCGTCGAGCAGCTGGGAGAGCTCTCGGTCGAGCACCAAGGCATCGGCTGCGAGCATCCCGGCGCCCGCCAGCAGGCTCGCAGCGACCAGGAGAAGCGCGAGTTTGAACCGCCGGGTCGCCAGGAGCGCGACGAGGACGATCGTCGGCACGACACTGGTGACGAGCTGGGCGAGTGAGAGTAGTCCCTCCTCGAACCGGTCTGGCAGACGGGCGAAGGCGCGGAGGAGGTCCTCCTCGAGCCCGGAGACCGTCGACTGTGCGCCGGCGGCGATCAGCGCCCCGATCACGATCAACGCCGCCCCCAGCGCCAGTCGGAGCAGATCACTGGGCGAGAACGTGCGGCGTGCAGGGGGAGCATCGAAGAGCTCGACCTCGAGATCACCGGGTTCGGCTGCGAGGGTCACCGGCCGACCGGACCCCCCGCTCTCGGCCGACGGGACGTCGGCGGCGGTTCCACCGGCAGGCGCACGCCGAGGATCCTAGGCAACCGTGCGGTGATCAGATGTCACCCGAGTTCGGCGAAGGTACATGCTGGGAGATCGCAACCCGGTGGATGGGTGGGGCGATTCCCACCCCGAGCGCCCTGGAGCAGCTCGACGAGGCCCACCGGATCGCGGACGACGGCCCGCCGCACGCTGACGTTGGGTCGACGGGCTCAGACCCGACCGGCGTCCACCGCGGCGGCTTCGGCTCGGGCGATCTGGAGGTCGACGATGTCGAGGCCGGCCGACCAGAAGCCGGGATCGGTGAGGTCGCAGCCCACGATGGTGGCCAGGTCCTCGGGGCGCCGGGAACCGCCCGCCGTCAGCAACTCGAGGTAGCTGGGCACGAACGACGCCCCCTCCTCCTGGTACCGGGCGTAGACCGACAGGGCCAGCAGCTGGCCGTAGGCATAGGCGTACACGTACCCGGGCGTGCCGATGAAGTGCGGGATGTACGACCACCAGGTCCGGTACCCGTCGGTGACCTCGACCGTGTCGCCGAAGAGCGCGGTCTGGGTGCTCACCCAGTGCTCGGCGAAGTCGTCGACCGACAACTCACCGACCTCGCGGCGGTGGGTGTGGACCGCGTTCTCGAACCGGTTCATGGCCACCTGGCGGAAGACGGTGGCGATGTTGCCCTCGACCTGCTGGGCCAGCAGCGCGAACCGCTCGCCCGGGTCGTCGGTCTGGTCGAGCAGGCGCTCGAAGGTGACGGTCTCGCCGAACACCGACGCGGTCTCCGCCAACGTCAGCGGCGTCGACTGGTGGAAGATCCCCTGGGGCCGGGCCAGGTGACCGTGCACGGCGTGACCCAGCTCGTGGGCCAGGGTGAGGACGTCGGTGGGCGTGGCCGTGTAGTTGAGGAAGACGTACGGGTGGTGGGACGGCACGGTGTAGGCGCAGAAGGCGCCACCCCGCTTCGCGTCGCGAACGGGCGCATCGATCCAGCCCTCGGTCAGGAAGCGGTCGACCACGGCGGCCAGCTCATCGCTGAAGCTGGCGTAGGCGTCGCGCACGGTGGTGCAGGCGTCGTCCCAGGGCACGTGGGTGTCGGTCTCGGCCACCGACGAGGCCCGGTCGTAGTCGGCCAGCCGCTCGACGCCCAGCACCCGGGCCTTGAGGGCGTACCAGCGCTGCGGCAGGTCGTAGCGGGCGACGACGGCGTCGACCAGCGACTGGACCGACTCGTCGCTGGCCTCGTTGCCCTGGTTCCACGACGTGATCCACGTCGGGTAACTCCGGACGCGGTCGTCGATGCTCTTGTCGGCCAGCAGCGTGTTGAACACGTAGGCCCGGGTCCGCAGGCCGGGCTCCAGCCCCTCGGTCACGGCCACGGCCGTGGTGCGGCGGACGTCACGGTCGGGGTGGACCAGCCGGGCCAGCCCGGCGTCGAGGGGCACCTCGTCGCCATCGATATCGACCTTGATGGCCGAGGTCAGCTCGGTGAACAGACGAACCCATGCGCCGCGGCCGGTGGGGGCCTTGGTGGCCAGCAGCTTCTCCTCGGGTTCGCTCAGCACGTGCGGACGCCGGATCCTGGCGGTCTCCAGATGGTGGCGATGGTGGACCAGTGCGGGGTCGTCGAGCAGCTCGGCCGCTCGGTCGTCGTCGATGGCCAGCCACTCCAGCTCGAACCAGACCAGATCCGCGGTCAGCTCCGACAGCCGCTCCTGGACCTGGGCGACCAGCGCACCGCGGGCGGGATCGGCCACGTCGGTCGCAAAGCGGAGCTGGGCGTAGCTGGCGGCGCGATGGGCGGCCTCGGAGATGTCGGCCTGCAGGTCGAGCCAGCCGGCGATCGCAGCCGCATCCGCATCACCGACCGTGCCCTTGGCGTCGGCGGTGAGTCCGGCGGCCAGCTCGGCGGCCCGGTCGAGCAGCGCCGTCACGCCGTCGGCTCCCTGGCCGTCGACGAGGGGGTCCAGGTCCCAGGCGACGTCCTCGGCGCCGGTGGGAGGAGCGGGGGTGTCGGTCGCGGTCATGTCGGCGGAGTGTAGGCAGGATCGGATCGATCGCCGCTCGGGGCGGACCGGGATCACAACCGAGCCACAACCGCCAGGGCGCATCGTGGGGCTGAGCATCGAAAGGAGCTGACGATGACACGACGAACAACCCACCCATTCCACCGCGCCGTCGTTGCGGTCGCGGTTCTGGCCGTGATGGCCCTGCTCGGTTCCGCTTGCCACCTGGTGCAGCCGCCGGGCGAGTATCCCGCTGATCCAACCGGCGTGCTCGAATCCGTGCGCAGCGGCCGAGGCACGGTGACCGTGACCGGCTGGGCCACCCAGTGGGATCTCTTCGTGGGCGGCTTCGACACCGATCGGCCCGTCGCCGACGACCGGGGCCCCATCCTGATCGCCGTATTGGTCGACGGTGAGTGGGCCAAGGGCCTGTTCCCGGCCGACGATCCCCGTCCCGACGTGGACCGCTACCTCGTCTCGAGGCTGATGTGGTCGCTCCGCCAGAAGGCGATGGGCTACGGATTCGAGATCACGGTGCCCGCCGACCGGGGAGAGACCGGGGTCTGCGTCGCCGCGCTGAACCAGTATCCCGTCCCGGGACCGTTCGGCCTCGGTGACCACGTGCTGCTCGGCTGCCGCACCGTGACCGTGTCCTGAGAATCCACGAGGACCACGACCCGGTGATCAGAACCGCTGCGGCCGCGGCCCAGAAGTCGCCTCGGCGGTCGGCGTCCGGCCGGCGAGCCGAGGTGTGACCGACGAGTTCGGTCAGGCCGGAACGAGGTCGTCCGGTTCGTCCGCCGGCCCCGCTTCCAGCTCCCAGGCTCCACCCCGCTTGGCGAAGCGGTACCAGCGACGGTCGCGGGTCAGCCGCAGCTGGACGTCGTCGATCACCAGCCGGTTGCGATCGACGCGCACACCGCGGTGGGTGGCGGCGGCCACCGCGTCGCGGGCGGCGGACATCATCAGCGGTTCGGCGGGCCACGGTGGTTCGTCGAGGACGTCGAGTCCCGATGGGCCGGCCACACGCCAGGCGACGGCCCGGCGCACCAGTGTGCGGGGCGCCACGCCGACCCGGCGAGCCAGCTCACTCAGCTGGTCGGTCCCCGGGACCGCTGCCGCTCGCCGGGACAGATCCTGGTCCTCGTCCAGGTCGAGTCCGATCGGCGTCCCGTCCCTCATCGCTCTCCAGGCCCGTTCCGCGGCGTCGGCCGAGAGCCGGCCGAGACCCGAACCGGTGAACGCTGCGTCGACCGGCGGATCGATGGGCCAGACGGCGACCCGGCCCGGCTCCGGGCGCACGTGAGGGACGTCGGGCAGCTCGGCCAGCGGACGGGTCCAGGCCGTCGACGCCCGCACCCCCGCATCCGCCGCGGTTCGATCCACCGCCGTCGGCCTTCCTTCGGCGGTGCCACCTCCAGGACCGGAGCGCCGGCGACGGACCGTGGCCAGGATCTCGTCACGCGTGCGGCCCCGCAGGCGCAGGAGCTCGAAGGGATCGGCGTCGAGCTCATCGGCCACGCAGGTAGCACACGGCGGCCGAGTGCTTGCATGGATCGGCCCAGTCCGGACAGGAGCAACGAGGCTGCAGCTCTCCGGCGTGGGGGAGCAGGTCGACGCCGGCCGCGGCCGCGTCGGCAACCAGGTCCCGGTCGAGCTCGCCGTCGAGCAGAGCGGCCGCCCGCGCCGCCTTGGCGACGATGACCTCGACCACCGTCTCCCACTCGGCCTCGTCGAGGGTCCGGAACCTGATGTCGACCCGGTAGGGGCGGCGGCGACTCCCCTGCACGTCGGCCCGGATGGCGCCGGACTCGGTCGAGATCGAGAGCACGTGGCCGTGCCGGGCGTAGGTACGGCCCCGCGGCAGGCGGTTGGGGTCCAGGCGGGCTCGGTTCTCGAGCGCGTCGATCCACGCCCGGCCCCACCACGTGTCACCGAATTGGCGGGCCATCAGAGCCCTCCCGCGTCGGTTCCGGACAGGGCGACCAGCTCGGCCAGGGCGTCGTCATCGAGCTCGGAGACCCACGCCTCCCCGCCGCCGACGACCCGGTCGGCCAGGTCCCGCTTGGACTCGAGCAGCGCGGCGATGCGGTCCTCGACCGTGCCTTCGCACACCAGGCGGTGCACCTGCACGGCGCGGTGCTGACCGATGCGCCACGCCCGGTCGCTGGCCTGATCCTCTACCGCCGGATTCCACCACCGGTCGTAGTGCACGACGTGGGTCGCCTGCGTGAGGTTGAGCCCGGTGCCGCCCGCTTTCAGGGAGAGGATGAACACGTCGAGCTCGCCGTTCTGGAACCGGTCGACCAGATCCTGGCGGCGGGCCAGCCCCAGCGAGCCGTGGAGGAAACCGACGCGCAGACCGGCGCCGGTGAAGTGACGCTCGAGGAGCTTGCCCATCTCGACGTACTGGGTGAACAGGAGGGCCGCATCGCCCTCGTCTCGGACGATCTGGAGCAGCTCGGCAACGGCATCGAGCTTGCCCGAGCGGCCCGGGAGGGGGCCGGGTTGGCCCAGGTAGTTCGCGGGATGGTTGCAGATCTGTTTGAGCGCGGTGAGGAGCTTGAGCACCAGACCGCGGCGGGCCATCCCGTCCGCCTGGGCGATCTGCTCCAAGGACTCGTCCACCACGGCGCGGTAGAGGGTCGCCTGCTCGGTGGTGAGGGGGACGAAGCGGTCGGTCTCGGTCTTGGGCGGCAGGTCGGGAGCGATGCCCGGGTCGGTCTTGCGGCGACGCAGCAGGAAGGGCCGGATCAGCGTGGCCAGCCAGGCGGAGGCGTCGGGGTCGCGGTCGCGCTCGACCGGGATGGCGATCTCACGGCGGAAGCGCTCCAGCGGACCGAGGAGGCCCGGCGTGGTCCAGTCGCAGATGGCCCACAGCTCGGTGAGCTGGTTCTCGACCGGTGTGCCGGTCAGGGCGAATCGGGCGTCGGCTCCGATCGTCCGCAGCGAGCCGGGCCGCACGGGAGTGGGGGTTCTTGATGGCCTGCGCCTCGTCGGCGACCACGAGACCCCACTCGATGCCGGCCAGAGCCGCCGCGTCTCGGCGGACCACGCCGTAGGTGGTGAGCACGATCTCGTCGCCGGCCATGTCGTCGAGGTGGCGCTCGCTGCCGTGGAAGCGGCGCACCGCAACGTCGGGAGCGAAGCGGGCCGCCTCGCGTTGCCAGTTGGCGATGAGGCCGGCGGGGCAGACGACGAGGGTGGGCCGTCGCCGATCCCGCCGATCGAGGTGCAGGGCCAGCACCTGGATGGTCTTGCCCAACCCCATGTCGTCGGCGAGGACCCCGCCAAGACCGAGATCGGCCATCTCGGCCAGCCAGGCCAGGCCGCGCCGCTGGTAGGGACGGAGCTCGGCCGCCAGTGCAGCGGGCTCGGCGCGGTCGTGGTCGGGGTCGAGCGATCGCAGCCGGCGGGCCAGGTCGCCCAGGGGCCCTTCGACGTCGGCGTCCACCGTCTCGCCGTCGACGGTCAGGCTGCCGCCCAGCGCGACCCCCAGTGCGGCCCCGGCCCCGAGCCGGTGCTGCTCGGTCAGCCGGGCCAACCGGGCCGGATCGGCTCGCACCCACCGGCCCCGCAGGCGGACGACGCCGCGTTTGGCCGAGGCGAGCTGCTCGAGCTCGTCGGGGGAGAGATCCAGGCCGTCGACGGTGGCCCTCCACTCGAGGATGGCGTCGAGGCCCAGGCCCCCGTCGACGACCCGTTCGGGACCGGGCGTCGAGATGGTGGGACGAAGCTCGAGTGGGGCCAGCATCTCGGCGGGCCACTGCACCCACAACCCGGCTGCGGCGAGTGCGTCGGCGGTGGCGCCGAGCAGCTCGTCGCACTCGGTGTCGTCGAGGACGAGCCGTTCGGGCCGGGCCTGGTCGAGAAGACGTTCGATCGGGCTCCAGGCCCGCGCCGCGCGACGCAGCGTCAGCAGCAGGCCGTCCTCGGCGTCACGGAACCGGGCGAGGATCACGTCGGGTGCCGCCCACAGTTCGGCGGCCGGCACGACCAGGCTCGGATCCTCCGCGCTCTGGAGCATGAGCTCGGCCTCGAAGGCACCATCGGGTTCGGCGGGGGGATCCAGTCGGAGCATGACGGTGGTGTCGGCCCGGCCGGATCCGAGAGCGTCGAACCACGGAGCCTGGCCGGCCACGGATCGGGCCGACGTGGCGGCGAAGGCGTCGTGGCCCGCGACGGTCGGCGCCGCTGCCGTCCGGGGCAACAGGTCGGCGATGGCGTCGCCGAACGCGGCGACCGTGACCTCGGGTGAAGGAACCCGCAGCGGTGAACCAGATCCGAGGACGGTGGCGTGGGCCGACGGCGGAAGGGCGGCGGCCAGTTGCTGCTGCCGGAACAGGTCGTCGGGGTCCAGCGGGCCCAGTCGCCATTCGTCGTTGCCGCTCGCGGTCATGCCGGGGATGAGCCGGCCCCGTCCCACCAGCTCCACGGCCAGCCGGGCGGCGATGGCCCACGCTCGCAGCGAGCCGCCGACGGGCGCGTCGGGCGGAAGGTGGAGGAGCTCGTCCAGCACGTCGTGCAGATCGACGCGGCGGATGACGACATCGCGACGCCGCACGCTACTGCCGGCGGGGAGCACGAGCTGGAGCTGGTCGTCGACCTCGGGCAGACCACCATCGGGACACCACAGGGCGAGCTGACCGGTGCGGGCCGGGTCACCGGGAAGGAAGGTGGCCTCCACACCGGGCACCGAACGGAGCTCGAACGCCGTCGACGCGGATCGAGAGGGGGAACGCACGGCCATCCCGTTGATCATGGCCCGGGCCCTCAGCGTGCGACGAGCCGTTCGAGACCGTCGAGGATGAGGTCGATCCCGAACTCGAACTCCTCGCCGTAGTCGTACCCGGGTCGGAGCACGTGCTGGACGGTGAACTCCGCGAGATGGGGGAACCCGTCGGCCGGAAGCTGTTCGAGCATGTCCTGGGCCACGGCTTCGGTCTCCTCCGCGGTGTCGAACGGCAGGCTGATCTCCTGGAGCGCGAATCCGTAGACGTAGCTGTCCAGGATGGAAAACGCATGGCCGGCCATCGCCAGCGAGAAGCCGGCCTGGCGGAGACAGCCGATCACGGCGTCGTGGTGACCGAGGGTCGCCGGACCGGGCGTGGTACGGGAGTCCATCAGGCCGACCGCCCACGGATGGCGCACCAGCGCCGCGCGCGCCGAGGAGGCCCGTTCCCGCATCGCCGGCTTCCAGTCGGCGTCGATGGCGGGCAGCTCGATCTCGCTGAACACCCGGTCGACCATGCCGTCCAGGATCGCTTCCTTGTTGGCCACGTGGTGGTAGAGCGACATCGCCTCGACGCCCAGCTCCCCGGCGAGCCTGCGCATGGTGAGCGACTGGATTCCTCCGGTGTCGGCGAGGGCCACGGCGACCTCGAGCGCTCGTTCCCTGCTCAGCGGCACGCGGGATTCCTCGTCGGTCTCGGTCGGGCTCATCGTGGTCCTCCTCTTGACAACCTTACACCGTATGGCTACCGTGATCGCCGTACCTTACAACGTAAGACTTCGCCGAGGAACCCCGGAGATGGAACGATGACCGCGCCGACCGACACCAGCGACCGAACGACACCGAGCAACGAAACCGACGACGACCACGGAGACCCCACCATGCCCGACGGAACGATGCAGGCGATCGTGCAACGCACCTACGGCCCCGCCGATGTCCTCCGGGCCGACCGGATCGACCGGCCCACGATCGGCGCCGACGAGGTGCTCGTGAAGGTCCACGCCGCCGGGCTCGATCGGGGCACGTGGCATCTCATGACCGGCCAGCCGTACCTCGTCCGTCTGGGCTTCGGCTTCCGAGCGCCGAAGAATCCGGTTCCGGGCCTGGACCTGGCGGGCACGGTCGAGGCGGTCGGTGCCGATGTCACCCGGTTCCGGGAGGGCGACGAGGTGTTCGGTATCGGCC
Organism: uncultured Acidimicrobiales bacterium; assembly: GCA_963697385.1. Lineage (GTDB taxonomy): Bacteria > Actinomycetota > Acidimicrobiia > Acidimicrobiales > CAWCAL01 > CAWCAL01. Next base: position 1,148,489 of record CAVONU010000001.1, read on the forward strand.
AGGGTTCGTTCGCCGAGTACGCGGCAGCTCGTGAGGACAAGCTCGCCCACAAGCCGGCGGCGCTCTCCTTCGAGCAGGCCGGCGTGCTCGCGGTGTCGGGGCTCACGGCCCTCCAGGGCCTGCGCGACGCCGGGCGGGTCGAAGCGGGACAGAAGGTCCTGATCGTCGGAGCGTCCGGTGGCGTGGGCACCTACGCCGTTCAGCTGGCCAAGGCCCTCGGGACCGAGGTCACCGGCGTCTGCAGCACCGCGAAGGTCGACCTGGTGCGGTCGATCGGCGCCGACCACGTCGTCGACTACACCCGCGACGACTTCGCCGACGGAACGCAGCACTACGACCTCATCCTCGACATCGGCGGGAACTCGAAACTGTCGCGACTGCGGCGTGCGCTCACCGAACGGGGAACGCTCGTCATCGTGGGTGGCGAGGAGGGCGGCCGCTGGTTCGGCGGCGTCGACCGCCAGCTGCGGGCCGTGCTGCTGTCACCCTTGGTCCGGCAGCGGCTGACCACGTTCATCTCGAAGGAGACGCACGTGGACCTCGAACGGCTGGCTGCGCACGCCGAGGCCGGCGAGCTCGTTCCGACCGTCGACCAGACCTACCCGCTGAGCGAGGCCCCGGCGGCCATGCGCCGTCTGGAGAACGGAGCCGCCCGCGGCAAGATCGCCCTCACCGCGTGATCCACGGCCGTCGTCGGTTCGGGCGGATCGGGCGGTGGCACTGATACCGATCGGGCCACCGCCGACTCCGGGAGCGCGCGGGATCATGCTCGCGTAGGGTCCGGTCGAGCCCATGCGCCCCGAGGACCCGCCGACCGACGATGCGGCACCGGCCGCAACCGCCGACGACGCCATCGCGCTGGCATCCACCTGGCTGCGTCGAGCGGACGCAGCCACCACCCCCGCCGAGCGGAAGTACAGCGATCGGCTGCGCGACCTGATCGAGGACCCGACGGGGATCGGGTTCACCATGGCGTTCGTCGATCGAGCCGCCCGTCCGGACGACGACGGCGTCGCTGCGGCCCAACTCCGCTCGGTGATCGCCGGGTACGACCTGCCCGCGTTCCTGTCGCCGGTCGACCGTCTCCTGCTCACCGCCGGCGCCCGTCTCTCCCGCTGGGTCCCCGGCATCGTGATGCCGTTGGCCCGCCGCCGAATGCGATCGATCGTCGGCGACCTGGTGGTCGACGCAACGCCCGAGCAGCTCCACCACCACATCGATCGCCGCCGGGCCGAGGGCTTCGGGCTCAACATCAACCTGCTCGGCGAGGCCGTCCTGGGCGAACGTGAAGCCGCCTCCCGCCTCGCCGCCACCAAGCGGCTCGTGCGCGATCCGCACGTCGACTACGTCTCGATCAAGATCAGCGCCGTCGCCCCGCAGCTGAACCACTGGGCCTTCGACGACAGCCTGGCCCGGGTCGCGGTCCGGCTCCGCGATCTCTTCCGCACGGCCCGCGACGCCTCCCCGACCGTCTTCGTCAACCTCGACATGGAGGAGTACCAGGACCTGGAGCTCACCATCGCCGCGTTCACCCGCGTGCTCGACGAGCCCGAGTTCCACGAGCTTCGGGCCGGCGTCGTGCTCCAGGCCTACCTGCCCGACACGTTCGGTGCGCTCCAGGGGCTGATCGACTGGGCCGGCCGACGGTCGCAGGCGGGCGGCGCCGACATCAAGATCCGGCTGGTCAAGGGCGCGAACCTGGCGATGGAACGGGTCGATGCGGTCATGCACGGGTGGCAGCAGGCCCCCTACCCGACGAAGCTCGAGACCGACGCCAACTACAAGCGGTGCCTCGACCACGTCCTCCGCCCGTCCCGGCTGGTCGGTGCACGGATCGGCGTGGCGTCGCACAATCTGTTCGACGTCGCCTGGGCCGCGCTGACGGCGGGGAGCCGCGGCGTCGCCGATCGGGTCGACTTCGAGATGCTCCAGGGCATGGCGCCGGCGCAGAGCCGAGCGGTCCGCGACGCCACCGACGACCTGGTCCTCTACACCCCGGTCGTGGGGGCCGACGACTTCGACGTGGCGATCAGCTACCTGTTCCGGCGGCTCGAGGAGAACAGCGCCGAGGGCAACTTCCTGCGTTCGCTCTTCTCTCTCCAGCCGGGGACGGCCGAGTTCGACGCCGAGGCCGAGCGGTTCCGAGCCGCGCTCTCTCATCGGCACGACGTCTCGCCGACGCCGCGGCGCCAACCGCATCCGGCGGTCGAGGGTGTCGCCACTCCGCCGTCGTCCGACGCCTACGCCAACGAGTCCCTGCTGGACCCGACCGTGCCCGCCGATCGCTCCTTCGCGCTCGCCGCGGTCGGGAGCGAGCCCGCCCCGCCGACGGCGCCGATCGTCACCAACCGCGCCGACATCGACGCGATCGCGGCGCGGGCGAGCGCAGCCACCGCGGCCTGGAGGGAGACACCGCCAGCGGAGCGTCGCCGGATCCTGGATCGGGTGGCGGACGAGCTGAACCGGCGACGGGGCCTCCTCCTCTCGGCCATGGTCCACGAGGGGCACAAGACGGTCGCCGAGGCCGACGTCGAGATCGCCGAGGCGATCGACTTCGCCCGCTGGTACGGGCGGTGCGCGCTGGAGCTGGACGAGATCCGGAGCGCAACGTTCCGGCCGCTGGGCACGGTCCTGGTCGTGCCGCCCTGGAACTTCCCGGTCGCCATCCCGTGCGGAGGCGTCACCGCCGCGCTGGCCGCCGGCAACGCCGTGATCCTCAAACCTGCCCCCGAGACACCCGGCTGTGCCGAGATCGTGGCCGAGGCGTGCTGGGCCGGAGGCGTGCCGCCCGAGGTGCTGCAGTTCGTCCGGACCCACGACGACGACGTCGGCCGGCACCTGGTCACCCACGACCGGGTCGACGCCGTGATCCTGACCGGAGCGCTCGAGACGGCCCGCCTGTTCCTCGACTGGAAGCCCGAGCTGAGGCTGTTCGCCGAGACCTCGGGCAAGAACGCTCTGGTGATCACGCCCAACGCCGACATCGACGTGGCCGTCGCCGACCTGGTGCGATCGGCGTTCGGCCACAGCGGCCAGAAATGCTCGGCGGCGAGCCTGGCGATCTGTGTCGGCGATGTCTACGACTCGCCGCGCTTCCGGCGGCAGCTGGTCGACGCGGTCGAGAGCCTCGACGTCGGTGCGACGACGGAGATGGGCACTGTGATGGGACCGGTCATCGCCGAGCCGGGCGACAAGCTGACCCGGGGACTGAACGACCTGGACGACGGCGAGACGTGGCTGGTGGAGCCCCGACGTGACGCCGCCGCGCCCAACCTGTGGCGGCCGGGCGTACGCCTGGGGGTCCGGCCCGGTTCGTGGTTCCACCGCACCGAGTGCTTCGGACCGGTCCTGGGTCTGATGCGAGCCGCCGATCTCGACGAGGCGATCCGCATCCAGAACGGCACCGACTTCGGTCTGACCGGCGGGATCCACAGCCTCGATCCCGACGACGTCGCCACCTGGCTGGATCGGGTCGAGGCCGGGAACTGCTACGTGAACCGCCCCATCACCGGCGCCATCGTGCGGCGCCAACCCTTCGGGGGCTGGAAGCAGTCGGTGGTCGGGCCGGGGCTGAAGGCCGGGGGACCCGACTACCTGCTCCAGCTGGGAACCTGGACGGCCGAACCCGGCCATGAGGTCGACGACGACCACTGGTGGCACCACCGGTACGGGATCGAGGACGACCCCTCCGGCCTGTTCTGCGAAGCGAACGTGCTCCGCTATCGCCCGCTGGACCGGGTGGTGATCCGGGTCGGCCCCGAAGCCGAGCCCTCCGACGTGGCTCGGGTCCAGGCCGCCGCCCGCCGCTGCGGCACCGGCATCGAGCTCTCCGACGCCGCCGATGAACCCGACGAACAGTTCGCGGCCCGCATCAGTGAGATGGGGGTCGAGCGCATCCGCCTGCTGGGCGACGCCGACGAACGTGTCCGCCGCGCCGCGAACGCCGCCGGCGTGCACCTGGCCGCGGACCCGGTCACCAAGAGCGGCCGCCTCGAGCTCCTCCACTACCTCCGCGAGCAGGCGGTGTCCCGCACGCTCCACCGGTTCGGCAACCTGGTGAGCGAACCGCCCTCGCAAGGCTGATCGCCCATCTCGGATCCCGCCCGACCCACCGGTGTCGATGCGCCCTCAGCCCGCGCCCGTCGCTTCGAGCGCCGCTGGGATGAGGATCGCATCGTTGGTCGGACCGACCGCATCGGAGTGGTCACCGGACAGCGTCGTGTAGGTCGCGTCGATTCCGGCGGCTTCCAGACGGAGCTGGAGGAGCCTGGCCTCGTCGATGTAGTCGATCCCGCCGTCCTCCAGTGCGTCCAAGCCCTCGAGGTCGGCGGTCAGGGAGCCGTCGGCATCACGCTGGGTGAGCCAGGACGCCGGATCGCTGGGATCGTCGATCCAGCGCTCGTCCTGGACCTCGGCGGCAGCCAGCTGGAAGTTCGCCTCGTCGGCGACCGACCAGCTCGTGGGGTCGATGAAGCCGGCGACCATGCTGCGGGCCGTGTCGAGCTCGCTGTCGAACAGCGGCTGGAAGTACGTCGTGTGGAGGAAGTACTCGCTGTCGATCAGGACCGCTCCGTCAGGGACGGTCGGATCGGTGCCGGCGACGCACCCTTCCGTGGGCGTGCCGTGACCGAGCGCCAGCCATGCGGCCGGCTGGGCCCCTGCCGACCAGCCGAACGTCGCGACCGCGCTGAGGTCACCGCCGTGGTTCGGGGCATGTTCCTCGGCGTAGGCGAGGGCGCACGACCCTCGATCCATGGCCTCGAACCAACCCTCGCTCGTCGGCTGCGGGAACGCGTTCCACGTGGGGGCGAACACCACGAGGCCGCTCGCGCTGAGTGCCTCGGCCATCCTTCGGGTGTACGGGGAGTTCTTGCCCGATCCACTGGCGCCGTGGAAGAGCACGATCACCGGGTACGGGCCGTCGCCCTCCGGCTGGTAGACGTCGAGCGCGAAGCTCTCGGTCCCGGTCGAGAGGTACTCGACGTCGGTGACGGTCTCGACCCCCATCGGTGCCGACGCCTGCCCGTCCGGGCCCGACTCAGACGCGGCCGAGAGGGCGGCGACGATGGCGGTGACCACCTCGCGACCCTCCGCCGCGTCCGGATCGGCGGAAGCAGCGGCGGCGTCGTTCTCATCATCGAGGAACAACATCCCGCCGGCGTGCCCACCGCCTTCGAACACCAGCAGCTCGACCGGATGGCCGTTCGCCTCGAGCTCGTCAGCGGCGGCCCGGGCCACCTCGATCGAGCAGACCGGGTCGTCGGTGCCATGGGCCATCAGGATCGGTACGAGCGGGTTGCTGTCCGCCCAGGCCACGTAGGCGGCGAATCCGTCGGAGACGTCCGCCCGGGAATCCTGCGCCTCCAGACCATCGCCGGACATGCCGTCGCACTCGCCCGGCGTCCACACGCCGCCGAGCCCGATCACGAGATCCATCGGCGGGAGGTCGTCCTCACCCTCCAGGCCGCAGTCGAGCAGTGCGCCGGTGGCCAGGCTGTAGAAGGGATCGAAGGCACTGGCCATGAGCGCCATGCCGGCACCCATGTCGTGGCCCCCGACGGCGATCGGGGCGTCCGGATCGCCGCCGTGCTCCCATGCGCTCAGCACCGCGAGGCGCTGCGAGCACTCGTACTCCCCCGCCAGGACCTCCTCGTCGGAACCAGTCTCGGTGGTGGCGACCACCACGCCTTCGGCGGCCAGGGCCCGAGCCAACGGGTCCAGGGTGGAGCGGGAGCTGTCCCACCCGGCGAACAGCACCGTCACCGGCCAGGACCCGTCAGCCTCTGGCGCGTACAGGGTCACATCGCTCATCATCTCGGACGGGGCGTCCACCTCGGTCACCGTGACCTCATGGCCATCATTGGTGGCAGCACCCTCCTGCTCAACCGAACCTCCGGTTCCCTCCTGGGCCACGCTCGTCTCCGGGGTCGAAGGGGGCGCGGTGCCGTCGGTCGCTTCGTCGCCGCCGCACGCGAGGGTGCCGGCGACGAGCGCAGCCGCACCCACGAGGACGAGCATCTTCCGCCCCATCATGCGCTGGTTGGTGGTCCTCATACTCATCATCTCCTCGGAATCGTTCTCACGACCTGATCGTCCCCGGGGCGGGTCAAGGAAACCTCAAGGAACGGGCGGCTCCGGGTGGGTCAGACCGACGCGGTGGCGGCGGGAAGCGCCAGGTCGAAGCGGGCGAGGAACCGCTGGAGTCCGGCCAGGTCCAGGGTGTCCCAGAGGTTGTGGGTGCCGCCGTCGACCCGGTCGTACCTGCAGCGAGCGGGATCACCCTGCGCCTGCACGACATCCCACATGCGGTCGGCGTTGTCGGCCGCGGTCACGAGCGTGTCGGCGGTGCCGGCGGCCAGGTACAGCGGCGGATCGGTGGGGTCGACCCAGTGCACCGGAGAGGCTTCGAGCATCCAGTCCCGATCACACGCGGCGCTGTCGCAGTCCAGGAACGCGTCGGAGAGCCCGCGTGCCCACATGTGGTCGGCCTGCCAGAAGCGGGTGAGGTCCATGGGTCCGCTGAGGGAGATGGCGCCGTCGACCGACGAGTCGTGAGCGGCGAGCTCGGGCCGGAGATCGGTCGGCTCGAGGGCGCCCGCCGAGGTCGCGGCCAGTGCCGCCAGGTGACCGCCGGCCGAGGCACCGGCCACGACCAGGCGCCGATACGGGTAGTCGGCTCCGGTGGCACTTGATCCATCGGATCGCGCGCTTCACGTCGTGGATCTGGGCCGGGAAGACATGGTCGGGGGTGAGGCGGTAGTCGGCGGAGAAGACGACGGCACCGTCGGCGACGAGCCGGTCCGCCACCGGCCCGGTCCCGGTGCGGTCGCCAGTAGTCCAGCCACCGCCATGCAGCCACAGGACCGCCAGACCGTTGGACTCGACCGGCAGGTGGATGTCCAGACGGTGGGCCGGATCGGGTCCGTAGGCCACGTCGAGCAGCCGGACCTGCGGCTCCTCGGGCCATGGGGGAGGAGCGACGATCGGAGCGGTCTCGACCGGCCGCACGACGTGCGGCTCAGGCGCCGCACCTGCGTCCGGGGCGGTGATCGGAGAGGGCTCGGTCGGGATCGAGGTTGGCGTCGATGGGCCGGTCGTTTCCGCACTGTCGCAGGCAACTGCGCCTGCGAGGAGCGCACCGATGACGACGAGCCCTCGCGCCTTCCTCCACGTCGCACGATCGCTCGAGGTCCTCATGACTCGCCTCCTCGGAACTCGGTCTCACGACCTGATGATCCCGAGGTCGGGTCAACGAAAGCTCAACGAGGCTGAGCCCTCAGGACCCCGTGTATTCCGCCAGGGCCAGGGCCGCCTCGACGGACGTGGCGGCGCCCTCAGCGCGCAGGGCCTCGGCGCGGGCCGGATCGAGCGGGCCGAGCAGTCGCTCGACGTCGTCGATCATGCTCTGCATGAAGGGCGGAATCGCCATCCCGAAATGGCGCTGGCCGGCCCCGAGCCGCCGGGCCGCCAGCTCGAGGTCACCGCGGGTCGCGGCGATGCGGCTGAGCGAGAGGAGGGAGAGCCCGACGTTGACGTAGAGCCCCTGCTCGAAGGCGGCCCGGGTCGCGAGCTGCAACAACCGCTCGCCGCGGTCGAGGTCACCGAGCCGGCTGATCACCTCGCCATAGGAGAACAGCGCGGCTGACCGGCCGCCTCGATCGCTGGTCCGCTCGGTGAGCTCGAGCATCTCCTCACTGATGATCTCGGCCCGTTCCCGATCCTGGCGAGCCTGCGAGTGGACGGCGCTGAGCATCATCAGGGCATGGGTCTGTCCCATGGGGTCGCCGACCCGCTCGAACAGCGCGGCGGCGTCCTCGAACTGGGCGACGAGCTCGTCGCTGGTGTCCCCGCCCCACAGCCGTGCTTGAGCGGAGAGCACCAGCGGCCAGGCTCGGGCGAACTCGTAGTCGATCCGGCCGCAGAGCTCGAGCGCCTCGGAGAAACACGAGGCGGCCAGCGCCTGGTCGCCCTCCGAGAAGGCGAGATGACCTCGACGGGCCAGCGCCTCCGCCAGTCCGGCGTCGTCCCCCGAGGCCCGGTGGAGTTCCACCGACTTCTCCAACGCCGGTCGAGCCCGCTCGTAGTCGTTCTGGAAGAAGCCCATGTGGCCGACGATCCCGAGCGTGTCGGCCCGAAGCTCCGGCGGTGCCGATTCCTCCGTCTCGAGAAGTGGGTCGAGCCAGTGCATGGCCTCGACGAAGGACCCGCTGACGAACCAGTAGGTCCCGATCGCCGGGGCGAACTCCAGCGTCTCGGCCAGCGGCCGGTGGTCGCGACTCCAGGCGAAGGCGGCGCGGAAGTTGGGAAGCTCGCCGTCGATCCGACCGATCCAGTCCCCACGGTCCGGGCCGCGCAGGCCGCTCCTGGCCTCCAGCGACAACCGCCGGTAGTGGCCGGCGTGCCGCGCCGCACACTCCTGCGCATCGTCGCGCTCGTCGAGATGGGTCAGGGCGAACTGGCGGATCGTCTCCAGGAGGCGGTACCGGCGTGTGCCGTCCGGGCCGGGGCGGAACTGGACCATGGAGGCCCGAACGAGGTCGCCCATCCGGTCGACCGTCTCGGACTCGCCCGTGGCACCGGCCACGGAGACGGCGGCTTCGAGGGTGAAGTCGCCGACGAACACGCCGAGGCGGTCGAACAGGTCGCGCTGGCCCGGCTCGAGCAGCGCATAGCTGGCGTCGAGGGTCGCCGCGATCGACGTGTGGGTCCCCCGACCGGCACGCTCCGAGTCCACCAGCAGCCCCAGCGCGTCGGTCAGCCGGTCGGCGATCTGGCCGGGATCGAGGTGGGCGATCCTGGCGGCCGCCAGCTCGATCGCCAGCGGGATCCCGTCCAGCGTCCGACAGATCCCACCGATGATCGAGGGTCGCGGTGTCATCGGGTGAGAAGGCCCGATCGATCGCGGTCGCGCGCTCGACGAAGAGGCGCACCGACTCGGTGATGGCGATCTCGTCCACGTTCGGTTCGGCGTCGGCCGGGACCCCGAGTCCACCGAGTGGCTCCCTGACCTCGCCGGGAACACCGAGCGGTTCGCGGGACGACGTCAGGACCGTCAGGCCGGGGGCGGCCTCGAGCAGTCGCCGGACCGCGGCGGCGACGGTGCTCCGCACCTGTTCGCAGTTGTCCAGGAGCAGCAACACCCGGCGGGCACGGAGGTAATCGGCGATCGCATCGACGAGCTCGGCGCCGGCCTGGTCGCGCACGCCCAGCGCCGCCGCGACCGCCCCGGGAACCTCGTCGGGGTCCTCGATCGGTGCCAGGTCGACCATCCACACGCCGTCGGGATACCTCCCGATCATCTGCTCGGCGGATTCGATCGCCAGCCGGGTCTTGCCGGCCCCGCCGGGACCGACGATCGTCACCAGTCGATGGTCGACCAGGAGCTTCTCGATGGTCCGTTGCTCGTCGACCCGACCGATGAAGGTCGACACGCGCGACGGCAGATTGTGAACGGTCCCCTCCCCCACGTCGAGGTCGGGGTCGTGGAGCAGGATCCGCTCTTCGAGCCGCCGCGTCTCGTCGGCCGGTTCGAGCCCCAGCTCGTCACCCATCGTGCGGCGCAGATCCTGATAGGCCTCCAGGGCATCGGCCTGTCGGCCCGACCGGTAGAGCGCCAGCATCTGGGCCCTCCGGAGCCGCTCCCGCAGCGGATGCTCGGCCACCAGCGCCTCCAGCGTCGCAACCGGATCCTCCGTAGCGTCACCGGTGGCCAACTTGGCCTCGATCCGGTCCTCGAACCCGCTCAGCCGTAGCTCGACCAGCCGCTCGGCTTCGATACCGAGGGTCGGCACGTCGTCACCGAGATCCTCGAAGGGCTGGCCCCGCCACAGCTCGAGCGCCTCGTCGACCCGCAGCGCGGCCGCCACGGAATCGGACGCCAGGAGACGCCGGGCATCGGTGAGCGCCTCGGTGAAGCGTTCGACGTCGAGCTCACCGGCTTCGAGGAGCAGGACGTAGCCGTTGCCCCGCCGCACCAGCCGCTCCTTGCCCAGGGCGCGCCGGAGGTGCGAGACGTGCGTGTACACCGACCGAACCGATCGGTCCGAGGCCGACTCGCCCCAGAGCTCCTCGACCAGCCGGTCCGAGGTGACCACCTCGCCGGCGGACATGGCGAGGAGCGCCAACAATCCGCGCTCTCGGCGCGAGCCGATGTCGAGTTGGGCCGTATCGGCCCACACCTCGATCGGACCGAGCACGCGAACGTCCATCAAGGCCGACGGTACCGATCGCCGAACCGGGGAGACGAAGCGGGCGACGATCGCCACAACCTGAACCCTCTGGGGGTCAGGCACCCAGGGGGTTCAGGTTGCTCAGAGCCGGCAGACGCAGAACTCGTTGCCCTCGGGGTCGGCCATGAGGATCCACGAGGTCCCGACCTCGACGAACGGCTCGTCGCGGAGCCGGGTGGCGCCGAGCCCGACCAGCCGCTGAGCTTCGGCCTCGATGTCGGTCGCGTGGACGTCGAGATGCATCCGGTTCTTGACGGTCTTCGGCTCGTCGACGGTCTGGAGGATCAGCTTGGGCGAGACGCCGTCGGGATCGACCAGCGACCGGTAGGGAGCCGACGACCCGTACCGCTCGTAGCCCAGCGCCACGGCCCAGAAGTCGGCGAGCCGCTCGGGGTCGGTGCAGTCGAGGACCAACTCCCACTTCACTGCCACGGCACTCAGCCCGCGTCGCCGTCGTCGGGTCGATTCGAGCGTCCCAGCAGGCGTCTGGCGATCTCCTTCGCCTGACGCTCCTTCTCCTCGGGCGTCACGTCGGGACCACCCTGCATCCGAGTCATGCGAACAGTCCCGCGGGCGCCTGGGCGGCTCGTGATCCACCTCGGCGGAGCGGTGTCGTCGTCCTCGTTCTCTGCAGGCACGGCCGGCCTCCGCATGTTGGTCGGACCCAGGAGGGTACCCGGCGACCGTGCGTGTGACCGGGGGCATTCCCCCAGGGCCTTCCGGCTGGCGCAGGGCTGGACGGGCGAGGTGGTCGGCGCCAAGGTCTACAGCGAGGCGAAGGAGGGGCCCGGCCCGCAGGACGGGTGGACGCTCACCATCGAGGGAGAACCATCGATGCGAACCCACTTCCTGAGCCTCATGAGCTACGAGCGGGACCTGCCGATGGCCGAGCACGTCGCGCGCGACGGGACGGACCGGCAACCGCGTCAGCGAGCCGCCGAGCCGGGGCTGACCGAGGCGGGCGCGTCCTCGGCCGACAGGACGTAGCGGGTGCCCACCACGCTCGGACCGTAACGGTCCGGGGTGAACCGGTCCGCCAGGGCGGCCTTGGCCCGCCAGCCGGTGCAGTGGCCGGGCGCCACGATCGCCGGGTCGATCCGGTCGTGGAGGTCGCGCACGGTGTCGGGGATGCGCGGCTCCATGGCGGCGCCGGCCAGGTGATACCCGCCCAGCACGACGTCGACGGGTGCGTCGGCCATCGCGGCCCGAGCCGCGAGGCAGGCATTGACCACCCCGGCGTGGGAGCAGGCCGACAGGACCGTCACCCCGCGGCCGGCGACCTCGGCGGCCAGGAACCGCTCGTCCATGATGAGCGGATCGGCGATGACCTCGTCGCCCACGACGGAGTGGTGATTCGGCAGGCCGGTCTCGTAGGGGGTGACCCGATCGATCGCGCCGCTGCCGTAGAAGAAGCCGCCGGCCACCCGGTGGGCGTCGGCGTGGGTGACGACCCGGCCACCCGCTTCGACGAACGCCTCGAAGGTGGGCTCCGGTGAGAGCATCACCATGAAGCCGGGAATGGCCTCGACGCCGCGCTGGTCGGGGCGGTCGGGATGGAGGTCCACGACGGGAGGTTCCAAGCCGGCCTCCCGGCGGGCCCGGGCGATGGCCGCCACGGCGGTCGGCAGGGCGCCGCTGTGGTCGAAGTGCCAGTGCGAGAGGAAGACCACCTCGATGGCAGCCAGGTCGATGCCGAGGCGCTCGGCGTTCGCGGTCCACACGTCGCCGTAGGGGCCGGCGTCGAAGAGCACGGTGTGCTGTTCGTCTCCGACCCGGCCGGTGGCCACCACCGAGAACCCGTGGCAGGCCACACAGAGGTGGCCGAAGACATCGGTCGCGGCGCGCCCGTCGGGCAGCGTCTCCGGCGCGCACCGCCCGACCTGCCCGGTCATCTCCGACTCCTGGGGCACCCCGTCAGCGATGCTCGACAGGCCGTCGGTCTCGTTGTCGACCACGACGGTGAGGACCAGCTCGTCGAGCGGCGTCGGACGGATGTCGGTCGCGGTCATGGCGCTCCCTCGCTGACGGTTGACGGGCCGAGGGTACTCCTTGCGCTCCCGGCGCCGGTTGGGGTCGCGATCGGGCGGGGGACCACGTGGACGGCGGCTTGGACTTCGAGCGCATCCTGTCGTTCACCGAGGCGCAGCTGGGGTTGATGTAGTCACGGCATTGATCTACTGTGACTACATGGAAGTGGGTGTCCGGGAGCTGAAGGCGAAACTGTCCGAGTACCTGGGCCATGCCGCGGCCGGCCGCCCGGTGACCGTGACCGATCGAGGTCGACCGGTCGCCCGGCTCGTCGGCCTGCAGGAGGGCTCGAGCGTGGAGCGCGGCATCACCGAAGGGTGGATCGAGCCGGCCCGGTTGACACACCTCGAGCCGGTCACCCGCTTGCCCGCATCCCGGCGCGTGCAGGACGTGCTCGACGAGGACCGGGGATGACCCTCTACGTCGACACCAGTGTGTTGTTGAAGCGCTACATCGACGAGCGGGACTCGCCGGTCGCGGAGTCTCTCATGGCCACCGACGCCGTACTGGTGACCAGCCGTCTCACCGAGATCGAGCTTCGTCGAAACCTCGCCCGTCTGCTCGAGTCCGATGCAGCCCAGGAAGCGAAGCGTCGGGCCATCCACGATCTCGACGCATTTGCGCTCGTCGCCCTCGACGCGACGACCTGTTCAGAGGCGGCGAGGATCGCCGAGCAGACGTTGTGCCGCTCGCTCGACTCCTTGCACCTGGCCGCCGCGCAGCGGGCGGGCGCCGCCACGACCCTGCTGACGTTCGACACCCGCCAGGCCCAGGCGGCCAGAACCATCGGCCTCTCGGTCGTCGGCGTCTGACCGAGGTCGAGCCAGAACCGGTCGTCGCGGGCGGCGATCAGCCCGAAAGCGGCCCGATCGTGCGGCGGATGAGGGGCTCTCCGGGGCGGTAGGCCAGGTGGTCGTGCGTCGGAGCGTCGAGAATGGTGGCGTGGCCGGCGGAGCCCGGCGTGAGCCGGCCGACGTCGGTCCGCTGGAGCGCGGCGGCGCCCCCGATGGTCGCCGCCTGGACCGCCTCGTCGATGGTCATGTGCAGGTCGCGCACGGCGAGGGCGATGCAGAACGGGATCGACGTGGTGTAGCTGGAGCCGGGGTTGCAGTTGGAAGCGATGGCGACCGATGACCCCGGCGTCGATCGCCCGGCGGGCGTCGGGGTACGGCTGGCGGGTCGAGAAGTCGGTGGCCGGGAGGAAGGTGGCGACGGTGTCGCTGCCGGCCAGCGCCTCGATGTCGTCGTCGCTCAGGTAGGTGCAGTGGTCGACCGACGCGCAGTCGTATTCCACCGCCAGCTGCACCCCGGGTCCGTGACCCAGCTGGTTGCCGTGGAGGCGCAGGCCCAACCCCGCAGCCCGGCCGGCGTCCAGCACGGCCCGGCACTGGTCGACGTCGAAGGCGCCGGTCTCGCAGAACGCGTCGATCCATCTGGCATGGCCGGCGGCGCCGCGGAGCATCTCGCCGCAGACGAGGTCGATGTAGTCGTCGGGTCGTCCTTCGAACTCGGGCGGCACGAGGTGGGCGCCGAGGAAGGTCGTCTCGGCGGTGTAGGTCTCGGCGACCTCGAGGGACCGGACCTCGTCGGCGACGTTCAGTCCGTAGCCCGACTTGATCTCGATGGTCGTGGTGCCGGACCGGTGCGCCTCGGCAGCCGTCGCTGCACCAGCCGGTGGAGCTCGTCGGTCGAGGCGGCCCGCGTGGCGTCGGTCGTGACCCGGATCCCGCCGCCGTCGTACGGCCGGCCGGCCATGCGAGCGGTGAACTCCTCGGCTCGGTCGCCGGCGAAGACCAGGTGGGTGTGCGAGTCGACGAAGCCGGGCAGCACGCAGGCCCCGTCGGCAGTCGAGGCGTTCGTCGGCGACGGCTCCGGCGGGACCGACGGCCTCGACGACGCCGTCGGTGATCACCACGGACGCGTCCTCGACGATGCCCAGCGGACCCCGGCCGAGCGCGGGATCGTTGGTGACCAGCGATCCGATGTTGTCGATGACCAGGGAGGACCCGTCCGAAGGGGTGCTCATGCGTCCATCACGTCCTCGATCGACACGCTCAGCTCAGCCGCCACGTCGATCGTGGCGTGGCGCCCGTCCGTGACCACGGCGGTCCCGTCGACGACGACGTGGGTGATGTCGGCCGGCGGAAGCCGCGAACACGGCCGTCTCGATCGCGGTGTCGGCGGTTCCCCCCGCGGTACGCACCGAGTCGAGGGAGATCGTCACCAGGTCGGCCCGGCTCCCGACGGAGATCATGCCCGCATCATCCCAGCCCAGGCTCGCATGCCCGTGCACGGTGGCCATCGCCAGCAGGCTCGCGGGCGAATGGATGCCCCGCCCCTCGGTGCGGAGGCGCTGATCGATCTCGACGGCCCGAGCTTCTTCCAGCAGGTCGATCGTCGCGTGGGAGTCACTCCCCAGGGCGATCGGGACGCCGGCCTCGGCGAGGCGCGAGCTCGGCCCGATCCCGTCGCCCAGGTCGCGTTCGGTGGTCGGGCAGAGGCACACGCTCGCCCCGGCGGCCGCGTAGACCGCAGGGTCGGCGTCGTCGAGGTGGGTGGCGTGGACGGCGGTGAACCGATCGCCGAGGACGCCGACGGCGCGCAGCAGCCCGGTCGGGGTCACGCCGTGGTGGGCCAGGCACTGTGCGTTCTCCGCCCGCTGCTCCGACACGTGGGCGTGGAGGGGGGCGTTGTGTTCGTCCGCCCATGCGGCTGCGACCCGCATGGCGCCGGGGTCGACGGCCCGCACCGAGTGGATGGCGGCGCCGGGTCGCGCCGTCGGCGACGGTGCCAGCCGGTCGACCCGCTCGGCCCAGCGGTCGGCCGTGCCGTCGTCGTACCGGCGCTGGACGCCTTCGGTCGGCGTGTACCCGTCGGCGCTCAGACCCCCGTGGAGGTAGAGGGTGTCGAGGAGGGTGATCCGGATGCCGACATCGGTGGCCGCGGCGAGGAGCGCCTCTCCCATGGCGTTGGGGTCCGCGTAGGGCGTGCCGTCCGGTTGGTGGTGGAGGTAGTGGAACTCGCCGACGACGGTGATGCCGGCCAGCACCATCTCGGCGAACGTGGCTCGGGCCAGGCGGTGGTACCGGTCGGGGTCGAGCCGTTCGGCGGCCCGGTACATGACGTCGCGCCAGGTCCAGAACGATCCGGTGCCCGTTTGGGTCCGGCTCCGAAGGGCGCGATGGAAGGCGTGGCTGTGGGCGTTGGCCAGTCCGGGAATGGTCAGGCCCGGGAGCCGGATCGCGTCCGGCGGAGCGGGGACGGCGGCCTCGATGGACGTGAACCGGCCGGACACGACCGTGAGCGCGACCTCGGCGCCGACGCCGTCGTCGAGCAGCGCCAGCTCACACCAGTACGTCGCCTCGGTCATGACCCGACGCGGTCGACGAAGGCGGTGATGCGCTCGATGAAGTCGTCGCGGTGGTGCCGTTCGAACTCGTCCCAGGTGGCCAGGCTCGTGGGGTCGTCGACGCGGTCGATGAACAGCACGCCGTCGAGGTGGTCGACTTCGTGTTGCCAGGTCCCGGCGGTGAGCCCCCGCTTGATCTCGTCGTGCTCGACCCCGTCGCGATCGTGGTGCCGGACCCGGATGGTCACGTGGCGCCGCACGTTCCCCCGGAGCGGAACCGACAGGCAGCCCTCGTTGATCTCGACCTGCTCGTCGTCGAGCGGCTCGATGACCGGGTTGACCGCGACCGTCAGGGGGATCGGCGGCTTGTACGGGTAGCGGGGATTGTGGGTGACCTCCATGACCGCGATCCGGAACGGCTCGCCGACCTGGGTGGCGGCCAGTCCGGCGCCGTCGGCGTCGCGCATGGTGTCGATCAGGTCGTCGATCAGGGTCTGGATCGCGGGGCTCGCCAGCTCCGAGGGCGTCACCTCCCGTGCCACCTCGCGCAGCGCCGGGTGGCCGATCGAGAGGATGGGGCGGACGGCCACGCTCAGCCGCCCTCTTGCTCTCGCATGGGGATGGTGACGCCGCGTTCGGTCGCGACCTCCGACGCCCGTTCGTACCCCGCGTCGACGTGGCGGATCACGCCCGTGGCCGGGTCGTTGGTGAGCACCCGTTCGAGCTTCTCGGCCGCCAGGTCGGTGCCGTCGGCCACGCTGACCTGGCCGGCGTGGATGGACCGGCCGATGCCGACGCCTCCCCCGTGGTGGATGCTGACCCACGTGGCGCCGGAGCACGCGTTGACCAGCCCGTTGAGGAGCGGCCAGTCGGCGATGGCGTCGGAGCCGTCCAGCATGTCCTCGGTCTCGCGGTAGGGGGAGGCGACCGAGCCCGAGTCGAGGTGGTCGCGACCGATCACGATCGGCGCCTTCAGCTCACCGGTGCGAACCATCTCGTTGAACCGAAGCCCGAGGCGATGCCGTTCGCCGTAGCCCAGCCAGCAGATCCGGGCCGGGAGTCCCTGGAAGGCGACCCGTTCGCCGGCCAGGCGGATCCAGCGGGCCAGCGACTCGTTCTCGGGGAACTCCTCGAGCACGGCCCGGTCGGTGGCGGCGATGTCGGCCGGGTCGCCCGACAGGGCCACCCAGCGGAACGGACCGACGCCCTCGCAGAACAGCGGACGGATGTAGGCGGGAAGGAACCCGGGGTAGTCGAAGGCCCGGTCGAAGCCCCCGAGCTGCGCTTCGGCCCGCAGACTGTTGCCGTAGTCGAACACCTCGGCGCCGACGTCCATGAAGCCGACCATCGCCTCGCAGTGGACGGCCATCGCCGCCCGCGCCCGGCGGGTGTACTCCTCGGGTTCGTCGCGCCTGAGCTGGGCGGCGGCCTCGAGGGAGACGTCGTTGGGGACGTAGCTGAGGGGATCGTGGGCGCTGGTCTGGTCGGTCACGATGTCGGCGTCGACGCCGTCGGCCAGCAGCCGCGGCAGCACGTCCGCGGCGTTGCCGACCAGGCCGACCGACAGGGGTGTGCGAGCGGCCTTCGCCTCGGTCACCCGCGCCACCGCCGATGCGTAGTCGGGAGCGATCTCGTCCAGGTACCGGTGATCGACCCGGCGCTGGAGCATGTGCCGGTCGACGTCGACGATGAGTACGACCCCGTCGTTCATGGTGACCGCCAGCGGCTGGGCGCCCCCCATCCCGCCGCAGCCGGCCGTGACGGTGAGGGTCCCGGCGAGCGACCCGCCGAAGCGGCTGCGCGCGATCTCGGCGAAACACTCGTAGGTCCCCTGGAGGATGCCCTGGGTGCCGATGTAGATCCACGACCCCGCGGTCATCTGCCCGTACATGGTGAGGCCCAGGTGCTCGAGTCGGCGGAACTCGTCCCAGGTGGCCCAGTCGGGCACCAGGTTGGAGTTGGCGATGAGGACCCGTGGGGCCCACTCGTGGGTGCGGAGGACGCCGACCGGTTTGCCGGACTGGACCAGCATGGTCTCGTCCCGTTCGAGGGTGGTCAGCGTGTGCAGCATGGCCCGGTAGGCGTCCCAGGACCGCGCCGCCCGGCCGGTTCCGCCGTAGACGACGAGCTCGTCGGGGTTCTCGGCGACCTCGGGGTCGAGGTTGTTCTGGAGCATCCGGTAGGCGGCCTCCTGCTGCCAGCCCCGGCACGACAGGTCGGTGCCCCGCGGGGCCGAGATCCCGGTGATCGGAGCACCGATCGCGGTGTTGGCCATGGGGTCACCCTCTCTCGTCGAGGGATCGAGCCGTGCTCGCAGGAGCAGCTCTCGCCCTAGATTGTCAACCGACAGTATTCCTTGTCGTCCAGGGAGAAGGCGGTGGGCTCGTGACGGTGCATCTCGACGGGCCGGGCGTGACCATCGCCGAGGTGGTCGCCGTCGCCCGGGACGGTGCCCGGGTCGAGCTCACCGACGGGGCCGTCCAGCGCATGGCGGACGCCCGCGAGATCGTCGAACGTCTCGCCGAAGGAGACCCGAAGTACGGGATCTCCACCGGTTTCGGCGCCCTGGCCACGGTCGCCATCCCGCCCGACCGACGGCAGGCGCTGCAGACCTCGCTGGTCCGCTCGCACGCGGCGGGGATGGGCGATCCGGTCGAGGACGAGGTCGTCCGGGCCATGGTGCTGCTCCGCGCCCGCACGCTCGCGCTGGGCGCCAGCGGCGCCCGCCCGCTGGTCGCGCAGGCCATGGTCGATCTCCTGAACGCCGGGATCTCGCCGGTGGTGCCCGAGTACGGCTCGCTGGGCGCCAGCGGCGATCTCGCCCCGCTGGCTCACGCCGCGCTCGCCCTGCTGGGCGAGGGGGAGGTGCACCACGACGGCCGCCGCCGACCCGCGGCCGAGGCGCTCGCGGCCGAGGGTCTCTCGCCCATCACGCTCGCCGAAAAGGAGGGCCTGGCGGTCACCAACGGCACCGACGGCATCCTCGGCATGCTCTGCCTGGCCGTCGACGACACCCAGCGACTGCTGACCCAGGCCGACATGATCGGCGCCATGACCGTCGAGGGCCTCCTCGCCACCGACGCCCCCTTCGCCGCCGACCTCCAGGCGCTCCGGCCCCACCCCGGCCAGGCGGTCAGCGCCGCCAACCTCCGGGCCATGCTCGACGCCTCCCCCATCGTCGCCAGCCACGCCAGCGACGACCCGCGGGTCCAGGACGCCTACTCCATCCGCTGCACCCCCGCCGTCCACGGGGCGGCCCGCGACACGCTCGACCACGTCCGCCTCGTCGCCGAGCGTGAGCTGGCGTCCGCCATCGACAACCCCATGATCCTCCCGGACGGGCGGGTCGAGTCGTGCGGCAACTTCCACGGTGCGCCGCTCGGATTCGCCGCCGACTTCCTGGCCATCGCCCTGGCCGAGATCGGCGCCATCGCCGAGCGGAGGATGGACCGGCTCCTGGACAAGACCCGGAACCACGGACTCCCACCGTTCCTCGCGGGCGAGGTGGGGGTCGACAGCGGGCTCATGATCGGCCACTACACCGCTGCCGCGATGGCGTCGGAGAACAAGCGACTGGCCGCGCCGGCGTCGGTCGACTCGCTGCCCACCTCGGGCATGCAGGAGGACCACGTCTCCATGGGGTGGGGTGCGGTCCGCAAGCTGCGAAGGGTCATCGACAACGTCCGGCGGATCCTGGCGATCGAGTACGTGGTCGCAGCCCGCTCCATCGACCTGCGACAGCCGCTCCGACCGGCCGCGGCGACGGGCGCATTGCTCGATCTGCTCCGGTCGCACGTGGACGGGCCCGGTCCCGACCGCCACCTCTCCCCCGAGCTCCAGCTCGGTGAGCAGCTGCTCGCCACCGACGCGCTCGCCGACGCCGTCGGAGAGCTGGGCGTCACCCTGCGGTAGGCGTCGGACGCGGATCAGCGCAGGACCCGGAAATCGACCTCTCCTTCGTCGACGGGTCGCGGCGTCACGGCCACCCGGTCGACCCGGGCGCCCACCGGGCCGGTCTCGGCCCATCGCAGCAAGGCCCCGACGGCCGAGGCACGGCCCTGTACCTCGAGCTCCACCGATCCGCCGGCGGTGTTGCGGACCCATCCGGTGACACCGAGCCGCTCCGCTTCGCGTCGGGTGGCGTAGCGGAACGAGACGCCCTGCACCCGCCCCGTCACGGTCGCTGCCCTTCGGATCGGATCGTCACCTGACGGATCGGCCACGAGAAGAGTCCTCCGCGCTCGTCCCACTGTCGGTCCCCCCAGTGTCACACTCCCCGTCCACGGTGGTGCTAGCACGCCGGCGAGACGCCGGTGTACCCCCTGGGCGCGTCGATGTTCGTCTCTTACGCTTCGGGGCGAGACTCGCCTCGTCTCGAGCGTCACCCAACCCCGTGCGGTCGCGACGACAAGTCGGTCGAAACGATCGGAGGTGATGGAGTTGGGATCGGTGGCGTTGCTCGCTCGGGTTGGGCTCCGCCGCCACCGGGGGACGCTTCTGGTGTTGACCGGTCTGGTGGCACTCGTCTCGGCCGCGGTCTTCACGGCGGCAGCCGGCGCCAACAGAACCGCCACCGTCATCGACCGGATGCGCGACGCGTACCCGCAGCCCGACGTCGTGGTCGCCGCGTCGTACACGACCGCCGCTTCCGACGCCGCGCAGATCCGAGCGGCCGAGGCGGCGCTCGCCGAGCTGCGAGGCGTGCGGGACGTGGTGGCCGTTCCCCAGATCGTCGCTGCGGTCGGACCCGACGACGGCAGCTACTTCCTGGGAGTCGCGACAGGACTGGACCATCGCTTCCTCGAATCGATCAACGTGCCGGTGAACGACGGCCGGTTGCCCTCCGTCGACGGGACGCGCGAGCTCGCGGTGGACGAGCGAACCGCCGCCGTGCTCGGTCTCGAGGTCGGCGACGAGCTGGTCACTCCGACACTGAGCGTCAAGAGCTTGGGGGCCGCTCTCTTCGGGGGAGAGGCGGCAGCCCCCGAGGTGGACGGACCAGAGCTGCGCTTCGACGTGGTCGGGATCGTTCCCGACGATCTGGTCGGGTCCGAGCTCTCCATCGCCATCGCATCGCCGGACACCGCGACCTATCTCGGTGAGGCGGCGTCGTCCGACGTGCTGTTCGAGGTCAGGGGCGACCCCGAGGCGATTGATGTCGACGCCGCTGTTGCGGTCGCCGCCGAGGCCGTGCCCGGTGGGGCGACGTATTGGGCGGACCCGGACGCCGAATTGGAGCCGGTACGTAACGCCGCGGACATGATCGCCGCGGGACTGGCGGTCTTCGCCGCGGTGGCGCTCGTGGGCGGTCTCCTCGCGTTGGGCCAGGTGGTCGGACGCCAGGTGGAGTACATGGGCTCGATCGCGGCCGTGACCCGGGCGCTCGGCATGCGAGAGCGGACCTCGGCACTGGCGGTTGCGGTGCCGTCGATGCTCGCTGCCGCTGGCGGGGTTGCGATCGGGTCGGTCATCGCGGTGGGGCTGTCGCCACGCTTCCCGATATCGGTGGCCCGGCGCGCCGAGGTGGAGCCGGGGGTCCGGGTCGACTGGTCCGTCCTCGTGGTGGGTTCGGTCCTGCTGGTGCTGGCCGTGTCGGCGTGGGCGCTGGTGGCGGCGCGACACGCGCACCGGTCTGTCGCTGACGACCCGCCGGCGTCGACCGCGCGTGACTCTCGGTTGCGGCGCCTGTTGCCGGTGACGGTCGCGGTCGGGTGCCTGTCGGTGGTGGCGCCGAACCGAAGCCGTTCGGGGGTGCGACCGGGGTCGGCGGTGGTCGGAGCGGTGCTCGGTGTCGCAGGCGTGCTCGCCATCGCCGTGTTCGCGGTCAGCCAGCACACCACGGCGACCGATCGCACTCGCTACGGATGGGGCTGGGATGTCGACACGGAGCTCACCTGGGACGATCCGCAACCCGTCATCGACGCGCTCGCCGAGGAGCCCCTGCTGGCCGGGGTGGGTATCGCCGGGTGTGTCGACGTACTCGCCGGCGAGGATTCCAGTCAGCTGTGCGCGATGCAGGTCGTTTCGGGGTCGCTGACGTTGACGTACCTGGCAGGTCGGGCTCCGGGCTCTCCCGACGAGGTGGTCCTCGCCCGCCAGACACTGGCCACCCGTGAGCTCGACCTGGGCGACACCATCGAGATCACGAGCCAGACGGGGACGACCCGGAGGCTGGGGATCGTCGGCGTCGTCGTCTCACCCGATCCCTCGAATCCCGGACGGGGCATCGTCACCACCCCCGAGGGATTCGAGGCCTTCGGCGACGATGAGTACCTGCCGATCCTGACGCTGCGGTATGCACCGGATGTCGACCGGGACGTGGTGGAGGCCGCACTGTCGACCGAGTACGGGTTGAGGGCCGAACAGCTGACCGCCGCCGAACCCCCGGAACTGCTGAGCCAGCTGGCACGCGTCCGTCCCACGCTGATTGCGCTGGCAGGCTTCCTGGGGCTGCTGGGGGTGATCGGACTCATGCACTTCCTGCTCCTCTCCGCCCGGCGCAGCCGTCGCGACTCCGCGGTGCTCCGTGCCCTCGGGTTCGTGCCGTCGCAAACCGTGGCCGTTGCGGTGTGGCAGGCGGCGACCATCGCCGTCGTCGGTGTCGTGATCGGCGTCCCGCTGGGTGTGATCATCGGCCGGTCGGTGTGGATCGAGTCGATCGACCAGCTCGGCATCGTCGACGCACCGACCACGCCCTGGCGCATCGGCGCCCTGGTGGTCGCCGGTGCCGTGCTGGGTGCGGCCGTCGCCGGCGCGGTGCCCGGCTGGCTCGCCTCCCGAAGGAACCCCGCGGCGACACTGCGCGAGGAATGACCGTCGGGGCGGCGGCAGGACTCAACTCCGGGAGACATGGGCCGAATGAACTACTACGTTCTCTCTCACGTCGGAGCCTCGACCTCCATCCCGGCCGCGGTCCTCGCCGGAGGGTTCGCACTGGCCGGCATCCTGGTCACGTCCGACGAGCAGGACCCTCTCGAGGCCCTCGCCCGGGCCGGTCCACCCGATTTCGCCGAGCTGGCCCTGTTCGTGGTGGTCGTCGCCCTGGTCGCGGCCGTGCTCGAACCCCTCCAGTTCTGGATCACGCGGGTGTTCGAGGGCTCCTGCCCTCTCTTCCCGGCGTGGTCCTACTGGCGCATGGCGAAGAAGCGGGACGCCCTCGACGAGAAGCGACAGGTCATCGGCGACCGGATCGCATTGGCGCAGGCCGTCCTCGTCGCGTTGAGCGAGCGGCCCGCCACGGTCCCCCAGGCCCCTTCCGAGGATCGGCGGGAGTTGCTGAACGAGCGTCGACGGGCGATCGCCTACGAGATCGCGCCGGTCGAGCGCCAGAAGTGCAGTCTCTCCGATCGCTTCCGGTCCTGGCCGGCCGAGGACGATCGGCTGCTGCCCACCCGGCTCTGGGCCGCTCGTGGACGTAGTTGGCGAAGTTGGTGAGATAGAAGACGTTGTCGGGATCGTGCACGACGTACGCGTCGACGGCGTCGGCCCGCATCCGGGCCCGCACCCCGTCCAGCCGCCGCTGCATCACCTGGGCCGGAACGCCCTGGCCCGGGCGTCACGGCGGTGGCCGCACGGGCGGGTGGAGCTGCCAGGTGCCGTCCGATCTGCGGGTCAGCGTCCAGCCGCCCTCGTGCACCAGGTGGTGGTGCTTGGCGCATCCCGGGCACATCCGGTCGTAGTCGGTGCGGCCGCCGTCCTTCCAGTGGTCGACGTGGTGGATGTCGCACTGATCGAAGGGGACGTCGCAGTCGTCGTCCATGGCACACGTCGGATACTGGGCCCGAAGTGCCATGCGTTGGGCCCGGGTGGCGAGCCGCCGTTCGCGGCCCACGTCCAGGGGTTGGGAATCGCCGTTCAACACGATCGGGAGGATGCCGGCCTCGCACGCGATGCGGCGGACGGTCTCGACGGGTAGCGGCCGGCCGCCCTGGGTCTCGGCGATCAGTGCCTGGCCCTCGGGGGTGGTCCTCACCCCCTGGACGATGGCGTCGTAGTCGATCAGGATCACCAGGCTCGGCCCGGCACCGGGCTTGGACCTGCGGTCTCCGGTGATCAGCCCGTGCAGGGCGTCGGCGGCCAGCTGGTCGCGCTGGCGGGCCGTGGAGACCTTGGCCCCGGCCGCCTTCCGGGCCGCGATCTCGGCCTGCAGCGCCTTGCGGACCGGTTCGCCCCGGAGCGGATCCCACCGACCCGACAGCACGGTCATGCCGGTGGCGTCGTCGACCCAGGTGGACGCCTTGGACGCCCGCTTCTGTTTCTCGAGCTCACCGATCCCGTCGTCGTCCTGCAGCCGTTCGACTTCTTCGCGGCAGCGTTTCTCGAACGCCGGTAGCGACAGGTCTCCCGCCACGGTTTCGGCCACCAGCTCGGCGGTCTTCTCCTCGAACCGGCGTCGCTTCGACCCGTCCAACCGATCGGCCTGGCCGGCCAGAACGTCGGCGTGGCCCACCCCGATCGCGCCGGCTTCCAACGCCTGCATGGCCTCGGGCATCTTGGCCAGGGCCTTCCCCCGCTTCGCAGCGCGGGCCGCGTCGCGCGATCCCATCCCGGTCCTGGCCGCCGTGCGCTTGGCGTCGGTGTTCCGGCCCTGCATCTGGAGACGGGTGGCCCGGGCGGTGAGCTTGGCCAGGTAGGCCGTCATCCAGGACTGCACCGCACCCATCTCGGCCCCCGCGGCGTCGACCTCGTCGGCCGACATCGTCGGGATCCGGGCTTCGATCCGGCGGAGTCGGGCCGCGATCGCAACCGGGTCGTCGTCCATGGCAACCGCCATCGGGCATCCCCTTCACCGAGTACTCCACCGTGCGAAGGGCCCGCTGGGGGCCGAGCCTCAGCTCCCCACGGTCACGGTGGTCTGCGTGCCGTCGGGCGCGACGACCGAGATGACCGGCTCGGTGAAGTGGGTGACGTACAGCGTGCCGTCGGGGGCGAAGTCCAGGTTGTCGTAGATGCCGGCGGTGAGGGTGACGGCGGGCTCGACCGAGCCGGTCGACTCGTCGAACCGCCACACCTGACCGTTGGCCGAGAGCAGGTGGAGGCGGCCCTCCGGATCGACCGCGCTGGCCGTGACGCTCGACGGGAACCCCTCGCCCAGCACGGTGACCTCACCCGTGCTCAGGTCCACCGCGTTCACCCCGCCCGGTCCGAGCACGCCGCCGACCGGGCCGACCACCCGGTCACCCTCGACGACGAAGGCGTTCATGTCGCCCACCGACTCGGCGATCACCTCGGGCTCGCCGCCGTCGAGGGGCACCCGGTAGAGCCCGTCGGCCGTCACGGCCCGACCGACGATCAGCTCGCCGTCGTCGGTGAAGCCGATCGGGTTCGCTCCGGCGCCGATGGTGGCGATCGTGTCGGTGGCGCCGTCGGTGATGCGACCGATCGAGCCGTCGGCGAACCCGGTCCAGTAGACCGACCCGTCGGGCCCGACCGCGACGTCGTCGGGCGACGACGCCGGTGCCTCCACCCGGGTGAGGATGGCACCGGATGCCCGGTCGACCTGGAGCACCTGGTCCGAGTTGACCGACGCCAGCCAGATCGTGTCGCCGTCGACGGCGATCCCGTTGAGGGCTTCGGGTGGCGTCTGGTCCTCGAGCGGTGCGGGAGATATCGAGGTCGTCGTCGTCGAGCCCTCGGTCGTGGTGGTCGGTGCGACGCTGGTCGTGGTGCCGGCCTCGGCCGATTCGGCGTCCACGCTCGTCGTCGGCGACTCCGCGTTGTCGTCGGACGACGAGCACGCTCCGAGCGCCAGGACCGCAGCCGTCGCCACGGCAGCCACCAGGTTCCGTCTGATCATCATGGCCGTCGGCCGGCCTGGCCCGTCAGCTCCATGCCGGGCCAGTGAAGCCGCAGCGCCGAGGAGGGTCAAGCAGCCGCGCTCGGCTCCGGCGCACCAGGTCAGAATGGGCGGCGGCTCCCCGTAGGCTCTCCGGGTGACTTCTTCGCTCCGTCGACCGCTGGCCCTGCTCCTCGCCGTGACCTTCGTGGCCGCCGGCTGCGGAGCATCCGAGTCCGACGTCCTCGTCTCGGGGAACCCTCCTTCCACCGCCGCTCCCGAGACCACGACCACCACGCCCACGGCCCCGCCGGCGACGATCCCCCTTCCCGGGGTGCCCTCCCCCGCCGAGCCGGGCGACCACGCGGTGGGTCGCCGCACCATCACCCTCGTCGACGAGGCGCGCGACGGCCGGGAGCTGACCGTCGACATCTGGTATCCGGCCGACGAGGGAGCCGCCGCGGCAGCACCGCTCTCGGTCTACAGCTTCATTCCGGGCGTCGAGTTCACCGCCGAGTTCGCCGCCGCCGATGTGCCGGTCGACGATGCCGGCCCCTTCCCGTTCGTCGTCTACTCCCACGGCAGCGGCGGCCAGCGCTTCGTCGCCTCCGACAACGCCGAACTGCTGGCCAGCCACGGGTTCGTGGTCGCCGCTCCCGACCACGCCGGCAACACCGCGTTCGACGCGTTCCTCGGCACCGAGGCACCGGACGAGCAGATCGCCGTCGATCGGCCGGCCGACACCGCGTTCGTCATCACGGAGCTGCTGGCCGAGTCGGCCGCGACCGACACGCCGCTGGCCGGGGCGATCGACCCCGAGCGCATCGGCATCTACGGCCACTCGTTCGGCGGCTACACGGCGCTCACGGCGGTGTCGGGAGTCGGCGACGTCCCGCCGGACGACCGGATCGTGGCCGTGGTCGGCCAGGCGCCCGCCACGCGGGGGATCACCGACGCCGAGCTCGAGGCCGTCGACGTGCCCACCCTGCTGCTCAGCGGGACCGAGGACGAGACCACCCCGATCGCCACCAACACCGAGCGGCCGTGGGAGCTCGTCTCCGGTCGACCGCTCATCCGCGTGGACATCGTCGACGGCGGGCACCAGTCGTTCGCCGACGTGTGCGAGTACCAGCAGATCGCCGCCGAGCTGCCCGACGACCTCCAGGCGCTGAAGGACGTGATCGACGACTACGCGGTCGAAGGCTGCACACCCGAGCTGATCGACATCGACACCGCCCACCAGATCATCGACACCTACACGGTGGCGTTCCTCCAGCGCTACGTCGCCGGCGACACCGAGGCCGAAGCGTGGCTGACCCCCGCGTACGCCGAGACCATTCCCGAGATCGTCTACGACGTGAAGGTCGACTGAGCGGTCGTCAGGCCCCGCCGGTCGAGGGCGGCCTCGGCGAAGGCGTAGGGCTGGTCGGGCGGTGGGAGTCGGCCCTGGCGGGCGGCGGTGAGCGCGTCGCACGAGGTGACCACGCCCATGTGGGTGAAGGCCTGCGGGGTGTTGCCCAGGGCGGCGCCGGTCGACGGGTCGATCATCTCGGCGAAGATGCCGACGTCGTTGGAGTACCCGAGGAGGGAGTCGATCAGCTCGTCGGCCTCGTCGATGCGACCGGCGTGGATGAGACAGTCGAGCAGCCAGAACGAGCAGAGCAGGAACGCTCCTTCCTGGCCCGGGAGGCCGTCGGGGTCCAGGTAGCGGTGCAGCAGCGGCCCGTTGGCCAGGTCACGGGACACGACCTCGACCGTGCGGGTCACGGTGGGATGGGCGACCGGGAGGAAGCCCAGGGCCGGTACCAGCAGCGTGGCGGCGTCGGCGATGGGCCGCTCGGCGGCCTGGACGAACCAGCCGTCGGGCGATCCCTGGGTCAGCATCCAGTCGACCAGGAGGTCGCGATCGCGGGCCCAGGTGGCGACGGGCCCGGTCAGCTGACCGGCGTCGGCCATACGGCAGGCCCGGTCCAGTGCAGCCCAGCAGTTCAGCTTGGAGTGGACGAAGTGGCGGGGCTGGTCGCGGATCTCCCAGATGCCCTGGTCGGGTCGCCGCCACGACTCGACGGTCTCGTCGGCGACGCGGGACAGGAACACTCCGTTGGATTCGGTGAGCTCTCCCCCGGCCCGGGCGAACAGGTAGGCGGCCTCGACGAGCTGGCCGTACGAGTCCAGCTGGAGCTGCCCGGCGGCACCGTTGCCGACCCGCACCGGCGCCGAGCCCCGGTGGCCGGCCAGGTGATCGAGCTCGACCTCGGGCAGCAGCCGCTCGCCGGTGACGCGGTACATGATCTGGAGGTCTTCGGGCCGGCCCGCTCCGGTGCGTTCGAGCCACCCCTTGAAGGCGGCGGCCTCACCCAGCGTGCCCAGGACCGCCAGTGAGCTGAGGGTCAGCGTGGCGTCGCGGATCCAGGTGAAGCGGTAGTCCCAGTTGCGCTCGCCGCCGATCCACTCGGGCAGTGAGGTCGTCCCGGCCGCGATGACCGCGCCCGTCGGGGCGTAGGTGAGCGCCTTCAGGACGAGGGCCGAGCGGTGGACCTTGCGCTCGTGCTCTCCGTCGTAGAGACAGCTGTGCGAGAACCAGTCCTCCCAGAACGCGACGGTGTCGCCGAAGCGGGCGGCCATGTCGGCGCGAGGGTCGTGATCGGTGAACGGGTCGTCACCCGCCGCCGGGGTCCACCCCACTTCGATCCACTCCTCCTGGTCGGTCTCCAGGTCCCACTCGGCGACGACCCGGTCGCCGTCGCCGCCCACGGGCCGGGTGGCGCGCAGCCACAGGGCGTCGGGCCCGCCGATCACCGAGCAGGTGGCGGGCGACGTGGCCGTGAACCGGGGCGTGACCTCTCCGTATTCGCCCCGCGGTTCGAAGACGAGCCGGGCGGTGACCCGACCACCGACGCCGCGGACGCGACGCAGGATCGAGTGGTGGGAGTGCACCGAGGCCGGCTGATCGGGGTCGAACCGGGCGACCGGCATGCAGTCGGTCACCTCGAGCGCTCCGGTGTCGGTCTCGAAGCGGGTGACCAGCACGTTCGTGGCGGGGAGATAGGAACGCGTCGTCTCGCGCACCGCCGACGCCGGGGACACCGTGTAGTGGCCGCCCCGGTCGTGATCGAGCACCCGGGCGAACACCGACGGCGAGTCGAACCGGGGAAAGCAGCACCAGTCGATGGATCCGTCCCGGCCGACCAGCGCCATCGAGTGGCAGTCGCCGATGACGCCGTAGTCGCCGATCTCGTTCATCCCGGCCCCCCGAAGCGATGCCGACCCGATGATAGGTGCCGTGAGTCGCAGCCGGTCGGCCCCCGCCGACGGTGAACCACGGTGTCGGACGCGTCCGACCCGGTCGCGCTGTCCACCGTCACTCCCGTGGAAGCGATGCGCTCCCCAGCGGCAGGACCTGCCCGTAGTCGCGGCTGATCCCCAGGTCGTCGGCGGGCGTACCGCCCCGCCAGGCCATCTTGCCGTTGACCAGCACGGCGCGGACGGTGTCGTCGTTGCGGCGAACGAGGCGGTTCAGTCCGGTGAACTCGGGCATCGGCTCCTCGTGGATCTCCTCGACGCGGTCGTCGAGGTGCTCGGGGTCGATCACCACCACGTCGGCCCTCGCCCCGGCCACCAGCCGGCCGGCGTCGATGCGGTGGAACTCGGCGATGTCCGACGTGAGCTTGCGCACCGCGTCCTCGACGCTCATGAACGCCCGCCCGGCCCGCTGGGCGTCACGGACCCGCTTCAGCATCCGCAGGGGGAAGTTGTAGAACGCCATGTTCCGCAGGTGAGCACCCGCATCGGAGAAGCCGATCATGGCGGCGGGGTTGGCGATGATCCACTCCAGGTGATCGGCATTCCCGTTCGCGACGACGCTGTACCAGCGCAGGTCGTTGCCGTAGGCGACCTGGAGATCGAGGAACGCGTCGAGCGGGTCGATCCCTCGCTCCGCTCCCACTTCGGCGAAGGTCATCCCGTCCAGCGTGGCGTCGGGACACGAGACGATCCGGGCCTCGGACAGGTCACGGTGATAGGCACGCGACGCCACCTTGTTCTTCCACTGCTTGTGGAACGACGCGCGGTACACCGGTGCCCCCATCAGCGACTGCCGGGCGACGAGGTCCTCGAGGTGCAGCGCCTCGGTGCCCGCGCCGAACTCCTCGAAGACCGGGTTCTCGATGCCGTCGGTGTAGAGGTCGAACGGGGTGGGCAGGGCCTGGAACCGCACGTTCGCCCCGAGCCGACGGTTGTACTGGTTCGCGATGTTGGCCATCACCCGGTAGGCACCCATGGCGGGCTTGGCGTCCATCAGCGTGAGCAGCGACGTGCGCAGCGCCCGCCCGTTCCTGCGGCGGCTCAGGTCCAGGAGCGGGCCGATGCTCCAGCGGGTCTGGAGATTGGGGATGGCCTGGAACACCGCGTCGCGGGCCCGGGCCACCTCGGCCAGCCGCCGGTACTCGGCGAACCGGGCGAACACCGACGGCGTCGGGTTGCTCCGGTAACGGGTCCCGCCCATCTTGTCCCATGGCAGGAGGTTGACCGACACCCCCAGCAGGCCCGCCTCGATCGAGTCCTCGACCAGACGCTCCATGTCGATCAGCTCACCCTCGGTGGGGGTGACGGTCCGGTCGAGGCTGCGGCCCAGACCCATGACGTGGGCCCGCAGCGTCGAGTGACCCATCATGGCGATCAGGTTCGGGCCCAGCGGCAGAGTGTTCAGGTGGTCGACGTACTCGCCCGGGGTCTTCCAGTCGACGATCTCCTCCAGCAGCGGGAGCACGATGTCACGGGGGATCCCCTCGACCCGGCAGAACATGTCGGCCATGTCCTCCGGTTCGCCGACCACCATCGACAGACCGCACGACCCGATCAGCGCGGTCGTGACGCCATGGCGCAGCGACTCCGACAACGACGGCGCCACCTCGAGCTCGGCGTCGTAGTGGGTGTGGAGATCGATGAACCCGGGGGTGACCCAACAACCGGTGGCATCGACGACCTCGGCCCCGTCGGGAGCCGCGAGCGCGGCGCCGATCTCGGCCACCATGCCGTCGTCGCCGACCAGGACGTCGGCGGACCGACCGGCCGCGCCGGTGCCGTCATGGACCGTGCCGCCGCGGATCAGGATCGACATCGCTCGCACTCCAGAGGTCGGGATCGGGAAGGCTCCGGTGGGCCGGAGCCGTGATGACCGCACGGTAGGCCCTGCGCCTGACCGACGGAAAGCACGCATCGCTGGGGGCGCAGTGCTCGTGACCGGCATGGGCAGCTCGGTCGCGTGTTGCATGGCCGTGCACGGGCGCGAGCCACGCAGCGCAACTCGCTGCCACCGCCTCCCAGCTCTCCCCGATCTCCCTGCCATCTGAGGCCCGGGGGACAGACCACTCCTGGCGAGGACCTCGTTGATCGGGCTCACTGCCTTCTGTCGCCGTCCGCTAGCTTCGTTCGCTCGATGACGCGTGTCCTGTGGGCCTCTTCATGAGTAGTGCGAGCGATGCGGTGCCTGAGCGCGAGCTCAGTGCGATCGGTCGCCTCGTCGGTCATGTCCGGGAGGGGCTCGGTCGCGAGCCTGACGAGGACGCCCACGCCGCACTCCAGGAGCTCTTCCCGACCGGTGCCGCCCGGACCGAGTTCATTCTCCGGTTCTCCGCGCTGATCATGCTGTCGGCTTCGATCGCAGCGTTCGGGCTGCTCGCCGACTCTGCGGCAGTCGTCATCGGCGCCATGTTGGTCGCGCCGCTGATGACACCGATCCTCGCCGCTGCGGCGGCCACGGTGCGCGCCCAGAACAGGGAGTTGCTCGTCGCGCTCCTGGTCATCGCTCTTGGCACGGTCCTGGCGATTCTCGTGGGGTTCGTGACCTCTGCGATCGCATCCGACGCAGTGCGGGGCACCGCCGATCTGCCCGGCGAGGTAGAGGCTCGCACCTTCCCGGGCCTGCTCGATCTCGGGATCGCGGTGACGGCCGGGGCGGCCGCCGGCTACATCGTGCCGCGACGGTCAGCCACGTCGGCGTTACCCGGTGTCGGCATTGCCGTTGCACTGGTGCCGCCCCTCGCCACCGTCGGGATCACCTTTCAGCTCGGCGCCAGAGGCGAGGCCGAGAACGCGCTTCTGCTCTATCTGACCAACCTCGCTGCCATCGTGTTTGCGGCATCGGTCATGCTCATCCTCAGCGGGTTCAGGCCGCATCGTCAGGTGTCCAGGCGGGTGCTGGCTGGTCGGGTGCTCGTCACGATGGCGGCCGTTGCTGCGGTTGCCATCCCGTTGACCCTTCACACGCGTTCCACGGTCGAGGACACCCGGCTCCGCGGGACCGTCTCGGACGCCGTCACCGCGTGGGACCCGAGGGTGCGCGTCGTCGAGTTGACGGCCGACGCCGCCGACGGACAGGCGACCGTCGACCTGCTCGTTGCCGGACCCGACGCCCCGAGCGAGGTCTGGACCCTCGCCGAGCGGATTCGCGACGAGTTCGGTGGTCCGGTCGAGCTCGATATGCAGTACCAGCAGGACCTCCGCTTCCAGGTGAGCGCCCGGTGAAGCGGTTGGCGGTGGCAGTGGTGCTCATGGTCGGCGCCGCCGGCCTCACCGGGTGCGGTGGCGATGACGACCAAGCCGCTCGTCCGGTCGTGCGGATCTTCGGCCCCTACCGGGGCGACGAGGCGGCGCTGTTCACGGCCGGCTTGGAGGAGTGGGCCGACGCGGAGGGTATCGACGTTCGCTACACCGGGAGTGGCGACTTCGTCGCTGACCTCCAGTACCAGGTGGTGGACATCCTCGCACCGCCCGACATCGCACTGGTTCCCCAGCCAGGACTGGTCCAGCAGATGTTCGATGACGGCCACATCGTCCCGGTGCCGGACGACACCGCCGAGGTGTTGCAGCAGAACTTCGACGATGCGGCCCTCGACCTGGGTCGCGTCGACGGCACGCTGGTCGGGTTCCCGTTCCGCTCCAACGTGAAGAGTCTCGTCTGGTACCGCCCCGATGTCCTGGCCGATCTCGGCGTTACGCCACCCGACACGATGGACGAGCTCGAGTCTCTGGTCGAACGGATCCAAGAGCGTGGCTTCACACCTTGGTGTCTGGGCATCGAAGCCCAACTGGCGACCGGGTGGCCCGCAACCGACTGGGTCGAGGATCTGCTCGTGCGCCAGGAAGGGCCCGACGTCTACGAAGACTGGGTGGCCGGGACCGTGCCCTTCGGCGACGAGCGGATCGCCGACGTTTTCGCCTCGTTCCGAGCACTCGTCCTGGAGCCCGGACGGGTCGCGGGCGGCGTGAGCAAGGTGCTCAGCACGGGCACCCAAGACAGCGACGATCCCCTCTTCACCGATCCTCCCGGCTGCGTGCTCTTCAAACAGGCCAGCTTCGCCTACGGCTGGATGCCACCCGGCCTCGAGCTGGGTGCGGACGGAGACATCGACTTCTTCGTGTTGCCGGGAACCGATGCCGCTGCGCCCGCACCGGTCGTCGCCGGCACCGACCTCGCCGTCGCCTTCAGCGACCGACCGGAGGTCGCTGCGGTCCTCGCGCGCCTGGCCACCCCCGAGGCGGGTCAGGCCTGGGCGCAAGGAGGCAGCTACGTGAGTCCGCGAAACGACATCGACCCCACCTCGTACTACCAGCCGGCAGACCAGGCCGTCGCAGAAGTCTTACTGGGGGCGGACACCCTGGTGTTCGACGGCTCCGACGCGATGCCACCCGAGATCGGCACGGCGCTCTTCTGGACGCAGATCACCGCGTGGATTTCGGGGCAGATCAGCTACGAAGAGCTGGCGCGGACTCTGGATGAAGCTCGTGACGACCTGGACCCCGCAGCGTGATCATGGCATCGCACCCGTGGTCCAGATCAGGACCTCGGCGCCGTCGCCACCCGCAACCAGGGTGGCGCCGTCGACGTGGGTGAGGCGGGCTGCGTCGCCCGTGGCCATCGAGCCGAGCGAGTCCAGGTCGGCGCTGCCTCGCGCGATGAACACATGACCGAACCCGGCGTCGGGAACCCGGACACGCTCACCCGCCCCCAACCTTGCGCCCCAGAGCACGGCGTCTCGCTGGTGGATCGAGATCGCCCCGTCGTGACCCTGACCCGAGGCGATCGGGACCAGGCCGCCACCGGCGAGCTCATCGTTGATGTCGAGCTGCTGGTAGCCGGGATCGATCGACGCGGTGTCGGGCAGCACCCACATCTGGATGAAGTGCACCTCGTCGTTGGTGCTCGCGTTCTTCTCCGAGTGCCAGATGCCCCGCCCCGCGCTCATCCGCTGGGCCAGGCCGGGGTAGATGAGGCCGCGGTTGCCCTCGGAGTCCTTGTGCTCGAGCTCGCCGTCGAGGACCCAGGTCACGATCTCCATGTCGCGGTGGGGATGGGTCTCGAACCCCGTGCCCCCGGCGACGCGATCGTCGTTGAGCACGAGGAGCTGGCCGTGGTGGGTGTTGTCGGGCGAGTAGTGGCCGGCGAAGCTGAACGAGTGCTTGGAGTCGAGCCAGCCGGCGCGGGTGTGGAACCGGTCGGCGGACCGGCGGATGTCGATGGTCGGTGCGGAGATGGTCATGCCTCTGTCAACGACGACAGAAGCGTCGTTATTTCCGTTCGGAAACACCTGTAGGGTCGAGGCATGGCACCACCCAGCACCGTCGAGACCTGGGAACGTCTCGTGCGATTCCATCGCCTGGCCACGAAGGAGATGGACGAGAACCTCCGGGCCCGCTTCGACCACTCGCTCGACGACTACGACGTGCTCCACCAGATCGCCGCCCACGGCTCGCCCATCCGGATGGGCGAGCTGGCCGAGCGGCTCCTGGTCGCCAACAGCTCGTGCAACCGGATCGTCGGACGGCTGGTCGAGGGCGGCCTGGTCCGTCGAACCCACGGTGCACGCGACCGACGCGAGGTGCTCGTCGATCTCACCCCCGACGGGCGACGCCTGCACCGCCGTATGGCCGTCGTCCACACCCGGGACATCGACCGACTCATCGGCACTCAGCCCTCCTCCCTGCCGCTTGCGGGTGCCGATGATGGGCAGCCTCCAGGCACTCCCGATCGCCGGGACAGCCATCGATCGTGACCTACGCCGACGCACTGCAGCACCGGTTTCCCGGCTTGGAACCGCAGGTGGACGACCTGTTCCTCCTCGAGGCCCACCAGATCGCCGACTGGATCGTCTACCAGCGCGCCCCGCGGCTCTACGACGACGGGTCGGACTTCGATCCGGGACTGACGGCGATCACCAACGTCGTCTCCCCCTTCCGGCCGCCTCTGCGGATGTGCTGCTCACCCGCCAGGCGATCGGGTAGCACCTGGCCGAGGAACTCCCCGAGATCGAGCGGGTGGTGAAGCCCGACGGAACCGCCGTGCACCTGGTCGGCATGCCGCATCCCGGCCCGCCCGATGACGAGCTTCATGCCCAGCTCGTCGCTGAGGGCCATGAACCCGGCACCTACCTCGAGGGATCCAGCCTGACCCCAGAACCCTGATGGGACTTTGGACCATGGGACACCCCGCGACGGGCGGTCAGAGTGAGTACGTGGGCAAGCGAACAACTGCTCGGGTGGCACTCGCCGTCGGCCTTCTCGCGGCCACCACCGCCATCGGCTGCGGGGACGGTGAAACGGTCGGCAACGCTCCGACGACGAGTTCCCCGGCTACCACCGTCCTGACCACCACGACGTCGACCCCTGCGCCCACGACCACCACGACCACAATCGCCGAGCTCGCGATCAACCCCGACGGCATCCGGTACCTCGATCTGGTCTTCGAGGACATCGAGACCGTGCGCAACGTGGTCTACTGGCCTGAAGCCCCGCCCCTCGGAGAGGCGGTCTCCGGAACCGACGCCCCGCCCGTCGACGAACGAGCACCGGTTGCCGACCTGACGATGGATCTCTACCTCCCGGCGGGCGACACCCTGACCGAGCGGCCGGTGATCATTGCCTTCGAGAG
The DNA here is from genome assembly GCA_963697385.1 of uncultured Acidimicrobiales bacterium. GTDB lineage: Bacteria > Actinomycetota > Acidimicrobiia > Acidimicrobiales > CAWCAL01 > CAWCAL01. Next base: position 1,183,798 of record CAVONU010000001.1, read on the forward strand.
CGGCCGGGGCTCATGGCTGGTCGAGGACTTCGTGCGTCGCGGCTACGTGGTCACCGTTCCGAGTGTCCGGGGCCGACCGAACCAACCCGGCCTCGAGGCCCTGCTCGACACTCGCCAGGGCTTGGTGGACGGGGCCGCCGCGGTCCGGTGGCTCCGGGCCAACGCCGACACCTACGGGCTGCACCCCGAGGCCTTCGCCGCCTCCGGTCTGTCGGGGGCCGGAATCCTCGCCTTGGCATTGGCTTGGGGGCAGTCGAACTCCCCGGACGTCACCGAGATCGACCTCTTCGGAGCGGTCACGGTACCCCTCCCCGGAGCGCTCGACTTCGGAGACCACCACATCGATCAGCCGAGTACGATCGCGGCAGCTTTCCCGCTCGTCGCCTGGTATCCGCCGGAGCTCATCGACGCCGGCGAACCTCCGGTCATCATGTTCAACGGGACACGCGACACCACCTACCCGTTCGAAGCGGTGGAGCAGATCTGTCCGGCAGCGCATGCCGTGGGCGTCATCTGCGAGTTCCGCCCGTTCGACGCCGGTCACTCCCTGGGCGAACACGAGGCGGTGATCTCCGAGGAGGCCGCTGCGTTTCTGCACCAGCAGGTGCTCTCACCGCTGGGGTTTGGCGCCGAGTCGTCACCCGGGCGCTGAGGATCGCCCCCTCCCCCCGAACCCGCCCGATCCGGCAGACTGACCGGATGGCAGTCTCCGATCACGTTGGCCTCGAGCAGTTCATGGCGGGTGTCGAGCGGCGCAACCCGGCTCAGACCGAGTTCGTCCAGGCGGTCCGTGAGGTCGCCGAGGACATCTTCGACTTCATCGCCGACAAGGAGGAGTACCACGAGTACCAGATCCTCCGGCGCATCGCGGAGCCCGATCGTGTCGTCAGCTTCCGGGTCTGCTGGGAGGACGACAACAGCAACATCCGGGTCCAGCGCGGGTGGCGGGTCCAGAACAACAACGCCATCGGCCCGTACAAGGGGGGCCTGCGCTTCCACCCCTCGGTGACCGAGAGCGTGCTCAAGTTCCTCGCCTTCGAGCAGACGTTCAAGAACAGCCTGACCGGCCTGCCGATGGGCGGCGGCAAGGGCGGCGCCAACTTCAATCCGAGGGGCAAGTCGGATCACGAGGTGATGCGGTTCTGCCAGTCGTTCATGACCGAGCTCTACCGACACGTGGGGGAGGACACCGACGTGCCCGCCGGCGACATCGGGGTCGGGGCCCGTGAGATCGGCTACATGTTCGGCCAGTACAAGCGGATCACCAACCAGTTCACCGGCGTGCTCACCGGCAAGGGCCTGGAGTTCGGCGGCAGCCTGATCCGCAACGAGGCCACCGGGTACGGGACGGTCTACTTCCTGCGCTGCATGCTGGAGCGGGCCGGCGACTCGGTCGAGGGCAAGAGGGTCCTCATCTCCGGCTCGGGCAATGTCGCCACCCACGCAGCGGAGAAGGTGATCCAGCTCGGGGGCACGGTGCTGACGCTGTCGGACTCCGACGGCTTCGTCCACGACCCCGACGGCATCGACGAGGAGAAGCTGGCCTGGGTCAAGGAGCTGAAGGAGGTCCGGCGCGGCCGCATCACCGAGTACGTGGACCGGTTCACCGGTGCGACCTTCCACCAAGGGGAGCGGCCGTGGGCGGTCCCGTGCGACGTGGCGCTGCCGTGCGCGACCCAGAACGAGATCGACGGCGACGACGCCCGGACGCTGATCGCCAACGGCTGCATCGCGGTCGCCGAGGGGGCGAACATGCCGACCGACCTCGACGGCGTCCACGCGTTCAAGAAGGCGCGGATCATGTACGGACCGGGGAAGGCGGCCAACGCGGGTGGGGTCGCGGTGTCGGGCCTGGAGATGAGTCAGAACTCGGCCCGGCTCATGTGGGAGGCCGACGAGCTCCAGAAGCTCCTGGTCGAGATCATGGACGGGATCCACGAGCGCTGCGTCGAGTACGGGCGGCTCGACGGCGCCGGCGAAGGGGACTACGTCGACTACGTCCGCGGCGCCAACATCGCCGGCTTCGTCAAGGTCGCCGACGCCATGCTCGCCTTCGGCGTCGTCTGAAACGACGGAGGCGCTCGCCACCTGCTCGGCGCGCCTCGTAGTCGAGATCCACCTCTCCAAGCACGACCTCACGCGCCGGTACCTCAACCTGGACGACGCCTGCCACGCCTACCGCTACCGGGACCGGCGACCGGTCATCCTCCACCAAATACCACCGCTGGTACCATAGGTGGCATGACGCGCAAGACGACCGTCTATCTGCCCGATCAGCTGAAGGCCGAGGTCGAACGCGAGGCGCTTCGTCGGGGATGTTCGGAAGCGCAGGTCATCCGCGATGCCATCGAAGCGGCGGTGAGCCGACCCCAGCCCCGGCCCGGAATCGTGCAGGGAGAGGCCATCGCCGAGCGGGCCGAGGAGCTCCTGACCGGCTTCGGCGAGCGATGATCGTCGCCGACACCAGCGGGCTGTTGGCCTTCTTCAACCGTGACGAACCAGCCTTCGCTTCGGTCTCGGCCGCGGTCGCAGGGGCCGACAAACCCCTGGTCGTGTCGCCGTTCGTCATCGCCGAGCTCGACTACCTCGCCGCCACCCGCCTCGGCGTCGAGGCCGAGCTTGCCATCATCGCCGAGCTGGCATCCGGTGCCTACACCCTGCCCGAGGTCACGCCCGAGGAGCTCGCCACCTGTGCTGAGGTCATCGACCGCTACCGCGACCAGGACATCGGTGTCGCCGACGCCTCGCTGGTCGTCCTCGCCGCCCGCTACCGAACCCGCACGATCCTCACCCTCGATCGGCGCCACTTCGACGTCGTGCGCCCACTCGACGGCGGTCGCTTCACGCTGCTGCCCGGCTGAGCCACGCGTGTGACCGGGGAATTCCGCCGTCACACGGCCGGTCACACGGCCCCGGTCGATCCTCTGGTCATCACCACGACCCAGGAGATCGACATGAACCTCGAGACACGGATGAACGAGATGGCACACCAGGTCGCCGAGCAGGGCACGGAGTCCGCCCGGGACCACCTCGAGACGATCGCGGCCTTCATCACCGGTCGAGCCCCTGGAGCGGCGGCGGCGCTGATCGACTGGGACGGAGCCGAGATCATGCGGGCTCGGGCCTTCGGGCGGGCGGCCCGGCGTGGTCGTCAACGACCTCGAGGCATGGGAACGGCACGCCCTTCTCGACGAGCTGACGGGCACCGTCACGCTCGCCCTGGTCGCCTGATCCGGTCAGACTGCTCCCGATGCTCCACATCAACCTGATCGGACCGCCGGCGGTGATCGATCCGGACGGCCGACTCACCGGGCCCCGGGGGCGCAAGGCGTGGGCTCTCCTCGGGCGCATCGCCCGGTCCGAGGATCGGCTCTCGCGACGGCAACTCGTCGACGAGATGTTCACCGAGGCCGACGATCCGATGGCAGCCCTGCGATGGAATCTCGCCGAGCTGCGACGAACGCTCGGCTTCACCGAGTCGTTCGTCGGCGATCCCATCGACCCCAACTTTCCCGACTCGGTCCGTATCGACGCGTCCTCGCCCGCCGAGACCGTCCGGGACGGCAGGTTGCCCACCGGGGACTTCCTCGAGGGGATCGATGTCGGGGCGACCGCGGAGTTCGAGACGTGGCTTCTGGTCGAACGCCAACGGGTCGACGCCGAGATCCTGGCCGCGCTCCACCAGGCGGCGCTGCGGGCCCTCTCGATCGGTCGGTACGACGACGCGATCGCGATCGGGCGGTGCGCGGTCGGTCGTGCGCCGTTGGAGGAGGGTTCCCACATCCTCCTGGTCAAGGCGTTGGCCAACTCGGGTGACCGTGCGAGTGCCGAGGAGCACGTCGCGGCGTGTCGTCGCCTGTTCGAGGCGGAGTTGGGCGTCGAGCCCTCCGCCGGCGTCATGGCTGCGGCCCGACCGGGCGTGGCCGACCCGGTGCCGGGCGTGTCCGCTCGGGCGTCGGCCACGTCGCTGCTGGACGCCGGTCTCGCCGCGCTCGCCGCCGGCGCCGGTGATGCCGGCGTGGAATGCCTTCGGCGTTCCGTGGCCGATGCCGAGCGCAGTGCGGACCGTCGCCTCGTCGCGACCGCCATGTTCGAGCTCGGCAGCGCGCTGGTCCATGCGGTCAGGGGATACGACCACGAGGGGGCGGTGGTCCTGGCCGCCGCCCTGGAAGCCGCGGCCGGGGCCGGGGACGACACCATCGCGACCAAAGCTCTGACCGAGCTCGCCTACGTGGATTCCATGGCGGGACGGCGGACCAACGCGGCGGGGTCGCTGGCAGAGGCCGAGCGGTTGGCCGACGGTGATCCCCTGCTCCTCGCGGCGATCTCGGGTTTCGCCGGCATGAATCTCAGCGACTGGGGCCGTCTCGACGAGTCGATCGCGCAATACGAACGGTCGATCGAGTTCAGCCGGCGAGCGGGGAACGCTCGGCGGGAGATCTGGGCCACCGGCGTGGGGGCGGTCCCGATGGTGGCGGCCGGTCGGATCGAGGAGGCCCGCTCGTGGATCGATCGGTCGCTCGAGTTGTGCGAGTCCGAACGGTGGACCGCCTTCAAACCGTGGCCGGTGGCGTGGCACGGGAGGATCGATCTCCTCGACGGTGCGGCGGCCGAGCCGGTCCGCCACGACATGGAGGCGAACCTCGCCCTGGCGACGCAGCTCGGGGATCCGTGTTGGGAGGGTGTGTCGGCCGAGGCGATCGGTCTGACCCATCGGGCGGAGGGACGGCTCGACCACGCCATCGAGTGGATGGCGCGCGGCCGAGCCCTGTGCGGGCGGGTCTCGGACCGGTACGTGTGGTTCCAGAGCCAGATCCTCCGCACCGAGGCCGAGACGGCGGTCGAAGCCGGCGACGAGGATCTGGCCACGGCCCTGACCGACCAACTCATCGTCGAAGCGGCTCGGGGCCAGATGGACGGCCTGCTCGAGGACGCCCTGCGGATCCGGACCGAGCTGCTCCAAAGCTCGTAGGGAGTGCCGTCGTGGCCTCGCCCGTGTGGTACCTCGACGTCGACACGATCGGCCCGGAACGACGATCTGCTCGACGTCGAGCGCCGGTCTCTGCCTAGCGTGGCTCCGGGGGAGGCGTCGATCGACGCCGACCGTTGGAACAAGGGGGATTGTCCGGATGGTCACCAAATGGAAGATTGCGCTGCTCGCGCTGGTACTGGCACTGGCGGGTTTGCCGGTAGGGGCCGCGGAGGCGGGTCCACTCTCGTGTGAGAAACGGGTCAACAACACGATCGACAAGCTGCTCGAGTGCCTGACCGTCGACGGGGTTCGGGGCCACCAGGCGGCGTTCCAGGCCGCGGCCGATGCGAACGGAGGCACGCGGGAGGCAGGGTCTCCGGGTTACGCCGCGAGCGTCGACTACGTCGTGGACACCCTGGAGGCCGCGGGCTACGACGTCGAGCTCGACCCGTTCGAGTTCACCTTCGTACCGCCGGCGACGCTCGCGCAGTTGACGCCGATCTCGGCGACCTACGAACCCGGGGCGTTCACGGGAAGCGGCTCCGGCGAGGTGACCGGGCAGGTGATTCCCGTCGATCTCGCGCTCGCGCCGCCCCAGGCGTCGACCAGCGCGTGCGAGGTCGGCGATTTCGCCGGGCTCGACTTCAGCGGCCCGGCCGACATCGCGCTGGTCCAGCGTGGCACGTGCTTCTTCTCGGAGAAGGCGGTCAACGCCGAAGCGGCCGGCGCGGAGGCCGTCATCATCTTCAACCAGGGCAACTCACCGGACCGCTCGGGCCCGCTCACCGGTAACGCCTCGAGCCTGCCGGACGGCTCGCCGAGCAATCTGACCGTTCCGGTGGTCGGTGCCAGCTTCGACGAAGGCGTCGCCCTCTCCCAGCCGGGCTCGACGGCCTACGTCGACGTCGACCCGTCAGAGACCCGCGTCGACCACAACGTCATCGCCGAACTGCCGGGCAGGAAGGACGACAACGTCGTCATGGCCGGCGCCCACCTCGACTCGGTCCCGGAAGGTCCGGGCGTGCAGGACAACGGATCGGGGAGCGCTGCCATCCTCGAAACCGCGGTGCAGATGGCCAAGGTCCGGCCGCGGAACACGGTGCGATTCGCCTGGTGGGGTGGCGAGGAGCTCGGCCTGGTCGGCTCGACGGCCTACGTGGCCGATCGCACCGAAGCGGAGCTGGACGACATCGCGCTGTACCTCAACTTCGACATGATCGGCTCGCCGAACTTCGTCTACTTCATCTACGACGGTGACGACTCCGACGGGGTCGGCGCCGGTCCGGGCCCCGCTGGTTCGGCCGAGATCGAGGAGTTCTACGAGGACTTCTACACCGCCCGTGGCATCCCGTTCCTCGGCACCGACTTCTCGGGGCGCTCGGACTACGGTCCGTTCATCGCCGTCGGCATCCCGGCCGGGGGGCTCTTCACCGGCGCCGAGGCGCTCAAGACACCGGAGCAGGCGCTCATCTGGGGTGGCACCGCCGGTGATCAATTCGACCCGTGCTATCACCTGGCCTGCGACACCTTCGACAACGTCAGCCTCGAAGCGCTCGACGTCAACTCCGACGCCGTCGCCGCCTCGGTGCTCACCTTCGGGATGAACACCGAGTCGGTCAACGGGGAGCGGGGCAAGGGCAACTTCAAGCCCGAGAACCAGAGCTTCCTGCCGAACAACTGAGCATCCGCCGATGACCCGGGGGGTGGTCTCGGCCGCCCCCCGGTCCGGCGTGTCCGTCGACGAAGCACGCCACCGGCTCGGCGACCGAGATCCTGGCTTCGGCCCCCGAGGTGCCGCGACATGTTTGTGAGCGATGGATCTCCATGGATGGGTACGATCGAATGATGGAGTTGCCGGCCCCTCTACCCGACACGCTCGACGCGTGACCAGGTCACGCAAGGCCGGTCGACCGAAGGAGAGGCCCGATCCGTCCCCGGCGTTCGCGCCGCTGCCGGACGCCGAGTACCTTTCGCGGCACACGGAGATCGAACGCATCGCCCGTGGCAAGGCCGCCCGGCGCGAGACCCCGCTCGATCGCCACGCTCGCTGGCGACCGTCGAGCCATCGAGCCGACCCGGTCTCGATCCTCGAGCGGCAGGACGCGAGCCGCGATCCCGAGCTGGTGCCGATCCGTCACGGACGAATGTCGGCATCACCCTTCGCCTTCTACCGGGGCGGGGCGGCGATCATGGCGTCGGACCTGGCGGGCACGCCGGTCGCGGGCATGTCCGCCCAGCTCTGTGGCGACGCCCATCTGCTGAACTTCGGCATGTTCGAGACACCCGAGCGATCCCTCGTGTTCGGGCTCAACGACTTCGACGAAACCCTGAGAGGTCCCTTCGAATGGGACGTGAAACGGCTCGCCGCAAGCGTGGAAATCGCCGGGCGAGACCTGCGTCTCGGGCCGAGCGAACGCGAAGGCGCGGTACAGGCCACCGTGCGGGCGTACCGAACCGCGATGCTCGAGTTCGCCTCGATGCGCAACCTCGAGGTCTGGAACGCACGACTGCCCGCCAAACGATTCCAGCGCGCACTGGAGAAGAGCGCCGGCCGAGCCGACGGACGCGCCGTTCGCAAGAAGATCCGGAAGGCGCTCAGCCGCGATCACATCCACGCGTTCGATCGCTTCATCGAGATCGTCGACGGCGACATCCGATTCGCCAGTCACGCCCCTCTGCTCGTGCCGCTCGAGGAACTGCTCGACCACGACCAGCGCCAACGCTACGTGGAGGTGGTCCGGGACTTCCTCCACCAGTACCGGCAGAGCCTGCCGCCCCACAGGCGCATGCTGGTCGAGTCGTATCGCTTCATGCACATGGCCCGGAAGGTCGTCGGGGTGGGCAGCGTCGGCACCCGTGCGTGGGTGGTCCTGATGATGGGCCGCGACTCGAGCGATCCGCTCCTGCTCCAACTCAAGGAAGCACAGCCGTCGGTCCTCCAGCCCTACGTGGGCCGACCGGCCACCTACGAATCCAATGGTCAGCGAGTGGTCGAGGGCCAGCGGCTGATGCAGTCGGCGAGCGACCCCCTGCTCGGCTGGTACCGACTCCGAGCGCTCGACGACCGGATGCACGACTTCTACGTTCGACAGCTCTGGGACGGCAAAGCCTCGATCGAAGTCGCCGACCTCGATCCGCCGGGCGTCACGGCGTACGGCGAGAGCTGCGGGTGGACCCTGGCGCGTGCCCACGCCCGATCCGGCGAGCGCATCGCCATCGCCGCCTACCTCGGAGAGAAGGACCGGTTCGACCGCTCCATCGCCGAGTACGCAAGCACCTACGCAGACGTGAACGACGCCGACTACGAGCGGTTCCAGGACGCCATCGCAGACGGACGACTCGCCGCCATCACGGGCATCTGACAGCTCGGGGTGACCGCTCGGCCTCCGCCTCGGTCCACAGCTCGGGCGAGGGCGGCACCGTGGAGTCGCTCGATGAGTTGCAGGGCCAACTCCTCGGAGCCGATAAGGGGGATCGACGACGGATCCCGTCGATCGTGATCTGCCGCACGAGCTCTGACATCTCGACGGCCATCGACGCTCGTTCGTCGCCCGTCTTGTTCCTCAGCACGGCTCGCTGCAGTCGGACCGCGTCACCGCTCGTGTCCATCACCGTCACAGGTCCACGGTACTCCACGGGTGCGACGGCCCATCGGTGCGGAACTCCCCTCGTTCCCGTTCCGACGCGGTCGGCATCGAACGGCTCAACCGCGGCCACCCGCAGAGAACCTCCCCTGGAGCGACGGACGACAGCGAGTCCCATGAGATCCGGCCCCGGCACGTGCGCTCAGGAGCCCACGCCCAGGATCCGAAGATCGGTGTGCCGGTCGAGCACATCGAAGTCCGCGTCCGCATGCAGGATGGGCACACTCTCGCGGATAGCGACGGCGGCGATCAGGCAGTCGATGAGCTTGCGGACCGTCTCGCCTCGACGCCGACACACACGGTAGAGCGCGGCCGCCGACTCGTAGTCGGCCGTGCCGGTCGGCAGGGCCGTCGCTCGCGCCAGCAGCCCACGGAGCTGCCGCAAGTGAGCCTCATCCCTCGCGCCGGCGAGGATCTCCATGCGGATCGGATCGCAGATCGCGATCTCCGCTGCGAGAAGCCGGTCGACCTCGTCGCAGATCGGAGATCCGGTGTCCCGGAGGAACTCGACCCAGGCCGAGCTGTCGATCAGGATCACGCCGTCCGACCAGCGCGCATCTCCGCGAGATCGCCCTCCCATCCCGATCCGCGAAGCGCCCGAGCATCGTCGAGGTCGAGCGCTTCGGCGGCGACGAGGCGGAGCGCGTAGTTCACGGCCTCGCGCTTGGACGTGAGTCGGTACCGCTCCATCACCGTCTCGCACGCCTCGTCATCGATGTCGATGTTGGTGCGACTCATACACCAACCATACACCTCACTCGCACGGCGTTCGCAGATGACGAGGACGGCGGACAGTGGGCCGAGCTCGCGCCACTACGCTCCTGCACATGAGCTCGGCTCGGACGGACTGAACCGATTCCATGGCGTCGACGGATGGCAGCCCGTGGTTCTACCCCGACCGGGTCAGCGCCGCGCCCGGTGACACGGTCTCCCTCCACGCCAGCGGCCCCGGCGGACCGTGCCGGCTGATCGCCCGACGGATCGGCGCGGAGGAGACCGTCTGCGCGGAGTACCCGGGCATCGAGGTGGGGACCCATCCGATCCCCGAGCACGCCGATGCCCTCGGCTGCGGCTGGCCGGCCGCCTTCACCTTCACCGTGGGCGAGGACTGGCCGACCGGCTACATCGACCTGGAGCTCGTCGACGACACCGGTTCGTCGACGCACCACTTCCTCTGCTGCCGGCCTGCGGCGCCCACGCCGGGCCGGGCGCTGCTGGTGCTGTCGACCAACACCTACCACTCCTACAACTACTGGGGCGGCGCCAACAGCTACGCGCACGTCGACCAGTTGGCCGAGGGCCTGGAACCGGCCGAGGCACGCGATCGTGCCATCGGGAGGCTGTCGAGGATGCGCCCCTTCGCCCAGGGGCTCCTGGCACCGCCGCCCGGCGCGCCCCGGCTGGTCAACCTGACGGTGCGGGGCCCGGGGGAGCTGGTCATCCCCGGCGACCTGGACTGGATCCTGGAGCACTCCCCCAGCGCGTACGACGGCTCGGCGGGCTTCCTGCAGAAGTGGGAGCACCGCTTCGTCGCCTGGGCCGAGGCCAACGGGTACGGGCTCGACTTCGCCTGCGACCACGACTTCGAGACACCCGGCGGCCGCCTGCTCGACGACTACGACACCGTGCTGCTCGTCGGCCACAGCGAGTACTGGTCGAAACACCAGCGCGACCAGCTCGACGAGTTCGTGGACAACGGCGGCAACCTGGCGATCTTCGGAGGAAACACCGCCTACTGGAAGGTCCGGTGGGAGGACGACGGCCGAACCCTGGTGGCCCACAAGTGGAAGGGTGAGCTCGACGACGAGCGGTGGCCAGCCGACGATCCCGACTCCGAGGCCACCCACCTGTGGTCGCACCCGGCGTTCGACCGGCCCGAGGCCGAACTGACCGGGCTCTCGTTCCTGTACGGCGGCTACCACCGGCTGGCCATGTGCGTGGCGCGGGGTTCGGGCGCCTACACGATCTACCGACCCGACCACTGGGCCCTCGAGGGCTCCGACCTCTACTACGGCGATCAGCTGGGCGCCGGCGTACCGCTGCTGGGCTACGAGAACGACGGCTGTCCGATCCGCTTCGAGCACGGTCTGCCCCACCCGGGCGACGGCGTCGGGATCCCGCCCAACCTGGAGATCATCGGGATCGCCCCGGCGGCCCTGCTCGAACCACCCGACAACCCGTTCGGTGAGATCGTCCCGCCCGAGGACCCGGAGACCCTGGCCAGGATCGCCCACGGCCGTTCCGATGCGGCCGGCATCGAACGGCTCAACCGGGGCCACGCGGTGATGGCCAGCTTCGAGCGCGGCGACGGCCAGGTCTTCAACACCGGCACCACCGAATGGGCCCATGGTCTCGCCGCGGGAGACCCGTTCGTGGCCAAGATCACGACCAACGTGCTCGACCGGTTCCTCGGCCGGGGGCCGGAGCACCGCTCGCGCCGCTGATCCGGGCCGGGTTCACGACGACGCGCCGGGCGCCTCCCGTCGGGTGAGCACGGCGTCGACCGCGTCGTCGACGCTGGCGTGCACGTGGTCGTCGCCGATGCGCTCGACGAAGCGGTCGGCGACGAGGATCTCCCGCACCTCGGCCTTGACCCGGGCCAGGTCCACGGTGATGTCGCGATCGGCGGCGACGTCGACCATGCGGCCGAGTTCTCCGGCCCCCTGGGAGTCCATGAAGTTGACCGCCTCGAGGTCGAGGACCACGTGCCGGATCGGTTTGTCCGCCAGGACCAGGTGCTCGCGCAGCCAGTCGCCCAGGGTCTCGGTGGTCACGAAGTAGAGGCCGCCGTCGAAGCGCATCACCAGAACGCCGGGGTAGGTCTCGCCGTCGGGGAAGGCGTCGAGCGACCGGAAGGTGGTGGTACCGGGCCGGCGGCCCAGCTCGTGGGCCTCGGGGCTGACGTTGACCCACACCAGCCACCCGAGCGACAGCACGATGCCGATGATGACGCCGGCCAGCACGCCGGCGCTCAGCACGCCCACGATGGCGGCGATGGCGATCCAGAAGTCGGCCCGGCTGACCCGCCAGAGCCGTCGCATCTCGGCCACGTCCATCATCCCGAACACGACGGCGTCGATGATGATGGCGGCCAGCACCGGCTTGGGCAGGTCGGAGAACAGCGGCGCGAACAGCAGCAGGGTGAGGATGACGACCACCCCGGTGACCACCGACGCCATCTGGGTGCGGGCCCCCGAGCTGTCGTTGAGGGAGCTGGCCGACAGGCTGGTCGATACCGGGATGCCCTGGACGGCGCCCGACCCGAGGTTGGCGAAGCCCTGGGCCACCGACTCCTGGTTGACGTCGACGCGGTAGCCGTGCCGGGATGCGAACGACCGGGCGTCGCCGGCGGTCTGGCTGAACCCGATGAGCAACAGGGCGAGCGCGGCCACGATGATCGTGTCGAAGTTGTCGCTGAACAGCGTCCAGCCCGGCAGGTCGAGGGAGGGCAGGCCCCGGGGCACGTCACCGACCGTGGCGACCCCCTCGTCGGCCAGGTCGAACACCGCAGCCGCCAGCAGTCCCCCGACCACCAGGACCAGCGCGCCCGGCAGCTTGGGCACCAGGAACCGGATTGCGACGATCGCCACCAGGGAGACGATGCCGACCAGCAGCGTCGTGCCGTCGTAGCCGTCGACCCCGTCCAACCACGAGTCGAGCTTCTGCCAGGTGTCTTCCCCCTCGGCGTCGGTGCCGGTGATCTTGGGCAGCTCGCCGCTCACCACCTCGATGGCGGCGCCGAACAGGAACCCGGTGATTACGGCCTTGGACAGGAACTGCGACAGCCAGCCCATCTTGAAGACGGCCAGCAGCAGGAAGAGCACGCCGGCGGTCAGCGTGACCGCGGCCACCAGCTGGGGCGCGTCCTCGCCGGCCAGCCCGGAGGTGAGCACGGCGCTGGCCGCCACTGCGGCGAGCGCCGAGCTGGGCCCGGTGGCGATCTGCCTGCTGGTGCCGAACAGGGCGTACAGCAGCGCCGCCGCGGCGGCCGCGTACAGGCCGTTCTGGATGGGCACCTGGGCGATCCCGGCGTAGCCCAGCGACTTGGGCACCACCAGGGCCGCCACCGTGACCCCGGCGATGAGGTCGAAGCGGATGTTCTCCCGCCGGTACTTCGGTAGCCACTCCAGGATCGGCATCAGGCGCATGGGCCCCGATCTTTCCAGAGAACCGTCCCTGGGGCGAAGGACGCCGGTGCCGTCGACCGCGGCCAATCGGCTCCGAAGACCCGCGGCGAAGGTCAACAGGAGTGGGCCGACCACGAGCGGCATGAGCCAGGTGAACAACGCGACCTGCCCCTGGTTGTCGCCGAACCAGGTGCGGATCTCGTCCGCGGGATCGACGAACGTCGGCGCGCCGGACGCGATGCCCGCGCCGAGCCCGACCCCGAGGATGGTGCTCGCCACGCCGGCGATGCCCGCGAGGCGGATCCACGAATGGCTGACCGCCGCTGAGGCGCTCGCGATTGGGGTGGTCGTCATGACGTGCTCCAGTCGCGCCGCGCAGTCTCCGCGGTGCGTTCGTCGGCCGGCACCAGCCCGGTCGCCGCCAGCGGCACGGCTGGCAGATCGGACGCCGACTTTCTACTCTTCGGAGCGCTGGCGGAGAACGAGGAGGCGGATGATGCGACGCGCGGCGGGGATGTTGATCGCAGTGGTAGCGGTGGTGGGTATCGGATGTACACCGCCGCCGGATGGGTCCACCGTCCTGGCGGTGGCCTACACGAACGTGGACGGCATCGACGGGTACGACGAGACCGCGGATGTGCTGATCGCCAAACTGATCGACAGCAACGAGGACGGCATCGTGTCGGTCGGTGACACAGCCATCACCGGTCGGTACCCGCTCGATTCGGACGCGACGAGCTTCGGCACCTTTCAGACGACGACCCACACGGTGACCGGTGTCATCAATGCCTTCTTCGAACAGGTGCTCGTGGAAGTCGGCGCCGACACGGAAATGGAGTGGATGGTGGCGCCCGAACTTGCGCAGTGGAGCGAAATCGACGAAATCAGTCAGGCGTTCCGCCAGACCGTCCTCGTGGACGGTCACGTCGCGGGCTGGGGCAACGCCATCCAGGCCGACCCCCTCTCCCCGAGCCCGAGCGCCCCGGATACGTACGTTCGGTTCTCCGATCTCGGGGCCGACAACGACGAGTCCTTTCTCGAGGTGGACATCCTCGTCTGATCTCTCCGTGGAGATCGACGACCGGGTGGTGGCCGGTCGACGCTCAGCGGACGACGAGCGTGCCTTCCATGGCCTCGTGGCCGGGGACGTTGCAGTAGTAGCGGTAGGACCCGGGCGCCAGGTCCAGCGCCACCCGCACTTCGGAGCTGGCGGGGATCTCGACGGCTGCGGTCTGTCCCTCGACGACGAAGGTGTGCCGGCCCCGGTCGCTGTTGCGCACCAGGACGCCGGTCGAGGTCGTGCCCGTCTCGACCACGTCGGGGAAGGCGAAGTCGGCGGCGACGATCTCGGCATCGCCGGGCCGGGCGACGTCGTCCTCGACGTTGGCGGCGGCGACCAGGCTGCCGGCCGCGAGCAGTGCGACCACCCCACCGCAGCCGGGTCGAGCCGCTGCGGGCCGCCCAGACCGCCAGGCCGGCGAAGGCGACCAGGAACACGAGCGCGTCGACGAAGAGCTCGCCGTAGGCCGCCATGATCGCCAGGGCTCCCCCGATGACCGTGATGAGCCCCACGGTCACGCCCCGCGACGGCCAGCGGGTGCGGGTCGACGGCGCCCGGGGCCTGGTCTTCGCGATCGACTGATCAGACGCCGGCGAGCCGGCGGTCGCGAGCACGAGCCCCGAGCTGAAGCGGGGGCTGCGGCGCCGACCAATCTGACGGGCACAGCCGATTCACGTCGAGCAGGGCTCGCTCAGCGAATCACGCTTGGACGTCGTCGTGGTGCGCTCCGACGAGGACGACGACCATCCGGGCGGGCTCGTCGAACGGATTGCGCCAGGCGTGTCGGGTCCCGTTCTGGACGACCGTGTCCCCGGCGCCCAGCTCGACGGTCGCCCCGTCGTCCAGTTCCAGGAGGACCCGCCCGGAGACCACGAACTCGTAGTCGACCGAGGCCGTCGTGTGCATGCCGGGCTGGTCCGGTTCCATGTGGGCCGCCATCCCCGGCAGCAGACGCTCCATCTCCGCCAGCGCCGCTTCGACATCGATGTCGTCGGGGGCGACGACCGACTCCGGCGGAACCGTGAAGGTCCCGAAGCGGAACCCGCCGACGGGCGGGAAGTAGGCGTCGTGCTCGGGCACGGCACCGTCGTCGGGGAACCGGGGTGAACCGTCGGCCCCCCAGACCCGGAGGAACTCGAAGCCGGGCACCAGATCCAGCGTGACCGGTTCGATCTCCTCGTCGGCGACGAACACGGCCTTGCCCGCTGCGTCGTGGCCGGTGACGACTCGTCGGGTTCCCATCGGTCCGTATCCTCCCCGGCGGCCACCTCCGTTGTCAACGGACAACCGATGCCACCGATCCGGCTCGGCCGCGACCAGCCGATCCCGGCTCGACGATCCGACGGAAGATCCCAGACCATTCGTGGCGCCGTGAGCCGCGGCCCGGGGGCACGGCGGGATGCCGGGGACAGATCATGGTGGGGACCGCCTTCGCCGGTCGGTCTAGCCTGGCCGCGTCGCTGGAGAGCAGGGAGGGTCGAGACGTGACCGTTGTCAGCCTTCCGGGATCGAAGGGTGCCCTCGACGGGTATCTCGCCGTGCCCGATGGAACCGGTCCGTGGCCCGGCGTGGTGGTCATCCACGACGCCCTGGGAATGACGGCCGACCTTCGCGGGCAGTGCGACTGGCTCGCCGGAGCCGGGTTCGTCGCGGTGGGGCCCGACCTGTACTCGTGGGGCCGGAAGTTCTCGTGCATGCGGGCGACGTTCTCCGACCTCACGTCTCGGCGGGGACGGGCCTTCGACGACATCGATGCGGTGCGGGGATGGCTCGCCGACCGTGACGACTGCACCGGAAGCATCGGTGTCATCGGCTACTGCATGGGCGGCGCCTTCTCGCTCCTCCTGGCCGTGGGCCACGACTTCTCCGCGTCGAGCGTGAACTACGGCGGCGTGCCCGCCGACGCGGCCGACTACCTCGCCGGCGCCTGTCCGATCGTGGGCAGCTTCGGTGCGAAGGACCGCATGCTGAAGGGAGCGGCCGCCAAGCTCGAATCGGCCCTCGGTGACCTCGACGTGGCCCACGACGTCAAGGAGTACCCCCTCGTCGGGCATTCGTTCCTGAACGACCACCAGGGAGGGGCCGGCGTCCTGTTGAAGGTCGTCGGACCGCTCATGGGCGTCGGCCACGATCCGACCGCCGTCGCCGACGCCCGAGCGCGGATCGAAGCCTTCTTCCACGAGCACCTGGACTGACCGCCACTGCCGCTGCCGTCAGCGAGCGAGGCGCGCAGACCGTCGCCGAGATCGCCGACCGACTGGGTGGGTCACCGGACTTCGTCCCGACACGATCCGGAGTCTCGTTCTCGGCGGCGTGCCGGCCGGTGCGCAGCTAGGGTCCCGGCACCAACACTCCTACGGGACGAGAGCGTGACATGGCACACATCATCATCCAGCATCAGGTCGCCGATTTCGACGCATGGCGACCCGTCTACGAGGCCGATCAGCCCGGACGCAAGGCGGCGGGCATCACCGACGTCGCCGTTCTGCGCGATGCCGACGACCCGAACTCGGTGTGGGCTGTGCACGAAGGCGACCCCGCCCAGATCCAGCCGATGATGGCCGACCCCGAACGCGCCGCGAAGATGCAGGAAGCAGGCGTGACCAGTCCGCCCACCATCTATGTGGCTGACGTGGCCAGCTGATCCGAGGACCCAGCGTTTGATCGAGGGCGACGACGTCGTCGAGCTGCAACTGCGCGCCCGAACCGACCGCCACCCAGAACTCCAGCGGCGTCGCGTCCTCGGTCCCCAGGACCCGCCCGCCGGCCGTCGCCAGCACACTCGAACCGCGACGGCTCGAGATCGTGCACGCCCGCCGCGCTCAGGTCTCGTGCCGGAGCCGGCTCAACGTTCACCGGGAACGTATTCGACGAGCTCGACCCGACCGTCACCTCCCTCGACCACCGATTCGAGGACGACGCCGACGCCGGGTGCGTGGTACTTGTCCTCCACCACGTCAGGCTCCAGCGGATTCCATTCCCGGATCACGACCACATCGTCGTAGGTGCCGGCCACAACCGACTCGCTCACCCCGACCTGGATCACCTCGCCGAGATCCTCGGCTTCACCCTCGAAGTACTCCTGCCGGTACGCCCGGCCCACCTCGGGTTCGGCCAACATGACGATCCCGGGAAAGGCTCCATCGACTCCGGCCTCCCAGGAGCCCTCGGTGCCGACGAGCTCGCCGTCCTCGTACTCGCGGGAGTCCTCGCCCAGGTACCAGACGTTGCCGTCACCGTCCTGCGCGAACCAGTCGTACGTGTCCTCGATCACCTCTCCATCCTCGGACACCGTGTCGCGCACGACGACGGCGGAGATGCCCATGACGTCGCGACGGTCGTCCGTCACCACCACTTCGATACGCTCCGTCTCGCCGTCCTCGATTCCCTCGTACACCCAGCGCGACCCGGGGATCAGCGGCAGGTAGGGGTTGTCGATGGTCTCGACGAACGCGGCCGGATCGACCACCGGTGCGTAGTCGCCGCCATCCCCCGGGTCGATCACGGCCTCCTGGTCGCCGTCGTCGCCGCACGCACTCACCGGGGAGACGACCAAGGCGGCAACAGCGAGCACTGCGAGCACTCTCGTCCAACG
The DNA here is from genome assembly GCA_963697385.1 of uncultured Acidimicrobiales bacterium. Classification (GTDB taxonomy): domain Bacteria; phylum Actinomycetota; class Acidimicrobiia; order Acidimicrobiales; family CAWCAL01; genus CAWCAL01. The sequence goes on from CAVONU010000001.1 coordinate 1,201,196, forward strand.
ACGCCACATCATGTCGATCACCTCTCGACCCCATCGCGCTCGTATCGGCGGACCCCTCGCCAGAGGCGAAGGTCCTGGCCCGGTCACAATGGTGCATCCGTTGGAGGCGTGAAGACCCGCCGGATACCGCCGACGACCGACCGGGACACGGTGACCAACGGCCCTGGTCCGGCCCGGCCGCTCGTGGTTTCGTGGGAAGCATCCGCGAGGAGGTGCCTCATGACGACGGCGGCGGTCCAGCGACCCACTCTGCCCGTGCGTCGACCGAGCGTCGAGCGGCGGATCGGCTACGGGGTCTCCGTCCTGGTGAACGCCGGGCTGCTCTACGTGTCTCGCAGATGAAAAGGGCGGCGGACAGTGGACCGAGCTCGAAGTCGGTGACATCCGGTCGCTCACCCGAACCGGGCCAGATTGCACGCGCACGTCGGAGCAGAGCCGGACTGGGATCAGCGCGTCGCACGGTGACCGTGCTCGGCCGCCAGCTCGGCGGCCCGTCGCTCAACCGTTCTGCGCAGGTGCTCCGGCACCTCGGAGCCCTCGGGCGCCAGATAGGCCGTGGCGTACGGAATCGTCTCGCCCTCGGAGACCAGCCGCCAACCCGGCTCGTCGTGAGCGAGCTCGCTGACCTGCGAGCCCGTCAGTGACCGAAGCTCGTTCGCCACCGCGTCGATCGTCGCAACCTCGTCGGCGGCGAAGGCGGAGAGGTCGGGTGCGTCATGTGGCCGGAGACGGTCGTGCCGATACCCCAGGGCGTCGAATTCCGTGACGAGCTCCGCTCGGTCGTCGTCAACCAGCTTTCGCCGAACGGGGAGCAGCCGCCTCGGAGCGGGCCCCATGGGGAGCTTCTGGTACTCGGCACCCGAGATCGCCGTCCCGGTCTTCCGGGCGTGGGCGAAGTCGGCGAAGTAGAGCAGCTTGTTGAGCTTGGTCGCGCCGCCGAATCGGTCCGACTCCAAGAGTTGGGCACAGTAAAGGACCATCTCGGTGAACTTGCCCTCGTCGTACTCCCTCGCCACGACGGGAACCGTAGTGGTCACGGTCATTCGGAGCGCCTCCTTACGGCCATTGGCCCCTGCGTCGACGAGACCAGTATCCGCGTGGGGTACGACAGCGGCGGCTGGTGCAGCCACGGACGGTCCGCGGTGCGGCGCTCTGCCGGCGCAAGGTGAGCACTCTGGGGGTCAGGCACTCAGCGTGCTCACCGCTCACACGACGGCCGCCGCTGGTCGATACTGATGACGTGGCTCGATGGACGCGGCGCGCGGGTGGAGAAGCTGGCGCCCGACGACGCGTCCATCAAGGCGGCGCTGAAGCTGGCCCGACCGGGTCCGTGGTCCGAGACCGGCAGCACCGACACGCTCGTGTGGGGCAAGTGCCAGGGCAGCGGCAAGACCCCGTACCAGGTCAGCGTGGACCTCACCGGACCGGCGGCGAAGTGCAGCTGCCCGTCCCGCAAGTTCCCGTGCAAGCACGGGCTGGCCCTGCTGCTCCTGTGGGTCGAGGGTGACGGCGCCGTCGCCGACGTGGCCGAGCCGGCCGACTTCGCCGGCGAGTGGGCCGCCGACCGGGCCGAGCGGGCCGAGAAGAAGGCCACGAAGCGGGAGGCCGACCCCGAGCCGGCCGACCCCGAGGCGCAGGCCCGCCGCCTCGAGCGCCGACTCGTCCTGATGACCGAGGGCGCCGTCGACTTCGAGCTGTGGCTCGGCGACCTCTACCGCCACGGCCTGGCCGCCGCCCGCCAGCGCCCCTACCAGTTCTGGGACGACGCCGCGGCCCGGCTGACCGACGCCCAGCTGCCCGGCCTGGCCACCCGGGTCAGGGCCCTGCCCGAGACCCTGTTCGGGCGCGACGACTGGGCCGACGCCGCGCGGCACCGACATCAACCGGGCCATCGCCTACTGCCAGGAGCACATCACCCGCCCGACCGACACGGTGTTCGTGCTGATCTCCGATCTCTACGAGGGCGGCATCGAGGACGAGATGCTGCGCCGGGCCCGCGAGCTGGTCGACGCCGGCGTCACCTGCATCGCCCTGCTGGCGCTGAGCGACAGCGGCGCCCCCGCCTACGACGCCAACCACGCCGCGGCGCTGGGAGCGCTCGGCGTGCCGGCGTTCGCGTGCACGCCGGACCTGTTCCCCGACCTCATGGCCGCCGCCATCGAACGCCGCGACCTCGGCCAGTGGGCCTCCGCCAACGACATCGTGGTCGTGACCGCGGATGAGGGTGACTCCCCCGACGCATCCGATTGAGCGCCGGCTCCCGGCACCCGCACTGGTTCGGGCCGGGGCACGTTGTCCACATGGCCACTCCGGGTATGCCCACGATAGGAAAGGATCAGGAGTAGCCATGTCGGTCCCCGCGTTCCTCTCCCACCCGACCCTTCCCACCGAGGCCGATCGGTCCGGTGCGACCTCCGACGACACCCCGAAGGTCCAGCACGACCTGGTCGTCGCCGCCAACCGCCTCCCGGTCCGCCGGCAGGAATCGGGCGAGTGGGCCCTCAGCCCGGGCGGGCTCGTGACCGCCATGGCCGCGGTCATGGAGGACCGCAACGGTGGCTGGATCGGCTGGTCCGGAGACCGAGGCGCCGCCGCTGAACCCGCCTTCGCGCACGGCGGCATGACGCTCCATCCCGTCGCCCTCTCCGACGACGAATACGAGAACTTCTACGAAGGGTTCTCCAACGCCACCCTCTGGCCGCTCTACCACAACGGCCTGCTCCCCACCCGGTTCCGACGACCGTGGTGGAACGCCTACCGCGAGGTCAACGAGCGCTTCGCCGAGGTCGCCGCCCGCACCATCGCTCGCGACGGCATCCTGTGGGTGCACGACTACCACCTCCAGCTCGTCCCCGCGCTGGTCCGCGCTGCTCGACCCGACGTTCGGATCGGCTTCTTCCTGCACACCTCGTTCCCCCCATCGCAGCTGATCATGCGACTCCCGTGGCGCAGGGAGATCACCGAGGGTCTGCTCGCCGCGGACGTGATCGGGTTCCAGACCGTCACCGACGCCCGCAACTTCCTCGCCCTCGCCTCACGCGTCGCCGGCGTGCCCGAGACGCTCATGGATCCCGATCGCACCGTCGCCATCGAGCACGACGACCGGAGCGTCACCGTCGGGGTCTGGCCCATCTCGATCGATGTGGCGAAGATCGAGAGGCTGGCCGCCGATGCCGTGGCCGCCGACGCTCCCCGGGAGTTCCGCCGGACGCTCGGCGATCCGAGCCACGTCATCCTCGGCGTCGACCGGCTCGACTACACGAAGGGCATCGACGCCCGGCTCCGAGCGTTCCGGGAGCTCCTCAAGGACGGCGAGCTGGATCCGAGCGAGGTGGTCTTCGTCCAGGTCGCCACCCCGAGCCGGGACAACGTCCCCGGCTACACCGACACCCGGGCCGACATCGAGCGGCTGGTCGGGGAGATCAACGGCGACTACGCCTCGATCGGCGGTCCGGTCGTCCAGTACCTCCACACCACCATGCCCTTCAACGAGCTGGTACCCATGTACCTCGCCGCCGACGTGATGGCCGTCACCCCGTACCAGGACGGCATGAACCTCGTCGCGAAGGAGTTCGTCGCCTCACGGATCGACGATCGCGGCGTGCTCCTCCTCTCCGAGTTCGCCGGGGCATCCGACGAGCTCGACGACGCGCTGAGCTGCAACCCCTTCGACATCGCCGGTCTCAAGCGCTGCCTCCACGACGCCCTCGAGGTTCCCCCGTCCGAGCAGGCGGCGCGGATGGCACGGATGCGTGACCACGTACGGCACCACGACGTCGACCGGTGGGCCCAGGGCTTCCTCGGAAACCTGGTCGGCGCCGAGGCCTGATCCGTCAGCACCATCTCGATGGCGCCGTCCGCCGCCTGCTCCCAACCGGAGACGACAGCCTGACGCCCGATCGCCGCGACGAACGCCGTGCTCCCGATCGTCGTTGTGTCGCTGGCCGCAGGGGTGCTGTCCGGCCGACCGGGCTGGTCAGGTCGATTCGTCGTTCTCGGGTCGGCCCGAGCCTCTCACCAGTCGCCTGGCGATCTCCTTCGCCTCACGCGCGATCTCCTCGGGCGTCGCATCGGGGCCTCCCTGCATCCTGGTCATCCGGACCGTGCCGCGTGCGTTCGGGTCGGACGTGATCCGCCGCTGGGCGCGGTCCTCGGCCCCTGACCGCGGACGAGGGGCGTAGCTCACGAGCACCAGATGGGTGTCGCACTCGGGGCAGGAGTACTGAGCGAGATCCTGGAACGCCTCGAGCGACAGATCGAAGAAGATCCCGGTCCACCCGCAGTGGTGGCACGTGATCGGCGCGCGGTCGTCCGGCATCTCGTTCGAGTAGTAGTGCTTCGAGATACCGCGAGCCTATGCGGGCCGGATCGCGACCGGAGCGTGAATTGCAGCCACGAGCGCGACCGGCGGCCTGACCGTCTGGTTGACTCTGGAGATCGCTCCGCCGGCGGCGCGTCGCACCGCATCGTCGCCGCGGGAACGTGGGTCGGAGAGGGGTCCATCGATGGATGAGCACGCAGCGGAAGGAGACGACGCCGTCCGCCGGGCCCTCGCCGCCGTCCCGGAAGAGCAAGTGGCGTGTCCTCGAGCGGCTCGTCGAGGAGCTCTCCGCAGCCGACCTCTCGACCGAGTGGGTCCGGCCCGAGCCGAGGATCGTGGTGAGGGACGGAGTCGAGCAGAAGATCCACCAGTTCCCGTACCCCCAGTACGCCCCGCAGGTCATCGCCGCGGAAGCCGCCCTCTACGACATGGGTCTCATCGTGGATTTCGACTGGCCGTCCTGGTCGGAGAGCCAGCGCTACTTCGACGGCGAGCCCGTCGAGGACGAGGTGGTCGCCGTGAAGTTCCTCACGGCGGTCGTGCGGGCCGAACGGTTCTCCGAGGGGGTGCTCGACCGGGCGGTCGAGACCGGGGTGTTCGCCGGAGCGCTACGCGTGCTCTGCGGCGGAAGCGGAAGACGATCGATCACACGCTCCAGTCGCTTCCGCGGCTGCCTGCTCGGCGGTGCGGTCGGTGACGCGCTGGGCGCTCCGGTCGAGTTCACGTCGCTGAGCACCATCCTCGACCGGTACGGACCCGACGGCATCACCGACTACTCCCCCGCCTTCGGTCGGCTCGGGGCCATCACCGACGACACGCAGATGACGCTGTTCACCGCCGAGGGCCTGCTGGTGTGCTCGGGACCGTCCGGGGGCCGATCCGGTGGTCGAGATCAACCGCGCCTACCTGCGGTGGCTCGCCACCCAGACCGGCGGATCCGACGCCGAACCCGCCGAAGCTGCGGACGGTTGGCTGCTCGGCGAGGGCTTCCTCCACAGCCGTCGAGCTCCGGGCAACACCTGCCTGTCGGCACTCCGAGCGGGGCGGCATGGGCACGACCGGCCGGCCGATGAACGACAGCAAGGGCTGCGGCGGTGTCATGCGCGTGGCGCCGATCGGCCTCGTCGCCGAGGACCCGTTCCGACTGGCGGCGGACGCGGCCGCCCTCACCCACGGTCACCCGAGTGGCTACCTGGCCGCCGGCGCGCTCGCGGACCTCATCGGCGAGCTGGCGACCGGAAGCTCCCTGCCTGACGCCGTCGCCCACGCTCGTGCCCGCACGGCGACCGAGCCCGACAGCGACGAGGTGGTCGACGCGATCGACGAGGCCGTCGCCCTTGCGGCCCGAGGTCCGGCCGCGATCGGCTCGGTCGAGGCGCTGGGCGAAGGGTGGGTGGCCGAGGAAGCGCTGGCCATGTCCGTCTACTGCGCGCTGGTGGCCGACCGACTTCGCCGAAGGCGTCGTGCTGGCCGTCAACCACGGCGGTGACAGCGACAGCACCGGCGCCATCACCGGCAACATCCTCGGCACGCTGCTGGGCGAGGACGCGATCCCGTCGAACTGGCTGACCGAGCTCGAAGGCCGCGAGACGATCGAACGGATGGCCGACCTGCTGGCCGGCGCGCCGGCTGCCGGACCCTGACCCCGGGCCTCAGATGGGATTCAGCTCACGGGAGTCGGCCCGCCAGGTGGTGCCGCACCGCGACCAGGAGCTGGAGGAGCGGCTGGCGGCGAAGACCCGCCAGGCGGTGACCGGCGCGCTCGACCGCTCGGCCCGCACCCGCCGGCCCCGGCACCAGGACATCGACTGGAACCGCACCATCGCCGCCAACCTGGCCCACTACCAGCCCGAGTACCGCACGGTGATCCCCGAGCGGCTGGTCGGCTACGGCCGGCGCACCTCGCAGGTGCAGCGGGAGATCGTGCTGTGCATCGACCAGAGCGGGTCGATGGCCGAGTCGATCGTGTACTCCAGCGTGTTCGGCGCCGTCCTGGCGTCGATCCGGTCGGTGCAGACCCGGCTGGTGGTGTTCGACACCGAGGTGGTCGACCTCACCGACGAGATGGACGACCCGGTCGACGTGCTGTTCGGGGTGCAGCTGGGCGGCGGCACCGACATCAACCGGGCCATCGCCTACTGCCAGGAGCAGATCACCCGCCCGACCGACACCGTGTTCGTGCTGATCTCCGACCTCTACGAGGGCGGCATCGAGGACGAGATGCTGCGCCGGGCCCGCGAGCTGGTCGACGCCGGCGTCACCTGCATCGCCCTGCTGGCGCTGAGCGACAGCGGCGCCCCCGCCTACGACGCCAACCACGCCGCCGCGCTGGGAGCGCTCGGCGTGCCCCGGTGCCGGTGCACGCGGACCTGTTCCCCGACCTCATGGCCGCCGCCATCGAACGCCGCGACCTCGGCCAGTGGGCCTCGGCCAACGACATCGTGGTCGTGACCGCGGATGGGGAGGATGCGGGTGCAGGAGGCCTGGGCTGAGCATCACGACGGCGGGTCACTGACCCGTGTGGTAGCCAGTCGCCATGGCCGTGAAGAAGCTGGCGCTGCGTCGTGATGATGTGCAGCGTGTGCGGCGCTGACCTGCCCGCCGGGACACGAGCCCAGTGGGACTCAGCGGCAAGAACCGTGACGTGCCTGTCGTGCGTGGCCGGCGACGTAGCGCCCGGGTTCGAAGCCGGAGAACCTGTCGAACCACCAAGAGCCAGCCGCGCCATCGGGGTCCGCAGCGGACACGCCAGTTGAACCCTCAGCGCCGGAGATCGACGTCGGGCGGCCCGGCGCCTCGGCCCGCAGGGAGCACGAGCGGCGACAGGCGACGCGCGAAGCGGGAGATCGAGCAGACGTGGGGCACGGGTCCGCCGGGAAGATCGCCAAGTGGCTCTCCGACGATCCTCAGAGCACGAAGGCGTGGGAGCAGGGTGCGGAAGGTGAGGAGCTTGTCGCCCAGATCCTCCACGACCGTCTCGGCGGCAAAGCGATCCTTCTCCACGACCGCAGGGTCCCGAAGATCACAAGGCAACATCGATCACCTGGCGGTAGGCCCAGTGGCGTGTGGATCATCGACGCCAAGCGGTACAGGGCAAGGTCGAGCGACGAGACGTCGGCAAGCTCTTCCGCTCCGACGTTCGCCTGTATGTGGGGGGTCGAGATCGGAGCAAGACCGTCGCAGGACTGGGCTGGCAGCTCGATGCCGTCCGTGCCGTGCTCGGTTCCGAGGACGTTCCCGTCCACTGCGCGCTGAGCTTCGTCGGCGCAGAGTGGCCGATCCTCTTCGCCAAGCCGTTCCAATTGGACGGCGTCTGGGTCAGCTGGACGAAGAAACTCGCCGGACTCATCGACGTCGATGGCCCCCTGGCCCCGGACGACATCAACCGAATCGCGCACGTCCTTGCGGCCGAGCTGCCGTCCCAAGCGAGCGCTCGCTCGCGCCAGGATCGAATCGGCTTCGAGCGCTATCCGGACCCAGCAACATCCTCAACGAAGGCCGCGACCGGCCACCAGTTGTGTGCCGGCGATCCTGGCGAGTTCTACGCGATCAGTGGCGCGTCTGCCAGTTGCCGGATGCAAGGTCTCCCTGGAAGTCCCTTCCTGTTCGGCCTCCTCGTGCGGCCAATCCACTGATAGGCGAGCGCTCCTCCGTTGAACTGGCTCGCGCATCTCGACTCCGCTGAGTTCGGCGTCGTAGCTCTCCGTGGATCGAGGGTCGGCTGCCAGCTCTGCGTACCGATTGACCGCCTCGTTGAGCACACGAAGCCAGTATCGTCGAGCCGACGAACCAGTAGGCGTCGAGCACCGCCTCCCACGTGACGACCGGGTGCGTGAGGCCATCGAGCCCCTCGGCATACTCCCCCGGAAGCAGGTACAGAAGCTTTGCGTTTCCGTGATCGATGCCGTGCTTTGCCGCCCAGTAGTCGAGAAGTTCCCGCTGAACAGCCGTCTGTTGCTCGAGGCTTGCGGCGCTCTGGTTTGCGAACATCTTTGCTTCGACCGTGACGATCCAGTCGGGCCCGACGATCACCAGGTCCGGGGTGTCCCTCCCACCCGAGTAGTCGTCCCATTTCTTGGAACTGTCATAGAGGCCGACTCTGCGAATCCGTACTCGGTCAGCAACTGCACGGTCGACGGGTGGTCTTCTGGATCACCGACAACCGAAGGATCAAGCCCGCACAGCTCCAAGAACCGGTGGAGGTGCTTCAGCTCGCCGGTCGCGATGATCCCAGGGAGCACGGTTCCCGTGAAGAACCGCTCCTTCCGGTTGAACGGGAGATACTCGAGGGCGGCATCCGCCGATCCTCCCACAGCCGGGTGGAGTGCCGTCGAGATCGTCCGATGGTCGACCACGGCATCGGGAATCCACCCGCCTCGGACGACGCAGATCCGATCCCCGACCACGGGCTGGGTGACCACGCCCGTGCCGACGACCCGTCCGCCGGCCACAGCTCCCCCACCGCGAGCGCCGCTGCCTGTCGCACCGCAACCCGCTCCGCCTCCCGCTCCCGCTACCGCTCGCGCTCCCGACGAGCGGGACCCGAGCTACCCGACCGTGTGCATCGCACCGCCACCGCCGACCTCGACTGCGGGGAGATCCCGCATCGAAGATTCCAGGTGATCGGGGCCGACCCGCATCGCTTCGACGGCGACAAGGACGGTGTCGGCTGCGAGAGCTGAGGGCCGAGCGCCGGCCGTCGCGAGGCACGAAGCATCGCAACAGCCCGCACGGATCAAGTCGATACTGCGCCAGCATCCCGGAGGAAAGCCGTCAGCTGGTGCGTGGCGGGCAACTGATGCCGGCGTCCGTCAAGCGACGAAGGCCCAGGTCATTACAACCTGTTTCACCCGCCACTTCGTCAGACCGACCCCCCGCGACCCGACCGACTGGACAACTTCAAGCTCACGCGAGTCCGAACCTTCTCGTCAACGGCAGCGACAAGCAACGCAGCAGTAACCAGGGTCTCGCGTCCGGGCGGTGCGGCAGATCCTGCGAGACACGGTCAAGGAGCTCGTCCAGGCCCTCAGGCCCGGCTAGCCAGATCCCCGTCCAACTCCTTGGCGCTGTAGGCGTAGCCGAACTCCTTCTTGACCAGCTCGATGACCTCGGTCTTCTCGGTCTCCGTAACGACCCCGTCGGCCAACGACAGCCACCGCGACGAGCTGTAGAAGCCCGAGCGCGTCGCGGTTCACCCTCCGTGGACGCTCCACCGAACGCCATTCCTGCCTCCGCTCCTCCTGAGGCGACCGATCTGGTTCGCCGTCTTGCTGGTCTGTCGCTCTTCGGACTCCCGCACTTCCGAACTTGCCCTCGGAATCGTCACCGGCGAGATACCAGCCGTCGCCTCCGGACACGACATCGGCAAGAAGGGCGAGCCACCTCATTCGGAACGTCACCTGCGCGTTCGTTTCCCACTCCACACCGACGCGGTTGCGGAGAAGAACGAGCAACTCCTCCGTCGTCGCCGGCCCCTCGGCCAACCGCTCCAGGATCTCGTCGACACCCAGGACATTCTCCCGGATCAGTTCGAGGAGTTCCGGCGACGAGGAGTCGGCGAGGTACCCAACCCCGGACGGGGTCAGCGAGAGCTGCTCGCCCTCCATGTGTGTGAGCCCGAAGGATCTGGGGACCGACCAGTACGGCCTGGCTGTCTTGCGGCTCTCGACCTGCTCGTAGTTCTCGATCACCCAGTCCGTGGCCTCATCGACCGTCGGCGCACACGACGCGACCGGTGGAGCATCCGGTCCAGCGTGTCCTTCATCACCTCAGCGCCGCCCGGAAGTGGCCAGATTGCGCGGAACTTCGCCGGGTCCAACGAGGAGACACCACCTGAGGCCTCATCCTCAATGTCACTCAAGCTGTCCTCGTCGAGTTCGAGAATCTCGACCTGCCTGACCGTCACACCGATCCCGTTGTTGACAGGCAGATCAAGGAGATCCTCGCCGCCCACCAGCGAGATCGGGCTGCGGTCGGGCTCTGCCGCTTCAGCTCGCGCCCGCAGCTGAACCCGGAGGTCGTAACGATGAGACCCCGCTCGTGGGGACCGAGTCCTCCTCGCAACTCCCGTACCTGCGGTGCTTGGACGTTGTTGTTCCAACGTTTCACCTGAATCGCGGTGCGCACGTCGGCGACGCCCCCGACCGTCAGCACTGCTCGAAGATCAACACCCTTGTCTCCGTGGTACTGCGTGACCTCAACCTCATCGAACCCAAGAGAGCTGAGGAGCACACCGATCAAGCTCTCGAACTGCTTCGGATCCATGTCGCCCAGGAGCGCGCGGAGCTTCGTGCGGACGTTGTCGTTGTGACGCTGCACCTCCCCGCCGAGGGGATCCGACGGAGAGACAAGGGCATACAGGCCGCGACCGTGCGCTCGAAAGCGCTGAGCTCGCCCGGCCGCTTCTCGACGCTGTATCTCCTGGTTGATCGAGGCGTTCATCGAGGCTTCCGGCGTGGCACCGCCGGGCGACACCAGGTTCTCCCCAATTGCATGCTCGGTGATACGCCGGTAGTGCATCGGCGCGCCTGGCGAGTGCCGCTTCAGTATCTGTTCCGCCGCATCCGTCAACGAGACCGTCATCGCCCGTCTACTCCCCTATGACCGGGCCGAGGAAGCGGCTCGGCTTGCCGGACCAGCCCACCCACAGCTCGTCTCGGGCCCTCGTTGCGGCGACATAGAGCAGACATTGCTCGCGCTGGAGGTCGACACGGTGCTGCACCTCGTCGGCCGCCGCGTCGGTGAGCGCATACGGCGAGGGGATCGTCGCGTCGTCCACATCGACGAGTGCCATCCGCTTGAACTCGAGACCCTTCATACGGTGCATGGTCCCGACGCGCACGCCGGTTGCTCGTGGGCAGATCCGCCGGGAGGATGCACACCTGCCGGCCGGCGTCTGCGAGCGCCCGTTCGATCGCGTCGAACGACGACTTGGTCCGGGCCGCAATGCCGATCTCCTCCTCTTCGACATCGTCGGCCACCCACGCGTTGATCTTCGCGACGAGGGCGTCGATCTGCTCCTTCTTCGATCGGTGGCCCGAGAGCTCCGGCACCACGCCTTGCCGGTAGCTGTGGTAGCCGGCGAAGTCCTGTGACTCGCTGCCTTCGTCGAGGTCGTCGAAGTCGCCCTCGCCGAGGACGCCTCAAGCTCCATTCGAGGATCTCGGCGGTCGTGCGGTAGTTGACCTTCAGCTTGCGTGAGCGGCCGCGGATGTTGATCCCGACCTTGGACAGCGAGGACCGGCGGTCGTAGATGCGCTGGTGACTGTCGCCCACGATGAACAGGTCGTCGGGTTGCTCGTCGACGAGGGCACGGATCAGTCGCCACTGCCGCTCGTGCAGGTCCTGCGCCTCGTCGACGACCACGTGCCGGTACGGCTTGACCACTCGACCGGCGACGTAGCCGGCGGCCGCCGATGCCAGCTGGAGATGAGTTCTGGAGTTGTTGTCGGCGAGCCTCTGCGTGAACTCCTCGACGGCGTGCCACACCTTGGCCCGGGCCCGCCGGTCGAGCGGGATCCCCCGTCCGGCCCGGCTCACCGAGAAGTAGTCGGCGCGGCTGCGGCAGTCGTGGGCCAGGATCACCTGCTCCCACTCGTTGTTGAGGAACTCGGGTTCGAGCTCCAGCCCCTGCTCGTCGACGACCCGCTGCCAGAGCTTGCTCACCATCGTCACCGTGCGCCACCGCCGGGCCGGCACCCTCAGCATCCTGCACGATGTGGTAGGCGACACGGTCGATGTTGACGACCTCGATCAGCTCCAACACGTCGGACCCACCGAGGCTTCGTAGATCCTGCTCGATGGCCTGGGCCAGGTTCCGGGTGAAGGTCGTGAACAGGATCGGCTTGCCCGACCGGTCCTCGACCCGCTCGGCCAGCGCGGCCGCCCGGTGGATCGCGACGACCGTCTTCCCGGTGCCGGCACCACCGGTCACGCGGACCGGACCGCTGTAGGTCGGCCGATAGGCCAGGTCGCGCTGCGAGGGATGGAGGTAGACCCGCCACTGCGCCAGGGGTTGGCTCAGGATCTCGTCGAGCTCCTCCTGCCCCTCGATCACGTGGAAGCTCGACTTCGACGCCGGGGCCTCGAGGGCGGCCGGAACGTCCTCGACGTCGATCGTGGCCGGCGCCTCGCGCCCGGCGATCTCGGCGTAGATCGTCTCGATCGTGTCCTCACCGGTCAGCAGGATCAGCGCCTCGGCCTGTCCGGTGGGCAGGACGCGTGAGCAGACCCTGGAGCTGGTCCTCGTCGGTGAAGGCGCGCAGGGCGGGCACCAGATCCGCTTCGATCCCGATCTGGGTGAACTCCTTGTCCTTGCGGTGAGCGAAGAGCTTCGTCGACTTCGGCGGTCGGCACGATCGCCTCGACCTCGGCCCGGACCGCCTCGACGTCGAGCACCTCGAGCGCACCCGTCGCGGCGTTGACCCGGAACGTGTTGTTGCGCATCCACCGGTCGGTCTGGTCATGGGTGCCGACCGACATGAGGATGTAGAGGTCCTCGTCGCCGACGTCCATGACGATGCCGCGGTGGTTGTCGTCGATCCGGATCGTGCGGGCACGTGGGTCGGCGGCGTTCGTGTGGCGCTCGAGGTGGAGACCCTTGTGCCCCCGAAGCTGCTGCGGGGTCAGACGAGCGAAGGTCGATGCGTGCTCCTGGACCTTGGCTCGGACCCGTGTTTCGAGCTTGGCGTAGTCGTCGAGGAAGTCCTTCGACAGTGCGAGCTTGGCCATCAGCGCCGCTCCCGATCACGCGGACGAGCTCGTCGACCGACCACTCTGCGGCGGACGCGCATCCCAGCCTGCTCCGGCGGAGCGCCTCCTGGCCGGGTGCAGCCACCGCCACCTTCAGATCGGGCCAGGCCGCTTCGAGCGGTTCACCGTCCACCTCGAGGCCGGCGACGAACGCCGGGGCCCCTCGCTCGAGGGCGGCGCGCACCACGTCGACGACCGCTTCGTCGTCGAGCAAGTGCCAGCTCCTCCTCCATCTCGGCGGACACGGCGACCCGCTGGTCGGCGCCCGGCTCCACCTCGGCTTCCGAAGGGCCGACCACCCAGAGGTCCTCGACCGGGAAGAGGTCCGCTTCCGAGGTGGCCGAGAGGACCACCTCACGACCCGGGCTCTCGACGAACTGGAGCACGTTGGCCCATTGGAGCCAGTCCTGCCAGCGTCGGCGATGCACGCCCTCGTCGCCGGCCAGTCCAGTCGTCGAGCGCGGCGATGACCGTCCAGCGCTCGTCGTCGACCCGTCCCGGCCGGGCGTCGAGGATCGTCACGATGGGCAGGTCGTTGCTGGTGATCGATCGCCAGGCGTGGGCCACGACATCGGCTTCGGTCGGACGCGTGGCCGGCTCCCGGCCGCCGATGGCTTCCCGCGACCACGTCGCCGACGTCGTCGGCCGCGAGCGGCGTGTCCCAGTCGGCCGCTGCGGCCAGACCGCTCACGGCGGAGAGGACGAGGCGCCGCCACTCGTCGGCGAAGGGTCGCGAGAGGTAGTCGAGGAGCAGCGCCATCGGGTTCTGGCTCAGGTGCAGCCGACTGCGAACCGACCGGCCTTCTGGTGCTGCGCCGTTTCGGCCACCGCCTTCGCCTTTCCCGCAAGGACCGTCTTCGGCCCCGGCATCCGTGGCGGGTCCGCCCTCACGGCCTTGTGGAACTTCTCGACGTCGTCCCAGGTCAGGTTCCAGACCAGCTGCGCTCGGCGCGCACGCCGCGGCGCTTCTGCGCGTCGGCGGCGATGTTGTTGAGCTCGGGCGAGGCGTGGAACTGGAAGCCGTCGAGGTAGACGGCGACCTCGGGGCCCTTGGCGTCCATGCGCCGGATGAGGAAGTCGGGCAGGGTGCTGGGCGTGGTCGACAGACCCTCCTGTTCGTCGATCCGGTAGCGGGTCCTGATCGCCTTCGATGTCGAGCCGGAGCTCGAAGGCGTCGTAGCCGCCCTGGCCGGGGACGGTCGGAAGGTGATCTCGTCGTTGGGCTCGAGTCGGCCCAGTCGCGCAGCGCGACCTTGAAGCGGCGTTCCAGCTCGGACTCCTCGACCTGGCCGATGTCGATGTTGCCGACGGTCTCGACCGGCTCGGGCTCCCAGCGTCCGAGGAGGTCGTCGAGCAGCTCGAGGGCCAGGTCGCGGCGGACCAGGTCGTACTCGTAGCGGTCGACGACGCCGAGCAGGCATCGGTGGCAGGCCGGGCGACCTTCGGTCGGCAGGGACAGCGGGCGATGACCCTGCGGGCCGATTCGAGGATCGTCCGCATCCGGTCGGGGTCGGCCAGGCGGGCCAGGTAGCCGGTGCCGCCGGGGATGGCGTCGTAGAGCACGAGGAATCGCCGTCGACCCTGACCCGGTCGTTGGGCGCGTCGGCCAGCGCCACTTCGAGGTGGTCGGGGTCGCCGCCGAAGTCCTCGCGCAGCCCGAGCAGGAGCGCTCCCTTGAACGAGGCCAGTCGTTCGTCGATCTCGAACATCGACACGGGCACGAGGAGCCGGATGGCCTCGGTGGTGAGCTCGTGGAACAGCACGAGCCGGTCCCAGCGGGCGCCGACCGCGCCGGAACGCACCTTGCACCAGCCCTGGTGGAGCCGCTCGGGCCTGGTGCCGTCCCGGTCGTCGCGGGCCTCTTGCACCGCGCCGCAGTGGGCGCACACGGTGAAGCCGGTCACGTGGCAGCGTCCGACCGGCGACCGATGCGGCTCTCGCCGGATCGGTCGGCGAACCCGAAGTTGAGGTGCGGAGGTGGGTCACGGCCGGCGAACTCGGCGCCGAACGCCCGGTCGGTCAGCGTCCAGGCTCCCTCGATCGCGGTGGGCTCCACATCGACGGTGAGGAGCGTCTCGTAGCTGCTCGCGTTTGCGGTCGTCGCGTTCGTCGAAGACGCGTGCGCTCTCCTCCGAGCCGTTGGCCGAGCGCGGTCCGCAGTCCGCAACAGCGTGTGGCGTGCCCCGACGTCGGCGATGCCGGCCGGCGCAGCGAGGGCAGACCGCAGGTGGCGCTCCTTCGGTCTCGATGCTCCGCCGTAGCCGCACTCGGGGCACAGCCGCCACGTCTCGTAGAGCGGCTCCTCGGCCGAGCCGATCTCGAGGGCGTCGATCGGGTGGCGGTGGCCACCGGCGTAGAAGGAGTTGCCCGGCGCGAACTCGGAGATCGCCGATCCGGGCCGAGCGGTACTCGATCACCTCGGTGTCGAAGCCGCTCCTCGGTCGTGCGCACCACATGCGTGGCCGTCAGGGTGACCGTGTCGTCGACCAGGGTGTAGTTGGGCAGGAGCCCGAGCCGTTCGAGCGCCGAGATCGAGTACTCGTTGCGGTGCTCCTGCAGCAGCCTGATCGACGGCGGCCCGCTGGCCGCGCAGCTGGCCAGCTCGTCCTCGTCCTCCTGGGTCCGGTTCCCTCGGCTCCTCGAGCTTCTCGATCGGCGCCGTTCAGCCGGTCACGGCGCAGACGAGCTCGCTCAGCTGCTCGTTCCAGCGCTCGACCACGTCCTTGAGGTGACCTCGATGCCGCCGGCGGCGAAGGTCCGCAGCCGATCGACCGTCGACGTCGCCAGATCGGTCGCCGAACAGGCCGAGGAACCGCTCGACGTGGCCGGGATCGAGCATCGACGCCGTCGACGACGGCGCGGAGGAAGCCGCCCTCGTCCATGCCGGTCTTCATCAGCGGCCCGATCTGGCGGGGCAGGATGGGGCCGTCGATCGTCTCGTCGGCGACACGGTCGACGACGTAGGCGAGGTACTGGCGCTGGCAGGGTCTCGTCCGCGTCGAGGTAGCAGTCGGGTGGCCGGATCTCGCCGGAGATCATGGCCTCGGGCTCGGCCAGGTAGTACAGGCCGTGGGTGTCGGTCCGGACGAACGTGGTGACGAGGCGTTGCCGGTGGCCCGGCCGGCGCGACCGACCCGCTGGATGTAGGAGGCCGGGTTGCGCGGGATCGAGGTGAGCATGACCGCCGACAGGTCGCCGATGTCGATGCCCATCTCGAGCGTCGGGGTGGCGGTCAGCGACGTTCGGTGCGTCGGGTGCGGTCCGTCCTTGAACGCGCGCTCGAGGTCTTCCCGGTCGGTCGTCGCTGGAGCATGCCGGTGTGTTCGCCGGTGACGACCCGTCGGGTGGTTCCCGATGCGGTAGAGCCGGCGGTAGTATGCTGGCTGTCGGACGGGGCAGGCGCCTCGAACCGGCCGACGCACCGGTAGCGCAGACACGGCACACCATCGCCAGTCGTCGACGTCGGCGGCGGGACGGCGTGGCAGTGGCCGCAGATCGTGCATGACCAACGCCGTCGGCCGGTCCGTCCTCGCCGCGGACGTCGCGACGACGCACCGCGTTCGATCGAGCCCGTACATCGTGTGGCGCGCCGGAGCGACGGTGACGACGGCGTCGGACTCTTGGCCGAGCGAGGTCAGCGGTCCAGAGGTTGAGGTCGACGGCCTCGGCCGGGTCGATGCCGAGGGTGCGGGTCGCCCAGTTGACCAACCAGGTCGGGGTCGACCCCGCCGGGCGGTCAGCGAGTCGAGATCGCCCGAGCGGCGCGGTGGTGTAGAAGCTCGGGCGACTCTGGTCGGGGTGAACGGCGGCAGGCCGTCGGGTCGGCCACCCCAGATGAACCACTGGCGCCGCCGCTGTCGAGGAACGGGTCGAGCAGCGTGGGCCAGTCCGCCCCGGAGCCGCATCCGTTCCAGCAGGCCGGCGTAGATGCCAGGCGAGCGGCGCGGATCCGGCGAGTTCCCCGGTGACCCGTCGGATCTCCTCGGCGACGAGGCCGCAGAACTCGTCGAGTCGTCGAGCCGCACCGCCGAGCGGCAGCGCGCGACAGCTCGAGGGTGCGACCCGACCCGTGACCGCAGCCCGAACTCGAGATCGACCTCGAAGCCGAAGCCGGTGCCGAGCAAGCTGAGCGCCTCGGCGCGGGGGTCGGTCCAGATGGTGCGAGACGAGCGGAGTGGCGGAGCAGGTCGGGCGGCACGCAGCCCGAAGCGGTCGCGGTCGGCGTCGGCCTCGGCGAGCAGCACGTCGCCCAGGTCGGCGAGCCGACACCTGCGCTCGTCCGCGCTGGATGATGCCGGCCATGAGCGAGCGGAGGTTGAACCGGTGGGTGCGGCCGGCGAAGAACGCCGCCCGGTGCGATGCGTCCTGCACCGAGTCGGTGAAGGCGAGGAGCTTGCGCTCGTCGTCGTCCACGTGGCGGGAGCCGAACAGCGGTGGTGATCGACGACCGAGGCGAGCGCTGGCGACCGCCAGACCGAGGAAGCGGATCGCGTCTCGGTCGCCGCACGCCGGGCAGGGCTGCGCTCGGGCGTCGTCCTCGCGGGAGTGACGAGCACGGGCGACGGTGTCGTCGTCCGGCTCGTCGACGAAGCTGCGGTCGCCGGGTCGAGTACCAGCGCCGTCGGCGTCGTCGGGATGGGCGCGCATGAGACCCGGACCGGCGGCGATCGGGTCACTGCACCGGAGTAGATCGTGCTGGGGTTGATGCCGAGCGCGTCGCAGGTCTCCGATCGCCGACGCCATCCAGCCCGACATGCCGCAGCGGCGGCAGTAGACGGCCGGCAGCTCCGATCCCGGCACGGCGGCGCGTCGTCCTCGTCGGTCGCCGCGGCGGAGTCGCGCCAGCGGAACGACGGTCACCGTCGACACGGTGCGGAGCAGGCGGGACACCTCGCGGATCCAGAGCTGTACCTCGACGGAGAACAGCGGCCGCTCGCGCTCACCCTGGCGCCGCGCGCGACCGACAGCAGCCGAGGAACTGGGCCAGCGCCGCTCGACCGCAGACCGTCGCCGGTCTGACCGACACGTCCCCAGTCGGGCGCTGCGCCACGATCTCCGCACGGCGTCGGGCCAGGATCGGGACCGATCGCCGACCGCGGTGAGGACCGCACGGGTCAGGGGGTGGGCGAGCAGTCGTTCTCCGAGCTCGAAGTGATCGGCGGACTCGGGTCCAGGCCCTCGATCGGCGACAGAAGGCGCGCGACCACGTCGTCGAGGTCGTCGAGGTCGGCGACCGTCGGAAGCGTCGGGGATCGGGAGGCGGTAGTTGGTGGTCCGGCAGGCCTCCTCGACGGTCTGGCGGGTCTCGCCGATGATCGGCGTCGTCGAAGTCGACGCCGAAGACCTTGGCGGCGAAGTCCGCAGCTGAGGCCAGCGCCGTCGGCGCCGGTGCCCAAGCGTCGCCGAGGTCGCCACCGGCGATCGCCGTCCCAGCGGCGCGTCGGTCGCTGGCCATGCCGAGCGTGGCGCCGAGGCGGCGCAGCAGCATGGCCACGTCGGTGCCCTGGGCGCCGTCGTAGGTGTGGAACTCGTCGAGCACCAGGTAGCGCAGCGTGTCGGGCTCGTTGCCGGCCCACAGCGTCGCGGTCCTCCGGCCGCAGCAGCAGGAAGTCGAGCATCTTGTAGTTGGTGAGCAGGATGTCGGGCGGGTCGGCGCGCAGCGCCTCGCGGTCGTCGATCGAGATGGTCGGGTCCCATCGCCGTGTGCGTGCCGGCCTCGCCGACGATACAGACCCGGCGCGTCACGCCGGCGAGCCGGTCGCTCGGTCGCGATCAGCTCCGCGAGGCGGCCGGCCTGGTCGGTGGCCAGCGCGTTCATCGGGTAGAGGATGATCGCCTTGATGCCCGGCTCGCCCGCGGCCCGCTCACGGGCGCAGTGGTCGAGGATCGGGTAGAGGAAGCACTCGGTCTTGCCCGACCCGGTGCCGGTGGTGACCAGCGTCGGCTGCGGGTTCGCTCCCGACCGTCGACAGCCGCTCGAACGCGCGCGCCTGGTGCACGTACGGGGCGAACCAGTCGGGCAGCCAGCCGAGCGGCGACTCCCAGTCGCCGGGTCGACCGGCCGGAACGGCGTGCGCACCCGCAGGTACGGCCCACGGAAGATGCCGTCGGCCGGGTCGTCGAGGAACTCGGAGAGCGCGTCGCGGACGTCGTCGTCGAGAGCGCGAACGTGGTCGCCAGGTACTCGACGAGCGCGGACCGAATCTCGGAGACGACGAGGGACGGGATCACGCGCTGCGATCCCCCTAGGTCCCGTCCCCATCGGCCGCAGCGTAG
>CAVONU010000002.1:0-358541 GCA_963697385.1 uncultured Acidimicrobiales bacterium
TCGACGATGACCGGATCGGTGACTGCATTCGGATTGTGTCTCGGTAGCAGGTACTCGGTGACCATCCAGGCGAAGGTCAACGGCGTGTGGGGCCAGCCCGCCACGATCGATGTGACACTGTGAGGTCCCAGACGCGGCCGCCCCCAGTCAGGCGTGACACTGGTCGAGGTTCTGGTCATCGTCGCCGTGTCCTCAATCGTGGTGGTGCCGCTGCTCGCCTGGGCCGTCGCGTCGTTCCGACACCAGGACGACACCACACAGCGCAACGATGAGACCGCTGGCCTCGCCTTGCACACGACCTACTTCCAGCGCGACGTCTCCACTGCCGTGTTCGCTCGATCCGCGCTCCAATCCGGTGGCGCTGGTGCCAACTGCTCGGGCGTATCGGGAGAGGACGTCCATCTGGTGCTCACCAGCGGTGACCAGGATCCACGGCGGATCGTGTACAGCTCCGTTTCTGATCCCGATCCTAATGCCCCTCCCGGCACCAAGGTCGTCCGACGACACGTGTGCCGAGAGGTGGATCTCTCGGCGACCACGTCGGTCGACCTGATCACCGACGTGCTGTCCGTCGAGGCGGGATGCCCGGCGGCGAACGGAGCAGGCCAGAACGACAGGTGCTGGACCGCGAGGATGACCATCGAGACGACATCTGGAGGGCCCGCCACGATCGAAGCGACTCGTCGCATCAACTCACTCAATCCCGAGAACGCGCTACCGCGTGCCCGCTTCACCTACACCCCGCTTCGCGCCGAGCGGGGTGTGTTGGTCGAGTTTTCTGCTGCGGCGTCCTGGAACCCCCTGAACCAGCCGATGACCTACGCCTGGAACTGGGGCGACGGGGACTCCTTGCCTGCGTCCGGCGTTCCGTCGGCGACCCCACATTCTCGACCTACCCGCCCGGCGGAGAAGGATTCCCGTACACGGTGACCCTGACCGTGACCACTGCGTCCGGGTCGGCGTCCACGTCTGCCGAGATCGCGATCGGGGCACAGCGGCCCAGTGCCTCGGATATTGCGTTTGCCGAGCCAGTTGACCGCGGACAGTCAGTGACGTACTCGTCGACGATCGGCGCCGGCGACAGCTCAGGGCTCCAGTGCTCATGGGATTGGGGTGACGGCACCACGTCCGGGCCGACGGCCTGCACCCCAGGGGTCCTGAGCCAGACGAAGACGTACTCGAGCATCGGTCCGCGGCTGATCGAGTTGACTGTGACGGGCAGTAGCGGAACCGCAACGAGTCGGGCGGTCGTCAACGTCACCAACGCCGTACCCGTCCTGACGGCCATCACGACCACCCCGAATCCCATTCGTCGAGCGAGCGCCATGTACCTGTCGGCGACGGCGACATCGACGAGCGGCACGATCCAGAGGATCGTCATCGACTGGGGCGATGGTTCTCCGCAAACGACCAAGAACTGCAACACCGGAGCGACCTGTGATCTCAGCGACGAACCGCATACCTACGCCGATCGAGGGACAAAGACGATCACGCTGACCACGTACGACGATCTCAACGAGGCCTCGGTGGCCACGACCCGTGACATCTTCGTTTCCGCCAAGGCACCGACAGCGGCCTTCACGACCAATCCGGATGCCTCGACCGGGAACCCGGCCAACGCCCCGACGAACATCGCCACCAGTCCGGCGGCCGAAGCAGTTGACGTGGAGTACTTCGGCGTGGACCCTGACGTCCTATCCGGACGGGATCACGCAGGTCTCGAACAGCAGCCGTGCACCCACGTTCACCTCGCTCCCGGCCGGCAACTATTTCCTGCGCCTCACCGTGAAGGGGCTGGACGACCCTGCACCGGTCTCCACGCAGAAGCGCCTCCGGATCAACGGCACGCCGGCCGCCCCAGGACCGCCGACCAAGGTCGGTCAGGGCTGCTGTGACACGTGCGGGGACTTCCGGTTCAACGCAGTGCCTGGAGCAGATGAGTACGAGGTGCTCATGGTGGGCTACTTCCTCGGTGGCTGTGTCACGGACCACAGCGACAGAACTTCGTTCGTGAGTCCTGCTTCGGGGGGCACTTACACGGCCAGGGTTCAGGCAGTTGGCCTCTGCCTCGGCTCGAACTACGACGTGCACGTCCGTGCGCGCGTCTACGGGGGCGCGTGGAGTGCCTGGGGGCCAACTCGGCGGATCAGGTTGTGACAGCCCGACGGCTTATCCCGGGCCGACGAGGAGATTCGGGGTATCTCTTGCCTGCGACGCTCGGACTCCTTCTCTTCTTCGCCGTGACCGTGGTGGCCGTCCTCGGGTACACGACGACGGTGGCCAGATCGGTCAGCGAACAGGCCGGTTCTGCGGCTGATCGGAGAGCAGGCGACGCAGCAATGGAGGTCGTGATCAGCCGACTGCGCTCAGACCCGGACGGAACGCTCGGCGCCGGCGCCCCCGGCTCTCCCTGTAGTGGTCCACCATCGGTGTATGAGGTGGTGCTGCCGCCGCCGACCGGTTCGACCGGAGGGACCAGTACGAGACTTCAGGTCGACTGTGTCTCCAGAGCATCCGGCGGCGCCCGGCTCGTGGAGCTGTCAGCCCTGCTCGGAGGACCGTCAGGACCTTCGGTCGCTCGGTCGTTGGTGCGAATCACCGACTCGCCGTCGGCCGGCTACCGGATCACGGTATGCGACTGGAAGCTCGGTGATGTGAGCGGCACCCTGGCGTCGTGCCCATAGACGGAGTGGTTGGGTGGACTGACCGCTCCAGCCGGATCTGGGGAGCCCCAGCTCCACGAGATGTGGCGCAGGCTCCCCAGATCTTGCTCAGGGCGCCCGCTCGATCACCAGGTGCTGGTCGACCTCGACCCCTTCCACGACCTGCGGCTCGGCGTCGCCGGGCCAGTGGACCTCGATGCGGTCCAGCGGCCCTCCGAGGTCACCGAGTCCGACGTGCACCAGGGGCGGCTTCTGGGACTCGTACGACCCGCCGGTGGAGATCCAGCCGACGATCGGATCTTCCCCTGCGGCACGGGTGACCTCGATGCGGGCGCCATCGCCCCACCGGTTGCCGGGTGAGGTCGGATCGTCCAACGACACCGAGAGCCAGTGGTTCCCGCCGGGCGTGTCGTTCCGGTACAGCCGTGGCGGTTGCCGCGAGGGTGCGATCAGCAGGTCCAGGTCACCGTCGGCGTCCATGTCGAAGGCCACCAGGCCGTGGTCGATCGCGGTCGCATCGAGACCGAGCGCCGCGGCGGCGTCCCGGTAGGTCGAACCGTCGGTGACCCAGAACCGGGTGGTGTCCTCGACGAAGGCCGCGAAGTAGCCGCGAACGGCGTCGTCCACCTGGTCGAGCGAGTCGGGCTCGATCTCGAATCCGTTGGCCATGGTGATCTCGGGCACGCCGTCGTTGTCGAAGTCCTCGATCGCCGCTCCCCAGCCCCATGCGCCGTCGCGCACCCCGAAGTCGTCGGTGGCGTCGGTGAAGCCGCCGTCGCCGTTGCCGAGGAACAGGCGGTTGCCCGAGCAGCCCTGGACGACACACCCATCATCGTGCGGGTAGCTGATCGACGTGATGAACCAGTCGGCCACGCCGTCGCCGTTCACGTCGGTGATGACCGAGCCCATCCCGTTCTCGTCGCTGCCCGACACCGAGCCTCGGCCGTGACGTCCTCGAACCGTTCGCCGTCGACGTTGCGGAAGACCCGGCTGGTGCAGGTGTCCCCGGTGATCGTGAGATCCGATCCAGCCGTCGCCGTCCAGGTCGTTGAAGACGCCGGTGAACGCCACGATCTCATCCAACGGCAGGTCGTACGCCTCGGTCGCGTCGGTGAAGTTCCCGGTCCCGTCGTTGAGATACAACACCGAGCGCGCCGGCTGAACTGCGTCGCTCAACGGGAAGCCCAGCGGCCCGGAGTGCTCCCGCCGCCGCGCAGTTGGACGGTGCGTCGTCGGACACGATGCCGGCAGTGCCGAGGCGCTCCGAGATCGCGGCCTGGGCCTCGTCGTCGAAGAAGAGCTCCTGGCGCCAGTGCAGCACCAGCAGGTCCATGAAGCCGTCGCGGTTCACGTCGGCGACCGCAGCATCGTGAATCTGATTGCCCGCCCGCCGCAGGCGCTCCTCGGGCGACGCCACCCCGCGCGCCGTCGGACTCCTCGCGGAACGTCCCGTCGCCGTTGTTCATGAAGAGCTGGTTGGCGCCCCGGCCGGCGCCGGTGACGAACAGATCGAGGTGGCCGTCGGCGTCGAAGTCGGCGAACACCCCGGCGGAGGATCCGGCGCGGTCGGGTGGCCCGGCCACGCCCGCCTGTTCCGCCACATCGGTGAATCGGCCACTCCCGTCGTTGAGGAACAGGCCGTCGGGCTTGCCCACCCGCGGGAGGAAGACGTCGTGGTCACCGTCCCGGTCCACATCGGCCACGGTGACGCCCGAGGTCATGCCGGACTCCGCGATCAACGGAAGGTCCGAGTGCGTCACGTCCAGACCGGCTTCGGCTGTGACATCGGTGAACGAGAACGACGCCAACGCCGGATCGCCCGCCGGCCATGGGGGTGGGATGTCCTCGGGACGGTTCTCCGGCGCGACGACACGCTCCGATGGCGGAACCGTCGTCCCGTCGCTGGCCGGTGCGGTCGTGGCCGGGGACGCCGCGGTGGTCGCAGGTCCACCGGTGTCGGATGCCCGGGCCGTCCCCATCGCCATCCCTCGATGAGCACCCCGCCAGCAGGACGAGCACGACCACGATCCAGAGCGATTTCGGGGTCGATACTGAACCGTGACGGTTCAGTATCGACCCCATATCCAGCATCGCTAGGCGAGGTCGCGGGCGTGGAGCCAGGCGGAGCAGATGCTGACCGACTCGGCCAGTTCGTCGCGCTGGCCGATGTAGTAGTGCGTGGCCCCGGCGATCTCGTGCTGCTGCTTGTCCTCCGAACCCAGGGCTGCGAACAACCGCCGATGGTGGCTGGGGGTGCACGCCACGTCGGCCATGTTGCCGATGACCAGGCCGGGCACGGTCACCCGCTCCGCGCAGGCCACACCGTCGGCGTTGGACTCGTCGTAGCTCCACTGGCTCAGCCAGCTGCGCAGCGAGCAGAACCGGGCCAGCCCGACCGGTCCGTCGTTGACCACCTGGGGATCGCCCAGGTACGACCAGCCGATCTCGCGTTCGCTGGGGTCGAGGGCACCGTCGAACAAGCGGGGATCCGCCATGGTCCCGTGCACGACGAACCCGAACTCGGCAGGCCTCGCCGATCCGGGCGGGTTGAGCTCGGCCAGCTTCTCCCGGACCCACGCCGTGATCCGGCGGTTCCGCTCCACCTGCGCCTCGCGGTAGCGCAGGACGAAGTCGTCGGAGTACGGCGGCTGGTTGGGGTTGGTCGGGTCGAACAGATCCAGCTCGTGGTCGCGTCGGGTCGGGTCGGACTCGTCCAGGATCGACGCGTCCAGCCACTCGGTCAGCGTGTGGGCCCGGCTCACGTGCGCCGCCAGCAGCAGGATGCCGTCGGCCGGGATCAGTCCGGCGGCGGTCAGATCCGGCGGCTCACCGGCAGGGGTGGCCGTGACCGTCGGGTCCTCGGCCTCGGCCTGGTAGAAGAGCGACAGCGATCCCCCGCCGCTCCAGCCGGCCAGCACCACCTTCTCGTAGCCCAGCTGCTCCTTGGCGTGGCGCACACACGCCGCCAGGTCCAGCACGACCTTCTCCATGATCAGCGCCATGTCGCCGGTGCGGTAGCGGGAGTTGCAGTAGATGACGTGGTGGCCGGCCCGGGCCAGCGCCCCCACCATCGGCAGGTACGCACCGGCGCCCACCGGATGCATGAAGATCAGGACGGTGTCGCTGGGATTGCCGTCGGGCACCAGGTGGTGGGCCTCGAGCAGCACGATGTTCTCATCGCCGCCGTACGTGTCCTTGAACTCGGCCTCCTCGGCGAAGACGATGACCTCGGGGCGACGGTCGAATCGATAGGTGAAGACGTCATCGGTCACCGGACGGGACCTCCTCGGGCCTGGTCTGGATGGCGGCCAGGGACTCGGCGTCGACGGTCAGCGGTCGCACCGTGTCGACCGAGATGATCTCCCAGTCGACCCGGTCGTACTCGTCGTGGGTGGCTCTGGCGTGGTCGCGGGCCATCTCGGGCGCCCCGTGGTGCAGCCCCTGCGGGCTGTGGGCCAGATCCCCCGGCCGCAGCGGGAACCCCAGGAAGGTCCCGCCGTGGGTGAAGGTGACCTCGTCGTAGTCGACGTTGCGGTGGTACCACGGCACCCGCTCGGCGCCCGGGCGGGTTTCAGCGGGCCGGGGCAGGAAGTGCACCACGATCACCCCGGGCGCCTGGAGGAAGGCGTGCATCGACGGCGGCAGGTGCAGCGACTCGGACATCACCACGTTCCAGTCCCGGATGTTGAGCTTGAAGGGGAACAGGTCGCCCTTCCAGCCGTGCACGTCGAAGGGGTGATACGGGTAGAAGATCGACGAGTCCTGCCCCCGGTAGCGGATGCGCACCTCGACCTCGTCGTGCTCGTGGTCGACGACCGGGTCGGGCTCGGGCACGAACAGGACGGTGGGGTCGAACGGCGCTCGCCGACCGAACGGTGCCAGGTCGGCCAGCTGCAGCTCGCCGTAGGTCTCGGTGACCAGGAAGTGGTTGTCGTCGGTGTCGGGCACCACCTGGTAGGTGGTCGACTTGGGGAGGACCACGTAGTCGCCCGGTTCGTAGGGCACGGGGCCGAACTCGGTGCGGAAGGTCCCGGTGCCCCGGTGCACGAAGTAGACCTCGTCACCGTCGACGTTGCGATACAGGAAGGGCATCGGCTCGGAGCGGCGACTGATCGACAACGAGCAGTCGGCGTTGAACAGCACCCGCCGCGGTCGACCGGCCGGATCGGCCTGATCGTCGGTGGCCAGGCGACGGGTGCGCCACTCGGTGACCCGGAGCGGGCCTTCGGCCCGGAAGGTGGTGGGGTCGTGGGCGTGGTAGAGGACGGTCGAGCGGCCCGAGAAGCCGGCCCGGCTCATCTCCTCCTCCTTGCGCCCGTCCAGATCCCGATGGGCGTGGCGAGGCGTGTCGCCTCGATCCAGATGGATGAACGACTTCACGGCAGTTCCCCTCCCCGATCCGCCGCCGGACCAGGGAACGATCATGCCCGCCCCCGACGGAACGGGCCGAATCAGACGAACCCGGACGCGCACCGGCCCCGCAGTCTCGCTGCGGGGCCGGTGCTGTCGTCAGCGGGTGCGGACGTCCCCGGGATCAGGGAGCGGTGGTGGTGGGTGCCTCGGTGGTGGCCGGAGCCTCGGTGGTGGCCGGGGCCGCCGTGGTGGGCGGCGCCGTCGTGGTGGTGGCGTTCGCCGCGGCTTCGGCGTCGGCCAGCGCCTGCTGCAGTGCTCGCAGCGTGGCCTCGTCGAGCTGACCGGTCTGCTCCACGCCAAGGTCGGCCTGGAAGGTCTTCAGCGCGGTCTCGAGCTCGGGCGACCACTGGCCGTCGATCTCGCCGTCCCAGTAGCCCAGGGTCTTGAGCACACCCTGGAGGGCGGACACCTGCGCCGAGGCCTGGCCCTCGAGGGCCTCCTGGAGAGCCTCCTGGGTCAGGGGGTCGAGGTACCCGGTCTCGGGCAGCTCGGCCTCGGCCTGGAGAGCCTTGATGGCGTCGGCCATGGCCGGGCCGTAGACCCCGTCGATGGGACCGGTGTAGAACCCGGCGGTGGTCAGGTCCTGCTGGGCGCCGGCGATGAGCTGCTGGATCTGGGCGCGAGCGGCGTTCGGATCCTCGGAGCAGCCGGCTTCGATGAGGACGTCGATCCAGTTGACCTCGACCGCATAGGCCGCCGAGGTGACCGCAATGCCGGCTTCGCTCAGCGGGGTGTCGAGACTGATGCCTTCGATGGCGGCCACCAGGGCATCCTGCGCCGTCAGCGTGCGATCGATCAGATCGTCGGGGACGTCGACGGTCACGACGGTCGAGGGCGGCGTCTCGCCGGCGGCGATCGCCTCCTCGACCATCTTGTCCTGCTCGTCGATGGCGGCGGAGAGGGCCTCACCGGCCTCCTTGGCGGTATCGCCGAGCTCGACCAGGGGGTCGAGCCCTTCGCTGAGGTCACCAACGGTGGGCTCCTCGTCGGAGAAGACCATGCCGAAGGTGTCGAGGGCGTCGATGTAGACCTGACCCTCGTCGCAGAAGTTGGCCAGCGCTTCCTCGACATCGGGCGCCGCGGTGGTGGGCGTCGCCGTCGTGGGCGCCGCCGTGGTCTCGGTGGTTTCGGACTCGGTGTCGTCGTCGTCACCGCACGCTGCGAGGAACAGCATGCTTGCCGCGAGGATGGCCAGGACTTTGCGCACGGGGGAGCCTCCGTGTGGGGGAATTCGGAACCAGGACACTGTAACTGCTCTGGGTGGTCATACCGACGCACCCTGCGAGATCACCTACAGCACCACTGCACTCACCAGCTCCCGCCGCCGCCGCCACCGCCACCGCCACCCACGCCCCCGCCGCCACCGCTGCTGCTCGATCGCGATGCGGCCGTGGCCACCGCGGCCGAACCCAGGCGCGAACTGGTCGCAGCCAGGTAGAAACCGGTGGTGTCGGTCCGGGCGACCGCCGACTGCTCCACCGCCTTCGCCCAGCGGTCGATCTCGTCCAGCGCCACCGCCCACGCGGTGTACTCCCGCAAGATGTCGTGCTCGGCGGCCCAGTCGGCGTGGTACGCCTCGGATCCGGCCAGGAACTGCCGGAACGACTCGATCTTGAGCCACTCGGCCGATCCGATCGGCGTGCGGACCCGCAGTTCCCACGACCGCACCACCGCGGCCAGGCCCGCACCGGCCCCGACCGCGCCGACCGCGACCAAGGGCAACCACGCCGCTCCGTAGCGGGCGCAGAACACTCCCCCGACGACGGTCGCAACCAGCCCAAGGGTGAGCGCCAGGGCCCCCAGGACGAGGGCCCAGATCCGAGCGCTGATCGCCCGTGCGCTGCCAGAGCGGCGACGTCTTCGCATAGCGCTCCTGCTGCTTCTCGAGCGCCGACCACGCCTTGCGGAACGAGGCGTCCCGCTTGCCCAACTCGACGATCGACCGACCGTTGAACATCTGGATGAGAATCGGGTCCCGCACCCCGCTGGGCCCGATGCCCACCACGGGCTTCTTCTCGCCGGTCAGCGTGATCTGGCCGTCGACGGCGCGCTGCACGAGCCAGGCGGCCTGGTGCTCGGTGCGGACCTGCTCTCTGTCGACCACGCCGCCCTGCCACGGCTCCATACCGGCCGGAGGGACGAACTCGATGGTCGCCAGCTCGGCCAGCTCACCGGCGTCGAGCCTGACGACGGCCCGGGGCTCACCCGCGGCCGGGTCGCCCGGTCCGTACGCGGCATCGGCGGCACCTCCGGCCCACACCTGCTCCCGACCCAGACGACGGATGCCCGCCGAGACGAACGCCATCGGCGCCAGGGCGCCGAGCAGAGCGACCAGTGCCACCGGGAGGAGTCCGGTGCCCGGGTCGCTCCCGGTGAGATCAGGTGGGGCCGGGGCCGCCGGCAGCGCGACCGGCGCACCCACCCGGGCCTCGATCGTCACCCCCTCGCTCCCCGGCGTGTCGTCGGACGGTCCGGACAGCGATCCCACATCGATGACCAGGTGACCCGGGGCGACCGTGGCCGCCGAACACCCGCCGCGATCGCCGGACCGACCCTTCGAGCACTCCGCATCGAGCAGCTCGAACGGGGCCCGGAGATGGATCTCGGCGTTACTCGTCCCGACGGTCCACCCGGTCCCGATCGCATCCCAGGCGACGACGCCCGCTGACTCGAGCGACAGCAGCGAATACCTGATCTCGTAGAGATGACGGCCGTCGATCGTGACCTCGGGATTGCCGATCCTGATCCGGTCGTCGCCGGCGCGCGGCTGCACGACGAACTGATCGGGAGCGGTCCGGGAGCGCACCGAGACAGGCCGGGTCGTGTCCAGCTCCTCGACGTCACGGAGAATGCCGCGCCGGTCGTTCGGCCCGAAGTCGTACTCGATCAGCTCGGTGACCGTCGCCGCACCGTTCTCGTCCAGCTCGGCCGAGGTCCAGTAGTTCGTGATGCGTTCCGTGTCGCCGGCCAGCCAGGCGAACAGCGCCGCGCCGCAGATGGCGACGGCACCGAAGACCAGGACGCCGAGGTTGACCCAGCGGCGGCCTCGGATGCTCATCCGCCTGACGGTAGCGGGCGGGTCAGCCCTCCTGCTGCGGAGTCAGCACGAGTCGGTCGGTGGGGATGCCCTGCTCCTGGAGATCGTCGAGGATGTCCTGGTAGAGCGCCGGATCCATCTGGGGGGTGCGGCTCAGGATGAACAGCGACGAGTAGCGCGGATCGGTGACGGCCGCGTAGCCGTAGTCGTCGCTGTCGCCGAGCACGACGATGTTGTACGACGGGTAGGCCTGCGCCAGGGGCGAGCCGAAGAAGTCGACGCTGAGCGATGCGTTGGTCTCTTCGTTGATGACCCGCGCCTCGCCCTCGATCCGGTCGACCGGGCCGTCGAAGTCGCCGACGAACCCCTCGTTGAGGACGTCGACCACACCGTCGTCGCGGAGGGTGTAGGTGGCGGTGACCCCGACCAGGTCGTCGCTGAAGAACTGCGGGTTGCTGGAGATCTGGTACCAGGTCCCCATGTAGCGCTCGACGTCGACGTGGTCGACGGTGGGGATACAGCCGGCGAGGACCAGGACGGACAGCGGCAGAAGCTTCAGCAGACGGGACACGGTATGACTCCGATCGGTGACGAACGACGAAGGTTCGACACCGACGGGGAAGCTGGATGACTCCGGCCTCAGGCGCCGCCCAGCAGGGCCAGGAACGTGAACAGATCGGCCGAGACCCGCTGGGATTGTCGCCGATCGAGCGAGAAGAACCGCCCGATCCCGTCGATCCCGGGGATCTCATCCGCCGACCAGGTCACCGTCACCGGTCGGGGGCCCGTGGTGGAGGGGACCGGCCGGATCGGCCGGGCGTCCGACGGATCCGAGATGTAGACGAGGAAGGCCAGGATGATCGTGGCGTCACGGGTGAACTCCTCGACACCTTTGCCGGCCTCCCGGGCGGCTCGGACCAGGAGCTGGTGGTAGGAGTTGGTGTAGCCCACGGTCACGGTCACGTCGCCGGCCACGGTGACCGTCCGGCATCCCAGCGGGGTGTTGCTGCCCGAGCCCACGTTCAGGGCGTACACGCACACCGGCTGGGTGCCGCGCTTTCCCGTCGTGATGGTGGCGTCGAAACCGTGATCGCGCCCGGCCGACGGATACGCGGCCGCGATGTCGGGCCGGCGGACGTTCGCCTTCACCGCTGCCACCTGGACCCCGGGCGTCCCGTGCGGTCCGCCGATGTAGGCGCGAACGGTGATCGGTGAGGTGGGAGCGTCCCCGTCGAACGCCCAGCCCCGGATCCGGACGGTGCCGTCGGCGGGCGAGGTCACGGCCTCGAATCGGCCCTGCGGAGACATGCCGCAGTTCGTGCTGGTGTACGCCGGGGCCCCGGGGTTCGTCCCTCCCACCCTGATCCTGACCCCGTCGATCGCCACCGGCTGCTCGACATCGCGGAAGCGCTGCTCGTAGTGGAGGTGGGGGCTGCTCGCTCCCCCACCGACCGCGCCGACCGTCCCGATCTGGGTTCCCACCCCCACCTGCTTGCCGTCGAGGCTCGTCCTCCGGTTCTCCATGTGGAGATACCGCGTCGACCAACCGCCCCCGTGGTCGATCCACATCTCCCCCAGGCGGGCCATCCCCACGCGCACGGTCCCCGACGCGGAGGCGAGGACGGGGCGCCCGTAGTCGGACGGATACGCGTTCCAGTCGACATCGGGACTGTGCCCGGCGTAGGTCCCGGCGTGCCAGACCTCGCCGCAGCGGAACGGAAGCTTGAAGAGCGGCGCCGCCCAGGCGGGTGAAGCGGGAACCATCACGGTCAAGCCGGCGAGCAGGCTGACCACCAGCAACCCGACGAGCGGGCGGAGGTGTGGCAAGGAGCGGGGGCGGTCGTCGATCACGGCGACAAACGCTACGTGAGCGAGTACCCACCATCCACGTTGAACGTCTGGCCGGTGATGAACGCCGCTCCGGGACTGCACAGGAACAAGAACATGGGTGCGACATCCTCGGGGGTCCCCCAGCGGGCCATGGGCACCTTGGCCAGCTCGGATTCGGCCAACTCCGGGATGTCCTGCATCACCCGCGTCATCCCGGTGAGGATCAGTCCCGGCGCCACCGCGTTGACCCGGATGCCGTCGGGAGCCCACATGAGTCCCAGCTGCCTGGTCATCTGGATCACGCCCGCCTTGGCTGCGCCGTAGCCCGGGACGAACATCGACGGGCGGACCGCGCTCATGCTGGCCACGTTGACGACACTGGCACCGCCCGGCCGTGTCGATCGCGCCAGTGCCGACCGGCAGCCGGAGGTCAGCCGATAGGCCGCCGTCAGGTTGAGCTGCACCGAGGCCTCGAACCCCTCGGGGTCGACCTCGTCGTCGAGCGTGGCGCCGGCGTTGTTGACCAGGATGTCGAGGTCCGACGTCGCGTCGACCACCGCATCGATGGCGCCCGGATCGGTCAGGTCCATCCGGCGGTAGGCCAGGCCGTCCAACGCCATGTCGTAGTCGGACGGCCCCGATCGCGTGCCGGTGACGGTCACCTCGGCACCGGCGGTCCTGAACGCCACGGCCACACCATGGCCGATGCCGCTGGTGCCGCCCGTGACCAGCACCCTGGCTCCCTCGAAATCGAACGTCGCCGTCATGATCCACCTTCTTCCCGCACGCCGAAGCGGTCGGTGTAGAACCGGAACCGCCTGCGAAGCGCCTGTCGATCCAACCCGAAGTCCGCCGCCATGTCGTAGACGATCCGGCCGTGCCGGCCCCTGGGGTGTTCGTCGACATACCCGCCCAGCTCGCTGCGAGCCTGCGGTGTCATGTCGACGCCCGCCGTGGCGTAGATCCGTTCGACGGTGCCCAGGTCGTCGGCCATGAACTCGTGGAACCGCACGTCGACGACCCGATCGGCGGGGAGTGCGTCACGGTCCCGCACGCACGAGCGCAGCAGCGTCTCGACCCGGTCGGTCCAGTAGCGCGCCGTTCGCACCGGGTCGGGCGTCGTGCACCGCATGCGGTCGCCGTAGCTGGTCATCGTGGAGGCCGAGGCGATCACCGACGTCGGATCCCGGTGGGTGATGACGATCGTGGCATCGGGGAACGTGGCGTGGAGGACCGGGAGCTGCTCCATGTGCTGGGGACACTTCAAGACCCACCGGCGTGGGTCGATGCCCTGCTGAGCATCCTGCCACTGGAGCACCTTGAGCACCCGCTTCATGTACCGGTAGTGCGGCGTCTGGTCGTGGCTCAGATAGTGATCGCGCCAGCGGGGTGCGTGGAACCGCCACTCGAAGTTGTAGCTGGCGAAGTCGGGCCCCATCAGCTCCAGCTCTTCGTGGATGTGCTCGGGGGTCATCGCGTGCATCGCCCGGAGCAGCGGCATCAGCTGATCGGTCAGCTCCCACGACTCGCGACACCGGGTGAAGCGAGGGTCCTCCCCCTCGACGGTGGGCTCGTCACCCTCCGCCCGCACCGGCTCGCACGACTCCCAGTAGGGCAGGGACCGGAACCGGTGGTCGGCCGCCATGAGGTTGAGCAGGTGCGTCGTCCCCGAGCGAGGTAGCCCGGCGACCACGATGGGAGCGGTGATCTCGACGTCGTGGATCTCGGGGTGGCGGACCAGGAGGTCGCGGATCAGGAGCCGGTTGGACGCGTAGCGCACGAAGTCGGCATGGACCCCCGCCCGACCGGAGGCGGCCAGCGACGTGTCCTCGTCGACTGATCGGCAAAGCACGTCGAGGCGATCGCGGAAGTCGTCGGGCCCGAAGTCGTCGAGCCCGGTCCGGTCCCGGGCCGCCGCCAGGATCCCACCGACCGAGAACGTGACCGGGAACTGGTCGGCCAGTTCACGCAGCCTCATCTGCTGCTCGGTCAGCTCGGGATCGGCGAGATCGTCGATGCGGATGGTGCGGCTCATGCCCCGTCAGTCTGCCCGCTGACACCGCTACCTTCGAGGCCGTGACCGACGCCGATGCGCTCTTCGATCAGGCTCCCCCTGGCGGTCGCCTGCGCCCGTCGCCGCAGGCCCTCCCGATGTGGCGGGTCCGCAACCTGGCCTCGGTCGCGATCGTGTTCGTTCTGCTGCTCCCGATTCCGCTTGCCCTGTTGGTGGTCGGCGTTGCGGCCTCCCTGATCGGCCTCGCCGCGCTGGTGGGGTTCCTCGTCGCGGCGATGCTGGTCGGGCTCCGCATGGCCAGGATCCGGTACGAGTACTCCTCCTACCTGGTGGGCGAGCGCCAGATCGAGGTCCGCCGCGGTGCGATGTTCCGCACCGAGCTCACCATCCCGTACCACCGGGTCCAGCACGTCGACGTCTCCGCGGGGCCGCTCGAGCAGCTGTTCGGCCTGCGGTCGCTCACCCTGGTCACCGCGGCGTCGACCATCTCGGGCGCCATCGCCGGGATCGAGCCCGACGAGGCCGATCGGGTGCGCACGGTGGTACTCGCACGGATCGGCCAGGGTGATGCCGTCTGAGTGACGTCGCCGGGGAGCGCCCCGATCTCCCGTGGGAGCGGGTCAGCCCGGTCTCCATCCTCCCGATCGACGGCCAGGGCGCCGGTTACCTCATCGCGGTCCTGTGGGGCGGTCTCACCCTCAACCTCATCGGGGCGGTGGCCATCGGTCTGCTCGCCCTGATCCCCGGCGTCCTCCGCTGGTGGTCGACCCGCTGGTGCCTGGCCGAGGGTGCGTTCTGGGTCCACCGGGGGGTCGTGCGGCGCGAACAGCGGCGCATCCCGCTGGGCCGGGCCCACGAGGTCGAGATCGTGGAGCCGCCGGGCCTGCGGGTCTTCGGGCTCTGCCGCCTGCGGGTCGAGACCGGGGCCGGCACCGGCGAGAGCGAGATCTCGCTGTCGGGCCTGTCCCTCCCGGTCGCCCGGGCCGTGTCGGCCGACCTGCGGGGCGACGCTCGGTCCGGCCCCGGGGAACCGTCGCTCGGCGCGCCCGGCACCGCCGAGCTGTCGGCCCCGGCGTCCGAGCCGGCACCGTTGATCCGGCTCTCCTCCCGACGCCTGGCACTCGCCGGCATCACCGGACGTCGCCTGGCCTTCCCGGCATTGGCGCTGGGCTGGATCGCAGGCCAGGCCGACACGTTCTTCGGCGAGGACGGCATCGTCGGGCTGGGGACCGAGGTGCTGTCGCGATCCGAGACGGTGACGCTGATGACCTGGGTGGCACTCATCATGTTGGGCCTGGTGATCTGGATCGCCGGCGCCGCGATCTGGAGCGTGGTGTCCGACCACCGCCTGGAAGCGCGGGTGGTGAACGGACGGCTGCGGGTCGAGCGGGGGCTCCTGACCCGCCGGCGCAGCGAGCTGGAGCTCACGCGGTGCCAGACGGTGTCGGTGGTGGCGCCGCTGATCCGGCGCGTCACCGGTACCGCCGACCTGGAGGTGCGGGTGGCGGGTGGCTCGATGGACGGCGGCTCGGGGTCGATCGCGATCCCCATGCTCCGGCCCGACGAGATCCGGCGGATCTGCGCGGTGCTCCCCGGCATCGACGACCCGCTCGTGACGCTCACGCCCGCGCCTCCGGCCGCGCGGCGACGCCAGCTGATCGGTGGCGTCATCCAACCGGTCCTGCTCTCGCTGGTGCTCGTCCCGGTGCTGGCGATCTTCCTCGACTGGCGGCCCGGCGCCGCGCTGGCGGTGGTGCTCCTGGTGTTCGGCGTCGTCGGGGGCGAGCTGACGGCCCGCGGCTGGGGATACGCGCTGAGCGACACGATGCTGGTCGCCCGGCGGGGACCCATCCGCCGCGTCACCGTGGCCCTGCCCGTCGGCCGAGTCCAGGCCGCCGATCTCTCGACCGGCCCCATCCAGCGCCGCTGGAACCTGGCGACTCTCCGCGTCGGCGGCGCCGGAGGACCAAACGTGGTCACCATCATCGACCAGACCGAACCGAGACTGCGGTCGGTCCTGGCCGCCTGCCTCCCCACCCCACCGACCTGAGGGAGGATCTCGGCCTCGGCAGGGTCGCTGAGCAGCCCTTTCGAGGCCGAGATTCCGAAGGAGGGGCTCAGTCGCTCGTGAGCTCGGCGATCTCCCTGTCGAGCCACGAGGCCAGCCAGAAGTTGGTCTCCTCGGCCCGCAGCCGCTGGTGGGCGGTCAGCATCGCGGCACGGGCGCCGGCGTGGTGCGGCTCGACGGACAGCGCGATCTCGGCCAGGTGGACGGCCCCCACCGGATCATCGCCGGCCAGCAGCTCGGCCGCTCGGCCGGCGACCGCGTCGGCGCCTCCGGCCAGCTCGACCAGGTGGGCGTCGACCGAGCGCCGCGGACTTCCGTACAGCTCGGTGGTGGACTGGTGTTTGAACCAGCCGGTGTACAGCTCCCAGATGGCGCGCACGTCCCAGGACACCTTCCCGTAGCCCTCGCCCACCTCCAGCTCGGGTGGCAGGCGTGATCTCGTCCATCAGCTCCCACAGGGTCGTTGCCGGCGTTCATGCCGGCCACCGTCTCGTCGTGGACCCATTGGGTGGCATCGCGGATGCGGGTCAGCTCCTCGCGGATCAGATCGGCTCCCTCGACCGCACCGTGATGGCCCGGCAGGACGACCTCGGGTTCCAGGGCAAGGATGCGATCGACGGAGGCCACGAACGCCAGCGGGTCGCGCAACCGGTCCCCGCGCATGGTGACCAGGTTGGGGATGTGCCCGATCAGCGCACTGAAGAAGTTGCCCACCAACGCCACCTTCTCGTCGGGCAGCCAGACCACGAGGGAGTCCTCGGTCTCGCCGCCGGGGACGTGGTGGAGCTCGATGCGCCGATCGCCCAGCGTGACGTCGTAGCGATCGCGGAAGGTCACGTCGGGCACCGGGACGGTCTGGGCCGGCAGCGCGCCGAACTCGTCGATGACGGCACGGATCCCGTCCATCACCGACGCACCGAACGCGAACGCCGACTTGTCCATCCGGTAGCGGGCGATCCGCTCGTCGTCGGCCTGGTGCGCGGCGTTGTGCTCGTGCGCGATCACGACGGTCTCGGGTCCGCGGAGGTGGTCCACCCCGCCGACGTGATCGACGTGGCCCTGCGTGAGCACGATGGTGCGGATCGGGCGCGCATCGACGGCGTCGAAGTTCCGCTTGTGGACCGGCGCCTCGAAGAACATGCCGGTGTTCACGACGAGCCGTCCCTCGTCGGTGGGGAGGCAGAACGCGTTGGAGAACCCCTCGGACACCCAGATACCCGGTGCGATCTCGATCGCTTCGGGCATCGACGCCGGGCGCAGGTCGAACCCGGTCGGTCGAGAACGGTGAATCGGTGCGAACCCCATGGTTGGGTGTATGTCTAGTGCCGTGATCACCACCGACGAAGCGAGCCGACCGGACCGCCTGGAAGAGCTGGGGTTCTACACCCTCGCCGGTCAACCCGAGACCACCCGCGACCTGATCGCCGAGGTGACCGACGCCGAGGCGCTCGGCCTGGGCTGGGCCTGGATCTCCGAGCGGTACAACCGGAAGGAGGCTGCGGTGCAGTCCGGCGCGGTCGGCGCGATCAGCGAGACGCTGACGATCGCGACGGCGGCGACCAACCACAACACCCGTCACCCGATGGTCACCGCCGGCTACGCACTGACGATGCAGAGCCTCACCGGTGGGCGCTTCGTCCTGGGGCTGGGGCGGGGCATCCCTCCGCTTCAGGACGCCTACGGCATCGACCGCATCACGACGGCGGAGATGGAGGACTTCGCCGGACTGATGAAGCGCCTGTTCCGCGGCGAGGTCATCATGGGTCACGACGGGCCGGCCGGCCGCTTCCCGATCCTGCACCTCGACGCCGAGCTCGACGAGGACCTGCCGATGGCGCTGGTGGCGTTCGGACCGAACTCGCTCGAGCTGGGTGGTCGCTGCTTCGACGAGGTCGTGCTCCACACCTTCTTCACCGACGAGACCACCGCCCGCTGCGTGGAGACGGTCAAGCGTGCCGCCGAACGAGCCGGGCGGGACCCCGATGCGGTCCGGGTCTGGTCCTGCTTCGCGACCATCGGCGACCACATCGCCCCCGACCGACGGCTGAAGAAGACGGTCGGCCGGCTGGCCACCTACCTCCAGGGGTACGGGGACCTGCTGGTGATGACCAACGGATGGGACCCCGCGGTCCTGGAGCGCTTCCGGGCCGACGAGACGGTGGCGTCGATTCCCGGCGCCATCGACGGCGTGGCCACCACCGAGCAGCTCGAGCGGATCGGCGCCCTCATCCCCGACGAGTGGCTCGCCCCCAGCGCGACGGGGTCCCCCGAGCAGTGCGTCGCCGCGGTGCGGGGACAGCTCGACCTGGGCTGCGACGGTGTGATCCTGCACGGCGCCACCCCCGCCGAGCTGACTCCCATCATCGCCGCCTACCGCGGCTGATCCGCTCCCCACCGCCGAAATTCCGTCCATTCGCGTCGGTTTCCGACGCGACCGGACGGAATTTTGGCCGTCATGGGGCGAGGGTCAGGCCAGGGCGGGGAGGACCTGCTCCTCGATCAGGCGCAGCGAGGACCAGGCGAGCTCGGGTGGGACCCCACCGCAGAGCGGCGCCAGGCTCAGCGTGCCGAACCGCTCGACCAGGCCGACCGCCTCGTCCGGCGTGACGACCCGGTACGCGCTGCTCCGGCGCAGATCGTCGACGGTCTTCGCCCCGCTGTAGCTGGCGGCGTTGGTGTCGGCGCCGAGCCACCGGCCGTACATCAGTGCGTCGTGCAGCAGATACGGGCCGATGTCCCGCCATCCCCGATCGACGTCGGCGGTCACGAACACCGTCGTCGGTGCGCCCGCCGGCGGGGACAGGCAGAGGCCGGTCGGGTTGCCCGTCCGCTCGGCCTCGGCGTCGTAGATCTCGGCCAGCCGCTGATCGCTGGTCTGCGGGAAGAACATCATCCCGAGCCGTGCGGCACGCCGGGCCGCCGCCTCCGACCCACCTCCGTAGGCCAGCGTCGGTCCTCCCGGCGTGACCGGGGTCGGCGAGACCGACACCCGCCGACCGTTCCACTCGAAGGGCTCCCCCGTGAACGCCTGACGCAGCACCCCGATCCGCTCCTCGATCGTGACCCCACGCCGCGTCGGGTCCACACCGAACATGGCGTACTCCTCGTCGCGGTACCCCAACCCGACGGTGTAGCTCACTCGACCGCCGCTCAGGTGATCGAGCACCACCATGTCCTCGGCCAGCTTGATCGGGTCGTACATCAACAGCAGCAGGGCACCGACGTTGAGCGACACCGTCGAGGTTCGTGCCGCCGCGGCAGCGGCCATCGGCACCGGTGAGGGCAGGTAGCCGTCGCTCGACCCGTGGTGCTGGGAGAACATCACCGTCGCCGCACCGACCCGCTCGGCCCACTCGGTCATCTCCAGCCCGGCCCGGTAGAGCTCCCCCATCGACGCCGGAGACTCGGGGGCGAGGCGGAAGTCGAAGCGCAGGATCAGCATCCCCCTAGTCTGACGGAACCGTTCCGAGGAGGCAGGCGCATGACACGAATCGAGGAGTTGCTCGACCAGATGACGCTCGACGAGCAGGCCGCGCTCACCGCCGGGCGCGACGTCTGGCACGTCGACGGGGTCGAACGTCTCGGGGTGGCAGCGCTGAAGGTCACCGACGGACCCGTCGGCGCTCGCGGCGACGGCCTGACCGGGAGTGGCACCCCCACCCTCCTCCTCCCCTGCGAGACCGCGATGGCCGCCACCTTCGACCCCGCAATGATTCGGCGAGGCGGCGAAGCGCTGGGCACCGAGACGAGGGACAAGGGGGCGCGCATGCTGTTGGCCCCGACGGTCAACGTCCATCGCACCCCGCTGGCCGGACGCAACTTCGAGTGCTTCAGCGAAGACCCCCACCTGTCGGCGCGCATGGCCGTCGCCTACATCGAGGGCGTGCAGTCCCAGGGGGTCAGCGCCTGCATCAAACACTTCGTGGCCAACGACCAGGAGTACGAGCGGAACACCATCGAGGTGGTGGTGGACGAACGGGCGCTTCGGGAGATCTACCTGCCGGCGTTCGAGGCCGCCGTCACCGAAGCGGGGGTCTGGTCGGTGATGGGTGCGTACAACCGGCTGAACGGGCCCCACCACTGCTGCGATCACCGCTGGCTGCTGACCGACCTGCTGAAGGACGAATGGGGCTTCGCGGGGGCGGTCATCTCGGACTGGTTCGCCGTCCACAGCACCTCGACCGTCGCCAACGGGGTCGACATCGAGATGCCCGGCCCCGCCCGCCACCTCGGACGCCACCTGCCCGCCGCGGTCGGGGCCGGCGAGGTCGACGCGGATCGCGTCGCCGATGCCGCCCGAAGGGTCTTGTTCGTGGCCGAACGGACCGGACTCCTCGACGACCCGACCGAACCCGACGAGGTCGGTCGCGACCGGGAGGACCACCGGGCTCTGGCACGGGAGATCGCGGCCGCCGGCATCGTGCTGTTGAAGAACGAGGGTGGCGTGCTGCCGCTGCGCAGCGACGCGTCGGTGGCCGTGATCGGTCCCAACGCCGGGGTGGGGGTGGCCCAGGGCGGCGGAAGTGCCCAGGTCAACCCGTACCGGACCGTGTCGCCGCTGGAGGGGATCACCGAACGTTCCAGCTCGGACGCGCCGACCCACCACGTGGGCTGCGCCACCTACCTCTCGCTCCCCGTCATCGACCGGGCCTGGCTCCCCGACGGCGTCACCGTCGACTACTTCGCGAATCGCGAGCTGGCCGGCGACCCGACCGGGACCGACCACATGGCGTCCACCCGGTTGGTGTGGTTCGACTCGTCGACCCGCATGGTCGACACCGACGACTTCTCGGTCCGGGTCCGTGGTCGGTTCGTCCCGCCGGAGTCGGGCACATGGGAACTGGGGTGCACCGCCGTCGGCCAGGCCAGGGTGGCCGTGGACGGCGAGGTGATCGCCGACAACTGGGCCCCACAGGGTGAGGGAGACAGCTTCTTCGGCATGGGATCACCCGAGGTCAGGGGCTCGGTCGACCTCGAGGCCGGCCGCACCTACGACCTGGTGGTGGAGTACAGCGGGTCGGCCGCGTTTGCCGCCGTCCACGCCGGAGCGGCCCTGGTCCCGCCTCCCGACGCGATCGAGCAGGCCGAGGCCGCCGCCCGGGTCGCCGACGCGGCCGTCGTGGTCGTCGGACTCAACCACGACTGGGAGACCGAGGGCCACGACCGCACGACCATGGCGCTTCCCGATCCCCAACCCGAGCTCATCCGACGGGTCGCCGCCGCCAACGAACGGACCATCATCGTCGTCAACGCCGGCGCGCCGGTCGATCTCGGCTGGCTCGATGCCGTGCCCGCCGCGGTCCAGCTCTGGTATCCGGGACAGGAAGGCGGCCACGCGCTGGCCGACGTGCTCTACGGCGATGTCAATCCGGCCGGTCGCCTGCCCTTCACGGTTCCGAAGCGCATCGAGGACAACCCGTCACACGGCAACTATCCGGGAGAGGCCGGGACGGTGCGCTACGAAGAGGGCATCTTCGTCGGGTACCGCCACTACCAGGCCAACGGGATCGAGCCGGCGCTGGCGTTCGGTCACGGCCTGTCCTACACCCGCTTCACGTACGGCGACGCCGCCGTCGATGTGCGCGGTCCCGACGAGATCGTCGTCACGGTGCCCGTGACCAACGTGGGTGACGTCGCCGGGGCCGAGGTGGTCCAGTGCTACGTGCACGACACCGAGGCATCGGTGCCGCGACCGCCGGCCGAACTGAGGGGCTTCGCTCGCGTGACGATCCCGCCCGGCGAGACGGTCGAGGTGACGATGACGCTCGACGAGCGGTCCCTGGCCTTCTGGCACCCGGATCGAGGCGAGTGGACCGTCGAGCCCGGCGAGTTCGTGCTCCGGGTGGGCGGCGCCTCTGACGACATCCGCACCGAAGCCTCCCTCACCTGGCCCACCACGTGAGTTCGCCGATCGAGTGTCAGGCGGCCAGCTGGGCCAGGCTCTCGACCAACATCTCGACGAGCTGCTCGAACGAGTCGTCGGGATCCTGGTCCAGGACGAAATCGCCGGCGTACTCCAGCGTGACGAAACCGTGGAGGGCGCTGCGCAGCACGCGCGCCCCGTGCACCGCCCGGTCGCCCGTCACACCCCACCCCTCGAGCACCTGACGCAGGACCTCGACCACCCGGCGGGAGGCGGCCGAGCGAGCCGGGTCCTCGGTCGCGATCGAGACGGTGAAGGAGTAGAGCCCGGCATGGTCGTGGGCGAACGTGCGGTACGCGTGCGCGATCGGTCGGACGGCTTCGGCTCCGCTACGGCCGATGGCCGCATCGCGGAGCGTCTCGGCCAGCCGGTCGACGGCGACGGCGGCCACCGCCGTCCGCAGGGCCTCGAGGTTCTCGACGTGGTGGTAGAGCGCCGACGGTTGCACGCCCAGCGCATCGGCCACGCTGCTGACGCCCACGTCGTAGAGCTGCTGGTCGTCGACGAGGCCGACCGCCGCCTCGACGATCAGCTCGCGGGTCAAGGATCGTGCGGCCATGGCGTTCCTCCTGCGCCCGTCCCGACCGGGGAGCCGCCCGGGTGATGTGGCGGGTGTCACGGCGCGTCGGCGCCCACCCACCGGCATACTAGCTATCAGCTCTCTTGAATGGCTTTCATTTCGAGGGAATGACCATCAAACCCCTCCCCCTCGAAGGCCATGCAGCTCCCCGCCCGACTCGAGAACACCCTCCGCACCGAGGCCACGGCCGGCCTGCTCGCGGCCGCCGGCGTCGAAGCCGTGACCTTCCTGGCCACACCGCTCCTGGTTCCGGGCCTGGCCGACCGCTACGGCGTCTCGCCCGCGACGGCCGGTCTGGTCTCCACCGCACAGGTGGGGAGTTTCCTCCTGGCCACGTTCGGCGCCGGCCGGTACCTCCGTCCCAGCGCCGGCGTCGTCCGCACCGCCCTCCTGGCGCTCGTGGTGGCCAACCTGCTCAGCGCGGTCGCTCCCACCCTGCCCGTCCTGCTGGCCCTGCGCGTGCTCGCCGGCCTGGGCATGGGCTTCATCACGTGGGCGGCGTGGGCCTCGTCGCTCGGTCGGGACCGACATCTGGCCGACGTCGCGTCGGCCGGCCCGCTGGCGGCGATGGTGGCCACCCCCGTGCTCGGGATGGTCGCCACCGGCGCGGGGCCGACGGGCATCTACCTGGTCCTCGCCGTGGCCGGCATGGGCGCACTCCGCCTCACCCTGGAGCTCCCCGAGCCGCTCACCCCGGACACCCCGGCCGACGGACCACCGGCTCGCCGCCGATCCCGTCGCGGCCTGGTCGGTCTGGCCGTCTTCACGATCGCCAATTCGGCGGTGTGGGTGCAGATGTCCACCATCGGGACCGGCCGCCTCGGCATGACCGGCGTGACCATCGGCCTCCTCATGGCCGCCAACGCCGGCGCCGGCCTGGTCGGAGCGCGCCGCGATACGTCGACCCTGCGGCCCACCACGTGGCTGGCCCTGACCGGCCCGTCCGTCGCGCTGGTGATCCTGGCGCCTCATCCCCTGCTGTTCGGTGCCGGTGTGATCGCCTGGGGATTCCTGTTCCAAGCGGGGGTGCCGACGATCCTCACCCTGATCGCCGGCCGCTCGTCGCACCCGGCCGCCGCGCTGGGCGAGGCGCAGAGCGCCATGGCGGTGGGCCGGACGATCGGCCCGCTGACCGGCGCCCTGGTCCTCGGCGCGCCGCTGGCTGCGGCCGTCGCCGCCCCGCTGCTCTTCCTGGCCGGCTCGCGGCTGACCGCGGCACCACTGCGGACCGAGCCGCACGCCGAGCCCCGCCGAACCCGTGAACCGAGGCCCCACCCGCGCTCGCCCGAGCTCACGAGCTCGCCCGAGCTCACGAGCTCGCAGCATCGATGACCGCACCGCGGGAGCGGAACGTCACGCTGATCCGGGCGCCCGCGGCCCGGACCTTGGGCACCGTGTGCTCCCAGTCCCGCTGACACGCACCGCCCATCACGATCAGGTCGCCGGCACCGGGCCGGAGCCGGTGCGACGTTCCTCCGCCGGAAGGCCGCACCAGGAACGGCCGTGACTCCCCCAGGGTGACGATGGCGACCACGGAGTGGCGACGCCGGTTGCGGATGCGGTCGCCGTGCCACGCCACCGAGTCGCTGCCGTCTCGGTAGAGATTGCAGGCGCCGCGGTCGAAGGACTCGCCGTAGTGCACCTGGAGGA
This sequence comes from uncultured Acidimicrobiales bacterium, assembly GCA_963697385.1. GTDB lineage: Bacteria > Actinomycetota > Acidimicrobiia > Acidimicrobiales > CAWCAL01 > CAWCAL01. Next base: position 24,179 of record CAVONU010000002.1, read on the forward strand.
CCCGCCTGGCCTCGTTCACCACCGGCAGGTGCGGCGGCCGACCGTGCCGCCGCGGCTCGGACACCATCCGGTCGTACATCCAGCGGTCGCTGCTCTTCCAGTCGATCGCGTCGACGAGGGCGTCGAAGACCACATCCGCGCCGGAGACGAACCCCGGAACGACATCGATCCAGGACCACCGATCGAGCTGTATCCGGGAGGCCGTGACCAGCGCCATGGGAGCCACCGCCGGTTCCTCCACGGCATGACCGAAGAGCGACCGCTGGGCGACGAGCTGCATCACCACACCTTAGACGAACAGGTGTTCGCTCGCTATCGAGGCTGCGGGGTGGCGAGGGCGACGCCGTTGTCGCGCATGATGAGCCGGATCTCCTCGGCGCGGAAGCCGTCGAGATCGTGGACGTAGTCGGACGGCTCCGCCAGTCCCTCGGCATGCGGGTAGTCGGAGCCCATCAGCACACGATCGGCCCCGATCAGGTCGGCCAGGTGCCGGATGTCGTCCTCGTAGTACGGCGACACCCACACGTGACGGCGCAGGGTCTCGACCGGGTCGTCCGCCCATTGATCGGGATGCTGCTGGTAGGCCTTCCGGAGCGCCGACACCAGCGTGGGCACCCAGTCGGAACCGCTCTCGATGGTGGCGACGCGCAGGTTGTCGAACCGCTGGAACAGACCGTGGGCCAGGAGGGCGGCGATCGTGTCGTAGATCGGGCGGTGCCCCTGCGTCAGACTGATGAAGGGGCTGCGCCGGAACGCCTCGAACTCGGGGTTCTCGCCCCAGTCGGCCGAGTAGCGGCCGTACCCGGCTTCGCCCGAGTGATAGGCGACGACGACGCCGGCACGGTCGAGGAGCTCCCACATCGGGTCGTAGACCGGGTCGGCCGGTGACCGCCCGCCACCCGGTGCCAGGATGGGACCGGCGCGCATGACGAACACGCGCGCCCCCTCGTCCAGCGCCCAGGCCACCTCGTCGCGGGCGGCGTCGGGATCGATCAGGCAGAGATAGGGCGCCGCGAAGATGCGCCCCTCGTGATCGAAGCCCCAGTCGTCGAGCACCCATCGATTGAAGGCGTGGAAGACACCGTTGGCCGCTTCGGGATCGCCGAGCAACGCCTCCTCCATGCCCACGCCCAGCGTGGGGAACAGGAAGCAGCCCTCGATGTTCTGGCGATCCATGAGCTCCAGGCGCGGACCGGGCTCGCGGTAGGCGGGACTGATCGGATCGAGCTCGCCGAACGCGGCGCGCATGTCGGAGGCGGCCGACTTCCCGCGGAAGTACGCATCGAGGCATCCCGGCTTGGCCACCGGATCGAACTGCGGATTCGGGATGAAGCGGTTGACCTTCCCGCCCACCATCAGCCGGGTGCGGCCCCCCACCTCGGCCCACTGCATGCCGCGGCGAGCCAGGTGGTCCGGGATGTATCGCGTGAACGCGTCCGTGGCCTCGTAGTAGTGGTTGTCGGCATCGAACATGGCGAAATCGAGATCGGCCACGAGACCTCCGTCGGATCGAACGAGCGCCTATCGTAGGACCGTCCGGCCCGTGACAGCACCGCTGGCCGGCGGGTACGGTTTCCCCATCGCGGGGGACGTGGCGATGCACATCAACGGGCTGAACAACCGGGCGGTGGTGGCCCCTCCGGCGGCGCTGGCCGCCGCCGGGTTGGGACTGATCGGCCAGGCTCTCTTCGCGGCCCACCGCTCGCTCCCCGAGTTCGGCCACATGGACTGCTCGGGATGGGAGGGCACCGCTTCGGGTCGATCCCACCGCATCGTCGCGCTCGGCGACTCGACCCTCACCGGGCCGGGGCTCGACCGGGTCGACCAGGTCTGGCTTCGTCAGGCGATGCGCCAGATCGCCGGGCACCGACGCCTCGAGGTGATCTCGATCGCGGTGGGCGGCAGCCGCGCCCACGACGTCCTGGTGCACCAGGTCCCCGGGCTCCACGTTCCCGCGACCAGTTTCGACGATCATCCGATCGACCTCGCCGTGCTGTCGGTCGGGGCGAACGATGCGATCCGGCAGACGTCGCTGCGCTCGTTCCGACGCGACATCCACGGCGTGCTGGTGGCGATGAGCGCGGCCGCCACGACCGTCGTCGTGTGCGGGCTCCCCGACCTCGGTCTCATCCCACGCGCTCCCCAGCCGCTGTCGGTCGTCCTGTCGGCCCGCGGTCGCCGCTTCAACCGCGTCCTGCTCGACGAGGCCCGGGCCACCGGTGCCCGGTACGTCCCGGGCTGGTGCGCCACCGAGGCGCTGGTCGACACCACCGAGAACTTCGCGCCCGACCTGTTCCATCTCAGCGCCAGCGGTCACGCCCAGATGTCCCGGATCGCCGCACCGATCATCGCCGAATCTCTGGCCCGGGCTCGGACGTTCACCTGACCCGCGCCCGGCCGACCGCGTCCTATCGTGACGTCGAACCGACCGGAGGCCCACGATGACCGACGATGACCGCGCCACCACCCGACGACTCGTCGAGACGCTGTGGGAGCGGCTCTACGCCGGCGACTACGACGGCGTCGGCGCCCTGTTCGCCGCCGACGGCCACTACCGCGACGTACCCGCCCCCGACGAGGGGGCGTTCGGCCCCGTCGCCATCGCCGCCCGGCTCCGCCTGGGGCTCGAGCCCATCCAGGACCACGTCCACCACCTGTCGCACATCGTCGTCGAGGGAACCTCGGCGGTGACCGAACACGCCGAGGAGTGGCACTGGCACACCGGCGAATCGGTCACGCTCCCGTTCGTCTCGGTGATGGAGTCGCGCGACGGTCAGCTGATCCGTTGGTGGGACTACTGGGACCTCCAGACCCTGCTCGGATCGGCACCGTCGTGGTGGATCGACCACATCATGAACCAGGCGGTCGAGATCGGCCTGCGCGACCCCGATGACCAGGACGGCTGATCACCGCTCCGCGTCGTCGTGCACCTCGAGGTCCAGGGCCACCACCAGATCGACCTGCTCGTCGTGGAGCTCGAGCGACTCCACCCGGATCGAGACGTCGTCCTCGCCGTGCTCGCTCCGGGGAAGCTCGGCCCGGGCGGGGACGGTCATGCGGATCGGCAGCAGCCCGACCATCGATCCGACCTGTCGAGCCCACCGGTTGATCGGCAGGGGGACCAGATCGGGCAGCTCCAGCCACGCCGCCTCGAGATCGATCTCGATGGCCTCGCCGCGGAGGCGAGGTCGCACCTCCCACGCCATCGCCGCCCGCAGGTCCGGCAGGCCCGCCCCGACCAGGCGGGTGTTGCGTACCCGACCCTGCAACCGCTCGCCGACGACCCCCAGATCCAGCTCGAACGGGACGGGCAGGCCCTCGAGCCGCGCCGCCACCAACTGGAGCACCGCGGGCGCGAGTGCCTCCGACGCGATCGATGCCGTCGCTCGTTCCGCATCGCTCGCCAGCACCCCCATCGGCGTGCCCTCGTGATCCTCCTGGCGGCGCAGCGCCATCACGAGCGCCCCGTCCTCGACGACCGCGTCGCCGTCCCCCGGCTCGACGCCGAGGCCGAGGACGAGCCGGGCCAGCTCCGGACCGAGGTTGAGGGCCACCTGCTCCATCTCGCCGCGCAGGATCTCGAACGCGTCGTCACCCATCATGCCGACGACCATCTCGCTCATCTGGGCCTGGGCCTGGAGGACGGCGTCGTCCTCCGGTTCGGCGCTCTCGGTCTCGATGACCATCTGCTCCAGTTCGGCGGTGGCCACGTCGAGTCCGACGTGGATGCCGTGAGCGTCGACGTGGACCAGCGGGCGCACCAGCATGTCGCCGCGCACGACCAGCGACGGCCGCTCGTCGGGGACACCACCGGGCATCTCGGGGAATCCCACGTGACCCCGAGCCCGTACCGAGGCGTGGAGCCGATCGCCACCGTCCGAGGCTCGCATGAGAAAGGACACCCCGATGATGCTCACGTCCAGCTCGGTGACCACCGACCCCATCACCGGCAGGTTGAAGTCGTGCAGGACGGTCGGGCCGTCGACGCCGTCGCCGACCGCGAGACGGGCCAGTTCGTTGAGGAATCCCTCGGGGATTCGGCCGGCGGCCAACCAGTGGGGATCGCTCGTGGTTGGATCGGGAGTTCGACGGCGCGCCACAATGCTTTGCTACAGGGCGAGCGGCTTCCTGCACCAACCCGCGACGCCCCCGCTTCGTGGGTGCATGCGATGTGAGGCAGCACGGTGAACGAGCACGAGGCGCTCCCCGGGAACCGATGGGCACCGCACCCCAGCCCGCCGTTCGATCACGACGGGGTGACCCTCCCGGACGGCCGAGCCCTGGGCTACGCCCAGTACGGCGATCCGGACGGCGAAGCGGTCTTCTGGTTCCACGGCACGCCGGGTGGCCGCTTCCAGATACCGCCCGACGTCAACGACCGCGCCGCCGAGCGATCGATGCGGGTGATCGCGCTCGAGCGGCCCGGTGTGGGGGTGTCGACCCCACATCGGTACGACCACATCGCCGACTGGGCCACCGATGTCGCCCATGCCGCCGACGCGCTCGACGCGGATCGCTTCGGGTTGATCGGCCTCTCGGGTGGTGGCCCCTACGTACTGGCCTGCGCCCATGACCTGCCCGAACGGACCGTCGCCGGCGTCGTCCTGGGCGGGATCGGCCCCACCCGGGGGAGCGACCGGATCCAGAGCTACACCCGCCTCCTCCCGTCGTTCGAACCGGCGCTCTCGCTGGGCGGCAAGCTGCTGGGCACGGCCCTTCGCACCGCGGCTCTGCCGCTCCGCGCCGTGCGGCGCCAGGGCATCGACCTCTACACCAACGTGATGGCTCGGGCCGACAAACCGGCCTTCGAGGCTCCCGGGATGAAGGACATGTTCATCCACGACCTGTGCCAGGGGATGGAGCACACGCTCGACGCCCCCGTGCTCGACCTGGTCCTGTTCAGCCGGCACTGGGGGTTCGCGCTCGAGGACATCAAGGCGCCGATCGTCTTCGTCCAAGGCGATGCCGACCACATCGTGCCGTTCATCCACGGCGAGCAACAGGCCCAGCGGGTGCCCGACTCCGAGCTCATCGCCCGCCCGGGCGAGGGTCACTTCGCCGGGTTCCTCGAGGTGGACGTCCTGCTCGATCGCATCCGCGACCGCTGGTGACGGTCCACGCTGGATTTGGAGTCGATCTTCGACCGTCGCGGTCCACTATCGACCCCAGATCCGGCTGGATCAGCCCACCACGACGCTCTCGGTGAACGTGATCCCGTTGGCCAGGGTCCGGTGGACCGGGCATCGCACCGCGATCTCTCCCATTCGAGCGGCCTCCTCCTCGCTGAACCGACCGTCGAGGAAGATCTCGCTGGTGACGTGGTCGAGCCACCCGCTCAGGTCGTCGTCGCAGTGCCCGCAGTCGTCGGCGTGGATGCGTTCGTACTCGTAGCGGGTCGAGATCGAGTCGAGCGCGATGCCCTTGCGCTTCGCGTACATCGACAGCGTGATGGACGTGCAGGCGGCCAGTGAACCGAGCAACATCTCGTACGGGGTCGGTCCCGTGTCGGTCCCGCCGACGTCCGGCGGCTCGTCGGCCGCCCAACGGTGCCGTTCGTTCGTGATGGTCACGGCGTAGCCGTCGACCAGATCCGCGGTAATGGTTGGCATCGGGTGAGCCTACGATGCCCGTATGGCCGACTCGTCCATCAAGGGGTCCCTCCTGGTGGCCACCCCCCTGCTCGACGACCCCAACTTCCGGCGCACGGTCGTGTTGGTGCTCGAACACGACGACGAGGGAGCGCTGGGGGTGGTGCTGAACCGGCCCAGCGAGGTCGAGGTGGGTTCGGCGCTTCCCGAGTGGGGCGACCGCGTCGTCCGGCCCGAGGTGATCTTCGTGGGCGGACCGGTCTCGCAGGGTGGCGTGCTGGGCCTGGCGCGGGCCGCGGCCGACGATGTGGGTCCCGGATGGAATCCCGTCCTGCCCAACGGCATCGGTTCACTCGACCTCGACCTGGCTCCCGACGAGATCGGTCCGTTCGAGCCGGCGCGCGTCTACTCCGGCTACGCCGGATGGGGCGCCGGCCAACTCGAGGCCGAGCTGGCCGAGCATGCGTGGTGGGTGGTCGATGCCCGCCACGAGGACCTCTTCGCGTCGGACCCGGACACGCTCTGGACCCGCGTGCTCGCCCGGTCCGACGACAATCTTCCGCTCTTCGCCCACTTCCCGCCCGATCCCTCGCTGAACTAGTGGCCGTTCCCTCCGACGACGCCGGTCGCAGCTTCGCCTCGTGGACCCGCCGCTACCGGGAGCGGACCGATACCGACGGATCGGGCGATCCCTCCCCGCTCATCTCGGCCGCCACCGTCGTCCTGGTGCGCGACGGCGCCGACGGCCTCGAGGTGCTGATGGTCGAGCGCAACGCCGAGCTCAGCTTCGCCGGCGGGATGTGGGTGTTTCCCGGTGGCCGCGTCGATCCCGACGACATCGACCCGGGCGACCACGACGAACGCGTCGCCGCCCGTCGCGCCGCCGTGCGCGAGGCAGCGGAGGAGACCGACCTCACCGTCGATCCCGACGGTCTCGTCGAGCTGTCCCACTGGACCCCGCCGCCCGAGTCACCCAAACGATTCGGAACCTGGTTCTTCGTCGGCGAAGCACCCCCTACCGACGTCACCGTCGACGGGGGCGAGATCCTGTCCCATCAGTGGACGACCCCGAGGCGGGCCAGGGAGCGACGCGACCAGGGCCAGATCTCGCTGGCACCCCCCACCTGGATCACGCTGGAGCAGCTCGACCGGTACCCCGACGCGGCGCGGGCGCTGGCCGGCGTCGCCCGCGCTCCCACCGAGCGATTCACGACGAGGATCGTGATCGAGGGCGAGACCGTGCTGGCCCTGTATCACGGTGACCACGCCTACGAGGCCGGCGAGCCGGGCGGCAGCGGGCCACTGCACCGATTGACCATGGGCGCCGATCCGTGGCGCTACGAACGAACCACCACATGAAGGATTCCACCATGAGCATCGACGTCGGCGTCCAGCTGGCTCCCCAGGCGACGACCACCGACGAGCTCCGCCGATCGTGGCGGGCCGCCGACGCCGAAGGCCTCGACTCGATCTGGGTCTGGGATCACTTCTTCCCGCTCTACGGTGATCCGGACGCGGCCCACTTCGAGGGATGGACACTGCTGGCCGCGATGGCGGTCGAGACGTCACAGGCGCGTTTCGGCGCCCTGGTCGGGTGCAACAGCTACCGGAATCCCGAGCTGCTCGCCGACATGGCTCGCACCATCGACCATCTCGGTGGCGGCCGCTTCATCCTGGGGATCGGATCCGGCTGGTTCGAGCGTGACTACACCGAGTACGGCTACGAGTTCGGAACCGCCGTCGGTCGGCTCCGGGACCTGCAGCGTGACCTGCCCCGGATGAGATCCCGCCTGGACGCGCTCACGCCCCCACCGGTCGGACCCCTCCCGATCCTCGTGGGCGGCGGTGGGGAGAAGGTCACCCTGCGCATGGTCGCCGAACACGCCGACGCGTGGAACACCTTCGGTCCGCCCGACACCTGGGCCCACAAGAACCGGGTCCTCGACGACTGGTGCGAGAAGGTCGGTCGGGATCCGGGCCAGATCGAACGGACCGTCGCGATCGAGCCGAAAGAGGTCGAGCGGGTCGAGGAGTACGCCGAGGTCGGCGTCGAGCACGTCATCGTCATGATCGGGGCGCCCTTCGACCTGGGCCCGGTGCTCGAGGCCAAGGCCAGGCTCGCGACCTGACATGTGCGACACCCTGTGTGTGCGACGGGCCGAGGGCACGCTGTTCGGGAAGAACTCCGATCGCCCGCCCTCCGAGGTCCAGCTGATCGAGTCGCACGACGCACGCCCCGCCGGCGGAAGGCTGCACACCCAGTACCTGACGATCGACGACGCCGGCGCGACCACACTGCTCGGGGCCCGTCCCGACTGGCTCTGGGGGATGGAGCACGGCCTCAACCGCCACGGCGTGGCGATCGGGAACGAGCGGGTCTTCACCGTCGACGATCCCGACCGGGAACCTCCCGGCCTGATCGGGATGGACCTGGTCCGCCTCGGCCTCGAACGGGCGACCAACGCCGACGCTGCCGTGGAGTTGATCGGCGACCTGATCGAGCGGCACGGCCAGGGCGGCGCGGCCGATCCGGTGACCGGCGACGCCTACTTCTCGTCATTCCTGATCGCCGATCCCGGTGCGGCCTGGGCCCTCGAGTCGAGCGGACGCGACTGGGCGGCACGGGCGGTGACCGACCGCGGTGCCATCTCCAACCGGATCACCCTCGACGAGTGCACCACCGGCTCGATCGAGTCACCGGCGACGTTCGACCCGCAGACCTGGCTTCGCTCCGACGAGTGGACCGCCCACGCCGACCGACGACTGGCCGCCAGCCGGGCGGCACTCGAGGAGCGCCCGGACTTCGATGCTCGGGCGATGGCTGCCGCACTTCGTGACCACGGCCGACATCGTTGGGGAGCACCGGGCGCCGACACCGAGACGGTGCCACCGCCCGTCGATCAGGGTCCGGACGGGGAGGGCTGGACGGTCTGCATGCACGTTCGCCAGCTGTCCACGACCACGTCGTCGATCATCGGTTGGCTCGACCCGATGGGCCACCACCGGGCGTGGTTGGCCCAGGGTGCACCTTGCGTCAGCGTGTTCGTTCCGGTGTCGGCCACCCAACCCACGCCCATCGGTCTCGCCGATCCGCAGGCATGGCACCGGGTCGCCCGACTCCGGGATCTCGTCGACGCCGATCCGGACCTCCTCCCCGACATCCGGGCCGCCCTCGACCCACTCGAGTCCAGCCTGTGGGACGAGGCGGACGAACTCGCGGCCTCCGAAGTCGACGGCTCGGACTGGACCGATTTCTCCGAGCGAGCGCATCAGCGGGCGGACGATGCCACCCGCCGGCTGGTGGACCGCATCGTTTGACACCGGCGATGGCTTCCCACCGGATCGACCCGGTACCGTGGATCCCGTTGACAAGGAGACCGATGAACATCACGCAACGCCTGCCATCGACGCCGCTGATCGCCGCTGCCCTGGGCCTCGGGCTCGGCCTGTCAGCCTGCGCGCCGGCAGAGAGCGAGTACGTCGGCGAGGACCGCAGCGGATTGACCGAGCAGGTCGACGCCCGATCGCCCGTGGTCCCCGGTCCGGAGGACGACGCCATGACCGAGAACGACGCGATGACCGACGACGCGATGGCGGACACCGAAGCGCCCGAGTGAACGACGCTCGGCGCTCGGGCGTTCAGCGGATCGGGACGGAGCGAAGCGGCCCTCCGCCGGTCGGTCAGCCGGCGATGGTCGCCAACCGGTCCAGCGAGATGCAGCTGAGGAAGTCCTTGTTCTCGCCTGCGGTACCCGAGTCGCCGTAGAGATCGGCCAGACATCGGGCCTCGGTGGGCGTCAGCCCCATGGACTCCAGCTGTTCGGCCAGCGTGCCGCTCGTGTCCTGTGGGATCACCATCCCGGGACTGATCTGCGAGGCCAGGTCCTGCGCCGACAGGCATTCGGCGACCGCGGTCTGGCTGGCGGCGACGAGGAAGCCGTTGGACGGCTCGTCGATGATGAGCTGGTCGATCTGGGCTTCGCTCAGGTTGAGGGCGCTCGAGACGGACGCGACCACGCAGCCGGCCTGCTCCGCGCCCAGCCCGCCCCGCAGGAGTCCTTCGCGGAACGAGGTCACCGGCGCGCCGGACGACGGCTCGTTCCCGGGCGAGATCAGATCGGAGACGTCGATCGGGCTCTCGCCGTCCGCCTGACCGTCGGCGATCTCGTCGAGGACGGCGTCAGGATCCAGGTCGACGCGATCCGGCGCCACCGACGTCGTGGTCGACGAGTCCGTCACCACCGGGTCGGGCGCGTCCGCTCCGGTGTCCGTGCCCGCCTCGATGGGCTCACCGTCGAACGCCGCCTCGTCGCCGGAACCGCCGGAGCAGCCCACCGCGATGAGGACGGCCACCATCGCCACGCCACGAACCAACCGCATGGCAAGAGTGTGACGCGGATCCGAGCCGGTGTCATCTCGCGGTCTCGCTCAGGGGGCGTCGAAGAGCCCCAGCTCGAGCAGCTCGTCGGCCGGCCGCGGCGGCGAGAAGTAGTACCCCTGCGCCTCCTCACAGCCGAGCGAGCGGAGGATCTCCAGCTGTTCGGGCGTCTCGACGCCCTCGCCGATGACCCCGAGCCCCAGACTGTGACCCAGCCCCACGATGGCCCGGACGAACGCCAGCGAGTCGGCGTCGGAACCGAGACCCTGGACGAACGAGCGGTCGATCTTGAGCGAGTCCACCGGGAAGGTCCGCAGGTAGCTGAGGGCGGCGTGACCGGTGCCGAAATCGTCCGTGTGGATGCCGACCCCGAGCCGGCGGATCTCCTGAAGGGCAGCGGCGGCCGCCTCGATGTTGGCGATGAAGGTGCTCTCGGTGATCTCCAGCACGAGCTGCTCGGGCGGCAGACCGGTCTGGGCCAGGGACCGGGCCACGACCTCGACCAGATCCGACTGGGTGAACTGGCGGGCCGACACGTTGACACTCACCGTGATGTCGCCGACGACGCCGTCGTTGCGCCACTTCTGAAGCTGGCGGCAGGCCGCTTCGAGCACGTATTCACCGAGCGGGACGACCAACCCCGACTCTTCGGCCAGCGGAAGGAACTCGCCGGGCGGGATCAACCCCCGTTGCGGGTGATCCCACCGCACGAGTGCTTCGACGGCGACCACCCGCCCCGACTCGACATCGACGATGGGCTGATAGTGGACGACGAGCTCGCCCCGCTCGATCGAGCGGCGCAGCTCCTGTTCCATCGCCAGCCGGGCCGACGCCCGCTCCTCGAGCTCGTCGTCGAAGACGACCGCCGTGGATCCCCCCAGGCTCTTCGCTCGCTGTCGGGCGACCTCGGCCTGCCGGAGGACATCGCCGCTGGCGGCGGCTCCGGCCGCGCCGGCGACGCCGATGCTGACGCTGACGTCGAGCTCGATGTCACCGAGCTGGAGTCGCCGAAGGGTGCTGGCGAGCACGCGTTCGGCTGCCGCTCCGGCGCCGTGCCGCTCGCGCAGCCCGGTGAGCAGGACGGCGAACTCGTCGCCGCCCAGGCGAGCGACGATGTCATCGGGCCGGACCGTGTCGACCAACCGACGACCCATCGCCGCCAACAGTTGGTCACCGACCGCGTGCCCGTACGAATCGTTGACCCACGAGAACCGATCGATTCCCACCACGAGCACCGCGACGGTGGAGGCGACGGCCGGCCCCACCGCGTGCTCGAGGCGCTTCAGGAACGATGCCCGGTCGAGCAACCCGGTGAGAGCGTCATACCGATCGTCGGCGGTGACGGCCGGTTCTTCGACCACCGTGACGAAGCCGCTGAGCCGGATCGCCTCGCCGGTCTCGTCCCGCACGGCGACGGCGCGAACCCGGCGGCCCCCTCCGTCGCCTGCGGCCCGGTAGACCGCCTCCAGCACCGGAGAGTCGCCGGCCAGGTGGGTCTCGATCGCTTCGAGCAGGACGGGCAGGTCCGCGGAATCGACGCTGGCGAACCATCGGTCGGGACCACCCTCGGCGTGCGTCGGACTGGGCCCGCAGATCGACTCCCACCGGTCGGAGTACGCCACATGGTCGGTGCGGAGGTCCCACTCGAACAGGCCCTCGCCCTCATTGGTCGGCACCGGTCCGCTCGCGCCCGGGAGAGCGCGGCGGTCGAGCTCGTCGACCATCAGCTCGAAGCGCACGGCCTCGACCAGTCCGACGCGCGCCGGGACCGAACCGAACCCGGCGTGTACGTCGCCGGGGAGCGGGGCGCCGACCCTGACCACCGGAGCGGCGATACCCGCGGCCGTCAGCGCCTCGGCCGCAACCGGAGCGGCCACGTCGGGGTGGAGCAGCACGAGTTCGATGGGGGTGAAGAAGAGGTGTGAGGTGAGGGCGTCGACCGTGCTCACCCAGTGCACGGCGAACGGTCCGGTGGTGGCGACCTGGGCCTGCGCGGACGACGCGGCCGGATCACCGCTGCCGCCGAGATAGAGCACCGGAGCCCCGGAACGATCGAGCCCTGAAGGCGCGTCGCGTCGTCCGTGCCGGAGTGGTGCTCCTGCGAGCGCGCCGTCCATGGTGGCGGTCAACCTACCGGAGCCGAATCGACGGATCGGTGATACGGGCGTGGGCCACCGAGGCCTCGAATCGTTACCCTGACCATGATGGACCCCGTTCCCTCCGCCGGTTCCGACGATGGTGTGGTCGCCGTGGTCGGCGGTGGCATCGTCGGGCTGGCAACCGCCTACGCGCTCACCCGCAAGGGGCGGACGCCCCTGGTCCTGGAGAAGGAGCCTGCGCTGGCCCGCCACCAGACGGGCCGCAACTCGGGCGTGATCCATTCCGGGATCTACTACGCGCCGGGCTCGGCCAAGGCCCGGTTGTGCCGGACCGGCCGGGCCGCGCTGCTCGACTTCTGCACCGAGCACGACATCGACCACGACGTGTGCGGCAAGGTCATCGTCGCCACCCGCCCCGAGGAGCTCCCGCGACTGGACGCGCTGCACCAGCGCGGCGAGGCGAACGGGATCGAGATCCAACGACTCGACGGCGACGGCTTGCGCGAGCGGGAACCACACGCGGCGGGCATCGCCGCGCTCCAGGTCGACGACGCGGGCATCGTGGACTACGGGGAGGTGTGCCGGGTGCTGGCCCGGCTCATCGTCGCGGCGGGCGGGAGCATTCGCACGGGGGTGACGGTGACCGCGGCCCGCCCGATCGCGTCGGGACGGTGGATCGAGTGCCAGGACGACGAGCCGCTGGCCGTCGCCCAGGTCATCAACTGCGGCGGGCTGCAGGCCGACCGACTCGCCGCCGTCAGCGGCGCCGAGTCCCAGACCCGGATCGTTCCGTTCCGGGGCGAGTACTTCGAGCTTCGACCGCAGGCCGAGCACCTGGTGCGCCACCTCATCTACCCGGTGCCCGACCCCGAGTTCCCCTTCCTGGGTGTCCACTTCACGCGGATGCTGGCAGGTGGGGTGCACGCCGGGCCGAACGCGGTCCTCGCCCTGGCGCGCGAGGGGTACTCGTGGGGCGAGATCGACCTGCGGGATCTCGCCGACACCGTCCGCTTCCCGGGCTTTCGGCGCCTCGCGGCGCGACACTGGCGCATGGGGCTGGGGGAGATGTGGCGATCGGCCAACCGCCGGGCCTTCGTCCGAGCGCTGCAGCGGCTGGTTCCCGACGTGCAGCTCGACGACCTCCGGCCGTCGCCGGCCGGTGTTCGGGCCCAGGCCCTCCGTCCGTCGGGCGATCTGGTGGACGACTTCGACCTGGTGCAAGAGCCGGCGGCCACCCACGTGCTCAATGCACCCTCACCGGCCGCGACGGCGTCACTGGCGATCGGCCAGACCATCGCCGACACCCTGGATTGAAGACGCCCAGGAGTTTCAGCAAACGCCGCCGGTTCCCAGGAGTTTCAGCGAACGCTGAAACTCCCAAGGAGCCGGCCAAGGGCCGGCTCCCGAAAACGGCGAAGAGGGCCCGGGGGGATGGGCCCTCTTCGCTCGGTGGCGGGGTCACAAGGGGGGGAGTGACCGTGCGCTCACCGGGCGAGACTCGTGGTCTCGCTCTCTGGCCGAACCGAACGCTCAGGGGGGGCGAGCGTTGGGGTCGGAGTCCGAGGCGACAGGGGGGCGTCGCCTCGACCATTTCCCGCCAGGGTCAGGAGGCCTTGGTGGTCTTCTTGGCCTTGGTGGTGGTCTTCTTGGCCTTCGTGGCGGTGGCCTTGGGGGCCGGCGCCTTGGGCGTGCGGTGCAGCTGGACCTCGAGGGGCTTGGCGGCATCGGCCACGGCCAGCGAGAACTTCTTGTTCTGCTTCAGCATCTTGTCGGCGAAGGCGAACTGGTTCGTGATGAACTCACGGGTCGTGGGGATTTCATCGGCATAGGGAAGTTCGGGAAGCTCGGGAAGGCGCTCGTCGACGAACTCGATGACGTTCTTGACGCCGGTGACGATGGGCTCCTGGACGGACTCGACGAACTCGAGGACCCGCTCCTGAACCTCGCTCAGCCGTTCGATGGTGGCGGTGGTCATGGTGGTTACTCCTGGTTGGATGCGGTGTCCGGATGGGTTTTGAACTCCGCTTGCTGTGCTGCTAACTCTAGCAAGCACGTTTCCTGCTGTCAACGTCATGCTTGCAAAAGTTCTCACTCGCAAAAGCCGACTCACTTGGTAGGGTTTCGGGCGCAACCCGTGCCCGCCGACCAGGAGCCCCGACCATGACCGTTCGACTCGGTGACACCGCCCCGGACTTCACCGCCGAGACCACCGACGGCACCATCTCGTTCCACGACTGGAAGGGCAGTGCCTGGGCCGTCCTCTTCTCCCACCCGAAGGACTTCACGCCGGTCTGCACGACCGAGCTCGGGTACACCGCCAAGCTGGCCGACGAGTTCGCGACGCGGAACGTGAAGGTCATCGGCCTCTCGGTCGATTCGGTCGAGGACCACGTGGCCTGGTCCAAGGACATCGAGGACACCCAGGGCATCGCTCCCAACTTCCCCATGATCGGTGATCCCGACGGCACGGTGGCGCAGCTCTACGACATGATCCACCCCAACGCCGACAGCACCCTCACCGTCCGCTCGGTGTTCGTCATCGCTCCGGACAACACGGTGAAGCTCACGCTGACGTACCCGGCCTCGACCGGCCGCAACTTCGACGAGATCCTCCGGGTGATCGACTCGCTCCAGCTCACCGCGAACCACCAGGTGGCCACCCCGGTCAACTGGACCGAGGGCGACGACGTCATCATCGTCCCGACGCTCAGCGACGACGAAGCGAAAGGTAAGTTCCCGGGCGGGTGGGACGAGCAGAAGCCCTACCTGCGGGTGGTGCCTCAGCCGCGCTGACCGACGGGCCCCAGCGCCGCAGCGGCCACCACGTCCCAGCCGGGCATCCCGATGCCCAACCAGGTCAATCGGGTCTCGGCGTCGTCCATGACCATCTGGCCGCGGTCGGATCCGACCGCGGCCAACGCCTTGCCGCCCAACAGACGAACCAACGCCTGGGCGGGCCGATCCTCGACGTCGTCCACTTCGGCCAGGGCCAGCTCGAACCGTTCGACCACCTCGACCGCGTCACCCGCCGCCGCCGACGACAACATCAGGGCGAGGTGAGCGACGGTGCGGTCGAGATAGGTCGACCGGACCTCGTTGGACACGGCGGTGGCCAATCGACGACACGTCGCTCCGTCACCGGCGGCGGCCGCACAGAGCGCCGCCGCGGACGTCGCGTAGGGACTGGTGTCGTCGTCGGTCGCCTCGAGGGCGTGCCGCAACACCTGTCGGGCATCTTCGACGCGACCCGACTGCGCCAGGAGGAGGCCGACCGCCACCAGCCGGTCGCGATCGCCGAGGCTGGCGGGATCCAGCTGGTCGGCCGTCGCAACGTCGACGAGATCGGCCACCATCACGGGATCGCCGATGTGCGCCGCAGCGGCCAGGCGACACGTGGTGATCATGTCGGTCGGGAGCCCGCGTGCGACCCGCGCCGGGTCGAGCGTCTCGAACGCGGTGGTCACCTCTCCCAGCGCCAGCTGAGCACGGCCCAGCGTGCCCGCCGCCTGGGCCGAGGCGTCGCTGTCGGTGGTGGTGGCAAACCGGCGAATCGCGTGCTGGGCGTGGTCGACCGCGGCGCGGGCGTCACCGTGGGAGAACAGGGCGATCGACCCGAGCAGGACGCGCATCATGCCCTCGCCCCACTGGTCGCCGCGCTCCTGGGCGTCGTTGAGCACGCGGCGTCCCAGGCGGAGCGCCTGTGCACTGTCGCCGAGATGGAACAGCACGAAGGCCAGCAGCCCGGTGGCCCAGGCGAATCCGCCGTTGTCCCCGAGCTCGCTGAACAGGTCGGCCGAGGCCCGGGCCCAGCGCTCGGCCTCGCGCGCCCGGCCCGAGATGAACGCGATCCACGCCAGATTCTGGAGTGCCCACGCCTGGCCACGCTGATGCCCCACCTCCTCGTAGGCGGCGAGCGCCTCGGTGATGTGGTGCTCCGCCTGTTCCAGGTCCTGCCCGAACATGCGGTGCATCCCGAGCCGGCGGCGGGCGTCGGCGTAGCCGGTGCGGTCCCCCAGGGTCAGGAAGGCGTCCATCGACCGCCGGTACGACACTTCGGCCTCTTCGAAGTCGCCGCGGCGGAGCTGCAGATCGCCGCGCAACGCGTCGACCCGGGCGGCGACCGAGGGGTCACGCACACGTTCGGCCAGACCATCGGCCTCCTCGACCAGCGCGCTGGCCTCGTCCACCTCCCACTGCTCGAGCAGGGCGGTCGCCTGCGCGATGAGGTGCTCGACGCGCTGTGACAGATCGGCGGGGTCGAGGAGACGGAGCACATGGCCGTGGAGCTCGGCCGCCATCGAGTGGACGTCGCGCTGCGACGCGCGACGCGACGCCTCGGCCAGCCACGGGAGGGCCTCGGCTGCGGTCTCGGTGGTTCCGTCGCCGTACTCCTCGGCCAGATCCGCGGCCAGTCCGTAGTGCCGAGCGATCACGTCCAGGACCCCGTCGGGAGCCGTGCCCGGATCCGGGTACAGCGCGGCGAGGTAGGCGGCGATCCCTTCGTGACGCTTGTGGCGCTCGTTCTTGGTGAGGCGCCCGTAGGCGACCTCGCGGACCGAGTCACTGCGGAACTGCCATCGGTCCAGATCGAGACCGAAGATCTCCTCGTCGACCAGGGATTCGACCGTGGGGAGGACGTCGAGATTCTGGCCGAGCGCTTCGGCCATGCGCTCGAGCACGTCGATCGATCCCGACGCTCCCCAGGTGGCGGCGCCCTCGACCAGCGCCAGCTGACTCGGATCGAGTGCGTCGAGGCGGGCAGCGACGATGCCGCGAAGGGTTCCCGGCAGCTCGATCGGACCGGCACCCCGGTCGGCCGGCTGATCACCCGCCGACACCAGGCTGACCAACTCCTCGAGGAAGAAGGGGTTGCCCCCGCTGCGGTCGAGGATGTCATCGCGGAGGGCCGGATCGGCATCGGCGCCGAGCGATTCGTCGAGCAACGCCGAGGCCGACTCGCGATCGAGGGGCTCGAGGTTGACGATCACGACGTTGTGGCGACCGCTGCGCGGGCTCCACGGCCGGTCGTCGGCCCGTCCGGTTGCCATCAGGACGAACGGGGATCGGCTGAGCCGATCGGCCATCTCGTCCAGCAGCTCGAGGACCTCGGGTCGAGCCCAGTGGATGTCGGCGATACGGACCAGCAACGGTCGGTTCTGCGCGGCCCGCTCGGTGAGCGCGATCACCGAGCGGGTCAGCTCGGCGACGGCCCGGGTCTGGTCGATGTTCTGGAGCGGCGACTCGAGGAAGAGCAGGTACCGCAGCCCGTTGACGATCCGCTCCTGCTCGGTCTCGTCCAGCTCGGGGAAGGAGTCGGCGATCACCCGCTGCACCGCCGCACCGGCCTCGTCGGGCGGGTCGTCGTTGGTGATGGCGCAGCCCTGCCGGACCAGTTCGGCGATCGGCCACCAGACGTTCACCTCACCGTACGGAAGGCAACGCCCCCGGAACAGCTGGGCTCCGTGGACGGCCTCGGCCCACCGGGCCACCTCGGTGGCGAGCCGGGTCTTGCCGATCCCGGCCTCTCCCCGCAACACGGCCACGTGGGCCCGGCGGTGTTGCACCGACGCCTCGACGGCGTTGGTGAGCATCGAGAACTCGGGGGCACGGCCCACCAACGGAGCGGTGAGTCGGCGGGGTCGATACCCGGGCGGCCGATGCGCCCCGATGGCGGCGTGGACCTCGATGGGAGCGTCACGTCCCTTGACCGAGGCCAGACCCCGAGCCTCGTACTCGATCGTGCCGCTGGTGGCTTCGTGGGTCACCGGGCCGACGAGGACCTCGCCCGGCTCGGCGCGGGTCTGGAGCCGCGACGCCAGGTTGACGACGTCACCCATCGCCGTCCAGTCGCCGCCGGCACGGAGCTGGCCCACCAGGACCTCGCCGGTGTTGACGCCGATCCGCAGTTGGAGATCGTCGGCGATGTCGGCCGCGTGATCGGGCAGCCCCCGCTGCATGTGGAGCGCGGCGCGCACGGCCCGCTCGGGATCGTCCTCGTGCGCCGTCGGCGCCCCGAAGAGGGCCAAGATGGCATCGCCCACGATCTTGTCGACCACGCCACCGAACTCGGTCAGGTCTCCGACCAGCTTCTGGAAGACGCGGTCGACGAGGTACTTGACCGACTCGGGATCGCGTCGCTCGGACAGCGACGTGAACCCGACCAGGTCGGCGAAGAGGACCGTCACGATCCTCCGCTCGTCGTTGCGCGCCACGGTGGCCTGCCCGCACTGCGAGCAGAACCGGGCACCTTCCGGATTGTCGGCGCCACAGGCCGCACATACCATCCGCTCAGCATACGAGTCGCCTGTGCCACACCCCAGGGGGAAACGGGCTCGCCCGGGTCTAGGCCCGCCACGCCCTCCCCGGTAGGGTGACTCGCGTCCCGCTCGTCGCCCCCAGGTACCGCCGCCATGACCACCGCGCCCCCGCCCGCCCCCGACGGACCCGCACTGTCCACCGTGGTGGCCCAGACCGCCGACGCCTACAAGATCTACGGCTCGGGCGACACCGAGGTCCGGGCGCTGGACGGCATCACGGTCGGATTCGACGGGGGCCGCTTCAGCGCCATCATGGGGCCGTCCGGCTCCGGCAAGTCCACCCTGATGCACTGCATGGCGGGCCTCGATCGCCTGTCGGCGGGACACACGTTCATCGGCGGGACCGATCTCAGCACCCTGGACGAGAAGGAGCTGACCCAGCTGCGACGCGATCGCATCGGGTTCGTGTTCCAGACCTTCAACCTGGTGCCGACGTTGACCGCCATGGAGAACATCACGCTGCCCATGGATCTCGCCGGCACGTCACCCGATCAGGCCTGGCTGGACGAGGTCATCTCCACCATGGCGATCGCCGACCGGGTCCACCACCGCCCCACCGAGCTCTCGGGCGGTCAGCAGCAACGGGTCGCGGTGGCCCGGGCCCTGTCCAGCCGTCCCGAGATCGTCTTCGGCGACGAGCCCACCGGCAACCTCGACTCGAAGACCGGCCACGAGATCCTCGGGTTCATGCGGCGGGCGGTCGACGAGTTCGGCCAGACCATCGTCATGGTCACCCACGATCCCATCGCCGCCTCCTACGCCGACCGGGTCGTGTTCCTGGCCGACGGCCACATCGTGGGCGAGCTGCCCAGTCCCACCACCGAGCAGATCCTCGACCAGCTGAAGGTGCTCGGAGACTGAGATGCTCCGCCTGACCCTGAAGAACCTCTGGTCGCACAAGGGCCGCCTCTTCCTGACCACCCTCGCGGTCACGCTGGGCGTCACGTTCGTGACCGCCGCGTTCATCCTCACCGACAGCCTCAACAAGACCTTCGACGAGCTGGCCCAGGAGATTGCCGGCAACCTCGACATCCAGGTGCGCGCCGAGGACTACGACCCGCAGTCATTCGACGTTCCCACCGTTCCCGCCGCACTCGTCGACGAGATCGAGGCCCTCCCCGGCGTCGATGTTGCGACCCCCAACGTGGGGACCCTCGTGACCGCCAAGCTCGACGACGGCACCGAGATCGTCCCCAGCACCTTCGACCCCCCGACGTTCGGCTTCGCCTACTCCGGCGAGGACTCGGTTGGATCGTTCAGCCTCCTCGAAGGCGAGGCCCCGGTCGGCGATCAGGTGTCGATCGACGCGGACACGGTCGAGGAGTTCGAGCTGGAGATCGGCGACACGCTCGAGATCTTCGGTCTCGGTTCGTCCGGCGAGTACGAGCTGGTCAGCATCAACGAGTTCGCCAGCGATTCGTTCGGTGCCCGCTACTTCCTGTTCGACCTCGCCACCACCCAACCGCTGGCCGGCCTGTCGCCCGACGAGATCCAGACGATGGAGATCCGCATCCAACCGGAGGCGAGTCTCGCCGCCACCACCGACGCGATCGCCCAGATCCTCCCGGAGGGGGTCGAGGCCGTGGACCGGGATCAGATCGTCGAGGAGACCACCGAGTCGTTCGGTGAGTTCCTCAACGTGTTCCGATGGGTCCTGCTGGTCTTCGCGCTGATCGCCCTGCTGGTCAGCATCTTCGTCATCGCCAACACGTTCGCCATCGTGCTCGGGCAACGCATCCGCGAGCTGGGCCTGCTGCGCGCCATCGGAGCCGGCAGTGGCCAGGTCACGGGGAGCGTCCTGCTCGAGGCGTTGGTGGTCGGCGCGATCGCTTCGATCCTGGGGCTGTTCCTCGGTCGGCTGGTCGCCTCGCTGCTCAGCCGCCAGATCGCCGCCTCGGGCGACAGCGCCGTCGAGATGGTGATCCAGAACCGAACCCTGCTCGTCGCGCTCCTCGTCGGCCTCGTGGTGACCGCACTCGCCGCGCTGCTCCCCGCCCTCCGGGCCGGACGCATCTCACCGATGGCAGCGCTGCGCGAGGGGTACTCGCTCCGCTCCGGTCGGAGCCGCCAGGTCCGGGTCGTCCTGGGCGCCGTCGTGGCCGGTCTCGGTGTGGCCGGGGTGCTCCTCGCCACCTTCGCCGGGCCGGACGAGACCGCGCCGCTGATCACGCTGGCCGTGGTGTCGGCGTTGCTGGTGATCTTCGGGGTCGCCATGCTGAGCCCCACCATCGCCCGTCCTTTCGCCGGAGCGCTGGGCCGCCCCGCGTTCGCCACCGTCGTGCTGGCCCTCGGCATCCTGATCATCGGGCTGGCCCTCGTCGAACTGGTCCAGACCCAGCGAGACCTGTGGAACGACGCAGATGTCCTGGCCGACCTCCGTTCGGCCATGGGCTCGCAGGGTGAGGACCTCAGCGACACCGCCCTGCGCGCCGCGGTCACCGGTCAGGCCCTGGTCGGCCTCGTCCTCGGCGGGCTCGCTATCTGGGTGCTGTCCCTGCCCCTGCTGTCCTTCACCAAGGCCCAGCCCCGTCTCAACGTCTGGTGGCGACGGCTCCTCCGCGTTCTGGCGGTGATCGTGCTGGTGGCCGTCGTGATCGCCGGCTTCTTCTTCGCCATGGGCGCGCTGGGAACGTTCCCGTTCATGCTGGCGGCAGGGCTCATGCTCCTGATGGCCGGACGAGCGGGCCGGGCGATCCCCGGTCGGATCGCGCGCGGCAACGCGATGAACAACCCGCGGCGCACGGCCAGCACCGCCACCTCGCTCATGATCGGACTGGCGCTGATCTCCACGGTCGTCGTGGTCGCCGAATCTCTCAAGGCCTCCTTCACCGAGACGCTCGGCGCGGCGGTCTCGGCCGACTACTTCGTCTTCGACGAGGCCTTCATCGGCTTCTCGCCCGATGTGGCCGACGACCTGGAGGCGCTCCCCGAGGTGGAGCGGGTGGGCCGCTACCGCCAGGGGAACGCCACCGTCCTGGCCGACGACCGCTCGGTACGGGTCTGGGCCACGACCGAGGACGGGTTGGACGGGATGCTGGACATCGACGTCGCCGAAGGTGACGTCTCCGGTCTCGACGAAGGCGGCATCCTGGTGCACGAGGATCCGGCCGAGGATCTCGGCCTCCAGATCGGCGACACCGTCGAGCTGCAGTTCGCGCTCACCGACTCGACCGCAGAGCTTCCGGTCGTCGGCATCCACCGGGACGCCAGCATCCTCGAGAACTGGATCATCCCGCTGGACGTGTTCAACGAGAACACGGTGTCGTCCCAGGATCGCGACAGCTTCGTGGCGCTGCTGGTCACGGGCGGCGTCGAGGCCAGCCGGCCCGCGCTGGCGGCTGTCGTCGACGAGGTCCCCGGCGTGACCCTGGAGAACCTCGAGGAGTTCTCCGACCGCCAAGAGGGGTTCCTCGACCAGGCGCTCACGATCATCAACGTGCTGCTCGGGCTGGCCGTCGTCATCGCGCTGATCGGGATCGCCAACACGATCGCGCTGTCGGTGTTCGAGCGCACCCGAGAGCTCGGCCTGGTGCGAGCCGTGGGGATGAACCGTACCCAGCTCCGCCAGATGATCCGATGGGAGGCCGTCGTCATCGCCGTGTTCGGCGCGGTCATCGGCATGGCGGTCGGCGTCCTCTTCGGGTTCGCGATCGTCTCGCTGTTGCCCGACTCGGTGATCAACACCTGGGCCTTCCCGTTCAGCGAGTTCCTCGTGATCCTGGCCGCGGCCGTGGTGTGCGGGATCGGCGCCGCCTACCTCCCGGCCCGTCGGGCTGCGCAGCTGGACGTGCTCGAAGCAATCGCACACGAGTAGCACCACCGTGGCCGGCTACTCGGGGACCCCGCTGCCGAAGAAGCTCGGCATCAAGGAGGGGCATCGGGTCGCCGTCCTCGGCGGACCGGACCACGTCGAGGATCTGTTGGCGCCCCTTCCCGATGGGGTGACCGTTCGACGGGCGGCCCGCGGCACCAACGACGTCGTCGTCAGTTTCCATACCCGTCGGACTCACTTCGAGCGCCGGCTCGACACCGCGGTCCGGGCCATGGACGTCGACGGCGGCTTGTGGATCGCCTGGCCCAAGAAGGCGTCGGGTGTCTCCACCGACATGACCGAAGATGTCGTGCGCGAGGTGGCGCTCCCCCTGGGCCTGGTGGACAACAAGGTGTGCGCCATCGACGACACCTGGTCGGGTCTGCGGATCGTCTGGCGCAAGGAACGTCGAGCCGCCCTCCGCTGACGGATATGGAGCGAATTTGCCACCGCTGAGGTAGGAAAGTCACCCCATATCGTCCCTTTCGTCGGGCGATCGCTCGTCGGTCGGGAGCTGGCGACGCAGCGAGAAGATCAGCCGCGGGCCGCGATCCCAGGTGAAGTAGTTCCACGCCCAGTTCACCAGCACCGACGCCCGATTGCGGAATCCGATGAGGTAGACGAGGTGAAGGGCGAGCCAGGCCGCCCAGGCGATCGGCCCGGCCAGGACCCGTCCGCCGGGTAGCTCGGCCACGGCGGCGTGCCGCCCGATCGTGGCCATGGTCCCCTTGTCGTGGTACCCGAACGCCGTCAGCGGTCGACCGGCGAGCTGGTTGGTGATCTGGAGGGCGGCGTGCTCGCCGGACTGGATCGCCACCTGGGCGAGTTGCGGAAGCGCACCGCCGCTGCTGCGGATGTGAGCGGCATCACCGATGACCCACACCCCCGGATGTTCCGGCACCGCCAGGCTGCCGTCGACCGGAACGCGCCCGCCGGAGCCGATCGGAAGCCCGAGGGCCTCGACGATCGGATCGGCCCGCACGCCGGCACCCCACACCAGCGTGTGGCACGGCACCACCTCGCCATCGTCCAGGGCGACCCGGTCCGGCGTGATCTCGGCGACGGAGACGCCGAGCCGCAGCTCGACGCCACGGGCGACCAGCGCCTTCGCCGCGTGACGCCGGGACCGCTCGACGAACGGGTCGAGCACATGTTCGAGCCGCTCGACCAGGATGACCCGCGCCCGATCGACGTCGAGCGTCTTGTGATCTCGGCGCAACACCTTGTCGAAGAGCTCGGCCAGCGCACCGGCGATCTCGACGCCCGTCGGTCCCCCTCCCACGACCACGAAGGTGAGATGGCCATCGTCGATCAGACGGGGATCACTGGCCGCCGCCTCGAAGCGGGCGAGGACGTGGTTCCGGAGTCGGGCTGCGTCGCGCAGCGAGTAGAGAGGGAAGCTGTGCTCCTCGGCGCCCGGAACGCCGAAGAACCCGGCCACCGAGCCGGTGGCCAGGATCAGCTGGTCGAAGGGAAGGCGGTCCGGGCCCGCCTGGCTCACCCCGGTGAGCTCGCGGGCCTCCCAGTCCGCTCCGGTCACCTCGAACTGCCGGAACTCGACGTTGGGGTAGCGCTGGATCACCCCGCGCACGGCGTGGGACACGTCGGCGGCATTCAGGCCGGCCGTCGCCACTTGGTAGAGCAGCGGCAGGAAGGTGTGAAAGTTGTTGCGATCGATGATCGTCACGTCGACCGGCTCGGCCGCGAGCCGGCGAGCACTGGCCAATCCACCGAAGCCCGCGCCGATGATCACGACCCGTGGTCTCATCGGCCCAGCCCGCCCGACGCCCCGGCAGCCGCGCCCGCACCGGACGGTTGGCAGCGGGTGCACCAGTAGGTCACGCGCCGGTCAGGGCCCTGCGGAGCGCTCCGGACCGGCCCGCCGCAGCGGCGGCACCCCCGGCTGACCCGGTCGTAGACCGCCAACCCGCCCGGCACGGTCCGACGCGGCCCGGGAGCGCGATTTGCCACGAGAAACCGGTGCGCCGTCTCCATCAACTCCCGCCGGCGATCCGGGCTCAGGTCGGCCACCGGGACGAACGGGTCGACGCCACAGGCGTTGCAGACCTCGCTCTTGTAGACGTTGCCCACACCGCACGCGATCCGCTGATCCAGCAGGGCGTCGGCGACCTGCACCCGCTCGTCACACCGATGGGCCATGCGCTCCAGCACCGCGTCGATGTCGGCCTCGTCGTCGGACAGGTCGGGACCCAGATGGTCGATCCCGTCGTCGGCCCGGCGCGACGACGAAACGGTCGGGGCCTGGATGCAGACCGCGCTCCACTCGTCCGTGTCCACGGCCAGTCGGACCAGGCGACCCGGGACCCGACGTCGCTCGCCGGTGCGATAGAGGTGCCACGATCCCGTCATGCCCAGATGGACACGGACGTGGACGCCGTCGCCGAACCGGATGACGAGGTGCTTGCCGACGGCGTCGACCGCCTCGATGCTCGTTCCCGGCTCCGGCCGCGGCCCCTTCAGGCGGGGGGCCTCCAACGAGCGCAGGACGGCACCCTCGAGAACGGGGCCCAACCGGGCCGCCACGTGACGGATGCTGTCACCTTCGGGCACGGACCGATCCTACGATCGACCGGGAGGGGTGCGGGTCCGGCGCAGTCCGGCCGCTCGGAGACGGCGGACCAGGTCGCGGGCGTCCACCGCCTGCGCACCCAGCTCGATCGCCCGGTCGCGGACGTCCTCCGGAATGTCGTAGTGATCACCCTGGAAGGCGCGGCGGGGGATCTCCAGTCGCGCTGCGAACTCGTGGAGCTCGTCGTAGCTCTCGTCGGACACCAGGTGGGCCCACTTCCGGCCCCGCCACGGCCAGATGGCTCGGTCGATCAGAATCGTCACGGCGAAGGCGTCACCGGGCGTGGAGCGCGAAGCCGCGGTAGCCCGGCACGAATCCGCCGTCGCGCAGGACCTCGGAGAGGTCGGACTCCACCACGGGAGCGCCGTCGATCTTGCCGATCTCCAGCTTGCGTACCCGCCCGTCGGCCACGAGGGCCCGAAGCCCCTGCACCCACGAATGGTCGTCCCGCGACGCCGGGAAGGAGACCAGGCTGCGGCCGCTCTTCTCCAACAGCACCAGGGGCTCGCCGTTGCGGAGCACCACGTAGGCCCCCGCCGACCGCGCCGGGCGGCCGCTGGTCTCGGGCCAGTCGAGCGCGGCGCCGAACGGCTGGGCCGGATCGACCGCGGCCAGCACGACGGGATCGGCGTCGCGCTCCGTTTCGCGCTCGCCTCGCAGCCGGTCCACCGCACCGGCGTGCGCGAACTGGGCCGCGCCGAGGCCGGCGACGAAGTACCCCCGCCGCACCCGGCCCTTCTCCTCGAGGACCTTGAGCAGGGGGTAGACCCCGGCGAAGCCACCCTTGGCTCCCTCGGCCAGCGCCATCTCGCGGGTCAGGACGCCGTACCGCTCCAGCAGCTGGAGCGCTCGGGCATGGACCACCTCGGTCTGGGTCGGCACCGGCTCGCGCAGCGGTGCCACCAGCGACCATCGGCCCGCCGCGCTGGGCGGCCCCGAGCGTGTGAGTCCCCCGGGCCGCGGCCGGCCGCGACGAGCGGGGTTGCTCCGACCTCCCTGCCTCCTCTTCCCCGCCAGCAGGGCACGAACCGGCGCCAGACTGTCGTTGGTGACGTGACCGGCCCAGACCAGGTCCCAGAGGGCGGCCAGCACCACCTCGTCCGCGTAGTCCGAGCCGGCGTCGGCGACCGCCTGCTGGATGTCGGACCAGAACGACGCGCCCCGCTCCTCGAGGTGACCGATGATGGCGCGCGCGGTGTCGTCGAGCTCGGTGTCGTCGGGGGGCGGCAGGAGGAGCCGGGCCTGATCGCGGAAGACCAGACGGATGCGCCCGTCGGTGGACCCGAGCCCGCCCGCTCCGACCCAGACGATGTCGCCCGCCAGGCACAGCTGATCGAGCTCGCTCGCCTGATAGTCGCCCATCCGGGCCGCGAGCACGTCCTGTTCCAGCACCGATGCGGGAATGGCGGCACCCTGGAGCTGGCCGATCACCTCGATGAGCGCGTCGAATCCGCGACGCGGCACCCCGACGCCCTGCCACGACGGCAGGAACCGGGCCAGGACTGCGCCGTCGACGGGCTCGACCTCTGCCCGCAGCGCGGCCAGCGACCGTCGACGGAGCCGTCGCAGGACGTCGTCGTCGCACCACTCCGTGTCTCGACCACCCGGCCGAAAGGCGCCCTGCACGACCCGGCCGCTCTCGACCAGGGTGGTCAGCTGGGGCAGCACGCGCTCGATGGGCACGCCGTAGCGGGTGGCGACATCGCGGGCGGTGAACGGCGCGTGGGTCCGGGCGAAGCGGGCCACCAGGTCTCTCAGCGGCGTGGCAACCGACTCGGTGAGCTCCATCGGCAGACCGGGCGGAAGGGCGACACCGAACGCATCGCGGAGCCGCCCGGCGTCCTCGGCCGCCGCCAGTCGATCCTCGTCGGCGATGCGGACCTCCATCGCCCGCCGCTCGGCCACCAGCTCGGCCGCCCACCTCCGGACCGATGGCAGGCCCTCGACCGATCGGGCCGAGATCTCCTCGAGACTCAGCGGACCCAGCTCCCGGAGCAGGTCGTGGGCCTCGTCGCGATCGCGGGCCTGACGCCCCTCGATCAGCCGCTGCAACTCCATCTCCAGTTCGTCGAGCACGACCGGATCGAGCAGCTCCCGCAGCTCGTCGGCCCCCAGCAGGTCGGCCAGCAGCTCCCGATCGACGGCCAGCGCCGCGGCTCGACGCTCGGCCAGCGGGGCATCACCCTCGTACATGTAGGTGGCGATCCAGGCGAAGGTCAGGGACTGGGCGAACGGCGACGGGGTCGCGGTGTCGACCGCGATCGCGCGGATGCGTCGGGCGCGGAGGTCGGCGAGCAGCCCTCGGAGCGCGTCCAGGTCGAAGACGTCGGTCACGCACTCCCGGGTTGCCTCGAGCAGGATCGGGAACGTCGGGTACTTGGAGGCGACCGAGAGGAGGTCGGCGGCACGCTGGCGCTGTTGCCACAGCGGCGTGCGCTGGTCGGGTCGACGCCGGGGAAGGAGCAGGGCGCGCGCGGCGCACTCCCGGAATCGAGACGCGAACATGGCCGTGCCCGGCAGTTGGGCCACGACCAGCTCGTCGATCTCCTCGGGGTCGATCAGCAGCTGCTCGACCGCCAGGTGGTCGACGGCTTCCGGGAGTCGCAGCACGATCCCGTCGTCGCTCCAGATCATCTCGGGCTCGACCCCCCATTCGTCGGTGAGCCGGGACCGCAGGGCGATCGCCCATGGCGCATGCACCCGCGCCCCGAACGGGGAGAGGATGCAGACCCGCCAGTCGCCGATCTCGTCGCGGAACCGCTCGACCACGATGGTGCGGTCGTCGGGCACAGCACCGGTGGCCTCGCGCTGGTCGGCCAGGTACTGCACCAGGTTGGCGGCGGCCAGCTCGTCCAGGCTGTGGTGGTCGATCAGTCGCCGGGTCGCCCCGTCACCGACCTGGATCTCACGGGTGAAGGCACCGACCGCCCGGCCCAACTCCATCGGACGACCCGGACCCTCGCCGTGCCAGAACGGCATCTTGCCGGGCTGACCCGGCGCCGGCGTCACGACGACCCGCTCGAACGTGATGTCCTCGATCCGCCAGGTCGATGCGCCCAGCAGGAAGGTCTCCCCCGGTCGCGACTCGTACACCATCTCCTCGTCCAGCTCCCCCACCCGCGTGCCGTCGGGCAGGAACACCCCGAACAGGCCACGGTCGGGGATCGTCCCGGGGTTGGTCACCGCCAGTCGTTGCGCGCCCGAACGACCCCTGATCCGGCCCTCGATCCGATCCCAGACGATGCGGGGCCGGAGCCCGGCGAACTCCTCGGACGGGTACCGGCCCGCCAGCAGATCCAGGACCGCCTCGAACACGTCGTCGGACAGCTCGGCGAACGGCGCCGCCCGCCGCACCAGTGCGGCCAGCTCGTCGACATCCCAGTCGTCGAGTGCGCACATGGCCACGATCTGCTGGGCCAGCACGTCCAGTGGGTTCCGCAGATAGCGGGTCTCCTCGATGGCACCCTCCTCCATCCGCTGGGTGACCACCGCGGCTTCCAGCAGATCGGCCCGATGTTTGGGGAAGAACCGTCCCCGACTGGGTTCGCCCACCTGGTGGCCGGCGCGTCCCACGCGCTGAAGACCCGCGGCGACCGACCGCGGCGACTCGACCTGGACGACCAGGTCGACCGCTCCCATGTCGATCCCCAACTCGAGCGACGAGGTGGCGACCAGGCCGCGGAGCTCGCCCCGTTTCAGCTGGTCCTCGATGATGAGACGCTGCTCCCGGCTGAGCGAGCCGTGGTGGGCCCGCACCAGCTCGCCCCCCTCGGTCAGCGACGCCCCGGCGCTGAACATGTTCTCCTCGCCGGCGTCGATTCCCTCGGTACGCTCGAGGTGGAGCTCGTTGAGTCGTGTCGCCAGTCGCTCGGCCAGGCGCCGGCTGTTGACGAACACGATCGTGGAGCGATGCTCGAGGATCAGGTCCAGCAGCCGGGGATGTATGGCCGGCCAGATCGAGCGGCGCGGCGGCCCACCGCCGATGGGCCCCGACACCGGTTCCTCGACGACCTCTCCGAGGCGGCCCATGTCCTCGACGGGAACGATGACCTCGAGGTCCAGCTCCTTGCGCACGCCGGCGTCGACGATGGTCACGGGCCGAGCCCGCACGCTCGGATCGTCGGCATCGATCCGCTCCCCTCCACCGGCGTCGTCAGCCGGTGGGACCTCGGCCGTGTACCCCCCGAGGAACCGGGCGATCTCGTCCAGGGGCCGTTGGGTGGCGGAGAGACCCACCCGCTGTGGTGGCGTCTCGCAGACCGCCTCCAACCGCTCGAGCGTGAGCGCCAGGTGCGAACCACGCTTGGTACCGGCCACCGCATGGATCTCGTCGATGATCACCGTGTCGACGTTGGCCAGGGTCTCCCGGGCCCGCGAGGTGAGCATGAGGTAGAGCGACTCGGGTGTCGTGATGAGGATGTCGGGCGGATGGCGCACCAGCGAGCGACGCTCGTTGGCAGCGGTGTCGCCGGTGCGGATTCCGACGGTGGGCTCGTGCACGTCGACGCCGAGCCGTTCGCCGGCCAGCCGGATGCCCGCCAGCGGGGCGCGGAGGTTCTTCTCGATGTCGACCGCCAACGCCCGGAGCGGTGAGAGATAGAGCACTCGGGTGCGGGCCTGCTGGTCGGGCACGGGTTCGTTGGACAGCCGGTCGATGGCCCAGAGGAACGCGGCCAGCGTCTTTCCCGACCCGGTGGGGGCCAGCACCAGCGTGTGATCGCCGTCGGCGATGGCCGGCCAGCCCTGCGCCTGCGCGGGGGTGGGCTGACCGAAGGTGGTCCGGAACCACTCGGCCGCCGGGGGTGAGAATCGACCCAACACGTCGGGCGCAGGCATCCGCACACCCTACGGCCGAAGCCCCGGCGCGCGGTCAGAGGATGTGGCGGCTGGCGGCCCAGCGGGACAGCTCGTGACGATTCGACAACTGGAGCTTCCGCAGCACCGACGACGCGTGTGTCTCGACCGTCTTGATCGAGATCGACAGGCGACGCGCCACCTCCTTGTACGCGTATCCCCGGGCCAGGAGGCGCATGACCTCGACCTCGCGGGGCGTCAGCTGGTCCAGGGCCGGATCCTCGGGCGCCGGGACGGTGGCCGCGAACGCGTCCAACACGAACCCGGCCAACCGGGGCGAGAAGACCGCGTCGCCCTCTGCGACCCGCCGCACCGCATCGCTGAGGTCGGACCCGCTGATGGACTTGGTCACGTACCCGCGCGCTCCGGCCCGCACCACTTCGATCACGTCCTCGGCTGCGTCGGAGACCGACAGTGCCAGGAAGCAGACGTCGGGAAGCTTCTCGGCGACGGCCTTGATCACCGCCGGGCCGTTGCCACCGGGGAGATGGACGTCGAGCAGCACGACGTCGGGCTGCGTCTCCTCGATCAGCTCGACCGCACCCTGTACGTCACCGGCCTCGCCCACGACCTCGACGCCGTCGTCCAGCTGGGCGATCACCCCGGCGCGGAACAGCGCATGGTCGTCGACCAGCACCACCGTCGGTCGGGTCATGGCGACGGCCGCTCGGGTGCGTCGGTCTCGGCCGGGGCCACCGGCCGCGGCAGACGCAATTCGACCTCGGTGCCGACGCCAGGATCGGTGATGACGTCCACCGATCCTCCGATCCGCTGTAGTCGGCGCATGATCGAGTCTCGCACGCCGTGCCGGTCCGGTGGGACGGCGTCCAGGTCGAACCCGACCCCTCGGTCCCGGACGAAGATCTCCACCGCCTGATCGGACACCTCGGCGTACAGGGACACCCGCTCCTCGCCCGAGAACTTCGCTGCGTTGACGAGCGCCTCCCTGGCGGCGGCGACCAGCTCGGTCACCGCCCCGTCGACCTCGATGTCGCCGACGACCACCGTCTCGACATCGATCAGATGCTCGTCCTCGATCTGCTCCACCTGGGTCTCCAACAGCTGCTTCATCCCGAGGCCCAGCTGATGGCCGGGGTCGTACAACCAGCGCCGGAGCTCACGCTCCTGACGGCGGGCCAGGCGGGCGACCGCGCCCGGTTCGTCGGCGCGGCGCTGGATCAGCGCCAGGGTCTGAAGCACCGAGTCGTGCAGGTGGGCCGCCACCATCGCCCGCTCGTCGGACCGGATCCGCTGCCGGCGCTCCTCGACCAGTGACTGCGCCAGCCGCTGGACGAACGAGCCGAACAGCAGCGCGAGACCCCCGACGATCACGACGACGGTCACGATCCCGTCGCGGATGCCCTCGGCACTCTGGTTCGTGGCCAGGAACAGGACGAGCCCGAAGACGACGAGCAGGGTCCCACCCAGCCACCGGGCCAGCTGCATCCACCGAGGGGTCGACGGCTCGTCGAGCTCGACCCCACCCAGGAGTGCGCTGACGCCGCGATCCCCCAGGTGGGGCCAGACGAACGCCAACCCGGCGCCCACCACGGCGATCGGCCAGACGATCGCGTCGGAGAACCCCAGGCCGAGCCGGCGCACGAAGAGCAGGAGGCCCAGCACGATCATCACGACCGCGATCGTGCCCCGAAGGTCGGAGTGGGCCTCGCCCGGCGGCTCCGGGGGCAGGTCGGGGCGACTCCTCATGATCAACCAGGCCACGGCGTACAGCAGCACGCCGACACCGCCGGCGAAGGCGAGGATGACGAAGGCGATCCGGACGACGCCCGAGGGAATCGCGAAGCGACGCGCCAGCCACGCCGACACGCCGAGCACGACCGCGTCCTCCGCGCCGTCGGGCGACCCGTCGGCACGGGCGTCTCCTGTCGAGGGGCTCGCGGTCGTCATCACCCCCATGATCGCATCCCAGCCGCTGCGAACCCATCGGTGACCACCCTGATCGTTCGCCGGCGCCTCGGGGAAGATCAGGGGTGATCCCCGATGGTCGCCGGGGTCGGGATGGGAGACACTGGCTCCATGGTCGATCCCACTCCCACCGGCCCCCCGCCCGGCGACTCCCCTCCCCAGGGCTTCCCTCCCACTCCGCCGCCACCGGTCAGCCGGCCAGCGCTCCGGCTGGCCTCCGGCGACAAGTGGCTCGGCGGCGTCGCCGGCGGCATCGCCCGCACACTCGGCATCCCCAGCTGGACCGTACGCCTCGCGTTCTTCCTGCTGACGTTGTTCGGGGGCATCATGATCTTCGCCTACCTCGCCCTGTGGTTCTTCCTCCCGGACGAGTCCGGCCGCGTCATCGCCCGAGAGGTCATGGCGGGCAACGAATCCTGGCTGCCGGTCGCCGGCGTGGTCATCCTCGCGCTCGCCTTCGGTGCCACCCTGGGCATCTTCGGCGGCAGCGATGCGGGGATCCTCGTGCCGGCCGTCCTGGTGGGCGGCGGTATCGCGTTGCTGGCCGGCCGCGACCGAGCGGCGCCGATCCCGCTGAGCGCGTCGGCCCCGCCACCGGGGCCTCCACCCGTCCCCTCCCCCCCCGGCGAACCCTCGTTGCCGACGTCCTCCGGCTCCGCAGCTCCTCTCACGAACGCCCCTCCCGCTCCCCCGCCTCCGACCACCTCCTACCCCCCGATCCCACCTCCCCGCATCGCCCCCTACGAGGTCGTGCCGACGCCGCCGCCCGCACCCCGCCCCCCGAAGCCCCGGTCCTTCCTGGCGCCGTTGACCCTCTCAGCGCTGGCCATCGCCGGCGGGGTGGCGTTCCTCCTCGACCGCGCCGGACACATCGACGTACGGGTCAGCTCGATGCTGGCGATCGCGCTGATCGTCATCGGAGCGGTGCTGGTCCTGGCCACCTGGGTGGGCCGGGCCCGCGGTCTGATCGCCATCGGCCTGGTGCTGCTCCCCATCGCCGCGCTGGCGGCGGTGACCCTGCCGTTCCACAAGGGGCTCGGCCAACAGCGGTACGCACCGACCGCCGCGACCGGGCCGCTGGTGTACGAGTACGGCATTGGTGAGCTCACCATCGACCTTCGCGATCTCAGCCACCGCGGCACCGCCGACGTACGCGCCGAGCTGGGGGTCGGATCGCTGGTCGTGATCGTTCCCAACGACGTGACCGTGGACGTCCACGGTGAGGCCGGCGCCGGAGAGATCCGGGTGACCGAGGCCCTCGAGCTCTTCGGGCCGTTCGGACGAGCCGACGACACCACGGTCAGGACCGAGTCGGGTCTGGGCGCCGAGCTGGACCAGACGTTGGAGGCCGACACCGAGACGGCCCGACGTATCGAACTGGATGCCGAAGTCGGCATGGGAGAGGTGGTGATTCGTCGTGACATCGCACCGTCGTGACCTGGTATCGCTGTTCTTCGGACTGGTCTTCACCCTGTGCGGTGTGGCCTTCCTCGATCGCAGCGAGGACTGGGACCTGTTCGACACCCAGGGCCTCCTGGCGTTCGGACTCATCGCCATCGGCGTCCTGGGGGTCCTGCTGGTCCTGACCGGCGCCCGCCGCGGCACCGCCGCGATGGAGCCGGCCACGACCGACGCGGGACCGACCACGGACGACGCCGGAGAGGATCTCCCCGACTTCGACGATCCCTATGGTCCGCTCGATCAGTTCGAACCCGACGCACCGGCCGACCCGACGTAGACCGACGAGGGCCGGATCAGCTTGCCCTCGGCCGCCTGCTCCAGCGCGTGGGCGCACCATCCCACCAGCCGGCTGAGCGCGAAGGTCGACGTGAACAGCGACCGGGGCACGCCACACCGCTCCATCACCACACCGGCGTAGAACTCGACGTTGGAGGGGAGGGCACGATCCGGCTTGTGCTCCGCCAGCACGCGCAGGATCTCACGCTCGACCGCCCGGGCCCGATCGACGTCGTCACCACCGAGCCCCTCGGCCACCCGGCCGAGGAGGGTCGAGCGCGGATCCGGGGCGCGGTACACGGCGTGCCCGAACCCCATGATCCGGTGACCGGCCCGGAGCTCCCGCCGCGTCCAGGCGGCGGCGTTGGCCGGGGTGCCGATGGCGTCGAGTGCGTCCAGGGCTCGGCTCGGGGCACCGCCGTGCAGTGGGCCGATCAACCCGGCGAGCGCTCCGGTGACCACGCCGACCAGGTCCGTTCCGGTCGACGCGATGACCCGAGCTGCGAACGTGGACGCGTTGAAGCCGTGGTCGATGGTCAGGATCAGGTACTGCTCCAACGCGCGAGCCGCCTCCTCTCCCGGCTCCTCGCCGTGCAGCATCCAGAGGTAGTTGGCGGCGTGACCCAGATCGTGGCGGGGCGCAATCGGCTCGAGGCCCGAACCGAAGCGGTGCAGCGCCGCGATCACGGTGGGGAAGCGAGCGGTCAGCGCCAGCGCCAACTCGCCGCGAGCCGCAGCGGTGCTGTCGAGCAGCGGAGCGACCGGCAGTCCCATGCCCGTCATCGAGAGACCGGTGCGCAGGAGCGTGGCGGCATCGGTGGTCGACGAGCTCAGCGTCCGGAGGGCGGCGACCGCCTCGGTCGGCAGGGTGCGCCGAGCCGCCAGCTCGGCCTCGAACTCGGCTTCCCGCCGTTCGGTGGGAAGCGAGCCGCGCAACACGAGGTGGGCGACGGCTTCGAACGAACAGGCCTCGGCGAGCGCGGTGGCGTCGTGCCCTCGGTAGTGGAACGACCCCGCATCGCCGTCGACGGCGCCGATCGTCGTGGTGGTGACCCTGACACCGTTCAGGCCGGGTGGGACATCGGTGGATGACGAGTGCATGGGTCGATGATCACCCGGTCGGGTACATATATCAACGTTGATCGGATCAACATTGACGTATCAACCCACCCCTGTCACCGTGCGGTGATGGCTCGATCGCTGACCGCCGCCCAAGCCGCCGAGCACCTCGGCATTCGGGTCCAGACCCTCTACGCGTATGTCAGTCGGGGTCAGCTCACCCGAACGCTCGCCCCGGACGGCCGGCGCTCGCTCTTCGATCTCGACGAGGTCGAGGAGTTCGCCAACCGACGCCGCAGCCGGCGGCTGACCACGCGACGCCGGGCCGGCCTGGACGTCGAGATCGACACGGGCATCACGCGCATGGGCGAGCACGAGCTGATCTACCGCGATCGGTCGGCCGTCGAACTGGCCGAGCGCGGCACGTTCGAAGCCGTCGCCCAGCTCCTGTGGGGTGTCGGTGAGCTGGAGCCCGATGCGTGGCGGCCCACGTCGGTCCCTGCCGTGCGGGCTGCGGCCCGGTCTGCGACCCGGGACGCCACCGTGCACGATCGCCTGATCATGATGGTCACCCGACTCGGCGCCATGGATGCGCATCGCGGCGACCTGAGCCCGGTCGCGGTCGCCCACAAAGCCGCCCGACTCATCGCCACGCTTGCGGTGGCCGGTGCGCCGGTCGACGCCGACGCATCGGTCGCCCGATCCGGTCCCGACGGGTCGGTGACCGACGCCGTCGTGCGTGCGCTGGGCTTCGATCGGCCGACGCTGTTCCGGCCTGCGGTGGGGCGGTCGCTGATCCTGCTGGCCGACCACGAGCTGGCGTCGTCGACGCTCGCCGTCCGCGTCGCCGCGTCCGTCCGCGCCGATCCGTACGCGTGCCTCGTCGCCGGGCTGGGGGTGCTGGCCGGCCCGCTCCACGGTGGGGCCGCAGCGGACGCACGGCGATTCCTCGCCCGGTGCGAGCGCGACGGCGCGGCGACCGCGGTGGACG
Organism: uncultured Acidimicrobiales bacterium; assembly: GCA_963697385.1. Taxonomy (GTDB): domain Bacteria; phylum Actinomycetota; class Acidimicrobiia; order Acidimicrobiales; family CAWCAL01; genus CAWCAL01. The sequence continues at coordinate 59,529 of CAVONU010000002.1, forward strand.
CCGTCCTCGCGGACGGCGTGCCGGTGCCCGGGTGGGGCCACAAGATCTACCGGGACGACGATCCACGCTGGCGGCCGATCCTGGAGGCCATCCCCGACCACCCGACGACCAGGGACCGGTTGGCGCTGGTGGACGAGGCCACCGCCGTCGCCGGCTCCCGCCTGCGCGTCCGGCCCAACGTCGACTGGGCCACCGGCGCCCTCGCCTTCGTCGGCGACCTCGAGCCCCGCTCCATCGACGTGGTGATGGCCCTCTCCCGCATGGCCGGATGGATCGCCCACGCCATCGAGGAGTACGAGGCCCCGCCGGTGCGATTCCGCGGCGTGACCCGTTACGTCCCTTCGCGACCGGCCTAGGGGGTCAGCGCGCTGGCGGTCGCCGCGTTCATGGTGACCCGAGCGGGGAGCCGCGCCGAGCCGGCGCCCGCCTGGGACGAGCGTGTGCACCTGATCGCCACCTCCGAGGCCGCCGACGGCGAGGCACGGTCCTCGGCCGCCACCTCCGGACTGATTCTGGGCGACCACCTGTACGTCGACCCGGAGGATTCCTGACCCTGGGGCGCCTGCGTCACCGGCCGGCGGCGCGGCTCCAGCGGACCTCGAACCAGTGGGTCAGAGCGGCGCCGGGCTCGACGATCTGCGGCGCCTGGTTGAACGCATCGGGGGGCCCGCTCTGCGGTTCGACGCAGGCCGCGTGATCGGGTTCGGTGTAGGCCACCCAATGGCTGCAGCTGGAACGCAGCTCGAGTGACAGCTCGTCACCCCATGCCATCACGATCGGCTGGTTGACGCCGGTGAAGCAGTCGTCCCACGGCCCCGGAGGCGGGGAGACGGTCGCGCCGGTCGGGATGCCGTCGTCGTCGCGCACCAGCATCGCCTCGGCGACGAACTCGAGCGCCACGGGGGGACCGCCGTCCAACCGGCGGCGGAACCACGGGTGCCAGCCGACCATGGCGGGCATGGCCCGATCGGCCTGAACGGTCAGCTCCAGCACGAGGCGCTCAGACGTCAGATCCAGGGACTGGACCGCCCGACCACCGAAGGGCCACGGGTCATCCAGGGAGCGCTCCCACGTCGTCGGGGACCTCCGGGTCCACGGCAGTTCGACGCCGACCCCGTGGATCGCATGTGGCGGCATGCCCAGCGGCAGTGCCACGTCGCGATCCTCGAACCGGAACCGGCCCCGACGCACCCGGCCCGCCCACGGCACCATGGGATAGCAGCCCCAGCCGTAGACGCCGGCGCGGCGATCGGTCACCAGCAGCTCGTGATCGTGGACGCGCAGCGAGGCCAGGCGTCCCCCCGCCTCCAGATCGACCCGAACCGAAACGCCGTCAGCGGTGTAGTCCATGCCCAATCTTGGCGCCGACGCCGGGTCAGCGCAGACCGCTGGCGAGCGCCGCCGGGAGGGGATCGGCGTGCACGATGCTGAGCCGCTTGGTCGACCGCGTCAATCCGACGTACAGCGACCGCATGCCCTGCGGCTCCTCGGCGACGATCGCCGCCGGCTCGACCAACACCGACGCGTCCAGCTCGAGGCCCTTGACCACACCGATCGGGACCAGCGTCACGTCCTGACGGAGCCCGGTGCGCGTGGCCCGCCCGAACTCGATGGCTGCCGACTCGAGCCCCGCCGCCACGACGTCGACCATGGAGGCGGGCGTGATCACCGCGATCGCGCCGGCGTCGGGATGATCCAGCTGGCGCTGCACTTCGCGGGCCACGGCGGCGACCAGCTGCTCTCGGCCGTCGGCCGCGATCGCGACCGGGGATTCGCCGTCCTTGCGCACGGCACTGGGTGGATCCAACTGCGGCGCGGCCTCGGCCAGGACTCCGGCCGCGATATCCATCAGCGGCTGCGGGATCCGGTACCCGACGCTGAGCACACTGGTGCGGGCCGGGCGACGGTCGGGCAGGTGATCGAGCACCTCGTCCCACGAGTCATGAGCCCACGCGCCGGTGGACTGGGCGATGTCGCCGACGACGGTCATCGAGCCGTTGAGGCTGCGACGGGTGAGCGAGCGAAGCTCCATCGGGCTGAGATCCTGCGCCTCGTCGACGACGATGTGGCCGAAGGTGCGCACCTCGTCGGTACGGGCTCGGCCGGGCCGGGGCCCCAGACGGGCTCGGGCCTCGTCCAGCAGCGGGACGTCGTTCACCGTGAACACCGCCTCGTCGACGAGCTCGCTGCGGGGCCGGAACAGCGCCTGATGCTCCTCCTCGTCGAACCAGCGGCCCGCCGCCGAACGAAGCAGCGCCCCCGAGCCGAACAGGTCGTGCAGCAGCTGGGCCGGGGTGAGCACGGGCCACATCCATTCCAGCACCTCGCGCACCGGCAACTCGGAGCGCAGCCGATGACGGACGTGGTCGGGATCCAGAGCGGGGCTCACGCTCTCGGACAGGGCCGCGAACACCTCGGCCTCGACGAATTTTCGCGCCGCGTTGTGCGTCCGGAATCGCTGCCGAGCCGCCTTGACGATCTGCTCGGACCGTTCGACGGTGAAGCGCAGGGTCCGCACGCCCAACCCGATCTGGAGGTCGCTCCGCAGCGGCCGCTCACGATCGCGCTGGGCCTTGATGATGACGTCGACCATCCGGAGGTCGCCCTTGACCCGGGCGGCGACGCCACCTTCACGCCCCTGCACCCGAACATCGCCCACCAGATCGGCCAGCACGGCCAGCTCCACCCCCGCCTCGCCCAGCGAGGGGAGCACCTGCTCGATGTAGCCGAGGAAGAGCCGGTTGGGACCGACCACCAGGACACCCTGGCCCTCGAGCGGGAACCGGTGGGTGTAGAGCAGGTAGGCGGCCCGATGCAGCGCCACCACGGTCTTGCCGGTACCCGGACCCCCCTGGACCACCAGCACTCCGGGGAGATCGGCGCGGATGATCTCGTCCTGCTCGGCCTGGATCGTTCCCACGATGTCGCCGAGCACGCCGGTGCGTGGCGCCTCGATCGCGGCGACCAGGGCACCGCGGCCCGACAGCTCGTCGTCGGCCATCCCGTCCAGTCCCAGCTCGAGCGCGGCGTCGCCGAAGTACTCGTCCTCGAGCCCCAACAGGGTCCGGCTCCGGCTGATGAAGTGACGGCGCCGTGAGAGTCCCATGGGTTCTCGGCCGGTGGCTCGGTAGAAGGGTTCGGCCACCGGGGCCCGCCAGTCGACCACGACCGGATCGTTCTCTTCGTCGGACACGGCGATCCGGCCGATGTAGTAGGTCTCGCCCGGCTCGCCGGCGCCGCCGGTCACCGGCGCCTCGGCGGCCAGGTCGATACGACCGAAGGCCAGCGCCTGGTCGCCCAGATCGAGCTGCTGGAGACGCTGGAGCACCGTGTCCCAGATGACATCTCGTTCGAATCGGGCCTGTTCGGTTCCCCCTCGACCCACCTCGACCATGTTCTGAAGATCCGACGCGCGCTTGCGGTTGGCCTCCAGGCACGCGTAGGCCCGGTCGAGATACGCCTGTTCCGCCTCGTGATCGGGATGGATGACCAACGCCCCCAAGGTTTCGGACTGGTGGATTCACGCCGCCGGACCGCAGGAACGAGTCGGAAAGGCGACCGTCAATGTTACCGGAGTGTCCGATCGCTTCGGCGCCGGGTGGTGACGGCGGGACGGCCCGCATACCGTGATCCGATGCCCGTTTCTCCCCCCGGTCCTGACGCGGCTCGGCTCCACGACGCCCGATTCCTCCGCGCCTGCCGTGGTGAACCCACCGACACCACCCCCGTCTGGTTCATGCGGCAGGCCGGCCGATCACTCCCCGAGTACCACGAGGTCCGCGGCCCCGGCTCGATCCTCGACGCCATCGCCGACCCGGATCGGGCGGTCGAGATCACCCTCCAGCCGGTCCGACGCCACGGTGTCGACGCCGCGATCCTCTATTCGGACATCGTCGTGCCCGCCGCGGCCATCGGATTCGGCGTCACGGTCGAACCGGGCGTCGGTCCCGTCATCGCCGAACCGTTCGCTGGGCCGGGCGACCTGGCCCGACTCCGCCCATTCGACCCCGCCGACGACACCCCGTACGTGCTCGAGACGGTGCGACGGCTGGTCGATGAGCTGACCGTCCCGCTGATCGGGTTCGCCGGCGCACCGTTCACCGTGGCCAGCTATCTCTGCGAGGGCGGTCCGTCCAAGTCGCACGGACGCACCAAGGCGCTGATGCTGGGCGACCCGGAGCTCTTCGGTGCGCTCCTCGATCGGCTGGCCGACCTGGCCATCACCTCGATCACCTCGCAGGTGGCGGCCGGGGCCTCGGCGGCGCAGCTGTTCGACAGCTGGGCCGGTTCGTTGTCGGTCGATCACTACCGTCAGCACGTGCTGCCCCACAGCCGCAAGGTGTTCGACGCGGTCCGTGACCTCGGCGTGCCCACCATCCACTTCGGTGTCGGGACCGGGGAGCTGCTGTCCTCGATGGCGGACGCGGGACCCGACGTCGTGGGCGTCGACTGGAGGGTTGACCTGGGCCAGGCGCGCTCCCGGGTCGGCGAGCGTGCGGTCCAGGGCAATCTGGATCCCGCCGCCTGCCTCGCCCCCTGGCCGGTGGTCGACACCGAGGTGCGGCGCATTCTGGCCGCCAACGCCGGTCGACCCGGTCACGTCTTCAACCTCGGCCACGGCGTCCTGCCGGAGACCGATCCCACCGTGCTCACCCGCGTCGTCCAGCTGGTGCACCAGCACGGTCACGACGGGGCCGGAACCGCTCCCGCCGAGGGAGGTGCGTGAGATGAGCCGGGTCACCGTCATCGGCGCTGGCGTCGCCGGCCTCACCGCCGCCTACGACCTGGGCGTCCGCCACGGTCACGACGTGACGGTCCTCGAGGCCGCCGACCGGGTCGGCGGCAAGGTGGCGGCCAGCGTCGTCGCCGGCGCCAGGGTCGACACCGGTGCCGACGCCTTCCTCGCCCGCGTCCCGTGGGCCCGCGACCTGGCCGCCGAACTGGGCATCGACGACCAGCTGGTCCCGCCCGCCACCGGTCACGCGTCGCTGCTCGTCGACGGCGAGCTCCGCCCCCTGCCCTCCGGACTGGTGCTGGGCGTTCCCACCGATCCGGTCGCCCTGGCCGCATCCGGCATCGTGTCCGCCACCGCGGTCGAGGCGCTCGAGGCGGATCTTGCCATCGCCGACGGCACCCCCGACCCGCTGCTGTCACCCACCGAGACCGTGGGGGCGTTCGTCCGGCGCCGCCTCGGCGACGAGATCCACGAGCGATTGGTCGATCCCCTCCTCGGCGGCATCAACGCCGGTGACACCGACCAGCTGGCGCTGGCGGTCTGCGCCCCGAAGCTGCTCGAGGCCGGTGAAGCGGGCGGCTCGCTGGCGCGCGCCCTCCAGCGCGCCACCCCGGCCCGGTCCGCCGCCGACCCGCTGTTCCTCGGCCACCCCGAGGGAATGGACCACCTCACCGACGCGCTGGCCGCCGCGCTCCCCCGGAAGCCCGTCCTCGGTGTGGCGGTGCAGCGCATCGGCCCCGACCGCTCCGTGCAGGTCGAGCCGGCCGAAGCGGCCGCGCTCCCGGCGGATGCGGTGGTCGTCGCCTGCCCGGCGCCGGCGGCCGCGGCGATCGTCCGGTCGGTCAGCCCCGATGCGGCCGACGGCTTGGCGTCGATCACCTACGCGTCGGTGGTCATGGTCACCATCGCCCTGGACCGCTCCGCGGTCGCTCATCCCCTCGACGGCAGCGGCTTCCTGGTCCCGCGCGGTGGCCCCGGCCTGATGACGGCCTGCTCGTGGGCGTCCAGCAAGTGGGCCCACCTGGCCGACGACCACCGGGTGCTCCTGCGGGTGTCGGCCGGCCGCTCGGGCGACGACCGCGCCAGCGCGATGTCCGACGACCAGCTGGTAACCACGCTGCTCGCCGAACTGACCGAGCCGCTCGGCCTGTCGGGCTCACCGATCGAGGTCCGCGTGACCCGGTACCCCCGAGCGTTTCCGCAGTACGGGCCCGACCACGTCGCCACGATCGAGACCGTCCGGGCCCAGCTCGAGCCCCACCACATCGCACTCACCGGCGCCGCCACCCGCGGGGTCGGGCTGGCCTCGTGCATCGCCGACGCGCGCGACACCGCCACCCGGGTCGACGGTTGGCTCCGCTGACGCGCGTCGCGGTCGCCGCGACCCAACCCACCACCGGAGCAGCAGGATGGCGCACCGCCGCGACCGCCGTCGGGCTCGGGCTCCTCATCGCCGCGTCGATGCCGCCCTGGGGCTGGTGGCCGCTGGGGCTGCTGGGCCTGGCCGGGTTGGACCGGTTCCTGGCGCACCACCAGCGGTGGGGCCGATTCCGGCGAGCCATGCTCGTCAGCGTCGCCTGGCTCGGTCCTTCGATGCTGTGGATGTGGGATCTCACCCCGCCCGGGTATCTGGTGGCGGTCGCGGCGTACTCGGCGTTCTTCGGTCTCGGCGCCGCGCTCGCACCAGGAGGCCGGGGCCGGCCCCTCGGACTCGTCGGCGCCATCGTGCTCTCCAGCGCGTTGCGCTCCGCGTGGCCGTTCGGCGGCGTCCCGCTCTCGACGCTGGCCCTCAGCCTGGCCGGGTCACCCCTCCTCCCGCTGGTGCGACTGGCCGGCCCGCTCACGCTGGTCGCCGCTGCGGCGGTCATCGGCGTCTCCCTGTCCGCCCTCTGGGATCGGCGCTGGATCACGGTCGGCGTCGGGACCGCCCTCATCGTCGGCGCCTGCCTGGCGGCCGCCATCGCTCCCCGCGGTGAGCCCATCGGCGAGATCGACGTGGCCCTGGTCCAGGGTGGAGGCGAACAGCGCACCCGCTTCTCGGCCCAGGGGGCGACCACCGTGTTCGAGAACCACGTCGACGCCAGCACCGGCATCGAACAGCCCGTCGACCTGGTGCTCTGGCCCGAAAACGTCGTGAACGTCGAAGGCGAGTTCGAGGACCACCCGTGGTACCCCGAGGTCCTCGACCTGGCCGACGACCTGGACGCGACGCTGATCCCGGGCGTCTTCGCCGACCTCCCCGAGGACAATGTCAACTACTCCTTGACCGTGTCGAGCGACGGCGAGGTCCTCGACCGCTACGACAAGGTCTGGATCGTCCCCTTCGGCGAATACGTCCCCGCTCGCTGGGCGGTCGAACCGCTGGCCGACCTGACCGGCGTGCTCAACCAGCTCCCCCAGGACGCTCGTCGAGGCGAAGCACCCGCGGTGCTCGAGACACCCGAGGGGACGATGGGGGTGATGATCTCGTGGGAGGTCTTCTTCGCCCACCGGGCCCGCGACGCGGTGCGCAACGGCGGTGAGGTCCTCCTCAACCCGACCAACGGGTCGTCCTACTGGCTCACGCAGGTGCAGACCCAACAGGTGGCGTCCTCACGACTCCGCGCCGTGGAGACCGGTCGATGGCTGCTGCAAGCGGCACCCACCGGCTTCAGCGCACTGATCGACGAGTCGGGTGACGTCCTGGAACGGTCCGCCATCAGCGAGCAACGCATCATCCACGGTACGGTCGAGCGGCGGAGCGGGTGGACCTGGGCGGTGCGCTTCGGCGACTGGCCGGCACTGCTCGCCGCGATCGGGGCGATGGTCCTGGCTCGGCTGCGCTCGCAAGGCCTCGGCGTGGCCCGTCGGTCCGATGCGACGGCGTCGGAGCCCGACGCGGGTCGGACCCTCGACCCGGTCGCACGCCCCAGCCGGCCCGCCTAGAGCTCCAGCAGAACGGTGGCGGGTCCGTCGTTGACCAACGCCACCTGCATGTCGGCCCGGAACCGGCCGGTCGCCACCGTGGCACCCAGTCGGGCCAGCTCGTCCACTACGGCCTCGATCAGCGGTTCGGCGTGCTCGGGCCGAGCGGCGGCCGACCATCCGGGTCGCCGGCCCTTCCGCGTGTCGCCGTAGAGGGTGAACTGGCTCACCACCAGCACCTCACCGGTCGTCTCGGCCACCGATCGGTTCATCACCCCGTCCGAGTCGTCCATGATGCGGAGTCCCCAGATCTTGTCGGCCATCCTCCGGGCGATCGGTTCGTCATCGTCGTGGGTGACGCCCACCAGCACGCAGAGCCCCGGGCCGATCCGGCCCACGGTCTCGCCGGCCACGGTGACCGACGCCTCGGTCACCCGCTGTACCACCGCTCGCATGGCGGGACCGTACCCTGAGGACGTGCCCACCGAGGACCTCTCCTTCACCGGAAGCGCGGGAGCCGAGTTGAGCGGCGTCCTGCACCGTCCCGACGGCGCGGCCAAGGGCAGCGTCCTCCTGGCCCACTGCTTCACGTGCAGCAAGGACCTGCACACGATGACCCGCCTGGCTCGCGGTCTGGCCGAGGCGGGATACGCGGCCTTCCGCTTCGACTTCACCGGGCTCGGCGCCAGCGGTGGCGAGTTCTCGGAGACGACGGTCGCCACGAACGTCGGCGACCTCTCCCGGGCCGCATTGACCCTGGTGCAGCAGGGCTACGGGCCCTGCGCGCTGGTGGGCCACAGTCTCGGCGGCGCCGCCGTCCTGCTCGCCGCCCACCGGGTCAAGACCGCAACCGCCGTGGCGGTGATCGCCGCCCCGGCCGATACCAACCACGTCCGCCACCTCTTCGAAGCCGACCTCGACACGATCCGGTCCGAAGGGTGCGCCGTGGTCCGCATCGGCGGCCGACCCTTCCCCGTCTGCGACGAGTTCCTCGACGACCTCACCGCCCACCGTGTCCTGGATCGCGTCGCCCAACTGGGTCGACCGCTCCTGGTTCTCCACGGACCCGACGACGACGTGGTCCCCTTCGAGCACGCCCTGCGCATCTACGAGGCCGCGGCCGAGCCGAAGCGCCTCGTCTCGCTACCCCGTGCCGATCACCTGTTGTCGGATCGGGCGGTCGCCGACGAAGCCCTGGCGGCCATCGTCACCTGGCTGGCCGACACGGCCTGACGATCGACCGGGTCCCTGACGCGGGTCACCGATCGATGCGGGCCCGCCCCACGGCGGTCAACTTCTGGAGCGCTCGAGCGGGAAGCACACTCGCCACCCCCGCGGCGAGCTTGTTGTGCACCCCCGGGATCACCACGACCTTCCCGGCGTGGACCCCGTCGAGACCGGCCCGGGCCACGGCCTCGGCGCTCTGCCAGACCAGATCCGGCACCTCGTTCGGGTCCATCCCGGCGCGTTCCTGGAACTCGGTGCGGGTGAACCCCGGGGCGAGCGCGGTCACCCGGACGCCGCGGGGGATCAACTCCTCGCCCAGCCCGATCGAGAAGCTGGTGACGAACGCCTTGGTGGCCGCGTAGGTGGCCGAGCCGGGCCCCGGGACATAGCCGGCGACCGACGACACGTTGAGAATCGACCCCGACCCGACCGCAACCATTCTCCGACCCGCCGCGTGGGCCAGCCGGAGCACCGCCGTGGCGTTCACCGCCACCACCTGGCCCTCGACGTCGACATCGAGCTCGACGAAGTCACCCGTCTTGCCGAAACCGGCGTTGCTCACCAGCAGATCGATCGGGTCGACGTCCGCGGCCACGCGCTGCTCGACCCGGGCCAGCTGATCGGGATCGGAGAGGTCGGCAGCCAGGACCTCGACGTCGACCGCCGGTTGCAGCTGGTCGGCCAGCCGTTCCAGCCTCTCACGGTCGCGCGCCACGACCACCAGGTCGGTGCCCTCGTCGGCCAGCAGGCGGCAGCAGGCGTCGCCGATCCCGCTGGAGGCGCCCGTCACCAGGGCTCGGTCCCATCGTCTCGCCATGTTGCACTTCTACCTTTCCAACCCTCGTGACAGGTCTCCGTACAATGCTGCGACCCCGAGGGGCACGGTCCGAGGGACCGTATCCTGACGGTGCGATCGACATGGGACCCATCGGCAACGGAGCCGGGCGAGGTCACGGTCCGAACCGGGAAATCCCCGGGTTCGAGACCGGAACGGCGAAAGCTGCAGCACCGCTGCATGCCCGAGCTTGACCGTGCGGTCAATGACCGGCAAGGCTCGATACCCGTGTCCCACACCCCCACTCCTCGCGCGCCCCGGAGCGCCCACCGCGCCAGCGGCACCGACACGCCCCTGCGCATCGCCCTGCTCTCCTACCGGGGGAAGCCACATTGCGGTGGTCAGGGCGTCTACATCAACCATCTGAGCAAGGCCCTGGTCGACCTCGGCCACCACGTCGAGGTGCTCTCCGGGCAGCCGTTCCCGGTCGTCGACCCGCGGGTCCCGCTGGTCGAGCTGCCGTCCCTGGACATCTACAACGACCACTTCCCCATGCGCATGCCCGGTGTGTGGGAGCTGAAGAGCTTCGCCGACTGGCTCGAGGTCACCAGCTTCTCCACCGGCACCTTCCCCGAGCCCCTGGCCTTCTCCTTCCGGGCCTGGCAGCACCTCCGCAACCGGGTGAACGAGTTCGATCTCGTCCACGACAACCAGAGCCTCGGGTACGGCTTGTTGCTCATCGAGCGGATGGGGCTGCCCGTGCTGGGCACGATCCACCACCCCATCACCGTCGACCGCAAGCTCGAGATCGAATACGCGGACGGCTGGTACCAGCGATTCTCCAAGTCACGCTGGTACGGGTTCACCAAGATGCAGACCCGGGTCGCCGGACGCCTGCGTCGCATCCTGACGGTGTCGGAATCGTCGTTCTCCGACATCGTCAACGACCACGAGGTCGACCCCGCCAAACTCCACGTGGTGCCCGTCGGCGTCGACCCCGACCTCTTCACCCCGCAGCCGGCCATCGAGCGGAAGCCCGACCAGCTCATCACCACCGCCTCGGCCGATGTGACCATGAAGGGGCTGCGCTACCTGCTCGAGGCGGTCGCCAAGGTGCGCACCGAGCGCGACATCAACCTCGTCGTGATCGGCAGGCTCCGCGAGGACGGCGCTGCCGCACGGGCGATCGAGGGCCTCGGTCTGTCCGGATCGATCGAGTTCATCAGCGGCGTGCCCGACCAGCGGATCGTCGATCTCTACGCCGAGTCCACCATGGCCGTGGTTCCGTCCCTCTACGAGGGGTTCTCGCTTCCCGCCATCGAGGCGATGAGCTGCGGTGTGCCGCTGCTGGCCACGACCGGCGGAGCGCTCCCCGAGGTCACCGGCACCGACGGCGAGACGTGCTTCCAGGTCGAACCGGGCGACAGCGACGCGCTGGCCGCCGGCATCCGACGGGTCCTGGCCGAGCCCGAGGCGGCCGCCGCCATCGGCCTGGCCGGCCGCGAGCGGGTCATCAGCCGCTGGAGCTGGCGCCACACCGCCGAACAGACGGCGGAGCACTACCGGGCCCTGCTCGACCAGTCCGGGTCAGACGCCTGATGCTCACCGTCGACTTCGAGCGGCTCGGGCTCCGTCCCGGCGAACTGGTCCTGGACATGGGCGCCGGCGCGGGCCGCCACGCGTTCGAGACCTACCGCCGAGGGGCGCGCATCATCGCCCTCGACTACTCGCTGGCCGAGCTGAAGGACGTCGCGTCCATGTTCAGCGCCATGGACCAGGCCCGCGAGGCACCGGCGGGCGGCATGGCCGTCACCCTCAACGGCGACGCCCGCAGGCTTCCGTTCCCCGATGCGACGTTCGACCGGATCATCACCAGCGAGGTCCTCGAGCACATCCACGAGGACGTCATGGCGCTGGATGAGCTGGCCCGGGTCCTGAAGCCGGGCGGCACCCTGGCCGCCACGGTCCCGACCTGGTTCCCCGAGAAGATCTGCTGGGCGCTCACCGACGAGTACCACGCACCGTTCGTCGACGGCGGCCACGTCCGCGTCTACACCGAGACCGAGCTGCGGACGAAGGTCCGGGCCGCCGGCCTGACCCTCCAGGGGGTCGACCACGCCCACGCGCTGCACTCGCCCTATTGGTGGCTGAAGTGTGCGGTCGGGCCCACCAACGACGAGCACCCGCTGGTCAAGGCCTATCACCGACTCCTCGTCTGGGAGATGGTCGAGAACCCGCTGGTCCTGCGAACCGTCGACCGTGCCCTCAACCCGGTTCTGGGCAAGTCCATGATCCTGTACGCCACCCGCCCGCTGGTGGCCGCGCCCTACTCGGAGCCGTTCGATGCCAACGCCTGAAGTCCCCGGAATCGTCACCGCCGCCCAACTCGACGCCACTGCGGCACGGGTCGCCGAATGGCAGCTCCCCAACGGCATGATCCCCTGGTTTCCCGGCGGCCACGCCGACCCGTGGAACCACGTCGAGGCCGCCATGGCCCTCGACGTCGTGGGCCTGGACCAGCCCGCCACCAGGGCGTACCAGTGGCTCTTCGACCGCCAGCGTCCCGACGGCTCCTGGCACCAGTACTACCTCGAGGACTCGATCGAGCAGGACAAGCTCGACGCCAACGTCATCGCCTACGTGGCGACGGGCGTCTGGCACCACTACCTGATCACCGAGGACCGGGGTTTCCTCGAGGCGGCCTGGCCGGTGGTCGACAAGGCCATCGAGTTCGTGCTCGACCTCCAGACCCCGCGCGGCGAGATCATCTGGGCCCGTCACGCCGACGGCACCCCGTGGTCGTTCGCGTTGCTCACCGGGTCGTCGTCGGTGTGCCACAGCCTGCGCAGTGCCATCGCCATCGGCGAGCACCTGGGGCACGAACGGCCCGACTGGGAGCTCAGCGCGGCGCGCCTGGCCAACACCATCGCCCACCATCCCGAGGCCTTCGCTCCCAAGCACCGCTGGGCGATGGACTGGTACTACCCGGTCCTGGCCGGCGTGGTCAGCGGGGACGCCGGTCGAGCCCGGCTGGCCGAGCGCCGCGACACCTTCCTGATGGACGGCAAGGGGGTGCGCTGTGTCAGCGATCGACCGTGGATCACGGCCGCCGAGACGTGCGAGTGCATGATGGCCTACCTCAGCGTGGGCGACCGTGACACCGCGATGATGCTGTTCGAGTGGGCCCAGCACCTCCGGGACGATGACGACCGCTACTGGACCGGCATCGTGTACCCCGAGGAGGTGCACTTCCCCGGAGGCGAAAAGTCGACCTACACCGCCGCGGCCGTGATCCTCGCCGCCGATGCGTTGGCGCAGAGCACAGCGGCCGCGACCCTGTTCACCGACCACCGGTTCCTGCCGTCGCTCATCGACACCGCGGAACCGGTGGACGCACCGGTCGGCGACCGCGACTGAACCTCACGCTCCCGGCCTCCCGGACCGTCGTCACGACCCGCCGATCCACTCCGGGTCCCGGGCCGAACGTCGGGGCAACGGGTCAGGCGCGGCGGAGGACCCGAAGTGAGCCGGTGGCGCCGGTCTCGCGGAAGACACCCGACTCGAGGGCGCGCTCGTAGATCTCGAAGGGCGGCCGACCACCGTCGGCAGGATCGGGGAACACATCGTGAATCAACAGCACCCCGCCGGGAGCCACCAAGGGCGTCCACAGCTCGTAGTCGCGGTGGGCCGGCTCGGTGCCGTGGCCGCCGTCGATGAACACCAACGACAGCGGCGTGGTCCAGTGCTTCGCGACCGTCGGTGAGTCGCCGACCACCGCGACGACCGACGACTCCAGGCCGGCGTCGTGCACGGTGCGTCGGAACACCGGCAACGTGTCGATCTTCCCGATCGTGCGGTCGACCAGGTCGGGTTCGTGCCACTCCCAGCCGGGCTGATTCTCCTCGGAACCCCGGTGATGGTCGATGGCGAAGAGCGTCGCCCCCCACCGCTGGGCGGCGCCCCCGAGGTAGATGGTCGACTTGCCGCAGTAGCTCCCGATCTCGACCATCGCCGAGTCCGGCAGGCGACGGCCGACCTCATCGGCGGCATCCCAGAGCGCCAGGCCCTCGTCGGCCGGCATGAATCCGCGGGCGGATTCGGCCCGAGCCCGCAGCTCGGGCGGCATCCCTTCGATCACTCGACCCCGGTCAGCTCGGCCGACTCGACCGGCGGCTGCTGGGCGCCGAACATGAACCGGTCGAGCACGAAGAACTTCACGACCCAGACCATGCCGTAGCCGACGATGTTGGCGGCGTTGACCACCAGCTTGGAGTCCCACTGCTCGACCGACCACGCCACGACGAGCGTGGACACGACGAGTCCGAGGAACGCCATGGCCCAGAAGGGCATGACCTCACCCCAGAACGAGATGACCCCGTCGGCACTCCACACCCACCTCCGGTACAGGAAGAAGGCGGGGATGGCGACGATGGAGACGGCCAAGACATTGGCCTGGACGCCATTGAGGTCGAACCCGAACGTGAACAGCAGGATCAGGATCTGACCCATCGGGACCGTGAGAGCGGAGACGGCGCCGTAGCGCACGAAGCGGCCGAGGTCCTCAGGATCGCGGGCGCGCTGGATGAGGTGGGGGATACCAGACACCCTGGAGATGGTACCGGTCCGGCCGGGGCGTGCGGCGACGCGGAGGCGAAACGGTCGGTGGAACCGATTCCGGCCGGATCGCTGCGACAATGCGCCCATGTCACAAGCGGCCCTCGACGGCGTGATCGAACTGCTCGACCTGGAACCGATCGAGGTGAACATCTTCCGGGGGGTGAGCCCGGCCGAGAGCCGCCAGCGCGTCTTCGGGGGTCAGGTCGCGGGCCAGGCCCTGGTGGCGGCGGCCCGCACCGTCGAGCCCGGCTACTCGGTCCACTCCCTCCACGCCTACTTCCTGCGACCCGGTGACCCGACCGTTCCCATCCTCTACGAGGTCGACCGCATCCGAGACGGCCGCTCCTTCGTCACCCGCCGCTCGGTCGGCATCCAACACGGGCGGGCCATCTTCAACCTCCAGGCCTCCTTCCACCGTCACGAAGAGGGCTACGAGCACCAGCACCCGGGGCCGACCGACCTGCCGCCGCCCGAGTCCCTCCCCGACTTCCACACCCGCATGGCCCCGTACAAGGAGCGCCTCGGCGACTTCTACGACCGGCCCCGACCGATCGATCTGCGCTACGTCGACTGGAACCCACCCGACCGCAAGGAGAGCCTTCCGCCCCATCAACGCGTCTGGTTGCGGGCCAACGGCACGCTCCCCGACGACGCCACGCTGCACGTGTGCCTGCTCACCTACGCCTCCGACATGACCGTGCTGGACACGTCGCTCCTCCCCCACGGTGGGAGCTGGCACGATCCCGATACCTTCATGGCCAGCCTCGACCACGCCATGTGGTTCCACCGGCCGTTCCGCGTCGACGACTGGCTGCTGTACGACCAGGACTCGCCGGTCGCCGGTCGCGGCCGGGGCTTCGGGCGCGGGCTCGTCTACACCGCCGACGGTGACCTGGTCGCATCGGTCGCCCAAGAGGGCCTGATCCGAAGGACGCACTCGTGAACCGGCCCCTCCGACCCGGCCCATCGGCCCGACGCGGGCTGGCAGCGGCGATCGTCCTCGTCGTCCTCCTGGCGGGGTGCTCCTGGGAGACCACCGACGACGAAGCCGCCGACCCCACCGACACCACCCTGCCCACCACCACGTCGATCCCCGACGAGGTCCCGGACGGCGTCGAGGACACCGGTGCCGAGCCTGATCTTCCCGATCTCGACGGGCTCCAGCTGAAACTCGCCACCATCGCCGAGGACATCGACCGACCGACCGACCTGGCCTTCGCTCCGGGATCCCAGGATCTCTGGGTGGCCTCGAAGGGTGGGGAGATCACCAAGATCCTGGCTCGCGAGAACCGCAGCGGCATCGGCTACGAGCTGGACTGGCGCCCCACGCTCGACCTCAGCGACGTGGTCAACGACGAGGGAAACGAGCAGGGCCTGCTCGGCATCGCCATCCCCCGCGACGGGCGCTACCTGTACACCTCGTACACCGACGAGTCAGGCGCCCTGCTGGTCGACCGCTACACCATCTCATCGACGCGCACCACCATCGACGACGACACCCGCAAAGAGATCATCCGGGTCTCGCAGCCGGCCGGCAACCACAACGGCGGCGCCATCCGCTTCGGACCGGACGGCTTCCTGTACGTCGGGCTGGGCGACGGCGGCGGCTCGGGTGACCCGGACGGGAACGGGCAGGACACCTCGACGCTGCTCGGGTCGATCCTCCGGCTCGAAGTGGACACCGATGCGGCTTACGACATCCCGCCCGGCAATCCGTTCGCCGAGGGCGACGGCGCGCCCGAGATCCACTTGTACGGCGTGCGCAATCCCTGGCGTTTCTCCTTCGACCGTGAGACGGGCGACCTGTGGATCGGCGACGTCGGTCAGGACCGCTGGGAGGAGATCAACCTCCTGCCGGCCGGAGCCGGGCTCGGGCGCGGCGCCAACCTGGGGTGGAACCAGGTGGAGGGCACCGAACCGTTCGCCGGGGGGACCGCTCCCGACGGAGCGGTCGAGCCGATCCACACCTACGGGCGGGACGACGGAGCCTGCTCGGTCACAGGGGGCCACGTGTATCGGGGCAGTGTGATCTCCCAGCTGGTCGGTACCTACCTCTACGCCGATTACTGCCAAGGCGGAATCCGGGCACTGGTGCTCGCGCGTGGCGAGGTCGTCGAGGACCGGAACCTCGAGATCGGCATCGTGCCCAACAGCCTGGGGTCGTTCGGCGAAGGACCCGACGGCGAGATCTACGTGCTGAGCCTGGCCGAGGGCCGGGTGCTTCGCATCGAACCGGCCGACGGATCCGACACCGAGTCCGACACCGAGTCCGACACCGGGTCGTGAGCCGCCGGGGTTCCGTCCGGAACGCCATCGCTGCCGCCGCGCTGGTGCTGCTGGCGGCGACCTGCAGCGGCTCGGACCCCGCCGACGTCTCGACCGGCGGCTCCACCACGATCACGGCCCCGCCACCGTCGACCACCACCACCACCGAGACGACCGTGCTGGGTATGGGCCGCACCGAGGTCGCCAAGCCACCTTCGGCATCGACCACCTCGATCGCACCCGCCACGATCGCTCCCGGTGCGACGACCGCTCCGGCCCCCGGATCGGCTGCGGAACCGGCCCTGCCGGTGCCGACCCCGGCACCGCCCCAGCCCACCGGTCCGGTCCCGGTCGATCAGGTCCGCATCACCCTGACCCGCATCGCGCGACTGGACCGCCCCATCGCGGCGGCGACGCGGGCGGGGACCGGCGATCTCTACGTCGCCGAGCGCGCCGGTCGGATCGTGCGGGTCGCCGCCGGCGGGTCGGTGACGCCCGTGGTCAACCTGTCGAATCTGGTCGGTGGGACCAACTCCGAGCGGGGCATGCTCGGCCTCACCTTCAGCGCCGACGGCGGCCGGCTCTACGCCAGCTACACCGACGCGGCCGGCAGCAGCGTCCTGGACGAGATCGCCATGAACGGCGACCGCACCGGCGGGCGCCGCAACGTGCTCACGGTCGCTCAGCCCTTCGGGAACCACAACGGCGGCGACGTCCACCTGGGACCCGACGGATTCGTGTGGTGGTCGCTGGGCGACGGCGGGTCGGGCGGGGACCCGCGCGGCAACGGCCAGAACATCGAGACGCTGCTGGGAAGCCTGGTCCGGATCGACCCCCGAGCCGCCACGCCCTACGCGGTGCCGAGCGACAACCCGTTCGTCGGACGGGCGGGACGCGACGAGATCTTCGTCTACGGACTGCGCAACCCGTGGCGATTCTCGTTCGACCGCTCCACCGGTGACCTCTGGATCGGCGATGTCGGCCAGGACCGATGGGAGGAGATCGACCGCCTCGCGGCGCCCGGTCGCGGTCGGGGCGCCAATCTGGGCTGGAACGCCCGCGAGGGAACCCACGCCTTCAACGGCGGGAAGGTCCCGGCCGGACACGTCGGGCCGATCCACGAGTACTCGCACGATCGGGGTTGCTCGGTCACCGGGGGCTACGTGTACCGAGGGGCACGGATCCCCGGACTGGCCGGCACCTACGTCTACGGCGACTACTGCACGGCCCAGCTGTGGGGTCTCCGCACCGACGGGGATCGGGGTTCGCTCGATGCCGCCGTGCCGGCCGGAACCCTCGTCTCGTTCGCCGAGGACGCGGCGGGCGAGCTCTACGTGCTCTCGTTCGACGGATGGCTGTCCCGCATCGATCCCGCCTGACCGTTCCGGCGCGTCCGAGATCGACGATCAACGGCTCCGGATCAGAGGGTGGGCGGATCCCACTCGGTCAACGGAGGGTTGACCGTCCGCTGCCGGGCCCGACGGATCCGCCGGGCGAAGCGCAGTGCCTCGGCGTCGAAGCCGTCCATCTCGGTGTCGAGCCGATCCTCGGCGACCTGGTCCAGCCACTCGGGCTGGGGTTCGACCTTCGGCTTGCGCTTGACCAGCGGGATGCGATCGCGCTTCACCGGCGGCGGGGACTTCCGCTTCGGGAGCCGGCCCGTCAGGTCGATGACCGCGTCGGTCTCCTGCTCGACCGGCGCCTCGACCTCGGGCTCGACCTTGGTGTCGGCCCGACCGTCGGTCGTCCCGTCCCTCGTCCCGTCCGGGACCGACCATCGGCGGACCGGCAGGGCCTTGTCCCGGATGTCGAGAATCGGCTCGTCGGACGATTCCGGATCCTCGGTCTCCAGGAGGTTCTCCAGATCGTCGACAGCAATGGGACGCCTGAAGGGAAGCCGGGACGCGTCGCGTTCATGGGGTCCCCTGATCGCCCGGATCAGATGGGGATGGTCCCGCCAGAACTCGTCCGGATCGAAGCCACGCCGATCGGCCAGGGAGTTCTTCGGGTTGTCATGATCGCTCGGTCGCCTTGCCATGTCCGCCTCCTACAAGAACGACGGTACGAGGGTAGGTCCACCCAGGTCATGAGTCGAGCGGCCCATTGTGCGCGAACTGATCCGGCCGACATGGGCCGGTCGGCCCTGGTCGGGCTCGTCGACCGGGAACCGGAGTTCAGGCCGAGCCGTCGTACCGGTACACGTTGGTGTCGCGCGGCTCGAATCCCAGCCGCTGGTAGAGGCGGTTGGCCGCCTGACGCGAGGGCCGAGACGTGAGATCCACGGTGCGGGCGCCCACCCGCTGGGCCCGCTCGATCGCCGCAAGATTCAGGGCCGAACCCACACCCTTGCCCCGGGCCGACTCGTCGACCACCACGTCCTCGATCCAGGCGCGCATCCCGGTGGGGATCCGGAACAGGACCAGGGTGAGCGATCCCAGGTACTCACCGTCGTCGTCCGCCATGAGCAGCACGGTGGCCGGCGATTTGACGATCTCGGTCAGCACGTCCTCGCCGGGGACGATCCCGGAAGAGGAGAGCTGAGGGGTGAGCCGCTCGAAGGCGTCGAGCAGCCGTTGGTCCACGTCCAGGACCTCGACGACGTTGACGGTCATGGGGCGGACGGTACCCGATCACCCCGGCCCGGTGGTGCTGCGACGCGCTCCCCTACGATGCCAGTAGCCTCGAAGGGTGAGTCACCTGCGCTGGTACGGCGAACCACCCCCGAGCCCCAACGTGCTGATCGCCGCCTTCGAAGGGTGGAACGACGCCGGGGAGGCGGCCAGCTCCGCCGCTTCGTTCATGGCCGAATCCTGGAATCTCCAGCGATTCGCCGACATCGACCCCGAGAACTTCTACGACTTCACCGTCACCCGGCCCGAGGTCCGCCTCGAGGACGGGCGGCGCACCATCGAGTGGCCCCGTAACGAGTTCTTCGGAGGAACCCTGCCGTACGGCGCCGGGTCGGTCGTGGTCCTCAAGGGCACCGAACCGCAGCTGCACTGGCGGACCTTCCTCGGCGCCGTCGACGAGGTGATCGAGCAACTCGGCATCACGCTCATCATCACCCTCGGAGCGCTCCTGGCCGACGTCCCCCACACCCGGCCCACCCGAATCGTCGGCTCGGCGTTCGACGACGAGGTCGTCTCCCGCCTGGGTCTGACCAAATCGCAGTACGAGGGCCCCACCGGCATCGTCGGCGTGTTACACACCCAGGCGCTGGACCGCGAGCTGGACGGCGCATCGTTGTGGGCGGCCGTCCCCACCTACGTCCCCGGCACCCACTCCCCCAAAGCCCAGCTGGCGCTGGTCCAGCGGTGCGCCGATCTGCTCGGCGTTCCCATCGGCGTCCACGATCTCGAGACCGCCACCGCCGCCTACGAGCGCACGCTCGACGACCTGGTCGTCGAGGACGACGAGACGGCGGCCTACGTGGCCGAACTCGAGGAGTACTTCGACAACGAGGAGTTCCAGGCCGACGTCGTCGACTCGGCCCGTGGTTCGGTGGATCAGCTCATGTCGCAGGTCGAGCAGTACCTGCGCGAGCACCCCGGCTGACCCACCCGGTCTCGATCTCCCGTCCGGCCCACGCCCGCGGCGGTCATGGCGTTTCGCTCGGGCGACGCACGGTGAGGGACGATGGCGTCCATGCGGAGGCTCCTCGAACTCCTCGCGTTGTGCGGTCTCGCGATCGCCGAGCCGGTCCTTCGTGTGTTCGGTCAGAGTCCCGACACCTTCCTGGCCAACGATGTCACCGGCGTTCGGGTGGTGTGGTTCGCGACGCTGGTCGCGCTGGCGCCTCCGCTCGTCCTCTTCGGTCTCGAGCAGGTCGTTCGGCGGTTCGCCGGTCCCCGACCCGTGCGGGCCCTCCATCGGGTCCTCCTCGCCGTGCTGGCCGGCGTGGCCGCCCTGGGGCTGCTCACCCGCTACGCCGACGTCACCCGTCCCGCCATGGCCATCACGGCCATGGTCGGCGGCATCGGCTTCGTCCGGTTGATGGAAGGTCTGCCGGCGGCTCGGGAATGGGTCCGTGTGCTGGCCATCGGTCCGTTCGTCTTCGCCGGTTCGTTCCTGCTCGCATCACCGGTCGGCGACCTTCTGGACCAGACCTCGGTCGAGCCGATCGCACTGGAGCGACTCGATCGCGTGGCGGCCGAGTACGCCGCCACCGCCCGGCTCGGGACGGACGCGGTCGGCTCCCGGGCGACCGATGGACCCGGTGGCATCGTCGCCCCGCCTCTCCCCGACGTGGTGCTGGTGGTATTCGACGAGCTCCCCCTGGTGTCCCTACTCGACGGCGACGGGGCCATCGACGCCGGCCTCTACCCGAACTTCCATCGCCTGTCCCAGACCAGCACGTGGTACCGAAACACGATCGCGGTGTCGGACCGGACCCGGTCGGCGGTTCCAGCCGCGCTCTCGGGTCGGCTGCCGCCGGCCACCGAGATCGCCGCCACGGCGCAGAACCACCCGGAGACCGTCTTCACCCTGCTGGGTGACGAGTACCGACTGGACGTGTGGGAGCGGCTGCAACTGTGTCCGACCCAGCTCTGCCCCCGCTCGACGTCGGGTTCGCTCACCGCCCTCATCGGTGATGCGGGCGACGTCCTGAACGAGCAGCTCGACGGCGAGCCGGACGCACCGCCCCCGCTGGCCGCGCTGGGCGACCGGGACGAGTCCATGGCCCAGGTCGATCGACTGGATGGATTCGTCGACGCTCTGGCGCCGGCCGACGACGGGCGCCCGACGCTCCACTTCATCCATGCGCTGCTGCCCCACTCACCCTGGCAGCTCATGCCGTCGGGCGCGGCGTACGCCGATCCCGATCCCACGTACGGTGCGGTCTTCGACCCGTGGATCACGTGGGGCAGCGACGAACTGGCGGACCTGGCCCGTCGACGCCACGGACTCCAGTTGCAGTACGCCGATCACCAGCTCGGCGCCGTCCTCGACCGGCTGGAGGCGCAGGGTCGCCTCGACTCGTCGGTCGTCGCCGTGGCGGCCGATCACGGGATCGGGTTCACTCGCGGTCGGGAAATCCGCGATTTCGACCTGGACTCGGCCCCCGAGGTGGCGTGGGTGCCGATGCTGGTCAAGGGCGTCGACCAGCACCGGCCAACGGTCAGTGATGCTCTGGCCACGACCCTGGATCTCGTTCCCACCCTTGCCGCCCGGATCGGGATCCGGGTGCCCTGGACGACCGACGGTCGAGCGCTGACCCCCGACGCGTCGGTCAACGCGACTCGCCGCTTCATGGATGGGTCACGGGGCCCCGACGCTGGGGCGCGGGCCGTCGAGGTTCCCGAGACGCTGTTCGACGAGGTGCTGGCGTGGGATCCCGTCGGCGAAGGTGATGATCCGGCGCTGGCGCTGTTTCGCACGGACATGCACCCGGAGCTGGTCGGCCGGACCGTCGACGGTCTCCCCCGAGGCACGGAGTCGACGGCATCACTGCGACTCCGGACCGACGCGTCTCCCGCGTGGGACGGCACCGGCCGGATCCCCACGTGGGTCGACGGCGACATCGACGGAGCGATCGAAGGCGCCGCGGTGGCCGTCATCGTCAACGGTCGGATCGGCGCCGTCGCTACCGTGACGAGCGCGTCCGATCGACCCGCGCTGGTGAGCGCCATCGTCCCTGAGGGATTTCTGACGGTGGGCACCAACCACTTCGCCTTTGCCTTGGTGGACGGGCCACCGGGCGATCCGACCCTGCACACGATCGCCGCGAAGTAGCCGTTCGCTACGGACCCGGGTCGGTGTCGGCTGGCTCCGGGTCGGGTCCCGTTTCGGTGTGCATGGTGATGGGTCGGTCGCCGAGAAGGTGGTGGAGGATGACGTCGCGGGCGTAGTGGGTGAGTTGGTCGCCGGCGTAGGCTCTGCGATGGCCCGGAATGTCGGGCGGGTCGACGGGGCCGGGCGGGGGCCGTTTCCCGGTCCAGGTGGTGCCGTCGGGGCGCTGCACGGTGATGGCGCCGCCGGGGCCCCGGGTGAGGATCTCGCCGCGGTCGTGGACGATGTGGTGGTGGATCCAGCACAGCAGGACGAGCCCGTCGAGCCGGGTCTCGGGCTGGTCGGCGTAGGGGGTGAGGTGGTGGGCGTCGAGGTAGCCGAGGTTGGTACAGCCGGGGTAGGCGCAGTGACGGTCGCGGGCGCGCAGGGCGCGTCGCATGGCCCGATTGGCGGTGCGGATCTTGTGGGTGGTCCACAACGGGGTCCCGCGCAGCGACACCAGCCACGAGAACGAGGAATCCCCCAGGATGGTCTTGAAGTCGTCGATGTCGACAGGAGTGTCGTCGGTGAGGGTGATCCGGTCGTCGAGGCCCACGTGGATCATGGTCAGGTACTTCTCGGCCCGCTCGACGGTCACCGCGTCAGGGTCGAGGGCCCGCTCGGCCAGACTGAGGAGCGCGTCGACGCGGGTGGGCTTGGCATGAGGTCCGTCGCCCTCGGTGACGTGGTCATCCCGGAGTCGGTCGAGCTCGGCTTGGAGGCCCTGTTTGACTCGATCACCGCCCAGGGCGGGCAACCAGCCGCCGACCTGGTAGCCGCCGCGGTGTTTGGTGAATGACAGTGCCGGGTCGGGCGGGTCAGCGGTGTCGTGTCGGGTGGCATGGCGGTAGTCGGAACAGATCTTCGCTACCTGGGATCCGGTCGCGTTCCTGGCCAGCTCGACCACCTCCGTTTCGTTGTCGGGGGTGGTGATATCGGCCACCATCGCAGCGGCGGACAGTGGGATCGACCCCTCCTCGCACGCGGCGGCCAACACCGGGCGGTCGGCCAGCGCTCCCGCCACCTTGCTCAGGCGGCGCGCCTCACCAGCGGGCAGGCCCAGATGCCAGCCCGCCCATGACCCCGCCGACCGATGACCGGCGCAGCCGCCGGCCGCGTCGAGCTCAGCCAACGTGGCCGCCAACCGGCCCTGCAACCCCGCGATCTGCGACCCCAGGCCGATGGCTCGCTCGGCCAACACCCGGACCCGTTCCTCATCGGAACGAACGGCCTCTCGAAGCTCGGCCATCATCACGTCATGCTGCGCCTCGTATCGATCAAGGGTGGTACTGGCACCCTCGTCCCCGGTTGGCGGCTGATCGGTCGACGTCACCCCACCATTGTCCGCGGGGGGTGTGACAGTGGCCCGGGCCGGATTCACCTCGGCGCGCTGCGATCAAACCGGACCAAGACCGTCCTCGGCTTCCTGTCGCGATGGTCAACACACCGATCGGTTGACCCGAGAACCAACCACCTGGTCGATGTGGCCGGGGATGGCGTTCTTCATGATGAGTGATGTCAACCCACCAACGCTTGGAGCACCCCTTGACCACACTCAACCGCCTGCTGACCGCCGCCCTCGGACTGTTTCTCGTCTCCGCCGGAGTCGCGAAATTCACCACTGGCCACGTCTTCCAATACATCGAGTACCGGTCCGGCATCGACCTCTTCTACCCGTTCGTCAACAACCTGACCGGCATCGCCGAGATCGCGGCCGGCGCGGCGATCCTGTACCGCCCCGCTCGCCGCGCCGGCGGCCTGCTCGCATCGGCGCTGATGGCTGGCGCCATTGCCTTCCACCTCTCTCCGTGGCTGGGCGTGTCGATCCCGACCGGGCTTGCCGATGGCGCCGCGACACCGTGGGATGCCACCGACTTCGCGACGAGCACGACATCGGTCTCGTTCCTTCTGGCGATCGTGACCGGACTCGGTTCACTCGCCCTCGCTCGTCGGGAATACCGGACCCGCACCCTCTCGAGCACCACGAACGACGTGCCTCCTGCGTCGATCGATGAAGAGATGGTCCGAGCCTGAGCCGCAGACGGGCGGAGCGGTAGCGTCGAAAGGGATGAGCGAGATGGTCACCGTGCGTAGCGCCGGCAGTGCTCGATCGCCGTTCGCTCGATCCGCGGCGGTATGGATCGGCGTCGGCGTCGCGGCGTGGGCCGTGTCACTGGCGCTCACCACCGAACCACCGCTGACCGATGCGTCGACGGTGTCGTGGACCGTGCTGGCGGTCGTCGTGCTGGTCTCGATGACGGTGTCGTTGGCCGAGCCGTTCCGTCCTCTGTCGAACATGATCGCTGCAGCCGCCATTGTGGTGACACTTGGGGGATGGGCGGCGTTGATCTTCCACGACGACCGCTGGTCGGTTCTCACCTTTGCCCTGTACGCGCTGTGCTTCGCGAAAGGTCGGACGCTCGGCGTCGTCCTTGCAGCCGTGGTCAGCGGCATCTGGCTGGTCGCATGGATCGATGCCGACGGGCCGAGCTGGACCCTGCTGATTCCGTTCGCGGCCTTCGCCGCTGGCGCGATCATGTCGGTCACGATCTACCGGGTCGGCGACGAGAACGAAGCCCAGGCAGCGCTCATCGCCCAACTGGAGACAACACGTGAAGACCTCGCCACATCTGAACGCGAACGGGGGACGCTCGAGGAGCGGGCCCGCTTTGCCGGCGAGATCCACGACACGCTGGCACAAGGATTCACCTCGATCGTGTTGTTGAGCCGAGCCACCCGACGGAGCCAAGACTGGGAGACGGGCCTGGACACCATCGAATCCACGGCGGAGGAAAACCTCGAGGCGGCCCGCCGACTCGTGGCCGCCATGGGACCGGCCGAACTCGAGAACGGCTCGCTCATCGAGGCGATGCAACGCCAGCTCGCGGAACTGGGCGACCAGGTCGACGCCACCCTCACCGTCTCCGGCACACCGGTCGCCATCGACAGCGCTGTCGAGGTCGCCCTTCTCCGAGCAGCACAGGAAGCCGTCCTCAACGTTCGCAAACACGCCCGTGCCGGAGCAGTGCACATGACCCTCAGCTACTTCGGCGACACCGTCGCCCTCGACGTCCAGGACGATGGCGTCGGCTTCAGCGGTGCCGCACCCCTTGACCGGGGATCGCTCGCCGGAGGGCAAGGCCTCGAAGCACTCGAGCAACGAGCGCGGACACTCGGCGGGAACCTCACCATCGAACACGGAGTAGCCGGCGGGGCGACGATCTCGGTGCAGCTTCCGGTGACCAGGCGATGACGATCACCCTCGTGGTCGCCGACGACCATCCCATCGTGCGAAGCGGCATCGTCTCGTTGCTTGCAGCGGAAAGCGACATGGAGATCGTGGCCGAAGCCGGAAACGGACTCGAGGCTGTCGCGGCTGCGCTGCACCACCGCCCGTCGACGATCCTCATGGATCTCCGCATGCCCGAACTCGACGGCGTCGGAGCAATCGAACAGATCCGTTCGGAATGGCCCGACGCAGCGATCGTGGTTCTCACCACCTATGACACCGATGAAGCCATCGTGCGGGCGATCGAGGCTGGCGCCACGGGGTTTCTCCTGAAGGACGCACCCTCGGAGGATCTGGTCGATGCCGTTCGCCGCGCTGCGGCCGGTGAGACGGTCTTGGCTCCGCCGGTGGCGAAACGCCTGGTCGAGCGGGTACGGGACCCTACGGCCGCAGCGCTGTCGCTACGGGAGATCGACGTGCTCCGCGAGGTCGCCTCCGGCAACACCAACGCCGTGATCGCCGGACGACTCCACATCAGCCAAGCCACCGTCAAGACCCATCTCATTCACATCTACGACAAGCTCGGCGTCACTGACCGGGCGGCCGCCGTCGCAGCCGCCTACGACTCCGGAATCCTCACCGCACGATCGAGCCAGCGATCGGATTCCTAGAAGCGTCGTTGCTCGAAACGCAGCTGCCTACCGAACGAGCGCGCCCGGATCCGGCCCGCCTCCCACCTACGCCAGCTGGTCGACCATCTCGGACGCGGCGTCGACGATGGCGTCGGCCAGCACGGGGAGATCGGGCGTGAGATCGGGGTCGCCGACCAGGCCGAAGCCCAGGTGGTCGCGGTAGGAGATGACGCCGATGGTGAGCGTGTTGTTGTCGAGCAGTCCCACGTAGGGGGCCACGTCACGGAGCTGCGCGCCCATGCAGTACAGCGGCACGTCGGGGCCGGGCACGTTGGTGATGGTCACGTTGGAGACCCGGTACCGAAGTGCCAGCCGGCTGACCTGCGCCATCATCCCGCCCGGTCCGTAGCGGGCCAGCTGGAACAGCTGGTCGGTGGCACCGGCCTGTCCCGAGGTCTTGGCCCGCGCCATCGCGTCGGCGACACGCTCGATCCTCTTCCGGCTGTCGGCCTCGCCGACCGGCAGGTCGGTCATCATCAGCGCGACCCGGTTGCCCATCTCCCGGTGTTCGTCTCCGGCCCGCACGGACGCGGGGACGACCGCCCGGAGCACCAGGTCGGGATCCACCACCTCGCCGAGGTGCGTCAGGTACCGGCCGAGCGCATCGGAACAGGCGGCCAGCACGACATCGTTGACCGTCGCACCCGTGGCCGCCCGCACCTGCTTGATCCCGTCCAGCGGCACGTGACGACGCGTGTACACCCGTCGCCGCGACAGCGGGGCGTTCCACGGCATCGCCGGCGCCTGAGCGGCCAGCGTCGACAGGGTGTCCCCCCAGACGGTGGCCTCCTCGGCGACCGACCTTCGGTTCACGGATCATTCCCGCCGCGCCGCGCACGGCGCCGGCGACATCGGAGACGAGGTGGGCCAGCCCTTCGGTGACCACGTCGTTCATCAACGGCGGCGGTGAAGGACGGTGCTGCGTGATCTCGGGCGTGGCCACGTCGCGCTCGAAGTCGAAGAGCACCGCTGCCGCCGCGACACCGGCGATCCCGTCGACCATCGCATGATGTGCCTTGAAGACCATGCCGACGTCGCCGTCCTCGAGCCCTTCGACGAACCACATCTGCCACAGCGGGATCGAGCGGTCCAGCATCCCGCCCAACAACCGGGTCACCGTCGCGTCCAGGGCCGCCGCATCCCCCGGTTCCATCGCCGTGGTGACATGGACGTGGTCGGCGATGTCGAAGTCGTGGTCGTCGACCCACACCGGACGGCTCAATCCCAGGGGTGGCGACATCAACTTCTGCCGGAATCGCGGCAGCACCGGCATGCGGCTGAGCACCCGCTCGCGGAGCTCGGCCATACGGAGGCGACCGCCGTCGTCGCGAAGGACGTCACCTTCGAGCCGGGCGATCGCGCCCACGTGCATGGGCTGGGTCGCCGTCTCGACCTCGAGGAACATCGCATCCTGCGCCGACAGTCGATCGTGGCCCACCGCGCCACCGTAGCCCTCGGTCCGGCGCTCCCCCACCGGGACCGGACGCGCCCGGCGTTGGCCTCCGGATCCGGGCACTACGGTCCCTGTGCATGTCCGGCACCACCACCCTGCTGTACCTCGACGACGCCTACCGCACCAGCTGCTCCGCCACCGTGATCGACCGGCGCGACGACGCTGTCGCCCTGGACCGGACGGTCTGCTACCCCACCGGCGGCGGCCAGCCGCACGACACCGGGACCCTGACGCCGTCGGGCGGCGAACCCGTCACCATCGAGGAGGTCCGCAAGGAGGGTGCGCTCGTCTGGCACCGCCTGGACGGGCCCCCGCCCCCCACCGGCACCGAGGTCGAGGTGGCCATCGACTGGGAGCGCCGCCATCAGCTCATGCGGACCCACACCGCGCTGCACATCCTCTGCGGCGTGATCTGGAACGAGTGGTCGACGCCGGTCACCGGCGGCAACATGACGCCGCTGGCAGCCCGCATGGACTTCGAGTTCGACCCCCTCCCCGAGGGCTTCGGTGCCCGGGTGGAGGCGTTGGTCAACGAGGAGATCGCGGCCGATCGACCGATCGTGGTCAGCACCCTTCCCCGCTCCCAGGCGGTGACCGACGAGGACCTGATCCGCACCAAGGTCAACCTGATCCCCGAGTCGGTGACCGACATCCGTGTGGTCGACATCGTCGGCCTGGACAAGCAGGCCGACGGCGGCACCCACGTGGCCCGCACCGGCGAGGTGGGCCGGGTCGAGATCGTCAAGACCGAATCCAAGGGCAAGGGAAACAAGCGGGTGCGCCTCGCCATCCACGGCGCCGAGCCGGCCGGGGAGGACCGATGACGCTCGACCGGATCCTCATCGGCATCGACGGATCGGACAGCGCCGGCGCCGCCGCCCGGTGGGCCGCCGAGTTGGCCGGCCAGCTCGATGCGACGGTCCTGGCCGTGCACGGATTCGCCCGCCACCCGATGCTGAGCGGCGACACCAACGACGACCTCTATGCGACCGAGCAGCGAGCGTTCGCCGACGAGTGGTGTGCGCCGCTCGAGGAGGCCGGGATCGACTACCAGCTCGTCATGGAGGTCGGTGATCCCCGCGACCTCCTGCTCTCGGTGGCCGTCCGTGAACACGCCGACATGATCGTGGTCGGCAATCGAGGCCGCAGCCCGGTCGTCGAGCTCATGCTCGGCAGCGTCGCCGGCTACGTCAGCCACCATTCGCCGGTTCCGGTGGTCATCGTCCGCAGCTGACGCCGGCGACGGATGCGGGAGCTGGAAGGCGCTACGGAGCCCCGATCCCGTAGGGGGCGAGCTGCGCCTCGACGTCGGGGAAGAAGGGCGCCAGGCTGTCGAGCAGGTCGCGGGGAGTGGCGATCCGATGGGCATTGCGGGCGACGTAGTGAGCCAGCGCACAATCGACCTGCTCGTCGGGACCCAGTGCGGCCAGTGCCACCGCGGTCTGGACGTACACCGAGCGGTAGTAGGCGTCCTGGTTGCCCTCCCAGTACGTCATCGGCTCGCCGGCCCGCCCCCGACCCGACTCCGGAATCGCCTTCGTCTCCATCGTGCCCACGGTCCCCTCCAGCCGTCCCTCGACGTACGTTGCGAGCCCCTCGTCCATCCACGGATCGCGGCCCTGGTGGTTCCCGACCAGCCCGTAGAACCACTGGTGGGCCACCTCGTGGGGCGTGGTCCGCCCGGACGAGCCCGGGCCCTGCATGACGTGGGACGGGAACTCGATCCCGCCGCGCAGGTCGGGGGTCACCGCCATCGAGAAGGTGGGCCACGGATACGGGCCGTACGTCGCGGCGGCCAGCCGGAGGTCGTCGGCGATACGGGACAGGTAGGCGTCGGCCGACTCACCCACCGTGTCGTGGACCGCGACCGTGACCACCACCGGATCCGGGAGGTTCAGCGTGACCGCCGCCCGCCGGAACCGGCCCGCCGTGAGGGCGAAGTCCCGCACGGCCGTGGCCTCCCAGCGACCGGGAGCGATCTCGACACCCGTCGCCAGCACCTCGACGCCGTCGGGCACACGCCACGTCCACGACGAAGTCCGCCGTCGGGGACACGACCGACTCGGCGAAGGCCGAGGTGGCGGGCTCCTCGGCCCAGCCCCGACCGGGCTCCCACGCCAGGACGGGCAGCACGCTGCCCAACCGCATCGACCCTCCCGACCGGCTCACCCGGTCCCGCACCGGACCGGCGACGTTCACCAACGCAGCCAGTTGGACGGTCACGGTCGAGCCGGCCGGGACCGACTCGGTCAGCGCCACCCGCAGCGTGGTCGGATCGGGGGTCGACCACGATCGGACCTGCGGTCCCGACACCGACGTGACAAGGATCCCCGTGCCGACCTCGCGCAGCCGGGGAGCGTTGGCCCACAGCCGGAAGACCACCTGATCGACGGTCCAGGTCCGGGGTGAACTCGACCCGCTCGGTGAGCGCGACGTCCGGGCGGTCGGGGTGGAGCGCGATCGCGGCGCGGTAGCGGGGACGGGCGGGGTCGGGCGCGGCCCTCGCCGGCGTCGCAGGGCAACCGGTGGCCCCGTCCCATGCCGGCGGCACGGTGGTCGAGGTCGTGGTCGTCGTGGTGGTTGTCGTGCTCGACGTCGTCGTCGTGCTGGTGGTGGCTCGTCGAGGTCGAGGGCGGCGGTGGAGGTCGTCGTGGCAGGCGATCCGTCCCTCCGATCGGAGCGGCCCGATCCGCGTCACCCCCGCCGCAGGCCGACAGGAGGGTCGCCGCCACGACGACCCATCGCACCACCCGCCCCGATCGGCGCCTCACTCGTCGGGGTCGGACGGGGTGCGCCACGGTGCGTCGCGCGGCGGATCGAACGCGACGTCGGCAGCCTCACCGTCGATCGCTGCGAACGCCAGGTCGAGCCACGACCGCTCGCCCATGTGGGCGCCGGGAGCCAGCGGCTCCGGGAGCGCGTCTCGCGAGAACCAGCCCACGTCGTCGCACTCCAGAGGATGGGGATGCAGGCTCCCGCCGGTGGCCCGGCAGTGGAACACCAGCGAGTAGAGCGGGACCACACTGAACCCCAGCCGAAGACCGTCGTAGACCGCCACCAGGCGCTCGACCTCGCACTCGATGCCCGTCTCCTCGCGGACCTCCTTCACCGCCACCTCCGACGCCGAATACCCCACGTCGGCCCACCCCGTCGGATACAGCCAGATCCCGGCATCGGCCCGCTGCACCAGCAGCAGCTGACCCTGGTCGTTGCCGACGATGGCGCCGACAGCGACCTTCGGGGTGACGTAGCCGGGGATCCCGCTCCCGACCGACTTCATCCACTCTGCCACCACCTGCTCGTGCTCGGCCTCTTCGACCGCAGCCACGCGGATGTCGGCCGCCACGGCCAGCACCTCTTCGAACCGCTCCTGCTCGTAGCGGTTGTCGGTGAACGCGAGACCGGTCCGGGCGATCCCGGCGAGGGCCTCGCTCCATCGGAGCAACTCGCTCGAGGTGGGGCCCTTCTCCATGCTGCGGAGGGTACCGGCTGTCCCGCATCCAGCTGTGGCGGCCATGGCCCCGCGGACCGCCAGCCGTGTCCCCGTCAGGCCGTGCTGATGGCCCAGACCACCGCCCGCTCGACCTCGGCCAGCTGCTGTTCGTCGGTGAGCTTCTCACCGGAACGGTCGACCACGTAGAAGCTGTCGATCACCTCATGACCCAGCGTCTGTACCTTCGCACTGCGCAGGTCGATGTCCATGTCCGCCAGGGCATGGGTGATCCGGTAGAGCAACCCGATCTGATCCGGGGCCAGGACCTGGACGATCGTGGCCCGGGAGGAACCCTCGTTGTCGAAGTGCACCTCGCGGCGCTCGCCGCCCGCGGCGAGCACGGCAGGAGATCCGTACGTCCGCATCCGGTCGCTCAGCCGAGCCTCGATGGCCAGTCGGCCGGCGAGCGCCAGACCCAGATCGGCCTCGATGGCGTCCCAGTCGATCGGCGTGTCCAGCCGGCTGGCCACCTTCCACCGGGACAGCGCCAGTGGGGCGTCGTCGCTGAACGCTTCGACCGAGAGCACGTTCAGCCCGTTGAGCGAGATGACGCCGGCGACCCGAGCGAAGGCACCGGGTCGATCGGGATTGGCGATCGTGATCGTGTCACCCTCGGCGACGACCCGCAGATCGTCGCCCACCATCAACCGCCGATCCTCTTCGGTCGGGAAGCGACCCGTCGTGGCGACATCGTCGGGTGCGTGGCCGCCCAGGACCGCCGACGTGCGATCGACCAGCTCCTCGACCAGCTGCGCCTTCCAGGTCCCCCATGCCGCAGGACCGGTCGCTTCGGAGTCGGCCACGGTCAGGGCGTGGAGCAACCGCAGCGTGGCGACATCGCCCACCTCCCCGGCAACGCCCGCCAGCGTCGCGTCGTCGCCCAGGTCCCGCCGGGTGGCGACGTCGGGAAGCAGCAGATGCAGACGCACCAGATCGATCAGGGTCGCCGTGTCGTCGGCGTCGAATCCCATCCGCGGGGCGATGTCGGCCACCAGGTCCATCCCGACCTCGGTATGATCCCCCGGGTACCCCTTGCCGATGTCGTGCAGGAGCGCACCGACCACCAAAAGGTCGGGCCGACCGACCATGTCGACGAGGCCCGCCGCCCGCGTCGCCGCTTCGAGCAGGTGACGGTCGACGGTGAAGCGGTGATAGGCGTTGCGTTGCGGCTTGCTGCGGCACGCCTCCCACTCGGGCAGCACCCGGGTCCAGAGACAATGGTGCTCCAGAGCCTCGATCGCCATGATCGCGTGGTCCTGGTGCGCCAGCAGCGAGCACATCAGGTCTCGCGCCCCGTCGGGCCACGGGTCGGGCATGGGCGGCGACGCGACGCCCAGCCGGTCCAAGCTGGTGCGTTGCATCGGCATGTCCCGAGAGGCCGACTCGTAGGCCATCCTCAGGGGGAGCGACGGATCGTCGAGCGCAGCGTCCTCCTCGACCTGGATCGTTCCCTCGGCGATCGTGATGCCGTGGCCGACCGAGCGCGGCTTTCGGGTCCGCAGGCCCCGGGCCCGCCGCGAGAGTGCCCGCCGCCAGGTGTCCTCGGAGATCCACGAGATCTCGCGCCCGGCGTTGGCCACCGCCGCCATCAGGTCGTCGGCCTCCTCGCCCAGCGCTGCGGCCACGGCGTCCTGTTCCTGGAGCGCCAGCACGTCGCCGGGCCGGCCGGTCCGGCGGTGGAGCTCGACGCGCGCCGCCAGCAGTCGCTGCCCCGCCGACTCCATCACCTCACGATCGCCCTCGACGATGAGGTCTCGGGCCCGGGCCAGCCATCGCAGACCATGAAGATCGCGCAGGCCGCCTTTCGAGTCCTTCAGATCGGGCTCGAGCAGGAACGCCACCTCGCCGTTGGCGGCGTGCAGCTCGAGCAGGCCGTTGCGGAGCGCGGGGAGGTTCTTCTTGGCGCCGGCCTGCCATCCCGCCTCGGCTCGAAGGGCCAGCGCGTCGGTCAGCTCGCGATCGCCGGCGACGTGCCGTGCGTCGAGCAGGCCGGTCGCCGTCTCGAGATCGTCCGCAGCGAGGGCAACCGCCTCGTCCACCGTGCGGACCGCGTGGCCGAGTTTCAATCCCGCGTCCCAGACCGGGTAGAACAGCTCCTGCGCGGCCGGCTCGACGTCGATCGACGGCTCGTGCAGGAGCAGCAGATCCAGGTCGCTCTGCACACTCAGCTCCCGGCGTCCGTGGCTTCCCACCGCCACGAGCGCCAGTCCCTCGTCGCTCAGCCCGGCGCGGAGCCGAGCCCGTTCCCAGATCGCGTTGAGCCAGGTGTCGATCTCATCGGACCACGCGTGCGAGAGCGGGACGCCCGTCTGGGGCGCTGCGGCGAGCCAGGCGGCTCGATCGATGACGGGTACGGGGGCGGGATCGGCCATGGGCGCGGGCTACGCCCCGCCGAAGGAGGACGACTCGCTCAGGTGGTAGGCGGTCTCGGCGTGCTCGGTCTGGTCCAGCCCGATGGACTCGTCCTCCTCGCTGGCGCGAAGCCCGATCGTGACGTCGAGGACCTTCACCAGCGCGAAGGTGACCACGAAGGAGAACACGAGCGTGACGACCATCGAGATGATCTGGTCGAAGAAGACACTCTCCGCCGAGAGGATGTCGGCACCGCCGAAGAACACACCCAGCTGCTCGAAGGAGCCACCGACGGCAGCGGGATCGGCGAAGAACGCGAGCAGGAACCCACCGATCAGTCCCCCGACCATGTGGACGCCCACCACGTCGAGCGAGTCGTCGTAGCCCAGGCGGGTCTTGAGCTGGACGGCGGCGTAGCAGCCGGCTCCGGCGACCAACCCGAACGCGAGCGGTGAGAGACCACCGACGAACCCGGCTGCCGGGGTGATGGCGACCAGACCGGCCACGACGCCCGAACACGCGCCGAGCACGGTCGGGTTGCCGTCGCGAAGCCATTCCACCGCCAGCCACGTCAGCATGCCCGCCGAGGCGGCCAGGAAGGTGTTGAAGAACGCTTGCACCGCGATCCCATCGGCGGCACCAGCCGATCCGGCGTTGAACCCGAACCACCCGAACCACAGGATGCCGGTGCCGATGAGCACCAGCGGCAGCGAGTGCGGGAACATCGGCTCGCCCGGCCAGCCTCTGCGTTTGCCGAGCACGAGCACGAAGGCCAGGGCCGCCACTCCGGCGTTGATGTGGATCGCGGTGCCGCCGGCGAAGTCCAGGGCGTCGAGGCCGCCCTCGGTGCCGTGGGCGAACCAGCCGTTGTAGACCCAGTACGTGACCGGCGTGTAGACGAGCAGGAGCCAGAACGGCACGAAGATCGCCCAGGCCGAGAACTTGAGCCGCCCCGCGACCGCGCCCGAGATCAACGCCGGGGTGATCGCCGCGAACGTCATCAGGAATCCGACGAAGACCAGACCCTCCACGTCTCCGGTGAGATCCTTCAGGCCGACGTGGTCGAAGTTGCCGATGAGGTCCCCGCCGAAGAAGCCGGACTCGCCGTCCTCGTTGGCCGAGTTGCCCAGGCTGTAGCTGATCAGGACCCAGAGCACCGGCACGATGCCCACGCAGAACATGTTCATCAGGAGCATGTTGAGCGTGTTCTTCGAGCGGACCATGCCGCCGTAGAACAGGGCGAGGCCCGGCACCATGAACAGCACCATCGCTGTCGAGACGAGCATCCACGCGATGTTTCCGGAATCCATCCCAGGTCCTCCTCGTCCGCTGCTCCGACCCTGCCGGGTGCAGCGCTCAGCGGTGCACCGTAGTCAGCGCGGACCTCAGGGACTCCTTCGACGGCGGGACAGGACCACGTGGGCCTTCGCCGCGCTCCATCGGATCCCTGGATCGACCAACGAGGGATCGATGTCCGCCCAGGTGGCGGGGGCCAGGTCGTAGACGTCCAGCGGCAGGGTTTCCTGCTGGATCCGGTCTCTCCGAACCGGCGGGACGTCGTGCGCTGCCAGGACCGCCGTGGCATGGCGAACACCGTCGCGGAGGAGCTGCAGAGGATTGGCTCGTTGTGCCTCGGCGTCGGCCCGCACCAGGGTGTGCAGGGCCGGAACGACCTCGTCGCGCGTCGCGAGCGCAGCGTCGGCGGCATCGGTGACCAACCGGTCGGTCACCGCGTCCGGGCCGGACTGTCGCAGGACCACCTCACGAATCGAGCGCTCGATCCACGGCCCCAGCGACCGTTCGACGGCGTCGACCAGGTCAGCGCCGTAGCGAGCGAAGCGCTGGGATTCCTCGGACCCGGGCGGTTCACTCCTCGCTGTCATCGGTCCCGGCGCTTCCGAGGGGGTCGGGGATGCTGCGATCCTCGGCGCTGGGATCGACGAGCCCGACCTCGTCGAGCTCTTCGGGAGTGGGCTCCGAGGTGTTGGCGATACCGCCGAACGCCCGCGGCAGCCGGTCGGAGGTGCACAGCAGGACGAGCCGATCGTCGAGGACGACCGGAGCGGGCTCGCAAGGGAGGAACTCCTGACCGGGGAGCGGCAGCGTGAGTCGGCCCAGTTCCCCCTCGAGGATGAGGTCGCGGTCCTCGACGGTGGGGGCGCTGAGCGGCGACGGCGTTCCGTCGATCGACAGGGTGAGCCGGTCGATCTCCAGATCGACGTCGACGCCGAACACCTCGGAGATGTCCTTCTCGGAGATCTCCA
This sequence comes from uncultured Acidimicrobiales bacterium, assembly GCA_963697385.1. Classification (GTDB taxonomy): domain Bacteria; phylum Actinomycetota; class Acidimicrobiia; order Acidimicrobiales; family CAWCAL01; genus CAWCAL01. The sequence continues at coordinate 95,304 of CAVONU010000002.1, forward strand.
CCATGATGTCGGCTCGGCCGAGGTCGGTGATCCGGAGGTCGCCCCTGACCGCGTCGGTTCGATCCACTCGTACATCGACGCCGGTCAGCGTGACCTCGGTCAGCGGGACGCCGTTGCTGACCACGTCCTCGAGCCGCACCGTCACCTCGCGCACCTCGCCGCGCCGAACCAACGAATCGATCAGCGGAAACGACCGCACGTCGACCGCAGCGTCGCCGGCATCGGTCCGGCGCTCCAGCTCGCCGGCCGCGGTCCGCTCCACGACGCGTGCGAACACCAGATCACCGAGCACCATCACGATCAGTGCCGCGACGACGACAATGGCAGCTCTGCGCATGGGGGGACGGAGACCTCCGGGGTTGGCCGGCGCGCCGCCGAATGACCACGGAGAGTGGTTGGTGGTGGACCATGGCGGCGAATCGTGCCTAATGTACCGCCGAACCAACTCCCGTTCCCGGAGGACCCTCATGCACAAATCCAAGTGGCTGCGCCTTGTCGCGTTGCTCTTCGCCTTCACGCTGATCGCAGCGTCGTGTGGCGATGACGATGACGACGACGGCAGTAGCGAAACGTCGAGCACGTCGGACACCGAAGAGATGGCCGACACCGAAGAGACGTCGGACACCGAAGATATGGCCGACACCGAGGAGACCGGCGGCGAGGCCGCTGGCGCCAACACGATCGACGACTCGCTGACCGTCTACCAGGCCGCAGCGCTTGAACCGCCGTCCGGTGAGGAAGCAGCTCCCAGCTGCACCGGCACCGCCGACGGCGTCCTGAAGCTGGGTGGCCTCCTTCCCGAGACGGGCAACCTCGCCTTCCTCGGACCGCCCGAGTTCGCCGGCGCTGAACTGGCCGTGGCCGAGATCAACGCCGCTGGTGGCGTGCTCGGTGCCGACGTCGAATGGTCGCCCGGCGACTCGTCCGACAACGGCGACGTCGCCAACCAGACCGTCGACCGGCACCTGGCCGATGGCGTCGACGCCATCCTCGGTGCCGCTTCGTCCGGTGTCTCCTTCACCGTGATCGACAAGGTCACCGGCGCCTGCGTGATCCACTTCTCGCCGGCCAACACCTCGCCCGACTTCACCGAGTACGCCGATGACGACCTGTACTTCCGTACCGCTCCCTCCGACGTCCTCCAGGGTCGGGTCCTCTCGGACCTGATCGTGCAGGAAGGATCCACCACGGTCGGCCTGATGGCCCTCCAGGATCCGTACGGTGAGGGCCTCCTCAACTTCACTCAGGGCCCGCTCGAGGAGCAGGGTGTGGAGATCGCCGAGAGCTTCACCTACGACCCGAAGGCGCAGAACTTCGACGCCGAGGTGGACAAGATGGTGTCGGCCGCTCCCGAGGCGATCGTGCTGATCGGCTTCGACGAGTCGGCTCAGATCCTCAGTGGCTTCTTCGAGGCCGGCATCGACCCCGCCGAGACCAAGATCTACCTGGTCGACGGCAACGTCGGTAACGCCCTCGGTGAGAAGTTCAGCGAGCCCGGCATCCTCAGCGGCATCAAGGGGACCATCCCCACCGCCGAGCTGACCGACGAGTTCAAGAACAAGCTGCTCGAGACCGATCCCGACCTGATCGACTTCACCTACGGTCCCGAGACCTACGACGCGGTCGTGATCACCGCGCTGGCCGCCATCCTGGCCGACAGCGATGATCCCGCCCAGATCGCAGCGAACATCAACGGCGTCACCGGCGGTGGCGAGAAGTGCACGAGCTTCGAGGAGTGCGTTGCGCTCATCGACGCCGGCACCACCGACATCGACTACGACGGCCCCTCCGGCCCGCAGGCCTTCTCTGCGGCCGGTGAGCCGACCGAGGCGACGTTCGCCATCCTCAGCTACGGCGGCTGATAGGTACACAGCAGTACTGAGTCACTGACTCAGCGCCATGCAAAGAGCCGGCCCCCCGGGGCCGGCTCTTTCGCGTGGCATCGCCTTGCTCTCCCGGCTTCTTCTTCGCTTCGTACCCCGGGAGCGGCCGGCGATGGCCGTTCGCAGAGACCTGCTCACTACCCCATCACCGACCCGCCCCTTGCTCAGGTCCGCCAGCAGCCTCCACGCGACGCCACGGGCGAGGCGGGCGCCCCGTTGGTGGTGCTAGTGAGCAGGTCTCTGCGAACGAACCACCATCGGGGTGAACGCCGGGACGAGCCGCCGTCGCCGCCGATGAGCTCAGGAGAGACCTGAAACGAATCAGTGCGCTTGGGCGAGTGTTCCGAGGTAGAGCTCGATCACCTTGGGGTCGGTGAGCAGCTCTTGGCCGGTGCCGGTGTACGCGTTCTTTCCTTGGTCCAGCACATAGCCCCGGTCGCAGATCTGCAGACACCGTGACGCGTTCTGCTCGACCATGATGACCGACACGCCGGCCTTGTTGATCTGCTTGGTACGCACGAACACCTGGTCCTGGAGCGCCGGTGAGAGCCCGGCCGAGGGCTCGTCCAGGAGGACCACCTGGGGATCCATCATCAACGCCCGGCTCATGGCCAGCATCTGACGCTCCCCACCCGACAATGCGCCGGCCCGCTGGTCCATGCGCTCGGCGAGTCGCGGGAACATCTCGGCGATGACGTCGAATCGGTCGTCGAAGATCTCCGGCTTCAGGAAGGTGCCCATCTCGAGGTTCTCGCGCACCGTGAGGGTGGCGAACACGTTGTTGATCTGGGGGACGTAGCCGATGCCCGCGCTCGACCAACGCGTGGGCCTTCATTCCCGTGATGTTCTCGCCCGCGAAGATGATCTCACCGGTCCGTACCGACACCAGACCGAAGAGCGATTTCAGGAGCGTCGACTTGCCGGCGCCGTTGGGGCCGATGATGCCGATGATCTCACCCTGGGTCAGCTCGAGACTGCAGCCGTTGAGGATGTCGACCCCGGGGATGTACCCGGCGATGATGTCATCGACGTGAATGAGCAGATCGTCTCTCATGGGGCGCCGTCCTCTGCCGTCTCGGTCGCCCCGGACTCGGCGGTCGGCTCGGCCCCGTCCTCGGTCTCGACGTCGAGGGCCCTGATCTGCTGGCCGTCCACCTCGAGCGGAGCATCGTGATGGGCACCGAGGTAGGCCTCGATCACGGCGGAGTTGGCCCCGATGGCGGCATGGGTGCCTTCCGCGATGATCGCTCCCTCGGCCATGACCACGACCCAGTCGCTGATGTCGCGGACGACGTCCATGTCGTGCTCGACGAAGACCACCGTCCGGCCTTCGTCTCGGAGCATCTTCACGTGTTCGAGCAGCGATTCGGTCAGGGCGGGGTTGACCCCCGCCATCGGCTCGTCGAGCATCAGCAGCTTGGGATCGGCCATCAGCGCTCGTGCCATTTCCAGCAGCTTGCGCTGGCCACCGGAAAGCGTGCCGGCGAACTCGTCCCGCATGTGGGCCAGCTGGAACCGGTCGAGCAGATCGTCGGCCTGGGCTTCGATCTCCTTCTCCTGTCGGGACCAGGTCTGGCTCAGGGCCACGAGGAAGTTCTCACCCTTCTGGCGTTGGGCTCCCAGCTTCATGTTCTCCATGACGGAGAGCTTCGAGAGGGATTTCGTGAGCTGGAAGGTCCGGATCATCCCCCGCCTGGCGACCTTGTAGGTGGCCAGGCCGTCCATGGACGTCCCGTCGAAACTCCACTCCCCCTCGTCCGGGTCGTCGAAGCCGGTGACCAGGTTGAAGAAGGTCGTCTTCCCGGCGCCGTTCGGGCCGATGAGGGCGGTGATGATCCCGCGTTGGACCTCGAGATGGTCGACGTCGACCGCGATCAGACCGCCGAACCGACGGACGATGTGATCGGCCACCAGGATGGGGTCCGGCTTGGGGACGCCCGGCGCCCCCACGAGATCGGCGAGCGCGTCAGCGTTCATCGAGCGCCAACTCCTCCTTGTTTCCGAAGATGCCCTGCGGTCTGAAGATCATCAGGAGCATCAGACCGAGCCCCATGAGGATGAACCGCACCTGGCCGACCTGCACGCCGCTGATGAGCGCATCGGGGAGGAGGCCCTCCTCGTTGGCGTTGCGCAACGCCGAGTCGGTGAAGGCCAGCAGACCGGAGAAGATCATCGAGCCGATGACCGGCCCCCAGATCGTGCCGGCACCACCCAGGATCATGGCCACCCAGATGAAGAAGGTCTTCGGTGTACCAAGGTCCTGAGGTGAAGGCTGCACCGAGCCCTGGCCCAGCACGAACACCATGCCGCCGATACCCCCGAGGACGCCGCCGATCACGAGGCTCTGCATCTTGACGCTGTAGGCGTTCTTCCCGAGAGAACGGACAGCGTCCTCGTCCTCTCGCACGGCCTTGACGACCCGGCCCCATGGGCTGCGCATCAGGAGCCAGGTGAAGAGCACCGCCAGGAGGACCAGTGCCCAGCCGACGGTGAGGATCCACAGCTCGTTGGCCCGGAAGTCCAAGTTGAACAGCCCCAGGTTGAGGGAGACGCCGTCGCTGAACGGGTTGAGGTCGTAGAAGCCGCTGGAGAATCCGTTGATGCCGTTGGAGCCGCCGGTGATGTCCCGCAGCGCGGTGGCTCGCATGGCGATGCGGATGATCTCGGCGGCCGCGATCGTGACGATGGCCAGGTAGTCGGCTCGGAGCCGGAGCGTCGGGAAGCCGAGGATCAGGGCGAAGACGACTGCTGCCAGGCAGCCCACCAGCACTCCGACCGGCCAGGGCCACCCGTAGTACGAGACCGAAACGCCCAGGCCGTAGGCACCCACCGTCATGAATCCGGCCATACCGAAGTTGAGGAGTCCGGTGTAGCCGAAGTGGATGTTGAGCCCGATGGCGGCAAGGGCGAAGTACGCCGCCTGGAGCCCCACCGCCGCCGTGAATGCATCGTCGAGAACGCCAGCCCAATCCATCAGCCGATCCGCTCCTTCTGTCCGAAGAGTCCTTGAGGACGCACCAACAGGATCAGGACGAGGATGACCAGGGCGCCGATGTTCTTCAGCTCGGGGGCCACCCACAGGGTGGACAGGTTGATGAACATCCCGACGATGAGGCTCCCGAAGAGCGGACCATAGGCGGTGCCCAGCCCGCCGAGGGTGACGGCGGCGAACATCAACAGCAGCAGCTCGAAGCCCATGTCCCAGCTGACGCCCTGGTTGAGACCGAAGAAGACGCCGCCCAGCCCGGCAAGGGCGGCGCCGCCGATCCAGACCACCGTGATGACCCGCTCCACGTCGATGCCGGATGACTCGGCCAGGTCGCGGTTGTCGGCCACCGCCCGCATGGCCTTCCCCATGCGGGTCCGCTGAACGGCCAACGCCACCAGCACGAGGACCAGTACGGACAGGCCGATGATCCACAGTTCGCGGGGCACGATGGTCACCGGGCCCAACTCGAGCCCGTCGCGCTGCACGGCGTACTGCTCGTAGGCGACCCGACGACCGCCGGCGATGTAGATGTAGATGTAGCGGAGGACGATGCTGAGGCCGATGGAGACGACCATCATCGCGATCAGTCCGGTCCCCCGGTTGCGCAGGGGGCGCCACAGCCCCGCCTCGCTGGCCCACCCGGCACCGGCAGAGAAGGCCACGGCGAGCACGGCCGCGAGCAGCAGGGGCAGGCCGAAGGTGTCGGGATCGTTGAAGAGGAGCGCGACCAGCGCACCGAAGGTGACCAACTCACCGTGGGCGAAGTTGACCAGGCCGGTCGTGCCGAAGATGAGCGACAGGCCGATCGAGCACATGGCGATGATGAGCCCGAAGACGAACCCCTGAACCGCCAGCCGGGCGGCACGATCGAAGAGCGAGTCGCCCGCGACGGCCCCTCCGGCGTCACCCTGGGCGACGGCGAACAGCACGGTCCGGTTCTGGGTGGCACCCAGGTCGAGCTCGAGGCTGGCGCGTTCGGGGTTGTTGAGCGTCGTGCCGTCGGGAAGGGAGTCGGGGTCGATGGAGACGGTGTAGGTCCCGGACGCCAGTCCTTCGACCGCCCAGGTGCCGTCCGCCGCGGTGGTGGCGTCGCCGGCTTCGTTCCCGTCGGCGTCGACGACCGTGATCACGGCCCCTTCGACGGCGACCTTCTCTCCGCCCTCTTCGGTCGCCGCGGTGATGGTCCCGACGAATCCCGCGCCTTCCTCCTGGGCGTCAGCGGTGCCGGCGAAGCCCAGAATGAGCAACACGACCACCAGGAACGCGGCGGTCGGACGGCCGTTCCGGCGCAGTTGACGCCGTCCTGGCGTGGCGATCGGTTCCCCCCTCATCGTGCGGAGAGACTAGTGGGCACCGCCGCGCCAGAGCGAGATCGCCGCCGGGTCGTCGCGGTGGATCAGTCGGCGGACGCGACCGCGGCCAGGATCTCGTCGACGGATCCCACCATGCCCATGTAGAAGGATCCGAACTCGCCGTACAGCGCCGACGCTTCGTCGAAGCGGAGCGTGTAGACGACGTCCTTGAGGTCGTCGGGACGCTGCCCGAAGAGGGTCACACCCCACTCGTACTCGTCCAAGCCGGTCGAGCCGGTCACCAGCTGCTGAATGCGGCCGGCGAACTTCCGGCCCGAGGTGCCGTGCTCGTACATGAGGTCCTTGCGCTCGTCGAAGGGCAGGGTGAACCAGTTGTGCTGCTCGCCGCGCCGCTTCGACATCGGGTAGAAGCACCAGGCCGGCTTCCCCTCGAACGGGAACTGCGGGTAGAGCCTGGCCTGCTTCATCTCGTCGGGGAGGCCCTGGGCGTATTCGGACGACTCGGTCAGCGACACGTACGAATCGACGACGTCGAAGCCGGCGGCCTGGATCCGGGTCTGAAGGGCGCGGAGCTTCCAGAAGTCGGGGGTGAGGGCCATGACGCAGCAATCGGCCTTGTGCCCGAGCACCGCCACCATGACGACCTGGACGCCGTCGTCCTCGGCCCGGGAAACGGCTCGACGCACCGCGTCGGGGTCGAGGGCGGGATGGTGCCGGCAGAAGAGGTGGAGGACGCCAACACCCTCGGCTGGCTGCAACGGATCGGGCATCAGGCGAGTCTACGGGAGCCGGCCAGTGCCGGCTCCTTGGGAGTTCAGCGAGCCGAACTCCTACGGGTGCCCGGCGCAGTGGGCTCCCTGGGACCCACCCTTCACGACGCGGGAGCGAGCTCTCCCGCGTAGACCGTGAGCCGATCGGTGCGGGCGAACGCCACCAGGGTGAGCCCGGCGGCTTCGGCCGTCGCCACCGCCAATGCCGATGGTGCACTGACGGCGACCATCACCGAGAACCCTCCGGCCCAGGCCTTCTGGACCAGCTCGAACGAGGCCCGACCGGAGACGAACAGCCCCGATCCGTCGCCGGAACGCGGTGCGGTCCCGTCGAGGAGATCGCGTCCGATCAGTTTGTCGACGGCGTTGTGGCGCCCGATGTCCTCTCTCACGTGTCGGATCGTGCCGTCGGGGGTGAACGACGCAGCGGCATGCGACCCTCCGGTGAGCTCGAACAGCTCCTGACGATCTCGCACCCGGTGTCCCACATCGGCGACGACATCGACGGTCACCGTCGCCGGCGCCATCGGCTCGAGGCGATCGAGGAGCCGGTCGATGCCGTCCGTGCCGCACCAGCCGCACGAGGAGGTGATCGGTCCGATCCTGGGGCTGATGTCGGGAGCCGGCGGCCGCCGATCGACGGACACCACGTTGAACTCGGTCTCGACGGCCGAGCCCGTTCCGCAGTACCTGACGGTCTCGATCCCGGCCGGCCCGATCCATCCCTCTCCGACGCAGAACCCGACCGCCAGTTCGAAGTCGTGGCCCGGGGTGCGCATCGTGCTGGCCACGAGACTGCCGTCGACGTGGACCTCGAGGGGCTCCTCGACGACGAGCGACTCGGACACGCGCGAACTCCGGTCCCCTTCGAACCGTCGGGCCATGATCTTCCGGGCGCGGCCCCGCGCCGCCTTGACGATCGCCACGGTCGGAGCGTACCGGCCGGTGGAGAGCGGACCGCTCGGCCGATGCGAGGCCTACGCCTCGGCGCGTTGGAGCTCGGCCCGCAGGTGGGTCTGGTGGGCCAATCCGACCGCCCCCATCAGCAGCGCGTACCGAAGGGTGTCACCCTGGAGCTCGATGCGGCGCTCGAGGGTGTGGACCGGTTTGGCCGAGGGGGTCGCCGCCACCGAGATCGACCGGAGGTCGACCGAGAGGCTGACCACACGCTCGAGGGTCATGGCGCTGGTCCCGACCTCGCCGTTGGTCTCCGTCCCGGTGGTCTGCTCCACTTCGAGGTCGGTGCGCTCCAGCACTCCTTCGGCCATTTCCGTGTGGCCGGTCGGATGGACCACAACCAGTTCGGCCACGACGGCAGTGCCCTCGTGCCGGCAACGCAGATAGCCGGACTCGACGTGAAGGGGCAGACCCGTGTCGGCCGACCGGGTCCGTTGCGCCCAGGTGAGAAACGGCTTGCCGCCGTGTCCGATCAGGAGCGTCTCGTCGTAGGCGAACGGCTCGATCGTCGGGTAGACGCCGGTGCCGCTGCCCTTCCAGGTCCCCACCAGCGAAGCGAGGGGTTCGAGGTCGGCATGGAGCGGGGGCGGGGCTTCTGCGGTCATCGCTCGCCACCGTACCCTCGGAGTTGGGAGAAACTTGACCACCTGGTCAAGACTCGGCGGATGGACCGCGCTGAGCACCCGCACCATGGCTGAGGTCGTCGTCGCCGGCGCCGGCGTGGCCGGGCTGGCGACCGCGCTGGTGATGGGCCGACAGGGCCATCGCGTGACCCTGCTCGAGCGTGATGCCACCCCTCTGCCGGCCACTCCGGAGGAGGCCTTTGCGTGGGATCGTCGTGGGGCACCACAGGTGCGTCACTCCCACGCCTTTCTCGCCCGGCTCCGCAACCTCCTCCGGGATCACCACCCCGATGTGTTGGACGACCTGTTGGAGGCCGGTGCCACCGAGCTGCGGTTCCTGGCCAACCTGCCTCCCGAGTTCCCCGACCACTCCTCCTATCCCGGCGACGACGACCTCGTCGCGTTGGCCTGCCGGCGCACGACGTTCGAATGGGTACTGCGGCGGCTGGTCACGCGGCTGCCGGGAGTGACCCTGCGCGACGGCGTCGCGGTGATCGGCACGACGGCGACGCCGGGACCGGTCCCGACGGTCACCGGATTCACCGTGGAGTCGGAGTCCGGTCCCGAGACGGTCGGGGGCGACCTGTTGGTCGCCGCCAACGGTCGGCGGGCCGACGTGCCCGCCATGGTCGCGACCCACGGCGTGTCGATCGACCAGGAGGTCGAGGACACCGGGATCGTCTACTTCTCCCGGTTCTACCGCCTCCACGACGGTGCCGAGGCGCCCGGACAGTCCCGGCCGGTCGGCGGCGACCTGGGCTATCTCAAGTACGGGCTCTTCCCGGGTGACAACCGGACGTTCTCGATGACCCTCGCCTGCGGATCCCACGACGACGCGCTGCGGTCGCACCTGGCCGGCTCGACCGGATTCGACGTGGCCGCGTCCTCCATCGTCGATGCGCTCCCCTGGCTGGACGACTCGGTGGCGCAGCCGATCACCGACACCTTCGCCATGGCGCGGCTGCTCAACCGTCGGCGCTCCTTCCTGGACGACGAGGGCGCTCCGCTGGTCCGACGGTTCGTCGCGCTGGGCGATGCCCACACCTGCACCAACCCGCTGTACGGGCGCGGGTGCTCCCTGGCGTTCGTCCACGCCACCCTGTTGGGCCGATCGCTGGACGACCACGAGGACGACCCGGTCGAATTGGTCCGGGACTTCGAGCGCGCCACCAGGTCGGAGATCACCCCCTGGTACCGGGCCGCCGTGGCCCAGGACGCCTCCAACCGACGGGCGACCGAGCCGGCGACGAGGGCGAGCGGATCCGGCAGCCAGGACGCTGCGGTGCACCCGGGCGATGTCCTGCGCGATGTGCTCCGCGACGGCCTGATGCCCGCCGTGCGTACCGATCCGGTCGTGCTGCGAGCGTTCCTCCGCAGCTTCAATCTGCTCCAGCGTCCGGAGCAGCTGATGGCCGACTCGGAGGTGATCGCACGGGTGATGGCCGTGTACCAGGCGCGGGACCAGCGGCCGGCCGAGCCGAGTTCGGGGGTCGAGCGCAGCGAGCTCCTCGCTCGCCTGGCGGCCGCCTGAGCGCAGCCCGATAGCTTTTGGGGAGTGCGCGTCGTGATTCCTGCTCCCCTCAACATGGACGAACAGAAGGCGACCGACGACTTCTCGTACCTCCTCGATGCCTTCCGCGACGTGCTGGTCGATCTCGGAGAGGCCGAGATCGCGGCGGCGCTGCCGTGGGGCGAGCACCACGACCCCACGGCCGAACCCGACGATCCGGACCGGCTCACGCAAGCACTCTCGATCGCGTTCCGGCTCGCGACGCTCGCGGAGGAGAACGCTGCCACCCAGTTCCGCAAGCGCCGCGAGTCCGCCGACGGCCTGACGGCGATCTCTGGCTCCTGGGGGAGGATCCTGTCGGATCTCCGCGAGGCGGGCCACGAACCTGCTGCGATCGCGACCCGGCTGAGCGGGATCGCCGTCGAGCCGGTGCTCACCGCGCACCCCACCGAAGCCAAGCGGGCCACCGTCCTCGAGCAGCACCGCGAGCTGTATCTGCTGCTGGTGTCTCGTGAGAACCAGAGGTGGACACCCGCGGAGCAGGCCGAGACCGATGCGAACCTCCGGGCGATGTTGGAGCGCCTGTGGAGGACGGGGGAGATCTTCCTGGAACGGCCCGACATCGCGGACGAGTTCCGGAACGTCGCGCACTATCTCGTTCGCGTCTTCCCGCAGGTCGTGTCCCGCCTGGACGGCAGGCTCCGCTCGGCGTGGGTCGCGACCGGCTTCGACCCCGAGCTGCTGAGCGATGCGGCGCTGCCCCAGCTCCGGTTCGGCACCTGGGTCGGTGGGGATCGGGACGGCCATCCCCTGGTCACGGCCGACGTGACCGAACGGTCCCTGCGTTCCCTGCGGGAACGAGCGGTCACGCTGCTCGACGACGAGCTCGCCGGACTCGCCACCCGTCTCAGTCTGTCCGACCTCATCGATCCGGCGCCGAGCGAGCTCACCTCGTGGATCGAGGCCACGGCAACCGCGCTCGGCCCCGCCGGCGCGCACTCGGTCGAGCGGAACCCCGACGAGCCGTGGCGCCAAGCGATCAACCTGATCCGCTCCCGGCTTCCCCGCGGCGTCGCGGGCGGCAACCCCGATCCGCCGGGTGCCGCCTATTTCGATGCCGGCGAGCTCGTGGACGACCTCCGGCGAGTGAGCCGACTACTCGATGGGATCGGGGCCCAGCGGTTGGCAACGCATGACGTCGCACCGGTCATTCGCTCGGCGCAGACGTTCGGGTTCCACCTTGCGGTCCTCGACATCCGGCAGAACAGCCGGTTCCACGACCTCGCCGTCGCACAACTCCTCGCTGCTGCAGGGGTGGCGGACGGCGAACAGTTCCCGGAGTGGGGTGAGTCGGATCGGCTGGCTCTTCTCGACCGAGAGCTCTCCTCCCCGCGTCCGCTCGCCGCCGCCGGAGTCGCGATCGGGCCTGAGGCCGACGCGATGCTGAGCGCGTATCGGGTGCTGCGGGACGAAATCCGATCGAACGGAGCAGCAGGAATCGGCGGCCTCATCGTGTCGATGACGCGTGGCGTGTCGGACCTGTTGGTCGTCTACCTGCTCGCCAAGGAAGCGGGCCTGCTGAGCAGGGACGACGGTGATGCTCGTTGCCTGCTGCCGGTGGTCCCCTTGTTCGAGACCATCGATGATCTGGAACGGAGCCCCGAGATCCTGCGAGCGTTCCTCGAACACCCGATCACGCAGAGCACGCTTGGCGCACGTGCCACCGACCGGCGGCCACCGAGTCAGCAGGTGATGGTCGGCTACAGCGACAGCAACAAGGACGGCGGCATCCTGGCGAGCCTCTGGGGCCTGTACCGCGCCGAGGAAACCCTGGCTCGGATCGGTTCGGAGATGGGCATCGCGGTCAGCTTCTTCCACGGTCGAGGTGGCACGATCAGCCGCGGTGCAGGGCCGACCCATCGCTTCCTCCGGGCCCTGCCGCCCGGATCGCTCCACGGGACCCTCCGCCTCACCGAGCAGGGCGAGACGATCTCGCAGAAGTACGCCAACCGGATCACCGCAGAGCACAACCTCGAACTCCTCCTGGCGGGCACGGCCGGCGCGGTCATCGGGACGCCGGCGACCCGATCGACCGCGCATCACCTCGAACCGCTGATGGACGAACTCGCCGCGTCCAGCAGGGCCGCGTACGCCGATCTCCTGCACACCGAAGGGTTCATCGAGTTCTTCCGGCAAGCGACGCCGATCGACGTGATCGAGCACAGCCGTATCGGCTCCAGACCGGCTCGACGCACCGGTCGCCCCAGCATCGCCGACTTACGTGCGATTCCCTGGGTGTTCTCGTGGAGCCAGTCTCGCTACCTGCTGTCGGGCTGGTTCGGCCTCGGAGCCGCTCTCGCAGACCTCCGTTCACGGGACGAGGACAGGTTCCACGAGCTCGTCGGCCACGCGTTCGACTGGGCACCGCTCCACTACATCGTGTCGAACGCCGCCACCGCCATCGCCACCGCCGATGCCGAGATCATGGGTTGGTATGCCGCCATGGTCGCCAACGACGACGTTCGGGCCAGGTTCCTCGACCGGATTCACATCGAGTACGTGCGCACCACCGAGGTGCTCGAAGAGATCTACGGCGGGCCGCTGCGCGATCGGCGTCCCAACATCGCTCGAACGTTGCTGCAACGAGACCCCGCGCTGCGTCCACTCCATCAGCGCCAGATCGAACTGATCGTCGCGTGGCGGACGCGGCAGGCCGAGGATCCGGCAGCGGCCGAGTCGATGCTGCCTCAGCTGCTCGTCACGGTGAATGCCATCGCCAGCGGCCTCGGTGCCACCGGCTGATCAGTCCCGGGAAACCAGCGGGTCAGCCACCGGCCACGGCCGGGATGATCGAGACCGTCTCGCCGTCGGGAACCGCGGTGTCGAGCCCATCCTGGAACCGGACGTCGTCGTCGGCCACGAAGATGTTCACGAACTTGCGCAGGCCGCCCTCGTCGTCCAGGAGGCGCTCCTCGAACCCGGGATGCGCCTCCTCCAGGGCGGCGAAGACCTCGTTGACGGTGGCGCCCTCGACCGTGACCTCGGAGGCCCCGGCGGTGAGGGGGCGCAGCGTGGTGGGGATGCGAACGATGATGCTCATGACGAAACGTGCCTTTCGGGGTGGGGGCGCACCGACGGGCGGCGGTCCACGGGCGTCAACGCGAGAACACCGGGAATTCTTCCCGGCGTCGACGACCGACCGCTACTCGTCGCCGGCGTCGCCCTCGCCGGCGGGGGTGAGATCTCCACCCTGGTCGTCCGAGTCGTCGGGCGGCGGGACCGCCGACTCCTGATCGCCCACGATTTCGACCATGCCCACCGCTGGCGCGCTGTCCTGGGACTCCCACACGTCGGCGATCTCGTCGAAGCTCTGCTCGAGGACGAAGGTGCGCCACAGGTGGCTGGCGATGATCTTCACGATGGCCGCAGCCGGGACGGCCAGGAACAGGCCGAGGAATCCGAAGAGCGTTCCACCCGCCAGCAGCGCCATGATCACCGCCACCGGATGGAGGTGCACGGTTCGTTGCATCACCACGGGGCTGACGAAGTGATTGTCGATCTGCTGGGCCACGACCATGACCACGACCACCCAGAGGGCTTGCGTGACGCCATCGCCGGCAGCGAAGGCGACCACGACCCCCAACGCGCCGCCGACCCAGGGTCCGATCAGCGGGATGATGTTGAAGACGCCGGCGAGCATGCCCACGATCAACCAGAACGGCAGGCCGACGGCCCACAACCCGGCCGAGGACATGACCCCCACGATGAACGCGACGATCAGCTGCCCCCGGAAGAACCCGCCGATGGCGCGGTTCAGCCGTCGCGACACGAGGTGTACCTGTTCCTTCGCCGCGGTCGGCACCAACGAGTCCGCGGACGCAGCGACGTGCGGGAGATCGACCAGGAGATAGAACGCCACGATCGGCGCCAGGATGGTCAGCAGGACCGCGTGGAAGATCGAGCCGGCCACCTCGCGGGCCAGAGAGATCGAGTCGCCGATCGACTGGTCTCCGCTGGTGGTGCTGATGTCGTCGCGCAGGTCCTCCCAGGTGGGGACCTCGACCGGCCAGTCGTCGCGTACCGATTTCTCGGCCTGGACGTTCCACCATTCCTCCAGGTCGTCACCCAGCTGGGTGAACTCGGAGGTGAGGTCGCCGGCGTCGCTGGCGACCGGAATGATCAGCACGACGACGATGCCCAGGGCGAGGAGCACCAGCAGATACGCCAGCACCGCGCCGCCGAGCCGGGGGATACCGCGGCGCGCCGCCCAGTTGACGACGGGGTTGAGCACGAAGACGATCGCAGCGGCCAGGACCAACGGTGGGACGATGACGCGGAAGTACCAGACCGCGTACCCGACCAGATACGCGAGCACGATGAGACCGACCAGCATCCATGCGGTTCGTCCGGCCCCTCGGATGTGCTCCCACATCCCGCCGACCCTACTCGTGGTGCGATCCCGACTCTTCGGCAGACGCCGTAGGATGGGGCCATGGTCACCCCCGATCAGCAGAGCGGTTCATCGGGTCGGGCGTCCTCGTGGGGCCGGAAGCTGCTCAGCTGGGTGCTGATGGCCATCCTCGCGATCATCGCCGTCAACTGGTTGGCCAGGAGTCTGTTCGGCCTGATCCGCTTCGGACTGATGCTCGCCGTGATCGGCGGGATCATCTATCTGATCATCCGGCTGAGGGCTCCCGACGACGATCAGCTCTGACGGAATCCGATCCGTTCGGCCACCACGGCGGCGGCCACCTCGGTGAGCGAGGCCAGCGGCTCGCTGAACGACCGATCGGCCCCGAACCGCTCGACCAGGGAGATCACCGGCATCGGGGCGGCGACCTCGTCGTCGACCGTACCGACGACGGCCACCACGGGCACCCCGCGGTCGGACGCCCATTCGGCCACACCGCCGACGACCTTGCCGTGGAAACTCTGTTCGTCGAGGCGTCCCTCGCCCGTGATGACCAGATCCACATCGGCGAACGCAGCGTCGAGGTCCACCTCGTCGGCCACCAGGTCGAATCCCGGACGCAGGCGCCCTCCCGCCACCAGGAGGCCACCGGCCAATCCGCCGGCCGCTCCCGTGCCGGTCGTGGCGATGACGTCGATGCCGTGATCCTCTCGGTACACCTCGGCCAACCGCTGGAGCCGGCGGGTCAGCAGAGCGACCTGGGCGGGTGACGCCCCCTTCTGCGGAGCGAAGACCTCGGCTGCGTCGACGAAGGTCGTGTCCACGTCGCAGGCGACGATGAGCTCGACCCCCTTCAGCCGGGGCAGCGGATACAGCGCCCTGAGCGCCGCCAGCCCGCCGTCGGTGGTGGCGGAACCGCCCAACCCGACGATGATCCGCCGGGCGCGCAGATCGACCGCGGTCGAGATGAGCTCTCCGGTGCCCGCCGTGCTCGCCGCGAGCGGATCATTGCCGGTCGGTCCACCCACCAGATCCAGCCCCGACGCTGCAGCCATCTCGATCACGGCCTCACCGCGGTGCAGCCGCCAGGGGGCGTCGACCGGATCGCCGAGGGGGCCGGTCACGGTCGTGCTCCGATTGGCGCCACCGAGGACCTCGAGCGTGCCCTCTCCCCCGTCGGCGAGCGGCTGCTGCCGGGCCGTCGCGCCGGCCGATTCAGCTCCCGCTGCCATCGCCTCCGCGACCGCGGCGGCCGAGGCGGATCCTCGGAACTTGTCGGGAGCGACCAGTACCTTCACCGCCCCATCCTGCCCGACGATCCGCGGTCATGATCCCCGCGGGGCGCCACTACGCTCCTGCCGTGACCGACCGCCAGGTGTTGATCGTCTCCAATCGAGGTCCGTTGTCGTTCCGGCGCGGCGACGACGGCGCACTGGTCGCCCGGCGAGGGGGCGGCGGTCTGGTGTCCGGACTGGGGCCCGTCGTCGAACGCACCGGCGCCATCTGGATCGCCGCAGCGCTCAGCGACGACGACCGCGAAGCGGTGCGGACCGGGCTGGTCGAGGAGCAGGAGGGTCCGCCGGTCCGGCTGGTCGACCTCGACCCCGCCGATCACGCGATGGCGTACAACGTGGTGAGCAACGCCGTGCTCTGGTACCTGCACCACCACCTGTGGGACCTGGCCCGCCTTCCCCGGTTCGATCACCACTTCGCCGAGGCGTGGGACGCCTACCGGCGGGTCAACGACGCGTTCGCCGCGGTCGTGGCCGACCTGGCCGAGCCCGACGCCATCGTCCTGGTGCAGGACCTGCACCTGACCATGGTCGGCCGGGCCCTGGCCGACCAGCGGCCCGACCTGTCGACGGTGCACTTCAGCCACACGCCCTTCGGAGCCCCCGAGATGGTCGACGTCCTCCCCGATGCGGTCAGCGGCGAGCTCGTCGGAGCCATGGCGGCCCACACCGCCGTCGGGTTCCACAGCCCGCGTTGGGAGCAGGCGTTTCGGCACGCCGCCGAGGCACGATCGATCGACCCGGGGCTGACCTTCGTGTCCCCGCTCCCCACCGACGCCGACGACATCCGGGGCGTCGCGGCCGGCGACGCGTGCAACGAGTCGGTGCGAGCCCTGGACGCTCTGGTCGGCGACCGGCAGGTGATCGCCAGGGTCGACCGGATCGAGCTGTCCAAGAACCTGTTGCGCGGTTTCCATGCCTACGACGCCCTCCTGCAGCGCCACCCGTCGCTGCGCGAACGCGTGGTGTTCGTGGCGTCGGTGTACCCGTCCCGGGAGGGCCTGGCCGACTACCTGGCCTATCGCCGCGAGGTCGAGGGTCTGGTCGAGCGGATCAACCGGACGTGGGGGACCGCGGGCTGGACGCCGATCGAGCTGGACACCTCCGACGACTTCGCCCGGTCGGTGGCGGTGCTCCGCCGGTACGACGCGTTGCTGGTCAACCCGATCCGCGACGGTCTCAACCTGGTGGCGAAGGAGGGACCCATCGTCAACGAACGTGACGGCGTGGTCCTGCTCAGCCGCCAGGCCGGCGTGTGGGACGAGCTGGCCGACCACGTCACCGAGGTGCACCCGTTCGACATCGACGGGACCGCCGATGCATTGGCCGCGGCGCTCGCTACCTCGGCCGACGAACGGCAGCGGACGGCGACAGCGCTCCGTGAGGCCGCCGTGGCGCGGCGACCCATGGACTGGCTCGAGGATCAGCTGGCGCTGGTGTCCTGACCCAGGAAGCCCCGCAACACGTCCAACGCCGCGTACGGATCGTCGACGATGAGGTCGGCCTGTTCGATGATCTCCCGCGGCGCCTCGCTGCTGGCGACGGCGACGCGGAGGATGGTCCGGCCCCGGGTGGCCAGGTCGGCCAGTGCCTCGAAGGCCGGGAGATCACCACGGTCATCCCCGATGAAGACGACCGGGTCGAACGCCTCGACCAGATCGAGCACGACGGTGCCCTTGTCGGTCGTGAGCGGCGGGTGGAGCTCCACGGACATCTTGGCCGGCCGGATCACCAGGCCGGACCGGTCCGCCTGACGCTGCGCCCAGTCCTGGACGGCCATGGCGAGGCCGGGCTCGGCCCGATAGTGGAGGGTGAGCGAGAGGCCCTTCGACTCGACCAGCATGCCGTCGGGACCCAGGGCCTCGGACGTGGCGTGCACATCGGTGACGACCTCGCGCCAGGCGCCCGCCTGCGGATGATCCTCGCGCTCGCCGTCACGGAGCGCTTCGAGCCCGTAGAGACCCGACAGCACCGGACCCTCCGGCAACCGTCGCTCCAGGTAGGAGATGGGCCGGCCCGAGATCACCGCGAACAGACCCGCTTCCGACGCCAGCCGGCGCACCACCGGTTCGGCTCCGTCGACCAGCACGGCATCGTCGGGACGGTCGACGAGGGTCGAGAGGGTGCCGTCGAAGTCGGTGAGGATCGCGGCCCGGTTCAGGCCGCTGCGGACGCGCGCCCGTACGTCGTCGGCGGATGGCACGGCCGTCAGGCCGGTTGGGCGAGGTCGCGACCCAGCAGCAGGACCAGATTGGCGTCCGCCGGCGGCTCACTGATGGGGACGGGGTCGGGCGCCGGCGCGACGTTGGCGGCGTCGAGCCCGATCTCGTTGGCCATGACGAGCGCCTCGGGCTCGTAGCCCTCGGCGTAGTACAGCGTGCTGGTATCGGCCGCCTCCTCGGCGTTGCTGGCCGGCAGCGTGGTGTAGCCGAGGGCCCGGAGCTGTTCGGTGGCCCGACCGGCCGCCCCGTCGACCCGGGCGGCGTTGGCCACCACGACCTTGACCTCGTTGGCCGGACGGGAAGCAACCGGGAGGGTGGTGGCGGTGGGGAGTGACCCGGCGTTGGAGACGCCCGTCGTCGGCGTCGTCCCGCCGGTGTCGGCCCCTCCGGTGTCGGCTCCCGTGTCATCGCCGTCGTCACCGCCGGTCGTGCCGGTCTCGGACGGGTTGCTCGCCGCTTCGCTCTGCACGAGCAGGTCGTCGTCGCCCACACTCTGCTGCAGGAGCAGGAAGCCGATCACGAGAGCGATACCGATCACCACCGCACCACGGACGGCGGCCCCGCCGGCAGAGCTGCCGAAGCCGGATCCTGAGGAGTGTCGGGGAGCGCTCATGGTGGGGGTCTCCTAGCGAGAGCGAGCGAAGTGCCAGAGGCAATCCGCCACGAACGGAACCCGTTCGTTCCCCGCATCTTTCTCGCTGGGGTACCCCAATGCAAGGACCCCCCTCCCCCGGGTGGACCAGCGCCCGCGATCCGAGCCCGGTCCGACCGGACCCCGGTACGATGAGGCGCCCGCCCGGGTAGCTCAGTTGGCAGAGCAGCTGTCTTGTAAACAGCAGGTCAGGAGTTCGAATCTCCTCTCGGGCTCTGCCTCGGCAGGGTCGCCGAGAGGCCGGTCAGGCTCCGAACGCCGGGGGTACCGTCCTTCGTCCGCTGGGAGCCGGATCCTGCCGGTAGAAGTCGCGAAGTGCCCCGTACAGCGCGGGTTTCGCCTCGGCCAGGGCGGTGGGACGGCAGAAGAACCGCTCGGTGGCCACGGCGAAGAACTCGGCCGGATTGGTCCAGGCGTACGAGCCCAGGACGCGATCCGACGGGCGGGGGTCGGTGGGGCCGAACTCGTCGTCGACCATCGCGCTCCATCGCTCCAGCGCGTCGCCCCGCAACGGTGGACTTCCGTCCAGGTAGCCGTCACTCATGTCGATCTTGTGGGCGAACTCGTGGATCACCACGTTGCGGCCCCGTCCGGGCCAGCGACTCTCGGCCAGCGCCGCGTCCCACGACAGAACGAGCGGCCCCGAGTTGGCGGCCGCCTGCCCGATGACCGCCATGGGTCCGTCGGCGACGGTCCCGTCGACACGCCCTGCCCGCAGGCCTTGCGACACCGCGGTCGACGGGCGGACGATGACCGACTGCACCGCGCGGTACACATCGAGATCCAGCGCGAGGACCGGGATCGCCGCGTTCGCCGCGATCGTGACACGAATCTCGTCGGTCAACGCAAGACCGGCCACCGGCTCCCAGCGCTTCGTTCCGACCAGGGTGCTCGTCAGGTCGCGATGGCGGACCCGCTCGGAGGCATCCAGCCCCGCGGCCAGGGGCACGTTCGCCGCGATGATGCCGTCGATCTCGTCGAAGGTGGGGAGGCTGCCTCTCCGCTGTCGGCGCCAGTTCACGTGCTCTGTTCCTACGATCTCGTCGGCGACCCTCAGGCTACGAGCCGGTCCCGACCATCCGGCGGGCACCGGTCGAGGTGCGATCGGTAGATTCGACCCATGTCGTCGCCCCTTCCCCCGACCGACCTGGTGGCCAAGGCCAGAGAGATGGCACCACTCCTGGCCGACGACGCGGTCCAGGCCGAGCTCGACCGCAGACCCAGCGATCGCGTCATCGCGGCGCTGCGCGAGTCCGGCCTGGTCTCCCTGCTGGTGCCGTCGAGCCTCGGCGGCAGCGGAGCCGATCTCGACGCGATGGTCGAGGTGGGAATCGCCCTGGGCCGTGGCGACGCCTCGATGGCCTGGGTGGCCAACTTCTACATCATGCACAGCTGGCTCCTCTGCCAGTTCCCCGCATCATTCCAGGACGAGCTGTTCGCCGACGGTCCCGTCGTGCTGGCGCCGGCCATGATCGCCCCCAACGGACGGGCCGAACCCGCCGACGGCGGCTACCGGCTCGACGGTCGCTGGCAATGGGGGACGGGAGTGATGCACGCCGACTGGGTGATGGCCGGCGGGCTGATCGCCACCGAGGACGGAGTGGAGGCCCGCTTCTTCGCCGTTCCCGCCGAGGAGGTGACCGTGGACGACACCTGGTTCACCGATGGCATGCGGGCCACCGGGAGCAACGACGTCGTGCTCCAGGACTGCTTCGTTCCCGAGGAGCGCACCGTCTCGATGACCGAGCTCAGCGAAGGTCGAGCCGCCGGAGCCGGCCACCATCCCGAGAAGTCGTTCGACACGCCGCTGCTCGGGGCGCTCGCCCTGGCGGCCGCGGCTCCCGCGGTGGGCCAGGCCCGCTGGGCGGTCGATCGGTTCCAGGAGCGGATGCGCGAGCGCCTGCGCTATCTCAGCCGCTCGTCCCACGCCGAACGGTCCAGCGTCCAGATCCGGCTGGGCCGCGCCGAGGTCATGGTCGACGACCTGGAGCGCCGCATTCGGGCCACGGCCGCCGACGTCGTCGCCCACCGATCCAGCGCGGGCTTGGCCGAACGGGCCCACTGGGCCGCCTCGCTCGCCGCCACCGTGCACGAGGCCAAGGACGTCATCAGGTTGCTGGTCGACGCCAGCGGCGCCAGCGCCCACTTCGACTCCGAACCGCTCCAGCGATCACTGCGCGATGTCACCACCATGTGCTGCCACGTCGTCTTCGACCTGGACGACCGGCTCGAGATCCTGGGCAAGCTCCGATTGGGACTCGACGCCCCGGGCGCCATGATCTGAGGTGCGCGCCACCGCTCCGAAACGACGGTCGACACCGAACGCTTTGAGCAGTATGGCCCATTGCTCCGGCGCCAGCCTCACTGCAGTATTGGTACCAAGCGGGAACCTTCCAGGGTTCACCCAACTGGGAACGCCGAGGACGCGGCGGACAAGTCCTCGACGTTCCCAGTTCTCGTTTTCCGGCCCCGACCGCAGCACGAGCACGCGGCGTTGGGATGCGGGCGGTCTTCCCCACTATCCTGGTCCCCTTGCGTCGGCGCCCTCGCGCCCACCCCACCTCGAAGAAGAAAGTCCGCTCATGTCGAACGTCTGCCAGGTGACCGGTCGCCGGCCGTCCTTCGGGAACAACGTCTCCCACTCGCATCGCAAGACCCGCCGTCGTTGGAACCCCAACATCCAACGGCAGCGCTTCTACCTGCCCAGCGAGAAGCGGTGGATCACCCTGACGGTCAGTGCCAAGGGCATCAAGACCATCAACAAGCACGGCATCGAGCGGGTGGTTGCCGACATGCGCCGCCGAGGAGTCAAGGTCTGATGGCCAGAAGCGACAAGCGTCCCATCATCAAGCTGCGGTCCACCGCCGGCACCGGGTACACGTACACGACCCGCAAGAACAAGACGAACACCCGTGAGCGCATCGAGTTGATGAAGTACGACCCGGTGATCCGCAAGCACGTCGCCTTCAAGGAAGAGCGCTAGGAGTTCAGCGGCGTCGTCGGGCCACCTCGAAACAGGCCAGCGCCGCCGCCGCGCTCACGTTGAGCGAATCCAGCTGCCCCGCCAGGGGAATCGACACGATCGTGTCGCACCGCTGACGCACCAGGCGGGCCAGTCCGTGCCCTTCGGCGCCCAGCACCAGGATGACCCCCTCGGTAGCCAGGTCCAGATCGAACAGCGACCTCTCGCCGGCGGCATCCAGCCCCACGCTCCAGACGTCGTGGTCCCGCAGCTTCTGCAGGGCGGCGGGAAGTCCGCCCACCAACGCGATCGGGACGTGCTCGACGGCGCCGGCCGCCGCCTTGGCCGCCGCCGGGGTGACGTTGACGGCCCGATGGCGGGGAAGGACCAGGCCCGTGGCGCCGGCACACTCGGCCGACCGGATCACCGCGCCGAGGTTTCCGGGGTCGGTCACACCGTCGAGGGCGACCAGGAACGGGGGCGCACCGCCTGCCGGCGCATGGGCTCCGTCACCGACCAGGTCGAGCAGTTCGACCGATGCGAGCGGCGCGGCCCGAGCGACCACTCCCTGTGGGGCGGACGTCCGAGCGATCCGACCGAGAGCGTTGTCGCTCACCTCGGACACGGTCACCCGCAGCTCGAGCGCCAGGTCGACCAGATCCTGGAGTCCCTCGTCGTCGCCCGACACGGTGAGCTCACGGACCTTCCGCGTGCCGGCCAGCAGCAGCTCGCGCACCGCCTGACGACCTTCGACCTGCTCGCCTCCGACCCCCTTGGTCTTGGCCGACGTCTTGGTCGGGGGGCGACCCGGGCTCGGATCACCCCCTCCCCGTGGACGCGGCGAGCGGGCGGGCGACCGCCCTCGGGGTCCGCCGCCCTTCGATCCGCCACGACGCCCCGCCGATCCGCGGCCTCGTTTGGGCTTGCTCACGTCGCTTCCACCAGGGCGACGGCGAACACGACGATGCCCTCGCCTCGGCCCAGCGCCCCCAGGCCCTCGGGGCGCCGCCCCTTGACGGTCACCGGTGCGCCGACCGCGTCGGAGAGCCGACGCTGCATCTCGGCGCGGGCGGGAGCGATCTTGGGCGAGTCACACACCACCGAGCAGTCGATGTTGACCGGCTGCCATCCCGCGGCAGCCACGTCGGAGGTCACCGTTCGCAAGAGTTGAATGCTGTCGGCACCTTCGTTGGCGGGGTCGGTGTCGGGGAACCGCTGGCCGATGTCGCCCAGCCCGGCCGCTCCCAACAGCGCCTCGGCGCAGGCATGGGCCACTGCATCACCGTCGCTGTGGCCGACCACGCCCGGCACGTCGGCGAACTCCACCCCACCCAGCACCAGGCGGCGATCGGGATCGTCGGACCGGGCGTGGACGTCGAACCCCTGACCGATTCGGAAGCTCATGCGTCGAACATCGCGCGAGCTGCGATCAGGTCGTCGGGGTCGGTGATCTTGCGATTGCGGGCCAAGCCATCCACGACCTTCACCTTGCCACCTGCGGCCCGCACCAGCGAGACGTCATCGGTGGCCTCGGGTCGGTCGGCGTGCGCCGACCGCAGCGCCGCAGCGGCGAACCCCTGCGGAGTCTGCACCGCTCGTAGTCGCGAACGGTCCACCGGGTTGCCCTCGGCATCGCAGATGGTGTCCGACACGGGCACGACCGGCACCACCGCCGCCGTCTCGTCATCGAGGGCGGCCACCACGTCTCGGTACATCCGCTCGGAGGCCAACGGTCGGGCCGCGTCGTGCACCAGGATCTTCTCGGCCCGATCGGGCACTGCGGCCAGGCCGGCCCGGACCGAGGCCGACCTCGTCTGGCCGCCGGCCACCACGATCGCCTCACGAAACGAGGCGGCATCGGCGTCGACCCGGTCGCTGGACACGACGATCACCACCCCATCGGCAACCGATCGGGCGCCTCGAACCGACTGGGAGAGCACGGTGCCGTCGCCCAGCGGTTCGTACTGTTTCGGCCCGCCGAAGCGGCTACCGGACCCGGCGCCGACGATGATGACCCAGACCTCGTCCACAGCCGGAGCGTACCGGTCCCATCGAAGCCGGGGTCCGGACGGACGCTCCAATCGGTGCGGTCCGGATCAGTCTCCTACGATGGCGCGGTGCGAACCGAGCTGCTCCGGCGTGTCGACCTGTTCTCCGATCTCGACGACGAGGCCATCGCCCCCATCGAGGCCGCCGCACGCGAGCGGGAGCTCGACCGGGGCGACATCCTGTTCGACGAGGGAGACACCCCCGGCGATCTGTTCGTGGTGACCAGCGGCCGCATCGCGATCTCCAACAAGTCCATCGACGATCGTGAATCGATGGTGGCGCTGATGGAGCCGGGCGACCTGTTCGGCGAGATGCCGCTGTTCGACGACAAGGGTCGATCGGCCGAGGCCCGGGCCCTCGAGCCCTCCACCGTCATCACCATCCCGTACGGCCCGATCCGCGAGCTCTACCAGCACCGGCCCGACCTCCTCTGGGGTGTCG
Organism: uncultured Acidimicrobiales bacterium; assembly: GCA_963697385.1. Lineage (GTDB taxonomy): Bacteria > Actinomycetota > Acidimicrobiia > Acidimicrobiales > CAWCAL01 > CAWCAL01. The sequence goes on from CAVONU010000002.1 coordinate 119,378, forward strand.
TGGGGCTGCTCACCACCCGACTGCGCAACATGGACGCGGCACTGGCCGACTCGGTGTTCCTCGACGTCACGGGCCGGACCGCCAAACGACTGCTCGAACTGGCCGGCGACGCCGACGAGTTCACCCTGCCGATCACCCAGGAGGAGTTGGCCGGCATGCTGGGCGCATCCCGCGAGCGGGTCAACAAGGCGATCGCCTCGTTCGTCAAGCTGGGCTGGCTCGACCAGCGGGAGCGACGCTACGTCATCACCAACCGCGAGCAGCTCGAGATCCGGGCCCGCTAAACCGCCTTCTGAAGGAAGGCCAGGGCGCGCTCCCACGCGTCGGCGGCATCCACCGGCCGATGAGCGGGGCGGGCGGGATCGTGCACGAAGCCGTGATCGGCGCCCTCGTAGCGCACCACGGTGGCACCACCCGCCTCCAGCTCGGCGACGTCGCGCTCGGGCGTCCATTGATCCTCGCTGCCGATCACGGCCATGACCGGGCAGGCCCGGTCGACCTGGGAAGCCGACAGCGGGTCACCCTGGGTGTCGCTCTGCCACTGCTCGGGGACGTGGATCATCCCGTAGAAGGACACCGCCGCCGTGAAGCGGCCGGTGCCGCTGGCCTTCAGCGTGTACATCCCGCCCATGCAGAACCCCAACACGCCCACCTGGAGGCAACCGGTGGCGTCGGCGGCCGACACCGCATCCTCCATGATCCCGGCGTCGTCCAGTTCACCGACGCTGCGAAGGCGCTCGGCCAGCTCCAGGTGCTCGCGTCCGGCGAACGGCTCGAAGGCGCAGACCGCCCACCCCTCCGACTCGGCCAGCCGGGTGACCATGTCGGTGAACAACGGGCTGAGACCCATGATGTCGGGGATGATCACCAGCCCGACCGCAGCCGTTCCCGACGATGGCTTGACCAGTTCGGCGGGCGTGCCGGACGGCAGCGTGATGCGCAATGCGTGCTCCTCTGTCGAACAGCTCGGACGCTAGTGGACCGCCGCGCGGCCCGATGTCACCCGAGCCGCCGTCTCCGGGAGCCGGACCGACCGGTCAGTCGTAGCTCTCGAGAATGGAGCTCTGCGCCAGCCGTGACAGGCCGTCCTTGATGTTCCAGGCCTGCGTCTCGCTGACCCCGGGAATGGCCAGGAGGTCGTGCGTCGTGGCCCGCAGCAGCTTCTGGAGTGATCCGAACCGGGCCACGATCTCCTCGGCCACCTCGTCGGTGACCGCCCGCACGCGGGACAACAATCGGTACCCGGCCGGCTGGAGCGGATCGTCGAGCGACCCCTCGGAGTGCCCGGTGATGGCCTCGGCCACCGCGGTGAGATCGAGCAGCTCGGCGTCGTCGAGGTCGCTCATGTCGCTGAGGATCTGCTCGGGGTCTCGTCCGCCGGCGTTGGCGTAGTCGATCGCCACCAGCCGCCGATGCTCGTCGACGCCGATGAGCAGCTCCTCGAGCTGGAGCTCGATGTGTTGCCCGTCGACGCCCAGCTCGACGATGGGGGCCTCGAGCGCGTCGGCCAGCCGACCGACGCGCTCGGCCCGTTGCAGTGCGATGGCGACGTCCTGGACGGTGACCAGATCCTCGACCTCGAGGGCGGTCAACGCACCGGTCACCTCGTTGAGACGGCTGCGATAACTCTCCAGCGTCTGGATGGCCTGGTTGGCCCGGTGCAGGAGGACCGGAATCTCCTCGAGCACGTGTTTCTCGTCGCCGCGGTACACGGCGATGGCGTGCATGCTCTCGGAGACGGCGATGACGGGCACGTCGATGGACCGAGCCACCCGCTCGGCGGTGCGGTGCCGGGTGCCGGTCTCGGACGTGGGGATGTTGGGGTTGGGCACCAGGTGCACGTTGGCCCGGGCGATGCGGCTGGCATCGCCGGCCAGGATGAGCGCGCCGTCCATCTTGGCCAGCTCGTGCAGCCGCTGGGGGCTGAACGCGGAATCCAGGAGGAACCCGCCTGAGCAGATGTTGAGCACGTTCGGACCGTCGCCGACGACGATCAGGGCGCCCTTCTGGGCCTGAATGATGCGGTTGAGAGCCTCGCGCAGGGGTGTGCCGGGGCTGACCGCTGCGAGAGCCCTCAGCAGGGAGGCGCTATGCCGAGGAGCCACGTAACAAGTCTACTGCGCCCGGCCCGTCCGCCGACCCGAGAACCTGCGCCAGCGCCTCGGAGACCGACCCCACCCGGATCAGGCGGAGCGACGATCGTCCCGGCTCGACCGTGGCCGGGACCAGGGCGGTCCGGTAGCCGACCCGTTCGGCCTCGGCCAGCCGCCGTTCGATCCCGACCGGCCGCCGCAGTTCTCCGGCCAGGCCGACCTCGCCGCACACCACCAGATCGCCGGGAAGCGTGACGCCGGCCATCGACGAGGCGACGGCGAGGCACAGGCCGAGGTCCGCGCCCGGCTCGACCACGCGCGCCCCGCCCGCGGCCGAGACGTACACGTCGAGCGCGCCGCAGGCCACGCCGGCTCGCTGCTGGAGCACGGCCAGGAGGACCGAGAGCCGGCTGGCGTCCACCCCCTGCGCCGACCGGCGGGGCGAGGGCAGCGAGCTGGCGACGACGAGGGACTGGAGCTCGACCAACAGGGGGCGGTCGCCATCGATGGTGGCCACCACCGCCGATCCCGGCACCTCGATGCAGCGGTCGGCCAGGAAGAGCGCGCTGGCATCGGCGACGTCGATGAGGCCACGACCGGTCATCTCGAGGACACCGAGCTCGCCCGTCGGGCCGTGACGGTGCTTGCCGACCCGCAACATGCGCAGCGCGTGGTGGCCGTCGCCGTCGAAGCTCACCACCGTGTCGACCACGTGCTCCAGCACCCGCGGCCCGGCCAGGGTGCCCTCTTTGGTGACATGCCCGACCAGCACCATGGCGGCCGAACGGGCCCGGGCCTGGTGGACCAGCCATTGGGCCGAGTCGCGCACCTGGGCCACGCTGCCCGGAGCGGATCCGATGGACGGGTCGTTGACCGTCTGCACCGAGTCGACGACACACGCCACCGGGCCGATCCGGTCGAGCTGCCCCGCGATCTGGCCCAGCTCGGACGCAGCGGTGACCCACAGATCGTCATGGACCGCCCGCAACCGGTCCGCCCGCTGGCGGACCTGGGCCAGCGACTCCTCGGCCGACACGTAGAGCACGGGCCCGTGGCGGCGGGCCAGTCCGGCCGCCGCCTGGAGCAGGAGGGTGGACTTGCCGATCCCGGGCGGTCCGCCGACGAGGGTGGCGGCCCCGGCGACCAATCCCCCGCCCAGGACCCGGTCCAGCTCCCCGACCCCGGTGGTCAGGACCCGATGCTCGGAGCCATCGACGGCGCCCATTCGCTCGGGCGCCTCGGCGTCGGCGACGGTCCGGACGCCGCCCGGCCGGGGCCGGGCCTCCTCGGTGATGGCGTTCCACTCGCCGCACGACGTGCAGCGGCCGCTCCACTTCGGTTGGACGGCCGAGCAGGATCGGCAGCGATACGAGGTCTGAGAGGTACCCATGAGGACCAGTGTCCCCGAGGGGTGTGACAACGCGGCGCCACGACAGACGAGCCCACCGGTGCCTGTCCCCGGGGGTGCTCGTTCCGAAGTGAACCCGCTGAGTGCCCGACCCCGACAGGATTCAGTCGGTCGGGATCAGGAGGTTGATCAGCTGGACTTCGATGCGGCGGTTCTGCTGGCGTCCCTCGGGGGTGTCGTTGGGGGCGACCGGGTCGGTCTCTCCCTTGCCGACCACCTCGAACTTGCCGGGATCGATCCCCTTGTCGGTGATGTACGCGACCACCGAGCGGGCCCGCTCCTCCGAGAGCCGCTGGTTGGCCTCGGTGCTCCCCACCTCGTCGGTGTGGCCCTCGACGATCATCACGACCTGCGGGTTGAGGCTCATCACGGCCACGCCCAGATCGAGCAGACCGTAGAACTCGGGGCTGACCTCGATGCTTCCCGTGGCGAACAGCACGGGATCGTCCACCACGACCCGCCCATCGGTCGGGATCTCCGCGCCAGGATCGATCACGTAGTTGTCGACCACGTTGTCGGGTCCGATGACCTCGGCCGCTTTCGCGATGAACGCGTCGGCGACCTCGCGGTTGGGCACCGCTCCCTGAAGGATCAACCGGCCGTCCTTGTAGACGGCGCCACGCTCGGGCTGGGCCGCGGCCGGCGCCGGGTCGGCGGTCGTGGGCACTGCCGTCGTGGGTGCCGCCGTGGTGGACGGGACGGGGAGGTCGACGACCTCGGGTACCTCGGTCGTCGACGGGGCCGGGCTCTCGGCGATCACAATGCTCGCCTCCGTCGTCGGAGCCGCGGCGAGCAGATCGGGGGCGTCGGAGCCGGACGGATCGGACGGGGACGCCATCGCATACCCCCCGATGGCGAGCACGACCACCGCGGTCGCCACGCCGGCGCCGACCTTGCGCTTGGTGCCGGCCGAGTCCCCGCCCTTCGGGGGCTCCGGATCAGGCTCCGGTGTGGCTTCGGCGGCCGCCTGTCGCGCCGCCTCGATGGCCACCAGGTCCACGCCCCGATCCGCGGCGAGTACATCCCGCAGCATGCGAGCGGCGTCCGTGGATTCGGAGGGCTCGATGTCGTCTTCGGAACGTTCCGGGGTGTCGGCCGCCATGCTCATCTCCTCGATGCACTGCAACCATCGGCAGATCGGGGCGGAATCTTCACCATTCGGTCATAGGCCGTTCTACCCCCTCGGGCGTCGGCTCCACCGCCAGAACAGCTCGAGCAGCACGACGGCCACGAACGCGACCGCGGCGAAGATCGCGTACCGCACCCAGCGCCGGGGCTCCTCCAACTCCATGGTCGAAGCGGCGGCGAACCGGACGGTCTCGGTCTGGTCCATGCGCACCGACCACTGGGCCGGGTCGGGGTCCTGCTGACCGGCCAGGACGGCCTCGAGCTGCACCGTCACCATCGACGCCGGGTCGGCCCCGAGCTCGGCCTCGAGCTCGGTCAGGTCGATCCCCAGGGGAAATCCACCGAGGGTGCTCGTCAGGTCGGGATCGCTGAACTGCTCCAGCCCGCCGCTCGGGTCGAGCACACCGCCGAATCCGAGCTCGACCTCACCGAACGGTCGGTTGCGGAACACCGCCAGATCGCGAAAGAGGGCATCGGGTCCGGCGATCTCGTCGAGGACCGATTGCAGCTCGGCCGGCGTGCCGAAGGGTTTGGTGGCGCTGACGGCCTGCCCATCGGTCGGGGTCTCCTCGACGGGACCGATGGTCCAGCCGGCGGCCTCGAGATCACCGGTCTCGAGCATGGCGGCCAGCTCCGGGACGCGCGCCGAAGCCGCTTCGTCGAGGATGAGGTCGACCGCCACCTGCCCGCTGGCGTCGTCCTCGAGCGTCACGGTCACGGCGACATCGACCTGGCAGGCCGTCGCCACCAGCGCGGCGAGCGCGACGAGCAGAAGGGAGAGCCGGCGGACCACCCCCGGAGACTACCGGGGGTGGTCCGTCGCTGAATTCAGGTGGCCTTGGGGAACTCGATGACCTCGGCGGAGGCGCCCTCGTCGCCATCGGCCATGCCGGCGGCGAAGTACTCGGCCGGATCGTCCTCGGACGAGTAGAACGCCATCGGCTCGTAGTCGGGGGCGTCGGGCTGCACCATGCGGTACGGCCGGCTGCCGGTCCCGGCGGGGATCAGCTTCCCGATGATGATGTTCTCCTTGAGGCCGTGCAGCCCGTCGCTCTTGGACTCGATCGCCGCTTCGGTGAGCACCCGGGTGGTCTCCTGGAAGGACGCAGCCGAGAGCCACGAATCGGTGGCCAGCGAGGCCTTGGTGATGCCCATCAGCTCGGGCCGACCCTCGGCGGGCTTCTTGCCCTCCTGGACCAGCATGCGGTTGGTGTCGGCGAAGACCTTCTGGTCGACGCGCTCACCGGGGAGGAAGTCGCTCTCTCCGGCCTCCTGCACCGCGACCCGGCGGGTCATCTGCCGCACGATCAGCTCGATGTGCTTGTCGTGGATCGACACACCCTGGTCGCGGTAGACCCGCTGGACCTCTTCGACCAGGTACCGCTGCGTCTCGCGGACGCCGCGGATCTCGAGGAGCTCCTTGGGGTCGCGTGGGCCCTCGACCAGCGCGTCGCCGGCCTTGACCGTGTCACCGTCGGCAACCTCGAGTCGGGCCTGGGCCGGGATGAGGTAGTTGTCCTCGGTGCCGTCGTCGCCGACGACGGTGACGCTGCGACCCTTGCCCTCGTCCTCACCGATGCGCACGACCCCGGTGACGCGAGCCAGCGTGGCCTTGCCCTTGGGGCTGCGAGCCTCGAAGAGCTCGACCACACGGGGCAGACCACCGGCGATGTCGCTGCCGGCGATCCCACCGGTGTGGAAGGTCCGCATGGTGAGCTGGGTGCCGGGCTCGCCGATCGACTGGGCGGCGATGACCCCGACGGCCTCGCCCTCCTCGATCGGAATCCCGGTGGCCAGCGACGTGCCGTAGGCCGCCGCGGTGATGCCGATGTCTGCGTCGTCGGTCAGGGGCGAGAGCACCTTGACCCGGGTGACCTCCGGATCGTCGCGCATGGCCTCCATGTGGGTCATGTCGACCTCGGTGCCCCGCTCGATGACGGTGCCGTCGGCGAGCTTGACGTCTTCGGCCAGCGTCCGGCTGTAGAGCCGGGTCTCCAGGTAGGTGCGCTTCCCGGCCGATTCGGGCACGACGTCCTCGATCCAGGTGAACCGCACCGGACCGTCTCCCGCGAAGGGGTCGCCGTCGGTGATGATCAGCTCCTGGGCGACATCGACCAAGCGGCGGGTGAGGTACCCGGAGTCGGCGGTGCGCAACGCCGTGTCGACCAGCCCCTTGCGGGCGCCGGGCGTGGCGATGAAGTACTCGAGCATCGTCAAGCCCTCGCGGAAGTTGGACTTGATCGGCCGGGGAATCATGTCACCACGGGGGTTGGCCACCAGGCCGCGCATCCCCGCGATCTGACGGACCTGCATCATGTTCCCTCGGGCACCGGAACCGACCATCATGTCGATGGGGTTGAACTGCTGCGCCTTCAGGCCCTTCTCCATGGCGTCCTTCACCTGCTCGGTGGCAGCGTTCCAGATCTCGACCTCTTTCTGGCGACGCTCACCGTCGGTGATGATGCCCTTGCGGAACTGCGACTCGACCTTCTCGGCCTGCTTCTCGTGCTCGTCGAGGATGCCGCGCTTCTCGGCGGGCGTGCGCACGTCGTCGATCGAGATGGTGAGACCGGACCGCATGGCCCAGCCGAAGCACAGGTCCTTGATGGCATCGAGGCTTCGGGCCACGACCGCCTTGTGGTAGTCGGCGGCCAGTTCGTCGACGATCAGACCCATCCGTCGCTTGTCGACGATCTCGTTGACGAACTCGAACCCCTCGGGCAGCGCCTCGTTGAAGATGGCTCGACCCGCGGTGGTCTTGTGGTAGGTGGCGGCCTGGCCGTTGGCCGGTGTGTCGACCAATCCCGGGACGCGGTATTCGATCTCGGCATGGAGGTCGAGCACGCCGCGGTCGATGGCGGCCTGCACCTGATCGACATGGCGGAAGACCTTGCCCTCGCCCTTGGCGCCCTCGACGTGTTCGGTGAGGTAGAACCCGCCGATGATCATGTCCTGGGACGGGGTGACCAGCGGGCGGCCGTGGGCCGGGCTGAGCACGTTGTTGGCGGACAGCATCAGCACGCGGGCCTCGGCCTGCGCCTCGGCGGACAGCGGCAGGTGCACCGCCATCTGGTCGCCGTCGAAGTCGGCGTTGAACGCCGTGCAGACCAGCGGGTGGATCTGGATGGCCTTGCCCTCGACGAGCACCGGCTCGAACGCCTGGATGCCCAGGCGGTGGAGCGTCGGCGCGCGGTTCAGCATGACCGGGTGTTCCTTGATCACGTCGTCGAGGACGTTCCACACCTGGGGCCGGCGACGTTCGACCATCCGCTTGGCGGACTTGATGTTCTGAGCCAGCTCGCGGTCGACCAGTGCCTTCATGACGAAGGGCTTGAAGAGCTCGAGCGCCATCAGCTTGGGCAGGCCGCACTGGTGGAACTTGAGGGTGGGGCCGACCACGATGACCGAACGGCCCGAGTAGTCGACGCGCTTGCCCAGCAGGTTCTGCCGGAACCGGCCCTGCTTGCCCTTGAGCATGTCGGACAGCGACTTGAGGGGGCGGTTGCCGGGTCCGGTGACCGGTCGGCCGCGTCGCCCGTTGTCGAAGAGCGCGTCGACCGCTTCCTGGAGCATGCGCTTCTCGTTGTTGACGATGATCTCGGGCGCACCGAGATCGAGCAGGCGCTTGAGCCGGTTGTTCCGGTTGATGACCCGGCGATACAGGTCGTTGAGGTCCGAGGTGGCGAAACGACCACCGTCGAGCTGCACCATCGGGCGCAGCTCGGGCGGGATGACCGGGACGACGTCGAGGATCATGGCGTGGGGGTCGTTGGCCCGTCGGCCGTTCTCGTCGCGACGATTGAACGCGGCGACGATCTTGAGCCGCTTGATCGCCTTCTGCTTGCGCTGAGCGGAGAGCGGCTTCTGGCCCTCGGGCGGATCGATCTGCTCACGCAGCCGGATCTCTTCGGCGTCGAAGTCGATGCGATCGATCAGCTGACGGATGGCGGTGGCGCCCATGCCACCCTCGAAGTACTCGCCCCAGCGATCCTCGATCTCGCGCCAGAGCATCTCGTCTTCGATGATCTTGCGGGCGAAGAAGTCCTTGAACTCGTCGAAGGCACGGTTGAGCATGTCGATCTCGAGCTCGTAGCGCTCGCGGATCGCCTCCATGTCCTTCTCGGCGGCTCGACGCCGGGAGTTCAGGTCGGCGGCCTTGGCGCCCTCGTCCTCGAGTGACTCGATCTCCTTCTCGAGCTCCTCGGCCCGCTGGGCCAGCTCGAGCTCGCGCTCCTTCTCGATGGCCTCGCGCTCGCCGATGACCTCGGCCTCGATGTTGGGGAGATCGTCGTGACGCTTCTCCTCGTCGACCCAGGTCACGAGGTTGGCGGCGAAGTAGATGACCTTCTCGAGCTGCTTGGCTTTGAGCTCGTCCTTGGGCTCGGTGCCCGTCAGGAGATAGGCGAGCCACGACCGGGTGCCACGCAGGTACCAGATGTGGACGGCCGGGGCGGCCAGCTCGATGTGGCCCATCCGCTCGCGGCGGACCTTGGACCGGGTGACCTCGACGCCGCAGCGCTCGCAGATGATGCCCTTGAAGCGGATGCGCTTGTACTTGCCGCACGCGCACTCCCAGTCCTTGGTGGGACCGAAGATCTTCTCGCAGAAGAGCCCGTCCTTCTCAGGCTTGAGCGTGCGGTAGTTGATGGTCTCCGGCTTCTTGACCTCGCCGTTGGACCACATCCGAATGGACTCGGCGGTCGCCAGTCCGATGCGAAGCTGGTCAAAAGTATTGACGTCGAGCACGTCGAGCCTCTGTCTTCCTCACCCGACCGGTTCAGGGCCGAGCGATGTCTGTGGGAGCGGTTTCGCCCGACGGGAGACCGAGCGGGCGGGATGCAATCAGGTGGTGGTCAGTGGTGCGGTGGGTGTGGCGGTGACGACGCCGGCGGCGAAGGTGTCGGGGAAAGCGAGACCGTCTGGTCGAGCGCCCCGGCACCTTGGTCGCCGGCGGGAGCGGAAGCGGAACAGATCAAACCGAACCCGAGAACCGAGCAGCCCGCTCGGCCTCACGTCGGGCGTCCTCTTCGTCCGAACCACGCTCGGGTCGGGACAGGTCGATCCCCAACTCCTCGGCGGTCCGGAACAGGTCTTCGTCGAGCTCGCGCATCTCGATCTCTTCGCCGGCCTTGGAGAGGACCTCGACGTTGAGGCAGAGCGCCTGCATCTCCTTGATGAGCACCTTGAAGCTCTCGGGGATGCCGGGCTCGGGGATGTTCTCGCCCTTGACGATGGCCTCGTAGACCTTGACCCGGCCGAGCACGTCGTCCGACTTGATGGTGAGCAGCTCCTGGAGGCAGTAGGCGGCGCCGTACGCCTCGAGGGCCCACACCTCCATCTCGCCGAATCGCTGACCGCCGAACTGTGCCTTCCCGCCCAGCGGCTGCTGGGTGATCATCGAGTACGGGCCGGTGGACCGGGCGTGGATCTTGTCGTCGACCAGGTGGGCCAGCTTCAGGATGTAGGAGTAGCCCACCATGATGGGCCGATAGGACTCGCCGGTCCGGCCGTTGATCAGCTCGATCTTGCCGTCGCTGCCGATCATGGTGGAGCCGTCGGCCCCATCCGGATGCAGGTGGGCGAACACCGACTGGATGGTGGGTCGGATTCCGGCCAGCTCGACCTCGTCCCACTTGGCCCCGTCGAACACGGGCGTGGCCACGTGGACCGCCGGTTCGGTGGACGGCCGGGTCTTGGTCTCCGTGCCGCGGAGCGGGGCCTTGCCGGCGCGCTCGCCGTCGATCTCCCAGCCCCAACGAGCCGCGTAGCCGAGGTGCGATTCGAGCACCTGGCCCACGTTCATGCGGGAGGGTACGCCGAGCGGGGAGAGGATGATGTCGACGGGGGTGCCGTCGGGCATGAAGGGCATGTCCTCGAGGGGAAGGATCCGCGAGATGACGCCCTTGTTGCCGTGGCGACCGGCCAGCTTGTCGCCGACGCTGATCTTGCGCTTCTGGGCCACGTAGACCCGCACCAGCTGGTTGACGCCGGGGGGCAGCTCGTGGCTCTCGTCGCGGTTGAACACCTTGACGTCGATGACGACGCCGGTCTCACCGTGGGGCACCTTGAGGGAGGTGTCGCGCACCTCGCGGGCCTTCTCGCCGAAGATGGCCCGGAGGAGGCGCTCCTCGGGGGTGAGCTCGGTCTCGCCCTTGGGCGTGACCTTGCCGACCAGCACGTCGCCGGGGCCGACCTCGGCACCGATGCGAATGATGCCGCGCTCGTCGAGATCGGCCAGGATCTCGTCGCTGAGGTTGGGGATGTCCCGAGTGATCTCCTCGGCGCCGAGCTTGGTGTCGCGGGCGTCGATCTCGTGCTCGTGGATGTGGATCGAGGTGAGCACGTCGTCGCGGACCAGCCGCTCGGACAGGATGATGGCGTCCTCGAAGTTGTAGCCCTCCCATGGCATGTAGGCCACGAGGAGGTTCTTGCCCAACGCCAGGTCGCCCCGGTCGGTCGACGGTCCGTCAGCCAGGATCTGGCCCCGCTTGAACTTCTCGCCGATGCTGACGCGCGGCTTCTGGTTGATGCACGTGTCCTGGTTGGAGCGCTCGTACTTGAGCAGCCGGTAGACGGTCTCGCCGGCCTTGTCGTACTTCACCGTGATGGAGCGGCCGTCGACGTCGAGGACTTCCCCGGCTTCGGTCGCGATGAGCATGTCGGCCGCGTCGCGTGCGGCGCGAGCCTCGATGCCGGTACCGATGAACGGCGCCTCGGCCTTCACCAGCGGGACGGCCTGCCGCTGCATGTTGGCGCCCATCAGGGCCCGGTTGGCGTCGTCGTGCTCGAGGAACGGGATCAGTGCCGTGGCGACCGAGACGATCTGCTTGGGCGAGACGTCCATGAGCTGGACCTCGTCGGGCGGGACCGAGGAGATCTCGGTGGTGGCGCCGAAGAAGACGTCCTGCTCGAGCTGGAGCCGGAGGCCTTCGAGGGTGGCGGCTTGCGGCGAGCGGCGCACGAGGACGCGGTCGTTGAGGAACCGGCCCTTGTCGTCGAGCTTGGCGTTGGCCTGGGCGACGACGTACTCCTCCTCCTCATCGGCGGCGAAGTAGACGATCTCGTCGGTGACCTTGCCGTTCTTGACCACCCGGTACGGCGACTCGATGAAGCCGAACGCGTTGACCCGGGCGTAGGACGAGAGGGCACCGATGAGGCCGATGTTGGGCCCTTCCGGCGTCTCGATGGGGCACATGCGGCCGTAGTGCGAGAAGTGGACGTCGCGGACCTCGAACCCGGCGCGCTCACGGGACAGACCGCCCGGGCCGAGCGCGGAGAGACGGCGCCGGTGGGTGAGGCCCGACAGGGGGTTGACCTGGTCCATGAACTGGGACAGCTGGGAGGTTCCGAAGAACTCCTTGATGGCGGCCACGACCGGCCGGATGTTGATGAGCGTCTGGGGCGTGATGGCCTCGACGTCCTGGGTGGTCATGCGCTCGCGGACGACCCGCTCCATGCGGGAGAGCCCGATGCGGACCTGGTTCTGGATCAGCTCGCCGACCGACCGGATGCGGCGGTTGGCGAAGTGGTCCTGGTCGTCCAGGCGGTAGCCGGGCTCGGCGTCGACCAGGTGCAGCAGGTAGGTGCAGGTGGCGAGGACCTCGGCCGGCGTGAGCACCGACTGGTCGGGGTCGGGCCGTTCGAGCTCGAGCCCGAAGATCTGCTCGATGCGGTCGATCTCGGCGCCGAGCTTGCGGTTGAGCTTGTACCGGCCGACCCGGCTGAGGTCGTAGCGCTTGGACTCGAAGAACGCGTTGCGGAAGTAGGCGCGGGCGGCTTCGACCGAGGGCGGCTCACCGGGGCGGGCGCGCTTGTAGATCTCGACCAGGGACTCTTCCTGGGTCGGAGCGTTCTCCTTCTCCTTCTCCCACTGGCCCTCGAGGAAGCTGAAGCGCTGCACGAAGGCTTCGAGGAACCCGGGGGCGTTCTCCTCGTCGAAGCCGAGGGCGCGCAGCAGGGTGAACATGGGCATGCGGCGCTTGCGGGCGACGCGGCAGCCGGCGGTGACGTCCTTGCCGGGCTTCTGCTCGACGTCGAACTCGATCCACTCGCCGCGGTAGGGGTGGATGGTGCCGGTGACGAGCTGGTGCTTGGCCAGGTTGCGCAAGCGGTACCGCTCGCCGGGCTGGAAGATGACGCCGGGGGACCGGACGAGCTGCGAGACCACGACGCGCTCGGTGCCGTTGATGACGAACGTGCCCTTGCCGGTCATCATCGGGAAGTCGCCCATGAAGACCGTCTGCTCTTTGATCTCACCGGTCTCACGGTTCATGAATCGGGCCCGGACGAAGACCGGGGCCGAGTAGGTCATGTCCTTCTCTTTGCACTCCTCGACCGAGAACTTCGGCGGCGGACGGAGATCCTCGTCATCGGGATCGAACTCCATCTCCAACTGCAGGTCGCCGTTGAAGTCGGTGATCGGACTGATGTCCGAGAAGGTGTTGCGAAGGCCTTCGTTCAGGAACCACTCGAACGAGGAGGTCTGGACGGAGGTGAGGTCCGGCAACTCGAGAATCTCGGGGAGATTTCCGAATGAGTACCGTTCATGGACAGGGGCGGCAGAGGGCAACGCCTACTCCTCAGATGCGCGAAGGATGGCTGGGCACGACAGGGGGATCAACAAGGGCACGGAGCCGTGCGGGGGCGCGATGCGACCACAAGAAAAATGCGGAACACAAAACAAACGGGCACGGCAGAGGAAAGGCTAGTGCGTCCCAACCCAGCGCACAACCTGGGCGCGGCTCGACAGTCTGACCCGGAACCGGCGCTAGCCGGCAGAGTAAGGGTCCGGCCCGCCGAGGTCAAGGGTAGGCGTGTTACAGCTCGAGCACCTGATCGGCCCGGCGCAGCGCCAGCGGGCGGTTCGACACCGCCACGATCGTTCGGCCCCGCTCCCGCAGCCGGTCCCACAGTTCGACTTCGGTCTCGACGTCCACCGCGCTGGAGAGGTCGTCGATCACGAGCAGCTCCGGCTGGCGCACCATGGCTCGGGCGGCCGCCAACCGTTGCCGCTGCCCGCCGCTGAGTCGCACCCCTCGCGCTCCGACGAGGGTGTCGAGCCCTTGCGCCATCGCGGCCACATCGGCTCCCAGCGCCGCCGCCACCACCACCGCGTCGACGGTGGTCGGAGACGCCGGGAGTCCCAACCGGATGTTCTCTCGAACCGAGTCGCTGAACAGCGCCGGCACCTGCGGGAGGTACGCCGCATGGGGAGGGACCATGAACGCAGCCAGATCGGGGATCTCCTCGCCGTTCCACCGCACCGTCCCCTCGGACGGCACCAGGCCCAGCAGCGCCCGAACCAGCGTGCTCTTGCCCGCCGCGACCGGGCCCGACACCACCGTGAGGGTGCCGCGGACGAGGGTCAGATCGACACCGCGGATCCCACCGTGTCCGTCGAAGGTCGCGGTCAGACCCCGCACGTCCAGGGTCTCGAGCGGCTGCCGCGGCAACCGGGCGACCGGCTCGGGTTCCCCGCCGGGGACCTCGATGCGAAGGGGACGGTGCCGCGCCACCGTCTCCGGCCCCGAACCGGTCAGCTCGCCCATCCGCTCGAAGGCCACCTCGGCCTGGCGTCGGCGCGTCAGGAGGTGGCCCACCATCCGGGGGAAGAATGCCAACCACGTGACGTAGGAGACGAACAACGCCAGATCGCCGACGGTGAACTCGCCCGATCGCATCGAGCCCACCGCCACCAGCAGGACCAGCCCGATCGCGACGTCGGTGGACGACCACGATGCCGCTCCGATGCTCTCGGTCAGCGTCCGGTTGCGGACGGCCGTGCGGCCCCGCAGCCGGCAGCGCCGGTCCACCTCGGCCACGGCATCGTCGGTCGCTCCGTGCAGGACCACGGCCTGATACCCCTGGAAGAGGTCGCGCAGGATCCCGTTGACCCGAGACGCCGCCTCCAGGTCCTCCCGGTGGGCCTTCTTCACCATGGTGCCGAGCACGCGGGTCAGCACCCCCACCGCGATCATCGGCAGGACCACGACCAGCGCCATCGCAGGATCGATCGTCACCATCACCACCGCCGCGATCACCGCGAACCCGGCCGCTCCCGTCACGTCGATCCAGCTGTCGACGAACGAGGCGACGTCCTCCGGGTCGTCGCGGAATCGGCTCACCGCCTCGCCGGGGCGCTCGACCGGCGGACCCGCGTCGGGACCACCACCGACCACCTGGCACTCGAGCACGTTGGCCTGCTGGACGGCCTGCATCATCACCCAGGCACGGATCCACCCCAGAGCTGCGACGTGGACGACGATGCGGCGCAGGAGCTCGACCGCGGCGAGTGCCGCGATCAACTCGTACGGCCGGCGGCCGCTTTCCGAATCGCCGAGAGCGTCGAAGATGAGCCGCATCAGCAGCCCGACGACCACGGGCGAGACGAAGAAGAGGAGCCAGCCCACCGACGGGAGCCAGAACCACTCCGCCCGGTTGGTGGCGACCCGGAAGGCCAGCCGCCAGACACCAGGCGTCCGGTCGGGCGGCGACGCCGACGGAGCGGCCGCGCGTACGTCGCTCACGTGACCACCTCCTCACTGGCCGCCAGGGCTTCGAGCCGGGCGTACACGCCGGGATCGGCCAAGAGCTCAGCCCTCGTGCCGTGTTCGACCACCCGTCCGCCGTCGAGGACGGCCAACCGGTCCATGTGGGTGAGCGTCGACACGCGGTGGGCGATCACCAGCGCGGTCCGATCGTCCAGCACGTCGGCGATGGCGTGTTCCAACCGGGCTTCGGTCTCGGGGTCGATCCGGGCGGTGGCCTCGTCGAGGACCACCAGCTCGGGATCCCGGAGGAACACCCGGGCCAGCGCCAGGAGCTGCGCCTCGCCCGACGACAACCCGGTGCCGTCGCTGTGCAGCTCCAGGTCGAGCGCATCGGGACGACCGAGCAGACGATCGGCCAGGCCGACGCGCTCCAGCACCTCGATCACCGATGCGTCCCGCACGCCGGGAGCGAACAGGGTCACGTTCTGTCGCAGCGACGCGGCGAACAGTCGCACCTCCTGCGGCACGACGCCGAGGTGGCGACTCAGCTCGTCGGGAGCGATGGACCAGACCTCGGTCCCGGCCAGGGTCACCCGCCCCCCGGTCGGAGCGAGGAGGCCGGTCGCCAGCCGTTTCATCGTGGTCTTCCCACTCCCCGTCCGGCCCATCAGACCCAGGCTCTGGCCGGCGGGGATCTCGAGATCGACACCGTGCAGGACCGCCTGCCGATCGGGTCCTTCGCCGTACTCGACCGTGACCTCGCGGAACGCGAGCGCCGGTCGCCGGGCGGGAAACGCGGCGGTGCCGCGCGGTCGGTCTTCTCGCTGCCGGGTCAGCAGGAGTCCGACGCGATGCATTCCCCCGGAAGCCTTCTGCACCTCTTGCAGCTGCTCGATCATCTCCTCGAACGGGTGCTGGAGGATCTGGGTGTACTGGAACATGAGGAACGCCGTCCCCAGCGTGATCCACCCGGCCCGGAAAGCGAGGGTCCCGGTCACCAGCGCGACGATGGCACCGCCGACGATCGTGCCGGTCGCCACGTGCCAGAGTCGGAGGAGGGCACCTTCGAGGCGGATCGTCGACCTCAGCACCTGTCCGGCGTCGCGATGGAAGCGGGTCAGGGCGTATCCGCCGGCGCCATTGGTGCGCAGGTCCTCCTGACCGACCAGATCCTCCTCGACACCACCGAGCAGCTGGGACTGCGCCCCTCGCTCGTCGGCCGCCCCACTGAGGCCGGTGTCGCGGATCTGCAGGAACGTCGCGACCGCCGCGCTCGCGTACAGGAAGAACACCGCTCCCAGACGCCAGTCGATGACCGCCAGCACGATCACCGCACCCAGCACGGTCAGCAGTGCGCTCAGCACGCGTACGACGAAGGTGGCCAGGTAGTCGGCGACGGCGGTCAGGTCGCCGTCGACCCGCTCGGCCAGTCCGCCCGGCGAGTGGTCCTGGTGGAAGGCGAGCTCCATACCCAGCACATGGCGGGCCAGCCGGACACGAAGGTCGTTGGTGACCCGCCAGACGAGCGCCGTCGATGCGTAGACCACCCCCACCGTGAGCAGCTGCGCGACCAGGGCCAGGATGACGTAGGCAGCGGCGAGCGGCACGAGATCGCCGGCCGGAGCGCCGGCGATGGCCCGATCGACGAACGCTCGCAACAGGAGCGGGCCGACCAGCGGGAGCGCCGCACTGATCGAGAGCACGACGCCCATTGCGACGAACTGCCGGCGGTGCCCCCGTAGGAGGATGGCGAAGTCCCGCCAGTGACCCGACCCGTCTTCGTCGAGGTCGTCGCCATGGAGCTCGTCATCGGGCCCGTCCCGATGATCGGCATGCTCGTCCACCCCGTCGGTCTAGCCGAACGGGCGTCGAAGCAGCGGTCCGTTATCCAAGCGGTGCGGCCGACGCGTCGGACCGACTCATGCGGTGAAGGTGACCGGCATGCTCTTCCAGCTGTTGACCAGCGTGGAGTGCCACCGGGTGGGCTGGCCGCTCACCTCGATGTCGGGCACTCGCCGGAGCAGCTCGGCGAACAGCGCCGAGATCTCGGCCCGGGCCAGGTTGGCACCCAGGCAGTAGTGGGTCCCGATGCCGAACCCGAGATGGTGGTTGGGCGTGCGACCGACATCGAATCGATCCGGGTCCGGAAACACCTCGGGATCGCGGTTCGCGGCACCGTAGAACACGACCACCTTCTCCCCCTCGGTCAGGGCGTGGCCGCTGACCTCGGTGTCGGCGGTGACCGTGCGGCGGAAGGCGATGACCGGGCTGATGTAGCGGACGATCTCGTCGGTGGCCGTCCCGAGCAGGGACGGATCCCGGACCAGCCGTCGACGCTCGTCGGGGTGGTCGGAGAGCGCCAGGACACCGCCGCTGAGCGCGTTGCGGGTGGTCTCGTTGCCGGCGATGACCAGCAGGAAGAAGAACATGTTGATCTCGGGCGGCGTGAGGGGCCGCTCACCGGCCTCGTCGTCGAGGCGGATGGTCGAGTTGACCAGGTCGCTGACGACGGTCCCGTCGGGCGACCGCCGCTTCTCCTCCCCCAGCTCGGTCACGTAGCCGAACAGCTCGTTGACCGCGAGCAGGCCCTCGTTGGGTGAACCGCCCGAGCCGGGGTCGTCGATCCCGATGATGCGGTCGGTCCAGTCGGTGAGGAGCGGGAAGTCCTCGTGGGGCATCCCGAACAGCTCCCCGACCACCTGCAGCGGAAGCTCCTTGGCGACGACCTCGACGAAGTCGCACGGTCCGCGTTCGATCAGCTCGTCGACCACGGCCGCGCCGCGCTCCTCGATGAACCGATGCAGCTCGCGGATTCGTCGGGGGGTGAACCCCTGGCTGAGGACGCGCCGGAAATGGGTGTGACGTGGCGGATCCATGTGGATCAGTTGCTGCCGCCACATCCACAGGTCGTGGGGCCACACATCGCCCATCAGGGCCGTCGCCCGCTCGGACGAGAACAGCTCGGGATGACGCGACACATGCGACACGTCGGCGAAGCGCGTCAGCGCCCAGAACCCCTGCTGCGGGGGCGGCTGGATGGCGCTGTTGTCGAACTGGCGCACGACCGGTTCGTTCCAGTGGATCGGATCGTGCTCACGCAGCCAGGCGTAGGTCTCGATGGGGATCCCGGAGCCGTAGACCGCCGGGTCCATCAGGTTGGCGGGTGCGCTCACCGGGTTCGTTCGATGTACTTGGCCACCAGATTCTCGAGCGCCTCCTGGCGGCCGGATGCTCTGGTGGGTTCACCGGCACCGAGGGTGCGCTCGTCCAGGGAGACCAGGCTCTCCTCGCCCGCCAGGATGCGCCGGCCGAGCTCGCCGTCCCATCCGGCGTACCGCTCGGATCGGGCGTTCTCGAGTGCGCCGTCCTCCAGCATGGCCGCCGCGACCAGGAGCGACCGGGCCATCGTGTCCATCCCCCCGATGTGGGCGTGGAAGAGGTCGTCGCGCTCGATCGACTGGCGCCGGAGCTTGGCGTCGAAGTTCATCCCTCCGGTGGTGAATCCACCGGCGCGCAGGACTTCGTAGACGCCCAGGCTCATCTGCTCGACCGAGACGGGGAACCGGTCCACATCCCAGCCGAGGCGGTCGTCGCCCGCATTGGCATCGACGCTGCCGAAGATGCCCG
Organism: uncultured Acidimicrobiales bacterium; assembly: GCA_963697385.1. Taxonomy (GTDB): domain Bacteria; phylum Actinomycetota; class Acidimicrobiia; order Acidimicrobiales; family CAWCAL01; genus CAWCAL01. The sequence goes on from CAVONU010000002.1 coordinate 138,124, forward strand.
CCGCGGCCGCCGCGGCCACCTCGTGGGCGAAGTCGTGTCCGGAGAGGGTGGCGTGATTGACCTCGATGTTCACCGCCACCTCGTCGAGCAGGTCGTACCGCTGGAGGAAGGCGTGCACCGCCGCCACGTCGAAGTCGTACTGGTGCTTGGTCGGCTCGAACGGCTTCGGCTCGATCAGGATCAACCCGTCGAATCCGATGGCGTACTTGTGCTCGACCACCATCGCGAAGAACCGGCCCAGCTGGTCGAGCTCGCGACGCAGGTCGGTGTTGAGCAGGGTCTCGTACCCTTCCCGTCCGCCCCACAGGACGTAGTTCTTGCCGCCGAGCCGGTGGGTGGCGTCCATGCAGTGGCGCACCTGCGCCGCCGCGTAGGCGAACAGCTCGGGGTCGGGATTGGTGGCCGCCCCCGCCTGGAAGCGTGGGTGACTGAAGAGATTGGCGGTGCCCCAGAGCAGGTCGACCCCGGTCCGCTCCATGTGGCCGGCGGCGTCGTCGACGATCTCGTCCAGGATGGCGCAGGTCTCCTTGAACGAGGCGCCCTCGGGGGCGATGTCCCGGTCGTGGAAGCAGTAGAAGGGCACGGTGAGCTTCTGGAAGAACTCGAACGCCGCCTCCATCTTGGTCTTGGCGGCAGCGACGGGATCGGCGGCAGCGAGCCACGGCCGGTCGAGCGAGCCGCTGCCGAAGATGTCCGAGCCGTCCCATGCGAAGCTGTGCCAGTACGAGACCGCGAAGCGCAGGTGGTCCTCCATCCGCTTGCCGGCCACGACCCGGTCGGCGTCATACCAGCGAAAGGCCAGCGGGTTGTCCGATTCCGGCCCCTCGTAGGCAACCGGTTCGGGCACGCTCGTGAAGAACTCCGCCATCGTCTGGCCTCCCTGTCGAGTGTCCGGATCCTAACGCGGCGGATTCCGGCGCCCGGCCGGACACGTCGTGTCGGCAGGCGCCGGAATCCGTTGCGATCGGGTCGAGCACCGGCGCTCGACCAGGCCCGAGATCGAAGCTACTTGAGCTCGACCTGGGCGCCCTCGCCTTCGAGGGCCTCCTTGGCCTTCTCGGCCTCTTCCTTGGACACCGCTTCGAGGATGGGGGCCGGAGCGCTCTCCACCATCTCCTTGGCTTCCTTCAGGCCGAGACCGGACACCAGACCGCGCACGGCCTTGATGACGCCGATCTTCTTCTCGCCCGCCGCGGTGAGCACCACGTCGAACTCGTCCTTCTCTTCCTCGGCGGCACCGCCGTCGCTGGCCGGGGCGGCCGCAACGGCCACGGCCGGAGCGGCGGCGGTGACGTCGAACTTCTCTTCGAATTCCTTCAGCAGCTCGCTCAGCTCGAGCACGCTCATCTCGGCGATGGAGTCGAGAATCTCTTCCTTGGTCATGCTTGTTCACTTTCGTCAGGTGCGGGGGCGTCGCCGCCGCCGTCGGGTTCGGGTGCCTCGGTCGAGGCTTCGTCGGTGGGCTCGGCGGTCGAGGCTTCGACCTCGGCGTCAGCCGAGGCTTCGACCTCGGCGTCGGCCGAGGCGGATGCTTCATCAGACGCACTCGTGTCGTCCGGGGCGTCGGACGCCTCGGGCTCGGCATCGGGCGTCTCGGCGACGTCGGGTGCACCGCCGTCATCCTCGGCGGTGTCCGGGACACCGCCCTGCTTGTCGATGAGTGCCTGGAGTCCGTACGCGAAGTCGCGGGGGACCGCAGCCAGCAGGCCGGCGAACCGCTGCATCGGGGCAGCGAGCAGTCCGGCGAACTGAGCCAGAAGCTCTTCTCGGGGGGCCACCTCGGCCAACGCCTTGACGTCGTCGGACGACAGCAGTGCGCCGTCCATGAGGCCGCCCTTGATGATCAACGCCTCGTTGGTCTTGGCAAACTCCTTGAGCGCCTTGGCCAGCATCACGGGATCGCCGGGGGAACCGTCGGCCTTGGTCGCGGTGAACGCGAACGCCGTCGGCCCCACCAACTGATCTTCGATGTCGAGACCGGCATCGCGGGCCGCGAATCGGGCCAGGGTGTTCTTGTACACCTTGTAGTCGGCACCGGCGTCGCGCAGTGCCCGTCGCAACGTCTGGATGGACGTCACGTCGAGCCCGCGGTATTCGGTGAGCACGGTGGCATCGGCGTCTTCCAGCCGGCCCCGGATCTCTTCGACGACCGCAACCTTCTCGGGTCGGGGATTCTCCATTGCACCTCCTCTCTGTGATGTGGGGTCCTGCATCCGCAACGAGCGGACGCCATCGGACCCACAGAGGTCTGGAGGTGTCCACCTGGTCAGGCGGGTCCATCACGATCGATGGGACCACTTCTCGGCCCGAGGGCCGACCGGACGTCTACGGCGAGCAGAACGTGGTGATTGTGGCGGTCAGCGTAGCGGACCGGCGGTGGTGCCCCGCAGTCCCGGCGCTACTCGGCCGGGGCCTCGACACGGCCCGGGTCGATCTTGACGCCGGGACCCATGGTGGACGCCAGGCCGACCTTGCGGAAGTACCGGCCCTTGGCGGACGCGGGCTTGGCCCGCTCGAGCTCCTCGATGACCACGGCCAGGTTGGCGGCGATCTTCTCGGCATCGAAGCTGGCCTTGCCGATGGGAACGTGCACGTTCCCGTTCCGGTCGGTACGGAACTCGACCTTGCCACCCTTGAAGTCCTCGACGGCCTTGGCCACGTCGGGTGTCACCGTGCCCGCCTTGGGATTGGGCATGAGCCCGCGCGGACCCAACACCCGACCGAGCTTGCCCACCGTCGGCATCATGTCGGGGGTGGCGATGGCCACGTCGAAGTCGGTCATACCGCCCTCGACCTCGGCGGCCAGCTCGTCGGCCCCGACGAACTCGGCTCCGGCGGCTTCCGCGGCGGAGGCCGCCTCGCCTTGGGCGAACACCGCGATCCGAACGTCCCGTCCGGTGCCGGACGGGAGCGCGACGGTGCCCCGGACCATCTGATCCGACTTGCGGGGGTCGACCCCCAGCCGGACGATCAGCTCGATCGTCTCGTCGAACTTGGCCGTGGCGTTGGCCAGAACGATGTCGATCGCCTCACCGGCCGAGTGTTGATGCTCTCGGTCGTACTTCTTGGTTGCGTCGCGATAACGCTTTCCACTTGCCATGCTTCGCTCCTTGCGGGCTCCCTCATCTCGTGTCCGCCACCGGGGCGAGGTCCTCCCCGCGTGGCGCAGCGCCTGACCGGCGCGACTATCCCTGGACCGTGATTCCCATGGACCGGGCCGTGCCGGCGACCTGAAGCTTGGCCGCTTCGAGATCGTTGGCATTGAGGTCGGGCATCTTGATCTCGGCGATCTCGGTGACCTGGGCGTCGGTGATGCTCCCGGCGCCTTCACGGCCCGGGTTCTCGGCCGCCTTCTCGAGCCCCGCCGCCTTCATGACCAACGTCGACGTGGGCGGCGTCTTGGTGACGAAGGTGAAAGTCCGGTCCTCGAAGATCGTGATCTCGACCGGGACGACGCTGCCCCGCTGTCCCTCGGTCCGGGTGTTGTAGGCCTTGCAGAAGTCCATGATCTGCACACCGTGGGGACCGAGCGCGGTACCGACGGGGGGCGCGGGCGATGCTTCGCCGGCCGGGATCTGGATCTTGACGACAGCAGCGACCTGCTTCTTCGCCATGTGAGTACCTCTTCTTCTTGCGCTGGTGGGCTAGAGCTTGGCGATCTGGGAGAACTCGAGCTCGACGGGAGTCTCGCGCCCGAAGATGTTGACCAGCACCTTGACCTTGAGCTGGTCCTCGTTGATCTCGACGATCTCGCCGGTGAAGTCGGCGAACGGACCGTCGGTGACCCGCACGCTCTCGTGGAGCTCGAACTCGAACCGCGGCTTGGTGCGCTTGGCGGCCTGCTCCTCGCCATCGACCTCGATGGCCATGAAGCCTTCGACGTCCTTGCGGGTGAGCGGGGCGGGCTTGTTGCCCGGTCCGACGAATCCGGTGATCCCCGGGGTGTCGCGAATGGTGCGCCAGGCGTCGTCGTCGAGCCGGCATCGCACCAGCATGTAGCCGGGCAACATCTTCTTCTGGACGACGACCTTCTTGCCGGCCTTGAACTCGACGACGTCCTCCATCGGGATGATCACCTCGTAGATGGTGTCTTCCTGATGGAGGGAGTTGATCCGGGCCTGGAGGTTCTGCTTGGCCTTCTTCTCGTAGCCCGACTGGGTGTGCACGGCATACCAGCGGCCGGGCCGGTCGTACGGGCTCTCGGCCTTCTTCGGCGCGGCGCCTTCGCCTTCGCCCTCCTCCTGGACGTACTCGTACTCGTCCTTCGCGGCGCCTTCCTCGGCGTCGACCGCGCTCTCGGCAGCAGCCTCGAGCGTGTCGCCGGCCGCGCCGGCGTCGTCGGAACCCTCGACGGTCGGCGTGGGGTCGGGCGCGTCGGCAGGAGGCTCCGACGACGCGTCGACCGGGTCGGGAGCCTCAGGGGCGGTGGTTTCTTCGCTGACGGGGACTTCGGGCATGAGTGGACCTCGAGGCGTGCCGTGACACGCGGAGCAATCGGGATCAGGTTTCGAACAGAACCAGGCTGAATTGGCCGAACACCCAGTCGAGCAGGGCGATCATGATCGTGACCAAGGTGAGGGTCACCAGCACCACGATGGAGGAGTTGAGGACTTCGGGCCAGCCCGGCCACGCCACCTTGCGCAATTCGCTGCGTACCTCGCTCAAGAACTGGCGAGCGGTGGTGCGCTCTCCCGTCCGACTGGGCTGAGCCGGCGGTTGACGGCGCGACGGCTGGCCGTCGGGGTCCTGACCCTGACGGCGCAACATGCGCTTCTGTTCTCGATTCATCGCCATGGTGGCGGGTACCTCGTGGAGGGTGGTGACGCAGGGCAGGAGGGAATCGAACCCACAGCCTTCGGTTTTGGAGACCGATGCTCTGCCTAATTGAGCTACTGCCCTAGAACGCCGAAAGGATAGCAGCAGCGCCCGGTGGGCCCTCTTCGGGACGGGCTCGGGGACCGGGCCGAACGGTCAGCCGGCGAGCGGGAGGCGGCGGCGAGAGCGGTTCACCAGCACGATGGCGCCCGCCGCACCGGCCGCCGTCGCTGCGGCGATCCCGCCGAGGTAGGCCCCTCGCCGGCCGCTGAGAATCGACCGGATCGCGTGACGTTCGGTGGCGTCCTCGAGGTAGGCGAGGATCTCGTCGACGACACCCTCGGAGGGCACGATGGCGTCGTCGCGGAGCGTGCGGAGGGCCCGAACGAGCTTGCGGTACTGCGCCAGCTCGGCCTGCTCGCGCAGGGTGAGCCCCACCTCGACGCCGGGTTCGAACAGATCCTGGCCGTCGACCGATTCGGTCAGCAGCTCGTCGAGTCGGCTAGACGGCATGACGTTGCTCCTCTCCGCGAAGGGGGAAGATCTCTTCGCGCAGCTTCTTCCGGGCGCGGTGCAGGCGCACCTTTGCCGCTGTCTCCGAGATACCGAGCTCCTCGGCGATCGCTTCATGGGGGAGGTCGTAGATGTCTCGCAGGACGATCACCGATCGAAGTTTCGGGGGCAGGTCCTGCAAGGCGACCTTGAGCTCCTCGCGCAGCTCGCCCGCATCGGCGCGGAGGATGGGATCGTGCTCGGCCCGCTCGTCGACGAGCCCCACCGACTCGTCGAGCTCGTCGTGCCGGTGCTTGTTCCGCCGACCGAGATGGGTGGACGCACAATTGGCCGTGATGCGATAGAGCCAGGTGGTGAACTGGGCCTCGCCGCGGAAGCGCTTCAGTCCCTTGTAGGCCCGAAGGTAGGTTTCCTGCACCACGTCGCGAGCATCCTCCTCGTTGCCGGTCAGGCGGTACGCGAGCGTGTACGTGTCGGCATGGGTGGCGCGTACCAGCGCCTCGAACGCCTCGGGATCTCCCTCTTTGGCGTTGGTGACCGTCTCGGTCAGATCGAGCTGGTCACCGGGTTCGTCCGGCATTGTGGGGTTCGACTCCGATCGGTCCGAATGGGTTACGTCAGCTGGTCGGGACCGAGGACGGTCACCCGGCCTCGGCCGATCTCGATGATCCCGGCCTGCTCCAAGCGGCGGAGGTGGCGATTGACCGAGGGGCGGGTCGATCCGGCCATCCGGGCCAGCTCGTCCTGGGTGATCTTGATCGTCACCGATCCGTCCTGATCCGGCCGGCGGTACGCCTCGGTCAGGACCCGGAGCCTGCGATTCACGCGAGCCTCGACATCGTCGTACGCTGCCTCGAGCACCTGGGTGGACAGGCGATCGATCCGCGACGCCAACACCCGCACCAGGAACCGATCGACCGACGGATGGTCCTGGCGCAGCTGCTCGAACTGGCGCGAGGTGATGCTGAACGTGCGGAGCTCCTCGAGGGCGCGAACCGATGCACTGCGGCGTCGCTCACGGTCCACCAGCGACTGCTCCCCCACGATCTCACCGGGACCGAGGACGGTGAGGATCGACACGAACCCGTCGGGACTCGACACCTCGATGGACGCCCGCCCGGACTCGATGAAGTGCACGGTGTTGGCGCTGTCACCCTGGAACCAGAGGTAGTCGTCGGCACCCAGTCGATTCTGCACCGCCATGGCCATCACGCTGGCCTGGGTCTCGGACCCGAGCTCGTCCAGCAGCTGCCACTCCACGCCGCCGAGCGTAGTCGGCTGAGTGAACGCCGTTCAGTTCTCCTTCGAGCCGGCGAAGCAGCAGCACCGACGGAAGTCGAATAGCGAAGCGTGGCCGGCGGATGATGGCCGGCCGAATGACACGGTAGCGACGGTCAGACTCGAACTGACGACCTCTCGATTATGAGCCGAGCGCTCTCACCAACTGAGCTACGTCGCCGGGGTGGGCGAGCCTCCTGACAGAATCGAACTGTCGACCTTTTCCTTACCATGGAAACGCTCTACCGACTGAGCTAAGGAGGCCGGATCCGGGCGGCACCCCACCCGGATGGCAGTCGCTCAGCATAGCCCGGCGCTCACGTCGGCGACGCACCCGATCGGGCGTCGAATCCGCGTAGGTGACGATTCCCGCGCGGGTAGGCCAAAAGGCTCAAGTCGGTGTCGGGCGGCTCCGATGCACTGGCATGCGCATCTCACGCCTGGTCATCGAGTCCGACAAGCGGAACTTCACGCTCGATCTGCATCCCCGGTGCACCGTGATCGCCGGCCTCGGTCCCGCCGAGAACGATGCGCTGATCAGCGAGTTCACCTCGGCGATCGGCCCCGGCCGGGCCGGGGTCCACCTGGAGCTGACCGACGACGATGCGAACAAGCTCGCGGTCTTCCGTCCCGCGACGTCGCGTCACCGGGTCATCGACGTCGGTCGATCAGCCGACCTCACCGAGCACTACCGCAAGCGTGACGGGAACGTCGACCTCCTCCATGCCAACGGCACGAGCACCCACGAGGCGCGCGATCACCTGGTCCTCACCCCGTCCCATCTCCCTCGGAGCGACACGACGGACCCGGTCATCCGCAAGCTGGCCAGCCTGGACCAGAAGGTCCTCCACGCCGCGATCAAGAAGCTGGAGGCCGCCGAGAAGCGGCTGGCGAAGTTCACCGAGGCCGACGCCGACGACTCCCACACCGAGGCGGTCGACCGGGTCGAGGCGCTGCACGCCGAACTCGAGGAACGACAGACCACCCACGAGCGGGTCCGCAGATTCTCGTACTACGTGGGGGTCTTCGCCGCGGTCGTCTCGTTCCTGGTCGTTCTGAGCGGCGGTCCGGTCCTGACGGCGGTGCCCCTGGTCGCGCTCGCCGCCGGCGTGTCCGCGTTCTCCATCGTGCAATGGCGCCGGCTCGAAGAGGCCCGGGTGCAGGAGGACGAGGCGCTCGACGAGGCCGGGGCGCAGTCCTATCTGGGGCTCCACATCCAGCGGGTCAACTCGCTCATCAGCAACAACGAGCGTCGCTCGGAGATGCTGGTGGCCGACGAGGAGTACCGGGTGGCACTCGAGGAATGGAAGCGCCTCGTCGGCGACATCCCGATGCGGTGGGTACTCGAGCACAGCTACGAGATCGCCCAGGCCGGCATGCTGCGCCAGGAGCTGATCGAACAGGGTGCCCTCGCGGTGGAGGACGGAGTGGTCGACGACAGCGGGCTGCTCTTCCTCCGTTCGCTTCGCTCCTGGATCTCGACCGCGGACGGCCTGGGCAAGCGCAGCGGCCTGCCGATCATCTGCAACGACCCGTTCCAGGAGCTCGACTCGCCGGCCAAGCCGGTCCTGCTCGAAGAGCTGACCCGGACGAGTCTCCGGCACCAGGTCATCTTCCTGACCAATGACCCGGATGTGATCTCCTGGGCTGCCGCCGAGGCCGTGGCCGGGCACATCTCGCTCCTCGAGCAGGCTCGCCGGCCTCAGGACGAGGAGCAGACCGAGGACCAGCCGGAGCGCGAGAGCCGGGTTCGCCGAGTCCTGCATCGCGGACGGGCCGCCGCCGAGAACTGATCACCCCAGCCGGCGCCACGGTGGGGTGCCGGGCACCCCACCCGCTGGCGTAGGGTCGGGCGGATGCGTCTCCGCCCCGCCAGCCTCGAGGACGCCGAGGCGATCCGCCGGATCTACAACGTCGAGGTCGAGACCTCGACGGTCACGTTCGACATGGTGCCCCGGACGCTCGAGGATCAGCAGCGCTGGATCCAGGAGCGTTCGGGCGTCCACCTGGCCCTGGTCGCCGTCGACGACGAGGGATCCGTCGCCGGCTTCGGGTCCCTGTCGCCGTACCGGGACCGACCCGCGTACAGCCCCACGGTGGAGGACTCGGTCTACGTCGCCCGGCACCGGCAGGGCGAAGGGGTGGGCAAGCTCCTCCTCGAAGGGCTGGTCGAGGCCGCGCAGGCCCAGGGGTTCCACTCGGTCATGGCGCGCGTCGTGGGGGGCCACGACGCGTCGATCCGGCTGCACGCCGCAGCGGGCTTCGAGGTGGTCGGCACCGAGCGGGAGGTGGGTCGAAAGCACCGCCGCTGGCTCGACGTGGTCCTGATGCAACGCCTGCTGTGACGGCTATCGAGCACGTCCGGGGTCTGACCCCGATGGTGCCCGATGGGATCAGCGGTCGGCCACCTCGACCAGGGCACCGTCCGCGGTGACCTCGAACCACCCCTGCCAGGCGTCCCCGTCACACTGCTCACCATTGGGGTAGACGCGGGTCAGCCGCACCGCGGTGGGCGGGACCAGGAACTCGCCCGCGTCGGTGCGGACCAGGATGGTGACGGTCGGCGCATCGCCCACGACGTCCGGCACCTCGTCGGGGACGAGGAAGCGGGCCTGGGTCTCCTCACCGACCAGGAGCGGCTCGGCGGTCGCACCCGGCGCGGTGCACTCGCCGTTCATGCACACCTCGATCGAGGCGAGCCGTTGCGTGGACTCGAGCCCGACCAGATCGACGCTCACGATCGGCAGGGCCGAGGTGGCGTCACACTCCGAGTCGTCGGCGCACGCCGCGGCGACCAGTGCGAGCAGGGTCACGAGGGCGAAACGGCGCACCCCAGGATTCTGGCAGCTGCGGCCGTCGGTATCGCAGGCGGGTGCTGATAGAACGGCCCCGATGGCATCGTCCGAAGGTCCCACCGTCACGCCGCTCCGGTTGGGATCGGTCCAGCTTCCCTTGACCCATCCTCACGCGTCCGAGGAGGCCGGGGTGCTCCTCGGGTTCGCCATCGCCCACCCGGACGGGGTGATCCTGGTGGACACCGGTACCCGAACCGGCCACCCGATCATCGACGAGATGTACGCCCCCGATGTGGTCGGCGTGATCGACGCGCTCAACGCCCGGTCGATCGACGAACGAGACGTGGTCGCCATCGTCAACACCCACCTCCACTTCGACCACTGCGGACAGAACGACTCGCTCCCCGGCGTGCCGGTATGGGTCCGGGCCGACGAGGTCGAGGCGGCTCGGACCGAGGGCTACACCGTGCCGGAGTGGGCCACGATCCCACCCGAACGGCTGCGGATCGCGGCCGACGACGAGGAGATCGCATCGGGTGTGCGGTTGGTGGCGACGCCCGGGCACACGCCCGGCCACCAATCGGTCGTGGTCACCGACCGTGACGGGCACCACCACGTCGTGGCCGGACAGTGCTGCCACTCGGGCAGGGAGTGGGCGGCCGGTGCACCCGCGGCGACCGACATGCACGACCCCGGGCTGGTTCGGGCCGGCATCGATTCGCTCGAGCGGCTGCTCGAACTGGCTCCGGTGGCCGTATTCTTCAGTCACGACCCCGACCCCTACCGGGCACCGCGGCCCTGAACCGCCGAGCTCCGGAAGATCCGGTTCAGGGGGTGATCGCCATCCCCCGAGTGGGGGGACTCGCATGGTGGGCCGGGGAGGATTTGAACCTCCGAAGGCGTAAGCCGACGGGTTTACAGCCCGTTCCCTTTGGCCACTCGGGCACCGACCCGGGAACGGGACACGATAGCCGGTCGACGAGACCGAGCCGTAGCCGTATCACCTCGAAGGTGCCGGTCAGAGCCGGGCCAGGGCCCGTTCGGCCTCGGCGACGAACCGATGCACCAACTCACCGGCCGGGATGAGGCCGTCGATGCCGCCCACCGCCTGGCCGGCTGCGTAACACTCCTTGGTGGGGTCGACCGGTGTGGTCTCGTCCCCGCCCAGATGGAGCGCGTGCTGCTCGAACGACGACATCATCTGATCGGGGAACCGCTTGAGCTCCTCGGGATGGGCTTCGAAATGGTCGGTGTAGGCGTTGCGGATCCCGCGCAGCGTCTTGCCGGTCCAGGCTCGACTGATCACCGTGCCATCCTCGGCCGCCGCGGCGATCGCCTCCTTGTATCCCGTCACGGTGCGCGCCTCGGGCGTGGCGATGAACCGTGTGCCGACCCAGACCCCGTCGGCTCCGAGGGCGCGTGCAGCAGCCAGTCCGCGGCCGTCGAAGATCCCGCCGGCCGCCACCACCGGCACCTTGTCGCCGACGGCATCCACCACGAGGGGGATCAGCGGCATCGTCGCGATCTTGCCGGTGTGACCACCGGCCTCGGTTCCCTGGGCGATGACCACGTCACAGCCGGCCTCGACCGCCTTCACCGCATGATCGACCTTGCCGCACATGTTCATGACCAGGACGTCGTGCTCGTGGCACAGGTCGACGACCTCGCGGGGCACGCCCAGCCCGGCCACGAAGACCGAGGCGCCGTGATCGATCACCATGTGGACCTGGCCGACCATGTCGCCCGGGAAGGCGGTCAGCAGATCCACACCGAAGTTCTTGTCGGTCAGGCCGCGGACCTTCTCCATCTCGTCGACCATCTGCTCGGGCGACAGCGGCGCGGCACCGATCGTCCCGAAACCGCCGGCGTCGCTGACGGCCGCGACCAGCTCGGCGTACGCCACACCGCCCATGCCGGCCAGCATCACCGGGTGCTCGATGCCCAGCAGCTCGGTCAGTCGGGTCTTCATGGTGACTCTCCCTCGTCGAGATTCGGTACCACCACGCCGTGGACCGGCGGGATGCCATCGTCGCCCCCCGACATCACCTCGAGCAGACCGGACACTCCGGCCAGACCCACGGTGCGTCGCGTGAGCGATGCGAACGGATACGCCTCCGAAACGAGGAGATCCAGCGCCGAACGATAGGCGGCGACGTCCACGCCCAGTGCACCCAGGAGCCGGAGCTCCTTGAGCACGATGTGATCGGGGTCGAAGCCGGGCACGGCCGCACCGGCTCGGGTCCCGGCGACCACGATGGTCCCACCCGGCCGGGCCAGGTCGATCGCCTGAAGGAACGCGGCCGGCGCCCTGGCGGTGACGTCGACGACGACGTCGGCGCCGCGACCGGTGGCGTCCCGGAATGCTGCGACCGGGTCGTCGACCGCGACGTCGACCGTCAGGTCCGCACCGAAGTCCCGAGCCGCTTCCAGCCGTGGGGCGTCGCGCGGCCCGTGCCCGGTGACCATCACGAACCCGGCGCCCGCGTCCTTCGAGGCCGCGGCGACGGCGAGGCCGCGGATCCCCGGGCCCAACACGGCGACGCGGTCACCCGGGCCGGTCCCGGGCATGATCACACCCCAGCGGATGCCGGCGCCGATCGGGTTGAACAAGGTGGCGATCACCGGATCCAGCTGCTCGGGGACCGGGAGGAGCATCGAGTCGGCCGCCAGATACTGGTGGGTGGCATACCCGCCCCACAGGCCGCATCCGGTCTCGACGTTCTTGAAGCCGTACGTGTCGAGCACCCCGTGCGACCTGCACCGGCGGTAGCGACCGGCCCGACAGCGATCGCAGGTCCGACAGGACTGGAACACCTCGACGGGCGCGGTCATTCCGCCCCCGTCTCGAGCTCGGCGACGGCGAGACCCGACTCGCCGGCGACGGCGTAGAGCAGGAACAGGCGATCCCCGTCGTCGAACACGGCCGGGTCCCGAACCTGGTTGACGCGGCCGGGGGCGACGCTGCGCACCGACGGCTCCACCGGTGCGTCGGCTCCCTCCCAGGAATGGACCGGGCGGAGCACCTCGACCGGCTCGGATTCGCTCCACTCCGTCCAGTCCGCGTCCAGGCGGATCGTGGATCGCAGGATGCGCTCGGGAGCATCCCCGACCCGGCTCCAGAACACGTGCAGGACGTCGTCGCGCACCACCACGGCAGCGTGGCGCATGGTCGGTCCGAACCGCAACGGGCCCGACTCGAAGCCGGTCAGACCGTCCCGGGACCGGAGGAACCGCCCGGGCATGGTGAGCGCGTAGGTCCACCCTTCGTACCGGAAGGCCCGCAGGTAGGGCGGACCGAGCACCTCGGGGCGGGCGGCGAAGTCGATGCCGTTCGAGGAAACGGCGGCACGGCTGACCTGGATCCCGAGTCCGTCGAGCCCGTGGAAATACATGACGACGCGCCGCTCGGCCTCGTCGACGTGGACGTCGGGTGACGCGATGTGGGGGGTGACCGCGTCGGAGGCCAGGGTGCGGGCGAAGCTGCCCTCGCCGAAGAGGGCACCGTAGAGCTCGGCGAGCTCGGCCAGATCCGCGTCGGTCGCCGGCGGCGCTTCGGTGAGGAAGCAGCTGTCGGCCAGGTGCAGGCTGCCCTGACGATGGATCGTCCACGGCCCTTCGACCTCGTCGGCGTAGGCCAATCGGATGTACGAACCCTTGTGGTCGGCGAAGTAGAGGTAGTAGCGACCCAGCGGATCGTCGACCCACGACGGGGCTCGCACCAACGACGGACCCTGGATGTTGGTCCCGAGGGACGGATCGCTCGCCGGTCCGATGATGGGACCGTCCCCCAGCCGCCGGGCCTCCATCACCGGCGCAGGTCGTACGCGGTCAGGTCCGGCGCGGCCATCTCGTCGCGGAACCGGCTGAACGGCCACGGCCAGCTGGCCGGAATGCCGCGGTCATCGAGATACCAGCTGTTGCAGCCCGTCACCCACACGGTCTTCCCGGCCGCCGCGACCCGCCGCGCTTCGAACTCGTCGGTGGCCTCCTGCTCCGGGCTCACCTCCGTCCATGCCCCGGAACGGAGCCCTTCGATCAGCTGCATGACGTAGGCGAACTGGAGCTCGGCGACCTCGATCAACGAGAAGTTGCCGACCGGGCCGTTGGGACCGTTGAGCATGAAGAGATTGGGGAACTCCGGCACCGAGATCGAGAGGTAGGCGGTCGGACGATCCGCCCAGGCGTCGTCGAGCCGCACCCCGTCCCGTCCGACGACGTCGATCGGGCGCAGGAACCGATCGGCCCGGAATCCGGTGGCGAGCACGATGAGATCCAGCTCGTGCAGGCGGCCGTCGGCGGTGCGCACGCCGCGAGGTTCGATCCCCTCGATGCGGTCGGTGATCAGCTCGGCGTTGGGTTTCTGGATCGCCTGGTAGAAGTCGGGCGAGATGATCAGCCGTTTGCAGGCGGCGACGTAGTCCGGGCGGAGCCGCTCGCGCAGGTCGGGATCGGTGACGCTCTGCTCCAGGTTGTCGCGGCAGGCCTGCTCGATCATCCTCATGATCGGCGACTCGGCATCGACGACCGCGTTGGAGAACCCCTCGGCGAAGATCTCGGAGATCTCACCGTGGAGCTGCTCGAGCGCATCGGGATCGGACCGGAAGTGCTCCTTCTCCTCGTCGGTGTAGACCGGGTTCTCCGACGGCAGGACCCATTGCGGAGTGCGCTGGAACAGGGTGTACCGCTCGGCCCGATCCACGACGGCCGACGTGATCTGGACGGCGGTCGACCCGGTGCCGATCACCCCGATTCGCGCCCCGTCCAAGGTCACGTCATGGTCCCATCGGGCGCTGTGGAAGACCGCGCCGGCGAAGTCGTCGATACCGGCGATGTCGGGAACGTTCGGCTGGTGGAGCACACCGGTGGCGGCGATCACGACATCGACCTCGTCGGTGTGGTCGGCCTCGGTGGTCAGCCGCCAGCGGCCATCGGCGTACTCCATGTGCTGCACCGCATCGCCGAACCGGATGTCCCGCTCGACGTCCCGGTCACGGGCGACCTGCTCGAAGTACGCCTGGATCTCGGCTCCGGGCGAGTACCGGTGGCTCCAGTCGGGATTGAGCGCGAAGGAGTAGCAGTAGAGATGGGAGGGGACGTCGCACGCGATCCCCGGGTAGGTGTTCTCCCGCCAGGTGCCTCCCAACCGGTCCGCCTTCTCGTAGACGGTGAAGTCGTCGATTCCCGCCTCGCGCAGCTTGACGGCGCTGAGGATGCCGGCCATCCCCGCGCCGATGACCGCCACCCGCAGCGGTCGCTCCCTCATCCCAACCCCTGCACGATGCGGTAGACGACCGTGCCGCGGGCGCAGAGGCGACCGGACACCACCTCGGCGATCTCGACATCGGACCAGAACAGGTCGCCCGAGCGCTGCACCACCCGGCCGTACCCGACGAGGGTGCCCGCCGGCGGCGCATCCGTGATCTGCGCCTGCAACGCGGCCGTCGACGCCTTGTACGGGCCCGGTCCGCTCGCCGCCCACGACGCCATCGCCCCCGTCGTGTCGAGGAGGGCCAGCAGTGCCCCCTCGTGCACGCCTCCCTCGAGCGCGGCGTTGCCGTCACCGAGGGGCATGACGATCCGACTCCGCGAGCCGGCCATGTGCTCGACGGTGAGCCGGCGAGCGGCGGCGAACGGCAACATGCCGATGAACGGACCCATCTCGCCGGGATCGGCCCGGCCGTCGTCCCCCGCGGCGTACACCTCGTCACCGTCGGGCGCTCCGCCCCGGACGAGGCAGGAGATCTGTGCGATCTTCTTGCCCTCCTCGGTCGCCACCAGGGTGTCGGAGAAGACCAGTTCCTTGCCTCGTCGCAGCAGGCTCGACGTCGCGACGACCGGTTGGGCGATGGCGGCGGCCAGGTAGCTGACCTGACACGCCGCCGTATGGAAGGGACCCGCCGCCGTTTCGAGCGCCGAACGAGCAAGCACCTGCGCTCCGATGACCCCCAGTGACGCCGCACAACCTCCGTGCAGAGCATCTCCGGGATTGGCGTTCCGCTCGTGGAAGGGCAACTCGACCACGACGGTCTCGTCGCCGATCGCGGCCAGCCGGACGCCCAGGCTCCGTCCGAAGGATGACTCCTCGACCCAGCGCCGCATGTCGCTCATCGAGCGATGGTAGCCACGGGCACGAGGACCGGTTCACCGCTCGCGGAGCCACTACTCTCCCGGTCATGCCGTCCTTCGATGTCGTATCCGAAGTCGATGACCAGGAGGTCCGCAACGCCGTGGACCAGGCCAGCCGAGAGGTGGCCAATCGCTACGACTTCAAGAACACCGATTCCGCCCTGGAGCTCAACGAGCACACCATCGTGTTGCGCTCGATCAGCGAGGACCGACTGTCGGCGCTCCGTCAGGTGCTCGAGGAGAAGCTGGTCAAGCGGAAGGTCTCGCTGAAGGCGGTGACCTACGGCGAGGTCGAGGACGCCGCCGGTGGCACCGCCCGCCAGGTCGTCACCCTGGCCGCCGGCATCTCCTCCGACAAGGCCAAGGAGCTCAACAAGGCCATCAAGGGTCTGGGCATCAAGGGCGTCCAGTCGCAGACGCAGGGCGATCAGCTGCGCGTCACCGGCAAGAAGCGCGACGCCCTGCAGGAGGTCATCGCCGCCCTCAAGGAAGGCGACTTCGGCATCCCGCTCCAGTTCGAGAACTTCCGCGACTGACCGAGCGCCGATCGCCATCCGCAGGATCGAGCGCCGCTAGGAGACCACCGGGGGCTCGGCCGAGGACACCATCCGGTTCTTGCCGTCGGCCTTCGCATCGAACATGGCGCGATCGGCCGACCGGAGGAGTTCGGCGGGGTCGGACACCACACCGTCGGTCCGGGCCAGACCGACGCTGACCGTCACCGGAACCTGCTCGGCGCCCAGGACGAACGGGTCCTTCATCTGGCCCAGGACCCGTCGACCGAGACCGATCGCACTCTCGGGGGTGATCCCCTGCGCCACGATGACGAACTCGTCGCCACCCAGCCGGGCGACCAGATCGTCGCCACGGGTGGCCAGCCGCAAGCGTCGCCCGAGCTCGACCAGGATGGCGTCACCGCCGTCGTGGCCGTATCGGTCGTTGACCGCCTTGAAATCGTCCACGTCGACGAAGAGCAAGGACACCTCGCGCCCCTCGTTCGCCTCGATCCGGACGGCCTGCTTCAGGTGGCGGATGAGATGGGGACGGTTGGCCAGGCCGGTCAGTGGGTCGTGGGCCGCCTGATGCTCGAGCAGCTTGATCCGTTGCTCGGTCTGCACCCGACGGCGCTCGTCCTGGGTCACGTCGGACAGGGAGACGACCAAACCATCGGGGGCTCCGGCCACGACGCGCGGCACGATCCGGAAGTCGATGAATCGGACGGGCTCAGCGCCGGCCAGCCGAGCTCGACGACGCATCTCCCGCCCATCTTCCAGCGTCCGCAACATCGCCGCGGCCAGGGTCTTCTGGTCATCGGCGTGCACCGCGGAGAGCAGATCGAAGTTCTCCTGCCGCGGCTGACCGGTCATCGTCCAGAGCTGCTCCGATGCCCGGACCATCGCTCCATCGACGTCCAGCTCGACGACCGCCACGGTGTCGCTGAGACCCACATGGGCCGCGTGACGCCCGGTCGACGTCGCCCGCCACGCCCGGATGACCCACAGGAGCAGGACGGCCGCGACGACGAGGAAGATGACCCCCGAGACGACGGCGGCGGTGCGCTGGTCGGCGGCGAGGGCGGGAGCGGTCGCGACCAGCCCGATCCCGATGCCGACGGACGCGAACGCCGTGACGCCGACCCCGAGCCACCGGTCGGTGCCCTCGGGCGCCTCCTCGGCGAGCAGCTCGTCGCTGCCGGGCAGGAAGAGCGCGACCGCCACCAGGAGGAGGAGGCCCGCCCACCAGATCGGTCGGCACTCGAACATCCAGGGGCACAGGACCGACACGGTCAGCATGCCCAAGAGCTGGACCGAGTACACGAACGACGCCAGCGTCTGCTGCGAGCTGTCGAGGACGAACACCATCGCTGCCCCCGCCAGGAAGCCGATCGCCGCCCACGACAGGGCGATCTCCCAGCTGGAGCCCATCGCCTGTTCCTCGGCCACCGCAGGGACGAGATCCAGATGGAAGTGCGCCGCGATCCCCGCGCCGGCGGCGACCATCAACGACGCGGCCAACGACGCGACGCCACTGGTTCGACGGGCTCGGTGCACGAGCATCAGGGTCGCCGAGCCCGTGGCCAGCAACGACGCCACCAGGACCGCGGTCTGGAGCTGGGACTCGACGGCGTCGGGGTTGGCCCACTCGACGACGATGCCCGCGAGGCGGACGAACGCCGCCAGCGCGAGGAGTCGCACGGCGGTGGCGCTGCGGCCGCGACGCGACGTGGCGGCGAAGATCAGCAGCGCGGTGGCGAAGGCCGCGATGACCCATGCGATCCAGGCGCTCACAGGGGAATCTCCAGCGCCAGTTTCGGGGTCGTGACGCCGAACGTATCGGGCGAGGGCCCGGGCTCGGGGTCGAAGTTCAGGGTCCCCTGCTGCTGTTGTCCCGGAGCGATCGACATCGTCGTGAAGTCCGCGCCGGTGGGCGGGACCCTGTAGGCGCCGCTCGCGCCCAGCCAGAAGTTGGAGGGGGTCAGCACGACCGTGTCGGTACCGGTGTTGTTCGCGGTGAAGGCGATGCTGACCGGTTCCCCGGACCCGTCCAGCGTGGGATAGGACAGCGAGAAGCTGACGCGCGTGATGATCGTGATGGGTGGACCGGTGGGCGGTGGCGTCGGTGGCGGGGAGGTGACGGGTGGCGCGACGGTCGTGGTGGTGGTCGACGTGCTGGTCGTCGTCGTGACCGATCCGTCGTCGATGACGAAGAGTCCCACCGAGCTCGCCCCGGTGTCGTCGCCCAAGATGGGTGTCGCGGCCGAACCGGCGATCGCGATCAGCATGCGGGCCAGGCGATCGAGCCCCACCGGTTCGTACGCGGTGACGACCTCACACTCGGCGCAGGTCAGTCGGACCGGCTGCTCGCCGTCCTCCTCGACCTCGAATCGCAGGCCGGCAGCGGACCGAATGGAGTCGACCTCGAGCATGGACAGACCCGCCGCCACGTTGGTCCGGTTCCGCGATGCCCGGCGGGCGGGATCGGTGCTGTCGATGTCGGCCAGGTCCACCCCGGGAAGGTCCAGACCGTCCGGACCACTCCGCTCGAGTGAACCGACCGCCTCGATCGAGCCGCGGGGTGCGTTCATGACCGCGCCGACCGGGTCGTCGGTTCGTACCGTCCCGCCGAGATAGGGGCCGAGCGGTGCGGTGTAGCGGGTGAGCACGGTGAGCAGTTGGGACTGCCTGGCCCGCACGGCGGCCAGTTCCGGAGCGCCGGGCGCCGCGAAGGCGAGCGCGGCAGGACAGCCCTCCGCGACCGGCCACTCCGCCGGCTCGCCGGTGCCGCCGAGCGTCGTCCGAGCCGCGTCGCCCACGAGCTCGCCCGGCTTGCCGTTCTCGATGACCCGCACCAGGTTGGCCTGGAGCTGATCATCGCTGACGGGATCCTCCACCAGGACGTAGTCCGCGGCTGGCGGAACCAACGAGCAGCTGGGGCGGAACGGCGACGGGTCGTCGGTCGCCAGCAGCTGACCCCAACGCGGCAGGGCGTTCTCGACGAAGACGGCCTGCTCCGAGCGCTGACGCACACAGACACCGGGGGCCGCGACGCCGGCGCCCCGCACCTCCGCTTCACACTCCCCGAGCTCGCCCGGCGGCGCGGCGACGGACAGCTCGGCCAGCGTCGCGTCGACCGTTGCCGCTGCGGTGGCTGCCACGTCGGGCGGCGGCTCGGCCAGGTCGAACTTGAGCCGCATCGCCGACTCGACGGCGTCGGTCAGGTCCTCGTACTCCGGCGTCTCCGAGGCGACCGCCCAGATCGCCGACAGGGCACGGGCATCGGTCGTCGTCAGCCCCGCCGTCAGGCCTACCAGCGCCAGCGAGGTCGAGTCGACCGTGATCGCCACCGACGTCGCTTCGACCGGGGCATCGGGCGGAACCATGGCCAGTCCGACCAACCGACCCCGGTCCGCGTGGGCCGCGATCAACGCGCCCGACCCCTGCTCGATGGCCACGGTCGGCGCCGGCCCCTCCTCGGGCACCGCGATCGCCGGACCGCCGCCGAGATCGACGACCGAGACGGCCACGTCGCCCTTGACCGGAACGTCGAGGAAAAGCGTCCGTTCGACGACGGTGCCGGTGGAGACCGGCTCCTCGTCGCCCGCGGCTTCCCGGGCCGAGTTGCCGACCACGCCCGCGACGGAGATCGCCACCACGGCGAGCGCGAGGAGCAATGACGTCATCGAGAGGTTGTCGTTGGTTGTGGGCTGCACGATTCCTGCTGTACGGGTTCCCGTGAGCCATCGACCGATTGGGCGCTCGCTTGAGGAACAGAACTACCCGGGGTCAGTCGTAGTATCCGCTGTGGATGTAGACACAGGGCACGCCCTGGCGATGGAACATCGATACATTTCGACGATCGTCCTCAAACGCCAGTCTGAGGTCGAAGCCGTACTCGCGAAGCTCGTCGACCGACCGCTCCTTGAACAGAGCCGACGCCATCCAGTCGGAATGCTCCCGCATGATCAGCAGATCCCACCGCAACCCGTAGCGCTCCAACCAGGCGAGTGTCTGGGGTCGAACTCGCAGGGGCCGGGCGGTCAGGAGCACCACATGGTGGCCGGCATCGATGACCTCGAGGAGCCGAGCGACCTCGGCGATGAGCGCATCGTCGCCGCAGGCATGGAAGAACGCCTCCCAGTCACGCCGCGGGTACTCGAGGTAGTGCTGTCTGGTGGACGCGTCCGACAGAACCCCGTCCATGTCGAACACCACGGCGGGACCCGGCGACACCGGTCCGTCGCGCCACCGCCAGTTCTCCCACTGCTCCCAGTTGGCCATGGGCCTCGAATCCTGCCCGATCAGTCCTCGTCGGGCGACGCGGCCCGCTCCCGGATCTCCTCGACCACACCGCTGTCCGCCAGCGTGGTCGTGTCGCCGAGGTCTCGGCCGTCGGCGACGTCGCGCAGCAGCCGTCGCATGATCTTGCCGCTCCGGGTCTTGGGGAGATCGGGCACGAGTACGACGGTCTTGGGCCGAGCGATCTTCCCCAGCTTGACGCCGACGTGCTCACGGATCTCGTCACCCAGATCCTTGGTCGGCTCGACCGAGCCGATGAGGATGACGTAGGCGATGACCGCCTGACCCGTGACCTCGTCGGTGGCACCGACGACCGCCGCCTCGGCCACGGCCGAATGGTCGACCAACGCGGACTCGACCTCGGTGGTGGAGATCCGGTGGCCCGAGACGTTCATGACGTCGTCGACGCGGCCCAGGAGCCAGAGATAGCCGTCGTCGTCGATCTTGGCGCCGTCGCCGGCGAAATACCGACCCGGGTAGCGACTCCAGTAGGTGTCCTTGTAGCGCTCCGGGTCGCCCCAGATGCCCCGCAGCATGCCGGGCCAGGGTTTGGTGATGGTCAGGTACCCGCCACCGTGTTCGACCGTGTCGCCGGCGTCGTCGACCAGTTCGGCGGTGATTCCGGGGATGGCGTGGCATCCCGAGCCGGGCTTGGTGGTGGTGACACCCGGGAGGGGGCTGATCATGTGGCCCCCGGTCTCGGTCTGCCACCACGTGTCGACGATGGGGCAGGTCTCGCCACCGATGTGCTCGTGGTACCACATCCACGCTTCGGGGTTGATCGGCTCGCCCACCGTGCCGAGGACCCGGAGCGACGAGAGGTCGTGCGAGGCGGGCCAGCTCTCGCCCCAGCGCATGAAGGTCCGAATCGCCGTGGGCGCGGTGTAGAGCTGCGTCACGCCGTACCGCTCGACGATGTCCCAGAGCCGGTCGCGCTCCGGGGTGTCGGGCGTGCCCTCGTACATGACCGAGGTGCAGCCGTTGGTGAGCGGGCCGTAGACGATGTAGCTGTGACCGGTGACCCAGCCGATGTCGGCCGCGCACCAGTACACATCGGTCTCGGGGCGCAGGTCGAACACGTACTTGTGCGTGAAGGCGACCTGGGTGAGATAGCCGCCGGTCGTGTGCATGATGCCCTTGGGCTTGGCCGTGGTACCCGAGGTGTAGAGCAGGTAGAGGAGGTGCTCGCTCTCCACCGAGACCGGAGCGCAGTGGTCGGCGGCTCCGGCCATGGCCTCGTGCCACCACACATCGCGGCCCTCGACCATCGTCACCTCGGTGTCGCAGCGGTTGACCACGACCACGTGCTCGACCGAAGGTGCCCCGGCCTCGAGTGCCGCGTCGACGTTGACCTTCAGCGCGCTGGGGGCGCCCCGGCGGTACCCGGCATCGGCGGTGACGACCACCCGGGCCTGCGCATCCTCACACCGATCGGTGATGGCGTCGGGCGAGAACCCGCCGAAGATGACCGAGTGGGCCACACCGATCCGGGTGCACGCCAGCATCGCCACGGGGAGCTCGGGGATCATCGGCATGTAGATCGCGATGCGGTCGCCCTTCTCCAATCCCAGACCGAGCAGGACGTTGGCGAACTTCTCGACATCCGCCAGCAGCTCGGCGTAGGTGATGGTGCGCGTGTCGCCGGGCTCACCCTCCCAGTGGTAGGCCACCTTGTCGCCGCGGCCGGCCTGGACATGCCGGTCCAGGCAGTTGACCGACATGTTCAGCATCCCGCCGTCGAACCACCGGGCGAACGGCGGATCGGTCCAGTCGAGGACCTGATCGAAATCGCGATCCCACGTCAGGAGCTCGCGGGCCTGACGGGCCCAGAACCCCTCGAGGTCGGCGTCGGCCTCGTCGTACAACGACCGGTCGTTCACCAGCGCCGCCGCCGTGAACTCCGCACTGGGTGGGAACACGCGCTCTTCGCTGTAGATGTCTTCGATCGCCGGCTCGGACATGGCGAGAACTCCTAAGGGTGAGCAGTGACGATGGCGAGAGTACCGCGCCCCGTCGTGAGCGGGCCGGTCGGCCGATACCGTTGCCCGGATGGAACTCCCCCAGCCCGTCACGATCGAGCTCACCTACTGCGTGCCCTGAGACTATTCGGCCCGCGCCGTGAGCGCGATCAGTGATCTCCTGACCCAGTACCAGCACATCATCGCCGATCTGCGGGTCGTCACCGGCTCGAAGGGTGTGTTCGACGTCGTCGTCGACGGCACCCCGATCTACTCGAAACACGAGACCGGTCGACACGCCGAACCGGGCGAGGTGCTCCAACGCTTCACCGAGCACGTCGGGACCGACGTGCCGCGGTACAAGGACGAGTAGTACCCGAGGTCAGGAGTTCAGCGGAGAGGAACCGCGCGAAGCTCGAGTTCGCTGAACTCCCAAGGCCCGCCCCGGCGCGAAGCGCCTACCGCGGGCCCCCTCAGTCAGCGGAGAAGGTCCGGACAGTACACTCACGCCGTGCCGCCACCCCCCGGTTCACGCTCCGACGGCCCACCCGCGCCCGCGCCGGGCGACCGGGCGCGCAGCCGACTCGACTGGGCGGCGTTCGACGCCGTCCTGTTCGACCTCGACGGCGTCATCACCCCCACCGCCGAGGTGCATCAACGAGCCTGGGCCGCTCTCTTCGCCGATCACGACTACACCCAGGACGACTACCTGGCCTCCATCGACGGCAAGCCCCGCTACGACGGCGTGCGGTCGTTCCTCGAGGCGCGGGGCATCACCCTCCCCGAAGGCGACCCCTCCGACCCTCCCGGTGACGCCACGGTCTGCGCGATGGGCAACCGGAAGGACGAGCTGTTCAACCACTATCTCGCCGACGGGGTCGACCCGTACCCCGGCACCATGCTGCTCCTCGATCACCTCGATGCGCTGGGTCTCCCCCAGGCGATCGTGTCCTCGTCGAAGAACGCCCGCGAGGTCCTGGCGACCTCCGGACTCGGCGCCCGGTTCCCGGTCGTGGTCGACGGACGGACCGCGGTCGACGAGGACCTCGCGGGCAAGCCGCACCCGGCGATGTTCCTGCGCGCCGCGCAGCTGGTCGGTGTGGGTCCGGCCGACGCGATCGTCGTCGAGGACGCCGTCTCGGGCGTCGCCGCCGGCGTGGCCGGGGCGTTCGGGCTGGTGCTGGGGGTCAACCGCGGCGGCAACGCCGAAGCGCTCGGCGACGCGGGCGCCCACCTCGTCACCAACGACCTCGGCCTGACCCTGGCTCCGGCGGCGTCCGGCACCGGGCCCTCATCCGCCGGCGGGAACCTGCCGACGGAACATCTGTGAGGCCTCGATCCGCGCCCGAGGGGCTCCCCGGGCACCGGTACCCGGTCGATCCGTGGCGCCTGGTCGAGACCGAGTACTCGAGCCGGGACCTCGGGGCGACCGAAACCCTGTTCGCGGTCGGGAACGGGTACCTGGGCATGCGGGCCAACCCGTCCGAGGGCCGGGAGGCGCACAGTCACGGCACCTACCTCAACGGATTCCACGAGACCTGGCCGATCCACCACGCCGAGGACGCCTTCGCGTTCGCCAAGACGGGCCAGACCATCGTCAACGTGCCCGACGCCAAGCTGATGAAGCTGTACGTCGACGACGAGCCGCTGCTGCTGACCACCGCCGACCTCGAGCACTACGAGCGGGTCCTCGACTTCCGCGCCGGCACCTACCGCAGGGACGTGCTCTGGCGGACGCCCGCCGGCAAGCAGATCCGCGTCGGCGTCGAACGCATCGTCAGCCTGGAGCACCGACACCTCGCGATGATCACGCTCGAGGTCGAGCTGATGGATCACGCCGCGCCCATCGTGGTGTCCTCGCAGCTGCTCAACCGTCAGGACGGCGAGGACGAGTACCACGTCAGGGACGCGGCCCTGGGCGAGGGCCGCGATCCCCGGAAGGCGCGCAGCTTCGACCACCGGGTCCTCGAACCGCTGTTCCGTCGCCACGATCACGAGGACGACGCGGGCGGCGAGGTGATCCTCGGCTACCGGTGCACCAACAGCCGGATGACGCTGGCCTGCGCCTACCAGCACCTGGTCCAGACCTCATGTGCCTACGAGGCCGAGACCACCATCACCAGCGGGGATCTGGCCAAGACGGTCTTCACCGTGCACGGGGCACCGGGCGACACGCTGCGCATCACGAAGCTGATCTCGTACCACTCGTCGACGGGTGTCCCCACCGAGGAGCTGGCCGACCGGTGCAGTCGCACCCTGGCCCGAGCCCGTTCGGAAGGGTGCGAAAACCTGCTCGCCGGTCAGCGGGAATGGCTGGACGACTACTGGCGGCGCACCGACGTCGAGATCACGGGCGACGATCGGGTGCAACAGGCGGTGCGCTTCGACCTCTTCCATCTGGCGCAGGCGTCGGCCCGAACCCAGGAGCAGGGCATCGCCGCCAAGGCGGTGACCGCCGGCGGGTACGACGGCCACTACTTCTGGGACACCGAGGTCTACATCGTCCCGTTCCTCGCCTACACCAATCCCGATGTGGCAAGGAAGCTGCTGCGGTTCCGCTGGCACATGCTGGGAGCAGCCCGTCAGCGCGCCGCCGAGCTGAGCCAGAACGGCGCGCTGTATCCCTGGCGAACGATCAACGGTCAGGAGGCGTCGGCCTACTACGCCGCCGGCACGGCGCAGTATCACATCAACGCCGCGATCGCGTACGCCCTCGAGCGCTACGTCCTGGCCACCAACGACTGGGACTTCCTGGCCGACGAGGGCGCCGAGATCCTCGTCGAGACCGCCCGACTCTGGGAGGACCTGGGCTTCTACGCGAACAACGGGGAATACCGGTTCCACATCCACGGCGTCACGGGTCCCGACGAGTACACCACCGTCGTCAACGACAACCTCTACACCAACGTCATGGCCCGGTTCAACATGCGATTCGCGGCGCGGACGGTGACCGAGCTCGAGGTCTCCAACCCCGACGCGTTCGCCTCGTTGTGCCGTCGAACCGGCCTGGAGGAGCGTGAGATCGAGGCGTGGACCAGGGCCGCCGACGCGATGTTCATCCCGTACGACGAAACGCTCGGCATCCACCCGCAGGACGCCAACTTCCTCGAGCGGGAACCGTGGGACTTCGAGGGGACACCGCCCGAGAAGTACCCGCTGCTGCTGTGGTTCCACCCGCTGGTCATCTACCGGCACCAGGTCCTCAAGCAGGCCGACGTCGTCCTGGCCATGCACTTGCGGTCCCAGCACTTCCACCGGAACCAGAAGCGGCGCAACTTCGACTACTACGACCCGATCACCACCCGCGACTCGTCACTCTCGGCCTGCGTGCAGTCGATCGTGGCCGCCGAGGTGGGCCACGACGATCTGGCCCTGCACTACTTCCTCGATGCGCTCCACCTCGACCTGACCGACTCGCACGGCAACACCGCCGATGGGCTGCACATCGCGTCGACCGGCGGGGTCTGGGCCGGTCTGGTCCACGGGTTCGCCGGTATGACCGACAGCTTCGAGGCCATCCGGTTCGAACCGCGCCTGCCGTCGTCATGGGAGACGCTGGCGTTCCGGCTCCACCGCCACGACGCGGTGCTCCGGGTCGAGGTCGACCAGGACGGGTGCACCGTGCGCCAGGAGTCGGGTTCCCCCACCCCCGTACGACGCAACGGCGACATCGTCAAGCTGATCGCCGGCGAGGAACTCCGCATCGCCCGCTCCTGATTCGGAATCTGTGCCGAGTTGTGTCGACTGAGCAGACCTAGCGAGGCCGAGATTCCCATTCGAGGACGCGGAACGCGCCCAGGCCGGCGGGGTCGCAGAGGGCCTCGGCCTCGATCACCCGGCTGCGAGCACGGATGGCCTCCAAGTCGCCGAGGTGGGCCCGCTCGTGCCAGATGCGCCTGCCGTCCTCGACCAGCGCGTCGATGCCGTGATCGCCGAGCCATCGGGCCTGGAGCCGGTTCTGGTCGGGCGTCGCGACGGAGGCCAGCTGATCGACCGCCACCTCACACGTGATGTCCTGGCTTCCCGGGTCCACCAGCGGATCACCACCGCGCTCGTGCTGCCGGTAGGTGCGGAGCCATTCCGCCACCGGGCGTTGCGCCATCGAGGCGGTCGTGTCCGCATAGTCGAACACCACGACCCGGCCGCGCTCCAGCCGCTCCAGCGCATCGGTCAACCACGTCCTCGCAGCGAGCTGTCGAGGGATGCGCGCCCCCTCGCCGGCCCCGGGCGCCGCGGCGCGGGCCCAGGCATCGGTCTCGGCGTCGGCCGGTACGAGGTGTTCGACCCACGTGCCACCCGCGGCCTCGACGACCCGAACCTCGTGCCAGCCGCCGGAGGTCCGGAACTCGTAGAGGTCGAACGGCAGATTGTCGAGGAGCTCGTTGGCCAGGACCACTCCGGCGAAGGGTCGGGACGGCAGCCGGTCCGCCACCTCGACCGGGGAACCGATCCCTTCCAGTGCCTCGCGCATGCGGCCCGATCGCTCGACGGCCACGTAGCGCAGCGCCTCGAGGCAACCCAGCGGACGATGGGTCAGAACGCTGCGCGCCATCGCACCGGTGCCGGCGGCGGCTTCGACGACGATGAACGGGTCGGGTCGACCCCACTCGTGCCACCATCGATCCAGTGCCCCGGCGACGACGGCACCGAAGAGAGGACCCACCTCGGGGCTGGTCAGGAAGTCGCCCCGCCGGCCGGCCGCACCCCGGCCGGCCGCATAGAAGCCCCGCTCCGGATCGTAGAGCGCTCGCTCGACGAACTCGGCGAACGAGATCGACCCGGGAACCGCGATCGCCTACTCCTCGGCGGGAGCGGCGACGACCTCACCCTCGGCGTCGCAGGGCGCGACGTCGTCATCGTCGACCCAGTCGGTGACCAGCGAGTGCACCGTCTCGGGACACTCCTCGAAGTTGCCGACTTCGTCGAAGACCCGGGGATAGACGCCGAACACCAGCGTCGCCACCACACAGATCGTCGTGGCCGCCCGCAGGGACGGGGGCACCGGGACCGGAGACCGGTCGCCGTCGACGACCGGATCCATCCACATGACCTTGGCCACGCGGGCGTAGTAGAAGAGCGCGATCACAGAGTTGACCGCCAGGATCACGGCGAGCACGTAGCCGGCTCCGGTGTTGGGCGCGACCAGTGAGCTGAAGACACCGAGCTTGGCGTACCACCCGCCGAGCGGCGGGATGCCCGCCAGGGAGAAGAGGAAGATCGTCATGGCCACCGTGAGCGCCGGGGCGTACTGGAACGCCCCGCCGAAGGACTCGATCTCGGCCGACCGGGTCTTGCGGGCCATGGCGATGATGACGGCGAAGGCGCCCAGGTTCATTACCGCATAGATGATCAGGTACACGACGATGGCGCTCAATGAACCGCCACCGGCGTCGTCGAGAACGGTCGTGCCCGAACCAGTTCCGGACGCAGCGACCGCGAAGGGCGCCATGATGAAGCCGGCCTGGGCCACGCCCGAGTAGGCCATCATCCGGACGATGTTGGACTGCCGGAGCGCGACGAGGTTGCCAACCGTGACCGAGAGGGCCGCCAGCACCCACAACACCGGCTCGAAGATGTCACCTCGACCGTAGAACCCCACCAGGACCAGGTTGATCAGCGCCACGAAACCCGCGGCCTTGGACGCCACCGACAGGAAGGCGGCGACCGGCGTCGGCGCACCCTCATAGGTGTCGGGAGCCCACGTGTGGAACGGCACCGCCGAGACCTTGAACGCGAACCCGACGATGATGAACACGATCCCGAGGGTGAGGGCCGAGACGCTCTCCATCGCCGTGATGGCGGCGTTGATGTCGACCAGCAGGGTGCTGCCGGTGAGGCCGTAGACCAGCGACATCCCGTAGAGGAAGATGGCCGAGGCGAACACCCCCATCAGGTAGTACTTCATGCCCGCTTCGTTGCTCTTGCCGTCGCGCTTGCGCCACGCCGCCATCATGTAGGCCGGGATCGAGAGCAGTTCGAGAGCGATGAACACGGCGATCAGGTCGCGGGAACTGGCCATGACCAGCATGCCGAGCACCGACGCCAGCATCATCGAGTAGTACTCGCTCTCCCAGTAGTCGCCCTCGGCGATGTAGTTGGTGGAGAGCAGGACCACCACGTACCCCGAGAGCAGGAACAGCGCCTTGA
Source organism: uncultured Acidimicrobiales bacterium (assembly GCA_963697385.1). GTDB lineage: Bacteria > Actinomycetota > Acidimicrobiia > Acidimicrobiales > CAWCAL01 > CAWCAL01. The sequence goes on from CAVONU010000002.1 coordinate 166,552, forward strand.
GCACCAGGGACGCGTCGTCGACCACCCACGCGCCGCCGAACATCACCCGGTCCTGACCGTCGAGGGCCAGCGTGATCACCGGGATCAGCGCGGCCAGGAACCCCAGGCCGGCGATGGACGGGGCGAACCGCCGACCGCGCTCGAGGAGCCACACGTCGATCAGGGTCGCCGCTACGCCGGCGGCGAGCAGCACCAGTTCGGGCGCGACCGCATGCCAGTCGATCGGCGGCCGATCGAAGGCCACAGCCTGGGCGACGACAGCGAGCACGGCGGCTACTCCTCACCCTCGTCGTCGCCGTGATCCTCTTCGCCCGACTCCTCGCCATCGTCCTCGGCCGCGCCCTCTTCCTGTGCGAGCGTGACCGCCTCGGGTCGCTCACAGCCGACGGCGATCTCTTCGTCGCCGTCGGCGGCCGAGATGCAGATCCGATCGGCCACGTCGACGATCGGCGGGTCGGTCCGCTCGAAGACGAGGCGAGGGTAGACACCCAGCACGAGGATGAGCACCAGCAGGGGCGTCCACGCAATCCACTCGGTGGTCGTGACGTCGGGGATCTCCTCGTCGGCGAACTCGTCGGAGGGACGGCCGAACGCGGTGCGCTGCAGGAGCCACAACAGATACCCGGCCGCCAGCACGGTGCCCAGCGCGGCGATGACCATGTAGGTGCGGAACGTCTCGACCGGCAGCCCCGACATGGGGTTGTACGAGGCGAGGATGGCGGGGAACTCACCCCAGAACCCGGCGAGGCCGGGCAGGCCGAGCGACGCCATGGTGCAGAGACCGAGGATCCAGCCCAGCCTCGGCGCCTGGAGCAGCAGCCCGCCCAGGCGCTTGATCTCGAGGGTGTGGTAACGCTCCTTCACCGATCCGGCGATGAAGAAGAGCATCCCGGTGATGAGGCCGTGGGCGACCATGCCGAACACGGCCGCATTGAGGCCGAAGTCGGTCATCGTGGCGATGCCCAACATCACGAAGCCCATGTGGGCCACCGACGAGAACGCGATGAGCCGCTTCATGTCGGTTTGCGCGAGACAGCCGAGCGCGCCGTAGATGATCCCGATCACGGCCAGGAGCCCGATCCAGGGCGCCCATTCGGCCGCGGCCCGGGGCAGGATGGGGATGGCGATGCGCACGAAGCCGTAGGTGCCCAGCTTCAGCAGGACCGCGGCCAGGATCACCGAGCCCTGCGTAGGGGCCTGGGTGTGGGCGTCGGGCAGCCAGGTGTGGAAGGGCCACATCGGCACCTTGATACCGAACCCCATGAACATGCCGCCGAACACCAGCACCTGGGTGGAGAGCGCGATGTCACGCGCCGCCACCAGGCTCTCGAGCTGGCGCATGTCGAACGACTCGGCCCCGGTGAGGAAGTACAGCGCCAGGAAGCTCACGATCATCAGCGCCGACCCGAACAGCGTGAACAGGAAGAACTTGATGGACGCGTACTGCCGTTCGGGACCACCCCAGACCCCGATCATGAAGTACATCGGCAGGAGCACGACCTCGAAGAACACGAAGAACAGGATCAGGTCCTGGGCGACGAACGATCCGAGCATGCCGGTGTGCAGGATCAGGATCAGGATCAGGAAACTCTTCGGATCCTTGGGCTCGGGGAAGTGGTCCCACGAGTAGATGATGACCAGTGGCACGACCAGCGCGGTGAGCAGGACCAGCGGGAGCGAGATGCCGTCGATGCCGAGGATGTAGCGGGAGTCGATGATGTCGATCCACGGCTTGTCGATCACGAACTGGAGATCGCCGTAGGCCAGATCCCACACCTCGAATCCCCAGGCCGTGATCACGGCGATGACCAGGGTGATCACCGAGGCGACGAGGGCGACCTGCTTGAGCAGGGCCTCCTCTTCCTTCGGGACGAGCATCATCACGGCGGCGCCGATCAGCGGCACGAACACCAGGAGGCTCAGTCCCCAGCTGTTCCAGAAATCTTCCATGGGTTCCGGTAACTCCTCAGACGAGGGCGATGAAGGCGCCGGCCAGAATGGCGAGCGCGGCGAACAGGATGGCGGCGTACTGCTGGACCTTGCCGGTCTGGATCTTGCGCAACCCGCCACCAGCGGCATTGCTGGCCAGACCGGACGCGTTGACGGCGCCGTCGATGATGGGTTGGTCGATCTTGTCGTAGACGAATCGGCCGGCCGCAACCGAGTACCGGCCGATGCTGTCGACGATGCCGTTCAGCACGTGCTGGTCGAACCAGTACGTGGCCTTGGCGATGGGACCCTTCGTGCCGCCGGCGATGACGTCGGTGTAGAGGTAGTCGAGGTAGTACTTGTTCTGGAGCAGCACGAACCCGGCGTTGGCGGCCCGGTTCTTCTTGGTGAACCCGTGCGGACCCAGATTGCGCCAGTAGTACAGGTAGCTGATGGCGACACCGATCAGCGCGATGAGTGTCGAGAAGATCGCCAGCGACCAGCTGAACTCGGCGTGCTTGATCTCGGGGAAGTAGAGCACCCCGTGCGGCTCGAACCAATGCTCGAACCGAAGGGCCAGACTCTCGGGTGCGAGGGCCTCGGGCAGGTTGACGAGTCCGGCCACGACCGCGACCCCGGCCAGGATCATGAGCGGCACCGTGATCCGCGGCCCCGACTCGTGGGGTTCGCCGTGGCCGCGGTACTCACCGAAGAAGGTGAGATAGACCATCCGGGTGGTGTAGGCGGCGGTGAGGACCGCTCCGAGCAAGCCCATGAGCAGGATCACGGTGTAGGCACCGTTGGGCTCCCCGGCCGACTCCAGCCCCCAACCACCCGTGCCGGCCAGGATCTCGTCCTTGGACCAGAAGCCCGCGAACGGTGGGAGCCCCGCGAGGGCGATCGAGCCGATCATGAAGGTGGCGAACGTCCTCGGCATGTACTTGCGGAGCCCACCCATGTCCTTCTTCATGTCGAACGAGTGGACCGCGTGGCTGACCGAACCCGACCCGAGGAACAGGCAGGCCTTGAAGAAGGCGTGGGTGAACAGATGGAAGAGTGCCGCGGTCCAGGCGCCGACGCCCAGCGCGAGCACCATGTACCCCAGCTGGCTGATGGTGGAGTAGGCCAGGACCTTCTTGATGTCGTTCTGGACGAACGCCAGCGTCCCGCCGACCAACACGGTGATGGCGCCGATCGCCGCCATCAGGTTGACCGACGATCCCGCGATCTGGAACCCCTCGAAGAACACCGGGTAGAGCCGGGCGATGAGGAAGACACCGGCGACGACCATGGTGGCGGCGTGGATCAGCGCCGATACCGGCGTGGGGCCCGCCATGGCGTCGGGCAACCAGGTGTGAAGGAAGAACTGACCCGACTTCGACATGACCGCCGCCATGAGGGCGACACTGGCGACGAGCAGCGCGGTGTGGGTGACCTGGCCGCCCAGCACGTTCGTGCCCGACACCGCCGCCTCGTTGATGGCCTCGACGGAGAACGTGACGCCGGCTCCCGCGGTGAAGAACAGGACGATCATCCCGACCAGCAGGCCGATGTCACCCACGCGATTGGTCAGGAAGGCCTTGAGCGCGGCGTCGCTGTTCGCCTTCTCCTCCCACCAGTGGCCGATCAGGGCGAACGAGCAGACGCCGACCAGCTCCCAGGCGACGATCATCTGGAGGATGCTCGCGCTCATGACCAGCATCAACATCGACGCGGTGAAGAGGCTGAGGAAGGCGAAGAAATGGGTGTAGCGCCGGTCGCCCGCGACGTAGTCGGTGGAGTAGATGTGCACCAGCAGAGAGATGGTGGTGACGACGAACACCATCATCACGGTGAGTCCGTCGACGAAGGTCCCCGCCCCGAACTCGATGCTGCCGGACTGCCACCAGGTGAACGTGTTGACGATGGGCTCGACGCCGTGCCCACCCTCTTCGGCTCCGGCCAGGGCCACTCGGCCCAATGCACCCATGGCCTCCTCGGACTCCCCCTCGCTGCCGGTGAGGCTGATCCACTCGAAGAGGGACCACAACCCCAGCACGAACGAGCCGCCGACGGCCGCCACGCCGATCTCGGCGCCGTCGTACTTCCACTTGCCCACCAAGCGCTTGCCGAAGAAGAGGATCACGAAGAAGGACAGCGCCGGCAGCAGCGGCACGAGGAAGATGTTCTCGAGGATCCACGGACCCTCGGCGGCGGCGTGGCCGGCCTCTTCGGCGGCGAGGAGGGAGAGCACCATCAGCCCTTCATCAGATCGATCTCGTCGAGATCGATACTCGTGCGGTTGCGATACAGCATGAGCACCAGGGCCAGACCGACGCCCACCTCGGCGGCGGCCACGGCGATGATGAACAGCGAGAAGACCTGGCCCGTGATGTTCTGGAGGTAGGCGCTGAAGGCCACCAGGTTGATGTTGACCGCGTTGAGGATGAGCTCGATCGACATGAGGACCATGACGCCGTTGCGACGGGACAGCACGCCGTAGACACCGATGCAGAACAGCACGGCGGCGAGCACGAGGAACTGGTTCAGCAGCATCGACTCACTCCTTCCGGGCCAGCACGATGGCCCCGATCAGGGCGGCGAGCAGCAGCACCGAGAGCGCTTCGAACGGGATGATGTGTCGACCGAAGATCGAGTCGCCGATGACCTGCGTGTTGGTGCTGGGGTACTCGGCCTCGATCGCCCGTCGGACCGCGTCCTCGTCGACGGCGTCGTTGCCATCGACCGCATCGCTGATGTCGACATCGAGCCGCGCGGCCAGGCTCACGAGGTCGGTGTCGGGATCGTCGAGCGCATCCCCCACGCCACGCAGCGGCTGGGCCTGCTCGTCGTCGATCCCCATGGCGGCCGCACCATCTTCGAGCCCGACGTCATCGAACGAATCGACCAGGGCGAAGACCATGACGGCGGCGAGCAGCACGGCGGTGCCGATGGCGACACCCTGCTGCGCCTGGGGCGCGCTCTCGATGGCGCTCAACCGGTCACGGGTCAGCATGATCCCGAACAGGAACAACACCACGATGGCGCCGATGTAGACCAGGTACTGGGTGGTCGCGACGAATTCGGCGGCCGCCAGCAGGTAGAGCACGCCGACCGAGGCCAGCACGAGCACCAGCCACAGCGCGGCGTGCACGATGTCGGGTGTGGTCACGACGCGCCACGCGGCGACCAGGATCACCGCTGCCACGATGAAGAAGGTGATGTTCTGGGCGACGAGATCCACGGCGGCTACCTGGGGACCTTCCGCACTTTGACCTCGCTGCCGGCTTCGTATTCCTCGAAGTCGGGCACGGTCTCCATCCACTCGCCGAGTCGCTCCTTGTCGTGGAGCAGGTCGGCGATGCGGGGTTCGGAGTACTCGTACTCGGGGCTCCAGAACAGGGCGTCGAACGGGCACACCTCGACGCAGATGCCGCAGTACATGCAGAGCGCGTAGTCGATGTCGAAGCGATCGAGCTTGGACACGGTGCGGGGCTTGCCGCCCTCGCGGCGCGGCGGCGCCTTCTCCTTGTGGCCCTCGATGTAGATGCACCAGTCGGGGCACGAGCGGGCACACAGCATGCACACCGTGCAGTTGTCCTCTTTGAGGGCGATCACGCCCCTGGCCCGCGGCGCGGGCTCTTCCTTCTCGTGCGGGTACTGCACGGTGACGTTGGGCTTCATCAACTGCCCGAACGTGACCCCGAGCCCCTTGATCAGACCGGGCATCTTCGGCATCAGAACACCACCTTGAAGACGCCGGTGAGGGCGATGTTGGCCAGGGACAGCGGGATGAGGAACTTCCACGCGAACGCCTGGAGCTGGTCCTCACGCAGGCGGGGGTAGCTGAAGCGCACCCAGAAGATGAGGAAGACGAACAGCAGGGTCTTGGCGGCCAGGACCAGGGGCCCGATGAAGTTCATCCAGTTGGAGTCGCTGGCGAACCCTTCCCAGATGTCGGCCATGAAGGGCGGGAGGGTCCAGCCGCCGAGGAACAGCACGGCGGCGATGGCGCTGAAGGCGAACGCCGAGGCGAACTCCGCGAGGAAGAAGAAGAGGAACCGGATGCCCGTGTACTCGACGTGGTAGCCACCGACCACCTCGGACTCGGCGACGGGCATGTCGAACGGCGTCTGAGTCAGTTCGGCCTGCATGGCGATCAGGAAGATCACCAGCGCGATGAACTGGGTGAGGATGAAGGGGCTGCCCAGCGCGTCCCATCCGAAGATGCTGCCACCGTCCTGCGCGGCGACGATCCGGGTGAAGCTCAGCCCTCCCGCCTGGATGACCACGCCGACCACCGCCAGCACCAGCGGGAGCTCGTAGGCGATGAGCTGGGCGGTGGCGCGCAGGCCACCGATGAGCGAGTACTTGCTGCCCGAGCTCCAACCGGCCATCAACACACCCAGCACCGAGATGGACGACACGGCGAGGACGAAGTAGATGCCGGTGTCGAGCGGCACGCCGACCGCGTCGGGTCCGGCCGGGATGGCGACGAACAACAACATCGCCGTGATCATCACGATGTAGGGGGCCATCTTGAAGACGCGACGATCGGCCCGCTCGGGAACGATGTCCTCCTTCTGCAGGAATCGGCCCACCTCGGCCACCAGCTGGAGCGAGCCGTACGGACCGGCCTCCATCGGGCCGAGGCGGCTCTGGAGGAAGCTGACGATCTTGAACAGGAAGATGTAGACGAGCAACCCGGATGCCAGGACCAGCGCGAGGAAGACACCCCCGACGCGGAAGATGGTCTCCTGCCAGTAGGCCAGCTCGGCGACCATCACCGGTCGAGATCCCCGAGGATGAAGTACAGGCTGGCCACGATCGTGATCACGTCGGGGACATAGGTGCCGCGCAGGATCCACGGCATGATCGAGACGTTGTTGAAGCTGGCGGTGCGGATCTTGCACCGGAACGGGCCGAGGCCGTCGCCGCGGGTGACGACGTAGTAGCCCATCTCGCCCAGGGGATTCTCGGTGGAGACCCAGGCCTCGCCCTCGGGGACCTTGATGATCCGGGGCACCTTGGCCATGACCGGCCCGGCGGGCAGGTTGTCGAGGAGGCTGTCGACGATCTTGGCCGCCTCGCGGGTTTCCTGGAGCCGGACCCAATAGCGGGCGTAGCTGTCGCCGTCGGTGTGGGTCCAGACCTTCCAGTCGACCTCGTTCCAGGCCAACCCGTTGGGCTGGTCCCGGCGCAGGTCCCAGTCGATGCCCGAGGCGCGGGCGTTGGCGCCCGACAACCCGTAGGCCAGGGCGACGTCCTCGGGAATGACCCCGATGCCCCGGCACCGGGCGTCGAAGATCTCGCTGCCCAGGAGGAGGTCTTCCATGATGTCGCAGAACTCGCGGACCTTGTTCATCACCGCCTTGGTCTCGGCGATCCACCCCTTGGGGAGATCGTCCTTCAGCCCGCCGATGCGGTCGAAGTTGGGGTGGAACCGTCCGCCGGTCACGGCCTCGATCTGATTGAGCACGTATTCACGATCACGAAAGGCGTAGAAGACCGGGGTGACGGCGCCGAGCTGGACCCCCATGTCGCCGAGGAACAGGATGACGTTGGCCATGCGGCTCATCTCGAAGAGCACGGTGCGGATCCACTGGGCCCGCGGCGGTGCCTCGATGTCCATCAGCTTCTCGGCCGCCAGGATGAACGGCACTTCGTTGGCGAAGCTCCCCAACCAGTCGATGCGGTTGATCAGCGTCGTCACCTGCGGGAAGGTGCGGACCTCGGTGAGCTTCTCGTACCCGCGGTGCATGTAGCCCATGACCGGGTCGACCGCGACGACCTGCTCGCCGTCGAGCTTGACGATCAGACGGAGCGTGCCGTGGGTGGCGGGGTGCTGCGGGCCCATGTTGAGGGTCATGCCCTCGGTCTCGAGCTCGAGGTTGACCCGCGCCTCTGCGGCCTGGCCGTCGATGTAGGCGACCTGGCGGCGTTCGTTGAGCGCGGTCATGACGACGCCTCCCCGGCCGAGTCGTCGGTGGGCGAGTCGCTCGCGGCGGCGGCGTCGTCGGCGGGCGGCGCCGGGTCCTCGGGCATCGCTTCGACGTCGACGATGCCGGGCCAGGGCTTGACCCGCCGGGCGAGCAGGGGGAAGTCCTTGCGCAGGGGGTGGCCCTCGAACTCACTGGGCAGGTAGAGGTTGCGCAGATCGGGGTGCCCGGCGAAGGTCACACCGAACATCTCGTGCGCCTCCCGCTCGTGCCATTCGGCGCCGGCGTAGGTGGTGACCCAGGTGTCGATGGTGAGGTCGTCGTCGGGCAGATCGCACTTGACCGTGACCCCGAGATGTTCGGTGACGTCGGCCACGCGAGCGAAGATCTGGAACCGGGTGGCGCCGCCGGCGTACCCCGGCTCGATCTCGACCGGCTCGGCGGTCTCGTCGGGATCGAGATCGGTCTGGCTGTCCTCGTCGAGACCGAACGGCGACGGCATCCAGTCGATGACGGACAGGAACCCGAAGTAGCGGCAGCCCAGCTGGTCGCGCAGCAGGCGCCCGGTCTCGACCCAGTCCTCGCGACCGACCCGGATCCAGAGCTCGTCGCCCGGCCGGATGTGACTGCCCAGCAGTGCGTCGCCGAGCGCGTCCGTGATGCGGGCCAAGGCGCCCTCGCGGAGCTCGTCGGGCTCCGGGGCTTCGACCTCGTCTTCCTCGGTGGTGTCGGGCTCAGCTGACGACAATCGGATCACCCCTCCACTTCTCCTGCATGTCCTCGTGGAGGATCCGCTGCTGGAGCAGGACGACACCCTCGAGCAGCGCCTCGGGCCGCGGCGGGCACCCCGGCACGTAGACGTCGACGGGAATGATCTGATCCACGCCCTTGGTCACCGAGTACGAGTCCCAGTACGGCCCGCCGCAGTTGGCGCACGAGCCCATCGAGATCACGTACTTGGGTTCGGGCATCTGTTCGTAGAGCCGAAGCACCGCCGGGGCCATCTTGTCGGTGACGGTGCCCGAGACGCAGACGAGATCGGCCTGGCGGGGGCTGGCCGGCAGCGGGATGATGCCCAGCCGCATGATGTCGAACCGGGGCGAGCCCATGGCCGAGGCCATCTCGATGGCGCAGCACGCGAGTCCCCACTGATACATCCACATGGAGTAGCTGCGGCTCATGTTGAGCAGCTTGGTGAGGGGTTGGGGCATCCGCCCACTCTCGACGAGACCCATCAGCGCCCGCTCCCGGTCCCGATCGTGATTACAGCCACTTGAGCACACCCTTCCGCCAGGCGTACACGAGACCCAACGCCAGGATGAAGATGAAGATCGCCATTTCGACCAGCCCGAAATAGCTGTACTGCTCCAGCCGGGTGGCCCAGGGGAAGATGAAGACCGCCTCGACGTCGAACATGACGAACAGCAGAGCGTAGACGTAGTACCGGATGTGACTGTGGTTCCAGCCCGACCCGACCGGGTCCACACCGCTCTCGTAGTTCATGAGCTTCTGGCGGGTGGGATTCGAGGGTCGGAGCAGGCTTCCGACGCCCACGAGCAGGCCGACGAGGCCCACCGCGAGCAGGACGAAGATGAACACCGTCAGATAGGTGCGCAGGAACCCGGACACGAGGCGTGACACTACCGAAGGGCGCGAAATGGGGCCAACGCCAGCCGGGCGGAACACCGGGGGTCCCGGCCCTCCGGAGTAGCCTGACCGGTCGCATGGCAGAGAAGGTTCGTCTCCGTATCGGCAGCCTGGCCAAGGCGGTCCTCGTCACCGGCCAGGCCTACCAGGATCCGAAGGATGCGTTGAACGAGTTCATCTCCAACGCCGCCGACGAGTACGCAGAGGCGCCCGGCCGCAGGGGCGCACGGATCAGGGTGGTGCTCCGACGACGCGGTCGCTATCCGACGATCGCCGTGGACGATGTCGGGCGCGGGATGGACCCCGACCGGCTGCGGGAGGTGGCCCGCAACCTGTTCAAGTCCGACAAGGCCGGCGATGACACCACGCTGGGCGAGAAGGCCATCGGGCTCCTGGCGTTCCAGCAGCTCGGGGCCAGGCTCGACATCGTGTCACGGGCCCAGGGATCGGACGAGACGTGGTGCCTCGGCCTGGAGCGTGGAAAGGTCAACGCCCAGCTCGAGCGCGAACGCCGGCGAGCGCGCGATCTTCCCGGCACGACCGTGTACCTACGGGACCTGGACCGCGAAGTGCTGCGAATGCTCACCCAGCACAAGGTCGTGGACTACCTGCGACGCCGCCGAGGTGCGGCGCTGGCCGACGGCGCCTACGAGGTCGAGGTCGTCGAGGGTCGCAACGCCGAGCTGGTGACGCCCGAGGAGCCCGACGGCGTGAAGGTGCCGTTGGCCCGCCAGAACACCTTGTGGGGACCGCTCGAATTCGCGCTCTACGTCGCACCGCCGAACGCCGCATCGCGTCATGTCGCCGTGGTGGGTCGGGCCGGCACCACCATCCTCGACGACCTGACCGAGCTGGAGGAGCTCGCCATCCCACCGTGGACCGGCAACCAGGTGTCGGGGCGGATCGCGTTCCCGGCCCTGCAACAGTCTGCAGGACGCCGCGCCGTCCTGCGCGACGACGATGCCTTCCCGGTGTTCCTCGAGGCGGTGCGCAGTGTCGGCCCAGCGATCGAAACACTCGCCGAACGGGTACGAATCGAGGTCGATCGCGACACCAGCGATCGCCTCTCGGACGAGATCCGAAAGATCTTCGGGCGGGTGCTCAAGGAGCTGGCCGACCTCGACAACCCCATGCGCACGCCAATCCCCGGCCCCGCCGAGGATTCGAGCGAGGGCCGGTCCGGTGACGGACCAGGCCCGAAGACCGGCTCTGGACGCGCTGACGGAGAGTCCTCGGCCGCAGATCCGGAGGAAGGCTCACCCTTCGAGCCGACGCTGGGCGACCTGGCACCCGAGCCGGAACCGCTCATCCCGCCGCCGGGGACCGGCGCGACCGGCCCGAGCCGGCGTAGCGCCCACCTCCCCTCCCTGGCTGTCGACCCAGAGCCATCTGAGGCGCGCAGCCGCTTCGATCCCGACGAAGGGATCGTGCTGTTCAACGACCGGCATCCCGACTACCTGGTCGCCAAGGACTCCGAGTCCGGGCTGCTCGACTACCTCGCCATGCTCGTGGCCAAGGAGTACGTCGTCTACAACAATCCGCTGGCCTCCGCCGAGGAGCTGGCCGAGGAGATGGTGCGGATGCTGGTTCGTGTTCACCGCCACCTGGGTCGGCGCCGCTAGGAGCCGGTCAGCGGCGCGGGCGGATGCGGTCGACGCAGCGCTCGCCGCCCGAGAGCAGGTGCTGGGTCCGCTCGATGTCGACGTCGGGACCGACGGCCTCGCGGAAGAGGTCGACGGAAGGTGGTGTCCTACACCTCGTAGCCCGGCGTCAGGTCTTGCGCCAGTACACCACCTGGTCGTCGACCTCGACGATCTCGTCGGTGATGCCGTGTTCGTCGCGGTACGTGTCCACCGCCCGCTTGCACGCGACCGGGGCGCCGTAGTCGTCGATGATGGCGTAGCCGCCCACCGACAGCTTGGGATACAGGTTGGCCAGCGCATCCCAGGTCGAGTCGTAGTAGTCGCCGTCCAGCCGGATCACGGCGAATCGCTCCACGGCAAGCGTCGGCAGCGTGTCGGCGAAGAACCCCTTCACGAAGACGACCTGGTCGTCGAGCAGGTCGTACCGGCGGAAGTTCTCCTCGACCGCCGCGACGTCCACCGCGAACCGGTCGACCTCGTCGAGCACCGCGTGGGCCAGGACGTCGTCGAGGTCGTCGGGATCGGGATCGGGAAGCCCCTCGAACGAGTCGGCCACGTACACGTTGCGATCGGCGACCCCCCAGGCCCGGAGGATCCCCCGCATGAAGATCGTCGTGCCCCCGCGGAACACACCCGTCTCGATCAGGTGGCCGGGTACGTCGTCCACCACGACCGACTCGACGCACGAGCGCACGTTGGCCAGGGCCTCGGGTGAGATCAGCGTGTGCGCGTCGGGCCGGTTGCCCTTCACCACCGAGAGGAACATCCGGGGCCGCATCCCCAGCAGCTGCTTGGCCGTGTCGGTGCTTCCCTGGGCAGCGAGCCGGGCGCTGATCCACCCCATCCGGGCCCGAGCCAGGGCCAGCTCGGCCCTGGTCGGAGGGGCGGGCTCGCTGCGGTAGATCTCGTTGCGAATCGCCCGACCGAGAAGGTCGAGATAGGCGGCCCGCAGCGCGTCGGTCGAAGTCGCGTCGCTCACCGCGACCACGGTAGGGAGCCCGACCGGGCCATGCGAACCCGCACCGGCCGGCCCCGCGTCGCAACGAGCACGCACGGGGCCTGACCCCCGGTGTGCTCGTCAGGGAAGGGGGGCGTCGGCGACGAGCTGGGGGACGGCCTCGCTGGCCCAGTCGACGACCGGCCCGGGCACGATACCCAGGCCGATGGTCACGACCACGGCCAGGCCGAGCACGGCCCACGTCGTGGGTGCGATCCGACCCAGGAGCGACTCCCCGGCCTCGCCCTCGTCGTCGCTCATGTACATGGAGACGATGATGCGCAGATAGACGAAGGCGCTGATCACGGCCGCCAGCATGGCGACCGCCGCCAGCCAGAAGGAGCGAGCCTCGACCGCGGCCGCGATGACACCGAACTTGGCCAGGAACCCGGACGTGAGCGGGATTCCCGCCTGGCCGAAGAGCAGGACCATGAACGCGAACGCCACCAGCGGCGCCCGCTGCCCGAGCCCGCGGTAGTCCTCCAGGCGATGGTGGCCGTCACCACGGCCGGCCACCAGGGTGACCACGCCGAAGCTTCCGGCGACCATGAAGGTGTACGCCGCCAGATAGAAGAGCGCCGCCGCCGTCCCCTCGTCGGAGGCGGCCTGCACGCCCACCAGGATGAACCCGGCGTGCGCGATGGACGAGTACGCCAGCATCCGTTTGACGTTGGTCTGAGCGACGGCGACGACCGATCCCACCACCATGCTGGCCACGGCCAGGAAGTAGACGAGGGGCTGCCAGTCGGTGCGCTGCGTGGCGAAGGCCAGCACGAACACTCGGAGGATGGCGGCGAACGCCGCCGTCTTGACCACCGAGGCCATGTAGGCGGCCACCGGCGTGGGCGCTCCCTGGTAGACGTCGGGCACCCAGACCTGGAACGGCACCGCGGCGATCTTGAACCCCAGCCCGACCAGCAGCAGGGCGAAGCCGGCCAACAGCATGCCGTTGTCCAACAGCGTGTTCTGTTCGAGGAACGCCCTGATGGCGATGAGGTTGACGCTGCCGGTGGCGCCGTAGACGAGCGCGATGCCGTAGAGCAGGAACCCGGAACTGAAGGCGCCCAGCACGAAGTACTTCATGCCGGCTTCCTGGGACTGGCTGCGCCGCAGGTGCATGGCTGCCAGCACGTACACCGCGATCGACAGCACCTCGAGACCGAGGAAGAGGACCATGAGGTCGTTGGCCATGGTCATCACGACCCCGCCGGCCGCCGACAGCAGCATCAGGACGTACACCTCGGGCGAGGGAACCGCGTCCTCGTGCCGCAGGTAGCCATCGGCGAGCAGCGCGGCCAGGATCACCCCGGCGCAGATCACGACCGTGAGGAAGACCGAGAACCGGTCCACTCCGACCGCTCCCGCGACCGTGGACCAGGGCCCGTCCTCGCCGACCCGGCTCCACAGGGCGACCGCGAAGGCGGCCGAGATGCCAGCGGACGCCACGGTCCATGCGGTGGCGAACGATCGGGGGAGCCAGCGCGACACCGAGGTGATGGTCAAGAGGAGCACGCCGCCGAGCGCCAGGGCCACGATGGGCGCGACCGCAGCCCAGTCGACCGAGGGCGTCTGGACGGCGGGCGCCAGGAGATCCTCGCCGATCGGCTCCTGGCCGAGCAGTGCGAGCACGGCGATCATGTCACTCACCCTCCTCGTCGCCGTGTCCGGCTTCGTCGCCGCTTTCGTCGTCGTGGGCCGCCTCGGTGATGGCCGGCGTGACCGGTTCGGGCGCCTCGTACCCGGTGACGTCCTCGACGTGGACGAGCAGCGCGTCGACCGACGGCTCCATCCGGTCCAGCACGGGCTTGGGGTAGACGCCGAGGAAGACGATCAGGAACAGCAGCGGAGAGAGGACCAGGCCCTCTCTCCAGCTGAGATCGGGAGTGTCGAGGTCGCTCTCGCGCGGCGTGCCGTGGAACACGCGCTGATAGGCCCACAGCAGGTAGAGCGCGGCCAGGATCACGCCGGTGGCCGCGACGACCGTCCACCAGCGGAAGGTGAGGAAGGACCCGAGGAGGATCAGGAACTCGCCGACGAAACCGTTGAGTCCGGGGACGCCGATCGAGGAGAGCATGACCAGGGTGAACGCCGCCGCCATGACGGGCGCCACCTTCTGGAGACCGTTCAGCTCGGCGATCTGGCGGGTGTGGCGTCGCTCGTAGATCCACCCGACCAGGATGAACAGCGCGCCGGTGGAGATGCCGTGGTTGACCATCTGGAGGATGCCGCCCTCGATGCCCTGCGTGGTCAGCGAGAACGTCCCCATCACGATGAAGCCCAGGTGGGCGACCGACGAATAGGCGACCAGTCGTTTCAGGTCCCGCTGCATCGTCGCCACGACGGCCCCGTAGATGATGCCGATCACGCCCAACGTGACCATGGTCGGAGCGAAGTAGTGCGAGGCCTCGGGGAACAGGAACAGCCCGAACCGGACGAATCCGTAGGTCCCCAGCTTCAACATGACGCCCGCCAGGATGATCGACCCGGCGGTGGGGGCCTCGGTGTGCGCATCGGGCAACCAGGTGTGGAGCGGGAACAGCGGCACCTTGACCGCGAACGCCAGCGCGAACGAGAGGAACACCCAGCGCGCCGTGGTGGTGGCCAGCGCCTGCGCCTCGCCCAGCTCGACGAGATCGAAGGTCGTCCCACCCAACGCATCGCGACTGAGGAACACCAGCGCCAGGATCCCCACCAGCATCAGGGCGGATCCGAACATGGTGTACAGGAAGAACTTGGTGGCCGCGTACACACGATTGCCGTGGCCCCAGCGTCCGATCAGGAAGTACATCGGCACGAGCACGATCTCGAAGAACACGAAGAACACGAAGAGGTCGAGCGCGATGAAGACGCCGATGGACCCCGCCTCGAGCGCCAGGATCCAGGCGTAGTAGGGCCGGGCGTCGTGGTCCGGATCGGTGGCCAACAGCGCGATGGGGAACAACAGCGCGGTCATGACCACCAGGAACAGCGAGATGCCGTCGACGCCGAAGTGGAACGAGATCCCGAACGCTTCGATCCAGGTCTGGTCCGTCTCGAACTGGTAACCCGCTGCACCCACCTCGAAATCGATGAGCATCCAGACCGCGACCACGGCGGTGAGCGCCGTGAAGGTGACGGTGACCTGCTTGAGGATGTCCGGGCGGCGCGAGGCCAGCGTGGCCACCACGACGGCGCCGATGGCGGGGAGCAGGACGAGCGCCGGCAGCACCGGGAAGGAGGTGGAGCTCTCGGCGACGATGCCGGGCAGGGTGAGGACGGCGCCCATCACCAGGCCACCCTCGTCAGCATCCAGCCGAGCAGCACGATCGCGCCCAGGCCGAGACTGAGCGCGTAGCTGCGCACCAGGCCGTTCTGCTGTCGACGCAGGACGCCGCTCAGCCGGCGTACCCCGCCGGCGACGCCGGTGACGGCCCCGTCGATCACGGTCGTGTCCGCCGCGGCGGTGGCATCGAAACCGGCCGTTCCGGGACCGCCGACGAACGCGGCGTAGGTCTCATCGATCCGCCAGGCCCGGGCCAGGAAGGGCCGCTCGACGGCGGTCCGATCGCCGGCTCCACGACCGAACATCATCCAGCCCGCGATGAGGCCGGCCAGTCCGCCGGCGGTGGCGATGAGCGCCAGCAACCACTTGACACCGGTGGACACGTCGACGTGGACCTCGGCCCCCTCGACCACCGGCTCGAGCCAGTGCTCGAGGAACTTCAGGTCGCTGGTGAAGGGCAGCTGCAGCACGCCGCCCACCACGGCGAGGCCGGCCAGGACCACCAGCGGCACCAGCATGAGCCAGGAGGATTCGTGAGGCTCGAAGTCGGGATCGGGGAGGTGGTGCGCGTCCCCCCGACCGTCGAGGAACACCGGCTCGACCGGATCGTCCCCGCGGGCCTCGGATTCGGCCCGCAGGACCGGAGCCATCTCGGGCTCGTCCTTCTGCCAGTCGGGCGTGCCGAAGAAGGTCATCACCACCTGGCGGGTCATGTAGAACGCCGTCAGCAGCGCCGTCACCAAGCCGACCGCCCACAGCACCGGACTCTTGTTCCAGGCGAACAGCAGGATCTCGTCCTTCGACCAGAACCCGGCGAACGGCGGCACGCCGGCGATGGCCAGCCAACCGACGATGAAGACCCCGGTGGTGATGGGCAGGAACTTGCGCAGGCCACCCATGCCACGCATGTCCTGCTGCTCGTGCATCCCGTGGATGACCGAGCCCGACCCCAGGAACAGCAACGCCTTGAAGAACGCATGGGTGATCATGTGGAAGATGGCCGCGATGAACGCTCCGCTCCCGATCGCCAGGAACATGTAGCCCAGCTGGCTCACCGTGGAGTACGCGAGCACCTTCTTGATGTCGTTCTGCGCGACCGCGATGGTGGCGGCGACGAACGCGGTGATCGCTCCGACCCAGGCGATGGTGGTGGGCAACCAGTCGTACGCGGCATCGAGGACCGCGTTGGTGCGGACGAGGAGGAAGACCCCGGCCGTGACCATGGTGGCGGCATGGATCAGTGCCGAGACCGGCGTGGGACCCGCCATGGCGTCGGGCAACCACACGAAGAGCGGCAGCTGGGCCGACTTCCCGACGGCGCCGACGAAGAGCAACCCGGCGATCGCCGTGGCGGTCACGGCCGCCATCTGACCGCCGCGGGCCAGTCCGGTGAGCTCGAGGTATTCCACGGTGCCGAACGTGGCGAACGCGACGAACATCGCCAGCATGAAGCCCCAGTCACCGATGCGGTTGGTGACGAACGCCTTCTTCCCGGCACTGGCGTTGGCATCGACCGTGAACCAGAAGGAGATGAGGAAGTACGAGCACGCCCCGACCCCCTCCCATCCGACGAACGTCAGGAGGAGGTTGTCGGACATGACCAGGATGAGCATCGAGAAGATGAACAGGTTCATGTACACGAAGAACTTGGAGAACTGCTGGTCGCCGTGCATGTACCCGATGGCGTAGACGTGGATGAGCGCTCCGACACCCGTGATGAACAGCGCCATCGTGATCGACAGCGGGTCGGCCAGGAATCCGACGCCGACCTCGAAGGTACCGGCGGGAATCCAGGTGAACAGCGTCTGGGTGATCTCCCGATCTTCGGCGGCGCGCCCGACCAGGTCGGCGAAGACGGCCACCGTGGCCACGAACGACGCCGCCACCATGGTGGCGGCGAACCACCCGGCCGCGGGCTCGCCCAGTCTGCGGCCACCGACGAGCAGTGCGAGGAACCCGACCAGCGGGAAGGCGGGGATGAGCCAGATGAGATCGTCCACGGCTATCCCCTCAGCACCGAGATGTCGTCGGCGGTGGCGCCGGGCCGGCCGCGCATGACGGCGACGATGATGGCCAGGCCGACGACCACTTCGGCTGCCGCCACGACGAGGACGAAGAACACCACGACCTGACCGGAGAGGTCACCGAATCGGTCGGCCAGCGCGACGAAGGTCAGATTGACCGCATTGAGCATGAGCTCGACGCACATGAACATGACCAACGGGTTGCGGCGGATGAGCAGACCCACGCCGCCGATGGTGAAGACGACCGCCGAGAGGGTGAGATACCAGGTGGTGGTGACCTCCATCAGTCGGACACCTCCTCGTCGCGACCGGCCGGCTCGACGTGGTCCTCGGCAGCCGCCAGCTCGTTCTCGCTGGTGGGTTCGAAGAGCCCCTCGGTCTCGGCGATCTCCGGTACGGGTTCGTCGTCGCCGGCCTTGCGCTTGGCCATCACCACGGCCCCGATCACGGCGATGGTGAGCAACACGCCGGTCAGCTCGAACGCGAAGACGTTGTCGGTGAACAGCACCCGGCCCAGGCCCGACACGTTGGTCTCGGTCTCGACGATCTCGGTCGGCGCGCCGGCGACCGTGGACCCGCCGGTGATGGGCTCGGTGTCCTCGGAACCCAGCAGGAACACCGCGAGCAGCATGGAGAGGAAGACCAGCCCGCCGATGATCGCGGCCGGTCGCTGACCCACGATGGGTTCGGTGTCCAGGTTTTCGGTCCGATCGACCCCCAGCAGCATGATCACGAAGAGGAACAGCACCACGATGGCGCCGGCGTAGACGATGACCTGGACGGCGGCGAGGAAGTGGGCCTCGTTGGCGATGAACAGGACGGCGACGCCGAACAGCGTGGCGACCAGCGACATCGCTGCGTTGACCGGGTTGCGGGAGCCCACCACCCCGATGGCACCGGCGACGATGACCGCGGCGCTGACGATGAACACGAACGCTTCCACTACGGCTCACCGTCCTCGTCGTCGTTCTCCTCACGCTGACCCAGCTCGGCGTCGCGCACGCCGTAGCCCAGTTCGGCGGCCCACGCGACGATGCCCTCGAACTCGGCGGATCCGGCCGGCGCGGTGGCCCGCATCCAGCCCGACGTGTTCTGGTCCTCACCCTCGCGCCAGTCCTCCCAGGGCAACTGCTGGGGTGTGCCGTCGTCGTTCACGACCAGCTCGTCCTTGGTGTAGATCGCGTCGGCGCGGTTGGTGAACGAGAACTCGAAGAGCTTGGTCTCGGTGATGGCCTCGGTGGGACAGGCCTCGACGCACAGGTCGCAGTGGATGCACCGCAGGTAGTTGATCTCGTACACGAACCCGAACCGCTCGCCCGGCGAGACCGGGTCGTCGATGGGGTTGTCGGCGCCGCGCACGTAGATGCAGCGGGCCGGGCACACGCCGGCGCAGAGCTCACATCCGATGCACTTCTCCATGCCGTCCTCGTAGCGGTTGAGGACGTGCCGCCCGTGCAGGCGCGGTGGCTTGTCGCGCTTCTCCTCGGGGTACGGCTTGGTGACCCGCTTCTCGAAGAGCTTGCCGAACGTGACCCGGAATCCGTCGAGGTACCCCATCAGACGGTGACCTCCTCGGGTTCGGGCTCGGCCTTGCGCACCGCGCTGAGCAGGAGGAGCGCTCCCAGACTCAGGACGCCGAGGCTGACGATGATGACCAGCGTCGGGTTCCAGTCCTGCTGCTGGCCCACGCGGATGGCGCCGAGCAGGAGGAACCAGCCCAGCGCGATCGGGATGAGGATCTTCCATCCCAGATCCATCAGTTGGTCGTAGCGCAGCCGCGGCAGCGTGGCCCGGAACCAGACGAACATGAACAGGAAGCAGAACAGCTTCAGGAAGAACCAGAGGATGGGCCAGATCCAGTCGGGCCCGAACAGCAGCGGACCGCTGGGCCCGCCCAGGAACAGCGTGACGATGATGGCCGACATGGTCACCGTGTTCATGAACTCGGCGAGGAAGAAGAGGGCGAAGCGAATCGACGAGTACTCGGTGTGGAAGCCGCCGACGAGCTCCTGCTCGGCCTCGACCAGGTCGAAGGGGGGACGGTTGAGCTCGGCCGTGGCGGCGATGACGAAGATCACGAAGGGTACGAAGCCGGTGGCCCACAGATTCCAGCTGGCCACGCCGAGGAAGCCCGATTCGCTCTGCGACGCGACGATGTCGTGGGTCGACAGCGAGCCGGCCATCAGCACGACCGCCGCCACCGCCAGTCCGAGGGCGGCTTCGTACGACACCATCTGGGCCGTGGCCCGCACCGAGCCGAGCAGCGGGTACTTGGATCCCGATGCCCAACCGGCCAACATCACGCCGTAGACGGCGATCGACGACATGGCGAGCAGGAGGAGAATGCCGATCTGCGGGTCGGCGAGCTGGAGATAGGTCTCCCGGCCGAACAACGAGATCGTGCCGGAGCCCTCGTCGTTGAACACCCCGCCGATGGGGACGACCGCGAACGTGACGAACGCGGTGGTGGCGGCGATGACCGGGGCGAGACGGAAGAGGAACCGCTCGGCTCGGGTGGGGAGCAGATCCTCCTTGAAGAACGCCTTGATGCCGTCGGCCAGCGTCTGGAGCAGCCCCCACGGTCCGGCCACGTTGGGTCCGATCCGGTTCTGCATGTCGGAGATGACCTTGCGCTCGAACCAGACCATGAACATGGTGGCGACGAGAAGGAACCCGAACGTGATGAAGACCTTGATCAGGACGCGCCAGACCTCGGCCCAACCGATGCCGTCGAGGAGGAGCGGATCGCCGAACATCAGGCCGTCTCCACCTGGACGTCGGTGACCGGCGCCGAGGCGTCGATCAACTGGTTGGCTGCCGCGGGCGCCAGGTTGGCCACCAGGCCGACCGACCCGCGGGGGAGACCGGGGTCGACTTCGGCCACGCCGGTGATGGTCCCCTCGGCCGAGGTGACCTTCACCTTGCCGCCCTCGGAGACCCCCAGCGTGTCGAGGTCGTGCGGGGACAACGCCACGACCGGCGTCGACGTGAGGCCGGCGCTGGACACGCAATGCTGCAGCAGGGTGCCCTGGTCGTAGAGCCGGTGCGTGACGACGAGCCGGAAGGTCCACTGGTCCCGACCCGGCAATTCGGGCGACGCCGTGGGCTCGGCCGGCGCCGACGGATCACCCGGCAGCAGGATCCCCTCGGCGTCGGCGTCGACCGCGGCGAGGTCGACGCCGGCATGCAGCTCGGACGTGGCGACCACCTCGGCCCAGAGCGACGCGGCGCTGACGTCGTCGCCGAAGGGGCGGTCGAGCCGGCGGGCCAGCTCGGCTGCGATCATCCAGTCCGACCAGGCCATGCCGGGAGGGGTGACCTTGGCTCGAACCGCACTGATCCGACCTTCGAGGTTGGTGAAGGTACCGTCGACCTCGGCAGCCCCGGCCGCGGGCAGGACGATGTCGGCACACGAGCTGGACGTGGTGAGGAATTGGTCGACCGCGATGACGGTGCCGGCGCCGTCGAGACCGCGCCGGGCCAGATCGCCGTCGACGAAGTCGGCCATCGGGTCGGCGCCGAGCAGGACCAGGGTGTGGATCTTCCCGTCGGCCGAGGCTCGCAGGATCCCCTCGGTGTCGAGGCCGTCGGTGGTGGGTGTGGTGGGCCACCGGGCCGACCACCGGTGCGAAGCGTCGGCGCGACGGGCGCGCCCCGGCAGGTAGCCGGGCACCATTCCCATGTCGAGTGCCCCGTGCACGTTGCCCCGGCGTAGCGCGGAGAGCAGGCGGATGCCGCCGGGCCGCTGATCGAGAGCACCGAGCGCCGCGGCGGTGACCTCGGATCGGTCGGCCAGCGACGGGCGGCCGGCGATGACACTGACCGGGCCGTCCGTGGCGAGCAGCCGGCCCGCGAGCCGGAGCGCCTCGGCCGGGACGCCGGCGGTTTCGAGCGAGCTACCCGCGAGGGCCGCTTCGATGACGGCCGCCGATTCTCCCGGACGATGCTGGAGCGACACGGTCGCGTGCCGGGACAGCGCGGTGGCGCGCGGCGTGATCTCGATGAGTGTGGCGCCGTCGTGGACCACGGCATGGCGGAGCCGCAGGTACAGCGACCCGAACCCCTCCTTGGGGTCGGGACCGAGGACGACGATGGTGCCGCCGGGGTCGCATACCTCGTTGATCGTGGCGCGTGGATAAGCGAACACCACCGACGGATCGAGGCCGTCACCCAGCTGCGCATCGACGTTGTCGGAGCCGATCACCCCTTTGGCCAGGCGGACCCAGGCGTACTGCTCCTCGTTGGTGAGCCGGGCGCCCCCGATGACAGCGAACCCCTCGGGTCCGCCCTGGGCCAGACCGTCGACGATAGCGTCGACCGCGGCGGCCAGGGCCGTGGGCCAGCGGGTCGCCACCAGCTCGGGTCCGTTGGGTTCGAGTGCGCCGAGCGCCGTCCCCCGCATGAGCGGGGCGTCGAGTCGCTCGGGGTGGGTGATCGCTTCGAACCCGAACCGATCCTTGTCACCCAGCCAGCCCCAGTTGACGGCGTCGACGTCGCGGCCCAGGTACCGGAGCACCTCGTTGCGCGACGACTGGATGACGATGCCGTCGCCGGTGGGTGAGGTGACGCACGTGGAGGCGATCTCCTCGAGGTCCCAAGGGCGAGCCTTGAAGCGGTAGGGCTTGGCCGTCAACGCGCCGACCGGGCAGATCTGGACCGTGTTGCCCGAGAAGTAGGAGGCGAACGGGTCGTCGGGGAAGGTGTTGACCTGGGTCTCGTTGCCCCGGTCGATGAAGTGGATCAGCGGGTCGCCGGCCACCTCCTTGGCGAACCGGGTGCACCGATCGCAGAGGATGCAGCGCTCGCGGTCGAGGTAGACGGTGTCGCTGATGGCGATGGGTTTCTCGTAGTGCCGCTTCTCCTCGACGAACCGGGTCTCGCCCGGCCCGAACGCCATCGTCTGGTCCTGAAGGGGGCACTCGCCGCCCTTGTCGCAGACCGGGCAGTCGAGGGGATGGTTGATCAGCAGGAACTCGAGGACGCCGTCCTGGGCCTTCTTGGTGACCTCGGACGTGGTGTCGACGATCATCTCGGGGGTGCAGGGCAGCATGCACGCGGGCTGCAGTGCCGCGCCCCGGCCGGTGTCGACCTCGACCAGGCACATCCGACACATCCCGACCGGGGACATGCGCGGGTGGTAGCAGAAGCGGGGGATGTAGACCCCGTTGCGTTCGGCGGCGTCGATGAGCAGCTCGCCCGGACGGGCCTGGACCGCCGCTCCGTCGATGGTGATCGGCACGCCGTCGGTGATGGGATCGGTCGCCGTCATGACGCGCCCCCCGAAGCGATCTTGGCCTCGAACTCGGACCGGAAGCGACGCAGCGCCGAGGTGACCGGTGCGACCGACGACGGCCCCAGCGGGCAGATCGTGGTCTGACGGGGCGGGAAGGGCACATCGACCTCGCCGCTGCCGGGGACCGCGGGCCCGGGATAGGGCCCGGGGGAGATGTTGTCGCCGATGTCGGCCAGCAGGTCCAGATCGGCGGGTCGGCCGTGGCCGTCGAGAATGCGCTGGAGCACCCGTTCGAGCCAGGTGGTGCCCTCGCGGCACGGGGTGCACTTGCCACACGATTCGCGGGCGAAGAACCGGACGACCCGAAGGCAGGCCCGGACCGCGTCGGTGGAGTCGTCCATGACGACGATGGCCCCCGAGCCGAGCATGGAACCGGCGGCACCCACGGGTCTGGCCTCGAGCGGCAGATCGAGATGCTCGGGGAAGAACCAGGGCGCCGAACCGCCGCCCGGGATGAACATCTTGAGCTCGTGGCCGTCGCGGACCCCCTGGCAGTACTGGTCGCCGTAGAGCAGATCGCGGAACGTCGTCACGCCCTGCGGCACCTCGTACACGCCCGGACGTTTGACGTGACCCGACACCGCGAACATGCGGGTTCCCGGTGAGGTCTCGGAGCCGTGCTCCTTGTAGGCCTCGGCGCCGTTGCGCAGGATCCACGGCAGGTTGGACAGCGTCTCGACGTTGTTGACGATCGTCGGTTTGCCGTAGAGGCCGATGGCGGCCGGGAAGTACGGCGGCTTGAGGCGCGGCATCCCGCGGTTGCCCTCGAGGCTCTCGATCAGCGCGGTCTCCTCGCCGACGATGTACGCGCCCGCACCCCAGTGCAGCACGATGTCGACCGACACGTCGCTGCCCATGATGTGCTTGCCGACGTAGCCGGCCTCGTAGGCCTCGTTGAGCGCGGTGGCGATGCGCTCCTGGGCCAGCGCCATCTCGCCGCGCACGTAGAGGAAACACTGGCTGAGTCCCACCGCATAGCAGGCGATCACGCAGCCCTCGATCAGCTGGTGGGGATCGCGCTCCATCAGGAGCCGGTCCTTGTAGGTGCCGGGCTCGCTCTCGTCGCCGTTGACGACGAGGTAGCGGGGCCAGACCCCGTCGGGGCAGAACCCCCACTTGATGCCGGCCGGGAAGCCGGCGCCGCCCCGCCCGAGCAGGGTGGCCTCACGAACCTCGGCATGGACCTCGTCGGGTCGGCGTTGGAGCGCGGCGCGCAGGCCTTCGTAGCCCTCGGTGGCACGGGACCGCTCGAGCGTGAAGGAGTCCTCGTAGGGAAAGCGCGAGGTCACCATCTCGGGCCCCTCGGTGGGCACCCAGCCCGGCGCGTACGCGAGGTACCCCTGACGGGCGAGGTCCTGCGACGCAGCGTCGAGCCCGTCGGTCATGCTCCCTCACCACCTTCGTCGGCGGGCGGGTACCAATCCGGTGCCGTCGCTCCGTCGGTCATGGCCGGACCCGCGGCCTTGGCGGGCGGGATGTGCTGCCGGACGCGGGCCAGCGTGCCGTGCGGAGGGACCTCGTCGCGTCGTCCGGCGGCCAGGTCGTCGATGAGGGTGTCGAAGGTCTCGGGCGTGAGCCGACCGAAGTAGCGGTAGTTGACCTGGGCACAGGGCGCCTCGGTGCACGCCGCCACGCACTCGACGTCTTCCAACGTGAACGTTCCGTCGGCGGTGGTGGCCCCGGCCTTGATCCCGAGGCGCTCCTCGGCGTGGTGCAACAGCTCTTCGCCGCCCAGCAGCTGACACGAGATGTTGGTGCACACGTTGACCACGTAGGTGCCCACCTCGTGGAGCTTGAACATCTCGTAGAAGCTGCACGTCCCCAGCACCTCGGCGGGGGTGACCCCGACCAGCTCGGCGATGTGCTCCATCGCATCCTCGGCCACGTGCCCGTCCTGTTCCTGGGCCAGGTGCAGCAGCGGGATGAGCGCGGATTTTGGCTTGGGGTACCAGGAGATCAGCTCGCGGGCGACCACCAGGTTCTTGGACGACAGGCGGGCCATCAGCGGTCCACCTCACCCATGATCGGATCGACCGAGGAGATGACCGCCACCGCGTCGGCGATGAGACGGCCGTGCATCAGATGCGGAAGCGTCTGGAGGTTGATGTAGCTGGGCGGCCGGATGCGCATGCGGTGGGGCTTCGGTCCGCCGTCGGACACGAGGAAGCAGCCCAGCTCGCCGCGGGGGGACTCGACCGAGGTGTACGCCTCACCCGCCGGCACCTGGAACCCTTCGGTGAAGATCTTGAAGTGGTGGATCAACGCTTCCATCGACTCGTCCAGGCGGGCCCGCGGCGGCGGGGTGACCTTTCGATCCTGGACGCGGTAGTCGCCGTCGGGCATGCGGTCGACGCACTGCTCGATGATGCGGATCGATTCGCGGATCTCGTTGAGCCGGATGGCGTACCGGTCGAACGAGTCACCGTAGCTCCCGACGACGACGTCGAACTCGACCTGGTCGTACGCCAGGTAGGGCGTGTCGCGTCGGAGGTCCCAGGGCACACCGGTGGACCGCAGCAGCGGACCGGTGGCGCTGAGCGCGATGGCCTCGTCGGGGGTGATGGTGCCGACGCCCTGCAGCCGTTCCCGCCAGATGGGCTGGCCGGTCATGAGCGTGTCGTACTCCTCCAACCGGGGCGGCAGGAGATCGATGAACCCGATGACGTCCTCGACCCAGCCGTCGGGCAGGTCGGCGGCGACGCCGCCGGGTCGGATGAAGTTGTGGTTCATCCGCAGCCCGGTGATCTTCTCGAGCAGCCGGAGGCCCTCCTCGCGCTCGCGCCACCCGTAGATCATCATGGACACCGCACCCAGATCCATGCCGTTGGTGGCCATGAACAGCAGGTGCGAGGTGATCCGGTTGATCTCGCAGAGGAGCATCCTGATCCAGGTGGCCCGGGGCGGGATCTCCACCTCGAGCAGCGCCTCGGTGGTCAGGCTGAAGGCCAGCTCGCTGAACAGCGGTGCGGCGTAGTCCATGCGGGTGACGTTGGTGCAACCCTGGACGTAGGAGAGCTCCTCGCCGGTCTTCTCCATGCCGGTGTGGAGGTAGCCGACGACCGGTTTCGACCGCAGCACGGTCTCGCCGTCCATCTCCAGCATGAGGCGGAGCACCCCGTGGGTGGAGGGGTGCGAGGGACCCATGTTCATGATGACCCGGTCGTCGTTCTCGTCGTCGCCGATGTGGGTGGCCTCGGCCTCGGACATCCGCAGGACCGCGCTGGTGTCGAGGTCGCGTTCGTAGACGGTCGGTCGCCCGGTCTCGACGGTGCTCATTGCTCGGCTCCGGCCTTGAACTGCACGGGAATCCGACCGATCGCGTAGTCCTTGCGCAGCGGATGACCGACCCAGTCCTCGGGCATGAGGATCCGGGTCATGTCGGGGTGACCCTCGAAGCTGATCCCGAACATGTCGAAGACCTCGCGCTCCATGTTCTCGGCGCCGGGAAAGAGGTCGAACAGGGTGGGCACCACGGGAGCGGCGGGATCGACCTGCACCTTGATCCGGATGCGGGTCCGGTGCTCGAGCGACAGCAGATGGACGACGACCTCGAAACGTCGGGCCTCGACCTCGGGGGGAAGCGCGCGGGGCGCCTCGTAGGTGAGGTAGTCGACAGCGGTGAGATCGAGCAGCATGCCGTACCCCTCGTCGCGCAGCGCGGCGACGAGGTCGACAAGGCCGGAGGCGCCGACGTGCAGCACCTCGATGCCGTCGCCTCGAATCGGACCCACGTAGGCTCCGTGCCGGGTCGTGGTGGCGGCTGGTTCGTCGGGCGCGTCCTCGGACGTCGTGGGGTCGGACTCGGTCATGTCAGCCCCGGTCGCTCGATGCCGACGTCCCGGCGGGCCGTGGTGCGGCCGACCGAGCCGACAGCTCGACCATGCGCTCGCCGGCCTGCCCGTCGCGTTGCTCGACGACGATGTTGGCACCGCCGCCTTCGCGGTCCCGCCGGCGGGTCAGCTCACCCGACTGGACGCTGTCGTGCAGGGTCAGGATGGCGTGCATCAGGGTCTCGGGACCCGGGGGGCAGCCGGGGGCGTAGACGTCGACCGGAACGACCTGATCGACGCCCTGGACGATGGCGTAGTTGTTGAACATGCCACCGGACGAGGCGCAGACCCCCATCGAGATGACCCACTTGGGTTCCATCATCTGGTCGTAGATCTGGCGCAGGACCGGTGCCATCTTCTGCGAGACCCGACCGGCCACGATCATCAGGTCGGCCTGGCGGGGCGACGCCCGGAAGACCTCCATGCCGTATCGGGCCAGGTCGAAGTGGGCTCCCCCGGTGGCCATCATCTCGAGCGCGCAGCAGGCCAGACCGAAGGTGGCCGGCCACATCGATCGGACACGCGCCCACTTCACCAGCTCCTCGATGGGGGCGGTGATGATGTTGTGATCGAGCCCTTCGAGGCCCTGGTCCCGAAACTCGTCCAGGCCCATCAGTGGGAACCCGCCGGGAGCGGCTCGGCGTCGACGTCGTCGGGGGCATCGTCGTGGGCGGGGTGCTCGGCATCGGCTCGCGGTGCTCGGCGGCCGTCGAGTCCGACCCTGCGGACGGTGGTGGTGCTGGTGCGGTCGGCGGAGACGACCGGTTCCCCCGAACCGCTCCGCAGGATCCGCTTGACCGGTCCCCAGTTCATGACGCCGCTGCCGACGAGGTACACGAAGGACTCGAAGAGCAGCGCACTGAAGATCAGGATGGCGCCGAGCCCGAACGCCCCGAGGCTCTCATGGGCCACCGCCCAGGGGTAGAGGAAGATGATCTCGATGTCGAAGATGATGAAGATCATCGCGACGAGGTAGAAGGTGACCGGGAACCGGTCGGGCGGGTCGTTGCCCGGGATGATCCCGCATTCGTAGGGGGCGGTCTTCTTGTCGGTGGGGCGTCGCGGCGCAAGGAGCTTGCTGGCGAGGAAGCTCCCCAGCGCGAAGACCACCGCCAACACGATCATCGCCAGAACGGGCAGGTACTGCGCCACGTCGGTCAGGTCTTCCCAGGGTCGGAACCCTCGAGCTCGGCGACCCGCTCGTCGCGGGCATGCAGCATCCAGCTGAGCAGGAGGAGCATGGCCAGGGAGAAGAGGGTGACGAGCGCCGGGGGCAGACGCTTCGAGCCGAGATCGCGCGTCATGACGACCGACATGACCGGCTGGGTCTCGTCGACCGTGGGAACGGGCGGTGCCTCGCCCGGCTGGGGCTCGACCGGAACCGCCATCTGGGCCTGCACCACCGCGTAGTGCTCGGGGTGGGTGAGGCGGAAGGTGTTGGTGATCTTGTTGGCGACGCTGTCCCACACGCCGTCCCCCGAGGCTCGCGGTTTCCCACCGGCGTCGAAGGTTCCCAACGCGACGTAGTCGGCCGGGCTCTCGACGGACGGGACGTTCTCGACCAGGGCGGCATCGGCCGCGGCCTGCGCCTCCCCCCGAAACGGATCGGCGCCCTCGATGACGGTCCAACCCCCGGTGTCGAAGCGGTAGGTCACGACCTCGACGGCGGTGCCGTTGCCGTTCTCGTCGACGATCTCCTCGCCGCTGAAGGAGAGCCCAGGGTCGCCGGAGACCCGCTCCCCGTCGGCACCGACGTACCCGACGACCTCATCGCCGGCGACGAGCAGGGCGGCGCCCTCTTCGCTGGTCGCTCGATCGACCAGCTCCGGATTGACCCCGGCGACATCCGACAGACTCCTCGGAACCTGCGAGCCCGCCAACGCCGACGCTTCCGGATCGGCCGCGGTGAGGGCCGCCACCAGCTCGGGATCCCGGTTGCTCAGCGCGCGGACCTCCTCGTTGGCCGATTGGTCGAGTTCGCCGAACACGATCTCGTCGATCTCCCACGACGGATCGGGCCCCTTGTACCCGATCCCGTAGATCCACCAGGTGACGCCCATGATGAACATCCAGCCGAAGAACCCGGTGAGGGCGAGCAGGAAACCCAGCCGGGTACCGGTGTTGGTGGCCAGGAGCAGGTAGACCGATCCCATGAGGACCACGACCCCGACCAGGACGGTCAGGATGCCGGCGATCTCGGGCCGGAAGCTGATGGCTGCGATCACGTCGATCACGACGACGCCTCCTCGGTCGGGTCGACGTACTCGGTGCGGGCGGTCTCGGCGGTGAGCGACCGCTCGTAGTCGACGATGGCGGCGATGTCGGCGTCGGTGAGCAGGTCGCCGAAGCCCGGCATCTGATAGCCGCCGTTGCTGACGATCAGGTCACCGTACGCCTGACCCTCGGCACCACCGCGCTGGATGAACTCGATCTGGCTGGCCGAGAACGGCACGCTCCGACCCGGGTCGGCCAACTCGTCGCCGTCGAGCAGGGCACCACCCTCGGCATCCAGCGCCACGCGGTCGACGATCTCGACCGGGTGGCCCTCGATCTCGGTCACCGGTTCGCCCTCGGCGTCGAGGACCTGCCCGTCGACCACCAGCAGCAGCTCGCCGAGCTCGTCCCGGGCGAGATAGGGACCGCTGGGATCCATCACCACGGCCGCATCGAACATCACGGTCAGGAGCGATCCATCGGGGAGCGACCGTGCGTAGCCGGTCTCGTCGACGGCCAGCTCGAGCGGGCCGCCGTTGGCGGCGACCGCCTCGCCGAACTTGCGGTCGATGTCCCAGAGGTTGGCGGCGAACCCGCCTCCACCGGCCGGGCCGGGCGAGGCGGTGAGTTCGGGGAGGTTGCCGGTCTCGCTGAACACGCTGGAGCCGGGGTAGGCGAAGCTCCATCCCGCGGTGTGGCACCGGGCGCACGCATAGGCACCATTGGCGAACCCGGACACCCGGCCCAGGTTGAACAGGGCCTCACCCCGGGAGTCGTACTCGACCACACAATCGGGGTCGCCCTCGAATTCGCCGGTGCACGTGGTTCGCTCGACCTCGGTGTCGATGCCGGCCTGACGCTCGATCCAGGCGGCCGAGACGACCGGGTCACCGACCGCTCTGCCCTCGGGGATGTCGTCGCCCTCCTGGTAGAAGAGGACCTCGCCGTCGTCGTCCACCTCGACCGGATTGCCGAACTCGTCGATCTCGTAGGGAATCAGGCTCTCGAGGTAGTCGACGATGTTGTCGATCTGCTGGGCGGTGAGCGGACCACCGCCGGGCTCTCCCCAGGCCGGCATCGGTGTGCCGGGTCGCCCGAGATTGAGGATCTCGGTCACCTCGTCGCGGCTGAAGCGGAGCAGCGACGTCGTCAGCTCGGGCGCCCGCCAGTCGACCTGGTCGACGAACTCACCGTTGACGGTGAGGGCGAAGTCGGCCGCCACCGCTCCGGCCCCCGCTCCGCCGTGACAGTTGGAGCACTGCGCCTCGTAGAGCGCCTCACCCCGCGAGACGAACGTTTCGGCGATGCCCTCGTTGGCGTCGGCCTGACGGCCGGGCTCGTTGAGCCAGTAGAGCGGGAGCCCCACGCCGATGATGATCAGGAGCAGGAGCGACCAGGTCAACGACTTGTCGAGCTTCCTGCCTTCGAGCTCCTCGTCGGGCAGGTACGGCTTGCGGTTGGCGGCGAGCTCGAGCTCCGAGCCGACCTCGTCCTTGCCGCTCGAGAAGTTGATGGCCGCATAGACCAGCACGCCGACGAGGACGAGCACGGCCAGGATGATGCCGATCGAGCTGAACGTGGAAGCGATGATCATGAGCGGGGTGAGTTCCTTCGTACCGTTCGCATCGAGCTACCCGCCGCCGTGACCTTCACTGGCCTGGCCGATGCAGTTGGGGCCCTCGGCCTCCTGGCCGGTGGTGTTGGTCCCGATCGGCGCGCCGGGGATGATCAGACCGGTGTCGACCGTCACGGTGCCGGCCGCGTCGACGTTCATGCCGAAATGGTCCATGCCGCGTGGGGCGGGGCCGCCCTTCTTCTCGCCGACCTGGTTGTACTGGGAGCCGTGGCACGGACACTCGAACCACTGGGAGCTGGCGCACTCGGGAACCCGGCAGCCGAGGTGCGGGCACTTCTGGTAGATGGCGGTCACACCCGCCTCCATCCCGTTGAGTTCAGCCTCCGAGTACACCTGCCGCGCCGCGTCCAGGGACGAGCTCGGATACTCGGTCAGCCACATCCGACCGTCGGGACGGTAGAGGAAGCCGTTGTTGGCCTTGATCTCGGCGATGACGTCGGGGACCTTGCCGACCTCGATGGCGGAGCCGAAGCCGCCCGACTGCTCGGGACCCCAGAGGAACCCGACGATCGCAGTGCCGAACGCACCGAGACCCAGTCCCATGAACAGGATGTTGCTGCGGTTGAGGAACTGGCGCCGGGTGACGCCGTAGGCCTCCTCGTCCGGTGGGACGAACGGCACGAGCTCGGTATCGCCGGAGGGCTCGACCAGATCGGTCGTCCCGGTTCGCCGCATCAGCGCGACCTGGCGCTCGAGCTCCTCGCCGGACGTCGACCCTTCGTAGACGTCCGCGGGCGCGTCCTTCTTGACGGTTTCACGCGACAGGTGACCCGTGGCCTGGTCGGCGTCTCGACGGCGCGCGCCGGCGAGGATCACCACGGCGGCGAGCACGGCGAGGCCGATGACGGCCAGGAGTGCGATGGTTCCGGAACTCATGTGGACCTCCCCGATCGGGGGTGCGGCGAGGGGCGGCGGCTCATAGCTCGAAGAACAAGCCGTCGCGCCAGGGGAATACGAAGTTGAAGCCGGGACCGCGGAAGAACGATCCGATGATCACCAGCACGGCCCAGAACATGAGCTGGACGGTGAACAGCGAGACGGCGAACTTGCGGTCCTCTGGTTTGTTGGAGGGGTTGCGGTCCACGTACGGCGACAGGATCAGGATGAAGATGCCCATGCCGGGAATGGTCACGCCGGCCACCATCGGATGGAACATGGTCAGCAGTTCCTGGAGGCCCAGGAAGTACCACGGCGCCTTGGACGGGTTGGGCGTCTCGTTGGGGTTGGCCAGCTCCAGCAGCGGTGCGTTGACGAAGATCGAGAAGACCAACACGAAGGCGGTACAGGCGAGCGCGGCGACGAACTCGATCACCAGCAGGTGCGGCCACACGTGGACCTTGTCGACCGGCTTGGCCTTGACGTCCTGGATCGATCCGGACTTGACCACGGTGAGCAGGCGCTGGGTGTGGCCGCCGGGGCCCGCGGCCAGGGGCACACCACCGACGACGGCGGGGGCGCCGGCTGCGGCGGCGGGGGTCGCCGTAGCGGTCGCCGTGGCCGCCGGTGCGGACTCGGTCTCGCCACCCTGTTTGCGGGCCTTGGCGGCCCGACTGCGCTCGAGGAGGTGCGCGGGGATCTTGGATGACCCCTCGCTGTCACCACCGCCGCCGGCGTCGGCCGCGCCCGCGGCGGGATCGTCCGCGCCGGAGTCGGCCGCGGCCTTGGCCTCGGCCTTCTTGCGGGCTTCCTCGGCTCGTTTGCGGAGGTGTTCGGGGATTTCGGTCACGTCACATTCTCCCTACAACGGTCCCGAGATTCCGCCGTCCTTGCGGACACGCCAGAAGTGGATCGCCATGAAGATCACGGTCACGAACGGAACGAACAATACGTGGAGGACATACCAGCGCAGCAGCGTGTCGGATCCGATTTCCGCTCCTCCCAGGAGCACGAATCTGACCTTGGAGCCGAACACCGGGGTGTAGCCCATCATGTTGGTGCCCACCGTCACCGCCCACAGCGCCAACTGGTCCCAGGGGAGCAGGTATCCGGTGAACGAGAGCAGCAGGGTGAGGGTGAGCAGGATGACCCCGATGACCCAGTTGAACTCGCGGGGCGGCTTGTAGGCACCGTGGTAGAAGACACGGGCCATGTGGAGGAACACCGACAGCACCATCAGGTGGGCCGCCCATCGATGCATGTTGCGCACGAGCAGTCCGAACGGCACCGAGTTCTGGAGGGTGGCGATGTCGTCCCAGGCCTGGGTGGCGGTGGGGCGGTAGAAGAACATCAGGAAGATGCCGGTGATCGTCAGCAGGATGAAGAGGAAGAAGCTGAGCCCGCCGAGGCAGAGCGTGTAGGAGACCTTCACCGCGTGGCGCTTCACCTTCACCGGGTGAAGGTGGTAGAGCACGCTGTTCATGATCACGTACGAGCGGTTCCGGGGACTGTCGGTGTAGCCCTTCCGGAAGATGGATCCGGGCCGGAAGATCGAGTTCCAGGCCTGGGAGTCCTGAATGCTGTCGCCGAGATCGCTGGCCCTCTCACCGAGGGACTTGCTGGTCTTGCCGTCGGGCATCGTCTTTGCCACGCCGGTCACTCCTGGGTTGCTTGAGGGTTGACGGTAGGGGCTTCGGGTGCGGGCGTACTCATCCGAGCCGCATTCCGTAGCTGTAGCCGTGGGCGTTGGTGCGCTGGTGGCGGTCGCCGTCGGCCAGCGGCGCCCCCACCTTCCCCATGATGATCACGCCGGTGGGGCACCGGTCCACGCAGAGCGCACAGCGGGTGCAGACGTCGTCGTCGATGGTGAAGATGACCGAATCGGACGGGTCGATCCCCGGCTGATCCACATCGACGGCGGCGTCGACGGCGTCGGGGCGCACCATGTGGATGCACTTCCAGGGGCAGATGTCGACACAGCCCTCGCAGGTGATGCACTCCGACTGGTCGATGTGGATGAACTGCTTGGGTTTGACGGCGCGACCCAGATAGTCGGCGTCGACCTCGACCAGGACGTAGTCGTCCCGGAACTCGGGGAGGGGCGGGTTGGCGTCGGTGACGGTCATGGGCGGGAGCGGATCAGGCCTTCTGGAGGGGTCGGCCGTAGCTGGTCTTCTCGACGTCGGTCTTGATGGTCTCGCCCCGATTCTGCCAGATCGACCAGAGCCAGATCTGCAGGCCGAGGGCGATGACGTAGAGGGTCACCGTGATGATGTCGCGGATGACCTCGTAGCTGACCGAGAAGGGAAGGATCCACTCGAACAGACCCTGGTCACCCGGTGCGATCGTGGGGCCGACGAGGAACCGGTCGGGTCGCCAGTTCATCTCGTTGTCCGCCCAGGTCAGGAACTGGTGGGGCCAGATGCCGTAGACCCAGAACATGAGGAAGAAGACGTAGGTGGCGGCCAGCATCGCCTCACCCCACGAGAGCGGGGCGCCGACGGGACGGCGCCGGGCGTACTCACAGATGCCGATGCACATGAGGTACGTGACGATCGTGGACACGACGAAGGCCACGTTGACGCCGCCGTGATAGAAGCCGGTCCACAGGAAGACCGGTCCGAAGAAGATGATGGTGACGATCGCGAGCCCGAGATAGAACTTGCGCACATCGGCATCGACCCGGCGGGTCTCGGCCACTCGTCGGCCTCCTTCGTGAATTCGCTCACAAGACTGTTCACCACACTATCGGGCCGACGTGTCAGCCCGACAGGCTCACGGTTTAGCACGGCCCCGCGAGGCCCGGCACATCGGGCACGACGGGACCTGCGAGCGGTGCGCCCGTCGATCCTCGCCCTCCCGCTCGACGTTGGCTGCCCTCGATCCTGGCGATCTATGGTGGCCCGGACATGACCCCGCCGGCCGACACGCGGCTCGCCCCGGAGGCACAGTGACCGAGGTACCCGAACATCTTCTCGAGCGCACGCGGCAGCGCCGCATGGCGCTCGGACTCCCCGTGAGCGGGGGAGGCGACGCTCCCGCCTCGGGCGGTGCTCCGGCGGCCACGGCCACCGCGGTCGCCGACGAGGCGGCCCCGGCGGTCATCGATCCCGCAGTCGCCACCGCCATCGCCGAGACGCCCACGTCCGACGTCGAGGTCGCCCCCGCATCGCCCGCCGTCGTCGCGGCGGAGTCGCGGCGCAAGGCCCCCTGGTGGGCCCTCACCGCGCTGGTCGCCCTTCCGCTCTGGGGGTTCTTCTACGCCAACTCGCTGGAGCGCCCGGTCTCCGAGCCGACCCTCATCGCCAACGGTCGCGCCCTCTTCTCGGAGAAGGGGTGCTCCGGGTGCCACGGCGCCAACGGCGAAGGCGCCGGCGCCGGCCCCGCCCTGACCGAGGTCCACGAGTCGTTCCCCGAACCCGAGCGCATGGCGCTGTGGATCCGGCTCGGGACGGCCGGCTGGGTCGAGACCTTCGGCGCCGACGTCCCCTACGGCGCCCAGGGACGCCTCGTCGGCGAGACCCGCGGGACCGGAGCACAGATGCCGGCCTTCGGAACGAGCCAGCTGACCGACCTCGAGCTGCTCGAAGTCATCATGTACATCCGGCACGGCATCAACGAGGAGATCCCGATCACCGAGGCCGAACCCGCCGAGCCGGGCGAGGCGGACTCGCTCCTGGACTACGAGCTGGTCCTCGTCGACGAGGAGGGCCTCCCGATCGTCGACGAGGAGTTCAACGCCGCCGAGGAGGGTGGCGAGGCGGTCTGGGAAGAGATCATCGTCGCCGAGGGCGGCGACCTCCCCGTCGAGTAGTCGCACGCGTGACCGCCGCCGAGCGGCACGATCTCCTGATCATCGGCGCCGGCCCGTCCGGTGCTGCCGCGGCGTACTGGGCGGCCCGACACGGGCTGGACGTTGCCGTCGTCGAGAAGGCGGCCTTCCCTCGAGAGAAGACGTGTGGCGACGGGTTGACCCCGCGGGCCGTCACCCAGCTCCGGGCCATGGGCCTCGGCGACCGCCTGGCCGGCTACCACCGCGTCGACGGCCTCCGAACCATCGCCCACCACCGCACCATGGAGCTGGCCTGGCCCCGGCACTCGGTCCACCCCGACCATGGCTACGTGGTCCGCCGCCGCGAGCTGGACACGTTCGTGGCCGAGCACGCCGTGGCCGCCGGGGCGGTCCTGCACCAGGGCACCGAAGCGACGGCGCCCGAGCTCGAGCACGGCCATCTCGTCGGGGCGACCGTCAAGGACACGACGACCGGTGCAAGCCGATCGATCCGGGCGCCGTGGATCGTGGTGGCCGACGGCTCCAACTCGCGGTTCGGCCGGGCGCTGGGCACGACGCGCGATCGCACCTACCCGCAGGGCATGGCCATCCGGGGCTACTTCGAGAGTCCCAACCACGACGATCGGTGGATCGAGAGCGCGCTGGACGTGCGGGATCGCAACGGCAGCTCGATGCCCGGCTACGGATGGGTCTTCCCCCTGGGCGACGGCACCGTCAACGTCGGGTTGGGACTGCTGTCCACGTTCCGCGACTGGAAGCAGATCAACACGACCGAGCTGTGGCACGAGTTCACCCACACCCTCCCCGACCACTGGGAGATCGACCCGGACGCCCCGCTGGCCCCACCCACCGGAGGCCGCCTCCCCATGGCCGGTTCGGTCCAACCCAGGCAGGGCCCCAACTGGCTGCTGGTGGGCGATGCCGGCGGCCACATCAACCCCTTCAACGGCGAGGGCATCGACTACGCCTACGAGACCGGGCGAACCGCGGCGTCACTGATCGCCGAGGCCCACGGCACCGGCAACGGTCTGGTCCTGGAGCGGTACCCACGATTGCTCGACGACGAGTTCCGTCGCTACTACCGGGTGGCCCGCCTCTTCGCCGAGGTCATCGGCAACCCCGGGCTGATGCGCGAGCTGACCCGCGTCGGCATGCGATCACGGCCGCTGATGCAGTGGGCCCTGAAGGTGATGTCCAACATGCTCGACGAGGATGATCCGGCCTTCACCGAACGGAGCTACGCCGCCATCGAGTCGGCGGTGCGGCTGTTGCCCGACCGGGTCGTCAGCCGCTGACGGCTGCGCCGAACGGCGCGGCGCGCCTCAACTCCCGAGGGTCCAGCCGAACGTGACCGCCAGCGCCTCGTGATCCGACAGGGGCTCGCCGTCGGCCGACACGAAGACGTCGCTCTCGAAGTTCCAGTCCAGCGGTTCGATCGTCAGCTCGTCGCTGCTCCGGAAGAGGAACTTGTCGATGCGCCCCGGCTCGGGGCAGACCAACGCCTCGCACACGTCGGTCAGACCGGCCTCCTCCAGGATGATCCGGAAGCTCTCGAGGTCCCACGCTTCGTCGGGATCGTCGGCCTGCTCGGGATCGGTGTGGAGATTGAAATCGCCGCCCACGATGATCGGGCGCCCTGCGGAGGTCGTGGTGATGAACTCGGCCAGCTGCTGAGCCTGACCCCGCGAGATCCGCTGATCCTCCTCGGTGCCGCCCGCCTCGAGATGCAGGTTGTAGACGTCGACGACGACGCCGTCGTCCAGGGTGGTCGACGCGACCGAGAACCCCTTCTGCGAGAGGCAGTCGCCGGACCCGCCGTCGCTCTGGTCCAATCCCCCGAAACACTCGCTCCAGGCCGTGCGCTCGACCGGATCGAAGGGAACGTCGGAGAAGCGATTGAGTCCGTCGCTGACCAACGCATCGGGACGGCTCGGGTCCGACCCCAGCGGGAGGGGCTTCGGCTCGGATCGGTGCGGGTGCTCCGATGCCTCCTCGAGGATCTCGTGGTACACCCTCAGCGGCGCCAACGGATTGGGGTCGGGCGTGCGCCAGGTCTCCTGCAACAGGACCAGGTCGTAGTCGTTCAGCAGCGGCCCGATCTGCGGGGTGAACTCGGCCGGCCGCGATCCCGACAGGACCTCGGGGAGCCCGGCCACGTTGTAGCTCAGTGCCACGATCTCCCCTGAGCGTTGGGGCACGGTGGCGGCGGGCGCCGTAGTAGAGGTGGTCGTGTCCGAGGAGACCTCGGCGTCGGTGGCCGATGGCACGGTGCTCGCGTCGGTCGCCTCGGTGGTGTCGTCACCGCCGCACGCCGTGACCATCGCGAGCGCCAGGGAGAGGACCAGGAGCCGTCGCATCGCCGCATCCTACGGGACGCTGCGACACGGACTGGCACGCAGGAGCCGGTTGGGCCCATGATCGCCGGCGTGGACGCGATGTATGCCATCGAGGGTGACCGGCTGGTTCCCTCCGACCTGGTGCAGGGCCCGTGGGATCCGACGACCTGTCACGGCGGACCGGTGGCCGGTCTGCTGGCCCGGGCGATCGAGCACGTCGAGACCCCCGATCCGATGCGCGTGGCGCGACTGACGATCGACCTGCTCCGACCGGTGCCGATCCAGCCCGTCGAGGTCCGCACCACGATCGTGCGGGCCGGCCGTCAGATTCACGTGGCCGACGCGACGATGTGGCACGGCGACCGGCTGGTGTCGCGCGCGTCGGGAGTGCTCGTCCGCTGCGACCGCGCCGTCCAGGTGGACGCCGACAAGAACGAGCGAGCGGTCGGTCCACCACCACCGGACCGCCACCACGAGTCACGGTCCGAGTTCGAGCTCATCGACAGCGGCGACTTCACGCCGCCGGGGTTCATCCGGGCCATCGAGCTCCGCCGCGTGGCCGGCAGCCTCAACGCCGGCGTGCCGGCGGTGGGATGGGCCCGGCTGACCAAGCCGCTGGTGGCGGGCGAGGAGCTGACCCCGCTGCAACGACTGGCGTGCATCGGCGACTTCTCCTCGGGCATCGCCAACTACGTCGACTTCTTCGTCTACACCACGCCCAATGCCGACCTGAGCTACCACCTGGTCCGGCATCCGGTCGGCGAGTGGATCGGGATCGACGCGGCCACGGTCATGTCACCCGACGGCATCGGGCAGAGCCGGGCCCGCCTGTTCGACGAGACCGGGTACCTGGGGCAGGCCGACGCCAGCATGGTCGTGGCACCCCGCGAGATGCCGCTGCGATAGCGCTCCCGGTGGATCAGGCCCGCCCCATCATCCGGTCGACCGTGATCTCGATCGCCACCCGGTCGTCGCGCTGACTGGCTGGCCGGTACCGCTCGGCGAACCGTCGCTCGGCCTCGGCGACACGCTCGACCTCGTCGGTGACCACGCCGCGGCCCTCGAGGGTCAGCCAGCGCGGCCCGTCGACCTGGCAGAGGGCGACCCGAGCCCCTGCCGCGATGAAGGCGACCCGGTGCGCCGCTCGGAACGTGATGATGCGTGCGAGCCGAGTGTCGGGTTCGTACGTGAAACAGACCGGAGCGACGTGAGGGGTGCCGTCGGGTCGGGGGGAGGTGAGCGTGGCCAGATGGCGTTCCCGGAGAAACGTCATCACCTCGGCGCTCAGCTCGTTCAGATCGATCGCCATGCGGTCAGTGTGCCCCGGTCTCGGCGGCGACGTCAGGCAGGGTGAGTCGGGGCAGGAAGAAGTGCACCGCCGGTCCGATGGCCACCAGGAACCAGGCCGTGCCCCATCCGACGGTTCCGCCCAACACGACGCCCGCCGCAAGGGCCGCCACTTCGATGACGGTGCGGGCCTTCCAGATGGCCACCCCGCGACGGTCCAACGCGGTCATCAGCCCGTCGCGCGGCCCGGGGCCGAGACCCACGCCGATGTAGTAGCCGCTGCCGATCGCCACCACGACCGGCCCGATCAGCGTGAGCGTCACTCGAGCCGCCGTGTTCGAGGGCTCGTCGAAGACCCAGATGGTCGCATCCAGGGCGAGACCGATGACCAGCACGTTGGCCAGGGTGCCGACACCGATCGGTTCGTCGAGCGCCACCAGGACCACCAGCAGGAGCGCACCCACGACGATGACCGCACCGCCGATGGTCAGCGGGGTCTGCTCGGACAGGCCCTGGTGGAAGACGTCCCATGGCGGAAGCCCGTAGCCGCCGAGCACGGTGAGACCGAGACCGAACCCGAACACCACCAGGCCGACGAGCAGCCGGGGAAACCGTTTCAGGATGACCGCTCTGGGCGGCGCAGCGAACCTCAGTGGGCCAGCAGATCGTCGAGCTGCACGCGGGCGGCCCGTCGACCGCGGGCGCGCAGAACCTCGAGATCGCCCTCGGCCTGGGCCGCCTCGAGCGTGGCAAAGCCCCAGTCCCGGCCGGGGATCGGGACATCACCCTCGATGGAGACGACCTGAAGAACGGCGATCTGTTCGGGACCACCCTTGTGGAGCTGGCCCGTCGAGTGCAGGTACCGGGGACCGAACCCGAGCGACGTCGCCACGCCCAGGCTGGTCGCCAGTCGATCCCGGACCGCACCCAGCGACGCCACCAGCTCCTCGTCACCCGGATCGATGAAGGCGCAGATGGCCAGGTGGTCGCCGCGCCGGATCGTCTCGATGATCGACGTCACCGACTGGGCCTCGATCTCGTGGGGACCGGCCTCGAGCACCTCGTTGGTGGCCGCCTTGGCCGACGCCACGTCGGGCTGGTCGAAGGGGTTCAGTCCCAGCACCCTGCCGGCGATCGCCGTGGCCATCTCCCACAGGAAGACCAGGGCGAAGAGACCGTCACCACCGTCGACGGTGAGCTGCACCACGGGATGGCGGGCGTCGGCCAGGCGCTCGGCCCGCAACGCGTCGTGGACGACGAAGAACCGGTCCGAGGCGTAGCCACCCGGGTCCTGGCGGGCGGCGTCGATGATGGGCACCACTCCGGTGCCGTGCTTGCCGGTGGACTCGGCCACCAGCTGTTCGATCCAGACGCCCAGGGGCGCCAGGTCGTCGGGGAGCTCGACGGTGAGCTTGTCCCGCCCTTCACGCGCTGCGACCGCCATGGCGGCACCCAGGGCCAGGCCGGGATCTCGGGTCCGGTCGCCGTCGGCGGCCATCTGACCGATGACCGAGCGGAGATCCCGCAGCCAGGTGGCCCACGGCAGACCGAGCAGCGCGGCGGGGACCAGACCGAAGTACGACAGCGCGCTGAACCGACCGCCGATGTCGGACCGGTTCTCGAAGACGGCGCGATACCCCCGCTCCCGCGCCAGACCGGCCAGCTCCGACCCGGGGTCGGTGACGACGACGAACTCCTCGGGCCGGGGGCGCCGTTCCCACATCGTGTCCATGTGGGACCGGGTCTCGATCGTGCTGCCCGACTTGGACGACACCACGACCAGCACCCCGCCCCGGTCACGCCGGTCGAGGACGCGGCCGACCGCAGCGGGATCGGTGGTGTCCAGCACGCTGACCGGGATCCCTCCCGCTTGCGGGCCGCGGGCGTTCTGGAGCACCTCGGGGAAGAGGCTGGACCCGCCCATCCCGGAGAGCACC
This sequence comes from uncultured Acidimicrobiales bacterium, assembly GCA_963697385.1. Classification (GTDB taxonomy): domain Bacteria; phylum Actinomycetota; class Acidimicrobiia; order Acidimicrobiales; family CAWCAL01; genus CAWCAL01. Next base: position 207,174 of record CAVONU010000002.1, read on the forward strand.
ACCTCGGTGAAGCCGTCGGCGACCGCGGCCTCGGCGAAGGCGGTCAGCTCGGCCTCGGCGGCGATCATCTCATCGATGACCTGCATCCATCCCAGGCGATCGGCCACCTCGGTGGGATCCTCCTGCCAGACCGTGTGATCGCCGGCCCACATGCGGGGGACCACCTCGGACGCGGTGAGCCCCCGCACGGTGTCGGTGGTGGCGTCGGCGACGGGGCCCAGTGACAGATCGAAGGAAATGGTGGGGGTGGACATGGCTCAGGCTCCTGCTGCGGCGATCTCGGTGGCGGCGTCGGTGGCGACGGCGACGGTGTGGGCGATGTCGGCCGGCGAGTGCGCCAGCGACGGAAACATGATCTCGTACGGCCCCGGGGCCATGGCGATGCCGCGGTCGAGCATCGCCCGGAAGAAGGCGCGATAGGTGCCGTTGTCCGCCACCGCCCGAGCCTCGTCGAAGTTGGTGGGCGGCTCGGGTCCGAAGAAGATCCCGACCAGAGGTCCGTAGCGGGGGGTCACCACGGAAAGGCCTGCGGCCCGAATGGCGACGGTCAACCCGTCGGCGAGCTGCGTGGCCCGTTCCTCCAGGTCGAGGTAGGCATCGTCGTCGAGGCGCTCCAGGACGGCCAGCCCGGCGGTCGTGGCCAGCGGATTCCCCGAGAGGGTGCCCGCCTGGTACACCGGCCCGTCCGGCGCCAGCAGCGCCATGGTCTCGGCCGTCCCCCCGAACGCGCCGACGGGAAGGCCGCCACCGATCACCTTCCCGAAACACCAGAGGTCGGGCATGACGCCGGTGGCCTCGGTGGCGCCGCCGGCGGCGACGCGGAAGCCGGTGATGACCTCGTCGAAGATGAGCAGCGCGCCAACCTGCGTGCACGCGTCTCGCAGTCCTTCGAGAAATCCGGGCTCGGGCCGGACCAGTCCCATGTTGGCCGCCACCGGTTCGACGATCACCGCGGCGATCGACTCGTCCAGCTCGGGGACCTCGTTGTACGGGGAGACGATGGTGTCGGCCACCGCTCCGGCCGTCACCCCGGCCGAGTCGGCCAGCGCCTGGTCGGCCAGGCCGGATCCGGCGGCGGCGAGCAGGCCGTCGGAGTGCCCGTGGTAGTTGCCGGAGAACTTGACGATCCGATCCCGGCCGGTGGCCCCGCGAGCCACTCGGATCGCGGACATGGTCGCCTCGGTACCGCTGGAGACCAGGCGCACCATCTCCAGGCCGGGAACGCGGTCGACGATCGCCTCGGCCAGCAGCACCTCGCGCTCGGTGGGTGCGCCGAAGGTCGAACCCCGGGTGACGGCATCCTGGACCGCCGTCACGACGTGGGCCGGCGCGTGACCCAGAATCGACGCTCCGTAACTCTGGACGTAGTCGAGGTACTCCCTACCTTCGGCGTCCCAGATGCGGGCACCGGCGCCGCGCTCGACGAAGTACGGGGTGCCGCCGACCGAGCGGAAGGCGCGCACCGGCGAGTTGACACCGCCGGGGATGACGCGCCGGCCACGGTCGTACAGGTCCTGATTGGTGGGCAACGGGACTCCAGGGAAGAGATCGGGGTTCGGGGGTTGGGCCGGCGCGGAACGGCCGGGAGTTCGGATCGGTCAGCGGCCCGAGAGCCGCTCGGCGACCTCGCGGGCAAGATAGGTCAGGACGATGTCGGCACCGGCCCGTCGTATGGCGGTGAGGTGCTCGAAGGCCACGGCGTCGCCGTCGATCCACCCGCGTTCGGCCGCTGCCTTGATCATGGCGTACTCGCCGGACACGTGGTACGCCGCGATCGGTACGTCGAGCTCGGCCCGGGCCCGGGCGATGACATCGAGGTAGGCCAGCGCCGGTTTGACCATGGCGATGTCGGCGCCCTCGCCGACATCGGCGTGCAACTCGGCCAGGGCCTCACGGGCATTGCGCGGATCCTGCTGGTAGTCCCGCCGGTCGCCACCGTCGGCGATCTGCACGTCGACCGCATCGCGGAACGGTCCGTACAGTGCCGACGCGTACTTGGCGGCGTACGCCATGATCGCCACGTCGGTCCGGCCGGCCTCGTCGAGAGCCGTGCGGATGGCGCCGACCTGACCGTCCATCATCCCCGAGGGGGCGACGAGGTCCGCTCCGGCCGAGGCTTGGGCCAGCGCCACCTTCTGGTAGATCTCGACCGTGGCGTCGTTGTCGACCCGACCGTCCGACCCGACGATGCCGCAGTGGCCGTGGTCGGTGTACTCGTCGACGCAGAGATCGGAGATGAGGACGACGTCGTCGCCGACGGCGTCCTTCAACTCGCGGAGGGCGACCTGGACGATCCCGTCGGGATCCCACGCGCCCGAACCGGTGGCGTCCTTGGCGGTCGGCACACCGAACAGGATCACCGCCGGGACGCCCAACGCGGTCAGCTGGCGCACCTCGTCCAGCAGGGAGGACCGGGTGTGCTGCACCACGCCGGGAAGCGACGGAATGGGGACCGGTCGATCGATGCCGTCGCGGACGAACAGCGGCGCGACCAGGTCGTCGACCGACAGCGACGTCTCCGCGACCAGCCGGCGGACGGCGTCGGTGCGACGGAGCCGGCGCAGCCGACGACGGGGGAATTCCACGGCGTCGATGCTACGGCGTCACCCCCACGTCGGACCCAAACGCGAAGTCTCGGCCTCGGAGCGCGCGCTGAACGGCCCCGGCGGGCCGAGATCCCGGAGCGGCAGGGTCAGCGCCGGTGGGGAGACTCCCGCCGCCACCGCACCAGCGCATCGACCAGGCCGGCGGCGCTGTGGGGGTCCGCCTCGATCTCGACCTCTCGGCCCGCGGCCCGCACCGCGGCGCTGGTCACCGGGCCGATCGAGGCCACGACGGCCCGCGTCTGCTCGGGACGCACCAACCGATGGAAGGCGTGGACCGCCGACGGCGACGCGAACGTCACGACCTGGGCCCGCGCCACGGCATCGAGCGCTTCGGCATCGGGGCTCGCGGAGACCGTCCGATAGACGCTGAGCGGGTCGACGCTCCACCCGGCGGCGCGGAGACCGTCGACCAGCGTGGGGAGGGCCTGAGCCGCCTGCGGTACCAGCACCCTGGCTCCACGAGGCCCAGCGGTGACGAGCGCGTCGGCGAGACCGGCGGCCGAGTGCACGGGTGCGACCAGGTCGGCGACGATCCCGACCGCAGCGAGCGCATCGGCGGTGGCCGGTCCGACCGCCGCGACCTGCACCGACCCGAACGCCCGGGCATCGCGCTGCGTTGACACGAAGTGGCGCACACCGTTGGCCGAGGTGAACGCAACCCAGTCGTAGGCGGCCGGATCGGCGACGTCGGCGGATTCGACCCCCTCGATGGCCAGGACCGGAAAGGGCACGACGGCGGCGCCGCGGGCGCGCAGGCCGGCGGCGAGCGGGTCGGTCGGGTCGGACGGACGGGTCACCACGACGGTGGTGCCGAACAGCGGTCGCCGCTCGAACCAGTCCACGCTCGCCTGCTCCGAGGCGACCTCGCCGACGATCAGGGTCGTCGGCGGATCGAGTTCCTGATCGGCGATGGTGCCGAGTGTGGCGCGCACGCTGTGCTGATCGGGACGGGTTCCGCTTCGCACCGCAACCACGGGCGTCTCGGCCGACCGGCCGCCGGCGATCAGCTCGCGGGCGATGGTGGCGATCCGAGCCACCCCCGTCAGCACCACGATCGTGCCACCGACCGCGCCGACCGACTGCCAGTCCACCGCATCGGGCGAGCCGGGATCCTCGGGGCCGGCGACGATGGTGAGGGACGGGGAGGCGTGGCGAAGGGTCACCGGGACGCCGGCATAGGTGGGGGCCGCGATGGCCGAACTGATGCCGGGGACGACCTCGAACGGAACGCCGGCGTCGGCGAGTGCCCGGCACTCCTCGCCACCACCCGCGAAGACGAACGGATCGCCTCCCTCGAGCCGCACGACCGTCCGACCGGCGCGACCGTGCTCGACGAGCATCCGGTTGATCTCGTCCTGCGTGACTCCGGGGCGACCCGGGCCCTCCGCGACGCACACGTGGTCCGCGTCGGGCGCCAGTTCCAGCAGCTCGGGGGCGGCCAGCCGGTCGTACACCACGACCTCGGCTCGGCCCAGGAGTTCGGCGCCGCGAACGGTCAACAGGCCAGGATCGCCCGGGCCCGCACCCACCAGATACACCGTCACGGCGCCACGCCCAGCAGTGCGCTGCCGCCGGCCTCGTCGAGGAGCGCCCGGCCGACGACATGGCCCAGCGCGTCGGGATCGGTGCCGGTCGCACAGTGGCGCACCACCACCCGCCCGTCGAGCGATGCCAGCAGGGCCTCGAGCCGGAGCCCATCGTCGTCGACGATCGACCCGTGGGCACCGCAGGGGAGATCACAGTCACCCCCGAGCTCGGCGAGGAACGCTCGTTCCGCGGCCACCGTTCGGTGGGAGTCCTCGTGGTCGACCGCATCCCGCAGGAGCTGGACGACCAGGTCGTCGTCGCCTCGAGCCTCGACCGCGATCGCCCCTTGCCCCACCTGGGGCAGCAGGTCGCCGGGATCGAGGACGTCGACCGCCAGCCCGCGGTCGGTGGGATCGACCTCCAATCGCTCCAGCGCGGCGGCGGCCATCACGATCGGATGCACCGATGCCGCCTCCAATCGCGTGCCGATGTTGCCGCGCAGCTCGGCGAAAGTGAGGTCCGGGCGGAGATGGGCGAGCTGGGCCCGCCGGCGGGGCGCGCCGGTACCGATGCGGGCGCCCGGGGACAGCTCGGCCAGTCGGCCGCCGACGAGAACGTCGCGCGCGTCCGCGCGCCGAGCGACCGCCGCGACGCACAGCCCATCGGGCTCGGCGGCCGGCATGTCCTTCGCGCTGTGGACGGCGGCATCGGCCCGTCCGTCGAGCACAGCGGCCTGGATCTCGCGCACGAACAGGCCCTTCCCGCCGATCTGCCAGATCGGCGCGTCCTGCCGTCGGTCCCCCTCGGTGCGCACGACCACGGTCTCGACGGCGACGTCGAACCGCTCCCGGATCAGTTGGGCGACGTGGTCCGCCTGCCAGCGAGCCAGCGGGCTCCCCCGTGTCGCGAGCCGCACGACGCGACCCTCCACTACAGCTCGAAGAGGTCGCGGAGCGCGTCGGCCAGTCGGTCGCCGCGCGGCGAACCCGCCGCTCCCTTGAGTCGCACCGTGGGCTGGTGCAAGAGCTTGGCCACCATGGCCCGCGTCGCCTGCTCGACGGCATCGCGATGGGCCGGGTCGAGACCGTCGAGTCGGTCCAGGATCCTGGCCATCTCGGCCGAGCGAACCGCCTCGCTGCGGTCCCGCAGGGCGACGACCAGCGGAGCGACCTCGCGGGCGGTGGCGATGTCGGCGTAGCGGCCCACCTCGACGTCCACCAGTTCGGTGACCCGGGCCACTTCGGCCAGCCGGGAGTCGAGGCCCGCCTGGGCGAAGGCCTCGATGTCCTCCATGTCGAGGAGGGTCACCCCGGCGATCGTCCCGACGGAGGGATCGACGTTGCGGGGAACGGCGACGTCGACGATGAGGAGCGGGCGGCCCGCACGCGCGGTGGCGATGGGGACGATCTCCTCGGTATCCACGAGCGTACCGGCGGCGCCGGTACCGCTCAGGACCAGGTCGGCCCGCTGGAGCTCATCGGCCAGTTCTGCGGTGGGGACGGCGTGAGCCTTGACGCCGCTGCGCTCGACGGCACCGGCGAGGGCCACGGCCCGTTCCCAGGTGCGGTTGATGACGGCGATACGGGCCACCCCGGCCTGCGCCAACGCATGCGCCATCCCCTCGGCCATCTCGCCGGCGCCGAGCAGGAGGACCGTCTTGTCGGCCAGGGTGTCGAGCCGGTCGGTGGCCAGCTGCACCGCGGCCGAGGACACCGACACGGTGCCCCGACTGATCTCGGTTCGGGTCCGTGCCGCCTTTCCGCACTCGACGGCGTGGCGGAACAGCAGCTCGAGCGATGGACCGATGACCCCCTCGGCGCGCGCCGACTCCCACGCGGTGCGCACCTGCCCGAGGATCTCGGCCTCGCCCACCACCGCCGAGTCGAGGCCGGAGGACACCGAGAACAGGTGGCGGGCGGCGGCCTCGTCGTGGAGCACATCGAGGTAGTCGGCCAGGTCCTCGGGCGGGAGCAGCGAGACCTCGGCCAGCGCGTCGCGGATGTCGGCCGCCGCGCCGTGGAACCGCTCGACCAGCGCATACACCTCGGTGCGGTTGCAGGTGGACAGCACGACCACCTCGCTGATGTGCTCGGACTGGCTGAGCATGTGCAGCACCTTGGGCAGACGCTCGGCGTCGAGGGTGGTGCGTTCGAGTACCGACAGGGGCGTGGTGGCGTGGTTGCACCCTGCGACGATGATGGTCACTTCGGCCCTCTTGGGAGCGGCTGACGGAGAGGTTCAAGCTTCCCCGATGGACGGATCGACGTCCAAGTCGCCATGCTCAGACCCGGGCCCGGTGCTGGTAGAAGCTCAGGATCTGGAGCTCGACGGCGAGGTCGACCTTTCGCAGCGTAACGCCGTCGGGAGCGGTCACGATGGCCGGGGCGAAGTTCAGGATCGAGCAGACGCCGGCCTCGCACAGCGCGTCGACGGCACCCGGCGCCGCACCGGCGGGGGTGGCGACGATCCCGATCGCCACGCCGAGGTCGGCGCACAAACGCGAGAGCTGAGTGGGCGGCCGCACCTCGAGCCCGTTGACGATGCGTCCGATCTTGTCGGGGTCGGTGTCGACCAGGGCGACGACCGGAAACCCCCGCGCCCCGAACCCGCCGTACTTGGACAGTGCCTGTCCGAGATTCCCGGCCCCGACGATGACGACCGGACGATCCTCGGTCAGACCCAGCTGCCCGCTCATCTCGAACAGGAGGTAGTCGACGTCGTAGCCGACACCACGGGTACCGAACGAGCCGAGATACGACAGATCCTTGCGGACCTTGGCCGCGTTCACGCCGGCTCGTTGGGCCAGGCGCTCCGAGGCGACGGTGGTCGTCCCCTCGTCGGCGAGCTCCACCAGGATCCGGTAGTAGAGCGGCAACCGGGCAACGGTTGCCTCGGGGATCCGACGCGGCTCCGGCTCGGCCATACGCCGACGGTAGTGACCTCGTGCACGGATTCACAATCCCGAGACTCCGATGGAATCGTCCCTCGCGACCCAGGCGTCAGGCGGGAACCTCGACGTAGCGTCGCTCGCCGGCGAACTCACGGGCGAGATCCTCGGGGACCTGCCGGTTGGTGGTGTCGACGTGCACCACGGCGGGTGCGTACTCGGCCAGTTCGGCCTCGTCCAGATCGGCGTAGGTCATCAGGATGACCCGGTCGCCGGGCTGGACCATCCGAGCCGCGGCACCGTTGAGGCAGATCTCGCCGGGGCCGCCGGGGATGACGTAGGTCTCGAGCCGCGACCCGTTGTCGATGTCGACGACCGAAACCTGCTCACCCTCGAGGATGTCGGCGGCGCGCATCAGTTCGGGGTCGACACTGATCGAGCCCACGTAGTGCAGCTCGGCACTCGTGACCGTGGCCCGATGGATCTTCGACTTCAACATGCGACGACGCATGCGCGCTCCTTCCACCTCGCCCGACGAGGGTTCACGCCCCGTTCGGGGTCGCGACTGGCTGGGTTGACCGCATGCTACCGGGCGCCGGCGGCCGAGCCACAAGGCGCCGGGCTCAGCGAAGGGCCCGGCGCAGGACCTTTCCGCCCAGCCCGCGGGGGATCTCGTCGACGAAGATGACCTTGCTCGGGCACTTGTAGGTGGGGAGGTACTCGGCAGAGAACGCCACGACATCGTCCTCCTCGATCGCCCCCTCCCCCACCACCACGTAGGCCTTGACCGCCTCGCCGGAATGGGGGTGGGGCACGCCGACGACCGCGACGGCGTCGATTCTCGGGTGCTCGATGAGCACCTCCTCGACCTCGGCCGGGAACACGTTGAATCCCGAGACGATGATCAGGTCCTTCACCCGGTCGACCAGGTAGAGGAAGCCCTTGTCGTCGACCACGGCCAGATCGCCGGTACGGAGCCACCCGTCTTCGGTCAGGGCCCGACGGGTGGCGTCGGGATCGTCGAGGTACCCCTGGAAGACGTTGGGCCCGCGCACCCAGAGCTCGCCGCTGTCGCCGATCAGGACGTCGGAGCCGTCGGTGTCGACCAGCCGCACCTCCAGGCCGGGCACCGGGACCCCGACCGACCCGGTGGGCGCGTCGGTGCCGAGCGCGTTGGTGACCACCGGCGAGCACTCGGTGAGGCCATACCCCTCGCGGACGTGCAGGCCGAGGCGCTCCCGCACCAGTTCGGCGGTCTCGTTGGGCAACTTGGCGGCGCCGGACACGGCGAGGCGGATGCTGGCGACGTCTTCCGCTCGGGCCTCGGGCATCGATGCCAGCGCGGCCCACAACGCGGGCGGGCCGCTGAGGACGCTGACCTTGTGCTTGTCGATGGCGTCCAGCGCCGAGCTGGGGTCGAAGCGTTCGACCAGCAGCACGGTGCCGCCGATCTGGAGCGTGATGGCCAGCACGACGTTGAGGCCGAAGATGTGGAAGAACGGCAGGATGCCGAAGACCACATCGTCGGCGGTCTGATCCCGTCCCTCGTGCGCTTGGGACTGCGCCAGGTTGGTCAGCAGGTTCCGGTGCGACAGCATCGCCGCCTTGGGGGTCCCCGCGGTTCCGGAGGTGAACATCAGGACGGCCAGGTCATCGGGCTCGCGCTCCACGATCGGGGCGGGTTGGGAGGCGAGGAGCTCCTCGAGCGAGACGGCGTCGTCCAGCTCGACGCCGGGGCAACCGACCACGAGCGGCACGACCGAACGGTCCACTCCGGCCATACACGATCGTCCGGCCGGGCCGACGATCACCCCGGCGGCACCCACGGTCCGGAGCTCACGTTCGACGGCTCGGGCCGGGCTCACCGGATTGAGCGGCACGGCGACACCACCCAGTCCGAGGATCGCCAGGTAGCCGACCACGAAGTACCAGTTGTTGGCACACAGCAGCGCCACCCGGTCATCCGGGCCGATGCCGTGCGCCTGCAGGCCACCGCGCACGGCGGCGACCTGGTCCCGCAGCTCGCCGTAGCTCGTGATGAGACCCCGGCTGATCAGCGCCGGAGTCTCCGCGTCATGGTCCTCGATGATCCGGGCGAGGTTCACTCGCACCCCCTCGTCTCCACGGTGGACCCCACACCATCCGATCCCGGCCAAGACGGTAGTGGGTGGGGCCCTCCGACGGCAGATGCACCACTCCAGATCGTCCCTCAAGGACCCCGCGGATGGCGTCGATACCTCTGCATCGGCGCACCGGGGGACGCCACCACCACGAGCATCCAGGACCCACCACACCATGACCGCAGCGATACGAACGGGGCGAACGGCGACCCTCCTCATCCTCTCCCTCATCGCCGTCATGGTCGGCACGGTCGGAGCGGATCCGGTCGGAGCCCAGGGCCGCTACGACGGTGGAGCCGAAGCGCAATTCGTCGCTTCGATCAACCAGCTGCGGGTCGGCAAGGGACTGAACGCCCTGACCCTCGACAGCCAGCTGGTCGCCGGTTCCCGGACCTGGGCCGACCAGATGAAGGCCCAGGGGTCGATCTCCCATGCGCGGGACCTCTCGGTGGGCGTCACCCAGAACTGGCAGAAGCTCGGCGAGAACGTGGGCGTCGGGCCGACGGTCACCGCTCTGATGGACGCGTTCATCGCCAGTCCCGGCCACTACGCCAATCTGGTCGATCCGGTCTACACCCGCGTCGGCGTCGGAGTCGTCTGGGACGGCGACGTCATGTACACCACCCACCGCTTCATGTCGGTCGCCGCCGCACCCGCCCCGCCGCCGGCCAGCGCCCCACCCGCGACCCAACCGCCTCCCGTCCTGCCCGCGGTGCCGGCCGCCCCGACCGCGCCGACGACCACCGCCGCCCCCACGACCACCTCGCCGACCACCGTGCCGACCCCGGTCTCGATGGCGTCGTCCTCGAGCGTCAACGCCATGCTCGACGCCCTCACCGCCGCCGGTGGCTGAGCCGCCCGTCCCGGTCGCGCCCGCCTGAGCGACCATGGATCTCGGTACGATCAGCGGCATCGACGGTGCGGACCATCCCCTTGCCAGCGCGGGTCCTGCGGCCGCGCTCGCGCCCGCCCCACCCCCACCGGTGATGCCGTCGATCCGGATCCAGGGCATCACCCGCCGCTTCGGTGACGACGTGGCCCTGGACGGGGTGAGCCTGGACCTCTACCCGGGCGAGGTCATGGTGATGCTCGGCCCCAACGGCGCCGGCAAGACCACGACCGTGCGCGTGCTCAACGGGATCCTGACCCCCGACGAGGGCGAGGCCACCGTGCTGGGGTTCGACGTCCGCACCCACGGCCACGAGATCCGATCCTGCACCGGCACCCTGACCGAGAACGCCGGGCTCGACGACCGGCTCACCGCGATGGAGAACCTCGAGTTCACGGCCCGGATCCGCGGCATGCCCAAGCGCCAGGCCGCCCAGAAGTCGCGCGATCTCCTCATCCGGTTCGGCATGGGTGACCACACCGATCGTCGTATCCAGGGGTTCAGCACGGGCCAACGAAAGCGGATCGCCCTGGCCCGCGCGCTGATCCACGACCCCGCGGTGCTCTTCCTGGACGAACCGACGTCCGGGCTGGACCCGGCGGCCACGCGGGCCGTCGTCGATCTGATCGGCGCGCTGGCCCACGAGCAGGGCCGCACCGTCGTGTTGGCCACCCACTTCCTGGGCGAAGCCGCCCGGGTGGCCGACCGCCTGTCCGTGATGCACCAGGGCCGGATCCGGGTCAGCGGCCGTCCCGACGAGCTGACCCGCGCGTACTGGCCCGACCTCGAGGTCCAGCTGGTCCTCCAGCGACCGGCCGGGCCGGACCTGGTCGGCCTGCTGGCCCAACTGCCCCCGGTCCTGCGGGCCGAGTCCTCACCAGTCGGGGCACAGGTGCACGTCCACGACCGGGAGCAGATCCCGCACCTGGTCCGCGACCTTGCAGCCCGGGAGATCCCGATCTTCGAAGTGCGCCCCCACACCCCGACGCTCGAAGACATCTACTTCGAGACGCTCCACCGCTGCGGCGTGGCCTACGGGGCCGCCGACCTCGCCAGCCCCGAGGAGTGGTGATGGGGTTCGAATGGACCGCGATCCGGGCCCTGATGCGCCGGGACCTCGCCGCCATCCGGCGCTCTCGAGCGATCATGCTGCCCATGATCATGGTGCCGACCATGATGCTCATCCTCATGCCGGCGTCGGTGAGCTGGCTGGCTCGCGGCGCCGATCCCAGCAACGCCACCCGGCTCCTGGGAAGCCTGCCCGAGAGCCTCGCCGGGCCGATCAACGCGCTGCCCCCGGACGAACGGCTGATCGTCCTGGTGAACCAGTACATGCTCGCGCCGCTGTTCCTGATCGTTCCGCTGATGGTCTCCGCCGTCCTCGCCGCCGACGCCTTCGCCGGCGAGAAGGAACGCAAGACGCTGGAATCGCTCCTTCACCTCCCCATCCGGGAGAAGGACATCTACGTCGCCAAGCTGCTCACGGCCTTCATCCCGGCGGTCATGGTGTCGTGGATCGGGTTCATCGGGTTCGCGCTCGTGGTCAACTCGATCACGTGGTCGGTGGTCGAACGCATCCTGGTCCCCGACCTGGCCTGGACGATCCTGATCCTCTGGGTCGCGCCAGCGACCGCGGCATTGGGCCTCGGCGTCATGATCTGGGTCTCGGCCCGGTCCCGGAACACCCAGGAGGCCAACCAGCTGGGTGGCGCCGTGGTCCTGCCCCTGCTGTTCCTGGTCATCGCCCAGTCGACGGGCCTGCTCGTCGCCCCGCCGGCGGTGGCCCTCATCCTCGGCGCCTTCGTCTGGCTGGGGGCACTGGCCCTGGCCCGGCGCGGGGCCAGGAAGTTCACCCGCGACCGACTGGCCGCGCAGGTCTGATCGCCCCGCTCAGCGGGCGGCCCCGCTCAACGGGCCAGGAAGAACAGCTGGAGCACGGTGGCCCCGAGGAGCGCTGCCATCAGCAGCGCCAATGCGATCGTCGTGCCCTTGCGCATGCTCAGTGCTCTCTGTGGTCGGGGCCGGCGATGGAGACGGGCGTGACGACGCCGGCCGGCTCGTCGTCGTCGCCCGGGCGGCGCAGGGTCAGCTCGTCCCCGGCGGCAAGGCCCAGCTCGTCGGCGGCGGACGACCGGTTGCCGGCCAGGGCGATCATGCCGTAGCTGTCCAGGACCATGCCGATCCCGCCGGCCGGGAGCGCGGCGAACGACTCGACGAGCGGCATCGTGCGGGGCCCGGTGTCGGGTTCGTAGACGGCACGGTCCTCCCACGCCGCGATGAGCTCGGGCTCGATGTTGAGTTGGCAGTTGCCGAATCGATCCACCCAGAGGACCTCGGCCGTCACCGTGCCGTCGGGCTCGTCCCGGGGAACGGGCAGCGTCCCGGGCATCAGCGACGCGGCGTCGATCGGTGTGCCCACCTCGTGCAGCGGGACACCGAGACACAGGTGGGCGGCCACCGGAGCGAACACGTCCCGTGCATCGAACGTGGCGCCGGGGGCCGGGAGATGGAACTCGTCACGGTCCAGGACGACGGCGTCGGTGGCTCCGCCGCACATGGCGACGGCCGGAGCGAGGACACCGTTGTCGGGCCCGACGAGCATCGAGGCGCCGTCCCCGACCTCGACGGCGATGGCGCGCCGCTCGGTCCCCACGCCGGGGTCGACGACCGCCACGACCACCCCCGGGGCCAGGTACTGCGTGCTCCGGGCCAGGGCCAGACCACCGGCGCGCACGTCGAACGGCGACACGGCGTGGGTCACGTCGATGACGCGCACGGGCGGCGCCAGCGACCGGATGACCGAGTGGACGACGCCGACGAACTCGTCGTCGTAGCCGAAGTCGGACAGGAACGAGACGGTGTCGTATCGGAGATCGGGATCAGCCACCGGCCAGCTCCCTGGAGCGACGGGTGGCAGCACTGACGGCGTCCATGATCGCGGCCCGCACCGAGGCCTGTTCGAGGGCCGCGAGCCCGGCGGCCGTCGTGCCTCCGGGCGAGGTGACCGCCGCCCGCAGCGCGGCCGGATCCTCGCCGGTCTCGGCGGCCAGCCGGCCGGCCCCCACCACGGTCTGGGTCGCCAGCCGTTGGGAGACGTCGCGGGGCAGGCCGTTGAGCACCCCCGCCTCGATCATGGCCTCGAGCACGAGGAACACGTACGCCGGCCCGCTCCCCGATAGTCCCGTGACGGCGTCGAGCGCCGCTTCGGTCACCGTCAGCACGTCGCCGACCGCGCCGAGCACGGTGGTGGCCCACGCGAGATCGTCGTCGTCGGCCGAGCTGCCGGCGGCGACCGCCGCGGCACCGGCACCGACCAGCGCCGGCGTGTTGGGCATGGCGCGCACGACCGGTACCCCGGCGCCGAGCCACGACTCGAGCGACTCGAGGGTCACGCCCGCGGCCAGCGAGAGCACCCGCCCGGCGCCGACGGCGCGAAGCGCCGCGCACGCCTCGGCGACGTGGTCGGGCTTGACCGCGACGACGTTCTCGGGCGCTGCGCCGGGAGCGTCGGCCACCGCGACGCCGGAGAACTCGGCCGCCAGCTCGTCGCGCCGCGCCGCCAGCGATTCGACCACGGCCAGGTCGGTGGGCGCCGCGTAGCCGGCGTCGAGCAGACCCCGCAGCAGCGCGCTGCCCATACGTCCACCGCCGATGATCTGCAAGCGAGGAGAGGTCACGGCGGGCAGGCTACAGCGCCGGATCCGGAGTCACCCCGGTCCGCGACCGCATGACGAGCAGCACGACAGCGGTCGCCGCGGCCAGCCCGGCGCCGATCGCGAACGGGGTGCCGCCGGGCCAGCGCTCCCAGATCCGCGTCGCCAGGAGCGGGCCGACGACCTGCCCGGCGCGCGCTCCGCTCACGAACAGGGCCACCACGGCGCCCCGCACCTCGTCGCCCGACGCGCCGACGACGCGATCCTGGATGGTCGGGATCGTCGCCCCCTCGGCCAGGCCGTACGTGAAGGACCCGAGGATCAGGATGGGCAGGACCGGTGCGGCCGCGATGACGGCGAATCCCATGATGAAGACGCCGAAGGACACGGCGATCAAGGCGTCGGCGGACCAGCGGGCGCGGAGTCGTCGCAGGTTGAGCGCGGTGATGGTGGCGCCGATGGCCGAGACCGCCATCACCAGGCCGCGGGGAAATACGTCGAGGCCGAAGCGCTGGTCGAGGAGCAGCGGCATGGTCGTGACGAAGAGCCCGAAGATGAGGACGAAGGCGACGAAACCCAGCAGGACCGAACTGGCGACGATCGGCCGGGCGAGCTGACCGATGGCGGCCCGGCCCAGCTCGAGCAGCGAGCCGGTGTGGGCGTCGGCCTGCCGCCCGCGCGGCAACTCACGCGCCACGTACCAGGCGACCACGATGGCGAGCGGATACGGGAGGAACGCCGCCCGCCAGGTCCCGCCCAGCGCGGCCAGCGCTCCCCCGATGGCGGGATAGAGCGCGACGCTGATCGTCAGGACCGCGGCGTTGTGCCCGATGAGTCGAGCCCGGTCCAGCCCGCGCCAGTGGTCGCCGATGATCACGACCGCCAAGCTGACCAGGCCGGCCGACGCCATCCCCTGGAGGAGTCGGGCGATCAGCAGCAGCGAGAAGGTGGGGGCGAGCCCGGCCAGGCCGCCCATCGTGCCGAAGATCAACAGGCACGGGACGACCACGGCACGGCGACCCCACCGGTCGGCCAGCGCCCCGATCACGGGGGCGACGAAGACGCCGGGGAGGGAGCCGGCCGCCACCACCAGTCCGGCACCGGACGCGCCGACGTCGAAGGCCTCGCCGATCTCGGGCAGCGACGCGATGATCAGCGTGTTGGCCATGAGGCCGGCCGCCGTGATGGCGTACACCGCGGGCAACGACGGGGCGCCGGGCGGCGATGCAGCGGCGGACGGGGCGTCGAGATCGCCCGGGCTGGTCACCTCGATTCCTGGACGGAACCCGGCGAGGAACGACCGAGCCGGTGGCCCGCGGCCCCCGCCGGGTTCCGGTCCAGAGCGGCACGCGCCGCGAAGGAGTCCGGGGATGGGAACGCAGGGACCGCACTTCCCCGATCGGCCGCACGCTCGCTCCCCGAGCTCTCCATCAGAATAGATCGAGAGGGGTTGAAAAGCAATGGGAGTCGAAGGTCCGGTCGTTCATTCCTTCGGCTCGCCGCCGGCCGCCGAGGCGAACCGGGAGGCGAAGCCCACCCGCAGCGCGGGACCGAAGCACTGTTCGACGGTGTGGTACATGGTGCCGACGATCCAGTCCAGGGCGTCGTCGTCGACGTCGGCCGCGGCGCGCTGGCCGACCAGGTAGACGCCGTCCTCGGCACCGATGGCGAAGGTCAGTCCGTACAGCTTGAGGTTGCGACGGAGCAGTTGCTCGTAGAAGGCCGCGTGGTTCTCCTCCGGCGCCGGAAGGACGTAGCTCTCGTAGTGGAGGGTGCGCTCCCGCAGGGTGAACCAGATGGCGATGGCGTCCTTCTGCTCGCCCAGGAGCCGGACGTACCACCGAGGTACCTCGCCCGGGACCCGTTGCGCCTCGGCCACCAACGGGTGTTCGTACTTCTGGGCCGCGAACCATCGATCGACGCGATCGGCCACGGCATCGATCTCGGCGTCGTCCAACCGGTCGTGCACCATCAGGTCGGGAGCTGCGGAGAAGGGGCGCTGGTCACGCAGCGCAGAGTAGCGGCGAGCCCGCCGAAACCAGATCGGCATACAGGCGACGCAAACGCCCGGCCGCGGTCGACCAGGTGTAGGCGGCGGCCTGTCGGGAGGCGGCGACGCCGACTTCGGCGGCCAGGTCGGGGAGCGAGAGGAGCTCGTCGACATAGGCGGCGAAGACCGCCGGGTCGCGTCCCTCCACGAGGAATCCGGTGCGACCGTGCTCGACGATGCTGCGCAGCCCTCCGACGGCGGAGGCGACGACGGGGGTGCCACACGCGGCCGCCTCGAGGGCGACCAGCCCGAAGGACTCGGAACGGCTCGGAACCACACAGACATCGGCGGCCCGGTAGTAGGTCCCCAGGGCGTGGTGCGGCTGCGGATCGACGAAGCGGATCCGGGCGCCGAGTCCGTGCCGGGCGATGTCCTTCTGGACCCGATCGAGATACCGAGCGCCGTCGGCACCGCTGGCTCCACCGACGACCATGAGATCGACCTCGGTGTCGAGCTGGCGCAGCATGTCGACGGCGACGTCGAGCCCCTTCAACGGTTGGATCCGCCCGACGAAGAGCACGAGCGGCCGGTCCTCGAGCCCGAGAGCGGCACGCGCCCCGGCGCGGGGCCCCGGCGAGAAGAACGCGTGATCCACCGCCGGCGGCACGATCTCGATCCGGGCCGGATCGGCGCCGTAGAGGCGGATCAGCTGATCGGCCTCGGGCTGGCAGGACGCCAGGATCGCATCAGCGCAGGCGATGACATCGGTCTCGGCCTGCGCTCGGCGGGCGGGCTCGGGATCACCGGTCTCGGCCTTCACGCGGGCGAGGGTGTGGAACGTGGCCACCAGGGGCAGCTCCAGCTGGTGCTTGAGCTGATGGCCGGCGACCCCGGAGAGCCAGTAGTTGGCGTGGAGCGCACCGGTGGCCGGGTCGAGCCGCTGGGCCACGCCGGCCGCGAACTCGTCGACGATCTCGGGCAGCGCCTCCTTGGGCAGGTCGTGTGCGCCGGCGGGCACGTGGATGACCCGCATGCCCGGCTCGACCTCGACGGTGTCCGGAAGGTGGTCGCTCCAGCGGCGCACGAACACGTCCGTGGGCACACCGGCCCGGGCCAACGATCCGGCCAACTCGCGCACGTACACGTTCATGCCACCGCTGTCGCCCCGGCCCGGCTGGGCCAGCGGAGACGTGTGGAGAGAGAGGACTGCCAGTTTCGTCACGATGGGGACAACGCTCTCCGGCCGTCAGGAATTCCTGAGCGGAAAGGTAATCATTCCCCGTCGTCGTCGCTCGAATCGTCGACGCCGTTGGCATCGAGAAACGACTCGTAGATGTGGACGAGCGTCTTCTTCTGTTCCTCGAGCAGCCGGGGATCTCGCCGGATCTCACCGATGGGATCGATCTCACCCGTGGGCTCGTCGAGGATGCCGGCCCGGATGTAGAGCGTCTCGGCGGAGATGCTCAAGGCGCGGGCGATCTGCTGGAGGATCTCGGCCGACGGCTTCCGCAGACCCCGCTCGATCTGGCTGAGGTACGGATTGGAGATGTCCGCCAGCTCGGACAGCTTCCGGAGCGAGAGCCGGGTGTTCTCGCGCTGCTCGCGGATGAACGATCCAAGGTCGATCCAGCGTGTCTCGTCGTCGGGTTTGACGTCCACGGTCATCAGTCTGTCACCCCGACGCCCGGATCATGCCTGTCGCAACAGCGCATCGATGTCGGCATCGCCCCGCTTGTACCGGCCGATGATCTCGTTCTGGATGGCGTCGATGTGGGTGTGGAGCCTGCGGCGGTGGCCGGAGATCTCGGCCTCGAGCTCGCCCAGCCGGCCGGCGACCGTCTCGAGCAGTTCGTCGGGCATGGAGCCGAGCTCGCTCAGCTCGCGCATCCCCACGATGTCGTCGAGCTGGCGGATCAGCTCTTCGTCGATGTCGGGCGGCGTGATCCCGACGGCTCGCGCCGAGGCCGCGGCGGTGTGCTCGTCGGACAGGAGCTCGGGAAGCGTCGCCACGAGACCGGCAGCATCGAGCGGGCGCTCGCCGAGACGACGGCGCGCCACCTCGGCACCGACGATGTCGAGGCGACCCTGCACCATGCGGCGGATGAAGGACAGACCCGACTCGAACGCCTGGCAGGCATCACGTGCGGTGCGCAGCTCGTGGATGGTGCGATCAGAGGCAGAGGCGACGAGACGGTCGTCGATCAACGCGTCGAGGCGTGCGGTCATGGCCAACATTCTCCTGGGCAGGCTACATGGGGCCTATCGGCAGGATGGTCATGCGCCATGAGCTTCCCGGACCCCGCGGGCGCCAATAGGGTGAGCCGCGATGACCGAACCCCGTGTCCTGACCGAACGTGACGACGGTGTCCTCCTGGCGACACTGAACCGTCCCGAGCGCAAGAACGCGTTCGACGACCCACTCTGGGACGGCCTGCGCGAGACGCTCGATCACGCCAGGACCGACCGCTCGGTCGGGGTGGTGCTGCTCACCGGCGCGGGCGGCAACTTCTCGTCGGGCCAGGATCTGAACGCCTTCCCCACCGACGGAGCCGGGCCCGACGGCGGCGGGAGTGCGATCGGGTCCATCGAGGACACCGCCTTCTCGCGGTTCGCCGATGCGCTGGTCGCGTTCGACAAGCCGCTCGTGGCCGCGGCGACCGGCATCGCCGTGGGGGGAGGTGCCACCATCCTGTTCCACGCCGATGTCCTCTACGTGGGGAACGGGCTCCGGATGCGCCTGCCGTTCGCGAACCTGGGCCTGGTGCCCGAGCTGGCCAGCAGCTACACCCTCCAGCAGGCGATCGGGAGCCAGCGGGCGGCCGAGCTCTTCTACACGGCGGAATGGATCGACGCGGGGCGCGCCGTCGACCTCGGCATCGCCGCCGCGTCCTATCCGGACGACGAGCTGCTGGCCGCGTCCAGGGCGAAGGCAGCCGAGATCGCGCAATGGCCGGTGGCGTCGCTCCAGGCCACGAAGCAGTGTCTGATGGCGGCGCACGCCGAGGGCATCGCCCGGGCCAGAGCCATCGAGAACGAGACGATGATGGAACGGGCCGGATCGCCGGAGAACATCGAGGCGATCGTCGCGTTCCTCGAGAAGCGGGACCCCGACTTCGCTCAGTTCCGCGAGGGCTGAGCCGCGCTTCTCAGCGCAGATCTACGGGAACGCCTGGCCGACGAGCTCCTCGGACAGGGTCCACAGCCGTGCCGCGCTGTCGGCGTCGTCGAGGTAGGGCTCGTAGCCGTTGTGGCTGGCGTTGCCGCCCGCCACGCCGAGCTGGCAGTCGCCCAGGTAGGCCCCGTTGTGATCGGCGAGCTCGGGTGCGGTCGCAGCCCAGATCTGGGTGGCCGCTCCCTGTTCGACGGCCTTGATCTGCACGCCGCCACCACCCTGCGCGTCAGGCTCGCCGTCGGCGGCCGATCGCTGCTGCATCCGTTCCATCATCTGTGCCATCAGCGCGTCGTCCATGTGGCGGCCCAGCTCGGTCATGACCACGCCGGGGTGCACGGCGAAGGTGAGGAGCCCATCGCCGTGGCGGCGGGCCAGCTCCTTGGTGAACAGGGCGTTGGCGGTCTTCGAACGGCCGTAAGCGGACCAGGCGTCATAGTCGGTCGACTCGTAGTTGGGATCGTCGAGGTCGACGTCGCTGATGCTGTGGCCTCCGGACGAGAGGTTGACGACGCGCGGTGTGTCCCCGTTTCGGATCGCCGGCATGAGGAGGGCGGTGAGAAGGAAATGGCCGAGATGGTTGGTGCCGAACTGGGTCTCGAACCCGTCGGCCGTCCGACCGAATGGGCACACCATGACGCCGGCGTTGTTGATCAGGACGTCGATCGCGTCGTGGTCGGCCAGGTAGCCGGCGGCGAACGATCGGATGCTCGAGCGGTCGGCCAGATCGACGGTGCCCAGTTCCAGGTCGGCGTCGGGGACGGCCTCGCGGACGCGGGCCGCGGCTGCCTCGTTCTTCTCGGGATTGCGGGCCAGCATCGTGACCGTCGCGCCCGCGGCGGCGAGCGCTCGGGTGGACTCCTCACCGAGACCGCTGGACGCGCCGGTCACCACGATCCGTCTGCCGGTCAGGTCGAGGCCATCGAGGATCTGGTCGGTCGTGGTCTCTGCGTCGTAAGCCATGGCCCACTGTTGCACGGAGCGGCGGAGCGCACCATCGGTCCGCTCAGCCGCCTGATACGGGCGGGAGCACGGCGACCTCGTCGGTCGGCTCGACCGGGGTGTCGCGATCGGCCGGCTCACCGTTGACCCAGATCTTCGACGTCGCGAGGAGCGCGGCGAAATCTGCGCCGTAGCGATCGGCCGCGGCATCGAGCACCGCACCCGCGGTGGAGCCGTCGATGGTGTCCCGTGCCGTCCCGGCCGCTTCTCGCACCGATGCGAACAAGCGCAGTGTTGCCATGCTCGTGCCTCCCGCCTCCGAGTGTAGGAAGCGGGTCGTCACCGGCAGCAGAGAACGATGAGGGTGACGAAACCGTTGCGCTATCCGTCTTGCGCTTGCGACGCACGGATCAGCTGCAGAGCAGCGCGCTTGGCCCGGTTGAGGCGACTCCCGACCGTGCCTTCGGAAACGTGCAGGTCGGCGGCGATCTCCTGGTAGCTCTTGCGCTCCAGGACGTGAAGGCGGAGCACCTCGGCGTGGTCGGGATCCAGCGCCGACAGGATGAACGCGACCAGGTCCAGATCGGCCAGGCGATGATCCGACCCGGGAGCTGAGGCCGGTCGGGTGAACGACTCGAGACGTTGCCTCACCTTGCGCTGGCGAACCTGGGGTTCCACGACCCGCTTCGCCGCGGTGCGTCGCGCGACCGAGTACATCCATCCACAGGGGTCGGATTCACCGCGGTAGCTCTCGAACGACTTCCAGACGGCGAGGAACGCCTCGGACTCGGCGTCCTCTCGATCGTGGCGGGAGAAGGTTCCAGCCGCCGCAAGCACCCCGTTCGTGATCTGCGGTGCACAGAGCTCGATCAGCTCGAGCAGCGCGGCCCGGTCACCGGCCTACGCCTTCACGACGAGTTCTCGCCGCGTGGTCACCGACCGGGTGCCAACGCAGGCCGGCTCGGTGGAACTGACCTGAGCCGGCGCTGACCCGATCGTCAGGCGCGATTCTTTGCTCCTGGGGTTGTGTCGGTGGGAGGGTGCGGATAGCATCGAACATACGTACCCCTCCGAGCCGTGAGGCTCCATCCGTCCAGGGAGGGGTGCGCTCAGCCCTTCGGTGGGCTCTTGGCCCGGTGGAACCAAGTGTGAAGGCGGCTCTGGTGGCGCTCACGATGGACGGCGATGTGATCGAGGTGACCACATCCGATCCGGTCGCGATCGCGGCACGGATCCGACAGTTGGAGGAGCAGATTGCGGGGATGCCGGCCGACGCGATCGACGCCCTGAGCGCCGAGATCGGCACCGTCAACTCGTGGCTGGTCGGGGTGTTGGCGAAGGTGACGGCTCGGGCCCGTCGGTTGCAGCAACAGGGCCAGAAGTCGGACCCGAAGAAGGCGGCAGCCAACGCCGGCCTCGGCGACCGCGACGCGGCCCGGGCCGCCAAACGCGGCGACGCGATGCAGAAGATGCCCGACGCGCTAGGGGCGTTGGAGGACGGTTCGCTCGGGGTGGGTCATGCCGATGTGTTGACCCGCCAAGCCGACCGGCTCTCCGGTTCCAAGAAGAAGACGTTCGAAGAGCAGTCCGAGCAGTTGGTGGCCCAAGCCATCGCCGAAGGCCTCTCGGTGCACGACTTCGAGAAGCGGTGCCGCAAACTGGTCGACCGCCTCCTCGGCGACGACGGCATCAGCGAGCTCGAGAAACAGCGCCGGAACTCGCGGGCCAAGAAGCACACCGACCCCGACACCGGCATGAAAGGCATCCACGGGGAATGGGACCCCCTCCGAGGCGAAGCCGTCCATCGGGCCCTCGACGCCGAAATCGCGGCCCGCATCGCCGCCGGCGCCAAGAACCTCACGCCCCGCCAACAGGCCCAACTCGCCGCCGAAGCCCTCCACGCCCTCATCTGCGGGAAACGCATCTCCAAGACTGATTCCGCCGGGGTCATGGTCCTCATCGACTACGACACCCTCGCCGGCCGGACCGAAGCGCATCCCGACGGCGCTCGGCGCACCGCGGAAACTCAAGGTGGGACCCCGCTCCCGGCCGACACCATCCGCCGCATCGCCTGCGACCTGGGGATCATCCCCATCGTCCTCGGCGGCGACAGCCAGCCCCTCGATGTGGGCCGGGAGCGACGGCTGGCGACGAGGGCCCAGCGCATGGCGCTGCGAGCCCAATACCCGACCTGCGCCATGGACGAGACCTGCAACGTCCCCTTCGACGACTGCCAGATCCACCACGTCGACCCCTTCAGCCAAGGCGGCCGCACCGACCTGCACCGCATGTGCCCCGGCTGCGACACCCACCACCACCTCATCCACGAAGGCGGCTGGACCCTCACCAGAAACCCAAACGGCACATGGCAACTCCACCCACCCCAGAGACCACCCCCATGACCGCGCGACTCGACGGGTTCGGCCGCCAACCTCCGCCGGGCTCTTCCACCCGGGCGATAGGTTGCCGACCGTGACCGAGATGCTCCTCCTTCGCCATGGGCAGTCGACCTGGAACGCCCAGCAACGGTGGCAAGGGCAGGCCGACCCGCCACTCAGCGATCTGGGCCGAGCGCAAGCGGCCCACGCCGGTCAGCGACTGGGCGCCGTCGACGCCATCGTCAGCTCGCCACTCGAGCGAGCGCATGCCACCGCCCAGATCCTGGCCGAAGCGATCGGGGTCGGGCCGGTCGAGGTCGTGCCGGCCCTGGCCGAACGCGACGCCGGTCCCTGGTCGGGTCTGACCCGAGACGAGATCGACGAGCGGTGGCCCGGCTTCCTCCGCGAGCAGAAGCGGCCCGACGGCTACGAGCTCGACCCCGAGCTGCTGGATCGGATCGGTACCGCCCTCGACGGCTTGGCCGACCGGTTCGGCCAGGGCGAGCTCCTCGTCGTGTGCCACGGTGGGGTGATCAACGCCATCGAACGGATGCTCGGTGAACCGTGGGTGCGGCTGGCCAACCTCGACGGGCGATGGATCACGATCGAGCCCGGATCCGAGCTCACGCAGTGGCAACTGGGCCCGCGGATCCAGCTGGTCGACGACGACGAGCTGTCCGAGACGCCGAAGGACATGGTGTGAGCGTCACCGAGGACCGACTCCCCTTCGATGCCGAGCCGCCTCCGGACGAAGGCCCGTCCGACCCGCCGCTGCCTCCGATCCAGGTGATCCGCAGCCGTCGCCGGCGCAAGACGGTCGAGGCCCGCCTGGTGAACGGTGTGGTTCGCCTGATGGTCCCCGCCACCATGAGCGCGACCGAGGTCGACACCCACGCGGTCGAGCTGCGTGACCGGCTCATCCGCCGGCACCGATGCGACCAGGTCGACCTCACCGAGCGGGCGCGCCAGCTCTCGGCCAGCTACGGCCTTCCGGCCGCCCCTCAGGTCGAGTGGAGCAACCGCCAGACCCGAACCTGGGCATCGTGCACGCTCGAGACCGGCCACATCCGTGTCTCCGCCCGTGCATCCTCGCTGCCGCCGTGGGTCCTCGACTACCTCCTCATCCACGAGCTGGCTCACCTGGTCCACGGCGACCACTCGCCCTCGTTCTGGGAGCTCTGCAATCGCTATCCTCGGACCGAGCGGGCGCGGGGCTACCTGATGGCCATCGACCACCACACCGAAGAACCCGACGAGACCTGAGCGCCGGCGGTCAGTCCGCCGGGATTCGGTCGCACGGGCCCTGGTCGTCGGCGGCCGGCGGCGCACCGAGACCGTTCGAGGGGGCGAAGGGTCCACACGCTTGCGGCGCGATCCACACGTGGACCATGGGGATCTGCATCTTGAGGGAACCGGCCGGACACGGTTCGTCCTCGCCGACGATCCCCGCGATGATGAACTGGGACCCGGTGGCGCCGAAGCACAGATCCGAGTGGACGTACCACGGCAGGAGTGATCCGCCCAGATCGGGAACGTCCTCGATCCCCTGGCCCTGGCTCAGCATGAACATCGCCGCGACCAGGGTCTTCTCCCCTCCCTCGAGCTCGTAGACGACGGCCTCGGGACGGTCGGGGTCCAGCACGAACTCATCGCGCAGATGGGCCGGGTTGAGCAGGTGCTCGTGCCCGGTGAAGCCGTCGCCGATCGACACGAACCCGTCGTCGATCGCGACCTGGGGATCGGCGTAGCGAGGCAGCCGGTCCAGCGTGAGGGCGACCAGGTTCTCCGCCTGGGCCTGCTCTTCCGGCGAGACGCCGGACGCGCCGCTCAGATCGATGGGAAGGGTCGGATCGAACGGCCGGGGACCCCCGTCGTCCGAGTTCGGACGCTCCTCGACCTCGCCGTCGACCGCCGTCGCGTCCGAATCGGCTGCCTCGAACTCACCTTCCGGGTCCGACGACGTCGCGGTCCCGCTCGCCTCGCCCGCCGTCTCGGTCGCTCCCAGCGACGCCAGCCCGGGGACGGCGGCCAGGCCGACCAGCACGGCGGCGAGTCCACCCGAGATGGTCGTCCGCGCTCCCCACGTCAGCGACCATCCCATCGCCGCGGCCGAGCTGAACACGCAGGACAACGCTGCCATCGCCGCGGCGGTGGCATTGGCGAGATCGGCATCGTGGGCGCGATCGAGGCCTTCGACGGCGCCGATACCGATCGTCGTCGTGGCCACCCACCCGACCGCCGCCGCCGCTCCGAGGACCGCACCGATGGCCGCCACCCAGCGGCGCCGGTGCACGATGGCCAGGATGCCCCAGCCGACCTGGAAGGCGGTGAGCCCGACGAGGGCCCGCACCGCGCTCGACTCGCCGGCATGATCGACCACCGACCCGACCTGGAGCACGCCGGCGGCGATCGACGCGACACCGGCGGCGAGCAGGAACCGCAGGCTGTCGTCGGCTGGCGACGCCGCCACCATGCACTCCTCCCTCGCGACCGTGGCCCTGAAGGATAGGCACCGACGTTGGCCCGGGCCTGGGACCGGAGCGAGTCAGGTGGGGGTGTACGTGATGGGCAACGAGGTCCAGCCGGTCACGTTGCTGCTGTGGAATCGCACGGCCTCGTCGCGGTCGACCCGGTAGTCGGGGAGGCGGCGATGGATCTCCTCGAGCGCCACCCTGCCTTCCATCCGCGCCAGCGCGGCGCCGAGGCAGAAGTGTGCGCCGTAGCCGAACGCCAGGTGCCGCTCGGGGCGGCGGTCGATGTCGAACTCCTCGGCGGTGGGTCCGAACTCGCGGTGGTCGTGGTTGGCGGCGCCGATGTGGAGCAGGACCGACTGGCCTTCCCGGAGCTGCTCGCCGTGCAGCTCGACGTCGCGGGTGAGGGTGCGGTGCATGTACTGGGTGCTGTTGTGGAACCGGAGCACCTCCTCGACCGCGTCGGCCGTCAGCGTGGGATCGGCCAGCAGCTGTCGGCGCTGATCGGGATGGCGGTCGAGGAGCTCGATCGCGTTGGCCACCATCTTGGTGGTGGTCTCGTGGCCGGCGATCACGAAGAGCACGCAGAACCCCAGGAGCTCCTCGTCGGTCAGCCGTTTCCCGTCGACCTCTGCGTCCATCAGCTCGGTGATGAGCCCGTCCTGCCGATCCCGGCGGCGTTGCGGCAGCTCGTCGATGAAGTAGCCGAGCAGGCCGAACATGCCCTCGAGCGCCTCCTTCGGCATGACCGGCACGCCGTCCTCGCGGATCAGGATCTGGTCGGCGTGCGCCCGAAGCCCGGCTCGGTCCCCCTCGGGGATCCCCAGCACCGCCGCGATCACGTCCATGGGGAACGGCCCGCTGATGTCGGCCACGAGATCGGCGCGGCCCTGCGACGCGACGGCGTCGATGTAGCCACCGACGATGGAGCGGACCTGGTCCTCCATCCTGGCCACCTTGCGACCGGTGAACACCCGGTTGACGAGCTTGCGGAAAGCGGTGTGCTCGGGTGGGTCCATCTCGATCATCTGCCGGAACTCCGACGAGTGGTACTGGCGCTGCTCGAGCGCCACACCCCCGGTGGAGGACAGAGTGGCGTAGTCGCGGAACCCTTCGAGCACGTCCTCGAACCGGGTCAGCGCCCAGAACTCGAGCTCGTCGTTCCAGTACGCGGGCGCCTCCTCCCTCAGGCGGCGGTAGACCGCGTAGGGGTCGTCGTGGACCGAGAACGCATACGGGTTGTACTCGACGGCGGTCGGGCTCATGGCGGGGAGCATAGGTGAGGGCCGAGCTCATGACAACAGGTGTTATGTCGGGTAGGATCGCCGGATCAGCGCACCGAACGCCACCACCGAACCCCAGGATCGCCGGGCCGAGCTGGCCGCGGCCGCCTACCAGCTGATCGCCGAGCGCGGCCTGCCCGGCCTCAGTCTCCGGGCGCTGGCCCGACGGGTCGGCGCCACCACGGGTCTGGTCACCCACTACTACCTGGACCGGGCCGAACTGGTCGACGCCGCCCTCCGACACGCCCGGGACCAGATGGTCGACCGTTTCGTCGCCCTCCCCTCCGACACACCGTTGGTCGACGTCCTGACCAGCATCCTCCCCGTCGACGACCGCGTCGCGACGTCGTGGCGGGTCTGGCTCACCGTGCGATCCGGCGCTCTGGCCGACCCCGAGCTGGCCGACTTCCACCGCCACATGTACGACGAGTGGGGTGCCGAGCTCCGACGTCGGCTCCGGCCGGTGCTCGACGCGGGACCCGACGGGTCACATCTCGCATGGTCGGTCGATCATGTCATGGCGGTCATCGACGGGATCGCGCTGCGGGCCACCCTGGACCCCGACGCCTGGCCACCGGAGCGCCAGCGCAGCCACCTCGTCGCCGCACTGGCTACCCTCGCCGAGCCGCACCCCCCACGATCGGAGACACCGTGACGCTTTCTCAGTCGATGCTGATCGACGGCCGGCTGGTCGACGCCCACGGGGGCGACAGCTACCCCAACATCAACCCGGCCACCGAGGAGACCCTGGGCACCGCACCCGATGGTCGAGCCCCCGACGTCGAGGACGCGGTCGACGCCGCTCGGCGTGCCTTCGACGAGACCGATTGGTCCACCGATCTGGACCAACGCGTGCGCTGCCTTCGCCAGCTGCACGAGGCCGCACTCGACCACGCCGACGAGCTGATCGAGCTGACGATCGCCGAGGTCGGGGCGCCGCGCATGCTGTGCGACGGACCCCAGGTGCGGACTCCGATCGACTACCTCGGCTTCTACGCCGACATGGCTGCCGACTACCGGTGGACCGAGGACCTGGGCGACATGGACACGCTCGGCGGACCCGCCACGCGGTGGACCGAACGCGAGCCGGTCGGGGTGGTCGCCGCGATCACACCGTGGAACTTCCCGACCCAGATCAACCTGGCCAAGATCGCTCCGGCGCTGGCGGCAGGGTGCTCGGTCGTCCTCAAACCGGCTCCCGACACGCCCTGGTCGGCGACGGCCTTGGGCCACCTCGCGGCCGAGTACACCGACATTCCCGCCGGGGTCCTCAACGTGGTGACCTCGGCCGACAAGAGCGTCGGCGAGCTGCTCACCAGAGACCCCCGCGTGGACATGGTGAGCTTCACCGGCTCGACCGCCACCGGCCGCCTGGTCATGGCCTCGGCCGCGGAGACGATCAAGAAGGTCTTCCTCGAGCTGGGGGGCAAGTCGGTGCACCTGGTGCTCGACGACATGGCCGACATGGGGGCCGCCGTGGCCATGGCCGCGTTCGGCGTGTGCACCCACGCCGGCCAGGGCTGTGCCATCACCACCCGGTTGTTGCTTCCCCGGGACCGCTACGACGAGGGGGTCGAGGCGGCCGCGGCACTCCTGGGGTCGATCGAACCCGGGGATCCGGCCGACCCGGGCACGCTGACCGGACCGCTCATCAACGCGACCCAGCGCGACCGGGTGCAGGACTACGTCGACCACGGTGTCGCCGCCGGAGCCCGGGTCGTGGTGGGTGGCGGTCGGCCTGCCCACCACCCGGTGGGCTTCTTCTTCGAACCCACCCTGCTGGCCGACGTCACCAACGACATGGCCGTCGCCCGGGAGGAGATCTTCGGACCGGTGCTGGTGGCGATCCCCTACGACGACACCGACGACGCGATCGCCATCGCCAACGACTCTTCGTACGGTCTGTCGGGCTCGATCGTGTCCGACGACGAGGAGCGGGCCATCGAGGTCGGCCGCCGGATCCGCACCGGCACCATGTCGATCAACGGCGGCATCTGGTACGGCCCCGACGTTCCGTTCGGCGGCTACAAGCAGAGCGGGGTCGGCCGGGAGATGGGCCGGGCCGGATTCGAGGAGTACCTCGAAACCAAGGCCTTCGCCCGCCCCGCCACCTGAGTACCCTCGGGGTCAGGCACCCAGCGTGGTCACTCCCACTGCGGGCCGGAGGAGCGTCCGGTAGAACAGGGTATGGCATCCGAGTCGTTCCTCATCTCCGAAGACCTCCAGCGCTACCTCGAAGCACACGCTCCACTGCCCGATCGGGTCCAGCGCTCGTTGATCACGACCACCGGGGAAGCGGTGGGCGACCTCTCGATGATGCAGGTGGGCGTCACGCAGGGGGCCTTCCTGGAGATGATCGTGGCGCTGCTGGCCCCGACGTTCGCGGTCGAGGTCGGCACCTTCACGGGCTACTCGGCGCTGGGCATCGCGCGCAATCTCCCCGACGGCGGCCGGCTGTTGTGCTGTGACGTCAGCGAGGAGTGGACCGCCATCGCCCGCGACCACTGGGAGCGGGCCGGGGTCGCCGATCGCATCGACCTGCGCCTGGCCCCGGCCGTCGAGACGCTGCAGTCGCTGCCGGCCGAGCCGCACATCGACTTCGCCTTCATCGACGCCCACAAGCCGGAGTACATCGAGTACTACGAGGAGATCCTGCCCCGGCTCACCCCGGGCGGTTTGATCGCCGTCGACAACGTGCTCTGGAGCGGCACCGTGATCGACACCGACGTGCGCGACGAGCACACGATGGCCCTCCGGCACTTCAACGACCATGTCACCGCCGACGAGCGCACCGTCTCGATGATCCTCCCGGTCGGCGACGGGGTCACCCTCATCCGTCACGCGTGACGCGCTAGGTCTGGGAGGCGTCCTCCGCGCCGAACGCAGCCCACCACTGTTGCGACGCTCGCTCGTGACCGATGCGATCGACCAGACCGTCGAAGATCGCCTTCAGCTCTCCGGTGGAGTCCCGGGCGCGTTCGATGAGGCCACGGAGTGCGACCCGCTCGGACTCGTCCAAGCTCAGGTCGCCCGCTCGTAGCTGGCGATGAGGAGCGAATCGGTCGCCACCACATCGGCGATCGCGTCCTCGAGCGCGCGCCCGTCGAGACCGGGCTCCAGCTCCATGGCCGAAGAGAGGCCGAACAGCTTCCACCGGTAGGTGTGCAGGCCGTCGTCGGGGGGAGGACACGGCCCGAACCATGCCTCGGTCCCGGCATCGTTCGTGCCGTAGGTGAGGGCGGCGTCCCCGTCGGTGACGACCGTCGTCTCGGTCCCGATGCCGTAGACCACCCAGTGCACGAAGGGCGAGTCCGTCGGAGCGTCGGGATCGTCCACGACCAGCGCCAGTTCCTCGACGCCGGCGGGAACACTCTCGATGGTCACCGCGGGCGTCTCGTTGACCCCGTCGCAGGTGAACTCGACCGGTACGGAGCTCCCGCCGGTCACCCCCTCGACGCTGAACTGCAGCGACGCAGCCGTCGCCGCCGGCGCGGTGGTGGGCGCTGCTTCGGCCGTGTCCGCCGGGTCCGACGAGGTCGCTGGAGCGATCGCCGTCGTCACCGACGGGTCCGGGGTGGCCGCCTCGTCGCCGTCGTCGGAGTCCGAGCAGCCCGATGCGAGGAGGACCGCGGCAACGGCCAGGAGGAGAGCACGCATGATCATCAGTCTCTGCTCCTGCGGCGCCGGTGACAAGGGCCGGCCTTCCGAGCCCCGGTCACGCCTGTCATGCT
This sequence comes from uncultured Acidimicrobiales bacterium, assembly GCA_963697385.1. Lineage (GTDB taxonomy): Bacteria > Actinomycetota > Acidimicrobiia > Acidimicrobiales > CAWCAL01 > CAWCAL01. The sequence continues at coordinate 236,820 of CAVONU010000002.1, forward strand.
GAGGCGGTGAACGTCGAGCCCGTCACCGCGTCGATCGGCGCCGTCGTCTCCGATGTCGGTCTGGCCGACCTGGATCCCGACGGGATCGAGGCCGTCCGCTCCATCGTGCACGAGCACGAGGTGGCCTTCTTCCCAGAACAGGGTCTGGACGACGACACGCACCTGCGGATCGCCCAGGCGCTGGGACCGGTCAGGGTCTTCCCGCTCTCGAAGCTGTTCGGCGCGACCGAGCCCGTCGTGACCACCATCGCGGACACCCCCGGCGACCGGCCGGTCGCCGACAACTGGCACACCGACGTGACCTGGATGGCCGAGCCGCCCGACTACGCGATGTTGCGCTCGGTCGTCTCACCGGCGAGTGGCGGCGACACGATGTGGGCGTCGATGACCGCTGCCTACGACGCACTGAGCGAACCGTTCCGGTCGATGCTGTCGCACCTGCGGGTGGTGCACGACAACACCTCCTTTCTCGCTGCGGTGAAGGTGAAGGTCCCGCCCGACGTCTATGCCGAGCACGGGATCGACGAGCTGCGAACGCTCTACCCGCCGGTGACCCATCCACTGATTCGCACCCACCCCGTGACCGGACGCCGGGCGTTGTTCCTGGGCGGCTACTTCATGCGGCGCGTCGACGGTCTCGAGGAGGCCGAGAGCGACGCGCTGCTCGACTTCCTGCGAGCACACATGGACCAGCCCCGCTTCCATGTGCGATGGCGATGGAGCGAGGGGGATGTCGCGATCTGGGACGAGCGGAGCACCAATCACCGCGCGGTGCCCGACCACTGGCCCCAGCCCCGAGAGGTGCGGCGCTGCGAGATCGGCGGCTCGGTCCCCGAGTGAGCACCCTGGGGGTCAGGCACCGAGCGTGCTCAGCCGGCGCAGCGGATGATCGCTGCGCGAGAGAGGTGACCGTGGGCTGCGGAGCTGCCAAGCGAAGCAGCGTCGCGGTCGAGCGCCGGATGGCGAAGCCGGAGCAGCGGATTATCGCTGCGCAAGAGAAGACAGCGCGGCCAACAGTCGGCGGGTGCGGGGCATCTGCCAGCGGTCGCCGGGCCGGCTGACGAGGTAGGCGACGGCGAGGTCGGCCTCGGGGTCGGCGAAGCCGAGCGAGCCGCCGTAGCCGAAGTGGCCGAACGAAGCCGGGCCGATGCCGATGGGACGCTCGTCCTGGTGAAGCATGAACCCGAGCCCGAATCGTGACGGCCGACCGAGCACGCGGTCGATCCCGTCGGCCTGCACCGATGTCGCCTCACGGAGCAGTGCGTCGCCCAACAGACGACGGTCGCCGGCCGACGGGAGGAGCGCGGCGTAGAAGGCGGCCACGCTGCGGGCGGTGGCGTGCCCGTTGGTGGAAGGGACCATGGCCTCCCGCCACGGCTCGGTGTCCACCACCCCCATGCCGCTCATCGTCCTCGGGTTGAAGTAGGCGTGGTGGGCCAGCAGCGAGTCCTCGTCGCCCGCCGACGGCTGCGGTACGAGGTCGGCCGCCTCGATCCCGAACACGTCCATCTCCGCGCAGCGGCCGTGCTCGCTCGGCGGCAGCCCGATGTAGAAGCCGTCGGCGCCGGCGGGTCCGGTGACGAGCTCGGCGAGCGCACGATCGAACCGAGTGCGCCGGGTACGGCAGACCGGTTCGCCCACCAGGAAACCGAACGTGTTGGTGTGGTAGCCGTGCGCCTCTCCCGGAGTCCACCACGGCCGGGTCGATGCCAGCGCCCCGCACATCCCGTCCCAGTCGTAGATGGCGTGGTCGGGCAGCGGCTGGCGAACGGCCGGCAGACCGGCTTGATGGGCCAGCGCGTGGCGCAGGGTGATCGCCTCACGTCCCTCGCCGGTCATTGCGGGCCACACGGTGGCCAGCGGCTCGTCCAGCTGCAGATCGCCCCGGTCCACCAGGCGCAGCGCGGTGACGGCGGCGGCCGCCTTGCCCACCGAGTAGATGTTGAGCAGCGTGTCGAGCTGCCATGGCCGTGTCATCGCCTTGTCGGTCCACCCGCCCCAGAGGTCGACCACGACCTCGCCGCCACGGATCACGCAGAGCGACGCGCCCAGATCGCCCGGGTCATCCTCGGCTGCGGCGAAGTTCTCCGTGAACACTTCTCGCATCAACGCGAAGTCGGGATCGACGGTCCCGCCGATGGGTGGTTGCACACCCCCAGCCTGCCACTCCCCGATCGGTGGCTTGGAAGCGAGCAGAAGGGTGACCCCGACAGGCTCGCATCGTGGCCCAGAGGGTCGGATCGAAGCTCCCGGTCGTGCCCCGACCGTTCCGGTTCGGCTTCCAGATCACGGGCGACCACCAGGCCGATCCCGTCGCTGCGGCCGTTCGGGCCGAGGCGCTCGGCTTCGATGTCGTCACCGCCAGCGACCACGTCGGGCCCGGGCCCTCCCCACTGCCGACCTTGGCCGCCATCGCCCAGGGCACCAGCCGCATCCGTCTCGGCACGTTCGTCCTGAACAACGACATGCGCAATCCGGTCCAGCTCGCCTGGGAGGCCACGACCATCGACCGCCTGTCCGGCGGCCGATTCGAGCTGGGCCTCGGCGCCGGGCACACGCCTCAGGAGTACGCCGCCACCGGGATCGAGATCGACCGGGCGAAACGGCGCAAGCGACGTCTGGCCGAGAGCGTCGAGATCATCCGGCGGCTGGTCGACGGCGAGACCGTGGACCACGCCGGTGACCACTATCGGGTCGAGGGGGCGCGAATCGATCGGGCCCGTCAGGACCGCATGCCGATCCTGATCGGCGGCAACGGTGCCGAACTGCTCGGACATGCCGGGGCCCACGCCGACATCGTCGGGCTCCAGGGTCTGGGCCGGACCCGCCAGGACGGTCACCGCCACACGGTCAAGTGGGATCCTGCGTGGCTCGACGTTCAGATCGATCAGATCCGGGCGGGAGCGGGCGACCGCTTCGACCAGCTGGAGCTGAACGCGCTGGTCCAACGGGTCGACATCACCGACCACCGGGCCACGGCCCTGGCCGCGATCTGCGACGAGGTCGAGGGGCTCTCGCTACAGCACGCCGGGGAAGTCCCCTCTCTGCTCGTCGGCACCGTCGATGAGATCGTCGCCCACCTGATGCGGTGCCGGGAGCGATGGGGGGTCTCGTACTCCGTGACGCGCGATCTCGACACCTTCGCCCCGATCATCGAGGCGGCCCGCGGTCGATCCTGGGATGTGTGACCAAGGTCCCTGTGCCCCATTGCCCTACCCCCGTACGGTGATGGCATGGCAGCAGCGTCGCGAGGTTCCACCACGGGATCGGACGGGGAGGACCAACCCGCCAGACCCGGCGACCAGGGAGGGATCCGGCGAGGGCTGATCGTCGCCGCGCTCCTGGTGGGGTTGGGCATGGTGCTGGCACCGGCGGTGTTCCAGATGTTCACCCGAGCACCCTCGGGCGCCTCGATGATCAACGACTTCCGCCCGTACATGGAGGTCGCACAGATCCAGCTCTTCGAGGACTACATGACCGAGATCGGCGATGCCGCCACCGAGATCGAGGACGGGCTGCTGCCGGATCTCGTCGCCTCCGGTGCGGTCGACGAGAACGCCGCGGAGACCGAGTTCGCGCTCGTGACCGCGTTCCTCGACGAGTGGCCGGTCATCGACGAGGACATGACCGACATGTTGACGACCATGGACGCCAACCGGGGCAACTACGCCGCCGTCGACGCGCTGCCCTCGTTCGACCTCTTCCCCTGGTTCTTCGTCATCCCCGGGCTCCTGGTCGCCATCACTGCGGCAGTCGTGCTGTGGCGGGACCAACACCATCGATCGGCCAGCATCGGCCGATGGATTCTGGTGGGCCTCGGTGTGGCCGTCATGCTGGCACCGGTGGCGTTCCAGATGTTCAGCCGGGCGCCCGACGGCGGCGACATGATCAACGACTTCCGAGCGCTCATGACGCGCGAGCGGGTCCAGAACGTGCAGGGGTACTTCATCACGCTGGGAACCGGTGAGGGCCAACTGCGGACCGCGGTCGTACCTCTCGCCGACGACCCCGAGGCCTACGCGGCCATCGCCCGCTTCAACGACGACTGGCCGACCATCGTCGGCGAGTTCAATCCGATGATCGGCACGATGAGCGACAACGTCGACAACTTCGCCGACGTCGATGCCCTGCCGCCGTTCCCGCTCTTCCCGTGGTTCTTCGTCATCCCCGGCGCGCTGATCGCCGGATTCGCCCTGTTCGCCGGTCGCAGAGGGCGACCGTCCACCGATCCCCCAGAAACAAGGAGCTCGTCATGAGCAATACCAAACCCTTCCGCCTCCTGTTGGCCGTCCTGGCCGTCACCGCCCTGTTCGCAGCGGCCTGCGGCGATGACGACGACGACGACAGTGCCAGCAGCGACACGACGGAAGTGGCGGCCGAGACCGCCGAGACCGCCGACGAGGAGATGGCCGACGCGACGACGACCACCGCGGCCGCAGCCGGGTTCGAGGGCGAGCTGGTGGGGACCTTCGGTGTCACCGCCGGCACCTGTGACGACGCCGGGATGCCGAGCGGCACCTACTTCCAGATGACCCAGGCCGACGGCACGCTGGTGCCCAATGCAGATTCAGCGTGCTCCGATCAGGCCTACACCCTGTTGAACCCCGGCACCGACGGTGGGCTCATGACCGGCGACTACCAGCCCGCGCCCGACCCGGCCTTCGACGAGGCCGGCGACGCACTCGCCGCGGCCATCACCGAGCCGGTGAAGTTCTTCGGTGTGGCGTTCGGAACCGCCACCGAGCCGCTCGCTGGCGAGGTCGAGACCCCGGCCCCCGAGGTCGTCGCGACGGATGGCACCCTCAGCGGAGACCTGAGCGCCATGACCGCCTACTACGGCGGTGCCGCCTTCAACCAGGGTGCCCCGAAACCGGCCGGTGACGAGCCCGCCGCCGCCGGCACCATCGATCCCGAAACCGGCGAGTACGTGCTGGAGTGGTCCAGCCAGATCGTGGGCGGCTCGTTCGACACGTTCATCGGCGTGTGGCACCTGGAGGGGACCTTCGCCGAGAGCTGATCGCATCACGAGCCGAACCTGAGCACGCTGGGTGCCTGACCCCCAGCGTGCTCGGTCAGGTGCGGGCTGCTTTCTCGGCCTTGCGGGTGCGGGCCCGCACACCGGAGTCCATCGTCAGCTTCCGCAGACGCAGGTGGGACGGGGTGACCTCGACGCACTCGTCTCCGGCCACCCACTCCAGCGCCTGCTCCAGGTTGAAGACCACGGGCGGGGTGAGCCGGACCGTGTCGTCGCTCGCGGCGGCGCGGACGTTGGTCTGCTTCTTCTCGCGGCAGATGTTGACGTCCATGTCCTCCGAGCGCGGGTTCTCGCCCACGATCATGCCCGTGTAGGTCTCGGTTCCCGGACCGACGAAGAGCGTGCTCCGCTCCTGCAGGGCGGCGACGGCGTACCCGGTGACCACTCCGGATCGATCTGCGACGATGCTGCCGTTGGTCCGGGTCCGGAGCTCGCCGGCCCACGGCTCCCACCCTTCGAACGTGTGGTGATAGATGCCGGTGCCGCGGGTCTCGGTCAGGAACTCGGTGCGGAATCCGATCAGGCCGCGCGCCGGCACGATGTGATCCAGGCGCACCCAGCCCGAGCCGTGGTTGACCATCTCGAGCATCCGGCCCCGCCGCTGCGCGACCAGCTGGGTGACCGCGCCCAAGTGCTCCTCGGGTACGTCGATCACCAGACGCTCGACCGGTTCGTGCAGCTTGCCGTCGATCTCGCGGGTGACCACCTCGGGTCGCCCGACCGTCAGTTCGAATCCCTCCCGCCGCATCGTCTCGACCAGCACCGCCAGCTGCAGCTCGCCGCGGCCCTGGACCTCCCACGTGTCGGGTCGTTCGGTCGGCAGCACGCGCAGGCTGACGTTGCCGATCAGTTCGGCATCGAGCCGGCCCTCGATCATCCGCGCGGTCAGCTTCTTGCCGTCCTTGCCGGCCAGCGGCGATGTGTTCACGCCCATCTCCACCGAGAGGCTGGGCTCGTCGACCGCGATCACGGGAAGCGCGCGAGCATCGCCGGGGTCGGCGATCGTCTCGCCGATGGTGACGTCGGGCAGGCCCGACAGCGCGATGAGCTCACCCGGCCCGACCTCGTCGGCCTCGACCCGTTCGAGTCCCTCGGTCACGTACAGCTCGCCCAACTTCGCGTTCTGCACGGTGCCGTCGGCTCGGCACCACGCCACCGACTGTCCCTTCCGGAGGATGCCGTGCTGCATGCGGCACAAGGCCAACCGCCCCACGTAGGGCGACGCGTCCAGGTTGGTCACCCAGGCCTGCGTGGGGTGATCAGGATCGTAGGTCGGCGCCGGGATGTGCTCGACCAGCGTCTTGAGCAGGGGCGTCAGATCGGAACCCGGCATCTCGCGGTCCAGGGAAGCCCACCCGCTGCGGGCGGACGCATAGACGATGGGGAAGTCCAGCTGGTGATCCTCGGCGTCGATGTCGAGGAACAGGTCCTCGACCTCGTGCACCACCTCGGCGGTGCGGGCGTCGGGCCGATCGAGCTTGTTCACGACGAGCACGACGGGAAGGTCGGCCGAGAGCGCCTTGCGCAGCACGAACCGGGTCTGGGGCAACGGTCCCTCGGCGGCGTCGACCAGCAACAGCACGCCGTCGACCATGGTGAGCGCCCGCTCGACCTCACCGCCGAAATCGGCGTGGCCGGGAGTGTCGACGATGTTGATCTTCGTGCCGTTCCAGCGCACCGCCGTGTTCTTGGCCAGGATGGTGATGCCCTTCTCACGCTCGAGATCGGTCGAGTCCATGACCCGATCGACGAGCGCTGCACCTTCACGGAGTGCACCCGTCTGCTGGAGCAACCCGTCGACCAGCGTGGTCTTGCCGTGGTCGACGTGGGCGATGATGGCGACGTTGCGAAGATCGTCGCGACTGATGGGGGAAGACAAGGGAGTCCGATCCGAAATGGGGGGCGGCACTCCCGCGGGGAGGAGACCGAAGAGGAAAGGATACGGGCGGGAGCGCCTACGGCCACACCACGGGGAAGAGGGGATGGTCCAGCGAACCGCCGGCGACGAGGTCCGGAGCGATGTCGCCGAAGTCGGGCGACGTGGTCCAGGAGCGTGGCGCGTGCACGACATCGTCGCCCACATAGCGCAGCGAGACGACCCGCCGGTCCGCATCCAGCGGCGCGGGTCCGGCCCGATGCAACGTGGCCATGTGGAACGCGATCAGGTCGCCGGGTTCCAGCGCCCAGCGTCGTGTCGGGAAGGGTGGCGGGTCGGCCTCCATGTCGGGGATCTCCGCGAGGGACCCCTCGGGAAACCACCGAGCCTGCTCGTCGAGGAACGTTCGCGGGAGATACCACGGCCCGCGGTGGGAGCCGAGCGCCACCTCGAGCGATGCCTCCGGGGGGACCGGGTCGACCGGGATCCAGAAGCTGACCGTCTGGCGCCCGTCGATGTCGTAGTAGGGCTGGTCCTGGTGCCACGGCGTTGGCTGACGGGTACCGGCCCGTTTCACCAGCACGTGGTCGTGGTGGAAGCGGACGGTTGCCGAGCGCATCAGGCGGGCCGCCAGCCGGGCCAGGGGACGCGACCGAGCCAGCCGGGCCAACGCCGGGACGCGTTCGGTGCACCGGAAGTCCTCGACGAACAACCCGGGGTCGTCGTGGCGCGAGGCGACGATGGTGCGCTCTCCCGGTCGACCCACGGCGAGCTCGATGCCCTCGGCGGCCAGCGCCACCGCATCAGCGTCGAGGGCGTCGCGCACCACGACCGTGCCGTCGACGGCGAATCGCTCCACCAGGTCGTCGTCGCCGGTCACGCGTCCGGTGCGGTCCAGTCCATGGTGGCGGCGCTGGACATGAGCGTGCGGACCATTTCGGCGACCGGGGTGTGCACCGGGTGCGTCTGGTAGCGGCGGTACGCGTCGAGATCGGTCCATCGGGTGAGCAGCATGACGTCGTGGGCGAACGGGCTGTCCATCTCGTTGCGCCGGCAGTCCAGCCCGACCATGCCCTCGATCCGACCCTCCATCGAACGCATGGCCGCCATACATTCCTCGGCGGTGTCGGGGTCGTGGAGCTTCACCATGACGATGTGGACGTGCACCAGGGCTCTCCTCTGCCGCTTCCGTGCAGTCTTCCAGACCCGAGGTTGGAGTCGCGTTCCGCTGGGCGAAACGCAGTTCCGGTGACCTAGGATCGCTGGCGACCAGACATCGCTCCATCAGGGGGAGGCACCACTGTGGCTGCCGACAAGAACTACGGTCCCGCCGGCGACCGGCCCTACCAGTGTTTCATGGGCCAGTGGGAGGGCTTGTGCAAGACCTTCTCGCCCGGCGGGGACTACCTCGAGGCCACCCCGGTGCACATGGACGTGTACTGGCTGGACGACCACACGTGGCATCTCCACGAGCACTTCGAGAACCTCTACGAAGCGGGCGAGACCACGTTCGACACGCCCATCTCGGTCGACGGCCGGCGGTGTTTCGCCAAGAGCGAGATGGTCGACCTCGAGGGCACCGAGCTGACGCCCTACAACTACGTCTTCACCATCGACAGCCGGGTCACCAACACCATCGTCTACAACAACCACTACTTCCTGGACCCCAACGCCCGTCGCATCATCACGCACAAGGTGCGCGAGGGCGGCACCCACATCTTCCAGATCCAGGACTTCGCCCGGGTCCGCACGCCATGATCGTCCAGGACGCGGCGGCCGATCAGACGTACTTCGTGATCAAGATGGCCGACCACACCGCGGTGGCCGGGCAACTGGCCACGGCATTCGGGAACGACCGGTTCGGGCCGCTGGAGCCGGCCGGCATCTTCGAGAACGTGGTCGCCAACCACGATGCGGGCTGGGCCGAGCTCGACGGCCGGGTGCTCCAGGACCCCGGCACCGGCCTCCCCTACCACCTGGTCAACACGCCGCTGGACGAGATGGTGCGCACCAGTTCCAAGTCACCCGACGCCAACGAGTCCGTCCACCCGTACGCGGGGATCATCTCCAGCATGCACAGCTACGGCCTGTACCACGGGCGCTACGGCCTGAGCGACAAACTGTTCATCGAGCTCCTCCCCGACGAGTTGCTGCCCTTCGTGACCGACATGCTCGACGGCGAGGTGGCGCGGCAGGACCGGCTGAAGGCGCAACTGGCCGCCGACGACACCAGCGCGGCGTGGGTGACCGAGGACGCACTCTTCCGCAACTACAAGCTGCTCCAGTTCTTCGACACGTTCGCGCTCTATCTCCAGTGCGATCCGCCGGGCAGCCGCGGATCGAGCCGGTTCCCCAACGTGCCGCAGCGCGAGGGCGACGACGTGACCATCTCGGCGAACGAGACCGATCCCTCCACCGTCGCCGTGACACCGTGGCCCTTCGCCGGCGAATCGGTCACCGTCGCCACCTCCGGTCGGGTGATGAGGCCGGCCGAGCCCGGAACCGACCTGGTGCCGGTGTTCGAGGCGACGCCGGTGACACAGCAGGAGGTCACGCTCGTTGGCGGCTGACGATTCCACCGAGACCCGGTCGTTCAGCCAGGGGGCCGGCCGATGGCTGGGTGCCGCCGAGGTCTACGACGGCGCAGGCCACTTCAAGGGCAACGGCCAGGACACCCGGCACGTCCAGCGCGATGTCGACGCCGGCACCGTCGAGGTCGACGTCTCGTTCATCGGGCCGTTCAAGATGGCCGGCACCTACACCATCGCCGACCGCGGCCGGCACCGTCTCTACCAGGGACCGGTCAACCTCGGCTTCGCCGAGACGCTGGCCGACAACCTGATCGACGCCAACGCCTACTGGCCCGACACCGGCCTGTCGCAGCGCTTCTTCCTGATGGTGCTGCCCGGTGGGGACCAGCAGCTCTCGCTGGGACTCATGTCGCGCGGCGAGCGGCTGCACTACGTCGTCGTGGGCGAGTACCACCGGGTCGACGAGGGCTCGACGCAGTCCGGGCTCCCCGCCTTCGTCTCCGGCACCGAGCACGACCTGAGCGCCGACCCCACCGGCGGTCGGGGTCGCATCCTGCTCCACCGGCCCGGAACCTGGTCGGGTGAACTGTCACTCCTCGACCCCGACCTGAGCGACACCGGCACCACCGACTACGCCGAGACGGTCGCAGGCGGGCCCGAGGGACTGCACACGACCATCGCCGGCACCGGGTTCGCCGCCGACGGCGGATATCGGTTGCACACCGACGGCTGGGACGCCTGGACACCCACCGGCGACGTGGTGGGCAGCTACAACATGAGCGGCGGCCGGGCCCTGGCCGGCCACATCCTCTACCACCGCGAAGAGCTGCGGGTCTGGCGTCGTGAGGTGGTCAGCCACGACGGCTCGGTCAAGGCCGTGGTCCACTCGTGGTACCGGGGCGGCGAGCGGCTGGGCACCGCCCACGGCGTCCTCACGTTCGCATCCGACCAATGACCGACCGGCCCGGGGAGAGCGACGGCTTCCTCGGTGCGTGGCGGGTCAGCGAGTACGTTCACACCCCCGACGGCGAGTACGTCGGGACGGTCCGCCAGTGCCGCGAGCTGCGCCGCAATCCGGACGGCACCACCCAGGTGTGGCAGGAGTGCGAGCCCGAACCCGAGCTGGCCGATCACCCGATGGGTGCCTTCGCCGGCGAGTGGGTGTTCGACCTTCGGGCCGACGGGTCGGTGCGCCACTACCTCGGCCCCGACGTCGTGGGGCGGGGATTCGAGTGGGAGCCCGGCATCATGACCGGACAAGGCGTGTGGCCCCGGTTCGGCTACGGCTTCACCAGCTACGCCGCGCTGGTCGCTCCGGATCGCCAGGTGACCGGCGGGCTGTTCTCCGTGGCCGGCGCACCGATGTGCGCCATCGCCGGGGTGGCCGAGTCGGTGGAGCGACTGGGTGATGCCGCCTGGCCCCAGCTGGACCTGGAGTGGACCCCACCGCAGCTACGGGATCGTGGGCACGGCGAGCTGACCTTCGACGGCCGTCGGGTCGAGGGCGCCGACGGCCTGCAGGGCACGGCGCGCTTCGTGGGCCCCAGCCTGATCATCGACGGGTGGATCGACGCCACCCGGCAGATCGAGCGCCTGGTCCTGGCCGACGCCGCCACCGAGACCGTCCGGGCCATCGAGCTGCTCACCACCCACGCCCCCGAGGGCGGGTCCATCGTCGACTACCGCGCCGAGAGCTGAATTTCCCCCCGGAAAGGGTCGGTATCCGGACCCTGGGGACGGAATTTCGGCAGGCGGGGGTGGCGGGTCAGTCGGCGTGCCAGGCGAGGGGGCCGAAGACCATGCTCACCATCTGGTCGCCCTCGTAGATCTTCCACACGACGGCCATCGTGTACTCGTCGTCGATGAGGAACTCGCGGCCCCGGATCTTCCAGGCCTCGGCCTCGTGGTGCTGGCTCGTGTACAGCGCCCGACCGTAGGCCATGGCATTGCCGAACAGGTCCGGACCGTCGTAGGTGTACCGGTTGTCGAGCCGGGTACGCGAGTAGTCGAGGGAGCGGCCGATCGGGTCGCCCATCTCCAGGGTCTGGTCGGCCCGCACCAGATCGATCGGGCGATGGGAGAGCCGCACCTCGGTCGCGCCGATGCGCTCCTGGTCGGCGCCGTACACCTCGCACGTACCGGTCCACGCCCCGGGGGTGCGATCGGGCAACACGTGGGGCCGGGTGGCCATGGCCCGCTCGGACTCGATGAACGCCTCGATCTCGGCCTGCGTCTCGGGGTTGGTCTCGTGGTCGTGCACGCAGCGGTACACGCCGTTGAACACCGAGAAGATCCGGGGCCCCTCGTAGAGCAGTGACGAGTACACCTGAGTGACACCGTCGGGCAGGATCTGGTTGACCGTGTTGAGGTCGGCCCGCCACGCCGGCGAGTAGTAGTGGGAGTCCACCAGCGACCCGTACGGGTGGCCGGCGCCGTAGAAATCGGGCCCGCGGTAGACGCGGTTCTTCTCACCGTCGTCGACGCCGAACGCGAACTCGCGCACCTCGAACCGGTTCCGCAACGGTCCGGTGTTCATGAAGTTGGTCTGCATGAAGTAAGTGGTCTTGCCGTCCTCGAACACGCTGGACCGGTTGACCTTGTTGAACCCGGTGTGGTTGCCCTCGGCGTCGAACACCGACGGCAGCCCGAACCACTCCCCCTCGATGCGCTGCTGCCACTCGCTCGGCTGGTCGTTGTCCGTCATCGCTCCTGCTTCCTGTCCCGAATCTCGGTGGTTCAGTCCCGGCCCGCGGTGCGGAGGATGTCCCGGATCTCGGCCGAGCTCTCCTCGCCGATCAGCCGGTCGACGTTGGCCCACACCGGATCGACCTCAGGGCTGAAGATCGCCGCACGGTTGGCCTCGTCGCGGGCGGCCAGATCCTGGGCCCCCCGACCGCCGAGCACGTCGGCCGGCACACCGTCGCGCACCAGGCCCTCCCAGTGCTGCCGGTACTGCGCCACCACGTCGCCGATGGCCCCGAAGGCGCTCTCGTCGGCCCGGTGGGCCAACATCCAGGCCGACATCAGCTGCCACTGCCGAGGTGAGAGGTGGGCGCGTTCCAGCCCCTCGATCTCGGCCGCCGCGTCGTGGGCCCCGGTCAGGGGGACGAAACAGTGGTCGAGGTAGGCCAGGTTCGCACCCGGATCCACCCGCGGGATCAGATCGAGATGGAACGCGTAGTGCGGTCCGGCCAGGACCGAGTCGAGCGTGAAGTGTGGGACCCCGCTGTCGGGCGGGGTGAAGGCGAACAGCATGTGACTGTCGAGCCCGATGGCATCGACCGTGAGCCCGACGCCGACCATCGTCACGACCCCGTCGAACACCTGCGTCGAGCCGACCGGGTCGGGACCCATCGGACTGACATAGGTACGGAACGGGCCGCCGTCGTCGCCGGTGCGTTCCATCAGCCCGAACGCGTCGACGATGGCGTCACGGGTGGAGTGGCACAACTCTCGGGAGGCGCTCATTGGCCGGCCCTCGTGATGCCGGCACGCCGGGCCGGGCGGCCCCGCCCCCTACGGTCGCTCACGCCCCGCTCTTCTCCGGCTTGGGTGAGAAGCCCGACGCGATCTCCTTGAGCACCCAGGCGTTCTCCAGATCGGGATCGGACGCACGGACCGGCGACGGGATCACGACCACCGAGTCGCGCGTGTCACCCAACCGGTGCTGGTCGACCCCCAGCCCCCGCTCGTAGGCGTCGTTGCGCCAGCGCCGGTAGGCCAGCTGGAGTGCGTCGCTCTTGACGTGGAGCTCGGCCGACAGATCGAACGGCAGCAACTCGGGTCGTTGACCTTCGACCGTCGGCTGGTCCTCGCGGAAGATCTTCAGCGTGCGCTTGATCGAGTCGCGGTCGGCCCACGCTCCCGTGAAGAAGTTCCGCATCATGATGAACTTCGACACCGTCACCTGCTCGTCGATGGGGACCGCCGCGGTGTAGATGCGGATCTCCCCCATGGGCAGCCGCACGACCAACATCGAGACATTGGGGAAGAACAGCCCGGTGGTGGTGTTCACCTTCGGTCGTTCCTGCCCGTCCTTCTGCTTGCGAAGCTTGCCCCAGAGTCCACTTGCCGGCGGCGGATCCAGATCGACGGTGGCGCGAGCCGACATCAACATCTCGTCGATGTGGACCTCGTCCACGGTGTAGTCCTCGATCTCGGGTTCGTCGGGATTGCCGAACGAGCCCGCGTGGACGAAGGGGGTGTGGCTGATGTCCACCGCGTTCTCGATGACCCGCTCGAAATTCGCCTGCCACCTGAACTCGCCGCTGACGGCCCGGTAGCCCTCGATCCGGGCCTCGGGGGCCGAGTCGAGACCGTCGAGCTCGGGAACCGGCGGCCGCTCGTCGGCGGGAAGATCGCCGAGGAAGACCCAGATGAAGCCGTACCGCTCGACGCAGGGATAGGTGTCGACCCGAGCTTTCTTGGGAATGGGCACCCCCTCGTGGTTGGCGGGGATCTTCACGCAGGCGCCGGTGTCGTCGAACTGCCACCCGTGGTAGGGACACTCGACGCAGCCTCGCTTGACCTTGCCCCCCGACAGAGGTCCACCGCGGTGGATGCACACGTCGGACTGGGCGACGACCTCGCGGCCCCGGCGCCAGAGCACCAGGTCCTGGCCTCCGATGCGGACGAGGGCGGGGCCGTCGCCGACCTCGCTGCCCAGCTCGACCGCGTACCAGAAGTTCTTCAGCATGATCTCCCCTTGGAGTCGATTGCCCTACGAGACCCCGGGCCGGGGAAGCGTGCGGTTCGCGCCCCAGAGGGCGCCGACGAGCGCGTCGGTCGTCTCCTGTCCGAAGTAGCGCACGCCCATCTCGTTGGCTGGATCCCGTTGGGCGACGTTGCGGCGGACGGCCAGGTCGCGTGCCGCCATGGCCTCGCGTTCGTCCTCGGGCACCGGCTCCGGGTCCTCGAGGTGGGCCAGCCAGGCGTCGACCTGGCGGTGAGCCAGCTCGCCGATGAACTCGATGTTCTCGTCGGTGGTGTCGGCCAGAAAACAATTGGCCACGTTGGACACCGACTGGCGCACGTAGAGCGCACGGGAGACGAACGGGCTGAGCGCCTCGTTCTCCCGCAGCTCGAGGAACTGGTCGTTGAACGGCTGGAAGTACCGGTCCAGGTGGTCGAGGTCGATCATGAGATCGCTGCGGGCCTGATAGTCGATGTAGCACCACAGGTTGGGCAGCGTGCCCCAGGCCATTCCCAGGTGGGGCGCCTTGAGGTGGGGCCCCAACCACACGGTGAGGTGCATGTTGGTGAAGCCGGTCTCGGGATCACCGAGCCAGCTGTGCACCATCCAGTCGACGTCCTCGCCGACGTACGCCCGCAGCTCGCCGCGGGGACCCGTCGGCCCGCCGTAGGTCCAGAACGGCTCGGTGGACGGGTCGATCTCGGTGGGGAACCGCTCGTCGACCTTGGCCTTGCACTCACCCAGGATCTCCCACAGCCGGTTGAACGTCGCCGTTGCGTCGGTGGGTCCGTGTTCGTCGTGGAGCTGTCGGACGCTCTTCAGTGTCTCGGCCATGGAGTTCCCCCTGATGCGAACACGGCGGTGCGAGGCCGGTCCGCGCCTTGTTTCGTTGAGCGGAACGGTGTTTCATTGCAACCTAGGACCCTCGCCCCAGGGGTGTCAACGCGCAGCAACCCCCATCCGGAGCCGGCATGACCCGTAGCTTTCTCTATGTCCCGGCCGACCGCCCGGACCGCCTCGTCGGAGCGCTCGACCGCGGCGCCGACGCCGTCATCGCCGATCTCGAGGACGGGGTGGCCCCGACCGCCAAGGACGAGGCACGACGCAACACCACCGCGTGGCTCGCCGACGCCCCGGCGCCCGACCCCGGCGCGACCGGAGCACAGCGGTGGGTCCGGATCAACAGCGACGACCGCACGATCGGGGACCTCGACGCGGTCGTTCATCCACGCCTCGCAGGGATCGTGCTGCCCAAGGCCACGCTCTCCCGGTTGTCCGACCTCGAGGACACCATCGCCTACCTCGAGAACGAGTGCGGGATCGAGGCGCTCTCGGTCCGGGTGAACGCGCTGATCGAGTCCGCGCAGGGCATCCTCGATGCGGTTGCGCTCGCCGCGCATCCGCGGGTCGACCGGCTGGCCATCGGCGAGGCCGACCTGACCGCCGAGTTGGGCATCAGCCCCACCGCCGGCGTGCACGGTCTGTGGCCCCTGCGGATGCAGCTGGTCGTGGCGTCGGCTGCGGCAGCCATCGCCGCCCCGGTCGGCCCGGTCCAGACCGACATCACCGACCTGGAGTTCCTCCGGCGGAGCTCCGACGAGCTGAGCGCCGCCGGATTCGGCGCCCGGTCGGCCATCCATCCCACCCAGATTCCGGTCATCAACGAGGTCTTCGCCCCGTCGCCGGACGACGTCGCGTGGGCCGAGCAGCTCATCGCCGAGTTTGCGGCTCGCACCGACGACGGCATGGGGGTCTTCACCGACGCCGCCGGATCGATGGTGGACGAGGCCGTGGTGCGACGGGCGCGACGCATCGTCGCCGACGCCCGTCAGTACGCCTGACCGGTGCCGCCGACGTCGCACCAGATGGTGATGAGCCAGACGTGGGTCAGGGACGCCGATCACGCCGCCGCCTACATCGCCAAGATCGCCGCCTTCGATGACTGGCTCCGGGCCCGCCCGGGATTCGTGACCCGCGTGCTCGTCCGCGGGGTGGACGATCCCTGCCACCTGGTCCACCTCCGCACCTTCGCCTCGGTGGGCGACTACGAGGCGCTGATCGACGAACCCGACTACCGGCGTCACATCGAGGACCTGAGCCAGCACGTCGACCCGGACAGGTACCCCGAGGGAACGGTCACGAAGGAGTACGGCGACGTGGTGTGGGAGACGCCCGTCTCGTGAGCGGCTTCGTGCTGGTGCACGGCGCGTTCCGGGGAGGTTGGGCCTGGGACCGGGTCGCTCGACACCTCCGCGCCGCCGACCACGTGGTGGCCACCCCCGACGTGGTGCCGGCCGACGCGGTCGGCGCGCGGTCGGCGCTCACCCTGGACCAGCTGGTGCGCCCCGTCGTCGCGGCGGTCGATCGGATCGCCGCCGCCGGCGACGCACCGGTCACCCTGGCGGGCCACAGCCTGGGCGGTTTCCTGGCCCGGGTCGCCGCCGAAGACTGCGCCGACCGGTTGCGTGAGCTGGTCTACCTCGACGCTCCCGTACCGGTCGACGGCGACCGGGCGTACGGGTTCCCCGGACGCGAGGCCGTCCCGTCCGAGATCGCTCCCGACGCATGGGTCGACCCGCCCCCGGTGGCGGCGGGCCACCACATGAGCGACGAGGACGCTCGGTGGATCACGTCGCGGCTTCGCCCGGAACCCATCGGCCCCTCACTGGACACGGTCCGTCTCGATGCCGGCACGGTCGCAACCGTGCCCACCCGATACCTCTTCTTCTCGGGAACGCCCGACTTCATGCCCTGCGGGGTGACCCGGGCCCGGCTCGACGCAGAGCGTGTGTCCTACGACCTGATCGACGCGAGCCACGATGGCATCGTGACGGCATCCGCCGACGTGGCGGGCTGGCTCACTCGGTAGGGGGACGGAGGTCCAGACCGAACGCCGACTCGAACCGCTCGAAGTACTCCTCGTCGGTCTCGGCCATGCCGAGGGCCACCCAGTCCTCGTCGTGCAGCCTCGCCCGGCCCTCGGTCAGCTCACGACCACCCCACGTGCACGGGTAGCGCAGTCGGGGCTCGTCGGTGGTGATGGCATGCCACACGACGCCGGCCACCTCGTCGGGTGACACGTTGGCGGCGATCCCCGCCTGGTACATCTGGAACATGCGCCGGTAGGCGACCTCGTACGCGGTGCCCTCGGGCTGCCCGATGTTCTTCGGCAGGATCGCGGTGCGGGTGATACCGGGTTCGACGATCGAGACGCGGATACCGAACGGGCCCACCTCGTGGACCAGCGCCTCGCTCATGCCCTCGAGCGCCCACTTCGACGCGCAGTACGCCGTCTGACCCACGGTCGCCGTCCGGCCCAACACCGAGCTGATGTTGACGATGTGGCCCGAGCCCCGCTCGCGCATGGCGGGCAGCGCCGCCTGGATGCAGCGGATGGTGCCCCACAGATTCGTCTCGAACACCAGGCGACCGGCGTCCAGGTCCAGATCCTCGGTGGTGGCGTTCAGTCCGATCCCGGCGTTGTTCACCAAGACGTCGAGGGGCCCGGCACCCGCGAAGGCCTCGGCGACCGACGCGTCGTCGGTGATGTCGACGGTGATCGGGAAGATGTGCTCGGCCGCCTCCCCCGCCTTCTCGATCAGCTTCTCCGCCTTGCCCACGTCGCGCATGCCCGCGTAGACGGTGTGGCCCTGCCCGGCCAGGTGGGCGGCGATGGAACGGCCGATGCCCGAGTTGGCGCCGGTGACCAGACTGACGGTCATGGTGACTCCTGTGACGTGTGCGTCGTGGGTGCGAGAGCGGTGAGGCCGCACCGTAGTCTCGCGACCCTTCTTCCCCCGAGAACGGTCCGCCGAGCGAACCTCTCGGACGGAATTTCGATTGGGCTGTACCGTCTCGGGGACCGCCGTGGAACCGCCCGCCCAAGACTCCCGCCCGTCGTCGCCAGGGTTCCTGACCCGGTGGTGGCACGAGAACGTCACCGAGGTCGCGGCGCGCACCGACGCCGAATCGGAGGCGTACCGAGCGGTCACACCCGCAGCGATCTCGACCCGTCAGGCCGTCCTGGTGATCGTGACCGCCATCGTGTGTCTCACCCTGATCCGGTTCGGCAAGACCGGTTCGGAACCCCAGTGGCTCACCACCCCACTCGAGGGCATCGGCGCCGACGGTCTGGCCGACGACATCACGGACAACCTGCTGCTCCTGGACCGCCGCGAGTTCTACGGTCGCCTGTGGTGGTCGGTGGTCCAGATCGCGGGCTACACCGTGCTGCCCTTTCTGGTGATCAAGCTCGTCCTCCGCCAGCGACTCCGCGACTTCGGGCTGCGGGCCCCCAGCCGGGGCAGCTTCCGGACCTATGCGGGTCTGTTCGTGCTGGTCCTACCGCTGGTGGTGGCCGTCTCGTTCACCCCGGCGTTCCAGGCCAAGTACCCGTTCTACGACCTGGCTCGTGGAGAGAGCCTGTGGCCGTTCATGGTGGCGTGGTGGGTGCTCTACGGCATCCAGTTCGCCGCGCTCGAGTTCTTCTTCCGCGGCTTCCTGGTGCACGGCCTGGAACCACGATTCGGCTTCCTGGCCGTGCTGGTCATGGTCATCCCGTACACGATGATCCACTTCACCAAACCGGTCCTCGAAGCGTTCGCAGCGATGGGCGGCGGGTTCATCCTGGGCTCGCTCAGTCTGAAGACGCGCTCGGTGTGGTGGGGCGCTGCCCTGCACTCGGCGATCGCCCTCACGATGGATCTGCTGTCGCTGAGCCACAAGGGGCTGCTCTGGTGACCCCGGCCGACCACGCGTCGGGGCCGGTCGATCCGTCTCCGACCGCCTCCCGCTCGAGGAACGAGGCACTCGCTGCCGGCATCGCCGGCGCGGCCCTCGGGGGCGCCACCCTCACCCCGGTCGGCCTGACCCCGGTGGGCGCCATCGTGGGCGGCGCCAACGGCGTGATCTCCGGCTGGCGGCAGGTCTACGACTGGCGGCGCGCCGGGGGCATCGCCGCCTTCGTGCTCGACTCGACCTGGGGACTGGTCGGCACCGCGATCGGCGTCTCGGTCCACGCGGCCCAGCGCGCCCGCCGCGACGCCGGCTACCACGAGGACTTGAGCCGACGGAAGGGCTACCACGTCTACGCCGGGGGCGTCCGGCTCAAGCGCGGCTTCGCGGTGACCTGGGGCAACGTCATCTCCAACGCCGCCGGCGAGCGGGGTCTGGATCCGTCCACGCCGGCCGGACGGAACCGTCGTGCGCTCATCAGCGGCCACGAGGCCCTGCACGTGTGGCAGAGCCGCATCTTCGGTCCGCTCTATCCGGTGGCGTACGGGGGATGGGCCGTCGCCGGCGCCACCGTCGGCCTTGTCGCCGGACTCACCCGGGGTCGCAACGTCTACCGAGCCATCGAGACGCTGGCCTACTACAACAACCCGTTCGAGGTCTGGGCCTACCGTCGCGACGGCAACTGGCCACCCCGCGGGGCCGACGAGTCGCTCGCGTGGGGCGCCCGACGAAGGCGGGCGGCAACCCGCGCCTGAGGGACCCCGCCGGGTCAGGGGTGGGCGGCGGCCAACCGCCGCCCGGCCTCGGCCATGGCGTCGATCTTGGCGCAGGCATGGTCGCGGGGCAGGAACCACATGCCGCAGTCGGGGGCGAGACGGATGCGACCGGGTCCGACCACGGAGGCGGCGGCGGACGCCCGGTCCATGATGTGCTCGACGGTCTCGACCGGCGCCTCGGTGTCCAGATCGAGCACGCCCAGGATCACCGCCTTGTCGCCGGTGTGGTCCAGCAGGTCCGGCGTGTGGGCCGGCTGCTCGTACTCGAGACTGAGCTCGTCGGCGGTGGTCTGCGCCAGCAGGTCGACCGCCCGCTCGTAGACCGGGGTCGCCCGTTTCTCGGCGATGTTCTTCGAGTAGCCGTAACACATGTGCACCGCCGTCCGAGTGTCGACGCCGACCAGCATGCGGTCGACCGCCTCCACCGCGAAATCCCGGCAGGCCGAGTACCGGAAGTGCACCTCGGGCTCGTCGATCTGAATGAGGTCGGCGCCGGCGTCGGCCAGCGCCCGGAGCTCGGCGTTGAGGGCGTCGGCGACCCCGAAGGTCAACGCAGCCTGGTCGCCGTAGTGCTCGTCGACGAGACGCAGCGCCAGCGTCGTGGGCCCGATGACCGTGACCTTCGTGCGGCGGCGAGTGTGGCGGGCCAGGAAGCCGAGATCGTCGACCAGCATCGGACCCTCCCACGTGATCGGACCGACCACGCGTGGCTGCTCGAACGCCGGCGGCGGAGCATCGGGGTCGGGCGGCGGCCGCTCCTTCATGTCCAGGTACTCACCGATGTCGTAGCCGTGCATGGCCGGGGCGGCCTGCTGCTCGTTGTCGATGCCGCCCAGCCTCGTGAAGTGTCCGCTGAAGGTCTGCCGGCGCTGCTCACCGTCGGTCACGTAGGTGAGCCCGGCCCGGTCCTGATCGGCGACGGCCAACCGCACGGCGTCATCGGTGGCTTCGGCCAGGTGGTCGGGCGGCACCCTCCACCAGGTGCCCTCTCGGGCGTAGACGAGGGAGTGGTCGGCCAGCCACTGCGGTTTGCACCAGCTGCCCACCAACTCGGTGGCGAACGCGTCGCTCATCGGATCCTCGTCATGCCTGACCCAGGAGGACGGCGGTCGACGCCATGGCTCGGCCGTCCACCAGGTCGGTGTCCTTCGAGATGAACCGATTGGTGGTGCGATCCAGATGGAGGTCCCTGGCGAGGAAGGAATCGTCCACCGTGGCACGGCTCACGTCGGGGAAATTGATGGTGCCGTCGAAGGGCCGGTCACGGTCGGGCGCCCACAGGGTGAAATCGGTGGGCAGGTCGACCAGGATCGAGGTCCCGTGCCGGGTGGGCCGGGTGGCGGCAGCGAGGCACAGGCGGTTCTCGGCCGCTCGTTCGGTCAGGCCGAGGTCGTCCACCCACTTCGCCTCGACGTGGGTGGGCACCGCCAGCAGGTTGGCTCCCTGCACGGCGGCGAGCCGGGCGGGCTCGGGCAGGCGGCAGTCGTCTCCGACCAGCAGGGCCAGGCGCCCGAACGGCAGGTCGATCAGGTCGAGCCCGTCACCGAGGCGGGTGGCCCAGTCGTGCCGAGGCGTGAAGTGCAGCTGGAGCTGGGATGCGACCAGACCTTCGGAGCTGTGCACCTCGCCCACGTGTCCGTCGCCGTCGCGTCGGGTGGACACCACCCAGACGTCGGGTGGAATCTCGGACGGCACCTCGGTCAGCTCCGGCAACACGACGAGCCGTGCGTCCGCAAGCGCCGAGCGGACGGCGGCGGGATCACCGGAACCCACCACGGCCACCCGCACCGAAGCGTCGGCGAGCGCCGGCGCCTCGGCCGGCTCGGCCAGACGGCCGTAGATCTCGGGCCGTCGCGCCCCTACGGGGTGCGGGCCGTCACGGAAGAGGCGCGAGTCCCGGTTGGGCAGGGCGATCCGTGCGGTCACCACCGCCTCACCCTCGGTCGGGCCGACGGCCAGCACCGTGCCGTCGGGGTCGACGATCTGACTCTCCCCCGCCCCGTTGAACGACTCGGGCGGCAGACCCATGGCTTCGCTGAACGCCTCGATCTGCTGGGGAGGCAGGAGCGGGCCCACCTTGCTGGCCGCCACGACGTACACCCCGTTCTCGGCGGCGCGCACCGGGATGTGCAGCGACGCCTCGTCCTTGGCGAACGAGTTGAGGCTGTTGGTCAGGATGGTGGCTCCCCTGACCGTCAGCGCCAGTGGCGTCTCGGGGGTGACGCCATCCATACAGGCGTACATGCCGACCGGGTGCCGGCCCGACCCGAGGTCGAGGTCGAAGACCGGGGCGACGTGGGGACCGGCGGAGAGGAACCGACGCTCGTTGCCCATCAGGGTCTGCTTGTCGGCCTGACCCACGAGGTTGCCGTCAGGACCCACCATGAGGCTCGTGACCGTGACCCGATCGGGACGACGGACCGTGCACGCGCCGACCACGTAGGCCTGGTGCCGGGCGGCGCGCTCGGCCAGGGCCCGGACGAACGGACCGTCGAGATCGACCGCCACGTCACGGCAGTGGTGGGCGCTCTCGTACACCGAGAGATGAT
Source organism: uncultured Acidimicrobiales bacterium (assembly GCA_963697385.1). Classification (GTDB taxonomy): domain Bacteria; phylum Actinomycetota; class Acidimicrobiia; order Acidimicrobiales; family CAWCAL01; genus CAWCAL01. The sequence continues at coordinate 259,014 of CAVONU010000002.1, forward strand.
TGATGAACTCGGGCAGCACGATCAGCGTCGCGTCGGCCCCGGCGGCCCGGTCGATCATGCGCAGGCAGGTGGCGAGGTTCTCGTCGACGTCGAGCCCGGTCGAGAACTGCACGGCGGCGACGACGACCGAGTCGGCCACGGTCATGACCGGGCCCCCAGCAGCGCGCTGAGGTCCCGGGTGGCCTCGACGACGTGCTTGGCCGCGTCGGCGACCTCGTCGCGGAATCGCTCGATGGGGCCGCAGACGCTGATCACCGCAACCGGCACCTTGCGATGATCCAGCACCGGGGCGGCCACCGATCCGGCGCCCGCCTGCCGCTCCCCCATCGACACCGCGAATCCCTGCTTGCGGATCTGGTCGAGCTCGCGACGCAACATCGCCGGATCGACCAGCGTCTCGGGGGTGACGGGGTCGAGATCACCGTCGAGGTACTTCTCCTGCTCGACATCGGTGAGCCAGGCCAGGAAAGCCTTGCCGGTCGCTCCGGCGTGCAGCGGGAACGACGAACCGACCTGGACCGACATCTTCACTTCGCGATCCGGGGTGATCTGGTCGACGTAGACACGACGCCGGCCGTGGCGTACCGACATGGTGGCGGTCTCGTCGGTACGTGCGCTGAGTTCCCGCATCGACTCGAGCGCCGACGCCCGGAGGTCGAGGGAATCCTGATACGCGACCGCCAGGTCGAGGACCGCGGGGCCGAGCGAGTACCGGCGAGAATCCTCGTCGACGGTGATGAGGTCGCGATCGCGCAGCGAGGTCAGGATGCGGTGGACCACGGCCTTGGAGATGTCGAGCTCGGTGGCGATCTCGGTCACCCCGAGGTCACCGTCGCCGCGCGTGAACAGGAAAAGCACGTCGACGGCGCGTTCGATGGTGGCGACGCTGCGCCCTCCCTGGCTCATGCTGACGGTCGCTTCGACGAACTCATGGGTTGGTGACGGTCCTGACGGTTCTCGACGGGCGTTCCGCTCCCGAATGCGGGCGGGGGCCAGATCCGACCGGCGTTCCGCTGGGAGGATCAGCCTAGGAGGGGTGGCTCCGCCCGTCCACGGGGCCACGACTTCATTGCGTTGCCAGCGATGTCTCCCCATCGGTGGGCAGGCGCGTCGGCATTGACGCTGGTGATACGCAGCCGGTAGACAGATCACGCTGTTCCACTCAGAGAAACAGCGTTCGCGAACGGCCCGTTGCCGGCCGCCCACCACGACCATGACCGACCCGTCGCAGCCCGATCCCCCCGCCGGCCCGCTCGCAGGGCTGCGCGTCCTCGATCTGGCCACCGTCCTGGCCGGACCGCTGGCCGGCCAGATCCTGGGCGACTACGGCGCCGACGTGATCAAGATCGAACACCCCACCAAGGGCGACAGCCTGCGAGGTCACGGGGGTCAGAAGGACGGACACGGGCTGTGGTGGAAGATGGTGGCCCGCAACAAGCGGTGCATCGGTCTCTACCTGGGCGACCCGGACGGGGCCGACCTCTTCCTGCGGCTGATCGAGACCGCCGACGTCCTGATCGAGAACTTCCGACCCGGAACGCTCGAGCGCTGGGGACTGGGCCCCGAGCGCCTCCACGAGCTGCGACCCGAACTGGTGATCTGCCGGGTGACGGGCTTCGGCCAGACCGGCCCCTACGCCGAGCGGCCGGCGTTCGGCACCCTGATGGAGGCCATGAGCGGTTTCGCGCACGTCACCGGTGAGGCCGACGGGCCGCCGACCCTTCCGCCGTTCGGTCTGGCCGACTCCATCTGCGGGATGGCGACGGTCAGCGCGGTGCTGATGGCCCTGCGCGAACGCGACCGCAGTGGACGCGGCCAGGTCATCGACATGAGCATTCTGGAACCCATCGTCACCGCGCTCGGCCCGCACATCATCAACTACGACCAGCTGGGCGTGATCCAGGAGCGATCCGGCAATCGTTCGTCCAACAACGCGCCGCGCAACACCTACCGCACCGCCGACGGGCGCTGGGTCGCCATCTCGTCGTCGGCGGACGCCATCGCCCGGCGGGCCCTCGAGCTGGTCGGCCATCCCGAGCTCACCACCGAACCCTGGTTCGCCAGCGGAGCCGGACGGGCCGAGCACGCCGAAGAGATCGACGGCTACATGAACGACTGGATCGGCGCCCGGCCCTTCGCCGAGGTGATGGAGGCGTTCGAGGCGGCCAGCGTCGCGATCGCCCCCGTGTACGACGTGCAGCAACTGGTGGACGATCCCCAGGTGCAGGCCAACGAGATGATCACCACCGTCGACGATCCCGACCTCGGACCGGTGCGCATGCAGAACGTCCTGTTCCGGATGAGCGAGTCGCCGGGCCGGGTGCGCTGGACCGGCCGCGACCTGGGCGCCGACACCGATCAGGTGTTGGGCGAGGAGCTGGGCGTGTCCGCCGAGAAACTGGCCGAGCTCCGGTCCCGCGAGGTCGTGGCATGAGCGCCGACGCCGCTGCCCTGATCGCGGCGGCGCGGGGCGCCTCGGTCTTCGACCTCTCCCGCCCGTACACGACCGGGATGCCGCAGTCACCGAACCACCCGGCATTCCGGCACGGTCTCGACCGGCGCCACGGTGACCGCGTCCGCGCGGACGGCGGCTCGGCGGCGGCCGACGTCATCACCACCGGCTGCCACGTCGGCACCCATGTCGATGCGCTGGCCCACGTCAGCCACGACGGCTGCCTCCACGGCGGCGTCGACGCGAGCGAGGCACAACGAGGAGGCCGATTCGACGAGCTCGGGATCGACGCCATGGATCCGTTCGTCGGCCGCGGCATCCTGCTCGATGTTCCCGCCGCCGCCGGTGTCGAGCGGCTCGAGGGCGGCGTCGAGATCACCACCGACCTGCTCGACCGAGCCAAGGGCGACCTCACGATCGACCCGGGTGACGTCGTCCTGATCCGATCCGGCTGGGGTCAGCTGTGGGAGCAGGGCGATCCGTACCTGGGCGGCGAGACCGGCGTACCGGGCGTGGCCGAGGCGGGGGCCCACTGGCTGGCCGCACACCGACCCGCGGCGGTGGGCGCCGACACCATCGCCTTCGAGCGGATCGCACCCGGTGAGGGCCATGCCACGCTGCCCGCCCACCGGGTGCTCCTCGTGGAGGAGGGCATCAACATCATCGAGACCCTCGACCTCGAGGCGCTCGCCGCGTCGGGCGCCGGCGAGTTCCTGCTGGTCGTGGCACCGCTCAAGGTCGTGGGCGCCACCGGCGCGCCCGTCCGGCCCGTGGCCATCGTCGGCCCGTGACCGACTCGCCCACCCTGGTGCAGCAGCTGGCCGAGCTGGCCGCACGGTCGCCCGCCGATCTCCCCGACCCCGTTCGCCGGAGTGTGCACCAGCGCATCCTGGACATCCTGGGCATCTGCGTGCGCGCCGCCACCCTGGACACCAGTGCCGCGGCCACCCGGTTCGCGGTGGGACAGGGCGGTCGTCCCGATGCGACCGCGATCGGAACCCCGGCCCGGCTGCCCGCCCCGGCGGCAGCATTCGTCAACGGTGTCCTGGCCCACTCGCTGGACTACGACGACACCCATCTCCCCTCCATCCTCCATCCCAGTGCGTCGGTGGTCCCGGCCACGATGGCTGCGGCGCAGGCCGCCGACGCCGGCGGCGCCACCACGGTCGCTGCTGCCGCCGCCGGCATCGAGATCGCGGTGCGCTTGGGCATGGCGGGGTACGACCGGGAGGCCTCGGCCTCGGTGTACTTCGACCGTGGCCAGCACGCCACGTCGATCTGCGGCGCCATCGGGTCGGCCGCCGCTGCAGCCGTGGTCGGAAAGCTCGACGCCGAGCGGATCGCGCATGCCATGGCCATCGCGGCCTCGATGGCCAGCGGCATCATCGAGGCCAACCGCACCGGCGGCACCGTCAAACGGCTGCACTGCGGGTGGGCGGCGCAGGCCGGGGTGACCGCGGCCGGCCTCGCCGCCGAAGGCATCACGGGACCACCCACCGTGTTCGAGGGCCGGTTCGGCATGCTCCAGGCGTTCCTGGGTGACCGCGCCGATCCGTCGGCGGTCACCGACGGGCTCGGCGAGCGCTGGGAAGTGCCGTCGATCTTCTTCAAGCCCTACCCCGCCAACCACTTCACCCACGCCGGCATCGATGCCGCTCTGGCCCTGGCCGCCGACGGCCTCCGACCCGACGACGTCGCCTCCGCAACACTGGCCGTCGCCCCCGCCACCGTCCGCACCATCGGCGAGCCGCTGGCCACCAAGCAGGCACCCGACACCGGCTACCAGGCACAGTTCAGCGGTCCGTACACCGTCACCGCCGCGCTGTTCGGGGGCCGAGGGCTGGGACTCGGTCTCGGCGACTTCACCGATGCGCTGGCGACCGACCCGCGGCGGCGAGCGGTCATGGCCCGTATCGACGTCGTCGGCTCGGCGCGCTGCGGCGAGATCTACCCCCATCAGTTCCCGGCCGAGCTCGCCGTCACCACCACCGACGGGTCGCAGCTGCACCGCAGCGTGCTGGTCAATCGCGGCGGGCCCGACAACCCGCTGACCGACGACGAGCTGGCCCGGAAGTTCGACGACAACGTCGAGGGACTGCTCGATGCCGATGATGCCGGCGACGTCCGCGCCCGGGCACTCTCGTTGGCCACCCAACCGGACGTCCACGGCCTGATGACGGCGGTGGCCGGTGGCGAGCAACGCGATGACTGACGGCACCCTCGACCCGGTCACGCTGGCGGTGCTGTCGGGCCGGCTCAGCCAGATCGCCGACGAGATGGACGCCACGTTGTTCCGTTCGGCGTTCAACCCGATCATCGCCGAAGCCCACGACGCGTGCCACGGCCTCTACGACGCCGCATCGGGCGCAACGCTGGTGCAGGGCCGCTCCGGCCTGCCGGTGTTCGTTGGATCGATGGCCGGGGCCGTCGCGCTGGTCATCGACAAGATCGCCGACGACGCCGACGGCACGAACCAGCTGTGCGACGGTGACGTGTACGTCTTCAACGATCCCTACCGTGGCGGCACCCACCTCAACGACATGAAGCTGGTGCGGCCGTTCTTCCATTCCGGCGAGGTGGTGTGCCATCTCGCCTCGGTCGGTCACTTCACCGACGTCGGCGGTGCCGTGCCGGGCAACTACAACCCGACCGCCACCGAGAGCAGCCAGGAGGGTGTGCTGATCCCGCCGATCAAGCTCCGCCGGGCCGGCGAGCTGGTGACCGACGTGGTCGACGTGATCTGCTCGATCAGTCGAGCACCGATCAACGCCTACGGCGACCTCAACGCGCAGCTCAACGCCCTCGACCTGGGGCACGCCCGACTGACCGAGCTGATCACCGACTACGGCGTCGACACGGTCACGGCCGCGTTCCGCGAGCTGTCCACCCGCGCCGCCCGGCTGATGCGCTCGTTGATCGCCGAGCTCCCCGATGGGACGTACTCGGCCGTCGACCACCTGGACAACGACGGCATCACCGACACGCCCATCGCCGTCGCGCTCGACCTGACGATCCGTGGCGACGAGCTGCAACTCGACTTCGAGCGCACCGGACCCGCCGCCCAGGGACCCGTCAGCATCTCCCGGACGACCGCCGAGGCCGCCTGCTACGTCGCGTTGAAACACATCTTCCGCGACGTGCCGGCCAACTCGGGCTGCCTCGAGCCCGTCGAGATCGTCATCCCCGAGGGGTCCCTGCTGGCCGCCGGCCACCCCCGACCGGTCGGCGGGTACACCGAGACGATCCTGCGGGTCATGGATGTGATCTTCCGCTGCGTGGCCCAGGCCGATCCCGAGATCAGCAACGGGTGCTCGTACGGCACCATCAACGCGCTGTCGTTGGCGGGCGTGCGAGAGAACGGCGACCCGTGGGTGATGTTCACCTTCTACGGCGGCGGACTGGGCGGCAACCCCGACGGCGACGGGCTCAACCACGGCAACGCTCCCCTCAGCACCGCGACCATCCCACCGGTCGAGATCCTCGAGGCCGCCTACCCGGTGGTGTTCCGACGCTGGGCGCTGCGGCCCGATTCGGGTGGGCCGGGACGGCACCGCGGTGGCCTGGGCGCCGAGTACGAGATCGAGCTGCTGGCCGATCGAGCCGACGCCTTCGCGTTCGGCGACCGGGGCCGGTTCCCCCCGCCGGGGGTGGCCGGGGGAGAGCCGGCGGCCGCCAACGTGATCTCGTTCGACACCGGCCAGGGACCCGAGGCGCCGGCCATGACGTCGAAGGCGGTGGGGATCAAGCTGCAACGGGGCGACACCGTCCACATCTCGTCGCCGGGTGGCGGCGGGTACGGACCGCCCGAGCAGCGCGACCCCGAGGCGGTCGCGACCGACCTGGCGCTCGGCTACGAGACCGTCGACCACGTTCGCGACGCCTACGGAGTGGACCCCGGGGCACGACCGTGAGCTCGGCGCTGGGCATCGACGTGGGCGGCACCTTCACCGACGTGTTCGTGTTGGACGACGACGGCGGGTTCCGGGTCGCCAAGGTGCCCTCCACCCGGGGCGCGGAAGCCGACGGGTTCATGAGCGGTGTCACCACGGGGGAACCCGACCCGGGTCGGCTGGGCGCCATCGTCCACGGCACCACGGTGGGAACCAACGCGCTCCTGGAACGCACCGGCGCACCCGCCGGCCTCATCACCACCCAGGGGTTCACCGACGTGCTCGAGATGCGGCGTCGCGACCGACCCCGCACCTGGGGCCTGTGGGGCACCTTCACGCCCGTCATCTCCCGCGACGTGCGGTTGGGCGTCCCCGAGCGCACGTTGGCCGACGGCACCATCGAGACCCCGGTCGACCTCGATGCCGTGCGTGAAGCGGTGGACACCCTGCTCGACGCCGGCTGCCCGTCCGTGTGTGTGTCCTTCCTCAACGGGTACGCCAACGAGGCCAACGAGGCGGCCGCCGCGGCCGTGATCCGGGAGCGCTGGCCCAACACGCACGTGACCGTGGCCACCGAGATCCTTCCCGAGATCCGCGAGTTCGAGCGCACCTCGACCGCGGCGCTCAACGCCTACCTCCAGCCACTGGTGGCCGACTACCTCGCCGACCTCGAGCACCGACTCAGCGACGCCGGGTTCGACGGCCGCTTCCTGGTGGTGCAGTCCAACGGCGGGATCATGACCGGTGAGGCCGCCCGTGCACTGCCCGTTCGGACCGCCCTGTCGGGCCCGGCCGCCGGCGTGATCGCGGCGGCCCAGTTGGCCGGTGCCGCGGGCTTCGACGATGTCCTCACCTGCGACATGGGCGGGACCAGCTTCGACATCGCCGTCATCCACGGGGGCCAATCGGTGCTCAGCGCCCAGACCGCGGTCGACTTCGGCATGGTGATCCGCACACCGATGATCGAGATCACCACCATCGGCGCGGGCGGCGGATCGATCGCCCACGTCGACCGGGGCGGCGTGCTCCAGGTGGGCCCCGAGTCGGCCGGCTCCATCCCGGGTCCCGCCTGCTACGGGCAGGGGACCACGCGACCCACCGTCACCGACGCCAACGTCGTCCTGGGCCGCATCAACGCCGACTCGCCCATCGGCGGGGTCCTCGAACGGCTCGACGTGGCAGCCGCCAGGCGGGCCGTCGACGAACACGTCGGCCGGCCGCTGGGGCTGTCGACCCACGCCGCCGCCGAGGCGATCCTCAAGGTCGCGACGGCCGCCATGTCCGGCGCGCTCCGACTGGTGTCCATCGAGCGCGGCCACGACCCGGCCGGCTTCGTCGCCATGCCCTTCGGCGGCGCCGGCGCCCTCCACTCGTGCGCGTTCCTGGCCGATCTCGGACTCGGCGGCGTGCTCGTGCCGCGCTACCCGGGGGTCACCAGTGCGCTGGGCTGCCTGGTCGCCGACCTGCGCCACGACGTCGTGCGCACGATCAACGCGGCGGTGACCGACCTGGACGCCGAGGCGCTGACCGGCCATCTCGAGCGCGACGACCGGGTGGCCCGCGAGCTGGTCGAGGAGTCGGGCGTTCGCGTGCTGTCGGTCGACGTCCTCCACGAGCTGGACATGTCCTACGTCGGCCAGACCCACACGGTGACCGTGCCGTTCGACCCGGCCGGGGGCATCGACACGGCCGCCATCGTCGCCGCGTTCGAGGCGACCTACCGCGACACCTACGGCCGGGTGCTGGACGGCATCGCCATCCGGCTCCTGTCGATCCGCACCGCGGCGATCGGCCGGCGCCCGCCGTTCGATCCGGCCAGCCTGGCTCCACCCCCGGGCGGAACGGTCGACGCCGCCCGCACCGGACGCCGGCCCGTGTGGTTCGAAGGCGAAGCGCACGACACGACCATCTACCAGCGGCTGGATCTCCCCGTCGGGACGACGATCGACGGGCCCGCCATCCTCGAACAGCCCGACGCGACCACCGTGGTCGAGCCCGGCTTCAGGGCGACCGTCGACCCCCTGGGCAACGTCATCATCCGCTCCGGCTCCGGGTGAGACCGGGGTTCGGGGGTGTTGCGATCGCGCCCGCCCGATAGGTTCCCCGCATGACCATCAGCGTGATCCAATGGGCGACCGGCACGGTGGGTATCCACGCCGCTCCGGCCATCGCCTCCCACCCCGATCTGGACCTGGCCGGCTGCTGGGTCCACTCCGACAGCAAGGCCGGTCGCGACGTCGGCGAGATCTGCGGCTCTGATCCCACCGGGGTGACGGCCAGCCAGGACGCTGACGCTCTCCTGGCGATGGGGGCCGACTGCATCTGCTACACGGCGCACTCGGACCTGCGCCCCGGCGAGGTGGTCGACGACATCTGCCGCATGCTGGCGGGCGGACACAACGTGGTGAACACCTCGTTCGTGCCGCTGCTCCACCCCCGCACGGCCGGCTTCCACGATCAGCTCCAGGCCGCGTGCGAGGAGGGTGGCACGTCGTTCTACTCGTCGGGCATCGACCCCGGCTACGGCAACGCCACCCTGGCCATCAGCGCAGCCGCCCTCTGCAAGGAGGTGCGCACGGTCCGCATGATGGAGATCGTCAACTACGACACGTGGGACAACCCGGGGACGATGTTCGACATCATGGGCTTCGGCAAACCCGATACGTCCACGTCGCTCCTGCTGGCTCCCGGTTCGACCGCGCTGGCCTGGGGACCGGTGGTCGGGTTGGTGGCCGAGGCGCTGGGTGTCGAGCTGGACGACATCACCGAATGGCACGAGGTGATCCACGCCGACGAGGACTTCGAGATCGCGTCGGGTCCGATCCCGGCCGGGACCATCTCGGGCATGCACTTCGAGATCCGAGGCGAGATCGCGGGTGAGACCCGTATCGTCGTCGAGCACGTCACCCGGCTGCGCGACCACGACGCTCCCGACTGGCCGCAGGGTCAGGGCTACCGGATCCTCATCGAGGGGGAGCCGTCAGCCAAGCTCGAGCTGGAGCTCTCGTCCGACCACGGCGACCACAACCACGCCGGCTGCCTGGCGACCGCCATGCACGTGATCAACGCCATCCCCCACGTGGTCGCGGCCGACCCGGGCGTGCTCACCACGCTGGACCTTCCCAACTACTCGGCCCGCAACCTGATGACGCCGTAGCGTCCGGTCGTGGATTCCCCGGCTGACCCGTCCGGTCCGTCGCCCGCGCTGCTGCTGGTCGACCTCCAGAACGACTTCCTCCATCCCGACGGCGCCTACGCCCGCGGGGGTGTCGCATCGCCCGAGCTGGCGGCGCTTCCCGCGAGGCTCGCGCCGTTGGCCGACCGGTGCCGCCACGCCGGTATCCCGGTCATCGCCACCCTGTTCACCGTGGTCGACGGAGGACCGGGGCGTCGCCTGCTCGGTCCGCACCTGGCCGAGCTCCGACCGTTCCTGGCCGACGGCGGCTTCGACCCGGGCTCCTGGGGCCAGGCGGTGGTCGACGAACTGGCGCCCGTGGACCTGACGGTCGAGAAGGTCGCCTACTCGGCGTTCTACGCCAGTCGGCTCGAGTTCGTGCTGCGGCGCCTGGGCGTCGACCGGCTGTGGGTGGCCGGCATCGTCACCAACGGGGGCGTGGCGTCGACCGTGCGCGACGCGCACGTGCGGGACCTTTCCACCGTGGTCATCTCCGACGGGTGCGGCGCCTTCAGTCCCGAGGCGCATCAGGCCGCACTGGGCTCGCTGGGCACCGTCTCCGAGCTGACCACCATCGCCGAACTCGCGGCATCAGAGTTCGTTTCCGGACCCTAGAGCCGCAAGTTCGGCGCGACGGACGGCGAGGAGACCGCCCAGCTCGACGGTCAGGCTCGCGGCGCGATGCAGGATCTCGTGGCCACCGAAACGGAGCACGGTCCATCCGTGGCGAGTCGCCACGCGGTCCCGGCGACGGTCCTCCTCCTGCGCCTGGGTGACGGCATGCCATCGCCGGCCATCGGCTTCGATGACCAAACGCAGACCGGGAAGGGCGAAGTCGACCACACCGCGCACACCGTCGTACCAGGGAGGCCGGAATTGCCGTTGCCTTCCGAAGCCACCAGCCCCGACCACGATCTCCTCCATGCGCTCTTCCAGAACCGATCCGGGCAACCCCTCGTCGCTGATGTGTGCCGCCAGGTGTCGCAGCTTCGTGCTTCCACGCCGTCCGCGACGGACGAAGGAACGGATCTGCCCATGAAGTTCGGACGCCGAGGTGTTCCCGTCCACGATCTGCTGCTCGGCGACGTGACGGAGGCGCGGGAGATGGAACTCACCCGCCAGATCGCAGATCGTTCGCTCCAGGCTGGTCACCGCATGGCCGTTCCGACGGGTTCGGTCGTCGGGGCCGAGGTCCACGGTGCGATGGATACGGACGCCGGGCAACCTCTGCCGCCGACCCGCCTCGCTCGACAGGTGAACCACCCCACGATCCGGTCCGAGTGCCATCTGATGCAGTCGAGCGGCGGTCCGGTGGCTGGCCACCGAGCCCGGCGTCGCCATCAACGCGGCGGCGAGCAGTCCCTCGCTCGTCATCGGACCGACCAGGTAGACACCCTTCGCAAAGGGCTGCAGGACCCCGCCCACGCGACGTCGGATCGACGAGGCAGCGATGCCCGCGTCGATCAAGGACTGAAACGAGATCGCCCCGTGCCTCGCCCCTGCGAGCGACACGATGAGCGCATCGGTCTCGAGACCCATGGTTGCGGCTCCGTGACTTGGCGGTAGCGGCAACCCAGCGGGTGCAAGAGGCCAGAACTCGCAGCATCAGAGTTCAGTTCCGAACTCCAGAGCCGCAGGTTCGAGCGACGAGGGGGCGTACCCCGGGAACTCGCGGCATCAGAGTTCAGTTCCGGACTCTAGAGCCGCGAGTTCGAGATGGAGGGGCGGGGCTGAGCCGGAGGGTCAGGCTTCCTGGCCGCGGGCTCGCCCGATCCGCAGGACGGCCACGCCGCCCAGGACCATGGCCAGGCCGAAGAACGACAGGGCGCCGGCGTTGACCGGACCCGTGGTGGCCAGCGTGCTGCTGCCCGTGGCATTGCTGAAGCTCGACGAGCCGCCGGGGGTGCTGCTGCCGGCGACGACGAGCGGCGTCGAGACGACGCTGACCGACAGCACGGTGGGCCGGCTGGCAGGCGTGCAGACGACCGACGCGTTGAAGCGCTCGATCGCCATGGTCATCACGCCCGGCTTGAGGTCGACCGTTCCGCCGACCGAGGCCGTCGCCCGAACCGATGCGTTCATCGGAGCGACGGGGATCGTGCCTCCCGCAGGGACGTCGCCGCTGTTGGCCGCGCTGGTCATCCGCAGCGGCGAGGGGGATCCGCCGGCGACCGAGACCTCGAGCGCGGGCACGATCTCACCCGCACCCTGGGGCACCGGACCGTTGGTGACGCCGGGCGTCACCGACACCGTCACCGGGAACGACTGACCCGGGTTGACCCGATCGACGCCCCTGATGGACACCGTCTGCGTGTCGACGGTGGGCGGACCCGTGGCCGTGCCCGAAAGGTACGCCTGGCAGCTGTAGCTGATGGGAGCCGACTTGGTCACGACCTGGCTCTGGCTCGGGGCGTTCGTCTGGGGTGCGGCGGTGGTGGGCGTGGGCGCTGCCGTGGTCGGTGCCACCGGAGGGACGGTCGGCGCCGCGGTCGTGGGGGCGGCCGTGGTGGTCGGTGCCGGTGCCGTCGTGGTGGTGGTGGCGTTGGGATCGAGCGTGGTGGTGCTGGCGTTGGGGTCCAGCGTGGTGGGCGAGCTGATCGGGATCTGAAGGTTCGCGCTCCCGGTCGACGCGTTGCACCGGATGAGGGTCCCGGAGCTGAGCCTGACGCGTAGCTGGGCGGCAGCGACGGTCACCGTGCCCGAGGCGCCAGCGGTGACGTTCGTCTTCAGGGTCGGCAGCGGAAGGGTCCCGTTGGCCGGTCCGGTCACGTTGGTGTTGGACGTGGCGGCCGCCGTGACCGGCGTGGCCCCGGTCACCGTGAGGTCGAGGGTGGCCTTCGCCGCGTTGGCGGCAGTGATGGCGACCGGGCCGTTGACCAACCCGGGAGCGACGTCGGCGGTGACCTCGAAGCTCTGTCCCGGCGCAACGGAATCGGGCGCGTTGAACGTGACGGTCACCGGGCTTGCCGACGTACCCACCGAGACCGTGCCGAAGAGCAATACCTCGCACGAGTAGGTGATCGAACCGGTGCTCTCGACGGCGCCGGCGGGTGCGGCGACGAAGCCGGCCACGACGAGCGCCAGACCGGCGATGATCGACACCACGCTGAATGGCTTGCGGTACTGGTTCATGGCTCGTCCCCCGAGACACTCAACATCGCGGCGCGCCCCGCGCCTGGTTGCGTTCCGCCAGGCGAAACGCCATTCCGAACCGTACGACGTGCCCGGTGTCAGCGTCAAACGGTGTTCACCTCCGAGGTCGCATCACCTGGTCTCGAGCGCCGGCGCGAAGACGACGAGCTGCTGGGTCTCGTAGCTGGTAGAGACGATTTCGGCGCGTCCGTCGCGATCGAGGCGGGGTGAGCAGTGACACCGCCGAAGGCGGCTCGGGTTCGCCGGTCACGGTGTTGACGTGATTCGAACCCACCCAGCCGTCTCGACCGTCACCCAGCAGGTCGGGAACGACCTCGAGTTGGATCGCTCGACCCAGTTCGTCGGTCATGACGTGGCGGGTGAACGGTCCGGGTGCGGTCTCCGGGCGGGAACTCGGTGGGTTCGGCGTCGTCGGGACGCTCGCCGAACTCGTTGACCACCAGTTCCAGCCAACCATCGCCGTCGATGTCCACGGCGAGCGCGCCGGCCGAACCGTTGGCCTCGGGCGGATGATCGCCGCCACTCGCGCCTTTCCCTCCGAGCGACCGGACCTGGGGCCCGACGCCGTTGTACCGTTGACCGGAACAGCGTTTCACTCTATGGTGCGCGCACGCTTTCTGGAGGCGAGAACGGATGCGACGACTGAGCTTGGTGCTACTGGCATCGCTGGCCCTGGTGGCTGCCGGGTGCGGCGGCGACGACGACGCCGACGTGGCGACGGGATCGACCACGACGACCGCGGCCGAGGCCACCACCACCACGGCGGCTCCGGCCACGACCACCGAGGCGCCCACCACGACCGCGGCGCCCACCACGGTGGCTCCGACCACCACGGCCGCACCGGCCACCACCGCCGCACCGGCCCCGGCCGCCGAGACCCTGCGGCTGGGCGGCGACGAGAAGCAGACCCTCATGGCCACCCCGACCAGCGGCGTCAGCGCCGGCGACACCATCAACGTCCAGCTGTCCGGCTACGCCCCCAACACCGAGGTCGTCGTCGTGATCTGTTTCGAGTGGCCGGCCGTCGGCCCGGCGTCCTGTGACCTGGGCAACTACGGCGATCACACCGTCACCACCGACGCCGCCGGCACGCACACCAGCGACTACGTCATCCAGGACGTGATCGAGGGCGGTACCTGCGACGCCAGCACGCCGTGTTACATCGTCGGAGGTCACGGCATCGGCCCGCCGAGTGACACCGTCTTCTACTCGGGGATGGAACTCTCGTTCGCGTAGCGGGTCGACGCCGCCGCGGCGCGGCTGCGCTCGCGGCGTTCGCTCTGCTGACCGCCGGCGCGTGCGGCGACGAGGACGCGGATCCGGCTGCTCCGGCCGAGCGCACCACGTCGACTGCGGCGGAAGACAGCTCCACGCCCAGCAGCGGGTCCACTCCGCCTTCCGCTCCGACGACGTCGACGTCCGTGGCGTCGGCCGAGTCGCCGGCGTGGACCCTGGTGAGCAGCGAGGGCGACGAGTCGTCGTTCGGTCTCGCCTCGGTCGGTGACGGCGACATCGTCGTGACCGGTTGGACCAGTGACGACCTCGCCGGCCTCTCCGCCGGTGACCGGGACATCTGGCTCGCCCGCCGGGGTCCCGAGCCCACCGACGCGGTGTGGGATCTCCAGTGGGGAGCAACCGACCGCGACTCACCGCTGGGCATCGACGTCGGTGCCGACGACGCCGTCTTCGTCGGTGGGTTCACCGACAGCGATCTGGTCGACACCAACCGGGGCAAGGTCGACGGATGGATCGGCCGCATCGAAGCCGACGGGACCCAGGGGTGGTCGACCCAGTTCGGCGGACCGGATTGGGACCGGGTCTTCGACATCTCCGCAGCCGACGCGTCCGTGTTCGCAACCGGGTACACGCTCGGCGAGATGGCCCCCGACGGGCCCGGCGGCAACGACGGCTTCGTCGCCGCCTTCGACCCGGAGACCGGCGCCCAGCAATGGCTCACGCTGGTGGGGACACCGGAGCAGGATTGGGGTCAGGGCTCGGCCGTCACCGCCGACGGCGGCGTGGTGATCACCGGGTACACGATGGGCGACCTGGCCCGACCCAACGCCGGCGCACGCGACGCGTTCGTCGCTCGGCTGTCGCCGGCCGGTGCGATCGAGTGGACGGCGCAGATCGGCTCGGCCGGCGAGGACTGGACCCAGGGGGTCGGGATCCATCCCGACGACGGCGCGATCGCCATCGCGGGGTACACCGACGGCGAGCTCACCCAGCCACCGGGCGGCGATCGCGACGCCCTGGTCGCCGTCTTCGAGGCCGACGGCAGGTTGCGCTGGGTACAGCAGTTCGGCACCGACGGCACCGACTCGGCGTTCGAGCCGCGCTTCGTCGGCGACCAGGTCGTCATCTCCGGAACGGCCGGCGGGGTGCTCGGCGCCACGCACGCCGGCGGTCGCGACGCGATGGTGGCATGGCTGGACGCGGCGAACGGCGAGCTCGGGCGGGTCGAGCAGTTCGGCACCGCCACCGACGACGAGGCCTACGGCCTGGCGGTCGCCTCGGACGGCAGCGTCTGGGCCAGCGGATCCACCGGCGGCGCCATCAGCGAGGGCGTCCAGACCGGTGACACGGACATCTTCCTCGTCCGATTCGAACCGGATCCCGGAATCTGAGCCTCGCTACGTCGATCCAGTCGACAGAGCGGGGCACAGATTCCGGGTTACGCCGCAGGTGGGAAGGGACCGGCTTTGGCGAGGAGGCCGGGCGTGGGGTGATCGAGCAGCTCCTCGACCCAGGGCACGCTGGCGATGAGCGCCTCCAGCGAGACGCCGGTGTCGTAGCCCATCCGCTCGAGCAGGTACACGGTGTCCTCGGTGGGGATGTTGCCGGTGGCGTTGGGAGCGAAGGGGCAGCCGCCGATGCCGGCCAGGCTCGAGTCCACCACCCGCACGCCGGCTCCGACCGCGGCGGCCACATTGGCCAGACCGGTGTTGCGCGTGTTGTGGAAGTGGCATCGCAGCGTTGCGCCACCGCCGGCGGCACCAGCCGCCTCCATCCGCTCGGTCACGTCGGTGGGCACCGCCACGCCGATCGAGTCGGCGATGGCGATCTCGTCGGGGCCGAAGCGGGCGACCTGCTCCACCGTCTCGGCCACCCGTGACACCGGCACCTCGCCCTCGTAGGGGCACCCGAACGAGGCCGCCAGCGTGACCGACGTGCGCAGCCCGGCGGCGCGGGCCGAGTCGGCGATCTCACCCCACACGGCGATGGACTCGGCCGTGGTCATGCCCTGGTTGGCCTGCGAGAAGGTGTCGGTGCACACCACCACGACGTTGACCTCGTCGACCGCGGCGGCCACGGCCCGGTCGAACCCCTTCGCGTTGAGCACCAGCCCGATGTAGCTGACGCCGTCACGACGCGGCACCCCGGCCATCACCGCCTCGGCGTCGGCCATCTGCGGCACCCGCTTGGGATGAGCGAAGCTGACCGCCTCGATCCGCCGGATCCCGGCGTCGACCGCCCGACTGATCAGCTCGACCTTCTGCTGGGTGGAGACGATGGCGCCATCGCTCTGGAGGCCGTCGCGTGGCGCAACCTCGACGATCTCCACGTGGGTGGGGGCGGTGCGGTTCATGGAAAGCTCCTGGAGCGTTCGGTCCGGTTGACAGCCTGGCACACCGCTCGTAGCGTCGGCGACAGTTCGCGAACAACGTTTCGCTCAGCGGAACAGCCCGCGACATCCCTGGAAGGAGCCCGGTGCCTCCCGCATTGCACGACATCAGAGTTCTCGAGATGGGACAACTCCTGGCCGGGCCGTTCTGCGGTCAGCTCCTGGCCGATTTCGGTGCCGAGGTCATCAAGATCGAGCTTCCCGGCATCGGCGACCCGATGCGGGAGTGGGGTCGAGAGAAGCCGTACGGACTGTCGTTGTGGTGGCCGGTGGTCGCCCGCAACAAGAAGTCGGTCACCATCAACCTCCGGGAAGAGGCCGGCGCCGACCTGGTCCGCGATCTGGTCGCCAAGTCCGACGTGCTCATCGAGAACTTCCGACCCGGCACGCTCGAGCGCTGGGGGCTGGGCTACGACCAGCTGGCCGAGATCAACCCGAAGCTCATCCTGGTGCGGGTCACCGGCTTCGGTCAGACCGGCCCGTATTCCAGCCAGCCCGGCTACGGCGCCATCGGCGAGGCCATGGGTGGACTGCGGTACATCGTCGGCGACCCCTCCACGGCGCCCAGCCGGGTCGGCATCAGCATCGGCGACACGTTGGCCGCCATGTTCGCCGGCATCGGCACGCTCACCGCGCTCCACGCCCGCACCCACACCGGCAAGGGCCAGGTGGTCGACTCCGCCATCTACGAGGCCGTCCTGGGTGTGATGGAGTCGCTCATCCCCGAGTACGTGCTGGGCGACTACATCCGCGAGCGCACCGGCGCCATCCTGCCCAACGTCTCACCCAGCAACGTCTTCCCCACCAGCGACGGCCAGATGGTGCTGATCGCCGCCAACCAGGACACCGTGTTCAGCCGACTGGCCGAGGCGATGGAACGACCCGAGCTGGCCACCGATCCTCGCTACGCGACCCACTCGGCGCGCGGCGAGCACCAGGAGGAGCTCGACGGCCTGATCGCCGAGTGGACCGCCACGCTCACCAGCTCCGACCTCTACGACCTGATGCTCGAGCACGGCGTGCCCACCGGCCGCATCTACCGGGCCCCCGAGATGCTCGAGGACGCGCACTTCGCCGCCCGCGAGGCCATCGTCAAGCCCGAGCACCCCGAGCTGGGCGAGTTCCCCATGCAGAACGTGGCCCCCAAGCTCAGCGACACGCCGGGGGAGATCAAGTGGGTGGGCCCCGAACTGGGCGAGCACAACGACGAGATCTTCGGCGGCCTGCTGGGCCTGTCCGACGAACGGGTCGCCGAGCTGCGGGACGCCGGCATCGTATGACCCGACTCTCGCCCCGAACGACCCCGGCCCGATGACCCGGTCGGCCGCATGACGCAGGTGGTCGGCACCCGCGGACGGTTCGCCGTCATCATCCCGTCGACCAACACGGTCGTCGAACACGATCTGGCCATGATCCGTCCCGACGGGATCACCTTCCACAGCGGGCGCATGTACATCGCCGATCCCACCCTCGACAGCGACGAGTCGTTCGAGGCACTGCTCACCCAGATCCGCGCGTCGATCCGCGTCGCGGTGCGCGACGTGATGACCTGTGACCCCACCTACGTGCTGATGGGGATGTCGGCCGAGACGTTCTGGGGTGGAATCGCCGGCAACGAGGCATTCGAGCAACGCATCTTCGAGCAGTCGGGCCTGCCGGTCTCCACCGGGGCGGCATCGTGCCGGGCCGCGCTCGACGCCTACGACGCCAGGACCATCTCGGTCTTCAGCCCGTACCAGCCCATCGCCGACGTCCAGGTCGGTGACTACTTCCGAGAAGCCGGCTTCGACGTGAAGGCCATCACGGGGCTGCGGTGCCCGTCGGCCACCGCCATCGCCGAGGTCACGCCCGACGAGATCGCCGAGACCGTCGCCCAACTCGACGGGGCCGACGTCGACGCCATCGTCCAGGTGGGAACCAACCTCTCGTTCGTGCACCAGGCCGCCCAGCTCGAGGTCGAGCTGGGCAAGCCGGTGATCGCCATCAACGTCGCCACGCTCTGGCACGCGCTGCGCGCGAACGGCATCGACGATCAGATCGACGGATTCGGGAGCCTCCTCCGTGACCACTGAGACCTCCGCCGCCGCCACCGAAGTACTGGACCGTGTGCTCATCGTGGGCGCCGGCCCGGTCGGCATGTCGGCCGCGCTGGCGCTGGGCCACGCCGGGGTCCCGGTCACGATCCTGGAACGGCTCGACGATCTCTCCACCGAATCGCGGGCCTCGACCTTCCACCCGCCCACGCTGGAGCTCCTCAATCAACTGGGCGTGGCCCGCGAGGTGGTCGCGGCCGGGCTGAAGGCGCCCATCACCCAGTACCGGGATCGTGTCCACGGCCCCATCGCCGAGCTGGACATGAGCGTGCTGGCCGAGGACACCCCGTTTCCCTTCCGGATCCAGTGCGAGCAGCACAAGCTCACGCGCATGATCCAGCCGATGCTCACCTGGTTCGATGTCGATCTGCGGTTCGGCCATCACGCCGTCGACGCCCGCGTCGACGGCGACGGGCAGGCTCGGGTCACCGTCGAGGTCGACGGCGGCGACCGCACCGTCGAGATCACCGCGCCCTGGGTCATCGCCGCCGACGGCGCGCACTCGGTGATCCGTGAATCGCTGGGGATCGCGTTCGAGGGTGAGACCTACCCCGAGAACTTCCTCGTCGTGTCCACCAACCTCGAGCTGCAGGACCACCTTCCCGACCTGGCCTATGTCAACTACGTCGCCGATCCCGACGAGTGGCTGGTCCTGCTGCGCACCCCCGACCAGTGGCGCATCCTCTTCCCCGTCGGCCCCGATGAGGACCCGGAGGAAGCCTCCACCGACGCCGCCCTCCAGGCCCGACTCCACGCCTTCCTGCCGTTGGAGGGCACCTGGCCGGTGGCCCACTCGTCGCTCTACGTCGTGAACCGACGGGTCGCAGCCGAGATGCGCCACGGCCCGTTCCTGCTGGCCGGCGACGCGGCCCACGTCAACAGCCCGCTCGGCGGCATGGGCATGAACAGTGGTGTGCAGGACGCGATCAGCGCGGCGCGTCGGCTGGCCGACGTGCTCAGCGGCCGGGCCGACGAGTCCGTCCTGGACGAGTACGACCGCAACCGGCGCCGCGTCGCGATCGAGTTCGTCGGAGCCGACTCCCACAGGAACTGGCAGGTCCTGCGGGAGCCCGACCCGCAGGAGCGAGCGCGCTACCAGGCCGAGCTCAAGGCCGAGGCGGCCGACCCGGTGCGCGCCCGCGAGCGTCTCCTGCGGGCCGCCATGCTCGACGCGGTGCGGGAGTCGCTGTGACCAGCACCTCTCGCACCGACATCACCTCGGGGGACGTGACCGTCGTCGACGAGGTCGACCTGCATCGGGACTACGACGACGCCGGATTCGGCGGTGATCTCGGCTTCGGCGAGCAGCCCGCCGTGCTCTGCGTCGACTTCGCTCTCGCCTATGTCGAACCGACCAGCCCGCTCTACGCCGGGGTCGAGGATGCCGTCGCGTCCGCCGGGCGCGTCGTCGACGCCGCCCGCCAGAACGGTGTGCCGGTGATCCATACCCGGGTCCGCTACCAGCCGGGGGGCGAGGACGGCGGGCTCTTCTACCAGAAGGTCAAGGCGCTCTCGTGCTTCGACGAGGGCAACCCGCTGGGTGACTTCGTCGATCACCCCCGGCCGCTGGACGGCGAGGTGGTGGTCACCAAGCAGTACGCCAGCGCCTTCTTCGGCACCTCGCTGGCCTCGACGCTGGCCGCCGCCCGCATCGACACGCTGATCATCTGCGGTCTCAGCACCAGCGGGTGCGTGCGCGCCAGCGCCCTCGACGCGCTCCAGCACGGCTTCCGGCCGCTGGTCGTGGCCGACGCGGTGGGCGACCGCGATCCCCGCCCGCACGAGGCCGCGCTCTTCGACCTCCAGGCCAAGTACGCCGACGTGATCCCCGAGTCGGCCGCCATCACCTATCTCCGGAACCTGACATGACAGGACCTACGCCATGACCGAGCTCACCGTCGAACTCCTCTTCGAGGACCTCACCCCGGCCGAACGCGAACGGGCCGAGCGGGTCGAGTCGGTCCTCCCGGCGCTGCGCGAGGCCGCGGTCGAAGCCGACCGCAACGCCGAGTTCCCTCTGCAACACATCAAGACCTTCAGCGATGCCGGCCTCCTCGGCCTGGTGGTACCCGAGCGGTACGGCGGCCTGGGCGGCGGGCTGCGCGACCTGGCGGGCGCCACGTTCGCCATGGGCACCGCATGCCCGTCCACCTCGCTGGCCTACTTCTTCCAGTGCTCGAGCGCGTCGCGCGGGCTGCTCCCGCTCGAGGCGATCGAGGCCGGGCTCTATCCCGACGACGAGGTGCCCGCGGTGCGGGCGTTCGCCGAGAAGGTCCTGACCCGGCTGGGTACCGAGGGCCGCTGGATGGCCAACTTCGCCAGCGAGTCGGCCAAGTCGTCCTCGGCCAACATCAGTATCGGCACCACCGCCACCAAGACCGACGGCGGCTGGCTGCTCAACGGCGTGAAGGCGTTCGGCTGCGCCACCGGGGTCGCCGACGACTATCTGGTCACCGCCCGCCGGGCCGACGGCGAGACCGCCGAGTACCTGGCCGTGTTCCTGGTGGACCGCGACGCCGAGGGAGTCAGCGAACGCGAGCGGTGGGACGCCGTGGGCATGCGCGCCACCGCCACCCACGGGATCGTCCTGACCGACGTCTTCGTGCCCGACGAGAACGCCATGGCCGTCCCCGGCGCGTTCGTGAAGATGCTCCAGGTCAGCCGGGGCAGCTTCGTCGGTAGCCAGGTGGCCGGCACGGCCGTCTACCTGGGCGCAGCCCAGGCCGCCTACGACTTCGCGATCAACCACCTGACCTCGACCACCTTCTCCGACACGGGCAAGCCCATCGGCACCGCACCGATGCACCAGCAGCTCATCGGCCACATGCGCAACGAGCTGGACACCGCCACGCTGTGGCTGCGGCGTCAGGTCCAGCTGGAGACGTCCGACCCGCCGCTGCTGCCCAAGAACGACGTCATCCGGCAGTGGCGGCTGGCCAAGGGCACCGTCGCCGAGTCGGGCTTCGAGGTGGCCAAGACCGCGCTCAAGGCGTGCGGCACGTCCAACACGGGAATGAGCGGCCCGATCTCGCGCAACCTGCGAGACCTGTCGATGGGTCTGGTCCAGGCCTTCCCGGCCGAGAAGGGCCGCATCGAGGCCGCCCAATTCATCGTCGAGGGCCAGGAGATGACGCAGTTCGAGGGCCGGAAGTGACGGGCCCCAACGAGCACGGCGGGGGTCAGACCCCGGGTGTGCTCGTTGGACCGCAGCTGGTGGCCGACCTGACCGCGATGGTCGGCGTGTGGCAGGACCACCTCGAGGCGTTCGCCCCCGACGGGACGGCGCTGTCCCACGACGAGCACGGCGGCGCCCCCGGCCCGATGCCCTACGACAACCTGGTCTACATCGACTTCGACGGCACCACCTACCGGCAGAGCAACGTGGTGTTCTCGGGGCGCGATGCCCACGTCCGCTCCTTCAGCGCGACGGTCGCCGACGGCATGCTCACCTTCGCCCAGCTGGGACCCGACGCGCCCATCCACGTCGGTGTCAGCGGCGGCCCGGGCGTCATCTGGTTCCTCGCTCGCGACATCGGCGAGGCGTGGCAGCACTACAGCGAGCCCGACATCATCACCCTGTCGGGTGACCGCCGCACCCGGAACACCGCACTGTGGCGCGACGGTCGACTCGCCCGCACGTTGGCGGTGACCGGGGTGCGACGCTCGACCGACCCCACCGCACGGGTGGCCGACGATCCCCGGGGCCCCGACGGCCCCGTGCACGACACACCCCATGCGACCCAGGTCTGGGAGGACACATGACCACCGAACTGCCCGACCCGCGCGACTACATCGCCGGCCGGTGGGCGACCCCGTCGGTCGAGCTGACCGACCGGGTCGAAGACCCCAACACCGGGGATCGGGTCCAGCACCAGCGGGCCACCGACGACGATCAGATCGAGGCCGCGCTCGCGGCCGCCGACGGCGCCGCTGCCGCCTGGGCCGCCACCGACCCCGATGCCCGAGCCGACCTGCTCGACGCGCTCGCCACCGACCTCCAGGGCCGGGTCGAGGAGTCCGCCCGGCTCGAATCGGCCACCAGCGGTGCGGTCATCGGCGTCACCTCGATGCTGGGGTTCATCACCCACGGGGCGTTCTCGCTGGCGGCGCAGATGTTGCGCAGCGGCATGACGTCCGAGACGCTCACCGCCGACAGCGGCAACCCCGTCGAGGTGCACCGGCTGGGCTGGGGTCCGGCCCTGCTGCTGTGTCCCTGGAACGCTCCTGCGCCGATGGCCGCCCACAAGATGGCCAGCGCCCTGGCCGCCGGATGCCCGGTCATCATCAAGCCGCCCGAGCGGGCGCCCCACGGCTCGGTCGTGCTGGCCGGAGCGGCTGACGAGGTCGGACTCCCCGCCGGTGTCGTGCAGCTGGTGCACGGCGGCCCCCCGGTGGCGCAGGCGCTGATGGGCGACGACCGGATCCGCGCCGTCAGCTTCACCGGCGGCATCGGCGGCGGCAAGGCGGTGGCCCACACGTGCGCCGAGGGTCTCAAGCCCGCGCAGCTCGAGCTGGGCGGTCACAGTCCCATGGTGGTCATGCCCGACGCAGATCTCGACGAGGCGGCCGCCGGGGTCGTGGCGCTGCTCACCACCCTCAACGGCCAGTGGTGCCGTGCCCTGGGACGGCTGCTCGTCCCCGCCGAGCTCCACGACGAACTGCTCGACAAGGTCAGCGCCGTCCTGGGCCACCTGGTCATCGGCAACTCGGGCGACCCCGGCAGCCAGATGGGGCCCATCGTGCACTCGGCCCACCTCGCCTGGCTGCGGTCCCGCATCGCCGAGCTGGAGGGTCTGGGCGGCACGGCCCACGCCTGGAGCGCCCTGCCCGACGACGGCGGCAACTGGCTGGCCCCCACCCTCGTCACCGGCGTCGATCCCGCCCACACCGAGACCGAGATCTTCGGGCCGGTGGCCACCGTGCACGCCTACGACACGGTCGACCGGGCGCTGGAGTTGGCCAACGCCACGCCGTACGGCCTCGAGGCCTACGTCTACGGCACCGACGAGGACGCCGCCATGGCGTTCGCCCGTCAGGTCCGCGCCGGAGGGGTGAAGGTCAACGGCGCCAGCCCGATCAGCCTGCACCTGATGGCCCCTCGACCGGCGTGGGGGATCAGCGGCCTGCACGACGAGGGCACCCGCGAGACCATCCAGTTCTTCATGGGCTCGCGCGTCGTCGGCGTCGAAGCACCCATGTCATTCGATTCCTGAACCAGGAGGCCAGAGCCGTGACCGATGTCCAGGGGTACCGCATGAAGTTCGGCGTCATCGCGCCCAGCACCAACACCATCGTCGAGCCCGACTTCCACGCCATGGGGGTGCCGGGCGTGACCTCCCACACGTCACGAATCCACATCCGCGACCAGGAGATCGCCGACGACGACGGGATGCGCCACCTGCTGGACCAGATCCGGGCCGAGATCGGTCCCGCGGTCGAGCGCGTGATGACCGCCCAGCCCGACTCCATGGTCATGGGCATGTCGGCCGAGACGTTCTGGGGCGGCGTCGAGGGCAACCGCCGGTTCATCGAGCAGATCCACGGTCTCTCCGGCCTGCCCGTGGCGACGGGGGCCGAGGCCTGCGAGCGGGCCCTCCATCTGTTCGGGGCCAAGCGGATCGGCATCGTCACGCCGTACCAGCCGATCGGCGACGAGAACGTCGTGACCTTCTTCAGCGAGCTGGGCTTCGAGGTGGCCGCCATCAAGGGGTTGAAGTGCCCGACGGCCGTGGCCATCGCGGCGGTGACCGAGCACGAGCTGCGCAATGCCCTGATCGAGGTGAACGGTCCCGACGTCGACGCGCTGGTGCAGTGCGGGACCAACCTGTCGATGGTGCAGCTGGCCGACGAGGCCGAGCGCTGGATGGGCAAGCCGGTCATCGCCATCAACGCCGCCACCTGGTGGATGGCCTTGCGGGACAACGGCATCGACGACAAGGTCTTCCACGCCGGTCGCCTGCTGAGGGAACACTGATGGTGCAGAACAACCCCGTGATCGTCGTCACCGGGTCCACCCGGGGGATCGGACGAGGGCTGGCCGAGTCGTTCCTCGACCGCGGCTGTCGCACGGTGGTGACCGGCCGTTCGCCGGCGACCGTCGACCGGGCGGTGGGCGAGCTGTCCGACCGCTTCGGTGCCGAGCTGGTCGGCGGTTGTCCGGTGGACGTCACCGACATCGAGCAGCTCCGAACGCTGTGGTCGGACTCGGTCGACCACTTCGGCCGGGTCGACATCTGGATCAACAACGCCGGCGCGTCGGCCAAGCGCAAACCGTTGTGGGAGCAAACGGCCGAGGAGATCTCCACCGTCGTCGACACCAACCTCACCGGCCTGCTCCTGGCGTCGAAAGTCGCCCTGGAGGGCATGGTGGCCCAGGGCCACGGTGCGCTGTGGAACATGGAGGGGTTCGGCTCGAACAACGAGGCGCAGACCGGGATGGCGGCGTACGGCGCCACCAAGCGGGCGGTGAAGTACCTCAACAAGGCGCTGCAGAAGGACGTCGAGGGCACCGGGGTACTGGTCAACACCCTCAGCCCGGGCATCGTCGCCACCGACCTGCTGATCGACGACTACGACCACACCTCCGAGGAGTGGGCCAAGGCGAAGAAGATCTTCAACATCCTGGGCGACGACGTCCAGACGGTGACCCCGTGGCTGGCCGAGAAGGTGCTGGCCGCCGACAAGACCGGTCAGCGGGTGGCGTGGCTGACCAAGCGGAAGGCGGCGGGCCGCTTCATGACCGCCAGCTTCAACAAGCGAGAGCTGTTCGACGCCTGACCGCTTCGAACTCGTGAACTCAGGCGAGCGTATGGGTCGCCCGAGTTCACGAGATCAGCCGTCGTCGTCCTGGTAGTAGTCGATGCCCAGATGGGTGATCTGCTCCTCGCCCATGATCCAGCGCAGCGTGTTCTTCAGCTTGGTGAGCTGGATGAACAGGTCGTGCTCGGGATAGAGGCCGGGGGCGACCTGGGGCGACTTGAAGTAGAAGCTCAACCACTCCTGGATGCCGCCCAGGCCGGCCCGCTGGGCCAGGTCCATGAACAGGCACAGGTCCAGCGCCAGCGGGGCGGCCAGGATGGAATCGCGGCAGAGGAAGTCGACCTTCAGCTGCATGGGATAGCCCATCCACCCGAACAGATCGATGTTGTCCCAGCCCTCCTTGTTGTCGCGCCGGGGCGGGTAATAGTTGATGCGCACCTTGTGGTACACGTTGCCGTAGAGCTCGGGGTACCGGTCGGGCTCCAGCACGTGCTCGAGCACGCCGAGCTTCGACTCCTCCTTGGTCTTGAACGACTCGGGATCGTCGAGGACCTCGCCGTCGCGGTTGCCCAGGATGTTGGTGGAATACCAGCCCTCGAGGCCCAGCATGCGGGCCTTCAACATCGGGGCGAGCACGGTCTTGATCAGGGTCTGGCCGGTCTTGAAGTCCTTGCCGCAGATCGGCACGTTGTGCTCGGTCGCGTACTCGCGCAGCGCGGGGACGTCGACGGTCAGGTTGGGGGCGCCGTTGGCGAAGGGGACCCCTTCGAGCAGCGCCGCGTAGGCGTAGAGCATCGACGGGGCGATGTCGGGGTGGTTCTCGTCGATGGCGGCATCGAACGCTTCGAGATCGGCGTGGACCCGGCCCGGCTCGATGAAGATCTCGGTGGAACCACACCAGATCATGACGACCCGCTCGAGCAGGTGCTTCTCCTTGAACGCCTCGATGTCGGCCCGGATGCCCTCGAGCATCGCTCGTTTGCTGGCCCGGTCCTTCACGTTGGGGCCGTCGAGTCGCTTGACGTAGTCGGCGTCGAACGCGGCGGGCATCGGCACGACCGAGCGGAGCTCGTCGGCGATGGGCTCGACGTGACGGCCGCTTTCCAGCACGCCGGCGCGCTGCGCCGCAACGAACGCATCGTCGGGGAAGGGGTCCCAGGCGCCGAAGACGATGTCGTCCAGGCTGGCCAGCGGGACGAAGTCGCGAATGGCGGGAACGTTGTCGTCGGTGCGCTTTCCCAACCGGATGGTGCCCATCTCGGTGAGTGAGCCGATGGGCTGGGCCATGCCCTTCTTGGCCAGCTCGACACCGGCGATGAGGGTGCTGGTGACGGCGCCGAGACCGACGCAGAGGACGCCGAGCTTGCCGTCGGCGGGGGCCACGTTCTTGGGGGACTGAGTCATGGCTGGAGGCTAATCGCCTGGCGCGACGGCCACGGCTCGGAGGCGGGCCACGACGTCAGCCTCGGACGAACGCCCGGGCCCCGTCCGACATCTCGCCCCCGGCGGCCTCCACCGCCTGGGCCGGGCCCAGAGCGACGAAGGTGGCCGACGCCTCGGCGCAGGTTTCGCCGTCGCCGTCGATCACCTCGGCCCGGCAGTCCAGCTCGGTCCCGTCGTCGCCGATGATGCGGGCCCGGACCTCGTACCCCCGGCCCACCATGACCGGCGCTTCGAAGCGGGTGGCGGTCTCCTTCGTCACGGCGAAGCACCCGGCGAGCGCGATCGTCGCCCACGCCATGGCCTCGTCCAGGATGGCCAGCACGACGCCGCCGTGGACGTAGGTGGGCGCACCCGAGAACCGGTCGTCGAGCGTGAAGGAAGCGGTGACGACCCGCTGATCACGATCGGCGAAGAACGGCAGGCCGAGGCCACCGGGATTCTTCTCCTCGCACACGAAGCAGTTCGATTCCAGACCCCACCGGCTGTTGTCCAGGCGTTCCATTCCGCGTCCTCTCGTCGAGCGTCGTCGCAGCGCCAACCCGTGGGAGCGCCCGAACCTTCCGCCGAAGGACGAACTCGTCGTGGTCAGGTGCTGCGGAGGAGGCGGCCGGCCAGTCCGCCGGTGTGCTCGCCGTCTTCCATGAACGGCACGCCGTTCACGACGGTGTGGTCGATGCCGGTGGCCTTCTGGATGAATCGCGGCACGTCGCCGGGGAAGTCGTGGACGATCTCGGGCAGGGGCAGGGAGACCGCATCGAGGTCGATCACGTTGAGATCGGCGAAGGCCCCCTCGAGGACGACGCCGCGGTCGGTGTAGCCGACGAACGAGGCGGTGTCGTGAGCGATCTTCTTCACCGCCGCTTCGAGACTGATCACCTGCCGGTCGCGGACCCAGTGCGAGAGGATGTAGGTCGGCTGGGACGCGTCCATGATCTGCGTGGCGTGCGCGCCCGCGTCGGCCAGACCGATCAGGGTCACCGGCGACGTGAGCATCTCCTCGATGGCCGCCTCGTCCTGGTTCATCACCGGCCAGTTCACGATGGAGCGACCGTCGCTGTCGACCATCGCGTCGATGTACGCCTCGATCGGGGTGACGCCGCGGGCGGCCGCGATGCCGGCGACGGAGTCGTCGTCGGTGTAGCTGTAGGACGCCGGCGCATCAGCGGGCATGAGGTACATGCGGCGGTAGGGGTCCACGGAGAGCCCGGCGCCCTGTTCGATCAGTTGGGCCCGGACCTCGGGATCGCGCAGCCCGGCCAGGCGGCCGGCCAGGTCGCGCTCCTTGAGCGGTTGGTAGGCGGGCAGGTCGTCCAACAGCGAGTTGGCCGCCAGGCTGAACAGCACACCCACGCTGCGCGGCGTGATCTGGGGGTGCAGCTGAGCCCCCGACCGGTTGGCCTCCTCCGACAGCCGGATGACCTCGCGATAGTGGTCACCCAGCGACTGGATCTGCTGGAGGTTGAAGGTGAACGGTCGGCCCAGGGTTCGGCTGATCTCGGCCATCCAGCCCAGCTCCTCGTCCACCCGGGACTCGCCGGAGTGCTCCTCGTTGTACCGGGGTGCGCTCTCCAGGACGCCGCGACCCAGCTGCGCCAGCGGTTCGGCGATGGCGAAGAACTCCTCGGGTCGCGACCAGGTGCCCGGTACGTTGCGTCCGTCGGGTACGCGATGGAACAGGCTGCGCGATACCGAGTAGCCGAGCGCGCCGGCCTGGATCGACTGCTCGACCAGGGCGGCCATCGCGGCCAGTTGCTCCGGCGTCGCGACGAAGTCGGGCTCGCAGGCGGCGTCACCGGCGACGAACAGCCGGATCGCCACGTCGCCCACGTAGCCGCCCGCGTTGAGCCCGCGCGGGAGGCGCTCGATCGAGTCGAGGTACTCGCCGAAGCTGTTCCAGTCCCACGGCAGACCGTCGATGATGCAGCCGGCGGGGATGTCCTCGACCGACTCCATCGCGGTGGCGAGGACGTCGGCCTGGCCGTCGTGGACCGGGGCGAAGGTCATGCCGCAGTTGCCCATGACCGTCGACGTGATGCCGTGCCAGCACGACGAGCTCATCAACGGATCCCAGCCGACCTGCGCATCGAGGTGGGAGTGCAGGTCGACGAAGCCCGGCGTGACGATGCGGCCCTCGGCGTCGATCACGCGCGCCGCTCCGGTGGCGTCGACCGTGCCGACCGAGGTGATGCGATCGCCGTCGACACCGACGTCGGCCCGGGCCGGCGGCGCGCCGGTCCCGTCCACCACCGTGCCGCCGCGGATGACCAGATCATGACCCATCGAGATGCTCCCCCTCGTTCGCTCCCAATCATCGCGGATATGGGGGCAGGCACCTACATCTGGTGTGGTCGAGGCTCTCCAGATCCAGCTGGGTCAGTCGTCGTCGACGAGGCGGGCGGGGAATCCGCCTTTGGCGATGGGGCCCCAGCGATCGATCGACAGCCGGATCAGCGACTTTCCCTGCCTCAGCATGGCGGTCCGGTACTCGTCCCAGTCGGGATGTTCGCCGCTGATGGTGCGGAAGTACTCGACGAGCCCGTCGACCGAGTCGGGCACGTGCACGACGGTCGCCATACCGTCGCACTGGACCCACTCTCCCCCGAAGTCGTCGGACATGACGATCATCGAGGCGAGCGGGTCGCGGCGGAGGTTGTGGACCTTCGCGCGTTCGGGGTAGGTGGCGACCAGGAGGTCGCCTGCGTCACCCATGCCCGTCGTCACCAGCGAACCCTGGGGCCACCCGTCGGCCCGGCGGGTCAGCAG
The DNA here is from genome assembly GCA_963697385.1 of uncultured Acidimicrobiales bacterium. GTDB lineage: Bacteria > Actinomycetota > Acidimicrobiia > Acidimicrobiales > CAWCAL01 > CAWCAL01. The sequence goes on from CAVONU010000002.1 coordinate 288,367, forward strand.
GATCCCGCGATGGCGGGCGCGGACGAAGTCCTCCATCTCGGAGCGTTGGACGTACCGGTTGCCGGCGACGGGACGGTTCACGACGGTCAGGCTAGGTCCCCCTTTTCGGATTGACACACGATCTGTCTGGCTCCCGGGACCCAGCGGCGCGAGACTGGAGCAAGTGAGAATTCAAGTAGGACCCGTCTCCCGGGCCAGTGCGCTGGCATGGCTGGACTATGCCGACGGGATGGTCGACGTTCTCCGCCGGGTCGACTCGCCGGTGCTCTCGGACGAGGCGCTCGACGGCTTCGCCGACCTACTCGACCGCTGGGCCGAGACGGCGAAGCACGAGGGTCCGTTCATCTGGATCTCCGACGAATCGGCCGAGCTGGCCGAGTACCTGATCCGGGCGCTGTACGAGGCCGGCCTCGAGGTCGAGGCGCTCCATGAGCGGGGTGAAGCCGACCTCCGACCGGTCGAGGCCGACGAGTTCCACGTCGCCATGGTGAACCAGATCATCACCAGCCTGGGCCAGGAGGGCGAGGGGTACGCCCAATTCGCCGACATGCTTCGCAGCGAATGGGGCATCGCCGGTCGCGCCTGAGCACCTGAACCCTCTCGGTGCCTGACCCCCAGAGGGTTCAGGTTGAGTAACCGGACACTCGAGATTGAGTAGCCCGCTCCCTTTCGCTGGTCCTGAGGGCACCCGTACCGTCGCCCCATGGCGGCTCATCCCAGGTCCGTGTCCACCCTTCGACGAGGCCGGCGTGCCCTGGTGGTGCTCTGCGCACTGGCTGCCGTGTTGGTCCCGACGATCGCGCAGCCGGCAGCGGCCGCCACGGTCCGCACGACGGTCACCTGGACCGGCGGGGGTGGGAACGACGCGTGGACCGACCCGCTCAACTGGGACGGTGGCCGGGTGCCCGACAACCGGAACGACAACGGCGACGTGCTGGTCGACGACGTGGTCCTCCCCGCCGGTGCCACCGTCGTGCTGGGCGAGGCCGACAGCGCCAACAGCACGCTGGGATCGCTCATCGTCGAGGCGGGCGCGTCCCTGACGGTCGAGCAGGGCGAGCAGATCCTCGTCTTCGGCCCCAGCGTCGGGTACGGAGGCATCCCCGGCGTGACCCGGATCGACGGCACCGTGCAGGTCGGGTCCGGCGGCACCGTCGGTGGGATCAACGCCGTGGGCGGCGCCACGATCAACGGCAGCGTCGTGCTCGAGCGAGGGACCTTCACCGTCAACAAGGCCGCCGGCGCGGCGCCGGGGGTCGACGTGGACGGCAACGGCGAGATCGTGTTCGCCGCGCCCAGCGCGAACATCTCGAACACGGCTCAGCTGACGGTCGGTCAGCAGACCGACACCACGTTCGGCCCCGACCTGACGATCCGCGCCGGCTCCGGCCGCCTCGACGGAGCAACCGGCTCGAACAAGAACGTCGTCATCAACGGTCCGGTGATCGCCGACCAGTCGGGTGAGCGCTTCCTTCTGGGTTCGACGGCGGGTCTGACCTCGATCCGACTCAACGGCTCGGTCGACGTCGCCAACGGAGCGAGCGTCGACATTCGGGCCAGGGATCAGGTCGAGAACAACACCGACGTCACCGTCACCGGCGGCAGCACCCTCACCCTCGATGCCACCGCACCGGCACCGGACGGCGCGCTGGACAACAACGGGTCGGTCGCCGCCACCGGGGCGGGGTCCACCCTGGTGCTCGACGGCAACTGGACCAACGACGGCACCATCTCGGTGACCGACGCTGCGTTCGACGCGGAGGGCGCCTACACCACGGCCACCTTCGAATCCGTCGCCCGGACCAACGCGGTCACCCGGCTGCGGGGCACCATGGACAACACGGCCGACAGCTACGTGGTCGACTCGTCCGGCGGCCCGGTCACGCTGGACGGCGGGCGCATCGTGGGCGGCACGATCGACGCCACCGGCGAGGACTTCACGCCGACCGGCATCTCGTCCAATGCGCTCGAAGACGTCACGATCAGCGGTACCGCGGTCACCGGTTTCTTCAGCGTCTACGGCGACCTCACGCTGGCCGCCGGCGTCGACCCTGCGGATGCCGGCCGGCGGCGTCCGCTTCCAGGGCACCGACCCCGGCACGACCCAGCACCTGGCCGGCTCCGGCACGGTCATCCTGAACGGGACCGGCGCCTCCGTCCCCGAGATCTCGCAGCGCCAGTCCCCGGTGGTGATCGACCCGGGCATCACCATCCAGGCCGGATGGGGCGACTTCGACTCGACCAGCGGCTCCGAGCAGGCGTTCGACAACCAGGGCACGATCGTGGTCGACCGACCCGACCGGGCCACCAGCCTCGCTCCCCTCGCCACCTCGCCATTCCTCAACAGCGGCACGATCCGCGTCGAGAACGCCGGCGAGCTCATCATCAACCGCGGCCTGCTCAACAGCGGCACGATCGACATCGCCTCGGGACAGCTGACCAACGCCACCGGCGTCGCACCGTGGGTCAACGACGGCACGTTGATCGTCGACGGAGCGTTCCAGACCAGCCAGCCGATCGCGAACGAGGGAACGATGAGCGGCTCGGGCGCGGTGACGCCGTGGAATCAGTTCTCCGAGCCCGGAGTGACCAACGCAGGCACGCTCGCTCCGGGTTCGTCGCCCGGTGTGCTGAACGTCGACGGCGATCTCGCCCTGGAGCCGACCGGAACCCTCGAGGTCGAGATCGAGGGCACCACCCCGGCCACCGGATTCGACCGCATCGAGGCCACGGGTGACGTCAGCGTCGACGGGACACTGGCCATCGCCCGACCCACGGGGTTCGTGCCCCCGGCCGACTCGGCCTTCGAGATCATCGCCGGTGCCTCGGCGACCGGCGGATTCACATCGGTGACCGGCGACGACCTCCCGGGCGACCGCGGCCTGGACGTCGCCGTCAACCCCGCCGACGTGACCCTGAACGAGGTGGACCGCCAGACCGAACCGATCGTCGACCTGGCCCTCAGCGTGGTGGCTCCCGACGAGATCTTCTTCGATCAGCCCAACGAGTTCGAGCTCACCGTGACCAACACCGGCCCCGACAACGCGGTGGGTGCGGTGGTGGAGACCAACCGGTTCCTCACCAACTTCCAGCCCGACACCTGGGAGCTGGCGCCCTCGCCCGGCTGTTCCGTCGAGCCCGCAGGCACCAGCGGTGGCCCCTTCCTGCGCTGCCTGGTCGGCGGTGTCAGCGTCGGCGGATCGAGCACGATCGTCGTGTCGCTGATTCCTCGCGACACGACGTTCACCGGCCACCGGTTGGTCCTCGAGGCGGTCGCCCAAGAGCTCGAGCCGAGCACCGCCGACAACATCGTGGACCTCGCCATCACGCCGACCACCAACGCCGCCGACCTGACGCTGGGGCTGGTCCCGGCCAACCCGCTGGCCGGTCCGTGGTTCTTCGGCGACTCGCAGAATCGGGAGCTGTTCGTGAGCAACGACGGGCCGCTCGACGCGACCAACACCACGGTCACGCTGGCGTGGGACACCGACGCCTACGACTTCACGTCGATCCCGGACGAGTGCGAGTTCCGCACCGGTCTGGGCGGCGGCCTCTTCATCGAGTGCACCCTCGGCACCATCGCCGCCGGGGACACCTACCGGGGCCCGATGACCATCGCTGCCGCTCCGGACGCACCCGGACTCCAGCTACGAGATCCTCGGGGTCGCCACCTCCGACGTGCCCGACCCCAGCCCGGCGGACAACTCGTTCGCCCTCACCCCCGCTCGACAGCGCGTGGCCGATCTCACCCTCGATGCGTTCTTCGGCGACTTCCTCATCCCCGACCCGATCGCCGGCGAGCCCTACCGGGCGCTCCTGACCGTCGGCAACGAGGGACCCGACGACGCGGCCAACACCGAGCTGAACGTGGTCTGGGGCCAGCCGGACATCGAGCTCGTCTCGGCACCACCCGAGTGCACCTTCACGCCGGCCGTGCTGTTCAACGGATCCGTGGTGACGCCGGCCAACCTCGTCTGCGACGTCGGGCTCCAGGGCGGCCCGGTGAACCTTCCTTGGGAGGGCTCGGTGTACTTCCGACCCCTCTCCGAGGGACCGCTGAACGTGTCCGCCAACGTGCTCGCCCCCGACAACGACGATCCCGACGGGAGCAACGACACCATCGTGAGGCCGCTCGTGGTGGGCGCTCGGACCGTCGACCTGGTGACCGAGCTCGAGGTCACGGGCGGCGATCCCGAGGCCGACGGCCGGGTCGAGACCGGCCTGCCGATCGAGGTGACGCAGCGGGTCTGGAACCTGGGCCCGCAGGACGCCACCGACGCCGAGCTGGTCTGGACCATCGCGGAGGCCTTCGATGTCATCGTCCCTGCGGCATGCACCCTGGGACCCGGCCTGGCCATTCCCGACACTCAGGAGCTGCGCTGTCCGGTGGGCGACCTTCCCGTGGCCTTCGGGGGACAGAGCGATCCGCCGGCCGCCGAGCTGACGGTCACGATGACACCATCCGTCGACGGCACCCACACGCTGGCCGCCTCGGTGTCGGCCGCCGAGGGTGGGAGCCCGCTCCAGACCGTCGTGATCCAGTCCTTTGCCGTCCTGGATTTCGACGGCGACGGGATCCCCGACGACGTCGAGGGAACCGGCGACTTCGACGGTGACGGGATCCCCGACTTCCAGGACCTGGACACCGACGGCGACGGCGTCCTCGACGAGGACGAAGGGACCGACGACCGGGATGGCGACGGCAAACCCGACTACCGCGATGCCGACAGCACGACCGGCATCGCCGCCCTGGTCGACGCGGCGACCGGGGATGCGATCTCCGAGCTCCTCCGGGGTGCGGCCGCCCGGCTCTCCGGCGACGGCTTCCTGCCGGGCACCGGCGTCGTGATCGAGCTGCGCTCGGACCCGGTCGTGCTGGGCGAAGCGGCCGTCGACCCGAACGGCGAGTTCAGCTTCGATCTGACCATCCCCGACGATGCTCCGCTCGGGCCCCACACGCTGGTGGCCGTCGGACAGGGACTGGACGGCGGCGATCGCGAGGTCTCGGCGGCGTTCACCGTGGTCGGCGACGGTGGACCGGTCTGCACCATCACCGGCACCGAGCAGAGCGACGTCCTGTTCGGCACCCCGGGCGCGGACGTGATCTGTGGTCTGGGCGGTCGCGACGTGATCTTCGGTCTCGGTGGCGACGACGTCATCCTCGGCGGTGACGGCCACGACATCCTCCTGGGCCAGAACGGCGACGATCGGCTGGAAGGCGGAGACGGCAACGACCTCCTGATCGGCGGCTACGGCGCGGACACCCTCATCGGCGGGCCGGGCTGGGACTGGCTGATCGGCGGCCCCGGTCCCGACACGACCGAGCAGTGAACCTGAACCCTCTCGGTGCCTGACCCCGAGAGGGTTCAGGTTGCGCCTCTAGGGTGAGGGCGTGCCGGACCGACCTGCCTCGTTCGAGCGTGTCCTGATCGTCGTCGCGATGCGGGCCGAGGCGGGGCCCATCGGTCGGGCCATCGGTCTCGACGGCCCTCCCCAGGTCCTGCACCCGCGCTTCCCAGCGACGCTGACGGTGAACGACGCCGGCACCATCGGGATGGCGCTGGTGGGCGCCGACGCCCGCTTCGACGTGGACAGCATCGGCACCCAACCGGCGGTCACCACCACGCTGCACGGCATCGAGCGCTTCGGCCCCGACCTGGTCATCTCGGCCGGCGCGGCCGGCGGCTTCGAAGCGCTGGGCGGACGGATCGGGCAGGTGATCCTGGCCGACCGCTGCGTGTACCACGACCGGCGGATCGCCATCCCGGGCTGGGACGACTACGGGGTGGGCGACTATCCGGTGGCGGATCTCGGCCTGCCGCTCGACCGGATGGGCATCGAGACCGGCACGGTGAGCACGGGCAACGCCCTCGACGCGCCCGCCGAGGACCTGGCGGCCATGGCCACCAGTGGCGCCAGGGCCAAGGAGATGGAGGCCGCCGCGGTCGGCTGGGTGTGCGAGCGGATGGAGGTGCCGTTCACGGCCCTGAAGGCGATCACCGACCTGGTGGATCATCACGAGGAGACGGCCGAGCAGTTCGACCGCAACCTGGCCCTGGCCATCGACCGGCTGGCCGCGGCCCTCGTCGCCGTCGTCGAGACCGTGACCACACCGGGCGAGTAGTCCGGGCCGGCGGCGACCAGGGCGCACGTGCCCGAGTTGGTCATGGCCAGAGCGGTGGTGTTGGTCTTCCCCCACCGGTCGCCCAGCACACCGCCGGCCCAACCACCCCGGTGCCGACCCGCCGCTGCCGGTCACCGACTGCGCGGTCGATCCGACCATCGACGCTCCCGAGGCGGTCGTGGCCGGTGGGGCTCCGCTGTTCGCGGCCGATGCGGCCCGGTCCGGGCTCCTCGACGCCAACCCCCAGTGGAGCTCGCTGACGCCCGAGCAGATCGACGCCTTCGACCCCGATCTTGCTCTGGGGAGGAACCCGGAGCTCCAGGTGCGCCTCGTCGTCGGCGAGGAAGACATCGGCGGGACTCCCGGTGTCCCCTTCCCGATCGCCGAGTCCAACAGGGACTATCACGCTGAGCTGCTCGAAGCCGGCTACGACTCCGAGCTCACCGAGGTGCCGGGCGGCCACCTCGACCCGATCACCCCCGGCACCGAGAGCTGGGCCACCTACGTCGCCACCATCGTGGAGACCGCTCAGGGCGAGTAGGCCGACCGGCCGTCCCTCACGCCGCCGCCGTGACCGCAGCGCTCAGCCGGTCGGCATCCTTGATCTGGAACAGCACGCCGCGGAACACGGCCGTGTCGCGTTCGGCCTGCTCGCTGGGAGTCGGCGCCTCGTCGTCGGCCCTCTCGCGGGAGTACGCCGCCCGACTCTCGTAGTGGCCCAGGAGGCGGTCGAATTGCGCGTCGGTCACCAGGTGGACCGGCAGCCGGATGGCGGCATCGGCCGCGGTCGAGAAGAACCGGCCGAGGTCGACCAACCGGTCCCGAGCGGCTTCGGCCGTGCCGTCAGCATCGATCGGATCGGCGGCCAGGTGGGCGAGGTGATCGAGCGCACGGAGGTAGGTGCGACCCCCGTCCCGATGCCAGTGAGCGAGCCGCGACGGTGCCGACGGGCGGAGCGCCTCGAAGAGTGCGCCCGTCAGTCGGTGGCGTGCGGCCAGATCGATCAGCTCGCCACCCCAGTGCAGCGGCTGGAACATCCGGTGGGAGGCGCCGTTGGCGCAGAGCGAGGCGATCCGCACGACCGCGGCGTGGTCGCTCTTGTTCAGGCCCCGGGCGAGCTCGGTGAGGAGTTGGTCGTACCGGAACCGGAGCGATTGGCGCTGGAGACACCATCGGAGCCGCCGTTCGGTCACCGCAGCGAGGGTCTGATCGGCGAACAGCGACACCTCACCGAGGGCGTCCGCCCAGTCCACCGCGTAGGAGATGAACAGCTCGACGTCGTCGCGTGGGTCCTCGTCGTCGAGGTACGCGAGGAGGGCGTCGACCGCCGTCCAGCCGTACTGCGAGGCCGACATGGTCTGGCGCCGACAGGCGTCGACCGCCTCCTCGACGGTTGCCACCGCCCGCTCGAATGCTTCGGTGTGCACGTGGACCCCTCTTCCCGCCCGCAGCCGAGGTCGGATCGTACACACGTTCGCCGAGACGATCAACGGGGTTTCGCGGAACGTTCGGGAACCCCCTATGCCGGCACGCCGCCCAGGTACGACTCGACCACGGCGGGGTGCTCGCGCACCTCTTCGGGAGTGCCCTCGGCGATCACGGAGCCCACCTCCAGCGCCACCATGCGGTCGGCCAGGTCCATCAGCAGCGGCAGATCGTGCTCGATCACGATGAAGGTGAGGTCCAGCTCGGCCTTCAGCTGGCGGAGCGCCCCGATCAGGGCATCGGTGTCCGCTTGGGCGATCCCGGCCGAGGGCTCGTCCAGCAACAGGAGCTTCGGCCGCATCGCGACCGCACAGGACAGCTCGACCACCCGGCGCGTGCCGGTGGACAGCTCGCCGATCGATCGCTGGGCCTCGTCGGCCACGCCGAACCGGTCCAGCAGCTCCATGGCCAGGTCACGGCGCCGGACATCGGCGCGATGGGATCCGACGATGGACTCCCACAGACGGGCCGGCACCTCGGCCTCGGCGGCCAGCATCACGGCTTCCAGGGCCGTCATCGACGGGAACAGGGTGGCGTTCTGGAAGGAGCGCACCAGCCCCAGATCGGCCCGCTGCTCGGGCGACCGTCGGGTCACGTCGACGCCGTCGAACCGCACCACGCCCGAATCGGGCGTCACGAACCCGCTGATCATCTCGAACGCCGTGGTCTTTCCGGCGCCGTTGGGGCCGATGAGGCCGAGCGTCTCGCCCGGCAGCACCGAGAGCCACACGTCGTCGACAGCGACCAGGTCGCCGTAGTGCTTGGTCAGTCCGGTCGCCTGCAGCAGGGGCTCGCCACCCCGGGCGCCGGGCGTGCCCCTGACCGAGCGCGCCGGTACACCCCGGCTCGCCTCGTCCGATGAGAGAGGCGGCGGCTCGTCCGCCGCTGCCGCAGGGACCTCCGGCGTGGAGGTGATCTCCTCGTCGAAGTCCTCGTCCACGAACCGGCCCAGCCATCGCAACAGCCGCTCCCGCGGCACCTGGAGCAACCCGACGATGCCGGTGGGCACCAGCACGATCAACGCCAGCCAGGCGGCGGACAGCACCGACAGCGCTTCGGTGTCGGCGTCGAACACCGCCGGGACCCCGATCAGGTAGATCGAGCCCAGCACCGGACCGAGCAGCGCCCCCAACCCGCCGATGACGGTGACGGCCACCACGTCGATGCTGGCGTTGAGCGGAAACTGCGCGGCCGACAGCTGCGTGTTGGCGTGCCCGAACACGGCCCCTCCCACACCGGCCACGACCCCCGCCAGCGCGTAGGCCGCCAGCTTGGTCCGGGTGGCGCGCACCCGCAGGGCGCGGGCCGCGTCCTCGTTGTCACGCACGGCCACCAACCGGCGGCCGAACGGCCCGCGCCGGATGTTGCGCACCAACAGCGCCAGCACCACGAACGTGGCCAGCGACACCAGGTAGTAGCCCCGGGCGGTGGACACCGTCACGCTGCCGAAGACCGGGCGGGCCGGACTCACCCCGCTCCCCAGCATCCAGTCCTGTTTCAACAACCACGCGTTGGTGGCCAGAGCAAAGGCCAGGGTCAGCACGGCCAGGAACAGGCCCCGCACGCGCAGCGCGGGCAACCCGATCAATGCCGAGACGACCGCCACGACCGCACCGGCGGCCACCAGGCCCAGTCCGAACGTCCCGGTGGCGTCGACGACGTTGACCGAGACCGCGGCACCGATGGCCGCCAGTGCGAACTGGCCCAGACTGAGCTGACCTCCCACGCCGGTGATCAACCCCACCGACAGACCGACGGTGGCGAAGGCAATGACGGAGATCAGCGTGAACGACAGCTGGTTCGACGCCCAGATCGGCACCATGGCCAGGAGCCCGATGATCACCACGACCCCCGCAGCCACGATCCGGCGCAGCTTGGCGCTGCGCCGGTAGGCCGCGGGCAGGAACGACACCAGCGGTACGCCGTCCCAGCTGTCGTCCCCCTCCTGCCGGTTCTGCTTCGCTTGGAACAGCACCGACACCCCGATGGCGAGGAAGGTCAGCACCTCGAACCAGCCGGCCGCATCGGGATTGGTGGCGAGCACCCGCTCGGCCACCCCCAGACCGAGCGCGGCGGCGATGGCCACCGGGATGCTGCGGAACCGGGCGATGGCCGCCGCGGCCAGCCCCCGCAGCAGCAGGTCGGGACCCAGGGTGTCGGGCACGATCGCCCCGCGGGTGGGGATGAACATCATCGTGGCGAACGCCGCGACCGCTCCGGCCAGCGACCAACTGAGCATCGACATGCCGGCCGGGTCGACGCCCGACGTCGCCGCGGCGTCGGGGTTGGATGCTGCCCCGCGGATGGCCACGCCATAGCGCGATCGCTGGAGGAAGAGCACCAGACCGATGAGCAGAAGGGGGCTCAGGATGGCGGTGGCGGTGTACGCCTGGTTCACGAACAAGGCGCCCACGTCGCCTTCGGGAAACCCGGGCGGCTTGGGGAAGGTGGTGCCCTGGAGGCTGTCACCGCTGATGCTGAGGGCGAAGAAGATCAACGCCTGGCCGAGTCCGAGCGTGGCCACCATCGACAGCACCTTCGGTGCGCCCACCAGCCGTCGCACGATGCTCTTCTCGGTGAAGGCGGCGATGAGCGCTCCGGCGGCGATGCCGCCCGGAAACGCGATCCAGTAGGGGATGCCGTAGATGTTGGTGGCCTGGGCGAACAGCGCGGCGGCGAACAGTCCGATGGCGCTCTGCGCGAAGTTGATGAACCGGCTGGAGCGGTAGACCAGGACCAGGCCCACCGCCAGCAGGCCGTAGCTGAGCCCGGTGAACAGGCCCAGCAGCACCACCGCTCCGCTCACGTCGAAGTCGGCGATCTCGACGCCGATGATGGGCGCCGTGCTCATCTCGGTGCCCTCCCGGTGCGAGCGCGCCGGGCCGAGCGGCCCCGATCCCTGCGGTCGCTCATTCGGCCAGCGCCTTGGCGATGCCCTCGAGGTATGCGGTCTCGATCAGATCGGGCCGGGACCGGAGCTCATCACCCGAGCCACTGAAGACGATCTCGCCCTTCTCGATGCAGAGCGCCCGATCGGCCAGCTCCAGCGCCGTGCTGATCGACTGCTCGACGAGCAGCACGGCGGTGCCGGCCCGATTGAGGTCGGCGATGATCGGGACGAGCTGGCTCACGATGAGCGGCGCCAGCCCGAGGGAGAACTCGTCGATCAGCAGCACGCGCGGCTCCTGGATGAAGGCCTTGGCCAGCCCCAGCATCTGCTTCTCGCCCCCCGACAGGGTCGACACCGTCTGGCTCTTCCGTTCGTGGAGGCGGGGGAACACCTCGAACGCTCGGTCGATCTGCGCTTCGTGGCGATCGACGTGGATCGTCTGCGCGAACATCCGGAGGTTCTCATCCACGGTCAGCGCCGCCGCCAGCGACTCGCCGCCGGCGATGTGGGCCAGACCCAGGCCGGGGAGCCAGTCGGCCGGGAAGGTGGTGACGTCGGCGCCGTTGAACCGGACTCGCCCACGGGTCGGCTGGAGCAGGCCGGCGATCGTGCGGAGCAAGGTCGTCTTTCCGGCTCCGTTGGTACCCAACAAGGCGACGAGTTCGCCCGGGTGCACCTCGAGCGAGACGTCGAAGAGCACCGGCACCGTTCCGTACGAGACATCGAGGTGCTCGCAGCGCAGCAACGCCGAGTCCTCGACCACGGACACCGCCGTGGGCAGCGGGCGCTCGACCGTCGACACCTCGGGCGCGGCCGGGGCGACGGCTCCGCGCTGGACGAAGAAACCGACGACGACCAGAGGGATCGCGGCGGCGACCATGCCGGCTCGCCCGCCGTTCCACGCCGGGAGCACGAGTGCTCCGGCCATCGCGCCGACCGCCAGACCGATCAGCTGCACCACCGCCACCTCGGCCCGGCCGACCGGACCGTGATCGGACATGCCGGCCACGTCCAGGACCAGGACCGCCACCGCGAGCGCTCCCCCCGCGAGCAACCAGGCGCCGACGATGCCGGGGTAGGTGAAACTCCAGGCACCGGCTCCGATCAGGGCCGCACCCACCGCCGCGGTGGTGCCGACGACCCGCGGTCGGCCGATCCGGGTCAGTCGGGCGGCATCCCACCACCAGTGCCCGAGGGCCAGGGTGAGCACGCCGACCAGGACGGCGCCGCCGACCAGTGCGGCCTGACCGCCCTGATCAAGTGCCCATCGCTGTTCCATGAAGCGTCGCGCCGACGGTGCGCCTCCCAGGAGGAGGAACCCGAGTCCGAACCAGACGGCCACCATGCGTCCCGTCCCCGGTCGGATGTGGCGAAAGGCGCCGGCCAGCCGCGTCGGGGACTCGACGACGATCGAGCCCATCATGGCGAAACACAGCAGGGCACCGATGCCGGCGACCCCACCGCCGGCCCGCAGCAGGTCGGCGTCGGAGGGGGACCACCACACCTCGGCGACCAGGCCGATCAAGGCTCCGAGTCCGGCCGCGACCCACCACCGGGACAGCCGCCGCACGCACGAGACGTCGTCGCGGCAGCCGACCAGCGTCGACCGGTGGTGGACGACGCTGACCGCAGCGCCTGCGGCGGTGACCGCCAACACGACCAGGAAGAGCGTGGGATCGTCGATCGCCGCGGCCGCTCCCAGACCGGCGCCGGCCACGAGCGCTCCGAACGGAATCGCCCATCGGGCCGGGAGCCGGGTCGAGAGGACGCCTCCGACCAGCGCGGCGATCAGCGCGATCGCGGCGGTCCCCACCACCGCCGACGTGATGCTGATGACGTCGCCCGACCGCTCGATGCGCACGGGAAGGTCCCGATCGAGCCGCAGCAGCGACACCAGCGGCAGGGCCAACCCGGCCGCCACGAGCCAGAGACCGACGTCGGGCGCCCACGGGTTCGCACCGGCGGTGATGCCCTCGTCGATGGAACCCCGGTCGGCGATCACGGACGGCGAATCGTCAGAACTCGACGGTCTCGCCCTGCAACTCCATGCACGCACACTCGGGGTTGTAGGCGAAGACCTGGTAGCCGCTGGCGCCGAAGTAGTCGCCCGAGGCGAAGTTGGTGGCGTACGCGCTCGAGAGCTGCATCGACTCGCCCATCCCGCCGACCGCCTCCGACCAGGCCGCGGCGGTGAGCGCGCCCCCGTCGAGCGCGCCCGCTCCGGCCTGGAGCAGCATCGCGGCGTCGCAGAATCCGAGGGCGGTGCGTGCGTTGCCGCGGCCCTCGAATGTGTGACCGGCGTCCTCCAACACCTGGAGGCAGGTCTCTTCCATCTCGTTGGCCGGCATCGGGTACTGGTCGTCGGCGACGTCCCAGCCCGGGCTCAGGCTGACCCCGACGGTGCCGTCGATGATGTCCGGGTAGTTGAGGATGGCGAACTCGGGATTGTCGAAGCTGGACAGCGCGTAGACCGGCGTGTAGTTCTGGCCGATCCCCGTCTCGATCATGAAGGCCGCCAGACGGGACCCGCCCAGCACCAGGACGCGGTCGACCCCGTTGGACTTGAACGAGAGCACCGCCTGATCCTGCCCGGCCTGGAGTGTCGAGGTGTCGGTCGGGTCGATCCACTGGGTGTCGGCCACCTCGACGCCCAGCTCGGTCAACGTCGGCACCAGAGAGCCGTCGTACACCCGCCGATTCTGCTCGCTGTCGATGCCGACCACGCCGAGCGTCGCCCCCTCGAGGAAGTCGGTGCTGGCCATGGCGTCGGCCATGCCGGCGATGGTGTCGTCGTAGCTGGGCAGTCCCGGCTGCCACAGGTACGGCTCGAGCTCGGAGATGCTGACCTCGTCGAGGGGGTAGAGCGTGTAGTCCAGCATCAGGGTGTCGCGCTCGGCGTAGCAGGGGCGGGCGTTCTCCTGGAACTGACCGGTCATGGCGACGGCGAACACCCTGTCGTCCTCGGTGAGTCCCAGGCACAGCTCCTCTTCGTTGGAGGGGGTGTCCTGGATGGCGTTGAAGACCTTGATCACGGGGACCATGTCGCGCCCGCCGATCCCGCCGTTGGCGTTGACGAAGTCGGCGATGGCCTGGATCTGGGCCTCTTCGTCACCCTGGTCCGGCACCTCGAAGTCGAGGGCCTTCGACACCGCGTCGAGGTCGGTGATGATGAAGCCCACCTTGACCTGGTCAGCGGTGACGCCGGGCCCGTCCGGGGCGGCGTCCCCCGTGTCGGAACCCGACTCGGATCCGTCGCCGGTGTCGGCCGCGGCGGTCTCGGGCGTGGTCCCCGACCCCTCGCCGGTGTCGGAGGCCTCCTCGGTGATGGTGGTGCTGGCGCCACAAGCGCCGAGCACGAAGGCCACAGCCAGCAGGGCCGCCGCGCCTCGATGTCCACGCTGGCGTCGCTTCACGCCCGCTCTCCCCTCGGATGGCCCTCGCCGGGCGATGTGCTGCGCTGTTTCGGCCAGCGGAACAGCGTTACGGAACCGCACGCTACCGGTGGCCCCATGGGGTGTCAACGCAGCTCAGGCCCGGTCCGGCCGGTGCTCCTGGTCGGCCACCAGCGGGTGGTCGGCGGTCAGATCCCGCACCGTTCCGGCGGTCGATTCCGCCTGCGCCAAGTGCTCGTCGAGAAAGGCTCCGACGACCGTGGCCATCAGGTCGCGGAGCTCGGTGGCGCGCTCGGGCGTGGGCTGCGCGCCCTCGAGGAACGCCCGCCCGGTGGTCGGATCGAACGGATCCGTGAAGCTGAAGTGGGTCGCCCCGGCGAACCGCAGGTACGAGCCCGGCGTGGACGGGTCGATCGCCTGGTCCCACGTGACCCGGATCGGGTCGTGCTCACCCTCGCCGATGCCGTAGCGGCTCCGGCTGGCCGAGATCACCCCGTCACGATCGCCGGCCATCAGCAGCACCGGGGTCCCGGCGGGTACCGACGCGACCTCGCCCGGCGGCCACCCGAGCACGGTGCTGGTCATGGTGTGCGCGCCGTAGGTGAACACGGCACGCAGTCCCGGCACCCAGGCGGGATCCGCGCTCTGCAGCGCCACCGCTCCGCCGGCGGAGTGACCACCGACCGCCACGCGCTCCAGGTCGAGCCGGCCGTCGAAGACGGGCAACGACGTGGCGAGATGCTCGAGGATCGGCGCCGGGGCCGTCGCGGTGGGACCCGATCCGTACGCGTCGTGGCTGGCCGTCTCCAGATCCATTCCCGGCGTCAGTCCGCTCTGGATCCCGAACAGCAGGTCGATCCACGAGTAGGTCACCACCACGTAGCCGAGCCGAGTGAGGGCGACGGCCAACCATCGGTAGACCTCGGAACCGATGTTCACGCCGGGCACGATCACGACCACCGGCCACGGTGTGTCGGCCGGCGCCAACGGGACCTCGCCGGACATGCGCACGAACTCGGAGCCGTCGTCCAGCGCCGGGTAGAACACCCTGATCTGGATCCGGTCGAACGGCGCCGGGTGTCCCGCCACGGCGATCACGTCGTGGACACACCGCACCGTGACCGCCGGATCTCCGGATGACGTCATCGAGGCCGCTCAGCCCAGCGTGATGCGGTTGGCCTGCCGGTAGAGCTCACGGCGGCGGGCGAACCGTTGACCTGCGATCCAGATCCAGAGGGCGATGACGGCCACGAACAGGGCGATCTGCAGCCCCTTCGGGAACCCGAAGAAGATGTTCTCGATGGGCGTGAGCACCGCCTTGGTCAGGCCGGCGACGTAGAACAGCACGCCGAAGATCACGCCGATGATCGAGGCCCGGTCCATCGACGGATCGTACCGCTACCAGCGGACCAGCATCGAGGCCCACGTGAATCCGCTGCCGAAGGCGGCTGCGGCCACGAGCATGCCGGGCTCCAGGCGGCCCGCCTTGATCGCCTCGTCGAATCCGATCGGAATCGTCGCCGCCGTGGTGTTGCCGAACCGCTGGATGGTGTTGAACACCTTCTCCTCGGGCGCGCCCAACGCCTTGGCGGCGTACGAATTGATGCGCAGATTGGCCTGGTGGAAGACGAACAGGTCGACGTCGTCCACGGTGTAGCCGTTGGCCTCGAGGGCCTCGAGCGTCACCTCGGGCATACGGGTCACGGCGTGTTTGAAGACCGTCTTGCCGTTCATCTGCGGGTAGTGGGCCCGCCGTTCCTTCCAGTCCCCGCCCCACTGGTCGGGCGTGTAGGACGTCGACGGCGCCTCGATCCAGAGCTCGCGGGCGAAGCTCCCGTCGGCGTGCAGGTGCGACGACAGGATGTGCGGGTCGTTCCGCTCGTCGCTGACATCGGTGGCCTGCACCACGGCCGCTCCGGCTCCGTCGGCGAACAGCACGGCGACGTCACGACCCGTGTCGGAGATGTCGATGCCCTTGGACTGGATCTCGGCGCCCACCACCAGGATGGTGTCGGCCATGCCGCCCCGGATGTACATGTCAGCGGTGGCCACGGCCCACACGTACCCGGAGCACTGCTGGCGGATGTCCATGGCCGGGAGGCCCGGCAGGTCCAGCTTCTCCTGCAGGAAGCACGCTGCACCGGGGAACTCGTGATCGGGGCTGAGCGTGGCAACCATGATCATGTCCAGGTCAGCCTTGTCCACCCCGGACGCCTCGAGAGCCCGGATGCTCGCCTCGTAGCCCAGGTCGCTGGTGGTGGTGGTGCCCTCCACCCAGTGGCGCTCCTCGATACCGGATCGGGAGCGGATCCACTCGTCGGAGGTGTCGATGAGTCGGGCCAGGTCGTCGTTGGTGACGACGCGCGGCGGCACGTAGGAACCGACGCCGAGGATGCGGGCTCGTCTCAGCATGGGCGCAAGCATCGCACGGTTGGTCCGGCGCGTGGGCGGGCGGCTCGCACGGGCTCGGTTCGGCGCGGCTCCGGTCGTCCGCCGTCAGGCGCCGAAGGCGGCGGCGCGGTAGGCGGCGCGAGCGGCCGCCGCATCCTCGCCGTCGCGGAGCGACGCCATCGCCATCGCCGGCGGGCGGCCCCCCGCCGACACCACCGCCACCACCATCGGGTCGGACCCCACCTGGGCCCGGCGCAAGGTGAGGAGGCGGGCATCGGGGTCGAGCGTGCGGGCGGCGGCGACGGCAGCGGACTGCATGACGGTCGGCCCCACCACCACCGACGGCACCGGGTCGACGCCGGGACCGCGCACCTGGACGACGACCCGATGAGCTCCCGACCCCTCCGGTTGGACCTCGACGTCGATCTCCGCCGGGTCGGGCCGGCGCATCGTCGCCTCCAACGAGTGCACCAGGTCGCCCATCCCGGTGGCGGCGTCGACCAGCTCGGCATCACGCTGGCCCCGCGACTGACCGCCGTCCTCGATCGTCGGGCCGGCCAACAGGTATGCGGCGCGCGACTGCGGGCCGAAGCTGACCACCCCGAGCAGCGATCCGCGCTCGGTGTCCATCCGATGGTGTCCCGATCGCTGGTCGAGCACGCGCCGCACCTGGTCGAACAGCGCCATGGCCGCCGTGGGCTCGAGCGTCGAGAACCGGGGTGCGACGACGTAGACGCGATCGTCCCCCCGGTGCGGGCGGTGACATCCCACGGCGGTGGACAGTCCGAAGCGCTGGGCCAGCACGGCCAGATTCTGCCGATGGATCGAGTCGACGAACGCGGCGAACCCCTCCGGCGGCGAGGGGGCGGGCGGGGCTCCGGCCCCGGGGATCAGAGCTGACAGCCCGCGTCCGGGGGAAAGGGGAACGGGAGGCATGAAAGAGCCAGAAAACCGTTCCGGAGCAGCCGTGTCAACTCGGGCCGGATGCGACCGATTCCGCGGACGGTCAGCCGGACGTCAGGCGTCGCAGGCTGAGGATGGCGGTGCCGCTCAGGACCGCCGCAAACACGCTCAGGACGGCCAGCTCGACACCGACGGATCCGAGCGAACCACCGCCGAAGACCACCTCGACCAGACCGTCGACCGCCCAGGCGTGCGGCGTGAGGTGACCGATCTGGCGGACGATGTCGGGAACGATGAACAGGGGCCACATGCACCCGCCGAGCATGGCGAGGGCGATGGAGACGGGGACACCGATCGCCGGTGCCTGCTCGGGGGTTTTGGCGACCGCGCCCAGGATGAGTCCCGCGGCGGCGCTGACCACGGCGAACACGAAGACGACGGCGGAGACCGCGACCGGATCACCCCAGTCGACGTCGAAGAACACGGCACCGACCACCAGGATGAGGCCGGCCTGGATCAGGGCGAAGGCCATCCGGGCCACCACGAACCCGGCGGCGAGATCGCCCGCCGAGACCGGCGCCGCCAGACTCCGCCGGATGACACCGAGCTGGCGGGCGGCCACCAGCTGCCCGCCGATGGCCAGCGAGTTGATGAACATGAACAGGACGAGATTGCCCAGCGAGGAGTAGCTCCGGGCGTCCTGCGACTCCGACTGACCGGTACCGACCTCGGTGGACTCGACCGTCACCGGCGCCAGGTCGCTCACCGATTCGGCCGCCGCCTCGGCATCCTCCCGTTCCAGGCCACGCAGCTCCTCCAGCGCCGTCACCGTCGTCTCGAAGACCGCGACCTGTCGCAACGCGTCGCGGGACGCGAACCGGGCGGGATCGGTCCCGGCGCGACTCGGGTCGTTGAGGAACCGGGCGGCCACGGCGCCGTCGTCGTCCTGGGTGACGATCAGGCCCGCATCGGCGCGACCGGTCTGGACGTCGCGCTCCAGCTCGGCGGTGTCGTCGTAGGCCACGACCGTCACGGCGGGATTCTCCTCCAACTCGGCGATGACCGTCCCTGACGGGTCGGCGACGGCGAGGTTCACGGCGGAGTCACCGCCGAAGAGCACGGCCGACATGCCGATCAGGATCACCGGCAGCAGGAGGGCGAAGAACAGCGCGGTCCGATCGTTCAGGGTCCGCAGGAGCTCGGAGCGACAGACGGCGCCGATCGCGGCGCGCAACGAGCTCACGCCGCCAGCTTCCTGCGCTGCAGCAGCAACCCGATGCCGCCGGTGATCACAGCGAAGGCCAGGAGCACGACGACCGCCTCGATCGCCTCGTCACGGCCGGCCGCACCCGCCACGAGATCCACGTGGGTTTGGAGGGCTCTCCCGTTGGGGGTGTACGCCGCCACCGATCGAAGCGCGTCGGGGGCGTCGCCCGGAGCGACGAACGAACCGCCCGCCAGGGCCAGGGTGAAGGCCACGACGCTGGTCCACCCGTCGGCCTGGGACTCGGTGCGCGACAAGCCGGCGATGAGCGCCCCCAGGCCTGCGACGGTTGCCGCTGCGGTGAGCAGCACGGGCAGGGTCCAGCGCAACGGGCCGAGGTCGGCACGGAAGATCCCTCCGACCACCACGAGCACCGAGCCCATCCCGATCAGGGCCAGCACCAGGGACGCACCCCCTCGTCCGGCGATCAACGACCACGACGGGACCGGCGCCGCCATCAGCCGGGGCAACACGCCGAGTCGGTCGTCGGCCAGGAACGAGCGGGCCACTGCGCCGATGGCGAAGAAGAGGAACAGCATGGCCATGGCCGGAGCGAAGTACGTCAGCGGATCCCAGTCGTCGATCGGTCGGGAGTCGAGCGACGTCGCCGCCTGCCCGTAGCCGACGGCCTGATCGAGCACGTCGACGGGCACGTCACCGGTCACGAACATCCCGTTCACCACGGCTCGGCTGATGGTGAAGCGCGTGGCCAGGTCGCTGGCGACCGCCTCGGCGACGGCTTTCGCCACGAGATCGTCGGGATCGGACAGCACCTCGAACGGCGAGGGCTCCTCGACCCGGACGTTCGACGAGAACCCGGCGGGAACCACGATGGCGGCTCCACCGTTCTCCTCGATGGAGGCCACTGCGGCGTCCCGACTGTCGAGCTGCTCGACGGTGAACCCGTCCTGGTCCCCGGCGACCGTGACGAGTCCGTCGACGAGCTGCTGGGACTCGGCGCTGACGTCGGCATCGACGATCCCGATCGCGACCGCCTCCGGCTCACCGACGCTGCCGAACGCCAGGCCGACGATGACCGCGATCACGACCGGGCCGATGATGCCCTGACTGATGAAGGACCAGTCGCGGGTGCGGCGCCGCAGTTCGACCCCGCCGACCGTGGCGGCAGCGCGTCCCGCGCTCACGTGTCCCGCAGTGCCTTGCCGGTCAACGCGAGGAACACCGCTTCCAGGTCGGGGCCGGTCCGGGTGACCACCTCGACCGCCTCCTCACCCAGCCCGCTGGCGGCAATGAGATCGTCGCGGGTGCCCTCGGCGATCACGACGCCCTCGTCCATGATGGCGACCCTGTCGCAGAGCCGTTCGGCCTCTTCCATGTAGTGGGTGGTGTAGAGGACGCTCATGCCCTCGCCGGCCAGCTGCTCGACCGAGGAGAGGATGGCATTGCGGCTCTGCGGGTCGACGCCCACGGTGGGCTCGTCGAGGATCAGCAGGCTCGGCTGGTGGAGCAGACCGGCGGCGATGTTGCACCGCCGCTTCATGCCGCCCGAGTACTCCTCGACCGGGTCGGCGGCCCGGTCGGCCAGGCCCACCACCTCGAGCACCTCGTCGACCCTCGCCTTCAGCTCGGCCCGGGGCATCATCTGCAGCCGCCCGAAGAACATCAGGTTCTCGCGGCCCGACAGATCGGGATAGAGGGCGATCTCCTGGGGGACCAGGCCGATGGCCGCCCGCGAGCGGGGGGCGGTCGGCGACACCTCGTTGGCCGCGACCCGCACCGTCCCGGCATCGGCGGCGAGGATGCCGGCGATCATCGAGATGGTGGTGGTCTTGCCGGCCCCGTTGGGTCCCAGCAGGCCGTAGGTCTCGCCCGGAGCGACCTGGAACGAGACACCGTCGACGACGGTGCGGTCACCGTAGGTCTTGGTCAGCCCGTCGCAGGCGAGCAGCACGTCGGAGGCCACGCAGCGACCCTACCCGCCGCCCACGGCCGGATCTGGGGTATCGCAGCCACCTCAGCGGCGGCCACGTCACCCCAGATCCGGTCGGCTCGGGCTACGTGGTGTACATCGCCTCGATCTCGACCTCGAACTGCTGGTGGATGCCCCGCCGCTTCAGCTTGGAGGTGGGGGTCAGCAGCTCGGAGTCGGGCATCCACTCGCTGCCGAGCAGGGTGAACCGCTTCACCTTCTCGGCGTTGTTGAACCCCTCCATGGCGGCGGGGAGTTCGGCCTCGACGGCGGCGATCACGTCGGGATGGCCGGCCAGGTCGTCGAGCGAATCGAACTCGATGCCGTGCTCGGCAGCCCAGCCGGGGGCGACGTCGGCGTCGAGGACGAGCAGCGCGGAGACGAAGGGGCGCTGGTCGCCGATGGCGCAGGCCTGCCCGACGAGACGGATCATCTTGAGGTTGGCCTCGAGGTTCGACGGCGACAGGTTCTTGCCGCCGGCGGTGATGATCAGTTCCTTCTTGCGGTCGACGATGGAGAGGTAGCCGTCCTCGTCGAACTCGCCGATGTCGCCCGAGTGGAACCAGCCGTCGTCGTCGAGGACCTCGGCGGTCTTGTCGGGCTCGTCGAGGTAGCCGCGGAACACATTGCCGCCTCGGCAGAGCACCTCGTGGTCTTCGTCGGCGAGCTTGACCTCGACGCCAGGACAGGCGACGCCCACCGTGCCGGGCTTGACCTTGGTGGCCTCCCACGTCATGGGGCCGGAGGTCTCGGACAGGCCGTAGATCTCCGACAGGTTGATCCCGATGGTGCGGAACCACGAGAGCATCTCGGCCGGGATCGGCGCCGCGCCGGTGATGGCGGCGTCCACCTGGTCCAGACCGACCAGGCCGCGGATGGTGGAGAACGCCACCTCGTCGAGGAAGTTGTAGGTGGCGATCTCTTCCTCGGTGGCGGTGCCCCAGGCCATCTTGTGGGCGATGGGTGCGGCGGTCTCGACGGCCTCGTCGACCGCCTTCTTCTTCTCGGGGTCGGCGGCCAGAGCGGCGTTGACGCCGGCGTACACCTTCTCCCACACCCGCGGGACGCCGAAGATGATGTTGGGGTGGACCTCGCCGGCGTACGCGGCGATGTTGCCGGGCACGGGGCACGTGGTGACCTCGTAGCCGAGGGCCAGCATCATGTAATGGCTGGTGACCCGCTCGGCGATGTGGGCCATGGGCAGGTACGAGACGACCCGCTTGCCCGCGTACGTGTCGATGGGGAACGCCTCCTTGAGGCACTCGATCGTCCACGTGATGTTGTTGTGGTCGAGCATCACACCCTTGCTGGGCCCGGTGGTGCCCGACGTGAAGATGACGGTGGCCAGGTCGCTGGGTGAGACGACGGTGGCGGCCTCGGCCAGGTCGAGGGGGTCGGAGGCCAGCAGGTCGGCCCAGGTCGAGTCGGGGTCGGCGACGCCGTCGGGGTCGTTGAGCAGGCAGATGTGCTGGAGCGTGTCGAGCTCGTCGCGCACCTTGAGGAAGCCCTCGAGGAAGCCGACGTCCTCGAGGATGGCGGTGGTGGCCTTGCTCTTGTTGGTCAGGTAGGCGATCTGATCGGGCGACGACGAGTTGTAGATGGAGATGGGGGTAGCGCCGAGGAACAGGCAGGCCAGGTCGGCGACGTGGAACTCGGGGATGTTGCGCATCATGAGCATGACGCGGTCGCCGTGGCCGACGCCGCGGGCCTTGAGGCCGTCGGCCACCCGGGCCACCTGGTCGGCCCAGTCGTGGAAGGTCATCTCCCCCCACGAGTCGTCGTCGTTCTTCCAGCGGAGCGCGACCGAGTCGCCGCGCTCGGCCACGGTCGCGAGGAACAGGTCGGGCACGGTCTTGCCCTCGACACGTGCTTGGATCTCGTCACTGGTGATGTTGCTCACGGAGGGCCCCCTGGTGCTCTGATAACCCGTTGGGTCCTTTCTACCTCATCCCCCCGCCGAAATTCCGTCCGGACGCGTCGGATTCCGACGCGAATCTCCGGGATTTCGGGTGAGGAGGGCGCGACGGACGGTCCGAACGAGCCAGGTTGGCCGCCGAGTGAAGTCCTGCCACGTGAACGCGAGCACCTGCCAACCGAGCAGTTGCAGCTCGTTGCGCTTCGTACGATCACGCTGGAAGCTCACGTGGTCGAAGTGGTGGGTGATGCTGTCGCCCTCGATCGCGAGCATGGCCTCGGGCCAGGCCAGATCGACGCGGGCCACCTCACGATCGCCGTTGAAGACGGGGTACTCGAGCTGAGCACCCGGCAAACCGGCTTCTGCCAGCAGTCGGGCGATCCCCCGATTGAAGAGACTGTCCGGGGTCGGCCCGTCACCGAGGCGCGTCTGAAGGAGCAACCGATACCGCTGCGTCCCGTTCCGTCCGCGGGCTGCGTGAGCGTAGAGCACCGCCCACAGCTGCTCTGCCGTGGCCAGCTTGCGACGCAGCACGGAGTCGAAGGCGTGCTCCAGCTGGGAGAAGGGGACGACGCCGGCGGCATCGAGAAGCGTTCGACCCACCCCTGTGGCGGGGATACCCGAGCGCAGGGTGCGCTCGGCGAGGTGCATCTGGGTGCTCTCGTGCAGCACCAGGCCCGGCCGCTGACGGCCCGCGGGCCGTTTGGCAGATTGCGTGACCTCGACACCACTCCATCGGATGCCGTCGAGGTCCCACAGCCGCGCCGCAGTGCGGTGGCTGGCTACGGCATCGAGGTGAAGGCACGCCGCGATCACCTCGGCTTCCCACGACTCCGGGTAGTGGACGTTGCGAAAGGTCGCAGGACCGACCCGGAGCCACTCCCCGCTCCGAATCCGACGGTCAACCGCCGAGGTGCTCATTCCGAGCTTGGTCATGGCTTGACGGCGCGTCACGACTCCGTGTTGCGCTCGCAATAACCGGACGACGGCGTCGTCGTGGCTTCCCATGGGGGGACTCCCCTCGTAGCCGCCGAATTCCCTGACGTACGCGTCGGATTGCGACGCGCCGGGACGGAATTTCGGCTGGGGTGGTGGGGAGGGAAGTGCCACCACCGTAGGGAGGGGGTGTGACGGCGGCCGGCGAATAGCTACCGCGGGAGGGTCACGATGCCGCTCGTGTCGGGCAGCTCGCTGACCGTGCCGTCGTCGACGTTCACGGCCAACGCCGTCGGGAGCGTGAAGATGTCCTCGTTGGGACTCGGGCGTTCCCGGCGTGACACGACCGCCCAGGTGCCGTCGAAGTCGAGGTAGCCGACCTCGATCACCTCGACCCCGTCGAACAGTGCGATCCGGGCTGTCTCCTC
This sequence comes from uncultured Acidimicrobiales bacterium, assembly GCA_963697385.1. Classification (GTDB taxonomy): domain Bacteria; phylum Actinomycetota; class Acidimicrobiia; order Acidimicrobiales; family CAWCAL01; genus CAWCAL01. The sequence goes on from CAVONU010000002.1 coordinate 312,025, forward strand.
GCCGCTGTCGAGATCGACCACGACCAGCTCCCAGTCGCCGATGGTGGTCTCGGTCGTGCGGTCCCAGTCGGGCCCCTCGATGAACGCCAGCGTCCGGCCATCGGGTCCGAGGGCCGCGTACTGGTAGTAGGGCGGCTCGTTGTAGCGGTGGCCGACCGGGACCGGGCTGTCGGGCTCCTCGATCTCGTTGCCCTCGAGGTCCACGAAGGAGAAGACCTCACCCAGGTCCGCACCCGCCGAGATCGCGATCCGGTCGCCGCCCCGCGTCGCCGCGTCCACGCCGTACTCCGGGCCGGTGAACCAGCCGAGGTTCACCGCCTCGGAGCGAGGCTCGCCGATCCGCTGGAGCCAGAGGTTCGCCTCCGCTCCATCAACTCCACCCGGAGGAGGGACCTCGCCGTGGATGACCGCGATCTCGCCATCGTCATCGAGGAATGCGTCCAGCAGCACGACGGCGTGAGCGTCGCCGGTATCGAGGGTCGTGGGATCGCCCAGATCGGGCTCCCACCAGATCTCGTCGACGGCCCGACTCCATGCGGTCGCCGCAGCCGGCCCCCCTCGCGTCCGGCGGGCGACGACCACGCCACCCCCGTCGACATCGTCGATCGAGAACGCCGACTCCGCTCCGGACGGGGCGGCCGTGATGGCAGGGAGATCGTCAGGAACGAAGGGCTCGGCCTCCGCCTCAGCCGGTGCGAGGTTCCACAGCCGCTCGGCGGTGGTCGGATCGACCAGTCCCCCGATCGCCACCACCAGCTCGGCGCCCTCGTCGAACCATGCTCTCGGGCGCTGGGGTGGTTCCGAGGTCAGCTCGCCCTGGATGCCGGCCAGCTCCCCGTCGCCCGGCGTCACCGCCGTCGGGCTCGACGAGCCATCCCTCCTCGGCCAGCGGGTCCTTCCACTCACCGTTGGTGCGGCCGAAGACGATCAGCTTCGAGTGCCGCCAGGGGGCGGTCGTCACGTCGATCACGTATGCGCCGTCCGACGCCGGATTGCCTGCCTCGGACCCACTCTGCAGCGGTGCGTCGGTCGTGAAGGTACGGACCGGTTCCACGCCCTCGGGCACCAGGTAGCCGTCCCCGACGACCGGCTCGGTCGGCAACCCCTCACTGACCGCCCAGTCCGACACGGCGCCCAGGGCGCCCGAGATGTCGACCGGCTCGTCGTTCCACTCGATGTCGGTCAGGTGCAGCTCCTCCACCACGTCACCGTCGGCGTCGGTGACGACGGCGTCGAGCACGAACCCGGTCTCGTCATCGATGGTCACCGTGGCGACGCGGTCGAACCAGCCGGCCGACTCGTTGTCCCCCAGGTCGACGGTCGCCTCGATCGTGGCCCGGCCCTGCCGCTCGCCGGCCGTCCCGAGCTCGCCGTAGCGAACCGCCTCGGCGAGGTCGAGGAACAGGAGCGAGTCGATCCGCTCGCGACCGCCGATCGGATCGGTTTCGTTGAGGGTGGTCTCGCCGTCGTTCCACCAGGTCGCACCTGAAGGCGCGTGGTACCCGAACGCTGCCTCGCCATTCCGGACGATGACCGTGCCGTCTTCGTTGGCCCTCAAGGCGAACGTACCCGCCGGCCCCACGACAGACACGCGCTCGACCGTCGCCGTCGCTGACCGAACCACGTCCGCAGGCACCGTCTCGCCCACCGTCGTCGGGGACGTCGGCTCGGGCGCCGTCGTCACCGATGGCCCAGGATCGACGGCCACGTCCGGGCCGTCGTCCTCGTCGCCGAATGCGAACCAGGACCCGATACCGCCAAGCACCGCGAGCACAGCCGCCACCAGCAGCAGGCCGCGGGCCCGCGGGCGGGCCGACGACGCCGCCACCAACGGCACCACGTCCTCCCGCTCCGCGGCGGCCAGATCGGCGTCGAGCGCGGTCCAGAAGTCGGGTCGGTGGTCGGGGACGTCCATCAGTTCAGCGCGCAGTTCGTCGTCGTGAGGCGTGGTCATCGGGCCTCTCCTCGTTCATCGTCCGTGGCGGCAGCGTTCGGGTCGGTGGCTGGGGTTGCGTCGGTTTCGTCGGTGCCGATCGCTCGGCGCAGGGCGGCGCGGGCGTGATGGAGGCGCGACGCCACGGTTCCCTCGGGCAGCGCCAGCACCTCGGCGACTTCGGCGTACGGCAGGCCGATCCCGTCGATCAGCACGAGCAGCGCCCGATGCTCGACCGAGACCCGGGCCAGTCCCCGTTCCAGGGTGACCCTCGCCTCCGCGGCACCAGCCGGCCCGACCGCGTGCAGCGCCGGGGTTCGCTCGTCGAGCGGGTCGGTCGGCCGACGCCGGCGGACGTGGTCGATGCACGTCGTGTAGACGATGCGGTAGAGCCAGGTCCCGAAGCCGCTGTCGCCGTGGAACGTGTCCAGCCGGCGCCAGGCCTTGAGGTAGGCGTCCTGGAGCGCGTCGTCCATGGCGTCGCGGTCGCGCATGATGCGGTAGGCCAGTGCCCGGCAGCCGTCGTCTTCGTCTCGCAGCAGCGCGCCGAAGGCCCGGTGATCGCCGTCACGAGCCTGGTCCAGGTTGCTCATCGTGCTCCCACGCCCGGGGGCCAGCGCTGCCCTCTCCATGGTCGCAGGTGGGTGGTCGGGTCGGGTCCATCACCAGGTTGGACGCACCGGCGGCCGGTTTCCTTCACCCCGATCCGAAATCCCCGACCTCCGCGTCGGAAACCGACGCGAGCGGACGGAATTTCGGGTGGGGGTGGGCTTGCCAGGGGGAAACGGGCCCCGCCAGACTTGGCGCGGACGCGTCGCTCGCGGCGCGCCAGCAACAGGCCGAGACCCGGGAGCCCCCATGCCGAATGCCGTGATCGTCGATGTCGTCCGCACCGCCGGAGGCAAGCGCAACGGGACGCTGTCCGGCTGGCACCCCGCCGATCTGGGCGCCGAGGTCCTGAAGGCGCTGGCCGAGCGCAACGATCTGGATCCCGAGCTGGTCGAGGACGTCATCATGGGCTGCGTCATGCAGACCGGCGCCCAGGCCCTCAACGTGGGCCGCAACGCCGTCCTCGCCGCCGACTGGCCCGAGACCGTTCCCGCCACCACCGTCGACCGCCAGTGCGGCTCCAGCCAGCAGGCCGCCCACTTCGCGGCCCAGGCCGTCATGGCGGGTGCCCACGACATCGTCGTCGCCGCCGGCGTCGAGGTGATGAGCCTGGTCCCGATGGGCGCCTCGATCGGTAAGGGCCTCGGCTTCCCGTTCACCGAGGGCATGAACGCCCGCTACGAGGACAAGGGCGGCCTGGTCCCGCAGGGCATCTCGGCCGAGATGATCGCCGACAAGTGGAACCTGTCCCGCACCGACCTCGACGCCTTCGCCGCCGAGAGCCAGCGCCGGGCCGCTCAGGCTCGCGACGAGGGCCGGTTCGAGAACGAGATCATCCCGGTTCGCTCCATCGCCCGTGATCGCGACAGCGGCGACCTGATCGAGTCCGACGAGATGGTGACCGCCGACGAGGGCATCCGCGACGGCACCACCGTCGAGTCGCTGGCCAACCTCAAGCCGGCGTTCAAGCCCGACGGCAAGGTCACCGCCGGCAACTCCTCACAGATCACCGACGGCGCGTCCGCCGCCTTGATCATGTCCGAGGAGAAGGCGAAGGAACTGGGCCTCACGCCCCGAGCCCGCTTCCACACGTTCGCGCTGGCCGGCGTCGACCCCGTCACCATGCTGACCGGGCCCATCCCCTCCACCACCAAGGCGTTGGAGAAGTCGGGCATGAGCATCGACGACATCGACCTGTTCGAGGTCAACGAGGCGTTCGCCTCGGTCGTGTTGGCGTGGGAGAAGGAACACCAGCCCGACATGGGCAAGGTCAACGTCAACGGTGGCGCCATCGCCCTGGGTCACCCGCTGGGGTGCTCGGGCACCAAGCTCATGACCACCCTGGTCAACGAGCTCGAGCGCACCGGTGGCCGCTTCGGGCTGCAGACCATGTGCGAGGGCGGCGGCATGGCCAACGCCACCATCATCGAGCGCCTCGGCTGATCGACCGTTCTGAGGCACACTGAACCGGTGCGTCTCGATCGTCTGAAGTTCGGCCCCCGGCAGCGGGTCTTCTGGGCATCGCTGGTTCTGATCTTCGCCGCGCTCGTCGCGTTCACCGATTTCTCGGTGGGTCGCATCCTCTTCGCGGTGATCGCCATCGGGGTCATGCTCAAGATCGGCTTGGTCATGATGGGCGGACTGGCCCGCCCGGTGCCCGAGCCCCCACCGCCCGGCGAGCTGCGCAAGGTCAAGATCCTGTACCGGTGCGGCGTGTGCGGCACCGAGGTCCGGATGACCACCGCCAACGACGAGATGCCGGATCCGCCCCGTCATTGCCAGGACGAGATGGATCTCGTTACTCCCGTCTCCGACTGAGCCCGAAACCTTCTCGTGACCACGGGCGGTGACCTTGTCCACACGATGTGGACAATCTCACGGTTCGTGACGGACCGTCCGCCGAAGTGTCACACGGTTGTCACCTCTTCTCACCCAATGCGGTCAGTTCGACCACACAAGGCGCGATTCGTGGCGCGAGGTTTTCCACAACCAGAATCGGCGCTCGGCGACCGACGGGCGCGTCAGCCGCACCGTCAGCTCAGCGAGAGCGACCGTTGACCAGATCCAGCAGGTACCGGCCGTACGAGTTCTTCGCCAGCTCCCGCCCCACCTTCAAGACCTGCTCCTCGGTGATCCACCCGCGCTCGTAGGCGATCTCCTCGAGACAGGCGATCTGGGCGCTCTGCCGGTGCTGGATCACGCGCACGAACTCGGACGCCTCGACCATCGAGTCGAACGTCCCGGTGTCGAGCCAGGCGTAGCCCCGATCCAGCTGGACCACTTCCAGCTCGCCCCGTTCGAGGTAGTAGTCGATCACCGACGTGATCTCGAGCTCGCCGCGATCGGAGGGTTGGGCCAGCTCGGCCGCCTCGACGACGCGGCCGTCGAAGAAGTAGAGCCCCGTGACCGCCCAGTTGCTCCGGGGATCGGTGGGCTTCTCCTCGATGGACACGGGTCGGCCGGCTTCGTCCAGCTCGACGATGCCGTACCGCTCGGGATCTCGCACGTGATAGCCGAACACGGTGCCGCCCGACTCCTTGGTGGCCGCCTTGCCCAGCTGGATCGAGAGGCCGGCTCCGTAGAAGAGGTTGTCACCCAGGACCAGGGAACACCCGGATCCGTCGAGGAAGTCGGCGCCGATGATGAACGCCTGGGCCAGACCTTCGGGGCTGGGCTGCACCGCGTAGGACAGCTCGATCCCCCACTGCTCGCCGGTGCCCAGCAGCCGGCGGAACGACTCGGACTCGTCCGGGGTGGTGATGATGAGGATCTCGCGGATGCCGGCCAGCATCTGCACCGAGATCGGGTAGTAGATCATCGGTTTGTCGTAGACCGGCAGCAGCTGCTTCGACGTACCCAGCGTGATCGGGTGCAGGCGCGAGCCGGTGCCCCCCGCCAGGATGATGCCCTTCATGCGGGTCATTGTCGGCTGCGAACTCACCACGGGACAAGTGCCGTTCGACTCACCGGAGTCACGAGCGCACCGGACGCACCGGACTCACCGGACGCACCGGACTCAGTGATATTGGGTCGCGGTGATGATGCCACCGAGGATCAGCCCCAACCCACCGAGCAGGTACCAGTTGGACCGTCCGCCCGGGACGACGTCGATGTAGTTGAGGAAGATGATCAACACCCCCAGGCCGAGCAGCCCGAACATGAGGACCGGGACCCACCGGGGACTGATCTTCTGGTCGATCGGCACGGGCGGGGTGTACCGGGACGATGCGTCGGGTGAATGGTCACGGGAGGACCCGAACGACGGGCGGTCGCCGGACTTGGTGCCCTTCGGCGTCACCCGTCCGCCCTCGTACTTGCGCTTCTGCGGTCGTGCCATGTCCCCGAGACTAGAAGACGGGGAACCACGGCCGAGTCACCGGGGGCGTGACGGCGCTACCGTCGTGCGCCATGCGCGTGCTCGTCGTCGACAACTACGACTCCTTCGTGTACATCCTGGTCCAGTACCTGGGTGAGCTCGGTGCCGAGCCGCTCGTGCATCGCAACGATGCCATCACGGTCGCCGACGCGCTGGCGTTGGAGCCCGACGCGGTGCTGGTCAGCCCCGGCCCGGGCCGGCCCGAGGATGCGGGCATCAGCCGCGACGTGATCACCGCGTTCGCCGGGGTGGCTCCCGTGCTGGGGGTGTGCCTCGGCCACCAGTGCATCGGCGAGGTCTACGGCGGTGACGTCGTCCGGGCGCCGCAGGTGATGCACGGGAAGACGTCGCCCATCCGTCACGGCGGGACCGGCGTCTTCACCGGGCTGCCGGAGCCCCTCGAGGCCACCCGGTACCACTCGCTGGTGGTGGATCGGGCGTCGGTTCCCGACGAGCTGGAGATCACCGCCGAGACCGACGACGGCGTGGTCATGGGATTGCGACACCGCACCCACGATGTCGAGGGTGTCCAGTTCCATCCCGAGTCGGTCCTGACCACGGCCGGCCACGACCTCCTCGCCACCTTCCTGGATCGAGCGCGGGCGAGCTAGCGCCGGACGGACCGGGCCGCCGACGGGCGGGTCAGATCGTCGTCGTGGTGGTGGGCGGCACCGTCGTGGTGGTGCTGGTGGTCGTGGTGGTCGTGGTCGACGTCGTCGTGGTGGTGGGCTCGGGGCCCTCGACGCCGAGGAAGACCGTCACGGTGTCGCCTCGGGTGGCCTCGGCGTTGGCGGCGGGATCCTGATCGACGACCAGGCCGACCTGATCGCTGCCGAACTCGACCTCGCGGTCCTGGAAGTCACCGACCAGGCCGACGGCCTCGAGCGCCTCGGTGGCCTCCTCCTGGGTGAGCGTCAGGAGGTTGGGCACGACGGCGTCGGCCGGACCGGACGACACGATCAGCACCAGACGGAGCGTGGGGTCGACCTCGCTCCCTTCGGGCGGGCTGGTCTCGATCACCCGGCCCTCATCGACGTCGTCGCTGGCCTGGCGTTGCGGGATCACCCGGGTGAACCCGGCGTCATCCAAGATGAGGCGGGCCTCGGACTCGGTTTCGCCCGCGACGGTGGGCACGGTGACCAGGGCCACGTCCGCGGTGACGTCGAGGGTGATGAGCGTGTCCTTCTGGACCCGGCGCGCCGCGCGCGGCTCTTGACCCACGACGATGCCGGCCGCCTTGCCCTCCTGGGCAGGGGCGTCCTGGCGGGTGATGTTGGCCCGGTCGAATCCTTCCTCGACCAGGCGCAGGACCGCCTCCTCGAAGGGCATGTCGATGACCCCCGGCATGGTGACCAGATCGGAATCACTTTCGTCGGTGAGGAAGCCGTTGAGGGCGAACAACAGCGCGGCCAGGCCCAACAGCAGGGCGGCGCCGGCCGCGACGTAGGCCCCGGTGCTCCAGCCCGAGCCGCCCTCGGGGGCACCGGTGCCCGATCCCGCGCCGCCCGCGGTCTCCGTTGCGGCCGCGCCCGCGGCGGGAGCGGAGGGCACCGTCGACTGCACGCGAGTGGCATCGTCGGCTCCTGCAGCGGCCGCCAGGCCGGCCGCACCTGCCACCGCGGCCGCACCGGCGATGGGCACGCCCTGGGTGGCCTCGTCGGTGGCCCGCGCCGCCCGCCGAGCCCGCATCTCCTCCAACTCCTGGAGGGCCAGGACCGGTTCGCCGGCGCGGAACCGGGCCAGGTCGGCGCGGAGGTCCTCGGCGCTGGCGTAACGATTGGACGCGCGCTTCGCCAGGAGCTTCAGCGTGATGGCCTGCAACCCGGCGGGGATGGCGGGCACGATGCTGCGCGGCGGCGGCACCGGCTCCTGCACGTGTTTGTACGCGATCGACACCGGCGAGTCCCCGGTGAAGGGCGGCCGACCGGTGATCATCTCGTAGAGGACGACCCCCAGCGAGTAGAGGTCGGAGCGGGGATCGACGTCCTGGCCCTGCGCCTGCTCGGGCGAGAAGTAGGTGGCGGTCCCCATGACCGTGCCGGTCTGGGTGAGGTCGCCGGCCCCTCCGGACACGGCGCGGGCGATGCCGAAGTCGGCCACCTTGACCTCGCCGGCGTCGTCGATGATGACGTTGGCCGGCTTGATGTCGCGATGGACCACACCGTTGCGGTGGGCGAACCCGAGCGCCGACGCCACCCCGGCCGCCAGGTCGGCGGCCCGGTTGGGGTTGATCGGTGCGGCCTCGCGGATGATCTCGGCCAGGGTCCGGCCCGACACGTACTCCATCACCATGAAGTAGGTGGTGTCGATGGGGCCCCAGTCGTAGACGGCGACGATGTTGGGGTGGGTCAGGTTGGCGGCGGCCTGTGCCTCACGACGAAACCGTTCGACGAAGGCGGTGTCGGACGCGAACTCGGGAAACATGACCTTGATGGCCACCGACCTGCCGAGCGAGCGGTCCTGACCCACGAAGACCTCGGCCATACCGCCTCGGGCCAGCTTCCGCTGCACCTCGTAGCGCTCGGCGATGAGCATGGCGCCCGAGTCGGTCTGACCGCTGTCGGCCTCGCCCTCGGAGGGCGGCTCGGAGTCAGGGGTCTCGTCAGACATGACAGGGAAGGGTAGTGAGGCGGAGGCCGAAGACTGAGCCACCGGCCGTCATGGCATCACGGACCATCGGACAGGGCCACGTCGAGCACAGCGCGGGCGATGGGGGCGGCCACGGTCCCACCGGTCTGATTGCCCAGGTCGGGGTCGGCCTCGACGATGACCGCGATGGCGACGGTCGGTTCCTCACCCGGTGGGCCGGCGAAGCCGATCACCCAGGCGTGGGACTGGGGCGGGTCGACCCCCAGCTGGGCGGTTCCGGTCTTGCCGCCGACCTCGACGCCGGGGATGGCCATGGCCGTGGCCGTGCCGGCCTGGACCGTCTCGACCATGGCGAGGCGCATCGCTTCGGCGGCACCGGGCTGGACGGCCTCGGTCCACACGCTGGGTTCGTGCTCGTCGATCAGCCCACCGTCGCTGTCGACGATCTCGTGGACCACGCTGGGCACCGGGACCAGGCCCCGGTTGGCGACGGCCGCGGCGACCAGCGCCATCTGCAGTGGGGTGGCGCTGACGTCGTTCTGACCGATGGCCACCTGCGCCAGGCGTGCGGTGTCCTCGAACAGGACCCGGTCGTTGTCGAGGGGGGCGCCGAAGTCCGTGGGCATCACCGAGGCGGCACCGTTGGGCAGGTCGAGCGGGGGGACCGAGTTGAACCCGTACTGCTCGGCGGTCTGCACCAGCCGGTCGGGGCCGACGATCTCGGCGCCGAGCTCGGCGAACCCGGTGTTGCACGACACCCGGGTCAGCGCCAGCAGGTCGCCGCCGCACGTGGCGCCGCCGAAGTTGGTGATGGACCGGCTGGTCCCCGGGGGGGCGTAGGCGTCGGCTCGGGGGAAGACGGGATCGGACAGCGTGGCCAGGCCGAAGTCGACCGCGGAGGATCCGGTGACCACCTTGAACGTCGAGCCGGGGAAGAAGCGCTCGCGGTAACTCTTGGCCAGCAGGGGCCGGGCCGGATCCTCGTCCAAGGCGACGAACGCGGCCGAGGCGGCGTCGTCGTCGTGGTCGGCCAGGAGGTTGGGGTCGTAGCTGGGGAACGACCACAACGCCAGCACCTCCCCGCTCTGGGGCTCGATCACCACGACGCTGCCGCGGCGGCCACCGAGGGAAACCTGCGCCGCCTCCTGGACGTCCCGGCGCAGGGACAGGGTGAGGTTGGCGGTGGTGTCCCGCTCGACGAAGAGGTCGCGGAACGACGTGAACTGCTGCTCGATCGTGGCCCCGGCCAGCACGTCGTTGTACTGCCGCTCGAGTCCCGATGCCTGCACCTCGAGACCGAAGTGTCCGGTGACGTGGCCGAAGAGCTGACCCTCGGGATAGATGCGCTGGAACTCGTACTGGTCGTCGCTGGCGATCGATTGGGCCAGGAGGAACCCGTCTCGGGTGACGATCGAGCCGCGCGGTTGATCGAAGTCACGCACCAGCGCCCGACTGTTGCCGGGGTGCTCGTTGAGGTCATCGGCGCGGAGGACCTGGACGTAATTGAGCATGAGGAACAGGGCGGCGAAGCAGACGACCAGCCCGACGCCCAGCCGCCGGATGCGTGCGTTCACGCTGCGGCCCGAACGGCGCGACGGCGCGATTGGTCGGAGACGCGCAACAACAGCGCCAGGAGGACGTAGTTGGCCAGCAGGCTGGAGCCGCCGTAGGAGACGAACGGGAGGGTGATGCCGGTCAGGGGCAGGAGCCGGATGACCCCGGCGATGATGATGAACGACTGAATGCCGACCAGCGCGGTGAGGCCGGCGGCCAGCAGCTTGTCGAAGCCGCGGTCGGCGCTGAGCGCCACCCGGAGACCGGCCCCGATGAACAGCACGAAGGCCGCCAGGATGGCGGTGGCCCCGACCAGGCCGAGCTCCTCGGCGATGACGATGAAGATGAAGTCGGTCTCGGCGGCCGGCAGGCGCGGCCCGTTGCCCAGGCCCAGCCCCAGGCCCGTGCCCGGGATGCCCCCGGCCGCGAGCGAATACCAGGCCTGCACCGGCTGGAATCCCTTCCCCAGCGCTTCGGACCAGGGGTCGAGCCAGATGTCGACGCGCTCCTGGACGTGGGCGAACTGGGACCACACGACGAACGCGCCCGCGGCGAACAGGACGGTGCCGCCCACCAGGTAGGTGAGCCGCTCACTGGCGATCCACAACAGGACGAGGAAGACGGCGAAGAAGAGCAGCGACGATCCCAGGTCCTTCTCGGTGATCATGACCAGCAGCGACGCGGCCCAGGCCAGGATCACGGGGCCGAGCACTCGGGGTTCGGGAACGCCGATCGGCCCGATGCGGAAGGTGGCCATTCCCAGCAGCTCGCGCCGCTCGACCAGATACGACGCGAAGAAGATGGCCAGTGCGATCTTGGCGAACTCGCCGGGCTGGAAGTTGACCGGGCCGAAGCTGACCCAGATACGGGCGCCGTTGATGCTGCGACCGATGACCGGGAGCAGCGGCATCAGGAGCAGGACGATGCCGCCCATCATGAACGTGTAGCGGTAGCGCTCGAGCGTCCGAGTGTCCCGCACGACGAACAGGACCGCCGCGAACGCGGCGATCCCGGCTGCGGTCCAGACGGCCTGGAGCGCAGCGAGGTCTTCGGAGAGCCGGGCGATGATCACGTAGCCCAAGCCGTTGAGAAACGCCGCGATGGGAAACAGGACGGGATCGGCTTCGGGGGCGAGGCGGCGGATGACGAGGTGCCCGGCCACCATCAGGCCCACGACGACGCCGAGGAAGGGTCCGATGTCGGCCGGCATGGTCGAGGTTCGCCCCAGGCTGGCCAGCACATAGGCCGCCACGACGACCATCAGCGCCAGCGCGAGCATGCCGGCCTCGGTCCTTCGCAACGGCGCTCCCCGGCGACGGGCCGCCTTGGCTGGTCTCTCGACCGTCGCCGTCACGGCTGGGTTTCGTCGGGCGCGTCCGAGAGCGCGGTGGTGGGCGCGATCACGGGGGCGCTGGTGGGAGGGACCGTGGTGTCCGAGCCGGCCGAGGCACCGGCCCCACCATCGCAAGGCTCGTCGGTGAGCCGTCCGGCCTCCGCGGCCTGCCGGCTGATGGTGTCGATCAGCGTCTCGGCCTCGTCGATGGTGCCGTACTCGATTCCCTCCTCGATCGGCGTGAGCCAACTGACGCCGATCTCGTTGCGACAGAGTCCGGTCGATTCCTCGAGCGTCGGCTCGATCCAGAGGACCCCTCCGGGTCGACCCCGGAAGATGGCGACCTCGTCGCCGTCGAATCCCACGAAGTACGAACCGCCGGAGAAGACGCTGAGCGCCAGCGCCGCGATGCCTCCGATCAGGGCCAGCGCCACGATCAGCGCCAGGACCCGCCAGGTGAAGCGGGCCCTGCGGGTCTTGCGGACGCTGGGTTCGGGCGGGATCAGAGGCCGCCCCGACGCCAGTTGGGCGACCTCGGGCTCGGGTTTCGCTTCGGTCCCGTCGCCGGTCGCGTCGCCGTCGCTGTCACCGGCCCCACCCTCGACGTCGGCCTCACCGTCGGCGGCGTCGTCGGTCGTCGAACCGTCGGCGGCGGCATCCGCGGCGGCCACATCGAGGGCGGCGGCCGAGGCGAAGCCGGCAGGGTCGGGCTCGACGCCGGATCGCCGGGTGATACGCGAGCCGACGACACCCTTGCCTTCGTCGCCGGCACCCTCTTCGACATCGACGATGACGACGGTGATGTTGTCCCGTCCCCCGTGCTCGACGGCGAGACGCACCAGTTCCTGCGCGGCCTCGTCGGGGTCGGCCAGTCGCCGCAGGACCGAGGCGATCTGGTCCTCGCTGACCTCGTTGAACAGGCCGTCGGTGCAGAGCAGGAAGCGGTCGCCCGCACGAATCTGGATCTCGAACCAGTCGACCTCGATCTCGGAGTCGACGCCCAGCGCCCGGGTGAGGATGTTGCGCTGCGGATGATCGAGCGCCTCCTCCTTGGTCAGCTGCCCGGAGCGCAGCATCTCCCCCACCAACGAGTGATCGTCGGTGAGCTGGATCAACTCGTCCTGGTCGACCACGTAGGTGCGGGAGTCGCCGACGTTGACCACGCCGAGCCGCTCCCCCTCGTCGTCACTGATCAGCGCCATCGCCGTGACGGTGGTGCCCATGCCGGACAGCTCGGCCTCGTCGCGCGATCGGTTGTTGATCTTCCGGTTGGCCGAGATGACGGCCGCCACCAGCGCGTCGACGGTGGGCTCGACCACCTCGTTGCCCATCACGGTGACGGCGATCTCGGAGGCGACCTCGCCGCCCCGGTGGCCACCCATGCCGTCGGCCACGACGAAGAGGTCGTCGGCGACCAACGCGGCGTCCTGGTTGACGGCGCGCACCCGTCCCAGATCCGAGACCGAGCCGTAGTTGAATCGGGTCACACCAGCTCCATCACGACGCTGCCGGCTTGGACCTGGTCACCCCGGTTGACGATGACGGGCGCTCCCACCTTGGCCCGGTTGTGGTAGGTGCCGTTGGTGGAACCGAGGTCCTCGATCATGACCTTCCCGTCCCGTGCGAACACTCGGGCGTGCACCTGGGAGACGTAGGTGTCGTCGAGGGTGATGTGGCACCCGGGTGCTCGGCCGATGGTCAACTCGTCGGTCAGCGCGTAGGTCGTGCCCGCCAGGCCCTTCGGTTCGCGCACGACCAGCGACACCGCTGAGGGCGCCGTCCGGCGCTTCGTCGCCGCCGGTGCCGGGGCGGCCGCGGCTCGAGGTGCGGCGGCCGGCGCGGCCGTTGCCGCCGACACCAGCTCGGGCTCACGCAGCTGCGCCCACACGGCCCGGAGCACGCGGAAGAAGAACACGTACACAAGCGCCAACAGGCAGAACTTGAGGACGATCAGCAGTTGCTCGGGCACCGGGCCGAGCCTACTGCTCGACCCACGCGCGCTGAGGGCGCATCGGCGTGGGACGGCGACGGGCATCAACATCGGTTCGGTGCCATCGCAGCGTCTGGCGGGACCGCGGTCGCGCGGTTCCGGTCGGAGCGGTTGGAGCGGTCGGGTCGTCCCGGCCGCGGCCGGGACGAGCGCACCGGAGGTGGCGAATCGTCGGGCGGTGACGGGAGCAGATCCGACGACGCCGGCTGGCGGCCGCCCGCCCCCGACCGCGCCGCCGCCGGAGGGCTCGCCCCCGCACCGGCGGCAGGGCGATCGTGTGCCGCGGCGCTCCGGCGCAGCGTGCCGACACGGCGGCGATCCAGGTGGAGCTCCCAACCGTGATCGTGGATCAGGTGGTGATGCTTGCTGCAGACCGGCGCCAGGTTGGCCAGATCGGAACGGCCCCCATCGCTCCACCACCGGATGTGGTGCAGCTCGCAGTAGTCGAACGGCGTGTCGCAGCCGTCGATGCAGCAGGTGTCGTGCACGGCGCGAGCGGCGGCTCGCTGGGCGCCGGTGGCGAGCCGGCTGCTGCGGCCCACGTCCAGCGGCATGCTGCTCCCACCCATGACGACCGGGATGATCCGCCCTTCACATGCGAGCCGACGGGCTTCGGAGGCGGGCAGCGGGGTGCCGTCGCCCAGTTCGCACCGACCGGTCAACGAGAGCTGGCCGAGCAAGGTCTGGTAGTCGATGAGGACCAGCACGTCGGCGTGACGGCGCGCGCCCTGGGGCGCCGCGTGACCGGCGCGGATCAGCTCGACCATGGCCCGGGCCCTGAGCCGCTCGTCGGACAGCGCGCCGCGTGGCACCGGGCCGTCGTGGCCGGCGTGTTCGCTTCGCCACAGCTGCTCGACCTTGCGGTCGATGCACGTGCGCACCTGCGACGCGGCCACCGGATCGAGATGGCTGAAGAAGGTCGAGGTGCCGTCGCTGTGCTTGCGCTCTCGATGGGAGTTCTTGGCCCGCTGCCGCTCGAGCTTCTCGGTCCCATCGTCGTCCCGGAGATCCTGTTCGAATCGGGCCAGTCGCTTGCGGGCCTGGGCCGGCGTCTTGTCGTGGAGCTCGGCGACGAGTGCGTCCTCGTGGTGGACCAGCGTCGGCCGCTGGTCGGGGTCGAGCCGTTCGGCTACCGCACACATCTCGTCGGCTTGCGCGCTCCCCAACCGCCCGGCGGCAAGGGCTCCCATGGTCGCAGGCAGGTCGGGGAGCCGAATCGCCCGTCGAGCCCGCCGCTTGGCGTCGCCGTAGCCCACCCTTGCCGCCTGCTGGCACAACTGGGCCAGGTCGCGCGCCCCGGAGTTGATGTCGTCGGCCTCACGATGGGCGACGGCCAGCAGCGCGGCCTCTCGCGCATCGAGCCAGGAGCGCAACCGCTCGACATCGCCGAGGGCACCCACCCGTTCGGGGCGGCTCCATCCGGACGGATCGGAGGCCAACCGATCGAGCAGCTCGTGATGCACCGGCGGTGCGCTCATCACCACAGCAACAACCTCCCTCGATCAACGGGCGCGACCGCTGGGCGGCTGCGCAACTCACCGGATGTCGAACGGGGAAGTGACTGATCCGGGCGTGGCCCTGACCAGCACCAACCACACTAGTCAAGGGGAACATACGTTCGCAACTCCCGGGCGAAGAATCTCCGGAAATCTTCGTGCCGCACGAGCGATGACGCGCCAAGACAGCACGACTCACCGCCGTGGGGAACGTCTCAGCTGGCCTCGAACCGCACGACGGTGTTGCCGAAGCTGAGCTCGTCGCCGTCGGCCAGGCGGTGCCGATCGATCCGACCACCGTTGACCCGGGTGCCGTTGGTGGAGCCCAGGTCCACCACGATGAAGCCGTCGCCGTCCGGACGGATCTCGGCGTGGGTGCGACTGACGTTGGGATCGGCGACCGTCACCGTGCACTCGGGGAGCCGACCGACGGTGGCGATGGACTCGCTCAGCACCAGGCGCTTGCCGGAAGGAAGGAGCAATGACCCGGCACCCACGCCCCCGTCGGCCTCGCGGAAGTGCGAGATGATCCGGAAGGTGCCGGTCCGGCGTGACTCGTCCAGCATCAGCCGCACACGGACCGGCCCCATGAAGCCATAGTCCTCGGAACGAGCGTGATCACGAGCGGCGTCGCACAGCTCGCGGACCAGCACGTCGTCGACCTCTTCGAAGCGCTCGAAGTCGGGTTCGCTCAACTGGACGTCGAAGTCGTTGGGCACGACGGTCCTGCCGCTGACGCCGACCGATCGGCCGTCGTCCATCTCACGGACCAGGCGTCGGCCGATCTCGACGGGCCGCAATCCGCTGCGGAACACGCGAGCGAAAACGCCCTCGACCATGCCCTCGAGTCGCTTCTCGAAACCGCGTAGCACCACGCGTCGGAGCGTAGTGGTCCGGCGACGATCCGCCCGGGCGATCTCCGTAGGGCATCACAGGCCGCGCGCGCTAGCCTCACGGGGCTCACTCGCGCGAGTGGCGGAATTGGCAGACGCGCAGGATTCAGGTTCCTGTGTCCCAAAAGGACGTGAGGGTTCAAGTCCCTCCTCGCGCACCACCGGTCGTCTCCGGAGACGTGCTTCCGTCGGGTCCCACTACGGTGCGCATGGTGACCGATGACGACCGCCGGCACTGGAACGAGCGCCACGCCGCCGCCGGACTGGAGCAGACCGATCGGCTCCAACCGCCGCCGGTGTTCGCGACCTACGAGGATTTGTTCCCCACCACGGGCCGAGCGCTCGACATCGCTTGTGGTCGCGGCCGCGCCTCGGTGTGGTTGGCCGACCGGGGCATGACGGTGGTCGGGCTCGACGTCTCCCCGGTGGCCATCGACCTGGCGGACGAACTGGCGGCCCGGCACGGATGCGTGGAGCGCTGCAGCTTCGCGGTGGCCGATCTCGACCACGGACTCCCCTCGACCGTGACCGCCGTGCCTCCCTTCGACCTCGTGTGGTGCCACCTGTTCCGCCAACCCGCTCTCGACGGTCCCGTGGTCGAGCGGCTGTCACCCGGCGGTCTGCTGGCCATGGCCGTTCTCAGCGAGATGGGCGCCGGGCCCGGTCGGTTCCGGGCCGGACCGGGCGAGCTCAGGAACTCGTTCGGCCGCCTGCACATCGAAGCCGACGGCGAGGCCGACGGTCTGGCCTGGCTGTTGGCCACCAAGCCCGAAGGTGGCATGCCTCGGTGACGCAAGCGTGACGTGAGGCACCCGATGAGCGGCGGACCCCAGCCCGTTCAACCCCGGCGCACGCCGTGCCGATAGGAGGACATCGGCCGACGGGAACGGGCCCGTCGGTACATCGGAGGTCGCCGAGTGGCTCCATCTCGGACGAGAAACGCGTGTCTGGCCGTGCTCGTCCTCACCGTCGGTTGCGGATCGATCGCCGACGGATCGACACCGGTCGCCGATGGGACCGGACTCGTCTTCGAGGTCTCGCCCGCACAGGTTCGACCCGGTCAGGCGTTCACCGTGACGTTTCCTCCCGATACCGGCGTTGCAGCGGATCTCGTGCTCAGACGGGGCGACGAGCCCCTCTACGTGTTCCATGGACACAGCGGCCCGGCTGGCCCCATGGGTCCGGAGAAGGTCCAGGACGGCACCGTCATCACGCACCCGGCGCAGGAGGTGGGCCCGCCGGGGCAGCCGCAGGTACGCGAGGCGGAGTTCCCCACCGACGTCGAGCCGGGGACGGTTCGGATCTGCGCCGAGGACGATTGCGCCGAGTTCGAGGTGATCGCAACCTGACAGGCGCCGCTGACGCGATCGTTCGGTCCCGTCGGTCAGCCGCCACGGTCACGCCTCGGCTCGCCCCAGTCGGAGGCGACCAACACCCGGGACGAACCGCCCGACCCGCGACTGGTACGCCGCGTATTCCTCACCGTGCAGTCGCCGGAGATGAGGCTCCTCGACGTACCGCACCTGAAGCTCGATCGAAGCGACCAAGAGGAGGAACCCCACCACGGCCACCCAGTTGGGCACCATGAGGACCAGCCCGGCCGCGGTCGTGAACATGGCGGTGTAGATCGGGTTCCGGACCCGGGCGAAGGCGCCGGCGGTGACCAGCCCGGTCCGCTCATCGGCGTCGACCCCGATCCGCCACTCCTTCCCCATGGCCGACTGCGCGAGGAACGTCAGCACGATGCCGACGACCGCGATGACGACGCCCACCCCCCGCAACGGATCCGACGAGACGATGGGATCGAGCCCGAACAGCTCGGAGATCGGCGCCATCACCGCCGCCACCAGCGCCAGGACCAGCATCCAACCCGCGACCCACTCGATGGAGCCGATCGGGGCGGTCAGCGCCCCGGTGCGGACCCCGCTGTCCCCGGTCACCCGCTTCTGGATCACGGTGCGGGCGACGAAGATCAGCAGGAACCACACCAGGAACAGCGTCAGTGCCAGACCGGCCATCACGGCCTCCCGTCGAGATCGGCGTGGCTCGCATCGATGTCCAGCTCGATCCACATGAGATCCTCCAGCGCGTGGGCGAGTCGGGGGGACGACAGCTCGTACCGCACCTTCCTGCCCTCACGCTCCGCCCTCACGAGGCCGCAGCCCCGCAGGCATGCCAGATGGTTCGACAGATTGGGCTGGGTGGTCTCCAACCCCTCCAGGAGCTCGCTGGGGTAGGACGGTCCCGAGAGCAGGGTCAGGAGGATCCGCCGTCGAATCGGTTCGGCCAGCGCGGTCCCGAACCGTTCCAGCGTGTCGTGTCGGGTCGATGGCACGGGGTCCTTTGTATCAGTTTCCGCTTATATCATCAAAGCCTGATATTTTGTCGGTCCGCTAGGGTTCGCCCATGACGGTCACGGCCAGCGCCAGTGCCCACGTCGATGCGGATCCTCAGACGGTCCTGGAGTTCGTGCTCGACCTGGACCGCTACCGGCAGGCCGACCGCAAGATCCTCCGGGTCTCGGCGGTCGAGGGACCCGACGCCGACGGCCACGGCACGGCGAAGATGTGGGGACGGGTCCGCGGCCTTCCGCCGGCTCCCGACCGGCAGGACTTCACGTTGGAGCGATGGCACACGCTCACCTTCGTCGGGGCTCCCCGCCAGCCGGCCCGCACGGTCTTCGATTTCGTCGGAACCTTCGACTGCGTACCGGACGACGGCGGCACCACGATCACGCACGCCTACGAGTTCACCTTCAAGGGACCCTTCCGCCTGGTCGAGCGCTCCCTGGGTGACTGGCTCCAAGCCGAGATCGAGACCGAGGTCGCGACGATCGCCGAGATCGTCGTGGGCACCGGCCGATCTGCGTGAGCAGCACCGAACTCGGACTCCACGCCCCTCGGACTCAGTCCGTCGCAGCACCGTCCCGGTAGAGATCGCGTAGCAGCGCCACCTCGGCCCCGTGGTGGACGATCTCGTGCAGCGCGTGCACAGCGAGATCCGCGACCGAGTGCCGGGACCACGGGCCGAAGTCGTCGCCGATCTCCTGCCACCACTGCTCGGTCGTGAGGTCACCCAGCCCGCCCCGGAAGCATCGCCAGGATCGATCGATGTCTTCCACCGCGGGGGCCGCCTCGAGATGCCACGCCCCACCCGACACGGACGCGCCGGTCGTTCCGAGCAGTCGCTCGAAGTAGGCGTCGAGACAGTCCACCCCGATGTGCCAGAGCCGCCATGCGATGGTCGTGACCGGCGCCGGATCACGATCGCGCTCGCCGTCGCCGTCGACCGTGACCGATCCGTCCTCCCGAGCCCGAACCGTCCAGCACCCGTCGACCGGCTCCCACAGGTATTCGGCATCGGTCAAGCCCTCGAGCCGCCGCACCACCTGCGCCCACGCATCGTCCAGCACGTCCAGGACGACGACCTCGAAGTCGGTGGTCGGGCGGTCGCTCATGCCCGGTCTCCCATCCGCCGTGCGTGCAGGTAGAGGCGATCGCCGTGCTGCGCGATCGGCCCGTCCACCCGCCAGCCGGTCGCTTCGAGCATGCCGACGAGTCCGGCCCGGTTGGGGGCCCACCAGTTGGTCGGGTCGCCGCCCAGCTCGTCGTTGGGGAAGTACCACCACTTGGGCTTGCGGTCCAGGTCGAAGCCGTACGGACGGCCCCGCACCCACACCCGAACGTCGTTGCGGAAGATCGTCTTCAGCACCATCCGACCGCCGGGTCGGGTCACCGCCGCCAGAGCCCGCAGCGCTCGCTGCGGATTCTGCACGTGGTACAGCACGTTGACGAAGAGCACCAGGTCGAAGAGTCCGAGGTCGGACTCGGCCAGGGTCTCGACATCGGCGATCCGGTACTCGACCTTCGACCCCAGCAGCTCGCTGGCCACGGTGAACCCGTTGCCCTCACCCGCCAACAGCGACGACTCGTCGTCCAGCGCCACGACCTCGGCACCCCGCTGCTCACACGTGAACGAGTAGAACCCGTCCGAGCAGCCGACATCGAGCACCCGCTCCCCGGTCAGGTCGGAGGGAAGCCGCAGGCGGCCCAGCTCGGTCCGGTTGTCGACCGTTCCCTCGGTGAAGATCCCGGGCGCCACCTCGATCGTGTGACGCCACGTGGCGACCGACGCGATCCGCTCCCGGGCCTCATCGGGATCGACTGAATCGCCCGGCCCGCTCAGCGGTCGTCCTTCCGCTCGCACCACGCCTCGATCGCCACGGTGAGCGCGTCGCCGTGCGCTTCGACGTCGGCCAGATCGGTGAATCGCATGGTCCGAGCCAACTTGCCGTCGCCCTCCAACCGAGGATGATCACCCGGGATCTCGGCGCCGCGATGGAACAGCAGGCTGACCAGCTTCTTGGCCGGGTTGAAACTGAAGATGTTGCCGTCGTACGAGTACGTCGGCGTCTTCCACTTGATCGACTCGGAGACACGCTGGTCCGTCAGCGCGATGGTCCGCACCGCTTGCATCGCGTCTTCCATCGGGTGGTCCTTGTCGGCGAACCACTCGTCCACCTCGGGGTTGCGCGCCATCACGGCCTCCAGCGGTCGGACGGGAGTCTAGAGGTGCGGTTTGACCAGGACCTTGGCGTCATCGTTGGGTCGCTTCAGCGACTCGAACCGGTCGGGCAGATCAGCCAGCGAGGTCTCGCCCGTGATCAGCGCGGTCGGGTCGAAGGTCCCCTCGTCGATGGCGGCGATCGTGGCCAGGTAGTCCTGCGCCCGGTAGTAGAGCGCGAACTTCAGATCCAGCTCCTTGCTGATGGAGGTGTACGGCACGAATGAGTCCTCGGCCATGCACACCCCCACGACCGACACCCGGCCGCCGTCCCCGGCAGCCGTGGCGGCCTGCTCGATCAGCCCGGGGAGGCCGACGCACTCGATGACCACGTCGGGTCGGCGCCCGACCCGCTCGGTGAACAGCTCGCCGACCTCGCCCTCGGTCGGGTCGAGCAGCACGTCGGCACCCACCCCGGCGGCTCGGGCCAGACGGGCGGCCTGCGGGTCGCTGACCGCGACCGCGTTGGCCCCGAACGACGCCAGCCACACCGCCGTCGCCAGCCCGACGGGACCGGCACCCATGACGAGCACGTCGTCGCCCGGCTGCACGGCGCCGCGTTCGACGCCGTGGCGCGCCACCGCCAGCGGTTCGATCAGCGCTCCGAGCTCGGCGGTGACCGAGCCGGGGAGGCGGCGGGCGTCGTGCGCCGGCACCCGCACGTACTCGGCGTACGCGCCGGCAACCTCGATGCCGATCATCTGGACCGTGGCGCACTGCCGGATACGCCCCTCGCGACACGCGTCGCAGGTCCCGCACGTGGCGAGGGACAGGGCGGTGGCGCGGTCGCCGACCGACCAGCCGTCGACCCCCGCGCCGATCGCGGCCACCTCGCCGCAGAACTCGTGACCCAGGACCAGGCCCGGCACGTCGAACACGTCCACCAGGTGCAGGTCCGACCCGCAGATCCCGCACGAGTCGATGCGCAACACCAGCTCACCGGGTCCCGGTTCGGGGTCGGGAAGGTCGACCACCTCGAGCGGCTGGCCGATTCCCGTCATCGCCGCGGCACGCATGGCCACCTCCACTCACTCGAGCCTCGACCGATCGTCGACCTCCCGCCGCATGCTAGAGCTGCACGCCATCTCCGACTGGCGCGCCCGAGGGAGCGATCCGGTACGCTCACATCATGCAGTGGTACCGAAGGATGCCGCATCGAGGCGCCCTTCTCGTCGCCGCGCTCGGTCTCGGCGCCGGCTGCGTCAGTGACAGCGAGCCCGGGGCGGCCCAGCGCTCCCTCTCCGATCAGCCGGCCGTCCAGACCGACGAGAGCGGCTCGGCGATCGTGGGAGCCGAGCACATCGTCGTCGTCGTGCAACCGGGCGGTCTCGAACCGTTCGCCTGGATCGCCGTCCACGAGACGGAGGGCACGGTGGATGCCCCCGGCTACCGGCCGATCGGTGTCGACTTCGAGCTGGTCGTCTCCGGCGATCTCCGTGCCCCCGCGCAGCTGTTCCTCTCTTCCGACGGCTCGCTCGACGGGCAGGCCCGCGTGACGGTGCTCCGCACCGACGCCGGTGAGGTCGACGGATCGCCTGCTCCGATGACACTCGACGGCGGCGAGTACTCGGCCGTGCTCGACCGGCCTGGCCACTACTCGGTGGTCGAGGTCGTCGACGTCTAGCGCCGCACCACCCCGCCGTCAGTCGATGCCGATGACGTTGGGCGTGCCCTTGCCCTCGGCCTCGCACATCATCAGGTAGCCGTCACGCACCATCTCGGCGTCGACGATCGACTCGACGTTGCCCTCGGCGTCCAGGTTCAGGTTGGCGCCGTAGATGGCGAACCACACGTCGGCCACCTCGGTGGCGTCCTCGGGAACGATCAGCGTGTGCACCGAGTGGGCCGGCTCGTAGAGATAGGACCCGCCGGTCATCACCTCGGGGTACTCCTCGTACTTCCACGCGCCCGAGATGGTGAAGGCGAACACCTGCCCGGTGTGCTTGTGGGTGGGCACCCGGTACCCGGGCTGGAAGCGGGTCCGAATGACCCAGAGGCCGTTCGGGATGTCCACCTGCAGCAGCTGCAGCTCGCTGCCGTCGCCCAGGTCGACGAACGGGCAGTCGTCCTCGCTGCGGAGGACGGCCCGGGGTGTCTCGGTCATGGTCATTGACGTGTCTCCCTTGTTACGCGGTGGCGGCGAAGCCGACGTCCAGGTCGGCGATGATGTCGTCGATGGTCTCGATCCCCACCGAGAGGCGGACCAGGCCGGCCTCGACGCCGGTGGTGCGCTGCTCCTCTTCGGACAGCTGCTGGTGCGTGGTGCTGGCCGGGTGGATCACCAGGCTGCGCACGTCGCCGATGTTGGCCAGCTGGCTGTGGAGCTCGAGGGCGTTGGCGAACTTCTCGCCCGCCTCGCGGCCGCCCTTGATGACGAACGCCGGGACCGAGCCGGCCCCCTTCGGCATGTAGGTGGCCACCCGGTCGTGCCACTTGCTGGAGGACAGTCCGGCGTAGGCCACGGACTCGACCTGGTCGTGGCCTTCGAGGTACTCGGCGACCGCCTGCGCGTTCTGCACGTGACGCTCCATCCGGATGCTCAGCGTCTCGAGACCCTGGAGGAAGAGGAACGAGTTGAACGGGCTGACCGCCGAGCCCAGATCGCGCAGCATCTGGAGTCGGGCCTTCAGGATGAAGCAACCGTGGCCCAGCATCGGCCAGTACTCCATGCCGTGGTAGCTGGGATCGGGCTCGGTGAAGTTGGGGAACCTGCCGTTGCCGAAGTCGAACGATCCACCATCGACGATGACCCCGCCGATCGACGTGCCATGGCCACCGATGAACTTGGTGGCCGAGTGCACGACGATGTCGGCTCCGTGCTCCAGCGGCCGGCACAACCACGGGGTCGCCACCGTGTTGTCCACGACCAGCGGCACGCCGACGTCGTGGGCCACGCCGGCCACACCGGCGATGTCGAAGATGTCGTTCTTGGGGTTGCCGATGGTCTCGCCGAAGAACGCCTTGGTGTTGTCCCGGGCGGCGGCACGCCAGCCGTCGAGATCGTCCGGGTCGACGAAGCTGACCTCGATGCCAAGCTTGGGCAGCGTGTAGTGGAAGAGGTTGTACGTCCCGCCGTAGAGCGACGTACCAGACACGATGTGATCACCGGCCTGCGCCAGGGTGAGCATGGTTATGGTCTCGGCCGCCTGACCCGAGGCCACGGCGAGGGCGCCGGGGATGCCCACCGCGGTCTCGGTGCCGCCTTCGAGGTCGGCCATGCGCGCCTCGAACACCCCCTGGGTGGGGTTCATGATCCGTGTGTAGATGTTGCCCATCTCTTCCAGGGCGAACAGCGCCGCTCCGTGCGACGCGTCGCGGAACTGGTACGCGGTGGTCTGGTAGATGGGTACCGCCCGCGCCCCGGTGGCGGGATCCGGCTCCTGGCCGGCATGGATCATGCGTGTCTCGAAGCCCTGCTCAGTCATGCGCGCAGCGTAGGCGGACCCCCCACTCCTCACCAGGCGAGTTCGACAGGAGGGCGGGGCGGGGACCACGGTGGAGATCGCGGCAGTGACACAGGAGGCCCCCCATGACCAGAGACTGGGTGCTGATCGACGACCCCACCCCCGGGGTGCGTCGCATCACGATGAACCGACCCGAGAAGCGCAACGCGCTCAACCACCAGCTGCGGGGAGCGCTCATCGAGGCGTTGATCGCCAACGACCAGGACCCCGATGTGCGGGTCAGCATCGTCCGCGGCGCCGGTCCCTCGTTCTGCTCCGGCTACGACCTCATGGGGAGTGACGGGGACCTGCCCGTCTACACCCCCGGCGGAGAGGGGCAGTGGCCCCGCCACGTCACCGAGCTCTGGATGGGCATCTGGGACCTGGCCAAGCCCGTGATCGCCCAGGTCCACGGCTACTGCCTGGCCGGCGGCAGCGAGCTGGCCACGGGCTGCGACCTGGTCTACATGGCCGAGGACGCCCAGATGGGCTACCCGGCCGTCCGCTTCGGCGTGCCGGACATGCACTTCCATCCCTGGCTCCTGGGGATGCGCAAGGCGATGGAGATGATGCTCACCGGCGACTCGCTGTCGGGGCCTCAGGCCGTCGACGCCGGGTGGGCCAACGCTGCGGTCCCGGCCGACGAGCTGGACGACACCGTGATCGACGTGGCCGGCCGCATCGCGAAACTGCCGCCCGAGATCGTCCAGATGAACAAGCGGGTCGTCCACCGGCAGATGGAGACGATGGGCATGCGCGCCGGCATCCGAGCCGGCACCGAGCTGTGTGCCCTGGGCGTCCACACCACGGCCATGGAGGAGTTCATGGCAAAGGTGCACGACAAGGGGCTCACCGATGCCCTGAGCGAGCGGGACGAGCCGTTCGGCGACTACCGCGCACGCGACTGAGCCCCCACGGCAGCCCCTTCTTCTCGGTCGACCACTCGATCCACGGGCGCTCGATGAGCCGCCACGAGATCCACGCCCCCAGCACGGTCAGGGCCAGCATGACGACGAACGCGATCGTGTTGTTCACGACACCCGACGTGGCTTCGGCCCGGATCGCGAGCATGAAGTGCCCGACGTACAACGAATACGAGATCATCCCGAGGAACAGGACGGGTCGCCACTCGATCACCGGCACGGGCCCAGCGCTGCGGCTGCGTGACACGATGCCCCCGATCAGCAGCGCTGAGCCGAGCGCCGCGACGATCGACTGATACTGCATCCACAGCTGGAGGTTGCGTTCGGCCGAGAGCTCGGTCGCCAGGGCGGTCGCCGGAATCGTGCTCAGCACGAGCAGGATGGTGCCCACGCCGAGGGCGCGCCCCGGCCGCCGCAGACGTCCGCGCCGGTGGAGTACCACGGCGACCGCCACTCCCAACAGGAGCGCGTCGATCCGGGTGTCGAATCCGACGTAGGCCCGCTGGGCTTCGCGGAGTCCGTCGACCGAATACTGAGCGAAGTACCAGCGTGCCGCGGTCGACAGCACGAAGCCGATCACGCAGATGCGGAGCAGCAGGCGGCGGGAGTCGCTCGAGAAGCGGTGGGCGACGAAGAACAGCACCGGCAGGAGAAGATAGAACTGCATCTCGAGCGAGACGGTCCAGAGATGCCCCATGTTGCCGTGGTACACCCAGCCCGCAGCAGCGATCAGGTTGAGCACGTATGCGACGGAGGCGACCCCCGTGACCAGCGCCGCCTCTGCCCCCGGCCGTTCGAAGATCTCGCCTTCGAGCTCGATGGTCGGATCACCGGTGTCGCCGGACAGCGTCACCCCCATGATGATCATGGCGAAGAACACGTAGACGATGAGCACGGGGGCAACCCGGCCGAACCGTCGCCGGAAGTAACGGCGATGGTTGATGGCCCCGTCGTGGGTGTCCTCCTCGTGGATCCACAGATGCGCCAGCAGGAACCCGCTCAGCACGAAGAACACGGTGACGCCCGAGAACCCCGCGTGGGTCACGCGGTTGGTCCCGACCGCGTGAAGGACGAACACCGACAGCGCCGCCAGCCCCCGCACGCCGTTGAGCCCCGGCCACCTACGCGCGTCGATCGGTTCCTGCGCGAAGAGCCCCGCCGTGGCCCTCTGGCCGAGACCTGATGTCATGCACATCCCCCGCTACTGGGCAGTCACCACGGGACCAGTTCGCCGCTTCCCTGTCAAACCACGGCGGCGTCCGGCCGACGCTCACCCGTCCGGAGCCGGCCCGCCGACCACGACGTGCGCGCGGACCCACGCGTGCATGGCGATCCCCGACGCCACGCCTGCGTTGATCGAGCGGGTCGAGCCGAACTGCGCGATCGAGCACACCGCGATCACCGCCTCTCTCGCCGCTGCAGAGAGCCCGGGGCCCTCCTGACCGAAGAGCATGACACAGCGCTCCGGGAGGGCGAAGGTCTCGAGCGGCACGGATCCGGGCAGGTTGTCGATCCCGATCAGGGGAAGCTCCCGCCCGTCCGCCCACTCGATCAGGTCCTCGATCGCAGGATGGTGGGTGACCGACAGGTAGCGGTCGGTCACCATGGCACCGCGGCGATTCCACCGCCGCCGCCCCACGATGTGCACCCCGGCCGCCCCGAAGGCGTTGGCGTTCCGGACCACCGTGCCGATGTTGAAGTCGTGCTCCCAATTCTCGATCGCCACGTGGAAGCCGTGGGCCCGCCGTGCCAGGTCGGCGATGATCGCGTCACGCCGCCAGTAGCGGTACCGGTCGACCACGTTGCGGTGATCACCTGTTTCCAGCAGGCCCGGATCGAGCCGATCGTCGTCGGGCCATGGCGGCGGATGCGGCCCGACGCCGGGACCGTCCGCCAACGGATCCGGTGGGTCGGGGGTGCTCACGCCAGGAGATGCTGCCAGAGCGACGACCCTCGGCGTGAGGTTCCCCCGGCCACCGATCGGTAGGCTGCGCACATGACCAGGCCCGACACGCCGGCCGGCCACTGGTGGCAAGTCCCGCTGGTCCTCGGCCTCTTGGGCGTCGTCACCCTGGGAGGCGCCGGCGTCGCGACACTCTCCGACGACACCGCGGCGGTCGAGACCGCTGCGGTACCGACCACGTCCGACGACCCCGCACCGACCGAAGCCGAGTCGACGATCCCTGCCGCCCCCACCACCACGAGCACGCCCTCGACGACCACCACGACGGTGCCGCTCCCGCCGTCTGATCAGCGGACGCTGGAACCGCTGGAGGTGATCGGCGGCGACATCGCTCCCAAGTCGGTGGTGCACTCGGGCGACGGCTACTTCATCGCCAACAACATGATGTACCGGCACACGATGACGCTCTACGACCGCGACATGAACCTCGTGGCCACCATCCCCGACACCGTCGACCTGGGCGACTTCGGCTTCGACTACGAGGGCGAGTACCAGGGCGCCCCGGTCGAGGCGGCCTTCACGTCGGACGGCGCCTACGCCTACGTGTCCAACTACCAGATGTACGGACCGGGCTTCGGCAATCCCGGCGACGACGGCTGCAGCGATGGCAACTGGGACCCGTCCTTCCTCTACCGCGTGAACGTGGCCGAGGCCGAGGTCGATCAGGTCATCCAGGTCGGCGCCGTTCCGAAGTACGTCGCCGTGACCCCCGACGACCGCACCGTGCTGGTCACCAACTGGTGCACCTACGACCTGAGCGTGGTCGACACCGAGACCGGCGTCGAGGAGCGCCGCATCGACATCGGCCGGTTCCCGCGCGGGATCGCCGTGACCAAGGACGGCTCGAAGGCGTACATCGCCGTCATGGGATCGACCGACATCGCCGTGCTCTCGCTGGACGACTACTCGCTTTCCTGGTTCAACGGCGTGGGTGGCAGCCCTCGCCACGTCGTGCTGTCGCCCGACGATGCCTTCCTCTACGTCACCCTCAACCGCGACGGTCGCATCGCCAAGGTCGACACGGCCACCGGCCAGGTCGTGGCCACCGTCGCCACCGGTGCGGCACCGCGCAGCATGGCCATCGCCGACGACGGCGGCGCCCTCTACGTCGTCAACTACGACGACAACACGGTCAGCAAGGTCACCACCGCCGACATGGTCGAAGTGCAGGAGCTGGCGGTCGGATACCACCCGATCGGCATCACGTACGACGCCGCAGAGGGCAACGTCTGGGTCGCCAACTACGGGGGCTCCATCAACGTCCTGGCCGACCGGTAGCGATCGTGACCGCTCCCACCGTCGAGCACCCGTCGAGCACCGGGCGGCGTGAGCAGGTCGCGCTGGCTGCAGTGGTCCTGGCCGCCGCCATCGGAGCGGCGCTCGCCGAGTCGGCGCCCACCGGCGGCGAGACGATCGATCTCATCGAACGCACCGTCGCCGCGGCCGTGGTCACCATCGCCGGGGCCGGGTCGCGCCGCCTCTCCCTCATCGCGTTCGCCACCCTCCCGACCATGCTGGCGTCGCCGCCATGGCTGTTCGTCGGCCTCGCCGCCATCGCCATCGTCATCGTCGAACTGGCCCTTCGCCGCGGCCCCGAACCCCTGATCGGTGCCGTCGTCGCCGGGTTGTCGGCTCAGGTCGCGTTCCGGCTCGGCAACGTGGGGTTCACCGGGCTCACCGCGCTGGCCGGCATCGGGAGCGGAGCGCTGGTCGTCGGTTCGGCCATCCAGCAGCGAGCGCCGCGAACCCGCCGGCTGGCGTGGGCCGGCGTCGGCCTCGTCGCGGCCATGGCGCTGGTCATCGGCGGGTTCACGCTGGCGGGTGCTGTGCAGGCGGCCCCCCGAGCCGACGACGCGTTCGCCTTGTCCAACCACGGTCTTCGGTTGGCCCGTGACGGCGACGTCGAAGGCGCGCGCCCGCTGCTCGAGGAAGCGGGGGCATCCCTCGCCTCGGCCGGCCGGGAACTGGACGGCTGGTGGTCGGGTCCCGCCGGAGCGCTTCCCATCGTGGCGCAGCACCAGCGCGCCGCCGTCGAGCTCAGCGCCGCGGGCGGAGACCTCACGTCACTGGCCGGCGACGTGACCAGCCTGGTCGACTCCGACGCACTCCGAGGCGAGGACGGCCGCATCGATCTCGACCGGATCCGCACCCTCCAGGAGCCCACCCGCCGGGCACAGGAGGACGTCGACCGCACGCTCGCGGTGGCCGGGTCGGTCCGCTCCCCCTGGCTCGTCGGTCTGCTCCAGGATCGCATCACCGACCTCGAGGAGCGGCTCAACGACGTCCAGCCGTCCACCGACCTCGCCGCCGAGGTGGTGGACCTGCTCCCGGGCCTGCTGGGCGCCGAGGGGCAGCGCAGCTACTTCCTCATGCTGCTCACCCCGTCCGAGGCGCGCGAGCTTGGTGGGATGTCGGGGAGCTGGGCGCAGATCGGGGTCGATGGCGGTCAGATCGAGCTCGAGGACCGGGGCCGATCCGACGACCTCGTCGAGTTGGACATGCGGCTCGACGACACGTACCCGGCGTCGTACCGCGAGTCGCTGCCCGGTCCGAACCCGCAGAACTACAGCTCGACGCCCGACATGGCGGTCGCCACCCGGGGCGCCGACGAGCTCTATCGCGCCGCCCGTGGCCGAGCCGTCGAAGGGGTCATCTCCGTCGACACCGATGCGCTCGCCGGTGTGATCGAACTGACCGGGCCCGTCACCGTGCCCGGGTACCCGCTCGTTCTTTCGCCCGAGAACGTCCGCCAGTTCCTCCTCTACGACCAGTACGACATCTTCCCCGACCGCGGCGAGCGCGGCGATTACCTCAACGCGCTGATCGACGAGACCTTCCAGAAGCTCACCGACGGTGACCTGCCGCGCCCCGAGCGGTTGCTGGGCACGCTGGGCCCGCTGGTCGAGGAGGACCACATCCGCATCCTCACGTTCGACGAACGCGAGAACGACCTGTTCGAGCGCCTCGGCCTGGACGGCCGACTCGACGTCGCCGAAGGATCCGACGTCGTGGGGGTCTTCCACTCCAACACCGGTCAGAACAAGCTGGACGCCTATCTCGAACGGCGCATCGAGCACGACGTCGAGATCGACTGGGACGCGCAGTCCGTCTCCTCGACGCTCACGGTGACCCTCACGTCGACCGCGCCGCCCGATGGGAAGCCACCCATCGTGACCGCCAATCGCGAGGGGTTCCCGCCGGGCACCAACTCGACCAATCTGTTCATCCTCACCCCGCTCGAGGTCGACGCCATCGACATCGACGGGGAGCAGCAGGAGACCTGGGTGGCCCAGGAGGAAGGGACGCTGCATCGACGAGGGCTCCCGGTGGTCATCCCACCTGGAGCGACCGTCACCGTCCAGTTCGTGCTGTCCGGTCCGCTCGACATGGAGGAGGGCTACCGGTTGACGGTGTTGCACCAACCGGTGGTGGTGGACGACCGGTTGTCCCTCGCGGTGGCCGACACCGACGGGGTCACCTGGGTCGAGCAGGCCGAGGGCGACACGACGGCCGACGAGGCGGGACCCAGGACGGTGTCGCGCACCTTCGAGACCGTCTTCCTCGCCGAAGGGTGAGGCCGGGTCGCCACGACCCCGTTCATGACAATCCGGGCGAGAACATTGACCCCGGTCGATCCCGACCCTTACTCTGGGTGGTCATCCGCGACGCGGACGGTACCGTGACGTGAGTCGTCACGGCCGGCCGTTGCGGCGGGAATTCGAGGGAGCAACCATGCGGAAGATCTTCAGTGCCGTTGCCGTGGTCATCGCCGCGGTCTTCATCCTGGCCCCGGCGGCCGGTGCCGGCACCGCTCAGGACGACAACTGTGACGTCTACGTCACCCCGGTGGTCAGCACCGGCGGCTCGGCCACCCAGGGCGGCACCCTGACGGTGTCGGGCTCGGGCTTCGCAGCCGGTGCCACCGTCACCATCTCCATCAACGGCACGGCCGTCGGTACCACCACGGCCGACGGCAGCGGCAGCTTCTCGACCAGCGTGACGGTTCCGGCCAGCACCCCGGTGGGCAGCGCCAGCGTCGTGGCCAGCTCCGACAGCTGCAACCACACGGCGTCGACCACCACCCAGGTCCTCGCGGCCGGCGGTACCACGTCCACCAACGTGGCGGGCACCGCCACGGCCAAGCCCACCGCTGCGGTCGCCGCGAACAGCGCGACCCTCCCCCGTACCGGGAGCAACACCGGGTCGCTCGCGGCCCTGGCGGTCGGCCTCACCGGCCTGGGCGCCGTCGCACTGCTCGCCGCCCGCCGGCGCAGCGCCGACATCACCTGACCTCAACCCTGCGCCAGCACGTAGGGAACGAAAGCCTGCCGGCCTCGCGCCGGTAGGCTTTCTCTCTTTCCGCCCCCAGTTCCGCCGGATCCCATCATGCGAGACGAGCCCCCCGCCAGCCCCTATCCCGCCGTGCCCACCCGCGCCGACTACCCCGCGATCGAGCGATCGGTCCTCGATCGCTGGGAACGTGATCACACCTTCGAGCGCTCGATCCGGCAGCGGGCCGATCGCGACGAGTACGTCTTCAACGACGGCCCCCCGTTCGCCAACGGCCTCCCCCACTACGGGCACCTGCTGACCGGGTACGTCAAGGACGTCGTCCCGCGCTACCAGACCATGCGCGGCCATCGGGTCGAGCGCCAGTTCGGCTGGGACTGTCACGGCCTTCCCGTCGAGATGGAGGTCGAGAAGGATCTCGGCGTCGGCGGGCGCCAGAAGATCACCGAGTTCGGCATCGACAAGTTCAACGACGCCTGCCGCAGCTCGGTCATGCGGTACACGTCCGAGTGGCAGGACTACGTCAGGCGCCAGGCCCGCTGGGTCGACTTCCAGCACGACTACAAGACCATGGACCTCTCCTACATGGAGAGTGTCATGTGGGCGTTCAAGCAGCTGTGGGACCAGGGCCTGGTGTACGAGGACTACCGGGTCATGCCGTACTCGTGGGGCGCCGAGACGCCGCTGTCCAACTTCGAGATCCGCATCGATGACGCCACCCGGCCCCGGCAGGATCCGGCCATCACCGTCGCGTTCACCCTCGAGCCCGACGGTGCCGGCGCCACGCCCCCCGAGCGCATCCTGGCCTGGACCACCACCCCGTGGACCCTGCCGTCCAACCTGGCGCTGGCCGTGGGCCCCGACATCACCTACCAGGCGATGGACCAGGACGGGATCCGCTACTACCTCGCCGAGGCCACCGTCGAGCGCTACGCGCCCCAGCTGGAAGGCGCCACGCCGGCCGGCTCGGTCCAGGGTCGCGACCTGATCGGCCGCACGTACGAGCCGCTGTTCCCCTACTTCCGCGACGAGCCCAACGCGTTCCGCGTCATCGGCGCCGACTTCGTCGAGATCGACGAGGGCACCGGCGTCGTCCACATCGCTCCCGGCTTCGGCGAGGACGACCAGCGGGTCGGCGCCGAGCACGGCATCGGGGTGGTGGTTCCGGTCGACGACAGCGGTCGCTTCACCGCCGACGTCCCCGAGTGGGCGGGGCAGAACGTGCTCGAGGCCAACCCGGGCGTCATCGACGCCCTCAAAGCGCGCGGCGTGCTGGTGCGCCACGACACCTACACCCACAACTATCCCCACTGCTGGCGGACCGACACGCCGATCATCTACCGGGCGCTGTCGTCCTGGTACGTCGAGGTCACCGCCATCCGCGATCGGATGGTGGCCGCCAACCAGGAGATCAACTGGATCCCCGAGCACATCCGAGACGGCCAGTTCGGCAAGTGGATCGAGGGCGCCCGCGACTGGTCCATCTCCCGGAACCGCTTCTGGGGCGCGCCCATACCGGTGTGGAAGAGCGACGACCCCGACTACCCGCGCGTCGACGTCTACGGCTCGCTCGACGAGCTCGAGGCCGACTTCGGGGTCCGCCCCGACGACCTCCACCGGCCCGGCATCGACCAGCTGGTGCGACCCAACCCCGACGACCCCACCGGTCAGTCGATGATGCGCCGCGTCCCCGAGGTGCTCGACTGCTGGTTCGAGAGCGGATCGTCACCGTTCGCCAGCGTGCACTACCCCTTCGAGAACGCCGAGTGGTTCGACGAGCACAACCCGGCCGACTTCATCGTCGAGTACATCCCGCAGACGCGCGGCTGGTTCTACACCATGCACGTCCTGGGGGTGGCGCTGTTCGACAAGCCTGCGTTCGCCAACGTGATCTGCCACGGCACGCTGCTGGCCGAGGACGGCCGCAAGCTCTCCAAGCGGCTCCGCAACTACGCCGAACCCGATCTGGTGTTCCAGGAGGTGGGGAGCGACGCCCTCCGCTGGTACCTCATGCGCTCGCCCATCCTGCGCGGCCTGGACTTCCGGATCGACCGTGAGGCCAGCGGGATCGCCGAGACGGCGCGCCGGGTGCTCGATCCCATCTGGAACGCCTTCTACTTCTTCACGCTCTACGCCAACGCCGACGACTACACGGCGAAGGTCCGCACCGACAGTCCCGAGCTGCTCGACCGGTACCTGCTGGCCAAGACGCACGACCTGGTGGTCCAGGTCACCGATGCGCTCGATCGCTACGACCTGGCCCAGGCGTGCCACATCATCGAGGCCTACGTCGACGCGCTGACCAACTGGTACATCCGCGGGAGCCGCGAGCGGTTCTGGGCCTCCGCCGGCGGCGACGCCACCGTGTCCGCCGAGTCGAAGGCCCATGCCTACGACACCCTGTTCGCCGCGCTGGTGACCCTCGGCCAGGTGGCGGCGCCGCTGCTGCCCATGCTCGCCGAGGAGATCTACACCACCCTCACCGGCGGCGACAGCGTGCACCTCACCGACTGGCCGGATCCCGCTTCGCTGCCCGACGACCCCACGCTGGTCGCCGACATGGACCTGGTCCGCGACGCCACCAGGGCTGCGCTCTCGCTCCGCGAGGATCACGGGCTGCGCGCCCGTCTCCCGCTCCAGACGCTGACCATCGTGGGTCGCGACAGCGAGCGGCTCGAGCCGCTGGTCCACCTGATCCGCAAAGAGGTCAACGTCAAGGAGATCGCCTTCGACGACGACGTCGAGGCCTACGGCAGCTTCATCCTCCGCCCCGACGGTCGCACCCTGGGGCCGCGCCTGGGCAAGGACATGAAGGCGGTCATGGCCGCCGCCCGTAGCGGCGAGTGGGAGCAGCATCCCGACGGCTCGGTCGTCGCGGCCGGAGTCACCCTGGCCGACGGTGAGTTCGAGCTGGGACTCGAGCCCAGCGCCGAGGGCGCCGTCGCCGCACTGCCGGGCAACCGCACCGTGGTCCACCTCGACACGACCGTGACGCCCGAGCTGGCCGCCGAGGGCGCGGCGCGCGATCTGGTACGCCACGTCCAGCAGGCCCGCAAGACGGCCGACCTGGCCATCACCGACCGCATCACGCTGCGACTTCGCCTCCCCGACGGCGAGGTGGGCGACGGCATCCGCCGCCACCTGGACACGGTCGCCGAGCAGGTCCTGGCGTCATCGGTCACCGAGACGGACGGTGAGCTCGCCACCACGGTCACCATCGACGACGCCGAGGTCCGCTTCGACCTCGAGGTCGCCCCCACCTGACCCTCCCACCCGAAACTTGGGCACCGACCCGCACATGAGTGGGGTGGATGCACAAGTTTCGTCGAGGGATGGAACTCAGGTGCCGGTGAAGTTCGGGCGGCGCTTCTCCATGAACGCCCGCGGGCCCTCGCGGGCATCCTTCGACATCATCACCTCGGCGGCCAGGTCGTTCTCGATGGCGTGGGCCTCGTCGATGGGCAGGCCACTGGTGCGCCACGCCGCCTCCTTGATCTTCTGGACCGCCAGCGGTCCGTTGGCAGCCAGTCGCTCGGCGTAGTCGTGGGCCGTGGCCATCACCTGGTCGGGAGCGACGACGGCGTTGATCAACCCGATGTCGAGTGCCTCCTCCGCAGTGATGGTCTCGCCCAGCAGCAGGATCTCCATGGCCCGGGCCCACGCGATCTGGCGGCACAGGCGGACCATCGACCCGCCGCCGGGCACCAGCCCGCGCTGCGCCTCGGTCAACCCGAAGACCGCCTCGGACGAGGCCACGCGGATGTCGGTGGCCTGGAGCAGCTCCATCCCACCCGCCAGCGCTCGACCGTTCACCGCGGCGACGATCGGCTTGTAGAGCTCGAATCCCTTGAGCAACGAGGTCATCGTCATCATCGGATCGTCCTTGATCCGCCGGTCCCACTCGTCATCGGGCTCGCGGGCGCCGGTGAACAGCGGCATGAGCTTCCCCAGATCGCCGCCGGCGCAGAACGTCTCGTCGCCCGCCCCCGTGAGGATGGCGACACGCACCTCGGGGTCGTCGCGGACCTCGGTCCACGCATCGAACAAGCGCACCATCATCTCGGGGCTGATCGCGTTGTGCCGCTCGGGGCGGTTGAACGTGATGACCGCGACGTGGCCCTGCTTCTCGTACGCCAGATGGCTCATGGCGGCGCGGGCCGGCGGGTCAGATGCGCCGGCAGGCGAGGACGCGCTGACCGGCGACGGCGAGCATGCCGAAGCCCATGAGGATAAGCGCCACACCCGAGAGGGTGATGGACTCGGCGCCGGTCGTTGCCATGGCGGCCGGCGACGCGGTGGCCGGAGTCGCCGCGGCCGTGGCCGAGGAGGTCTGGATGTTGGGTGCCGCCGTCTGCGTGGCGCCGGCAACATCGGTGACCGACACGGTCAAGAGGGTCGCGGGATCGCCGTTGGCGCAGGTCGCGACGATCGGGATGGGATCAGAATTCGCAACGAGGACGGCGTCCGCCTCGAGCACCGCAGTGGCGCCCTCGGTGGTCAGCACGATCTCGCCGACCTGCGTGGCCTTGACATCGATCGAGACGGTCAGCGACGGCAGCACGGCGTCGCCCCCGAAGGGAATGGGTCCGGGAATGTTCACCTCGGCCTGGCCGCCGCTGACCGAGACCGTCGCACCCTCGACGCCGGTGACCGTGGCGGTAGCTGGATCCACGTCTGCACCGGCGGGCAGCTTGAGCGATGCCACCGCCTTGGTCGCGGTCCCCGACAACGCCGAGAACTCGGGCGGGATGACGCCGGCGAGGTCGAGGTCGATGTTGTAGCGATTCGTCTCGCCGACGACGACGGTGGCCGGACCGGACGCTGCGATCGGGATGTCGACGGCGGCCGTGGCCAGGCCGGCCACGTCACACGTGAACGCGGCCGCTGAGGCGGGCGTGGCCGTGACGACGACGCCGGCGGCCACCAGGGCCACCGAGATCAGTACCTTGCGCATTCGCTGCATCCGCCGTTCGCCCCCGGGCTCGAAGATGGGGAAAGTGTGCCAGCTCCGACGGGGCACCGGCAAGAGTGCACCGGCCGGGTCACACGGCGCGCGCAGCCGGGCCCTGGCGGCCCGGAGAAAGGAGAGAACGAAGGTCGGTCGCTATTCGATCTCGATGAAGATGCACTCACCGGGGCACTCTTCGGCCGCCTCGATCACGCGCTCTTCGCCACCATCGGGAATGCGGGCCATGCCCTCGGCCCCGCCCGGGTTGGCCTTGCCGTCGAACAACTTCTCTTCACCGAAGTTGTCGGAGGCTTCCTTGACGTAGAACAGGCCGTCGTCCTGGCCGAAGAACACGTCGGGGGCGATTTCCTCGCACAGACCATCGCCTGTGCACAGATCCTGATCGATCCAAACCTTCATGGTGCTGCCGATACCTCGGGGGTCAGCTGGTGGACGGGTTCGATCGTACCTGAGATCGCATCGGGTCCCACCAGTTCGGCGCTGCGGGGAGTCCCGTCGGCTGGACGTGGCCCGCCGGGACGCGGCATCTTGGGCCTCGTGGCTCTGGAGGGAGTCGCGACGGAGGCGAGATGCACACCACCGTCTCCCGCGCGTTGCGCGTGGCGGGAGGGATCACGGCATGCGGCCTGCTGATGGCCAACCTGCAGTCCGATCCGGGCGGAGCGGGCGAACCTCCCGCGCTCCTGAGCCAACAGGGCCGGTTCGCCCCCTCGATCGCCACGGCCCCGCCCGCAGTGCCCCCTGACGCCAGCGCTGCTCCGACCACCGAACTGCAACTGGTCATCCCCACCTTCGAGGTCCCCAGCGCTGCTGCCCCGGTGCCCACCACCCTCGCGCCGCCGGTGCCGACCACCGCGCCGCCGGCCGTCACGACCACCACGACACCGCCACCGCGGGTCACCTTCGAGCTGCCGGCCGGTCCTGCGAACGAGCCCACGACCCCGGGGATCAGCCGGGAGCAACAGGTGGGAGCCGACGCGCTCCGACAGTTGTCCTACCCGTGGCAGCAGGGCCTGCCGGGCTGGGAGATCCGCTTCCTCCCGGGCCGACCCGGGCTCCTCGGCGCCACCTGGCCCGAGGACCAGCAGATCGATCTCTATGTGCGGGCCGAGCACTCCGCCGACGACGTCGCGCACGTCCTGGCCCACGAGATGGGCCACGCCATCGACGTCACCTGGTTCGGTGTCGCGGAGCGGGCGGAGTGGCGAGCGGTGCGCGGGTTTGCGCCCGACCGGGCCTGGTTCGGTCAGGCCGGCGAGTCCGACTACGCCACGCCCTCAGGAGACTTCGCCGAGGCGTTCGCCGTCTGGCAGGTGGGATCGGCCCGATACCGGGGCCTGGCGGGTCCACCCCCGACGGCCGAGCAACTGGCACTGGTGGCCCAACTGGCGGCGCCATGACGGCAGCTGGCCTTCGGCCATCGGCTGGCCTTTGGCCAGCCTGGGGCTGATCTCGGGATCAGCCCGGGCGCGCGACCTCGTCGAGCTTCGGCCGGCCCGGGTTCAACCAGGGCGCGCTCCGCTCGGTCCCCCTTCGGCGAAGAAGGCGCGGACGTCGTCCACGAAGATGTCGGGGACCTCGAGCGTCGGGAAGTGCCCGCCGCGCTCGAACTCGGCGTAGCGGGTCACGTGGTACAGCTGCTCGGCCCAGCGCCGGGGTGGGCGCATGATCTCGCGGGGGTAGATCGCACAGCCGGTCGGCACCTCGACCCGCGGCCCGAGCCCGAACGAGTCGTTGTGCTGGCTCTCGTAGTAGAGCCGAGCCGATGAGCCGGCGGTCTCGGTGACCCAGTACAGGGTGATGGTGGCCAGCAGCTCGTCACGGCCCACCGCGGCCTCGACGTCGCCGTCGCAGTCGGTCCACTCGCGGAACTTCTCGACGATCCAGGCCGCCTGACCGGCCGGCGAGTCGTTGAGGGCATAGCTGAGGGTCTGAGGTCGGGTGCCCTGGATCTTCGCGTAGCCCGAGCCGTCGTCCAGGTACTCGGCCATGTCGGCCATGGCGGCCTGCTCCTTCTCGCTCGGCTCCTCGGGCTCGTCGTCGCTCGGCAGACCCAGGACGAGATTGAGGTGCAGCGCGGCGCAGTGCTCCGGGTCGTGAGCCGCCAGGCGGCTGCTGACCATGGAGCCCCAGTCGCCGCCCTGGGCCACGTACCGGTCGTAGCCGAGCCGGTCCATCAAGACCGCCCACGCCTCCGCGATGCGTTGCACGTCCCATCCCGGCTCGCTCGGCTTGCCGGAGAAGCCGAACCCCGGCAGCGAGGGCAGCACCAGGTGGAACGCGTCGCCCGGGTCGCCCCCCTCGGCGACGGGATCGGTCAAGGACTCGATGACCGGCAGGAAGTTGAGGACCGACCCGGGCCAACCGTGGGTCATGACCATCGGGAGGGCGTCCGCGACCGGCGAGCGCACGTGGAGGAAGTGGATGTCGACGCCGTCGATCGTCGTGACGAACTGCCGGTGGCGGTTGAGGCGCTCCTCCCACGTGCGCCAGTCGAAGTCGTCGGCCCAGGTGGCGCACAGGTCGCGCAGATAGGCGCCGTCGGTGCCGTAGGTCCAGCCCGATCCGTCGATCTGGTCGGGCCAGCGGGTGCGGCCCAGGCGATCGCGCAGGTCGGTCAGGACATCGTCGGGGACGTCCACCCTGAAGGGTCGGATCTCGTCGGTCATGCGTTCGGTTCCTTTCCCCCGGCGTCGAGGCGGGCGGCCTGGTCCTCGGACTCGCGACCCGCCCAGCCGTAGATGCCCTTGGCCATCAGCGACCGCTCGGCCCGTCGGCGGCGCCGGTAGATCTCGGCCCGCGCCTCGTGGGCCGCAGCGTCGTCGGGGCCGGCCGCCGCCGCCCACTCGATCAGCTGGCACGCCATCCGGTGGTCGTCGCCGTCGCTGCACGCCAGCGCCCGTGCGGTGAGCTGGTCGGCGCCGCCGGCCAGTGCGGCCACCTCGGCGGAGAGCGCCTCGTCGGACGGAGGCTTCAGCCGGGCCGGGTTGCCGTCGTACCAGCCGCCGTACATTCGCCAGATGTTGCGGACGACGAACTCGGGCTCGTCGTAGATGGGCATGAGGTAGGGCCGCGCCAGCCGGTCGGGGTCGACGGCGACGGTGTTGACGATCGTGTCGAGTCGGGCCCCCTCGTTCATCAGCTCGAGGACGTCGGCCACGAGCCGTTCGAGCACGTCGGCCACGTCGTCGAGGACCTGCGCCACCAGGTCGGTACCCCCGATGGGGAGCCCGTGCGCGGGCAACAAGAGCTTGGGTTCGCGGGCCGCCATGTCGCGCAGCGCCGCCGCCCACTCCAGCGGGTAGCGCTGGACCTTCTGCGGGTTTCCGGCGTTGGGGAACACCCAGGTCAGGAAATCCCCGGCCAGGACGGCCTCGAGATCGGGGATCCAGCCCCACAGATGGTCGTCGGTCTCGCCGAGGGAATGGTGGAGCTCGACGGAGAGGTCGCCGACCCGGGCGGTCGCCCGCTCGCGCACGATGGTCGTGGGCCGGACCCAGTCGCGAGGCCACAGCGGATTGTCGTCCCCGTCGATCAGTCCGGTCCGACCGAACTGACGAGCGTTGATGATGGCGTTGTAGCCGTGGGTCAGGTCGTACCGGTCGAAGCGCGGCTCGACGTTGGCGTGGCCGACCACCCCGGGTCGCGGGTCACCGCGCTCGCTCGCTTCGTCCAGGAAGGTCTGCGCTCCGCCGACGTGATCGACGTGGCCGTGGGTGTACACGATCGTGTCGACCGGGTCGTCCGACCACGACCGCAGCGACGTCAGACAGGCCGGGGCCATGAACGAGGTGGACGTGTCGACCAGGCCGAGCACCCCGGCGGACCTGAGGACGACCACGTGGGAGAACGCCTCGATGACGGCGACGTCGTCGCTGATCTCCGAGAGCTCACCCGTGGGCCGGTTGGACGGCGTCTCGGTGTCGCCCTCGGCGATCAGTCGCTCGGACAGTGCCAACAGATCGGTCATCGACCAGTCCCCCGGGTCATCGTGGGCGCCCCCGGCGCCGGTGCGATGCTACCGGTGAGTCGGACCGTGGATCGGCGCCCATGGGTCATGTCACCATGGCGTGGTGACACGGGGAGCGACGTCGATGGTCTGGTACGTGAGCTACGGCTCCAACCTCGACCCCGACCGGCTGGGCACCTACCTGGGTGGCGGGACGCCCGACGGTGGGCACTTCACCTATCGGGGCGCACGGGACGCGTCCCCGCCGCGGGCCCGGCGACCGTGTCGGGTTCCGCACGATCTCTACTTCGCCGGCGAGTCGCGCACGTGGGGCGGCGGGATCGCGTTCCTCGACCACCAGCACGTCTCGCCGGCGCCGACCCTGGGCCACGCCTACCTGGTCACCGCAGAACAGTTCGAGGACGTCGCGGCCCAGGAGACCGGGCGGGAGCACGCCGAGGTCGAGGTCGCCGACGTGCGCGCCGCCGGTTCGGTCACGCTGGGAACGGGCCGCTACGACCGCGTGGTCTGGCTGGGCGATATCGACGATGTTCCCCAGCTGACGTTCACCTCGCCCGAACCCTCGTCGGCGGCGGAACCGGCCGCGCCGCGACCGCGCTACCTGCACCGCATCCTGGTCGGCCTGGAGGCGGCCCATGGCATGACGCCGGCCGAGTCGGCCGCCTACCTTCGCCGGTCACCGGGCGTGGCCGAGCACTGGTCGATACAGGCGCTGATCACCCTGGCCTCGGAGGGCCCGGAATAGTGCCGAGGGGTACCCGGTTGTGCCCACAGACCCGAGAGGACACCTCGTGAAGATCGAAGTCACCGACGACGCTGCCACTCTGCTACGGAAGAAGGGCGGCACCCTGACCGTCGACTACATCAGGCCAACCGGCTGAGGCAAGGTTGCCGAGGTGTCGGTCGACACCAATACCAAGGGAAAGAACCTCAGCCCGTACAAGGCGCTGCGCGCCGGCGACGATCTGAAGGTGCTGGTCACGCCGACCCTGGCGGGCCTGGCGTCGCGGATGCGCGTCACCACCCGCGGCGGTCTCCGCAAGAAGCTGGCGGTCGAGCTCAGCGACGGCCGCCCGCAGCCCGACGACCACTGCGAGATCTAGATCTCGGAATCTGTGCCTCGCTGCGTCGATCCAGTCGACATGCAGCGGCACAGATTCTGCTTCGTGACCGGAGTCAGCTGAACATCCGGAGGAACTCGTCGACGTTGTCGGGTCGGAACACCATGTTGGTGCGGCGGGTCTCGCCCAGCGGGGCGGACGGCTCGGGTGAGTACAGATGGCCGGGGAACAGGGTGGCGTCGTCGGGCACCTTGGCCAGGCGTTCGGTGATCGAGCGGTAGATCTCGGCCGGATCCCCGCCGGGCAGGTCGGTGCGGCCGCAGCCCTGGAGGAACAGCGTGTCGCCCGCGACCAGGCGGTTGTCGACCAGGAAGCACTGGCTGCCCGGCGTGTGACCTGGCGTGTGGATGAGCTCGATGGGGATCGAGCCGGCGAACACCAGGTCGCCCGACCGGTGGCGCACCAGGTCGGTGTCGGCGACACCCGTGACCTTCAGCACGTAGTCGGCCTCGTCGCCCTGGATGTGGATCGGGACCGACGTGACCTCGAGCAGCTCGCGAACGCCCTCGATGCGGAACCCCATCATCTCTCCGCCGCAGTGGTCGGCGTGATAGTGGGTGAGGAGGACACCCTTCACCGTCATGTCGTCCTCGGCCAGGGCATCGATGATGCCGGCGACGTCGTAGGCGGGATCGACGACCAGGGCCTCGCCGGTCGTGCGGTCGCCGACGGCGTAGGTGAAGTTGACCATCTGGCCGGCGATCGGGTCGGTGCGGGCGAAATCGCGGCCGGACAGGAGCTGGCGGAAGTAGAGCGGATCGTTCACCACTCCAGTCTGGCGGACGCGGTCCCGGCCCGCGCATCCGGGTCGGTAACCTGCTTCGGTGACGTCACCCGCTGCAGCCACCCGCCTCGCCTACCTGGGGCCCGAGGGCACGTTCACCGAGCACGCGCTGCTCAGCCAGCCCGACCTGGCCGAGATGGACCTGATGCCGCTGGAGTCCATTCCCGGCGTGCTGGCCGCCACCAGCGGCGGGACCGCCGACATGGGCTTCGCCGCGATCGAGAACTCCATCGAGGGCAGTGTCAACGTCACGCTCGACACGCTGGCGTTCGAGACCGACCTGTTGATCCAGCGCGAGGTCGTGATCGACGTCGAGCTCAATCTGCTGGCCCGACCCGGGGTCGGTATGGACGACATCGAGACGGTCCTGTCCTATCCGGTGGCGCTGGCCCAGTGCCGCAACTTCCTGGCCCGTGAGCTGCCCCACGTCACCGAGCAGGCATCGAAGTCGACCGCGGGAGCGGCCCGCACCATCGCCGAGAACGACGTACCGCGCACCGCGGCGATCGGAACGGCGCTGGCGGCCAAGGTGCACGGCCTCGAGGTGCTGGCCACCCACATCGAGGACCACCCCGAGAACCAGACCCGGTTCGTGCTCGTCGCGCCCAAGATGGTGCCGCCGCCGACCGGTCATGACAAGACCTCGATCGTCGTGTTCCAGCGGGCCGACGTGCCGGGCTCGCTGCTGTCGATCCTGCAGGAGTTCGCCGCTCGGGCCATCAACTTGAGCCGACTCGAGTCCCGTCCCACCAAGAAGGCGCTGGGCGACTACTGCTTCATCATCGACCTCGAGGGCCACATCGCCGACGAGGTCGTGGCCGACTGCCTGCGCGAGCTGCGCAGCAAGCAGAAGGACGTGAAGTTCCTCGGCTCGTACCCCGCCGCCGGTGAGCACCTCGAGTCGGCCCGGCGCGACGCCGACGCCGCCTGGAGGCGGGCCGACGAGTGGCTGGCCGAGATCCGTCACCTCGTCCAGAGCGACGAAGCGGAGCGGTAGCCTCCCTTCTGGAGGGATGGCAGAGCGGACGATTGCGACGGTCTTGAAAACCGTTGGGCCCTTCCGGGGTCCCGGGGGTTCGAATCCCCCTCCCTCCGCTGTCACCCTGGCCCGGCGATACTCCGCCGGGCTCGCGGGCCGTGCCGGGTTCGAACGTTGTCGCAGTAGGCCCGCTGATCAATGGTCCGTCAGCCGAGTTCGAACCCACTCCGATGTGCCGATGAGGAGCAGGACGGAGCTTCGGATCGTTGGCACGTTCTGAGCGGACTC
Source organism: uncultured Acidimicrobiales bacterium (assembly GCA_963697385.1). Classification (GTDB taxonomy): domain Bacteria; phylum Actinomycetota; class Acidimicrobiia; order Acidimicrobiales; family CAWCAL01; genus CAWCAL01. The sequence continues at coordinate 355,091 of CAVONU010000002.1, forward strand.
GGTCAGCCGTCGAGCCAGACTCCGTCTCGAACGATCGTCCGACCGGTGATCTCGTTCGGGCCGTCCCAGGCCTGTGCTCGACGTGGAGTCAGAACGAGGATTGACCAGGCACCGGGGTTGTCCCGGGGATCCCATCCGACTCGTTGGACGTAGCGGTTGATCAGCGACTCGTTGGCCTCGTCGAAATCCAACACGGTGGCGTCGGCGTCGAAGATCACAACGTCATCGGCGCTGTCGAGAGCAGCGCGGGCTCGGGCACTCGACATGGCGTTCTGGGCGGTCGGAGTGTCCGAGGGAGTGGCGACGATGATCTTGTCGTCGATCCACGCCAGCGACAAGGGAACCAGGTGCGGGACTCCGCCGGACGATGCCGTGGCCAGCCAGATGTTCGCGTCGCTTTCCAGGCGGGCTCGGGCTTCGCTTGCACGCACAGATGTGGACCGGTTCGTCATGGTGTGGACCTGGCTTCCTCCCCACCGACTCCGCAGCTCCGCACCAGCAGGAAACCGCTGGCCGCATCCATCTCAGCCGTTTCGAGGATGAGTCCGTGCCTGCCGCTCATTGCCCCGCTTGTAGTTGCCGGTGACCCGTGCCATCAGTTCCTGGTCGTCGCCCGAACCGACGTCCGCGAGGAAGTCATCAGCCCGACGTCCCCGCAGCACCGCAGCCCGACGGCCGTGGTGCTCGACGACCACGTCGCCGTTCTTCCTCCGAGTCCACGCGAACCCGTTCGCGTCACCCATTGCTCCTCCCAGCGCGGCGCGAGATCGAACCCGACGGAGTCGCCCCGAGCGCGGTCAGTGCCCGAACGATAGTGACCGATCGGCGGTAGGCCCGCCTCGTCGCGGCCGAGTCGGAAGATATCGATGCCGGCGCACTCGAGATCGCCGGGCTGGTGGCAGTGGAGCACCACGAAGTCTCCGTCGATCAGTACCCGTTTGAACTCGACTCGCTTTCGCGGGTACTCGGCAGCCATCCGGTCGAAGTAGTCGATGAACGCTTGCTTGCCGTCGCCTGCTTCAGGATTGTGCTGGCGGTAGTCGGCTCCTGCGAAGCGCTCGATGGCTTCGGCGGGCCGGCACTGGTTGAACGTCAGGTCGTAGAAGGCGACGACGTCGGCCGTCCTGCGCTCGGTCGGGTCAACGGTCACCGTGGCGACGACGTCCCGCACGGTCCGACCATTCCCCGAGTCAGTCCCCGTCGAGCGCCTCGAGCCACTCCGTCCAGAAGAACTTCCACTCTGCGACGTTCTCGAACGCGGGGAGCCGCTCATGGGCGACCACCACCTTGGCTCGGCCTACCGGCCTCGGTTCGATCGAGATCAGCGCCACCCCTGGCCCGATCCCGAGGCGGATGGCCTTGGATGTCGGCTTCGACCGGATCTCGGTGGCCACGCCGCCGAAGAGCGCCCGGCGATCGTCGTCGTCCAGGAGCAGCGCCCGGAGGCGTTCCGCATCCACCGAGATCGTCTTGGACTTGTCGGCCGTGAAGGTGCCGTCCGGTCGCTCGTGTGGCCGGCGGAGGCCGGTGATGCGTTCGTATCCACCCGTCACCGCCTGCCCCCACCAGGGGTCCACCCCGAGTTCCTCGCGCACGTACGTGGCGATGGCGGTGTGGCCGTCACCATGGCCCGGCCACGCGTCGATCAGGTCGCACCAGTCGTCCCAGCCGCGACCGGTCTTGGCGCGGATCACCTCGTCGGTGTGCTCCGGTTCGGACGCCCAGACCCGGCGACCCGACCTCGCGGTCTGCTCGATCAGCACGCGACGGGCCGCCGTGTAGCGCTCGCCGGTGCCGGCCATGCGCTCGCGCACCCGTTGCTTGAAGCGCTCGTTCGTGGTCATCTCAACTGCTTTCCGTGCCCCCGGGCATGCGGTGTGACCACCCACGCTCGTCAACCTCATGCATGGGGCGCGTCAGTCGAAACGAACCTGCACTCCTGCCGGGCACGCAGAGGTCCCCTTTGCCTTCCTGAGCCGACCGCGTGGGGGCCGGTGCGAAGGTTCGGCGCGCCAAGCCGCCGCGATTCACGCTACCGACGACCACGCCAGTCGGCAAGCACCCGCGACGCCGTCCCACGGGTCCGACAACCGACCCTTCTCGGGGTGAGAATCGTCGGGGTGTCAGCCGGTCGCGAGCGCGGCGGCCGTGGCCGGCCATCCCTCCAGCGTCGAGGGGTACTCCGGGGCCCAGTCGGCCGCGTCTTTGAAGCGCCCGTTGCTGGCCCGAATCGATCGGGTCAACGAGGTGGTCCGGTCGCCGAGAAGCAGCGCGGCGCGGCCGGGGTACCGCAGCCACGGCCGGGCGTGGGCCGCTGCGGCGAGCGCGTCGCCATAGGCGCGTTTGGTCAGGGGCTCGTCGTCGACGACGTTGTAGGTCCCGGAGGCGACGCGCAGCGCGGCCTCGACGGCGGTGCCGGCATCGGCCATGTGGATGCTGGAGACGTAGGTGTCGGCGCGTCCCATCTGCACGCAGACGTGGCGCCGGGCCATGGCGAAGAACTGCTCGCTGTGGGTGGCGCCGGGTCCGTAGAACCAACCGAACCGCAACACCACGCCGGTGCCGCCGCGCTCACGGAACCGCTCGGTGTTGGCCTCGGCGGCCAGGTTCGCTGCCGCAAGGGGGAAGTGGTCCGGCGGGGTCTCCTCGTCGATCCAATGGTCGCCACCGTCGGGGTAGAGCATCACCACCGACTCCTGGAGGAAGCGGTCGACGCCGGCGCTGAGCGCGGCGTCGACGATGGCGGTCGAGCCCTCGATTCGGACTCGATCGTTGGCGGCCCACGCCTTGGCGCTCATGAACTTCGAGACCGGTGGGATGGCCGTGGCGAGGTTGACCACCGCGTCCGATCCGACGAACGCGTCCGCCAGGGCCGCGGCGTCGAAGATCGACACCTCGACCGGCCGGGCGCCGTCACCTCGCAGCTGCTCGGCCTTCTCGTCGCTCCGGGCCACGGCGGTCACGTCGTGACCCGCGCCGGCGAGCGCCCGGACCGCATGGCGTCCGACGGCGCCGGTGCCGCCGATGACGAAGACGTTCATCTCTCTCCCCTTGGTCACGATCCCGAGTCATCGCAGGCTGACTATAGTCATCGTTTGATGACCTCCACCAGAGAACGGCTTCTCGACGCCGGCGTTCGCCTGATGAGCCAGCGGGGATTCGCCGCGGTCACCGTCGGCGAGATCGAAGCCGAGGCCGGGTTCGTGGCCCGCGGCGGCACGCTCTATCGGCACTTCACCTCCAAGGCCGACCTGCTCGACGCCGCCATGCGCCGCCACATCGACTCGCTCGATGACCTCGACGGCTTGGCCGGTCTCCTCCCCCTACCCGACCTTCGCAGCGAGCTCCAGGTGATCGGACGCTGGATCCTGACCCGACTCAGCAACGAAGAAGCCATCAGCAGGCTCATCGAGAAGGATGGCGACCGGGTCCAGCACCTGATCGACGAGAT
>CAVONU010000003.1:0-478106 GCA_963697385.1 uncultured Acidimicrobiales bacterium
CGAACTGGACACCGACTGGTACAACTTCGAGGCGCTCAACATCCCGTCGTGGCACCCCGCCCGTTCCAACTTCGACACGCTGTTCGTCGACGTCGGCGAGACCGAGACCACGATGCTGCGGCCCCACACGTCGAATCTCCAGATCCACCTGATGGAGCAGCGCAGGCCCCCGATCTACGCCGTCATGCCCGGTCGGACCTATCGCCGCGACACCGCCGACGCCACCCACATGCCCGTGTTCCACCAGATCGAGGCCCTGGTGGTGGATCGGCACATCACCTTCGGCGACCTGGCCGGCACGATCGACGCCTTCACCAAGGCCTTCTTCGGCGAGGACCGCACCACCCGGCTGCGGCCCTCCTACTTCCCGTTCACCGAGCCGTCGGCCGAGTTCGACGTCAGCACGCCGTCGGGCGACTGGCTCGAGCTGGGCGGATGCGGGATGGTGCACCCCAACGTCTTCCGCAACGTCGGCATCGACCCCGACGAGTGGTCCGGCTTCGCGTTCGGATTCGGGATCGACCGGCTGGCCAAGGAGCGTCACGGGGTCGAGGACCTGCGCGAGCTCTTCACCAACGACGTCCGCTTCCTCTCCCAGTTCTGATCCGGATCGCTCCACCATGAACCCAGGCACCCCCATGCACGCACCCGCACCGACCAGGCCGCCCCGATGAAGGTCACCCTTCGCTGGCTCCAGGACTTCGCGCCGTTCGACCAGTCCATCGACGTCCTGGGCGACACCATGTCCGACCTGGGCATGGCGGTCGAGGAGCGCTGGACCGTGGGCGAGGGCCTGGACGGCATCGTCGTGGCCGAGGTGCTGGCCTTGCGCCCCCATCCGAACGCCGACCGCATCCAGCTGGTCGACGTGGACCGGGGCGACGGCGAGGCGCTCCAGATCGCCTGCGGCGCGTTCAACATGGCCGTCGGCGATCAGGTGCCGTTGGCCACCGTCGGCACCACCATGCCCAACGGCATGGAGATCGCGGCTCGCAAGATGCGGGGCGAGCGGTCCAACGGCATGTTGTGCTCGGCGGTCGAGCTCGGCCTGGGCGAGGACGCCGCCGGGATCATGGTCCTCTCGGGCCATCGGCTGGGCACGCCGCTGACCGAGGCCATGGGCATCGAGCAGGACGTGGCCTGGGACCTCGAGGTCAACGCGAACCGGCCCGACGCCATGTCGGTCGCCGGCGTCGCCCGCGACGTCGCCGCCCGTCTGGGTGTGCCGTTCACGATGCCCGACCCCGAGATCCCCGAGACCGGTCCCGCCGCCGACGCCCTGGCATCGGTCGAGATCCTCGACCCGGTGCTGTGCGGTCGGTTCCTGGTCCGGGTGCTCCAGAACGTCACGGTGGGACCCGGGCCTCGGTGGATGGCGAACCGGCTGGCCGCCGTCGGCATGCGATCGATCAGCAACGTGGTCGACGTGTCCAACTACGTCATGGCCGAGCTGGGCCAGCCCAACCACACGTACGACCTGGGCGCGGTGCCGGGTGGGGCCCTGCGCGTGCGGCGTGCGGTCGCGGGCGAGACGCTGGTCACGTTGGACGGCGTCGAGCGCTCACTGATCGAGGCCGACGGTGTGATCGCCGACGGGAGCGACGCGGCCATCGGCCTGGCCGGAGTGATGGGCGGTGCGTCCACCGAGATCACCGATCGGACCACCGACGTCCTGCTCGAGATGGCGTGGTGGCGGCCCGAGGACATCGCCCGCACCAGCACCCGGCTCCAGCTGCGCAGCGAAGCCTCGTTGCGGTTCGAGCGAGGAACCGATCCCGAAGGCGTCGAGCGGGCCGCGCGCCGGTTCTGCCAGCTCCTGGCCGAGTCCGGCGCCACGAGCGTCCCCGGTGTGGTCGACGAGCATGGTGAGCTCCCGGCGAGGGACGTGATCCGGGTCCGGTCCGATCGGGTCAACAAGGTCCTGGGAACCGAGCTCCCCGCCGCCGAGATGGCGGCCATTCTGGGCTCGATCGAGTTCGAGGTGACCGAGGTGGACGGCGAGGACGGTCGGCTCGACGTGCTGCCGCCCAGCTTCCGGCCCGACACCACCGTCGAGATCGACGTCGTGGAGGAGGTGGCCCGCCACTACGGCTACGAGCGGATCGTGCGCACCATGCCGCGCTCGGCCCACTCGGGCGGGCTGTCGGCCCACCATGCGCTGAAGCGACGAGTGCAGGACACGCTGGTCGGCGCCGGTCTGGACGAGGCCATGCCGATTCCGTTCCTCGGCCCCGGTGACCTCGAGCGGGTGGGTCTCTCGCCCGACGCGGTCGAGCTCACCAACCCGCTCGTGTCCGAGGAATCCCGCATGCGCACGTCGCTGCGCCCCGGACTGCTGGCCGCGGTCGCCCACAACGAACGGCATCGGCAGCCGGGCGCGGGACTGTTCGAGATCGGCCGGGTCTTCGTTCCGGCCCCCGACCAGCGCCTGCCGCATCAGCCGACCCTGCTCGGCGTCGTCCGAGCCGGATCGCCGGTCGCCGGCGCCGTCGACGACTGGTTTCGCCTCCAGGAAGCCTTGCGCATCCCCGACCCCAGCGTCGTGAGCGCGCCGATCACCGGCCTGCACGGCGGACGCTCGGGCGAGCTGCGCTCGGGTGAGACCGTGATCGGCGACATCGGCGAGGTCCCCCGTTCGGTCCTGGACGGTCTGGGCATCGAGCAGGAGGTCGCCTGGCTCGGCCTGGACCTGGACGTCATCGAGGCGCTCGAGCGGCCAGCTCCCGCGTATCGCCTGGTCAGCCGCCATCCGTCGAGCGACGTCGACCTGGCCTTCGACGTGGCCGACACCGTGCCGGCCGCCGCGGTCGACGCCGTCCTCCACGAGGCCGGGGGTGCACTGTTGGTCGATCTGTGGCTGTTCGACGTGTTCCGCGGTCCACCGCTGGGGGAGGGGCGTCGCAGTCTGGCCTACGGCCTGCGGTTCCAGGCCCCCGACCGCACCCTCACCGCCGACGACGTCGCGCTGGCGAGGCAGGCGTGCATCGACGCGGTCGAGCACACCTTCGACGCCCGCCTCCGCGCCTGACGAGCACAACGGGGGTCAGGCCCCATCGGTGCTCGTGCGTCCGCCTCTTTGTATGAATATGCGGACAGGTGTATGATCCCGAGATGTCATCCCACGGATCGCCACCGGCCACGCGCCTCTCCGTCGGGCTGGTCGGCGCCTCGGGGTTCACCGGGGCCGAGCTGCTCCGGCTGCTGGCCGTCCATCCCGGCTTCTCGATCGAAGTGGCCACGGGGGACACGCAGGTGGGCCGGCGGGTGGCCGATCTGCATCCGGCGCTCGGCGGCGCGTACCCGGACCTCGTGTTCGCTCCCGTCGATCTCGACCAGCTGGCCGACGTCGACGTCGTGTTCGCCTGCCTGCCCCACGGAGCGTCGCAGGAAATCCTCTCCCGGCTGGTCGACCGGGGACCGCACCTGATCGATCTGGGCGCCGACTTCCGACTGAACGACCCCGGACTCTACGACGAGTGGTACGGCGCCGCGCACACGTGTCCCGAACTGCTGGACCGCTTCGCCTACGGCCTGCCCGAGCTGTTCGGTGACGAGCTGGCCACCGCGGACCACGTCGCGGTACCCGGTTGTTATCCCACGGCCGCCCTGCTGGGCCTGGTGCCCCTGGTGCAGGCCGGGCAGATCGAGCCGAGCGGCATCATCGTGGACGCCGCCAGCGGGCTTTCCGGCGCGGGTCGGGCCCCGAAGGAGAACACCACCTTCTGTGCCGCCGACGAGAACTTCAGCGCCTACGGCCTGCTGAACCACCGCCACACACCAGAGATCGAGCAGTCGGTCGGCCTGGCCGCCGGGGGAGCGGCATCGGTGCTGTTCACCCCCCACCTGGCCCCGATGAGCCGCGGCATCCTGTCCACGTCCTACGCCACGCCGGTCGGCTCGCCGACCACCGACGAGGTCCTGGACACCCTGGCCAAGACCTACGCCGACCACCCGTTCGTCGTCGTGAGGGACGACCCGCCCGGCACCAAGGACACACTCGGCTCCAACGCGGCCCATGTGACGGCCCGCGTCGATCCCCGGACCGGTCATGCCGTGGTGATCTGCGCCATCGACAACCTGGGCAAGGGTGCGTCCGGCCAGGCGCTCCAATGCGCCAATCTGCTGGTCGGGTTCCCCGAGACCGCCGGCCTGGCGACCGTCGGGGTGACGCCGTGAGCGACCGCACCAGGACGGGAGGACGATGAGCGTCACCGCTGCGCAGGGATTCGTCGCCGCCGGTACCGCCGCGGGCATCAAGGGAGAGGGTGCCGCCGATCTGGCCGTCGTCGCCACCGCCGACGGTGCACCCGTCGCCGCAAGCGCCGTCACGACCCGCAACGAGATGACGGCCGCGCCGGTGCAGGTCACGCTCGAGCACCTGACCGCAACCGGGGGAAGGGCAGCGGCCGTGGTGCTCAACAGCGGCAACGCCAACGCCGGTACCGGGGAGCCGGGCCGGGTCGATGCCCGCGAGATGTGTGCGCTCACGGGGCAGGCGCTGGCCTGTGAAGCCCAGGAGGTACTGGTCTGTTCGACCGGCCTCATCGGCTACCGGCTCCCGATGGGCGCACTGCGCTCGGGCATCCCCTCGGCCGTGGCCGCGTGTACCCCCGATGGGGGTCCACAGGCCGCCCACGCCATCCTCACCACCGACACCGTGGCCAAGCAGTCCGTGCACCGGGCCGGGCCGGCCGTGGTGGGCGGTATGGCGAAGGGTGCCGCCATGCTGCGCCCGGACATGGCCACGATGCTGGCGGTGGTCACCACCGACGCCCAGATCGAGGCCGAGCCCCTGGCCGCTGCGCTGCGGGCCGCCGTTGCGGGCAGCTTCAACGCGCTCTCGGTCGACGGGTCCCAGTCAACCAATGACACGGTGATCCTCCTGGCCAGTGGAGTGGCCGGTCCGGTCGATGCCGGTGCATTCGCCACCGCGCTCGGCGCGGTGTGCGCCGACCTGGCGTTGGCCATGTGCGATGACGCGGAGGGAGCCACCAAGACGGTGCGACTGACCGTGACCGGTGCCGCCACCGAGGCCGAGGCCGAGCAGGCGGCCCGTCGCATCGGCGAGAGCCAGTTGGTCAAGTGCTCGTGGTACGGCAAGGACCCGTACTGGGGCCGGCTGGCCAGCGAGGCCGGCAGCGCGGGCGTCACCTTCGACCAGTCCAAGGTCGCGGTCGCCTACGGCGACATCGAGGTGGCCCGGGGTGGCGTCTCCTCGGAGCTCGACGCCGAAACGCACGCCGCGCTCGTCGCCTACATGGAGCAGCGCCACATCGAGCCGAAGGTCGACCTGGGCGTCGGCGACGCCCGCTGGACCCTGCTGACCAACGACCTCACCCATGCCTACGTCGACGAGAACATGGGGACGAGCTGATGGTGGGACCCGAGGTGACGCCTCCGCCCGGCGGATTACCGCCGGGCCACGTGACAGAGAACATGGGGACGAGCTGATCGTGGTCGGAGTGGAGCGCCCGGAGGTCAGCCCGGGGGAGCGCGCCGCGCTGCTGGCGGAGACGCTGCCGTACCTGAAGCGATGGCGGGAGAAGGTCGTGGTCGTCAAGTACGGCGGCAACGCGATGACGTCGCCCGAGCTGACCGCCCAGTTCGCCGAGGACATCGCACTGATGCACTCGGTGGGGCTGCGCCCCGTCGTCGTCCACGGCGGTGGCCCCCAGATCGGTGCCCTGATGGCACGGCTGGGCAAAGAGAGCGAGTTCCGCGACGGTCTGCGGGTCACCGACGCCGAGACGCTGGACATCGCCCGGATGGTCCTGGTGGGCAAGGTCAACCGCGAGATCGTGGCCGAGCTGAACCACCACGGCTCGATCGCCGTCGGTCTCTCGGGCGAGGATGCCGGCCTGATCGAGGCGTCGGCCCAGCACCCCGACCTGGGCTTCGTCGGCCAGGTCGAGCAGATCCGGCCGGCGATCGTGCAGCGCCTCCTGGCCGAGGATCTGGTCCCGGTCATCTCCACCATCGGCGTCGACCTGGGCGGCCAGGCCTACAACATCAATGCCGACGTGGTGGCGGCCCACATCGCCGAGGCCCTCGCCGCCGAGAAGCTCGTCTACCTGACCGATGTCGAGGGCCTGCGCCGCAACGTCGACGACCCCGACTCGCTGATCCGCCAGGCCACCGCCGGGCAGTTGGCCGAGATGGTCGCCGACGGCACGGTCGGCGGGGGGATGATCCCGAAGATCGAAGCGTGCATCCATGCGGTGTCCACCGGCGTGGGCGCGGCCCACATCCTGGATGGACGGGTGCCCCATGTCGTCCTCCTGGAGCTGTTCACCGATTCGGGGATCGGCACGATGATCGTGTCCGACGAGCTGGCCGAGCTGGCCGAGGAGCGTGCCTGGTCATGACCCAGACCCATCGCAGCCTGATGGAGGCACCGGACGAGCTGGTCCGGTGTCCCTACATGCCCACCTACGGCGCGCCGACCGTACTGTTCGAACGGGGACGGGGCACCGAGCTCTGGGACCGGCAGGGGAAGCGCTATCTCGACTTTCTGTGCGGGTTGGCGGTGACCAGTCTGGGGCACGCGCATCCGGCCGTGGCCACGGCGGTGAGCGAGCAGGTCGGCACCCTGACCCACACCTCCAACTTCTTCGCCACCCAGCCCGCCACCGACGTGGCGATCACGCTGGACCGCCTCCACGGCGGCGGTGGTCAGGTCTTCTTCTGCAGCACCGGCACCGAGGCGAACGAGGCCGCCATCAAGCTGGCCCGCAAGTGGGGCGGCCCCGGCAAGTACGGCATCGTGTCGGCGTACGGCAGCTTTCACGGTCGCACGATGGGGTCGCTGGCCGCGACCGGTCAGCCCGAGAAGCAGGAGCCGTTCCAGCCGCTGCCCGAGGGCTTCCGCCACGTCGCCTGGAACGACGTCGACGCGCTGACCAACGCCATCGATCCGTCGGTGGCCGCCATCATGCTCGAACCCATCCAGGGTGAGGCGGGTGTGCTGCCCGCCACCCAGGAGTTCGTCACTGCAGCCCGCACGCTGTGCGACGAGCGCGACCTGCTGCTGATCATCGACGAGGTGCAGACCGGCATGGCCCGCACCGGCACCTGGTGGGGCTACGAGCACTACGGCATCCGTCCCGACGTGGTGACCATGGCCAAGGCGCTGGGCAACGGGCTTCCGATCGGTGCGGTGTGGGCGCCCGCCGACGTGGCGTCGGTGTGGGCGCGGGGCAACCACGGCACCACCTTCGGCGCCGGACCGGTGCCCGCGGCCGCGGCCCGAGCGGTCCTGGCCGAGATGGAAGCGATCGACGCCCCCGCGCTGGCCCAGCGCGCCGGCGCCCGCCTGACCGAAGCGCTCGAGGCGCTCCCGGCAGTCGCTGCGGTGCGGGGTCGCGGGTGCCTGCTGGCCGCCGAGCTGGACGGGATCGACGCCAAGGACGCCTACGCCGGCGCGCTCGACGCGGGACTGGTCATCAACGCACCGACGCCCACCTCGCTTCGGCTTGCGCCACCGCTCAACATCAGCGACGAGCACATCGACGAGGGCATCGCCATCCTGGGCCGCGTCCTGGACGGACTCGAGCCCACGCCATGAGGCACCTTCTCGAGATCGACGACCTCCAACCCGACGAGGTACGGGAGATCCTGGGGATGGCCACCCAGCGCCACCCGGCGCAGGTCCTGGAGCGCCGCGGGATCGCCCTGCTGTTCGAGAAGCCGTCGGCGCGGACCCGCAACTCGTCCGAGGTCGCGGCGGTGCAGTTGGGCGGTCACCCGGTCTACATCACCCCCGACGAGGTGGGGCTGGACACCCGCGAGTCGGTCGAGGACGTCACCCGCACGCTGGGCTGCTACCACGAGCTGGTCGGGGCGCGCGTCGACGACCATCGCACCCTCGAACGGATGGCCGCGCTCGACGCCGTGCCGATCGTCAACCTGCTGAGCGACCAGGCCCACCCGCTGCAGGCCCTGGCCGACCTCCTGACGATGCAGGACGAGTTCGGCCGTCTCGAGGGGCTGACCGTGGCGTACGTGGGCGACGGCAACAACGTGGCCCGGTCGCTGGCCCTCGCCGCCGGTGCGGTCGGGATCGAGATGCGGCTGGGCTGCCCGCCCGGGTACAGCCTCTCGGAAACCGATCGTGATCGTCTCATGGCCTACGGCGTGAGTCTCTTCGAAACCGATCGACCCGAGGAGGCGGTCAAGGGAGCCGACGTCGTGTACACCGACGTGTGGACCTCGATGGGCCAGGAGGCCGAGGTGGAGGAGCGACGCCGGGCCTTCGAGGGCTTCAGCGTCGACTCGGCGTTGCTGGATCGGGCCGCCGCCCACGCCGTGCTGCTCCACTGCCTGCCCGCCCACCGCGGCGAAGAGGTCAGCGCCGACGCGGTGGACGGTGAGCGGAGCCGCATCTGGCCCCAGGCCACCAACCGCATGTACTCGGCCCGGGCCGCGTTCGCGTGGCTGGTCCAGCGAGCGGACCGGTGAAGCTCAGCAAGGCGCAACGGCAGCACCGGATCGCCCAACTCCTGGCCGATCACGAGATCACCAGTCAGGATCAGCTGGTCGAGCTGCTGTCCGAGCACGGCATCGAGTCCACCCAGGCCACGGTCAGCCGCGATCTCGACGACCTGGCGGCGATCAAGGTCCGCGTGCCGGGCGGCGGCACCGCCTACGCCGTGCCCGCGCTCCCGTCGGACCGGCCGGCCCCCATGGATCACCTGCGCCGGGTATTGGGCGAGTGGGTCGTCGAGGTGGCCAGCTCGGCCAACCTGGTCGTGCTCCGCACCCCGCCCGGCTCCGCCCACGTGGTGGGCTCGGCCATCGACCGATCGGGCCACGACGCGATCATCGGGTCGGTCGCCGGCGACGACACCGTCTTGGTCATCGTGCTCGAGGACCTCGGCGGCAAGGCGGTGGCGGCCGAGCTGGCCGAGCTGGCCGGACTGGTTGGAGACTGATGGAAGCCGCAACGCACAGGAGACGGCCGTGACGAAGAAAGTGGTTCTGGCATACAGCGGAGGGCTGGACACTTCGGTGTGCGTCCGTTGGATGATCGAGGAGTGGGGTGTCGAGGTGGTCACCCTCTCCGCCGACGTCGGTCAGGAGGACACCGACTGGGAGGCCATCCAGGCCCGGGCCATCGGGGCCGGCGCGACCGACGCCCGGGTGGTGGACTGCCGCGAGGAGTTCGCCGACGACTACTGCGCTCCCGCGCTGGCCGCCAACGCCATGTACGAGAACGTCTACCCGCTGGTCTCGGCCTTGTCGCGTCCGGTGATCGTGAAGCACATGGTGCAGATGGCGCGCGACGTCGGCGCCGAAGCGGTGGCCCACGGCTGCACCGGCAAGGGCAACGACCAGATCCGCTTCGAGGTTTCCACCCGCTCGCTCGCCCCCGATCTCGAGGTCATGGCCCCGGTGCGCGAGTGGGGCATGACCCGGGAGCAGTCCATCGACTACGCGGAGCGCTTCGGCATCCCGCTCACCGCCAGCAAGGAGAAGATCTACTCGATCGACGACAACCTCTGGGGCCGGGCCATCGAGTGCGGCGAGATGGAGGATCCGTGGGCCCGCCCGCCCGAGGGCGTGTGGTCGATGACCACCGTGCAGTCCAGCGAGGCCCGGGAGATCACCATCGGGTTCGAGGCCGGCGTGCCGGTCAGCCTCGACGGCGAGAAGCTGAGCCTGTACGAGCTGATCGTGCGGCTCAACGGCATCGTCGGCGGCTACGGCTGGGGCCGGATGGACATGGTCGAGAACCGCCGGGTGGGGATCAAGAGCCGCGAGACCTACGAGGCTCCGGGTGCGCTGGCCCTCATCACCGCCCACCGCGATCTCGAGGGCATCTGCCTGGAGCGCGACGTACAACGCGAGAAGATCCGGCTCGAGCACCGCTACGCCGAGCTGGCCTACGACGGCATGTGGTTCTCGCCGCTCCGCCAGGCGCTCGACGCGTTCATCGTCGAGTCGCAACGGTTCGTGACCGGCGACGTTCGGCTACGGCTCGAGCCCGGTCGCTGCTTCGTCGTCGGGCGGCAGAGCCCGCACAGCCTGTACGACTACGGGCTGGCCACGTACGACGCAGCCGACTCGTTCGAGCACGCCGACAGCGAAGGCTTCAGCAAGTTGTGGGGCCTGGGGCTCCAGACCTGGTCGGCGGTCCAGGGGCAGCATGGCTGACCCCGACCAGGATGCCGGCGGCCAGCCGCTCTGGCACGGCCGTTTCGAGGGCGGCCCGGCCGAGGCGCTGATGGCCTACACGGTCAGTCTCCCGTTCGATCGGGTGCTGGCCGCCGACGACATCGAGGGGTCGCGTGCCCACGTGGCCGGGCTGGCCGCGGCGGGGATCTACACCACGGCCGAGGCGGGCGAGGTCGAGGCGGCGCTGGACACGGTCGCCGCCGAACTGGCCGAGGGCCGGTTCGTCTTCGTCGAGAGCGACGAGGACATCCACACCGCGGTGGAGCGCCGGGTGACCGAGCTGGCCGGGGATCTCGGCGCCCGCCTCCACACCGGGCGGAGCCGCAACGATCAGGTCGCGACCGATCTGCGTCTCTGGTGCCGGCGCGAGCTGGGCACGGTGGCGACGGGCGTGCTGGCCCTGGCCCGCACGCTGTTCGACCGCGCCTCCGAGGCCGGCGACAGCTACCTCCCCGGCTATACCCACCTCCAGCAGGCCCAGCCGGTCCTGCTGTCGCATCACCTCTTGGCCCACGGCTGGGCCCTCCTGCGCGACGTCGATCGCCTGGCCGACTGCCGGTCCCGCCTCGACGTCAGCCCGCTCGGGGCGGGAGCGCTGGCCGGCACGTCGCTGCCCCTCCAGCCCCGGGTGGCGGCCGATCGGCTGGGGTTCGCGGCCGTCTTCGAGAACTCGCTCGACGCGGTCAGCGACCGGGACTTCGTGGCCGAGTCGCTGTTCGTGCTGTCGCTGATCGGTGTTCACCTGTCGCGGATGGGCGAGGAGATCGTGCTCTGGTCCAGTCAGGAGTTCGGCTTCTGCCGGCTGGACGACGCCTACGCCACCGGCAGCTCGATGCTGCCGCAGAAGAAGAACCCCGACATCGCCGAGCTGGCCCGGGGCAAGGCCGGCCGGCTCATCGGGAATCTCACCGGCTTGCTCGCCACGCTCAAGGCGCTGCCGCTGGCGTACAACCGGGATCTCCAGGAGGACAAGGAGCCGCTGTTCGACTCGGTGCGGCAGGTGGTGCTGGCGCTGGAGGCGATGCGGGGGCTGTATGCCACGCTGGGCTTCGAGATCGACCGGATGGCCGCCGCGGCCGACCAGCCGACCGCGGCGGCCACCGACCTGGCCGAGTATCTGGTGCGGGCCGGGACACCGTTTCGCCAGGCGCACGCCATCGTGGGCGACCTGGTCCGGCGGTCGCTCGACGGCGAGGGGGCGCTGGTCGACCTGGTCGCCGCCGATCCCCGGTTGGGCGACGAGGCCGCGGTCCTCGTCCGGCCCGGTGTGCCCGTGCGGCAGCGGACCAGTCCCGGCGGTGCCGGTCCGCAGCCCGTGGCCGAGCAGCTGCTGCGGTTCGAGCGGGCGCTCGAGCGCGCCCACTCGACCGGGACCACGTGAGGGCTCGGCCGCTGCCGCTCCGGTTCTTCGCCCGGGATCCGCTGGAGGTGGCGCCGGACCTGCTCAACAAGCTGATCGGTCACGACCGGCGAGTGGGTCGGATCGTCGAGGTGGAGGCGTATCGGGGTGGCGACGACCCGGCCAGCCACGCGTACCGGGGCCCGACACCCCGCAACCGCGTCATGTTCGGTCCGGCCGGTCGTCTCTACGTCTACCGGAGCTACGGGATCCACTGGTGCGCCAACGTGGTGTGCGGCGCCGACGGGACGGCCGGTGCCGTGCTGCTCCGTGCGGTCGAGCCCGTGCGAGGGCTGGCCGCCATGCGCCGCGATCGCCCGAAGGCGAGCGGCGACGCCGACCTGGGAGCCGGGCCGGGAAAGCTCTGCGCCGCGCTCGCTGTCACCGGTGACCACGATGGCATCGATCTGCGCAAGGGTCCGGTGCGGCTCCTCGACGACGGACTGGCGCCGCCGGTCCGGCCGGCCCGTGGCGTGCGCATCGGCATCAGCCGGGGCGTCGAGCACCCGTGGCGATTCGGGGTCCCCGACAGCCCGGCCCTGAGCCGTCGGTTCGCCGAGGCGGCGGTGTGAGGCTCCTCGAGGCCGGCGCCCCGGAGCTTCGATCGTCGAGCTCCCGGGCCGTGGCGCGGACGCAGGTCGTGTCGGCGCGGGCGGTCGACGATGCCGTCCACCACCAGCGCACGGTGCTGGCGGCGGTCGATGCCGACGCGCAGATCCTGGTTCGGTCGGCGCGACCGGGGCACCTCACGGGATCCGGTCTGGTGGTGGACGCCGCCGGCGAACGATTCGTGGTGATCCACCACCGCAAGCTGAAGATCTGGGTGCAGCCGGGCGGTCACGCCGATGGCGAGGCCAACCTGGCTCGCGTCGCCCTCGACGAGTGCACCGAGGAGACCGGGATCGACGGCCTGCGGGTCGCCGTGCCCGCCATCGACGTCGACGTGCACCGGGTGGCACCGCCACGTGAGGATCCGCACTTCCACTACGACGTCCGGTTCCTCGTCCTCGCTCCGCCCGGCGCGTCCATGCGACGCAACCACGAGTCGACCGACGGTCGATGGGTCCCGTGGCACGACGTCGACTCGGTCCCGATCGACGCGGGCATGAAGCGCCTGGTGGCAGCGGGGCGCCGGGCGGTGTACGAACTGGGGAAGCCTCCGAACGGAACGAGTTGACGTGAACCTCGAGATCGACACCGTCGAGACCTACCTTCGTCACGCGATGAGTCAGATGATCGATGTGGCCGAGCGCCTGGGCGACGACCTGCTGAACGTCCGGCCGGTCGGTGACGAGACCAACGCCGTCGGCGCCCTGATCGTCCATTGCTGCGAGCTGACCAACTTCTGGCTGGCCCATGTCGCCGGTGGGCAGCCCACCGAGCGTGATCGTGAGGCCGAGTTCGAACGGGTGAGCACCGTCGCCGAGGTGCGCGACATGGTCGAACGGACACTGGGAGCGACCCGAGGCGATCTCGAACGGATCGCGACCGGCGAGGCCCAGGCCGATCCGGTGCTGCGCCAGTTCCTGCCCGGTGGCGATGAGTCCGACGATTCCCTCGTGCTCCACGTCCTCGAGGAGCTGTTCCAGCACCTTGGCCACATGGAGCTCACCGCCGACGTCCTCCTGGCCCCAACATGAACCCGCTGGGGGTCAGGCACCGAGAGGGTTCACGTTGCCGGGGTCGAACCGAGGAGCCCGCATGAACGACCAGAAGATCCGCCTCGCTCTGCGCGACAACGCGCTACGCCCGGCTGCCGACCCGTACCGTCGCGATGCGCCGAACGTGGTGATGATCGTCCTGGACGATCTCGGGTTCGCGCAGCTGGGGTGCTACGGGTCGAGCATCGACACGCCCAACATCGACCGGCTGGCCGAGGGTGGCGTCCGGTTCACCAACTTCCACACCACTGCGGTCTGCTCGCCCACACGCGCCTGCCTGCTGACAGGCCGGAATCATCACCGCGTCGGGATGGGCATGCTGCCGGACCTCCCGATGAACTTCCCGGGCTATACGGGCCAGTTCCCGGACGGAGCGGCCACCATTGCGCAGATCCTGCGCGACGAGGGCTACGCGACCACGGCCATCGGCAAGTGGCACCTGGTGCCCCGCGACCAGCGCGCGACCGGCCCGTTCCGCATGTGGCCCACCGGCGTCGGGTTCGATCGGTACTACGGCTTCCTCAACGGCGAGACCAACCAGTGGACGCCGAACCTGATTCGTGACCACCAGCACGTCGAACCCCCGGCCACTCCCGACGAGGGGTATCACCTGGACGCCGACCTGGCCGACGAGGCGATCGGCCGCCTTCGCGAGCTCCACCTGCACCAGCCCGACCGCCCCTTCTTCCTCTGGTATGCGACCGGATCGCCCCATGCGCCCCACCAGGTCCCGCCGGAATGGATCGACCGGTACCGGGGGCGGTTCGACGCGGGATGGGACGTGATGCGGGAGGAGACGTTCGCCCGGCAGAAGGCCCTGGGCGTCGTGCCCGAGGATGCGGTGCTCTCCGAGCGGCCGCCCTGGGTCGAGGCATGGGACGACGTGGATCCCGACCGCCAACGGTTGTACCGCCGGATGATGGAGGTCTTCGCCGGCTTCCTCTCCCACACCGATCATCACCTCGGACGGGTACTCGACGAGATCGAGAGACTCAGTCAGCGGGACGACACCATCGTCGCGTTGGTTTCCGACAACGGGGCCTCGGCCGAGGGAGGGCCCAACGGGTCCTGGAACCAGATGCGTCACTACGTGTCCGACGCCGCCGACGACATCGACCAGGAGCTCGCCCACCTCGACGACCTGGGCGGGTTCCGATCCAGTGGTCACTACCCGTGGGGCTGGGCCCTGGCGGGCAACACCCCGTTCCGGCGCTGGAAGCGCTACACGCTCGAGGGCGGCGTTCGCGATCCGTTGATCATCTCGTGGCCGGCGCGCCTGGGCGAGCCGGGATCGATCCGGCATCAGTACGCGCACGCCGTCGATCTGCCGGTGACGCTGCTGGACCTGGCCGGCATCGACCTGCCCGAGCGTGTCGGAGGCGTGGACCAGCTGAGCTTCGACGGGGTCAGCATCGCCGAAGCCATCGACGATCCCGGGAGCGCCGATCCCAGGACCGAGCAGTACTACGAGTGCTGGGGGAGCCGGGCGATCTACGTCGACGGGTGGAAGGCCGTGACCAACCACGTCAACCAGCTCACCGCCGCCGAGCGCGACGCGATCGAGGGCAGCGACGACTTCGCGCAGGACCGGTGGCAGCTGTTCCACGTCGCCGAGGACTTCGCCGAGAACGTCGACCTCGCCCCGGAGCATCCCGAGAAGCTGGCCGAGCTGATCGGCCGGTGGGATGAGGCGGCTGAGCGGAACCAGGTCCTGCCGATCGACGACGGCCGCGACAACCGCATCGCCCACCTGCACCTGCCGTGGCTCGACTTCCGGCAGACCTACCAGCTGGCGGCCGGGGACAAGATCCACGAGGCCAACGGCCCGATGCTGGTCGGCGGGTTCCGCATGACCGCCCGATTCTCCGAGCCGTTGCCGTCGGACGCGGCGGGCGTGTTGTGCGAGCAGGGGGACTGGATCTCGGGCTGGGCCTGGTTCATCGCGGACGGTTTGGTCACCTGGATCCTGAACGTGGACGGCACCGAGCACCGGCTCTCCGCTCCGCTCCCGCTCGGTGAGCAGCTCCTCACCGTCGACGGTGTTCCGGGCGACGGCGTCGTCGATCTGTCGTTCCATGCCGGGCGCCGATCCGACATCGCTGCTGCGACCTTGCCGGTGACGATGCCGCTGGCCTTCAGCCCCGACGGTGCGTTCCTCACGGTCGGATTCGGCCGCCCGTTCCCGGTTTGTGACGACTACGCACCACCGAGCCCGGCCCCGAGCTCGTTCGTCGGCGTCCGGATCGATGTCGGACCACCTCCGCCATTCGATTTCGACGATACGGTCGCGGATGTGATGCGCCATCAGTGACTCGGGTGATCTCGTGACGCGGACCGGCAGCACCTCGGATCGAGGGTCAACCAGACGCTTTGTCGCCGTCCTCGTGCTTGCGGCGCTTGCTGTAGTCGGGTGCTCGGGCGAGAGAGCTGGGGAGGCGGGGGACGAGACCGCGGCGACCGCATCCGACGCGGCCGACACCGCCGAGACCACAGAGGTCGAAGAGCCGCCGGGCTCGAGTGTCCCCGACGGGGGTGACACCGGTGGGTCGGGGGCGGGCGAGATCTGGGACGATCCCCGAGGGGCCATCTTCGCCGACTTCCAGGAGGGGTTCGATCGCACCCATCCGTTCGGAGGTCTCGAACGGTTCTGCCTGCCGCACGACGAGACCGACGACCGACGGGCGACCGATCCGGGCATCGGCGCGGACACGCTCTCGGTCCATCACCTGCGGGGGGAGTTGGAGAATCTCGTCGACATCGGATTCGGGGTCGACGTGGGCGACACGTCATTGATGTTCGAGACGTTCGTCGACGTGATCAACGATCAGTGTGGCGGGGTCCGTGGTCGCATGCTCGTGTTGTCGGAGAGCAGCTTCGATCCGCTCAGCCCCGATGTCGAGGGGGCGCGTGTCGCCGCGTGCGTCGAAGCGACCGAGGACGAGCGCGCCCTTGTCGTGATGAACACCAGCAGCCTGCAGGGGACGGCGGCCCTCTGCGTGGCCGAGCAGAACCGCACCCCGCTCATCACCAATCAGGGGTTCTCGGACGAGTTCCTGCAACGGGCTGACGGGAACCTGATCACCCAGCGGTTCAGCCTGGACGACTCGGTCCGCTTGATGGTCGAGCGGGTCGCCGGCAGCGGCGCCCTGGACGGCACGACCATCGGGGTGGTGGGCGCCGACACGCCGGGCCAGCCCGAGGTCGTCGAGTCCAGCCTCGTCGACGCGCTGACCGCCGCGGGTGTGGAGGTGGCGGTCACCGACATCATCGGCTGCGGCGGTCAGGCCGCCTGCACCACAGGCGTGCAGGAGTCGGTTGGCAACATGAAGAGCGCCGGGGTCGATGTGGTGTTCCCCGCGCTCAACCTCCTCTCGCTGCCCGGATACATCGCCGAGATGGTGACCCAGGGGTTCGAGCCAGGCGACGTGCAGTTCTACAACTCGGAGTTCGAGGGCCAGTCCTCCGATCTGGTCTCGTCGAAGGTGGCCGCATTCGGCGGCGAGGCGGCGGCGGCCCTCTACGACGGCACCGTCATCGTCGACTCGGCGGCGACCGGCGTGTTCCGGACCGAAGGAGCCGACATCACGCCGTTCAACCAGCTGTGCCTGGACCTCTATGCCGACCGGACGGGCATCGCCTACGACTGGTACGAGCGGGAGGAGAGCACTCCGGCGGGCATGACGATCAACGTGTGCTCGGTCGTCCGCATGGCGGCCCGGGCCATCTACGACGCGGGTGCCAACCCGTCGCGCGAGGACATCAACCGCACCTTCGAGGGACTCGGGCCGGTCGACGTCAACGACATGCTGCCGGCCACGATCGGACCCGGGAAGCCCTCCCTCCCGGATGCCAACCAGACCATGACGTGGACCTCACCCTGTGCGGTCGACGGAGCGGCTCACGACGAGCTCGACACCTGCATCATCCCCGACGAGAACTACGAGTCGACGACCGGCTGACGCACGCGAGCGTCACTGCGACCGGGCGGGAAGGACGGAACCGGGGGCGGTGGGTCCTCCTATGCTCGGTCCGGTGAGCGCCCAGGTGAGCATCGGCGACGGCGAGCGCCGCCGCAGGCTGGCGACTCGGCATCGCCTGGTGGATCGGGCCGGCTCGGTGGAGGAAGTGGCCGACGCCGTCGTGGCCTTGCACGCGACCGACCCGGCCACGATCTATCTCTCGGCCCTGGCCCGGATGACCGATCCGTCGATCGAGTCGGTCGAGGCCGCGCTCTACGACGACCGCACGTTGGTCCGAATCATGGCCATGCGCCGGACGCTGTGGGTCGCCACCACCACGACGCTCGGGACGATCGAGGCGTCGTCGTCTTCCGATGTCGCCGCACTGGAGCGGAAGCGGTTGACCACCTTCCTCACCGATTCCGGGGTGGACGATGCCGGGACGTGGCTCGACGACGCGGCGAGCGAGGTCATGGATGCGCTGGACGAGGGAGGTCAGCCCGCACGTTCGATCACGAAGCTGGTTCCCCGATTGGCCACCAAGATCGTGGCGGGGGCGGGGACGAAGAACGAGGTGGAGATCGGCGCCACGTCAAGGGTCCTGCTGCTCATGGCGGTCGACGGCCTGCTCGTCCGCGGCCGACCGACCGGCGCGTGGACCGGCCGCCAGTACACCTGGCACCGCCGGGACCGGTTCCTGGGTGAGCTGTCAGCGGCGCCCGAACCCGACGATGCGGCGGCAGCCCTGGTCGGCGCCTGGCTCGATGCGTTCGGTCCGGCCACCTTCGACGACGTCCGTTGGTGGACCGGTTGGACGGTAGGGAAGGCCAAGGCCGCGTTGGCGGCCAACCCGGTCGAGGAGGTCGTCCTCGAGGGCGAGGAGACCGGCCTGGTGCTGGTGGGGGATGCGGAGCCCTCCGCCGATCCCGGACCCTGGGCCGCCCTGCTCCCGTCGCTCGATCCCACCGCGATGGGGTGGAAGGCACGGGCCTGGTACGTGGGTGACCACACCGCGGCCCTGTTCGATCGCAACGGCAACATCGGCCCGACGGTGTGGGTCGACGGCCGGATCGTCGGTGGCTGGTGCCAGGCCCGTGACGGCGAGATCAGGATCGGCTATCTCGAGGACGTGGGCTCGGATCATCGGGCGCAGGTCGACGCCGAGGCCGAGCGGTTGACGGCGGCGATCGGCGACGTCGTGGTCAAACCCTCGTTCCCCACGCCCCTCCAGAAGGAACTGGCCTCCTGACGAGCACACCCGGGGTCAGACCCCCGGTGTGCTCGTCAGGCGCGGCCGGCGGCGGCTTCGTCGGCGCGGTTGCGGCCACTCAGGCGAATCAGCTCCTCGTGCAGTTCGAACCAGACGGTGTGGTAGCTGTCCCGGATCGGGTGGGCGACCATCTGGCCGTCTCCCTCGACCACGGCAGCGAGCGCGCCACCGAGGCGGTCTGCGTAGCGGGCGAAGCGCGGCTCGGACGATGCGACCACGTCGATGATGGGGACGATGGCGGGATGGACATCGGTCCGGAGGCGGCCGACGACCGCGGCGTCGTAGTCGGCGTCGGCGTGGTCGTTCGGGACGGTGTCGCCGTCGACCTCGCGGGTCTGCCACGCCGCGATCACCTGCTTGAGCTCGTCGTTGGCTGCGTGGAACTCAGTCAGCAACGGCTCGATCACCGGGGCCAGTCGGACCGCGTCGCCCGCGAATCGTTCGTCGACCCGAGCGACGGCGACGGGAAGCAGTCGGACCCGGTCGCCGGGCAGCTCCTGCGCCGATTCCGACGAGACGAGGTCGGCGACGACCGGGCTCACGTCCTCGACCCGGCACCCCAGCACCTCGGCCACCGAGGCGGCGCTCCCCATTCCCTTCAGGGCCAGCACGCGCTCGCAGGCCGCTGCCGTGGCCGGCTCGGTGAACCCCGGCGGGGCGGTCGGCACGCCGTGCTGCGCTGCCGCTTCGTCCCGTTGCCAGCGTCGGAGGATGCGGACCTCGTCGACCTCGATCTCCTCCGACGGGTGATCGCCCAGCAGGACCACCCCGCGATCGCCATCGATGGTGAGGATCTCGCCGGCGGGGAACGATCGCTCGCCGACGGTGATGCCGTCCGGCTCGACCGCCACCCCGGACACCCCGACGACGGCCGGTACGCCCCAGCTGCGGGCGATGACCGCAGCATGACTGACCAGCCCGCCGAGCGTGGTGACGAGCCCCGCAGCCTCGGCCATGCCGGCGATGTCGGCCGGAGAGGTCTCGCGCCGCACGAGGATGATGGGCTCTCCGCGCGCACCCCCCTCGATCGCATCGTCGACGTCGGTGCACAGGCGGCCCGTCACCCGGCCGGGAGACGCGGCGAGGCCCGAGGCGAGCAGATCGTGATCGGCATGGGCGGACGCCGGATCGAACCGGGTCGGAGGATCGTGGAGGATGTCGGCCACCCGCTCGAGCGCTTCGGCCCGCCCCAGCGGAAAGCCCGGATCCTCGGCCAGGTCGATGGCGATGCGGAGCGCCGCCTGGGGGCTGCGCTTGCCCCGCCGGACCTGCAGCAGCCACAGCGCCCCGTCCTCGACGGTGAACTCGATGTCGACCAGATCACCGAGGTCCTTCTCCAGCAGCGAGGCCACGTCGTCGAGCTGCGCCCCGACGTCGGGCCACATCGTCCGGAGCTCGCCGACGGGGAGCGTGGCGTGGGTGCCGGCGACGACGTCCTCACCCTGGGCGCCGACGAGGAAGTCGCCGACCAGCCCGGGTGCGCCCGTGGAGGGATCCCGCGTGAACGCCACACCGGTGCCGGAACGGTCGCCCAGGTTGCCGAACGTCATCATCTGGATCGTCGCCGCGGTGCCGAGCGACTGACTGATGCCCTCCACCTCCCGATAGACGCGGGCCCGGTCCACGTCCCACGACGCGAAGACCGCGGCGACGGCCGCGGTGATCTGGCGGGCGGGGTCCGCGGGGATCTCGAACCCGTCGTCGGCCAGCACCGACCGCATGCGTCGGGTCGCCGCGGCGAGCGCGTCGGGATCGAGATCGCGTCCATGGTCCTCGCCCAGGCAGTCGGCCGAGATGGCCCGCATCCGATCGTTCGACACGCCCAACACGATCGTCGCGTACGACTGCACGAAGCGTCGGGCCGTGTCCCAACCGAACCGGGCGTCGCCGGTCGCCGCCCCGAGCGTGACGGCGACCTCGTCGGTCATCCCGACGTTGAGCACCGTGTCCATCATCCCCGGCATCGACACCGGAGCACCGGAGCGCACGCTGACCAGTAGCGGCGCCGAGCCGGCGCCGAGGAGGCGACCGGTCGTCCGCTCGAGCTCGGCCAGCCCACCGGCGAGGGCACCGTCCAGCTCGGTGAACCAGCCGTCGGCCACCATCCGGTTGCAGGCTTCGGTGGTCAGGATGAAGCCGGCGGGGACGGGCAGACCCAGCGCGGTCATGCGGGCCAGGGCCGCCCCCTTGCCGCCGAGCAGGGTGGTGCGCTCGTCGGGGTCGAGCGCTGCGGCCCGGGTGAACGAGTACCCCAACGCTGAACTCATCCCCGCGCCCCCACCCCTCCAGGCGATCGCGCACCGCGGCGGCGAACTCCGCGGCCGGAGCACCGTCGAAGGCGCGGTGGTCCCACGTCAGGCTGAGGGTGAGCACCGTCGCCTTGGTGGCGGCGTCGCCGACCCATCGCAGCTCGTCGCGAAGGCGTCCGACGCCGAGGATGGCGGTGTTGGGAGGGTTGATCACCGGCGTGAACGCGTCGACGCCGAACATCCCGAGCGCCGTCACCGAGAACGTCCCACCCTCGATGTCGACCAGCGAGAGCTGGCCGGAGCGTGCGGCGTTGGCCAGACGGGTCGTCTCCGCGCTGAGCGCTTCGATCGACAAGGTGTCGGCCCGTCGCACCACGGGCACCACGAGACCACCCTCCAGTGCGATGGCCACGCCGACGTTGATGTCGGGCAGCAAGGCGAGCTGCCCGCCGGCGATCTGGCTGTTCACGACCGGGTGGTCGGCCAGGGCCCCCGCCGCCGCCGCCACGACGTAGTCCGTGTAGCCGGGTGCGGTCGCGTGGCCGCCCTCGGAGCGGTCGCGTACGACGGCGTCCATCACGACATCCATCGTGAGGGTGAGCTGGGCCATCTCCCGCAGCGAGGCGGCCATCCGCTCGGCGATCTTTCCCCGCATCCCGGTCATGGGTCGCAACTCCGACGGGGTCTGGAGCAGCGGAGCTTCGGTGGCGGAGGTCGGTGCGTCGCCTGCTGCGAGCCGCGTCCGCGCGTACCGCTCGACGTCGGCCCGGTCGATCCGCGGATCGGGTCCGCTCGACGGCACCGCGGCGAGATCGACGCCGATCGAGCCGGCGAGCCGACGAGCGGCAGCGGTGGCGCCGCGGCCCGACGGTGTGCCACCGAGGGCAGCGACCGGTACGTCTTCGGACACGATCCGCCCGCCGGGGCCGGTGCCGACCACCCCCGACAGATCGACGCCTCGCTCCGCGGCGACGCGTCGTGCGTTGGGCGAGGCGATGAGGCGGCCACCACCTCCGGGTGGCGCCGCCCCGAGAGGAGCGGGAGCTCCGGACGGTCCGCCGCCGGGGGAGGGCGCCGCTGCGGCCGTCGCCGACGGCGCCGCTTCCTCGACCGGAGGGTCCTCACCGGGAGCGAGAAGCCACCCGATGCGATCGCCACAGTCGTAGGTCTCGCCCTCGACGCCGGTGATGTGCAGCACGCCCGATCCGCTGGCCTCGACGTCGCTCTCGACCTTGTCGGTCTCGATCTGGAGGATCACCGTGCCCTGGGCCACCTCGCTGCCGTCGGGGACGAGCCAGGCGACGATCGTGGCCTCCTCCATGGTGAGACCCAGCTTCGGCATCGGGAACTCGACCGCCATGGCTACGAACCCGGGGGTGGCCGGTGGAGCGTCGCTCGGATCTCGGCGGCGATGCGCTCGGCATCCGGGACGTACGCGGACTCGAGGGCCGGGCTGAACGGGATGGGAGCGGACGGCGCGCCGACGCGGGCGACCGGAGCGTCCAGGTGGTCGAAGGCGTGCTCCTGGACCTGGGCCGCGATCTCCGCCCCGAGGCCGCCGGCGCGGACGGCTTCGTGCACCACGACGACCCGGTTGGTCTTTCGAGCGGAGGTCACGACCGTGTCGATGTCGAGGGGCGCGACCGTCCGGAGATCGATGACCTCGCACTCGATTCCTTCGCTGGCCAGTTGCTCGGCAGCGGCCAGCGTCTCGACCGCCATGCGGCTGTAGGCGACCAGCGTCACGTCGGCCCCGGTGCGGGTGACCGCCGCCGTGCCGAGGGGGACCTCGTAGAGCTCCTCGGGCACGTCGCCCTTCGTGCCCAGCATCTTCTTGTGCTTCACCAGGATCGTCGGGTTGTCGTCGCGCACGCAGGCGACCAGCAGGCCCTTCAAGTCGTACGGCGTCGACGGCATGACCACCTTGAGGCCCGGGACGTGACACAACATCGCTTCCAGGCTCTGGCTGTGCTGGGCCCCGGCCGAGAGGCCGGCGCCGCCGTTGGTGGTGATCGTCAGTGGCAGCGTCGCGTTGCCGCCGAACATGTACTTCAGCTTGGCCGCCTGGTTGGCGATCTGGTCCATGGACACGAGCACGAAGTCCATGAACATCAGATCGACGATCGGCCGGAGACCGACGACGGCGGCGCCGATGCCCAGCCCGATGATCGCCTGTTCGGCGATGGGGGTGTCGACCATCCGCCGCTCGCCGAACTGGTCGACGAGGCCGTCGAAGCTGTGGAAGACCCCGCCGGTCCGGCCCACGTCCTCGCCTGCGACGAACACGTCGGGGTCGGCCTCCATGACTTGGCGCAGCCCCTCGTTGAACGCCTTCAGGTAGGTGAGCTCGCGGCCGCTCATCGGGGCGTCTCGGTGTAGACGTTGTCCAGGAGCTCGCCCGGGTCGGGCAGCGGGCTGGCCTCGGCGAACGCGATCGCGGCGTCGACCTCGGCCTGCACGGCGGTCCGGGCCGCCTCGATGTCGGCTCCGGTGGCCACACCGTCGGCGACCATCACCCGTTCGAGGGCTGCGATCGCGTCGCGTTGCCGCCACTCCTCGACCTCGTCGTCGCTGCGGTACTTCATGCCCAGCGTCTGGATGCCGTGGTGGTTGTAGTAGCGGTAGGTCTTGCACTCGAGAAACGACGGTCCCTCGCCGGCGCGGATGGTCTCCAACGCCTGCCGGGTCGCCTCGTGGACCGCGAGCGCGTCCATCCCGTCGACGATCGTTCCCGGCATCCCGTAGGCCGCGGCCCGCTCGGCGACGTCCTTGATGGCCATCGTCCGCTCGCGCGGCGTGTACTCCGCGTACTCGTTGTTCTCACAGACGAACAGCACGGGCAACCGGAGCGCCGCGGCCATGTTGGCGGCCTCGTGGAACGCCCCGATGTTGGTGGTGCCGTCGCCGAAGAACGCGACCGAGACCGTGTCGTTGCCCCGGTACTTGTTGGCGAACCCGGCGCCGACCGCGATGGGCACCCCGCCGCCGACGATCCCGTTGGCACCCAGCATGTTGAGCTCCAGATCGCACACGTGCATCGATCCGCCCTTGCCGCCGCAGTACCCGGTGGCCCTGCCCATCAGCTCGGCCATCATCTTCTTCAGGTCGCCGCCCTTGGCGACGAGGTGGCCGTGGCCCCGGTGGGTGGAGCTGATCTGATCCTCGTGACGCAGCGCCACGCACACGCCGGCGGCCACTGCCTCCTGGCCGACGTACAGGTGGATGAAGCCGGGGATCTTGTTTGCCTCGAACAGCCGGCCGGCGGCCTCCTCGAAGAATCGGATGCGCACCATCCGTCGGTGGAGGTCCGTGACGGTGTCGGGGCTGATCGTGCTCATGCGGTCGCTCCCAATGCCCAGCGGATGGCCCGACGCAGCAGCTCGTAGTACTGGGGCGTCTCCCACGAGCCTCGATCGACGGTGGGGTGCCAGTCCTTCAGCGGGACCATGTCGTAGTGGCCCCGACAATGACCCAACGTGTTGTAGAGCACCGCTCCCTCGCCCAACGGTCGCAGATACTGCACCAGGTGGTCGCCGGACCCGCCGGTCCAGTCCGACTCGGCGAAGCCCGGTGCCTCGCCGGTGAAGTGTGTGTGGAGCAGCACCTCGAGCCCGTCACGATCGGGATACTCCATGAGGTAGAGCTCGTCCTCGGCGGTGAAGGACCCGACCCCTTCGACCAGCCAGTGGTCGGGTGCCGCCACCTCGACCGCATACGGAGCGATCTTGGGGTGCGCGATGAACTGGCTGCCCAGCGTGTCGACCCACGAGGGGAAGCAGCGGGGCGACTCGACGCCGCCGGGTCGGGGCAGGTCGAGGGCGGTGTTGGTGCCGTGGAGCGCGACCCACCGCCCGCCCTGCTCGACCCAGGAGCGAAGCGCCGCCTGCGACGTTTCGGAAGGCCGGACGTCGCACGTGTAGCTGACGATGAAGTCGGCCGACGTGAGCGCTTCGAGGTCGTCCCAGGTGCTGCTGACGATGACGCGCACCTGCTCGTGCTCGCCGAGGAGGTCGAGCAGCTCGCGCCGGGCGAAGTCGATGTCGTGGTACTTCCCGCCCGCGACGAGGCACGCATCGACGCGCGAGAGCTGCTCGGTCGCCACGGGCTAGTAGTCGACGCGCTTGAGGAACCCGCCGTCGACGGTCAGGTTGGTGCCGTTGATGTGCCGGGCCGCATCACTGGCGAGGAAGGCCACCGCGTTGGCGACGTCCCGGGTGGTGCCGATGTGGCCCACCGGGTGGGCCGCCTCGGTGGCCGCGAAGAAGTCGGGCTTGGCGCTCTGGATCGTGTCCCAGTCACCGCCCTCGACGAAGATCGGCCCCGGCGAGACCACGTTGCAGCGGATGCCGTCGGCTCCGAGGACCTGGGCCTGACCGAGGGTCCAGTTGGTGACGGCGGCCTTGAAGGCGCTGTAGCTGCCGGAGCCGGAGGCGAAGTGTTCGGCGGCCGCGGTGGTGCCGATGCTGACGAGCGAGCCACCACCGGCGGCCAGCGCGTCCTTGGCCGCGGCGACGCCTCCGACCAGCGCCTTGAGATCGATCTCGAAGTTCTTCGACCAGTCGTCGAGCACCTTCTGGGGCTTGCCCGAGGTGTTGTGGACGTAGATGTCGATCCCGCCGAGCTGCTCGGCGGACGAGGCGATCCAGGCCTCGAGCGAGTCGAGATCGGCGGCATCGACGACGCCGCCGACGATGGTGCCCGAATCGCTCAGTTCGGCGATGGTGGCCCGGACGTCGTCGGCGCTCCGGGCGCAGATGGCCACCGAGGCCCCCTCGGCCAGCAGCGTCTCGGCGATGGCGCGGCCGATGCCCTTCGTCGAGCCGGTGACCAGCGCGCGCTTGCCGGCGAGTCCGAGATCCATACGTTCGCTCCAGAATTGATCGAGTGGTTAGTTATTCAACCCCAGGACCACCGCCGGGGCAATCCTGCCGGACTACCGGGGCACGTCCTTCCACGGAACGTCCTTGTCCACGCGGGGCTCACCGGGCAGTCCCAGCACCCGCTCGCCGATGATGTTGCGCTGCACCTCGTCGGATCCGCCCGCGATCCGGTACCCGGGGGCGCCGAGCACGTGCTCGCCCCATTCCCACGTGCCCCACTGACCGGTGTCGGCGATCAGCCTCGCCCCGAGCACCCGGCCGGCGGCGTGCGACATCTTGGTCATCCCCTCGGTCCACATCAGCTTGCCCAGCGACCCCTCGGGCCCGGGTGTGCCGCCACGGGCGAGGTCGGCGGCCCGCTGGTTGAGCCAACCCTCGGCCCGCTTGTGGATGTAGACGTCGATGAGGTCCTGCCGGACGGTGGGCCGATGGGCGACACCCACGGCCTGCGCCGTGGCCAGCAGGTGCCGCCAGGTGCCGCCGGGACGGGCGGTGGCCGAGCCACCGGCATCGCTGTGGTCGCGCTCGAACCCCAGCGTTGTCAGCGCCACCTTCCAGCCTTCGCCCTCGGGGCCCAACCGCAGCGAGTCGGGGAGCCGGCAGTCGCTGAAGAACACCTCGTTGAACGAGGTGCCCCCGCTCATCTGCCTGATCGGTCGGATCTCCACGCCTGCGGCGTCCATCGGCACCAGGAAGGCGGTCATCCCCTTGTGTTTCGGGACGTCGACATCGGAGCGAGCGATCAGGAGGCCCCACTCGGAGAACTGGGCGCCAGAGCTCCAGACCTTCTGCCCGTCGATGACCCATTCGTCGCCGTCTCGCACGGCCCGGCAACCGAGCGCGGCCAGGTCCGACCCGGCGCCGGGCTCGGAGAACAGCTGGCAGCACAGCAGCTCCGCGGCGAGGAACGCGGCGACGAATCGCTCCTTCTGCTCGTCGGTGCCGTAGCGCTCGACGGTCGGGGCGATGAGCGCAGTCGTGACGCTGAAGGACTCGTGTCCGGGCGGGACGCGATAGTGCCGCTCGAGGGCGGCGAAGGCCCGGGCGTGGTCCTTCGAGAGCCCGAGCCCGCCGAACTCGGGCGAGCCGGTGATGGCGTGATAGCCCTCGACCGCCTTCGTCCGGTGCCACCGTTTGGCCTCGTCCAGCAGCGCCCGCTCTTCCTCGAAGCTGAGGGCGTGGAACACCGCGACGCTGAACTCACCATCGGCACGGTCGCCGTCCACGGCGCCGTGGTCGGACGGGGCCGGCTCGCCGTGTTCCGCCAGCCAGGCCGCGGCTCGGTCCGCGAAGTCCTGGACGGTGACAGCCACGGCCACAACGTACCCACTCGCTGCGGGTGCCGGCGACGCATGCGTCGGCACCGACCCGCACGCCCTACGCTCTGCCGGTGGCCTCGAAATCCGCCCGACTCGGACGACCGCCCGCCTCGAGCTCCGCCGAGACGAGAGGTCGGATCATCGACGTCGCCCGTCGGTGCTTCGCCGACCAGGGGTACGAGGCGACGACGAACCGGGTCGTCGCGGACGAGGCCGGGATCACCACCGGGGCGATCTACCACTACTTCGATTCCAAGCTCGACATCTACAAGGCGGTCCTGGACGAGGTCCAGGAGCGCGTCTACCGGCTGCTCGCCACCGCGGAGGGTGAGGGCGACACGTTCCTCGAGAAGCTCGAAGCGGTCTACCAGGCCGCCTACGAGCTCAACCGGGCCGACGCGTCGCTGGCGCAGTTCCTCGGCTCGTCGCGCATCGATCGACGTCGCATTCCCGAGCTGGCAGAGGCCCTGGGTCGCAGCGACGGCCGGCGGGAGGCGTTCTTCGACGCGATCGTGGACCGTGGCATCGAGACCGGCGAGCTGAGCGGGGCCGACCGGGAGGCCATCGTCAACTTCATCGGCGCGTTCACGATCGGCCTCACCGACGGCCTGTCGGGCAATCCCGCCGAACACCGGCAGGCCCTCGACGGATTCATGTTGGTGATCCGGGGGTACGTGAACTCGGCCGCGACGACAGGCTGAAGCCGCCTCCGGCGTCGACTTGCCGTAACTAACCGCGCGGTTAGTATCGGCGCTTCGAGAGCCATCCTGGCTCGGGACAGGGGGAACAGAATGGGGCAGCTCGACGGACGCGTCGCCTGCGTGACCGGTGGGACACGCGGCATCGGACGGGCAACGGCGGAGGCCTTCCTGCGGGAGGGCGCACAGGTCGTCGTCACCGGACGCAGCGCTGAGAAGGGCCAGCAGGCCCTCGAAGAGATGGGCGGCGGTGACAACGTCCACTTCATCGCCGGCGACGTGACCAACCGCGAAGACTGCGAGGCCTTCGTTCAGGGAACGGTCGACCACTTCGGCAAGATCGACATCCTCCATGCCAACGCCGGCGGCGCCGTCGACCCCGGCCCGGTGGCCCAGCTCACCGACGAAGCAATGCAGGCGACGCTCGAGTGGAACTTCTGGCACACGTTCTGGACCATGCGCGCCGCGCTCAACCACATGATCCCGCAGGAGAGCGGCCGGATCATCGCCACGTCGTCGGTCGAGGGCAAGCTGGGCACGCCCGGACTGTCCAACTACGTCGTGGCCAAGGCGGCGATCAACGCGCTGGTCAAGGCGGCCTCGAAGGAGGTCGGGACCCTCGGCATCACGATCAACGCCGTGTGCCCGGGCGCCATCGAGACCGACGCCATGACCGAGCATGCGCCCGCCGCGGCCGAGTCCATGGGCATGACCTACGAGGAACTGAAGGCCATGTTCGCCGAGGCGTCCGCCATCAAGCGGCTCAACGAGGTCGAAGAGGTCGCCGCCGTCGCCGTGCTCCTGGCGTCCGACGCCGGCGCCGGGATCACCGGGTCGAACCTCTCCATCGACGGCGGCACGTCGCCCTACTAGGGCGAGGCCTCAGTCGTCGACGACGGCTTCGGCGATGCGGTGGTGGGGGACCTTGGGGCCGGCCACCCATCCGCACAGCTGGGGGTCGCACTCGCGGAGCTCCCCTTCGATCCAGGTGCCGTCGGGGCGGAAGCGTCCCCGCCGGTCGCCGTCGGTGACCAGTAGCCCGCCGTCGCCGTCGCGCTCGTAGAGCGCGCCGGTGAGCGGATGGTGCAGGCCTCTCACCCGACGCCCTCTACCCAGTCGCTGAGCTTGTCGTGGAGCCAGCGGATCTTCGATTCCTGGTAGTTCCCGAGTGTGACGCCCGGCTTGCGGGTGGTCTCCAGTCCCTGCTGGACCCGGGCCATGTTGAACAGGTCCTGGTTGAAGACCTTGCCCAGCATGCCCAGCTCGGGTGCGTCGGTGAAGGTCTCGTGCTCCTCCAGGAAGTGGACCGGCGCGTTGGGGGGCCGCTCGGCGTCGTAGGGGGCGAGGAAGAAGCACTCCATGATCGAGCTGCGATGGTCGTCGCCGTTGGGCCGGAACCGGTAGACGATGCGATTGAACGCACCCCAGGGATGGAAGTTGGGGAAGACCGTGTAGTCGATGCTGTCCATCAGCTCGGCGTCGGACATGCGGTCCACGCGGTCGCCCGCCGCGTCGCGCCAGCGATCGCGGCTGGCCTCGGCGCCGACCGCGCGCATCGACTCGTCTTCGGAGATGGGCATCGGCGTCGCTTCGTCGTGGCGGGTGTCGGTCATCGACCGCATCATCTGATCCTGCGTGGGGGTCCAGTCCAGGAGTGGACTCGGGGTCCCCCCTGGGGTGATCACGCGCGAGAAGTTGTCCCAGATGTCGATCTGGCTGTTGGTGTCGCCCAGGTACGGGAGGATCTGGGGGTGGGTGGCGTTCACGTGGTACGCCTCGCAGAACGCCTCCTGGGCCACCTTCCAGTTGGCGTGGATCACCTTGGCCACGTGGGCCTGGGTGTAGCGGTCGCCCAGATTCCACTCCTCGAACTGGTCGACGATGCCGCCGAGGAAGGACTCCAGTGGGCCGGCCTCCGGGTCGGGGTTGATCAGGACGAAGCCGGCCCAGGTTCCGACCTGACACTCCGGCAGCGAGAACTCCTCGTCCTCGACGTGGTCGAAGTCCCACCGGGCGGGCACGTGCTTCAGCGCGCCGTCGAGGGTCCAGGCGAAGCCGTGGAAGGGGCAGCGGATCTCGCTGCAGCGGCCCGAGTGGTCCTTGAGCCGCCGGCCCCGGTGGAGGCAGGCGTTGGGGTAGGCCTTGATCTCATCGGGAGCCGTCCGCATCACGAGGTAGGAGTCGTTGGCGATCTCGTAGAGGACGTGGTCGCC
The DNA here is from genome assembly GCA_963697385.1 of uncultured Acidimicrobiales bacterium. Classification (GTDB taxonomy): domain Bacteria; phylum Actinomycetota; class Acidimicrobiia; order Acidimicrobiales; family CAWCAL01; genus CAWCAL01. The sequence continues at coordinate 29,822 of CAVONU010000003.1, forward strand.
GACCTGTGGGATGTCGTTCTCTCGGCACGCGAACTGCCAGACCCGGCGCCACAGCCGCTGGACCTCCCGCTCGTGCCAGTCGCGGGAGATGTAGTGGGCGATGTCGACGTCGTCGCTGCCGAGATAGCGGGGCGACTCCAGCCGGAGCACGTCGGGCACGGGATGGGTGTCGGTGTCGAGCAGCTCCTGGTAGCTGATGCCGGGCGACCGGGCCCGGCCGTCGGCGTCGGCGCTCACGTGTCGTCGCTCGGCTCGTAGTTGACCCCGCGGTGGGTTCGGCCACCGGCCACGAGGATGAGCTGACCCGTCACCCAGGAGGCCGCGTCGGAGGCGAGGTAGACGACGGCGCCGGCGATGTCGTCGGGGGTGCCGGTGCGGCCGAGCGGGATGCTGGACTTGATCGCAGCCAGCTTGTCCGCATCGTCGGTGAGGGTCTCGCGGAACGCCTCGGTCACCACGGGGCCCGGGGCCACGGCGTTGACGCGGATGCGCGGTGCCAGCTCGAGGGCCAGCGTCTGGGTCATGTTGTTCATGCCCGCCTTCGCCGCGGCGTACGGGCCGGTGAAGGGCGACCCGCGGGTCCCGGCACCAGAGGAGATGTTCACGATCGAGCCGCCGTCGGTCATGTGGGTTGCGGCCGCCTTGCAGCCCTGGAACGCCGAGGTCAGGTTCAACTCGAGTTGGGAGCGGAACGTCTCGTCCGGGGTGTCGACCAGCGTCCGGGTCGCCTTGTCGTCGGACCCGCCGACGTTGTTGACCCAGATGTCCAGCCGGCCGAACTCGGCGACGGCGCGCTCGGCGAGGGTCTCGGAGAAGTCGCGGATGTCGCCGTCGACGACCAGGGCGCGGCGGTCGCACTCCCGCACACCCTCGGCGGTGACCTCCAGGTCGTCGACCCGGCGGGCGTTGAGCACCAGATCGCACCCGAACTCGGCCAGGCCCCAGGCGATCGCGCGGCCGATCCCCTGACCGGACCCGGTGACCACGGCGACGCGATCGTCCATCTCGAAAGAGTCGCGCAGGGCCATTCGCGTGAAACTAACTCGGCGATTAGTTTGGTTCAACATGGCCGAGAAGCGAGCGACGTTCTGTCGGGTCTGCCACGCGGCGTGCCCGCTGATCGTCGAGGTCGAGGACGATCGTCGGGTCATCGCCGTCAGTGGCGACCGCGACGACCCGCTGTTCGAGGGCTACACGTGCATCAAGGGTCGCCAGCTCGCCGACCAGCACCACCACCCGGATCGGATCCGCTCGACGCTGAAGCGCACCCATCGCGGGTTCGAGCCGGTCCGGTCGCAGGCCGCGCTCGACGAGATCGCCGACCGGATCGACGCCATCGTCACCGAGCACGGGCCGCGGGCCGTGGCCAGCTACACCGGGACCGGGGCGTTCCAGAACTCCACGTCGGTCCCGGTCACGGCCGCGTGGCACGCCGGCTTCGGGTCGCCGTCGTTCTACACGTCGATCACGATCGATCAGCCGGCCCACCGGTCGGCCGCACTCCGGCTGGGTGCATGGGAGGCCGGCTGGGACAACTTCACCGACGCCGACGTGTCGCTGGCCGTCGGGTACAACCCGCTGGTGTCCAGCTACGGCCCGGCTGGCGGGCTCCAGGGCACCAACCCGTTCGTCGCGCTGCGCCGGGCCAAGGATCGCGGCCTGAAGCTGATCGTGATCGATCCCCGTCGCACCGAGCTGGCCCGCTCGGCCGACGTCTGGCTCCAGGTCCAGCCGGGGGAGGACCCCACCCTGCTCGCCGGGATCATCCGCCACATCCTGGCCAACGATCTCCACGACCAGCCGTTCTGTGACCGGCACGTCGATCCACTCGAGCCGCTGGCCGCCGCGGTCGAACCGTTCACGCTCGACTACGTGGCGGACCGGGCTCGCGTCGACGCCGGCGACGTGGTGCGCGCCGCCGGGCTGTTCGCCGCCGGCCCCCGGGGGGCTGCGGGTACCGGAACCGGGCCCAACATGGCGCCGCACTCGATGCTGACCGAGCACCTGACCCTCACGCTCAACGTGCTCTGCGGTCGGGTCCTCCGGCCCGGTGACACGATGGAGAGCGGCAGCTTTCTCTCTCCGGGCGACACGCGACGGGCCCAGGTGATCCCGCCCAGCGACCCGGCGCCCGGTGCGCCTCATCGGGTCCGAGGACTCTCGGGGATGCCCGGTGAGATGCTCACCAACAGCTTGGCCGACGAGATCCTGGAGCCCGGCGAGGGTCGGGTCCGAGCGCTGATCGTGTCCGGCGGCAACCCGCTGGTCGCCTTCCCCGACCAGGCCAAGACCGCGGCGGCGATGGAGGAGCTCGACCTGCTGGTCGTGATCGACCATCGCATGACGCCGACGGCGGAGATGGCCGACTTCGTGGTCGGTCCCCGCCTCGAGCTGGAACGGGCCGACGTGCCCCACATCATGGACCGTCGGCTGCCGGCGCCGTACAGCAACTACACCCCGGCGGTGCTCACCACCGACGATGATCTCCTGGCCGAATGGGAGGTGTTCGCCGGGATCGCCGCCCGCAACGGCACCGAGATCGTCCTGCCCGGCGGGAGCGTCCCGCATGCGGACGGTGCCCTCGCCGGCGGCCTCGACGACGATGCGATCCTGGATCTGGTCTACGGCACGGCGCGCCTCCCGATGGCCGAGGTGCGCGAGCAGCGCGGCGTCATCCACGAGGACCGGCGCGTGGTGGTCGTCGAGGGCGACCCGGGTGCATCAGCCCGTTTCGCCGTCGCCCCCGACGATGTCGTGGCCGAACTGACGTCGGTGCGAGCTGGGTCGGCCGGCGCCGAGATCCTGGACGGGTTCGATCCCGACGACTTCCCCTTCCGGCTGGTCAGCCGGCGCATGAAGCACGTCATCAACTCGCTGGGCCGCGAGCTGCCCGGCCTGGCCGCCGTCGGGACCACCAACCCGGCGTACCTGCATCCGGCCGACCTCGGACGACTCGGCGTGGCCGACGGTGACCTGGTCTTGATCGAGTCGCCGAACGGATCGATCACGGGCGTTGCGGCCGCGGCCGACGACGTGAAGCCGGGCGTCGTGTCGATGTCCCATTCGTGGGGCGGCATGCCGGCCGACGACGACGTCCGGCGAGGCGGCTCACCGACCAACCGGCTCGTCGCCAACGACAAGGGCTACGACCCGATCACCGGCATGGCCGTCCAGAGCGCCATCCCGGTCCGGATCACGTCGCAGTAGGGGAGCGACCGCTCGCAGCTCGATTCGACGTGGGGGTTCGCGTCGGTCCTCCGACACGAACCCCACGGCACGCCCCTTCGACTGACATTGGCGGATGCTCGCCCGCGGTGATGTGATCTTCTGCGGGTGTTGTCGCACCGACGGTGCCGGGGGACGTTCCTACGCGAAACTCGGAGCGCCGTCGATTCATCATGTCCGCCCACAGGGGCTGGGTGACCAACCCGAACGGGTTTAGGGGGCGCACGCGATCGTGAAGGCACCAGCGCGCTCTTGGCCTGTCGGGCTCCTGAACACGGTAGTCCCAGTGAGGATGCTCTCGTCGATGGTCACCACGAGGTCGGTTCCGGTGGGAGCACCGGCGGCCCATCTCTCGTCCTCGGTCTCCCACACCGCTTCCGGGCTGCGATCAGGGTCGGTGAACATGAGCAGGCCGAAGAACGGTAAGAGCTCGACATCGCTTTCTGCTTGGACCGAGAACTCGCCGAGGGGTTCCAACTGACAGGTCACATCTGAGGTTTCGGTGTCGCCGTCATCGAACACGATCACGGCCGTTCCGGGTTCCCCGGGTGCGGGCGGGTTCGGCGGAGGAGCTGTGGTCGTTGAAGCGATCGTTGAATCGTTCGGAGCGGTTGTCGTTGTCCGCGATGGTTGGCTCGCCTCGTCATCGTCGTCGGAACAGGCCGTGAGGAACAAGAGCACTCCGGCGAGCACGGCCACGGCCTTCTTGATTCGCACAGTCGGCTTCCTCCCCTAGCGTGCGAGGAGCGTAGCGTCGGCCTCCCGGAACGTCACGGACGACGGCGTAGGGCTGAGTCCACTTCATCCTCCGAGCTGACTCCCCAAAGAACCTGTTTGCCAAGCGCTGCTCGGTGTTGCGTCGATAGGTCCTGCGACACGAATCCCACTAGCCGGCCAGACGCCACTCGGAGTTGGGTCGAATAGGTCCTCCGACTTCGCTTGCGGATGGGCGTTCATGCCAGTGAGGCCAGGGGTGCTGGGCTCCGTCACATGGTGTCCCGGTGAAGTCCAAGGAATGGGTGGCAGAGGAAATTCGGGGACAGAGAATGCTGGTAGCCGTTCTCTTCGCTGTGATCTGGGGAACGGTCGTCGTGCGCAGTTCTGCTGGCTATGGCCGGTCCAAGCGGGCGGCGTCGGCCGGCGTCGATCACGTGTACCAGGTGGTAGGAGTCTCCCGACCAGAGGCCTTCGACGAGCCTGTCTTGCAGATACCCGCCGTGTGGCGTGCACGCTTACTCACCTTCCAGCCCTGCGTCCTCCATCTTGGAGTGTCGAGTGGTGCAATCGTTGCGAAGGGCCAGCATGTCCCGGTGGCCGGGTTCAACAGTGACGCATGGACGACGTCGCCGTTCTCCTACCTCGGCGATCTGGGCGTCAGCGTCCTGAAGCGTCCCGGTCGGGACACCTTGGCACGTCGGTACCACTTCGTGGTCAACGTCGACGACAGATTCCTGCTTCCTCCGGAATGGAGTAACTAGCCATCCGGTCTGCCGGGTGAGGGCCCCTCACCAGATTGCTCGGCTCGCTCCGACAACACGAGCCCACACGCCTCAGGCCACGAGCCGCCAGTGGGTGGTACGGGATCGTGCGATTCCGTCCTCCGACACACTCGTTGGTGCACGCGTCGAACCTCGCGAGGTTCACTCGCGGTGGTAGGTCGCTGCGGCCTCGATGTCGTCCGGTGCAAGGACGCGAAGGTCGGCTTGCACCGGCGTCAACTCAGGTGTCGGTCTCGGCGTGGCCTCGAAGTGACGTCAGGTAGGCGGCGTCGACGGTACCGACGATGGGGGAGCGGGCGCCTTCGAGGAGGGCGGTTCGGAGCTGGCGACGGTCGAGGTCGCGTCGGATCAGATCGCGCACGTACTCGCTCGTCGATCCGTAGTTGACATCGTCGACCTGGGAGTCGACGAAGCTCTTGAGATCGTCCGGGAGTGACACATTCATCGTGGTCATGGCCCTGGGGCCCTCGGCGTAGGTTGAGGGTCGCAACCGCAGCAGTGGCGACTAGCCCGCTACGAAGATCTTGATCGTGTCGGCGTGGACACCGTCGTGCTCCTGGGCTTGGCGAGCCTCGTCGGTCGCAAGCGCAGACTGCAGGGACTCCATGTCCGGAGTCTCGATGAGCACGGCTGTCATGGTGTCGTCGCCGCCGGGATCTCTGAACGGCGTGGCTGTCATTCCGTGCTGTTCGAAGAACGCCGCCCGCTTGGGTGAGTTGAACCAGTGTTCGACGTCGTCGACCTGGTGCGTTGCGATCACCTGCATCTCGATCATCCCCTTCCGAGGCGTCTGCCCCAGCAGTTGCCGGGATCAAGGACGAACCCTATCCGGGGGGCCTGTCCGTGTCGCCCAGTCGTCGCCCTGTACGGAACGGTGGTTCCCGACCGTCCGTGCTTGTTCCCGGTCACTCGCGGTGGGTCACGACCAGGGAGCGGTGGGTGATCCGCCAACCGGCGGCGGTGCGCGCCAGCCGGTCCTCGTAGGTGCCGGCCACGGTCGAGACCGGCGGCGATTCCCCGGGTGGGCGTACGTGGACCGCATGGACCGAGCACCGAGCCATGGCGGAGTCGCCTTCGATGACCACCTCGTGATCGTCGAGGTGGTGCTCCCAGCGGACGAAGCGGTCGAGGGCGGACGACAGTCGATCGCAGATCTCGTCGACCCCGGTCTGGCCCGATCCGCCGAGCTCCGCGGTCGCACCGGCGGTGAACAGGTTGCGCAGCTCGTCGAAGTCGCCCGCGTCGACGGCCCGAACGTAGGCCACGGCCAGGTCGATGATCGCCTGCCGGTCGTCGGCCAGGTCACTCACCGCTCACGCCGTGAAGAAGTCGGCGCGTATCGTGCCCGTCTCGTCGTACAGGGGCTCGGACAAGTCACAGCGGTACTTCCGTACCTCACCACCGGTGCGGGGGAAGCGATGGAACACCTCACGCATCTCGTCATAGTTGGGGTGCTCGAAGTGGGCGGCCAGCGACTCCTGGTCCTCCCACAACTCGTAGACCCGTATCCGGGTGTCGACGACCGGATCGGCCGAGAAGCAGTACGCGGCGCAGCCGGGCTCGTCGTCGCGGGTGGCCTGTTGCAGGGGTGCTCCCGCCTCCAGGATCGCGTCGCGGGCGTCCCGGTCGGCGTACTCGAGATGGCCGGCCACGATGATCATCAGGTGGCCAGACTACGGGAGCCGGCTCCTTGGGAGTTCAGCGACCTGAGCTTCGCTCGCGATCCGCCCGGTGGTGCCGGAGCCCTTCGGTCCCGCTCGTCGTCTGGCCGGCGTCGATCACCAGGCAGTGCCCGGTCACGTACCGGGCCTCGTCGCTGGCCAGGTACACCACGCCGTTGGCGACGTCGGTCGGCATGCCGGCGATGCCGAGCAACGATCGCTCCGCCAGGTGCTCGGCGACCGCCGCTTCCTCTTCGTCGCGTAGCGTGGTGATCATCGGGGTCACGGTGGAGCCCGGCGCCACCGAGTTCACGCGGACCCCGTGGGGGCCCAACTCGTTGGCCACCGACCTGGTCAGGCCCACCACCGCGTGCTTGGCCGCGGTGTAGAGGTGGGGACCCAGCCCGCCGACGATCCCGGCGGTGCTGGCGGTCGAGACGATCACGCCCGAGCCCTGGGCCACCATCACCCGAGCGGCGTGTTTGGTGCCCAGGAACACGCCTTTGAGCAACACGCCGATCGTCTCGTCGAACGACGCTTCGCTCGACTCGGCGATCGGGCCGGCCGCACCGACGATGCCGGCGTTGTTGACCATGACGTCGAGCCGACCGAACGACGACACCGCCAGATCGACCGCGGCGGCCACCTCGGTTTCGTCGGTCACGTCGGTGTGGCAGAACCGGGCCGAGGCGCCGTGCCGTTCGACGATCGCCTCGCCGGCCCGGTCCTGCACGTCGGCGACGACCACGACGGCGCCCTCCTCGACGAACCGGTCGACGACGGCCGCACCGATGCCGCTGGCCCCTCCGGTGACCACGGCGACCTTGCCGTCCAGACGTCCCATCGCTGCGCTCCTCGCCCGAAGTGGGAGACAATGATCGCAGATGACCAACGCCATCAGACCCAGTGAGCTCACCGGCGACGACATCGTCCTCAGCCACTTCTCCCTGAGCCGCCATCACGACATCACCCAGCGGGTCGATGCCGCCGCCGGGGCGGGCTGTCGGGCCATCGGGATCTACCTCCGGGACTTCCAGCGACTGCAGGCCGACGGCACCAGCGACCTCCTCGCCGGGCTCCTCGACGACCGCGGCCTGTGCCTGGCCGAGATCGACGCCCTTCGCTCCTGGGGTGATCCGTCGGCGGCGTTCACCGCCGACGCGGTCGATCAAGAAGCGACGGCCTTCCGCATCGCCGACCGGTTCGCCTGTCGCAGCCTCCATGCGCTCGGGCCTTGTACGGGGACGATCGGCGAGGGCGCGGCCGCCTTCGGAGCGCTCTGCGACCGGGCCGCCGACCACGGGCTGCTGGTGGGGCTCGAGTTCCTCCCGTCCACCAACATCGCCACCGCCGCCGATGCCCTGCGCATCGTCGAGGCCGCCGACCGGGCCAACGGCGGGATCTGTGTCGACGTCTGGCATCACCAGCGGGGCGCCAACGATCTCGACCTGATCCGGATGCTTCCCGGCGAGAAGGTGGTCGACGTGCAGATGAGCGATGGCTCACTGGTGCCGGCACTGGCCGACTACGAGGAGGACACCCGCCGCAACCGCCTCCCGCCCGGCGACGGTGAGATGGACCTGCGCGGCTTCGTGGCCGCGGTGCGAGCGACGGGTACGACCGCTCCCTGGTCGCTCGAGGTGTGCAACGAAGCCGCCTGGGACACCGACGGTGCCGCGTTCGTCGGCCGGTGCGCGACGGGCCTGCGACGCATCCTGGCCGCCGACGCTGGGTAGCGCCTCAGAGCTGACTGCGCGACATGCCCGCCGAGGAGTCGCGGAGCATCAACTCGCTGTCGAAGGTGATGCGCTGTGTGGGACGGACCTCGATGACGACCCGTCCCGGCGAGTCGAGGTGGTCGATGAAGGACCGCTGTTGTGACTTCGAGTCGGGGCGCACCGCCGCGGCCAGGGCGGGATAGAACCAGTCCTTGGTGGCCCGGTCGTCGTGAACGGTCGCGATGCCCTTGTGGGTGACACTCTGGCTGACGCCGATGTCGGTGCCCCGGCTGGAGATGGCGATCGCCACCCGCGGATCCCGCTCGATGGCGGCGATGCGGGCCCGGCGACGGGTCGCGGTGAGCCAGAACGAACCGTCCTTCACCACGTAGTTCATGATGACGCCCACCGGTTCGCCGGCCTTGTTGGTCCACATGAACGTGCACTCGGTCTGCTTGGCGTACAGCACCTGCTCGCGCTCGGCGGAGAGGGCGAAGTTCGACACGTCCTCGAAGTCCTCGGCCATCACGCACCCTTTCGACCTCGCAGCGACGTCCGCGGGTCTGCACCGAAAGTAACCGCGCGGTTAGTTTCTTCCCAAGACCCGTCGAGCGACCGGCCCAACCGCAGGAGGCACCATGACCACGACCACACCGCTGCTGGGCAAGGTCACGAACGCCGCCGACCACCACGATCTCCGCGGCAACATGTTCCCGGTCGATCGGGAGATCGGTCCGGTGGCGTGCGAGGTGATCGGCGAGATCCCCGCCGGGCTGCGCGGGAGCTTCATCCGCAACGGGCCGAATCAGATGTTCGAGCCGATCGGCCCGCACCACATCTTCGATGGCGACGGGATGCTGCACGGCGTCGAGTTCGACGGTGGCCGGGCCGTCTACCGCAACCGCTGGATCCGGAGCCGTGGCCTCGAAGCGGAGATCGCGCACGGTCGGGCGCTCTACCCGGGGCTCAGCGACGTGATGAACTTCCCCGACCAGTCCCTGACGGGTGATGCCGGGCCGGTCAAGAACCGGGCCAACACTCACATCATCCGGCACGCCGGCAAGTACCTGGCCCTGTGGGAGCAGGGCCCGCCCACCGAGGTCAACGCCGACTTCGCGACCGTCGGTGAGTGGGACTTCGACGGCAAGCTCGAGGGCGCCATGACGGCCCATCCGCGGCTCGACCCGCGTACGGGCGAGATGTTCCTCTTCGCCTACAACCTCTTCGCGCCGATCGTGACCTATTACGTGGTCGATGCCTCCGGGGCACTGGTGCACCGGGTCGATCTCGACCTCCCGGCGCCGATCATGATGCACGACTTCCTGATCACCGAGGACCACGCCGTCTTCATGGACAGCCCGATCGTCTTCGACCTGGACGCGCTCTCGAGGGGCGAGTCGATGGTCCAGTGGCGGCCCGAGAACGGAACCCGGCTCGGTGTGATGCCCCGGCTCGGATCCGCCGATGAGATCCGCTGGTACGAGGTCGAGACGAGCCACGTCCAGCACTTCTGGAACGCGTGGGTCGAGGGCAACCGCATCGAGCTGTCGGGGTGCCGCTTTCCCGAGGTCGACTTCGGGTTCGGGCCGGATGGTTCCGAGGGCGAAGAGGGCATCGAGACGATCGGGGCCCACGCGGCCCGCTACTGGATCGACCTCGACACCGGGACCGCCGGTTGGGAACCGATCGATGACGAGATCCTCGGTGAGATGTGCCGCGTGAACGACGACCGCATCGGCGTGCGCACCGACTGCCTGTACATGTCGGCCTTCACGCGTGAGGGCGCGATCGCCGGCGACTTCGACACGATCGTGAAGTACGACACCGCCAAGGACACTCGCACCAGCTGGTACGCGGGCGATTCGGGTCACGTCGGCGAGAACGTGTTCGCCCCTGACCCCGACGGATCGGCCGAGGACGACGGCTGGATCATCAATTCGATGCACGACGACTCGGGCAGCGGACAGAGCTCGATCGTGGTCCTCGACGCCCGCGACCTCGCCGCCGGCCCGGTCGCCCGCGTCCTGATCCCACAGCGGATGCCCTTCGGATTCCACGCCAACTGGTTTCCGGCAACCGGGCGGTAGGGACTCACGATGTCCGGCCCGGAGACGCCACGGGTGCTGGTGGCGGGAGCGACCGGCTACGTGGGCAAGTACGCCGTGCAGGCGTTCAAGGAGCGCGGGTATTGGGTCCGAGCCCTGACCCGCAGTGAGGAACGGCTGGGCCAACCCGGTCCCTTCACCGCGCCGGGCATCGCCTCGGACGACGTCGACGAGGTGTTCGTCGGTGAGCTCACCGAACCCGAAACCCTCGACGGTCTGATGGACGGCATCGACATCGTGTTCTCCAGTGTCGGCATCTCCCGTCAACGCGACGGACTGACCTTCGAGCAGGTCGACTACGGGTGCAACCACACGCTGATCGAGATGGCGGAGCGCAGCGACGTGCGGAAGTTCGTCTACGTGTCCATGCAGGGGGCCGCCGATCCGAAGATCGCCGACCTGGCCATCACACAGGCCCACGAAAAGGTGGTGCGCGAGCTGCAGGCCTCGGACCTCGACGAACGGATCGTGCGTCCCTGCGGGTACTTCTCCGACATGGGCGCCCTGCTGAGCATGGCCAAACGGGGGCGTGCCCTGCTGATGGGCGACGGTGAGAACCGGATGAGCCCGATTCACGGGCGGGACCTGGCCGAGGTGTGCGTTGCCGCGGTGGAGGGCGAGGACCGCGAGATCGAAGCGGGCGGGCCCGAGGTGATGACCCAGCGGCAGGCCGCGGAACTCGCGTTCGAGGTCGTGGGGAAGCCGGTCAAGATCACCGTCGTCCCGCTGTGGCTCGCCGGCGGGTTCGGCAAGTCCATCGGGCTCGTCTCGAGACAGTTCGGTGACCTGGCCGAGTTCATCGTCGTCGCGGGTGAGGTCGACGGCGTCGGCCCACCGCTCGGGACGACCACCCTTCGGAGCTATTTCGAGGAACTGGCGGCCGACGACGAGCGGTGATGATCGGAGCGGCGTTCGGTCATCGGTTGGCTCCACCCCGGTCCTCCGCCCCCCGCCGCACACCTGAACCCTCCCGGTGCCTGACCCCAAGAGGGTTCAGGTTCGGCCTGACCGGCAAGTCGGTGGCGATCGAGGATCGGGCCAGACTCAGGGGGAGAAGATGCCATGGTGAACCCGGTTCCCGATGGTCTCGAAGGCCGCATCGTCCCGTACCTGATGATCGACGGTGCCGCCGCAGCCATCGACTTCTACCAGCGGGCCTTGGGCGCCACCGAGAACTACCGCATGGAGATGCCCGGCGGCGCCATCGGCCATGCCGAGATCGTCGTCAACGGCGCCGTGGTGTTCCTGGCCGACGCTCCCGACGACATGGACGGCGACGCTGCCAACCCGTCGAAGCTCGGTGGCACCAGCGTGCTGTTGCATCAGTACGTCGCTGACGTCGACGCGGCCGTCGCGACTGCCGTGGAAGCGGGGGCAACCCTGGTCCGAGAACCCGCCGACCAGTTCTACGGCGACCGCGCCGCGTTGATCGCCGATCCGTTCGGCCACCTCTGGTCGCTTCACACCCACATCCGCGACGTCTCACCCGAGGAGATGGCCGAAGCCGCGGCAGCCATGGCGCAGGAATGACGTCGGGCGAGCGGGGAGGTCGGTCGTGAGCGAGTCGTATGGCGTGATCGGCCGGGTGCTCGCCGAGTAGGGCGGTCGGGGGTTGCGGACGTGCCGGAGACGCCTACATCTCGACGAGGAGTTCGTTGATCGAGACGTCCGGCGGTGCGGCGAACTTCCTGGCGAACTGGGCCATGGTGGCTTGAAACTCGGCGCTCTCGCGCAGTCGTGTGTAGGACGAAGCATCTCTCCATCGAGCGATCACCGTCACCTCGCTCGCATCCCGGTTGGCGGTGAACCACGCCCCGAGCCAATCATCGTGGTCGGCGACCAGCGCTCGATTCGTCTCGTCGAAGAGTTGCGCCAGATCATCGATCGAGCCCTCTTCCACCTTCACTCTGGTGAGCACTGCGAACATGTGGGCCTCCGGACTTGCCTCGGTCAGGTGGATGGATTCTGCCCGGACACGCGTCGCAGGTCCACGCTTGGCCCCGACTCGATCTCACCGCCCCACGGGTAACTTGGTCCGGTCTGGAAGGAGTCCCGTGCGAGCTGCGCTGATCACCGGAGTGGGCCAGGTCGAGATCCGTGAGTTCCCGGAGCCGACTCCTTCGGACGACGGTGTCGTCGTCGACGTGGCCTACTGCGGCATCTGCGGCACCGACGTCCACGCGTTCACCTCGGGCCGGGCGTACACGCCGGCGATCTGCGGTCACGAGTGGACCGGCACGGTCTCTGCCGTCGGCCCGTCGGTCACCCGGGTCGACGAGGGCGATCGTGTCGTCGTCGGCGTGCCCTCCGCCTGCGGCACGTGCGGCGCGTGCCGAGCCGGCCACATGCGGCACTGCACGACCAGCGCGGCGTTCGCTCGCGGTCGCGACCCCGAGGCGCCGCCTCACGGCGGCTTCGCTCCTCGGATCGGCGTGAGCGTCGATCGGGTCATCGCCGCCCACCCCGACCTGGACGACGAGACCCTGGCCCAGGTCGAGCCGGTCACGGTGGCCCTGCATGCGGTCAACCGCAGCGGCATCCACGAAGGCGACACCGCCGTGATCCTGGGAGCCGGGCCGGTCGGCCTCACCACCATGCAGTGTGCCCACGCCGCCGGAGCGGGCCAGCTCGTCGTCGTCGAACCGAACGACGCCCGCCGAGCCACGGCGACGGCACTCGGCGCCACGACGGTCACCACACCGAACGACGCCGACGAGGTCGTCCGCGACAGCACCAACGGGCTCGGCGCCGACGTGGTCTTCGAATGCGTCGGTGGATCCGACACGATCGGTTCGGCGGTCGAGCTGTCGCGGCGGGGTGGGTCGGTGTGTCTGATCGGACTGGCCGACGGGACGATCACGGTCGACCCGGCGGCGTGGCTGCGCAAGGAGATCACGCTCACCACCGCGCTGGCCTACCTGCACGACGAGTTCGAGCAGGCCATGGACCTGCTGGCCGATGGGCGGGTCAGGGTCGACACCCTGCACACGTCGACGACCCAGATCGACGGATTGGCGGCCACCCTCGACGACTTCGCGAGGGGCGGGACGTCCCAGATGAAGGTGCTCGTCAACCCCAACTGGGGATGAGCACGGGCTCGCTCGCCTCCGGAATTGATCGCTAGGTTAGTTTTCCGTTTCCGGGGGCCGCGGGAGGTCGTATGCCCAATCAGATCCCGATCGCCGAGGGTCTCTTCACCTGGCCCGGCGACGAGCCCCGCCTCCTCGCCAGCCGCTGTACCGACTGCGACAACCACATGTTCCCGGTTCAGGCCGACTGCCCCCGGTGCAGTGGCGCGTCGACCGAAACCGTCGAACTGGGCCGGACCGGCACCCTCTGGACCTGGACCGTGCAGGGGTACCCCCCGAAGGCGCCGCCCTTCGCCGGCGATGTCGATCCCGCCACCTTCGAGCCCTACGGCGTGGGGTATGTCGAGATCGACGGCCGGGTCCGGGTCGAGTCCCGGCTGACCGTCAACGACCCCGACCACCTGGCCATCGGCATGGAGATGGAGACCGTCATCGATCCCCTGTACGTCAACGACGACGGCGACGAGGTCGTCACCTTCGCGTTCGCCCCGGTCGGCGCCGCCGCGGAGATGGCACGGTCATGAGTGACGACGTCGCGATCGTCGGCATCGGCATGCACGAGTTCGGTCGACATGACGGCGTCGAAGGCGTCGACCAGGGTGTGGTCGCCGTCCGCAGAGCCCTCGCCGACGCCGGTCTCCAGTGGGGTGACATCGAGTTCGCGTTCGGCGGCAGCCAGGCCGCCGGGTCCGCCGACACGATGGTGTCCAAGCTCGGGTTGACCGGCCTGCAGTTCATCAACGTGGCCAACGGCTGCGCCACGGGCGGCTCGGCCCTGTTCTCGGCCTACAACTCCATCAAGGCCGGCATGTTCGACCTGGGCATGGCCGTCGGGTTCGACAAACACGAGCGGGGCGCGTTCCGCGTCGATCTCAAGGAGAACGGCCTGGAGGAGTGGTACGGCGAGTCGGGCCTGGCGCTGACCACCCAGTTCTTCGGCATGAAGCTCAACCGCTACATGCACGACCACGGCATCACCGAGCCGACGCTGGCCAAGGTCGGCGCGAAGGCGTTCCGCAACGGCGCCCTGAATCCCATGGCCTGGCGCCGCAAGCCTCTGAGCGAGGACGAGATCAGCCGGTCACCGATGCTCTCGTACCCACTGACCCAGTACATGTTCTGTTCACCCGGCGAGGGCGGTGTCGCACTGATTCTCTGCCGCGCCGACCGGGCCAAGCGGTACACCGACACGCCGATCTACCTGAAGGCCGCGGTGGTCCGGTCCCGAAAGTTCGGCTCGTTCGAGGTGATGGCGCCACACCTCGCTCCCGAGCGAGCCGACGGCCCCACCGTCGACGCCTCGAAAGCAGCGTTCGAGATGGCGGGCCTCGGACCCGACGACATCGACCTGGCCCAGCTGCAGGACACCGAGGTCGGGGCCGAGATCATGCACATGGCCGAGAACGGCTTCTGCGAGCACGGCGAGCAGGAGCAGATGATCGCCAAGGGCGAGACCGAGATCGGCGGCCGCTTCCCGGTCAACACCGACGGGGGTTGCCTGGCCAACGGCGAGCCGGTCGGCGCGTCAGGACTACGCCAGGTGTACGAGAACGTCCTGCAGCTGCGCGGCGACGCCGGCGAACGGCAGGTGCCCGACGACCCGAGGGTCGCCTACACCCACGTCTACGGCGCTCCGGGCATTTCCGGCGTCACCATTCTCAACCGCTAGATGGCGCGGGTCCGCTCGGTCGATCTCGGCAGCTCGTTCCTGCCCGCGCTGGACGGGGTCTGCGAGATCCTGCTGGTGCGCCACGGCGAGCAGGCGCTGGCCACGAACATGCGGATGGCCGACGCCGTCGACGCGCCGTTGACCGAGCTGGGACAGCGGCAGGCGGCAGCGGTGGGGGAGCGGCTCGCCGATGCCGAGATCGACGCGGTCTACAGCTCGACCATGGTGCGGGCTCGCGACACCGCTCGGGCCATCGCCGAACCGCACGACCTCCCGGTCACCGAGATCGAGACCCTCGGCGAGATCCACCTGTGGCGCGACCTCCCGCAGGATCAGGGCCTGCTCGACTCGCTCGGCCAGGACGAACTGCGCCGCATCATGCGCGAGGGCAATCGCACGCAGCGCTGGGACGCCTATCCCTATGCCGAGCCGCGGGAGGAGTTCCGCGCCCGCGTGGTCGGCGCGATCGATCGGATCCTGACCGACCACGTCGGCCAGCGGGTCGTCGTCGCCTGCCACGGCGGGGTGATCAACGGCTACGTGGCCCACGTCATCGAGTCGGCGCTCGATGCGCCGTTCACGGTCCACCACACCTCGATCACGACCGTGCGAGGGATGGACGACCTGCGGCGGGTGGTCCAGGTGAACGACCACCAGCACGTGCGCTCGTTCCAGACCGAGCTCGACCCCATCAACGCGCTCTAGCCATGCCGGTCTTCTCTGCCCACCTTGCCGCGACCCGGCCCGACGAGCACGCCCTGGTCGACGGCGACCGCACCTTCGGGTGGGCCGAGATCGACACGACCCTCAACCGGACCGCCAACCAGATCCTGAGCGCCGACCTGGGCCCGTCCCGTCGCATCGCGGTCTTTGCCGAGAACGCGGCCGAGACCGCGCTCGCCCACCTTGGCGGCCTGCTCGGCGGTGCGTCGACGGTCCCGGTCAACTTCCACCTGACCGCGGCCGAGACCGCGTACATCCTCGGGGACTCCGACACCTCGATCCTCTTCGTGGGTCCTGAGACCGCGGACCGGGGAATCGAGGCCGCCCGCCACGCCGGCGTGGAGACCATCGTCGGTTGGGGTGACGGCTTGCCCGACGACATCATCCCCTGGGCCACCTGGCTGTCCGGCGGCGCCGACGAGAGCCCGCCCGGAACGGTCGTCCCTCGACCCAACCTGCTCTACACGTCGGGCACCACCGGCCGACCGAAGGGGACCGAGCTCCCGCCCACGATGTTCGCCGGTGGGGACACGATGGACGAGCACCTTGACGCGTTGAAGAAGGCGCGCTTCGCCGATTTCGGCCCCCACCTGGTCGTCGGTCCGATGTACCACACCGGTCCGCTGTCGGGGATGAGGATCCTGGTCGCCGGCACCTCGTCGGTCATCCTGGGCCGCTTCGACGCCGAGCGCACGCTGGCAGCGATCGACCGGCACCAGACCCGCAGTGCGGTCATGGTGCCCACCCACTTCATCCGGCTGCTCGCCCTTCCCGCCGAGGTTCGGGCGCGCTACGACGTCTCCTCGATGGAACTGGTGGCCCACACCGGCGCCAAGTGCCCCGACGAGGTCAAGCGATCCATGATCGACTGGTGGGGCCCCGTCTTCCTCGAGGCCTACGGCGCCAGCGAGGTCGGCACGACGTGCTCGATCACCAGCGAGGACTGGCTCGCCCACCCCGGTTCGGTCGGCCGAGCCGATCCCCCGTTCGAGGCCATCATCATCGGCGACGACGATCGGCCCGTCCCGCCCCACACCGAAGGTCGCCTCTACTTCCGGGACACCACGGGCCGGGGCGTCGTCTACCACAACGATCCGGAGAAATCGGCGGCCGCCCACCTCGAGCCCGGGGTCTTCACCCTGGGCGAGATCGGCTACATGGACGAGGACGGATTCGTGTACATCACCGATCGCTTCTCGGACATGGTCGTGTCCGGCGGGGTCAACCTCTACCCGGCCGAAGCGGAGCACGTCCTGATCGACCATCCGGCGGTGGTCGACGTGGCCTGCATCGGGATCCCGCACCCCGAGATGGGGGAGGAGCTGCGGGCGCTGATCGTCGTCGCCGACGGGACCACCCCGACCGAAGAGGACATCCTCGCGTTCTGCCGCCAGCGGCTCTCGTCGTTCAAGTGCCCGCGTTCGGTCCAGTTCGTCGACGATCTGGGCCGCACCTCCATGGGCAAGGTCAACAAGCGGGAGCTGCGGGACCGGTTCGGGGTACCGCAGAACTAACCGAGCGATTAGTTTCTCGCTGAGACTTGTCGCATCGACGCACCAGGGGGATCAGATGACCGACGGCTACCTCACCGACTGGCCGACCAGCGAGCGGTTTCCGCACTACACGCGGGCCAACGCCGGCGAGGTCATGGGTGACCCCGTGAGCCCGCTGGGCTGGACGTTCGGCTGGGAGGGGGCGATGGTGCTGGGGCTGCGCGACGGCTGGATCCGAGGCGGCACCCACGAGCTGGCCGACTTCGATGCCGAGCACCCGGAGACCTTCGGGATGTTCGGCGGCTACTTCTACCTCAACCTCTCCAGCTGCCGGATGCAGGGTGTCCGCAACCCCGGTGTCACCGTCGAGCAACTGGACATGGCCTTCTTCGGCGATCACCCGGACGTGCCTCCCTACGTCCCCCATCCCGACGACGAGAAACCCCATCTGGTCGAGAACATCGACGCCAACACCGCGTTCGTCATGGCGGCCGACACCTGGCCCGAGATCGACGACGACAAGGCCGCCGCCGATGCCCTCCGCGAGAGCCGCGGCGATCTGACCGAGCGCTCCGACGCCGATCTGGTCCAGCGGGCGCGCTCCATCCGTCCGATGCTGCATCACCTGTTCGAGCAACACACCGTGTCGGGATCCAGCGCGGCCATCGGGCCCGGGATCCTCGCCGCGGTCGGCGAGGCGATCGGCGACCCGACGATCCCGATGAAGCTCCTCGCCGGCATCGGCGATGTGGACTCGGCGCTCCCCAGTCACGCACTGTGGGCGATGTCCCGGAAGATCCGGGCCAGCGATGCCCTCACGGCCGCCTTCGATGCCGGGATCGACGCCGTGCTCCTGCGCCTCGCCGCCGACGGCTCGACCGAAGCCGCCGACCTGCTGGCCGACTGGGACGCCTTCATCCGCGAGTTCGGATCGCGCGGTCCCAATGAGTGGGACATGCATGCCGACAGCTGGGAGACGAGGCCGACGCTGGCGCTGGCGGCGCTGGACCGGGTGCGGTTCCAGTCCGACGACGAGTCACCCCAGCTACGCCACGACGCGGTCGCAGCGAAACGCGAGGACACCACCGCCGAGGTCCGGGCCGAGGTCGCCGACAACGAAGAGCTGGCCGGCATGGTCGAGGCCGCCCTCATCGCCGGCAACATGATGGCGTACCGCGAACGCACCAAGACCACGATCGTCAAGGTCATCCACGAAGGCAGGATGGTCTTCCGTGAGCTCGGTCGTCGCCACGCCGAAGCCGGTGACCTCGAAGACGCCGATCACATCTTCATGCTGCTCGAGAGCGAACTGGACGAGTTCATCGCCGACCCGGCGTCGTTCCGCGAACCTCTCAGCCGGCGTGCCGCCGACTACGAGGCGCTGTGGGACCTCGAACCACCGTTCATCGTCCGTGACGGCATCGTGCCACCCCTCAGCGAGTGGGAGCGCAGGACCGAAGCGCCCGCAAAGGAACCGGCGGGTGCCGGAGCCGAGATCGTCGGGGTCTCGGGCTCCCCGGGCCTGGTGCGGGGCACGGCGCGAGTCGTCCTCGACCCTGGTGACCCGACGGCACTCGACCCGGGCGACATCCTCGTGGCGCCGTACACCGACCCGTCGTGGACGCCGCTGTTCATGACCGCGGGCGGCGTGGTCGTCGACGTCGGCGGCCAGATCAGCCATGCGGTCATCGTGAGCCGTGAGCTCGGACTCCCGTGTGTCATCTCCGCCACCGACGCCACCGGCCGGATCCCCGACGGCGCCACCATCGAGGTCGACGGCAGCACCGGCACGGTCACGGTCATCGAGCTGGCGTGACAAACGACGCGGTGGCCGGCACCGCGCCGGACGGCTTCGATCTCACCGACCCGGCGATCCAGCAGTCGCCCCACGCTCACTACGCCGCCCTCCGGGATCACGGGGTGCAGTACATCCCGGCCAACGAGGCGTTCCTGGTGTTGAGGCACGAGGACGCGCTCACCGTGCTGCGCGACCCGTACACGTACTCCTCACGCCTCGGCTCGAACCGGGAACAGCCCCCGGAGGAGGTCCGGGACGAGATCGCCCGCATCAGCGCCCGGGGACTGCCGCGGCCGCGGACCCTCCTCGACAACGACCCGCCCGACCACGCCCGGTACCGACGACTGGTCTCCCGGGCGTTCACCCCGCGCAAGATGGCCGAGCTGCGGCCCTTCGTCCAGTCGCTGGCCGACCGGCTGATCGACGGGTGGGACGATCCGTCCTCGGTGGAATTCGTCGACCGGTTCAGCGTTCCCCTCCCGGTGGCGGTCATCACGCATGCGCTGAACATCCCGGCCGAGCGCCACGCGGACTTCCGCCGCTGGACCGACGCCAGCACCGCCACGATCGGCGGGTCGATCAGCGCCGAACAGCACGTCGAGCTGGCCCACATCAACCTGGAGTTGCAGGAGTTCTTCGTCGACCAGTTCGAGCAGCGCCGCACCGACCCGCAGGACGATCTGCTCACCACGCTGCTGAACGCCCACCTGGGTGCCGAGGACGACGGGTCGGATGCCGAGCCGTTCGACATGCCGTCCCTGGTGCGCATCGTGCAGCAGCTGCTGGTGGCCGGCAACGAGACGACGACCAAGCTGCTCAACGAGACGATGCGGCTGATCGCGCAGACCGACGGCGAGTGGGAGCGCCTCAAGGTCGATCCGGACCGCGTCCCTCTGGTGGTCGAGGAGAGCCTGCGGCTGGCCAGCCCCAATCAGGGCATGTCGCGCGTCGCCACCCGCGACACGACCCTGGCCGGGGTCGAGATCCCCGAGGGGGCCCGGCTGATCGTGATGTTCGCGTCGGCCAACCGCGACGAGGCGCTCTTCGGCTGCCCCCACGACTTCCAGCCCGACCGGGAGCATCTGCACGACCACATCACGTTCGGCCACGGCACCCATTTCTGCATCGGCGCCAACCTGGCCCGGCTCGAGGCCATCGTCGCCCTCGAACGACTGGTGGCCAGGCTGGAGTCCTACCGCCTCCACGACGACAACACGTTCGAGTACCTGCCCAGCATCGTCCTCCGCGGCCTGAAGCGCCTCCACCTCGACGCCACGATGGTCGCCGACTCCTAACGAGCACAACGGGGGTCAGGCCCCGGTCGTGCTCGTTGGCCCTGCCTGGCGCACCACGGTCGCCGAGTCAGGCGTCCGTCGTCCCGGTCGGCTGCGCCACGCGGTCACCGAGCTCGGTCGCGAACTGGCGGGCGCGCTCCAAGTCGGTCTCGTTCGGCCGGCTCCGGTCCAGGCCCGGAACGAGTCGGAACGGGAGCCACACCCGCCAACCTCTCGACGAGAACGAGTCGAGCACGCGGAATCCCTTCGCCTCGAGCCGGTCCGCCAGGTGGTCCGCGTAGCGCCACACCGGCGGTTCCGGTCCACCGCTGGTCCAGTAGACGAAGGCGGGTGTGTGCTCCACCATCGGGAGTCGCCGGACGAACGTTCGGATCCGGTGGTGGAAGTCCATCGCGTAGATGCCGGAGCCGATGCCCACCAGGTCCGATTCCGCGAGCATCTCGTCGTCGACCTCGCCGGGATCGACGACCCCGGCGTCGAGAACTCCAGCCATGGCGTCGGCGATCTTGCGGGTGTTCCCGTCGGCGGCGGACGCACAGACGATCAGTGCCTTCATCGTATGCTCCTTCCGTCGTGCCCACCCCAGACTCGCGGCCGAACCCGAGGTGCGGTAGAGGAGGAGGGCTCTACTCCTGGAAGGCCTCGCACCAGTCGAGGCCGGACACCGAGATGACGGTGATGGCGGTGAGCCGGCTGGCCGAGCTGCGTCGCCGCCGGCACTCCCAACGAGCACGAGGGGGGCCTGACCCCAGGTGTGCTCGTTGGAGGTCAGACGTCCTTGGGGGTGGCGCAGTCGAGCATGCCGTTGGCCAGCGCCACCTGGTCCAGGTCGACGGTGAGCCGGTCGCGGTCGTCGCGCACGGTGATGAGGAACCGGGCCTCGGGATCGTCGAGCAGCGCCTCGGCGTAGGCGTATCGGTCCTCCAGGTAGAACCCGAAGTCGTCGAGCCATTGCTGGACCCAGCCGTCCTCGGCGTCATCGGACGGCGGGGCGATCTCGCGAAGGTCGGCGACCATCACGGTCAGCAGGTCGGTCGCCTCGATCACCACCGCCGAGCGCTCGACGGCGGTGATGGCGTCTTGCGGGGCGGGAAGCTCCTCGATCCGAGCGGTCGTCTCGGCGCAGATCGCCTGAGCCGCCGGAGGGAAGGACTCGTCGGCGATCGTGTTGGCCGGGTCGGCCTGGCCCGCCACGGTGAGGACGTAGATCCAGGCGGCCGCGAGCACCAGGATGATGGTGATCGCCGTGCCCCGGCCCAGGATCGTTCGGGTGCGGTCCTCCACCCGGGCAAGGGTGGCACGGCCGGGGCCCACTGACCCAGGCGAGCCGGTGGCGCCCGCAGGGTCCGGGACCAAAAGGCATCGAGGGCCGGTCCGGTCGCCCTACCATCCGGCGATGGCCCCTCGCTCGCCCGTGCTCGACGATCTGGACCGGCGCGGCCTGATCCACGATTCCACCGATCGCGACGAGCTGGCCGCGCTCCTCGCCGACGGCTCCACGTCGCTCTACTACGGCTGCGATCCCACCGCCGACAGCCTGCACGTCGGCAACATGATCGGGCTGTTGGTGCTGCGTCGCTTCCAGGAGGCGGGCCACCGGCCCATCGCACTGGCAGGAGGCGCCACCGGCATGGTCGGTGATCCGTCGGGTCGATCCGACGAGCGCAATCTGCTCGACGCAGACACCCTGGCCCACAACGTCGGCCGGATCGAGACCCAGCTGCGGCAGTTCCTCGACTTCGAGACGGCGGATGCCCAGCGGGCGCTCCTGGTCGACAACCGGGCGTGGACCGAACCGATCTCCGTGCTCGAGTTCCTGCGGGACGTGGGCAAGCACGTGACCGTCAACCAGATGATCGCCAAGGAGTCCATCAAGGCCCGGCTCGAGGGCACGGCCGGCATCTCGTTCACCGAGTTCAGCTACATGCTGCTCCAGGCCAACGACTTCGCCTGGCTGGCCGAGCACGAGGCCTGCCGGCTCCAGATCGGCGGCTCGGACCAGTGGGGCAACATCACCGCCGGGATCGATCTCATCCGCCGGCGGCTCGGCGAGGCGGCCCACGGGCTCACCTGGCCCCTGATGACCCGGGCCGACGGGGCGAAGTTCGGCAAGACCGCCGACGGCACCGTCTGGCTGGCGGCCGACCGAACGTCCCCGTACCAGTTCTTCCAGTACTGGATGCAGGTCGACGACAGCGATGTCGAGCGGTTCCTGCTCCAACTCACCATGCTGCCGGTCGAGGAGTGCCGGTCCATCGCCGCCGCCCACGCAGCCGAGCCGCAGCGTCGCCAGGGACAGCGCCGGCTGGGCCAGGAGATCACGCGCCTCGTCCATGGGGCCGAGGCGCTGGCCGCGGCCGAATCGGCCAGCGAGATCCTGTTCGGTCGGCCGTTGGAGGACGCCGATCCGGCCGCGTTCGCGGTGCTGGCCGACGAAGTCCCCTCGTCCGAGGTCGCCCGGTCCCGCCTCGGCGACGGGATCGGCGTCATGGACCTGCTGGCCGAGTCCGGGCTGGCCAGGTCGAAAGGTGAGGTGCGCAAGAACCCCGACGGGTTCTCGGTCAACAACGAGCGAATCGAGCTGGATCAGACCGTGACCCTCGACGACGTGAAGGGTGGGCGCTACCTCCTCCTCCGGAAGGGCAAACGTAGCCACCACCTGGTCGTGACGGTCGAGTGACCCGGCGTAGGCGACGACCGGCCGGGCCGTCGTGACGTTCAACTCCCTGCAATACCTGGCGTTCCTGCCGGTGGTGGTGATCCTCTACCGGCTCTTCCCCCGCCGAGGCCGGCAGTGGCTCCTCCTGGTCGCCTCGTACGTCTTCTACGGCGCGTGGGACTGGCGGTTCCTGGGTCTCCTGGCCGTCTCCACCCTCACCGACTACACGGTCGGCCGCCGGCTGGCGGTCACCGAGGAGGGGCGGTCCCGGCGCCTCCTGCTGCTGGTCAGCCTGGTCGTCAACCTGGGCATCCTCGCCACGTTCAAGTACTACGGGTTCTTCGTCGACGGCCTCCAGGACCTGCTGGCCAGCGCCGGACTCGAGCCCAACCTCGGAACGCTCGAGCTGGTGCTGCCGGTGGGCATCTCCTTCTACACGTTCCAGACGCTCGGCTACACGATCGACGTCTACCGGCGAGACGTCGAGGCCTGTCGCGACCCCGTCGTCTTCGCCGTCTACGTCGCCTATTTCCCCCAATTGGTCGCCGGCCCGATCGAGCGGGCCAACCGACTGATCCCGCAGCTGGAACGGGTCGAGACCGAGCTGGACGCCACGCGGGTCACCAGCTCGCTGGCGCTCATCCTCGGGGGGCTGACCAAGAAGGTGGTGCTGGCCGACCAGCTGGCCCCCATCGTGGATCAGGCTTTCTCGGGCGAATCCACCACCACCGTGTCCGCCATCGTCGGGGCGGTGGCCTTCGCGGGGCAGATCTACGGCGACTTCTCGGGCTACACCGACATCGCCCGAGGATCCTCCCGACTCCTCGGGGTGGAGCTGGTCACGAACTTCCGCGAGCCGTACCTGTCGCTGTCGATCACCGACTTCTGGCGGCGCTGGCACATGTCGCTGTCCCAATGGCTCCGCGACTACCTCTACATCCCGCTCGGCGGCAACCGGGGCAGCCGCTTCGCCACCAGCCGCAATCTGATGATCACGATGCTGTTGGGCGGGCTCTGGCACGGAGCCGCCTGGACCTTCGTGGTCTGGGGCGGCCTGCACGGTCTGTACCTGCTGGTCGAGCGGCTGCTGGGCATCGACCACCGGCGGTGGCGTTGGTGGCAGCAGCCCTTCGCCCTGCTGTGGACCTTCTCGCTGGTCCTCTTCGCCTGGGTCTTCTTCCGTTCGCCCGACATCCAGAGCGCGTGGGAGTACCTGGGGGGGCTCTTCGAGTGGGGCGGATGGGATCTCCCGGCCGGCGATTGGGCGTGGTTCGTGCTGGCCACCGCTGGCCTCCTCGCCCACGATCTGATCCGGCCCCACCTCCACCGGAACAGCGTGCTGCGCCGCCCTATTCTCTTCGGGCTGGCCGGCGGAGCAGCGATCGTGGCCATCGTCGTGGTGAGCGGCGGGACCTCGGTGCCGTTCATCTACTTCCAATTCTGAGGCGCCCCTTGAGTTCGGGGACGATCCGCGGATTTTCCGGCCCGTGAGTTGACACGCCAGGGGTGGCTGGTTACATTGGCAAGCCGCACCGAACGCACCCCCTCGAGGGAACGTGCCACTTCAGTGCGGGCCGCTGTACCTCCGCATCAAGCGCGTGCAGCGAGAGCAAGGTCGTCAGTGACGGCCGCCGCTCCTTGAAAACGGAAGAGAGGATGACAACAGCGAGTGCGGGCGATGTCATCGCGTGGCACCGACCTTCGGGTCGGGCGCGGACATCGACCCTTAAGAATACAAAGAGCGTCGGATCACGGCTTCGGCCGCGAACCGGCGTGTTCGTAGAGTGTGCCAGCACTCAGACGGACAACACGGATCATTCTCTTCGGCCTTCGGGCTGAGGAGCGATTCTCGACGGAGAGTTTGATCCTGGCTCAGGACGAACGCTGGCGGCGTGCCTAACACATGCAAGTCGAACGAGGTCCAGTCGGTGGCAACACCGAGGACGACCTAGTGGCGAACGGGTGAGTAACACGTGAGAAACCTGCCCCGAAGACCGGGATAACCAGAGGAAACCCTGGCTAATACCGGATACCTTCACCGGATCGCATGGTCTGGTGAAGAAATGGATTCCGCTTCGGGAGGGTCTCGCGGCCTATCAGCTAGTTGGTGAGGTAACGGCTCACCAAGGCATCGACGGGTAGCTGGTTTGAGAGGATGATCAGCCACACTGGGACTGAGACACGGCCCAGACTCCTACGGGAGGCAGCAGTGGGGAATCTTGCGCAATGGGCGAAAGCCTGACGCAGCAACGCCGCGTGGGGGAGGAAGGCTTTCGGGTCGTAAACCCCTTTCAGCAGGAACGAAAATGACGGTACCTGCAGAAGAAGCCCCGGCCAACTACGTGCCAGCAGCCGCGGTAACACGTAGGGGGCAAGCGTTGTCCGGATTTACTGGGCGTAAAGAGCTCGTAGGCGGCTCGGTAAGTTGGGTGTGAAAACTCCAGGCTCAACCTGGAGAGGCCACTCAATACTGCCGTGGCTAGAGTTCGGTAGAGGATCGTGGAATTTCTGGTGTAGCGGTGAAATGCGCAGATATCAGAAGGAACACCAACGGCGAAGGCAGCGATCTGGGCCGATACTGACGCTGAGGAGCGAAAGCATGGGGAGCAAACAGGATTAGATACCCTGGTAGTCCATGCCGTAAACGCTGGGCACTAGGTGTGGGACCCTGTCAACGGGTTCCGTGCCGTAGCTAACGCATTAAGTGCCCCGCCTGGGGAGTACGGCCGCAAGGCTAAAACTCAAAGGAATTGACGGGGGCCCGCACAAGCGGCGGAGCATGTTGCTTAATTCGAGGCAACGCGAAGAACCTTACCTGGATTTGACATGTACCGAAAAGCCATAGAGATATGGTGTCCTTCGGGGCGGTACACAGGTGGTGCATGGCTGTCGTCAGCTCGTGTCGTGAGATGTTGGGTTAAGTCCCGCAACGAGCGCAACCCTTGTCCTATGTTGCCAGCACGTAATGGTGGGGACTCGTAGGAGACTGCCGGGGTCAACTCGGAGGAAGGTGGGGACGACGTCAAGTCATCATGCCCCTTATGTCCAGGGCTGCAAACATGCTACAATGGCTGGTACAAAGAGCAGCGAAACCGCGAGGTGGAGCGAATCTCATAAAGCCAGTCTCAGTTCGGATTGAAGTCTGCAACTCGACTTCATGAAGCCGGAGTCGCTAGTAATCCCGGATCAGCAACGCCGGGGTGAATACGTTCCCGGGCCTTGTACACACCGCCCGTCACACGCCGAAAGTTGGTAATACCCGAAGTCAGTGGCCCAACCCTTGGGAGGGAGCTGCCGAAGGTAGGATCAGCGATTGGGGTGAAGTCGTAACAAGGTAGCCGTACCGGAAGGTGCGGCTGGATCACCTCCTTTCTAAGGAGTCATATGCATGGTCATTCGTTCGCATCTGTCGAGCGTGATCGTGTGATTCCCTAGTTGACGCACTCACTGGCTGTCCTCGAACCCTTCGCCACTTCGGTGGCGTGGAGCTCGCAGGACAGACGCCTCTCTTCCGCTTTGAGGGAGCAGCGCCCCGGCCCTTGTGGCCGGGGTTCGCTCGCTCACTCGGTACTCCGGTCCGCCCTCCGTCAAGGAGCCCGGATCGGCGCTGCCGAGCGTTGGTTCCCCTTCGTGGGGAGCGCCGCCTCTTGAGAAGTGCATAGCGAGCACGAGCATCTTCGAGAAACACAAGTTCAAGCTACGAAGAGCCAACGGTGGATGCCTTGGCGTCTACTACCGAAGAAGGACGTGAGAGGCTGCGAAAAGCCACGGTGAGGTGCCGACTAACCTTTGACCCGTGGATGTCCGAATGGGGAAACCCACTACCCGTCATGGGGTAGTACTCCGGTCTGAACACATAGGACCGGTAGAGGGAACCGGGTGAACTGAAACATCTAAGTAACCCGTAGGAAAGGAAAGCAACCGCGACTCCCTGAGTAGTGGCGAGCGAAAAGGGAACAGCCTAAACCTGTCCGGTGCAATAGCCTGATGGCGTTGCCGGGCGGGGGTCGTGGGGCCCATGGGATCGAGCATCAGATCGATCACAGAGTTACCAATCAGCTCGTTAGCAGAAGCGTTCTGGAACGGCGCGCCACAGCGGGTAAGAGCCCCGTATGCGAAAACGACGCAGACTCTGCATGGTGTACCCGAGTATCGCCGGACCCGAGAAATCCGGCGTGAATCAGCGAGGACCACCTCGTAAGGCTAAGTATACGTAGACGACCGATAGCGAACTAGTACCGTGAGGGAAAGGTGAAAAGCACCCCGGGAGGGGAGTGAAATAGTACCTGAAACCGTTGGTTTACAATCAGTCAGAGCGTCGTTGCGTCCCGCTTGCGGGACGTAGCCGCGATGGCGTGCCTTTTGAAGAATGAGCCTGCGAGTTATGGTATGTGGCAAGGTTAACCCGCGAGGGGAAGCCGAAGCGAAAGCGAGTCTGAATAGGGCGTAGAGTCGCATGCTGTAGACCCGAAGCCGAGTGATCTATCCATGGACAGTGGGAAGCGGGGGTAAGACCCCGTGGACGCGCGAACCGACCTAGGTTGAAAACTGGGCGGATGATCTGTGGATAGGGGTGAAAGGCCAATCAAACTCGGTGATAGCTGGTTCTCCGCGAAATGCATTTAGGTGCAGCGTCGCGTGTTCAGTCATGGAGGTAGAGCACTGGATGGGTTAGGGGGCCCACAAGCTTACCGACCCCAACCAAACTCCGAATGCCATGACTCCAGAGCGCGGCAGTGAGACCATGGGGGATGAGCTTCATGGTCGAGAGGGAAACAGCCCAGACCGCCGGCTAAGGCCCCTAATTCCAAACTAAGTGGAAAACGATGTGGGATCGCACAGACAGCCAGGAGGTTGGCTTAGAAGCAGCCACCCTTGAAAGAGTGCGTAACAGCTCACTGGTCGAGTGATCCTGCGCGGACAATGTAACGGGGCTCAAGTTTGGAGCCGAAGCCGCGGATGCAACGTTTACGTT
Organism: uncultured Acidimicrobiales bacterium; assembly: GCA_963697385.1. Classification (GTDB taxonomy): domain Bacteria; phylum Actinomycetota; class Acidimicrobiia; order Acidimicrobiales; family CAWCAL01; genus CAWCAL01. The sequence continues at coordinate 57,731 of CAVONU010000003.1, forward strand.
GCGTGGTAGCGGAGCGTCGATCTTGGAGCGAAGCGGCGGTGTGAACCGTCGTGGACCGAGGTCGAGTGAGAATGCAGGCATGAGTAGCGAGAGAGGGGTGAGAAACCCCTCCGCCGAAAACCCAAGGGTTCCTGGGGAAGGCTAATCCTCCCAGGGTAAGTCGGGAGCTAAGGCGAGGCCGAAAGGCGTAGTCGATGCACAACCGGTTGATATTCCGGTACCACCGTGTCCGCGCCCACGCTGATCCGCTGTTGCTAAGGGGATGTCACACCTTCGGGTGTGAACGAACCGACCCACGGCGAGGACGCGAGCAATGAGGGGACGCAGGAGGGTAAGTGATCCCAGGCGATGGTTGTCCTGGGGCAAGCGTGTAGGGAGAGGACCAGGGAAATCCGGGCCTCATACATCCTGAGACGCGACGCCGAACCGCATCAGGTGAAGTCACTGATCCCATGCTGCCAAGAAAAGCCTCTAGCCAGCTGACATGGTGCCCGTACCCCAAACCAACACAGGTGGGTAGGTAGAGAATACCAAGGCGATCGGGAGAACTGTGGTTAAGGAACTCGGCAAATTACCTCCGTAACTTCGGGAGAAGGAGGACCTCTGTATCGTGACGGACTTTGCGTCCCGAGCGAGGAGAGGTGACACAAACCAGGGGAAAGCGACTGTTTACTAAAAACACAGCAGCGTGCGAAGCCGTAAGGCGCTGTATACGCTGTGACGCCTGCCCAGTGCCGGAAGGTTACGGGGACGGGTTAGCTGCCGTAGGGTAGCGAAGCTCTGAACCTAAGCCCCGGTAAACGGCGGCCGTAACTATAACGGTCCTAAGGTAGCGAAATTCCTTGTCGGGTAAGTTCCGACCTGCACGAATGGCGTAACGACTTTCCCACTGTCTCAACCACAGACCCGGCGAAATTGAAGTACGAGTAAAGATGCTCGTTAGCTGCAGAAGGACGGAAAGACCCCGTGGACCTTCACTACAACTTGATGTTGAGGTTTGGTATGCGTTGTGTAGGATAGGTGGGAGACGAGGAAGCGATGGCGCTAGTCATCGTGGAGTCAACCTTGAAATACCACCCTGCGTTTGCTGAGCCTCTAACCTCGGTCCGTTATCCGGATCAGGGACAGCGTCAGGCGGGTAGTTTGACTGGGGCGGTCGCCTCCTAAAGAGTAACGGAGGCGCCCAAAGGTTCCCTCAGCCTGGTCGGCCATCAGGCGTTGAGTGCAATGGCACAAGGGAGCTTGACTGTGAGACCTACAGGTCAAACAGGGACGAAAGTCGGGCATAGTGATCCGGCGGTTGCGTGTGGAAGCGCCGTCGCTCAACGGATAAAAGGTACCCCGGGGATAACAGGCTCATCTTCCCCAAGAGTCCATATCGACGGGAAGGTTTGGCACCTCGATGTCGGCTCATCGCATCCTGGGGCTGAAGCAGGTCCCAAGGGTTGGGCTGTTCGCCCATTAAAGCGGTACGCGAGCTGGGTTTAGAACGTCGTGAGACAGTTCGGTCCCTATCCTCTGCAGCCGAAGGTGAATTGAGGAAAGCTGTCCGTAGTACGAGAGGACCCGGACGGACGCAGCTCTCGTGTGCCAGTTGTTCCGCCAGGAGCATGGCTGGTTAGCGACCTGCGGAAGGGATAAGCGCTGAAAGCATCTAAGCGCGAAGCCTGTTCCAAGATGAGTTCACCCACTGGATAACCAGGTAAGGCCCGTGGTAGACCACCACGTCGATAGGCCGGAGGTGTACGCACAGCAATGTGTTCAGCCGACCGGTACTAATCGGCCGAGGGCTTGACTTTTCTCGACGGACGTTCGTGCTCGCTATGGACAACTCAGGGGGAACCTTCGGGTTCCTTTGGCAATCCGTTGGATTGCCTGGGCGGGACGTGGTCCCGGTTCTTGAGAATTACAGCGGTCCCCTCTGCGAAATCAGGGGCCGGCTGTCAGAGGTTTCGGTGGCCACAGCGGTGGGGTCACACCCGTTCCCATTCCGAACACGGAAGTTAAGCCCACCTGCGCCGATGGTACTTGGGGAGAGATCCCCTGGGAGAGTAGGGCGCCGCCGGATTTCGCATTGGAGAACCCCGCCTCGAGCGGGGTTCTCCTCGTTATGGAGCGCTACGCTTCGACGATGACGTCGCAGGATTCCCACCATGGCTGAACGTCCGTCCCGTTCCGGGAGCGGCGGCCGCAACGCCAAGGGCGCCGGCGGCCCGCGGGGCACGTCCTCGGCTCGGCCCGGCGGTGGCGGCAAGGGCGCCCGACGAAGCGGATCGAAGTCCGGCGGCCGGCCCGCAGCAACGGGCGGCAAGGGTACGACCCGGGGTGGACCCCGTCGCGGCGGATCCGGCGACTGGGGACCACGCGAACCGGAGCGGGAAGGTCCGAAATCCTGGGGCGGCGTGGCCCGCCGGGGTGCGGCGCGGGTGCGCTCCACCGACACGTCGCGCGATCAGGCCATGCCGCACGAGCCGAACGAGGCTCCCGAGCCCAGTCAGGTCGTCTGGGAGATCGAGACCGGCGAGCTCGAGGACGAGGCGCGGGGTGCGGTCGCCCGGGGCACGTCCCGCAGGAAGGCCCCGAAGGTCCATCTCGAAGGGCTCGACCTCCCCGGGACCCCCTCGAAGAAGGATCGCCAGAAGGTCGACCAGGCCCTCACCGAGGCCGCCACGGCCTTCAGCGCCGATCGGTTCCGGGATGCCCGCAAGGCGCTCCGGCCGCTGGTCGACACCTGGCCCGACGTGGCCGAGGTGCGCGAGCTGGCCGGGTTGACCTCCTACCGGCTCGAGCGTTGGAAGGATGCCATCGACCACCTCGAGGCGTTCGCTCGACTGACCGGCAGCGCCGAGCAGCATCCTCCGTTGGCGGACAGCCATCGGGCGCTGCGGCACTGGAAACGGGTCGACGAGCTCTGGGACGAGTTGCGGGCGGAGTCGCCCGGCGCCGAGCTGGTCACCGAAGGCCGGATCGTCACCGCCGGCAGCCTGGCCGACCGGGGCCGGGTGACCGACGGGATCCGCCTCCTCGAGCGGGGCTGGTCCCTCCCCGGACGACCGCGCGACCACCACCTCCGGCGGGCGTATGCGCTGGCCGACCTCTACGAACGGGCCGGTGAGCTGCCGCAGGCCCGCGAGATGTTCGAGGCGGTGGCCAAGGCCGACCCCGACTTCGGCGATTGTGCGAAACGGGCGCGCGCCCTGCATTGACGGCCGCCCGGGCCCACGGGCTCGGACCACTGTCACACCCCCGTCGTACGGTGGGGTCCGGTCACTTCCCCTCGACCTGATCCGTTCCCGCCCGGCTCCGCTGAGCCCGGTCGGGCTGCCTGAGGGAGTGTTCCCATGATCGACCGTTCCTCCATCGACCGTTCCGCCGACCGTTCATCGGTGGACCTCCGGGACCGCAACTGCGTCCTCCTCCTGGGCACGGTGCGGAGCGAGCCGGCCTGGTACGAACGCGATCAGGGCCGAGCCTGCTGTTTCGAGCTCGAGATCGCGGGCGGACCGGAGGTGGTCGGCGCTCGCGTCCCGGTGGCGTGGATCGACCCACCGCGGCAGGGGTCCATCGTGCGGATCGGGGCCCCGCTGGCGGTCGCCGGCCAGATCCACCAGCGGTTCTTCCGGGCCGAGGGGCGAACGCTGGCCCGGATCGAGGTGATCGCGACCCAGGTGACCTCGGCCCGCAGCCGAGCCCGAGCCGTGGCGATGCTCGACGGTGCGGTCGGGTGATCGACCGCTCGGCTCGTCGGGACCGGCGGCCTTGGCCCTGCCCCGGGTGCACTGCGTACGCTGGGCCACCTTCCCGAACTGTCAAAGATGATGGAGAAGAACGTGGACGTTCAGAGTCTGTTGGGTGATGCGGTCGAGGATCTCCTCACGTACGAGGCGAAGGGCATCTCCAAGGATGTGCTGCACCTTCCCGGGCCCGATTTCGTCGACCGGGTCGTCTCGGTCACCGATCGTTCGCCCCAGGTCATGCGGAACCTCCAGAGCCTCCACGACCACGGCCGCCTGGGGGGAACGGGCTACGTCAGCATCCTGCCGGTGGACCAGGGCATCGAGCACACCGGTGCGGCCTCGTTCGCGCCCAACCCGGCGTACTTCGACCCGGCCAACATCATCGAGCTGGCCATCAACGGCGGCTGCAACGCCGTCGCCACCACCTTCGGCGTGCTCGGGGCGGTCAGCCGGAAGTACGCCCATCGCATCCCGTTCATCGTCAAGCTCAACCACAACGAGCTGCTGACCTACCCCAACACCTTCGACCAGATCATGTTCGGCAGCGTCGAGCAGGCGTTCGATCTGGGCGCCGCCGGTGTCGGTTCCACCATCTACTTCGGGTCTGACGAATCCGACCGGCAGATCCAGGAGACCGCAGAGGCGTTCGCCCGGGCCCACGAACTGGGCATGTTCACCGTCCTCTGGTGCTACCTGCGCAACTCGGACTTCAAGGTGGACGGGGTCGATCATCACACGTCCGCCGACACGACGGGCCAGGCCAACCACATCGGTGTGACCCTCGAGGCCGACATCATCAAGCAGAAGCTTCCCGAGCAGAACGGCGGGTTCAAAGCCATCCCGGGCTTCGCCAAAACGCACGACCTGGTCTACGACGAGCTGACCACCGATCACCCCATCGACCTCTGCCGCTGGCAGGTCGTCAACTGCTACATGGGCCGCGTCGGTCTGATCAACTCGGGGGGTGCGTCGTCGGGGGCCAGCGACAAGGCCGAGGCCGTGAAGACGGCCATTGTCAACAAGCGTGCCGGCGGAACCGGGCTGATCAGCGGTCGGAAGGCCTTCCAGCGTCCGATGGATGAAGGTGTCGACCTGCTCCACGCCATCCAGGACGTCTACCTGGACGACGCCATCACCATCGCCTGACCGCTTCTCGGTCAGCCGCGCTCGCCGCCGGACGCGCCAATCTCCCGTTCGCACCAATTGGGGCGGTGGATCCTCTATCGTCCAATGGTCGCGGGCGCCACTCCAGCCCGTGCGATTCCCCGGGAGAACCCTTGACTGAGACCACCACATCGTCCACGGACGTGCAGGTGATTGATCGGGTGGTGATTCGCTTCGCCGGTGACTCCGGCGATGGCATGCAACTCACCGGCACCCGTTTCACCGCCGAGAGCGCCCTCTTCGGCAACGACCTGGCCACCCTGCCCGAGTTCCCGGCCGAGATCCGGGCGCCCCAGGGCACCCTCGCCGGCGTCTCCGCGTTCCAGGTCCACATCAGCGACCACGAGATCACCACCCCGGGCGACGCGCCCAGCGTCCTGGTGGCCATGAATCCCGCCGCCCTGAAGAAGGAGCTGCCCCGGCTCGAGGATCGCGGCACGATCATCGCCAACGTCGACGCCTTCGAGGAACGCAACCTGGAGAAGGCCGGGTACGACACCAACCCGCTCGAGGACGGATCGCTCGACGGCTACACGCTCTTCAAGATCCCCATCACGACCCTGACCACGCGGGCGCTCGAGGATCTCGACGTCAAGCGGCGCGACGCCGAGCGGTCCAAGAACTTCTTCGCGTTGGGTCTGATCTCGTGGATGTACTCCCGGCCGCTCGGGAACACCCTCGGCTGGATCGACGGCAAGTTCGCCAAGAACGAGAAGGTCCGAGACGCCAACACCGTGGCGCTCAAGGCCGGGCACGCCTTCGGCGAGACCGCCGAGCTGTTCGACCACCACTACGAGATCCGGCCGGCCCAGCAGGCGCCGGGCGACTACACCAACATCGACGGCAACACCGCACTGGCGTGGGGTCTGGTCGCGGCCAGCCACCAGGCCGGAATCCCGCTGTTTCTCGGTGGCTACCCGATCACCCCGGCCTCCGACATCCTCCACGAGCTGTCGAAGCACAAGAACTTCGGCGTGCGCACGCTGCAGGCCGAGGACGAGATCGCCGGGATCGGCTCGGCACTCGGTGCCGCCTTCGGCGGCCACCTGGCCGCCACCGCCACCAGCGGTCCGGGAATCGCCCTCAAGGCCGAGACGATCGGCCTGGCGCTCTCGCTCGAGCTGCCCCTGGTGATCATCGATGTGCAGCGGGGTGGTCCCTCCACCGGGTTGCCCACCAAGACCGAAGCCAGCGACCTGATGATGGCGATGTACGGCCGTCACGGTGAGTCGCCCATGCCGATCGTGTCGGCCTACTCGCCGTCACACTGCTTCCATGCCGCCATCGAGGCGTGCCGGTTGGCGCTGAAGTATCGCACGCCGGTCATGCTGCTGACCGACGGCTACCTGGCCACCAGTTCCGAGCCCTGGAAGCTCCCCGACGTGGCCGATCTCCCGGACCTCTCGGTCCAGTTCGCGACCGAGACCAATCACGTCGACGACGCCGGCGAGCCCGAGTTCTGGCCGTACCTGCGCAACCCCGAGACCCTGGCCCGACCCTGGGCCGTTCCCGGAACCGCCGGGCTCGAGCACCGCATCGGCGGGATCGAGAAGGAAGACGGCACCGGCAACATCAGCTACGACCCGGCCAACCATCAGTTGATGGTCCAGATCCGGGCGGCCAAGGTCGCCGGGATCGCCCAGGACATCCCCCGCGTCGAAGTCGACGGGCCCGACGACGCCGAGGTGCTCGTCGTCGGCTGGGGCTCCACCTGGGGGGCCATCTGCGGCTCGGTGGACCGGGCCCGCGACGCGGGCAAGAAGGTGGCTCGGCTGCACCTGATGCACCTCAACCCGTTCCCCGAGAACCTCGGTGAGATCCTCGCCCGCTACGACACCATCCTGGTACCGGAGCTCAACCAGGGACAGCTCTCGCGGCTGATCCGGGCCGAGTACCTGGTGGACGCCCGAGCGGTGACCAAGACCACCGGGAGGCCGTTCACCGCCGGCGAGCTCGAGGATGCGATCATGGAGGCCTGCGACCGATGACCGACGCTCCTGCGACGACGAGAGCCGACTGGCAGACCGACCAAGAGGTCCGGTGGTGCCCGGGTTGCGGCGACTACGGCATCCTGGCCGCGGTGCAGATGTTGATGACCGAGCTGAACGTGCGGCGTGAGAACACCGTCTTCGTCTCGGGGATCGGCTGCGCGGCCCGGTTCCCGTACTACATGAACACCTACGGCATGCACTCGATCCACGGGCGTGCGCCGGCCATCGCCACCGGGCTCGCGATGGCCCGCCCCGATCTCGACGTGTGGGTGATCGGCGGGGACGGCGACTTCCTCTCCATCGGCGGCAACCACCTGATCCATGCCCTGCGGCGCAACGTGAATCTCACGATGCTGCTGTTCAACAACCAGATCTACGGACTGACCAAGGGCCAGTACTCGCCCACCAGCGAGCCGGGCAAGGTCACCAAGTCCACCCCGTTCGGCTCGCTCGAGACGCCGTTCAACCCCGTCAGCCTCGCGCTGGGCGCCGAGGCCACCTTCGTGGCCCGCACCCACGACCTGGATCGCAAGCACATGATGTCGGTCCTGCGACAGGCGCACGACCATCGCGGCTCGGCACTGGTCGAGATCTACCAGAACTGCAACGTCTTCAACGACGGCGCGTTCGACGACATCACCCGGCGCAGCGTGCGCGACGAGATGCTGATCGAGCTGCACGACGGCCAGCCGATTCGATTCGGCGCCGAGCAGCAGCGCGGTGTCGTGCTCGAGGGCCAAGGCGCTCGCATCGCCGAGGTCGCCGACGTGGGGGAGGACGCACTCCTCGTCCACGACACGTCCCGGGTCGACCCGGCCATCGCCTTCGCCCTGTCTCGTCTCGCGGTCGGTCCGCACGAACCGACGCCGGTCGGTGTCTTCCGGGCCGTCGAGGGTCCCGAGTACGCCGAGGCGGCCGAGCAGCAGCTGGCGTCGGTCCAGAGCGCCGCCGGACCGGGCGATCTCGAAGCGCTGCTGCGCTCCGGTGCCACCTGGACCGTCGAGGACTGACCGGGGCTGGGACGGTGCGGACCCGGGCTCGGTAGGTGCCGGTGGAACACCACCTGGCCGAGATCAACGTGGCCCGATTGCGCCATCCGCTCGACCACGCCGAGACGGCGGAGTTCGTGGCGGCGCTCGATCCCATCAACGAGCTGGCCGAGTCGTCCGACGGCTTCATCTGGCGGTTGCAGGACGAGGACGGTCAGTCGTCCAGCTTCGTGCCGGTCGACGGAATCGACGACCCGCTCGAGATCGTCAACTACTCGATCTGGCGCGACCTGGAGGCTCTGGAGCGGTACGTGTTCAAGAGCCACCACGTCGACGTTCTGCGGCGTCGCCGCGACTGGTTCGAGCGCGGCGACCAACCGGCGACCTGCTGCTGGTGGGTCCCCGCCGGGACGATCCCATCGGTGAGCGATGCCTACGGGCGGCTTCAGCACCTCCGCGAGCACGGCCCGTCGGCGCACGCGTGGCCGCTCAACCGGCCCCATCCGCCGCCGGATTCCGCTGAGCCCGGTCCCGACCCGACCGCTCCCGCGGGCTCAGGCGGACGCTGAACCGCCGCCGGGCTCGTCCTCAGTCGAGGGAGCGGTAGACGGCACCGGTGCTGGGCTTGGGGTGGAAGTAGGTGGTCTTCGGTGGCATCAGCTCGTCCGCGTGGGACACATCGGCGATCTGGGGCACGGTGGCCGGTCGGAGCAGGACACCGGCGTCGATCCGTCCGTCGCCGATCGCTTCGTGGATCGAGGTCAGCGAGTGGTCAAAGGTGACGTCGGCCTCGAGTTCGGCCATGGCCAGGTCGAGGCGGACGCTGTCGAGGGCGCGGGCGCCCTGGAAACGGTCGGCCTTCGGTGACAACAACCGGATGCCATCAGCGGTGACCAGCGCCAGCGCGTCGTTGGCCTGCATCTGGTCGAGCACCTCGGCGTCGGCCCGTCCCTCGCCCACGTCGTCGAACCACTCGGCCAGCGCGGCCGCCAGGGCCGGGGCGCCCCCCGGCACCCGGACGGCCCGGTGGATGGCGCGCACGTCCAACTGGGACTCGACCAGCTCCACGATGAACGCCATGGTGAGGTCGTAGGGGCCATCGGTGTCGCTCTCGGCTCGCCGCTCTTCTCGGTACTGGAGCGAGGTCTGGTAGCGGTGGTGGCCGTCGGCGATCAGGACCGGGTGGGGCTCGATCGCCGATCGGATCGCCTGCTGGGCCTCGGGATCGGTGACCGACCAGAGTCGGTGCTCGACCCCGTCGGAGCCGGTCCAGTGGATGTCGGGTTCGGCGTCGGTCCGGAGGAGGTCGGTGAGGCCCGACGCCAGGGACAGGCCCCAGATGGGCGAGAGGTTGGACCGGCACGACCGCAGCATCTGAAGCCGGTCGCTCTTGGCCTTGGGGGTGGTCTGCTCGTGGGGGAGGACGTCGGCGCTGCCGGGTGTGCTCAGTTCGAGGGCCCCGATCACGCCGGTGGTCTGGGCGGGTTGGCCGAGGGCCGTCCGGTACTCCATGCGGTACAGGTAGAAGGCCGGGTCGGCGTCGGTGGCCAGGACCTGGTCGTCCAACCACCGGTGGAGTCGCTGGCACGCAGCCTCGTAGCGATCCAGGTCGCCTTCGTCGACCGGGAGGTCGAGGTGAACGGCGTTGTGCGGGTGCTGGTCGGCCAGCTGCTGGCGGCGCTCGGGACTGATGACGTCGTACGGGGGCGCCATCAGATCGGTCACGTCGCCGTGCGTGGTGTAGCGCATCCCGCGGAAGGGCTCGAAGACAGGCACCGTCCTTTGCTAGCAGATGGCGCCCCACCGCCCGACCACCGGGCGGTCCCGCCGCCATGTCGTTTCTCCTCCCGCTTCGGGTCTGTGCCACAGTCGTCCGATGGCCTGGGTGCTGGATCTGGACGGGGTGGTGTGGTTGGGAAGCGATCCCATCCCCGGTGCCGCCGACGCAATCGCTCGGCTCCGAGCCGCCGGCGAGGACGTGCTCTTCGTGACCAACGCCTCCTTCCGGCCGGTCGGCGAGGTCGAGACGCAGCTGGCCGACTCCGGGATCGACGGTCGGGGCCGGGTTCTGACCTCGGCCGTGATGGCGGTCGACCTGGTCGATCCCGGGGAGACCGTTCTCGTCGCCGCCGGCCCAGGTGTGACCGAGGAGCTCCAGCGGCGGGGGGCGATCGTGGTGACCGAGGGGGAGGCCGATGCGGTGATGGTGGGATTCCACCTGGACTTCACCTACGACCGGATGCGGGCTGCGTCGCTGGCGGTCCGGAACGGTGCCCGCCTCATCGCGACCAACGACGACGCCACCTACCCGACCACCGAGGGGCTGTGGCCCGGGGGCGGCGCCATCCTGGCCTCGATCGAACGAGCGACCGGCACCGACGCCGTCGTCGCCGGCAAGCCGTACCCGCCGTCGGTCGAGCACGTCCATCGACGGGTCGGAACGGCCGGGATCATGGTGGGGGACCGGCCCGACACCGACGGTCGCTTCGCCCGCGCGCTGGGGTACGACTTCGGCCTGGTGCTCTCGGGTGTCACCGCCCCGGCCGACCTGCCGGTCGAGCCGCAGCCCGACGTGATCGCAGTCGATCTGGGCGCGCTGGTCGAGGAGACGCTCGGCGCCGAAGGGGCATGACACCCCGGCGTCGGCTCGATGCCGAGCTGGTGCGACGGGGTCTGGCCGACAGCCGATCCCGGGCCACCGAACTCATCGGAGCGGGCCGGGTCCTCGTCGGTGGGGCCGTCGCTGCGAAACCGGCCCGGATGGTGGCGCCGGGTGAAACGGTACTGGTGCAGGCCGAGCCGCCTCCCTTCGTGTCCCGTGGAGGGCTGAAGCTCGCGGCGGCGCTCGACCACTGGCCGATCTCGCTGGCCGGCAAGCGGGTGATCGACGTGGGTTCGTCGACGGGCGGGTTCACCGATTGTGCGCTGCAACGCGGCGCCGCCCAGGTCGTGGCCATCGACGTCGGACGAGCGCAGCTGCACGAGCAGATGCGTCGTGACCAACGGGTCTCGGTCCACGAACAGACCAACGTCCGAGGACTGGACCCCGAGCGGGTCGGCGGTCGGGGGGACGTGATCGTGTCCGATCTGTCGTTCATCTCGCTGCGCACCGTGGCCCCGGATCTGGTTCGCCTGTGCCGCACAGGCGGCGATCTGATCGTCCTGGTGAAGCCCCAGTTCGAGGTCGGGCGCGCGGAGGCCAGCAAAGGCAAGGGGATCATTCGCGATCCCGCCCTCTGGCGAATGGCGATTCATGGGGTGATGGACGCGTTTTCGGGGCGGGAGCGGTCATGATGGGAGTCATGCCATCGCCCATCACCGGTGCCCGGGGCAACGTCGAGTTCCTGGCTCACCTCCGTGCGCCCACGGGCACCCCGGCGCGCGGGTCCTCATGAGCGCGGTCGGCCTGGTCGTCTCCCACGATCCGGGGGCAGCGACCGACCTGGCTCGCGACCTGGCTGCGTGGCTCGGCGCCGAGGGCCACGCGGTGGCGTTGGTGGCCGAAGACGCCGCGGTGGTCGGCCTGGAGGCGCTCGGCCGCGAGCCCGAGTCGTTCGGGTCCGGGCTGGATCTGGCCGTGTGTCTGGGCGGTGACGGAACGATGTTGCGGACCGTCGCGCTCGTGCATGGCAACGACGTCCCGGTGCTCGGGGTCAACGTCGGCACGCTCGGGTACCTGACCGAGGTCGAGGCCGGCGTGGCGCAGGCCGCACTCGCCCGCTTCTTCGCCGGCGACTACGCGGTCGAGGATCGCATGATGGTGCAGGCCTCGATCGAGGGTCTCGACGTCCCGGTCAGCGGTCTCAACGAGGTGACGGTCGAGAAGACGCCCCGCTCCCACACGGTGAAACTCTCGGTGTATCTGCACGACGAGTTCTTCACCACCTATGTCGCCGACGGGATCATCATCGCCACGCCCACGGGATCCACGGCGTATTCGTTCTCGGCCCGCGGGCCCATCGTGACGCCGACCCACCGGCTCCTCGTGGTCAACGCCGTGGCCCCGCACATGCTCTTCGATCGGGTGCTGGTCCTGTCGCCCGACGACCACGTCCGGATGGTGGTCGAGGGCGGCCGGCCCGCCGTCGTGTCGGTCGACGGCCGTCAGATCGCGGTGCTGGGCGAAGGTGATGTCGTCACCTGCACCGCAGCGCCCACCCCGGCCCGGCTGGTCCGGCTGGGCAACCGCACGTTCCACGGCATTCTCAAGTCCAAGTTCGGGCTCAACGACCGGTGAATCGGCGGGACGATCCTGATCCGTTGGCGCGGTCCGGGGCGGGGATTCGTGCGAGACTTCGGTACGTGGTCGTCCCGATGACTCCCCGTGCCTACGGTGGTCCCTGATGCTGGTCGAGCTGATGGTCAGGGATCTCGGCGTCATCGAAGAGGCGCGTCTGCTGCTCGAACCGGGGATGACCGCGGTGACGGGCGAAACCGGTGCGGGCAAGACGATGCTGGTCGAGGCCATCTCGTTGCTGGTCGGTCAGCGGGCCGACCCCTCGCGGGTTCGCATCGGGGCCGACGAGGCCCGGGTCGAAGGGCGCTTCGAGATCGACGGTGAAGAGGCCGTGGTGGCACGGGTCGTCCCACGTTCGGGACGATCGCGGGCCTACGTCAACGGTCGCCTCGCCACCGTCGGAGAGCTGGCCGAATGGGGGGCGCGCGGCATCGACGTCCACGGGCAGCACGCCCATCAGTCGTTGCTGGCACCTGCGGTGCAGCGCAGCGCGCTCGACCACTACGGGGGTGTGGACCTGGAGCCGTACCGCGAAGCGCTTGCCCTGGTCTCGCGGCTGACCGCGGAGCTCGAGGGCCTGGGCGGCGACGAACGGGCGCGGGCCCGCGAGATGGACATGGCGCGATTCCAGGTCGCCGAGATCGACGCCGTGGCCATCGCCGGACCGGACGAGGACGAGCTGCTGAAACAACGCGAGGACGTGCTGGCCGACGCCGACGGCCACAAGCTGGCATCGGAAGCAGCGGTCGGAGCACTGGTCGACGAGGGAGGCGTCATCGACGGTGTCGCCGCCGCGGTCGCGGCCACGCAGGATCGAGCCCCCTTCGCCGCGGCCCATGCCCGCCTCCGCTCGCTCCAGGCCGAAGTCGACGATGTGGCCCGCGATCTGCGCGACCTCGCCGAACAGGCCGAGGCCGATCCCGGAGCCCTCGCCGCGGTGCAGGAACGGCGCCGGCAGCTGGCCGAGATCCGGCGAAAGTACGGCGCCGACCTCGAGGCCGTGCTCGCGTTCGCCGCCGACGCCGGCCGTCGCCTCGATGAACTGGAGCGTCACGATCAGCGAGCCGAAGCAGTGGTGGCGGCGCTCGAGGTCGCCCGGGACCGGTTGGCCGGCGCTGCCGCCGCCGTCGCCGCGCAGCGCCGAGACGTGGCGCCGCGGCTGGCACGGGGCGTGCAGCGCCGACTGCGCGATCTGGCCATGCCCAACGCCGTGGTCGGGGTGGAGGTCGAGGGGCCCGATCCCGCCGATGGTGTGCACTTCCATCTCGCAGCCGACGGCGGGACCCTGCAGCGGCTCTCGAAGGTCGCTTCGGGCGGCGAGCTGGCTCGGGCCATGCTCGCGCTGCGGCTGGTCCTCAGCGAGGCGCCCGACACCCTGCTCTTCGACGAGGTCGATTCGGGGATCGGCGGCGCGGCGGCATCGGCGGTGGGACGCGCCCTGGCCGACCTGGGAACCCGCCACCAGGTGCTGGTGGTCACACACCTTCCACAAGTGGCCGCTTGTGCCGATCATCATCTCGTGGTCGAGAAGCTCGGGAAGGCCGGTTCGGTGAAGACGTCGATCGACGCCGTCGTCGATGATGACCGCGTCACCGAGCTCTCCCGCATGTTGTCGGGCTCGCCCGACAGCGAGTCGGCCCGTCAGCACGCGGCCGAGCTGCTCGGTACCGGCGGAGGTGCCCGGGTATGAGTCCGGCCGACACCAGTCTGGGCGGCCGGTCGTCGCGCGTTCCTCCCGAGGTCGTCACCGGCCGGGTCCGGTCCGGGCACAACACGACGGCGCTGATCCGCCGGCTCCACAGCGGCGAGATCGCCGTGATCGACCATGCCGACATCGACCGGGAGACGGCACAGGCGTTGGCCGCTCAGCGGGTGGCCGCCGTCGTCAACGCGGCCGACTCCATCACCGGTCGGTTCCCGCACGACGGGCCGCTGGCCCTGGTCGAGCGAGGGATTCCGTTGATCGACGGTGTCGGCGACGAGATCTTCTCCCGGCTCTACGACGGCCTCCAGATCGCCATCGTCGGCAACCACGTCCTCCTGGGCGACGAGCGGGTCGCCACCGGCCGGCGCCAGACGCCGGTCACGGTCCGGGCGCGAATGGAGGTGGCCGAGCGCGGGCTGGACGACCAGATCGGGCTCTTCGCGGCCGGCGCGCTCGAATATCTGCGCGACCAGGACGTGAGCCTCACGCAACTGTCGGAGCTTCCCGATCTCGTGCTGTCGTTGCGGGGTCGACAAGTGCTGATCGTCGCGTCCGGGCTGGACGATCAAGACGATCTCGCCGTGCTCCGTGGGAGTGGGTACATCCAGGAGCAGCGGCCGTACGTGATCGGCGTCGACGCCGGCGCGGACGTCCTCCTCGATCAGGGCGTCCGGCCCGATCTGGTCATCGGCGAGCTCACCGACGTCTCCGATCGCGCCCTCCAGGCGGCGACGATCATCATCGCCCACGGTCACGGCGACGACGAACCGGGTGGCGTGGCCCGGCTGGCCATGAACGAGGTGGAGCATCATCGCCTGGCGTTCGACGGCAGCAGCATGGACGCGGCCATGCTGCTGGCCCTGGACCGGGGTGCCGATCTCATCGTGGCCGTTGGCAGCCACCCCTCGTTGGACGACTTCCTCGGTCAGGATCGAGCCCTCATCGCCACCCGAATGGTGACACGGCTGCGCGTGGGGCACATCCTGGTCGACGCTCGAGGGGTCAGTCGGATCTACCGGCGCGAGGTCCGCAAGCGCGACCTCCTGCTGCTCGTGGGAGCGGCGATCTTCACGCTCATCGTGGTGTTCATCGTGTCGGAACCGCTCCGACTGATCGTGAGAGGATTCAGGCTGACCTTCTGATGATCAATCTCCGCTACCACATCGTCAGCATCACGGCGGTCTTCCTCGCCCTTGGCATCGGGGTGGCCATGGGATCGACGCTGATCCAGCGTGCCACGATCGACACCCTCGAGAATCGCCTCGACGACCAGCAGCAACGACTCGAGGAGACCGACGCCGAGAACCTTCGGCTCGAGGCCGACCTGGCGGCCGTGGAGCAGCTCGAGAGCGCATTCGGCGACCAGGCGACCGAGCAACTGCTGCGCGGTCGACTCGTCCGGGTCCCGGTGGTCGTCTTCGCCTCCGAGGGAATCGACGAGGCGGGACTCGACGGGGTTCGGCGCTCGATCGTCAATTCGGGCGCGGACTTCCGCGGGACGTTCCGAACGACCGAGCGACTGGCGTTGACCACCGAGGACGACATCGTCGACCTTGCGGTGGTGCTCGACAACCCCAGCACGGATCCCGACGAGCTGCGTGCCGTCCTGGTCCGGCGTTTCGGCGACGCCCTTCTGCGCGCGGCCGAGGTCCCGACCGAGGACGACACCACGGTCGTCACCGTCCCTCCGCTGCCGTCCACCAGCACGACGGTGGTACCGCCGCCCACGACCGCGCCGCCGCCCACGACGGTCGGTGAGGGGACCACCCCGTCGACCGCGCCGGCTCCCACGACCACCACCAGCACGACCACGACGACCATCCCCGAACCGGACGAGGTGGCGGTCGGACTGGTCCAGGGCCTGGTGTTCAACGGCTTCCTGGTCTACGAACCGCCGCCGACCGGGGCACCACAGATGTCGCCGGTGCCGATCGATTCCGCCCGTTACGCCTTCATCTCCGGGGCTGATGCCGTGCCGTCCAACGACGACTTCCTCCTTCCGCTGGCGCAGCGACTCATCAGCCGGGCCGATGCGGTCGCCCCGCTGGTCGTCGCCGACAACAGCGGACCGCTGGAGTTGGCCGCATCCCAGGCCGAACAGGACACGGGCGGCTCCGAGATCGAGTCCGAGGTCGACGACACATCGATGGTCGTGCAGCTGCGCGATGACGAGGACGCCGACGGGCGGGTGTCCACGGTGGACATCACCGGATCGTTCCCGGGCTGGGCCGCTACCGTCCTGTCGCTGCAACAGCTGGCCGAGCTGAAGGTGGGCGACTACGGCATTGCTCCGTCAGCGGAGCGGATCCTGCCGGCGCCCGTCTGATCGTCCCGCGACTAGCGGCCCCACATCGCCGGAGGGCGAGGATGGCTGCGCTAGGGTGGCGTCCCGTCATGTCGAAGCACATTTTCGTCACCGGCGGCGTCGCCAGCTCGCTCGGGAAAGGCCTGACGGCCTCGTCCCTGGGGCGTCTGCTCAAGTCACGCGGTCTCCGCGTCACCATGCAGAAGCTGGACCCGTACATCAACGTCGATCCGGGCACCATGAACCCGTTCGAGCACGGCGAGGTCTTCGTGACCGACGACGGGGGTGAGACCGATCTCGACCTGGGCCACTACGAGCGGTTCATCGACGAGAACCTCACCCGAAGCTCCAACGCCACGACCGGCTCGATCTACAGCGCGGTGCTCGCCGCCGAGCGCCGGGGGGAGTACCTGGGCAAGACCGTCCAGGTCATCCCGCACATCACCGACGAGATCAAGCGGCGCATCCAGATTCTGGGCAACGACGAGATCGATGTCGTCATCACCGAGGTGGGCGGCACGGTGGGCGACATCGAGATCCTTCCGTTCCTCGAGGCCATCCGGCAGTTCCGTCTCGACGTGGGTCGCGACAACGTCTGCTACGTCCACGTGACGCTGGTTCCGTTCATCGGTCCCAGCGGTGAGCAGAAGACCAAGCCGACCCAGCACTCGGTCACCGAGCTCCGCAGCCGAGGGATCCAGCCCGACGCCATCGTGTGTCGTTCCGAAGCGCCCATCAGCGACGAGTTGAAGCGGAAGATCTCCCGCCTCTGCGATGTGCCGCCCGCGGCCGTGGTCAACGCGGCCGATGCCGACAGTCTCTACGAGATCCCGCTGGTCCTGCACGAGGAAGGGCTCGACACGGTCGTCTGCGATCTGTTGCGGTTCGAGGGAATCCCCGTCGAGCTGTCGCAGTGGCGGGACCTGGTCAACCGCGTCGAGTCGGCGTCCGAGCCGGTGCGGATCGGACTCATCGGCAAGTACGTGAGCCTGCCCGACGCCTATCTCTCGGTCGTCGAGGCCCTCAACCACGCCGGAATCCACCAGCAGGCCGACGTCGAGCTCGACTGGATCCAGGCCGAGGACGTCGAGGGCCTCCTGGCCGACGGGAGGCTGCGCGATCTCGACGGCCTCGTGATTCCCGGCGGGTTCGGCGAGCGCGGCAGCGAGGGCAAGGTCGCCGCCTCGGCGTACGCCCGCGAGCACGAGATCCCCTGTCTGGGCCTGTGCCTCGGGCTCCAGATGATGGTGGTCGACTACGCCCGCAACGTCCTGGGCCTGACGGGCGCCAACTCCAGCGAGTTCGATCCCCGCACGCCCCACCCGGTGATCGATCTGATGGACAGCCAGCGCGACGTCGAGGACAAGGGCGGGACGATGCGCCTGGGCGCCTATCCGGCCGAGCTCCTCGCCGACAGCAAGGTGGCCGACGCATACGGGAAGCTGGTGGTGTCGGAGCGGCACCGCCACCGCTACGAGTTCAATCCCAAGTACAAATCGGCGTTCGACGACGGGTCGTTCGTGCGCTCCGGGGTCAGCCCCGATGGCCAACTGCTCGAATTCATCGAGCTGCGAGACCATCCGTTCTGGGTGGCCACCCAGGCCCACCCGGAGTTCAAGAGCCGCCCCGAACGGCCCGCTCCCTTGTTCCGGGAGTTCCTGGCCGCAGCACTCACGCGGGCCGAAGGCCGCAAGCCCCACCTGCCGCTGGAGGACAGCACGCCATCGACGCCGATGCCGGCGTGAGCTTCCGGGTGCTCGGCGAGACCGAGCTGCACCAGGGTCCCATCGTGTCGATGTCGAACCTGCGGATCCTGACGCCGGACGGGTCCGAGATCGACCGTCAGGTCGTGCGTCACCCGGGAGCGGTCGCCGTCGTCCCGCTCCTGGGGGACGGCGAAACGGTCATCATGGTCCGGCAGTACCGGGCCGCCCTCGACGCCGAGGTCCTCGAACTGCCCGCCGGAAAGCTCGACGTCCAGAACGAGGACCTCGCCGTCGCCGCCCAGCGCGAGCTGGTCGAGGAGGTCGGACGGCGCGCCGGTCGGTTCGATCTGCTGGCCGAGTTCCTCAACTCGCCCGGCTTCACCGACGAGCGGTGCTGGGTCTTCCTCGGGCGGGATCTGACCGAGACGGCCGCGAACCGCCAGGGTCCGGAGGAGGAGGCGATGACGATCGAGCACGTGCGGCTCGCCGACATCGACGAGTTGATGGCGTCGGGCCGGCTCCAGGACGCGAAATCGGTGATCGGGATGCTCGTCGCCCGCCGGCAGCTCCGGCACGAGGCCGGGTGACCACCACCGCCCGGGTGGAGCTGCCCCTCGAGGCCGAGGAGTTCCTGACCTGGCTGGCGGTCGAGCGGGGTCGTTCGGTCAACACCCTCGACGCCTACCGGTCCGACCTTCGGCGCTACTGGTCGTTCGTCCGCGACGAGCGGGATCGGTCGGCCCTCGCCTCGGTCGAGGCGGAGGACATCGTCGAGTACCTCGCCCACCGCCGCCGGGAGGGCCACGCCCGGTCCAGCGTCAACCGTTCGGCCGTCGCCATTCGGGGCCTGCACGGATTCCTGGCGGCCGAGGGCCTGGCGGCGGGGGACCCGTCCGCCGATGTCGAGCGGCCCGGCGTCGGTGTCGGTCTGCCCAAGCCGCTGTCGGAGACGCAGGTCGGGCGCCTGCTGGATGAGGTCGACGGCGACGATCCGATGGCGTTGCGGGATCGGGCGATCATCGAGGTGCTGTACGGCACCGGAGCGCGCATCTCCGAGGTGGCCGGCCTGGGGCTGAGCGATCTGGATCTCGACGCCCGGCTGCTGCGGTTGATGGGGAAGGGCCGCAAGGAGCGGATCGTGCCGTTGGGTCGGCCGGCCGTCGACGCCCTCGTCGGCTGGCTCCGGGAAGGCCGGCCCCGCTACGCCGCGGCCGGTCCCGGCCATCGCAGCGACGCCGACGCCATCTTCCTGGGGCGGCGGGGCCGCCGCATGACCCGCTCGGGTGTGTGGCGCCGCATTCGGCACCACGGTGATCGAGCCGGACTGGGCCCGGCGTTGACGCCGCACGCCCTGCGGCATTCCTGTGCCACGCACATGCTGGATCACGGCGCCGACATCCGCACGGTCCAGGAGCTGCTCGGTCACGCTTCGATCTCGACGACGCAGGTGTACACGATGGTCTCGACGACCCGACTGCGCGAGGTCTACGACGCGGCGCATCCTCGGGCCCGGCTCGGCGCGTCCGAACCAGCCGGGCCGAAGGCGCCAGGTGGTTCGGCATGATCACGGGCACGAAGGGCGGCCCCGGGCACCTGATCCGCCGCGCCATCAGCACCGTGTTCCAGCGCACCACGCCGCCGGACGACCACGCCTGGGCGACGAGTCAGCTCTCCGACGCCGAGCGGCGGCTGTTCGACCGGATGGGCCCCGCCGACCGGGCCCACTCGGTTCGGGTGGCCCGCCGGGTCGAGGCGTCGGCCGACGGCATCGACGGCGCCGACGTCGCCGTGGTGGCGGCGCTGCTCCACGACGTGGGCAAGGGCGAGGTGCGCCTGGGTCTCTACGGTCGGATCGTGGCCACGTTGTGCGATGTCTTCGCCGACGAGGAGCTGGCCCAGGCGTGGGCGCAGAAGGACGGCATCACCGGGCGGATCGGCCTCTACCTCCGGTACCCGAAGCTGGGGGCGGACTCGCTGCGGCTGGCGGGAAGTGCGCCCCTGGTGGTGGCGTGGTCGGCCGAGCACCACGAGCCCGAGGCATCCTGGACGGTGCCGATCGAGTTCGGTCGCTGCCTTCAGGCCGCCGACTACTGAGCGTCGACCCGGCGGAGGCGAGCGGCGGTGCCCGTCAGCCGACGGGCGCGAGCAGGCCGATGTTGCGGCGGGCCCGGTCGAGGACCGGTCCGGCGATGTCGGCGGCCTTGCGGGCGCCCTCGGCGAGGAGTGCGGCCGTCTGGCCGGGATCGGCCTCGAGGGCCCGGTAGCGCTCCTGGATGGGGGAGAGCAGATCACAGACCGCCTCGGCGGTGTCGCCCTTCAGCGGGCCGTACTGCTCGTAGCGCTCGGCCAGTCGGCTCGGATCCTCTCCGGTGGCCGCGCCCAGCATGTCCAGCAGGTTGGCGACGCCGGGTTTGGCCCGGGGGTCGTACCGCACCTCGTTGTCGCTGTCGGTCACCGCTCGCTTGAGCTTCTTCGTGACGGTGCCGAGGTCATCGAGGATGCCGATGGATCCCTGGGGGGAGTCGGCGGACTTCGACATCTTGGTGTGCGGCTGCTGGAGGTCCATCACCCGTGCCGCGGCGCGGGGCACCACCGCCTGGGGGAGCACGAAGGTCTCGCCGTACCGGTGGTTGAACCGCTCGGCGATGTCGCGCGTGAGCTCGAGGTGCTGGCGCTGGTCCTCGCCGACCGGGACGATCTCGGTGTCGTAGAGCAGGATGTCGGCGGCCTGCAGCGCCGGATAGGTGAAGAGCCCGCCCGACACGAAGGCGCTGGTCTCGGACTTGTCCTTGAACTGGGTCATCCGCCGCAGTTCTCCGAACGACGCCGTGCACTCCATCAACCAGGCGCACTGGGCGTGCTGCTCGACGTGGGACTGCACGAACAGCACGGCCCGGTCGGGATCGACGCCGATCGCGAGGAGGAGCTGTACGGTCAGCAGCGTGGTGCGCGTCAGCTCCTCGGGATCCTGGGGCACGGTCAGCGCGTGCAGGTCCACGACCGAGTAGACGCAGTCGTGTTCGTCCTGCATGACCACCCAGTTGGACAGGGCGCCCAGCAGGTTGCCGAGGTGGACGTCACCGGTCGGTTTGATCCCCGAGAAGATGCGAGACATGGGGGGCGAGGGTAGCCCGATCCGGCACCGGCGTCGGTGCGTTCCGGCAGGGGTTCGGGCCGGGCGGGGGGTGCGCCACACACCCGCCGCGGGCCTCTATCCTCCACGCCGTGTCCGTTGACGTCTCCACACCGGTCTATGACGGCCCGTTCGACCTGCTCCTGCATCTGATCCTGCGGGAAGAGGTGGAGCTCTACGAGGTCTCGCTCCGCACCATCGTCGACGCCTACCTGCTCGAGCTGGACCGGATGGACGACCTCGACCTGGATGTGGCCACCGAGTTCGTGCTCATCGCCGCCACCCTGGTCGAGCTCAAGGCCCGCCGTCTCCTGCCCGGTGACAGCGACCTGGATCTCGACGAGGAGCTGGCCCTGTGGGAGGAGCGCGATCTCCTCCTGGCCCGCCTGGTCGAGTGCAAGACTTTCAAGGACGTCGCCAGGGCGATGGACCTGCTGGCCACCGAGGCAGCCACCTCGTTCCCGCGGCACGCCGGGCTCGAGGAGTGGTGCCTGGACCTGGCCCCCGATCTGCTGGCCGGGGTCACGCCCGATCGTCTCCGTGTCGCCTTCGAGCGCGCCACGGCGCCACCACCGGTTCCCGTGGTGTCACTCGCGCACATCGCCCCCATCAAGCTCACGGTGGCCGAGGCGGTCGAGGAGCTGGTCGACGAGCTGCCCCGCTCCGGCGTGATCAGCTTCCGTCGGCTCACGACCGGGCTCGTCGACCGCATCGAGGTCGTCGTTCGGTTCCTGGCCGTGCTCGAACTGTTCAAGCAGGGATTGATCGACCTGGATCAGGCCGGCCACTTCGGCGAGATCCAGATTCGCTGGCTCCACGAGTCCGAGGATCACCCGTTCGAGCTGGCGACGGTCGACGCGTATGACGGCTGAGGCGCCGTTCGATCCGGTTCGGGCGATCGAGGCCATCCTGATGGTGGCCGATCGTCCCGTCGAGCCCGGCCTCCTGGCTCAGCTGCTCGAGATGCCCGCGGTCGAGGTCGAATCCGCCTGCGACGAGCTGGCCAAGCTCTATCAGGGCACCCGACGCGGGTTCATGCTGGTCAAGGTGGCCGGTGGGTACCGGTTCCAGAGCCATCCCGACCTGGCCACCTACGTCGAGCGATTCGTGCTGGACGGGCAGTCGTCCCGGCTGTCGGCGGCCGCGCTCGAGACCGTGGCCATCATCGCCTACAAGCAGCCCATCTCCCGGGCGCAGGTCGCGTCGATCCGCGGGGTCAACGTCGACGGCGTCATCCGCACGCTGACGCAACGGGGCTACGTGGTCGAGGTCGGCCGCGATCCCGGACCCGGCCAGGCCGTGCTGTTCGGCACCACGCCCGAGTTCCTCGAACGGCTGGGTCTGGACTCGTTGCAGGACCTTCCGCCGCTGGCCCAGTACGTGCCGGGTTCCGACGTCGTCGAGGCGCTCGAGGGCGGACTGCGAGCCGAGCCGCTCGACACCGTGACCGACGCGACCGACCAGACCATCGACCTCACCGGTGAGGACGAGGAGCGATCCGCTCCTGCCTGAGCCGGCGTCCGCCCCCGAGCGGCTGCAGAAGGTCCTGGCCCGGGCCGGGATCGCCAGCCGGCGAGCCAGCGAGGAACTCATCGCCGACGGCCGGGTGACGATCAACGATCGCGTCGCCACCCTGGGCGACCGCGCCGACGCCGCGACCGACGTCATCGCGGTCGACGGCACGGTCGTCTCCGCCGACGTGGAGCTGGTCCACTACCTGCTCCAGAAACCGGCGGGCGTGATCTGCACCGCCGACGACCCCGGCGGTCGCCCGACCGCGATCGACCTGGTGCCGGCCGACCCCCGGGTGTGGACGGTGGGCCGGCTCGACGTCGACACCGAGGGGTTGCTGCTCCTCACCAACGACGGGCCGCTGACGCAACGGCTGACCCATCCCTCGCACGGGATCGAGAAGGAGTACCTGGTCCAGGTCCGGCACCAGCCCGCTCCGGCAGCCCTGCGCCGGTTGCGCGAGGGCATCGATCTGGAGGACGGGCCCACCGCACCGGCTCGCGTGTCCTCCCCGGGCGACGGGCTGGTCCGCATCACGATCCACGAGGGTCGGAACCGCCAGGTGCGCCGGATGTTCGACGCCGTGGGCCATCCGGTCCTCCGCCTGGTTCGGACCCGCCTCGGCGGGCTGGCGGACCGGTCCCTGGCGCCGGGGGAGTGGCGCCCTCTCACCCGGACCGAGGTGCTGGCGCTGGACGGACTGGACCCCGCCGGCCTCGCCTGACCAGCACGCGGGGGGTCAGGCCCCCGGTGGGCTCGCTACGGCTCCGCCGGTGGAGCCGAGCGCCGATAGTCTGACCGACCGTGTCTCTGGAGGTCACCACGTGAGTGGTTCGGATGCGGGAGTGCGGGCCGTGCGCGGTGCCACCACCGTCGACGCCGACGATGCGGACCAGATCCGTGCCCGGGTCGGTGAGATGCTGGGCGCCATCGTCGAACGCAACGAGGTGTCGGACGACGATCTGATCAGCTGCTTCTTCACGGCCACGTCGGACATCACCGCGATGTTCCCGGCCACCGCCGCACGCGACTTCGGCTGGCACGACGTGCCGCTGTTGGGTGCGGTCGAGCTGACCGTGCGGGACGCGACCCCTCGGTGTATCCGGGTCCTGGTGCACGTCGCATCGACCAGGAGGCGCGACCAGATCCGTCACGTCTACCTGCACGGTGCGGTCGATCTGCGCAACGACCTGTCGGGCCGGTGACCGGCGCTCATGGCTGAACGACGCGCCACGATCGTCGGCACCGGCCTGATCGGTGGATCGGTCGGACTGGCCCTGACCGAGCAGGGATGGACCGTCTCGGGCGTCGACACCGATCCGGAGTGCCTGGCGGCTGCGCTCGATCTGGGGGCCGTCTCCGGCACCGGGTGGGACCCAGGCTCGGAGCTCACCGTGGTGGCCACGCCGGTTCGGGCCATCCCCGACGCGGTCCGGACCGCGCTGGCCGAGACCGACGGGGTGGTGACCGACGTCGGCGGGGTGAAGGCATCGGTCGTGGCCCGGGTGGACGACGAGCGATTCGTCGGCGGTCATCCCATGGCGGGATCGGAGCAGGACGGCATCGCCGGGGCGTCGGCCTCGCTGTTCAGCGGTTCGGTCTGGGTCCTGACCCCGGGGCCGTCCACGTCCGATGAAGCCTTCGCCCTGACCCGCCGCGTCGCGGTCGATCTGGGGGCCGAGGTGATCTCCCTGGATCCGGGTCGACACGACGGGCTGGTGGCCATGGTGTCCCACGTGCCCCACCTGACCGCTGCCAGCCTCATGCGGCTGGCCGACGAGCGGGCGACCGAACACGCGGCGATGCTGCGACTGGCCGCCGGAGGGTTCAGGGACATGACGCGGATCGCCGCCGGCCGGCCCAGCATCTGGCCGGACATCTGCGACCAGAACAGCGCTGCGATCACCGAGGTGATCGACCAGCTGATCGACGCGCTCGCCGAAGTGCGCCGCCTGGTCGGGGATCGGCGCGGCGACGAGCTGCTCGAGGTGCTCGAGCACGCCCGCCGCGCCCGCCTCAACCTGCCGTCCCGGATCGTGCAGCCCGAGAGCGTCTCCGAGGTCCGGGTACCGGTGTCGGATCGATCGGGCGAGCTGGCTCGGATCACCACGCTGGCAGCCGAACTGGACGTGTCGATCGCCGACCTCGAGATCGTGCACTCGGCCGAAGGTCAGCAGGGTGTGGTTATCCTCCTGGTCGAACGGGATCTGGCCGAGCGGTTCCGGGGCGGACTGCTCGCGCTCGGCTACCGCCCCTCGCTCCGGGACCTGCAATGACCGACCGCACCATCACGCCCACCGGACCGATCGACGCCGTGGTCGAGGTGCCCGGCTCGAAGAGCTTCACCAACCGCGCCCTCCTCGTCGCCGGACTGGCCCGGGGCGAGAGCAGCATCAACGGCGCCCTTGCCGCCGAGGACACCGCCGCGATGTTGGGATGTGTCCGCACGCTGGGAGCCAAGGTCGTGGGGGAGGGCACCGACCACCTGATCGTGACCGGCATCGCCGGGAGCCTGCCGTCGGCCGGCACCCAGCTCTACGTGCGGCAGTCCGGGACGACGGCCCGGTTCGTGACGGCGCTGGCGCTGGCCGCACCGGGCACCCTGCGGGTCGACGGCGCCGAGCAGATCCAGGCCCGACCCATGAAACCGATGGTGGAGGCGCTCCGATCGCTCGGCATCTCCGTGGAGGACGAGCGACTCCCGCTGTACGCCGAGGGCGGCCCGGTGCCGGGTGGCACGGTCGCGATCAGCGGCGACGTGTCCAGCCAGTTCCTCAGTGGACTCCTGCTGGTGGGGCCCCTGCTCGATGAGGGGTTGACCGTCGAGGTGACCACGCCGCTGATCTCCCGTCCCTACCTGGACATGACCATCGCCGTGATGGAGGCGTTCGGCGCCACCGTCGAGTCCGGCCCGACCCGGTGGTCGGTGGCGCCCGGTGGCTACGCAGCGACCGAGTACGACGTCGAGCCCGACGCGTCCGCAGCGGCCTACTTCTTCGCAGCGGCCGCCATGACGGGGGGCCGAGCCCGGGTCCGGGGCCTGCACCGCGACTCGCTCCAGGGTGATGTCGGATTCGTCGACGTGCTGGAGCGGATGGGCTGCGAGGTCGAGGAGAGCGCCGGAGGGCTGAGCGTTCGGGGCCCGCAGCGGCTGTCCGGCGTGGACGAGAACCTTCGCGACCTCTCGGACGTGGTGCCCACGTTCGCCGCGGTCGCCGCATGCGCCGACGGCCCGTCACGGGTGCGGGACGTGGGATTCATCCGGGAGAAGGAGTCCGATCGCATCGGTGGTGTCGTCGCTCAGCTGGGGCGGCTCGGCATCGACGCCGAGGAGCACGACGACGGCTTCACCGTTCACCCGGGGCCCGTGACGCCCGGTTCGGTCGATCCCGCCGACGATCACCGCATGGCCATGGCGTTCTCCCTGCTCGGCCTGGTGGCCGACGGCGTGACCATCACCGACTCCGAGTGTGTCGCCAAGACCTTTCCTCGGTTCTACAAGGTCCTCGACACCGTTGCCGCCACAGGCGCCCCGCTGGTGATCGCCATCGACGGCCCGGCCGGCTCCGGGAAGAGCACGGTGGCGCGGGCGGTCGCCGAGGCCCTCGACGTCGGTCACCTGGACACCGGGGCCATGTACCGGGCGGTGGCGTGGGCGGCGCTGGACCGGGGGATCGACATCGACGACGAGGCGGCGGTCACGGCCGTGGCCGAGTCGATGGACTACCGAGCCGAAGCCGGTGTGATCACGGCCGACGACGTCGATGTCACCGCCGCCATCCGATCCGACGCCGTCAACGGCGCCGTGTCCGTCGTTGCTGCCCACCCGGGCGTCAGGACCGTGCTGCGCGAGTGGCAGCGGGGCTGGGTCCGACGTCACGGCGGTGGGGTGGCCGAGGGACGCGACATCGGCACGGTCGTCTTCCCGGACGCGACGCTCAAGGTGTTCCTGACCGCTTCGGCGGTCGAGCGGGCCCGACGTCGGGCCGCCGAGTCCGGTGACGACGCCGACGTCGACGAGGTGGCGGCCTCGATCGAGCGGCGGGACCGGCTGGACTCGCAGCGGGCCGACTCTCCGCTGGCCGAAGCGGCCGACGCGATGGTGGTCGACACGTCGGACCTCACCGTGGACGAGGTCGTGGCCAGGGTGCAAGAGTTGCTGCCGTGACCGACGAGGTGGTGCGCACCCACTACAGCGCAACGGCCAACGCCTTCTACTGGTTCGTCCGGGGCGCCGTGGCGTTCCTGGCGAAGGTGCTGTTCCGTCACAAGATCCACGGCAAGGAGCATCTGCCCTCGACGGGGGCGTACATCATCGCTCCCAGCCATCGCTCCAACCTCGACGGGTTCATGATGAGCACGATCAGCAAGCGGCGGATCCGGTTCATGGCCAAGGACAGTCTGTGGAGCAACCGACCGAGCGGTTGGTTCTTCACCACGATGGGCGGCTTTCCGGTCGACCGGGAGCACGCCGACCGTCAAGCGTTGCGGGCCTGCGGCGAGGTCATCCAGATGGGCTATCCGCTGATCGTGTTCCCCGAGGGCCAGCGTCGCGAGGGGCCGGTCATCGAGAACCTGTACCAGGGGCCGTCGTACCTGGCGCACAAGTACGGCATTCCCATCCTGCCCATCGGCGTCGGGGGCTCGGCCACCGCCATGCCGGTCGGGGCCAAGTACCTCCGGCCCCACCCCATCGAGTTCATCATCGGCGAGCCGATCGAGGTGGCGCCCAGCGAGCGGCGGGCCAAGCGATCCCAGATCGAGGCCACCACCGCAGAGCTGGAGAAGCGGCTCCAGGAGCTCTTCGACGAGGCGCAGCGGCGGGCCGGCACCCCCAACGAATGAGCCGGACCAAGGTGATCGTGCGACGGACGCGAGTTGCGGTGGGCCGCCGACTGCGGGCCTTCCTGCGTGGTTCCGGCCCGACTCCCGAGGCCCTGCGCCGGGCCGATTTCCATCGGACGTTCCCCGTCGGGCCCGACGATGTGGTGTTCTTCGGTGACTCGATCACCCAAGACGCCGAGTGGCACGAGCTCTTCCCCGACGTGGCCACCCGCAACCGGGGGATCGCGGAGGAGACCACCGCCGACCTCGTGGCTCGGCTTGACACCGTCGTGGCCGGGCGGCCGAAACAGCTCTTCCTCCTCGTCGGCATCAACGACATCGTGTTCGGGGGTGGTGACGACGACCTCGTGGCCAACTACCGCACCATCCTGGACCGGTGTCGGACCGAGAGTCCCGGGACCCAGGTGATCACTCAGTCGATCCTGCCCGCCGCGGACGAGCTGGGGGAGCGCATCGTTCGGGTCAACGCCCGGATCGAAGCCCTGGCCCGGGAGTTCGGGGTCACCTTCGTGCCGCTCGGAGACGCGTTCGTCGGTCCGAGCGGTGCCATGGCGCCGGAGCTGAGCCCGGACGGCCTCCATCTGACCGGCGAGGGCTACCGCCGCTGGCAGCAGATCCTCGCCCCGTTCGTGGCTGGATCCGGGGAGCATGGGCTCCCGAGCGGTCGCTGAGGCTCCCGGGATTCGCTAGAGCATGCTGGCCCGGGCGGTCATCTCGCGGACCAGGGGCTCGAAGTGCTCCAGCGGCAGGGTGTCGTAGTCGGGGTCGAATGCGGTCTGGTCCCACTCGTCGGCGAACGTGGCGGTCAGCTCGTAGTGGGACTGGCCCTCGTACGTGGTTCGCTGATCCGGGTTGCCGCCGAAGTGGTGGTAGTAGTGCCGGCCCTGGAAGTCCTGGTGGGTCAGCACCATCTGGTAGACGTCGTCACTGACGTACGGCCGCAGGATCTCGGCCGAGATCCTGGGGTGGTTCGGGACGCTGACCGCCTTCCCGATGTCGTGGCAGAGCGCGGCGAACACCACTTCGGGCTCGGCGCCGGCCCGCTCGGCCCGGGTGGCGGTCTGGCACGAGTGGACCAGCTGATCGACGGCGAAGCCGTCGGTGACCGCCTCGAGCGAGCGGAGCATGTCGAGGATGCGGTCGGCGACGCGGCCCTGATTCTGGGTCGTCTCGGCGCCGATCACGGCCCATTGCTCGGCGGTGGACTCGTCCATGCGGGTGAAGGTGGATGCCATACCCGCCAGTTTCGCGGGCGAATCCCGGCCCCGCACCCTCCCCTCACCCGAAACTTGGGCAACGAGCCCACCCCGGTGCGGGTGCCTGCCCAAGTTTCGGTGGTGGCGGTCAGTTGGTGAGGAGGACGCCCAGGAACAGGGCGAGCAACGCGCTGACGCCGCCGACGGCGCCCGAGATGGCCAGCATCCGGCGGTCGGGGGTGGTGCTGTGCACGAACGCGCCGATCCCGGACAAGGCCACGACCACCAGCTTGAGGCCGAGTGTGGCGTGGTAGGCGGTGGTGGTGGACCCCAGGTCCACCTCGAGCAGGTTCCAGATACCCGTCACGACCAGCACGCCGTAGGCGACCCACGCGGCCGGGTTGAATGCCCGTGCGGTCAGCTTGGGTGCGTCGCCCCCGATCTGGCGAACGGTGGGCAGGAGCACCAGGAGCGTGATCTGGCCGCCGACCCACACCGTGGCGGCCAGGATGTGCAGGAACACACGAACCGTGTCGAGGGTGGGGGTGAGCATCGGCCGGAGGGTAGTGGGACACCGGCGGCCGTGACACGGTCAGGATCGCCTACGCCAACCGTCAACGGAGTGCGACGAGGACCTCGGATGCGTCGACCGAGCGGTCGTCGAACTCGGCGGCGATGCCGCCGAACGCCATGCTGAGCGTCGCGGACACGCCGTTGATCAGGTTCCGCAGCGCCCGCGGGGGAGGGAAGTACTCGTCCTCGTCGGTGACCCGCACCTCGTCGACGCCGTGGGTGGGGTCGAGCCGATCGATGACGGATTCGACGAGCTCTTCGGGCGCCGACGCCCCGGCGGTGAGGCCCACGGTGCCGCGCAGGTCGTCCGGGAGCTCGTCGGCGCTGTTGATGCGCAGCACGCGCTCGCACCCGCCTTCACGAGCGAGCTGTTCCAGCGCCAGTGTGTTGGAGGAGTTGGCCGACCCGACGACCACGATCGTGTCGCAGAGCGGGGCGATCTCCAGCAGCGCGTGCTGGCGGTTGGTGGTGGCGAAGCACAGGTCGCTGCGCCCCGGCACCCACATGTCGGGCCACCGCTCGAGCGTGGCGTCGCGCACGTCGTCCCAGTCGCGGTGGCTGAGGGTCGTCTGCGCCAGCAAGGCCACCGGTTGGTCGGTGTCGGACAGCGCGTCGACGTCCTCGCGTGACTCGACCCGTTCGATGGCGTCGGGGGCCACGGCCATGGTGCCGACCGCCTCCTCGTGGCCTTCGTGGCCCACGTACACGATCCGGAACCCCTTGCCGGCTCGCACCCGGACCTCGTGGTGGACCTTGGTGACCAGGGGGCAGACCGCGTCGACCACGTAGCCCCCGTTGGCCTCGGCCTGGGCCACCACCTCGGGCGCGGAGCCGTGGGCGCTGAGCATCAGGGGCGCCCCGGCGGGCACCTCGGCGATGTCGTCGACGAAGACCACCCCTTGGGCCCGGAAACGATCGACGACCCGTTGGTTGTGGACGATCTCGTGATAGCAGTACACCGGCGGCTCGAAGGCCCGGACCATCCACGTCAGCGCCTTGATCGCCATCTCCACGCCGGCGCAGAATCCGCGGGGTGAGGCCAGCAGCACGAAGTCGACCGTCGGCGAGGCGGAGGGCGGGGGCATGATCGGAGGCTACCGGGCCCCGGTAGCCTGTCCTGATGCCCTACCCGACCATCGTTGCCGTCGCGCCCGGGTCACCGGCCGACCGGGCCGGGTTCCAGGTCGGGGACCTGATCCGCACGCTCGACGGGCGGGAGCCGCGGGACGTGATCGAGTACCACACCGCCACCGACGGCCCCGACGTGCTCGTCGAGCTGGAACGAGGCGGGCTGGCCGTCGAGATCGAGGTGGAGAAGGCCGCGGGTGAGCCCATGGGGCTCGAGGTCCAGTCGGCCATCTTCGATCAGGTCCGGACCTGCGACAACCATTGCGCCTTCTGTTTCATCCACCAGCTGCCGCCCGGGATGCGGTCCAGCCTCTCCCTGAAGGACGACGACTACCGGCTGTCGTTCCTCTACGGGAACTTCACCACCCTCACCCGCTTCACCGAAGCCGACCTCGAGCGGGTGGTGACCGACGGGCTGGGCCCCCTCTACGTGAGCATCCACGCCACCGACCCCGACGTCCGGGCCGAGATGCTGCGAAACCGCCGCGGGGCCACGTCCCTGCGCTGGCTGCGGGCGCTGTTGGACCACGGCATCGTCGTGCACGGTCAGGTGGTCGTGTGTCCGGGCGTGAACGACGGGGCCGTCCTCGACGACACCCTGTGCGGGGTGCTGGACCGATTCCCCGAGCTGGAGACCTGCGCGGTCGTGCCGCTGGGGGTCAGCGACTTCAACACCGAGCCCACGATGCGTCCCCACACGCGGGACGAGGCTCGCGCCGTCGTCGACGTGATCGACGGGTGGCAGGAGACCTTCGGCACGACCCTGGGCCGGCCGCTGGTGTTCGCCGCCGACGAGTACTACCTGCTGGCGGACCGACCGTTCCCGCCCGCCGAGCGGTACGGGACCTTCGAGTTGCACGAGGACGGCGTGGGGATGGCCCGCAGCTTCGAGCTGGAGTTCACCGGTCGAGCCGACCGTCCCATCGGCCCCGAGGCCGGATTCTTCCACTGGGTCGACGGCGCCGAGGGTGACGGCTACCGGGCGCCCCGGACCGACGACCCTCGGGTCGGCGCTGTGGGCGGACCCGTCGAGGCCACACCGGTGACCGTGCGCACGCGCGACCGGCGCCCGGTCGGGATCCTCACCGGGTCGTTGGGTGCCGCGGTGCTGACGCCGCTGATCGAGGACTGCGATCGGACCGATGTCCGGGTACTGCCCGTGGCCAACCGGTTCTTCGGCGGCAACGTCGGAGTCAGCGGGCTCATGGTGGGGGCCGACATCGACCGGGTCCTGGCCGAGCAACCCGAGGGTCATCGCTACCTCCTGCCCGATGTCTGCCTGTCGCGGGGTCGATTCCTGGACGATCGGACGCCTCGGGATCTGTGCCGCCCGGTCGAGGTCGTCGACACCCACGGGATCGCCCTGCGGGAGGCCCTCCGTGGGTGACGGGAGCACGCCCGTCGTCGGCCGCCCGGTGGTGGCCATCGTCGGCCGGCCCAACGTGGGCAAGTCGACCCTGATGAATCGCATCCTGGGTCGGCGCGAGGCCATCGTCGAGAAGACGCCCGGCGTCACTCGGGACCGCAAGTCGCTCGAGGCCGAGTGGCAGGGGATCGAGTTCCTGCTGACCGACACCGGCGGGTGGATGGCCGATCGCCACGGTGACGAGCTGGACGCCAAGGTCAGCCGGCAGGCCGAGCAGGCCATGGCCGACGCCGACGTCGTGCTCTTCGTGGTGGACGGCACCAGCGGGCTGACCAGCGAGGACGATCGGGTCGCCCGCCTGCTCCAGCGGCGCAAGAGTCCGGTGCTGGTGGTGGTCAACAAGCTTGACCACGACCGCAGGAATCCCGACGCCGCGGAGTTCTGGTCGCTCGGCCTGGGCCAGCCGTACCCCATCTCGGCCCTGCACGGACGCGGCACCGGTGATCTCCTCGACGCCATCGTCGCCGAACTGCCCGAGGTGCCGGCGGTGGACCCCGATGCGGCACCGGCCGCAGCGGTCGACGCCGACGTGACCTCGGTGGCGCTGGTGGGTCGGCCCAACGTGGGCAAGTCGACCCTGTTCAACCGACTGATCGGGTCGGACCGGTCGGTGGTCCACGATCGACCCGGGACCACCCGCGACACGATCGACACCGAAATCGACACCGAGCTCGGACGGTTGCGGTTCATCGACACCGCCGGGATGCGACGCAAGGCGAAGGTGGACGAGGCCACCGAGTACTACTCGTCGCTGCGCGCCCTGGACGCGGTCGACGAAGCGGACGTGGCCCTGCTGATCATCGACGCCAACGAGGGGGTGACCGGCCAGGACCAGCGGCTGGCCGAACGGGTGGCCGCCGCCGGCTGCCCGGTCGTGGTGTTGATGAACAAGTGGGACGTACTGCCGGAGGAGGCGGTCGAGCGGGTCGAGCGGAGCATCGCCCGACGGCTCCACTTCCTCGCCGACGCTCCGGTGCTGAAGATCAGCGCGCTCACCGGCAAGGGCGTGCACCGGCTGATGGAAGCGCTGGAGCACGGGCTCGACGCCTACCACACCCGGGTGCCCACCCGGGCCGTCAACGAGGTCATCCGCGCCGCCCAGTCCGCCCATCCCGCCCCCGACGGGGCTCGGGTGATGTACGCCACCCAGGGCGCCACCGAGCCGCCCACGTTCACCCTGTTCGCCACCCGCCGGATCCCGAAGACCTACCTCCGGTACCTCGAGCGGCGCCTGCGCGAAGAGTTCGATCTGGGCCGCACCCCGCTGAAGATGCGAGTCCGCCTCCGCGGCCGCGACTAGCCCCTCGCCCTGCCGCTCCTCGTCACCCGCGGGCGTCGGTGGGGTGGGTCCCACCGAATGTGACCGCTTGTAACGGATTGGTCACGAAGCGCGGTCATTTCGGGGTCGGCGCCTTGGATCTCGGGCTGGTACCGGTACCATCGCGGCCGAATGGAGAACGCGCTGCTCGCCCTTGTGGCGATCGGGTCCGTAGTCGCTGCGATCGTGTGGGGTCGGTCGGCTCGCTTCCGTCACCGCGCCTGGGAACGGGTTCGGCGCAACGGGGGCCACATCGACGCCCGCCGTCTGGCCCGCGCGCACTACCGCAAGGACCTGCACACCACACTGCTGTACGCCGCGGTCGCGCTGGGGTCGGCGGTCACGGCCTTCGTCTCGTTGGCCTGGGGTGCGGTCGCGTTCCTCACCGTCTTCGCGCCAGTCGCCTTCACCCTGGGATTCGGTCGCAGCTTCCGGGCCGAGGCCCGCATCGCCCAGGAGCGAGGTGAGCTCGAGCGGCGGGCCCAGGAGGTGCTGAGCCAGGACGATCTCGCTCCGAAGCGCTGGGCCGAGCGCCTGGCCCCCGACGATCTGCCCGACATCGGCGGCTACGACATCGGCCGCGTCTACCAGCCGGGTTCGGGAATGATGGCCGGTGACTTCTTCGATGTGTTCCGGGTCGACGACCGACGGGTCGCGGCCGTCATCGGCGACGTCGCGGGTCACGGCATCGAGTCGTCGATCACCGCCTTCCAGGCCAAGTACCTCCTGCGCGTGTTCCTCCGGCAGTTCCGCGACCCGGCCCAGGCGTTCGAGGAGCTCAACGGCCAGATGTCGAAGCTGGGTCGGGACGAGGAGTTCATCTCGCTGTGTGTCGTCGTGTTCGACACGGGCGCCGGCACCATCCGGTATGCGTCGGCCGGTCATCCCTCCGGCGTGTTGTGGCACGGTCGCGAAGTCCAGCCCATCCGGCCCACCGGACCGCTCCTCATGCTCGATCCCGGCGGCCGCTACGACAGCTACGAGATCCCGCTCGATCGTGGCGATCTCGTCCTGCTCTACACCGACGGGCTCACCGAGGCCCGCAGCGGTGACCAGTTCTTCGGCGAGGACCGGGTGGCACAAGCGGTACGCCGCGACCCGGGTGTCGCCCCCGACGTGCTGTGCAAGTCGCTGCTGGACTCGGCGGTCGACTTCGCCGGGGGACCGGTACCCGACGACGTCGCCATCCTGGCGGTCCGCAAGGACTGACCGGCACCGGGCCACGGCACGGCCCCGGTGAGTTGGCCAGGCCGGGGAGCGGGGAGGACACTTGGGTGTGCCCTGGTGCAACTCCTGCGACCGCTATCTGACGCCGAACGCCCTGGACGACGACGGCGCCTGCCCGACGTGCGGCGAACCGGCCGAGGTCCAGCCCGGCGAAACCAAGATGCTGGCCACCGAGGATGCGAAGGTCCCGTGGCACTTCTGGATCGTGGTCGTGGCCCTGGCCGTCTACCTGGGGTGGCGCCTGATCCAGGGCATCGGCCTGCTGTTCTGATCTCCGGTTCCGGCCCGGCGGAGCGGCCCGCTACAGTGTCCCGCTCACGGGCTGTGGCGC
Source organism: uncultured Acidimicrobiales bacterium (assembly GCA_963697385.1). Lineage (GTDB taxonomy): Bacteria > Actinomycetota > Acidimicrobiia > Acidimicrobiales > CAWCAL01 > CAWCAL01. The sequence goes on from CAVONU010000003.1 coordinate 92,254, forward strand.
AGCTTGGTTAGCGCGTCGGTCTGGGGGACCGAAGGTCGGAGGTTCAAATCCTCTCAGCCCGACCACGAGGACCGTTGCGAGAGCAGCGGTCTTCACCGGTTTTGGGCCGACTTGAAGCTGACTGCCCTTGCCCCTTCGCTGGGGTGGGAGCGCGCTGATCCGGGCACGCAGCCAAGCCGACCATCGGACGGTCGTGCCGGGAAGCGTGTGTCGCTGCTTCCCGCCGCCTCCCTACGCTGAACGACGTGCCGGAACGAGAACGATTCGTGGCGCCGGGTGTCGGCGAGCTGACCGACCAGCTGGGCGGCATTCCATGGGATGACCCGGAGGACGAGGCGCGCTTCACTTCCCTCGCCCGGCTCGTCTCGGCCTGGTACCACCATCGGTTCCACGAGCGGGAGCAGACGATCGTCGACGCCTGGGAGGCGGTCGACGACGGCGCAGCCGAGGCAGGGGACCTCGTCGACGAGCTGCGGATGTTGCTGGAGCGCGCCAACTATGTCCCCGTGACCTTGGCCGAGCTCGACCATGCCCTGGCGACCGAGTCCCTGATCCAGCTCCGGCTCGAGGTGGACCTCGACCACTACGACGAGCTGCTCGTGCACCGCCGGGGCAGCCACCCCGACACCGTCCAGGTGCCCCGCTGGATGGGCCTGCGTTCGGAGGATCGGGAGATCACCGTCGACGAGCGCGTCGTCGTGTTCGCGCGGGTCAAACCGGCCGCATGGTTCGCCGAGCACCGCGTCGATCCAGCCGCCCACGACCTGGTGGCCGGGGCGGTCTCGCTGAAGCAGTTCCGCAACGTCCCTCGGGCCGACATCGAGATGCTGCTGCCGTCCACCCAGGTCCGCTTCCGCACCATCGACACGCTGGCCATGGGGGTGCCCGCCCTGGCCTCGGGTGTCGCCGTGCTGGTCACCAAGCTGCTCCCGACCCTGGGGCTCATGTTTCTCCTGATCGCGGCCTGGCTCGGCCTGCGCGACGACCGTCCCGAGCTGGATCAGACGTCGCTCGTCCTCCTCTTCGGCGGTGCGGTCACGCTGGGCAGCTTCCTGTTCCGTCAGTGGTCAAAGCTCAAGAGCCGGCGCATGGAGTATTTGAAGACGCTGTCCGAGAACCTCTACTTCCGAACGCTGGCGGACGGACCGGGTGTGTTCCACACGCTGCTGGCCACGGCCGAGCACCAGGAGGTGGTCGAGGTGCTGTTGGCGTATCGCCTCCTCCTGACGGCTCCCGATGGGCTGTCCGCCGACCGGCTCGACCGCCAGGTCGAGCACTGGTTGCGGGAGACCTGTGCGTCCGAGGTCGACTTCGAGGTCGACGATGCGGTCAGCAAGCTCCGGGCCCTCGACATGGTCGACGGCGAGGCCGCCCTGCGCGCCGTCCCACCGGCCCAGGCGCTGGTGGCACTCGACCGCCGTTGGGACCGGCTGTTCGAGTTTCCCGATCCCGCCAACGCTGACGCAGCGAGCTCCTCACCGGAGCCCGAAGGTCCGCCGGATCGCGAGCCACTGGTGGGTGAGGAACCGTGACGGCTCGCCGACGGGCTCGAAGGGGATCGGATCCATCACCTTCCGCCCGTAATTCTTCACCAGGGTCACCCGTCCGTCGCTGGTGAGTGCGTCCATGTCGGCGACGGCGGCCGCCACCCAGTCCTCGTCGATCAGCGACGGGTCGGCGTCGGCGATTCCCTGGAGCATGTCCAAGAGGTCCGATCGGTAGTCGCCCACGAGGAAGAACTGCGTCATGTGCCGGACGATCGGACGGTCACCGGAGCTTCGCTTGTACAGGTGGTGGGCCCGCAGGTACCCGATCGCCTGGTCGAGCCGCTGCTCCACGTCGGCCGAGCGCTGCGCCGGAGGAACCGCTGCGAAGCCCTGGAAGGCGCCGGCGACACCGTGGAAGCACGAGACCGAGTCCCAGCAGCCGTAGTTGGCCGGCGCTTTGTACGGCCACACCTCGTCACCGCCGGCCCGAGCCGCTTTGTGGTCGAACCGCTGGTGGTCGATCAGCCACCGCAGCGAGGTCTGCACCAGATCGGTGTCGAACCCGCCCATCCTCACCAGTGCGGCGACGGCGATTCCGATGTAGCAGGGCAACGACCCGGACGCGCCGGTCGTGAACGACAGGCCGCCCTTCACCAGGTGGCGCTCGGTGAGGTAGCCGACCGCCCGAGCGACCGGTTCGTCGTCGATCTCCATGCCGCACCGGTGCATCAGCCACAGCACGGAGAAGGTCGGCTGCGCGGTCGGGGTCTTCTGGCGATACGGGAAGCTCCCGTCGTCGAGCTGCAGCTCGAGCACCTCACGCAGGGGCGGCCAGGCCTTGGCCGCGGCACGCAGCTTCTTCAGCGCCGCAGCCGACGGAGGGGGCTCGACGAGGTCACGAGCGGTCACGTAGCGGATCGGAGCGTTCTCGGGCGCCGACAGCCAGTCGAGGAGCTCCGGATCACGGGCCACGGCCATGGTCCCTGCCTACCACTCGGCCCGGTCGCGAGCGCCCGCTACCGTGAGCACGGACCTCCGCACGGGCCGGTCCGAGGGGAGTGAGCATGACCAGCTGCGACGCCATCGTGATCGGATCGGGGCCGGGCGGGCTGACCACGGCGGCTCACCTCGCGGCCGCGGGCAAACAGGTGATCGTCCTGGAGCAACACGATCTGGCCGGCGGGAACTGCATGGTGTTCCGGCGCCAGAACGAATACGAGTTCGACGTCGGGCTCCACTACATCGGCGACTGCGGGCCCGGCGGGCTGTTCCCGGCCATCTTCGGCGGGCTCGGTCTGGCCGACCGCATCAGCTTCCGACCGTTCGACCACACGTTCGACCATCTGCAGTTCCCCGACATGGAGATCCAGGTGCCCGCCGGCTGGCCCGAGTACCGCGCCACGCTCACCGAGGCCTTCCCGGACGAGGAGGAGGGCCTCGGCCGCTGCCTGTCGATCCTCGAGGCGATCGCCACCGAACTGCGGTCGGCCCTCCTGCCGGGCGCCGACACACCCACGTTGCGGGAGTGGGGCCACGCCTCGCTCCAGGAGCTCTACGACAATGCCGAGCTGTCTCCGAAGGCGCAGGCCGTGCTGTCCCACTGGACCGGTCTGTACGGATCCGGCCCCGACGCCTCGTCGGTCACGATGCACGCGTCGATCATCGACCACTACATGCGCGGCGCCTTCTACCCCGAGGGAGGCGGGCAGGTCATCCCCGCCCGCCTGGTCGAGGTCGTCGAGGCGCTGGGGGGCGAGGTCCGGACGATGGCCCGGGTGGAGCGCATCGCCACCGACAACGGCCGGGTCACCGGCGTCGTGCTCGCCGGCGGCGAGGAGATCGCAGCACCGCTGGTCGTGTCCAACGCGGACTACAAGCGGACTGTGCTCGAACTGACCGATCGCAACGCCTGGAGGCCCGAGACGGTCGAACGGGCCGAATCGATGGTCACCACCCTGGGACTCATCGTCGTCTACCTGGTGGTCGAGGGTGTGCTCGACGGCCCCAACTGCAACTACTTCACCTTCCCGAGTTGGGACGTCAACGACGCCTACGAGACGTTGGAGGGCGGAGAGCTCCCCGACGGTCAGGTGCCATTCGCCTACATCGCCATGGCGTCGCGGAAGGACCCCGACAACCATCACCTGTGCCCGCCGGGCCACACCAACTTCCAGATCATGAGCATCGCCCCGAGGGGCTACCGCTTCTGGTCGGTCGCCGAGGGCCCGACCCACGGCTCGTCGTACCGGCGAGTCCCGGGCTACCGGGAGATGAAGGACCGGGTCACCGAGCAGCTGCTCGACCTGGGCGAGCAGGTCCTCGGCCCCTTCCGGGATCGCATCGTGCACATGGAGACGGCCACCCCGCTCAGCCAGGAGCGCTACACGCTCTCCACCGACGGCACCTCGTACGGCCTCCAGCACTCGCCGGACCAGGTGGGCAAGGCCCGGCCCGGCTACCGAACCGAGATCGACGGGCTGTTCCTGGTGGGCCAGAACACGGTCAGCGGGCACGGCATCGCGGGTGCGATGGTGGGCGGGGTCCGGTGCGCCGGGGAGATCCTGGGCAAGGCGCTGCTGGTCGACTCGTTCATGGGCACGTCGTTCGTCGACCCGGCCATCCTCCCCGAGGATCCCGACGACTGGGATCCTGTCGCCGTCAGCAGGGGGCGGGCCCTCAGGGCGAAGCGGGCCGGGAAGGCGTGACCGACCGCCGATGGTCTGCCGGTCGCTCGGGCCCCGGCCGCTAACGTCTGGGCCATGTGCGGGCGCTTCGTTTCGTCGTCGCCTCCAGATCAGCTCGCCAAGTACTTCGACGTCGAGGCGCTGGGTGAGTCGTTGCTGGATCCCAACTACAACGTCGCGCCCACCAACGACATCTACGCCGTGCTCGAGAGTGGGGGAGTGAGGCGCATGGAGCCGCTCCACTGGGGGCTGGTGCCCTTCTGGGCGAAAGAGCTGAAGATCGGCAACCGCATGATCAACGCACGCTCCGAGACGCTGGCCACCAAGAACGCCTTCCGTTCGGCCTTCAAGAAGCGCCGCTGCATCATTCCCGCCGACGGCTTCTTCGAATGGGAGAAGATCGAGGGCCGGAAGACCAAGCAGCCGTACTTCATTCACCGGAAGGACGACGAGCCGCTGGCCTTCGCCGGCCTCTGGGAGGTCTGGCGCGGACCCGACCGCGACAGCGACGAATCCGTCACCTCCTGCACGATCATCACCACCTCGGCCAACGAGACCATGGAGAAGATCCACGACCGGATGCCGGTGATCCTCCCTCCGTCGGCCTACGACGAGTGGCTCGATCGCGACGACGACGATGTCGAGACATTGGGCAGGCTGCTGGTGCCGGCTCCGGTCTCACTGCTCACCATGCACACGGTCTCCACCGATGTGAACAAGGTGCAGAACAAAGGGCCGGAACTGATCGAGTCCATCGATCCGTCGTCGGGCGATCCGCAGGGTTCGCTTCTTTGATCCGATCCATCCTTCGCCGGCTCGACGCCTGGTGGCTCCGACTCAGCGGACGGCTCGACACACCGGCCAACGACAAGATCATCCCGTGGGTCGTCGCGCTGATCCTCTTCCTCGTCCTGGCGGCCCTGGCCCTGGCCCGAGCCCGCTCGCTCGAGGCCGGCACCAACCTGGCCGGCTGGACCCAGTCGGCGTGGCTGATCTCCGGATTCGAGGCACCCGAGAGCAGCCTGTTCGGACGCAACGCCTTCGCCGATCAGGCCGCGTTCATCCTCCTCCCCATCGGCGTGCTCGGTCGCTGGGTGCCCATCAGCAACGGCCTCCTGGTGCTCCAGGCCGCCGCGCTGGCGGTGGGCGTCGTGCCGGTGTGGCGGCTGGCCCGCGACACCAACGTGCTCCGGCTGTCCGCCACGTTCGTGCTGGGGCTGGCCTACTGCCTGTATCCCGCGCTCCACAACCTCAATCTGGCCGATTTCCATCCCGAGGCGCTCGCCGTACCTCTGCTCCTCGCAGCGGCGCGCTACGGAGTCGCGCAACGGTGGGTGTGGTTCGGGGTGTTCGCCATCCTGGCGGTGGCGTGCCGGGCCGATCTCGCTCTGGCGGTCGCCGGGCTCGGGGCGGTCATCATCGCCCGAGGCAATCGCCGGGCCGGCACCATCGTGATCGCCGCCGGCGTGGCGTGGGCCGCACTGTCGATATGGGTCATCCAACCGGCGTTCAGCGACGGCGCCATTCCCCACGTCGAGGCGTTCGCCACCTTCGGGGACGGGCCGGGATCGATCCTGTGGGGGATGGTCAGCCACCCCCACATCGTGCTCCGCGAGCTGGTCACCAAGGAGAACTTCAGCACGCTGGTGCTTCTGGTGGCACCGGTGCTGTTCCTCCCCGTGTTCGCCCCGAGGCACTTCTTCCCGGTCCTCCCGTTGCTGGCGTTCTACTTCGTCGCCGACGTCCCCGCCGGAGCGGAGGACGCCCCGCAACAGCTCGCCGCCGCCACCCCGTTCGTCTTCCTGGCCACCGCCACGGCCCTCAACCGCACGGGCCGACCCAGCATGAACCAGGTGATGGTCAACAGCCGGGTCCTGGGCGCACTGGCGATCGCCTCGGTGACGTTCTTCCTCCAGGACTCGGTGAGCTCGCCGTTCGAGACTCCGTGGACCTGGGGCGGGCGCGATCGCGAGGACCTGGCCCGCCTGGCGGTGGTCGAACGGGTCGACGCGGACGACGTGGCGATGGTGGCGCCATCCGTGCAGCCGCTCCTGGCCGAACGCCACCGCCTCTACGACCTGGCGCCCGACATCCTGGCCGCGGAGCTCCCCGACGGCCTGGTCGTGGTGATCTTCGACGAGCTCGACCTGCGCTGGGACGAGGAACTGGCCGAGGAGCTCGACGACCGGCTCGAGTCGGAGGGATTCACACGGGCCTACGAGGCCGGACCCGTCGTCGCCTGGTCGCGCCTGTTCGTCGGGACGGAATAGGACGGGCGAGGCGTGGCGGTCAGTCGCTGACCCCGCCGGCTCCGGCCGCACGGAGGGCGTTGCGAAGGCGTTCGGCGGCGTCGTCCAGCTCGCCCGGATCCGGGGACGGATCGGCGTTGGCGAAGTCCAGGTCGTGCACACCGCGGATGGGGACGATGTGGAGGTGGACGTGGGGGACTTCGAGACCGGCGATCATCAGCCCCACCTTGACCGGGGAGAACGCCTCCTGCTCGGCCCGGGCGATCTGATGCGACACGCCCATGAGGTGGGTGGCCAGCTCGGGATCCAGATCGACCCAGTGGTCCACCTCGGCTCGTGGCACCACCAGGGCATGACCCGGCTGGAGCGGATTGATCGAGAGGAAGCTCACGCACTGGTCGTCTCGCCAGATGAACCGGCCGGGCAGCTCGCCGTCGATGATGCGGGTGAAGATGGTCGCCATGGGCCGAGCCTAGGAGACGGGCGGGTTCACTAGGCTGAGTGGGATGGTGGAGGAAGATCCCGGCGCCGGCGCCCCCGAACGCAACGCGGACGGGTCGCTCGTCACCACGGCCACCGGTGCGGGGGGCGATCGGATCCTCACCGTCCCCAACGTGATCACGCTGGGGCGGCTGCTGTGCATCCCGGTGTTCCTGTGGCTGCTGTTCGGCCTGGAGAACCGCGCCGCTGCGGCGATTCTCCTCGGCGTTCTGGGCGCCACCGACTGGGTCGACGGCTACATCGCCCGCCGGTTCAACCAGGCCTCCAACCTGGGCAAGCAGTTCGACCCGATCGCCGATCGGGCGCTGATGGTGGTGGGGATCGTCGCAATCGTCATCGACGGGTCGGTCCCGTTGTGGTTCGGCGGGCTCAGCCTCTTCCGTGAGGTGGTCATGAGCCTGTGGGTCGCCGGCATCACCCTGGCGGGGGCCTCCCGCATCGACGTCACCTGGTACGGCAAGGCGGGCACCTTCTGCCAGATGTTCGCGTTCCCGATGTTCCTCTTCTCGGCGGGAAGCACGGGTTGGCTGCACGACGCCACCCAGTGGCTCGCCTGGGCGGTCGGTCTCCCGGGGCTCGTGCTCAGCTACGTGGCGTTCTTCCAGTACTTCCCCCGTGGGTTCGCGGCACTCCGCGACGGACGGGCGCTCCGACTTGCCGCAGGGCAGGAGGGGGCGGAGTAGGTTGGGCGCATGAAGGCCGTCATCATGGCAGGCGGACAGGGAACCCGGCTTCGCCCGCTCACCTCCAACGCACCCAAGCCCATGATGCCGCTGGGCAACCGGCCCATGATGGAGCACGTCGTCCACCATCTGGCCCGCCACGGCTTCGACGACATCGTCGTCACCATCGCCTTCATGGGCAACGCCATCCGCAACTACTTCGGCGACGGGTCCGAGTTCGGCGTCCGCATGTCGTACGCGGTCGAGGACACGCCGCTCGGCACCGCCGGATCGGTGCGCAACGCGATGGACAAGCTGGACGAGCGGTTCCTCGTCATCTCCGGCGACGTCCTGAGCGACCTCGACCTGGGCACCGTCGTCGAGACCCACGTGGCGGCCAACGCCATGGCCACCATCGGGCTGATCGCGGTCGACAACCCGCTCGAGTTCGGCATCGTGATCACGCGAGAGGACGGCTCCATCGAGCGGTTCCTCGAGAAACCCACCTGGGGCCAGGTCTTCAGCGACACGATCAACACGGGCATCTTCATGCTCGAGCCCGAGGTCTTCGACTACATCGCCCCCGAGGTCCCCGTCGACTTCTCCAGCGAGGTCTTCCCCGCGCTGCTCAACGACGGCAAGCCGCTGTACGGTGCGGTGTGCAAGGGGTACTGGGAGGACGTCGGCACCCTCGACGCCTACGTCAGCGCCCACACCGACATCATGGATCAGGCCGTCGACGTGGACGTGCCCGGCTTCAAGCTGACCGAGAACGTCTGGCTGGGCGATGGTGCGGTGATCGACCCCGACGCCGTGGTCGAGGGTCCGGCGATCATCGGCGACAACTGCAAGATCAGCGCCGGCGCCCGCCTGGGCCCGTATGCGGTGCTCGGCGACAACGTCCGTCTGGCCGGGCCGGTCGACATCGAGCGCTCGGTGGTTCACGACAACGCCTACCTGGGCGAGGGCGTGCGGCTGCGCGGCGCCACGGTCGGCCGCTCGTGCGATCTCCGCCAGAACGTCAAGATCGACGAGGGCGCCGTCCTGGGTGACGAGTGTTTCGTCGGCGCCGACGCCACCATCGGATCCGAGGTCAAGATCTACCCCTTCAAGACCGTCGAGGACGGGGCGGTGGTCAACTCGTCGATCGTCTGGGAGTCGCGGGGCGCGCGCAGCCTCTTCGGCCGTGACGGTGTCTCGGGGCTGGCCAACATCGACGTCACCCCCGAGTTCGCCAGCCGACTGGCCATGGCGTGGGGGAGCACCCTGGATCGCGGCGAGACGGCGGTCATGTCGCGCGACTCCAGCCGCTCGGCTCGCATGCTCAAGCGGGCCATGATGGCCGGGCTCAACGCCGCCGGGGTCAACGTGATCGACCTCGAGGTCGCATCGGTGCCCGTCACCCGGCACGAGACCCGCCGTCAGTCGGTCGCGGGTGGTTGCACCATCCGGATCAAGGACGGCGACGCCGATTCCGTCATCATCCGCTTCTTCGACGGCGACGGCGGCGTCGACATCACCGAGGACAGCCAGCGCAAGATCGAACGTCTCTTCGGGCGGGAGGACTTCCGCCGGGTGTTTCCCGCCGAGATCGGCGACATCCTGTTCCCGCCCCGAGCGCTCGAGCGCTACGCCATCGATCTCGAGCGCACGCTCGATCCGGTGACCGTCGGCGAGCTCGGCGTCAAGGCGGTCGTCGACTACGCGTACGGGTCGGTGTCGTTCGTGATGCCCAACGTGCTCGCCAAGCTGGGCGCCGACGTCCTGGCCCTCAATCCGTACGCCTCCACCGCCCGCATGGTCAGCTACGACCGCGACGTCCACTGCCAGGCGCTCGCCCAGCTGGTCGGCGTGTCGGGGGCCCGGCTCGGCGCGGTCATCGACCCCGATGGCGAACATCTCAGCATCGTCGACGACCAGGGCACCATCCTCAGCGACGCCCAGGCCCTCCTGCTCTTCCTCACGCTCGCCGCGCCCGATCTGGCCGGAAAGGTGGTCGCGGTCCCGGTGTCGGCCCCGCAGGTCATCGAGACGCTGCTGGCCCCACACAACGTCGACGTGCGCTACACCAAGCTCTCGACGCCGGCCCTGATGGAGGTGGCCCGCTCGCCCGACGTCGGCTTTGCCGCCAGTCTCGACGGCGGTTTCATCATGCCCGGATTCATGCCGGCCTACGACGCCACGGCCGCTTTCGTCGCCCTGCTCGAACTGGTCGCCCGCAGTGGGCGCCCGGTGTCCGCCGTGGTCGCCGAGCTCCCCGAGGTGCACACCGTGACCGACTCCGTGGTCACCCCGTGGGACCAGAAGGGGCTGGTGATGCGCACCCTGATCGAGCAGGCGGGCGACCGCGAGGTCGACCTGGTCGACGGGGTCCGCATCCACCACGACAACGGCTGGGTCCTCGTGTTGCCCGACCCCGAGGATCAGCTCACGCAGATCTGGGCCGACGCCGAATCCACCAACGAGGCCCGGCGCCTCGCCGACGAGTACGGGCGCCGGATCAGCCAGATCATCCGCTGAATCCACCCCCGGGTCGCGCCCGCCTCGCTCGCCCGTGCCAGGGTCGCCGCCGATCAGATACGTTGGCGTCATGAATGTGCCAGAAGAGCTCCGTTACTCGTCCGAGCACGAGTGGGTGCGGTCCGAGGACGAGACCATCCGCGTCGGCATCACCGACTATGCGCAGGACGCGTTGGGTGACGTCGTGTTCGTGGATCTCCCCGAAGTGGGTACCGAGGTCACGGCCGGCGAGCCGATGGGCGAAGTCGAGTCGACCAAGTCGGTCTCGGATCTCTTCGCACCGGTGAGCGGGACGATCACGCAGGTGAACGACTCGCTGGCCGACCAGCCCGAGCAACTCAACCACGATGCCTACGGCGACGGTTGGCTCGTGGTCATCGAACCGGCCGACACCTCTCAGATCGAGGCGCTCCTCGACGCCGAGGGCTACCGGTCGGTCACCGAACACTGATCTCCGAGGTCCTTGCGTGAGCGAAACCGACTGCACGAACTGTGGCCATCGGAACGAGCCGGGCGCCCGCTTCTGCTCGTCCTGTGGCGCGCACCTCGACGCGCTGTCGTCGGCGCACGAGACCCAGCAGCATCCGGTGGTCGACGTCACGCAGCCCATCGCGGTCGATCCGCCCTTGGACCACATCGACGGCATCCCCATGCTGGTCGTGCTCAAGGGTCGGAAACGGGGATCTCGGTTCGCGCTCGATCAGGCCGTGACCAGCGCCGGTCGTCACCCCGACAGCGACATCTTCCTCGACGACGTCACCGTGTCGCGACGGCACGCCGAATTCGCCCGTGTCGACGACGGATTCGTCGTCCGCGACGTGGGTTCGCTCAACGGCACCTACGTGAATCGCACCCGCGTGGACGAAGCTCCCCTCCGACACGGCGACGAGATCCACGTCGGGAAGTTCCGCCTGGTATTCCTGGTGGGGGGAGACGAGTGAGCACCACACGAGAGCACCTGTCGATCGGCGAAGTGTTGTCCCTGCTCCAGGACGAGTTCCCGGACGTGACGATCTCGAAGATCCGCTTCCTCGAGAGCCAGGGACTGCTGGACCCCGAACGAACACCGTCGGGCTACCGGAAGTTCTACGACTCCGACATCGTGCGACTGCGCTGGATCCTCCAACAGCAGAGCGAGAACTTCCTGCCGTTGAAGGTCATCAAGGAACGGCTCGAGGTCGGCGACGCGCCGGGCGCCCCCGAACCCGCCGACGAGGTGACGACCCCGCCCGAGCCGGCCGCCGAGGAGCCGGTCAAGAAGCGGGCGCCACGCACCAAGCCCCTTCCCTCCATCTTCAGTCACGGAGGAGCCGAGAACCCCCTGCTCGCCGAGCAGTCCGACGTGGCGATGTCGCTCGAGGACCTCGCCACGGCGGCGGGACTGACCGCCGGCGACGTGCAGGAGCTGGTGCAGTTCGGTCTGCTGGCTCCCCGCGACGTGGCCGGTCGCCCCGTTTTCGACGGCGACGCCCTGGTCATCGCCAGGACCGCGGCCGAGATGAAGCGGCACGGGCTCGAGGCCCGGCACCTGCGCGCCTTCAAGGTGGCGGCCGACCGCGAGGCGGGCATGCTGGAGCAGGTGGTGGCTCCCATGCTGAAGCAACGCAATCCCAAGTCGCGCCAGGAGGCCACCGAGGTGCTGGGCGAGCTGGCCGTCCTGGGAAGCCGTCTGCGCAACGCCTCGCTCCGCATGGCATTGCGTGACCACTTGCCCAACCAGAGCTGAGCGGGAGTTTCGATGCACGAGATGGATCTGGTCGGAGTGCGAGTCGAGCTGCCGAGCAACAACCCCATCGTGCTCCTGAAGGAGCAGGGAGGCGAGGGTCGGATCCTCCCGATCTTCATCGGTTCGCCGGAAGCGACCGCCATCGCCTTCGCCCTCGAAGAGGTCGAGGTGCCGCGTCCGCTCACCCATGACCTGCTGCAGCTCGTTCTCGACGAGCTGAACGCCACCCTTCAGCGCGTCGTGGTCACCGATCTCAAGAACGGCACCTTCTTCGCCGAGCTCCACCTGCACCACGCGGGGCAGAGCCACCGGATCTCGTGCCGACCCTCGGACGCGGTGGCGCTGGCCAGCCGGGTGGGCTGTCCGATCTTCGCCGACAGTGACGTACTCGACGAGGCCGGCGTCATCGAACCGACCGAGGACATCGAAGAGGCCGACGAGGTGGTCGAGGAGTTCAAGGAGTTCATCGACAACGTCGATCCCGAGGACTTCGCCAGTTAGCTCGCCTGAGCCTCCCGTTGACCCTGACGGATGCGGTCTCTACCCTTGATCACACCGCTGGAATTTCGCCGCTGCTATGGTGACCGCTTCTCGCGCTCAACGTAGTTGGTCTCGCGCGAGGCGTGATACCGACCGGATCAACAATTGGAGGCTCCGTGCCCTCTCGGAACGAGCAAGGATTCAGTGGCAAGAAGGCCAGCGAGATCGCCGGGATCACCTACCGGCAACTCGACTACTGGGCCCGCACCGACCTGGTCCGACCCTCGATGACCGACGCCTCGGGCTCGGGAAGCCGGCGTCGCTACTCCTACGGAGATCTCCTCGAGCTGAAGGTCATCAAGAGCCTGCTCGACGCCGGGATCAAGCTCGAGCTGGTGCGCGACGCCTTCAGCTATCTGCGCGAACAGCTGGGTGAGGACGTCAGCTCGGCCAATCTGGTCATCAGTGGTACCTCGGTCCAGATCCGCGACGGTGACGAACTGATCGACCTGGTCAAGCAGGGCCAGGGCGTGCTCAACATCCTGCCGCTGGGCGGGGTCAAGGACGAGGTCGACGCTCGCATCGTCGAGCTCTATCCGGCGGACGCGGCCTCCGAGGCGCCCGCGGATCCCACGGCGGCGCGGGCCGCCGGATCCTGATCGCCGTCGGACCGCTCGCCGCCTCATGACCGATCGCACCGGCCCACTCGACGCCGTCCATCGCTCGCTCGGAGCTCGAATGGTGCCGTTCGGCGGGTGGGAGATGCCGCTGGAGTACCCCACGGGCACGCTCCACGAACACCGGGCCTGCCGAACCGGCGCGGTCGCCTTCGACGTGAGCCATCTCGGTACCGTCCGGATCGAGGGCGACGCCGCCTTCGACCAGCTCCAGGCGGCACTGACCAACGATCTGCGCAAGGTCGAGCCGGGCCGGGCCCAGTACACCCACCTGCTCGACGACCACGACGGCTCGGTCCTGGACGACATCATCGTGTGGTGGCGCGACGAGCAGCGATTCGACGTCATGCCCAACGCCTCCAACACCGACCGTGTGGTGGAAGCGCTCGGTGCCGGAGCCCACGATGTCACGGCCGATCGGGCCGTCATCGCCGTGCAGGGTCCGCAGGCCAGGGACCGGCTCGCCGCCGTCGCTCCCGATGCCGCGGCCGTGGGTCGCTTCCGGGTGACCGGTTTCAGCTGGTCGGGCGTCGACTGCGTGGTGGCCGGCACCGGGTACACGGGCGAGGACGGCGTCGAGTGCGCCGTGCCGCTCGAGGTGGCCGAGCCGTTCTGGACGGCGGTCACCGAGGCCGGGATCGAACCGGCCGGCCTCGGAGCGCGCGACACCCTCCGCCTCGAAGCCGGTCTCCCACTTCACGGCCACGAGCTGGGGCCGGGTATCACGCCCCTCCAGGCCGGACTGAACTGGGTGATCGGCTGGGACAAGGACACGTTCCGCGGTCGCTCGGCACTCGAAGCCGAACGCGACGCTGGTCCGCAGCGACGACTGGTCGGCCTGGCCACCGAGGGGCGCCGCCCGCCCCGGGCCGAGTACCCGGTGCAGCGAGACGGTGAGACGATCGGCGTCGTCACCAGCGGCAACTTCTCGCCCATGCTGGAACATGGCATCGCACTGGCCTTCGTCCCGCCGGCGGTGGCCGTCGGCGACCGGCTCGTCATCGACGCCCGCGGCCGCCCGATGGACGCCCTCGTCGTCGAGACGCCGTTCGTCTGACCTCTCGGCCCGGTGGCGGGGCGGGGTCGGACCTACGCCCTAGGCCTCCTCGAACGCCTCCGGGGGCGGACAGCTGCACACCAGGTTCTTGTCGCCGTAGGCGTTGTCGATGCGGCTGACCGGCGGGAAGTACCGGTCCCGGGAGCTCGGACCGTCGGGGTAGGCGCCCAGCGATCGTGGATAGGGCCGGTCCCAGTCGTCGACGAGCAGATCGGCCGCCGTGTGGGGGGCGTGACGTAGGGGACTGTCCTCGGCGTCCCACTCGCCCGATCCGACCCGGTCGATCTCGGCCCTGATGGCCAGCATGGCGTCGCAGAATCGGTCGAGCTCGGCCAGATCCTCGGATTCGGTGGGTTCGACCATCAGCGTGCCGGCGACCGGGAACGACATGGTGGGGGCGTGGAAGCCGAAGTCGACCAGCCGTTTGGCCACGTCCTCGTTGGTCACGCCCGTGGCCTTCTCCAGCGGCCGAAGGTCGAGGATGCACTCGTGGGCGACCAGACCGTCCTCGCCGCTGTAGAGCACGGGAAACGCCTCCTGGAGTCGCCGGGCGACGTAGTTGGCCGAGAGCACGGCCACTTCGGTGGCTCGGCGCAGGCCCGCGGGTCCCATGAGACGCACGTAGGCCCAGGAGATGGGAAGGATGCCGGCCGATCCGTACGGGGCGGCCGAGATGGTGGCCAGCTCGGGTCCGTCGGTGCCGTCGGACTGCGGCATCGTCGGATGGGTCGGGAGGAAGGGGGTCAGATGGGAGCGAACGCCGATCGGACCCACCCCTGGGCCACCGCCCCCGTGGGGGATGCAGAACGTCTTGTGCAGGTTCAGGTGGGAGACGTCGCTGCCGAAGCGGCCGGGACGGGCCAGACCCACCAGGGCATTGAGGTTGGCGCCGTCCAGATAGACCTGACCACCGGCGTCGTGGACCCGGGCGCAGACCTCGCCGATCGCGGTCTCGTACACCCCGTGGGTCGAGGGATAGGTGACCATGATCGCCGCGAGCTGGTCACGGTGCTGATCGATCTTCTCGGAGAGGTCGGCCAGATCGATGCTGCCGTCGTCGTCGGTGCCCACCACGACGACCTTCATGCCCGCCATCACGGCCGATGCCGCATTGGTGCCGTGGGCCGACGCCGGAATCAGGCACACCTCGCGGTGCTCGTCGCCCCGACTGAGGTGATAGCGGCGGATGGCGAGCAGTCCGGCGTACTCGCCCTGGGAGCCGGCGTTGGGTTGCACCGAGACGGCGTCGTAGCCGGTGATGGCGGCCAGATCGGCTTCGAGCTCGGCGATCAGCTGGTGGTAGCCCTCGGCCTGCTCGGCGGGGGCGAACGGGTGGATGTCGGCGAACTCGGGCCAGGTGACCGGGATCATCTCGGTGGTGCCGTTGAGCTTCATGGTGCACGACCCGAGGGGGATCATGGTGCGATCCAGCGCCAGGTCCCGGTCGGCCAGCTTGCGGAGGTAGCGGAGCATGGCCGTCTCCGAGCGGTGGCGATGGAAGACCGGATGGGTGAGGTAGTCGCCGGTCCGCTCGAGCTCGGGCGGCAGCAGCGAGGGTGCGTCGTCGACCAGGCTCGCCGCGTCGGCGTCGATCCCGAAGGCGGACAACACGGCGTCGACCGTGGCAAGACTCGATGTCTCGTCGAAGGTGATACCCAGGGTCTCACCGTCGAGTTTCCGAAGGTTCAACCCGAGGTCGAGGGCTTGCCGGCGAATGGCCTCGCCGCGGCCCGGGACCCGGGCGGTGAGCGTGTCGAACGCGGTGGTGTTGACCCGGTCGATCCCCGCGGCGGCGAGGCCGGCCGCCAGGGTGGCGGTGAGCCGGTGGACCCTCCCGGCGATCGCCCGCAACCCGTCGGGGCCGTGGTAGACGGCGTACATCCCGGCCATGACGGCCAGGAGCACCTGCGCGGTGCAGATGTTGCTGGTGGCCCGTTCCCGGCGGATGTGCTGCTCGCGGGTCTGCAGCGCCAGGCGGTAGGCCGGTCGGCCGGCGGCGTCGACCGAGACACCGACCAGGCGTCCGGGCATCGACCGCTTGTGCACTTCGGCGGTGGCGAGGAAGGCGGCGTGCGGGCCGCCGAACCCCATCGGGACGCCGAAGCGCTGGGACGAACCGATCACGATGTCCGCCCCCAGCTCTCCCGGGGGTGTCAGCAGGGTCAGGGCCAGCAGGTCGGTGGCGACCACCACCAGGCCTCCGGCGTCGTGGATGCGTTGGATGACGGCGGTGGGGTCGCTCACGGTTCCCGAGCTGCCGGGGTACTGGAGCAGCGCGCCGAAGCCTCGGTCGTCGAACTCGTCGGGCGATCCGACCATCACCTTGATGCCCAGCGGCTCGGCGCGGGTCTCGACGACGGCCACGGTCTGGGGGTGGCAGTCGGCGTCGACCCAGAAGATGTCGGCGGTGCTCTTGGTCACCCGGCGGCACATCGTCATGGCCTCGGCGGCGGCGGTGCCCTCGTCCAGGAGCGAGGCGTTGGCGATCTCGCACCCGGTCAGGTCGGCCACCATCGTCTGAAAGTTGACCAGCGCCTCGAGCCGACCCTGCGAGATCTCCGGCTGATACGGCGTGTAGGCGGTGTACCAGGCCGGATTCTCGAGGATGTTGCGCAGGATGACCGGTGGGGTGATCGTGCCGTGGTAGCCGGTGCCGATCAGCGACGTGACCGGCCGGTTCAGGTCGGCCAGTTCCCGCAGTCGCTCCTGGACGGCCACCTCGGTGCGGGCCTCGGGGACGTCGATGGGCTCGGCATCGAAGATGGCGCCCGGGACGGCGGCCTCGACCAGCGCATCGAGGGACTCGTGCCCGATGACCCCCAGCATGTGGGCGATCTCGGCCTCGGATGGTCCGATGTGTCGGGCGACGAATTCGTCGCCCGGGGCGACGGCGGCGTGCCCGTCGCTGGTGCTGGTCCGGTCTTCCATGGTCGTGCAACTCCGCGCTGAGGGGGACGGTGGGCCCCCTCTGTCCATGGACCTGAGAGCTTCACCCCGGGGGGCTTGCACCTTCGGTGGGCCGGGCGAGCCGACCACTTTCCAGAGTTGCCTCGACCGGACGGTTCGGTGGCCTGAGAGATTCCGAGGCGGTTGCTCCTTCGGCGCCCGGCGAACCGAGCTCTCCCGTCCGGTGTCGACGGCTGTGTTGTGGAACCCCAGGGTAGACGGTCGAGTCAGGAACGTGCGTCGTTGCGCTCCTGGAATGCGGCCATCACCGCAGCGCCGGCGGCACCGATGAACTCGTCACGAAGCTCCTGCACGTGCGTCATCGAGCGCTCGGGGCCGACCAGGGAACCGTTGAAGCGGGGCAGCACCTCCTGGGCGAACAGCTCGTAGGACCGGTTGGTGGCGGACGGATTGGCCCACTCGTGGGCCTGGAACAGCAGCGTGCCGAACCCGCCGTCGGACTGCTCGATCAGCATCTCGACGAACTCGGCCGCGTCGTCGGGCGTTCCCACGACGGCGGCACCGGTTCGGTTCATCTGCTCGGCCGGATGACCCTCGCCGTCGCCGAACGGGACCGGCAGGGCGGCGACCTCGCGGAAGTAGTACTGGAACGCGTCGAGGCCGTACTCGACGTCGGCGAAGGCCTGGTCGCGGGTCTCGGCGATGTGCATCATGCTGACCAACCGCCAGCTCCGTCGATCGGCGACGGTGCCGTGCTCCTCGGCCGACTCCTCCAACACGTCCCAGTGGTGGGCCAGGAGATCGATGCCCGCCTTCTGGGTGGCGCCGATCGACAGCAGGCTGCAGCCCGTGCGGCCGGCGGCCATGGGCCCCGACGGCGACACCATCGCGGCGACCGCCACCTCGGGGTGGGGCTCGGTGAAGGGGCGCAGATGGAGTTGGGCGTCTCGCAGCGTGAACCAGTCGGTCTCGACCGTGAGGCGGTCGGTGGTTCGGAACAGATCGAGGATCACGTCGAGCGCCTCGTTCATCCGGGGCCGCTGCAGCGAAGGGTCGATCCCGAGCATGAAGGCGTCGGAGGGCAGGGCACCGGGCCCGACTCCGAGCATGGCCCGACCCCGGGTCAGGTGGTCGAGCTGGATCATGCGCTGCGCGGTCATGAAGGGGTGGTGATAGGGCAGGGAGACGACCCCCGTGCCCAGGCGGATGCGACGGGTGCGCTCGGCGGCGGCCGCGATGAACAGCTCGGGCGAGGCGATGATCTCGTAGCCCGCCGAGTGGTGTTCACCGATCCACGCTTCGTCGAACCCCAACCGATCGAGGTGCTCGATCAGCTCCAGGTCGCGCTGGAGCGACAGGGTGGGGTTCTGTCCGGTCGGGTGAAACGGCGCCAGGAAGATGCCGCAACGCAGGGGCCAATCCATGCGGGCAGTCAACCGGCGCGTGACCGGGTGGTCAAGTCCCTCGGGACGCCACCTCCACCCGCGGCGCTCCTCATCGGCGGTTCAGTCCAGCAGGTCGGGCTGCCGGGCGACGATGTCGTCGTAGAGGGGCTGGAAACTGAACCAGCCGGCCAGATGGCCACCGACCTGTTCGGCGGTGTGGCGGGCCACCTCCTCGCCGATCGGCACGGGTCTGCCGGCGGCTTCGGCCAGGAGCTGGGCCTGGCAGGTGCGCTCCATGGTGATGAACCACCAGGCCGCCTCGTCGACGGTGTGGCCCACGGTGAGCAGGCCGTGGTTCTGGAGGATGGCGGCCTTGCGGGCGCCCAGGGCGTCGGCGATCTTCCGGCCTTCGTCCAGGTCCAGCACCACGCCGGTGTAGTCGTCGAAGAGGACGTGATCGTCGTAGAACGCGCAGGCGTCCTGGGTCAGGGGATCGAGCGTGCGATGCAGTGACGAGAACGCCTTGCCGTGGACCGAGTGGGTGTGGGCCGCCGCGATCACGTCGGGCCGGGCCGCGTGCACCTGCGAGTGGATGGCGAACGCAGCGCCATTGACCGGCCAGCTGCCCTCGACCACGGTGCCGGTGTGATCGACCAGGATCAGGTCGGAGACTCGGATCTGGTTGAAGCTCATGCCGAAGGGGTTGACCCAGAAGTGGTCGGTGAGCTCGGGGTCGCGCGCCGTCACGTGACCCGCCACACCCTCGCTGAACCCGAACGATCCGAACAGCCGGAAGGTGGCGGCCAGGCGTTGCTTGCGATGGAGTCGCTCGGCCTCGATCGTGTCGAACCGGGGGAGTGCGTGCGGTTGGCGGGCGGATCCCGGGACGTCGTGGTCGGTGGTGGTCACGGTGCGGTCCTCTCGTCGACGGGGCTCCGAGCCGACCCATCGGTCGCGCCGTCGCCGGGGTCGGGCTGCGCCACCGGTGCCGGCGGGTCCTGGTGCGGAGTGTAGAACTCGATGTGGGGCGCCAGTCGACCGGCGACCCGTCGGAACGCCTCCAGCACGGCACGGCCGGTGAGCAGGATGAGGACGGCGTTGGCCAGCGCTCCCGCCGCATCCCACGCGAACGACGTGGTGACGTAGAAGCGCCAGTAGTGCTGGAGGGTCTCGACGAACGAGAGGTCGGGGTTCCAGTCGAGGTCGCCGGTCCCGACGCGCACGGGCCAGAACCACAGGTTGAGGATGGCGCCGAAGGCGAATCCCCAGAGCCAGCTGAAGACCGCCAGGACGGCCACCTCGGCTCGGGGAGCGAGGCGGCGGGTCACATGGCCGAGGAGCCCGGCCGAGGCGCCGATCCAACCGGCGGCCAGTGCCTGGTAGGGGAGCCACGGGCCGATCCCGCCGGTGAGGAGCGCGCCCACGACCATGGCGAAGATCCCCGCGTACAGGCCGAACCAGGTTCCGAAGGCCGCACCGGCCAGGATGATGGCGAAGAACACCCCACTCCCGCCCCCGGGCAGATCCAGGAGGCGCAACAGGCCGGCCGCAGCCGACACCATGCCCAACAGGGCGATCGACGCGGCTGACCGGGTGTGGCTCCGGAGGTCGAGCGCCAGGGCGACGAGGACGAGGACGGCCACGATGGCGGTGAGCATCGGCGCCTCGGCCGAGCGGGGCTGGCCCGACGCATCGGCGGGCAGCCAGAACGGGAGGAGGAATCCCGCGATGCCGACGACGGTCACGGCGACCATCAGCAGGCGGCTGCGCCGCTGCGCCGCGGCCGGAGCCAGGAGACCTCCCGTGGTCATGGTTCCACCTGCTGAGCATGGACCGCGGCCCGCGCCTCGGCCACCGTCAGGAGGGGCGGGAGGACCCGGAGGACCTGCGGGGCGAAGAGGGAGCCGCTCAGCACGGTGCGGGCGGGGCCCTCGGCCACGATCTCGCCATCGCCCAGCACGATGACGCGATCCGCCACCTCGGCCGCGAGCTCGACGTCGTGGGTGGCCATGACGACGGCGCCACCGCGGTCGGTGTGGTGGCGGAAGAGCCGAGCGAGGGCCGTGCGGGTCGGCAGGTCGATCCCGCGGGTGGGCTCGTCCAGCAGCAGCACGGCGGCGTCGGCCGCGGCGACCGCGGCCAGGGCGACGCGCTGGCGTTCGCCACCCGACAGGGATCGGGGGTGGCGGTCGGCCACATCGCCCAGGCCCAGCTGCTCCAGGAGCAGCCGGTCGGCCTCGGGGTCGGGCGCCGCGCCGCGCAGCGCCCGGGTCTCGGCGAGCTCGGCCCGGACCGAGGTGGCGGTGAGGAGCAGGTTCGGGTCCTGCGGCAGGTACACGGTCGAGGCCCCGTCGGTCCGCGACCCGCCGTCGGGCGGGACCAGTCCGGCCAGCAGCCGGAGCACGGTCGTCTTGCCGGCACCGTTGCGTCCCAGCAGGGCCACGGTCTCGCCCTGGTGCACGCTCAGGTCCACGTCCCGGAGCGTCGGGCGCTCGCCGTGGGAGAACCCGGCGCCGACCAGCGACACCAGCGTGTCGCCGGAGGCGGAGGTCGCCGGCACAGGGGCGGGAAGCGGGTCGGCGCTCGCCGCCATCCGGCGGGCGTCACGCACGGTGAGCGGGACCGGGTCCCAGCCGAGCAGCCGACCCAGATGGGTGACCGGCGGGGCACCGGGATAGGCGGCCAGCGCCGCCGCGGGATCGTCGGAGTACTCGACTCGGGTCGAGTCCGTGCGCAGGGTGGAGAGCGAGTCGGCCAGGGGAGCGGCCCGTTCGAGCCGGTGCTCGGCCATCACCACCGTGATCCCGAGGTCCTCGTTCAGGCGACGCACTGCCGCGAACACGTCGTCGGCACCCTGCGGATCGAGCTCGGCGGTGGGCTCGTCGAGGAGGAGGACGTCGCGGGCCGTGGCGAGGGCCGCCGCAACGGCCACGCGCTGGCGCTCACCGCCGGAGAGGCTGGAGATCGCCCGCTGCCGCAGCGCCGCGAGACCGAGGGCGTCGAGGACCTCCTCCACCCGGCGCCGCATGTCGGTGGCGCCGACCCCGAGGTTCTCCATGCCGAACGCGATCTCGTGTTCGACCTGATCGACCACGACGTGCGCGGTCGGGTCCTGATGGACGAACCCGACCGTGTCGGCCAGATCCCGGGGAAGGTGGGTGGTGGTGGACCGGCCCGCCACGGTCACGTTGCCCCAGAAGCGGCCACCGCTGGTGTGGGGGACCAGGCCGTTCACCGAGCGCAGCAGGGTGGACTTGCCGCTCCCCGACTCACCGACCACCAGATGGATGTCGTGGGGCCGGATGGTCTGCGTCACCCGCTCCCACACCGGCACGTGGTCGGGCGGAGCGAACCCCGCCTGGTCCCAGTGAATACTCACGGATGCATCGCTTCGGTCCGTGGCTCGTCGACGGCAACCCGGCCGGGGAGCGCCACCGGTGCCAGCAGGGTGAGAACCGCGACCAGGCCCGCCGCGGACACCTCGAGTCCCTCTCCGGGGCTCCAGCGCAGACTGCCGTCACCGACGAGGGAAGCGACCGTCACCACGATCGCGCCCGATGCGGCGACGAGCGCCATGACGACGTCCTGACGGTGCATCCGACGAGGGCGGTAGCGGGTGCGGTTCCGGCTGCGGGAGCTGAGCCAGCCCGCGGCCGCGAGGGTGCCACCGCCGAGGATCAGGAGGCACGCCGCCCAGCCTCGCTCCTGGCCGACCAGCGCCACGCCGGCCGCGCCGATCGCGACCACCGCGCCCAGACCGAGCAGCGAGCCGGTCTGCTCGGCCCGGGTGGGCTGCTCGTCCGCGAACCCCCGGGCGTCCATCGACTCGCTCAGGGCGATCGATCGGTCCAGGCCGCGCTCGAGGACCGGGAGCAGGAGGCGACCGCGGCGACGGCGCCGGGTCGGCTCGCCACCCGAACGGGCCCGATCCGCCTCGCGTACCTCGTGCAGGCCGGTGACCACCGACGGCACGAACGCCAGGGCGACGCTGATGACGAGACCGACCTCGTGGTACGCCTTCGGGAGCAGGCCGACCAGCTCGTAGTGGGCCACCACCGAGTTGAAGGCGCCGAAGACGCCCAGCAGCGCGACCAGTTGGAGGCTCTCGGCCGCCGCCTGGAGCACGACGTCGCCCTCGATCGTGCCGCCCACCGTGAATCCTCCCATGATGCGAGGGAGCGTGAGCTCGGGGAGGCGGAACCAGACCTCGCCGACGCCGTGGGTGGTCAGGGAGAGCAGCACGACGCGCAGGACGCCGAACGCCACGCCGACCGCGATCAGCTGGGGGAACGCACGAGCCAGCGGGCCCCCGACCACGCAGGTGGCGACGACGGCTGCGCTGACCGCCAGGACCAGCAGCGAGCAGCGCGGGGTTGGGCGCGAGTTGGACGATCGCCGCGCCGGAAAGGGCCCAGACGAGCCAACTTGCGGCGTGGAACTTGCTCGGCTGCATCCTCTGTCCTGACGGGGCCGGTCCGGTGTGGCGCCTGATCTGCGCTGCGCCGTACGCTACGGCCCAGACAACGAGCGACGGCACCCACCGTCGCGGCCCTCGGTTGTGTCCGGGGGTGCAGGGGAAGTCGGTGAGAATCCGGCGCTGTCCCGCAACTGTGAGCGCACGATCCCGTCGGGCGCAAGCCAGAACACCTGCCGCTGTCCGCCGCTTCCGAGTCCTCGGACGGCGTTCCCGACGAATGGCCCTCGTGGAACGGGGCCGGGAGGAACCACCGCTCATGAAACAGCGACCGACCACGATCGTCGCCCTCGTCGCCGCGTCCGCACTGGCGATCACCGCGGCGCCGGCCCATGCCGACGTCGCGAGCGGCGCCGCGTGGCTGACGACCCAGCAGCAGGCCGACGGCGGATTCGAGGTGGCGGGATTCGCCGGCTTCGAGACGGCCGACGCCACGCTGGCGCTGGCCGAGGCGGCCCAGTCCGGGGGCGGCTGGGATGCGGACGCCGCTCGGTCCGCCATCGCCGGAGTGACGACCGGCGCGGGGTTCGCACCGTACGACGCGATCGACGACGAGGCCGAGATCGGACCGACGGCGGGAGCCGCGGCGAAGCTGATCGCGCTGGTGGCTGCTCCAGGCGGCTGGGCGGATGGGCTCTCACCGGTGGCCTTCGACCCCGGACAGGACGGAGCTGCCGTCGACCTCCTCTCCACCATGTCCGCCGGATTCGACGCCGGGACCGGGTGGTTCGGGACGTTCGGCGACACCCTGCTGGCCGTGCTCGCGCACCGGCAGGTGTGCGTCGACATCCCCGACGCGTCGACCACGGCGGTCCTGGCCGCGGGGGCACCGTCCGGCGGGTGGAACTTCGCCGGCGATCCGACCGACGATCTCTTCGATCCCGATATCACCGGGCGCGCCCTGCAGGCGTTGGCCGCCGCCGGGGTCCCGGTGGATGATCCGGCGGTCTCGTCGGGCCTGCGGCGGCTGGCGGTCGAACACGACGCCGCCACCGGCGGATGGATCTCGTTCGGCGAGGTCAACCCCAACAGCACCGCCATGGCCGTCCTGGGGCTCGACGCGTACGGGTTCGACGCCGCCACCCGGGCCTGGCGGGACGACCTGGCCCCCGAACGAGCCGCCGATCCCTACGTCGCCCCTCGGGACTACCTGCTCGGCCAACAGCAGGCCGACGGTCGGATCGCCAGCCCGTCCGATTCCTTCGGCGTCAACACCTTCCCCACGTCGCAAGGGGTGCAGGCGCTGACCCTGGCGTGGGACTGGACCGCGCCGGCCACCTGTCCGGACCTGTCCGCCCCGGCGCCGACGACGACCACGAGCACCACCGCGGTGCCGCCCACCACGCTGGCGCCCCCGACGACCAGCCCGGCCGCACCGGCGGTCACGGCCGCCGCGCGCACGACGTCGTCGTCGAGCGCAGCTCGAGTGGCCGGCACGTCCACCACCGCCACCCTGGCCACCACCGGGTCGTCGTCCTGGGCGACCGCAGGGCTGGCCGCGCTGATGGTGTTGCTGGGCATCGCCGTCCTGCGCCTGGCCGGCCGGACGGTGCCCGACCGCCGGCCGTGAGCCGACCGTCGGTGATGACGTCGCAGCGCCGGATCGGTCCGTTCGCCGCGCTGGCCCTGGTTGCCGGTCTTGCGCTGACGACCGTGGTGCCCGCGACGGTCGGGTCGAGCCAGGCCGATGCGGCCGGGGTCAACCGCGCCGGGGTCGTCGTCGATCCCGGTGACGGATCCGGACCCCACACCGCGTGCGTGTGGTTCGAGGAGGAGTCGATCTCGGGTCTGGAGCTGCTGGCCCGGAGCACCTTCGATGCCGGGGTCCGGGCGTTCGGTGGCCTGGGCGGGGCGGTGTGCTCGATCGACGGAACGGGGTGCAGCACCGACTCGGCCTGCCTGAGCTGTGGCGGCAGCCAGTACTGGGCCTATGCGATCGCGGCCCCGGGCGCGACCTCGTTCACCGAGGCACAGGGGGGCGCCGGCAGCCGGACGGTCACCGATGGCGCTGTCGACGGTTGGCGCTGGGGGAGCGGGGACCCTCCGGTGTACCGGTCGATCGATCGCATCTGCCCCGCGTCGCCGCCGCCCGCTCCGACCGCGCCGCCGCCACCTCAGCCTCCGGCTCCGGTCGCGCCCGCGTCGCCCGCGGTGCCCGCGCCGGTGATTCCGCAGGGGGCGTCACCCGAGCCGGTCGCTCCCGTCGGGGGTGCGAGCACGACGGCGGTTCCATCGTCGAGCACGACGTCGACCACGGTGTCGTCGTCGACGGTGGTCTCGTCGACCGCGCCGTCCACCACCAGCTCCAGCACCTCGACGACCACCACGGCGGTCGAGGAGGACGCCGATCCCGCCGCAACGGTGGCGGCGGCCGCGGTCCTGCCCGAGACCGAGTCCGACGACGGCGACGGGGGCACCGGGGCCCTGGCGGTGGCGGCCGTGGTGCTCGCGGCCGGACTGGGTGCCGGCGCGTTCTGGCGCATGCGCCGGAGCTCCTAGCGAACTTCGCGCCTCAGAGTCCGGAATCGAACTCCAGTGCCGCACGTTCGGGAGGGAGCGCTCGTGTCCTAGACCAGCGCCAGGATCTCCTCCTGGGCGGCGTCGTCGAGGATCACCCAGTCGCCCAGAGGTTCACCGTCGGCTCCGAAGAGCAGCGCGAACGGCTGGCCCTGGACCCCGAAGAACCTCCAGCTGTCGAACGAGGGATCCCACAGCAGCGGGAACGACTCGACCCCGAGCTCGGAGCGGAACTCTTCGGCCAGTCCCAGGCTGTCCTGGGTGCCCAGGCCGACGATGTCGATGGTGGATCCGTGATGAGTGCGAGCAAACTGCTCGACGTCCGGCGCTTCGCGCTGGCAGGTCGGTCAGTGCGGTGCCCAGAACCAGACCAGAAGCGGGCGTTGGCCCGTGTTGTAGCTGGTGAGCGAGACCGTCGCACCGGATTCCACGTCGACCACGTCGACGGCCGGGAGCGGACCGTCCGACCCCGGATCGCCCGGGCCGACGGCCTGGGCCTCACCATCGGCGGGCGCCCCTACGGGCGCCGCCGTGTCGTCCCCGCCGCCGCCGCAGGCAGCAGCCAGCAGCATGAAGGCTGCGGCGAGGGCCAAGGGGGCGAGGGCCAAGGGGGCGAGGGGGCGCGTCGATCTGGATCGGGTCGGAGGTCGTGCCATGGGGGCCGAACCCGGCTCACCCGGGCGCCATTCCCCTGCGCAGCGGATTTCTCAGGGCGACCACCGACCCCAGGACCAGCCCGAGGCCGATGACGTCGACGTTCAGCGGCAGACCCTCGGCGTGGAACCCGGCGGTGGTCATCCGCACCGCGGCGGCGACGAACAGCAGAGCGGCGACGGCAACGGTCCGGGGCGAGCGCCGTGCCGGCAGGACCCATGGAGCCTCGAAACGCCGGAAGATGCGGATGAGCCCGGCCAGCACGGCGGCCGACGTCACGATCCACACCGGCTTGGCCAGCCACCACCCGTCGCCGCCGACCTCGGCCAGGGGAAGCTCCAGCGCCAGGGCCCCCAGGGCGACGATGGCCAGGGCGGTGAAGTGCCAGAGGTAGACGGTCATGGCCGACGATCCCACGACGATCAGGACCACCTGCGCCGGCCGCCACCGCGTGAACGACCGCAGCGGTCGGAGCATCGCCCGCACCGCGAACAGATGGGTGCAGCCCAGCAGGACGAGTGCGATCGTCGGCGGCGTGGTGTTGCCCAGCGCCTCGCCGGGGACCGACACCATCGAGACCGGATACGGACCGAGGGTCGTGGCGGCCAGCGTGGCGCCCAGGAAGGCCGAGGCCCACGCAGCAGCGGCCCACCCGGTCGGGAGCCGGCCCTCACGCCACCAGAACCCGAGTTGCTGGAACAGCAGCCACGGCAACAGGAGGTTGAGGAACCGCACCGGCGTCACGCCGGCGCCGATGCCGATCAGATCGACGAGGAGTGTCCCGCCGGCCAGCACGACGAGGACGAGCGCGGGAGCTCGTTCACCGAGTCGGCTCAGCGCCGGAGCGAGGGCGATCGTCGGGACGTAGGCTGCCAGGAACCAGAGCGGGATGCCCGCCACCCAGGCGGCGTCCGCCATGACCGCGGTCTCCAGGGCGAACAGGGCCGGGAGCGCGGCCGCGACCGCCCAGACCAGCGCCAGCACCAGCGTCGGCCGCACCAGCCGCACCAGCCGACCGGCGATCCATTCCGATGCCGATGTTCCCCGGCCGCGGGCCTTCGTCCAGGACGCATGGTTGGCGGCACCGCCGGCGACGAAGAACAGCGGCATCACCTGGAAGAGCCAGGTCACGGGTCGCAACCCGTCGACCGGCCCCAGTGCGTTCACGGTGACCAGGCCGTCGTCCGCCCGTTCGAGACCGGCGACCAGCCAGTGGCCGAGCACGACCGCGGTGATCGCACCGACCCGGACCAGGTCGATGACCAGGTCGCGCCCCGCCGGGGGCTGGGTCCTCGTCGGAGACGCGATGGACCCGACCCGGGCCGCTGGGCGAGAGATGGTGGAGGTGCTCATGAGTCCAGGTTCGGCCGGCGTCGGGGTCGTCGGCATCGGGGTGACCCCCCAACGTTTCCTGGGGTCACCCCAGCTCGATCCGGCGGGGACCGCTAGCGTTGGTGTATGGGCAGCGCGGACGGGACCCGGCTCGAAGAGGTGGCCGACGGGGTGCACGCCTACCTCCAGCCCGACCGGTGGGGCATGTCCAATGCCGGCCTGGTCGCCGGGGAGGACGCCTCGCTGCTGGTCGACACGCTGTTCGACCTTCCGCTCACCCGTCGCATGCTCGAGGCGATGGGATCGGTCACCAGCGGCGCTCCCATCCGGACGCTCGTCAACACGCACGCCAACGGCGACCACTGCTACGGCAACGAACTGGTCACCGGCGCCGAGATCGTGGCGTCCGAGGCCAGCGCGGAGGAGATGGACGAGGTGCCTGCCGCTCTTCTGGCCGCGCTGCTCGATGCCGATTTCCCCGAACCGTTGGCCGGCTACCTCGACCGCTGTTTCGGCGACTTCGATTTCGCGGGTGTCAGCGGGGCCGATCCCACCCGGACCTTCTCCGGTCGGCTGGATCTGGCGGTCGGCGGCCGCCCGGCCCACGTGCTCGAGGTCGGTCCCGCCCACACCCGTGGCGACGTGCTGGTCCACCTCCCCGATGCGGCGGTGGCCTTCACCGGCGACATCCTCTTCATCGATGCCACGCCCATCGTCTGGGCCGGTCCCGTGTCCAACTGGCTCGCCGCCTGCGACCAGCTACTGGCATGGGAGCTCGACGTGATCGTGCCGGGACACGGACCGCTCACCGACGATCGTGGTGTGCGCAGGGTGGCCGACTACCTGCGCTGGGTCCAGGACGAGGCGACGGCCCGCCACGCGGCGGGCGAGTCGGCCGAGTCCGCCACCTTCGACATCGAACTGGACGGCTACGCCCGATGGCGTTCGCCGGAACGCCTGGCCATCAACGTCGAGGCGATCTACCGCGAGCTGGATCCGTCGCACGAGTCGCCGGATGTCGTCGGCCTGTTCGAGCGGATGGCCCGGCTGGAGCGGCACCTGCGCTGAACGGGTCGGCGCCCGGTGGCGGCAACGCCGTGGGCTCTCCGGCGCGCGGGACCTACGATGGCTCGATGCCCGTCGAGACGCCCGTTTCCTTCACCGCCGAGCAGCTCGCCGCTGTGACCTACAACGAGGACGGTCTGGTGGCCGCCATCGTCCAGGAGGAGGGGACCGGACGCGTCCTGATGATGGCCTGGATGAACGCCGAGACGCTCCGGATGAGCCTCGAGTCCGGCCGCACCATCTTCTGGAGCCGGAGCCGGCAGGAGGTGTGGCGCAAGGGCGACACCTCGGGAGATCGGCAGTTCATCCGCGAGGCCTTCTACGACTGCGACGGCGACACGCTGCTGTTCGTCGTGGAGCAGGAGGGAAGCGGCGCCTGCCACGTCGAGGGTGAGTACACCTGCTTCCACCGCGCGTTCGGTCCAGCGTGATCGAACCCAGCCGCGACGAGTTCCACTCCCTCGCCGCGACCCACACCGTCGTCCCGGTCTGGCGCGAGCTGGTGGCCGACCTGATCACCCCGGTCGCCGCCTTCGGCCGCGTGGTCGCGGACGAGCCCGGTTTCCTGCTGGAGTCGGTCGAGCACGGCGAACGGTGGAGTCGTTTCTCGTTCGTCGGCCGGCGGCCACTCGCCACCGTGGTCAGCCAGCACGGTCAGCTCACCATCGACGGCGAGCTCGACCCGGCGCTGCCCACCGATCAGGGGGTGCTGGCGTTCATCGAGGCCGCGCTCGAGCGGTACCGATCACCGGTCATCGAGGGTCTCCCGCCGCTGCACGGCGGCATCGTGGGATACCTGGGGTACGACGTCGTGCGCGAGGTCGAACACCTGCCCGACGCCCCCCGGGACGACCAGGGCTATCCCGACGCCGTCCTCTCGATCATCGGCCAGCTGGCGGTCTTCGACCACTTCCGGCAGCGCGTCGTACTGGTCGACAACGTCCTGCTCAGCGGCAACGAGACGTCGGCCGAGCTCGACGACGCCTACGACGCAGCGGTCGGGCGCGTCGACCGGATGGCCGCCGACGGGGCCCGTTCGGTCGACGAACCCCTGGTCGCGCCACCGCAGCCCGACGACCTGCTCGATCCCGACGAGGTGCGCTCCTCGATGGGCGGGTCCCGGTACGAGGACGCGGTCCGGGTGGCTCGCGAGTACGTGCTGGCCGGCGACGTCTTCCAGGTCGTGTTGTCGCAGCGCTTCGAGTTCGACCTCGACGCCGAGCCGTTCGACTACTACCGGGTGCTCCGCCAGGTCAACCCCAGTCCGTACATGTACTTCATCCGGCTGCCGCAGCTGTCGCTGGTGGGGTGCTCACCCGAACCGATGGTGCAGCTGCGCGAGGGCACCGTGATCTCGCGGCCCATCGCCGGGACGCGCTGGCGGGGCAAGACCGACGCCGAGGACCGACGAATCGGGGCCGAGCTGCGGGAGCACCCGAAAGAGGTGGCCGAGCACATCATGCTGGTCGACCTGGCCCGCAACGATGTGGGGCGGGTGGTCGACTACGGCACGCTGCACGTCGACGAGATGCTCACCCTCGAGCGGTACAGCCACGTGATGCACCTCACCTCCCAGGTCTCGGGCCGGCTCCGCGACGGGCTCGGACCGATCGACGTGCTGAAGGCCACCCTCCCCGCCGGCACGGTGTCGGGCGCCCCCAAGGTTCGGGCCATGGAGATCATCGACGAGCTCGAGCCGGTCCGCCGGGGCCCCTACGCCGGCGTCGTCGGCTACATCGACTTCTCCGGCAACATCGACACGGCCATCGCCATCCGCACGATGGTGGTGGGGCCCGACGGCGGTGCGTCGGTCCAGGCCGGAGCCGGCATCGTCGTCGACAGCGAGCCTCGACTCGAGGACCTGGAATGCCACAACAAGGCCAAGGCCCTGCTCAGCGCGGTACCGGCCGCCCGACGCATGAGGGCGGAGCGATGACCGGTCCGGCGGCCGTCGAGGTCGGCCGTGACGGCGTCGTCGTCACGGGACCCGATGCGGGCTCGTTCCTGCAGGGCCAACTCAGCCAGGACGTGCTGGACCTGGCGCCGGGGCAGAGTCGTTGGTCCTTGCTGCTCGAACCCACGGGGAAGATGGTGGCGTGGCTGCGCGTCACCTTCCGTGGCGACGACCGGTACCTGCTCGACGTCGATGAGGGGCACGGAGCGGCCGTCATCGACCGGCTGAACCGGTTCCTGATGCGCATCACGTGCACGGTCGAGGCGGTCCCGCTCCGCATGGTCGCAGTCCGCGGGCCCGGTGCCACCGACGTGGCCGCCGATGTGATGGTCCGGCACGACCCGGGTTGGCCCGAGGTGGAATCGCTCGATCTCGTCGGAACCACCGTCGACCGCCCCGCCGGCGTGAGCGACCTGGCGCTGGAGGACCTCGATCGGCTGAGGATCGAATCGGGGATTCCGGCCATGGGCCGCGAGATCACGCCCGACGCGATCCCCGCCGAGCTCGAGCTGGTCGACCGGGCGGTGGACTTCGACAAGGGCTGCTACACGGGCCAGGAGCTCGTGGCGCGGATCGATTCCCGAGGTGGCAACGTGCCGCGGCGACTCCGGGTGATCGACGTGGTCGGTGCGGTTCCGCCGGTCGGCGCCGTGGTGCACGGCGAGGGAGAGGATTCGGGAACGCTGTCCAGCGTGGCCGAGTCACCCGAGGGTGCCGTCGCGCTGGCCTTGGTGCACCGACGAGTCGAGGCGCCGGCCGATGCGGTCGTGCGCTGGGACGACGTCGAGGCACCGGCCCGGATCCGGCCCGTCCCCGGCGCAGGCTGAGCGGGTGTCCCACTTCGCTTCGCCGTCGAGTGATCACTACCGGGTCCTCGGGGTCGAGCCCGACACCGAGACCGAGGAGATCCGTCGTGCCTATCTCCAGATGGCTCGTCGCCTGCATCCGGACTTCCATTCGGACGCGGACGCCGCCACCCGGGCGTCGCTGCAACGGAAGATGCAGCAGGTGAACGAGTCATGGGCGGTCTTGAGCGATCCGGAGCTTCGGTCGGTCTACGACCAGCAGCGTCGACGGGAGGACGCGGCGGCTGACCGGGCCGCCGGGCGGCGGTTCGAGGACGAGGAACCGCGCCGACGTCGCTCGGAGCTCGACGACGAGGTGCGATCGTCCTACGACGGCGCCGGCGCTTCCAGCGACCCGATCCGCTCCCGCCTCGTCGCCCTGTCGGTCGTCTCGCTGGGGGTGGCGATCCTGATGATGATGGCGTGGGTCATCGTCGGGTGGCGTGGATTCGGGGCCGGGCTGATGCTGGCGCTGTTGGTCGCGTTCGGCGCGTTCGTGTCGATCCCCGTATCCGCCGTCTTCAGCAGCTACCGCAACGACCGCACCTGATCGGTGGGGGCGCGGTCGGTGTACTCTCGCCGCCATGACCGAGACCGCCATGTTCGTCAAGCTGCCCGCAGCCGAGGGGAAGGGCGACGAATTGCTCGCCGCGCTCGGCTCCCTCCTCCCGACGGTCGAGGGGGAGGCCGGCACGCTGATGTACCTGCTCCACCGGGATGACGGCGACCCCGACGCGATCTGGATGTACGAGCGCTACTCGGATGCCGATGCGCTCGGCGTGCACTCCTCCAGCGACGCCATGGCCGCCCTGATGGGCGAGCTCGGGGACCTGCTGGGCGGCGCGCCGATGATGGTGCAGGCCACGCCCGCGGGCGGCAAGGGCGCCTAGGGCCAGCTGGCCGCCCGTGACCGCCGCCACCTATCTCGACCAGATCCTCCGGTCCCATCGGGACGCCGCCGCAGCCGATCCCCGGTCCGTCGACGGGCTTCTCGAAGAGGCGCGCCGGCACCCGCCGGCGCGCGACTTCGGCGCCGCGTTGCGCGCCCCCGGTGTCGGTGTGATCGCCGAGGTCAAGCGGGCCTCGCCGTCGAAGGGTGCCCTGGCCCCCGACCTGGATCCCGCCACCCTCGCAGCGGCATACGAAGCCGGGGGAGCCGCGTGTGTCTCCGTGCTGACCGACGAGCGGTTCTTCGGCGCCCGTCCCGACGACCTGGCACGCGCTCGGACGGCGATCGATCTCCCGATCCTCCGCAAGGACTTCACCGTGTGTCTCGCCGACGTCTGCGATGCCCGCATCGTGGGCGCCGATGCCGTCCTCCTGATCGTCGCGGCCCTCGATCCGGCGGAGCTCAACGAGCTGCACCAGGCGGCCACCGACCTGGGTCTGGCCGCGCTGGTCGAGGTGCACGACGAGGCCGAGGCCGATGCAGCGATCGACGCCGGCGCCCGGATCGTCGGCGTCAACCAGCGGGACCTCGTCACCTTCGCGGTGGACACCGAGCGCGCCGTTCGTGTCGCCCGTCGCCTTCCGGACACGGTCGTGCGCGTCGCCGAGAGCGGCATCGCCGGCCCCGCGGACGTCCCTCGCCTCCGCGATGCCGGCTTCGATGCCATCCTCGTTGGTGAGACCCTGGTTCGCTCGCCCGATGCCGCCGACGCGGTCGCCGGTCTGGTGCAGGCGGGTGCTCGGTGACCTGCAATCCGGAGTCTCTCGTCGGGTAGCGTCAACCGGGCACATGTTGGTCAAGATCTGTGGGATCACCACCGAGGAGGACGGCCTGCTGGCCGTGGGGCTGGGCGCTGACGCGCTGGGGTTCGTGTTCGCGCCCAGCAAGCGCCGGGTCACGGTGCGGACCGCCCGGGAGATCGCCGGACGGCTGCCCGAGGACGTGATGACGGTCGGGGTTTTCAAGGACGAGTCGCCCACCCGCGTCGTCGAGTCGGTGCAGCGGGCCGGTCTGGTCGGCGCGCAGCTGCACGGCCACGAGTCACCCGAGCAGGTGGCGTCCATCCGGAGCCGCCTGCGGTTCGTCGTGAAGGCGTTCGCCGCAGGATCGCCCGAGCTGCAGCACGTCGACCAGTACCAGGTCGATGCCATCATGCTCGACGGCGCCAACCCGGGATCGGGAGAGGTCTTCGACTGGACGTTGGCCGAGAGCATCCCCGACAACCACCGGCTGATCCTGGCCGGCGGGCTGACGCCGTCCAACGTGGCCGCCGCCGTGCGACAGGTTCGTCCGTGGGGCGTCGACGTGTCCTCGGGGGTCGAGCGCCACGCCGGCCGCAAGGACGGTCCCCTGATCCGCCGGTTCGTCGCCTCGGCCCGCGCCGCCGAGCCCGAACCCCAGCACGCCGAGGGCGCCCTGCCCTACGACTGGCGCGACGACGGCTGATTCGGAGCATGACATGGCGATGAGCGAACCGTCCGCGGGCGGCTACTTCGGTGAGTACGGGGGCATGTTCGTCCCCGAGACCCTGGTGCCGGCCCTCCAGGAGCTGGACGTCGCGTTCCGCGAGGCGTGGGGCGACCCCCGGTTCCGGGCCGAGCTCGACGACCAGCTCACCCACTACGCCGGTCGACCGTCGGCGTTGACCGAGTGCCCCAATCTCTCCGAGCAGCTCGGGTGCCACGTCACGCTCAAGCGCGAGGACCTGAACCACACCGGCTCGCACAAGATCAACAACGTGCTCGGTCAGGCTCTCCTGGCCAAGCGGATGGGCAAGACCCGCCTGGTCGCCGAGACCGGGGCGGGTCAGCACGGGGTCGCCACCGCGACCGCCGCAGCGAAGTTCGGGCTCGACTGCACGGTGTACATGGGCGAGGTCGACATGGCTCGCCAGGAGCTCAACGTCTTCCGCATGCGGCTGCTGGGTGCCGAGGTGCGGCCGGCGCTGACCGGGAGCCGCACCCTGAAGGACGCGGTCAACGAGGCCATGCGGGACTGGGTGGCGACCGTGGCCCACAGCCACTACTGCCTGGGCTCGGTGATGGGGCCGCATCCGTACCCGTGGATGGTCCGCGAGTTCAACCGGGTCCTCGGCGACGAGGCGCGTCGCCAGTTCGCCGACCGCCACGGTGGTGTGCCCGACGTGGTCACCGCCTGTGTCGGCGGCGGATCCAACGCGGCGGGCATCTTCGCCGGGTTCGCCGACACCGACGCCGAGCTCGTCGGCGTCGAGCCCGCCGGTGGCGCCGCACTGGCCCGCGGCGTCCCGGGCGTCGTGCACGGCATGCGGTCGTACCTGCTCCAGGACGAGTACGGCCAGGTGCTCGAAGCCGAGAGCATCTCGGCCGGGCTGGACTACCCGGGGGTGGGCCCCGAACACGCCGCGCTGGCGGCCAGCGGTCGGGCTCGGTACGTGCAGGTCACCGACGATCAGGTCGTCGACGCGTTCAAGATGTTGTCGCGCGCCGAGGGGATCATCCCGGCGCTCGAATCCGCCCACGCCATCGCCTGGATCGCCGCCGCCCGCAGCCAGCTGGCCGGGCGTCGCGTGCTCTGCAACCTGTCGGGTCGGGGCGACAAGGACGCCCCGCAGATGATGGAGCTCCTGGGATGAGTCCCGGCTCGATCGAGGCGTCGCTGCGTCGCCGTCGAGATGCCGGCCAGAAGGGCCTGGTGCCGTACGTCACCGGCGGGATGCAGCCGGACTGGCTGGAGGTCGTCCGCGCGCTGGCCGACGCCGGCGCCGACGCCATCGAGGTCGGGATCCCGTTCTCCGATCCGGTGATGGACGGCCCGGTCATCCAGCGGGCCAGCGAGCAGGCCTTGGCCGATGGCGCGACGCCCCAGGGGCTGATCGAGGAGCTGGCGGGCGTCGACGCCGGTGTCCCGATCGCCGTGATGACCTACTACAACCCGGTGATGCGTGCGGGTGAGCACCGGTTCGCGTCGTCGCTGGCCGCGGCGGGTATCGCCGGTGCGATCGTGCCGGACCTGCCGCTCGAGGAGCTCGCTCCATGGGAGAACGCCGCGCACGAGGTGGGGGTCGAGACGATCCTGCTGGCCGCACCCACGGCGGACGACGATCGGCTCAGGCGGATCTGTGCTCGAGCGGCCGGCTTCGTCTACGGCGTCGGGCTCCTGGGCGTCACGGGTGAGCGCTCGGAGCTGGCCGACAGTGCCACGACCATCGCCGGCCGGCTCCAGCCCCTCACCGATCTGCCCGTGCTGGTCGGCGTCGGGGTCTCGACACCCGAGCAGGCGGTCCAGGTGTGCGAGGTGGCCGATGGGGTCGTCGTGGGGTCCGCCCTGGTGCGGCGCCTGCTGGAGGGTTGTGGCCCGATCGGTGCCGCCGAATTCGTCGGGGAGCTCCGCCGGGCCGTGGATGGTGCCCACCGGTGAGGGAATGGGCGCTCGGGCCGGCGGGTTCGAGGCGCTGATGCTCACCATCGCCACACTGCTGGGCGGGATCTTCCGCGAGCTGCTCCTGCCCCGTACCGACGCGGGTGTGGCGGCGCAGGTCGTGCTGGTCGCCATCGTCGGGGTGACCGCCCTGGTGCTGACCCGACGAAATCGCGACATCCGCACCTTCGTCCTCGGGTGTGTGATCTTCACGTACGCCTTCTTCGGCCTGCGGGCCGTCCATTGACCGGAGGGTCTCCTGTGACCGCCATGTCCACCACGAACCGTCGAGCCGACCTGCTGATCCTGGGGGGAGGGTCCGGCGGGTTGGGCGCCGCCATGGCGGCCCGGCATGCCGGCAAGTCCGTCATCCTCGTCAACGCCGGGCCCATCGGTGGCGACTGCACCTTCACGGGCTGCGTGCCGTCCAAGACGCTGCTGGCGGCGTCGGCCCAGGGCGTCTCGTTTGCCGATGCCATGCAGCGGGTGCGCTCGACGATCGAGCAGATCGCGGCGACCGAGACCGCCGAGGTGCTGGCCGCCGAGGGGATCCCGGTGGTGGACGGTTGGGGCCGGATGTGCCCTGGTGGGGCGGTCGAGGTCGACGGAACCCGCTTCGAAGGGGAGCGCACCATCATCGCGACGGGAACGGCGCCGTTCGTGCCGCCGATTCCGGGCCTCGACTCGGTGGACGCGCTCACCAACGAAGAGCTCTTCGACCTGCGCGAGGCGCCCGCCTCGCTCGCGATCCTGGGCGGCGGACCGATCGGCCTCGAGATGGCGCAGGCGTTCGCCCGCTTCGGGATTCCCGTGACGGTGTTCGAAGCCGAGGATCGGGTCCTGCCCCGTGAGGAACCGGAGGCATCCGAACTGATCGCCGACGTCCTCCGTCGCGACGGGATCGATGTGCGCACCGGCAGTCGGGTCGAGCGGATCGAGAAGCTCGACGGCGGTGGTATCCGGCTCATCGACGCAGCAGGAGCCGTCGTCGAGGCCGAGCAGCTGCTGGTCGCCGTCGGTCGCCGGGCCGCCACCGACGGCATGGACGTCGACGCCGCCGGTGTCTCGGTGGATGAGCGCGGCTACATCGTCACGTCGGACGACCTGTCGACCTCGGCCGAGGGGGTGTACGCGGTCGGGGACATCACCGGCCGGGTGCAGCTGACGCATGCCGCCTTCGAGATGGGGCGGCTCGCGGCCGACAACGCGTTCGCCCGGCGGGCCAAGCGATTCGACGCCAACCTGATACCGCAGTGTGTTTTCACCTCACCCGAGGTGGCGCGGGTGGGGTCGGTCGAGCGGGACGCCGCCGGCAGGAACGTCCGCGTCGCCGAGTGGCCGATGTCGGCGGTGGATCGCGCCGTGACCGACGGCCGCACCGACGGGTTCGTCAAGCTCATCTCGGGTCCGAAGCCGCTGATCGGGAACCGAGTCGGTGGGGGTCGGGTGGTCGGCGCCACCATCGTGGCCGACCGCGCCGGCGAGATGATCCACGAGCCCGTCCTGGCGATGAGTACCGGGATGTTCACCGGCCGCCTGGCTCTCACCTCCCACGCCTATCCCACGTGGTCGATGGCCGTGCAGCAGTGCGCCGCCCTGTTCTTCACCGAGATGCAGGGCCGGCGGGCACGACCGGCGAGGGCGAACTAGACCTTCATCGGGCAGAACCGGTTGCCGACCGGAATGGAGCAGCGGCTCGGGTGGTTCCCACGGACATGCGTTTCCCCCGCTCCCACTCCCGCCGCTGGCTCGGCATCATCGGCGCCGTCGCGGTCCTGGCCGTGGCCTGTGGCTCCGACGACGTCGGCGGGGTGCAACCCGCCGCGTCCGGCTCGCCCGGTTGCTCGCCGGACTACGTCGAGACCGACGATGTCAGCGATCCCGACGCTCGCCCGGTGGGATCATCCGAGATCGACGGCGAGGCGTTCTCGGCCATCCCGCCGAACCACCTCGACACCGACACGTTTCCCGAGGCGCTCGTGCCTCGGGAGCTGATCGTGTCCGGTGGTCCGCCCCCGGACGGCATTCCGCCGATCGACGATCCCCGGTACTTCTCCGTCGAGGACACGACCTTCCTCTGCGACCAGGAACCGGTCGTGGTCCTGGAGCTGAACGGTGACGCCCGGGCCTATCCGATCCAGATCATGACCTGGCACGAGATCGTGAACGACATCGTCGGCGACGAGCCGGTGACCGTCTCGTACTGCCCGCTGTGCAACTCCGCCCTGGCCTTCCATCGCGAGATCGACGGAGGACGGGTCCTGGACTTCGGCACCTCGGGGTCGTTGTACCAGTCGGCGCTGCTCATGTACGACCGACAGACGCAGTCGCTGTGGACCCACTTCGACGGTCGAGCGGTGGTCGGCGAACTGGTCGGCACCGAGCTCGAGGTGCTTCCCATGGCGACGGTCAGCTGGGCCGACTTCAAGGCCGCCCATCCCGACGGGCAGGTCCTCAGTTGGCAGACCGGGCTCGCCCGTGACTACGGCCGGAATCCGTACCAGGGATACGACCGCCGCGAGGGGCCGTTCGACCGGTTCTTCGACGGCGAGGTCGACGGCCGGCTCCAGGCCCAGGACCGGGTGGTGGGCATCACCGGCGACGACGGGCTCATCGCCGTCCTCCGCAGCCAACTCGCCGCCGAAGGCGTCATGGCCGTCGAGGACGGTGACAGGAACCTGACGGTGTGGTTGAAGCCCGGCACCACCTCGGCGCTCGACGCCAACGCCGTGGCCGACGGAGCCGACATCGGTGCGGTGGGCGTGTTCGTCAACGAGGTGGACGGGTCGGCCCTGACCTTCCGAGCCGAAGGCGAGGGGTTCGTGGACGACGAGACCGCATCCACCTGGTCCATCCTGGGTGAGGCGATCGACGGCCCCCTCGCCGGCACCCAGCTCACGCCGGTGACCCACGTGGACACCTTCTGGTTCGCCTGGTCCACCTATCGGCCCGACACCGCCGTGGTGGGGTGACCGGAGGAGCGCGGCCGCCGCAGCCCTGAGCGATCTAGGCCGGATCGTCGTCCGACAGCGGCGGCGCATCGCCCTGGATCAGGCGGTCGGTGAACTCGCGGAGTGCGGTGGCGGTGGCGACGGGAAGTCGTTCCCGGCGACCCCGTAGCGCGTTCCGAACGCCGCTCAGGACGTCGGCCTCGAGCCCGCAGCGCTCGCAGGCGTCCAGGTGGGCCGCCACCTTGCGGCGCCGCTCGTCGTCGAGCTCGCCGTCGAGGTGGGACTGGAGGACCTTGGCGACCTTGCGGCAACTCAGTCCTCCCGGCTTGCGTCCCATCATCGACCCTCTCCCATCTCACGTGAACCCGACCGAGGGTCGAATCCATTCCGCTCGAGCTGGGACCTGATCCTGGCCCGGCCGCGGTGCAGGCGACTCATGACCGTGCCGATCGGTACGTCGAGCATGTCGGCGGCCTCCCGGTAGGACAGGTCACCGAGGTCGACCAGGTCGACCACCTGTCGGAACTTGGGGGGGAGGTCGTCCAAGGCCTCTTCGAGGGTGGCGTCGAACACCGTGTCGACCACCTCGGACTCGGAACTGGGTTCGGGTCGGGCCTCGGGAAGCTCATCGAGCCCGCGATCGGGATCGCGCAACAGGTCCGGTCGCTTCTTGCGCACGTGGTTGAGGTGGGCGTTGCGCATGATGGTGAGCAACCACGCCCTGGGGTACCGGCCGTCGAAGCGGTCGATGGCCCGGAACGCCCGCAGGAGCGTGTCCTGCACCAGGTCCTCGGCATCGCTGGGCTTGCGGGTCAGGCTCATCGCCACCCGGTAGAGCAGGTCCAACTCGGGGGTGACGTACTGGTCGAACCGGGCCCGGGCGTCGGCGGTGGTGGGCTGGGTCACGCGCTCACGCTACCGGTGCGGCCTACGCGGTGCGGGTCGGGCGCAGGGGTCCGGTCGCGGCGGCCGGTACCCTCCGGCCCATGGAGCCCACCATGTTCGAGCAGCTCGGCGGCCACCCGTTCTTCCAGCGTCTGGTCGACGACTTCTACGATCGCGTCGCCACCGATCCCTCGTTGCGGCCGATGTACCCCGAAGAGGATCTGAGCGGAGCGAACGACCGGCTCCGCATGTTTCTCGAGCAGTATTGGGGCGGCCCGACGACCTACAGCGAGCAGCGGGGTCATCCCCGGCTGCGGATGCGCCATGCTCCCTATCCGGTGGGATTGGACGCGCGGAACGCCTGGATGCGGCACATGACCGCGGCGGTGGCGGCCGCCGACCTCTCGCCCGAGCT
This sequence comes from uncultured Acidimicrobiales bacterium, assembly GCA_963697385.1. GTDB lineage: Bacteria > Actinomycetota > Acidimicrobiia > Acidimicrobiales > CAWCAL01 > CAWCAL01. The sequence goes on from CAVONU010000003.1 coordinate 132,029, forward strand.
CGAGCAGGAGCTGCTCGGCTACTTCGATCACGCCGCGACCCACATGATCAACGAGGTCCCGTGATCCCGCGTCCGCGGCGCTGACCACGCCGCGAGGCCTTGTGGCAGTTGGCCTACTCTCCGTGGCCGGCCTGCGGGAGTATCCACCGTGATCGTAGGAACCCCGAATATGGTGCCAGCGCTGGAAATTTCGAGCGCCGGAGTGGCCCCACTCAGGCGGACAAGGAGAACCCATGAACAAGTCCGAACTCGTCGACACGATTGCTCAGCGGACCGGTCAGTCCGCCTCGGCGGTCGCCGAAACGCTCAACTGCTTCATCGATGTCGTCGGTGACGTGGTGGCCAAGGGTGACGAGAAGTTGACCATCCCCGGTTTCATCTCGTTCGAGCAGACCGACCGCAAGGCTCGGACCGCTCGCAACCCGCGCACCGGTGAGCCCATCGCGGTTCCGGCCACCAAGGCCGTCAAGATCAGCGCTGGCTCCAAGCTGAAGGCACGCGCCAAGGGCCAGTGATCCTGGCCCGTCCGTTGGTTCCGACGGTGGTGGTCGCGTCCGGCGCGGCCACCACGCGTCGGTTCCGGGCGTGAGTTCCCTCCCGAGCCCGGCGTCGATCCTGCCCCATCGGCCGCCGTTTCTCTTCGTCGACGAACTGCACGAGCTGACCCCCGGAGTACGGGCCGTCGGTTCCTGGTGCCCGTCGGACGATGAACCGTTCTTCTCCGGGCATTTCCCCGGTCGCCCCACGCTTCCCGGCGTGTTGCAGATCGAGGCGCTGGCCCAGGTGGGCGCCATCGCCGTGCTGACCCATGACCTCGGCGTCGGTCGCCTCCCGCTTTTCGGCGGGCTGAACAAGGCGAGATTCCGGCGCCAGGTCGAGCCGGGCGAGCAGCTGCGGCTCGAGGTGGAGATGACCCGCCTCTCGGCCCGCGGTGGTCGAGGTCACGGCATCGGCACCGTCGACGGCGTCACCACCGTCGACGGCGAATTGCTCTTCGTGCTGGTGGATCCGTAGGGGTCAGACCGCAGCGACGGGGGCGAACACCGCGCACCCGTTGTGGCCACCGAAGCCGAACGAGTTCGAGACCACGGGTCCCGGCTCCCAGGTCCGCCCCTCGCCGACGACGAGATCGATCGGCGGAAGCTCGGGGTCGAGCGCGGTGGTGCCCACGGTCGGAGGAATCATCCGATACTGCATGGAGAGCACGCTGGCGATGGCCTCGAGCGCTCCCGCCGCGCCGAGCGAGTGGCCGGTGACACCCTTGATGGACGTGACCGGCGGGCCCGGAAGGCCGAAGACCTCGACGATCGCCTCGGCCTCGGCCCGGTCGTTCAGTGGCGTCGACGTGCCGTGGGCGTTGATCTGCGCGATGTCGGCCGGTTCGAGGTGCGAGTCGGCGAGGGCGGCCCGGAGGCAGCGGATGGCCCCCGAGCCTCCGGGAGCGGGAGCGGTGATGTGGTGGGCGTCGGCGGTGCTGCCGGATCCGCAGACCTCGGCCAGGATGGTCGCCCCGCGGGCCCGGGCGCGCTCCAGTTCTTCGAGGACGAGCACGCCGGCTCCTTCGGCGATCACGAATCCGTCGCGATCGGCGGAGAACGGAACCGAGTGGCCGCTCGACGAGAGCGCCGTCATGTTCGTGAAGCCCTGGATGGCGGTGACCGTCAGCGCCGATTCGGTGCCTCCCGCGATGACCGCGTCACAGATCCCGGTCCGGATGAACCGAACCGCGCTGCCGATCGAGTGGGTGCCCGCGGCACAGGCCGTGACGGTGGTCTCGCAGGGCCCCTGGAAACCGAACCGCATCGACACCGCGGCGCCGGCCGAGTTGGGCATCATCATCGGAACCAGGAACGGCGAGACGCGACGGGGCCCCTTCTCGTTCATGGCCAGCACGTTGGATTCGGTGGTCTCCAGCCCTCCGATGCCGGTGCCGATGGTGACCCCGACCGACTCCGGATGGCCGTCGATCACATCGCCGGCCTGCTCCAGGGCCATGAGCGCGGCCGCCATGCTGAACTGGGAGAAGCGGTCGGTACGGCGCGCCTCCTTGGGGTTGTCGAAGAAGTCGGCTGGATCGAACCCCTCGACGCGGCGGACACCACCGTCGGCCGGCTCGAAGAGGCCGTCCCAGAACTGCTTCGCCCCGATGCCGCACGGCGCGACGACGCCCATGCCCGTGACGGCGATGCGCCGCCGTTCCATCAGAGCTTGCTGGAGACGAGTTCGAAGGCCTGCCCGACGGTGTCGACGCCGTCCAGTTCCTCCTCCTCGACGGTGATGTCGAATTCTTCCTCGAGGGCCATCACGAACTCGACCAGGTCGAGACTGTCGGCATCGAGATCGTCGGCGAAGGACGCCTCCCTGGTGATCTTGGCGTCGTCAACCGAAAGCACCTCGACGGCGCACTTCTTGAATCGCTCGAACTGTTCGTCGCTCACGTCGTGCTCTCTCCTGTTTGCGGTTGGTGGCCGGCTCGATCGCCGGTCCTCGGGCCGAGGGTCGATCCCGCGAAAATCTACTGGCTCTGCGCTCCGACATCGGTCAGAGGCCCATGGCGAGACCGCCGTCGACCGGCAGGGCCGCGCCGGTGATGAAGGCGGCGTCGTCGGAGCAGAGGAACTGGATCGCCGCCGCCACTTCGTCGGGCGTGCCCCAGCGGCCGACGGGGATGGCGGATGCGATCCCTTCGCGCATCGCATCGTCGACGTCAGCCAGCATGGCGGTGTCGATGGGGCCGGGCACGACCATGTTGCTGGTGATGTTGCGGCTGGCGAACTCACGAGCGAGCGTGCGGGCCAGGCCCAGCAGGCCCGCCTTGGATGCCGCATAGTTGGCCTGGCCGGTCTGGCCCGAGAACCCGACGACGGACGAGACGAAGACCAGACGGCCCCATCGCGCCCGCATCATGTCCCGCACGACCCGTTTGGCGATGCGGTAGCTCCCGGTGAGGTTGGCGTCGATGACCTCGGCGAAGTCGTCGTCGCTCATGCGCAGGACGAGCTGGTCGCGGGTGAGCCCGGCGTTGGCCACCAGGATCTCGACCGGACCCTGTTGCTCCCGGATCTCTGCCAGCGCGGCATCGAGCGCATCGCCGTCGGTCATGTCGGCGGCGTGGAAGGTGACGCCGTGGGGTAGGGCGTCGACCGGGGCGTTGCGGGCGGTCACGGCGACGCGATGCCCGTCGTCGGCCATGCGGCGAGCGGTGGCCAGGCCGATGCCGCGAGTGCCTCCGGTGATGACGACGGTGCGACTCATGGCTGGTACCTCACGATGGCGGTGCCCCACGACATGCCTGCGCCGAAGCCGGCGAAGAGCACGAGGTCGCCGGGGGAGAGGCGACCGGAGTCGGCGGCGTGGGCGAAGGCCATGGGGATGCTCCCGGCCGACGTGTTGCCGGTCCGGTCCAGGATGGTTACCACCTGGAGGTGATCGAGCCCCATGCGGGCGGCGACGGCATCGACGATGCGGTCGTTGGCCTGATGGGGGATGACCAGCGCGATGTCGCTGGGCTGGAGGTCCGCCTTGGCCAGTGCCGCATCGACGCTGCCCACGACGGCCCGGACCGCCTGCTTGAAGACCTCGTGGCCCTTCATGGTGATCGTGCCGCCGTGATCGGTGAACAGGATGTCCCGGCTGGCCCCCTCGGTGCCCAGATCCAGCGCCACCAGCCCGCCATCGGTGCCGGGTCGGCGCTCGAGCACCATGGCGCCGGCGCCGTCGGCGAAGAGGATTGCGGTGCCGCGGTCGTTCCAGTCGGTGATGGCGCTCATCGTGTCGCTTCCCACGACCAGGATCCGATCCATCCCGGTCTCGAGGAAGCCGTAGGCCGCCCCGAGGGCGTAGACGAAACCCGAACAGGCGGCATTGATGTCGAAGGCACCGCAGCGCAGGCCCAGTCGGTCCTGGAGGGTGGGACCGGATGCCGGCATGATCTGATCGGGCGTGCAGGTGGCCAGCACCAGTAGGTCGATGGAAGCCGGGTCGATGTCGCCGGCTTCGAGCGCTCGGGTGGCGGCCTCGTGGGCCAGCGAGGTGGTGGTGCCGCCGATGCGCCGTTCGCGGATGCCGGTGCGTTCGGTGATCCACTGGTCGCTCGTGTCGAGCGTCCGCTCGAGATCGTGGTTGGTCACCACCCGGTCGGGGAGCGCGCCACCCCACCCGATGATGGCGGACGGGGTCACGCGGTGGTCCGGAGCAGCTCGAGGTCGTCCGGGCTGCTGACCGAGAGATTCCGGCTGCCCTCGACGGTCCGTTTGACCATGCCGGTCAGAACCCTGCCCGGCCCCAGCTCGACGAAGGTGGTCACGCCCGCATCGGACAGGTGCCGGGTGATCTGTCGCCAGCGCACCGGCGAGCACAGCTGGGCAACCATCAGGGCGCCCCACTCGCCCGCATCGGTGTGCGGCAGCGCATCGACGTTGGCCAGCACCGGTGTCTCGGCGTCGCGCAGCCGGGTCGTGGCCAGTGCGTCGTCGAGGCGAGCGCGAGCGTCGGCCATGAAGGGGGTGTGGAAGGCACCCGAGACCGGGACCGGCATGACGCGTTTCGCGCCCAGCTCCTTGGCGATCACGCCGGCCTGGTCGATTCCGTCGGGGGAGCCGGCGATCACCACTTGACCCGGCGCGTTGAAGTTGGCCACCCAGACCTCTGCGTCGGCGCGGGAGCACGCCGTTTCGACCTGGTCGTCGTCCAGCCCCAGGACGGCGGCCATCGTGCCGACCTGTTTCCTGCCGGCCTCGGCCATCGCCTCGCCTCGCTCGGTCACCAGTCGGACCCCGTCCTCGAACCCGAGCACCCCGGCGGCGGTCAGCGCGGTGTATTCGCCCAGGCTGTGGCCGGCCAGTCGGTCGGGGGCCACCCCGACCCCGGTCACGGCGTCGAGGGCGACCAGGCTGAGAACGAAGGTGGCGATCTGGGCGTTGCGGGTGTCGGTCAGTTCCTCGGCTTCCGTGTCGAGGAGCAGGTGGCCGATGTCGCGACCGGACAGGTCGCTGGCCCGGGTGACCAGCTCCCACGACGCGTGGTCCTTCCACGGGGCTCCCATCCCAGGCCGCTGGGAGCCTTGGCCCGGGAATGTGAACGCGATCATCTCCAACCCCGCTTGGACGGCATCAGGACGTCCGACCCCACGGGCGTCGACGAGGTTTCATTCCTATGTCGGAGAGCCGTACCGCTGCTCGTTCCGATTGATCAGCCATGTGCGCAACGCGTAGGCGAGGAGAGCAGCGGCGAGGATGGTGGTGATCCGCTTCGTCTTCGCGGTACTGCACGCGGCACCCGTGGCGTCCATGGGTGCATGTTTGCCCACCCGGGGCCGGAGATCCAGCGGAGCCATCGATCGAGAACCGATAACCTGCGACCTCGCAACCGGCCCGGGTGGCGGAATGGCAGACGCGGAGGACTCAAAATCCTCTGTCCGAAAGGGCGTGTGGGTTCGAATCCCACCCCGGGCACCGCCGATTGCTCTGCGGGCGCTATTCGATTTCGGTGCCGTCGGGTCGGTGGGTGTGCCATCGTCCGTGGGTGTCGCGCCAGACGGTGTAGCCGTGTTCTTTGTGGCGGTTGTGTTTGCCGCAGGCGGGTCCCCCGTTGCCGGGGTTGGTTCTGCCACCCCCGCCGCCGTCATCGCGTTCGCTGAACGGGACGAGGTGGTCGATCTGGCATTGCGACACCGGTACGTGACAGCCGGGCCAGAAACACTCGGTGTTGGCCAACTGGGCCGCCAAACGGGCCAGACCGGTGAACAACCGCACACTGCGACCGAGGTCGATCACCACCCCGTCGGCGCCGATCACCACCCGCCGCAGCTTGCCTAGCAGGCTGGCCGCGACGGCTTCGGTCGGTTCGACGGGGTGGCCGTCGATCGTGGAGCACCGGTAGGACGGGTCGCCGGGGTCGGCTTCGGGCCGGATCCCGGTGATCAGCGCTTCGAGGGTGCGTTGGTAGGTGGTGTCGTCGATGACCAGGTTGGTGACCACTTCGGGGGCCTTGCCGCCCGGTTCGGTCGAGGCGGCCCGTCGGCACATGGCGTAGAACGCGTCGAACCGGCGTTGGGCGTCGGTGCGTTCGAGGTGCTCCTTGGTGGTGGCTTCACCATGCTCGATCTTCGCTTTGTCCCAGTCGGTACGGAACTCGGCCTCGACGAAATGATCGAAGATCGTCCTCACCTCGACCCCGGACAGCGACCCACACCCGCCCTCAAAGGTCCAGCCGCCATCGAAGTCCCGGTGCAGCCGGAAGTCGCGGTTCTCGTGGCGGCGCTGATTGGCCTCGCAGGTGCCGTCCTCATCAGCCAGGCGCACCCAATCGGTGACCACCTCGTCGAACGACTTGTACGACTCCGAGGTCGCAATGCGTAGCAGCGGGCCTTCGAACTCGGGGAGCCGACTGCGGACCCGCGGGTTGGCATGGGCCCGGGCCAGCCGGCGGACCTGACACGACCCGACTTCACCGGCCCGGAACGCCTCCCTCGTTTCGGGCAGGTCCCGCAGAGCCCGGGCCGTCTTGGCCCGTGCGGCGGCTTCGGCCCCGGAGAGCCTGGCCACGTGGCGGACCATGATCTTGGCCGAATGATGCCCATCGCTCCGATACAGACCCTTGCGGTCGATGACCTCCACCAGATCGACCCGGGCCGCATCCAACCGCCGGCCCAGCGTCTCCAGCTTCTTGATCAGACCGATCGCCTCCGGCGAATCCGCGGGCTCCAGACCGGCAGCCAGGACCTCGTCCAAACCCGCAGCGATCGCCGCCAAACCCCTGCCAAGATCAGCTTCCGCCAGCTCAACCGCCATACCCCATTCTCCCACCGGGGTATGACAGTCACTCGCCATGATCGTTCGGCAGAGCCCCGTCCTATTCGCAGTCGGACGAGTCCCAGTCGAGGGTCGACACCCGGCGTTCGGAAACGACCTGGGTTTCGCCAGTGATCGTCAGCTCCAACGTCCGGTCGTAGAGCGGGTTTCGAAGGGTGTTGCACCACGACAGATCGTTGGCCCGAATAGCGGAGCCCACTCATCCTGCCAGGCACCCAGCGGCACGGGATGAACCTCGCTCCGCCAGGATGGGAGGCGTGGACGTCCCGGGTCCGTATTCCTTCCCCGGTCTGGTCCCATCACTTGCATGCCTCTAGAGGAATATGTAGTCTGTCGAACGTGACCCACACCGACATCGTCCTCGACGCCGTGGGCGAACCGAACCGCCGCTTGCTGCTCGAACTGCTGCACCAGGGGAGTGAGTCGACCGTGTCCGAGCTCGTTGATGCTTCGGGTCTGAGGCAGCCGCAGGTATCGAAGCATCTCAAAGTCCTGGCCGGCGCTGCGCTCGTCTCGGTTCGCGCCGATGGCCGACACCGCCACTACCGTCTCGACGGCCGGGGTTTGCAGGCGGCACACGACTGGTTTGCCTCGTTCGAGGACGTTTGGCACGCCCGTTTCGATGCCTTGGACGAGCTCGTTTCGGCTGACCCGAATCCCGACCCTGCTGAGGAGTACCTCCCGTGAGCGACCGCGCCGTCCCATCCGACCTGTCGACCCTCGACGCCCGACGAGGATCGACCCGGATCGAACTGAGCGACGACGGTTCGTCGTACCGGTGCGTCCGGGTCTTCGGCGCGCCGCCCGATCGCGTCTTCCGGGCCTTCACCGAACCCGCCGACCTTCGCGTTTGGTTCCCGTCAGGAGCTCCGCCCGGTTCGGAGATGACCCTCTGCGAGTCCGACCCCGTCGAGGGTGGCCGATACCACTACGCCATGGTGGTCCCCGAGCACGGTCCCATGGCCTGGCATGGCACATACACCGCCATCGACCGACCGGATCGTCTCGATGCCGACGAGTGGTTCGTGATGGGCGATACCGATCCGACGGGTCCTCCGACCGCGCAGACGCTGACGTTCGAACCGACCGGCGACGGGTTCACGCTCATGACGATGCAGGTTGACATGCCCGAACCCGAGGATCCCGAGACATTCATGGAGCAGTCGGCTGCCGGACTGACGACCTCGTTGGCCACAATGGACGAACTCGTGTCGATCTAGCCAGAGGCCAAAGCCCACAAGCACGACCGCGACACCTGGCCAGGAGACCGCAAGGAGGTGCGTCGCGACGAAGGGTGGCTCCCACCGACGCCGTGTTCGCAGACAGCCCTACTGCCCACGCCAGTATCCACCAATGTCACTCGCGAGCCGGCACGTTCCATGGCTCATCTGGGCGCCGTTGACCGACAGGGCAAACGCTCTGGATCGAATGGGTCGGGCAGCGGACGAGTGGCTCGCCCTGTCAGCCGGCCATGTAGCGGTCCGAGACAGAATTGCGACCGGTGAGTCTGCGGCGGGTGTGGATACTCACCCGGATTCAGCCTGACCCTGACGTGAGGATTCTGGCGTTCGTACCGAGGCTCGGTTTGCTGCAGTTCGTCCGGGTAGGTTCTCTTTGCTCGCGAGCGGGTGGGATCGTGGAGGCAGCGGTGGCGGCACGGTGGAGCGTGTTGGTCGGTCGGGCCGGGGAGGTGGTGGTGCTGGAGGTCAGCCCCATCTCGGTGACTGCGACCGTTGGCTACAGCAGGATCTACGAGAGCGAGGACGGCGTCCGGTGGGACATCCGAGAGACGCCTGTCTTCGATGTTGACTGGGCCGCACGAACCGAGGCAGGCCTCATCGTTGTCGGCGACGAGGGACGAGTCTTCATCGACAGCGGTGAGGACGCCGGGGAAGAATGCCGCCTTGGCGATCAACCGAACCCGACGGTTTGGGATGGCGTTGTCACCTCGGAAGAGATTGTGCTCGCGGGTGACGCTGAGGATGGGCCGTGGGTGTGGACGTCGTCGAATGGGTGCGAGTGGACTGCATGGCCTCTCCCCGTTGATCTACCCGGTGTCGGCTCGGCGGATCAGGTGGTCGTGGATGCGATGGCCGAGATCGACGGCGAGGTGTTCGTGCTTGGGGTGGATCGGTCCAGTGAGCCGTTCGAGTCGGTCCACTGGAAGGCCGCGCCCGGTGCTGGCGGCTGGGTCGTGGAGGAGGGGCCGCCACCCGTTCATGTCGACGTCGTGCCGTCGTGGGAGACCGACGAGCCCACCGTCGTGGTATCCGACGAGTCTGGAGAGACTTCGTTCGTGTTGCCGAGGCAGGAGCCCGATCTCGTTCACGTGGCAGGCACGTCCGCCGTCGTCGATGACGCTGCAGTGGTCTTTGGATCGGCCCAAGGCAGTCTTGAGGCACTGGATACACGGGACCTGGTGATCATGTGGCGAGAAACGGACGGCGCATTCGAGGGCGAGACGATCGCATCCTTCCCGGGTACGGGCATAGCCATGCAATCGGTCGTTTCGTTCAACAGCGCGGTCATTGTCGGCGGCAGCTACTCGGCGTGGGACGGACCGCTCTCCGGCGAGACCACACCAATCCTTTTGGCCAACCCCGACCTAGACCCCTGACTTTCTGTGCGCAGGCGGCCCGTTCGGGCAGGCCTGCGTTGCCCGTCGCACACCACCACGATTCCCGCGCCCTGCGAGGTTCCTGGAATCAAGACAGCACCCCACGCCAACATGACGTGACACGGACACGGACGGTCGTCGGCAAGGCCCCCGCCGGATCACGGAAACCCGGCCACGCTCGGCACCGTCGGTATGCTCGGCTCGTGCGACGACAGCGAGTGGAGCGCAAGCTCCGAGACGTGAGCGGGCAGTTGACCAAGCTCCGCGAGGAGTTGACCGTCGCCGACGATCAGTTGCTGCACTTCGCCGACGAGGCCGACGAGACCCGACTGCGCTCGCTGGTGTCCGAGACGCCGCTGGCCGAGCAGGAGAACCGGGCGGCGCAGAAGCACGCCGACGTGCTCCGTCGCCAGCGGACCCGGGTGGCCGAGGAGATCGCACGTCTCGAGGCCGAGCAGGACGAGCTGCTCGATCGCCTCACCGCCGATGGCTGACGCATTGCCCGCTGACCAAGCGCCCGCCGACCGAGTGCCCGCTGACCGAGTGCCGGCACCCGCCGAGGCCGTCCCGCGGGTCGTGATCGCCGAGGACGAGGCCATCATCCGCCTGGACCTACGCGAGACCCTGGTCGAGGCCGGCTACGACGTCGTGGCCGAAGCCGCGTCGGGCGAACCGATCCTGGCGGCGGTGGAGGAGCGCGGCGCCGACGTCGCCCTCGTCGACATCAACATGCCCGGCATGGACGGCATCGAGCTGACCGAGCGCCTGACCCGGTCGGGCGCGTGTGCCGTCGTGGTGGTCACGGCGTTCGGCCAACGGGACCTGATCCAGAAGGCTCGCGACGCCGGCGCCCTGGGATACATCGTCAAACCCTTCGACAAACGTGACCTCGTCCCGGCGATCGAGATCGCGCTCGGCCGATTCGCCGAGCTCCAGACGTTGCGCGGTCGCACCGGCGAGCTCGAGGAGCGACTCGAGACCCGCAAGCTGGTCGATCGGGCGAAGGGGATCCTCATGGACTCCCACGGCATGACCGAGGCGCAGGCGTTCCGCTTCCTCCAGACCGGGGCCATGCAGCGGCGCGACACGATGGCAGCGGTGGCGTCGGCCGTCATCGAGGGGGCCGTCTCGCCATCGGAGTAGGCCGTCTCGTCCTCGCGGGAGGCCTTCTCACTCGGGCGGTAGGCTCCCGCCGTGGCCGGACTGATGCTGATCGACGGGAACTCGCTGACCTACCGGGCGTTCTTCGCCCTGCCGACCGAGCTGGCGACCGCCTCGGGGCAGGTCACCAACGCCGTCTACGGGTTCACGTCGATGTTGCTCAACCTGTTGCGCGACCACGAGCCCGACCGCGTCATCGTGGCCTTCGATCGGCCCGAGCCCACGTTCCGGCACGAGCAGATCGAGACCTACAAAGCCAACCGCTCCGAGGCACCCGACATCCTGCGCCAGCAGATGGGGTTGGTGCGCGAGGTCATCAATGCGCTGGGGCTGCCCACGATCGAACAGGTGGGCTACGAGGCCGACGATCTGATCGCCACGCTGGCCACCCAGAGCCGTGACGCCGGCAGCGACGTCATGATCGTCACCGGCGATCGCGACGCCTACCAGCTGGTCGATGATCCCCACATCAGGGTGCTGTACAACAAGCGCGGTGTCGCCGACTACGCCCTCTACGACGAGGCCGGCATCAAGGAGCGCACGGGGGTCACGCCGGCCGACTACGTGGCCTACGCAGCCCTGCGGGGCGACAACTCCGACAACCTGCCTGGCGTTCCGGGAGTGGGGGAGAAGACCGCGGCCAAGCTCATCAACACCTACGGCGGCATCGACGGCATCTACGAAGCGGTCGACGACCAGACGCCGAAGCTGCGCGAGAACCTGGCGGCCAACGAGGCGCAGGTCCGCTCCAATCTCAGCATCATGGATCTCGTGCGCGACGTGCCGCTCGAGGTGGACCCCGCCGAGCTCGCCGCGGCCGAACCCGACCTCGACGAACTGCGCCGACTCTTCGATTTCCTCGAGTTCCACAGCCTCCACGAGCGCCTCACCGAGGCCACCGGGATCGAGCTGGGGGGTGGGGGAGACCCCACCCAGCCGCTGGATCCGACCGTGGCACCGCTCACCGGCACCGATGCGGTCGACGCCATCGCCTCCACCCCCGCGCCCCTGGTCATCGAGACGGTCTGGGAGGGCGAACCCGCCCGCAGCGCCGTGCGTGGCCTGGCGCTGGTCGTGGACGCGGCGGAGGAGCGGGCCGGCTGGTTCGCACGCGAAACCCTCGAGGACTCCACCGTCGTTGACGCCTTCTCCGCTCGCTGCGCCGCCGGGGACGGGTTCCTGGCCCACGACGGCAAGGCGCTCCTGCACGCCATGCACGATCTGGGCGTGGCGGCACCTCGCCTGGCCGGCGACACCACCCTTGCGGCCTATCTCCTGGACCCGGCCGAGCAGCGCTATGACCTGGACGAGCTGCTGATTCGCTACGCCCAGCGCAACATGCCCGATGCCAGCGCGGCTCCCGAAGGCCAGCTCGATCTCGACGGCACCGCAGCCGAAGACGCCGACGTCGCCGGCGCCCGGGCCGTCGCGGTGGCGGTCCTGTCCGAGCCCCTCCTGGACGCGGTCCAGAGCCAGGGACTGACCCGTCTCTACGAGACGATCGAGATCCCGCTCGTCGGGGTGTTGACCCGCATGGAGCGGGTCGGAATCGGCGTGGATGTGGCCGAGCTGAAGGCGCTCAACGAGCGCCTGGTCGAGGAAGCGGCCGAGCTGCGGGCGCAGATCCACACCGACGCCGGTCACGAGTTCAACGTCAACTCCACCAAGCAGCTGCGGGAGATCCTCTTCGACGAACTGGAGCTGACCCCGCAGAAGAAGACCAAGACCGGCTACAGCACCGACGCCGCCTCGCTCGAGAAGCTGGTCGGCGAGCACCCGATCATCGAGCACCTCCTCCGGTACCGCGAGGTCGAGAAGCTCCGCTCCACCTACGGCGAGGGGCTCCTGGCCGAGGTGGGCATCGACGATCGCATCCACGCCGCGTTCAACCAGACCGTGGCCCGCACCGGCAGGCTCAGCTCGGATCGCCCCAACCTCCACAACATCCCGGTACGCACCGAGGAGGGACGGGCCTTCCGCAAGGCCTTCGTCCCGGCCGAGGGCTTCGACTTCCTGGTGGCCGACTACAACCAGATCGAGCTGCGCTGTATCGCTCACCTGGCCGAGGATCCCGGGTTGATCGGCGCCTTCGAGGCCGGTGATGACATCCACACCGCCACGGCGGCACGCATCTTCGACGCCGACCCTGACGAGATCACGATCGAACAGCGGTCCAAGGCCAAGATGGTCTCCTACGGGCTCGCCTACGGCATGGAGGCCTACGGCCTGGCCCAGCGGCTGGCCATCCCCGTGCCCGAGGCCGAGGAGATCCTCGACGCCTACTTCGTGGCCTTCCCGGCCGTGAAGGACTACATGGACCGGACCGTCGCCGACGCACGCGACCGCGGCTACACCGAGACCCTCTTCGGCCGCCGGCGCCAGATTCCCGAGCTCAGCTCCCGCAACTACCGGATCCGCCAGGCCGGCGAGCGTCAGGCGATGAACGCCGGGATCCAAGGTCTGGCCGCCGACATCTTCAAGGTGGCCCTGGTCCACCTCGATGAGGCGCTCGAGGCCATGAACGCGAGCAGCCGGGTGGTGCTGCAGGTGCACGACGAGGTGATCGTCGAGCTGGTGCCCGACGAGCACGACGCGGTCACCGCCGCGACGCTCGAGGCGATGCAGGGCGCCTTCGATCTCCGCGTCGACCTCGAGGTGAACCTCGCGTTCGGCAAGAGCTGGGCCGAAGCCAAGAGTGCTTGATTCCCAACCCGATCGTGCCGATATGAACCGCAGCAGGATCGAGAAAGGTGGCAGGAGACACGATGGCTCGTTCAGGACCCAAACGCATGAGCATCATCGGGCTCTTGTTGGTCGGTGCACTCGCGTACGGCGCCCTCTCGCTGTTGATCGCCGGGGCCACCAGCGGACGCTGCGGTGACTTCGCGTCCGACAAGGACTGGAACTTCTGGCCTCCCGGCTGGGAGTGCCAGTACTGACGACGCCGGGTCGGCGCCCGCCGCCGACCGTTCGGTGTCCCACTGGTTCGCACCCCTCGCCGATCATCTCGGTGAGGCCTATCTGCGCTACTCGTTCACCCGGGGAACCGAGCAGGAAACCGACGCGCTGATCGACGCGCTGGGCCTGCAGCCGGGCCAGCGGGTGCTCGACGTCGGCTGTGGGCCCGGCCGGCACGCTCTGGCTCTGGCCGCCCGAGGGTTCGACGTGGTCGGCATGGACATCAGCGAGACCTTCGTGGATCTGGCGTCGACGGCGGCCGCCGACGCCGATGTGGACGCCACCTTCGTCGTGACCGATGCCCGGCACCTGCACCTCGACGGTGAGTTCGACGCGGCGATCTCCCTGTGCCAGGGCGCCTTCGGCCTGTGCGGCGCCTCCACCCCGGGCGCCGACGACGGTCCCCGCGTCGACTCCCCGCTGGGCCGGACCGATCCCGACGGGCTCGTCCTGCAGGGGATGGCCCGCGCGGTCCGGCCGGGCGGGCGGGTGGCCGTCAGCGCCTTCTCCTCCTACTTCCAGGTGCGCTATCTGGAGGAGGGTGACCGCTTCGACGCCGAGTCCGGCGTCCATCTCGAGACGACCGAGCTGCGCAATCCGGAGGGAACGGTCCGCGAGGCCCAGCTGTGGACCACGGGATTCACCCCTCGCGAGCTCCGCTACATGGCCGATCACGCCGGCCTGACCGTCGACGAGATCTGGTCGGTGACACCAGGTGCCTACCGGCGCCGGCCCCCCGATCTCGACCACCCTGAGTTCCTGCTGCTCGCCCATCGGCCCTGACCGGCGACAGTGGGGGAGGGTGGAGCCCCACTGCTAGGCTGACCTGCTGCGCTGCCCCTGGTGCGCTCCCTCCCGGCCTCCCGCCGAGAGGCTTCTGTCAGATCAACGAAAGTATCTCTGTGTCCGAACCGACTCCGACTACCGACCCCGACGCCGCTGAGCTCGATGCCCAGACCGCGCCGGAGTTCACCCTCCGCACGATCGTCGTCGACGATCTGGGCGACGATCTCGAGGCTGCCTACGCCGACACCATGGTCGACGTCGAAGACGGCCAGCTCGTCACCGGGAAGGTGGTGCGAGTCGACATGGACGAGGTCCTCCTCGACATCGGGTACAAGTCCGAAGGCGTCATTCCCTCCCGAGAGCTCTCCATCCGCAACGACGTCGATCCCGGTGAGATCGTCGGCATGGGCGAGGAGCTCGAGGCCCTGGTCCTCACCAAGGAGGACAAGGAGGGCCGTCTGGTCCTGTCGAAGAAGCGGGCCCAGTACGAGCGGGCCTGGGGCACGATCGAGGAGATCAAGGAGAACGAGGGCGTCGTCTCCGGCCCGGTCATCGAGGTCGTCAAGGGCGGCCTGATCCTCGATATCGGTCTGCGCGGCTTCCTGCCCGCATCGCTGGTCGAGCTGCGCCGGGTCCGCGACCTCCAGCCCTACGTGGGCCAGAAGCTCGACGCCAAGATCATCGAGCTCGACAAGAACCGCAACAACGTCGTGTTGTCCCGCCGGGCCTGGCTCGAGGAGACGCAGAAGGAACAGCGCGAAGAGTTCCTGGAGAATCTCAAGCCCGGAGAACGGCGCAAGGGTGTCGTCTCCTCGGTCGTCAACTTCGGCGCCTTCGTCGACCTGGGCGGCATGGACGGACTGGTCCACGTCTCCGAGCTGTCCTGGAAGCACGTCGATCATCCCGGCTCGGTCGTCACCGTCGGCGACGAGATCGAGGTCGAGGTGCTCGAGGTCGACTTCGAGCGCGAGCGCATCAGCCTCTCGCTCAAGGCCACCCAGCAGGATCCCTGGCAGGAGTTCGCCAGCAACCACAAGGTGGGCGAGCTCGTCTACGGCCGGGTCACCAAGCTGGTCCCGTTCGGCTCGTTCGTCCAGGTGGGCGACGGGATCGAGGGCCTGGTCCACATCTCCGAGATGTCGGCCCACCACGTCGACCTGCCCGAGCAGGTGGTCACCCCCGGCGAGGAGCTGTGGGTGAAGATCATCGATCTCGATCTCCAGCGCCGCCGGATCAGCCTGTCGATCAAGCAGGCGGCCGAGGGTGGCGTGGTGGCCGCCGAGTACCAGGAGCACTTCGGCGAGCACGCCTACGACGACGAGGGCAACTACGTCGGACCCACCGGTGAGTACGCGGGCAGCGAGGGCCAGCAAGCGTGGGCCGAGTACTTCGAGGGCGAGGGCGGCGAAGAGGGTCAAGAGGGCGAAGCCCCTGAAGGCGCCGCGACCGCAGACGGGACCGAGGCCGCCGAGGAGACCGAGGCCGCACCCGCGGTCCCCGAGGATGCCACCGCCGCCGACGCAACCGAGGCCGCACCCGTGGCCGAGGCCCCTGCCGAGCCCGCAACCGAGGCCGCACCTGCGGCGGAGGCCCCTGCCGAGCCCGCAACCGAGGCGCCTGAGGCCTCCGCCGAGCCCTCCGCCGAAGGCGACGATCAAGCCCAGGCCTGAGCGCTCGCCGCCACGCGCGGCATTCCACATCACTCGATCGAGGGCGATCCACCCGGATTGCCCTCGATCCGCGTTCTGGCATATTTCCGGGCCAAACATTCAAGTACCGGTGACCTTGAGCCGACCAGGAATGCACGCAGAACCGACAGCGAAGTGTGGTCACCCCTGATGGCCAACGCTCAGTTGCACCGCTCAGGCGGTGATACGCGCCTCGCTCGGACGAACAAAACGAGGTCGATGTGAGCTCTCGGAGGACGATCATCCTGATTGGCGCCATCGTGGTGGGGGTCCTCGCGGCCTTTGCCACGCTGCGATACGTCAGCGGGGTCGAGGACAAAGCGAACGAGAACGCCAAGCAGGTCCCGATCCTGGTGGCGACGGACACGATCCCGGAAGGGATGAGCGTGGCCGAGGCCAGCAGCCTCGGCCTGATCGCCGAGGCGGAGATCTCGCAGGCGAACGTGCCGGTCGATGCGGTCGACTCGACCGATCAGCTCGGCAACAAGATCGCGGTGGTCGACATCTCGGCCCGCACGCCGATCACGAACAGCCTCTGGATCACCCAGGACCAGGCGTACGTGACGAACAGCGAGCGGGTGCCCGAAGGGATGGTCGCCATCTCGGTGAGCGTCGATCAGGTGCGCGGCGTCGCCGGCCTGATCGTTCCCGGCGACAAGGTGAACCTGATGGTGACCGGCACGGCCAACACCGATGACGAGGCGGCCGCCGCCGCCGGTGCCGGGGGAGGGGCCACCGGCATCCTGACCCGACCCGCCTACACGGTGTACCAGGGCGTCGAGGTGCTCTTCGTCGGCCAGAACGCCGCGGTCGCACCGGCCCAGCAGAGCGCCGAGGGCGCCGAGGACGATGGGGAATCCAGCCAGCTCGTCCAAGGTGGCAGCAACCTGCTCACCCTCGCGGTCCCGGCCGAAGCGGCCGAGGTCGTCGCCTCGGTCGACAGCGCCTCGATCTACCTGACGCTGCTCCCGCCGGACTACGTGTACACCCCGATCAGCCCCGGCCCGCCGACGTTCAACCTGCCCGACCAGCCGGCCGTGCTGCTTCCCGCCGCCGACGAGGCTGTGCTCACCCCTTACGGCCCCGACGGGTTCACGGAGGGCGACAACAAGTGAGTCTCCCCGACACCACTGGCACTGACCAGACCACACCGGCTGTTGCAGTTGCGGTCGTCGACATGGACCCGGGCAACCGGGACCGGTTGTGCGCCCAGCTGGGCCAGGGCGCCACGCCCTTCGGTTCGGTCGAGGAGCTCGAGAGCCGCCTGACCGGCGTCCCCGTCGTGATCGTGCTGGGCCCGTCCCAGGCCGGGGATCAATCCCTGGCATCGGTCGCCACGGTCCTCCGGGCGCACCCCGAGGTGGGAGCGCTCCTGGTGGCCGACGAGCTGTCGACCTCCGTGCTGCAGCAGGCGCTGCGGTCGGGTGTCCGCGACGTGCTCGCGGCCCCAGCCGACGCCGCCCAACTCGTCGAAGGCATCCAGCGGGTCGCGTTCGACCTCGCCCCGCCGGCACCCCCGGCGTCGTCGGCGGACGACGGCAGCGGCCTCACCGAACTCGACGGTGAAGCCGGACGCGTCCTCGCCGTGTTCTCCACCAAGGGGGGAGCGGGGAAGTCGGTGATCGCCACCAACGTGGCCGTCGCCCTGGCCGAGCGGTCGGAGAAGCCGGTCTGCCTGGTCGATGCCGACCTCCAGTTCGGCGACATCGCCGTCATGCTCAAGTTGGCGCCCGAGCACACGATCGTCGACGCGGTCAGCATGCTCGAGAGCCTCGACGCAAACCTGTTGGACAGCCTCCTCGTCACCCACACGCCCTCGGGACTCCGCGTGCTGCCGGCCCCGCTGGAACCGGCGTTCGCCGACCAGATCGGTGCCGAGGAAGTGGTGCGGATCGTCGAGGAGCTCCGGAAGTTCTGCGCCTTCGTCGTGGTCGACACCCCGGCGTACTTCAACGAGGTCGTTCTCGGCCTCATCGAGGTGAGCGACGACGTGCTCCTGGTGGCGGGGATGGACATCCCCAACATCAAGAACGTGAAGATCGGGCTGCAGACCCTGCGGCTGCTCAACACGCCGATGGAGAAGCTGCGCCTGGTCCTGAACCGGGCCAACTCGAAGGTCAAGCTCGAGGTGCCCGAGGTGGAGCGGACGCTGCAACTCAAGGCGGACGCCCTCATTCCCAGTGATGTGGTCGTCCCGCAATCGGTCAACAAGGGGGCACCGGTCGTCATGACGGCGCCCAAGTCCGGTGTGGCGAAATCGCTTCGTCAACTGGCCGGTCAGTTCATCGATGAACAGGCGCCCAAGAAGCGCTTCAAGAAGTAACCACGTTCTAGGCAGAAAGCCACGAGGAGGCAAGGGTGTCGCTCTACCAGCGGATCCATGAGGCACAGGCGACCCCGGACGAAGGCGGTCAGGGGGGTCAGCAGCGCGATCCGATCATCTCGGATCTGCGTCAGAAGGTGCACCACCAGCTGATCGACGAGCTGGGCCCGGTGCTCTATGACAAGCGGCTGAGCGAAGAGGAGCTGCGCCGCAAGGTGCACGACCAGCTGCAGTCGGCGCTCGCCCAGGAGCGGGCGCCACTGTCGGCGGCCGACAAGGCCCAGCTCATCCAGGACGTGGCGGACGACATCCTCGGCTACGGGCCGATCGATCGTCTCCTCAAGGACGAGACCGTGACGGAAATCATGGTCAACGGTCCGCACAAGGTGTTCGTGGAGCGCTCGGGTCGCATCGAGCTCGACGTGGCGAGCTTCGTGGACGACACCCACCTGCGGCGCATCATCGACAAGATCGTGTCCCAGGTCGGTCGTCGCATCGACGAGGCCACGCCCATGGTGGATGCCCGCCTACCCGACGGTTCTCGTGTCAACGCCGTGATCCACCCGTTGTCGATCGGCGGACCGTTCCTCACCATCCGTAAGTTCGCCGAGGACCCCTTCGAGGTGGACGATCTCATTCGCTTCGGCACGCTCGACGCCCGCTCGGCCCGGTTCCTCCAGGCCTGTGTGGTCGGTCGGCTGAACATCGTGGTCGCCGGCGGTACCGGTACCGGTAAGACGACGACCCTCAACGTGTTGTCCTCGTTCATCCCCGAGGAAGAGCGCATCATCACGATCGAGGATGCGAAGGAGCTCCAGCTCCATCAGGAACACGCTCTGTCGCTGGAAGCCCGGCCGCCCAACATCGAAGGTCGCGGCGCGGTGACGATCCGCGACCTGGTCAAGAACGCTCTGCGTATGCGCCCCGACCGAGTGGTGGTGGGGGAGTGTCGTTCCGGTGAGGCCCTGGACATGCTCCAGGCCATGAACACGGGCCACGACGGCTCACTCACCACGCTGCACTCCAACACGCCTCGTGACACTCTCTCCCGTCTGGAGACCCTGGTGCTCATGGCCGGATACGACCTGCCGGTGCGGGCGATCCGGGAGCAGATGGCGTCGGCGTTGGACGTGATCGTCCAGCTGACCCGCCTGCGGGACGGCACGCGTCGTATCACCCACATCTCCGAGGTGCAGGGCATGGAGGGCGACGTCATCACCCTCCAGGACATCTTCCTGTTCGACTACTCCGCCGGTCTGGACGAGAACGGTCGCTATCTGGGCACCCTCCAGCCGACCGGTATCCGGCCCAAGTTCGCCGAGAAGCTCGAGCACGCCGGAATCAGGCTCGGCGCCGAGGTCTTCGCGCCCGATGGTGGCGTGAAGGGCGCACCGACCCGGCCCGGTGGACGTCGATGAAGCGGATCACGCGCTCGAAGCGCCCGCTGCTGGGCCTGCTCGCCGTTCTGGTCGTCACCCTGCTCTCGGTGGGGTCGGCCGCAGCGCTCGACGGGTTCGGCGTGCAGACGCCGGTCGACCTGCTGGGTCGCGAGGTCGATGCCACCGAAGCCTCCCAGATCGCCATCGCGGTTCAGCCTCCGCAGGCGATCGCCGAGGGCGCGGAAGTGCGCGTCGACATCGCGGATGACGTCGCCGAGGTGGCAGCGGTCGACCCCTACGTCGACCACGGCACCGTGGCCACCGTCTTCGTGATCGACAACTCCGCCACATCGGTCGACCGCTACGGCCTCAGCGCCATCAAGACCGCCGCCGAGCAGGCGATCTCCGAGCTGCCCAACGGGTCGTTGGTGGAGATCATCACCTCCGGCGGTGACCCGACCGTCCTCTCGCCGATGACCGCCGACAAGCAGGAGTCGCTGGCCAGCCTCGACGGCCTGGTGGCCATCGACGGCAGCGATCGGTGGGGAGCCTTGGACGAGGCAGCTGATTCCCTGATCGAGGTCGACGGGCTACGCAACGTGGTCGTCATGGCCACCTCGCCCCACAGCGGGGCCGAGCCGGATCTACTCGACGTACGCAGCCAGTTCGCCGACGAGGGCATCGCGGTCATGGCCGTCGGGGACGAGAGCCAGATCTACTCCGGTCTCGATCGCATGGTCGATCTGGCCGGAGGTGCGGCCATCCCCGTGTCGAGCCCCGACGCCCTGGTGGGCGGCACGGTCGATGCGGCCGAATCCATCGCCAACACCTTGTGGATCGACGCCCGTACGGAGGAGCCGCTCGAGGCCGGCGTCCTGACCGCCGCGGTCGTGGCGATCGGCGAGTCTCACCTGGATCTGACCTTCGCCGCCGGCCGGATCAGCCAGGGCCATGCCGACCTGTCGTCGCTTCAGGTGCAGGACTCCTCCTCCGGGGGATTCCTCACGAGCAGCGCGATCAAGTGGGTTGGTGCCCTGATGGCGCTGGTGGCCGCCGGCCTGGCGGCCTGGGCGATCGGGACCGTGTTCGTTCGCAACGAGGGCCTCGACGACGCGCTTGCCGCCTATGACGGCGAGTACCGAGCCGCGGTCGAAGAAGACGAGCAAGAGGACGGCCACGCGTCGGCGCTCGGCTCGTCCGCCACCATTCGGCGAGCGGTCGACTTCACCGGCCAGATGGCTGAGCGGCGCGGCTGGCTCACCTCGATGGCCGCCCTCCTGGCGCGGGCCGACATTCCACTCCGTCCCGCCGAGGCCATGTTCCTCATGGTCGTCATCGGGATCCTGGCCACCGTGCTGGGGATGCTCCTGGGCGGGCCGCTCCTGGGTCTCATCATGCTGATCCTCGCCTTCGTCTTCCCGCCGGCGGCGATCCGCTTCATGGTGGCTCGCCGGGCCCGCCGGTTCGAGAAGGCCCTCCCGGACATGCTGGCCCTCGTGGCCGGCACGCTGAAGGCCGGCTACAGCCTCATGCAGGGCATCGACACCGTCGCCGACCAGATCGACGGCCCCATGGGGGTCGAGCTCCAGCGGGTCGTGACCGAAACCCAGCTGGGACGGCCGCTCGAGGAGTCGCTCGACACGGTCGCCGACCGCATGGAGAGCGACGACTTCGGTTGGGCCGTGATGGCCATTCGGATCCAGCGTGAGGTGGGCGGCAACCTGGCCGAGCTCCTCCTCACCGTGGCGGACACCATGACCCAGCGCGAGCGCCTGCGCCGCGAGGTCAAGTCGCTCACCGCAGAGGGTCGGGTCTCGGCCATGGTGCTGGGCGGCCTCCCCATCGGTCTCGGCATCATCATGTACGTCCTGAATCCGGACTACACGGGCATGCTCCTCACCGAGCGCAGCGGAAACATCGCCCTCGGCATCGCGATCGTCGTCGCGGTCGCCGGCTTCTTCTGGATGAAGAAGATCATCGACATCGACGTCTGAGGTCATCATGCTCTTTCTCGCAGTCGCCGGAATCGGAACCGCCATCGGCTTGGTGATCTACGCGGTCGCCACCCAGGCGGAGGAGCGGTCGGTGATCCGCAGCTCGCTCCGTCAGCTCGAGGGCTACGAGACCGAGGACCTGCGCGAGCAGGAAATGCTCAACCCTCTGAGGGAGCGCGCCCTGCTCCCCGTCGCCAACGGCATGATCGACGTCGGTCGCCGGTTCTCGCCGGCGGGTTACGTCGAGAAGGTCAAGACCAAGCTCCAGTTGGCCGGATTCGTGGCCGACGAGGAGCTCGACCGATTCCTGGTGCGCCGGGTGCTGTCGGTGCTCATGATCATTCCTGCGACCTTCGTCGTGTTCTTCCTGGACGTGCTGCCCTTCAGCGGCCGGATGCAGATCCTGGCCTGGCTGCTGATCTGTGCCGCGCTGGTCCTGGGTCCCGATGCCGCCTTGAACCGCAAGGTCGAGGCTCGTCAGAAGACCGTGCAGCGGGCCCTGCCCGACGTGCTCGACCTGCTGACGATCAGCGTCGAGGCGGGCCTGGGCTTCGAACAGGCGCTGGACCGGGTCGTCCAGGCGGTCCCGGGTGCACTGTCCGACGAGTTCACCCGCATGCTGGGGGAGACCCGAGCCGGAGCCAGCCGTCGGGAAGCCATGATCGCCATGAACGAACGGCTCGGCGTGCCCGAGGTGAAGGGGTTCGTCCTCGCCATCCTCCAGGCCGACGAGTTCGGTATCTCGATCGGTCGGGTGCTGCGCTCCCAGGCCGACGAAATGCGGATCAAGCGGCGTCAGCTGGCCCAGGAAGTGGCCCAGAAGGCACCGGTCAAGATGTTGATCCCGATGGTGTTCTGCGTGTTCCCGGCCCTCTTCGTGGTGGTGCTGGGCCCGGCGGTCATCAACATCTCCCGCTCGTTCTGACCTGAACTCGAACGGTGGGGGAGGGGAGGGCCCCGGTCTCTCGCCGCCAACCCTCGAAGAACCTCCAGACCTCCCTCGCCATTTCGATGTCGTGGTTCTGCTCGCCGACGACGGCCCGGAACACTCGGCGCTGCCGGTGTTCGACGCTGGGCTCGGTGTGTCCTCCGCCGACGATCCGGTATCGCGCCACCGGCAGCCATGCACGCCGGGTGGACCCGTCATGGCTGGATCACCGATGCGGGGGCGGAGCTGACCGTTGCGCACCATAACGTAGATTCTCGGCGTTTCTTCGGGGGAGCGGCCAGCGTGGCGGGTCCCGTCCCCACGGGCCGCCCGGGCCGGTGCTCTCTCAGCCCGAGGACGAGAACGTGACCGCCGACTGCCCGGAGCGTCCGGTGGCGTCGGTGGCCGTCAGGAAACAGCTGAGCCGGCAGGGATTGGCCGGGCCACCGTCGACCAACGGCTGACGCACCGTCAGCGAGCTGGTGGCCTCGCCGGCCCGGTCCAGCGCGATCGGCCCTTTGTCGGCCCCCGGGCCGGCCAAGACGAACGGACACCCGTCGGCGAACCGGGCCGGTTCGTAGGCGTCGCCGTAGGCCGTCAGCGGATCGCTGGGACAGAGCGTCACGGTGATCTTCGAGCCGGGCGTGAATCCGGTGGCCTGGACGTCAACCTTCTGGCCGTCGTCGAGGCCGATCGACGGCGATGCGACCAGCACGGCCGGTGCGTTGGGTGACGGGGTCGACGTGACGAAGGACACCGGGATGCGGATCCAGACGAGATCGGCGTTGATGGCGTCGCACCCACCCGTTTCGCACTGGAATCCCGCCTCCGGCGTGGACACGAGGACAGAACAGACACCTTTGCTGCAGTTACCGGCCTCACCGTCGGCGACGACGAGCTGCTCGGTGATCGGATAGGTGAAGACGGCGTTGCCCTGTGCATCGGCCCGTCCCATGCCCACGACCTTGCCGGTGGGGGCTCGGCCGGACAGCACCCCGCGATCGCACTGGTCGACCAAGGCACCCGGCGCCCCGCCGAACATGCAGCGGAGGAAGTAGTCGAAGAGCCCGGTCTCGACGACATCGATGCCGCCGCCCGCAACGGTCGAGGTGTCGCATCCGCCCATCACGGTGATGCCGGCGGACTCCATCCAGTCGAACCCACCTTCGCCCTCCCAGCACATCGTCGCCGTGACGTTGCGGCCGGGGGTGAGGCCGGTGACCGAGATCGTGACCAGCTCGCCGTCGGCGACCCCGTTGGACGGCGTGATGAAGCCCTCGACGCCGTCGGTGGAGCGGGGTGGTTCGGCGACTTCAGGCGTGGACTCCGGCGGCTCCTCGGCGCTGGGCGCCGTGGTGGTGGACGCCGTCTCGCTGATGCCCAGGACGTCGGTCACGGTGGTGGGCGGTGCCACCGTCGACGCGGTCGTGGGGTCGGGTTCGGTCTCGACCTGGGCATCGTCGTCGCCGCCTCGGGTGCGTACGACGAGCATCACCACCAGGACCGCCAAGACGACGCCCAACAGGCCGATCAAGAATCGGTCGATGGCGCTCTGAGACAGCTGCACGTTCATCCCCCGTCAGATCCGTGCCCTCGTCGGACAGTGTCCCACCTCCCGCCCAGGCGGGACAAACGCACGAACCGAGCGGGTGGCGACGGTACGCTCCGGCCCCAGGTCCGCCCCCGTTCCAGGAGCACTCGGTGCCCGCAGATCGACCACCTCTCCCCCACTACGACCTGGCCATCGTCGGTACGGGGTCCGGCAACAGCATCCTCTCGCCGGAGTTCGACGACTGGTCGGTCGCCATGTGCGAACGCGACGTCTTCGGCGGTACGTGCCTGAACCGGGGGTGTATTCCCTCGAAGATGTTCATCTACGCCGCCGACGTGGCCCAGCACGCACGCCATGCGAGCCGGCTCGGCGTCGACATGACCCTGGACGGTGTTCGGTGGGCCGACATCCGGGACCGTGTGTTCGGCCGGATCGACCCCATCGCCGAGGCCGGGGACCGCTACCGGACCGACGAGTGTGCCAACGTCACCGTCTATCGGGGTGATGCCCATTTCCGTGGGCCCCGACACCTTGCGGTCGGCCACGAGGAGTTCACCGCCGATCGTGTCGTGCTGGCGGCCGGCGCCCGCCCCTGGATCCCACCGATTCCCGGGTTGGACACTGTCGACTACCACACCTCCGACACCATCATGCGGCTCGACGAGCTGCCCGAACGGCTCGTCGTGCTGGGCGGTGGGTACATCGGGGCCGAGCTGGCGCACGTCTTCGATGCCTTCGGCGTCCAGGTGCGGGTCGTCAACCGCAGCCCGGTGCTGCTCCGGCACGAGGACGACGATGTGAGCCGCCGCTTCACCCGGACGATGGGCGAGCGCCTGGACCTCCACATGGATGTCACGGTCGACGTGGTCCGCCCTTGGGGCGGCGGTGTCGAGCTGGACCTCGACGACGGCGCGAGGGTCGAGGGTGACGTCCTGCTGATCGCCACGGGCCGCGTACCCAACGGCGACCTCCTGCACGTCGAGGCCGGCGGCGTCGAGCGGCATGTTGACGGTCGCGTCGTCGTGGATGCCACCGGGGCCACCACCGCTCCCGGCGTCTGGGCGCTGGGTGACGTGTCGAGTCCCCACCAGCTCAAACACGTGGCCAATCACGAGGCGGCCGTCGTCGCCCACAACCTGCTGCACCCCGATCATCCCCGCGAGATCGACCACCGGGCCGTGCCGCACGCCGTGTTCGGCGATCCCCAGGTCGCCAGCGTCGGCATGACCGAACGACAGGCTCGAGCATCTGGTGTGGACTACTCGGTGGCCATTCGCGAGTACGGCGATACCGCGTACGGCTGGGCCATGGAGGACCGGACGAGCTTCTGCAAGGTCATCGCGGGGCCCGACCGCACCCTGCTCGGTGCGCACCTGATGGGCCCGCACGCGTCCACGCTGATCCAGCAACTGATCCAGGGGATGCGCATGGGCCTGACCGTCGATGAGATGGCTACGGGTCAGCTCTACATCCATCCCGCGCTGACCGAGGTGGTGGAGCAGGCGCTCCTCGATCTCTGAGCCTACGACGGGCACTCCGATTGCGGCCAACGTGCCGATCGGCGAGTAGGTTGTCCGCCCATGTCGAGGAGAATCGAGGTCGAACTCACCAGTCGTCGCGACGATGGCGTGTGGACCTGGCGGGCCGCTGGAGCGAAGCAGCCGAAGGGTGAGCTCGACGGCGGACTGTTGTACGAGGGCGCCGCCGTGGGCGACGTGGTGCGGGCCGACGCCGAGTTCTACCTCGACGGCATCGAGATTCTGACCGTGCTTGCACCGAAGCGGAAGCGTGAGGGCAAGGTCGAGACCATCGAGGTCATCGGCTCGGGCCGCACCGAGGAGCTGGTGACCACCCACCTCGCCAAGAAGGGCGGTGGCCGGGGTGGGAAGGGTGGCCGTGGAGGCCGCGACCGCAAGGAACGCGGCGACCGGGGGGACCGGGACCGAGGACGCAACAAGCGTGATGACCGGGGTCGTCCCGAGGGCCGGCGTGACGACGATCGGGGCGGTCGGGCCCGCCGTGACCGTGGTGAGGGCCGTGAGCGGCCCCAACCCGAGAAGGATGCCCGACCCAAGCCCAAGCGACTGCGACCGAAACGGGTCCACCGCAAGGCGCTGCTGGACTCGCTGCCGGCCGAACAGCAGGCGGTCGCCGAGCAGGTGCTGCGTGGTGGCCTGCCCGCGGTGCGCCAGGCGCTCGACAAGCAGAACGAGGAGGCCAAGGCCGAGGGTCGCCCCGAGGTGAACCCCGCCGCCATCCTCAAGATGGCCGAGGATCTGGTTCCGGCCACGCGTACGGCCGAGTGGCGTGATCGGGCCGAGGCCGCGGCCGCCGAGATCGACGAGCTCGATCTCCGTGACATCCGCTCGGTGATCAACGCGGCGGAGACGGCCGCCCGCGACGACGAGACCCGGGCCCTGGCCGACCAGCTGCGGGCCGGACTCGCCCGCCGGGCCGCCGAGGAGCACGCCAAGTGGCTGGCCGATCTCACCAGCGCCCTGAGTGACGGGCGACTCGTGCGGGCGCTGCGCCTGAGCTCGCATCCCCCCAAGGCCGGTGCGCCGCTTCCTGCCGACCTCCAGGAACGATTGAAGGTGATGACCGAGGAAGGCCTCTCCAACGAGACCGCCCAGCAGCGGTACGCCACCGTCCTCGATGCCTTGGCCTACTCGCCCATCCATGCGGTGGTCGTGCCGTCGGGAGCGCCGGCGACGCCCGACGAGCAGCTGAAGGGCGCCGTGCGAAAGCACGCGGCGCGGATCCCGCAGATCGCGGCGCTGTTCGGCATCGAACCTGCGGCGCGCACCAGGAGCCGCGGGAAGGGTCGAGGCAAGGGCAGGAAGAAGCCCCCTCCCCCGCCGCCTCCCACCGCGGACGCGGCTGCATCCCCCGATCAGCCGGCACCTGCGCCCGAGGGCGCGCCCGCACCGCCGCCGGAGGCGCCGGCCCCCGAGGCGGTACCGCCGGAGGCTGCCGCACCCGAGGTCGAGACGGCGCCTGAGGCGCCGGAACCCGAGTCGGTCGGCGAGCCCGAAACCGCCAGCCGGTCGAGCCCGAGGCAGGTCTTCCCCCGGCCGAGCCGGCTACCGAGCCTGAGGCCGCGGCTGGCGAGTCGTCAGCGGCCGAGGGAGCGGAACAGGCCGGGTAACTCGAGCGGAGCGTTGGCCACCAGGTCGCTCGGCTCTCGCGATCGCAGAGCCCGCGGGTTCCAGCCGGCCAGGACGAAGGTGCAGCCGATCTCGTCGGCGCAGGCCCGGTCGTGGGTCGTGTCACCGACGAAGACCACCTCGGCCGGATCGAGGTCGAGGGCGTCGAGCAGAGGAACGAGCGATTTCGGCCCGTCGAAGGCATCGGCGAACCAGGCCGACGCGGGGGTCCATCCGAGTCCGTCCAGCTCACGGTGCCCGTCGGGCCCATGCTTGTTGGAGCAGATGTGCCAGGTCTCGAGCCCGCCGAGGAGCTCGTCGACCTGGGCGAACGGCTGGGGCCGGAAGGTCTGGTACACCTCGACGTACCGGTCCACCGAGACCCCCAGGCGATCACACTCGACCGCCAGCTCGTGGCCGAAGGTGACGTCATCCTCCGGGACGCCGAGCGCCACGAAGGCAGCGGCCAACGCCTGATCACTGTCGACCAGGGTGCCGTCGAAGTCGAAGATCGGAACGACCATCGGGTCAAGGTAGCGCTGAGGCTCGGTCATGGGGGTGGTCGTTGGGGTGGGTTGAGTTGCCAGGTGCCGTCGGGTTGGCGGGTGAGGGTCCAGCCGCCTTCGTGGACGAGGTGGTGGTGGGTGTCGCAGCCGGGGCACATCAGGTCGAGGTTGGTGTGGCCGCCGTCTTTCCAGGGTTTGATGTGGTGGATCTGGCAGTCATCGAAGGGCACGTTGCAGTCGGCGTCCATGCCACAGGTCGGATACTGGGCTCGCAGCGCCATGCGTTGGGCGCGGGTGGCGAGCCGGCGTTCGCGGCCCACATCCAACGCTTGGCCTTCACCGCCGAGGACGACGGGGATGATGCCGGCGTCGCAGGCGATGCGGCGGATCGTTTCGGCCGGCAGTGGCGTGCCACCTTGGGTCTCCGCGGTGCGGCGCTGCCCGTCGGGGCTGGTCGCGTTCCCGTCGACCATGGCGTCGAGATCGATCAGCACCATCACCCCGCCCGACTCGGCTCGGGAGACGCGTTCCCCGCAGATCAGGGCGTGGAGGGCTTCGGCCGCGACCTGGGCTCGTTGCCGTTTGGTGATGGCCTTGGCCCCGGCGGCGATGCGGGCCGCCATTTCGGCGTCGAGGGCCCGATGGACCGCTTCACCCCGCAGCGGATCCCACTCACCATGGATCCCTTTCATCCCGGTGGCCGGGTCGGTGAACTTCCACGCCCGGGACGCTGCGCCGTTGTTTCTCGAGCTCCGAGATCCCGTCATCACCCATGAGCCGGTCCACCAGCTGGCGGCACCGGGACTCGAACGCCCGCACCGACAGGCCCTCCGCCACCGCGTCGGCCACGAGCTGGTCGGACTGCTCCTCGAACGCCTTCTTCTCCCGACCCGACAGCCGGTCGGCCTGGCTGGCCAACACATCCGCGTGCCCCACCCCCAGCGTGCCGTCCTCGAGGGCACCCAACGCTTCGGGCATCTTCTGCATCGCATCGCCCCGCTTGGCCGCCCTGGCCGCGTCGCGGTCCCCCAGACCGGCCTTGGCCGCGGTCTGCTTCGGATCCGAGCGCCGGCCTTGTTGCTGGAGGCGCCGGGAGCGGGCCGTGGTCTTGGCCAACACCCCCGTCAACCACGAATGCACCGTCCCAATATCGGCACTCAACGCCTCGACCGCCTCAGCCGGCATCCCCGCGATCTCCGCCTCCAGGAACCGGACCCGGGCCGCGACCGCCACCGGATCCGACGCCGACACCGTCGCCACATCACCGTCCATCGCGAGCGCCATCACCGCCGCCTTCACACCTGGTCCACCGAACGAAGAACCCACCGGGGCTGAAACGTTGCCCTTCGGCCCGAACAGGCTGAAGGGGAACGTATGTTCGATACTACTGGGCGGCCACCACCGTGCACAACCCCTGGAGCGAGGGAATCTCGCTGGACGCTAGGGTCTCCGGCCATGGTCGAATACGAACTCGAAGAACACATCGCGCTCCTCACCATCAACCGTCCCGAGGCCCGCAATGCGGTCAACGGCGATGTCGCCCAGGGGATGGAGGCGGCCATCGATCAGCTGGAGAGCGACGACGACGCCTGGATCGGAATCCTGACCGGGGCGGGTCCGGTGTTCTCGGCCGGTGCCGACCTGAAGGCCATCAACTCGGGCCAGGCCGGCGCGCTCGCCACCGATCGAGGCGGGTTCGCCGGCATCGTCATGCGGGAGCGCACCAAGCCCATCATCGCCGCCGTCGACGGTCCGGCCCTGGCCGGTGGTACCGAGATCGTGCTGTCCTGCGACCTGATCGTCGCGTCCGCGTGAGGCCCGGTTCGGCGTTCCCGAGGTCAAGCGGTCCCTGGTGGCCGCCGCCGGCGGGCTGTTCCGGTTGGGCCGGGTGCTCCCCCGCAACATCGCCACCGAGCTGATCATCACCGGCGATCCCATCGGCGCCGAGCGCGCCCACCACTTCGGCATGGTGAACGAGCTGTGCGAGCCCGGCACCGCCGTGGCCACGGCCCGGGCGTTGGCGGCCCGCATCGCTGCGAACGCTCCGCTGGCGGTCCGGGAGAGCCTGGCGATGATCGCCGCGACCGCCGACGTGGACGACGCCACCGGCATCCGCATGTCCAGCGAGGCGATGATGCGCCTGGCCGCCACCGAGGACTTCATGGAGGGCCCGCTGGCGTTCATCGAGAAGCGCGACCCGGTCTGGAAGGGCCGCTGACCCTCGCACCGTCGAGTCGGCCGGAATCAGGTCAGGGTCTCGATGATGTCGTGATCGCTGAGGAACTCGGCCAGGCCGGGAACGAGCGGCCGCTCGCAGACGGCGTGGATCGGCACCCAGGCAACGGCCGCCGCATCGCTACCAGCAACCGGATCGCCCTGATCCATCAGGATCACCTCGAAATCGAGGACGACGGCATGGATGCCCTCGGCGAGGATCTCCGCAAAGCCGACGAATCGATCGCAGACGACGGCGAGACCGGTCTCCTCGGCCACTTCCCGCACCACGGCGGCAGCCAGGGTCTCGCCGGCCTCGACCCGCCCTCCGGGGATCGACCACTGACCTCGGCCCGGCGGTGTGCCCCGCTCGACCATCAGCAGTGCGTCATCGGCGACGGCGATGGCTCCCACCGAGAGCTCGGGCGTCTCAGCCATCGTCGTCGAGTCGTCGGTGCACCTGGATGAGGCGGGCCTTCATGCCGTAGGACTCGAAGAAGTTCTTGGCCGATCGGTTGCCGGGGAGGACCGACGCGTCGAGGCCGACGGCACCCCGATCCCGGGCCCACGAGGCGACCGAGTCCATCAGACCTGCGGCGATGCCGACCGAGCGAGCCTCGGGCTCGGTGTACAGGACGGGCAGTTCGACCACGGTCTCGGCGGTGCCGAACCGGCGCAGCTGAGCCAGGGAGAACCCCAGCGGAACGCCGTCGATGCCGCCGACGAGGAGGAGCGAGTCCTCGCCGTCGACCAGTTCGTCGAAACGGTCGATCCAGCCATCCAACGGGCCTCGTTCCCGAGCGAACTGCGGTCCGCCCCGCTGGCCGACAGCTTCGTCCCACGCCCGCCGGACCATCGAGACGAGCGGCTCGCGATCGGAGCGGGCGGCGGGGCGAGCCGGATCGATCACGACGACGACTGCAACTGGTCGATCTTGTTCAGGATCGTGCGTCGGGACCGCCCGGCGGCCTCGTAGCGGCGCAGGTCCTCGAGCTCACCGGGATCAAGCCCCTGCAGCCGAGGGATGACCTGCGAGGCCGAGAGGCTGTCGTAGTCGGGCAGCGCGAGGTCGTCCACGGAAACGGCGGGCTCGAGGGCCGACGCAGTGGGGGCTGCGGTCTCGTCGGGCCCGCTGGCGATCGTCTCGGCGGCCGGTGGCGCGGTAGCGGGTGCGGTCGCCGGCCTCGGGGCCGCCGGGCGCGCCGGTGGTGCGTCCACCGGCGGTTGCCGAAGCGCGGGAAGGGTGCCGAGGGGGCTGTGCTCGACCACCAGTCGACCCAGCGCCTGGGCCAGCTTGATCTGGCCTCTCCCCCGCTCGATGGCACGAGGCACCAGCCCCGACAGCTCGGACGCCAGGTCGAGTGGGCTCACGAGGCACCGATCGGCGTGGGGCTCCCGGTTCGCGTCGGTCGGCTCCTCGGAGTCGGACATCGAACCAGGGTCGCGCGTTCGGCTCGTCACCGGGAAGTCCTCAGGAGCCCTCCAGGAGCTCGATCGACGGGCAGGGGTCCTCGCCCTGCGGGCACTGCCGATCTCCGGGCGGTCCGAACTGGTGCGGATTCACCACCATGAAACAGCCCTCGCACATGAACTCACCTTCGCGTTTCTGGGCCACCCCGGCGGTCTTCTTGGGGACGACGGCGGGCTGCACGACCACGTCATCCTCCTCGTCCTCCTCCTCGTCCTCGTCCTCGTCGGCCGCGATCCGATCGCGCAGGATGGTGTCGAGATCGGCTTCGACGTCGTCGGGATCGAGCTCGTCGTCGTCGTCCTCGTCTTCACCACCGGCCCGCTTGGCCCGGGTCTTGGCTTCGGGATCGTCGTCCTCGTCGTCGTCGTCGTCGTCGGTCGCGTCGTCGGAATCGCTGTCGGTGTCGGTGTCGGTGTCGAGGTCCACGACGTCGACGACGTCATCGACATCATCGACATCATCGACGTCGATGATGTCGTCATCGACGAGATCATCGTCGTCGACCACTTCGATTTCGCTGTCTTCATCGTCGGCCATGGCCATCCTCGGTGCCGGAGACGTCGCGGGCGTCGCGGCGGGACTATAGACACGAATCGGCGGGGTGTGGTGACTCCGGGCCCCGATCGGCGCGATGGCTTGGATCGGGGCCCGGGTCGGTCAGTCGGAAAAGACCGCCCGATTGGCCAGAACGGCTGCGATGTAGCGGTCGGTGGCGGGTCGTCGACCATCGCGCCGGAGCCCGGCGAGGCCCTGGAAATAGGCTCCGACGGCGTCGTCCCAGGAGTCGGTGCGGTGCCGGAGATAGCGGAGGTAGCGCGCCGCCATCCGTACCGAGTCCGCCGGGTCGAGCGGGTCGAGCTCGACGCCCGGGAGCAGGACCTCGTGGATGAGACCCACCGTGTCCGGCATCAGCTGGCCCACGCCGACCGCTCCGGCGCTGGACACCACCGAGGCCTGCCAGCCCGACTCCACGTACGTCAGGGCCATGAGCAGGTCGGCGGGCACCTCGTAGGTGGCGGCCCAGGTGTGGAAGTCGTCGACGAGGCCGGCCCGCTCGGGACGGTCCGCCACCGATGACGGCAGGGAGGCCGGGATGCTGCCGCTCAGGTCCAGCTCCATGCCCACCGTGACGTGATTCGGGTCGGTGAGGCCGTTCAGCCGGGCCAGGGTGTCCGAGGATCCCCCGTCCGCTCGGCGATCTGGCTCAGGGTGTCCCCCGGTTGCACCGTGTAGGCGCTGGCGGAGGGCTCGTCGCGGCCCGCACCGGGAGCTGGGATGGTCAGGACTCGTCCCGCGAGGACGAAGTCGGGACGGGAGATCCCGTTGGCGTCGACCAGCCTGTCGAGCGGGACGCCGACGTGGAGGGCGATGGTCGAGAGCGACTCACCCAATCGCACCGTGTGTGTGCCGGCATCGGGATCGTGGCGGACGACCGCACTCGCGTGCTCGGCGGAGAGCAGCGTCGTCAGGAGACCCAGGAGAGCCACCAGGGACAGGATCCGGGGGCGAGCGCGCATGTCGTTCCTTCGCCGCCCGCTCGATCAGCACCCTACGCGGTCGGTCGACCACAGGCAACGACCGCCGGTGGGTTTCAAGCGGTCGGCTCAGCGCACCTGGCGGCGCGCCTCGGCCCGGCGTTCGGCCTGCAGCCGCTCGAGCTCGGGCTCCGGCGAGTGGTCGGTGAACCGCATGGCCTCGGCCACGGCGTGGTGGCCGGCCTCTTCGGCGATGAGGCGGTGCATGTCCTGGCCGACCCGTCGATACGCCGGATGACCCTGGGGGCCCGTCCGCAGCTCGATGAGGTGCATCGCTTCGCGGGCGTTCATCTGCATCACGTACCGGAGGCGGTACGCCAGCGACACGGCGTAGGGAGCCTGGTCGGGGTACTCCTCGGCCAGCAGGTCGTAGAGCCCGCTGGAGCGGCCCATGGCCTCGTCGAACTCGTCGGTCAGTCCGGCGGCGTCGATGGCCGGCGGTCGCGCGTAGCCGTGGTACGGCGTGAGGGACTGCCACTCGATGGTCATCATGCGATGGCGCTGCAGATCCCGGAACGCCCCGTAGTCGGAGACGACGTCGAACCGGTAGAAGGGCCGCTCGAAGGCCCGACCCGGCTTGTGGCGGCGATTGGTGCGCTCACCGACGTACGCCCGCACCACCGACAGCCGTTCGTCGACCGACATGGTGCGGACCTTCTCCTCGATGCGGTGCTCGGGGAGGTGGACGAACGGGTAGAGCATGGCGGCGACCATCTTGATCTCGCCGTCGGGATCGTGATCGATCAGGCGGACGTCGGCGCCATCACTCTCCACGGCCGGCGCCGGGAACACCTCGTCGACGATGTCCTCCATGGCCTCACGCCGTTCGCTGAGGTACTCACTCCAGGCGGCGCCCCGCTCGGGCAGGTCGACCCGTTTGAGGAACGAAGGGATCACCTTCCGCAGCTCGACCAACATCAGCCCGGCGTAGTCGCGTGCCTCGGGCAAGGGATGCGCCCGCATACGGAGCAGGAGGGCTTCGTACCCCTGGCCGCTGCCGTAGATGCCGACGTTGGACAGCGAGGCGGCGGGAAGGATGCCGCGCACCGTGTCGAAGGCCTTGGCCTTGATGGCCTGCCGGTAGATGAAGTCGGAGTCCGACGGGTCCTTCGGGGTCTGGTCCCGGAAGAACTCCTGCATCTTCGGAGCCAGGCCGGCGTAGGTGTCGAACAGGCGGTCGAGATCACTGATGTACCGGGTGCCGAGCGGGGAGGCCAAGATCTCCGGATCGCGGTAGAACCGGTACCAGCCGCGGCCCAACCGCGTGTCGTAGGCGATGTAGCGGGTCGACTGCTCGAGGTAGGACATGAGCCGGCCCCACTCGAGCACCTTGGTGAGCACGTTGGATGCCTGCTCGCAGGCGAGGTGGACGCCTCCCAGTTGCGCGACCGAATCGTCGCCGTACTCGAGGAAGACGCGGTCGTAGAGGTCCTCGGCCCGTTCGAGCCCGACCGTCGCGTCGATGGTCTGGTCGCCCCGCACGTCGAGCTCACCGACGAACTCCTCGAGGAACAGGCGGCGAAGTGACTTCGGCGACCGGCTATAGCGCGCGAAGAGGGCACCCTTGACGACTTCGGGCAGGTTGACCAGCGCGAACACCGGTTTGTGGAGATTGGTGAAGTACCGGCGGAGGACGTCGCTCTCCTCGTCGGTGAACTCCTCCGCCGTGTAGGGCGTCACGGTCGCCGACACTAGGCGGATCTCTCGGAGTCGCCGCGGACCTCGTCCGGGTCGCCATGGGCCAGCACGATCTTGCCCAGTTGGGCGCCATCGGACAGTCGTTCGAGGGCGTCGGGGTACCGTTCCAGCGGCAGGACGGCGTCGACGGTGACCGGCGCGCCGCTCGCCACGAGGTCGGTCACCTCGTCGAATTCGAGGTAGGAGCCCATCGAGGAACCGATGAGCTCGTGCTGCTTCCAGAAGAGCTTGGGCAGCGAGAGTTCGACCGAGGAGCCCGAGGTCCCGCCGCAGATCGCCATCCGGCCGCCGGGCTTGAGCGCCTTGAGCGAGAAGTCCCACGTCGCCGGACCGACGCTCTCGATCACGATGTCGGCCCGGACGTCGAAGGGTTGGGCCGAGTCGTGGGTGCCGGAGGCCCCCATGGCGACGGCCCGCTCGAGCTTGGCGGGGTCCCGGGACGTCACGTGGACCTCGGCGCCGAGGTGATGGGCCAGCGCCAGGGCTGCAGCCGACACACCGCTGCCGACCCCGACGACCAGGACGACGTCGCCCGGCGTGAGTCGGGCCCGGCGGAGCATGCGCCACGCCGTCACGTGCGCCGTGGGATAGGCGGCTGCTTCGGCCCAGGATCGGCCGGCGGGGCGGGCGACCAGGTTGCGGGCCGGCACGACGACCGCCGTGCCGTGGCCGCCCCACCGCTGCTCGCCGAGGATGGCCATCGAGCGGTCGAGCACGCTGTCGTAGCCGCCGTCGACGGTCTCGGCGCCGGTGATGGTCGGGTTGACCACGACCTCGTCACCCGGGGACCAGCCGGTCACGCGCTCGCCCGCCGCGTCGATCACGCCGGCCACATCGCCGCCGGGCACATGGGGAAAGGCCTTCGGCTTGGGGAGACCCTTGGTGAGCCACAGGTCCATCCGGTTGAGGGCGCTGGCCTTGACGGTGACTCGGACGTCGTCGGGGCCGACGTCGGGGACCGCGACCTCACCCCATTGATACGTCCCCGGGGACGCGTCGAGATACCAGGCCGTCATCCGCTCGCTCACCGGGCAGAGACTACCGGCGGGTCGTGCCGCGGCCGACCCGGCACCGGGTGAGCACGCTGGGTGCCTGACCCCGAGCGTGCTCAAACCTGAACCCTCTGGGTGCCTGACCCCGAGAGGGTTCAGACGACGACGGTGAGGGCGTCGGGTTCGACCCGGACCGACAGCTGTTTGGCGGATCCGGCGGCGGTGCCGTCGAGGTACACCGTGAGCGGGCGATCGAACGACACCTGGATCGCCTTGGCCCGCTGCTGGGTGATGTCGGGGTGGGGCACGTGGGTCCCGGTGGGGAGGCGCTTTCGGGCGGCAAGGCGGTCGGAGAGGGAGAGTCGCACGTCGAGGACGTCCAGCCGTCCGTCTCCCGGATGGGCCCGCGGGGCCACGTCCCAGGATCCGATCCACTGGGCATTGCACGCCGCCCAGATCGGGCCTCGCCACCACGACCGTCGGGCCACGAGGTGGGCGACGAACCAGTGAAGGCGGCCATCGATCAGGACCGACCCGACGTCGACGGGCAGGATCCGAGCCTGATCCGAGTGGAGCCGATCCGCGTCGCCGCGACCGCCGACCGTGCGGCAGAGATCGCCACCGAGCAGACCGACCGTCGGGAGTGGTTCGCCGGATCGACGGTGCCGGGTGACCAGGGCGCCGAGCTCGGCGTCGGACGTGATGGTCGGTGCCCCGTCGGGGAGCGAGCCGGCGTGGCCCCACTCGGTGCCCCGCTCGATCGTCACTCGGGGGCTCCGGTCGGTCCGGTCTCGGCCAAGCCCGACTCCCCCAGGCTCATCGAGGCCGCCACCACCCCCCGCCGCATGGCGTCGACCGCCTGGTTGGCGCTGCGACGGGTGGCCCGATCCGGCGCCAGCGAGGCGATCTGGCGGACCAGGTCCCGCAGGGTCTTGACGTTGCGGACGAAGTCGCCCGCCGACAGCTCCTCTCCCCCGATCGAATCGTCCAGATCGCGGCCCGCGACCCAGCGGTGGGCCATGGTGATGAACCCGGTGTCGGGAAAGCGCGTGAGCGGGAGACCCACGTCGCGTTCGGCCTGATTGATGTGGTGGGCCCGGGCCTCGATCTCCTCGACCCGGAGACGCATCCGTTTGGTGGCGAATCGAGGCGCCGGTGACGGCGTCTTGGAGCGGTGCTCGTAGGTGAGCGTCGAGGCGACCCCGGCGAGCTCGGCGGGATCCAACCCGTCGAACACGCCGGTGTCGAGGCACTCGGCGCAGAGCAGATCACTTTCGTGGTAGAGCGACCCCAGCCGTTGACCCCGTTCGGTGAGCGACCATCCGTCGGTGTAGCCGAGATCGTCGAGGACACCGAGCACCAGCTCGAAACGCTGGGCCAACGATTCGCCCCGTGCCTCGGTGCGGTTGCGTTCGTTGCGGACCTCGCGTTCGAGCCGACGCAGACGGGTGCGGGCCGTGAGGCGGTCGTCCAGGTCGGGATCGGTCGCGCACGGATGGGAGGCCAGATGATCGAGGACGGCCTGATCGGCCGGGGCGAGGACGATTTGGGATTCGGGCCGAGCACTGGCCAGCCGGGCCCGACGCAGTCTGGTCGCCGCCTCGTGAAGGAACCCGTTGTTGTTGGGGGCGTAGGGTTCGGGGAGCTCGATGGTGCCCCGCGGCTCGAGGGGCACGACCAGGTCTCCCGCGGTGCGGGTGACGGTCGCGCCCGACGGCACGAGCAGCCGGATCTTCGGCTCTCCTCGGCGCCAGGCGACGCTGATCACGGCGGCGCGCTGGTCCTCGAAGAGCACGACGTCGCCGGGTCGGAGCGACGCCGTTTGCGCTTCGATCCGATCGGGGTCGAGGCGATCGTCGGCCAGGAGGTCGTCGGCCCGTCGTCGGAGCTCGACGTACTCCTCCAGGTCACCGGCGCCGTCCATGACGGACTCCAGTTCGGCCATTTTCTCCTGCCGGTGCACCAGGCGGCGTTCGGCGGCGACGACCACCCGATCGGTCTGGAACTGGGCGAAGGACTGGCGCAGCAGGCGGAGCGCCTCGTCGCGCTCGTGACGACGGACCAGGTTGGCCGCCATGTTGTAGTTGGGTCGGAACGCCGACGTCAGCCGGAACGATCGACTGGCCGCCAGCGCGGCGACCTGCTCGAAGCTCACGTAGGGCGACCACAGCACGATGGCGTGACCCAACTGGTCGATCCCGCGGCGACCGGCCCGGCCGGTCAGCTGGGTGTACTGGGATGGCGTCAGGAGCTCGTGGGTCTCGCCGGTGAATTTGCTGAGATTCTCGATCACGACCGAACGCGCCGGCATGTTGACCCCGAGTGCCAGCGTCTCGGTGGCGAAGACCACCTTCACCAGACCGTCCGCGAACGCCTCTTCGACCGCTTCCTTGAAGGCGGGGACCATGCCGGCGTGGTGGCCGGCGACACCGTTCTCCAGGGCGCGGAGCCAGCGTTCGTACCCGAGGACCTCGAGATCGCCGCCCGAGAGGGGTGCGGTGTGGCGGCCGGCGATCTCGCGGATGCGCCCGGCGTCGGCTGCATCGGCCAGTCGCATACCGGATTGCATGACGGTGCGCACCGCCTCGTCGCAGCCCGCCCGGCTGAAGACGAACACGATGGCCGGCAGCATGTCCTCGTCGGCGAGACGTTCCACCACGGCAACCCGCTTGGGGGTGTGCCACCGTCGTCGCGGTCCCCTCCCCCGCCGTCGGCCGTTGCCCGAGCCCCCGTTGCGGCGTTGCTCGTCGAATCGCTCCGCTTCGGGATTGGCCTTGCCGTCGACCAGCGTGGGCAGCAGGTGGTCGTTCTCGGCCGAGCGATCACCGACCAGATAGAGGTTGCGCAGCTCGACCGGACGCTCGTGCTCGACGACCAGGTCGGTGGGTCCCCGCACCACGGTGATCCACTCGGCCAGCTCGTCGGCATTGGAGACCGTCGCCGACAGGCACACCAACCGCACCGAGGCGGGCAGGTGCACGATGACCTCTTCCCACACCGGTCCCCGGTAGGCGTCCTGGAGGTAGTGGACCTCGTCGAGCACCACGTAGTCGAGCTGGTCCAGCCCCGAGGAGCCGGCGTAGAGCATGTTGCGCAGCACTTCGGTGGTCATGACGATGATCGGGGCGTCGGCGGCGATGACGTTGTCGCCGGTCATCAGGCCGACCGCGTCGTCACCGTGCCGGGCACGGAGATCGCGGAACTTCTGATTGGAGAGCGCCTTGATCGGGGTCGTGTAGAACGCCCGGGTGTTGCGTTGGAGGGCCCGTTCGACCGCATGTTCGGCGACGACGGTCTTGCCCGCGCCGGTCGGGGCGGCGACGATCACCGAGTGCCCCCGGTCGAGGCTCTGGATCGCCCGCAGCTGGAAGCTGTCGAGCTCGAAGTCGCGACTCACGCGCCGACGGCGGCGCGCTGGCGACGGCGGAGCAGGAGCTTGCCGATGTGAATCGAGGCCTCGTAGAAGATGTACATGGGGATACTGAGCGCCAGCATCGTGAACGGGTCACCCGATGGCGTGATCACGGCGACGACGATCATGATGCCCACCATGGCGTGCCGGCGGTACGTGCCGAGCGTCTCGGCCCGGACCAGCCCAAGCAGCTGCAGGAAGATCAGGATCACCGGGAACAGGAAGCCGACGCCGAACGCCAGCATCATGTAGACGAGGAAACTGAAGTAGCGCTTGGGATCGAGCAGCGGCTCGACGTCGTCGCCGGCGATGGTGAGGAGGAACTCGAGTCCCCGGGGGAGCACGAAGTACGCCATCGTCGCACCCAGCACGAACAGCACCAGCGACGAGACCATGAACGGGATCGCCATGCGCTTCTCGTTGGGGTACAGCCCGGGCGTGATGAAGCGCCAGAGCTGCCACAGGATGACCGGCATGGCGATGGCGATGCCGCCGTAGCCGGAGACGGCCAGCCGGGCCGAGAGGCCGCCGAGGACATCGGTGATGACGAAGGCACAGTCGGTGGCGGAGTCGGTCTGGTTGCAGGCCTTGTCCAGGGGCGCTCGGAGGATGTCCTCCACCCATGGGTAGGCGATCCACATGATGATGGCCCCCACCGCGACGGCGATGACGGACTTGAAGATCCGGTTCCGCAGCTCGCGCAGGTGTTCCCACAGGGTCATGCGGTCGCTCAGGCTGTTGCCGATCTGTTCAACCACGGCGGATCAGCTCGGTTCGTCGGAGTTGGACGGCGCCTCTTCAGGCGGCACCCCTTCGGACGGTTGCCCCGCCGACGTGGGCTCGTCCGTCGCAGCGGGGGCGGGTGTGTCCCCGCTCATGTCGGAGAACTCCTCGGGGAGCTTGGCGGCCGCCTCGGCTTCGGCCATGGCGGCCCGCACCTCTTCCTGGAATCCCGCCGTGACCTTGCGGACCTCGCCGAGGAGCCTCCCGGCCCGTCGCATGGCGTCGGGCAGCTTCTCGGGGCCCAGCACGAGGAACGCGAACAGGGCGATGACCAGGAACTCGACCCCGCTGAGACTCTCGAGGATGCCGATGATCGCGCCGGGCGTCCCCGCGTTGGCGGTGAGCACAGCCATACATCGAGCCTACCGGTGTCGCACCCGGTCGACCGACCGGCCGGTGGCGGCGGCTCGGATCGCGATGGACCGGGCAGCCCAGCGGGAACGATCGATGGCATCGATGTCCCGGAGGAGGGATGCGGTGGCCCGATCCAGTCGCCGGATCAGGAGGAGCATCCCGCCGAGCAGCACGAGGAGCAGACCGAGCACGGCGCTGACGAACACCGGGGAAGTCTGGCAGATCCCGGGTGCGGAACGGGAGGAACCGGCGCGCCAGGGCCGCCGGTGGCCGGGATCAGCGCTCGATGCTGGAGGTCAGGTCGCTGTACCAGTTCGGGTCGCCGAGCAGGTCGTGGAAGTCGAGGATGTCGTCGTGGGTGATCTTGTCACCCTTCCGCTCCTCGAAGATCTCCTGGGGCAGGTCCCAGGTGGAGTGGGAGACACCCGCGGCGACCAGCAGATCGATGGTGCGGGACTCGGCGGACTTGACCTGGGTCATCCGGCAGGTCGGGCATCGGAACGAATAGGTGCCGGTGCTGTCGTGGTTGCACACACGGACGTGGACGTCGCCCGTGGTCAGTTCCACGTCGCCGCAATCGTCACAGCTCGCTCGAATGGTTGCCATCGGTTTGGTTCTCCCGTTTCGTTCTGCCTTAACAATCGGCTCCGGGCTGCGAGCCGTTGAGGGGCAAATGGACCTATTTCGACTGGGTAGGACACCCGGTGCGGGGGCTTGGTCCGGCTACGTCCACTGGGGGATGATCGGCTGATGGTCGTACGTCATGAGCCTTTGCAGGACCCGATCGGCTTCGCTCATCGGGGCG
The DNA here is from genome assembly GCA_963697385.1 of uncultured Acidimicrobiales bacterium. Lineage (GTDB taxonomy): Bacteria > Actinomycetota > Acidimicrobiia > Acidimicrobiales > CAWCAL01 > CAWCAL01. The sequence continues at coordinate 173,143 of CAVONU010000003.1, forward strand.
CCAGCGCCCATGCGCCGGAGAACACGCTGGAGGCCTTCTCCCTGGCGCTGCGGCTCGGGGCGCGTGGCCTGGAGAGTGACGTCTGGCTCACCCGCGACGGGATCCCGGTTCTCGACCACGACGGGGTCGTCCGGACCGGCCTTCGCCGCAAGCGACCGATCAGCAGCGTCGACCGGGCCGATCTTCCCCACCACATCCCGTCCCTCGACGAGCTCTACCGGGAGCTCGGCACCGACTTCGCCCTCTCACTCGACGTGAAGGACCCCGACGCCGCTCGACCGACGCTGGACATCGCCGAGTCCCACGGTGCCGGCCACCGGCTCTGGCTGTGCCACTTCGACTGGGAGCTCGTCGCAGGCTGGCGGGACTGGTCGGACACGGTGAAGCTGGTGGATTCGACCCGACTGCAGCGGGTCGAGGGCGGGCCGGAGCGGCGGGCGAGCCAGCTGGAGAGCGCGGGGATCGACGCCATCAATCTGCACTACCTGGAGTGGACGGGTGGCCACGTCACGCTGTTCCACCGGTTCGGGCGCCTGGCGCTCGGCTGGGATGCTCAGTTCCCCCACGTGCTCGAGGAGTTGCTGATCATGGGCATCGACGGGCTCTACAGCGACCATGTCGACCGGATGGTCGACGCGTTCATCGCCACGGATCGTCCGATGGGCGACGGTGACGCGGTCGACTAGAGGAAGTCGATGGTGTCCAGGGGCCAGACCCTGATGAACGCCCGTCCGACGATGGAGTCGGTCTCGATCGGACCGAAGACGCGGCTGTCCTGCGAATTGCCGCGGTTGTCGCCCATGACGAACACGTGGCCCTCGGCCACCACCACCGGTGTCTCGAGACCGGAGCTGCGCACCGACGGCTCGAGATAGGGCTCGATCAGCGGCTGACCGTCGATGAGCACCTGACCGGTGTCGGGATCGGTGGAGACCGATTCGCCGGGGAGCCCGATGACCCGTTTGATCAGGTCCCTGGTGTCGCCGGAGATCTCCTCGGGACGTCGGAACACGATGAGATCACCGCGGTTGACGTCGTGGGCGTCGTAGCTGAGCTTGTTGACCAGCACCCGATCGTCGATCTGGAGGGTGGGCTCCATCGAGGACGAGGGGATGTAGAACGCCTGGAAGAGGAAGATCTTGAGCAGCAGGGCGACCCCGATGGCACCGAGGATCACCAGGATCCATTCGACCGCGGCTCGGACGCGGTGGGCCTGCTGGGCGGATTCCTCGTCCTCGACGTCCTCGTCGGGTTCGACCAGGACACTGGTGAGATCGTCGTCCGGTCCGAGGGGATGGGGCCCCTCGACCACGGCGGTCCCGGACGATCGGCCGGAGCCCTGGAGCTCCTCGACGAGCGCATTGGATCGCTCGGGTTCGGAGGAGCCCCCCAGGAGCTCCTCGATGAGCGCGTCCGTGCTCTCGGCTCCGCTCGCGGGGTCGCCGCCGTTGCTCTTCACGGGCGAAGGCTACCCCGCCCCGGTCCGGCTCAGGTGCCGGCCGTGGCCCGGTACCGGGCCAGGACGCGTTCGGCCGCGTCCCTGCCGATGGTGGCGGAGAGCGGTGGATCGATCGATCGGATCTCGGCGTGAGGGCCGAGCTGGAGCAGCAGGCGTTCGAGCCACGCCTCGGCCGCGACCGGCAGGGTGATCGTCATGGCGCCGTCAGGGGTGCGCTCGACGTGGTCGGTCGGATACTGATCGGCCAGCCAGTCGTGGCCGGGATCGACGTGCAGGACGACGCGCGGAAGGCCGTCGGGCGAAGCGAAGACCTCGGGCTCGATCGGCTCGGCGGGCGGCTCGAAGGTCGTGTCGAGCACCTCGAGGTCGGTGATCCGGTCGACCCGGAAGGTCCGCTCGGCTTCGGCGCTGTGGCACCAGCCGCTGACGTACCATTGGCCTCGGTCGGCCCGGACCGCCGAAGGGTCGAGGGTCCGCACGGTGTTCTCGTCGCGCCCGTAGGCGTAGTACTCGATCCGCACCGAGCGATGGTCGGCGATCGCCTGCTGGAGCTGGGCCAACGTGTCGCCGGCGGCGTCGCCCAGATCGACGTCGACCTGGGCGCGATCCAGGCCGAGCAGCGCCGCCAGCTTGTCCAGACCCCGGGCCAGCGGCCCGTCGGGATCGGCCCCGGGGATGGCCAGCACCGACGCTCCGGCGGTGACCAGGGCCAGCCCCTGTTCCGGGGTCAGCGAGAGCGGCCGGGCGAAGTAGTCGGCGTAGTCGATCGAGACGTGGTCGTCGTCGATGCGGACCTCGATCAGCTGATCGGGCGTGAACGGGTGGACGCCCACCAGGAACACGATGTCGAGATCGGCCAGGAGCTCCTCGCGGGTGAGATCGAATCGTCGGCAGATCTCGTCGATGGGCACGGCGTCCTGCGCCGCGACCCACGGGACGATCGCGAGGAGCCGGGTGAGGCTCTGTGCCGCGGTGAGGCGGCTCATCGGTCGGCTCCGACCGACGCGAGCCAGTCGACGAGGTCGTTGCGCACCGAGGCGGGAGCGACGACCTCGGCGTGATCGAGGAATCCGAGCACGAACGAGCGGAAGGCGTCACTGTTGCGGACCGGCACGCTGAAGCTGGCCGATCCGTCCGCAGCGGGGGGGTCGGCGGACGGGCCCAGCGCCCGCTCGGCGAACGGGAGTTGGTCGGCGTCGACGCGCAGTTCGACGATCGTGGGATCACCGGAGCCCAGCTCCCAGGGCCGGGCGGTGGAGCGACGGTCCTCGACCAGCACGTCGGCCGAGTCGGGTTCGTCCAGCTCGACCTCGGTCTCGATCCGATCCAGCCGGAACATCCGGGTGCCGCCCCGGCTGTGGTCGTGGCCGGTCAGGTACCACCGCCCACGCTCGTACCCGAGGCGGGCGGGGTCGACGATCCGGGGCTGGCCGCGGTAGGTGAAGCGGGTCTGGCGTCGCTGGCGGATCGCGTCGAACAGCGTGGCCAGGTGGGGATCGATCGGGAGCGCGGCAACCGGGGCGTCGGCGTCCCGGCCCACCGCTCCTCCGAGCTTCCAGATCGCCTCGCTGTCGTGCCGACCGCCGACCCGGACCGTGGAGGCGGCCAGGTGGAGCGCGGCGAGCTCGTCCGCGGTGAGGTCCGGATCGGGGAGGTAGTACTCGTCTTTCGGGATGCGGTAGCCGTCGACCTGATGGCCGTCCCGCTCGATGAGGTCGAGCTGGAGGGGGATCCCCATGTCGCGGAGATCCTCCTTGTCCCGCTCGAAGGCCCGCCGGAAGCTGGTCTTGGCTTCGGGATACCCGGGGACGCGGAGTCGGAGCTCGTCGGCCGAGAGCGGCCGTGTCGTCTCGAGGAGGGCGGCGGTCAGATTGAGCAGGCGTTCGAGCTTGGCCATGGGGTCAGTGGCGCACCACTACAGCGAGGCGATGAGCTTCTCGACCCGCTCGTCGTGGGCCCGGAACGGGTCCTTGCACAGGACGGTGCGCTGGGCCTGGTCGTTGAGCTTCAGGTGGACCCAGTCGACGGTGTAGTCCCGCTTGCGCTCCTTGGCCCGGCGGATGAACTCTCCCCGCAGGCGGGCGCGGGTGGTCTGGGGCGGGTTCTCGACGGCGTTGGCGATGTCCGCGTCGTCACAGATGCGCTCGACCAGACCGCGGTCCTGCATCTTGTAGAAGACGCTGCGGTCCCGGCTGAGGTCGTGGTACTGGAGGTCGAGCAGCGACACCCGCGGGTCGGACAGCTCGAGTCCATGGCGTTCGCGGTACGACTCGATCAGCTTGTACTTGGTCACCCAGTCGCACTCGCGGTCGAGGCTGAAGGGATCCTTCTCGAGGCCGGTCAGGCAGTGTTCCCACATGTCCAGCGCTCGCTGCTCGAGCGGGGACAGATCGTTGGTCTGGGCGAACCGGAGGGCTCGCTCCAGGTACTCGGACTGGATCTCCAGAGCGCTGGCCTCACGGCCGTTGGCCAACCGCACCCGGCGGCTGAGGGTGAGGTCGTGGCTGATCTCGCGGATGGCCCGGATGGGGTTCTCGAGCGTCATGTCGCGCAAGACGACGTTGGGGCTCTCGAGCATGCGGAGCAGGATCGAGCAGGCACCGACCTTCAGGAACGTGGCGTACTCGTTCATGTTGGAGTCGCCGACGATGACGTGGAGGCGCCGGTAGCGCTCGGCGTCGGCATGCGGCTCGTCGCGGGTGTTGATGATGGGCCGGGAACGGGTGGTGGCGCTGGAGACGCCCTCCCAGATGTGCTCGGCGCGTTGACTGATGCAGAACAGGGCGCCGCGAGCGGTCTGCAGCACCTTGCCGGCGCCGGCGTAGATCTGCCTGCTGACGAGGAACGGAATCAGGACCTCGGCGTAGTGCGAGAAGTCGTCCTGCCGGGTGGTCAGATAGTTCTCGTGGCACCCGTACGAGTTGCCGGCCGAGTCGGTGTTGTTCTTGAAGAGGTAGATGACGCCGCGGATGCCCTCGTCGCGGAGGCGCTGCTCGGCGCTGACGAGGAGCTGCTCGAGGATCCGCTCCCCCGCCTTGTCGTGGACGACCAGGTCGTAGATCGAGTCACACTCGGGGGTGGCGTACTCGGGATGGGAGCCCACGTCCAGGTAGAGGCGGGCACCGTTGGCCAGGAAGACGTTGGACGAGCGGCCCCATGACACGACGCGGCGGAAGAGGTAACGAGCGACCTCGTCGGGGCTCAGCCGCCGCTGGCCGCGGAGGGTGCAGGTGACGCCGTACTCGTTCTCGAGGCCGAAGATCCTGCGCTCCATCGCGGCCATCGTAGGGAAGGCGGGTCCAAAAGACGCGGCCCCTCCGCCTGCGTCCGCCCGGCGACCCCTGCACGGGTGAGGGGGGAGGCCGGTAGCGTTGAGTCGTGACGGTCGGCCGAATGGTGCACCTGGCGACATTGAGCTCGTCGTTCGAAGCCCAGCTGGTCGCCGCCCGCCTGGGCGCCGAGGGCGTGCTCTGGCAGCTCCAGGGACCGGTCGGGGGTCCGCTCCCCCTCAGCGACGTGAGCGTGCTGGTCGACGAGAAGGACCTGCTGAGAGCCCGCGAGATCCTGTTGTTCGACGATCTCGGGGATTTCGGCGATCAGGGCGAACTCGACCACGCGGACGATCGACCGACGGAACGAGGCGGTCGCCGGCGCGGCCTGGCCTTCGCCATGGTCGCCGGTGTGGTGGTGCTGGCCGTGACGCGCACGCTCAGCATGCACGTGATCTGATCAGCCCGCCAGGGCGGACGTGAGTTCGTCGCCTTCGATGCGGCGAAAGGCGCGGCGTTGGCCGTTGCGCTCGAGGATGGCCACCTCCAGATCGTCGGGCTCCAGGGTGCGATCCGGTCCTGCGAGGGCGTCGACCGCCCCCCTGATGGCGGCGGCGGTGGTCAGGTCGGCCTGCCACGACGATTCGAGCCGTTGGGCGATGGTTTCGGCGTCGCCGCCCAGCACGGAGAACTTGCTCTCGTCCATGACCGTGCCGTCGTAGATGATGTGGTAGAGCTGGTCGTTGGCCGGGTCGTCGCCGATCTCGGCCACCAGGATCTCGACCTCCATCGGCTTCATCTCGTGGGTGAAGACCTCGCCCAGGATCTGGGCGTACTGGTTGGCCAGGCTACGGGCGTCGACGTCTTCACGGCTGAACGAGTAGCCCTTGAGGTCGGCGGCACGAACCCCGGCGATCCGGAGCTGGTTGAACTCGTTGTAGCGGCCCACGCCGGCGAAGGCGATGCGGTCGTAGATCTCGCTGACCTTGCGCAGGGTGTTGGACGTGTTCTCGGCACAGATGACGATGCCATCGCGCGCTTCGACCGCGGCCAGGGCCCGGCCTCGGGCGATGCCTTTCCGGGCGTAGTCGGCCCGGTCCTTCATCACCTGTTCCGGAGCGACGTAGAAGGGCATGTTCATGCGCTGTCCCCTCCCCCGCCGGCGAGTCGATCGACCACGACGGCGGACAGGGTGGCGAGCTCATCGTCGTCGACCTGCCGGAACCCCTCGTCGGTGATCGTGGCCACGATCGGATAGATGCCGCGAGCGGCGTCGGGACCTCCGGTGGCGGTGTCCTCGTCGGCGGCCGTGTAGATCGCCGTGAGGGCCAGATCGAGGGCGTCGTCGCGGCTGGCGTCGGGGCGGTAGCCCAACTTGAGCACCGTGCCGGCGTGGAGGCTGCCCGAGCCCGACGTGGCGAAGTCGATCTCCTCGTACCGACCGCCGGTGACGTCGTACTGGAAGAGGCGGCCGGACTCGCGGCGGGTGTCGTACCCGGCGAAGAGGGGCACGACGACCAGGCCCTGCATGGCGGCCGGAAGGTGGTTGCGGACCATCTGGCCCAGCTGGTTGGCCTTGCCCTCGAGGCTGAGCGAGGTGCCCTCGACCTTCTCGTAGTGCTCGAGCTGGAGCTGGAAGAGCTTGACCATCTCCATGGCCGGGCCGGCGGCGCCGGCGATGGCGACGCCGCTGTAGCGGTCGGCGGGATAGACCTTCTCGATCCGGCGGTGGCTGATGAGGTTGCCCGAGGTGGCGCGGCGGTCGCCGGCCATCACCACGCCGTCGGCGTAGCGGACGGCCATCACCGTCGTGCCGTGCATGATGTCGAGGTCCTGGGTGCTGGCCGACGGCGGCGGTGGTTGACCGGCCCGGCGAACGAGCGACGCGAAATCGGGGCCGGGATCATCGCCCGGGGAGAACTGGGGGATCGTCACGGCGTGGAGGTTACCGTCTCCACGCCGCGGAGGTTCGCCTCGTCACCGGCGGGGTACGCATCGTCTCGGACGAGGTCCGGCCCAAGATGGTGGGGTTCGCCGGGCCCGTCGCGAAGTCCGTGCGCTTGGAGCAGCGCCGCCCTCACCCGGGGACGGTGGTGCAGCGGAGGGTGGTGTGGGGTCCGGTGCTGTTGTTGATGGCGTAGATGCAGAGCCGGTTGCCGGGTTGGGCGGGGACGGTGAAGGTGAAGCCGTGGTTGGGGCCTTTGTGGTGGGCGGCGTCGACGTCGTTTCGTTGGCTGTCGGCGAGCGTGCCGGTGACGTAGCGGCCGTTGACGTAGGCACGGATGCGGATGCTGCTGGTGGTGTCGGGGTCGAGGGCCCAGCCGCGGACGGTGGTGGTGCCCGCGGTGGCTGCCGAGACGGCCTCGACGCGCCCGAACGGTCGGCCGGCTGGCGGGGCGGGGGTGGGAGCGCGTCGGGTCCCGGGGACGGTGGTGCAGCGGAGGGTGGTGTGGGGTCCGGTGCTGTTGTTGATGGCGTAGATGCAGAGCCGGTTGCCGGGTTGGGCGGGGACGGTGAAGGTGAAGCCGTGGTTGGGGCCTTTGTGGTGGGCGGCGTCGACGTCGTTTCGTTGGCTGTCGGCGAGCGTGCCGGTGACGTAGCGGCCGTTGACGTAGGCACGGATGCGGATGCTGCTGGTGGTGTCGGGGTCGAGGGCCCAGCCGCGGACGGTGGTGGTGCCCGCGGTGGCTGCCGAGACGGCCTCGACGCGCCCGAACGGTCGGCCGGCTGGCGGGGCGGGGGTGGGAGCGCGTCGGGTCCCGGGGACGGTGGTGCAGCGGAGGGTGGTGTGGGGTCCGGTGCTGTTGTTGATGGCGTAGATGCAGAGCCGGTTGCCGGGTTGGGCGGGGACGGTGAAGGTGAAGCCGTGGTTGGGGCCTTTGTGGTGGGCGGCGTCGACGTCGTTTCGTTGGCTGTCGGCGAGCGTGCCGGTGACGTAGCGGCCGTTGACGTAGGCACGGATGCGGATGCTGCTGGTGGTGTCGGGGTCGAGGGCCCAGCCGCGGACGGTGGTGGTGCCCGCGGTGGCTGCCGAGACGGCCTCGACGCGCCCGAACGGTCGGCCGGCCACGACACCGCCGCTGCACTGCGGCACGGCCTGGAACTCGAAACGATGGTGGTTTCCGGCCATCCAGTCGGACAACGCCTGCACCGTCTTGAACCGGCGGCTTGCGCCGTCGTGCATCAGTACGATGCTGCCGTGGCGGGCCTGGTTCAGCGAGCGCTGGATCGAGCCGATGGTGGCCGACGAGCGCCAGTCGTTGGTGTCGATGCTCCATTTGATCTCCCGAAGACCTCGGTTCGCGGCCACCTGGCGCACCCGCGAGTTCGTGGCGCCGTACGGGGGGCGGTAGCAGCTGAGCTTGGCGTTGACGCCGGCATGCCGGACGAGCGCCTGGGTCCGGTCGAACTGCCACCCGATGGTCGCACTCGAGAGGCTCGGGAGCGATCGGTGATCGTACGTGTGGCTCCCGAGCGCGTGACCGTGCGATGCCACGTAGCGGACCGTCGCCGGATCGGCCTGTACTCGGACGCCCATCATGAAGAAGGTTCCGACGGCGTTGTAGCGGTCGAGGATGTCGACGATGCGGCGGGTGTTGCCTTGATTGTCCGGCCCGTCGTCGAACGTCAGGTAGACCACGGGCTTGTTGCCGGTGGCGTCGGCACGCTCGGCGGGAACGACCACCATCACGCTCGAGACCGCCAGCCAGATGATTGCGATCGCCCAAAGGCGCGCGTGTGCACTCATGGTTCCGCCGTCCCTCCGCCTGGCTTCGCCAGGGTCGCCAGGCCCGCTTTCGCAGAACGGGCCTCAGGCTGAGGGTGTCAAGTTCGCCCCGGCGCCGTCATGGGTCGTTGAGCCCATTTCGACGCGACCGGGTCAGCTGGGCGGGTTGCCGTGCTCCCCGTCACCGGGTCGGCCGTCGTCGCCTTGCCGTGATCGCCAGGCGAGCGCACCACCGGCGGCGAGGGCGGCCGCGCCGAGCAGACCGCCGATGAGGACTACGTTCCCACCGTCGCCGTCGCCGTCGCCGGCCGGGGCCGCGCCGACGGCGTCGAGCGTGGTGGTGGTCGGCGCCGAGGTCTCGGAGGTCGTGGTGGTCGGTGCCTCACTGGTCGCCGCGGCGACCGTGGTGGTGACGCCCCCGGCAGGAGGAGCCGTGACCGAGTCGGCGTGGCGGAACGGCCCGGTCACCTCGTAGGTGATGCCCTCGGTCAAGGAGATGGCACTCTGGGAGCTGAAGTAGAGCCGGGTGCCGTCGGGGCTGAAGGCCGGACCGACCAGTTCGCTGTCCTGACCGGTGACCTGGAGGAACGGTGCGACCAGCCCTTCGGCGGTGACCAGCACGATCTCGATCGGGTCCTCGCCGCGGAGGTCCTCGGCGACGAACAGGTCTCCGGCCCGGTCGCCCACGATGTTGTCGACCCCGCGCAGTGGTGCGCTCTCGCCGGCCGGTCCCCCGTCGTACAGCACGCGGATCGTCGACGGCTCGATCTCGTAGGCGTGCACCTTCACGTCGAACTTGGTGGTGAAGAACACCGTGCCGTTCTCGTACCAGACGCCCTCGCCGCCCGCGAAGGGGGTGGCGTCCGGAACCTGTGACCGCGTGTTGGCCTCGGCCGCGGACGGGTCGGGCACCTCGGCCCAGGTCACCCCACCGTCGTCGGCCACCACGGCGGCTTCGAGCAGCCCGCTGGACAGGTCGGGATAGGCGTCGGGTGTGAACCGATACAGGAGTCCGTCCAGCTGGTCCTCGGTGAGGTACAGCTGCTGGCGCTCGGGGTCGACCGCCACCGCCTCGTGGCTGAAGACGCCCAGGGCCGGTCGGACGACCGGATCGCGCTCGCCGCTGGGGTCGGTCTCCCAGACCCGGCCGGCCCTGACCTCGAGCTCGTCGGGCAAGGGGTCCTCCACCGGGAACTCGAACTCCTCGCAGGACAGCCAGGTGCCCCACGGGGTGGCCCCGCCGGCGCAGTTGCGCAGCGTGCCGTCCAGGATCGGGTAGCTCTCGAGAATCGTGCCGTCGGCGTCGAAGGCAACCGCGCCCACACCCCCGCCGCCGGCCTGGATGTTCTCGCTGTTGGACACGTACACCCAGCCGCCGTCGGCGGTCGAGAAGGTCGCTCCCCCGTCCGGGAAGGGGTGCCACCGGTACGAACCGGACCCGGTCGTCTCACCACTGCGGGCGATGACCCGGCTGGTGAAGCCCTCGGGCAGGACGATGCCATTGGCGTCCGGCGTTCGACCGTCGAGCGAGCCGTACGGCGAACCTTCCTGCGCACCGACCGCGGTGCGGGGTGCCACGGCCGCCGCCCCGACGGCGAGTGATCCGGCCAGGAAGCGCCGGCGATCGATCGCGGTCATCGGTCGACGGCCTACTGGCCGCCCTTCTGGATGTACGACTTCACGAAGTCCTCGGCGTTGGTCTCGAGCACGTCGTCGATCTCGTCGAGGAGATCGTCCAGCTCGGCCTTGAGCTTCTCGCCGGTCTCGCTGGTCGCCGGAGCGTCAGCGACGACGTCGTCCTTCTCGGAAGGAGCCTGCTTCTTCTTCTGTTCTCGTTCTGCCATCGCTCTGGGTCTCCGCTGCCGACCACATGCCTGTGAGTTGAAGGTAGCGGGTTTCCGGTCGTTGCGCGCGGCGCCGGGCAGAAACCGGCTCGCTCAGGCCTGGAGCCGGTCCAGCAGATCGGCGGCCGAGTCGGCCGCGTCCAGGAGTGGACCCACGTGCTCCCGGGTGCCTCGCGTGGGTTCCATCATCGGGACCCGACGAAGGGGATCGTCCCCGATGTCGAACACCAGGGAGTCCCAGTTGGCGGCCACGATCTCGGTGGACCAGCGCTGCAGGCACTTGCCGCGGAAGTAGGCGCGGGTGTCGTCGGGGGGCTCGGTCACCCCGTGCTCGATGCGATCGAGCTCGATCAGCTGCTCGAGCCCGATCCGTCGGGTCAACGAACGATCGGGACGAAGATCGTGGTACTGGAGCGCCATCGCTGCGATACGCACGTCGTCCCAGTCCAGCCCGTGGCGCTCCCGATAGCCCTCGAGCAGCCGGTACTTGGCCACCCAGTCCACCTGGTCGTTGAGGGCCATGGGGTCGGTCTCGAGCCCGGTCAGCATCGCTTCCCACCGTTCGAGGAGCATCTCGTGGCCCTCGGGTTCGCCGATGAGACCGAGGCCGTGCAGCTCCGCGTACTTGCGAGCCCGGTCGTAGAACTCCCACTGCATCTCGAGTGCGGTCATCGTGGTGCCGTCGGTCAGCTCGAGTGGCTGGCGAAGCGTGAGATCGCGCGACACCTGTTGCAGGGCCGGGACCGGATGGGCCAGGGTCAGCTCGCGATCGAAGAAGTCGTCCTCGATCATGCAGAGGATCAGCGCGGTGGTGGCCACCTTGAGGTAGGTCGCGACCTCGGACATGTTGGCGTCGCCCACGATCACGTGGAGCCGCCGGTACTTCTGGGCGTCGGCGTGCGGCTCGTCACGGGTGTTGACGATGGGCCGCTTCAGGGTGGTCTCGAGACCGACCTCCTCCTCGAAGAAATCGGCCCGCTGGGTGATCTGGTAGTGCGGGCCGTCGCTCTCGCCGGCGAGCTCGGAGCCGACCTTGCCCGCTCCGGAGAAGATCTGGCGGGACACGAAGTGCGGGGTGATGTACGAGACGATGCGACCGAACGGCGTGGCGCGGTCCATCAGGTAGTTCTCGTGACAGCCGTAGCTGTTGCCCTTGCCGTCGGAGTTGTTCTTGTAGACCACCAGCTCCTGGCCCTCGGGCAGCAGGCGGCTGGCCGCGGTCATCGAGCGTTCGAGGATCAGCTCGCCGGCCCGGTCGTAGAGCACGGCGGTCAGGGCGTCGGCACACTCGGGCGTGGACAGCTCGGGATGGGCATGGTCGACGTAGTACCGGGCGCCGTTGGTGAGCACGGCATTGACCAGATGGGTCTCGATGTCCGGTGCGAGCGACCCCGCCGGCACCATGCCCCGGGCATCGGCTCCGGGTGACTCGTCCTCGAAATCCCAGCCCACCCGCGGCAACGGATCACCGGGGCTGCCCACGTCGACCAGCTCGGAGACGAACGCGTTGATCAGGAGCGACGATGCGGTGATGGGATTGGGCTCATCGGTGCCCCGATGGACGATCCCGTACTCGGTCTCGATGCCGACGATCTTGGGAAGGGCCACAGCCAAACCCTACCGGGCCCGGGCGACGGTCCAGCGCCCGATCACTACAGGTACTGGCCGGTCTGGACCTGGGCGATCGAGCGACCGCCGGTGGGGTCGTCATCCTCGTCCTGGTCGCGCACCAGCGTCCGGACGAACACGATGCGCTCGCCCTTCTTGCCCGAGATCTTGGCCCAGTCGTCCGGGTTGGTCGTGTTGGGCAGATCCTCGTGTTCCTTGTACTCCTGGTGGACTGCGGCCCAGAGGTCCTCGCTGCGGATCCCCTTCTCACCGGTGGCGATGAGCCGCTTGATGGCTTCCTTCTTGGCCCGCCGGACGATGTTCTCGATCATGGCGCCGGACGCGAAGTCCTTGAAGTACATGACTTCCTTGTCACCGTTCTGGTAGGTGATCTCGAGGAACTCGTTGGCCTCGTCGGTGCGGTACATCTCTTCGACGGCTCGCTCGGCCATGACCTGCACGGCCTTGTGGACGTCGCCACCGCCGGCCTCGCTGATCTCGTCGGCGTGGATCGGCAGATCGGCCGTGAGGTACCGCGAGAAGATGGCGCCGGCCTGCTCGGGACCGGGGCGTTGGATCTTGATCTTCACGTCGAGGCGACCGGGGCGCAGGATGGCCGGGTCGATCAGGTCCTCGCGGTTGGAGGCGCCGATGACGATGACGTTGCGCAGCGTCTCGACGCCGTCGATCTCGGCCAGCAGCTGCGGGACGATCGTGGCCTCCATGTCGCTGGAGATGCCGGTGCCGCGCGTGCGGAACAGCGACTCCATCTCGTCGAAGAACACGATGACCGGCGTGCCGTCCTCGGCCTTCTCGCGGGCTCGCTGGAAGACCAGCCGGATGTGGCGCTCGGTCTCGCCGACGTACTTGTTGAGCAGCTCGGGGCCCTTGATGTTGAGGAAGTAGCTGCGGGCGGCGCGGTCGCCGCTGACCTCGGCCACCTTCTTGGCCAACGAGTTGGCCACCGCCTTGGCGATGAGGGTCTTGCCGCACCCCGGCGGGCCGTAGAGCAGGATGCCCTTGGGGGCGGGAAGCTGGTGCTCGGCGAACAGATCGCGGTGCAGGAACGGGAGCTCGACCGCGTCGACGATCTGCTCGATCTGCTCGTCGAGCCCGCCGACGTCCTCGTACCCGACGTCGGGCACCTCCTCGAGGACCAGGTCCTCGACCTCGGGGCGCGGAAGGCGCTCGAGGATGACCGAGGACCGGGTGTCGATCAGGACGGTGTCACCGGATCGGAGCTTGGTGTCGACGAGGTGCTGGGCCAGCTCGCAGACCCGCTCGTCGTCGGCGCGGCCCACGACGATGGCACGGGTGCCGTCCTCGAGCACCTCCTTGAGCGTGGCGACCTCGCCGGCCCGGTCGGCCTCGCGGGCCAGCACGACGTTGAAGGACTCGTTCAAAGCGACCTCGGTGCCCCGCACCAGGTCGCCCGTCTCCAGCTCGGGATGGACGGCGACCCGCATCTTGCGGCCACCGCTGAACACGTCGACGGTCTCGTCCTCGTTGACGCCCAGCAGCGTGCCGTAGGCGGCCGGCGGCTGGGTCAGCTTGTCGACCTCGTCGCGGAGGGCGGCGATGTGCTCGCGCGCCTCGCGGAGGGTGAAGGTGAGCTTCTCGTTCTGGGAGACCGCTTGGGACAGCTGGCCCTTGGTCTCGAGCAGTCGCTCCTCGAGTGTGCGGACCCGCTTGGGCGCATCTTGGAGGCGGCGCCGCAGCAGCGTGATCTCGCCTTCGAGATCACGGATCTGCTGTTGCAGTTCTTCCCCGTCGGATTCGGTCACACTCGATCCTCCTGGCGCGCACCCTACCGCTACGTCGGCGGGAAACGGTGGCGCATGAGGGGGAACTCACCCTTCGGGTGAGTTCCTCGGGAGTTCAGCTGGCGCTGAACTCCATTCGCTTCTTTCGGGGCGGGAGTTTCTCGGGGGTTCAGCTGGCGCTGAACTCCATTCGCTTCTTTCGGGGCGGGAGTTTCTCGGGGGTTCAGCTGGCGCTGAACTCCATTCGCTTCTTTCGGGGCGGGAGTTTCTCGGGGGTTCAGCTGGCGCTGAACTCCATTCGCTTCTTTCGGGGCGGGAGTTTCTCGGGGGTTCAGCTGGCGCTGAACTCCATTCGCTTCTTTCGGGGCGGGAGTTTCTCGGGGGTTCAGCGGCACTCGCCGGTGTCGATCGGCCCGTCGTCCTCGACGGGGAGCGCTGCGAGCTCGTCCGCGGTCAGCGCGAACGCGAGCGGCTCGGTGCCGGGGGCGACCGCGAAGATCATCCCGACGACCCGGCCCTCGCTCAGGAGCGGCGCCCCCGAGTCGCCCGAATCGAGCTCGGCGGCCACGTACAAGACCTGGCGGCGCACGTCGCCGTCTCCGTAGATGTCGCGACCGGTCGCGGTGACCTCGCCTGCGACGCGGTAGGGGGTGACGGGTGGGTCACCGTCGGGGGCGAACCCCAGGACCTCGCCGGTCGCGCCGCGTCCGGGGGTCGTCCCGAGCGGGAGGGGTTCCACCTCGAGCTCGGGAACGAGGATGACCGCGAGATCGGTGGCCGGGTCGTAGCCGATCGCCCGGCCGAGCACGCGTGTTCCGTCGGCACGGTCGATCCTGATCTCCTCGACCCCGGCCACGACGTGGGCGTTCGTGACGACCATTTGGTCGGAGGCCACGAACCCCGTCCCCTCGATCAGCCGTCCGCAGGCGATCCCACTGACTCCGACGACCGAAGCGCGGGCCTCGGCCCGCTGCCCCTCGGTCAGCGTCGCGGCCTGCGGCACCGTGACCGACTCGGGCGGACCCGACGCCGGCTGCACCACCTCGCGGGGATCGAGGGGGTCGTCCGTGGTGTCGATCCGGGCGGCCACGTCGGCGACCGGGGCGATCGGACCGGGCAGGCTCTCGATGAGCTCGAAGGTGGTCGAGGCCGAGATCCGCTCGCCCATCGATCCTGGAGCGGCGCCGGCGGGAGGGACGACGACCCACACGACGACCAGGGCCAGCAGTCCGCCCGCGATGGCCCCGTGAACCCGATCGAGCGGTTCGGGCTGGACGTAGATCGGTGGCCGCTGGGCCGCCCGACCCGTCAGCCAACCCAGCACCGCCGGCACCGCCAGACCGATGGCCGCGACGCCTGCTGCGTTCCAACCGGTTCGTCCCCGGGTCGCGGCCCACGCCACCGCCAGCCCGAAGGCCAACCCGGCGGCGGTGCCGATCCACGCCATGAGGCGGGTGCGGATTCCCAGCCGGTACCCCAGGACGATGGCGGCACCGAGCCCGCACGCCACGGCGAGGTCGAAGCCGCTCACTCCTCGTTCAGTCGCCGAGCATGGGTGAGGAACCCGGTGTGGGCCACCATCCGGTGGTCGGGCCGGACGGCGGGATCCTCGACGTGCCAGGTGCGGTTGAGCACTTCGACGGTCTCGGCCAGTGCGAAGCCGGCGCCGTCCAGCTCGTTGTGCAGGCGGGTGACTTGGACGACGCTGGGGGTGTAGGCGAGCAGGATGCCTCCTGGGCGGAGTGCTCCGGCGGCATGACCGACGACCTGCCACGGTTCGGGAAGATCGAGGATGATGCGGTCGAAGTCGTCGCCGTCGATGCCTTCGTAGCAGTCCCGCAGCTGGACGTCGTAGCGATCCAGTGCCTCGGGGCCGAGCATGCGGCCGACGTTCTTGACCGCCCGCGAGGCGAAATCCTCCCGCAGCTCGTAGCCGGTCACCATGGCACCGGCGCGCAGTAGCGCCATCGAGAGCGCCCCGCTTCCCACCCCCGATTCGAGCACCTTCAGACCGGGCGCCACGTCGGCCAGCATCAGCATCGGACCGAGGTCCTTGGGGTAGATGACCTGCGCCCCGCGGGGCATCTTCAGGATGTAGTCGCTGAGCGTGGGCCGCCACGCGACGAAGGACTGGCCCTGCGTGGTCGACACGGCGCTGCCGTCCGGCCGACCGACCAGGTCTTGGTGGGGAAGGAAGCCGGCGTGGCTGTGGAACTGGCCGCCGGCTTCCAGGGTGATGAGGTAGCGCCGCCGCTTCGGGTCGACGAGGAGCACCGTGTCGCCGAGGGTGAAGGGGCCGGTCATCGGTTCAGAGGGCGCGGGGAGTCGGTCACCGCCCCATCATGCCCGGACCGCGTGGGCGGTGAGACCGCGAGGGGCGTCGGGCCCCGCTCCGGGGCGACTACCCGTCGGCTCGGGCGAGGGCCTTCGCTGCCTTGCGCTCGAGCTTGTCCGCCTTGCGCTGCAGCTTGTCCGCCTTGCGCCGGGCCCGCCGTCGCTGCGCCTTGTGGGCGGAGCGCGCCTCGGCGGCCGCACGTTTGGCGGCGGCCTTGCCGGCCTTCCGGTCGGCCCGCCGGGTCTTGCGGCGGCTCCTTCGGCTGACCTTCTTCAGGTTGGCGATGTCCGCTTTGGCCACGGCGACCGCTTCGGCGACCTCGTCACCGCCGGTCTCGGCGTGGGCTTGGGCGTGTTCCTTCTTGGCCTTCGCGGCGGCCTTCTTGTCCTGCTTGGCCTGCTTCTTGGCCTGCTTGCGCAGCTGGCGCCGTGTGGGTTCGGCTTCAACATGCTCGATCATGAGCGTCTCTCCTGGTTTGAGGTCGTCGATCACGACCCTGCGCTGGTCCTTGCCGTCGATCCACTGGATGAACCGGATGGCGGAGGCGACGGCGCCGATGATGCTCCAGAGCCCGTTTCCGCCCATGAACCCTTCGTCGAAGCCGCGACGCGACGCCCGCTGGACGAGGGAACGGCTGGTGTCGTCGGCCACGGTGTCCCGGCTCAGATCCGGACGATCTCGACCACGGCCCGCGAGCGCTTCCCCCGGTTGCGCCCGAGGAGGAAGAAGACGAGCACCAGGATCAGCGCCCCGGCGGCGCCGGCCGTGATCGCGTAGCTCTTCGCATCGTCGGTGGTGCTGTCGACCTCGGCCTTCAGCTCCTGGAACTTGGCCTCGATCTGGGTCTTGTCGATCTTCTGTGGTGCCGTCATGGCGTGGGCGTCTCCTTCGTCGTCGAGTCGGTTCGGCCCTGGACCGCCCGATAGAACCCGCCGACGATCAGGGCGGCGATGATGGCGACGATGAAGTACGGCAGGTAGGAGAGGT
Source organism: uncultured Acidimicrobiales bacterium (assembly GCA_963697385.1). Classification (GTDB taxonomy): domain Bacteria; phylum Actinomycetota; class Acidimicrobiia; order Acidimicrobiales; family CAWCAL01; genus CAWCAL01. The sequence continues at coordinate 190,135 of CAVONU010000003.1, forward strand.
CGCCGTTGAACGTGCCGCCGGTGACCTGGCCGGCCTCGTTCTCCTCGGTTCCGATCCACTGGAGGATGCGCAACACGGCCAGGAGGATCAGGGAGACACCCGACCCGATCAGCACGCTGCCGGCGATCCCGGCGCCCAGGTACTGGCCCAGGTTCTTGAGCGGGTCGACGGTCTCCTGCTTGCCGTAGTCGACCACGAGCTGTTGCAGCTCCTTGGCGACCTCTTGCGTGCTCTTCGGCTCGGCCAACGATCATCCTCCGGGTCGGGCAACCCGCTCCGCGTCACGATGCCCGCTGGAGCGGTGCGCCGGGGCTGAGGGTTCTTCCTATCCGCGTCTGGCCCACGATGCAAGCACCCGACCGCAGGCCGTCATCGAGCGGGCTTGGGACTTTCGGCCCTACCTGGGGTGGGGCGGCCGTGCGATCGTTCGGTCAGATCCACGAAGTGCCACTGGGGATTCAGACCCACGACACCGCTTCGGCGGCGAACATGGCTCCTGATCCCAACCCCCACCGGGTGAAGCGGAGCCACTTCGTGGATCTTCCGCGTCCAGCCCTGGCGAGGGCGGCGACGTCGGTCAGGCCGGACCGCCGTCGTCGGGGAGTTCGGTGAGGAGCTCGATCAGCTGGCGGAGTCGATCGGCAGGACCGGCCGCTCCGAGCAGCCGGTACCGGTCGTACGCACCGACCGGGGCGATGGCGGTGAGCTGATGGCTGGCCAACGACGGGTCGGACGCCAGGTCGGGAAGTGGTTGGTCGCTCGGGAGGAACCGGTCGAGCGCCTGCCGGGCCTCGGTCAGCAGCGGCTGGTCGACCGCGTCGAGCGGCGCATCGGCCCAGGGCTCGATCCGCGCCCGCGGGTAGGGCTCTTCGTCGAGCCATTCCCTGACCCGGAACCGTTCCCGGCCGACCGCGATCAGGGCGAACCGGCCGTCGTCGAGCTGCTGGTACTGCTCGATGGAGGCCATCGTTCCGACGTCGGCCCGCTGGTCGCCGCCGCCGACCTCGCTCCCCCGCTCGATGAGCACCACGCCGAAGCGACCGTCACCGTCGAGGCAGTCGGCCATCAACGCCTGGTAGCGAGGCTCGAAGACGTGCAGCGGCAGGACGGCGCCCGGCACCAGGACACTGCCGAGCGGGAACATGGGCAGCGAGGCCATGGTCGGCACGGTAGCGCGAGGCGCATGGACTGCGACCCCGGCGGCGGCGCGGTTCAGCGCGGCGTGAGTTGGGCGCGGTCCGGTCCCTCGGGCCAGGTGAGGAGAATCTCGGCGACCTGCTCCTGGCGACGCTTGATCGCATCGTCGACGAGCACGCCGTCGGCGGTGTTGACGAGGACCGCGAACGTCAGGACGTCGGTGTCGGGGACCTCGACGAATCCCGCCAGCGCGGTCACGTCACGGAGCGTCCCGGTCTTGGCCCGCACGAGGCCGGCGACCGGGGACCCCACGAACCGGTCGGTCAGCGTGCCGGACTGGGCGCCGACCGGGAGCCCTTCGGCCAACGGGCCCGCCGGTCCGTTGGCGTCCAGCACGTCGACCAGGAGGTCGCAGGTCACGCGGTTTCCGGCGTCGAGACCCGAGCCGTCCACGGTGACGCGCTCGGCGCGGTCGAGGTCCGACTGGGCCAGTGCGGCTCCGATGGCCTCGCTGCCGGAGGCGGTCGTACCCAGGCCCGCCGTTCGGAACCCCAGTTCCTTGTTCAGCAGCTCGGCCGTCGTGTTGTCGGAGAAGGTGAGCATCTGTCCGACGACCTCGCTGATGGGCGGTGACGGGACCGAGGCGAGGACGGTGGTGGCGTCGTCGGGGGCGTCGCCGACCCGCTCGGACCCTCGGACCGTCACCCCGCGTTCGGCGAGGAGGTCGAGGAGCGAGTCGGCGGCGGTGGCCGCCGGTTCGGGCGAGCGTCGGAGGATGCCGTCGTCGTTGAGGAGGCCGTCGTCGACCGTCAGGGCGCTGAGCGGCCCGGCCTGGTTCTGCCGGGCGAAGCGGCTGGGCCAGGAAAGGACGACGCGTTCGGCGTCGTAGCGCGTCTCGTCGCCGATGATGGCGCCGTCGATCCGCGTGATCCCTGCGGCGACGACGGCGTCGGCCAGGGCGGAGAGATCGGTGTGCACCTGGTCGGCCTCCCGGCCGCGGGCCCGATAGAACTCGGTGTTGAGCAGGGGGTCCCCGCCACCGAGGAGCCAGACGTCGCCGGTCACCGTGCCGTTCGCCGGAGCGCTCCGGCTGACCAGCGTGGTCTCCAGACGTGTTTCCGGGCCCAGCGTCGAGAGAGCGGCGTGTGCCGTGAGGATCTTCTCGGTGGACGCCGGCATCATCGGTTCGTGGGCCTTCGACCCGTAGAGGTCGACACCGGCATCGGTGACGGCGATGCACGTTCCGGCCGGATTCCCCTCGACGAACGAGTCCAATCGCGCCGCCAGGTTCCGCCTGGCGACCGGTTGGACGAGGAGATCCGGGATACGTCGGGCGGACAACAGTGGCGTGGTCGTCGCCGGATCACCGGTGGCGGTCGAGGGTGGATCCTGAGCGGCGGCAGCAGGTTCGGCCAGGATGTCCAGTCCGACCCCGACCAGGCCCGAGCTCGCGAGGTCGGCCTCCTGATCGGCGTCGACCGCCTGGACGAGGCACCACAGGCTGGTGGCCGCCAGGGCGACGGGCAGCACGGCGAGGCCGAGAGAACGGCGCATCAGCCGTGGAGGGAGCCGAGGCCGTGCTGCTCCCGATAGCGGGCGTACCGCCAGAGGTGGTCGAGCGCTCGAACCGCTCGGTGGGTGCTGGGATAGCAGAGCCGACCGGTGGAGCGCACCGCTTCGGGTCCAGCGTTCGACGGATCGGCAACCGCGAGCTCAGTAGCGCACAAAATCGGGGTCCGGGTCCTCTCGGAGGTTTCGGCCGCGGCGGCGGCGAAACGGCGGTCCTGGCGCTCATGGTAGTCCACGATGCGGTCCAGGCCGTGGTTGGGGAAGAACGGGCCGTTTCGCATGAGTCGGGCCTGGTTGGACTGGATGCCCAGCCCCAGGAAGATGACGGCGTCGGTGTCCGGGTGGTCGGCGACCAGTTCCATGATCTGCGGCACGGTGTCGCGCGTCTCGCCGCCCGCCAGGTCGATCGGGTTGTTGCGGCTCCAGCGGGGCGGGAGCAGGCCGTCGATCGAGTCGTACAGGTCGGCCGGGAGGGTGGCCAGCTCGAGGGAGGTCCCAGCGATCGCGTCGGCGGTCATGACGCCCCAGCCGCCGGCGGTGGTGAGCACCACGACGCGGTTGCCCTTGGGGAGGGGTTGGGTGGCGAAGGTGGCGGCGATGTCGAAGGCTTCCTCGACGTCGGCGGCACGATTGACGCCGACCTGCCGGCACATCCCCTCGAACACGGCATCGTCGGTGGCGAGCGACCCGGTGTGGCTGGCGGCCGCCGTCTGGCCGTCGGCGCTGACCCCACCCTTGAGCAACACCATCGGCTTGTACGCGGTGGCGCGGCGCAGCTGGTCGGCGAGGCGGCGTCCGTCGTCGACTCCCTCGACATACGCCAGGCCGACCGCGGTCTCGGGGTCGGTGCTGTACCACTCGAGGTAGTCGCCCACCCCGAGCATGGCCGCGTTGCCGGCGCTGACGGCTCGGCTGATGCCCACACCGGTCTGGACGGCGTAGTTGAGAAATGACGAGACCAGGTTCCCGGACTGCGAGGCGACGGCGATGTGTCCCGCCGGTGGATTGGGGCCGACGATCTGCGCACACATCCCGACCGGAGGCGAGACCACACCCTGCCCGTTGGGGCCGGCGGCGATGACGCCCAGCTCGTCGCACAGGGCCACGAGCTCGTCCTGGAGGTGGCGTCCCGCGCCGTCCCCCTCGCCGTACCCGGCGGCGGCGATGAACGCGGCTCGTACACCGCGCGCCGCTGCCGCGCGCAGCAGGTCGGGATTGGCCGAGGCGGGGGTGCAGACGAACACCAGGTCGACCGCTCCGTCGGGGATCTCGTCGAACGAGGTGACGGTGGGGACGTCGAGCACCGGCGTGCCGTCACGGTTGAGCGCGTACAGCGTCCCTTCGTAGCCGCTGGCCAGGATGTTGTGAAGGCTGACGAAGCCGAACTTGCCGGGGTGGGTCGATGCGCCGGCGACCACGATGCCGCGGGGCTCGAACAGAGGCTGGAGATCGTGGCCGGGCTCGGCGGTCATCCGGTCTGCTGCTCCACCAGGGCGTCGACCGCGATGGGCCGGCCGTCGACCACCAACAGCGGATTGCAGTCGGCCGAGACCAGCGACGGTTCGCCCTCGGCGGCGGCGGACAGCGCCAACAGGACGTCGGCCAGCGCGTCGCGATCGACCGCTGGCTCGCCCCGGAACGGACCCAGGATCGGCTGGGTCTGGAGCTGGTCGATCATGTCCAGGGCGTCGATGCGATCGATCGGGACCATCCGCACCGCGACGTCGGCGACCGCCTCGGCCAGGATGCCGCCCACGCCGACCAGCACCGTCATACCGAACTGCGGGTCGGCGGCCAGACCGACGATGAGCTCGCGCTTGGCGTCGAGCATGGGCGCGACCAGCACGTGCACGGGGCCGTCCTCGGGTCGGGCTGCGGCGAGCAGATCGGTGGCCGCACCGACGACGGCGTCGCCGTCACCGAGACCCAGTCGAACGAGGCCGCGCTCGGTCTTGTGGGCGATGGTGTCCCCGCCCAGCTTGCAGACGACAGGATGGCCCAGCGCCGCCGCCGCCTCCGCCGCCTCCGCGGGGGTGTGGACCACACGTTCCTCCACGACCGGCACGCCGTAGCCGGCGAGCAGCGCTTTGGACGCGGACTCGGACAGCGTTCGGGTGCCGGCGGACATGGGCTGGGACCCTACTGCGGCTCGAGGTAGCTCCGGAAGAGCGCCCGGACCGTCTCCAGGTGGGCGTCGAGAGCCTCGGGGGCGAGGGGGTCGCTGCCGACCAGACCGGCGATGAGCGGGGCGTCGGAGAAGTAGCTGAGCAGTGCGCCGTAGCCGGCCAGCAGCAGATGTTCGGGGTCGTGCTCGCGGTAGCTGCCGTCGGCGATCCCGGCACGGAAGTGGGCCGCCGCCTGGTCGTAGAACGGGCGGAGGGCCTCGCCGAGGTCGTACCCGAGCGTGTCGCCACCCTGGATGGCCTCGCGCCGGACGATTCGCACGAACTCGGGGTTCTCACGGAAGAAGGTGAAGGCGGCGAAGAGGATGTGATCGACCTTGGTCCACCCCTCGGCCTGGTCGTCGTCCACCGCCTGCTCGACCAGATGGGCCCACCGGGCGAGGGCGGCCTTGAAGACCTCCTGGTAGATCGCCTCCTTCGAGGCGAAATGGTGCAGGAGGCTGGGCCGCCGGATTCCGACCTCGGCGGCGATGTCGTTCAGCGACGTGCGCTCGAACCCCCGGTCGGCGAACAGCGTGAACGCTGCGTCGAGGATCTGATCCCGTGTGCTGGGCGCAGGGGTGGACGGGAGGGATCCGTCGGCGGGGCGGTGCTCCACGGCTGGCACCGTATCGGGCCTCGGAGGAGGGTGCGCGGCCCGATAGCGTGCCGCGACGTGAACATTCTCGCCGCCCTCTTCATCGACGGGATCGACCTCCGACAGGTTCCCGGTCCGTCCACGCGCATCGACCTGACCGGGGTGCAGTTCTCCGCCGGTCCCCCCGAGCCCTATCCCCTGACCTGGGCCCCCCACCTGGTCGTGGTGGTCCACTGCCCCGAGGGTGAGCCGACCACGGCCGCGCTCGAGGTGATCTTCGAACGCGACGGCGAGCAGATCGCGCGGTCGGTTCAGCCGCTCGAGGTGGAGCCGGGCAAGTTCAACTACCGGCTCGTGCGCGCCGAGATGGAGTTCGAGGGTCCGGCGACGGTCGAGGCCCACTGCCGGCTCGACGACGGTCCGGTTACCGTCGTCCCGTACACACTGCTTCCCGAGGCCCCGTGACGCGAGCCTTCGCTGCCGCCACCTCGCGCCACCCCCTGCCGTCCCACGCGGCGGGTGAGGTCGTCGGCGAGATCCTGGACCAGTTGCAGGGCCGCGATCCCGACCTGGTCGTCGTCTTCGCCTCCACTCCCCTGTCCGGCGTGGTCGAGGACATCGGCGGTGCGATCCACGACATGCTCGATCCCGCCGTCATGATCGGATCGACCGCCGCAGGGGTGGTCGGCGGCGGCCAGGAGCTGGAGGAGGGGCCCGCGCTCTCGGTGTGGGCCGGCCTGTTGGGTGGGTCGCCCGAGCCGGTGCGGCTCACCTTCGAGCAGTCGGCCGACCACGATCGGATCGTGGGCTCCGACGGGCTCGACGGGCGGTCCGGCACCCTTCTCCTGCTGGCTGATCCCTTCAGCGTCCCAGTCGAACGGCTGATCGACGATCTCGCCCGTCGCGCCCCCGACCTGGCCGTGATCGGCGGGCTCGCATCGGCGGGACGCGGGCCGGGCGGCAATCGCCTGCTCGCCGATCGCACCGTGCACGTCGACGGCGCGGTCGGGGTCCTGCTGGGCCCCGAGGTGTCGGTCGACACGGTCGTGTCGCAGGGCTGCCGGCCGATCGGCCGCCCGATGACCGTGACCGCCTCCGACGGCAACCTGCTGCTCGAGCTGGCCGGCGTCCCTGCCCTCGACCAGTTGCAGGCGATGGTCGAGGGGCTCACGCCCGAGGACCGGCAGCTCGCCGCCCAGGGCCTGCACCTGGGCCGGGTGATCGACGAGCACCGGCTGGACTTCGCCCAGGGCGACTTCCTCATACGCGGCGTGATGGGTGCGGTGCGGGACCGTCAGGCGCTCGCCGTCGGCGACCGGATCGAGGTCGGCGCGACGGTCCAGTTCCAGGTTCGCGACGCCGTCTCCGCCGACGAGGACCTGCGTGCGCTCCTCGGCGAGGTGGAGGGGGACGCGTCGCTGCTGTTCACCTGCACCGGGCGCGGCGCCGCGCTGTTCGGTGTGCCGCACCACGATGCCGAGCTGCTCAGCCACGCAACGGGCGGCAGCGCCACGGCGGGGATGTTCTGCGCCGGCGAGATCGGACCGGTCGGAGCGCGCACCTTCCTGCACGGCTACACCGCCTCGATCGCGCTCTTCGGAGCCCGGCCGGTCGTTTCCGACAACGACGGGTTCGAAGCCGAGTAGATTCACGACCGGTCGGAGAAGGAAGGGGCTGCGTGAGCGCGCTGGAAGACAAAGCGGTCAACGTCATTCGAGGGTTGGCCATGGACGGTCCGCACGCCGCCAGCAGCGGCCACCAGGGCACGGCGATGGCTCTGGCTCCGCTGGCCCACGTGTTGTTCAGTCGGGTCATGCGGTACGACGCCGCCGATCCCGAATGGCCGGATCGCGACCGGTTCGTGCTCTCGTGCGGGCACGCATCGATCCTGCACTACGCCATGCTGCACCTCACGGGGTACCCCCTCGGCATGGGCGACCTCCGTCAGTTCCGTCAGTGGGGCTCGGCGACCCCCGGCCACCCCGAGGTGGGCCACACCGCCGGGATCGAGGTGACCACCGGCCCGCTGGGGCAGGGGTTCGCCAATGGCGTCGGGCTCGCCATGGCCGAGCGATGGCTGCGCGATCGGTTCGGGCACGACCTGTTCGATCACCACACCTACGTCCTCTGCAGCGACGGCGACCTGTCCGAAGGGGTCAGTCACGAGGCCGCCTCGTTCGCCGGGCACCAGGGGCTGGGCCGCCTGATCTGCGTCTACGACGACAACCACGTCTCGATCGACGGACCGACCGAGCTGACCCTGTCCGACGACGCGGTGCGCCGGTTCGAGGCCTACGGCTGGCACGTCCTGGATCTGGGCGAGGCGGCCGAGGACCTCGACCGGCTCGAGGCGGCGCTTCGGGACGCAGCCGAGGTCACCGACGCGCCGTCGCTGATCGTCGTGCGCTCGCACATCGGATATCCCTCCCCCGACTTCACCGATGATCCCGCCGCCCACGGGCTGCCGTTCGACGACGAGACCATCCGGCGCGCCAAGGAGGTCATGGGACTTCCGGACGAGCCGTTCCACGTTCCGGACGACGTCGCCGCCTTCTATGCCGACGCCGGTCGGCGCGGGGCCGAGCGGCGTGCGGCATGGTCGGCGCGACTGGCCGACTGGCCGGGCGACCGGGAGGCGCTCGACGCGTGCCTGGCGGGTCGCGGGCTCTCGGGGTGGGAACAGAAGGTGCCCACGTGGTCGCCGGGAGAGTCGCTGGCCACCCGACAGGCCTGTGCCGCCGTCCTGAGCAGCATCGCCGACGTCGTTCCCGGCCTGGTGGCCGGATCGGCAGACCTGACCGGAAACACCGGCGTGAAGGTGGATGGCGCCGAGGAGCTCTCCCCGTCGGCACCCGGAGGCCGGCAGATCCACTACGGCATCCGTGAGCACGCCATGGGCAGCATCATGAACGGGATGGCGCTCCATGGGGGCATCCTCCCGGTCGGTGGCACGTTCCTGGTCTTCAGCGACTACATGCGGCCCGCCGTCCGGCTGGCCGCGCTCAGCCGGGCGCACGTCGTCTTCGTCTGGTCCCACGACTCGGTCGGAGTGGGCGAGGACGGGCCCACCCATCAGCCGGTGGAGCAGATCGCCAGCCTTCGGGCCATTCCGGGGCTGCGGGTCTTCCGGCCGGCCGATGCCAACGAGACCAGCCACGCCCTCCGGCTCGCCATCGACCTCGACGGTCCGTCCGCGTTGATCACCAGTCGCCAGGGGCTGCCCGTGCTGGGCGGCACCGCCGAGGCGCCGGTGGAGCGGGGCGGGTACGTGCTGGCCGACACCAACGGGTCGTGCGATGTCGTGTTGATCGGCACCGGCAGCGAGGTGGCGGTCTGTCTCGATGCGGCCGTTCGGCTGGCCGATCGCGGGGTGGCGGCACGCGTCGTGTCCATGCCCTGCGTCGAGCTGTTCGCCGATCAGACCGCCGACTACCGGTCCACCGTCCTGCCCGCCGGCGTGCCGACCCTGGCGGTCGAAGCCGGTGTCCCCCAGGGCTGGTTCCGATGGGCCGACGACTGTGTCGGCATCGACCGATTCGGCGCGTCGGCACCCGGCGCCACCGTGCTGGCAGAGTTGGGGATCAACCCCGACCACGTGGCCGACCGGGCCGTGGCCCTCGCCTCCCCCGCCGACGACTGAGTCGGCGCGACCCCCTCGTTCCCCCCGCCAACCCCCAGCCAGTCCTAGGAGCACCGTGAATCGATTGACCCAACTGTTCGAGGAGGCCGGCCAGTCCCCCTGGCTCGACAACCTGCGCCGAGGGTGGATCACCTCGGGCGAACTTCGATCGCGCGTCGAGGGCGGGGTGCGAGGGCTGACGTCCAATCCGTCGATCTTCGAGAAGGCGATGTCGTCCAGCGACGCCTACGACGACCAGTTGCGGCAGCTGGTGGACGGGGGGATGGGCGTCGAGGACACCTACTGGTCGCTGGTCACCCGCGACATCGAGGACGCGCTCGCCATCCTCCGGCCGGTCTACGACGAGAGCGACGCACTCGACGGCTACGTGTCGGTCGAGGTCGATCCCGGTCTGGCTCGCGACACCGATGGCACGTCGGCTGCGGCCCGCGAGCTTCATCGCCGCATCGACGAACCGAACCTCTACGTCAAGATCCCGGGGACGGTCGAGGGGCTTCCGGCGGTGCAGCAGATGATCGCCGAGGGGAACAACATCAACGTGACACTGATCTTCTCGTTGGAGCGGTACGAGCGGGTCATCGAGGCGTACATCGCCGGGCTCGAGGCCTGTCCGGGAGACCTCTCCCGCGTGTCCTCGGTGGCGTCGTTCTTCGTCAGCCGGGTCGACAACGAGGTCGATCAGCGTCTCGAGGCCATCGGCACGCCTGAAGCGCTCGAGCTGCGGGGCAAGGTGGCGGTGGCCAATGCCCGCGTGGCCTACCAGCTGTTCCTCGAGCGGTTCTCGGGGCCGCGCTGGGAGACGCTCGTCGACCGCGGCGCGCGGGTGCAGCGGCCCCTCTGGGCCTCGACGTCCACGAAGAACCCGGACTATCCGGACACGCTCTACGTCGACGAGCTGATCGGACCCGACACGGTCAACACGTTGCCCGATGCAACGCTGGACGCGTTCGAGGATCACGGCGTGGTCGAGCGAACGCTGGACGCCGATCCCGACGCCGCCCGCGCCGTGCTCGACGGACTGGCCGAGGTGGGCGTGGACCTGCGCGACGTCACCGACACGCTCGAGGTCGAGGGCGTCGCCTCGTTCGAGAAGTCCTTCACCTCGTTGCTCGAGACGCTCTCCGCCAAGGTCGAGGGGTCCTGACGACTCCCGAGGGGTTGGTCGAGCCGATCGGTAGAGTGCCCTCGATGCACATGGAGTTGCTGAGCGAGTCCACGGACTCCCTGATGGGCCGTGCTCGGGACATCCGTGACCGGTCGTGGGGAACCCGCGTCACCTACTCCCCCAAGGTGTTCATCCCGCTCACCCAGCTCTGCCAGGACCGCTGCGGCTACTGCACGTTCGCCCGGCCACCGGCCCGATTGGACGCGGCCTACCTCTCGCCCGATCGAGTGCTGGACATCGCCCGTGCCGGCGCCGAGGCCGGATGCCACGAGGCGCTCTTCACCCTGGGCGAGCGACCCGAGCTCCGTTGGCCGGTGGCCGCCGAGTGGTTGGCCCAGCACGGCTACGCCAGCACGGTCGACTATCTGGTGGCCATGGCCCAGCTCGTCCTGGACGAGACCGGACTGCTGCCCCACGCCAACGCTGGCGCCCTCTTCCCCGACGAGCTCGCCGCCCTGCGGCCGGTGTCGCCGTCGCAGGGCATGATGATCGAGTCGTTGCAGGCCGACCTGGACTGCCACCGGGGTGCACCGGACAAGAAGCCCGAGCGACGTCTGGCCACCCTGGACGCGGCCGGGGCGCTCGCGATCCCGTTCACCACCGGCATCCTCGTCGGTATCGGCGAGACGCCCGCGTCGCGCATCGAGAGCCTCGAGGCGATCGCGGCGTCGCATCGCCGACACGGTCACGTCCAAGAGGTCATCGTCCAGAACTTCCTGCCCAAGCCGGGTACGGCCATGCACCAGGCGCCGGCCTGCCCACCCGAGGACTACCTCCGCACGCTGGCCATGGCCCGGATCGTGCTGCCGCCCGACGTGCACCTGCAGGCCCCGCCCAACCTGTCCGACGAGTTCGGCGTGCTCCTCGATGCGGGCGTCGACGACTGGGGTGGTGTCTCGCCCGTCACCGCCGACCACGTGAACCCCGAACGGCCCTGGCCGGCCCTCGAGCGGTTGGCCGAGGTGACCGAGGCGGCCGGCCGGGTGCTGGCACCGCGCCTCACCGCCCATCCCGCCTACGTCCTGGATCCCGAACGGTGGATGGACCCTTCGTTGCGGTTCGCCGTGATGGATCGCTCCGACGCCGAGGGGCTGGCCCGCGACCCGGACCGGGGCTGGTACTCCGGCTCGCCGGTCGAGCCACCCCGCCTGCTGCCCGCGCCGGCACGAGCCGGGGGCGCCGTCGGCGAGGTGTTGGCGGGGGTCGAGGCCGGACACGAGGTGGGCGTGGACGAGATCGTCACGCTGTTCTCCGCCCGAGGGCCCGAGGTCGCCGCGGTCGCGGCGTGTGCCGATCGCCGGCGCGACCAGGTGGTGGGCGACGCCGTGACGTGGGTCCACAACCGCAACATCAACTACACCAACGTGTGCACGTTCAAGTGCCGTTTCTGCGGGTTCTCCAAGGGTCCGCTGTCGCTGAACCTGCGAGGTGATCCGTACCTGCTCACGCTCGACGACATCGCCGAGCGCGTGCGTGAGGCGGCCGGAATGGGAGCCACCGAGGTCTGCCTGCAGGGCGGCATCCATCCCGACTTCGACGGCGACTACTACATCGACGTCACCCGGGCGGTGCAGGACGCGGCGCCCGGCATCCACGTCCACGGGTTCACCGCGCTCGAGGTCACCGAGGGTGCCCGCCGTCTGGACGAGCCGCTGGACCGGTATCTGACCCGTCTCATGGACGTGGGGCTCAAGACGCTGCCCGGCACCGCGGCCGAGATCCTCGACGACGAGATCCGCGCCGTGCTGTGCCCCGACAAGATCGACACCGACGAGTGGCTCGACGCCCACCGGACGGCCCACGGCGTCGGGCTGCGGTCCAACGTCACCATCATGTTCGGCGCGATCGAGCAGCCGGTCCACTGGGCCCGACACATGGTGCGGACCCGGGATCTCCAGAAGGAGACGGGCGGGTTCACCGAATTCGTCCCGCTGCCCTTCGTGCACATGGCGTCGCCGATCTATCTCCAGAAGAAGTCCCGCCGCGGTCCGACCTTCCGCGAGACGTTGCTCATGCATGCGGTCGGCCGGATCGCCTATGACGGCTGGATCCCCAACGTCCAGGCCTCGTGGGTCAAGCTCGGGTTCGAGGGCGCACGCCAGATGCTCATGGCCGGCGCCAACGACCTGGGTGGCACGCTCATCAACGAGAACATCTCCCGCGCCGCCGGCGCCGAGCACGGGCAGGCCGCCACCGAAGCCGACTTCAATGCCTTGGTCGCGTCGCTGGGCCGCCGACTGGTGCAGCGCAGCACGTTGTACGGGCCGATCGAGACGGCGGGCGTCTGAACCCGCCGGCGTTCGACCTGCGGCGCTCCGCCCGTTCGTTCCACCCTTCCCTTCTTCGAGCCGTCCCCGCATGACACCCGAGTCCCTCCCCAAGTACCGCACCGGTGACGACGAGCTGGATCAGCGGGTCTTCGCCCTGTTGGACGAAGCCGGGATCGATCAGGTCCACGGCGACGCCGACCTGGTGTTCGAGCTGGTCGTGTCGGCGCTCCGGCTCGGTCGGGAGCGTCACGAGCGGGGCGACCTGAAGATCGCCAGCGCGTCGCTCAAGGAGATGCGCTACTCCTTCGAGGTCTTCCGCCCCTACCGCGAGGTGCCCAAGGTGGCCATCTTCGGCTCGGCGCGCACGCCGGAGGACGACCCCGACTACCACACCGCCCGCACGTTCGCCCGAGCGATCGTCGACCAGGGTTGGATGGCCATCACCGGCGCCGGTCCCGGGATCATGACCGCCGGTATCGAGGGTGCGGGAGCCGACAACTCGTTCGGGGTGAACATCATCCTGCCGTTCGAGCCGGGCGCGGCCGAACCGATCGCCAACGACCACAAGCTCATCAACTTCCGCTACTTCTTCACCCGGAAACTGGCGTTCGTGAAGGAGTCGTGGGGGTTCGTCCTCTTCCCCGGCGGGTTCGGAACCATGGACGAGACGTTCGAGCTGCTGACGCTCGTGCAGACCGGAAAGTCGTACCTGGCGCCGATCGTTCTGATGGACGCCCCCGACTCGACCTATTGGGACACCTGGTACGACTTCATCGAGGTCGAGCTGCTGGAGAAGGGGCTGATCTCGCCGGCCGATCTCGAGCTGGTGACGCTGACCAGCAGCGTCGACGAGGCGGTGGATGAGCTCTGCGGGTTCTACGAGGTGTACCACTCGATGCGCTACGTGGGTCGCCAGCTGGTGGTGCGACTGAAGCGACCGATCTCGGACGAGCTGCTGGAGCGGCTCAACGACGAGTTCTCCGACATCGTGGAGAAGGGCCGCATCGAGCGCACCGACGCCCACGCCGTGGAGATCGCCGATCACGACCATCCCGAGCTGCCCCGCCTGATGCTGCGCTTCGACCGGCGCAGCCACGCCCGCCTTCGCCGGATGGTCCGCACCATCAACCGCAGCGAAACCTGAACCCTCCGGGGGTCAGGCACCGAGCGGGTTCAGGTTTCGGGCACGAGGACGAATTTGCCGGCGTGCCCGCCCCGTTCGAGCAGCTCATGGGCCCGGTCGGCCTCGAGCAAGGGGATCCGGCCGGCGACGACCGGGTGCAGCTGCCCCGTCTCGAGTGAGTCGAGCAGGCCGGACAACCGCCGACGCGGCGCGGGGGTGGAGACGTCGGGCGTGGTGGTCACCTTCCTGCCGTCGGGGAGAAGCTTCAGGAGGCCGACGGTTGCGAGGGTGATGGGGATGACGCGAATGCCGCGCTCGGCGGTTGCGGCAACGCCGAACCACACCAGCCGTCCGCCCTTGCGGAGGGCCTGGTTCGAGCGCCAGAGCTGACCGGCGCCGCCGATGGGCTCGAACACGGCATCGACGCCGTCACCGGTGAGGTTGCGCACCCGCTGGACGACGTGCTCGCTCCGGTAGTCGATGGGCGTGGCACCCATGGCGGCGACGAGCTCGTGGTTGTGTGGGGAGGCGGTGCCGTACATCTCCAGCCCGGCCAGCCGACCGAGCTCGATCAGCGCGGTGCCGACCCCGCCCGCCGCCCCTTGAATCAGCACGCAATCGCCCTTCTTCACCTTGGCGGTGCGCACGGCCACGTCCGCCGTGAGGTAGTTGGCCACCACACAGACCGCCTCGGCAGAATCGACGCTCGACGGCACCGCCACCACGTCGTCGGCGGGCAGGCAGAGGTACTCGGTGTACCCGCCGTTGGCGGGAAACGGCCCGGCGGCGACACGTTGGCCCGGCTCCACCGAGGAGACCTCGGCACCCAGCTCCTCGACCTCGCCGACGATGTCGACACCGGGGGTGAAGGGCGTGCTCGGGAACCCCGGGAACCAACTCGATCGAAGCATCAGATCGAAGGCCGAGACGCCGGCGGCGAGCACTCGCACCCGGACCTCGCCGGCTTCGGGCTCGGGCAGGTCCTCTTCCACGACTCGAAGTACGTCAGGGCCTCCGCGGTGCGAGACGACGATGCGACGGTTCTTCATGGCAACCTCCGTGCCGGTCAGTGTCGTCCGAGAATGGCGTCCGGGCCCAGAGGCCTTGGTCCCGCGTGATCGGCTCTCGCCATGGGTGACCACCTTTCAGGATTCGTCTGGTTTCGGGGTTGCGCGGGTCAGGGCGTGCGGGTAGGATCGAACATACGTTCCCCTCTTGGGGGGGTGCGGTTTCAGCCCTGGTGGGCTCTTGGCACGGTGGACCAGGTGTGGAGGCGGCGTGATGGCGCTGACGGTGGATGGTGATGTGATCACCGTCGATGACTCCGATCCGGTGGGGGTGGCGGCTCGGGTCCGGTTCCTGGAGGAACAGATCGCGGGGATGCCGGCCGACGCGGTCGAGGCGATGAGTGCCGATATCGGGAGGGTGCAGTCCTGGCTTTCGGGGGTGTTGGCCAAGGTGACGACCCGGTCCTCGACGTTGCAGCGGCAGGGCCAGCGCAGTGACCCGAAGAAGACGGCGGCCCGGGCCGGGTTGGGGGATCGGGAGGCGGCCCAGGCCACCAGGCGGGCCGACGCGATGCAGCAGATGCCCGACGCCCTGGGCGCCCTCGAAGACGGCACCATCGGCGTGGGTCATGCCGACGCCTTGGCCCGGCAGGCCAACCGGCTGTCGGGGGCGGAGAAGAAGGCGTTCGAAGCCGCGTCCGACCAGCTGGTCGCCGCTGCCATTGCCGAAGGCTTGTCGGTGGCGGCGTTCGAGCAGCGGTGCCGTGACCTGGTCGATCGGTTGATGGGTGACGACGGGGTCGGTGAGCTGGAGCAGCAGCGCCGGAACTCGAGAGCGAGAGCCTGGGTCGATGACGCCACCGGTATGACCCATCTCGCCGGTGAGTGGGATCCGGTTCGCGGTGAAGCGGTCGCCACGTCGTTGAAAGCGGAGATCGCGGCCCGGGTGGCGGCGGGGGCGAAGAACATCACGCCCCGTCAGCAGGCCCACCTCGCGGCGGCGGCGTTGCACGCCCTGATCTGCGGCCAGCGGGTCTCCCGGGTCGAGTCGGGGGCGGTCGGGGTGTTGATCGACCTCGACGCCCTCGTCGACGGCAACGCCACCGGCTCCGACGGCACCAGGCGAACGGCCGAGACCCACGGCGGGACGCCGTTGCCGGTGGAGACCATCCGTCGGATGGCGTGTGAGGCCGGGATCATTCCCGTCGTCCTCGGCGGCGACAGTCAGCCCTTGGATGTGGGGCGGGAGCGCCGGTTGGCCACGAGGGCGCAGCGGATGGCGTTGCGGGCCCGCTATCCGACCTGCGGCATGGACGCCGGCTGCAACGTCCCCTTCGACGACTGCCAGATCCACCACGTCAAACCCTGGAAAGACGGCGGCCACACCGACCTCGACCGCATGTGTCCCGGCTGCGACCACCACCACCACCTCGCTCCACGAAGGCGGCTGGACGTTCACCCGCAACCCCGACGGCACCTGGCACCTCCACCCACCCCAACGACCACCACCATGACCGCTGCGGGGTGGGGTGGGTCAGATCTCCAGATCGTCGGGCTCCTGGAGCAGGAACATGGCCTTCTCGACGGCGCGGCGCGCCCGGGTGAGGCGCTTCTCGTCGACGGGCAGCTCATGACCACCCGCGTCGATCGACTCCTGCAGACGAGTGATCGCCAGATCGGCGAGCTCTTCGGCGATGGTCTCCAGCCGCGATCGGATGTCCTCGAATTCACCGGCCAACGGTCCGGCCTCCTGTTGTCCTCGATGGGTCGGTCACGACGCCGGAACCGCAGTGCGCAACAGGTCGTCGATGATGCGGACGGGATGGCTCACGGTCAGCCCGGCGCGGGCCAGGTGGACCGTACATCCCACGTTGGCACTGGCCACCAATGTCGCTCCCGACCGACGGACCGCGTCGACCTTCCGCTGAGCGATCTCGGCCGCCTCGTCCGGATGGAGGGCGGCGAAGGCGCCGCCCGCGCCGCAACACAGACCCTCGTCGTCCAGCAGCACCAGATCGACGTAGCGACCCAGCACCTCGTGGACGGCCTCGTGCTGACGCTGGGCGTGCCGGAGATGGCACGGATCGTGGATCGCCACCAGCGGCCGGTCTCGAAGCGGGGGTGGTGCCGGCATCCGATCGAGGCGCCCGGCCAGCACGGTGTGGATGTCGACCGTCCGGCGCGCCACCGACTCCCCCGCCGCTCCGATGTGCCGATCCAGCTCGGTGAGCTGGGCCCCGCACCCGGCGACGTCGACGATGATCGGCCGGTCGTCGTCCAGTTGCGATGCGACGGTGCCACCCAGATCGGCGGCCAGGTCGGCCAGACCGGCGTGCGATGCCAGCGCACCACAGCATGGGGCCGCATCGCCGGTGGGTTGCACCCCGACGCCGACCCGCGACAACAGCCGGATCGCCGCCGCGTGTGTGTCGCGATCCCACGCATCCGCGACACATCCGGTGAACAGCCAGGCGTCGTCACCGGTCGCTCTCAGCGCGTCCTGGCGGACCGGCAGACTCGGGATCGGTACCCGGCCTGGCACCAGGCCGGCGCGCTGGGCTGCGGCGACCACGCTCGATCCGGCCCGCAGGAGCCGCGGCCAGCCGACGACCCGATGGCCCGCCCTGCGCCACCACGGCTCCAACTCGCCGGAACGGACCAGCGACGAGCGGGTCCCCTCCATCAGCCGGCCGAAGGGCACGTCGGACGGGCATGCCGTCTCACAGCCGCGGCACTGCACGCACGAGTCGACGGCCGCGACGAAGCCCGGTGTCACCGGAGCGGCCCGGCGCTGCACGGCCCGCATCGCCTCGATCCGGCCCCGGGGCGACCGGGTCTCGTCGCCGCTGATCCGGAAGGTCGGACAGTGGGGCAGGCACAGCCCGCAGCTCACACAGCTGGCGAGATCGTCGTCGTCCAGACCCAGGTCCATCAGCGTCGGCCCTTCACGACGCCAGCGGGTCCCGGCCCGGATTGAGCCGACCGTCGGGATCGAACTCGGACTTCAACGTCCGGTGAAGCGCCGCCACCCGCGGCGCGACGGGACGCTGAGGAGGGGGCGCATCGGCGTGGACGACCCCCACCCCCATCTCGGCCACGAAGCGCAGCTCGGGGTGCCGTTGCGGGAGGGCGGCCAACTCTGCCGGCGGCAGGGACCAGCGACCGTCGCCGGGCCGAGCCGGGCCGTCATGGCATGGCGCCAGACCCAGCGCTTCGCCCCGCGCCGCCTGGGCCTGGACATCGACGTCCAGCCCCGACAGCCGCACCCAGGTGGTCCGGCCGTCCCAGCACACCGTCACGGCCGACGGAAGCCGAGCCAGCGCGACGTCGGGATCGATCACCCCCGCCAGCCACCGCTCGGCCTCCGGCACCGGCCGGGTCCGCAGGATGACCTCGCCGAGGAACCCCAGCGTGCCCAACGAGCCCACCAGGAGCCGGCACAGATCGAACCCGGACACGTTCTTGATCATGGGGCCGCCGGCGGTGACCAGCGTGCCCTCGGCGGACACGTACCGGATCTGCAGCACCGTGTCGCGGATCGGACCCCACCCCAGCCGGCGCGATCCCGAACGTCCCACCGCCAGCACGCCGCCGACGGTTGCACCGGGCGCGGACGGGAGCGCCACACGCTGCCCGGCCGGGGCCAGCGCCGCATCCAACTCCTCCACGGTGGTGCCCGCCCCCACCCGCACCGTCATCTCCGACGCCTCGTGCTCGATCACCCCGACCGGCGCGGCCACCACCCGCGTCTCGGGCGTGAGGGCTCCGCCGACCTCCCAATCGGTCCGGCCGCCCGCGACCGCCACCGGCCCGGTCGAGCCGATCTCGGCCGCGAACGCCTGGAGCGCCGGCGTTAGATCCATGCCCCCACCGGAAGCTCCCTGATGTCGCCGCACCGGGAGCCCGACGGCAACACCTTCGCCGGATTGAGCCGACCGTCGGGGTCGAAGCTCCGCCGCAACCGGTCCTGCGCGTCCAGATCGGCGTCGCTGAACATCAACGGCATGAACTCGCGCTTCTCCAACCCGATCCCGTGCTCGCCCGACAGCACGCCGCCGAAGTCGATCGACGCCCGGACGATCTCGCCCCCGGCCGCGTGGACCCGTTCGAGAATCCCGGGATCGCGGGCATCGAACACCACGAGCGGATGCAGATTCCCGTCGCCGGCGTGGAACACGTTCATGATGCTCACGTCGTGATCCGCCGCGATCTCGGCCACCCGCTCCAACATCGCCGCCAGATGACGCCGGGGGATCACCGTGTCGTGCAGGTAGTAGTTGGGCATGATGCGGGCCACGGCCCCGAACGCCGTCTTGCGACCCTTCCAGAGGAGCGCTCGCTCGGCGTCGTCCGCGGCGCGTCGCACGCTGCGGCAGCCGTTGCGGCGAAGGATCTCGGCGACGGCATCGACGGTGGACTCGACCCCGTCCGGCAGGCCGTCGACCTCGACCAGGAGGACCGCCTCGGCGTCGGTGGGATAGCCGGCGTGCACGAACGCCTCGGCGGCGCGGGTGATGGCGCCGTCCATCATCTCGAGGGCGGCCGGCACGATCCCGGCCGAGATGATGGCGCTGACCGCATCGGCGGCGTCGGCCGCCGACGTGAAGTCCACCAGCAGTGTGGCCACGGCGCGCGGTGTGCGGGTGAGGCGCACGGCGATCCGGGTGGCGATGCCGAAGGTCCCCTCGCTTCCGACGAACACGCCACGCAGGTCCAGACCGACCGGTTCCGGGTCGAGCCCACCGAGGAGGACGGTGTCGCCGTCGCCCAGGACCACTTCGACCGCCGCCACGTGCGCGTTGGTGATGCCGTAGGCCAGGCAGTGTGGTCCACCGGAGTTGGTCGCCACGTTCCCGCCGATCGTGCAGGCCTGCTGGCTGGACGGATCGGGTGCGAAGTGCCAGCCGAGCGGGCGGAGGAGGCGGTCGAGGTCCAGGTTGATCACACCCGGTTGGACCCACGCCACCCGGTTGGCCACGTCGATCTCCTCGATCTCGTTCAGCCGGGTGGTCACCAGCACCACAGCGCCGTCCAGCGGCACCGCGCCGCCGGCCAGGCCCGTCCCGGCCCCCCGAGCCACGATCGGGTGATCGTGTCGATGCGTCGCCCGCACCACCGCCGCCACCTGCTCCGCCGAGCGCGGGAAACACACCGCGCCCGCCCGGCCGCGCAGCAGCGACGAGTCACCGGCGTGGAGCGCCAGGTCGACATCGTCGACGTGAAGCCCGTCGTCTCCCAGGATGGCGAGCAACTCGTCTCGGAGGCCGGCCGGCAGGCCGATCTGGGTCCGGGCGTCGTCCACGCGGCCAAGTCTGTCCCAATCGAGAACCGGCCGGGTAACCTGCGCCGCCGTGCCGGTTCCGGATGATCTCCACGAGTGGCTCGCCTTCGACGACAGCGACGGCGACGCCTGGTTGATCGACGCCACCTTTCTCGGCAGTCGCTGGACCTGCATCTACGGAGCCGGCTGTCCGGGCATCGAGGCCGACAGCCGGATGGACGAACACGGCTGTTGCATCCACGGGGCGCACTTCGCCGACAAGGCGGATCGGCGGCGGGTCCGGGCCGCGGTGGAGCGACTGACCCCCGACCAGTGGCAGTTGGCCGGCGTGGCCGCCGATCTGGGAAAGCCGATCGTGAAGAACGACGACGGGGACTGGGTCACGCGCACCCACGACGGCGGCTGCATCTTCCTGAACCGGCCCGACTTCGAGCGGGGATCCGGGTGCGCACTGCACGTCGCGGCCCAGGACCACGGCGAGCGGCCGCTCGACTGGAAACCCGACGTCTGCTGGCAGCTGCCCGTCCGGCTCGACAGCCACGTCGACGACAACGAGCACACCACCTGGATCCTCCGCGAGTGGCGAACCCGCGACTGGGGCGAGGGTGGCCACGAGTTCTCGTGGTGGTGCACCGAGAGCCCCGAGGCGCACGTCGGCGACGACGTCGTCTACGTCACACTCGAGGACGAGCTGGTCGAGATGTGCGGGCGCGACGTCTACGACCGGATGGCGGCGGCCCTGGCCGATCGGCTGGGCACCACCCTGCTCCCCCACCCTGCGGTCAGGCGCCGATCGGGACAGCGCTAGCCGAATCCCCGCGAAGTCCTCAATCCTGCCCCCGGCCGGTCGACGGGAAGCCATGCCGTTCACCGCACAGGAGCTCCAGCGCGCCGCCGACGCCGAAGGGATGATCTTCCCCGAGTTCGTCCTGGATCAGCTCGTCGCAGCGCTCGACGCCGGAAAGCACGTCATCCTCACCGGCCCCCCGGGTACCGGAAAGACGACGCTCGCCTACCTGGCCGCCGAGGTGGCCCAGAAGGCCATGTGGTGCACGGGGTATCTCCCCACGACCGCCACGACGGAGTGGACCACCTACGAGACGATCGGTGGCCTGCAGCCCGGCGCCGACGGTCTGTTCTTCCGTCCCGGTCTCTTCGTCGAGGCCATCGAGTCCGGCCGTTGGCTGGTGATCGATGAGCTCAACCGCTCCAACTTCGACCGCGCCTTCGGTCAGCTCTTCACCGTGCTGTCCGGCTCCGCCGTGGTCCTTCCCTTCAAGCGGGCGGGCCAGCCCATGCCCCTCTCCCTGGTCCCCGCGGGCCAGGAGGAACCGGCCGAGACCGAGCCGATCCGGCTGCCGGCCACGTGGCGGATCATCGCCACGATGAACGTGTTCGACAAGAACCTCCTGTTCGAGATGTCGTACGCCCTGATGCGCCGGTTCGCGTTCATCGAGGTACCGGCGCCCAGCGACGACGCCTACCAGAAGCTCCTGGCGCGGCCCGGCGGCGAGATCGTCCAGATGCTCCTTCCGTTGCGCGAGTTCGCCGACCTCGGCCCTGCCGTGTTCCTCGATGCGGCCCGCTACGTGCAGCGTCGTCAGCAGGACGCCATCACCGAGTCCCGGTTGATCTTCGAGGCGTTCTACGCCTACTTCCTGCCCCAGTTCGAGGGGGTCAACGACGCTGTGGCGGTCAACCTGTTCCGCATGGTGAACCAGCTCCTCGACGTGCCGGAGCAGAAGGAGCTTCGTCGTACGGTCCGCGACGTGCTCGGCATCAACCCGCCGGCGTGACCCGGTGAACCCCACCGCCCCTCCGGTGTCGCCCAGCGAGCGGCTGTGGCGGCTGCTCGCGCATCCGATCGTGGCCGTCGAGGCGTTGGAGGCCGTCGTCGGACTCACCGCGAACGAGGCGGCGGGGCTCCTCGGCGCCCGCGTCGCAACGAGCGAGCTCGCGTCGACCTACCTCCGAAAGGTGCCGTCCCTGTTGCGCTCGGGGTCGATCACCACCGTGACCGAGGCGGAGACGTGTTACAACGAGGTACGCGGCCCGATCCAGTGGTCCGAGACCCTTTCGGCACGAGCCGCGTCGGGCAGCGGTGCCCTCGTGTTCGTGTGCTCGTCGACCCGCCGAGGCTACGACACGCCCAGCAACCGGGCCCTGAAGGAGGCGCTGGCCATTCTGCGGGAGGCGGCCGAAGCCGTGGGCCCCACCACCGCGCTGGCGCTCTCCCCCGACCTCCAGAGCCAGATTCGCCGGGTGCGCTCCCAGGCCGTCCAGTACAGCTACCACCGGATCCTGCAGGACGTGTCCAATCAACGCATGGCCGCGCGCGATCTGCGGAAGCTGTCCGCCTCCCGGCGCAGCAGTGCCGCGGAAGACTCCCTGGAGCTGATCCGATTCGCCACCGATCCCCTCCCGGCATCGGCGGTGGCCCGCCTGGTCGATTCCGAGACCGAGGCCGGACACCGCCTGTTCCTGGCCGTCGTCGCCGGGTTGGCCGAGATGGGTGAGAACGTCCTGCCGGTCCGCGTCGCCGAAGGCGCCGTCGTCGCCGGTCCCGCCACCTGCCGACACCACCGTGCTCGTCACTCCGGAATCAGGGTCGGGCGCACGCGTATCGTGCTCTCGGAGAGCGACATCACGGAGATGGACGAACCGGTGGCGGTACTGAGTGGCCCCGACGATCTCCAGCGTGTGCTCCGCGAGGCGCTCCAGCTCGCGTGAGGGGCTCCCTGGTGGGCGGGTCGGGGTGGTGTAGGAATACTCCGTGATCGAGCGGCTCCGCGCACTGGCATTGGGACGCGCGCCCCGCATGCTGCTCACGTCGATCGTGACCGGCGTCATCGTCGGCGTGGTGGTGGCTGCCATCGAGTACGCCACGGTCGAACTGCTGCTCGAGAAGATCGTGACCTTCGATCTCTGGCTGCTCGCCCTCATGCCCATGGCGGGGCTGGCGGTCGCGGCGCTCTCCCTGCGGTGGATCGCCGGCGGTGCCTCGTCCAAGACGGCCGACGAGTACATCAGCGCGTTCCACGACCGGAATCCGGTCCTGCCGATCCGCCAGCTGCCCGGCAAGCTGATCGCCGGCATCACCACGATCGGGTTGGGAGGAAGCCTGGGTCTGGAGGGCCCGTCGATCTACGCCGGAGCGACCGTCGGCTCCACGCTCCAGGCGCGGTTGGGCCGCTGGTTCACGCGCGAGGAGTCGCGCACCCTGCTGGTCGCCGGGGCGGCGGCCGGCGTGGCCGCCATCTTCAAGACGCCCGCCACCGGCGTGATGTTCGCCCTCGAGTCGCCCTACCGGGGCGATGTGGCCCGCCATGCCCTGCTCCCCGCCCTGATGGCGTCCGCCTCGGGGTTCCTGGTCTCTCGGGCGTTGATCGGCGACGAGGCGGTGGCGTTCCTGGGGACGACCCCGTCGCTGGAGAGCTTCGACCTGCTCGGCGCCGCGCTGATCGGCGTGGTCGCCGGTCTGGGGGCCCGCGCCTTTGCATGGGGAGTGCGGTGGGCCAAGCACACCTCCGAACGACTGGGTCCGATCGTGCGCGTGGTGGGCGCCGGGGTGGTCCTGGGCGCCCTGGTCATCGTGTCGCACCAGGTCTTCGAGGGTGAGCCCCTCACGATCGGCCCCGGCTACCGAGCCCTGGCCTGGGCCGACGAGTCCGAGGCCCTCGGTCTGCTCGCGCTCCTGTTCCTCCTGCGCGCCGTCGCCACCCTGACGACGGTCGTCGGCGGGGGCACCGGAGGTCTGTTCATCCCGCTCGTGGTCCAGGGGTCCCTGATCGGTCGCATGCTGGCCGTCTGGCGCCAGCCGTCCGAGGACGTGTCGAACCTCTTCCCGATCCTCGGGCTGGCCGCCTTCCTGGGCGCGGGCTACCGGACGCCCATCGCGGCCGTGATGTTCGTGGCCGAGACCACCGGCGGCGCGCGCTATGTCGTCCCGGCCCTCATCGCGGCGGCGACGTCACAGCTGGTGATGGGGCCCAGCTCGGTGGCCACCTCGCAGCGCTCGGCCCGTCTCGGCCACCTCGAGCGCCGCTTCGAGCTCCCGATCACGGCGGCGCTGACCACCGAGATCATGACCGTTCCGACCGACGCCACCGTCACCGAGTTCGTCTGGGCCCACATCGTCGGCCGGCGTGCCACCCTGGTGCCGGTGGTCGACGCCGGCCAGTACGTCGGTGTGGCGGGGCTCCAGGAGATCGGCTCGATCGAGCGCGACGCCTGGGACGAGACCCTGGTCGGCGAGATCGTGCGACGCGAGGTGCCGGCCGCGCTCCCCTCGTGGACGATGCGCGATGCCATCGTCGCCATGGAGCGCCACGACCTGGACTTCCTGCCGGTCACCGACCGGGAGGGTCACTTCGTGGGGATCATCGACGCCGACGAAGTCCTGCGCCTGGATCAGATCCTCGACGAAACCGGGGGCTGAGGCACCGAGCCACTGGTCGGCCGAGCGGCCGGGCGTTCCGTTCGTCCCGCCCCGGGATCGCCGGGTCAGTCGTCGTCTTCGGCAGCCGATTCGGTGTCGGTCTCGTCGCTGTCGGTGCTCTGAAGCTTGAGCCGTTCGAACGGATCGTCGTCGAGACGCTCCATCAGGGACTCGATATCGTCCCCTCCTTGCTGGCGTTTCAGCTCACGAGCTTCCTCGTAGCGACGGTGGCGCCCCTTCTTCACGCTGGAACTCCCTCGGCGAGTGATGCAAGGCCGCGAGTCTACCGTGGTCGGGTGCCGGGTGTGCACATCGTCGAAACGCCACGCAACGTGGCCACATCGCCCACGGAACGTCGGATCCTGGTCAGTCGGTCTGTGATCGGGGTTCGATGATCAGGCCTCGGTCGGGTTCGAACGCCAGCGACGCCCGCCCGGTGAGCAGGTGCTCGATGGGTTGCCCCACCAGCTCGGCCCGCCAGCCCTGCCTCAGCCGCGACGATTCGTCGCCTCGGAGCAGCGCCTCGATGTCGGCTCGGGTCCCCACGAGCGCCGGGTCGATCTGGGCGTCCCGGGCCAGCTGGTTGACCCATGCGGTGACCAGCGGCACCGCCGGGCGGAGCTTCGATTCGAGTTCGCGTCGGCGCGGCGCCGGCAGGCGCTTCGGTGCGGTCAGCAGGCCCCGCTGGACCACATCGAGGATCTCGTCGCCCACCCCGGACCGGAGATGGCGGCCGTCCAGGCCCCGGACCTTCTTCAGCCCGTCGACCGTCGTGGGTTTGCGTTGGGCGATGCCCACCAGGGCGAGATCGGGGAGGACGAAGCGGGCGGGTTGGTCGGTCTCGGCCGCCCGTACTTCCCGCCATGCGGCCAGCTCCTGCGCGACGCCCAGCGCCGGACCGCGCAGATGGCGGCACTCCTTGATGCGGGCCCACGCATCCGCCGGATCCGGCGGGACCCGCACCCGTTGACGGAGCAGCTCGCACTCGGCCAGGGCCCAGTCCAGTCGTTCCAGCTCCTCGAGCTGGGCCTGGAGGCGATCCTTGATGTCCAGCAGGTCGGCGACGTCGGAGATCGCGTAGTCCAGCTGGGGCTCGGTCAGCGGGCGGCGGAGCCAGTCGGTCAGGCGGTCACCCTTGGGCAGGCGCTTGCCCAGCTCCCGCTCGTGGAGCGACGCGAGCGAGGGGCTGCTCAGCCCGAGGAAGCCGGCGGCCACCTGGGTGTCGAAGATGGCGGTCGGCACGGCACCACACGACCGATCGAAGACCTCGAGATCCTGGGCCGCGGCGTGCAGCACGGCCAGTCCGTCCCCGTCGAAGACCTGGGCCAGCGGCGCGATGTCGACCGCCAGAGGGTCGATGATGACGAGCCGGTCGGCGTAGGCGAGCTGCACCAGCGCCACCTTGGGGTAGTAGGTGCGCTCCCGGTGGAACTCGGTGTCGACGGCGTAGACCGGCAGGTCGCGCAGATGGTCGATGACCGCGCCGAGATCGGCGTCGTTGTCGACCAGATCGAACATCGGCGACTCAGTCGGTGCCCGGGCCGCTGGTGACCGGACGTCCCGAGGCCGCCCAGGCGTTGGTGCCTCCGGCGATGTTGACCGCGGGGACCCCGTGCTCGATGAGCCACTCGACCGCTTTGGCGCTGCGGGCGCCCGATCGGCAGATGACCAGGACCTCCTCGGCGACGGGGACGTCGGCGAGGCGTCCGGGTAGTTCGTGCAGCGGGATCAGCTGCCCGCCGGGCACACGGCCGGCGGCGTATTCGTCGGGCTGGCGGACGTCGAGCAGGGCCGCACCGGCCTCGATGCGACGCTCGGCCTCGTCGACCTGGATCTCGGGAATCATCCGTCCAGGGTACCGGAGCTGGTCGGGGGTGTCGGCGTCGACGAAGCCGGCAGGCGGCTGGTCGAGCACCCGCCGGACGTCGAGGTCGCCGATCGCCGTCGTCAGCGACCGGTTCCCGGCGTCGAACGAGCGCCGCAGCGACGCCACCGCGGACCGCCGCCAGACCCCGTGCAGCACCTGCAGCCGGCCCCCCGACAGGGGCACGGTCACGTCGGCGGGGTCGTCCCGGGCGAGGGCGACCATCCTCCGGATCGTCGCCGCATCGGGCGCCACCAGATCCACCGCCAGGATCGCCGTGACGTCGTCCGCCGAGGAGTCGAGCGCCTGGATCACGGCACCGAGCGGGCCTTCGCCGGGATGGCGGTCGGGCTCCGCCGCCAGTCCCAGCGACCGGAGCCGATCGTGGTCACCGCCGATGCACCGCAGGGTGGTGGCGCCGGCGTCGTCGAGCGCGTCGGCCACGCGCCGGACCAGCGGCCGACCGTCGAGGAGGACGAAACACTTGTCGGTGCCCATCCGGCGTGACGATCCCCCGGTGAGGACCACGCCCGAGAACCCGGGCGTGCCGGTGCCGCTCAGGGGTGCTCGCGAAGGTGGGGATCGAGATCGTCGGGCGGCCACTGGGTGTCGAGCTGGCGGAGGAAGACCGAGCACCGTTCGGCTTCGTCCGTCTCGCCGATCTCGGCGGCGGTGACGCCCAGCCCGGCGACCGAACGGAGGAAGCCGCGATTGGTGGGTTCGGCCCATCGGACCAGACCGGTCCCCCGCCAGCCGGCGCCGCGGAGTTGATCCAGCCCGCGGTGGTATCCGACTCGGAAGGCGGCGTAGCGCTCGATGGGGTCGCGACCGACGCGCGCCAGGTGCGACCACGCGTCGCAGGACCGGGGCCAACGGGCCACGACCGCCGACAGGGCGTCGCGCTGATCCTCGGGAGGCGCTCCGAGCGCGTCGGCCAGGGCCTGCGCCTCCTCGGGGCTGGGTGGCTCCAGGACGGTCTCGGGCGGACCGCCTCGGTGGATGCCGACGGGGCGTTGGTTCACGATGTGGTCTCCGGGATCTCGGGACGGACGGCTTCGGGTGGGGCCACGGGCTCGCCCAGGGACGGTCGGGCCACCTGATCGGACCACATCTGGCTGTGCGGTGTGGAGTCCAGTCGGGCCGTCGTCGCCTCGTAGGCGTGTTGGATCAGGTGCTCGGTGCGACTGAAGTCGTTGTACCTGACCTCGGGGTGATCCCCGGTGGGCAGGACGTGCACGCGCGTGGTGGAGGGCAGGTTGTGCAGGTCGCGGTGGAAGCGATGGCGGCGGGCGATCCAGAACGACTGGATCAGCATGTCGAGCGGGCGCTTCGGCTGGGGGCGGGGTCGGTCGTAGTTGCCCACCTGGAGCACGACGATCCGGCGGTAGCCGAGCTCGACGGCGCGGGTGATCGGCACGTCGTTCACGACGCCACCGTCGATGTGGCCGTGGCCGTCGATCTCGACCGCCGGGTACACGGCCGGCAGGGCGGCCGAGGCGAGGATGGCCGGGATGAGGCTGCCTTCGGTGAACCACACCTCGGCGGCATCGGCGACCCGGGTGGCGACACACTGGAACGGCACTCGGAGGTCATCGAACCGCCGGGCGGTGATGACCGACTCGGTCAGGGTCCGCAGGCCCTCGTTGTCGTGCAGCGCCTCGCCCTTGCGTGCCAGCTGCACCGAACGCGGGATCCATCCCGACGGCATCAGCTGATCGTCGGTCAGGTCGAGCCAGGCGGCCTCGAGCGCCGCGACCCCCTCCGGCGAGGGGTCCGCCGCGTAGGCGGCGCCGTTGAGGGCGCCCACCGAGCAGCCGAGCACCTGGTCGGCGACGATGCCATGCTCGGACAACGCCTTCAACATCCCGACCTGCATCGCTCCGAGGTTGCCGCCGCCACTGAGCACGAAGGCCACGTCGCGCCAGTGGGTCAGTCGATCGAGGATGCGGGCCATGCCACGCGCATCGTACCGGGGCGCCGGATGCGATCTCGGCCACGTCGGTTCGCTCTCGGGTACGGTCACGCCGCATGCTGCCCGAATGGCTCAACGCCGAGACCCTGAAGCCGATCTCGGCCGCCGCCCTCGTGCTGGTCATCGTCGCCGGTTTCCTGGTGGCGCGGTTCGTCCAGATGCTTCTCCTCAAGGCCGTGGCGCTGGCCGTGCTGGCCGCGCTGGGTGTGGGGATCTGGTTCTTCCGTGCCGATCTCGGCGATTGTTGGGAGACGTGCAGCTGTGAGCTGCTGGGCCGGGAGGTCTCGGTGCCCGACGACCTGAAGACCTGCCCCTGAACCGGGAGTCCCGCCCGGGACCCGGTGTCGCCTACTGGACCCGGATGAGCCGGAGCATGTCGGTGGCCTTCGACTGGGTGTTGAACCCGCTGAGGACGGCCACCATGTCGCCGGGACGGACGTGGCCCGACTCCTTGGCGAGACGGATCGCCTCGATCGCCATCGGTTCGCCGGCCGCCGATTCCACCGACTGGATCGGCATGGTGCCCCAGCTGAGCGTGAGCTGATGGACGGTCCTGGGGTCGGTGCTGAACCCGAGGATCTGCGCCTCGGGGCGGAATCGGGCGATCGACCGTACGGTGAAGCCCGTTTGGGAGAGACAGAGGATGGCCGCAACGTCGAGCTCGGCCGCGGCCCGCCACGTGGCCATGGTCATCGCGTCGGTGATGGCCGCGTCACCCTCGGCGGGGTTGTCGTGACGGAGCCGTGCCAGATCACTCGCCCACCCGATGTAGTCGAATTCCTCGTCCGCCCGCCGGGTGATGTTGGCCATGGTGGTGACGACGTTGATCGGATCGTCGCCGATCGCGGTCTCGCCCGACAGCATCACCGCGCTGGATCCGTCGAACACCGCGTTGGCGACATCGGAGGCCTCGGCCCGGGTGGGGGTGGGTGCGTGGACCATCGACTCGAGCATCTGCGTGGCGGTGATCACCGGTCGCCCGTAGGCGATGCAGTCGCGGATGATCTGCTTCTGGAGATGCGGCAGCTCCTCGATGGGGCACTCGGCACCGAGGTCGCCGCGAGCGACCATGATGGCGCCCGCCTCCTCGACGATGCCGGCCAGGTTGTCGACCGCGGCCCGGGTCTCGATCTTGGCCACCACCAGGGGGCCGCGGGGGAACGGTTCGGTGCCCACCCGTCGTACGTCGTGGGCGGATCGGACGAACGAGAGCGCCACCATGTCGACGCCGACCTCGACGAAGGCGTCGATCATCTTGAGGTCTTCGTCGGTGGGGGTGCTGACCCGGAGCCGGTCGGACGGGATGTGAAGCCCGGGCCGCCCCTGCAGCTCGCCGCCGTGGCAGATCCTGGTGATCAGGGCGTCGCCACCGTGATCGATCACCTCGGTGACGACGGATCCGTCGCCGAAGGTGAGCCGGTCCCCGACGTGGAGGTCGGTGAGCAGCCCCTCGTAGTCGACCTGGACGGCCTCGACCGTGCTCTTGTCGTGGCCGGGACTGAGCCGAAGCTGCTGGCCATCGGCGACGACGACACCACCGTTGGTGAACGGCGCGCAGCGGATCTTGGGGCCCGGAAGGTCGACCAACACCCCGATCGGCCGACCGACGACCTTCTCCACCGCCCGGATGCGGTGGAATCGGTCGATCGACTCCTCGAGCGGCGCATGGGCGAGCCCCAGACGAGCCACGTCCATGCCGGCTCGGGCCATCGCTTCGAGCTGCTCGGGGCTGTCCGAGGCGGGCCCGATCGTGGCCACGATCTTGGTGCGTCGTTCCATGGGCCAACGCTACCGGGAGGGGCCCGCCCGCCCGCGGAGGTCGTCTCGGTGCGCAGCGACCATCAGCGGCGCCGGCTTCGCTGATCCGGTGTCGACGTCCTCGCTGCCTAGGCTCACCGCCGTGGAGCTGCTCCTCATCCGCCATGCCCGGCCCACCCGCCTGGACGGCGAGCCCGGTGGACCGCCGGCGGACCCGGGACTCGACCGGGAGGGGCACCGGCAGGCGGAAGCGCTGGCCACGTGGCTGTCCGACGAACCCATCGACGCGATCTGGTCCAGCACCATGCGCCGAGCCGTCGAGACGGCCGCGCCGTTGGGTGATCGACTCGATCTGCCGGTCCACCCGGAACCGGATCTGATCGAGGCCGACCACGACGCCACGTCGTACGTCCCTCTGGAGGAGATGGGACCCGAGGCCTGGGAGGACCCGGTGGCGACCGTCTTCGGTGGCCGGGATCCCGAGGTCTTCCGTCGCCGGGTGGCGGGGGCGCTGAACCGCATCGCCTCGGCGCACCCGTCCGCGTCGGTGGCGGTGGTCTGCCACGGCGCGGTGATCAACAGCGCCGTCGCCGACGTGCTCGATCTGGCCGTCCCCCTCTTCTTCGCCCCGGGGTACACGTCCATCTCGCGGGTCCTGGTCGATCGATCGGGGCGGCGAAGCCTGCGGAGCCTCAACGAGATGGCCCATCTCAGGGGACGGCCGCCCGTCAGTTGAGTCGAGCTCGGAGTGCCTCGACCCGCGCCCGGTCACCCGATTCGGTCGACCCGATGGCCTCGAGGCGCTGCGCCGCCGCATCGAAGCGACCGAACGCAGCCAGCGCGTCGATGTGCGCCCGTTCGTCGGCTTCGGCCGCGTCGGGCAGGCGGGTGGCCAGCTCGGTGCTCCAGAGGAGATCGGCCCGCGCCTGGGTGTGGCGGAAGATCGCGATCAGGTTGTTGAGCATGCGGCGCACGATGTCCACCGGGTCGGCCGCTTGCAGGTAGGCAGGGTCGAATCGGGCCCCGGGGGCGATGACGTCCTCGAAGAGCCGCCCGCACGCGGCCGGGTCGAGGTGGTCGATGCCGTTGAAGGGATCGGCGAAGCGCAGGCCGTCGGGGGACCCGATCAGGAAGTGCGACGGCATCCCGACGCCGACGATGGGCACCCCCACGCGCCGTCCCACCGAGATCGCCACGATCGAGAGCGAGATGGGAATCCCCGTCCGACGCTCGAGCACCCGATCGAGATACGAGTTGGCCGGGTCGTAGTACGTGGTGCGGTTGCCGACGAATCCGGCCGAGCGGACCGCGGCCACCACCCCGCCGAACGTCGGCTCGTCGCATCGCTCGGCGAGCCGATCGAGTCGCTCTCGCGCCGCCTCCAGGTCCACGTCGTCGAGCCGGGCCGAGGCGAGGAGCAGCGCAGCCTCATCGAGGCGATCCCCCAGGTCGGGGCTCCCCACGACGGAGGCGAAGGCGTCGGCCGCGTTCACCTCAGCACGCTACCGTGGCCGGCCTGACGAAGGCGTTCGCCCGAGCACTCGGCGGCGCTCGATCCGACGATTCGGGGGAACCATGACCACGCACTATCCGGGCGCCCACGCCGCCACCCACCCCGACCGGCCGGCGCAGATCATGGCGGCCACGGGCGAGGTCACCACGTTCGGCCAGCTCCACGAGGCGGCGACGCGCCTGGCCCGGCTCTTCCGGTCCGCCGGGCTGGAGCCCGGCGATCACATCGCGTTCTGCATGGAGAACAATCCCCGCTTTCTCGAGGTGGCCTGGGGTGCGCACTACGCCGGGCTCTACTACACCGCCATCAGCTCGCGGCTGCTGCCCGACGAGGCCTCGTACATCATCGACGACTGCGGCGCCCGGGCCTACGTGACCTCGGCCGAGAAGGCCGAGCTGGCCGAGGCGGTCCTGGCCGACACCCCCGCCGTCGAGCTGCGGCTGATGCTGGACGGGACCATCGACGGCTACGACAGCTACGAGGAGGCGGTCGGCGCCCAGTCGGCCGAGCCGGTCGATGCCGACATCCAGCAGGGCATCGACATGCTCTACTCGTCCGGCACCACCGGCCGTCCCAAGGGGGTCAAGCCACCCCTGCCCGACTCGCCGCTGGGTACGCCCACGGCGGTGGCCACCCTGTGTCTGCTGCTGCTCGGCTTCGACGAGTCGACGGTCTATCTCTCGCCGGCGCCGCTCTACCACGCGGCTCCGCTGCGGTTCTCGATGGCCGCCCAGCAGATCGGGGGCACGGTCGTCGTGATGGATCGGTTCGATCCCGAGGCGGCGCTGGCCGCGATCGAGACCTACCGGGTCACCGCGAGCCAATGGGTACCCACGATGTTCGTGCGGATGCTGAAGCTCCCCGACGAGGTGCGGCGGCGGTACGACCTGTCGTCGCTTCGGATGGCGGTTCACGCCGCGGCGCCGTGCCCCACCGAGGTGAAGCGGCGGATGATCGACTGGTGGGGTCCGGTCATCCACGAGTACTACGCGGGGACCGAAGGCAACGGGTTCGTCTACTGCAACTCGCAAGACTGGCTCGCCCATCCGGGATCGGTCGGGAAGGCGATTCTCGGTGAGCTCCACATCGTCGGCGAGAACGGGGAGGAGGTGCCGACCGGCGAGACCGGCACCATCTACTTCGCCAGCGACGCCGAGTTCGAGTACCACAACGATCCCGACAAGACCGCCGAGTCGCGCCACGCCCAGGGGTGGTCCACGCTGGGCGACATCGGTCGTCTCGACGAGGACGGGTTCCTCTATCTCACCGATCGCAAGGCGTACATGATCATCTCGGGCGGGGTGAACATCTACCCGCAGGAGGCCGAGGACATCCTGACGATGCACCCGGCGGTGGCCGACGTGGCCGTCATCGGGGTGCCCAACGAGGACTTCGGCGAGGAGGTGAAAGCGGTGGTGCAGCCGGCCGACGGCGTGGAGGCCGATGAAGACCTGGCCCGGGAGCTGATCGCGTACTGCCGGGATCACCTGGCCCACGTGAAATGTCCGCGGTCGGTCGACTTCGAAGACGAGCTGCCCCGTCACCCCACCGGCAAGCTCTACAAGCGTCTGCTGCGCGATCGGTACTGGGAAGGGCACGACACGCCGCTGATCTGAGCGGCCGCCGCGGCCGTCACGGCCCGCTCCGCCGCAGCCACCGGTTGGCGAAGCCCATCACCGCGGCCGCCAGCAACGCCCAGGCTGCGGCGAACACCCATCCCGTCGCATAGGAGTCCGTCGCCTCGACGAGCGCACCGAAGGCGAGCGGTGCCGTGACCGCGCCGAGGTAGGTCCCGGTCTGGGTGACCCCGGTGGCCGCGCCGGGACGGTCGGCTCGGGCTCTGACGACGGCGAGGTTGAACAGGCCGGGCCAGGCCCATCCGGTCGCGAACATCAGCGGGGTGGCCACGACGTGGAGCAGTGGCCGCTGGGGGGCCAGCAGCAGGGCGGCACCGGCTCCGGCGACCAGGAGGATCACCACCAGCGTGAGCGCGCGCACGGTGTGCCGGTCGACGTAGGACCCGAGCAGCAGTCGGCTGGTGATGCCCGACACGCTGCCCACCGACAGCATCAGACCGGCGACCGAGGGGCTGAGCCCGGCGTGCTCGCCGCTGTCGACCAGGAATCCGGCGATCATCGTGGCGTGTCCCGCCGCCAGCCACGCTCCGAGCGCGAGGATGACGAGCACGACCGGCGACTCGGCGGCACCGCTCACCGGTCCGTCGGGTGGCCGCGTCGGGAGGTCGCTGACCGATCGGGCCGACCTGCTGGCGAGCGCGGCCAGCACCGCGCCGCCGACGAACGCCCAGCGCCAGCCGATCGTCAGGCCGATCAGCGGCACCGCCAGCCCCGCGACGATCGTGGCCGCGGGGATCGCGGACTGCTTGACCGCCATGGCGATCCCCTGCCGCTCCAGCGGGATCCGTTGGGAGACGACGATGTTGGCCGCCGGCTGGGCCATCGTGTTGGCCAGTCCGGCGGCGAACAGCGCCGTCGTCAGCAGCGGGAGCCGGGCGGGCGTCGCGGCGATCAGCAGCTGCGCCACGGCGCTGCCCGCGCTCCCCAGCTGGAGGGCTCGGTGGGCGCCGATCCGCTCGGCCAGGCGACCCAGCACCGCCGAGCTCATGGCTCCGGCCGCGAAGAACGCCGCGATCATCCAACCCAGGCCACCGGTGTCGAACCCGGCCTCGTCGCCGATCTGGGGGCCGAGCGCGCCGGCCAGGAACACCGGCAACACGGTGGAGCCGATGACCGCGATCGCCGTGACGAGCGGGGCCTGCGACCGGAGCGAGGCGGGGGCGGGCACGACATCGATTCTCACCCCGAGAACGGTCCGCAGGGCGGACCTTGCGGATGGAATTTCGGGCGAGGGGGGCTGGGCGTAGCCTCGGGCCGTGCCCGTGCCGTACCTGGATCATCCCCCGCCGCTGGCGTTCGCGCACCGCGGCGGGGCCGAGGAGTACCCCGAGAACAGCCTGGCCGCCTTCACCGCGGCGGCCGCCATGGGGTTCCGGTACCTCGAGACCGACGTCCACCTCAGCGCCGACGGCGTCGTCGTGGCGTTCCACGACGACATCCTCGATCGGGTCTCCGACGGATCGGGTGAGATCGCCGGGCTGTCCTGGGACGCGATCCGCGACGCCAGGATCGCCGGGACCGAGCCGATCCCCACCATGGGTGAGCTGCTCGAAGCCTTCCCGGACGCTCGGTTCAACATCGACGCCAAGAGTGAGGCCGTCGTCGGGCCGCTGCTGTCCCTGATCCGTGAGCACCGCGCCACCGACCGGGTCTGCATCGGAGCCTTCGACGACGAGCGCCTGGGTCGGGTGCGGGCTGCGCTGCCCGGCGTCTGCACGACCCTGGGCCCCAACGCCATCGCCCGGCTGAAGGCCGGCAGCCTCCGGGTGCCCGCCGGTCGGGTGGCGGGCGACTGTGCCCAGGTCCCGATCACGCACGGCCGCTGGACGGTGGTGACGCGGCGCTTCGTGCAGGGGGCGCATCGGCGCGGCGTACAGGTGCACGTGTGGACGATCGACGACCCCGACGAGATGGACCGCCTGCTCGATCTGGGCGTCGACGGCATCATGACCGACCGGCCGTCGGTCCTGCGCGAGGTGTACCGGTCCCGCAACGCCTGGCCCGCCGACTGAAATTCCGTCCGTAGGGGTCGGAAACCGACCCTTTGGGACGGAATTTCGGGTTGGAGCGGGTCAGGGTAGGAGGACACCGGGGTTGAGGAGGTGGTCGGGGTCGAGGGCGTCCTTGACGGCCCTCATCACGGCCCGCTCGTCGGCCGACCGCGAGAGGTGGAGCCACTCGCGTTTGGCCACGCCGACACCGTGTTCGGCGCTGATCGAGCCCCGGTGATCGGCCACCAGACCGAGAACGGTCCCCGCCAGCGCCCGTTCGTCGGGATCGCCGGCCCGGTGGCCGGTGAGGTTGACATGGAGGTTGCCGTCGCCGAGGTGGCCGAAGACCCACAGCCGCGCCGTCGGCGCCTCCTCCGAGACGAGCGCGCCGAGGGCGTCGACGAACGCGGCGAGCCCCGTACTCGGCAGCGTCACGTCGAGCTTCAGGACGGGGCCGAGCGGGACCAGGGCGTCGGTGATCAGCTCACGGAGCGCCCAGAGGTTGCGGCGGGCCGCCGGCGTGGTCGCCACCGCCACCCGGTCCACCATCGCCGCGTCCTCGACGGCATCGGCCAGCTCGATCGCAGGGTCGCGGCCCGCCACCTCGGTCAGCACCACCGTCGACGGCCAGGGTCGGAACGGCCGGTCGAGTGCGCCGTGGTCGGCGGCCAGTTCGGCCTCGGCGGCACCGAACACCTCGATCGCCTCGATCCCCTCGCAGCGGCGGAGCCGGCCGGCGAGCGCGACCGCGTCGGCCATGGACGCCACCCCGAGCGCAGCGACCGCCCGATCGGCGGGCTCGGGGATCAGGCGGAGCCGGGCGGTGGTCACCACGCCCAGCGTCCCTTCGCTGCCGCACAGCAGGCCGGCGAGGTCGTATCCGGTGTTGTCCTTGACCAGACCGTCCAGGCGGCCGACCACCCGGCCGTCGGCCAGGACCGCCTCGAGGCCCGCGATCTGGTGGCGCATCATGCCGTGGGCGAGCACGTGGAGGCCTCCGGCGTTGGTGGCGATCATCCCGCCGATCGTGGCCCGATCGCGCGCTCCCAGGTCGACGCCGAAGCGCCAGCCGGTTCCCCGAAGCGTGTCCTGCAGGGCGGCCAGGGTGGCGCCGGCCTGCACCGTGATCTGTCCCGCCACCAGGTCGGGCCCGTCGATGCCGGTCAGCCGGTCGGTGCTGAGGACCACCGGGGCGTCGAACCCGGATCCGGCCGCTCTCGGGACCGATCCGCCGACCAGACCGGTGTTGCCGCCCTGGGGTACGACCGCCACCCGTGCGGCGCGACAGACGTCGAGCACGCCTGCGACCTCGGCGCGGCTCGCCGGACGCACGACCGCGGCTGCGGGCCCGCCGAACCGGCCGGTCCAGTCCTGTTCGAACCCCGCCGCCAGGTCGCCGGCCAGCACGTGGGACGACCCGACGACGGCTTGCAGCGACTCGTGCAGCGGGGTGGCCATCCCTGCATCTTCGCACCGCTCCCCCGCCCGGTCGGTCCCTGGGGGGTGCGCCGCTCGAGCCGACCGATCCCGTAGCGTCGCCCGGATGGAGATCCGGCTCCTCAGCTCCCGGCCGGACCGGCCGATCGGATCCCGAGGCGATTCCTGAAGGCGCGAGACACGATGGCTCTGACATCCCTGCGGCGAGCGGCGGCTCACGTTGGCGCAACGGCGCTGGTCGTCGTCGCGCTCTCCGGCGGCTCGGCATCGCTGGCGCAGGACGAGCGGCCGGACGACCAGGCGGGTTCGTTCTCGTACCCGGCGGTGATGGTCGTGGATGAGCGCGGCCTGGACGTGGGTGGTATCTCCGCCGAACTGGCGACCGTGCCGGTCGAGAGCGCCGAGGTCGACGGGCTGATCGAGGGGATCGAGGAAGCCGCCCTCCTCGGGTTCCTGTCGACGCTCGACGCCCAGGACGCCGACCGCCGCATCGAGCAGATGGAGCTGGAGCGGGCGCTGGTCACGATCGACCGCGAGGAGCTGCGACGGCAGCGCTCCGACGCGCAGGAACGACTCGAGTCCGTGCGCGCGATTCGTCGCGGAGCTGGCCGTCGTCTCCTACGTCGAGGGTGGGGTGAGCCTGGCGTTCGACGACGAATGGTCGGTCGCCGACGACAACGACGAGGCCACCAGCCGAGAGGCGCTGGTCCAGGTCGGTCGCAGCCAGATCGCGGCGCGCGACGAGCTGGTCCTGCGCATCGAAGGGCTGACCATCGAGATCGACAACCGGACGGCGCGGCTCGAGGAGCTGAGCTCGGCCATCCTGGAGCAGACGGCGCGCCGCGAGGGAGCGGCGGTGGCCCAGGTGCGGTACCAGGCCGACGTCGAGCGGCTGACGCCCCAGGTCGGCCCGGCTCGCGCTCGAGCCGACGTGGCCGGGCTGGGTGTTCCGATGGTCGTCCTCGACGCGTACTTCCGGGCCGAGCGCCAGATGGCGGCCGAGCGGCCGTCGTGCGGCATCGAGTGGGAGACGCTCGCCGGGATCGGACGGATCGAGAGTCGCCACGGCACCTTCGGAGCTCGGGGTGTGACCCAGTCCGGCCAGACGGTGGGTCGGGTGATCGGGATCCCGCTCGACGGCGAGAACGAGACACTCGAGATCCTGGACACCGACGGTGGAGCGCTGGACGGTGATGGCGAATTCGATCGAGCGGTCGGACCGATGCAGTTCATCCCCACCACCTGGCAACGCTTCGCCCGGGACGGCGACGGCAACGGAACCGCCGATCCGCACAACCTCTACGACGCGGCGCTCGCGGCGGCCGAGTACCTGTGTCGCGGTCGCGCCAACCTCCAGACTCGCGGTCCGCTGGCCGGGGCGATCCTCTCGTACAACAACAGCAACGCGTACGTCTCGTCCGTCCTGCGCTGGCGCGGGACCTACCAGGAGTCCGGTCTCCCGCCGGTCGCTCCTACCGCCCCTCCCGACCAGGGCTGAGCGAGCCGGCGAAACCGCCCGGCCCTCGACCCCCTCGCCCCATCGTTCGTCGCAGGATCGCGCGGGTCGATGTGTGCCCGCCGTCACATCAGGGTGCTACCGTGCCGCAGTGCTTCGGGGGGAGTGCGCACACCGCATCGTGCGATGCGGTTGCTTCGACCCCCGCCGCCTTCACCTTCACCACGATCGAACTCCTTGGGGGACTCCGTGACACGTTCGTCTCGTCACACCTGGCGCTGGCTCCTGGCGCTGCTGCTTTCGTTCTCGATGATCGCCGCGGCCTGCGGTGGCGATGACGATGACGATGCCTCCGGCGAGACGGCCGGTGAGGACACCGGCGGAACCGACACCGCGGGGACGAGCGAGACCGGTGGCGTCCTCAACACCGTGCCGCCCTCCGACAAGGAGCCGGTCCCCGGTGGCACCCTGCGGTACGGCCTCGAGACCGACACCGACGGTCTCAACCCGGCCGAGAACAACTTCGCGGTCGCGGCCAACCAGATGGGCGTGGCCGTGTTCGACCCCCTGGTCGCGGTCGCTGCCGACGGTTCCTGGGTCCCGTATCTGGCCGAGTCGTTGACGCCCAACGAGGATTTCACCCAGTGGACGATCACGGCGCGCGAGGGCATCACCTTCCACGACGGCGAGCCGTTCAACGCGGACGCGATGCTGGCCGGGGTCGAGGGACTGCTCGCCGGCGCCCTCCCCTCGCTGGCGGTCAAGCCGATCCTGGACCCCGACACCCCGGTGGAGAAGATCGACGAGATGTCGATCCTGGTTCGCACCAACGAGCCGGCCAGCTGGTTCCCCTACGCCGTCACCGGCCAGCTCGGCATGGTGCCGTCGCCCAAGTGGCTTGCGGAGGCCAAGGAGAACCCCGACCTGAACCAGCAGCCGGTGGGCACCGGCCCGTTCGTCTACGAGAGCCGGGTCCCGGATGGCAGCACCAAGTTCGTCCGCAACGAGGACTACTGGGCCGGTGAGGTCTACCTCGACGCGGTCGAGTTCTTCCCGGTCGACGACGGCGCCCGCCGGGCCGATCAGCTCCTGGCCGGCGACCTGGACGAGATGCACACCACCACGGCCAACGACATCGTCCGGATGCGCGAGGACGGCTCCATCCAGATGACCGAGGAGAACCTCGGCGAGGAGTCGTTCGTCATGATCAACTCGTCGCAGCCGCCGTTCGACGACATCCGCGTCCGTGAGGCCCTGACCCTGGCCACCCCCCGCCAGCGCTACATCGACGTCATCGGCGAGGGCATCCTCGAGGGCGCCGACCAGATGTTCCACCCGACCGATCCCTTCTACAACCCCGATGTGAAGCAGGCGGCCGACGACCCTGGCGCGGTTGCGCCGCTGTTGGCCGAGTACTGCGCCGAGAATCCGGTGGACGCGGACGGCAACCCGCTCTGCATCGACGGCCGGGTGCAGATCACGCTCACCTTCCAGACCGCCGGCGAGATCCAGAACACCATCATGGCGCTGCTGTCGGCGGGGTGGGCCGAGGGCGGGTTCGACGTCGAGCTCGACGACATCCCCCAGGACAGCTACATCGTGCAGATCGCCGGGGGCGACTGGCAGGTCAACACGTGGCGACAGTTCGGAGCCGAGGACCCGGGCGCGGACGAGATCTGGTTGCGGTGCAGCACGATCGGCGGGTTCTCCCTCAACTGGCCCCGCCTGTGCGACGAGGAACGCGACACACTCTTCGCCACCGAGGGCTCACTGGAGGGTGACGAGCGGACCGCCGTGTGGCAGGACGTGGTCGAGAACGTCAACCAGGCCTACACCTACGTGTTCCTCACCCACACGTTGTGGGCCAACGCCACCGGATCGAACGTCCAGAACATCTGCGGCGCCGTGAGCCCCGAGGGCGAACCCCTTCGGTGTTCCCGGAACGGTTGGCACCGGCTGGACCAGATCTGGCTCGACGGCTGAGCTGAGGATGCGATCCGGGGGGAGCGCGACGTCATGGCGGCGATGATCGCCAGGAAGCTGATCGGGATGGTGTTGGTCATCCTCGCGGTCACCTTCCTGACATTCGCCGCCATGAACACGCTGGGTGACCCGCTGGTCAACATCCTCGGTCCCCAGTACGAGAGCACGCAGGACCCGGAGCTGATCGAAGAGGTCAAGACCGACTACAACATCGACGATTCCCTCCCGGTCCGCTACGTGAAGTGGCTCGGTGATGCGGTCCAGGGGGACTTCGGCCGGTCGTTCTCGACCCAACAGTCGATCTCGACGATCCTGGCCGACAAGCTGCCGGTGACGATCAAGATCATGATCTTCGCCCAGTTCATCGCCGTGCTCATCGCGATCCCCTGGGCGGTCATCGCAGCGTCCCGCGCCAACAAGCCGTTCGACAACGCCTCGACCGGGTTGTCGTTCGGCCTCCTGGCCATGCCCAACTTCGCCCTGGCGGTGATCCTCCTCTGGATCTTCGTGAAGCAGCTCGGTTGGTTCCCCAGCCGGTACGACCCTTCGTCGTTCTGGAACGAGGTGTGGTCGTTGTTCCTCCCGGCGCTCACGCTCGGTCTGGGTCTGGCCGCCGCCTACCAGCGCCTGCTGCGCACCGACCTGATCACCACCTTCCAGGACGACTTCATCCTCATGGCCAAGTCGAAGGGGGTGCCCCGGCGCCGACTGCTCTACGTCCACGCCCTGCGACCGTCGTTGCTCTCGCTGATCACCGTGCTCGGCATCAACACCGCCGGGCTGATCGGCGGCACCATCGTGCTCGAGACGATCTTCAGCATTCCGGGGATGGGCCGCGAGACGGTCGAGGCCATCATCCGCGACGACTTTCTCGTCGTGCTGTCGATGGTCGCCATCGTCGCCAGCGGGTTCGTCGTCGTCAACGTGGTGGTGGACCTGATCTACTCCTGGCTCGATCCGAGGATCAGAGAATGAGCTTCATCCCCCATGACCCCGACGCTCCCCATGTCGACGCCGACGACCTCTTCCTCGGCGTGCCGATGGCGGCGATGGCCGATGAGGTCTCACCCGATCAGGAGTACGTCCGGAAGAAGCTCGGCTGGGGATTCTGGTTGTCGATCGCCTGGCTGGTCACCATCGTGACGCTGGCGGTTCTGGCCCCGGTCCTCCCCATCGACGATCCGCTGGACCCGGCGTCGCAGTTCGTCAACGACCCCCGCTCGGCGCCGAGCAGCGACGCATGGCTCGGGTCCGACGAGTTGGGTCGTGACGTCCTCTCGCAGGTCATCTGGGGGGCGCGCGTGTCCCTCACGGTGGGGGTCGCCGCGATCGCGTTGGGTCTGATCGTCGGCGGCACCCTGGGCATCCTGGCCGGGTTCCTCCGGGGCCGGACCGACGGGGTGGTCTCGGCGTTCTTCGTCGTCATGCTCGCGTTCCCGCCGCTGGTGCTCGCGATCCTCATCACCGCCACGCTCGAACGAAGACTGATCTGGATCGCGCTGACCCTGGGCATCCTGGCCGTCGCGCCGGTGGGACGGTTGGCCCGGGCCAACACCCTGGCCTGGTCCGAGCGGGAGTTCGTCACTGCGGCCCGGTCCATGGGCGCCAAGAGCGGTCGCATTATGGTCCGCGAGATCCTCCCCAACGTGCTGATCCCCATGGGTGCGCTGGCGTTGCTGGGCATGGCCCTCGCCATTGTCGCCGAGGGTGGTCTGGCCTTCCTGGCGCTCAGCGTCCCGCCCGACGAGGCCTCGTCCTGGGGCAACATGATCTCCCGGGGCACCTCGGGCAACAACCTCGAGGACATGCCCTGGCTCGCCTTCTCGGCGATCGGCGCCATGTTCCTCACCGTGCTGGCCCTCAACTTCGCCGGCGACCGGGTACGGGAGTACTTCGACGTGAAGGACCTTGCGCTGTGATCCCCCACGGTGAGACGCTCCGCGCGCACGCCCCGACCGGTCCGCTGCTCGAGGTGACGAACCTCAGCATGGCGTTCAAGACCGAACGGGGTCTGGCCCGCGCGGTCGACGGCGTCTCGTTCACCCTCGAGCAGGGCAAGACCCTGGGCATCGTCGGCGAATCGGGTTCGGGGAAGACGGTCCTCAGTCGCACGATCATGGGCCTGATCACCTCCAGCCAGGCGGTGCAGAGCGGCAGCGTCCGGTTCGAGGGGCGCGAGGTGCTCGACCAGAAGACCATGCAGGACGTGTGGGGCACGTCGATGGCCATGATCTTCCAGGATGCGATGACCTCGCTGAACCCGGTGATGCGCATCGGAAAGCAGATCACCGAGTCGCTTCGCCACCACCTCGACATGGGCCGGACCGAGGCGGACGAGACGGCCATCGCCCTCCTCCGTTCGGTGGGCATCCCCAGCCCGGAGAAGCGCCTCCGCGTCTACCCCCACGAGTTGTCCGGGGGCATGCGCCAGCGGGTGATGATCGCCATCGCGCTGGCCTGTGGCCCGAAGCTCCTGTTCGCCGACGAGCCGACGACGGCGCTGGACGTCACCGTGCAGGCCCAGATCCTCGACCTGCTCCAGGAACAGCAGAGCGAGCGGTTCATGGCGGTGATCCTGGTGACCCACGACCTCGGGGTGGTGGCGGGCCGCACCGACGATATCGCCGTGATGTACGCCGGCCGGATCGTCGAGCGGGCGCCGACGCCGGTCCTCTTCGGCGAGATGCGCCATCCGTACACCCAGGCGCTGCTCAACTCGATCCCCAAGCTGTCCGATCCGAGTCACACCCGGTTGACCGCCATTCCGGGCCGACCCCCCGACATCGTCAACCCGCCCACCGGGTGCACGTTCGCCCCGCGGTGCCCGTACGCGCAGGAGCGATGCCGCGAGGAGGAGCCGCCGCTGGTCGAGTCGGGGACGGCCGGCCATTTCTTCGCTTGCCACTTCCCCGTCGGCACCCCCGAGGGCGAGCGGGCGCTCGAGATCAACCGTGGCGGGGCACTCGCCGGGGAGGCGACCTGATGGCCGGCTCGGGGACCGCACATCTCCGTCCCCCCGAGCAGTCGCTGTTGCGGGCCGAGAACCTCACGGTGGAGTTCGACCTGGGCCGCAAGGGTGTGGTCAGGGCGGTGAGCGGCATCAGCATCGACGTCGTCGAGGGTGAGACGCTTGGGCTGGTCGGCGAATCGGGGTGCGGCAAGTCCACGACCGGCCGGGCGCTGATCCAGATGCCGAGCCCCACCAGCGGTTCCGTCCGCTTCGAGGAGACCGAGCTGACGGCGCTCGGGGGCGAGGAGCTGCGTTCGACCCGGACCCGGCTCCAGATGATCTTCCAGGACCCGATCTCGTCGCTGAACCCGCGC
Organism: uncultured Acidimicrobiales bacterium; assembly: GCA_963697385.1. Taxonomy (GTDB): domain Bacteria; phylum Actinomycetota; class Acidimicrobiia; order Acidimicrobiales; family CAWCAL01; genus CAWCAL01. Next base: position 233,460 of record CAVONU010000003.1, read on the forward strand.
CGGCGGATCGAGGACATCATCGCCGAGGGGCTGGAGATCTGGGGCATCGGGTCGAAGGAGGAGCGACGGGCCAAGGTCGACGAGATGCTCGAAGCGGTGGGTATCGACCCCCAGCTGGCCCGGGGCCGCCGGCCCCACGAGTTCTCGGGCGGTCAGTGCCAGCGGATCTCGATCGCCCGGGCCGTCGTGCTGGACCCGAAGGTGATCATCTGCGACGAGCCGGTCAGTGCCCTGGACGTCAGCGTCCAGGCCCAGATCCTCAACCTGCTGGAGGACATGAAGCAGCGCTACGGCCTGACCCTGGTGTTCATCGCGCACGACCTCGCCGTGGTGAAGAACGTGTCCGACCGTGTCGCGGTGATGTACCTGGGAAAGCTCTGCGAGGTCTCCGCGCCCGATCGGCTGTACACCGAGCCGGCCCACCCGTACACGTCCGCCCTCCTCGACGCCATCCCGGTGCCCGACCCCACCCTGGGTGCCGGCCGATCCCACCTGGAGGGCGAGCTGCCCTCCCCGCTGGACCCGCCGTCGGGGTGCCGCTTCCGGACCCGCTGCCCGCGAGCCGAGAGTCTCTGCGTCGACGTCGAGCCCAAGATGCGAAAGGTCGGCGAGCACCACTTCGTGGCCTGCCACTTCCCCCTGGTCGAGCCCGAGGAACCGAATCCCGTCCTGGTCGACATCACCACCTGATCACGGTGGCGGCCGGGGTGAACCCGCTGGGTGCCTGACCCCGAGAGGGTTCAGTCCTTGAGGGCGACGGCGTTGGGGGTGACGTTCATCTTGGGGTCGTACACCTCGGCCTCGACCGCTCGGGCCCGGCCCACGTACATGGCGCGCAGCTCGAGCCGGCACGACTCGCAGGGGCCGTAGTGCTCCTGGTCCAGCGGGTTCGAGCACCGGGGGCAGGCCAGGTCGTCCATGCTCGCCAGTCTGCCGCGCCGGGACCCAGCGCGGGGGGACTCGGTCCCATCTGTGGATAACTCGCGAAATTCACAGGGTTGTGCCTCTTCCTCCCCACAGGGCGCGCGTCGTACGGTGCTCTCCGTGGCCATACCACCGACGTCCCCCCGCCCCGCCCCCGTCCCGAAAGAGGTCCCGCCGATGGGCGCCTTCCGCGTGCATTACCGAGATGAACATGTCGAGTTGCTCCTGGGCGCCGACGCCTACCAGCAGGAAGGTGCGCTCACCACCTTCTTCCGATGCCCCTCGGATCGCCAGGTGGTCGACAGCTGGAGCACCCGGGTGGCCAGCATCCGGACCGACGAGATCATGAGTATCCGGCGGCTCGAGGCCGAGCAGACGCCGGAGCCCGCCGTGGCCTGATGCGCCTCCGGCCGGAGGGCGGCCACTACACTGCGGCGGCCGGTCCTGGCCCTTCCGACGGCCCTCGACGCCGGCCCGATCCCCCTGGAGACCCAGTGAGTTCTGACACGGCGAGCAACGTGCCCAGCCCCTCCCCCGGCCATGTGGTCATCATCGGCGCCGGCCCGGCCGGGCTCACGGCGGCGGCCCACCTTCAACAGCACGGCGGGCACACCGCCACCGTCTGGAGGCCGACGACATCGTCGGCGGCATCAGCCGCACCGTCGAGCGCGACGGGTGGCGATTCGACATCGGTGGCCACCGGTTCTTCACCAAGGTGCCCGAGGTCCAGCGGTTCTGGCACCAGGTGCTGGACGACGACGACTTCCTGCTCCGGCCCCGGATGAGCCGGATCTTCTACAACGGCAAGTTCTTCGACTACCCGCTCAAGCCGATGAACGCGCTGAAGAACCTGGGCATCATCGAAGCGATCCGTTGTGTGCTCTCGTATCTCTGGGTGCGGATCAACCCACCCAAGGACCAGACCACGTTCGAAGGGTGGACCGCGGCCCGGTTCGGCTGGCGCCTCTACCGGACGTTCTTCAAGACCTACACCGAGAAGGTCTGGGGTGTCCCGGCCACCGAGCTCCAGGCCGACTTCGCGGCCCAGCGCATCAAGAACCTGTCGCTGGCGACGGCGGTGATCACCGCGCTCAATCCCCGCCGCGACCCCACGGCGGTCACCAGCCTGATCGAGGAGTTCGAGTATCCCCGCTTGGGCCCCGGGATGATGTGGGAGGTCTGTCAGCAGCAGGTCGAGGCCGGCGGGACCAAGGTCCTGCTCGAGACCCCCGTCGTCGAGATCCAGCGCGACGAGCGGGGTGCCACCGGCGTGGTGGCGCTCACCGGCGACGCCGAGACGGTCTACCCCGCCGATCACGTCGTGTCCTCGATGCCGTTCTCGTCCCTGCTGAAGGCCATGGAGCCCCCGGCGCCCCAGGCCGTCCTCGATGCGGCCGACGACCTCGCCTACCGCGACTTCCTCACCGTTGCGCTCGTCGTGCCCGAGTCGGCCGGATTCCCCGACAACTGGATCTACGTCCACAGCCCCGAGGTGAACGTGGGGCGCATCCAGAACTACGGCTCGTGGTCGCCCTACCTGGTCCACGACGGCAAGACCTGCCTGGGTCTCGAGTACTTCGTGTTCGAGGGCGACGAGCTCTGGGAGATGGCCGACGAGGAGCTGGTCCAGCTGGCCACCCGTGAGCTCGCGACGATCGGCCTGATCGATCCGGCCCAGGTCGAGAAGGGCTACGTCGTGCGGATGCCCAAGGCGTATCCCACCTACGACGAGCGCTTCCAGCAGAACGTCGACGTGATGCGCGAGTGGATCGAGACCGAGGTGCCCAACGTGTGGCCGGTGGGCCGCAACGGGATGCACCGCTACAACAACCAGGATCACTCGATGGTCACCGCCATGCTTGCGGTGGACAACATCCTCGGGGCCGACAACGACATCTGGTCGGTCAACGTCGAGGCCGAGTACCACGAGGAGCACACCGAGCCGGGAACCGGCCGTGACGCTCCTGTCACCTCGCGGGCCGCCGTGGCCGACTTCGCCGAAGCCCGACGCCGGGGCGAATGACCGAAGCGGGCGTCGCGCCCCGCGCCGCCCGGTCCGCCGATCGTTCGCGTTCGAGATCGCTCTGATCGGCCTGGCGGCGCTGATGCTCCGCGTGATCTACGTGGTCGGAGCGAAACGCAACGACGGCATCGACATCACGATCGGTGAGAACGGTGGCGACCAGTACTACTACAGCCTCGCCGCCGAAGCGCTCGCCAAAGGGCGGGGCTTCGTCGTCCCCTGGTTCGACACGGTCAACCAGCCCGCAGCCGATCATCCTCCGCTTACGGCCCTGGTCGCGGCGCCGGCCTCGCTGCTTCCCGGCTGGAGCGTCCTGCCGCAGCGACTGACGATGTGTGTGATCGGCGCGCTCGCCGTCGTGGTCATCGGCTATCTCGGACGTCAGGTCGCCGGCCGCCGCACGGGGCTTGTCGCCGGCGGGCTGGCTGGCGTGGCCCCGGCGCTCTGGATCAACGATGGGCTGATCATGAGTGAGTCGCTCGGCGCGCTCACGGTCGGCGGTGTGCTGCTGGCGCTCTACCGCTGGCGAGATCATCCGTCGGTGGGGCGGGCCGCACTCGTCGGTGCCCTCTGCGGCTTCGCGGTGCTGGCCCGATCCGAGGCGGCATTGCTCGCGCCCATCACGATTGCTCCCATGCTGATCTGGAGCGGCGATCTGGCCGGTGCGCAGCGGCTGCGCCAGATCGGGGCGGCAGCCGGCTGCACCGTCCTGGTCCTGGTGCCGTGGGTGGTCCCCAACCTGCTCAGGTTCGAGGAGCCGGTCCTGCTCTCCACCAACGACGGCCTGACCCTCTACGGCGCCAACTGCTATCCCGGCGTGTACGAGGGCGACGGGATCGGGCTCTGGACGCTCACCTGTCCCTTCTCCGAGGACATCAGCGGGTTGGACCAGAGCGAAGTGTCCTCGCTCTACCGGGAGCGGGCGTTCGAGACCATCGGCGATCACGCCGACCGGCTGCCGGCGGTGGTCGCAGCGCGGGTCGGTCGGGTGTGGAGCTTCTATCGTCCTGAGCAGATGATCTCGTACAACACCGGTGAGGGGCGGGAGACCTGGGCGTCGCGGGCCGCCGTCTGGGGCTTCTACCTCCTGCTCGTCCCGGCGGCGGCGGGTGCGTGGCTGCTCCGCCGGCGCCGGGTCCCCCTGTGGCCACTGCTCAGCCAGTTCGTGAACGTCACCCTGGTCGCCGCGTTGTTCTACGGCCTCACCCGGTTCCGGATCAGCGCCGAGGTCTCCCTCATCGTGCTGGCCGCGGTCGCCCTGAGCGCGCTCTGGGATCGCTGGCGACCGCCCGAGGTCGCGGCGATCGAGCAGTGGCACGAGGTGGCGGCGTGAGCGAGCTCCCCCTGCTGGTCGTCATGCCCGCGTACAACGAAGAAGCGGCCCTGGGCGACGTGCTCGACGAACTGCACCGCGAGCTGCCCGACGTGCACATCCTGGTCGTCGACGACGGATCGGACGACCACACCGCGGCCCTGGCGCGCTCCCACGGCGCCGTGGTGGCGCCGATGCCGTTCAACTCCGGGATCGGCGGGGCGCTCCGGTGTGGGTTCCGGTACGCGCGCCGTCATGGCTACCCCAGGGTCGTGCAGTTCGACGCCGACGGTCAGCACGATCCGGCCGAGATCAAGGCCATCGTCGACCCGATCGACGCCGGGGCCGACATGACCGTGGGCAGTCGGTTCGCCGGGCGTGGGGCCTATGACGCCGGGAAGGTGCGTGGTGCCGCCATGGCCATGCTCCGGTGGGGCGTGCGGTTGGCGACCGGTCGCCGGTTCACCGACACCAGCAGCGGCTTCCGCGCCTTCGGGCCGGCCGCCCTGGATCTCTTCGCCGATCACTATCCGTACGAGTACATGGAGTCGGTCGAGGCCCTGGTCATGGCCTGCACCAACGGCCTCGACGTCGTCGAGGTCCCGGTGCGCATGCGGGCCCGAGCCGACGGCGTGCCGTCCACCGGCCGGTTCCGGCTCGTCTACCACTTCGTGCGGGTGGCCATGGTCATGCTCAGCCTCACCCTGTTCCGTCGCCGCTATCGCGTCCAGGAGGACCCGTCATGAGCGCACGCGCCCAGATCCTCGTTGCCCTGGTCATCCTGGGCACGATCATCTTCCTGTTCCGACTGCTGCGAAAGGGGCAGCTCCGCAGCAAGTACGTGTTGTTGTGGACCGTCATCGCCATCGGCCTCCTGCCGTTGGCGGTGGTGCCGGACATCCTCGTACCGATCTCCGACGCGGTCGGCATCGACTACGAGCCGGCCACGGTGTTGTTCGCGTCGACGGCCTTCCTGTTCCTCATCGTGGTGCACTTCTCGTGGGAGATCTCGCGGCTCGAGGACCGGACCCGGACCCTGGCCGAGGAGGTCGCACTCCTGCGGGCCGAGCTGCCGTCCGCGTCCGAGAGTCCGGACCCGGTGTGACCATCTGGATCGCGTTACTGCGAGGGATCAACGTGTCGGGTCAGCGCAAGGTCCCCATGGCCGAGCTACGGGCCCTGCACGAGGCGCTGGGCCACCGGGACGTGGCGACCTACATCCAGTCCGGCAACGTCGTGTTCGACGCCGACACCGACGCGGCGTCCCTGACGGCTGCGTCGGAAGGAGCCATCGCCGAGACGTTCGGATTCGAGGTTCCGGTCGTCGTTCGGACCGCCGACGAGGTCCGCACCGCGGCGGCGGCGAATCCCTTCCCGGGCGCAGGTGCGGATCTCCAACGAGTGGCCACCGCGTTCCTCGAGGCGGCTCCGGCACCGAACCGGGTCGACGGATTCGATCCCGACGCGCATGCGCCCGACGTCTGCGTGCTCGCCGGTCGTGAGGTCCACCTCCACTGCCCGTCCGGATTCGGTCGGACCAAGCTGACCACCACCTACCTGGAACGGCAGCTGGGGGTGGCGGCGACGTCGCGGAACTGGCGCACGATCACCAAGCTGGTCGAGCTGAGCGACCGGGGTCGGGCATGAGCCCGACGATCATGTGGTTTCGCCGGGACCTCAGGCTGGCCGCCCAGCCGACCATGGCCGACGCCCAGGATGGCGGGCGCACCTGCTCGGTCTTCGTGGTGGATCCCCGACTCTGGGGCGGCGCCGGAGCGGTCCGACGGACCTTCCTGCGCCGCAGCCTCGTCGAGCTCGACGACGAGCTCGACGGGCGGCTGGTGGTGAAGGTGGGCGATCCCGTCGACGTCATCCCCGGCCTGGCCCGCTCGATCGGCGCCTCGACGGTCGTGTGCGGGTGGGACGGGACGCCGGTGGCGCTCCGGCGCGACCGGCAGGTGGCGGCGGCGCTGGAGCGCGACGGCGTGGCCCTGCGGCAGGTCGGGTCGCCGTACGCGGTCGAGCCCGGCACCGTCACCACCGGAGCCGACCGGCCCTACCGCGTCTTCACCCCGTACCACCGCAAGTGGCAACAGCTGCCGGTCGCCGTGCCGGCCGACGCCGACCCCGATGCCGTCGTCGTGCCCGACGGCGTGCGGTCCGACCCCCTCCCCTCCGACGACGCCGACGCCGACCTGTCGGTTCCGCCCGGCCGCTCCGGCGCCCTCGCGTCCCTTCGGTCCTTCCTCGACGGTCCCGTCGATCACTACCCGGAGCAGCGCGACGACGCGGCTGCCGACGCCACCTCGAGGCTCTCGGCCGCCCTTCACTTCGGGTGCCTCCATCCCGCTGAGATCCTGGACCGGCTCGACCGCTCGCGTCCGGGCCACGAGGCGTTCGCTCGACAGATCGCCTGGCGAGACTTCTACGCGCAGGTCCTGGCCGATCGTCCCGATTCGGCGTGGGCGAACTACCGACCCGAGGCGGCGGTCGAGGTGGACGCCGGCCCCGAGACCGACGCCGCGTTCACCGCCTGGTGCCACGGGCGCACCGGATTCCCCTACGTCGACGCCGGGATGCGACAGCTCCTGGCCGAGGGCTGGATGCACAACCGCCTCCGCATGGTCACGGCGAGCTTCCTCGTGAAGGATCTGCATCTGGATTGGCGGAGAGGGGCCCGCCATTTCCTCGGGCACCTGGTCGATGGTGACATCGCCAACAACAATCACGGCTGGCAGTGGGTGGCCGGCACGGGCACCGACGCCTCCCCGTATCACCGGATCTTCAACCCGACCTCGCAGGGGCGCCGCTTCGATCCCGACGGTCGGTACATCCGCCGGTGGGTTCCCGAGCTGGCCGATGTGGACGGCGACGAGGTCCACGAACCCGACGGGACGCTGGGGGCCGGAGCGGCCGGGTATCCGCCGCCGATCGTGGATCACGCCGCCGAGCGCCAGGAGGCGCTGCGGCGGCTCGAGGAGGCCAAGCGGAGCCGGGACGGCTGACCGGCCAGCTCAGCGAGGTGACGAATCAGCTCATCGAGTTGACGGATCAGCTCAGCGAGCTGACCACGGCAGTGCCGCATCTGCGTCCGGAGTACATGGCGCCCTGGATCGAGGCCGTGTCGCGATGGTCGCCGCACACGAACAGACCATCGCCCAGGCTCACCCGCTGCTTCGGGGAGAACGGCGGGCGCTGATCGGGTTGTCCGTGGGCGATGACGTGCGTGCGCAGGTGACGCCAGCCGTCGACCGGTGTCCCCCACCACCCGCGAAGCTGACGACGGACCGCCGGCTCGATCCCGGCATCGGCGACGCCGGGACAGGCCGCCGCCACCAGGGCCGAACCCTCCGGGGCGTACTCGGGGGCGACGTTGCTCATCACCGCCACGTTGAGAGCGGGGCCGGTCCCGTTGCCATCGAGGACGATGAGCCGGGAATCGGTCGGCGGCCGGTCGACCGCGAACCACACGCAGGTGGCCGGACGTGATCCGACCGGTCGGAGGCCCAGCAACTGCGATGCGGCCGGCCCCTCGGTGGCGACCACGATGCGATCGGCGGAGATCACCTCGTCTCCCTCCAGGGTGACCCGTCCCGGTTCGACCCTCGACGCCGGACGGTTCAGGTGGATCGTGCGGGGATCGAGCCGCGCCGCCATCTGCCTCGGGATCGCGCCCATCCCGGCGGCGGGCACCGCAGCGTCGCCCTCGGAGAGGGTGCGGAAGATGGTGTCGAACATGCGACGGCTCGCGGTGAGGTCGGGATCGAGCTGGATCCCTCCGACCAGGGGTCGGAAGAACCGGTCCACCATGGTGGAGCCGAATCGTTCGTCGCGCAGGGCGACGGCGGTGTCGACGTCCTGACCACGGAGCAGCTGCGGCACGGTCGCGGCGCGAAGGCGGCGGCGCAGCGAGAGCAGCCGGAGCTTGTCGAGCGGTGTGCCGACCGGTGCCATGGCCGTCGACAGGAGCCGGCCGGGCCGGCGGAAGGGATCGCCGACCGCGTGGAACCGGTCGCCGATTCTCACCAGGGCGCCCGGCTCGAACGCCCGCAACCGGAGTGCCGCACGGTCGAGCTGCCGGTCCAGCTCGGGGTATGCGGTGAGCAGGACCTGAAAGCCGCGATCGACCAGGAACCCGTCCACCTCGTCGGTGCGCACTCGTCCGCCGACCTCGTCGGACGCCTCGACCACGACGACGTCGAGGCCGGCTTCGGTCAGCACCGTGGCGGCGGCGAGGCCGGCCAGCCCGGCGCCGACCACCACGACCTCCGCTCGGTGGGGCACTGCGGTGGTCATGGCCGGTTCAGAGGTCGACGCCGGCGTGTGCGGTGCACCAGTCCCACAGGGCGCGGCGCCGTGCCGGCGTGTCGCTGCGTCGGGTCCGGTTGATCTTGTGGATCGACCGGACCCGACGGTCCAGCCAGAACCGGCCGTTGGTGGCCAGCGGTTCCCCGTCGTCGGCGGTCAGCCACACCATCGTGTCGGCGCCGTCGTCGGGGCTCCGCAGAAGCGGCCCGACGATCCGGCGGAAGGTGGGCAGCGATGCCTCGACGCCGGGTGTATCGGCCCAGCCCGGATGGAGGGCGTGGAACCGCACGTGCTCCCCGTGGCGATCGGCCCACATCTCGTTGAGGGTGACCTGGGCCCGCTTCGCCCGGGCGTACTGCTCGGTCCCCTTGTAGTCGGAAGGACCCATCTGCAGGTCGTCGACCTCGAGCGTCGCCGTGTACATGCCCCCCGAGGACATGGTGATGACCCGGCCTTCGTCTGATCGGGCCAGCCGGTCGAGGAGTCGAGCGGTGAGCAGGAACGGTCCGACGACCTGGCTGGCCACGGTGGTCTCGAGGCCGGCGGCGGTTTCGGTGCGCTCGGCCGACAGCGCCCCGGCGTTGTGGAGGACGGCGTCGAGCCGGTCGTGATCCGCGAGGACGCCGTCGGCCATGGTGGCCACCTGGTCGAGGTCGCCCATGTCGGCGACGGCGAGGTGGAGGTCCTCGTTCCCGCTGCTCCGGGCAACGGAGGCTCGGGTGGATTCGAGCTTCTCGGGGTTCCGGCCGGACAGGATGAGCGTGGCGCCGCAGGCGGCGAGCTGGTGGGCGGCGGCCAGTCCCAGCCCCGAGGTGGCGCCCGTGAGCAGGACGACCCGGTCGGAGAGGTCGTAGCGGTCCAGTGGCTGCCAGTCGTCGAGCCGGGAGCGGACCGCCGACCCGACCGAGGTGAAGCTGGGGACGACCAGGGCTTCCATGGCCGCGTCGATCGTGTCGTTGAGTTCCATGTCAGTCCATCAGGGTGTTGGCGAAGATCTGCCAGGCCAGGAGGCTCTTCGCCACCAGGCTCAGCACGATGTAGGTCCGCTCGCCGAAGACGTAGTCGGCCCAGCGGCCCTTGCGGCGGTACTGCAGCCACTGGTTGACGGCGAAGCAGTTGAAGGCGACGAAGATCGTGGCGATGATCCCGTACACGAATCCGGGAGGACCGCCCGACGTGGAGCGTGACGCGGCGTAGGCCACCGAGACGACCAGCGCCAGCCAGGGGGTGATGCCGGCGATGCAGCCGAACCAGAACGGCGACCACCACACGACCCGCCTGGGGGGATTGACCATCTCCATGATCCAACCGAACAGGATCATCGAGACGTTGACACCGGCGATGGCGATCAGCGCGACGACGTCGGTCATCCCCGACACGACGGCGATGAGCAGGATCATCAGCGTGGCGGACAGCGAGTACTCCACCCACCGGAACCGGTTGCGGCCGGCGCTGATCTCGCTGCGATAGAGCCGGAATCCGGGGCCGGCCACGATGAAGTGGAACAGCGCGGAGAGGTAGAGGAATGCCGAGGTCGCCAGCGCCAGGGGGAACGACCAGACCTCGCTGAGGGTGCCTTCGTCCAGCGGGGTCCCGGGCGGGCCGTTGAGCGTGAGGGTGCTGACCTGCAGCTCGAAATCGTTGGCCAGCAGCAGCATGACCGTGGCCGACACGAAGTGCAGGACGCCGGCGATGAGGTTGAAGCGGCGGAGCCTGAGCAGCGCCGCCTCGGTGACGTCGGTGTGCTCGTCGTCCCTCGTCACGATCGACGACGGATGCGGGGTGGTGGTGGTCATCAGGGCTCCGGGACGGGTGCGGACCGACAGCTTCCCACACGTTCGTCGCCGACCGAGGGTGCGGATGATTCCGCCGATCGCCGGTGCGGCGCCGCGAGCCCGCGTGGCGCTCGGCTACCCGCTGGCGTCGAAAGGGGTCCGCTCCGGCGACGGGGTCGCCTCGACGATGAGTCCGTCGGCCGAGAACGGCGCGCCCACCCGCCCGAGGAAGCGCTCCAGGCCCAGCACCGTGCGCGCTCCCCCGGCGAGGACCCGGAGCTTGCGCGACGCGGTGGGGAGCTTGCGGACCTGGGGAACGTAGGTGTGGGCCGCCACGGGCTCCCACCCGCACCGGGCCATCAACGAGGTGAGGGTGCGCCAGGTGAACATGACGACGTGGTCGGGATGGTTGAGCTCGAACCCACCGATCGATGCGACCACGTTGAGCAGGCCGTAGGCATTGGGCGTGGTGACGACCAGGGCCCCGTCGGGCGCGCAGACCGTCCGCAGTGCCGTGAGCAGCGAGCCGGGTGCGCCGACGTGCTCGATCACCTCCCCGGCGATGACCAGATCCGCCGGCTCGATGTGCAACGCCGCCAGTTGCTCGACGTCGGTGCAGTCGGCGGCGTAGGCTTCGTAGCCCTGCGCCCGAGCCTTCTCGACCGCGCCCGCGTCCAGGTCGATGCCCACCAGCGAGTCGGCCACCTCGGCCAGGTGCTGGTGCAGCCAGGACTCGGTCGCCAACTGGTCGTCGTGGAACGAGACGTCGGCGAACCCCACGTGGATCACGCGCCGGCCCCGGGCTCGTTCGGTCAGATGGGCGATGCGGTCGACGATCTCGGTGCGGGGCAGGCGGCTGACCATCGCCGTCTGATCCAGTTCGGCGCCGGAACCGTCGGCGGCGTCGGTGGAGGGACGGGAGTCGGTCATGCGGCCATCTCCGGCCGGAAGGTCGACATCTCACCGGGCAGCTGCCGGACGCGGTCCCGCAGCGGAGGTGCGGCGCCGTCGGCGAAGAGCCGGTCCAGGCGGCGCAGCATGTTCTTGCGATTGAACCAGATGAGCCTGCTCCCGGCCCGGCCCACCTCGGGAACGACCCAGAACGGCTCGTCGGGATCGAAGTCGTACGGGTGGCAGTAGGTCCACGGGATCGCGGCGTCGGGCTGGCGGCGCTGTGCCTGTCGGACGACCGGCCACGGCAGGATCCGCACGTAGGCCCCGCCCAGCGCCGGCGCACGGAACCGACCGGCTCCCCCGATCGGGGCGGGAAGCTCGACCAGACCGCACGGCCACCGGAACGGACGGGTGGGGGCGCCGGCCCAGCCGTATTGCGGATTGGCGGCGGGCAACACGCTGGAGCTGTACTCGAACCCGAGGGAGGAGAGCACCTCGGGAGCCCATCCGGACGCGGGGACGAGCGAGAAGATCGGCGCCCGGTAGCCGATGACGTCCCGACCGGTCACCGCCTCGAGCCGCTCCTTGCCCTGGGCCGTGTCGGCCGCGAATCGCTCCGGGCCCACATCGGGGAGCGGTTCGTGGGTCCAGCCGTGCAGGCCGATCTCGTGCCCGGCCGCAGCGACGTCGGCCAGCAGATCGGGATGTTCGTCCGCCACCTGGCCCACGACGAAGACGGTGGCCCGGATGTTGCGCTGCGTCAGCCACGCCAGCAGCCGACGGACCAGCATCGGGTAGCGCGGGGCCACCCGGTCGGACGGCCGGTGGTCCTCGAGATCCAGCGTGAAGGTCAGGGTCACGGGCGGCATGCTACCGATCCGCCGCGTCCGGTTCGGCGGACCGCAATCGGCCCGTCCGGTGGGCGCGACATCCTCGTCGGACCGGGGGCCACGAATTCCGCTCGCCGGATGGGTACCGTATTCCCACGATGCAATCGGTAGCCGACACGGGTGGTGGCGCAGCGACCAAGCCGTCCTCTCACGTTCTGGGTCTCGACGGCCTGCGCGGCTTCGCCCTCGTGGTCGGGCCACTGATCTTCCACCTCTGGCCCGGATTGGCCCCCGGCGGCGTGCTGTCGATCGACATGTTCTTCGTGCTGTCGGCGTTCCTGATCACCCGGCTGGGCCTGCGGGAGATCGACCGACGGGGCAAGGTGGACGTTGGCGGCTACACCAGCCGGCGGCTGCGCCGGTTGACCCCCGTGCTCATGATCACCGTCGGTGCCGTGGTGTTGTGGGCCGCGATCGATCCGCCGGAGCTGCTGAACGAGTGGGTCGGCGGGGCGGTCGCCTCGGTGCTCGGCGTCCAGAACTGGTTCCTGATCTCGCAGGGTGAGTCGTACTTCAGCTTCTTCGGGCAGGTCTCACCCCTGCGGCACCTGTGGTCGCTGTCGATCGAGATGCAGTTCTACCTCTTCGCCCCGATGCTGCTGGTCATCGCTCGGCAGGGGCGCCGCCGATCGGGCCGGATCGCCCTTCTGGTCATCGCCGCCGTGGGCGCCGTGGCCTCGGCCTGGTGGATGTCGTACCTGTTCGAGCCCGGAACCGACCCGACCCGCGTCTATTTCGGTACCGACACCAGGGCGCAGGGTCTGCTGGTGGGTGTGGCCCTGGCGGTGGCGGTCGAGCTCTGGGGCCCGGTCCGGAGCGTGCTGGGCCGGCGGGCCGCCGTGGTGGGCGCCAACCTGGCCGTCGTCGGCCACATCGTGCTGGTCGCCACCGTGTCCGAGGAGGACACCTGGCTCTACGAGTACGGCGGGTTCCTCCTGGCGGCCATGATGGGCGCCTTGATGGCGTTCGGCGCGTTGCAGCCGATCAACCGGGGACCGGCGTTCTGGATCCTCGAGTCGAAGCCCGCGGTCTGGCTGGGTAAGGTCAGCTACGGCCTGTACCTCTACCACTGGCCGATCATCCTCTACCTCACGCCCGAGCGGACGGGCCTGGACGGCAACGCCCTGGCGGCGTACCGGCTGGCCGTGTCCCTGGCCGTCACCGCGCTCAGCTGGTACCTCATCGAACAGCCCGTCCTCCGCCGCAAGCCGGCGCCGTGGCCCATGGCGTTCGCCACGGTCACGTCGATGGCGGTGATCTTCGCCGGCCTGTTGTGGGTCGAGGTCGACCGGCCGCCCGAGATCGAGCAGATCATCGTCGCCGCCCCCGCCGAACCGGGCGACGAGGCCGGCACGACCGCGGCCGACGAGGGCGGGGACGATCCGGCCACGACGGCCACGACCGTGCCCGCTGACCGGCCGTTCAGGCTCCTGGTGGTGGGCGATTCCGTGCCCAATCAGGTGGTGCCGGCGCTGCGGGAGCAGGCCGAGGTGCGTGGCATCGACGTACAGGTCTTCGACGAGACCCACATCGGCTGCGTCATCACCCGCTACGGCGACAAGCGGCCCGATCCGGACAACGAGGGGCCGGTGGGTGACGTGTGCTCGGGGTGGGCCGATCCGGTCGAGATCACCACCGTCGTCGACCCCGAGGTGGTCTCCTGGCCCACCGCGATCGAAGCGTTCCAGCCCGATGCGGTCCTGCTGTACACCTCGGCCTGGGATGCGTCGGACCGGAGGATCCCGTCGCTGGGGCCCGACTGGGTCCACGCCGGGCAGGAGGTCTTCGACGAGTACGCCCTCTCCGAATACGAGCTGGCAGCCGACACCCTCACCGAGTCGGGGGCGACCCTGTACTGGATGCTGGGGGCGCCGCTCAACCGGCCCGTGATCCCCCAGAACGACCCCGAGCGCATCGAGCGACTGAACGAGCTGGTGCTCGAGGCGGTCGACGGGCGGGAGAACATCGAGATCGTCGACTATCCGGGATTCATCGGTCCGGTCGGCGGCGAGCGCGACGAGCGCCTCCGCGGCGACGGCCTGCACCTGTCCCCCGAGGGCCGGGATGAGCTGGCGGCGTGGCTGTACGACGAGGTCTTCGCCATGGACGCCTGGACCTCCAGCTCCCCCTGACCCCAGCCGAAATTCCGTCCCAAGGGCCGGAAACCGACCCTTTCTCGGGGCATTTCGGGCGCGGATCGGGTCAGTAGGCGTCCATGTCGAGGAACTCGAACGTGTCGAGACCGATCCGGTCCTGGTCCCAGTCGGGACTGAAGCTCCGCACGATCAGGTTGAGCGGTGACGGTTGGATCCGGCGGGGCGGTTGCACGCCCCGGACCTCCAGATGACGGTTGTATCCCGCGTAGACCCCGAACGCGGCTCGGTGGTGGCGCAGGATGGCGCCGAGGAACGCGCCGGTGGGCGCCCCGGTCGACGCCGCGCCGCGGGGCAGGAGCTTGAGGATGACGGCGGCGGGTACGGGACCGACCGTCGCCGGGGTGCTGACGGCCACGATGTGCGCACCGACGTGCAGGTGGTAGTCGGTGTGGGGACAGGACAGCCGCCACCGCAGCGACGCCGGGTCGTACCGGTTGGTGAGGCCGTCGGCCGGGTGCGCGTCGAGTTCACCGGCCAGATCGGCGAACCAGTCGGACGTGAGCATCGCCCCGTCGACGGGGACGTGCCGGACCCCCGGCTCGGCCCGGCGGACGGGATGCAGCACCCGCACGGGGAGGGGCCCGACCAGGCGCCAACCCATGTACTTGACGACCGCGCCGGTCGATTTCTCGTTGGCTACCCCGATCACGAACTTCATGCCGTGCGAGGGTGCCTCGTCGTAGATCGACAGCCCGTTCGTGCGAAAGTGACCCGCCCGCTGGTGGCCTGACCGCACCACCGCGTTGAGGGAGAACGCGGTGGCGACCGGCCCGTTCCGATCCCGATAGGTCTGGGGCACGATGGCGTAGTGCGCCACGCGGGTGCCGTCCTGATCGGTGCTGCGCTGAATGGCCGGACCGAGGGGGTTCTCGTGGTAGAGCCACCGAAGGTACCGGTCGTCGACGAACCGGTCGTCGGGGAGCTCCGCGGCCAGCAGCTCGGTCGAGGCCGCGAGATCGGCGCTGACCGGGTCGGCGTCGGGTGGGTCGGCGCTCATGATGGAGGCGGGTCCTCGGGGCGGTGCAGACGTCGGTGGTGCCCCGAATCGAGGCGATGGCGACGGTACCATCCTGGGGTGCGCCGGCCTTCGACATCGACGTGCCCCGCGCCCGGTCCGCGGCGACGGCCCCGACTCGGCCGACCCGCCCGTGCCGTGGTGGCCGTGGCAGCCCTGGTGCTGTCGACGGCCGTGGCGGTGCCGGCTCGCGCCGCCTTTCAGGGCGACGACGACACGTGCTCCGATCCCACCGCCGAGACCCCGGTCGACGAGTACGGGTTCGCCATCGATCCCGAGCTCCTGGTCCCCTGCGACGAGCTCGCCGCCGAGGCTCCGCCCGTCGATCCCGACGAACCGACACCGGCGCTGGTCGATCCCGATCCCGACGCCGGCCGCGACGCCTCCGACGAAGCGCTCGTCGACTCGTTCCGCTCCTGGAGGAGCACCACCGCCGCCTCGCTGGTCGACGAGTACTTCCAACGGTTGCTCCTGCAGTCCGACGCGTGCAGCACCGCCTGGTTCGAGCGGCCGTACGACGGACCACTCCGGGTCGAGGACGGCACCTCCTGGCGAGCGGCCGCGCACGCCTCCCTGGCGTCGGTCCCCGAACCCGACGCCCGGGCGCTGCTGTACGAGGCGCAGACGGCGTTCTGGGAGGCCGGCGCCGACTGCGACCGCTCGATCGAGCGGTGGCTGGAGCTCACCGGGTCCGGTCTCGACGCGATGAATGCTGCCGTGCAGCGGCTGGCGGCGCTGGGATGAACCGGCGAGACGAGCGCCGTCGCCGGGGTCGGTCACGGCGGCGCGCCGCACTGGCGCTGATCATCGCCCTGGTCGTCGCTGTCGGCGCCGAGGGTGCGGCCCGTCTCTGGGAGGACGATCTACCCGAGGCGGTGCGCTGGTACGACGCGGCCAGCCAGCGCAAGATCGGTCAGATGGACCGTGTGGGGTCCGCCGACGTCGTCTTCGCAGGGACCTCGATGGCGTGGCAGGGCCTGGACCCGGCGACGTTCACGACGATCGACACCGAGGGCCGCAGTGCCTACAACGCCGGTCTGGCCGGTGGGATCCCCGGCGTGATGGAACCGTGGTTGCTCGACGAGGTGATGCCCCGGCTGGAGCCTCAGCTGGTGATCTGGGGCCTGTCCACCCTCGACGTCGCGCCGGCCTACGGCGAGGACAACATCGCCGCCTACGAGGATGCGCCGGCGGTCGCCGACGGACTCATGGCCGAGCTCGACCGGCGGGCCGGATCGGTCTCGGCCCTGGTCCGCCAGCGGGAGTCGCTCCGTCGTCCCGAGGCGTGGTGGGGCGACGGGGCCGACGACCCGCTCTTCGCCGCCGCCGACTCGTTGCTCGGCCCCCTCGGAGAGCGCCGGGAGTTCGACGTCGTCCCCGACCGTCAGCGCGCCCAGCTCGCCGCCAGTCGACTGCAGGACTGGCAGCCGTCGCGCGACGATCTGGCGACCATCCGACGCACGGTCCGTGAGCTGACCGACCGGGGGACCTCGGTGGTGCTGACGCCCATGCCCACGCCACCCCGGTTCGTGGCCCTCCATCCCGACGGCGAGCGGGACTTCGTGGCGTTCGACGAGGCGCTCCGGGAGCTCGCCACGGACCTGGACGTCCCGCTGATCGACGTGGCGGTCGGCTACGACGACGATGACTTCGTCGATTACACGCACCTCGACCAGGCCGGGGCCCGTCGTTTCACTCGGCAGCTCACGGCTGCGCTCAACCGGTCCGAGCGCGGCGATGAGCCGCCCGCCGAGTGGGAGCTGCTGGCCGACGTCGTTCCGGACGGGACCGAGGAGACCACGAACCGACGCGCCACGGTCGCGGGTGGTGCGGCCGGCGTGGCGCGGCGGTCGGTGCTCGCGGCCGAGCACCTGCACTCGGTGCTGAGCCCGTCCAAGGATCTGTTCGGGATCGAGGTGCCGCTCGTGTGGGCCAACGGCTTCCACCGGACCAAACAGCTCCAGCTGGCCGAACTGGCGGCTGAGGGCGACTCGCCCGAGGTGCTGTTCGCCGGCACCTCGAAGGTCTGGTACGGCATCGACGCCGAGCTCTTCACCGAGGTCGACGGGCGCAGCAGCTACAACGCGGGCCTTCCGGCGGCGGGCCCGGCGGCGCAGGAGTCCTGGTTGCTCGACGTGGTCGAACCGACGGTCGAGCCCGAGGTGGTCATCTGGGGGGTGTCGGCATACGACGTCAGCGGGCGGCTGGACAGCACCTCGCAGCGCATCGTCGATGCGGTCGAGCTCCAGCAGCAGCTCTTCGCTCCGCTCGCGTGGTCGGAGCTCATGACCGGCGCCGAAGCGGTCGAGGAGGGGGCCCCCGAGACCTGGATCGTCGCACCCGAGGACGTCGGGGTCGCCAACCGGGGCCAACAACGCACCGAGGAGCTGGGTTTCAACGAAACGCTGGAGACCCTGGTGACGTACTTCGTCGGTGGTGCTGCCGAGGCCGATCCCGGGGAGCTCGAGGCCATCCGGACCACGATCGAGGGCCTCGAGGCGCGCGGCGTCGAGGTGATCATGGTCTCGATGCCGGTGCCCGACTCGTTCCGGGCGCTCCAGCCCGACGGGGCACCGGATGCGCTCACCGCGGCGGTCGATGCCGTCGCCACGGAGACGGGGGTCGATCATCTCGATCTCAGCCGATCGATGCCCGAAGAGACCTTCGCGGACTACACCCACCTCACGGGTACCGGCGCCACCCAGTTCACCCGTCTGCTCCTCGACGAGCTGGACCGGCTGGACGAGGACTAGACAGAACCCTCATGCCCCGTCCTGACGCCTCGTCACCGCCGGTCGACCCGGTCGACGCCATCGCCGACCTGGCCGCCGCCACCGGACTGCGACGCGTCCACGTCCTGGCCTGGCGCGATCTGGACGATCCCGAGGCGGGCGGCTCGGAGCTCCACATCGACCGGGTCGCCGCTCACTGGGCGCGGGCAGGAGTCGAGGTCACGATGCGCACCTCCGCTGCGGCCGGCCATCCCGAGGTCGTGCAGCGACACGGCTACCGAGCCATCCGCCGGAGCGGTCGGCACATGGTGTTTCCCGCCACCGTGGCAGCCGAGCTCACCGGTCGGCACGGCCCCCGCGACGGGCTGGTCGAGATCTGGAACGGTATGCCGTTCGGGTCGCCGGTCTGGGCCCGCGGCCCGCGGATGGTCTTCCTGCACCACCTGCACGGCGTGATGTGGGACGGTGCCTTCCCGTCGAATCCCCGGCTCGCCCGAATGGGCCAGTTCATGGAGCGCAGCATCGCCCCGCTCGCGTACCGCCGGGTCCCCCTCGTCACCCTCTCCAGCTCCTCGCGCGACGAGTTGGTCGACGAGTTGGGATTCGCTCCCGACCGCGTGAGCGTGGTGCCGCCGGGCATCAGCGAGCGCTACCGGCCGGGTCGCCCGCTCGCCGCGGACCCGACGATCCTGGTCGTCACCCGGCTCATGCCCTCCAAACGTGTCGACCAGGTCCTGCGTGCCGTCGCCGACCTGCACGAGAGCGTCCCCGGCGTACGCCTCGAGGTGGTGGGCAGCGGTCGGGAGTTGCCGGTGCTGGAGCAGCTGGTGCACCAGCGGGGGATCACCGACGCGGTCAGCTTCCTCGGACGCGTCTCCGACGACGAGCTGCTCGACGCCTACGGGCGGGCCTGGGTCGTGGCCAGCGCGTCCCTGCGGGAGGGCTGGGGTATGACCCTGACCGAGGCGGCGGCCACGGGGACGCCGGCGGTGGCCACCGACATCCCCGGTCACCGCGACGCGGTCGACCACCAGGTGTCCGGGCTGCTCGTGCCCGAGGACCGTCCGCTCACCGATGCGCTGCGTCAGGTCCTGACCGACGAGGGGCTGCGCTCCCGTCTCTCGACCGGGGCGCTGATCCATGCGCAGCGCTTCTCCTGGGGCGCAACCGCGCTCGGCACGTTCCAGATTCTGGCCACCGACGCCCAGCGGCGAGCCGGGTGAGCCGGCTTCGGCGGTCGCTGCCGACGCTGGTCCTGGCCGCCATCGCGTACGGACCGCTCCTGCTGACCGCTCCCGGGAGGATCAGCGCGGACACCAAGACCTACCTGTACCTCGAACCGGCCAAGCTGCTGTCGCGAGCCTGGTCCATGTGGGACCCGAACATCGGGCTGGGCACCGTGACCCATCAGAACCTGGGGTATCTCCTCCCGTTGGGCCCCTACTACTGGGTGATGGAGACGATCGGGGTGCCGGACTGGATCGCCCAGCGGCTCTGGTTGGGTTCGATCCTCTTCGCGGCCGGCACCGGGGTCCGCTACCTCCTGGGCCAGCTCGGGTGGAAGGGATCGGGGCGGACCGTCGCCGCGCTCGCCTACATGCTGAGCCCCTACTTCCTGGCGTATGCGGCCCGGATCTCGGTCATCCTGCTGCCGTGGGCGGCGCTGCCCTGGATGATCGCCTTGACGGCCCGGTCGCTCCGCCACGGTGGGTGGCGGGATCCGGCCCGGTTCGCGCTCGTCGTGCTGATCGTCGGCGGGGTCAATGCCACCGCTCTGGTCATGGTCGGCCTGGGGCCCGTTCTGTGGCTGTTCTACAGCCGCCTGACCGAGCCGGGGGTGACCTGGGGACGGGTGGCGGCGGCGACGGCCCGTATCGGCCTGCTGACTGGTCTGACGTCGTTGTGGTGGGTGGCGGGCCTGTGGGTGCAGGGCGGGTACGGCATCCCGATCCTGCGCTACACCGAGACGTACAAGACCGTTGCCGATGCGTCGCTGTCCCAGGAAGCGCTCCGCGGACTCGGCTACTGGTTCTTCTACGGCCGCGACAAGCTCGGCCCCTGGATCGAACCGGGCGAGGCGTACACGACCAACATGTGGTTGCTGGTCGTGTCGTTCGCCATCCCCATCCTGGCGCTCGCCGCGGCCGCGGCGGTGCGCTGGCGGCACCGGGCGTTCTTCCTCATGCTGGTCGCCCTCGGCGGCCTGATCGGCGTCGGTGCCCACCCGTGGGACGGCTCCTCCCCCGCCGGCGCCGCGTTCCGGGCGTTCACCCGCACCGATGCCGGCCTGGCCCTGCGCTCGACCCCTCGTGCGCTCCCGCTGCTGGTCCTGGCCATGGCGGTGTTCGTCGGGATGGGGACCTCGGCGGTCGGCTCGGCGTGGGCCCGCTGGTTTCCCGCCCGTACCCGCATCGCCGCGACCCCGCTCGGTCGCCCGGCCGTGGCCAGGCTCGTGCCCAGCCTGGCGATGGGACTGCTCATCGTGCTGAATCTGCCCACCCTGTGGCTGGGCCGGATGGTCCCCGACAATCTCGACCGGGCCGAGGAGGTCCCGTCGTACTGGAACGAGGCGGCGGCGGCGATCGACGCCGGCGACCGGTCCACCCGGGTGCTCGAGCTCCCGGGCGCCGACTTCGCCAGCTATCGCTGGGGCAACACGGTCGACCCGATCACTCCCGGCCTCGTCGATCGTGCCTACGTCGCCCGCGAGCTGATTCCGTACGGCTCTCCCGCCTCGGCCGACTTCCTCAATGCGGTCGACCGCCCGCTCCAGGAGGGCACCGCGGACCCCGACGCGCTCGTGCCGCTGGCTCGGCTCATGGGTGTCGGCGACATCGTCCTGCGCTCCGACCTCCAGTACGAGCGCTACCGGACTCCCCGCCCCCGCACCACGTTCGCCTGGATGAACCAGATCGAAGGCCTGGGTCCGCCGGTGGGATTCGGTGAGCCGTTGCCCAACGTGGCGGGGCCGGAGCAGACGCTCATCGACGAGGTCGAGCTGGGATCGGCCCGGGATCTGGCCGATCCCCCGCCGGTCGCGATCTATCCGGTCAGCGACCCGGTGCCGATCGTCCGAGCCGAGACCGATCCACCCCTCATCGTCGCGGGCGACGCCACGGGGCTGGTTGCCACGGCGGGGGTAGGCCTGGTCGAGCCCGGTCGGCTCGTGAGATTTGCGGCGTCGTTGGATCCTGAGGACCCGATCCCGACGGACGCCTCGATCGTCGTGACCGACACCAACCGGCGGGCTCCGACACGATGGGGCACGATCCGCGAGAACATCGGCCACACCGAGCAGGTCGGGGAAGAGCCCCTGGTGGACGATCCCGGCGACAATCGGCTGCAGGTGTTCCGCGACGAGACCGACGACAACCGCACGGTGGCCGTCCACGCGGGTGGCGCTTCGACCCAGGCCACGAGGTACGGGAACTCCGTGACGTACACGGCCGACGATCGGGCCATCAACGCCCTCGACGGCGATCCCTACACCGCGTGGCGGGTCGGGGACTCCAGCGACGTGGTGGGTGAACGTCTCATCGTCGATTTCGACCGCCCGGTCGGCTCTCGCCAGCTGACGCTGCTGCAGCCCCAGAACCGCATCCGGACTCGCCACATCACCGAAGTCGCGATCCACCACGGTGACGCCGAGAGGCGAGCGGTGCGGCTGGACGATACCTCCCTGGCCCCGCCCGGTCAGACCATCGAGTTGGATCATCCCATCGGTGATCACCTCGAGCTGGAGATCCTCGACACCAACGTCGGCCGCCTCGTGGACTACGACGGTGAGTCCGGGGTGGGGTTCGCCGAGGTGGAGATCGATGACCTTGTTCTGGAAGAGCAGATCAGGCCCCCGACCGATGTGCTGACCTCGGCCGGATCAGAACTGGCCGCCCATGACCTCGCCTTCTTGTTCTCTCGCCGCCGGAGCAATCCGGCCGAGCCATTTCGGTTCGATGCGGAGCAGCAGATGATCCGGATCATCGACCTACCTCAGGCCCGATCCTTCGGTCTGGAGGGCACGGCCCGGGCCTCGGGGTTCGCGTCGGAAGCCACGATCGCCGAGCTGCTCGATCTGGATCGTGAGCTCGTCACCCGTTCGTCCGAGAGCCTTCCCGGCTCGCTCCCGTCGATGGCGTGGGCGGCGTTCGACGAGGATCCCGACACCGCTTGGCAGACTCCGTTGGACGACTCGACCGGCCGGTGGATCCAGGTCGAGCTGCCGGCGCCGCAGCGGATCGAGACCCTGGCGTTGGACATCGTCGCGGACGGTCGCCATTCGGTCCCCACCGTGGTGACCGTTGTGGTCGACGACGGCGCCCCCCAGACCGTCCCGCTCCCCGTGATCGCCGACCGGATCGAGCCGTGGTCGACGACGGCCGTGTCCGTGTCACTGCCCGAACCGGTGGCCGGTTCGAAGGTGCGGATCGAGCTGGCCGGCACGCGGCAGGTCCGGACGTCGGACTGGTACGGAAGCAGCGACATTCCCGCTCCGGTCGCGATCACCGAACTGGACGTGGGGCAGTCCGCCGGCCTCGCGATCGACCGTTCGGCCCCGTTCGACACCGGATGTCGCGACGACCTCCTGACGATCGAGGACCGGGCCATACCGGTCCGGGTCACTGGTACGGTCGGCGATGCGCTCGACCGCGCTTCCCTGGATCTCGACGCCTGCGAACCGTTCGAGCTGACCTCCGGATCCCACGTCCTACGGACTGCTCCGGGCCGCGTGCTCGGGCTGGACGTCGACCAGGTCCTCCTCGACTCTCCCGTCACCGGGACCTTCGCCGAGCAGCCTCCCGCCCCGGCGGTCGACATCACCGACGAAGGCCGAACGTCCTACGATCTCGATCTCACCGGCATCGATGGTCCGTTCTGGCTCGTGCTCGGACAGAGCCACAGCCTCGGCTGGACCGCGAGCGCGGATGGTCTGGGGGATCTGGGTGAGCCCGAGTTGGTCGACGGCTATGCGAACGGCTGGTGGATCGATCCTGGCGACGCGACCGAGCTGACGGTGCGGCTGCGCTGGTGGCCCCAGCGCGTCGTCAACGCGATGCTCGTCGTATCGGGTCTGGCCACCCTCGGATGTCTCTGGTTCGCCGTTCGCCGCTCGAGCGGTTCGTCGCCGGCCGAGCCTGCTGAAGGCCGGGCTGGGGATGAGCCGGCGTTCGAACCGATCGGGTTCGGTCCGACGGAGTGGACCGGAGGATCCGGGGGCCGGACGAGCTGGCGGGCCGGCTTCCGCGACCTCTCGGTGCCGGTGCTGGTCGCCGGAGCGGTGGTCATCCTGCTCTGGGTGCTCGTGGCGTCACCGGCCACTTGGCACCTGGGCGTCTCGCTGGCCCTGTTGGTGCTGGCGGCCGGGGGTGGGCGCTGGCGCTGGGCCGCAGGTGTCGGCGTCGCAGCGATCTACGGCCTGCTCGGCCTCTCGATCGTGGTGCGACAGTACGTCGAGGACCACCGAGCCGACTTCGACTGGCCGGCCGCCTTCGAGTACGCCCACGCGTGGGGTGTGGTGGTGATGGTCGTGTGCGGCGGCCTGGGCGCACTGGACGTTGCGCGTTCGGCCCGGTCAGCGAGGCGAGCGGGCGATGGCGAAGAGGACCAGCGTGGTGTCGTCGATCCTGTCGGTGAGGTGGAAGTCCCCGCCGTCGAATGAGGGGCCGTCGTCGGTCCCGAGCCAGCGGTAGGCGACGCGGCGGCCGGCGCCGTGCAGCGCAACGAACCATCGGCGGGGCAGCCGGTGTCGGAGGCCGAACGGGTCCAGCTTGAGCATCCGTTGACCGAGCTTGCGTCGCTGTTCGAAGTCGGCCTTGAGCTCGGGGGTGCCGTCCAGCCCCAGAACGGTGACGTCGGCGAACGACCGGCCCAGCAGCTCCTGGAGCCGCTCGGGAGTGCACAGGCTGACATGGAACGGGTTCTCGAAGTCGGCCGGCTCGTTCGGCGTGAGCACGAAGGTGGTACCGCCGGGCGCG
The DNA here is from genome assembly GCA_963697385.1 of uncultured Acidimicrobiales bacterium. Taxonomy (GTDB): domain Bacteria; phylum Actinomycetota; class Acidimicrobiia; order Acidimicrobiales; family CAWCAL01; genus CAWCAL01. The sequence continues at coordinate 257,461 of CAVONU010000003.1, forward strand.
GTGAGTCGGGCCATCTCGGCGACGTGATCCGAGGGATCGACGAAGTGCTCGATCAGATGGGAGGAGGTGACCCACTGGAACGCGTCATTCCGAAGGGCGACGACGGCACCGTCGGAGCAGCATGTGGGCACGCCGCGGCTGTCGCGGGCGGTCCGGGCGGTGGCCCAGTCGTAGTCGACGCCGATGGCGGGTCGGCCGTCGTCGCTCAGGGTGGTCGTGTAATCGCCGACGCCGCAGCCGAGATCCAGGAGCCGGCCCGGCCCGAGTCGCTCGCGGATGACCCGGTAGCCCGCGTCGTGCAGTGCCAGCAGCGACGAGGGCATCTCGCCCTCGAGCGGGCGCTCTCCAGTCAGTTTCACCGCAGGCTCCGGGGGTGGGATGGGACGGCCAGCCGGCGAGTCTAGGGCCGCCCGGAGACCCGGCGCGGGAACGAGCCCGCACGATCCGACCCGGGACCGATCGTAAGCTCCCGGGATGGCACCACCCGTTCTCCTGCTCCACGGCCTGGCCACCTCACCCGACCGAACCTGGCGCGAGACGGGCCTGATCGACCTCCTGGCCGATGCCGGGCGTGAGGTACTCGCGCCGACCCTGCCCGGTCACGGGGCCGGGGCATCCCGCGACAGCGCCGCGTACGAGCCCCTGCTGGATCAGGTGCTCGCGTCGTTCCCCGATGCGGCGTGCGACGTCGTCGGCTTCTCACTCGGCGGCCAACTCGCCCTCCGGGTCGCGATGGCGGAGCCCGACCGCATCGAGCGACTGATCGTGGCCGGCGTCGGCGAGAACCTCTTCCGACAGGACGATCCCTCGCGGCTGATCGGTGCCCTCCGTTCGGGTGATGCCGGGGACGACGTCTTCTCCGGGCACTTCCTCCAGCTGGCCACGGAGTCGGGCAACGATCCGCTGGCGCTGGCGGCCCTGCTCGACCGCGCTCGGTCCGCACCGCTGCGACCCGCCGACCTGGCATCGGTCACCCAGCCGACCCTGGTGCTCGTCGGGGATCGCGACTTCGTCAACCCCATCGACCGCCTGGTCGAAGCGCTTCCCGCCGGGCGCGGGGTGGTCCTGCCCGGCGTCGATCACTTCCAGACGCCGAAGGCATTCCCGTTCATCGACGCCGTGCTCGACTTCCTGGACGCCGTTCCGTCATGAGCGAGTCGTCCACCTTCATCATCGGCGTCGACCTGGACGGTGTCTGCGCCGACTACGCGGCGGGTCTGCGCGCGGTCCGGGCCTCGATGCTCGGCGTCGACATCGACCAGTTGCCACATGCCGCCACCTGGAACTTCGAGGAGTGGGGCCTGGACCGGGCCGGATTCGAAGACCTCCACCGGATCGCCGTGCTCGAACACCGGCTGTTCCGGGAGCTCCCGGTGATGGAGGGGGCGGCCGAGATGCTGTGGCAGCTCTCCGACGCGGGTGCCTGGGTCCGGGTGATCACCCACCGTCTGTACCAGAACTGGGGCCACGCCACGGCGGTCAGCGACACGGTGACCTGGCTCGACGACCACGGCATCCCGTACCGGGACCTGTGCTTCCTGGGTGCCAAACCCGAGGTCGAGGCCGATGTCTACGTCGACGACGCTCCCCACAACGTCGAAGCGCTCCGAGCCGCCGGCAACCCGGTGATCGTGTTCCGGCAGCCGTACAACGCCCATCTGCCCGGTCCTATGGCCGCCGACTGGGGGGAGGTGGCCGAGGTCGTCGTCGATCTCATGACCGCTGCCGGCCACGATGTGCACCTTCCGTTGCCCCTGGAGACCGATCAGAGCGGTCGGTTGCGCCACGCGAAGATCCGATCGACTCCTCAAGGACGCTCCTCCCGTCCCGATGGATAGGAGGTACACCAGCGCTCAGGAGGCCCCATGTCCGAGGATGCAGCGCGCGACGCGTCCTTTCCGTCCGGATATGAAACCGATCTCGAAGACGAGATCGAGAATCGATACGGTCGGGATCTTGCGGTGCTCGTCGCCGTCACCGTGGCGCTCATCGCCGTGGCGGTGGGCCTCCAAGTCTACGATCGCGTCAGCGATGTCCTGCCCGAGGTCGATGACCTGAACCTGAACGGCGTCATCGCCGGTCTCCTCCTCATCCCGGTCGCGGCCGCCATCTTCGCCTACCGGCGGTACCGGGACTCGCTCCGGATGGCCAAGGCCCTGACCGAGTGGAAGTACCGGGATCAGCTCACCGGACTCCCCAATCGCCGGGCGCTCACCAAGGAACTGGCCCAGATCGTCGAGACCTCCCGCCGCAAGGGAGCACGGGTGGCGGTCCTTGCGCTCGATCTGACGAACGTGGCCGAGGTCAACGACGCGCACGGACACGAGAAGGGCGACGAGGTGCTGCGCACCATCGGCAACCGGCTCCAGAGCTTCGTGAAGCGACGCGGATTCGCGGCGCGGTACGGCGGCGACAAGTTCGTCGTCGTTCTGCCCGACGCCCTGCACGTCTCGGGACTGCAGAAGACCGCCGACAAGCTGATGGCGTTGATCGAGGAGCCCCACGACCTTCCGGGCGAGGAGATGACCCTGACCAGCGCGATCGGTGCGGTGCTCTCCGAGCCCAACTGCATCGAACCGGACGATCTGCTGCGCGATGCCAGTATCGCCATGCACGCCGCGGTCAACGAGGGTGCCGGCACGATCCGCGTCTACGACCGGTCGGTGCGCAGCCGTCCCACCCCATCGGCCCTCGAGCGCAGCCTCCACGGCGCGGTCGAGCGGGAGGAGTTCGTGCTCCTCTACCAGCCCGTCGTATCGCTCTGGACGAACCAGGTCGCCGGCATCGAATGCCTCCTGCGGTGGAACGATCCCGAACGTGGCGGGATGGTCGCACCCAAGGATTTCCTGCCCGCGCTGGAGCGGACCGGACTGATCGTCCCGGTCGGTCAGTGGGTCCTCCAGACCGCCTGCCGGAAGGCGGCCGAGTGGCGGTCTGCCTACCCGGGACGGCCACCGCTGGTGGTCAGCGTCAACGTCTCACCTCGCCAGCTGGTCGACAGCAACTTCAGCAAGGGGGTCGCCGACGCGATCGCCGCCGTGGGTCTCGACCCGCCGTTGCTGTGCCTGGAGCTCTCCAACGCCGGGCTCACCTACGCGATGTCCGATGCCGAGGAGCAGATTCGCTCCATTCACGAGATGGGCGTCCTGGTCGCGGTCGACGACTTCGGAATGGGCGCATCCACCCTCGTGCATCTCCGCGACTACAACCTGAACCAGGTCAAGATCGACCGGACCTTCACGTCGACGATCGCGTCGACCCGTGAGGACGCCGAGATCGTGGCCCACGTCGTGTCGATCGCCAAGACGCTCGGCCTCAGCACGGTTGCCGTGGGGGTCGAGACACCCGAACAGATCGCCCGGTTGAAGAGCACCGGCTGTGATGCGGCTCAGGGTGAGTACTACGCCGCTCCGCAGGCGGCGGAGATGATCGATCTCCTCCTCGCCAACGAGGTCGGGGGCTGGAAGCCCGGGAGCCGCGAGCCGATCGAGCCGCCCGCCCCGGAGCCGCCGATCCAGCGCGAACCTCCGGTCTCGGCGGTCACCCAGCCGCTGCCACCACAGGCGGCCACCCCGGCACCGCCGGTCGCCGATCCGACGCCGGCCGCACCTCCCACCCCGGTGGTGCCCGTCCCCGCCCCTCCGGCGGCCGGAGCCCACGGACTGTCCGATCCCCTCGGCGGTCCGGCACCGGTGGCGCCACCGCCCCTCGCCGCCCGCCAGCCCGCTCCGGTCGAGGGATCCGCCGCGCCTCTCCAGCCGATCTCGATCGCACCGACCGGCGCCGGCGAGACCCCGCTCTCCGCACCGCTGCCCTCGGACAGCATGCCGGTACGGCGGCCGGCGCCGGGCGCCGCTGACCCCGCCGGACCGGTGGGTGCGGCTCCGGTCGCGCCGACACCCCTGGGTGACGACCCGTCCGCGTTCGATACCCCGATGGGCCAACCCCCGACGCCCCTCGCCGATGCTTCGGCCCCGGCCGAGGAGGCGCCCGAGACGGCGCTGCCGCCGCTCCAGCCGGCCCCGCCGGCCGGCTTCGTGGCCACTCCGTTCCCGAGCGACGCGAACTTCGACAACGACGACCCTCCCCCGGCGTGACCGGGCCCGGATTCGTTTCGCCCACGACGCGGTCATAGGTTCCCGGCCATGGGTCTCCGTCTCGCGGTCGTCGCCGTCGCCGTGGTCGCCTTCGCCGGGTGCAACGGGACCGACGCGGCCCAGGATCAGGAGCTCGAGGAGTGGTTCCGGGCCGGGTGTGGCGAGGTGCTGCTCTGGGCCCAGGCGCTGCCGACGCTGCCCGAGGTGGCGCCGACCGTCGGCGGACTGCAGCCCGCTCCGGTCGTGCGGTTCGCCGAGGAACTCGGCTCCGGCGCCGATTCGCTCATCCTCCGGCTGGAGTCGCTGGGCCCGCCCGGCGACGAGTCGGGCGACCGCCTGTACGGCGAGCTGATCGGCGAGCTGTCGGACGTGTCGACGCAGGGGGCCGCGCTTGCCGACGACTACCGGGGTGAGGCCGCGATCCCGTTGACCGAGGTCGAGCCGATCATCCGGGAGGCCACGGAGCTCTCGGCCGGCGTCGCGACCGCCTTCCGCGCCTTCGGACGGGACCCGGACGTGGGCCCGATCGTCGTCGACGTCGAGTCCTGCCAGGCGGTGGGCCAGATCCTGGGCTGACCCACAGCGACGGCCTCGCCGGTCGTCGGCAGGTGGCCAGATCGGGATGGCGCAACCGATCGCATCGCACCGCGCCCATCGGACCGCCCGAGCTCGGACGGAGCAGCCTCCGGCTCGGACGTCGTCGGGCCCGGGAGCCGCAGGGCACCGTCATAGGGAGGGTGTCAGCGGGCCCGCGAATCCGTCGCTGGACGGAGAGCAGATCAGCTGCAGGTGGGATGTGCTCTCCGGGCGTTCGCGGTCTCCTTGTGGGGAGCGACCACATGAGCGAGTTTGAAGGAGCCAACCTCATGACACCGCAATCGGGCCAGCACCCTCTCGTCGTCGAAGGGCTCACCAAACGGTACGGCGGCCACACCGTGATCGACGGTCTCACCTTCACGGTCGAGCCGGGCCGGATCACCGGGTTCCTGGGACCCAACGGATCGGGCAAGTCGACCACCATGAAGGTCCTGCTCGATCTCGCAGCGGCCGACCACGGAACGGCCACGATCGGCGGCAGCCGCTACCGGGACCTCGCCGACCCCGCGGGCACCGTCGGCGTCGTACTCGAACCGAACGCGTTCCATCCGGGGCGATCCGGCCGCAACCATCTTCGTATTCTCGCCCAGGCGACCGGTCAGCCCCTGGCCCGTGTCGACGAGACCCTCGCCGATGGCGGGCCTCGGCTCGGAGCCGGCCCGGCGGCGAGTCGGCACCTACTCGCTCGGCATGAAACAGCGGCTGTCGCTGGCGGGCGCATTGCTCGGCGACCCCCCGGTGCTGGTGCTCGACGAACCCGCCAACGGGCTCGACCCCCAAGGCATCCGCGACCTACGAGATCTTCTGCGGGCCAGGGCGGCTCGGGGCCATACCGTGCTGGTCTCGAGCCACCTGCTCACCGAGGTGGAGCATCTCGTCGATGACGTGGTCGTCATCAACGATGGTCAGCTCGTCACCACCGGGTCGATCGAAGACCTCACCGGCACCTCGGCCCAGGTCCGCACTCCGTCCTCCGGTCGCCTCGCCGACGTGCTGGTCGCCGCCGGCGCCACCGTCCAGCCTGCGGAGGCCGACACGCTCGTGGTCACCGGGCTCGGTCTTGACGAGATCGGTGACGCCGCTCACGCAGCCGGCATCGCCATCCACGAGCTGTCTCCCCATGTCGGTTCTCTCGAGGACGTGTTCTTCGAGCTCACCACCCCCACCACCCAGAAAGGCACCCAGTCATGACCTCGATCAACCTCGTGCGGAGCGAACTCCGCAAGCTCACCACGACCCGTATGCCCCTTGCGTTCCTGGCGGTGCTCGGCGCGATCGCCGTCACCAACGGCATCGCGGTGGCGTTCGGCACCGACATGGACGGCTCCAAGGCCTTCATCTCCACCGCCGCCGACCAGCAGTCCCTGATGGCCTTCGCCGCCAACGCCCTGATCGATCGCCGGCCTGTTCGGAGCCATCGCCGCGGCCCGCGAGTACGCCACCAACACCGTCATCGCCACCTATCTCAGCGCCCCGCGTCGATCGCAGGCGCTCTCGGCCCAGATGGCGGCGGTCGGGCTCGGCGGAGCGGTCCTCGGCTTCATCGGGGCCGGACTCACGGCGCTCGCCGTCGCCGTCTCACTTCCGCTCACCGACTACGGGTTCATGGTCACGGCGGGTGGCCTCGCCCAGGTCCTTGCCGCCTCCGCCTTGGCGGGTGCGGCCGGTGCCGTGCTCGGCGCCGGGATCGGCACCGTCATCCGCAACACCGGCGGCGCCGTCACCGGCACCGTGGTCGTGCTCGTCATCGCACCGCCGGTCATCGTGCAGCTCGCCAACAGCACCGCATCCTGGCTCCCCAGCACCCTCGCCAACGTGACCTCCGGCGTCGCCGATGGCACCAGCGTCGCGGCCGCCGTCGCAGCGATGGCCCTCTGGGCGTTGATCCCGGCGCTGATCGCGCTCTGGACCGTGCGAACGCCAGGACGTCGTGTGAGCCGGAAGGTGGCGGTCGACCTGCGGGCGCTTCTCCCCCGTGCGACGGAGACCCGAGTCCATCCCCGGAAGGGCGACGCGCCACCTGTTCGGGCGCTTACCTTGGTCATCAGCCATGATCGCCGTCGACCACGAACCCAGCAGTTCGTCGCTACCAGGAGCCGGGCACGGCTCGACGTGGCGCGGCTGGTTCGACCCGGGCGAACCCCACCTCTCCCGCGGGCCGTTCGCTCGCTGGCCCCGCGCCACCGACTGCGTCCTCGCCGTGATCGTGTTCGGCCTTTCGCTGGTTGCCGTCGCCGCCAGTGCCCTCGACGACGGCGACGACTTCACGTTCACCACGATCGGCGATCAACCCCTCGGCGCGTTCGCCCTCCTGGCGCTCGGCGCCGCCGCCCTCCTGTGGCGACGACGGCGAGCCCATCGCCACGACGGCCTTCGTTCTGGTGGTCATGATCGTGTGGGCCTTCGCCGGCTACGGCGACGGCCACGACCTCGCCCTCATCGTCGCCACCTACAGCGTCGGCCGCTACACCACCGACCACCGCCACAGCCTCGCCACCGCTCGCGGCCGTCGTAGCGGTGAGCATCCTCGGCACCGTCATCGACACCCACCAGCGCGTCGACATCGCTCCCCGCCCTCCTCTTCATCGGACTGCCCTGGTACGTGGGGCGCCGCATCCGCAACCGCGGCGACTACCTCACCCTGCTCCGAGAACGCGCCGAACGCCTCGAAGCCGACCAACAGGCCCGAGCCCGCCAGGCCGTCGCCGACGAACGCTCCCGCATCGCCCGCGAACTCCACGATGTCGTCGCCCACCAGGTCTCGATGATGACCGTCCAGGCCGGCGCCGCCAAGACGATCGCCCGCGACGACCTCGACGCCGCCGTCGACGCCATGGGCGACGTCGAACGAGCCGGCCGCCAGGCCCTCGGCGAGCTCCGCCACCTCCTCGGCGTCCTGCGTCCCGACACCGCCGACGCCGACGATCTCGGCCCCCAACCCGGACTGGCCGACATCACGACCCTCACCGAACAGCTCACCCACACCGGCGCGGAGGTGACCCTCACCATCGCCGACCTCCCCGACGACCTCCCGGCCGCGGTCGACCTCTCCGCCTACCGCATCGTCCAGGAATCCTTCACCAACATCATCAAACACGCCGGACCCGACCCGACCGTCGACATCACCGTCGGCCTCGACGACCAGGGTCTCGCCATCGACATCACCAACACCACGAACGCCACATCACCGGGCCTGCCCGCATCCGGGTACGGCATCGTCGGCATGCGCGAACGGGCCCACCTCCTCGGCGGCACCCTCACCGCCCGGCCGCTACCACCCGACCACTACCGCGTCCAGGCTCGCCTTCCTCTCGAACCGGGGCCGTCATGACGATCCGAGTCGCCGTCGTCGATGACCAAGCCCTCGTACGGCGCGGCTTCGCCATGGTCCTCGACCACCAGAGCCGACATCGATGTCGTCGCCGAAGCCGGCACGGGCGTCGAAGCCGTCGAAGCCACCCGCGAACACCGCCCCGACGTGGTGCTGATGGACATCCGCATGCCGGAGATGGACGGTCTCACCGCCACCGCCGCCATCCTGGAAGAAGCCGACTGGCCCCTCAGGGTCATCATCCTGACCACCTTCGACCCCGACGAATACGTCTATCGAGCCCTCCAAGCCGGCGCCAGCGGCTTCGTCCTCAAGGACATCCCGCCCGAGAACCTCGCCCCCGCCGTGCGCACCGTCGCCGACGGCGGCGCCCTCCTCGACCCCACCATCACCCGGCGGCTCATCCGCCGATTCGCCCAATCCCTCGACACCGACACCGCCAGCGCCCGGCGCCTCACCACCCTCACCGACCGCGAACGAGAAGTCCTCACCGAGCTCGCCAAAGGATCCAGCAACGCCGAGATCTCCGACACCCTCTACATCGGCGCCGCCACCGTCAAGAGCCACGTCTCCAGCATCCTCACGAAACTCGGACTCCGCGATCGAGCCCAAGCCGTCGTGTTCGCCTACGAGAGTGGCCTCATCACTCCCGGCCACCACGACATCGGCCACTGACCCCGGACCAGCGGGACCCCCGGACCGGCAGGCGCACCACCGGCCCGCATCTTCGCCCGGACGCTCGGTCAGGTGTTCTGGACCGTCAGGCCGCCGTCCACGCAGAGGATGGCTCCGTTGATGTAGGAGGCGGCGGGGAGCGCCAGGGAGAGCACGGTGTGGGCCACCTCCTCCGGTGTGCCGTAGCGGCCGAGCGGGACCCGTCGTCGAGCGAATGCGGCTCTGACCTCGGCCGGGATCGGGTCGGTCATGCCGGTTTCGATCGGACCGGGACAGATGCAGTTGCAGGTGACCCCGGCGCGGCCCAGATCCATGGCGACGGCGCGGGTGAGGCCGATCACCCCGTGTTTCGACACCGTGTAGGGCAGGATGCCCCGGGTGGCGCCCAACCCCTCGGTCGACGCGATGTTCACGATGCGGCCGTCAGCGTTGCGTTTCAGGTCCTCGAGCGACAGGCGGATCATGGTCGCGGCCGCCTCGAGGTTGACCGCCATCACTCGCTCCCACTCCTGATCCAGGTCGGGACTGTCGATCGGTGCGATCGTGCTGATACCGGCGTTGTTGACCAGGATGTCGACCGGTCCGATCTCGGTTCGGGCCTGCGCCATGGCCGCCTCGACGTCGTCGCGCTCGGTGAGATCGACGGCGGCCGCCCACACGAGGGCCCCATCGCCGCGCAACCCGTCGACGACCGCAGCGAGCTCGTCGGTCGAGCGATCCAGCAGCACGAGCGGCGCACCCTCACCGGCGAAGACGCCGGCGCTGGCTCGGCCCATGCCCGAGGCCGCCCCGGTGACGACGGTCACCTTCCCGGCGACGGATCGGCTGAGTTGCTCGCTCATGAGGGGGGCCTTTCGGGGAGCAGGGCGGGTGGCGGTGGACCGGTGACCCCGCGGAGGAAGTCGATCATGGCGCGAACCCGGGCGCGAGGATGCCAGACCAGCGGTCGCCGGGAGGGACGAATCGTCCCCCGGATCAGCTGGATGAGACCGGTCGTGAATCGGATGAACGCGTGGTAGGCCCCCGAGTGCTCACGTACCAGCAGCAGGGTGTTTCGCTGCTGGAGGTAGTCGACCACGGCGGTCGTGCCCGAGAGATGGGGGTTTTCGACCATGACCCCGCGCAGCAGGCCGCACTCCCACCCCCACGCGCGCGCTCGCAGCGCGAGGTCGGCCTCTTCGCAATATGCGAAGTAGCGCTCGTCGAACAACCCCACGTCGACCAGGCAGTCGCGCCGGGCGAACATCAGCGTTCCGTGGGGATGATCGGCGGGCTCCCAGCCTTCGGAGACGGCGGCGGGGGCCAGGATCCCCCCGAAGTAGGGGTCGATCACGGGGGTCGCCCCGTCGCCCACGTCGGCCGAGGCCAGGCCGGCCCGGGGCCGTTCGGCCAGGATGCCGAGGGCGGCACCGATCGCACCGGGCGCACAGAGGGCGTCGTGGGGTGCGAGCGCGATCCATTCCCATCCGTCCCTGGTCAACCAGGCGGCGAAGCCGCGGTTGGCCGCCGGCCCGAACCCGGTGTTGCGCCCCAGTTCGAGCAGATCGACGGCCGGCAGGTCCTGGATGTGTGCCGCGATCGTCGCGATGCTCGCTGCCGTACTGCCGTTGTCGACCACGAGGACGCCGCACACCTCGGGCTCGGCCAGGAACCGGTCGATGGTCCGCACGCACGCGGCGGGCTGGTTCCAGTGGACCAGGACGACCGGTACCGAGGGTGATGTCACGTCGGGGAGGCTATGGCGCCCCGGACCGTGGTGCGGATCCGGCGGATCCGCCCTTCCGAGGGATCGTCAGCGGGAAGCCCGGACCAGTGCGTGCTGCACCAGTTCGAGCAGGGCGGCCTTGGTCGCCTCCCGCTCTCTGGCGTCGGTGTAGATCATCGGAACGTCCGGGCTGATGGCCAGCGCTTCGCGCACGTCCTCGATCCGATGCCGCGCCGCCCCACCGAAGCAGTTGACCGCGACGACGAACGGCACTTGGCGCTGCTCGAAATAGTCGACGGCCGGGAAGCAGTCGGCCAGCCGAGTCGTGTCCACCAGGACCACCGCACCGATCGATCCGCGGACCAGGTCGTCCCACATGAACTGGAATCGATCCTGGCCGGGCGTGCCGAACAGGTACAGGATCAGATCGCGGCCCAGCGTGATGCGGCCGAAGTCCATCGCCACGGTGGTCGTGGTCTTGCTCGTCGCCGAGCCGGCGTCGTCGACGTCCATCGACACGCTGGTCATGGCCGCTTCGGTCTGGAGCGGCTGGATCTCCGAGATCGACGTGACGAAGGTGGTCTTGCCGACGGCGAAACCACCGGCCACCACGATCTTCACCGGGAGCGGCACACTGCCCGATGTGGCGCCGCCGGGCGCGGGTGCTTCAGAGTGACTGAAGGCCATCGAGAACCCTTTCGAGAAGACTGGTGTCCGGACGATCGTGGTCCGTGAGCGCGACCGAATGGGTCATGACCAGGTTGTCCGAGGCGAGATCGCTGACGAGCACTTTGGTGACCCCGAGGGGGAGGTGGAGGTGGGCCGAGACTTCGGCCACGGCGAGAGGTTCGCGGCAGAGCTCCACGATCTGGCGCCGCTCCATACGGAGCCGGGGCAACATCGTCGAGCCCTCGTCCGTGCGGTGGACCAGCGACTCGATGCCGAGACTGTCGTCCGCACGCGTCCGACCACCGGTGAGCGTGTAGGGGCGGACCCTGAATTCACGCGGGGGCGGTGCATCGGACGCATCGGTCATTGAGGCAGGGCGCTCTGGAGCTCGGCGCGGAGCTCGGGGGTGAGGACGGCGCCGCAGCGCTCGACGAGAAGGGCCATCTCGTAGCCGACGAGGCCGACGTCGCAGTCCGCGGCGGCCATGACGGCGAGACTCGATCCGTCGGAGATGCCGGTGACGAAAAGGAATGCGTTGGTCATCTCGATGATGCACTCGTTCACGGTGCCGCCTCCGAAGCCGTGGGCGGCCCCGTAGGCGAGTCCGATGATGCCCGAGGCGACCGCCGAGAAGCGGTCCCCCGACGCCCGGTCCAGTCCGGGCGTGAGCGCCATCGGCAGACCGTCTGCCGAGACGACGACCGCATGGGACACACCCGGGACGCGTTGCGCGAAGTTGGCGATCAGCCAGTTGACGTTGGTAGCTGCACTGCTCAGCTGGGTCATGGTGTTCCTGCTTCCTCGCGCTCAGCTCGACGGAGACGATTCGTGGGTGGTGGTGCCATCCTCTGCGGGGGCGGCACGGCCCTTTTCAGGCCACCGCGGTACCGGGAGAGCATCTGCCGGACCTCTTCGGGTGAGCGCCGGGTCGAGGTCACCGAGGGACCCGTCGGGAGCGCACCGGGTTCGGAGGTCGTTCGTTCGCGCCGGGTCAGACCAGCGGGCGTGAGATCGTCCGCACCGGCGTCGGCCGGAGCGGGGACGAAGGTCGGCTGCCAGAGTGGCAGGCCGCCCGGTGTGGTCTGCCCGGACCCTGCCGGGGCGAAGCCCGGTGCGGGCGTGTCGAGCGGCGGCGGTGGCCCGGTCGGTTCGTCCGACGTGGAGCCGACCCGGCTGGGAAGGCCGAGGAAGCCGTCGGTCGGCTGGGAGAGGTCCCCAACCGGCTGAGGCGACGTGAGCGGCGATCCGCGCCCCCAGTCGTCCGTCTCCGGTTCCTCGGTCGGAGCGGCCGGAGGGTGGAACGTCGGCAGCGGGGTGTCGTCCTGCGCCGGAGCGAAGGGGGTCGGCGGTTCGGCCGGAGGCGGCGGGAGCCGGGGCTCGAGCGGTGCCTCGGGCTCGGCGCTGGCGGCCGGGGCGAACGGCGTCAGGGGTGTGGGCTCGGGCTGCACCTCGGGCTCGGGTGCGGCCGGCGGGGCGGCCAACGGCTCGAACGGCTCGGGTGCTCCCTCGGGGGCCGGGGTGAGGGGTGCGTACGGCTCTGGCTCGAGATCCTCGAACGCCGGTGTCGACGGTTCGGGTTCGTCGATGGCGACGGGTTCGGGGGCCTCGAAGGGTTCGGGTTCGTCGATGGCGACGGGTTCGGGGGCCTCGAAGGGTTCGGGTTCGTCGATGGCGACGGGTTCGGGGATCTCGAAGGGTTCGGGTTCGTCGATGGCGACGGGTTCGGGGGCCTCGAAGGGTTCGGGTTCGTCGATGGCGACGGGTTCGGGGATCTCGAAGGGTTCGGGTTCGTCGATGGCGACGGGTTCGGGGATCTCGAAGGGTTCGGGTTCGTCGATGGCGACGGGTTCGGGGGCCTCGAAGGGTTCGGGTTCGTCGATGCGGACCGGCTCGTCGATCCCGTCCGGTTGGGGTGGGTCGAAGGGCGCCGGCTGGTCGATCGCCGCCGGGGCGGGCACGTCGACGTCATCCGGCGGAGCCGTCTCGGCGACGGGGAACGGCGCGGGGAGATCGAGGTCCGGGGCAGGCTCGGCGGCCGCCGGCTCGTCCTCGGTGATCGTGGCCGGGGGGAGCTCCTGGTCGCTTCCGGTCGGAGCGATCGGCGCGCCGGTACGCGACGGGAGCTCGTCGAGCATGATGGTCTCGGTATCGTCCCGTTCCGGGCCCTCCGAGGACGGGGGAGCAGCGATGCCGGCATCCTCCGCCACCTCGGCGACGACGGCGGTCGTGGCGACCATCGGGTCGGCCTCCGCAATGAGGATCCGGGCGCTGCCCTCTTCGGATGCCTCCTCGGCCTTCTCCTCGTCGCCTCCGACGAGGACCGCCTGGGGCAGGTTCACGATCGCCGTCACGCCGCCGGATGGACTCGACGTGAGCCTGACCTTGATGGCGAAGCGTCGAGCCAGCCGAGCGATCACGACGAACCCGAGGGTCCGGTTGAGGGTGAGGCCGGTGGCGGGTGGGCTCGCGAGGAGCTCGTTGACGTCGTCGAGCTGTTCGGCCGACATGCCGATGCCCTGATCGGAGATCGAAACGGTGTACCCCTCGTGGGTGCGGTGTCCGACGATTTCGACGACCGTGTCCGGCGGGGAGAACTGGGTGGCGTTCTCCATGAGCTCCGACATCATGTGCGCCACGTCGACGGCGACGCCCGAAGGCACTTCGGCGTCATCGAACGCCACCAGGCTGATGCGGTTGTAGTCCTCGATTTCGCCGACGGCGACACGCACGACGTCCGAGAGAGAGACGGGGGCGCTGCGGCGGCGTGACGGCTCGGCGCCGGCCAGCACCAGCAGGCTCTCGGCGTGGCGACGCATGCGGGTGGCCAGGTGGTCGAGCCGGAAGAGGCTTTCGAGCACGTCCGGGTCCTCTTCGTGGCGCTCGAGCTCGTCGATGAACTGGATCTGGCGATCGATCAGGGCCTGGTTCCGTCGAGCGAGGTTGACGAAGATGTCGCTGATGCCCTTTTCCAGCATCTTGCCCTGCTCGATGGCCACGTCGTAGGCGACGGTCTGCACCGTGTTGAACGAGTCGGCCAGCTGACCGATCTCGTCCGAGCCGTGCACGTCGACGGGATCGGGTCGCTCGACCTGTTCGTCGGAGCCCTCTTCCGGCGGGGTGCGGAGCTGTTCGACCAGACTGGGAAGCTGACGCTCGGCCAGATCATCGGCCGCCTCGGTCAGGCGAACGAGGCGCCGGGTCAGCGCCTTGGCCAGCACGACGGCGAGGACGACCGAGCCGATGGCGGCGATCAGCCAGATGACCATGAAGTTGCGGGCGTTGGCGGATGCCGAGCTGGCGGCGTCGGCCGCCCGCTCCTGGGTGGCCTCGGCCACGCTGATCTCGGACTCGCGGAGCGCACTGGTGTATCCCTCGATGGCGGCATCGAGGCGGGTTCGGTCCGAGTCGCCGACGGTCCCGGTGTTGGTGGTGGCGACGAAGATCGTCATCAGGTTCTCGAGCTCGTCGCTCTGGGACCACTCGCTGAACGCCTGGGCGGTCAGATCCGTGGCCTCGTCCGACGGGAGCTGCAACAGGCGGTCGGCTGCCTCGGTCCGGGCGGACTCCAGGGCCCCGAGCTCGGCGGCGACGGCGGGCGTCACGGTCGGGTCCGAGGCCCCGTCGTTGAAGGCGAGCGCGGCCTGCGCCTCGATCGCCGCGCCCATCTCCTTGGCTTCACTGATCTGGAGGAGCGAGAGCACGTCGTTGGTGGCGTCGCCCAGTGCCGGCTGCTCGGCAACCTCGCGCTGCACCTCGAACAGTCGGTCCACGACCTGGGTGTACTCGGCAACGATCGCCTCATCGGCGGTGCCGTCGTCGACCCGATCGCGCATGCCAGGCACGCCCTCGAGGGCCGTGACGGCTTCGTCGATCGCAACGGTCAGCTCACGGTCGGCAGGCAGCCCCGCTCGACCGGCGTTGAACGCCGCGGCGTCCGCGTCGGTCTCCTCTCGGACGGCACCGAGCTGGGCGTCGGTCGCGCCGGAAATGCGGTCCGCGGTAGCGGTTCGCTCGGACTGGAGTGAGTCGACCAGTGCGGTCGTCCGGTTGGAGAATCCGACGAGATCTTCGGTGTCGGCCGCCGACGCGGCGTCAGCCCGCCGATCGTTGATGCCGACAAAGGTCAGGAGCAGGGCGAGCAACAGCGGCGCGGCAGCAACCGCGAGAAGCTTCGTGCCGACCTTCATGTTCGAGAGCATGGCGTTGTGGTACCTCCGTCAGGTCATGGTGACCGGACCCACGTGCTGCTCATTGCATCGGTCGCGCCGCCTCGCACTTGAGCACTTGGCGGCCACGCGTCGTGCGGCCTGCATCGCCTCGGATCGACGGAGGATCAGCGAAGCGGGGCCGCGGTCGGGAGGATGGGACTGGGGAGGTCGGTGGTCCCCATCAGATGGCGGTCGACGGCGGCAGCGGCCGACCGGCCCTCGGCGATGGCCCAGACGATCAGGCTCTGGCCGCGGCCCATGTCGCCACACACGAACACGTCATCGACGGAGGTCCGCCAGGACGTATCGCGCTCCACGTTTCCTCGGTCGGTGAGATCGACACCCAGTTCGTCGAGCAGGCCGCCGGTCTCGGGCCCGGTGAATCCCATCGCCAACAGGACGAGGTCACAGGGCAGGTCCCGTTCGGTGCCGGGGACGGGGACGAACTGCGGACGGCCGTTCTCGACGACCATCTCCACCTCGTGGAAGCGCAGGCTCCCCACGGTGCCGTCGCCGCGGTCGACGAATTCCGTGGTGCTGACCTGGTAGACGCGCTCACCGCCCTCTTCGTGGGCCGACGAGACGCGGTAGGTGATCGGCCAGGTCGGCCACGGGTTCTCCTCCGGCCGGCTGTCGGCCGGTCGGGGCATGATCTCGAACTGGTGCACCGACGCCGCTCCCTGGCGATGCGAGGTGCCGAGGCAGTCCGCGCCGGTGTCTCCGCCGCCGATGATGACGACGTGTTTGCCCTCGGCGGTCAGGGGCGGCTCGGCGAGGTCTCCCTGCTGGACCCGGTTGGCCCACGGGAGGAATTCCATGGCCTGGTGGATCCCCTCGAGGTCACGGCCGGGGATGGGCAGGTCACGGCTGGCGGTCGCCCCGCCGGCCAGGACGATTGCGTCGAAGCGCTCACGCAGTTCCGCCGCGGTGATGTCGACGCCGACGTTGACGCCGGTCTCGAAGAGTGTGCCCTCGGTGGCCATCTGTTCGATGCGTCGGTCGAGGTGCCGCTTCTCCATCTTGAACTCGGGGATGCCGTAGCGGAGGAGCCCACCGATCCGATCGGCCCGCTCGAACACGGTGACCAGGTGCCCGGCGCGGGTGAGCTGCTGGGCAGCGGCGAGACCGGCCGGGCCGGACCCGACGACGGCCACGGCACGCCCGGTGCGGGCGTCGGGAACGACCGGAGCCACCCAGCCCTGCTCCCAGGCGTGATCGATGATCTCCACCTCGACCTGCTTGATGGTCACCGGATCCTCGTTGATCCCGAGCACACACGCCGCTTCACAGGGCGCGGGGCAGAGCCGTCCCGTGAACTCGGGGAAGTTGTTGGTGGCGTGCAGCCGGTCGAGCGCGTAGCGCCACCGGTCGCGGTAGACCAGGTCGTTCCACTCGGGGATCAGATTGCCGAGGGGGCAGCCGTCGTTGCAGAAGGGAATCCCGCAGTCCATACACCGACTGGCCTGCACCCGGAGGTCCTCGGCGGGGAAATCGCGGTAGACCTCGCTCCAGTCCTTGATCCGGACCGGAACCGGCCGCCGTTCGGGCAGGGCCCGGTCGTGCTTCAGGAATCCTCGTACGTCACCCATCGGTGTCCTTCCGTCCTCTGCCCGTCTCTCCTCGTGGACCTGCACGCCGGCTCGCCTCCGACCACGGACGCTCAGCCATGGGCCGAGGCCATGATGGCCTCCTCCACGTCGAGCCCCTGGGTCTCGGCTTCGAGTGCGGCGTTCAACACCCGCTTGTAGTCCTCGGGCATGACCTTGACGAACGCGCCGTGCGCGGCGCCCCAGTTCTCGAGCAGCTCCGCCGCCAAGGGGGAGCCCGTTTCGGCGAGGTGGGTCTGGACCATTCGCAGGACGAATCGGTGATCGTCCTCCTCCATGGGGTCCAGATCGATCATCTCGGAGTTGAGACGGCTGGGGAACGTGAGGTCGGGGTCGTAGACGTAGGCGATGCCTCCGGACATCCCGGCGCCGAAGTTGCGGCCGGTGGGCCCCAGGATGACGACGCGGCCGCCGGTCATGTATTCGCAGGCGTGGTCCCCGACCGCCTCGACGACGGCCTCGGCCCCCGAGTTGCGGACCGCGAAGCGTTCGCCGACCTCGCCGGAGATGTAGGCCTCGCCGGCGGTGGCCCCGTAGAGCATCACGTTGCCCGCGATGATGTTGGTGCTCGGGTCGAAGGTGGCCCCCTCGTCCGGGCGCACGATCAGCCGGCCCCCGCTCAGGCCCTTGCCCAGATAGTCGTTGGTGTCGCCGCGGAGGCGCATCGTGATGCCCTTGGGCAGGAAGGCGCCGAAGCTCTGGCCGGCCGAACCGCGGAAGGCGATCTGGATCGTGTCGTCGGGAAGCCCGCCGGCGCCGTGGGCGCGGGTGACATGGTTGCCGAGGATGGTGCCGACGGTCCGGTTCACGTTGCGGATCGGGAGCTCGAGCGTCACGGGCTCGCCCCGTTCGATGGCGGGAGCGCAGAGCTCGACCAGCTGCTGGTCGAGCGCCCGGTCGAGTCCGTGGTCCTGCTGGGTGACGCAGTGGCGAGCGGCGTCCTGGGGGACGTCCGGCACGTGGAGGATGGCGGACAGGTCCAGACCCGACGCCTTCCAGTGGGTGATGGCCTCTGAGGTGTCGAGGGCCTCGGCCCGGCCGATCGCCTCCTCGATGGTGCGGAACCCGAGCTGGGCGAGGAGCTCGCGCACCTCCTGGGCGATGTAGTGGAAGAAGGTCTCGACGAACTCCGGGGTGCCGGTGAACTTCTTGCGCAGCTCGGGGTTCTGGGTGGCGATGCCGACCGGGCAGGTGTCGAGATGACAGACCCGCATCATGATGCAGCCGGACACGACCAGCGGAGCGGTGGCGAACCCGAATTCCTCGGCCCCGAGCAGTGCGGCGATGACCACGTCGCGACCCGTCTTGAGCTGGCCGTCGACCTGGACGACGATGCGGTCGCGCAGGTCGTTGAGCAGCAGGGTCTGCTGGGTCTCGGCGAGACCGAGCTCCCACGGAGCACCGGCGTGTTTGATCGAGGTCTGCGGTGAGGCGCCGGTGCCGCCGTCGTGGCCGCTGATGAGCACGACATCACTCTTGGCCTTCGACACCCCGGCGGCGACGGTGCCGACGCCCACCTCGCTGACGAGCTTGACGTGGATACGGGCCGCCGGATTGGCGTTCTTCAGATCGTGGATCAGCTGGGCGAGGTCCTCGATGGAGTAGATGTCGTGGTGGGGCGGCGGGGAGATGAGCCCGACTCCCGGCGTCGAGTGCCGGACCTCGGCGATCCAGGGGTAGACCTTGTGACCCGGGAGCTGGCCTCCCTCTCCGGGCTTGGCCCCCTGGGCCATCTTGATCTGGATGTCGTCGGCGTTGACCAGGTACTCGCTGGTGACACCGAAGCGGCCCGAGGCCACCTGCTTGATCGCCGAGCGGCGGAGATCGCCATTGGCGTCCGGCACGAAGCGCCGGGGGTCCTCGCCGCCCTCGCCGGTGTTGGACTTGGCGCCCAGCCGGTTCATGGCGATCGCCAGGTTCTCGTGGGCCTCGGCCGAGATCGAGCCGTAGGACATCGCACCGGTCGAGAAGCGGGGGAAGATCGTCTCGACCGGTTCGACCTCGTCGATCGGGATCGGCTCACGGGTGGTGTCGAACCGGAAGAGACCGCGGAGGGTGGCCAGCTTCTCGGCCTGGTCGTCGATCATCGAGGTGTATTCCTTGAACACCTCGTACTGGCCGGTCCGGGTGGCGTGTTGCAGCTTGTAGACGGTCTCGGGATTGAACAGGTGGTACTCCCCCTCCCGTCGCCATTGGTACTCGCCGCCGACGTCGAGGGTGCGGTGGGCCAGCTGGTCGGGGCGGGGTGCGTGGGCTCGCCGATGACGTGCCTGGGCCTCGCGTGCGATCTGCTCCAGTCCGATGCCGCCGAGGCGGCTGACCGTTCCGGGAAAGTACTCGTCGACCAGCTCCGAGCCGAGGCCGATCGCCTCGAAGATCTGGGCCCCCGAGTAGGACGCGACCGTCGAGATGCCCATCTTGGACATCACCTTGAGGATGCCCTTGCCCAACGCCTTGATGTAGTTGGCCTGGGCCTGCTCGGGGGTCGTCAGGTACTCCCAGCCGTCGGCGACGCGATCCTCGATCGACTCGAACGCGAGATAGGGATTGATGCCCGCAGCGCCATAGCCCAGGAGGAGCGCCATGTGGTGCACCTCGCGGGCCTCGCCGGTCTCGATGACCAGTCCGACCTGGGTCCGGGTGCGCTCCCGCACGAGATGGTGGTGGACCGCCGCCGTGTACAGCAGCGACGGGATCGGGGCGTGGTCGGCGTCGGAGTGGCGGTCGGACAGGATAAGGATGTTGATGCCGTCGGCCACGGCCCGGGACGCTTCGGCCCGGATGCGTTCCAGCGCAGCGCGGAGGCCCTCGCCGTCTTCGGCCACCGGGTACAGGCAGGAGATGACCCGGGACCGGAAGTCGTGAGCGTGGTCGGCATCCTCGATGAAGTCGAGCTTGGCGAGCTCGAGATTGGTGAGGATCGGCTGGGGAAGCACGATCTGGCGGCAGGTCTCGGGCCCGGGGTCGAAGATGTTGGTCTCGGGCCCGACCGCGCTGCCCAGGGCGGTGACCAGTTCTTCGCGCATGGCGTCGAGTGGTGGGTTGGTCACCTGGGCGAAGAGCTGTTGGAAGTAGTCGAAGAGCAGTCGGGGTCGATCGGACAGCACGGCGACCGGTGTGTCGGTGCCCATCGACCCGATCGCCTCTCCCCCGGTGCGGGCCATCGGCTCGATCAGCACGCGGAGCTCCTCGTGCGAGTAGCCGAAGACCTGTTGCCGCTTCACCACGGAGTCGTGCGGGGAGCGCGTCAGGGGTCGATCGGGAAGCTCCCAGACCTTGATGATCCCCGCGTCGAGCCAGTCCTGGTACGGGTGCTGGGCGGCGAGGGTGTCCTTGATCTCGTCGTCGCCGACGATGCGACCCTGCTCGGTGTCGACCAGGAGCATCCGGCCGGGCTTGAGCCTCCCCTTCTGGACCACGCGGGCGGGGTCGATGTCCTGTACCCCGGTCTCGGAGGCGAGCACGACCAGCCCGTCGTCGGTGACGGTGTAGCGCGACGGCCGCAGCCCGTTGCGATCCAGGACCGCACCGATCACGGTGCCGTCGGTGAACGCGATCGACGCCGGTCCGTCCCAGGGTTCCATCAGCGAGGCGTGGAACCGGTAGAAGGCGCGGTGGGCGGGCTTCATCGCCTCGTGCCGCTCCCAGGCTTCGGGGATCATCATCAGGACCGCGTGGTGCAGCGGGTAGCCGCCCATGTGGAGGAACTCGAGGACCTCGTCGAACGTGGCCGTGTCCGACGCACCGGGGGTGCAGACCGGAAAGACGCGCTCGATGTCGCCGGGGAGGACCGGGGTGCGGGCCGTGGCCTCGCGGGCCCGCATCCAGTTGCGGTTTCCCTGGACGGTGTTGATCTCGCCGTTGTGGGCGACCATCCGGTACGGGTGGGCGAGGGGCCAGGACGGGAAGGTGTTGGTGGAGAACCGGGAATGCACCAGGGCCAGCGCGGACTCCATGGCCGGATCGGTCAGATCGGGGTAGAACTCGCGCAGCTGGGGCGTGGTGAGCATGCCCTTGTAGACGATCGTCCGCGACGAGAGACTGGGGAAGTAGACCTGCGGTTGCCCGTCGCCGCCCAGCTCGTGCTCGATGCGTTTGCGCAGCGTGTAGGTCCGGCGCTCGAGGGCCCCGTCGAACAGCCCCTCACCGGCCAGCACGACCTGCTGGAACGCCGGCATCGCCTCCCGGGCCATCCGGCCCAACATGGACGGATCGACGGGCACGTCACGCCAACCGAGGACCCGCAGGCCCTCGCTGGCGGCCAGCTTCTCCACGGCCTGGACGGCGTCGGCGGTCCGCGGGGCCTCGGCGGGGAGGAACGCGATGCCCGAGGCGTAGCCGCCGAGGGGCGGCAGCTCGAAGTCGAACGCCGTCCGGAGGAACCGGTCGGGCATCTGGATGAGGATGCCTGCCCCGTCACCGGTGTTGACCTCGTTGCCGGTGGCGCCGCGGTGCTGGAGGTTCTGGAGGCAGACCAGGCCCCGCTCGACCATCTCGTGGCTCTTGCGGCCGTGCATGTCGACGACGAAGGAGACGCCGCAGGAGTCGTGTTCGAAGCGGGGGTCGTACAGGCCCTGTGCGGAGGGGGGAACTGGCGTCATGGGAGTCCTCACGGGTCGGGGTGGCGGGCGCGCGCTGCTGATGGGGAGTCTGCGCTTGCGGAAGGGGTGCAGCAGAGCGGCAGCATCAGGGACGCCATTGGCCCGGACGGTCTGTCCACCATAGTTGCCGGGGCCACGGGGTGCGGAGTCAGATTCTCGGCCTGGGGCCCATTCCGCACGGTCGCCCGAAACGGACCAAGATGGGCCCATGCAGCTCTCCCCCGTGGCCGACGACCTCCTGGCCTTCATCGACGCCTCCCCCACGCCGTTTCACGCCGTCCAGCAGGCGGCGGCTCGCCTGGCGGGCCAGGGCTTCGCGCCGGTGTCGGAGTCCGAATCCGATTTGCTGCCGCCGTTCGGGGTCATCGTCCGGGGCGGCTCACTGATCGCCTGGCGGGTGGGCGGCGGCGGCCCGCAGGCCGGGTTTCGGGTCATCGGGGCCCACACCGACAGCCCCAACCTCCGGATCAAGCCCCGACCCGATACCGGGTCGGCCGGGTTCCGCCAGCTGGGCGTGGAGCCGTACGGCGGGCTGCTGGCCAACACCTGGCTGGATCGCGACCTGGTGCTGGCGGGCCGCGTCGTGGTCGAGCGAGACGGGCTCCTGGCCGAACGCCTCGTCCGCCTGGACGACCCGGTGATCCGCATCCCGCAGCTGGCGATCCACCTCGATGGCGACATCCGCGAGAACGGGCTGAAGCTCAACGCTCAGGACCATCTCTCGCCCGTCCTGGGACCCGGTGAGCCGCAGGAGGGGGCCTTCCGTTCTCTCCTGGCCGACGCGGTCGGGGTGGCGGACGATGCGATCCGGGGATGGGACATCATGTGCGCCGACCGGCAGCCGGCGGCCAGGATCGGCTCGGACACCATGCTCAGCGCGCCCCGGATCGACAATCTGGCGTCGTGCCACGCCGCGGTGCGGGCCCTCGGGTCGGCCGCTGGGTCCGAGCACACGGCCGTGATCTGCCTGTTCGACCACGAGGAGGTGGGAAGCGTGTCGGCGGCCGGGGCGGCCGGCTCCCTGCTCGCCCACACGCTGGAGCGGATCGCCCGGACGGCCGAGGGAGGGCGATCGGCGTACCTCGCCGCGCTGACCCGATCCCTGTGCATCTCCGCCGACGGCGCCCACGCCACCCACCCCAACTACGCCGATCGGCACGAGCCGTCCCACCGGATCGAGCTGAATGCCGGTCCGGTCCTGAAACGCAACGTCAACCAGCGGTACGCCACCGACGGGTCCGGTCATGCCGTGGTGACCGCCGTGGCCGAACGCGTGTCGGTGCCGCTCCAGCAGTTCGTCACCCGCAGCGACCTGCCGTGCGGGTCCACGATCGGTCCGGTGACGAGCGCACAACTGGGTATGGCCACCGTCGATCTGGGGATACCGCAACTGGCGATGCACTCGATCCGTGAGCTGTGCGGAGCCGACGATCCCGCCATGCTGGTCACGCTGCTCGAGGGTGTCCTCGCCGAGAGCTCGCTCCCTCGGCCCGCTGCTCCGGGTTCGGAGGCGTAGCAGCGTGATGTCTCGGTCCGAGGACGTCCTGCACGCCGTGCGCGATCTGCATCCCGAGCTGGCCGCACGGGCCGAGGAGATCGACCGGGCCAATCGACTGCCACCGGACGTGGCCGCCGCCATGGCTCGCGCCGGCGTGTTCGGCATGGTGGCGCCGCCGACGACCACGGGTGACGGACCCGTCGAGGTGGCGGTGATGCTCGAGGTGATCGAGACCTGCGCCACCGCCAGCGGGTCGGCCGGCTGGTGCGCCATGATCGGATCGACCTCAGCCGTTTCCGGCGCCTACCTGCCGCCGGCGGCCGCAGCCGAGATCTTCGCCGATCCCATGACCGTCGTCGGCGGGGTCTTCGCCCCCACCGGGGCCGCACGCCGGGTCGACGGCGGGTTCCGGCTGAGCGGTCACTGGTCGTGGGGGTCGGGAAGCCAGCACTGCCACTGGCTCACGCTGGGAGCGGTCGTCGAGGACCCGGACGGCGGCCCGCCCCGGACGCCCATGCTGTACGTGCCGGCCGACGAGGTGGAGATCGTGCCCAACTGGGACGTGATCGGCCTGCGCGGCACCGGAAGCCACGATCTGCGCGTGGACGACGTGTTCGTGCCCGCCGATCGGGCCGTCCTGCTCACCGGATCGCCGGTTCGGGACGAACCGACCTACCGATTCCCGGTCTTCGGCCTGCTCGCCCTGGGCATCGGCGCCGTCTCGTTGGGCGTCGCCCGCTCCGCCATCAGTACCTTCAGCGAGCTCGCGGCGGGCAAGGTGCCCACCGCCCACCGGCGACGGCTGGCCGACCGCGACACCGTCACGGCGTCGGTCGCCCGGGCCGAGGCCAGCCTCGGCGCGGCCCGGGCCCTGGTCTTCGAATCGGTCAGGAACGCCGCGGCCGAAGCGGCCACCGGGGCCATCTCCATCCGGCAACGTGCCGGACTGCGGTTGGCGGCCACCCACGCCGCCCAGACGTCGGTGGCCGTGGCCAACGAGATGTTCCTGTTGGGCGGCGGCACCTCCGTCCGCAACGACTCGCCGCTGGGGCGGCAGTTGGCCGACGCACGGGTGGCCACCCAGCACCTGATGGTCGCGCCGGCCACATGGGAGCTGTGCGGCCGGATCCTGCTGGGCGTCGAGGTCGAGACGAGCATGCTGTGACGCGTTCCCCGGCCGAACCACCCGATCCACCGGGCTCCGACGGGGAGTACGAGACCCTCCGGTTCGAGTGGTCGGGACCGATCCTCCGGGTCGTGATCGATCATCCCCACAGCGAGCTCAATGTGGTGGACCACCTGCTGCACGGCGAGCTGACCCGGATGGCGGCTCGGCTCCGGGCCGAGCACGACGCCCGCGCCATCGTGCTGACCGCCGCCGGCGACACGTTCTCGGCCGGCGGCGACCTGGGCTGGTTCCCCCGGCTTCGATCGGTCGAGGCCCTGGCCCGCCTCCAGCTCGACGCCCGGTCACTGGTGCTCGACTTCCTCGACATCCCCTGCCCGGTCATCGCGGCGCTGCCCGGACCGGCCGTGGGTCTGGGCGCCACGCTGGCGCTGCTCTGCGACGGGCTGGTCATGGCCGACACGGCCACGATCGCCGACCCCCACGTCTCGGTGGGGCTGGTCGCCGGCGACGGGGGCACCGCCGTGTGGCCGCTGGCGCTGGGGCCGGCCCGTGCCAAGCAGTACCTCTTCACCGGCGCGGCCGTCGACGCCGATGCCGCCCTCGCCATGGGACTCGCCACCCGGGTCGTCACCCGGGAGCAGCTGGACGAGGTGGCGATGGAGCACGCCCGCCGCATCGCCGCCCAGCCGCCGCTGGCCGTCCGTTACACCAAGCTCGCGGTCAACAAACTCATTCGTGACGCCGTCGAGCACACCTTCGACGCCGCCGCCGGATACGAGCTGCTCACCTTCCTCTCCGAGGATCACCTCGAAGCCGTCGACGCCTTCACCCAGCGTCGACCCGGCCGGTACGAAGGACGCTGAGATGACCCCACCCGACGCCTCCGATCCGCCCATCGGGTTGTACGAGGGGATCATCACGACCCGCGCCATGCGGCGCTACACCGACGACCCGATCCGGCGGGAGGACCTCGAGGCGATCCTGCGGGCGGCCCAACAGGGCCCCAGCGGCGGCAACATCCAGCCCTGGCAATTCGTCGTGGTCACCGACGCCACGGTTCGTCGACAGCTCGGCGAGATCTACCGCTTGGCCTACGAACGGTACGAGGCTGCGTTGCTGGCCTCGATGCCGCCCCACCGGGACGAGGCCGCCGCGGCCAGCTGGCAGCGCACCCTGGCGGCGTCGCGACACCTCGCTGCGCACATCGGCGAAGCGCCGGCGATCATCGTCGTGTTGATGCCCGACATCGACATGACGCTCAGCGACGACGATGGTGCGCTGGACGTCGGAACCCCCTACGCCTCGGTGTATCCGGCGGTGCAGAACCTGCTGCTCGCCGCCCGGGCGATGGGGATCGGCGGTGCGCTGACGACCGTGCACCGGGTCCGCCAGGACGAGGTGCGGGCCCTGCTCGACGTCCCCGACCGGTTCCAGACGGTGGCGCTCGTCCCGCTCGGTCGCCCCGCCGGGCGCTTCGGTATCGCGCCGCGCCGGCCCGCCGAGGCCGTGACCCACTGGGACCGCTACGGGGCTCGGGAGTCGTTCGGGCCGCCGCCGGAGGCCTTCGATCGGTGAGGGGGAGTAGCGGCGCGGCACCGGTCCACCCCACACGTCTCGTCGTGACCGCGTTCGGCGGTGCGACGACGATCGGCACGATACTGCTCTGGCTGCCCTTCGCCACGGCGCCCGGCGAGTCGACGAGCTTGGGCGAGGCGCTCTTCACGGCGACGTCAGCGATCTGTGTGACCGGCCTGGTCGTGGTGGACACCGGCTCGCACTGGTCGGCGTTCGGCGAGCTGGTGATTCTCGGCCTGATCCAGATCGGTGGATTCGGGATCATGGCGGTGACCAGCCTGTTGGCGCTGGCGTTCTCGGGGCGACTGGGTCTCCGAACCCGGATGCGGGCCGGGACCGAAGTGGGACTCCCCGATCTCGGCGGCATTCGCCGGGTGCTCCGGGTGATCGCCGGGGTCACCATCGTGGTCGAGGGTGCGGTCGCGGTGGTGCTGGCCATCTCCCTCTGGACGAACCACGGGCGGAGCGCCGGGCGAGCGATCTACGAGGGCGTTTTCCACTCGGTGTCGGGGTTCAACAACGCCGGATTCTCGCTCTACCCGGACAGTCTGGAGGGGTTCGTGGGGTCGCCGGTGTTCTCCCTCTCCATCGCCGCTGCCGTGATCGTGGGCGGCCTCGGCTTTCCGGTGCTCGCCGACGTGAGGGGCAGGCTGTGGACGCCGCGCCGGTGGAGCCTCCATGCGAAGGTCGTCGTGACGGCCACCATCGCCCTCCTGGTGGTCGGCGTGGCGGTGATGACGGCCTTCGAATGGGACAATCCCGGAACTCTCGGTCCCCTGGCGGTGGGAGAGAAGCTCGTCGCCGGCACGATGTCCGGGGTGATGCCGCGGACGGCGGGATTCAACTCGGTGGACATCGGTGCCATGAATCCGGCCACCCTGTTGGTCACCGACGCGCTGATGTTCATCGGCGCCGGCAATGCCTCCACCGGCGGCGGCATCAAGATCGCCACCTTCGCCATCCTCGGCTGGGCGATCTGGGCCGAACTCAGGGGCGACCCCGATGTCAATCTCTTCCATCGACGCGTCGACCGAACGCTGATCCTGCAGGCGCTCACGATCGCGCTCGTCGGCGTTGCTGCGGTCATGGTGGGGACGCTCGCCATCCTGAGCTTGAGCGGCGCCGACCTCGAGTCGGCGCTGTTCGAGGCGACCTCGGCGTTTGCGACGGTCGGGCTCAGCACCGGTCTCACGCCGGAACTGTCCGAGCCCGCCCAGCTCGTCGTGATCGTCCTGATGTTCACCGGACGCGTCGGCCCCGCAACGCTGGGCACCGCCCTGGTACTACGGTCCCGACGGCGCCGCTATCGCTTCCCTGAGGAAGGACTGCTCGTTGGCTGACATCCGACAACTCACCGACCGCTTCCGCTCGGCGACCGGTGCCGACCAGCGGACGGTCCTGGTCATCGGGCTCGGCCGGTTCGGCTCGGCGCTGGCCCGCGAGCTGGTCGACATGGGCCATGAGGTGCTCGGTGTCGACGTCGACGACCAGCTGGTGAGCCGCCACAAGGACCTGCTCACCGAGGTCCGGACCGCGGACTGCACCGAAGCGGAGACCCTCACGGCGCTGGGCGCCCAGGATATTCCGCACGCCGTGGTCGGCATCGGGAACGACGTGGAGGCGTCGATCCTCACCACGTCGGCCCTTTCCGAAGTGGGGGTCCCCGACATCTGGGCGAAGGCGCTGACCGATCCGCATCGACAGATCCTCGAACGGGTCGGGGCCGACCACGTCGTCCTGCCGGAAGCAGAGACCGGTCGGCGCGTGGCTCACCTCGTCACGGGTGCGGCGTTGTCCTACGTTGCGGTCGAGAAGAATTTCGTGATCGTCGAGGTGGCGGCTCCGAAAGGGATGATCGGCCTTCCGCTCTCGGAGAGCCAGCCCCGGAAGAACTTCGGGATCACCGTCATCGCCGTCCGGCGGCCCGGGGGACCCTTCGCGCACGCCCAGCCCGAGGTCGTGGTTCGGTCGGGTGACATCATCCTCGCCGCGGGGCAGATCTACGACGTCGAAGCGTTCACTTCGTCGGGATGATGCGGTAGCGCGCCCGACGCAGGCCGCGGCGGAGCGGGACGAAGATCATCAGCATCGGCAGGATCTCGAGCCGCCCCACGAGCATCATCCACGCCAGGACGAGGCGGGCCGGGCGGGAGAAGCCGTCGGTGAAGTTGGCCGACGGCCCCGCTTCACCGAACGAGGGCCCCATGTTGCCCATGGCACCGGCGGCGCCGCCGAGCGCGGTCTCGAAGGTCGATCCGAGGCCCACCACGACGACGGTCCCAGCGATGATCAGCAGGACGTACATGGCGGCGAACGCCAGCATGCGGGCCACGATCGACTCGGACATGGCCACACCGTCGAACCGGACCGAGAGCACGGCGCGGGGCCGGATCCCGCGCTTGATCTCCCGACCGATGACACCCGACAGCGCGGCGAAGCGGATCACCTTCATCCCCCCGGCCGTGGATCCGCTCATGCCCCCGACGACCATGGCGCCCAGCAGGACGAGTTGGGCCGCAACGGCCCAGAGGACGAAGTTGCCCACCTCGCCGTTGCCGTAGCCGGTGGACGTGAGCAGCGACACCACGGTGAAGATGCCGCCCCGGGCCGCATCGCCGAGCGGGGTGCCGTCGACGAGCTGGATCCCGACCACGAGGACACATCCGGACACCAGCATCCCGAGGAACCAGCGCACCTCGGTCGACCGCCAGTAGATGCCCACGTCGCCCTGAAGGGCGCGCCAATGGAGGGCGAAGTTCATCGCCCCGTAGATCATCAACACGATGATGATGATCTCGATCAGCTGAGAGTTGAAGCCGGCCACGGAGTCGTCGAAGGACGAGAGCCCGCCGGTCGACACGATGGTGAGGGCGTGTGATGCCGAGTCGTAGGGAGTGGCGCCGGCCAGCCAGAGCGCCAGGAAGGAGACGACCGTGAAGCCGACGTAGAGCAGCCAGAGGCGGCTGGCCGTGCCCCGGATCCGCGGGGCCAGGCGGTCGGCGTCGGGGCCCGGCGCCTCGGCGCGGATCAGGTCCAGGCCGCCGACCGACAGGAACGGGAGGACGGCGACGGCGAGCACGATCACGCCCATGCCGCCGAACCATTGCGTCATCTGCCGCCAGAAGAGCACGCCCCTGCTGTTGTCCTCGATGCTGGTCAGGATGGTGGAGCCGGTGCAGGTGAATCCCGAGATCGACTCGAACAGGGCGTCGTCGAAGCGGTCGATGGTTCCGCTGAGCAGGTAAGGCAAGGTCCCGGCCAGCGAGAGTGTGAGCCACGTGACGGCGACGGCGTAGAAGATGGTGGTCGGTCGGACCTCGCCCACCCGGGTCGTGCGCCAGATCCCGAACCCGACGGCACTGGTGAGGACACCCGAGACCAGCAGGGCCACCTCCTCGCCCCCGGCGACCATCAGTTCGACGAGCAGGCACAGCAGCATGCCGACACTGGCGAACAGCATCGCCACGCCGGTCATGTGGAGGACGGTGTTGGGGATCCTCCGGTCGACGGGCCGAAGGGGAGCCGGGATGGGGGCCGCGTTCGACACCGTCATCGGGACCGCCGTCCCCCAGCCGCCTGGGCGACCGTCTGGGCCGCGTGCGCCATCCCGACGGTCAGCGCGAAGAGGCCGGTCCGGCCCAGGACGGCCAGCGCCATCTGGATCAATCGCACGGCCTCGGGGTGCTCGGCTCCGGTCAGGACGCCGAATGCCGGACCCATCGTGGAGAACGCGCTGATCGAGCCGGAGACGCTGCCCAGCATGTCCGCTCCGGAGAGGGCCAGGCCGAAGGCTCCGACACCGACGACGAGCAGGTAGAGCGCCGCGAAGGCGGCGATGCGGTCCAGGACCGGTTCGCCGACCGGATGATGGTCGACACGGACCACGGTCACGGCGCGGTGATGAACGGCGGTCCGCAGCTCGCGGATCGCCATCTGGATCATGGCACTGATGCGGCGGGCCCCGAAGCCGCCGCCCGCCGAGCCGGCCGCGGCGCCGACGCCGAACAGCATGATCAGCAGCATCTGGCCGAGTGGGTCGGTTGCCCCCCAGGCCTCGGAGGTGAAGCCGGTCGTGCTCACCGCCGACGTGGCGGAGAAGAGTCCGTCCCGGACGGCATCCGACCATCCGTCGGCGCTGTCACCGGCAGCGATGACGGCCCCGACGAGAAGCGAGGCGACGAGGTAGAAACGGATCTCGGTCGCCTCGAAGACCCGCCGGCGGTCACCGCGAGCCGCCAACCCGAGCCACATGACCCCCAGCCCGGCCACGGTCATGCCCAGGATCGCGACCCACTGGACCGCCGAGCCGTAGGGCGCGAAACCTTGGGAGGTCACGGTGTGGCCGCCGGTCGACACGGTGGTGAAGGCGTGGTTCGCCGAGTCCCAGAGTGGCATCCCTGCCGTGGCGTACGCCGCTCCGATCAGGACGGTGAGCGCCATGTAGACCAGGTTCACGACCTCGGATCGCCGGGAGCTGGTGGTGCCGAGGAGCGTCATCGACCCGCTGGGCCCCAGCTCTTCGCGTGCGCCGCGGGTGGTGCCGAAGGTGGGCATGATCACCAGGACCGCGTTGATCATGAGCAGGCCGCCCAGCCACTGGAGCAGCGACCGGTAGAGGATCGTTCCGTGGTTCAACTGGTCCGGGTCGACCGACGTCGTAGCCAGCGTCGTGATCCCCGAGACCGCTTCGGTGAAGGCGTCGAGGAGGACGACCGGCTGCGAAAGGGTGAACACCGCCGTGGCGATGGCCACGGTGAGCCCCCACATGACCGCCAGGCCGGGCAACACCGTCGAGCGTCTCGCCCGGCGGGGTTCGCGTCCCCACGAGCGCAGCAGGAACGCCACGACGCCGAGGGCGGCACCCAAGCCGAGCAGATGGGGGTGGTCGACCCGATCGGTGGCGACTTCCACCACGCCGCTGAGCAGGACGGCCGCCGCCTGGATGGCCAGCGTCTTGACCACCAGCGACGGCAGGATCGAGTCGTCAGCCAGCACCCGTCGGCGTGGCCTGGTCGACGTGGACCGGTTGGGCTCGCGCACCCGAAGTCGAGCGGTGAACTGGCGCCGTTCGGACCCGGCTCTCTGCGGCGGGAAACGAGAAGTCACCCGAAGACTTGCTTCACGTCCTCGACCACGTGCGGCATGGCGAACACCACGACGTGGTCTCGGCTCCGCAACTCGGAGCGGCCGCGGCCGATGTGGGCCTTCCCGTCGCGCACGATCGCGCCGATCAGGACGTCCTTGGGCAGGCGCAACTCGGCGAGCACCGCTCCGTCGGCGGGACTCCCGGCGAAGACCTCGAGCTCGAGGACCTCGGCCTCTCCTTCGAGGAAGGTGGCGACCTGGGCGACGCCACCCCGGACGAACCGCAACACGGCGTTGGCGGTGGCGGTACGGGGTGACAAGGCGGCGTCGATGCCCGACTCGGCCAGCAGTGGCAGCAGAGCGAGACCATGGACGACCGCGATCGTCTCCTTGGCGCCTACCGAACGGGCGTAGAGGCAGGCCAGGACATTGGCATCATCAGCGCCGGTCAGGGCGATGACCGCGTCATAGTCGCCGATCCCCTCCTCGGCCAGCAGGTCGGAGTCGGTCATGTCGCCTTCGAGCACGAGCACGCCCGGCAGCTTCTCGGCCAGTTCGCGGGCGCGGACCGGATCCTGCTCGACCAGGGCGACCTCGCCCCCGCGTGCGTCCAGGCGTGCGGCCAGCAGCTTTGCGGTGCGACCACCGCCGAGCAGCATGATGCGGCGGGGAACGCCACGGTTGAGGCCGAGCAGCGTGAGCAGTTCGGCTTGTGCGTCGCGCCGGCAGACGACCCGGAGCAGATCGTGAGCCTGCACGACGTGGTCACCCCTGGGGATGATCGTCTCGTCGCCGCGACTGATGGCGCCGAACAGGAAGTCCCAATGCGGCTCGTACTCCTGCCCGATCTGCAGCAGCGTCTTGCCGACGATGGGAGCGTCCTCGGGCAGGCGGGCGCCCAGCACGATCACTTCGCCACCGCCCATCACGGCCACCTCGGCCGCGCCGGGATACTCGAGGAGCTCGAGAATCTCCTGCGCGGTCGCTTCATCGGGATCGATGACGAGGTCGGCGCCCAGGTCCTGGCAGAGCGCCTCCGCCGATCGGCTGCGCAGTTCGCTCGCTTCGATGCGCACCACGGTGCGCTCGACGCCCTCGATCTTGGCGATACGAGCGGCCAGGAGGTTCACCTCGTCGATCGATGTGACCGCCACCACCAGATCGGCCTTGGCGACCCCGGCCTCCTGCATCTTCGAGGGATGGGTGCCGCTCCCCTGCACCGTCAGCACGTCGAGATGCTCGCTGATATGGGCGCACTTCTTGGCGTCGCGTTCGATCACGGCGATGTCGTGACCCTCACGGCTGAGACGTTCGGCGACGTACGAGCCGACCTCACCTGCGCCGACGACGATCACATACACGTGACTATCCTGCCCGGTCGTCGTTCGAATGTCGTGGTGGGTGAAGGATTCTTCATCCGGTTTGGTCCGGGGTCGTCCGTTTTGCGTATCGTTGCCCGGCCCCTCGACGGGGCTCGCGGGCGCAGACGCGCCCCGCAGCAGCGACGCCCGGGAGACCCATTTCAGTGGACGCCGTACCCTATCTCGCACTCGCGAGTGCCATCGCCGCACTCGTCCTCGCCGCCTACTACTTCACGTGGGTGAAGAAGGCCGATCCGGGCAACGACCGCATGGTCTACCTGATGACCGAGATCCAGAACGGAGCCAAGGCCTTCCTCCGGAAGGAGTACACCTGGGTCTCCGCCTTCGTCGTCGTCATGGCCATCCTGATCGCGGTGTTCATCGAGCCGCTGGGCGCCGCCAGCTACGTGTTCGGTGCGATCCTGTCGGCCACCGCCGGGTACGCCGGTATGACCGTGGCGACGATGGCCAACGCCCGCACCACCGAGGCGGCCAAGGACGGCCCCGCCAAGGCCCTTCCCATCGCCTTCCGCGGCGGTGCGGTCATGGGCTTCGCCGTCGCCGGGTTGGCCCTGGGCGGCCTGATGATCGTCTACATCCTCTTCGTGACGGTGCTCGAGATCGACAACGCGTTCGAGGTCGTCACCGCCTACGGGCTCGGGGCCTCCTCCATCGCCCTGTTCTCCCGTGTGGGTGGCGGCATCTACACGAAGGCGGCCGACGTGGGTGCCGACCTGGTCGGCAAGGTCGAGGCGGGGATCCCCGAGGACGACCCCCGCAACCCGGCCACCATCGCCGACAACGTCGGCGACAACGTGGGCGACGTCGCCGGTATGGGGGCCGACCTCTTCGAGAGCTATGCCGGGTCGCTGATCGCCCCGATCTCGCTCGTCGCCTTCGCCCTGGCCCTCAGCGCCGACCAGGCGAGCGACGACATCAACATCTCCCTCCTCGTCTTCCCGATGGCCATCGCGTTCGTCGGCATGCTCGCGTCGATCCTGGGTTCGTTCCTGGTACGGGGCGGCACCTCGACCGACAGCAAGGCGCTCAGCCGAGCACTGCACCTCGGCACCAACGTCGCCATGGGTGTCACGGCGGTCGCCACCATCGGCGTCGCCTTCTGGCTGTTCGGCAGCGACGACGAGTTCGATGCTCCCATCGGGATGGCTGTTGCCGTGATCGGCGGCCTGATCGTGGGCTGGGCCCTGGGCAAGACCGCCGAGTACTACACCTCTGATCACTTCCCGCCGGTCAAGAAGATCGCCGACCAGTCCGAGACCGGGCCGGCCACCACCGTCCTGGGCGGAATCAGTGTCGGCATGATCTCCGTGGGAGCCTCGGTCGTCCTGATCGTCCTCGGCGTCGGTGTCGCCTACTGGGGCGGCGAGCTGGCGTTCGACAAGATCGGCGCCCTCGACGGTGGGATCTACGGCATCGCCGTCGCGGCAATCGGCATGCTGGCCACGCTCGGCGTGGTGGTTTCGGTGGACGCGTACGGCCCCATCGCCGACAACGCCGGCGGCATCGCCGAGATGGCCGAGCTGGACCCGTCCGTGCGTGAGGTGACCGACGCTCTCGACTCGCTGGGGAACACCACGGCGGCGATCGCGAAGGGGTTCGCGGTCGGCTCCGCCGCCCTGACGGCCCTGGCGCTGTTCAAGAGCTTCGAGTTCGCCATCCTCGATCAGGGTGAGTCGCTCAATCTCAACGTGGGCGAGGTCGATGTCTTCATCGGGCTCTTCATCGGGGCGATGTTGCCGTTCCTGTTCGCAGCGCTCACCATCGACGCCGTCGGCCGGGCGGCGCAGCAGATGATCGAGGAAGTGCGGCGTCAGTTCCGAGAGATCCCGGGCCTGCGCGAAGGCAAGCCGGGTGTGAACCCCGACTCGGCCCGCTGCGTGGCGATCTCGACCGAGGCGTCGCTGAAGGAGATGATCATCCCCGGCTCGCTCGCCGTGGTGGTGCCGCTCGTCGTCGGGTTCATCGACGTCGATGCGCTCGGTGGCCTGCTGGCCGGTGCGCTCGTGACCGGATTCGCGCTGGCGATCTTCATGGCCAACGCCGGTGGCGCCTGGGACAACGCCAAGAAGTACATCGAGGCCGGTGCCCACGGTGGCAAGGGCGGCGATCCGCACAAGGCGGCCGTCGTCGGTGACACCGTCGGCGACCCCTTCAAGGACACCTCGGGCCCCTCGATGAACATCCTCATCAAGGTCATGACCATCGTGTCCCTGGTGTTCGCCTCGGCGTTCGTGTAACCGGGCGACGACGTTCCACCGCGGACAACCGGGGTCGGGACGCTTCGCTCTCCGACCTCGTTGGTCCGGCGGCGATCGGCTGCGATGATGAAGCTGTGATGTCGTCGACCGCACCCCGCTGACGATGGACCTGGCACTGGTGTTGGTGGCGTTCGCCTTCGGCTTCGCCGCCAACACCATCCGGCTCCCGCCGCTGGTCGGCTACCTGGCCGCCGGCTTCGTGCTGCACGCGTTCGGCTACGAGACCAGTGAGGGGATCGAGCTGATCGCCGACGTCGGCGTGTTGCTCCTCCTCTTCGGGATCGGCCTGAAGCTGCGCCTGCAGACGCTGGCCCGACCGGTGGTCTGGGCCGGGGCCAGCATCCATGTCGCGACCACCACGGCCGTCATCGGCGCCCTCATGCTCGGGGTCGGTGCGCTGGGACTTCCGCTGGCCGAAGGACTCTCCCCCGGCCGGGCCGCGCTCGTCGGCTTCGCGTTCTCGTTCTCGAGTACCGTCTTCGCCGTCAAGGCCCTGGAGGAGCGCAACGAAGCGGCGTCACTCCAGGGTCGGATCGCCATCGGCATCCTGGTCGTCCAGGACATCTTCGCCGTGGTCTTCCTGACCGTGGCCGTCGACACGCCGCCGTCGATCTGGGCGATCCCGGTCGTCGCGGCCGTCGTGGCCGCGCGACCGATCTACGGATGGATCCTGGATCGCAGTGGCCACGGAGAGTTGCTGCTCCTGCTCGGGCTGGCGCTTGCGATCGGGGTCGGCGCCGAGGCGTTCGATCAGGTCGGGTTGAAGCCCGATCTCGGAGCGCTGGTGGTGGGCCTCACGTTGGCCAGCCACCGCCGCGCCCCCGAGCTGGCGGCGACGCTGCTCGGCTTCAAGGACATCCTCCTGATCGGGTTCTTCCTCTCGATCGGCCTGGGCGGCACGCCGGAGCCCGCCGCGGTGGCGGTGGCGCTGGTCGCGCTGCTGGTCCTCCCGCTCAAGACCGCCGGCTTCGTCTGGTTGATGTCGCGCTTCCGGTTCCGGGCCCGGACCGGCTGGCACACGTCGATCACGCTGGCCACCTACAGCGAGTTCGGACTGATCGTGGCGGTCATCGGCGTCGAGCGCGACCTGCTCGATCAGCAGTGGACGTCGGCGATCGCCGTCGCCGTGGCGATCTCCTTCGCGCTCGCGGCCCCGCTCAGCACCGCCCGGTACGGCGTGTACGCCCGGTTGTCTCCGTGGCTGCAGCGCCTCGAACGGCAACCGGTACAGCCCGACGACGCGCTGATCGATCCTCGCGGCGCCAGGATCATGGTGTTCGGGATGGGTCGGGTCGGGGCGGGTGCGTACGACGAGTTGGTCGAGCGGAGAGGCCAGATGGTGATGGGCGTCGACCGCCAGGAGGTCAAGGTGTCGGCCAACACCGCCGACGGGCGCACCGTGATCCGTGGCGACGCGCTCGACACCGAGTTCTGGGCCCGCCTGTGTCTCGATCCCGGGATCGATCTGATCGTGCTGGCGATGAGCGATCACGCCGCCAATCTCGAGGCGGTGCGACGGGTGCAGGAGTTCCTACCGAACGCAAGGATCGCGGCCACCGCGTCGTACGCCGACGACGTCGTGGAGCTCGAAGCCGCGGGCGTCGACGTCGCCCGGAACCTCTACGGCGAGGCCGGTCAGGGCCTGGCCGACGACGCCTGCGATCTGCTCGACATCGAAGGTCCGGACTCGCCGGTCGACTCCTGAGCTCGGCGTCGGGCGGACCGCGTCGCTCTGCGGCCTACGATCCGGCCATGGAACCGGCGGATCACGCCCCGCGCCTGGCGACCTCGGCGGACGCCGGGCAGATCGCTCGGCTGCTCGACGACTTCAACCGCGAGTTCGACGTCGCCACGCCGGGTGTCGATGTGCTGGCTCCGAGGTTGCACGTCCTCCTCTCCGGCGACGACACGCTGGCGATCGTGGTCGGCCATCCCGCCGACGCCGTCGGCTTGGTCACGCTGCGCCCCAACGTGTGGTTCCCGGGCCCGGTTGCGTTGCTCGACGAGCTGTACGTGGTGCCCCGGCGGCGCGGCCGGGGCATCGGCTCGGCGATCATCGACCATCTCCTCCTCGTCGCCCTGGCCATGGGGGTCGGGCGGATCGAGATCAACGTCGACGAAGGCGACGTGGACGCCCGCCGGTTCTACGAGCGCCATGGGTTCTCGGCCACCGAGCCCGACACCGATGAGCGGGCGTTGTCCTA
This sequence comes from uncultured Acidimicrobiales bacterium, assembly GCA_963697385.1. Lineage (GTDB taxonomy): Bacteria > Actinomycetota > Acidimicrobiia > Acidimicrobiales > CAWCAL01 > CAWCAL01. Next base: position 294,082 of record CAVONU010000003.1, read on the forward strand.
CTCCCGGGAGCCGGCCAGCTGAGACGCTCGACCACGGTCGTCCGATGTGGCAGCGGTCGGCGCGGGCTCAGGAGCGGGCGTGACGTCGATCGGCGCGGTCGCACCCCGCCGCTCGGCGTCGGCCCCGTCCGCTCGCCGTTCCGGGGCGTCGCAGGTGATGGCGACCAGGATGCCGGGAAGCACCGCCAGCGTGGCAACGAGGGCCATCATGATCATCAGCGCGGTCAGCAGGCCGTAGGCGGCGAAGAGCGGCATCGGTGCGAACGCCAGGATCCCGAAGCCGACCGCCGAGCTGATGGCCGAGGCGACGAGGGCCAGGCCGGTCCCCTCCCCTGCGATGCGAACCGCGGTGTCTCGGACCCCGTGGATGGCGAGCTCGTCGCGGTACCGGGAGATGAAATGGATGGCGAAGTCGATGCCGATACCGATCGACACGGCGGCGATCGTGGCGGTCACGAGGTTGATGGCGAAGCCGGTGGCGTACATGACGGCGTACAGCCAGGCGACCACCATCAGGATCGGCACGATGCTGGCGAGCCCGTACCGGATCGAGCGCAGGAAGACGCTGGCGACCAGCAGGCACAGCAGCAACGCGACCGGCAGCGAGATCTGCAGCGCCCGGTTGGTGGCGTCGAGCGAGGCTTCGCGCACGAATGCGCTTCCCGTGACCTGGACGAAGGTGCCCCCGAGATCCTCGGACAGGGAGGCGGCGATCGGCTCGAGCTGCTCCTTGGTGGCATTGACCGATTCCTGGGACCGGCTGTCGACCACGCCCATCTCGAAGACCGTGCGGGAGTCGGTCCCGGCGAGCACCACCGCCGTGGTCACATCGTCGGGCGTGAGGATCAGTCGGCTCTGATCGAAGGGCACGCCGATCCGGCTGGCGACGCCGATCAGCGCTTCGATCTGCCGGCGCGAGTCGGGAATGCGGTCGCCGTCGGTGTCGGTCAGGGTCACCCCGGTCTGCTGGGCGACGATGGCGGTCATCGGAACCGATTCCCACGCGGCGTCGAAGACGGCGAGCAGGCCACCGTCCACCTCGACGCCGTCGGCGTCGCGGGCCAGAGAGTCCGACTCGAGGGCCTGGATCTCGCCGATGCGGGCTTGCACGGCGGCGAGTGCGGCGGGGTCGGCGAGGTCGCCCTCGACGTAGAGCAGCGCGGGCTCGCCACCGCGGTCCCCGACGTGAGCATCGAGCTGGTTGAGACTGACGACGAAGTCCGTGTCACTCGAGAAGAAGTCCTCGACGTCGAACTTGGCCGGAACCTGAAGGGCGAACACCGCAGCGACGGCCGTGACCATCGCTGCCAGCGGCAGCACGACGAGCGGTCGGGTGGCCAGGCCGGCCACCAGCGCACCGATCGGGCGGGCGAGCTTCGCGTCGCCGCCGCGGACCGTCTGATCGCCCACCCGCGGTCCGGCGCTCTTGCGGCGCTGCACCGCGAAGGGAACGACCAGCACGGCGATCGCCGTGATCACGCCCATGACGGCGCCGAGCCAGGGCAGGATGAACACCAACAGCAGGACCGTGGTCATGGTCATCGCTGCGGCGCCGGCGCCGGCCAGGACCCGAAGGGTGGTCGAGTGCCGACCGGCGCCGGGAGCGGGAACGCGGGCCTCGATGTGGGCGACCACCAGGGGCGTCACCACACCCAGCAGCACGTAGGCGGACGCCAGGGCGATGGCGGCGCCGATGCCGAACTGGTTGATGGACTCGATCCCGGACGTGAGGTTCGACAGGAACGCCGTGGCGTCGGAGGTGAGGGCGAGAAGGAGGGCGGCCGACACGGCGGTCATGCCCGCCACGAAGGCCGGGGCGGCCGAGCGTCCTTCTCCCCGTTCCTCCCGATATCGGCCGATGGCGTGGAAGGCGAAGTCGACCCCGAAACTGATCATCGCCACCGGCACGATCAGGGAGAGCACCAGGTCGTCCTTCAGGCCGATGAGGTTGCTGATGCCCTTCAGCCAGACGAGCAGGGCGAGGAAGCTCACACTCACCGTGGCCAGCACCCAGTAGCTGCGGAAGGTGAGGCCGACCAGGACCAGGACCGCGAGGATGGTGAACCCGATGAACGGCCCGGCCACCGCTCCCTGCTCCTGTGAGGTGAGATTCACATCGATGGCGACGCCGTTGGCCCGGATGCCCTCGACCCGGAAGACCTCTTGCACCTCTCGGTCGAACTCCTCCACGTCGGTGCTGCCGCCGAAGTTGACCGACGTGTTGCCGAAGCCGAGCGCGTCGTTGTCCGACAGGGCGGTGATGGTCAGGGCGGGCACGGTCCAACCGTCGGCGCCCCGGGTGGACTGGGACGAGAGGCCCAGCACGCTCGACCGCTCACCGAACCGGTCGATGATCGCGGTGCCGGCCTCCTTCACCTGGGCGTCGGTGGCGGCGGCGATGCCATCGACCCCGGTGGCGCGGAGCTCGACGTCGACGAGGTCGGCAAGGGTGAGGATGCCGTTCACGTCGGTCTCCGCTTCGACCTCGAAGTAGGAGAACAGGGTCGAGGCGAGTTCGGGATCGGCTCGCAGCGTGTTCTCGGCTTCGAGGAGCGCCTCCAGCGGTGCGGCGCGGAGGAAGTCCCCGCCCTCGTCCTCGACCACGATGAGCGTGCCGTGCACGGACGAGACGAAGGACTCGTCGATGCGGTCCCGGGCGGTGAAGACATCGCCGTTCGGTTCGCTCGACGCCGCCTCGCTGGGCGCCATGGTGAGAAAGGGCACGAGCAGCAGCCCGGTGAGCACCATGACGGCGGCCAGCACCCGGCCGGGGTGGCGCTGAAGCGTGGCGTAGGTGGAGGTCAGTCGTTCGGTCATCAGCAGATCCTCGTGGGCTCGATTGGCTGGCCTGGCACTGTCTAGTTACAGTGTCTAGATCGCACCCTACGGATCCATCTGGACAGTGTCAACCACCTTCTCCCGGAAATCTGACAGGCTGGACGCGCCATGAACGACACCTACCACCACGGCGACCTTCCGACCGCGCTGCGGGCTGCCACCGCCGAGCTCGTCGCCGAGCGGGGGCCCACCGGGTTCAGCCTGCGCGAGGTCGCACGCCGGGCCGGCGTCAGTCACGGTGCCCCTGCCCACCACTTCGGCGGAGCCAAGGGTCTGCTCACCTCGGTGGCCACCGAGGGGTTCCAGACCCTGAGCGAAGCCCTGGCCGAAGCCGTCGAAGGGCTCGAGGACCCCGTCGAGCGGCTGACCGCCATGGGGAAGGCGTACGTGAACACCGCGCTCCGCCACCCGGGCCACTTCGGGGTGATGTGCAACGATGAGCTCGTCGATGCCGACGACGAGGAGTTCGTCGCGGTGGCCGGCGGCGCCTACCTCCAGCTGGTCGCCGCCATCACCGAGATCCGAGACACGCTCAACCCCGACCTCGACGTCGACGCGGCGGCCACCATGACCTGGTCGTGCGTTCACGGCCTCGCCGTGCTCTCCCCCGGCCTCGATGGCTTGGCGCGTGCCACCGACACCAGCACCGGCCCGCTGGACGAACTGGTCGAGAAGTTCACGGAGATGATGATCGACGGCTACGCCGCTCGGTAGGGTTCCGGAGCGTCGAGTCCGTGTCCTGACGAACGGGCAGGGAAGGAGCGAACGGTGCCGTCGAGGAACTTCTATTCGGTGCTCAGCGACGACCTGGCCGCGACCCGGGACTGGTTCGTCTCGCTCTTCGGGTACCGGGTCGAGTTCGACAGCGACTGGTTCGTGCACCTCCAGTCGGTCGATCACGCCGATGTCGAGTTGGGCATCCTCGCCCGCGACCACGACATCGTTCCGGCCCCGGTTCGGGGCCAGCCGTCGGGGGGCATGCTGACCATCGTCGTCGAGGACGTCGATGCCGTGCATCGACAGGCGGTCGACCGGGGCCTGGAGGTGGTCGAAGCGCCTCGCGACCTCTTCTACGGCCAGCGCCGGATGCTGCTCGTCGATCCGAACGGCCTGATGGTCGACGTGTCGACCGAGTGCCCGCCCGATCCCGACTGGCTCGCTTCGCTCGGCTCCTGAGATCGGCCCGGTCGACCGGGTCAGCCCTCGCCGGTGAGGGTCGGAAGCAGGGCCTGAGCGACGTCGGCGGGACGCTCCTCGTGGGCGAACAGACCGGCACCCGGTACGACGTGGAGTCGGGCCTCGGGAAACGTCTCGACCATGTCCCGCGCCCAGGCGACCGGGAAGAACGGGTCCTGATCGCCCCAGACCATCTGGACCGGCACCTCGATCCGCCGGTGGAGACCGGCCAGGTCGCGAACGAAGTGCTCATCGAAGGTGCGGAGCACCCGCACCGCGGCATTGCGCCGCTCGGGGTCGGCGTACAGCGGCTGGAGGAAGAACTCGTCGAACTCGCCGTCGAGCAGTGATGCATCGGCGAAGGCATCGCCGAGGACGAACGGATTGCGGCGCAGCCGCGGCCGACCGGCCACCCAGCCCAGCCCGCTGCCGAACGCCGGCAGGTGCCGGGCGGCCAGGAAGAGCTTGAAGCGCCAGCTGGTGCCCTGGGGCTGCTCGGTGTTGATCAGGCCCATCGCCCGCAGACGTGCATCGCCGGCGACGGCGTGCCGGGCGATCATGCCGCCGCTGTCGTGGCCGACCACGGCGAGCTCGTCCAGCTCGAGGAGGTCGATGACGCGGCGGACACTTTCGATGTGGTGCGCCACCGACAGCGTCGTGGTGGCTCCGAAGCGGCTGGATCCCGAGCCCGGCAGGTCGATCACGTGGCAGGTGACACGATCGGCCAGGTGCGGCAGCAGCGTGCGGAAGGTCGCCCCGCTGACCGGCCACCCGTGGACGAACAGGACATCCGGGCCGGATCCGACTTGGCGGTGAGCGACCTCGCCCTCGCCCACGTCCAGGAACCGGTCGGGCTCGCGGCGGAACAGATCGGCGGCGTCGGTCGGGGTGAGGGTCGACATCAGGGCCTCCAGCGGCCGGTGGTTTGTAGTGGTCACTGCGAATCTAGTCGCAGTGACCACTACGATCAACCCCGATGGGCCACAAACACAGCAGGGACGAGATCCTGGCGGGGGCGCTTGGCCACGGCGTTCGAGGACGGGCTGAGTCGGCTGTCGTTCGGACGCGTCGCCAAGCACCTCGGGGTCAACGACCGCATCGTCGTCTACTACTTCCCCACCAAGGACGACCTGGTCAGCGAGGTCGTGGTCGCCATGGGCATCCAGCTCCAGCACACACTCGCCCCGGCCTTCGCCTCACCGGCGGTCGATCATCTCGACCTTCTCCGCACGGCGTGGCCGATCCTCGCCCACCCCGATGCCGACCCGGTGTTCGCCCTCTTCTTCGAGGCGAACGGGCTGGCCGCCGCCGGACGCGCCCCGTATGCCGGCCTGGTGCCCCAGCTCGTCGACACCTGGATCGCCTGGGCCGCCGAGTTCCTCGCCGGGAGCCCCGAGCAACGTCGCACCGAAGCCGAGACCGCCATCGCCCTCGTCGACGGACTCCTCCTCCTCCGCCAACTCGCCGGACCGGAGGCGGCCGATCGGGCGGCCCGCCGGCTGGGGATTCGCTAGACCACGAACGTGACGGGTCGGATCCACGACGAGGAGGTCGACACCTCGGCAGGTGTGGTCCGGTCCCTCCTGGCCGAGCAACGCCCAGAATGGGCCGGGCTCCCGATCGAGGCGCTCTCCACCACGGGTACGAGCAACGCACTCTGGCGTGTCCGGGGAATCGATCAGCGTGGCGTCATCGTCCGGCTCCCGCGAACGGAGCGGGCAGAGCGCAGCATCCTCGCCGAACAGGCGCTGCTTCCCGCGCTGGGTCGGTCGCCATTGCCCACATCGGTCCGGGTGCCCGAGCTGGTTCACGCGGGAGCTCCCGGAGCGTCGTTCCCCCTTCACTGGGTCGCGCTGGCGTGGATCGACGGCGACGATGCGTGGACCCTTCGCCCGATGGTCGAGTCGACCGAGGACGCATTGGCGAACGACCTCGCCGCGACGGTGAGCTCGATCGCCGCCCTCACCGATCTCCCCGCGCCGCAGCGGCGGGCCGGTGAACGTGGCGGACCACTGCCTGCGCTCCTCGAGCGGCTGCACCGCTGGCTCGACGACCCGCAGTGGTCCGCCGACGATCTCATCGACTGCACCGCGGTCCGCCGATCTGCGGCGGCGTCCGCCGAGGTCGCCGACCACCGACCGGCATCGATGTTCGTCCACGGGGACCTCATCCCGGGCAACGTGCTCACCGTCGACGGGCGGCTGTCCGCGATCATCGACTGGGGTGGCGCGGGGTACGGCGACGCCGCTCAGGACCTGACGCCGGCGTGGGCGATCTTCGACCGCCGGAGCCGCGACGTGTTCCGTGCAAGGGTCGGCGCCGACGAGGCGAGCTGGCTGCGTGGAAGGGCGTTCGCACTCGAACAAGCCGTCGGTGGCGTGCTCTACTACGTCCCCCGCAGACAACCGCTGGGCGACGTCATGACGAGGACCCTGGTGCGCATCCTGGCCGACACGCCGTAGCGGGAGCCGTCGCCAGGCGGCGGCCGGCCCTCTGGGTCAGCAGGTCACCTCGGTCGTGCCGTCGGCCAGCCAGCCGTCGGGCACGGTGTAGGCGTCGGCGGTGGGATCCAGCTCGGTGAGCGGGCCACTGTCGATCGGGGCTCGACCGATGACGCCGTCGACCGTGCCGTCGTCGACCGCGCGCTCGATCGAGCCGTAGAGGCTGCCGGTGGCCGCTTCACCCGCGTCGTCGACGGTCGGGATGATCGTCGTGTAGAGGACCAGGCCGTCGCACACTCGGGCGCCCTCGTCACCGGAGACCACCCTGACGAACAGCTCTTCGGGGTCACAGCCGCCGTCGCCTGCGGGCGAGTTGGAGCGGTGATCGAAGGTGCCGCCGGTCTCGCTCTTGGTGCCGGGGCAGAGCGGATCGGTCGTGCGCGCATCCCACCCCGCGAAGGCCACGACGAAGCGGTCCTGCCACGTGTACCAGTTGGCCACCACATCGCCGTTCTCGAAGGGCAGGTCCGCGTCGGAGGCGTCCTTGGCGAGCGGCGCCTGCACCGCGCTCTCGCCGATGGCCACGGGGGTGACACCGGGCGACTCGCCGGTGTCGGTGCCCTCGGGGGGCTCGTGGTGGAGCCGGCCGGCGTGGAGGTGGAGCTGGCGGGCGTGGACGTGGAACTGGTGGACGAGGACGTGCTGGTACTGGAGGTCGACGACGTCGAGCTCGAGGGGGTGACCGTCGCTGCGCCGTCGGAGCTGTCGTCGTTGGTCAGGACGAAGATCGCGAGGACCGCACCGAGGAGGGCGACCAGCGCGATCCACGTGGTCGGCTTGGAGTACCACGGGGTCTCGTCGCCGGGAGCGTCGGAGGGTGTCGGGGTGTCGGACGGGGACGTATCGGACATTTCGCCTCAGCTTCTTGGCTTCGTTGCCGTTCCGGTCAGAACGCGTGCTGGTTGCGAAGGTAGTGGGGCCGGGAGCCCGGACGGAGTACCCCGACTCCTGCCGGCCGGTGCGGCGCAGGAACGGGCAATCCTGAACCCTCCTGGGGACAGGCATTGAGCGAGTGCACCTTGCGGAGCGTTGCGGGGACTCCGTGCCGGACGCGAGGCGGGGCCGGACCCCGAAAGGCCCGACCCCGCTGCGACCCGTCCGTTCCCTGGGGGCAGGTCAGTCCTGGTCGCCAGCCTCGTTCTCGTTGTCGACTTCGTCGCCGACCACGTTGAACTGCTCGTCGAGCTGCACGTCGACCTGGCTGCCGTCGTCGAGGGTGACCTCGACCTCGTAGTAGCTCTCTTCGTCGCCCACCTCGGTCTCGCTGACCTGTCCGCCTCCGGTGTGCTCCAGCGCGACGGCCGAAGCCTCGTCGAGTGCGGGGCCGGTGATGGGTTGCTCGTTGTCGTCACCGGGTGAGGAGGCGACGGCGACGCCGGTCCCCGCTGCGACGGCAACCGCTGCGATGGCTGCTCCGGCGATGATCTTCGTGTTCCGCTTCATGATGAGGACTCCTTTGTCCGTCGACCCACCAGGAACGTTACGGCGGACACCCTGACCGCCATCTGACTCGGTCGCCCACGTGCAATGGCAAGGGTCAGCGGCCAGTCAGGTCCGGCTGGCAAGCTGGGTCGGTGAAGATCCTGGTGGTCGAGGACGACCGGAAGACCGCCGACGCGCTGCGGCGGGGCCTGGAAGGCGAGGGCTACGCGGTCGAGTTGGCCTATGACGGGATCGACGGTCTGTGGTTGGCGACCGAAGCGGCGCCGGACCTGATCGTCCTGGACATCATGTTGCCGGGCAAGAACGGCTACAAGATCTGCGCCGAGCTGCGTGAGGCGGGCGACTGGACCCCGATCCTGATGCTCACCGCCAAGGACGGCGATCTCGACCAGGCCGAGGCCCTCGACACCGGGGCCGACGACTACCTGGTGAAGCCGTTTTCGTTCCCGCTGCTCCTGGCCCGGATCCGAGCGCTCCTTCGACGAGCCACCCATGATGTTCCGGCCCCGGTCTCGGTCGGCGACCTCCGGATCGACCCGGCTCAGCGGCGGACCTGGCGAGGTGAGAACGAGGTGACGCTGACCGCTCGCCAGTTCGACGTGCTGGAGTTCCTGGTGCGCCGGGCCGGCCAGGTCGTGCCGAAGGACGAGATCCTCAACGGGGTCTGGCGTCACGACTTCGACGGTGATCCCAACATCGTCGAGGTCTACATCCGCCGATTGCGGCGCGCCATCGACGAGCCGTTCGACCGGCACTCGATCGAAACGGTGCGCGGGGCCGGGTATCGGCTGGTCGGCGACGAGCCGACGGCCGCATGACTCGGGCCCCTCGGTCGATCCGGGCCCGGGTGACGATCATCGCGGTGCTCGTGGTCGCAGCGGTCCTCGTCGCCAACGCGATTCTGGTGGTGCTGCTGCAACGCCGATCCCTGATGGACAATCTGGACCGGTCGCTGGAGCAGCGGGCCGATCAGATCGCAGCGTCGTTCGACGATCTCGACCGTGGGTTCGCCAATTCCAACACGGAGGACCGGTTCGCGCAGCTCCTCGACGCCGACGGTGCCCTGCTGGCGTCCACCGGCAACGTGGCCGGTGAGCCGGTCCCGGTCGGGGGCCCGACCGGCGCCGCGCAGCAGCAGTGGACCACGTCGGACATCCCGCTGGAGGACGACAACTACCGCATCCTCGTTCGCCGGGTGGACAACGACGGCTCCGCCGGCGTCCTCGTCGTCGGGGAGAACATCGACGATCTGCAGGACGCCGTGCGCAACCTTGCCTTCACGCTCGCAGGACTGATCCCGCTGGTGGTGGCTGCGCTCGCAGCGGTCGTGTGGTGGTTGGTGGGGCGCACGTTGCAGCCGGTGGAGCAGATCAGGCGAGAGGTGGCCGAGATCAGCCTGGAGCGACTCGACCGGAGGGTGCCGGACCCGGAGACCGGCGACGAGATCGACCGCCTCGCCTCGACGATGAACGCGATGCTCGACCGGCTGGAGGGCTCGAACGATCGACTCCAGCGATTCGTGGCGGACGCCTCGCACGAGCTGCGCTCCCCCCTCACCCGAATCCGTTCCACCGTCGAGGTCGACCTCTCGACCAGCGATCCTGACCTCGAAGCGACGTGTCGAGGCGTCCTCGAGGAAACGGTCGCCATCCAGGAGATGGTCGACGACCTGCTGTTCCTGGCTCGGCACGACGACCCGCACGTCCTCCCCCGTCGCCGGAGGATCGACCTGGACGTCGTCGTCGACTCCGAGGTGGAGCGGCTGCGGGAGGAGACCGGCACCACGGTGGACATGACCGGCGTGTCGGCCGGGCTGGTCGACGCCGACCCGTCGCAGATGGAACGCCTGGTTCGCAACCTGCTCAACAACGCCGCCCGCCATGTGCAGGAGCGAGTGACGATCGCCTTGACCCAGAGCGACGGGGTCGTCCGCCTGATCGTGGACGATGACGGCTCGGGTGTGGCCGAGCCGGATCGCGAGCGCATCTTCGACCGGTTCACCCGTCTGGATGAGGCCCGTGCGACATCGACCGGGGGAACCGGCCTGGGCTTGGCGATCGCCAGGGACATCGCCGTCGCGCACGGAGGCGCGATCCGGTGCGAAGCGGCCCCGGGCGGCGGCGCCCGCTTCGTCGTCGAGCTGCCGGCCGTGGAGTGAGGCCGGAACCTGAACCCGCTCGGGGTCAGGCACCGAGAGGGTTCAGCTTCGCTCGATGCGCCGGCCGAACTGCCTCGGCGGGCCGGTTCGAGTGTCATACCCTCGTGGGAGAATGGGGTATGGATTCGGGCGGCGTTTCCGAGACTGAAGTGGGGCGGTTGGGGGATCTGACTGGTCTGCTCGACGGCCTGTTGTCTCGTTTGCATGAGCTGGATTTCTCGGGTGCGACGGGCCCGGAGTTGTTGGCGGCGATGCCGGATCTGGTCCGGGCCGGGCGTCGGTTGGGGGCGGTGGAGGCCAAGGTCCTCGATCAGGTCGACCGCCAGCGGGTGTACGCGCCGGATGGTCACCTCTCGGCCAAGGCCCTGGTCCGCCACGTGGGCCAGTTGCCCGGCTTCGAAGCCCACCGCCGGTGGCAGACGGTCCGCATGCTGCGGGACCTCCCCAAGGTCGCCGCCGCGTATGAGGCCGGGACGATCGGCACCGGGCAGGTCGAGGAACTGGCCCGCACCCACGCCAACCCGAGGGTCCGCCACCTCATGCCGGACGCTCAGGACCTGCTGGTGGAGGACGCCCAGGCTTCGACGTTCCGGGAGTTCCAGATCCTGGTCCGGGCATGGCGGGACTATGTCGATCAGGACGGCGCCGCCGACCGGGCCCGCAAGGCGCACGATCGACGCGACCTGCGGATGACCGAAGAATTCGACGGCGGCTGGCGGGCCGTGGGCCAGTTCGGCACCACCATGGGGTCGGTCGCCGCCGATCTCCACGAAGCGTTCACCAAAGCCGAGACCGCGGTGGACTGGGACAAAGCACGGGCCGAGCACGGCGATGCTGCCACCCCCGGTGACCTGGCCCGCACCCCGGGCCAACGGCGGGCCGACGCCTGGTGGGCCATCTGCCAGGCCGCCATCTCGCATGCCCCCGACGAGGTCAACGTCGACCCGGTGTTGAACCTGGTCATGGACCACGACACCTTCGAAACCCACTCCACCGGCACCGAACCGGCACAACGGGACCCGGCCGGGTATCGGACCCGCCGCTGCTCGACCCTGTCGGGCAAACCCATCGACCCCCACGACGCCCTCGGCGCCGCCCTGATCGGTCACATCCGCCGGGTCGTGTTCGACTCACGCGGTGTCGTGGTCGACATGGGCCGCAAGTCCCGGCTGTTCACGGGAACGGCCCGCGAGGCTGCGATCTTGGCCCGAGCGGTGTGTACGTGGCTGTCCTGCGACACCGGCTCCCACGACTGCGAAATCGACCACGCCCTCGAATGGGGCCGAGGCGGACCCACCAACCAAGCCAACGCCCCCCCGTTGTGCAAACCCCACAACCTGTTCAAACAGAACCACCACTTCACCATCACCCTCGAAGACGACGGCCAATTCCACATCTGGCGCCCCGACGGCACCGAACTCACCTGAACCCGGATGCGCCGGTCAGAGATTGGCGACCAGCCAGTGGTGGACCTCTGCGCAGGCGTCGAGCCGCACCATGCACCAGTCGGCGAAGGCGGCGCTGGTGATCTCGTCGGGAACGGGCTCCTGCCAACGGGCTTGCAGCGCCTTGTGGCGTAACAGGTCGGCCCGGGGATGGTCGGCCGGGTAGGGCTTGGGCACCCGCTTGTAGCCCTCGCCGGCGACGTCGAGGTCCCGTCCGTCGGCCAGCTCGTCGAGCGCCACCGCCAGCGGCGCGCCGGTGGCATCGTCGTCGATCAGTTCGCGCCAGCGGTCGAGTGAGGAGAAGGCGGCTCCGGTGGCGAACCCGACCCCGCCGGGACCGATCCGGACCATCAGCGTCGGCGCCGTCTTCTTCTGGGGACCCTCCCAGAAGCGCAGGAGCAGGTGATCCTTGTAGGGACTCTTGTCGGGTGAGAACCGCAGGTCGTTGTTGATCGGCGCGATGGATCCGTTCGCCTTGGGCTGGGCCACGATGTCGGGTGCCACCCCATCGGCCAGCCGATGGCCCACCGCGACGACGAAGGACTTCGTCGGTGCGACGACCTCGGTGTCATAGACGGAGCGATTGGCGTCGAACCAGGGCTTGTCCCGCTCACCGAGCTCTTCCAGGAAGTCGAGGCCCACCTGCGGGAAGCCAGTGAACGGCGCCGGATCAGCCATGGCGGAGATCCTCGCACTCCCCCGGCGCCGGGTCCAGCGATCGGCGGCCGGCTTCAGTCGGGCCAGTAGGGAGCGCGGAGCCGGCGGACGTGGAGCTTCCCGGTCGGATGCCGGGGGAGCTCGTCGTGGACGTCCCAGGAGCGGGGCACCTTGAAGCCGGCCAACCGTTCCCGGGCGAAGGCGGAGAAGTCGGACTGGAGCTCGTCGGACCAGATGAAGCCGTCGTGGAGGCACACCGCGGCCTTGACCTGCTCGCCCCACTCCTCGTCCGGGATGCCGAACACGGCCAGATCGGCGATGGCGGGGTGCTCCTGGAGGACGGCTTCGATCTCGGCCGGGTAGATGTTGACGCCGCCCGAGATGATCGTGTGGGCGGCGCGATCCGCCAGGTAGACGTAGCCGTCCTCGTCGACGCGACCGATGTCGCCCAGCGTGAAGGTCTGGGCGTCGAGGCGGGCGGCTGACGTCTTCTCCGGAGCCTGGTGGTATTCGAACACGCTGCCGAGCGAAGCGTTGCGGCAGTAGAGCATGCCGGTGTGTCCGGCGGGGAGCCGTGCGCCGTCATCGTCGGCGGCGAAGACCTCCCATGAGCCGACGGTGCGTCCGACCGTGCCGGGATGGGCCAGCCACGTCGCGGAGTCGACCAGGGTCACGACGCCGCTCTCCGAGCCGCCCCAGTACTCGACCAGGACCGGGCCCCACCACTCGATCATCGACCGTTTCACCGCGGGTGCGACCGGCGCCGCCCCGTGGAGCACACAACCGAGCGAGGAGTGGTCGTGGGCGGCGCGCTCGGCCTCGGACAGGCGCAGCATGCGGACGAACATCGTCGGGACCAGATGGGTGTGCTCGATGGCGTGGGTCTCGATCGCCTTCAGGGTGCCCAGGGCGTCGAAGCGGTCCATGATCACCATCGGTGCGCCGGCGTAGAGGTCGTAGATCGCCAATCCGAGGGGTGCGGCGTGATAGAGCGGGCCGGTCACCAGATGCGGGCCCGAACCATCGAGTCCCACCGCTCCCCCGTACCGGCGAGCCCCCTCGATGACCGCCCGGCGCGACGGCGGGCGGCCCCGCCGCACCCCCTTGGGCCGGCCGGTGGTGCCGCTGGTGTAGAGCATCGAGCCGCCGGCGGTGGCAGCCAGGTCGAGCGGGGCGTCTGAGAAGGTGTCGATGAGGCCGGGCAACTCCCGGTCGACGTCGACCACCCGGACGCCTTCGGGCACGAGGTCGACCAGCGCCGCGTCGGTCAGCACCACCGAAGCGTCGCTGTCCTCCACGACGTACGCCACCTCGTCGGCGGTCAGGTGGCGGTTGATGGGCGTGACCCACAGGCCGGCCAGCGGACCGGCGATGGCCAGTTCCACCAGCTCGGTGCGGTTGGGCAGCAGGGCGGCGACGTGCCCGTCGGGAGCCACGCCCAGCTGGTCGGTCAGCCCGTTGGCCAGGCGGACGACCCGATCCAGCAGCTCGGACCAGGTGCGTGCACCGCGATCGTCCCGCATGGCGACGCCGTCGGGCTCGGTGGCGGCCCGTCCGAAGATGGCGGTGAGGTCAGCGTTCGCCACGGATCAGGGCGCCAGGTCGGGCCCCGGTGTCCTCTCCCTCGACCAGGGTGGTCTCGCCGGCGCAGATGGTGGCCATGTAGCCCTCGGCCCGCTGGATGAGGCGGCTGGCGCCTCCCGGCAGATCGTGCACCAGCTGGGGCCGACGGAGCTGGAGCCGTTCCATGTCGATCACGTTGAGATCGGCCCGCAGCCCTGGCGCCAGGAGGCCGCGGTCGCCCAGACCGAACACGGCCGCGGTGTCGCCGGTCATCTTCTTGACCGCGTCCTCCAGTCGAAGGCGGGCACCGGCCCGATCCCGGACCCAGTGGGTGAGGAGGAACGTGGTGGACGAGGCGTCGCAGGTCTGACCCGCATGGGCGCCGCCGTCGCCGAGGCCGAAGACCGTCGCAGGGCTGGAGAGCATCTCGTAGGACGGATCCAGCGACTGACCGGCGAAGTTGAGTACCGGGGTGAGCAGCAGGTCCTGCCCCCCGTCGGCGGCGAGTGCGTCGTAGAGCGCGGCCCACATCGACTGGCCCCGACCGGCGGCCCGGGCCGCGAGGGCGTCCTGCGGATCGGGTTCGTAGTTGGGCGGGTCGCCCAGGGGGTACATGCGCGACGGATGCATGAACGCCCCGACGATGGGATCGTCCGCCAGCGCCTCGAGCTCCTGGATCAGGCGGGCCCTGCGGTCGGGGTCTCGGAGCTTGGCCGCCTGTTCGGCCACCGGAAGGTCGGCCAGCTCGGCCCACCCGGGAGTGAAGCTGAGCGGATGGAACGTCTGCAGACCGATCAGCAGGCAGACCGAACGGGCGTGCACCTGGGGCAGGACCATGTGGCCGTCGGCTACGGCGGCAGCCGAGAGGGCGAGCATGCGCCGCCAGTCGTCGGGGGCCTGCTCGTTCTGGGTCAGTGCGTAGCTGACGGGACGGCCGATCTCTGCCGCGAGCCGAACGATCCAGTCCAACTCGCGGTCGGGAGCCAGCAGGTCCTCGCCCATCGCGCCCGCGGGCGCCAGTTCGAACACGCCGGTTCCCAGCTCGCCGAGCACCCGGCCGATCCCGAAGAGTTCGTCCTCGGCTGCGAACGTGCCGGGTACCGGTTCGCCGTCGACCGCGGTGTGCATGACGGTGCGGGACGTCGAGAAGCCGAGCGCACCGGCGTTGATGCCCTCGCGGACGATGGCGGCCATCTGCTCGATGTCCTCCGCCGTGGCGGGCTGATTGCGGGCGCCTCGATCCCCCATGACGTAGGCGCGCACGGCGCCGTGGGGCACCTGGGTCCCGACGTCGAGGATCAGCGGCCGCTGCTCCAGCGCGTCGAGGTACTGGGGGAAGGTCTCCCACTGCCAGTCGATACCGGCCGACAGCGCGGCGCCGGGAATGTCCTCGACGCCCTCCATCAGGCCGATGATCCAGTCACGCTCCTCGGGATGGACCGGCGCGAATCCCACCCCGCAGTTGCCCATCACCACGGTGGTGACGCCGTGCCAGCAGGTCGGGGTGACGGCCGAGTCCCAGGTGACCTGACCGTCGTAGTGGGTGTGGATGTCGACGAACCCGGGTGTCACGATCGCGCCGTCGGCGTCGATGGTCCGGTGGGCGCCGCCGTCGACCGATCCGATCTCGGTGATGATGCCGTCATCGACGGCGATGTCCCCGGGCGTGGCGTCGGCGCCGGTGCCGTCGACGATCGTTCCGTTGCGAATCACCAGGTCGTGCATGGGTATCTCCTGTGGGTCAGGTCAGTCCGATGAGCTCGCCGAGCCCGAAGCGGTGGCCGGCGGTGTAGCCGCCGTCGGCCACCAGGGTGTGGCCGTTGACGAACGAGGCGTCGGACGACGCGAGGAACGCGGCGCAGGACGCGATCTCGTCGGGTCGTCCGAGTCGGCCGAGGTGGGTGTCGCGGATCCAGACCTCGCGGAACGGGGCCAGTTCGGGTTCGTCGTAGATCTCCCTGGACAGCGGCGTGTCGATCAGCCCCGGGCAGACGCAGTTGGACCGGATGCCGAGCGGTCCGTAGTCGATGGCCAGGTTCTTGGTCAGCAGGACCACCCCGCCCTTCGAGGCGTTGTAGGCACTGCCGCCCTCGGTGCCTTCCAGGCCCTCGATCGATGCGATGTTGACGATGCTGCCGGAGCGTTGCTCGACCATCGTGGCCAGGGCGTGCTTGCAGACCAGGGCGGTGCCCGTGAGGTTGATCGCGATGACGCGGGCCCACTCGTCGTCCTCGATCAGGTGCATCGGCCCCCCGCCCGCCACGCCGGCGGCGTTGACCACGGCGTCGATCCGTCCGTGGGCCGCGACCAGCTCGCTCATGGCTCCGGCGACCATCTCGGCCCGGGTGACGTCGATCTCGGCGTGGCTGACCAGCGGAAGGTCGGAAATCGGGTCCTGAACATCCCAGCCGACCACCACGGCCCCGTCGGCGGCGAGGCGGGTGACGGTGGCGGCACCGATGCCACTGGATGATCCGGTGACCAGCGCCACCGCTCCGTCGAGTCGTGTCATCGGTGTGCTGCTCCCCCTCGAGTCCGCCGGCTTCCGGCTCTGGCGCGGCCCAAGGGTACCCTCATCCGAGACCCGGTCCCTGACGGGTCGTCAGACCACGTTCCCATGGCCGCACCCTCTCCTTCACCATCCGAGCCCGAGGTCGCCTCGCTGCGGTTTCGTACCCGTGGCGGGGTCGAGCTGGTCGCCGACGCCAGGGGCGACGACGCCGACCCGGTCGTGCTGCTGGCGCACGGTGGTGGGCAGACCCGGCACTCGTGGGGTCGCACGGCCGCAATGTTGGCCCGTCACGGCTGGTACGCGATCAGTCTCGATCTCAGGGGCCACGGCCAGAGCGGATGGTCGCACGACGGCGACTACCGGTTCGGCCGCTTCGCCGAGGACGTCGCCGAGGTGGCCGAGCGGCTCGATCGACCCGCCATGGTCGGCGCATCGCTGGGTGGGCTGACCGGCCTGCTGGTCGAGGGGCGGGCCGGCGGCACGTTCCGCTCGCTGGTCCTGGTCGACATCACACCTCGGATGGAACCCGACGGCGTGGACCGCATCCTGGCGTTCATGGGAGAGACGATGAAGCGGGGGTTCGGCTCGCTGGACGAGGCGGCCGACGCCGTCGCCGCCTACAACCCGCACCGTCCCCGTACCAACGATGCGAGGGGGCTGGCCAAGAACCTGCGGCAGGACGAGGACGGCCGCTGGCGGTGGCACTGGGACCCGGCCTTCCTCACCGGCATGGGCGAGGATCCCGGTTCACCGCTGGAGAGCGAGTTCCACCGCGCCGCCCGGACGATCTCGCTGCCCACCCTGCTGGTCCGCGGCCGGATGAGCGACCTGGTCAGCGACGACACCGCCCGCGAGTTCCTGGCCGATGCGCCCCACGCCGAGTATGTCGACGTGAGCGAGGCGGGCCACATGGTGGCGGGCGACCGCAACGACGCCTTCACCTCGGCGGTGGTCGACTTCCTGGATCGGCACCGGTCCGGAGAGGGAGTCGACGGAGCGTCCCGGCGGTGACGCCGGCCGAGGCGCGGCGGGTGCTCGGTCTGGGGCCCGACGACCATGATCCCGATGTGGTGCGTCACGCCTACCGCCACGCCGTCCGCCGCCACCACCCCGACCGCCCCGGTGGCGATCCCGTTCGATTCCGGCGGTCGGTGCTGGCGTTCGAGCTCCTGACCGTCACCGTCGAGCCGGCGGCGACCCCTGCGGTCGCCCCGGTGGCGGACCCGGTCCCGGCGCCGACCGAGCCGCCCCGGGAGAGGGCGGCGCGGCTGGATCTGCTCATGGTGGGGCTCGATCGGGTCGGCGAGGTGACCTACCTCGATCGTTCGCTGGCGCTGGTCGAGGGCGTACTCCCCCACCCGGGCGGCGCCCTTCAGGTCCTGCTCGTCGGCAACGCGGACGGGTCGGGGCAGGTCGTCGACGTGATCCACCTCGGCGGAGGCGACGCCCCGACACCGGGGGAGATCCACCGGTTGCTCATCGACGCCGGGGGGCCAACGAGCACTCCCGGGGCCTGACCCCGATCGTGCTCGTTTCGTCTCAGCCCCGGCGCTGGTCCTCGAGCTCGGTCGGGCCGACGTTGGTGTCGAGCCACTTCACCAGGGGCTTGGACGCGTCGAGGAAGGTGATGACCCGGTCCTTGGGCTCCGGCGTGTCGAGCCACCCGCCGATGTCCCACTCCCGCCAGGCGATGCAGCCCTTCATGCGCAGCAGTTCGATCCGGTCGTGGTCCTTCGCGTAGCCGCGGGGAGCGGTCTTGAGCGTGTCATGGGCCGTCACCTCGATGCCGCCGTCGGTGAGCTTGCTGACGATCTGTGGCGGCGATGTTGGTCTTGTAGGGCGTCTTGTCCTTGCTGAACCGAACGTCCCGATAGGGGCGGAAGATCTTGCCCTCACCGCCCCGTGTGCGGAGGGCGGCCAGCAGCTCCTCCATCGGGGCTCTCACGCTCTCGTCGTAGACCGCCTTGTGCTCGGTCCAGAACACCTTGGTGTTGTCGTCTTCGAGCCGTTCGAAGAACTCGATCGCCTCGACCGGCCATCCTGAAAAGGTCATGCGGCAACGCTAACGGGACGCCGAGACCCTCTCGAATGCGGCCCGGATCGCCGCGCCGCTGAGTTCCATCGCCTGTTCGGCGGCGTCGACCATCCCGATCATCTGCAGGTACCCGTGGATCATGCCCGCGGCGTGATGGTGCTGCACCTCGACCGCGGCGTGGCGCATGGCGTCGACGAGGGCGATGCCCTCGTCGCGCAACGGGTCGAACTCGGCGGTGATCACCAGCGCGGGAGCGACACCGTGGAGATCGGCGAGCAGGACCGAGGCCCGGGGATCGCCGCGGTCGGACGCGTCCGGCAGGTACTGACTGCGGAACCAGCGCATCGCCTGGGCCGTCAGCAGATAGCCCTCACCGTTCTGCTCGACCGAAGGGTGCTCGGTGGTGAAGTCCGTGACGGGGTACCCGAGCACCTGGATCGCCAACCGCCGTGCCTCGTCCCGGGCCCACAGCGCGACCACGACGGCCAGGTTGGCCCCGGCGGAGTCGCCCGCCACCGCGACGTTCGTTCCAGGGGCTCCGGCGACGGTGCCGTCCAGGACGGCTCGTGTCGTAGCGATGCAGTCCTCGCCCGAGGCGGGAAACGGATGCTCGGGGGCCAGTCGGTAGTCGACGGAGACCACGTTGGCGCCGCTCGCCCGGGCCAGGTGCCGGCAGTGGCCGTCGTGGCTGTCCAGACCCATCACGACGAACCCCCCGCCGTGGAAGTAGACGATCGTGCCGATCGCTTCGTCACGCACGGGGTGGTAGATGCGGATCGGGATCGGGCCGGCCGGTCCCGGGATCGTGTCGTCGCGGACCTCGGCCATCTCGGGACCGGGCGGGAAGAGCTGGGCCAAGAGCGCACTGGACTGGCGCGCCCCGGTCACGCCCATCTGCTCGAACGAGGGCGCGTCCATGCCGGCCAATGCGTCGAGCATCGGCTTCAACTGGTCTGCGACGGTCCGTGCCATCCCGGACTCCTCCCTCGGCCTTCGTTCGAAGGTAGCCGGAGAGCCGCCGGGGCTCAGCCCAGCGGTTCGCCGTGCTCGCTCGACCAGCGGTCGAGCACGCCCACGATCTTGTCGAACGCGTCGAGGCAGGTGCACTCGTCGTCGTCCGCCAGGTGCTCGTGGCAGTGCGGGCAGGGCTTCACGTAGCTCACCACGGCATCCTCGGCGGCGTCACGTTCGATCTTCACGCGGTCGAGCTCGGCTCGGAGGTCGGCCAGACCGAGCTCGGCCATCGCGGCGCGGCTCCACGTGTCGAGATAGTTGGCTCGTTGCTGCTCGGTGGTGAGCTCGGCCCATTCGTGCTGGTCCATCAGGGTGCCTCGGCGGTGTCAGGGGCGGTGAGACACACCACAGAGCGCATTCCCTGGTCCCAGGCCTCGTCGGAGGGCTGGAGGAAGGCGTAGGTGGCCTCGCCGCCATCGGCGTCAGGGTGTGTGCGCTCACAGAGCTCCCGCCGGAACTCGTCGAGCTCGCCGCGATCGAACGCACCCTCGGGGAGGGAGTCGATCGCGAAGACCACTCGGGGGTCGTCGAGATCGTCGCAGGGACCTGCGTCGACGTCGGGTGAGCCCTCCTCATGGGGCAGGGTGCAATCCCCTTCCATGAGCTGGTCGAGCTGCAGGCGCCCCGACTCGACGAGATTCCCGTCGGCGTCGCGGGCCGGCTCCGACGAACCGGATCCGCAGGCCGCGGCGCCGATCATCGAGATCAGCGCCACGAAGCACGGGGTTCGCCACCATCGTGAATGCACCCTGAACCGTCGGCCGGCGTCTGCGAATCCTGAGCCGGGTACCATCCTCACTCCCGATCTCAGGAGGACGCGTGTACGAGTGGAGTGACGAGCACCTGATGCTCCAGGACGCGGTGCGGCGTTTCGTCGACCAGGAGATCCGCCCGCACGTGAACGAGCTCGAGCACGGCGATCTCCCGCCCTACGACATCCTGCGCAAGCTGTTCGCCACCTTCGGAATGGATGCGATGGCCCGGGCCCGCTTCGAGAAGCAGATGGCTCGTGAACGGGGCGAGGTCTCCCCCGACGCCGACACCGCAGCGTCCGCCGGATCTTCCGGCTTCGACGCCGGCATGACCCTGATCCCCATCATCGAGCTGTGCCGCGTCTGCCCCGGCATGGTCACCGCCATGGGCGTCAGCATGGGGCTCACCGCCGCCTCCATCATGTCCAAGGGCACCACGGCGCAGAAGGAGCGCTGGGGCCTGGACCTGCTCACGATGGACAAGATCGGCTCGTGGGCCATCACCGAACCCGACTCGGGCTCGGATGCGTTCGGGAGCATGCGGTCCACCGCCCGACGCGATGGCGACGAATACGTGCTCAACGGCTCCAAGACCTTCATCACCAATGGTCCCTTCGCCGACACCATCGTGTTCATCTGCAAGCTCGACGACGACAACCCGCCCGAAGAACGGGCGGTCCTCACCTTCGTGCTCGACGCCGGCACACCGGGCCTGGTCCAGTCCAAGCCGCTCCGCAAGATGGGGATGCACTCCTCGCCCACCGGCGAGCTCTCCCTCACCGACGTGCGAGTGGGACGCGACCAGCTGCTGGGCGAGACCGAGCAACGGCAGTCGCGCTCGGGAGCGAAGGACACCTTCACCATGGAGCGCACCGGTGTCGCCGCCATGGCGCTGGGCATCGTCCAGGAATGCCTCGAGATCTGCATCGACTACGCCCGCGAGCGGGTCCAGTTCGGTCAGCCCATCGGGGAGTTCCAGCTGATCCAGCTGAAGCTGGCCAAGATGGAGGTCGCCCGGCTCAACCTCGAGAATCTGGTGTTCCGCCAGATCGAGATGTCACGGGACGGGAAGGGAATGGACCTGACCGCCGCGTCGGCCACCAAGCTGTACGCGGCGCAGGCCGCGATGGAGGTCACGCTCGAAGCCGTGCAGTTGCACGGCGGCAACGGCTACATGAGCGAATTCAGGGTCGAGCAGCTGTGTCGCGACGCGAAGGTCCTCCAGATCTACGCCGGAACCGACGAGATCCAGGTGAGTCAGATCGCCCGGAACCTGCTGGCCGAGAGCGCCTGATGGGATCCGCCGCATAGTGGACGGTCCGGTCGCACCGCCGGAGCCGCGGGGGCTCCGTCTCGGGGGCATCCCCATCCGCGTCCAACCGGCCTTCCTCCTCATCGTCGTCTTCCTCGGGCTCGCCCCGGGCCGGAGCGCGGCCGTCATCGTGGCCTGGATCCTGGTCGTGACGGTGTCGATCCTGGTCCACGAGGCCGGCCACGCCGTCGCCTTCCGACGGTTCGGGCACGAGGCCGAGATCACCCTCACCGGGTTCGGCGGCCTCACGGCGGGGCGTCCTCGCGACGGACAACGACCCCTCAGCAACGGTCAGCACATCATCGTGTCGTTGGCGGGGCCGGCGGCGGGACTGGTGCTGGGCCTCGCCGCGCTCGCCATGCAGCGCAGCGACACGTCGTTGGCGGGCAGCGAGTGGTTGGACGTGATGATCCTGGTCAATGTGGGCTGGGGCCTGCTGAACCTGCTGCCCGTCCTGCCTCTGGACGGCGGTCAGGTCATGGCGGCGCTGCTCTCGATGCGCTGGCCCCGCAAGGGTGTGCGCCTTGCAGCGGGCATCTCGGCCGGGTTGTGTGCCGTGATCGCCGTCGTCGCCGTCTCGGCCGGCTTCACACTCGGGGGGATCATGGCGGGCATCCTGGTGGGGATGAACATCGGATCGTTCCGCGCCGGGAGCTCACCGCCGTCCGGACCGCGCGACGAGATCGAACGGGCGGGGCGGCAGATGCGCGCCGGCCAGTGGGATGATGCGGTGGCCGGACTGCGCCGGGTCCTGGCCGCCGGCCCCGGCCCCGCGGACCGGATCGTCGGCACCCAACTCCTGGGGTGGGCCCTCCTGGGAGCCGGGCGATTCGATGCCGTGGCCGAACTGGTCAATCGGGAACGGTTCAACCAGGTCGAGGTCGCCACGCTGGGGTCGGTCAACCGACTGGCACAGGGTGATCCCGGCGCCATCGACGCGCTGGCCGCAGCCTTGGGCGACGAATCGGTGGATCCACCGTCGTGGGCGGCCGAGTTCCTGCGCAGCAGCCCCGCCACGATCGACGAGCTGGTCACCAGCGCGCTGGCCCTCCCCGACCCGCAGGGCACGGCAGCCGTGAGTGCGCTGGTCGAGTGGTTGGCGCGCGGTCACCTCCACACCGAGTCACTCACGGTGGCGGCGCTGGCCGCCCGCGGTCAGCGTCTCGCTGCACCCGCCGCAACATGGGCCGCAGCCAGTGCCCGTTCGCTGGGGCTGCACGATGATGCAGCCCAGTGGGACGCCCTGGCGGTCAGCCTCCTGCCAGCATCGCGACCAGGGTGAAGTGGCACAGGCCTGCAACGATGGTGAAGGAATGCCAGACCTCGTGGTAGCCGAACACGCGCGGTGAGGGGTTGGGGCGTCCCTTGGCCAGGATCACCGCTCCGACCGTGTAGAGCAGGCCGCCCGCGATCAGCAAGGAGAACCGCAGGACGCCCAGCTCGCTCAGCAGCATCGGCGTGGCCACCACGGCCGCCCAGCCCATGACGATGTAGAGCCAGGAACCGGCGCCACCGTCTTCGGTGAGGGTCGCGACCTTCAGGCCCACCCCGGTGGCGGCGGCGGCCCAGATCACGATCAGGAGCGGTACCGACCAGGTGGCCGGGAGCACGAGTCCGATGATCGGCGTGTAGGTCCCGGCGATCAGGACGAAGATCATCGAGTGGTCGAGCTTGCGCAGCCACTGGCGGGTCTCGGAGGTCCGGCCCAGCAGGTGGTACGCGGAGCTGGCGGCGAAGAGACCGATCACGCTGGCGCCGTAGACGCCGGCAGCGAGGCGCACCATGCCGCCCTCGGCGGCCCAGAGCAGCGCGAAGACGGCCGGAACGGCCACGCACAGGGCGATGAGATGCAGCTTGCCCCGCCACACGGGCTTGTCGGCGTGGAGCTGATCATGCATGCGCCGCACGATGGCCCCCGCTCGGTCGGCGGGCGCCGGGTCGGTCGGCAGACCGTCGCCGCGGTGGAGTTCGTTGGTCATCTTGCGTCCTCGAGATCGGGGTCCGGGTAGTGCAGCCAGGTGCCCCCCAGGGCGACCTGACCTTGGCCGGCGGTGCGCCAGTCGCACGTGCCATCGGGGAAGATCGTGGCGAGTCGTGCGGCCTGGGCGTCATCGAATGGTACGCCATAGCCCACTACGTCGGTCGGTCGGAGGGTGCACTTGATGAGGTCATTGGCCCGGGGCGCGCCCGCCGCCGTTCGTGGATCACCGTGGATCGGGAACACCTCGGTGCAGCCGTTCTGCTCCCGGTAGAGCTCGTCGCCCTCGTAGCGAGCGTCGTCGGTTTCGCACTCGTCGGTGAGGCCCTCGGGTCGAGCGGCTGCGACGGATGTTCCGTCGGTGGTGGCCTCGAGCCAATCGGCCAGCAGTCCGATCATCTCGACAGTGGGCAGCGGCGCCTTGACCAGATTGGTCAGTCCACCACCATCGCGCGTCCAGATCACCCGGGTGCGGCGGCCGGCGTCTCCCTCGGGGCCCTCCATGCGGTCGCGGATGGAGAAGAGCCGGAATCGATCGTGGATGTCGTAGCCCAGATCGCTGTAGAGATCGACGTCGATGACGGGGACGTCGGTGACCGCCGAGTCGCCGTGGAGCACCCGGCCGTGGCGATAGGCGTCCTCGATGACGTCGGGATCGGCGATCATCCGTTCCGGCGTGATGACACCGTCCAGGTCGTAGCCACCGATGCCCTCGTTGAGGTCGAGGAACTGGTCGACGGTGATCACCCCGGCCTCCAGGGCCGCCCGTCCGTACTCGATGCCGACGTTGTCCAGGGGGCGCCGACCCAGACCGTCGTCGTCCCGGCCGAACAGGTTGACGTTGGCGTCCTGCAGGGTGCAGCGGGCTCCGCTCTCGTTGACGTACGGGTCGTAGACCAACGTCCGCGGCACGGCCGCCGCGCACCCGATGCTTGGGTCGACGGCGGGGACGAACGTGTCGATCCATGCGGCGCAGAACCCCAGACTCCCATGGCCCTGCACGGCGAGGCGCTGCTCGTCGCTGAAGGTCGATCCCGCCGCTCCGGCCCAGAAGTTCTCCAGCAGACCGCAGTCGGTCACGCCGGGAGCGATCGAGACGGCGTCGGGGAACGACACGAGCGGGTTCAGGGCGTCGAGCAGCCCGGGGTAGTTCTGGGCGATCAGGTACTGCTGGATGGCGCCCCCGCTGCCGCCCTGACCGATCGTCCACCGAGGGACGCCGAAGGTCTCGATGAAGTGCTCCTTGACCATCATCGTCGTCTCGGCACTGACGACGTCGTTGCAGGTGGTCTGGAAGGTGTTGAGCGTCGAACTGGCGACGGCGTAGCCAGCCGCCAGCAGTTCGGTGCTGTCGAGTGGCTCGGAGCCGAGGAACGTGCCCTGCCAGTACCCGGTGCCGCACCCTCCACCGAAGGTGTAGACGAGCACGCCGTTCCAGCCCTCGGGGACGGCGATCTGGTAGACCGCGCGGTTGATCGTGCCGATCTCGACGTCGACCACGACGGGCACGCCCGTCCCGCCGATCGAGACGTCGTCGGGGTCCGGGTCGGCGCCGGCGTCGACCTCGGCCCACATCCCGTCGGATCCGAGGTAGCGCCGTTTCGCGATCGGGTCGGTGTGGCAGTCGTCGTCGGGTGCGGCCAGCCCGAATCCTTCTGCGGTGCAGATGTAGGGCTGCTGGTGGGGCCCGGAGAAGACCGGGCCGGTCACGGGGTGGACGGTCAGATCCAGGCGGGCCTGTCCGGCATCATCGGCGATC
Source organism: uncultured Acidimicrobiales bacterium (assembly GCA_963697385.1). Classification (GTDB taxonomy): domain Bacteria; phylum Actinomycetota; class Acidimicrobiia; order Acidimicrobiales; family CAWCAL01; genus CAWCAL01. The sequence continues at coordinate 319,225 of CAVONU010000003.1, forward strand.
GTGACCGAGGTGTCGCCCGGCTCCAATCCGGTGACCTCGACGAGTCGGGCGCCTTCCAGTGCCGCCGGTGGCCCGGCGTCGTGGGTTCGCCGGGGGGTGGCGTCGACGAGGGGCGCCTCGGTTTCCCCGACCGTGACCGTTGCGTCGCCGGCGGCTCCGTGGACGGCCAGCACCACCGAGTCGCCCGTGACGTATTCGGCTCCGGTGGAGACCGCCTCGATCCTGAGCGTCGACGCGGCGGGGTCGTCACCTCGGTCGTCGCCCGTGTTGCCGGTGTCGACGGTGGAGGCCGCGGTGGACGGGTCCGCGGCGACGCTGGAGTCTCCGTCGCCCGCGCACGCACCGGCCAGGAGGACCAGCGCGACGCTGGTGACCAGCAGCTTCTTCATGCCGACGATTTCGTGCCTCGTTCCGCGCCGATGCTCGAGGTCTCGAACAGACCGATGCTACCGGCCCCGCCGCGACCGGTTCGAGAGGTCGGACCGGTCACATGTCACACTCGAAGCATGGTCGCGTCGCCGAGAACGGTGAACCTGCTGCGTCGCACGATCGGCGCCATGGCGGACATCGCCTCGGCGGGGGTCGGTCGAAACCTGGTGATCGGTGAGGAGCCCAACCGGATCACCGCCCGTCTGGCCGGCCTGGACATCGAGCCGTCCGAGGTGCTCGAGGTGTTGGATCCCACCGCCGTCGACGCCGACCTCGCCGACACCCTGCGGGTGCCGGGCTCGATCGGCGACCTGGTGGCGCCCTGGCGGGAAGGAGCTCGCGCCGCGGCGCGAGCCACCGGGAAGGTCTCCCGGGCGATGGTGGACGCAGGGTCGGGTCGCTACGAGCTGGCGGCCGGCGTACGGATCCGCTTGGACGACGTGCAGGGGCCCGATTGGTCCGCGACGCGGATGACGATGACCACCGGGCCGGTTCGGTTCGCGGCGGGTCCCGACCCGTCGCTGCGGTGCGTGGGCATCGATGTGGTGGCACGTCTCCGCTCCGGTGATCTGGTCCGGGGAGTCCAGCACCTTCCGATCGCCGGGATCGGCATGGAGGACGGGTCGGTCACCCTCCGGCCGAGCGGCCGACTCGCACCGTTCACCTTCGGGGTCGTGCCGCGGTTCCACGAGGGTCGGGTCGCACTCGAGGCGCGCACGATCGCCTGGCGAAGCGTCCGGGTGGCGCTTCCGGAACCCCTGGCCCGCCGTTGGACCCGGTGGATCGACCCTCCGGCCTGGCTGGAGATGGACGGGCTCCGAATGGCCGGGGACAGCGTGGAGATCCGGGGTCGGATCGACCGATGGGTGCATCCGATCTCCCTGGAGACGGTCCAGATGATCGCTGCGGCCGCCCAGCGGCGCGGTCAGGACCTGGTCCTGCCGAGGCGGCAGGCGTCTAGCGACTGAACCGGGCGATGACCTCGCCGGCGCCGTCGAGCATCCGGAGCGCCGACGACCCGTCGGGCGCCCGGAAGCTCTCGACCGGCAGCTCGACGATCTCGTAGTCGGCACCGCGCAGGTCCCAGCCCATCCGGAGCGCGTCGAGCAGGGTCATCTCGTCGTCGAGTCGCAGCCCGCCGCCTGCGGCCCGAGCGGCGCGGTCCAGCTCGATCGGGTTCCAGGTGGAGGTGAGCTCACCGAGGACGGCAGCCATGAAGGTCTTCTGCCGCTCGATGCGGCCCAGATCGGCACGCGGGTCCTCCCGCCAGGTCCCGTCGATCAGCTCCTCGTAGTGACGGGACCGCACGTACGCGAGAGCCTGTTCGCCGCTCAGCCGCACCTCGCCGGTCTCCTCGATCAGGAGGCCGGAGTTGGGGTCGCGGGCCGGATTGGGCACCGCGATGGTGACACCTCCCACCGCACCGACCAGCCCTTGGAACGACGCGAAGTCCACCTCCATGTAGCGGTGGATGGGGATACCGATCCCGTTGATGGTGCGGATGACCGACGCCGGGCCGTCGTTGTAGGCGGCGTTGATCTTGGCCTGATTCCCGCCCGGATCGAGGGTCACCCACAGGTCGCGAGGGATGGAGAGCATGCTGGTCCCGCTGTCATCCACCCTGAGGATGAGCATGGTGTCGGCCCGCTGTCCGCCCAGTCCCTCCGCTCCGGCGGCGGCCAGGTCGTCCTCGGCGAGTCCCTCCCGAGAGTCTGACCCCACGATCAGGTAGTTGGTCCCGGCACCCCCGCTGGCCAGCGCGCCCTGCGTGTCGACGCGTTCGATCGCCGCGAAGCGGTACCAGCCCAGGGCGACGGCGCCCACCGTCAGCACCAGCACGAGGAGGAAGGCTTTCGTCAGGAACCCGCTGCGGCGGCGGCGCCGCTTCGGAGCGGGCGTCGGGGGTACGGCGGCCGGGGGTGCCTCGACGGGAGGTGCCGACGGCGGGTCCGGCGGCGGGACGACGGGGGCCTGGGGCGACTCGGTGGCCGGAGGGGGCGCGGGGCGGACCGAGGCCGGCGCGACCCGGGTCGGCTCCACGGCGGGCGGAGGGGGCGTCGGCGGGCGAACGAGCGAGCCGTCGGCCTCGGGAGGGGCCTGATGCCAGTAGTCCTCGTCCTCGTGGACCGAGGTGGCGTGCTCGCCGTCTTCGGGAAGTGACTGGAGGCGGTCCCAGAAGTTGCCGTCCGAGGCTTCCGCAGCCTCGTCGGTGGCGTCCCGCTCGTCGGTCATGGCAGCAGTCTGCCCCAGTCTCCGCGGGCGGGGGTGACACCCCGCCGTCGCCGCCCACCGCAACCGGATCGGTACGGCGGGCTCGGGTCCCCCAGTCGATCGCCGGAGCGTGGAACAGTGGTGCAAGGAACCGCTTGACGAGGGGTTGCCCATGACAGCGATCGCAACATCGCAAACCGCCGCTCTCCCCGCTCCGGGAGCAGCCGATACGTCCGCAGAGCGACGAGCCCCCCTCAGCGCGCTGCGCGGCCTCGTCCTGGCCGTTCCGGTGGGCGCCGGGATGTGGCTCGTGCTGATCTCGCTGGGTCGGCTCCTCCTTTCCTAGTCTTCCACGATGGACGACCTCGCACAGCAGGCGCGCGCGTGGCTGGAGGCCCACTGGGATCCTGACCTCTCGGTCGGCGCCTGGTGGGAACTGCTCGGCCACTCGGGCTGGGCGGTACCGCACTGGCCGAGCGACGCGTTCGGCATGGGGTTGCACCGCGATGCCGCCCGGGTCGTGGCCAACGAGATGCGGACCGTCGGGTCCCTGTCGCCCCCGGCCGGCCTCGGGCTGCTGCTGGCCGGCCCCACGATCGTCGCCCACGGCAGCGACGAACAGAAGGCCCGCTACCTCGAACCCATCGTCACGGGGAAGGAGTCCTGGTGCCAGCTCTTCAGCGAGCCCAACGCCGGCAGTGATCTCGCCGGACTCCAGTGCCGGGCGGACCGCGATGGTGACATCTGGCGCATCAACGGCCAGAAGGTGTGGACGTCGGGAGGCCACATGGCCGACCTGGGCATGCTGCTGGTCCGGACCGATCCCGAGGTTCCGAAGCATCGGGGAATCAGCTACTTCGCCGTCCAGATGGATCAGCCCGGTATCGACGTCCGCCCCCTCCGCGAGATGACCGGCCACGCCCTCTTCAACGAGGTCTTCCTGGACGATGCCGAGGCACGGGACGACGCCCTGATCGGCGGACTCGACAACGGATGGGCGGTCGCCAACACGACGCTGGCCAACGAGCGTGCCGGCCTCGGTGCGGGCGGCGTCGGCGCTGCGGCTGCGGCGTCCCCCGGAAGCAAGGTGGGCCACCTGGACCGACGGGCCGGGGACTTCGCGGCGGGACCGGCTCCTGAACGGGTCCTGTCGGGGACGCGCGGCATCGACCAGCTGCTCGCCCTGGCCGATCGCCAGGACAAGATCTCCGATCCCGTCCTGCGGGACGGCCTGATGCGGCTGCACTCCTACCACGAGATCGCCCGCTACACCGCGCTGCGGTCGAAGGCGGCAAAGGCCGCCGGTCGCGGGCCCGGGCCCGAGGCCAACACCGCCAAACTGGCCATGAGCCGTATCACCCGCCTTCAGCGTGAGCTCAGCCTCGCCGTCCTGGGCCCGCACGGCACCCTGTTCGGGCGCGACGCGCCCGACGGCGGTATCTCGGCGGGGATGGCGCTGTTCAGCCCGGCGGTCTCGATCTACGGCGGCAGTGACGAGATCCAGCGCAACATCATCGGCGAACGGGTGCTGGGCCTTCCGGGTGAACCCCGCGTCGACAAGGATCCCCCCTTCAGCCAGATCCCCAAGAACTGACCGCTCCCGGGGGTGGGGAGGTTGCGCAATGGAGCCGGCGCGCCCAGGCTCGGGCCATGATGTCGACCGCTTTCGTGCGCCGGCTGGCGATGATGGGCGCCGCGCTCGTGGTGCTCGCCGCCTCCTGCGAGGGCGACGACGAGGCTCGCCTCCACGCGGGCGACTGCCTCGAGCCCGACTTCGATGCGATCGCGCTCGACCTGGGCTTTCTCGAGTACCTCGGACCCGAGGGTGCCGAGGACAACGCACGGATCTATCCGTTGGTGCAGAACGGTTTCCTCAACCCGGTTGGTGCGCTGGACCAGGACGGGTTCGTCAATGCCGACAGCGACTGTGCCGGGGACCCGCTGGCCACGACGCGGATCGTGATCGATGCGCAGTTCTCACCGGCACAGAACGGGTACGGTAGCTTCCCGGTCGACTGCGCTCCCTACGGCTTTCCCGAGTGGGGCGAGCTCGGAGATTTCTACCGCGATGTCCCCTCAGATTCCGCCGCCGACATCATCTGTCTCGGGCCCTTCTGAGGACCGGGTGGAGCCGCCTCCCGACGCGCCGACCGGCGGATCCTCGTGGTGGCTCCGCATCCGGCGCATCATCGGGAGCCTGCTCATCGTCGGTTGGCTCTATGGCCTGGTCGTCTGGAACCTGCCTGAGTCCGATCGGCGCGACGAGCTGCGCGAGCAGATCGAACCCGTGGTCAACGCCGCCGCCATGCGGCAGGGCTGGGGCGTGTTCTCCCCCAATCCCACCCGGACGACCCACCTCACCTACGCCCGCGTCATCTTCGTCGACGGTCACGAGGAACGATTCGACGCCCCCCATCCCGGACCCTGGGTGGGCTCCACCCGTTCCGAGCGCTGGCGGAAGTGGGAGACGCGGGTGTTCAAGGACACCCACACCAGCCTGCGACTTCCGGCCGCCCGCTGGGTGACCGAGCGGTACGGCGGACCCGACGAGGTGGCCGAGGTGGAGCTGATCCACCTGCGAAGTCCTTCGCCCGACCCGCGCCGCGACGAGCCGCGCATCTGGGAGGCCGACGTCTTCTTCCGCTACGACGCCCAGACCGACCGGGGCCGAAGTGTCGACGAGGACCCGGTCGAGGTGCCGGGACCATGAGGTTCTGGATCCGATTCTGGTTCCGGGAAACCGACGACGACGTCTTCGTGCTGCTCCGCACGGTCCTCGGCCTCGTCGTGCTGATCTGGGCGCTCACCCTGCTGCCCGACCTGCACGACTTCCAGGGGGCCGACGGACTGGTACCCGATCGCAGGATTCGGGACTGGCAGTTCACCTTCTTCCGTTGGGCGGACGGCGAGGGGCTGGCGTTGACCCTGACCTGGGTCGCTCTGGTCCTGGGCGGGGCCGGCATGGTCGTCGGCCGCCTGGTGCGCATCGCGGCGCCCCTTGCCGCGCTGGCCCTGATGACGCTCCAGCAGGACAATCCGGTGATCAGTAACGCCGGCGACGACCTGCTGCGGATCACGGTCGTGTATGCCGCGGTCGTGGCGGTGATCTGCGGAGCCGACGGCGTCGGTCGCCCGCTGCTGGGACCGAGGGTCGAGGCGCTCCGCAGCACGATGCCGGTGTGGGGCCTGCGACTCTTCCAGTTCCAGCTGACTGCTATCTACGTCGCCACCGTCTTCAAGAAGTGGCCCGGCGACACGTGGCAGAACGGTGACGCCGCGCTGTGGGCGCTCCAGCTGGTGCGGCTGGAGCGTTTCCCGGTCCCGGACCTGGTCGCCTCATCGGCTGCGATGGGCAAAGCCATGACGTGGGGGGCGCTCGGGTTGGAGATCCTGTTGCCGTTCCTCCTCTGGATTCCCCGCACCCGTCGCTGGGGCATCATCCTCGGCGTCGGCATGCACGCCTCGTTCGCCTACGCCATGCGCCTCGGCGTCTTCAGTGTGGCCATGACGGTCAACTACGTCAGCTTCCTCGACGCCGAGCTGATCCGGAACGTGCTGGCCTGGCGTCCGGGGCGGGCTTCGGCCCCCGAGGACGCATCGATGTCAACGGGAGCGACGCCGACCGGCCGATCGGACCCGGTCGCGCATCCGACCGGCTGACCGGACCCGGCCCGACGACGAGCGTTTCGACGACGACGTCGATGAGCGACGCGACCGGGAGGACGAGGAACCGGACGGACGCGATCCCCGGTTGGCCTCCTGGACGGTCACCTTCCGGCGGGGCGGACTCGACGAGCCGCCTCCCAACACCGGACCACCCAGATCGCCCCCGCCGGACGATCGCGGCGGCGCCGACCGGGGTGTGGGTTGCGGCGCCCGGCTTCGGCGGCGGGTCCGGAAGATCGACCCGGCGGCGGCGCCGCCGATGGCCGGGCCCAAGACGTCCCAGAGGCCGCTCTTCTTGCGTCCCCGCGAGCGGCGCAGCACCGGCGGGACCGGCGCCGGCGGCGGCGGACGGCGACCCTCCGGTGGCGGTGGTGCGTTCTCGCGCACCGGCACCTCGATCTGCTCGGCCGTCGGCTCCCGCGGAGGTGGCCGTCCCCCGATGCGGGCCTCGACCACCTCGAGCTGCCAGGTGGCCCGGCCCAGCCGCCGGATGAGCTCCTGCATCCCCTGCGGCGTCGTGACCGTCTGGGACTGCTCCCCCACCTCCTGGAAGGTGTCGGACGCCTCCTCGAACAGCAGTTGAACGTCCTGTGGCGCTTCGGTGATCTTCTCCGAGAGCTCCCAGATCAGGTCCGAGGCGGCGGTGGTCTCCTCTCGGAGCTCGGCGCGTGCCGTGTCCATGTCGAGCTCGACCTGCTGCTGCTTGGCCCGCCTCGAACGCCAGAACAGGAAGCCGATCAGGCCGAGGCCACCGATGAGCAGCACCGGCAGGAACCAGCCGATGCCGCCTCCTCCGTCGGTGTCGCTCTCGGCGGCGGTGACATCGGGTGCCGCGGTGGGAGTCGTGGCCGCATCCGCCGGCTCGACGACGGCGAAGAACGCCCGGTAGCCCTCCACGAAGTCGCCGGCGAAGAAGTCGGGCGACGACGCGTCGAGTGCGGCGTCGACCGAGCCGGACGAGGTACTCGTCACCGCCCAGGTCTCGTCGGGAGTGACCACGACCAGGGTGTCCACGGCGGCGCCCCGCCGGCTCAGCTCGGCGAAGGTGGCGTCGGTGAAGGCCTCGAGTGACGCATGATCCGACACATCGGCGCTGAGGATGACCAGCCCGCCGTCCTGTCCGGACGCCCGGACGTCGGCCACCGCTCGGTCGATGGCGTCGATGTCCAGCGCGACGTCGTAGGCATCCTCGACGCCCTCTTCGATGAAGACACCGAACTCGGCCACGTCATCCGCTATCAGTGCCTCGTCCTGAGCGGGGAGGGCGCCGGCGATCGTGGCGGGATACAGGATGATCAGGGCCGCCCCGAGGGCAAGCAGTGCACGACGCATGACCTGGGGTCCTCCTCGGCAAGGGCAGCACCGAACCTAGCGTCGGAGCGAACCTCGCAGAAAACGTCATCCGCGAGACCCGGCGGCGCCGAAGACTCATCAAAGCTGCCGGACACGCCGGCTCAAACCCCTCTGGAGACCCCCCCGACATGCAACGATCACGTACTTCCAAGTTCCGATTCGGCCTGCTCCCCCTCCTCCTGGCGTTCGCGCTCATCGCCGCCGCCTGTGGTGACGATGACGACGACGATGGTAGCGAGACCGGTGACACCGCCGCCTCGACCTCGGAAACCGAGGAGATGGCCGACACCGAAGACGAGATGGCCGACACCGAAGACGAAATGGCCGACACCGAAGAGGCCGCTGGCGCCACCATCGTCGATGTCGCCACCGAGGCCGGCACGTTCACCACGCTGCTCGCTGCGGTGGATGCCGCCGGTCTCACCGAGACCCTGATGGGCGAAGGCCCGTTCACGGTCCTCGCCCCGAGCGATGAGGCGTTCGCGGCGCTGCCCGAGGGCACCGTCGAATCTCTCCTCGAGGATCCCGAGGGTGCGCTCACCGATGTGCTCAACCTGCACGTGATTGCCGGAACCGCAGCCACCTCGGCCGACGTGATCGCCATCGGTGACGGCGGCACGCTCGACACGCTCGGTGGTTCCGTGTCGGTCAACATCGACGGCGACGTCGTTTCCTTCGGAACCGGCGAGGCCGCTCTCGTGACCGCCGACGTCGAAGCAGACAACGGCGTCATCCACATCATCGACGGAGTGATCACCGAAGCCGGCTGATCCCCGCACTCTACGCACCGCCCTCTCCCAGGACGGGTGGCGCACCAGGAGAAGGCAGAGCCCCTACCATGCGGGTTCTGCCTTCTCCGCCGTTTTGGGCGGCGATCGTTCGACTCGTTCCTGTGACACGCCACCGCTCCGTTCTCGCCGCCGCCGTCCTGGCCTGCCTCGTCCTCGCCTCGTGTGGGGACGACGACGCGTCCGCCGAGGGACCCGCGGGCGAGACGGCCGACGCAGCCGAGGCCCAGCCGCCGGCGGATCAACCCGACGTGGTGGTGCCCGACGACGTGCCCGAGACGCTCGTCGTCGAGGACATCACCGAGGGATCCGGCGCCGTGGTCGGTGCGCACGACATGGTTCGCGTCGACTACGTCGGCGTGTCGCAGTCGACCGGAGAGCAGTTCGATTCCTCGTACGGCCGTGAGCCGGTCGAGTTCGCGCTCGACGGCGTGATCCCCGGCTGGAGCGAAGGCCTGCTGGGCATGAAGGAGGGCGGGCGCCGTCAGCTGGTGATCCCGGCCGACATGGCGTACGGCGACAGCCCGCCGCCGGGGTCCGGGATCGAGGCGGGCGAGGCCCTGGTCTTCGTCGTCGATCTCCACGAGGTGACGGTGTCCTACGCCGACAAACCCGAGGTGGAGTTGCCCGCCGAGGCACCGGATGAATTGACGATCGAGGATCTCGAAGAGGGCGATGGCGCCGAGATTTCGGCGGCCGAAGAGGGCACCCTCGTCACCGTCCAGTACGTCGCGGTGTCGCTCGGCAGCGGCGAGGAGTTCGACAGCTCGTGGGACAACGGCCAGGGGCCGGTCCAGTTCGACATCACCCAGGTGATTCCCGGCTGGTCGGAGGGCCTGGTGGGCATGAAGGAGGGCGGTCGACGGCTCCTGGTCATCCCGCCCGACATGGGCTACGGCGACGAACCGCCCGAGGGCTCCCCCATCTCACCCGGAGACACCCTGGTCTTCGTCGTCGATCTGATCTCGGTCGGCTGACGGGCTGAGGTCCATCGTGATGTGGTCGCGGGTGTCGCCCACCAGGTCGACCAGCGAGTAGTCACGCCGACGGAACCGCCACGCGCCGTCCACGCGCTCGAAGTCGTCGTGATATCGCCCGACGACGATGGGCTGGAGGGCGACGCGGTCGGTGGCCTGTAGCACCGTGTACGACGACCGAGCCGACGCACGGTCGCCGTCGACGACGATCTGGGCGTTGGTCACCAGGTGGCGGGTCTTCGGCGTTCCGTCCTCGTGCAGCTTCAGGACCGTGCGCCACACGCTGAGCAGTGCCGCGGCGTCGACCGGAGGTGACGCCGGATCCAGGATGATCTCGGCGTGGCTGAACAGCTCGGCCGCTGCCTCGAGCCGACCTCCGTCGATCAGCTCGGCGTACCGGTACAGCAGGTTGGCGATCTCCGTTTCGTCCGACACGGGTTCAGATGGGGAGATCGCCGGTGGCGGCCCGGGTGCTGCCGTGGTCCTTGTAGGCGGCGATGGTGCGCTGGGCGATCCGCATCTGGTGGACCTCGTCGGCACCGTCGGCGAAGCGGGCCCAACGAGCGTGCTGATACATGTGCGCCAGCGGCGTGTCGGTCGAGTACCCGAGGGCGCCGTGGACCTGGATGGCCCGGTCGATGATCCGGTTGAGGCTGTTGGCCACGAAGTGTTTGGCCATCGAGACCTCGCTCTTGAAGTCCTGACCCGTGTCGATCTTGTGTGCCGCGTGCAGCACCATCAGCTTGCACTGGTACATCTCCATCGCCGAGTCGGCGATCATCCACTGGATCCCCTGCTTCTCGGCCAGGATCGATCCGTGGGCGAAGCGGTTCAGCGACCGGTCCACCATCATGTCCAGCGCCGTCTCGGCCTGGGCGATCCAGCGCATGCAGTGCGCCAGTCGGGCGGGGCCCAGCCGGTACTGGCCCAGCAGGTGGCCCTGCCCCCGCCCGCCCAGCATCTGGTCCTTGTGGACGCGCAGATCCTCGATGAGGATCTCGGAGTGACCGGTCGAGCCGTGCATGGTCTCGATCTGGCGAACCTCGTTCCAGCCGTCCTGCGGGATGTCGACGATGAACGCCGTGTTTGCGGCCTGCGGCCGGTCGGGCGCGTCCTCGGTGCGGACGATGAGGATGGCGAAGCTCGCCCGGTGGGCGTTGGAGATGAACCACTTGTGGCCGTTGATCACCCACTCGTCGCCGTCCTCGTACCCCTGGGTCTGGATCAGGGTCGGGTCGCTGCCGGCGACCTCGGGTTCGGTCATCGCGAAACACGACCAGGTCGTTCCCTCGCACAACGGTCGCAGGTAGGTCTCCTTCTGCTCATCGGTGGCCCAGTGCAACAGCGTGTGCATGTTGCCCTCGTCGGGCGCCTGGCAGTTGAGCACCCAGGGGCCGTAGTAGGAGCGGGCGGACTCGGCCTGGACCATGGCCAGTTCGACATGACCGAGGCCCATCCCTCCCCATTCCTCGGGCATGTGGGGCAGCCACAGGCCGGCGGCGTGGGCCTGCTTCCGGAGGTTGATCAGCGCGCTGACGTAGGCGTCGCGGTCGTGCTTCTCGAGCTCCTCGGACTGGAGACGGTCTTCCTCCGGCTTGACCACATCGCGGACGAAATCGCGGACCCGGACGCGGATCTCCTCGACCTCGGGTGGGAAGCTGAAGTCGATGGCCATGCGCTGTCCTCTCGGGGAGCCGGGTGAAGGTGCGGGCCATCATCGCGTACGGCGGGCGGATCGGGCAGGCCGCTACCGTTGGCCGTCGGACCGGAGGCGGCGCATGGACCATGCACAGAACGACGATCTGCCGATCAAGCTCGACGCCTGCTCCAACGGCGAGTTCGTTCCCGCTCCGCCCACCCCGGTCGTGCAGGAGACCATGCGCCGGACCCGCACCGCCGCGGAGCGCCACGCCAGACGGTTGGGGATGAGCCGGCGCCGGTTCCTGCACACGGCCTGCGGATCGGCGCTCATGCTGCTCACCCTCGATGCCTGCAGTCGCGAGGAGGCGGCATCCAACGGCCGCTCGGCGCCGGGCGGATCCTTCTCGACCAGCTTGCCGTCCAGCGCGGTCGAGGATCAGGACGAGGCTGCCCGCGTCCTCGCGGGCGACGAGTTCATCTTCGACGTCCAGGGTCACCTGCTGGACTACGACCTCTCCGACGGCGGTCCCTACGACGGCTCGCCGTACGTCGGTCAGGCCTTCCCGCAGAAGGACTGCGGCGAGGACGATCCCCGGGCCTGCTTCTCGATCGAGCAGTTCGCCGATCTGGTGTTCCTGCAGAGCGATACGTCGGCCGTGGTCCTCTCGGCGCTGCCGCTGTTCGGCCCCGACAACCCTCTGTCGATCGAGGCGATGGAGCGGTCGAAGGCGGTGATCGACGGCTTGTGTCGCGACGACCGGGTGTCGGCCCAGGGCCAGGCGGCCCCCAATGTGGGCGAGCTCAGCGCCGCACTGGATGCGATGTCCGCTCTGCGCGAACAGCACGACCTGGTGGCGTGGAAGCTCTACTGCCACGCCCCGGCCGACCGGGCCTTCTTCCTCGACGACCACGATCCGTCGGCGCCGCAGGTGGGTCGGGCCATGCTGGACCACCTGACCGAGATCGGCCCCCGGATCCTCTGCATCCACAAAGGGCTGCGGGCGGTGGCCGGAGGGGCCGAACGGTTCGCCAGTCCGATCGATGTGGGACCGGCAGCCGTGACCCATCCCGACCTGTCGTTCGTCGTGTACCACTCGGGCTACGAGAGCGACGTGATCGAGGGGCCGTACCGGGCTGACGGCGAGCCGCAGGGGGTCGATCGGCTGGTGCGATCCTTGGCCGACGCCGGGGTGGGCCCCGGCGCCAACGTCTACGCCGAGCTGGGAAGCACCTGGCGGGCGGTGATGGGCGACCCCGACCAGGCGGCCCACGTCCTGGGCAAGTTGCTGGTCGCGGTGGGACCCGATCGGGTGGTGTGGGGGACCGATTCGATCTGGTACGGGTCGCCCCAGGACCAGATCGAGGCGTTGCGCGCCTTCGAGATCACCGAGGAGTACCAGGAGCGCTTCGGCTACCCGGCGCTGACACCGGCGGTGAAGGAGCGGATCTTCGGACTCAACTCGGCCGATCTGTACGGTGTCGAGCCATCGACCGCCTCCTGCACCTTCACCCGCGATGAGCTGTCGATCGCTCGGCAGGAACTGGCGCTGCCGTTCTCGACGTTCGGTCCCACGACCGCCACCCAGGTCAACCAACTGCTGACGGACCACGGCGCCATCGTCGCCTGACCGATGCGCTCGCCACCCTGTCGTCCAAGGTGCCGCCGACCTGCCGTTCCAACCCGAAACTTGGGCAGCGACCCGCGTATGGGTGGGGCCGCCGCCCAAGTTTCGGAGCGACGGCGTGGGGCGCGCCGCGTAGGGTGCTGAGCGTGAGGGACCGGTGGGCACGCACTGGACCTCTCCGGGCCTCGGCATCGCGATCGACAGCCCGATCGATCCGGATCGGCCCGCGCTCCGCGGCGTGGTGGCCGGTGGGGCGTCGCACTACGTGCAGGACCTGGGGCTGCTCTTCGACGGCCTCGCCGGGGCGGGGCAGCCCGCCGTCCAGGAGGCCGTCGACGCCGCCGTTCTCGAGATGTGGACATCGCCGGATCGTCTGGTCATGGACACCAGCGGCTACCAACCACTGGCTGACCTCGATCCCACCTACGACTTCGGCCCCTTCGCTCCGGGCGTGTGGTTCGTCGATCTCGCCACCTTCGTCGAGCTCGGTCGCGAGGAGATCGTCGGGTTCATCATCGGAAACGGGGCGGGCGACCCCAGCGGGCTCGCCTCGCGGATCGGAGACGTCCTGCGCGACGTCGATCGGACCGCCGAGGACACGCTCACCGGAACCACCACCTACGGCGAGTTCTTGGCGGCGACCGGGCAGAACGTCGAGACGGTGTCCCGTGGCATCGCCGGCGGTCTGGCCCTCAACCTGCGCGTCGACGTCGATGTGCTCACCGGGGTGTTGGTCCAGATCTACGCCGCGACTCCCGTGTCGGTCACCGTGGTCACCACCGAGACCGGAGAGCTGCGCGGGATCCGCACGCTCGCCGACTTCTCCGACATCTTCACCCAGATGTTCGCCGACGAGACGCTCGCGGCTCAGCTCAGCGCGGGCGAAGCGGCGCAAGTCGAGCGGCTCTTCGCCGAGACCGACTACACGATCGAGACGGTCACGGCCTACGAGATCGATCCCGCCCTCACCGTGCCTCCGGCGCCGGAGAGCACCGACGACCGGACCGACCAGGTGGTCGCGTTCCTGAAGCAGTCCGGCCTGCTCTAGTCCGGCTGGGCTCGTCCGGACCGGACGGCACGCCCCCTACGATGAAGCCGTGGACTTCACGTGCTGCGCTCCGGTGACCTCCGAGGCCCTCTCGGAGGAGGACGCCACCGAGGTGGCATCGGTGATGAAGGCCCTGGCCGACCCGGCCCGCCTTCGCCTGCTCAGCATCATCGCCACCAGCCCGACCGGTGAGGCCTGCTCGTGCGATCTGGTCGAGCCGCTGGGGCGGTCCCAGCCGACGATCAGTCATCATCTGGGCCAACTGGTCGACGCGGGGATCCTCGAGCGCGAGCAGCGGGGCCGGTGGGCCTGGTTCAAGGTGGCGCCCGAGACGCTCACCCAGGTGTGCCGCATCCTGGGCACCACCTGCGACTGAGCACGCTCAGCGAACCTTCGAGATCACCTCGTCGGCGTACCACTGGATGGCGCCGATCTTCTCGTCGAGTGGTTGCGTATCCGGCGCGGGGTTGTAGGCGTCGCGAAATCCGACGATCACGTCGGTGACCCCCCGGGCCTCGAGCTTCTCGATCCCTTCCGGGGTGTACGCCTCGATCGAGATGACGAACGTGGAGAACGGTGCGTCCTCTCGTCCCAGCTCGCGTCGATACTCGTCGAGCCTGGCCAGCAGCCCGTCGAGCTGCTCGGGATCGCCGCCGGCATGCAGCCAGCCGTCGAGGCGAGCGGCCCGGCGCAGCGCCTTCTCGCCGTGACCACCGATCATGATCGGCAGCGGCTGGGTGGGGACCGGACAGATCTTGGCCGACGGAACGGTGAAGATCTCTCCGTCGTAGCTGAAGTAGTCCCCCGTTCCCAGCCCCTGGATGATGTCGATCATCTCGTCCATCCGCTTCCCGCGGCGCTCCCAGGGCACGCCACAGATCTCGTAGTCGTCCGGCCACGGACTGGTGCCCACCCCGAAGTTGAACCGGTTGTCGCTCATGACCGCGACGGAGGCGGCGGACTTCGCCACCAGGACCGGGTTCCGGATGGGCAGCTTCACCACGAACGTCGTGAACGTGAGACGCTCGGTCACCGCCGCCATCGCCGGGATCAGCGTGAACGGTTCGATGAACGGCTTGTCCTCCAGGAACTCCCGGTTGCCGTCGGGCGTGTAGGGATAGGTGCTGTCGGACACCTCCGGATAGCAGATGCTGTCGGGCACGATGAACCCGTCGAATCCGGCTTCTTCCGCGGCCTGCGCCAGCGGAAGGTAGAAGGTGGGGTCGGTCATGCTCTCGGCGAACGCGAATCGCACGGGGTCTCCTCATCGTGGGACGGGATCCGATGCTGACCCAGCCCGGGGTCGGGGCGCAATAGCCTGACGTCGTGCTGGAAGCGCTCGCCATCGTCGTCGGTCTCGCGCTGGTGGTCACGGCACTGGCCGACATGCTCAACACGTTGGTCACGACGCAGACGTCCCAGGCCCGCTGGTGGTTGACCGGGCAGCTCTACCGACGGAGCTGGACCGCGATGCGGTGGATCGCGAGCCACCTCCGGGACGAGCGGATCGCGGACCGGTTGCTCGGGACCTTTGCTCCCCTGTCGGTCCTGCTGCTCCTGACCGCCTGGGTGGTCCAGCAGATCGTCGGCTTCGGTCTGATCTGGTGGGGCCTCGGTGGCATCGCGGGCGCCGATTCGTTGGGTGACGCGCTCTACTACTCGGGCGTCGTCTACTTCACGCTGGGGTTCGGAGAGGTGGTGCCGGCCGAGGTGGTGCCCCGGATCGGAGCGCTGGCCGAGGCGTTCGCCGGCGTGCTCACCACGGCCATGGTCATCGGCTACCTCCCGGCCATGTACTCGGCCTACAGCGAGCGCGAGCGGAAGCTGATGACGCTCGATGCCGGGACCTCGGAGCGCATCACGCCCACCGCCCTGGTCATCTCCCGCGCCCCCACGGCCGATCCCGACGAGCTCGTCGCCTACTTCGCCGGTTGGGAGGACTGGGTGGCCGGCGTGATCGAGACCCACACCAGCTTCCCGATGCTGATGTTGTTCCGGTCGCAGCATCGGGGCCAGAACTGGGTGACGGCGCTGGGTCTGCTCTCCGATGCGGCAGTCCAGTGCCAGATGATCCGGGGGGCCGAGAACCGAGCGCCCTACTGGATGTACCGCCGGTCGGTGCGGTTGTTCCGGATGCTCACCGAAGGAGCCGACCTGACCGAGTACCGGAAGCGGTTCGACGAGGGCTACACGAGCGGCCAGGAGAGCTTGTGGCGCGATCTCTACCTGGAGCTCGAGGCCCACGGTTTCGACCTGGTGCCCCAGCACGTCGCGAGGGTTCGCACGCTCGAACTGCGTCGCGAGTTCGACGCCCGGCTCGAGTTCCTCATCGACGAGCTGATGGCGCCCCGCGGCTTCTGGGGCCACGATGTGGCGCTCCAGGGCGACCACGCTTCACTTCCGACCATCCGACCCGATCGGTCAGAGTGATGGCACGCCGCAGATGATGTTGCCCCGGACGCAGGCGTTGATCTCGTGCTCCAGGGCGTCGGGCTCCCAGGTGTTGAAGAAGTCGGCGTGAGCGGTGTGCGGCGACCCTGATGCCAGCACCAGCATCGACGGGTCGTCCCAGAACGGATACTGGACGATGAACTCCAGCTGCGCGACCGGAACCAGGTGGTCGTCGTCGCAGCGGCCCCGGTCGCTGTACGACATGTGGCTCTTGTGGTCGTCCGAGTCCAGGTTGACCCCGTCCCAACAGTCCGGGAAGACCACGTGGAGCCGGAGCGCAGCGCGCTCGGAGCACTGCGCGGGGGCGGCGGTGAGCCGGGGGTTGCGGCCGCAGCCCCACCCGACGACGTCGGTCGACTGCGGTTCGCGTGCCGACGCGTCCCCGGCGATGATCTTCAGTCCGTAGGGCAACGACTCGACCGTCGTGTGGTCCACGCCGGGACCGGCCCGGTAGTAGGCGTCGGAGCTGGCCGGGTCGATCTTGTCACCGTCGTGGTAGAGCGCCGGCGCCCAATAGCTGGCACGGTCCTGCTTGATCTGGCAGCTGGTCGGACCCCCCTCGAGGGACTCGGCGGTGGAGAGGGCGTCGGCCTCGGTGGCACCGAAGAAGTCGTGCATGTGGGACAACCCCGGTTGGCCCGGGAACACGATGGGATCGTCGGGCGCGGAATGGCTGGCATGACACTCGACGATCAGCCGGCCGCGACTCCTGGCCAGCGCCTCGGCCGATTCGCTGCGGGCGCCGATCACCGCACCGGCGGCGAGCAGCGCGAACACGGCCACCGTGGCGGCGAGCACCGGGCGGCGACTGCGACCCATGCCTGGTCCTACGCGTCGGCCGGCATGTCGGGGACACCGATGCTGTCGAGGTCCACGTCGATCACGATGTCGTCCGCCGGAACCGGCGGAGCGTTGAGCGGATCCTCCATGCCGGGCAGGTCCGTCTGCGCCTCGAATTCGTACGTCTCGTAGTCGCCGGACGGGAGGCGACCCTCACGGAATGCGATCTCGGCGAACTTGGCCAGGCCCGCATCGCCCAGATCGGCGAGCTCACCGTCGCAGGGCGCCAGCGTCTCGAGGTTCTCGGGGATGCTCGACGTGTGCTCGTTCTCGCAGAAGCGGTTGTTGTCTTCCTTGGGCTGAGCGTTGATGAGGTCGGCGGTCCGCGAGTCGGTGATGATGTTGGCTCGGATGATGTTGTCCTTGGCCGGCCACAGCAGCGGGTTGGGTAGCTCGGCCACGACGTCGTCGGCTGCGGCCTCGGCGTCGGCCAGGCAGTCGGGATCGGGCGGATCGGGAATCGCGTTGATCGGGTTGTCCTCGGGGAACGGTGCGATGGCGACGCCCGCGATGTCGTGGTCCCATATCCGGTTGCGCTCGACGACGTTGGCGATGCCGCCGGGAGCGACGAACCCGTTGCCCTGGGCGAGGATGGCCGCGTCGATGGCGGGGGTGTCGCCGACGTTGTTGCCGTAGATCAGGTTGCCGACCACCGTGGTCTCCCGCTCGGGTGCACAGCCCTCGTACGACCCGGAGTTCGGGACGACGCCGGCCCGGTTGAATCGGAACGTCGAGTTGACGATGTAGAGCTCACCGCCCGAGTTGGTGCCCGAGTAGCCCAGGCCGTTGTACTCGCTGGTGAAGTCGTCGATGAGGGCGTTGCACGGGTAGCACTGGCCGATGTAGACGCCGGCGTCGGGGCTGCCGGCGCCGTAGCTGTGCTCGAGGATGCCGTCGCGGGCGCCGAAGGCGTAGATGCCGTAGTCGCCGTTGCGGATCGCCGTCAGGTAGCTGCCCCGGTACCCCTCGATGTCGGTGGTCCAGAAGAACCCGTTCTTGGTGTAGTTCTGAGCGGTCATGTTCTCGATCGCCACGCCATCGGTGCCGAGCACGCGGATGCCGTTCTGCAGCTCGAACTCGCCGTCGAGGATGACCTTGTTCCGGTCGACGCCGCGGATGACGATGTTCTCCTTGGGGGCATCGGCGGTGGAGGCGACGTCGACCGCTTCGTTGTAGGTGCCCTCACCGACGAGCACGAGGTTGCCGGGGACGGCGGCGTCGACCGCGGCCTGGATGGTGTCGTACTCGTCCGGGACGTTGAGCACGCCGTCCTCGTCGGCCATGGCGGCTTCACCGGTCTCGGCCGAGTCGCTCGTATCCGTCGTGGTCTCGCCGGTGTCGGTCGACTCGCTGGTCTCCGACGGTTCGGTGGTGCTGCTCCCGCCGTCGTCATCGTCCCCGCATGCCACGGCGACGAGCGCGAGGACGCAGAGCAGGCCGAGCAGTCGGCGTAGGGTCGATGTCACAGGAGAACCTCCGGAAGCGTGCGGGTCACTCGACGATCAGGACGCCGGGCATCCCGACGTCGATCGTGCCGTGGATGGAGCAGTAGTAGCGATAGGTGCCCGGCTCGGTGAACCGGAACTCGGCGGTGTCGCCGGGCGTGAAGGCCTCTTCGCCGACGGCCCAGGGGGCGTCGGGGTCCTCGGGAACGATGTCGTGGTCGTTGCGACCACGGTTCTCCCAGACGACCGTGGCGCCGGCGGGCACCGTCTGTTCCTCCGGGTTGAACGAGTTGTCGACGGCGAGGATGAAGACGGTCTCGTCGCTGAGCGGAGCGGTCGTGGCCGAGCCGTCGCCCGACGCGACATCGGTGTCGTCGTCGCCCCCGCAGCCGGCGAGGATGAGCGCCGCCAGGACGACGCCGGGAAGCGTTTGGCGCAGCAGGGCGGCGCCTGATCCGGTCCGAACCACCTGCGGAAGGTAGTCGACGAAGGGACCTGGCGTCACGATCATCCGGAGATCGGGTGTGCTTGAATCTGGGGATGACCCGCACCCCTGATATCGGACCGATCGGCCTCTGGTACTTCACCGAGACGATGACCGCGGCCGAGGCCGCCGAGTTCGCCCAGCGTGTCGAGGCCCTGGGCTACGGCGCTCTGTGGATTCCGGAGACGTTCGGACGGGACCCCATGGCCCATGCCGCGTGGTTGCTGGCCAACACCGACCGGCTGGTCGTCGCCACGGGGATCGCCAACATCCACCATCGCCATCCGGGAGCGATGCGCCAGGCCCAGCTGACGTTGGCCGAGCAGTCCGGCAACCGGTTCATCCTGGGGATGGGGGTGTCGCACGCGCCCATCGTCGAGGGGATCCGGAAGATCACGTACGAGAAGCCGGTGGCCACGATGCGGGCGTACCTGGAGGCGATGGACGCCTCGCCGTACCTCGCGGTCGAGCCGACCGAGGCTCCGCCGACGCTGCTGGCGGCGCTGGGACCGAAGATGCTCGAGCTGGCCGGGACCGCCGCCGACGGGGCTCATCCGTACTGGACCACCCCCGAGCACACCGCAACGGCACGGGAGATCCTGGGACCGGACGCGTGGCTCTGCGTCGAGCAGAAGATCGTCATGACCACCGACGCGGCTGCCGCTCGTGCCGCGGCGCGTGGCGCGCTCGGCCTCTACGCCGACCTGCCCAACTACCGCAACAACTGGCTCCGGCTGGGATTCACCGACGCCGACATCGACGACGGTGGCACCGACGATTTCATCGACGCCTTGGTGGCGTGGGGCGACGAGAGCGCGGTCCGGGACCGGATCCGGGCCCACTGGGACGCAGGCGCCGACCACGTGTGCATCCAGCCGCTGCACCCGTCGGGCGAAATGGGCGCCGTCGACTGGAACGCCCTCGAGGCACTGGCCCCGAGCCCAGCCTGATCTGGAGCGATTTTGCCACCCCAGAGGCAGAAAGGTCGCTCCAGATCCCCTAGGCGGACAGCTCGCTCAGGGGTACCAGCCGGGCGGTGACCTCCGGGGTACCCGCGGGGCGGACGAAGCGGAGGCCCATCACGCCGTGGTCGTGGTCGGCGGGATCGACCCAGTTGCCGATTCCCGGATCCGTGTGGGCGACGACGATCCGGACGACGCCGTCGGACTCGACGGTCGCGCCCTCCATCGAGAGGTAGCCCTGCCCGGTGAGGTAGTTGGCCAGGTTCTCCATCCAGTGGTCGCACAGCTGGAAGTTCCAGTGCTGGCACGGTGGCGGATCGAACTCGATGACGAACGCCTCGTCGGACGCGACCCGCCAGTAGCCGAACTCGAAGTGCCGGTCGTCGGGTGAGCCGCCGATGCGGCGGTTGGCATCGAGACACTCGATCGTCAGCCGGGGTGCCTTCTGGGTGGATCGGTCGTCGTAGACCAGGCGCATCATCAGCTCGCGGGTCTGGTCGACGATGGGAAACCAGTTGCCGTCCTGCTCCCCGACCGCCAGGACGAAGTCGACGTTGCCGTCGTCATCGGTGAAGTCGTCCAGTGCCGCCGTGTGGGGCGTGGCGGCACGATTGGGGTTGAAGGTGGGGAGCAGCTCCTCGGCCCCGAGCCCCGTCGGGAACGCGCCCACGTCGTCCGGGATCGGCGGCGACCACGCGGACATGTGCACGTACGGCATCGAGCCGCGCTGGCCGGTGACGCCGCTCGCTCGTGCCTCTCGGACTCCATCGGCGCTCCCCCGGTCGTGGTGTCGTGATTACCCTCCCACCATGGCACAACCGAACCTCCTGCTGATCGTGTCGGACGAGGAGCGGCGCAACGATTGGCTGGGTGGCAAGGTCACACTCCCGGCGCACCAGCGGCTCGTCGACGACGGGTTGAGCTTCCGCCGCCACTACACGCACGCGTCGCCCTGCTCGCCGTCGCGCGCCAGTCTCTACTCCGGGCGCTACCTGGCCGAGCACGGTGTGGTGAACAACGTGAGCTTCCCCACCCACGTGGCGCTCGACCCCGAGATCCCCACCACCGGCAGTCTGCTCCGCGACGTCGGCTACGAATGCGGCTACGTCGGAAAGTGGCCTCTCAGCCACTCCCCCACGCCCGTGGTGATGCGCCGTGGTTCCTGACCGTCGCGCTGGTGAACCCGCACGACATCATGTGGTTCCCATCGACCAGCCCGACTACCAGCACGCCCATCCCGAGCAGCTGGAGATCTTCCGCTTCATCCAGCAGTACATCCTCGGCGACGAGGTGCGGCCCGATCCGGCACCCACCGACTACCCCCGTCTGTTCGACGAGCTGCCGGCCAACTTCCACGATGACCTCCACACCAAGCCGGAGATCCAGCGGGCCTGGCGGTACGTGCGCAACCACGAGCACATGGTGGGCACGCTCGACCGTGACGACCACGACGCCTGGCTGCGGCAGCTGGACTACTACGCCTGGCTCCATCAGCGACTGGACGACACCCTCACCGGACTCCTGGGGACGCTGGACGAGCTGGGCATCTACGACGACACGACCGTCATCTACACCAGCGACCACGGTGACGCGTGCGGCTCGCACGGCCTTCGGGCCAAGTTGCCGTGCGTGTACGAGGAGGTGATGGGGGTCCCGCTGATCGTGAAGAGCCCCCGGGTCGAGGCGGGCCGGACGACCGACGCCCTGAGCACCCACGTCGATCTGGCGCACACGATCCTGAGCCTGGGTGGCGGCGACACCGGTTCGCTCTCGGGCGTGTCGCTCGAGCCCGCGCTGGCCGATCCGGTGGCCCGCCCCCGGGACGCGGTCTTCTTCGCCCAGGACTCGGCCCAGTCGGCGCACCTGGCGAGCACCCGCTACGCGGTGCGCGGGTTCTTCGACGGCGAGACCAAGTACGCCCGGTACTTGCGGGGTGGGCGGCGGCGTCCGGCGGGACGGGACGGTCGACGAGGCGAGCAAGGCCTTCGACGCCGACTTCGACGACCAGGATCACGAGTGGTACGAGACCGCCGAGGATCCGCACGAGCTGAACAACCTGGCCAACGACCGCGGCCGTCGGAACGATCTGGGCACCCTGTTCGACCGACTGCTGGCCCTGGAAGCCACCGAGCTCAACTGAGCACGCCAAGCGTGCTCAGGAAGCGGGGCGGGTGCCGACGATGCTGGCTCGCTCCATGACCCTGACGTGGGGCCAGTAGTCGCTGGCGGCGTAGTGCTGGACGGCGAGGTTGTCCCAGAACGCAACCGCGTCGTCGGTCCAGCGGAAGCGGCACTGGTACTCGAGCAGGTCGGCCTGCGAGCACAACAACGTGAGCAGCGCCCGACTCTCGTCCTCGGGCAGGCCGACGATGTGGTCGGTGAAGATCCGATTGACGTAGAGGGCCCGCCGTCCCGAGTCCGGGTGGCGGACGACCACCGGATGCTCGACCGGCGGGTACTCGCGCCGCATCTCGGCCATCGCGTCGGCGT
Organism: uncultured Acidimicrobiales bacterium; assembly: GCA_963697385.1. Taxonomy (GTDB): domain Bacteria; phylum Actinomycetota; class Acidimicrobiia; order Acidimicrobiales; family CAWCAL01; genus CAWCAL01. Next base: position 341,635 of record CAVONU010000003.1, read on the forward strand.
CGAGTCCGTAGCCGAAGGCGCGGGCGTAGTCGTGCACGGCGACCAGGTCCTCGATCCGGTGCTTGGTCTTGTCGTCCAACCCCTCGTACGCCGCGTACATGTCGGCGAAGAGCGTGTCACCGCCGACGGCCGGCACCGAGACCGCATGCAGGATGGCGGCCCGGGACGGGATGGCTCGCCAGGTCACGTCGTGATGCCAGGCGTTCTCGTACCCGCCGGTGTCAGCCGACTTCTCGAACCGGACCAGCTCGGGGTGCTGCTCGTTGCCGGGGATGAACGGATGGACCTCGAGCTCACCGAACCGCGCCGCGAACGCCACATGACGCTCAGCGTCCATCGGCTGGTCCCGGAAGAACAGGACCTTGTACTCGGTCAGCGCGCGGCGGATCTCGTCGATGACGTCGTCGCTCACGTCCTCGGCGAGCGTGACACCGCTGATCTCCGCACCCAGGGAAACGCCGACGGGTTGGACGGTGAGGTGAACCCAGTCGAGCGCGTCCAGTCGAGCCCGCTCGGTCGAGAGGTGGGCGACCGGACCGACACTGGAGTCGGAACCGGGAAGGCGGAAGCGCTTCGCCCGCAACGCTGCGCCCGGATCCTCGGTTGCCACCACCCTGGTCTCCGTCATGGATCGGGTCCTCTCGTCAGATCGCGCCGCTGGCGGGCTCCTAGAGTGACCCGATGCCCTCGGATCCGCAACCGGTCGTCCGGTTCGACTCGGTGTCGTTCCACCACGGGCGCCAGGCAGCGGTGCGCGACGTCACGCTCTCGATCGGGAACGGCACCTCCGTGGCGTTCCTCGGTCCCAACGGGTCGGGCAAGTCGACGATGCTCGACCTGATGGCCGGGCTGAAGACCCCGACCACAGGAAGGCTCGAGGTCGCCGTGGCCCCACACGGCATTTCCTACGTGCTCCAGCGGCACGAAGCCCGCCAGGCCCTTCCGGTGACCGTGGACGAGGTGCTCCGCATGGGCCGCTACGGCCACCGCGGGCTCACGGGACGCCTGAGGTCGGTCGATCACGATGCGATCGACCGGGCGGCAGAGCGGGCCGAGGTCGAGGATCTGCGGCGACGGCGGTTCCACAAGCTGTCGGGTGGCCAACGTCAGCGGGTGCTGCTGGCCCAGGCCCTGGCCGCCGAACCGGCCCTGCTGCTCCTCGACGAGCCCATCACGGGCCTCGACCTGGCCAGCCAGGAACGGATCCTGGCGATCATCGCCGAGGAGACCGCCGGCGGGACGACGGTCGCCATCACGACCCATCACCTCGACGAGGCCCGACACTGCGACGTGGCGGTCCTGTTGGCCACGGAAATCATCGCCTGCGGCGTTCCCGACGAGACCCTGACGGCCGACAACCTCCGGATCGCCTACGCCGAGCGCCTCCTGGGTGACCACCACGGCCACGACCACTCCCACGAGATGGTCATCCTCGACGACCACGGTCACGGCCACACGGACTGATCCGATGACATCGGGCTCGCCTGCGGGGATCTGTTGTCCGAGGGCGGTGCCACTGCCCTCTGTGGTTCCCACGGGATGTGGCCAATCGCAAGATGCAGGCCGAAGCTCTCGGGCGTAAACTCCGGGTACGCCATGGGTCAGTTCTGCTCGCATAGCTGCGACAACTCCGGTCCTGAGGACCGGGTGCTGGCTCCCACCACGGCGCTGTTCGCGGTGCTGTGGTGGGCGACGCGCACCCGCCCCGAACGGCACACATCGGTGACGACCTGCGCCGACCCGAGCAGCGACAACGCTTGCTAGCGTCGCAGCATGCCCTGGTTCGAAGGAACGATCCGTATCGACTGCGATCTTCAGTCCGTCAAGGCGTCAGTCGCTGACTTCGGTGAGCACTTCGTGGGTGTGGTGCGTTCGATGCCGGGCATCAGCGAGGCGGAACTGCTCGAACAGGGTGAGGACTTCGTCGCGATCCGAACCAACGAGGGCGTGATGAGGCGGCACAACATCGAGTGCTCTGTCGGGGATGACGAGGTCATCTTGCGATTCGACGAGGTCTATGAGGCCGGGAAGGTCACGGGCAGATCGCATTTCGAAGACGCGTACACGGCCTCGAACGAGGGTGGCGTGCAATTCCACACCGTCGTCAGCGATGTGCAGGCGGACGGCGTGCTTGGGTTCCTGTACCGCAGATTCGGCTCGCGGAACATGGGCAAGGCGTTCCTGTCATCGCAGAAGGCGTACCTCGAGAGCATGCAGCACTGACCAGTGCTCTCGGCAGGTCGCTCCTGTCTTGTCCCCGAACGCCGGTTATACGCGACCGCGTGACGAGTACCACCGACACAAACCCCCACGCCGGCGGCTCTCGAGTGACATTGGTGGATACTGGCGTGGAGCGGGCGTCTCTCTGCGGGCACTGTGTCAGAGGGAGCGCACCCCACTGTCGACCGCACACCTTCTTGCAGTCTCCGGACCGAGCGTCGCGGTTCGTGCTCGGGGACCTTGGCCTCTACCTCACTCTTCCCGGCGGCGGGATCATCATCGGTGATTGCCCTACCGAGGAAGGTGATGGAAGTGCGCGCGCTGCTGTTGGGGTTCCTGGTGCTGGCGATGGTGGCGGTTGGCTGCAACGGCGATGACGATGAGACCGCCGTCGGTGACGGGTCGGACTCGACCGCGACGTCGACGACAGCAGCGGAGCCCGACTGGCCCCCCGCGATCCCGCCCGCCTACGAGATCGAAGCACGGACGAGCCACCAGGTCGGCGAGCCGGTGGCGGTCGATGCGGACACGACCCTCACCATCACGGGGCTCGAGCCTGACCCCGAGCTCGATCGTGAGCCCAGCATCCCGCTCGCGGACGGAGACCGCTACGTCCTGGTCCGAGGCACCGTGGACTACACCGGAACCATCGAGGACGACGCGATCGTCTCGGTCGGTGTAGAGGCGGTGCTCGTTCCCGCCGACCCGGTCGAGTCCGTGACCTACCCGAGCCGTGACAACGGGTGTGCGGAGGTCCACGATGACGCGAACGCCACGGTGTTCCCGACCGAGACGTGGGAGGTCGGGTGGTGCTTCGCCGTACCCGATGACCAGTCCTCCTGGAAGCTGGTCCTCGACCCTCCCGGCGCTTTCGGCCTGGGCTACCCGACCAACAACGCGACGACCGACGCCTACGAGTATGTCTGGGACCTGAGCATCTAGCCGACCCACCCGCGTAACGAGCATTCTCCGGGCAGAATGTGGCGTTCGTGCTGGCGGTAGCCGACGGTTGGCGATCGGATGAAGGAGCAGCGCGGACGGCGGGAGTCGGACATCGGGCCGGCGGGGTGAGTGGGAGGTCTTTCTTGCGCCAGCCGGGGGGGGGGGGGGGGGAGGATGCGAACGTCGCCAATTCGATGTGGCTCAGCACTCAGGGGAACTGGCGGACCTTCGGCCATCCCAGCCGCCACGGGGTGGTAGGGGATCGAGCAGATCAGTCCTCCGACCGGAGCCCACAAGTAGCCCCCTTCGAGTGTCATTGGCGGATGCTGGCCTGGGGGGCGCCTCGGCTCTTGACCCTGTGCACCATGGAGTTTGCGGGTGCTTTGTCGCAGGACACGCACCGGGGAGCACGTCTGGAGGTGGTGCAGTCACCGGACACCCGGGGCGCTTCGACGAACCCATTGCGCGTAGCTAGTCCCCACGGGTGATGGTGACCTCGCAGTTGATGCCAGGACCGCTCGCCGGGCCCTCGAATCCGGACCCGATCAGCTCCTCGAACGATGCTCCTGGCTCGACCGCCAAGGTCGCCGAGCCCCGAAATCCACCTTCGGCCAAGCACTCGATCTCAAAGGTCAACGATCGGCCGTCACCGTCCGTGCCCTCCAGCACGTGTACGACCCCAATGACGCCCTCGGGGAAGGCACTGTCGTTCTCAGCGGTGAGCGTGTAGTTGAGCGGCGGATCGACCTCGGTGTCGGAGGACGTGATCACCTGGGTGCCCAGCTGGGGATCGTCGAACGCCATCTCGTCGGCAAGGGTCATCGAGACGCCGAACTCCTGGGTCGCCCGGGCGTAGTCCGCGTTGTCCGTCTGCAACAGCACCGGCCGGAAGTAGTCCGTGGGCAAGACGATGCCGACGCTCGGATCGTCGAAGGAGCGGGTCTCCTCGGGTCCGGCAATTCGCACCCATGCGGTGTTGAAGTGCCCCGGTCCTGTCGAGGTGCCGTCCACCACGATGTCGGTGCAACTCTTGGTGATGAGGGCGAAGCGGGCGTCTCCGACGTCATCGAGATAGAGGTCCTGACCCGCCAGCACGTACCCGGCGGCTACGGCGGGATCCACCCCGGTATTGGTGCCCAGTTGTGCACAGTCCACCAACTCGATGACCATCCCGGTCGCAGGGGTATCCGGACCAGGGTCAGCGACCTCCACATCATCTGACGTCGGCGACGTCTGAGAAGTGTCCTCGCTGCTGCCGCAGGCCGAGACCAGCACGATGGTTGCCGCCAGCACGGCGACCAACGACCAATTCCTCATGGGAGCCTCCTCTCGCCGAACTCGTCAGCATCGGCATGGACCGTTGTACGTCTTCCGCCCTCGACCTTGCCAGGGCCTTTCGTCATCGGCTGAAGCGCGAGGAGTCACTGCTCCGCGGGGCGGACGGAGGCCACGACAGCTACGGCCCGTGTTCGTGCCCTCGGTTGGCATCGGCACTGTCAGCCTTGCGGCTGGGAGTGCGATTCTCCCAGAGCTTTCAGCCCGTCTGCATCGCGACTCCAGCCGTTGGGCTCACGACAACAGTCCCATCAATCGTGCGGCCGCCACTCGCGGTTTGGTGACGTCGGTTCTCCGACGTGAACCCCCACGGCGCCTAGTGGGGTGACCTTGGCGCATGCTGGCGTGCGGCGGGGGGTTGCCTCTGCCGGAAGTGGCTGAACGCATTGCCCGCCGTCGTGATTCGCCACCTACGCTCGAGTGCATGGCCGATGACCTGCGCAGCGCGATCGACCAGCCCCACGAGTCCGATGTGGCGACCGTGAGCGCGATCTACGCGGCGATGGCCGCCCGGGACCTCGAGAAGATCCCGCTGCTGCTCGACGAGCACGTCGTCATCACCCAGGACCCAGCGCTGCCGTGGGGCGGACGCTTCGAGGGTCACGACGGCTTCCTGGTCTTCGCCGCCGCCCTCACCGGGGCGATCACCTCACAGGTCGAGATCACCAGCATCTTCGCCGCCGACGGCGAGGTGATCCAGATCGGGCGGACCGTCGGCACGGTCAATGCGACCGGCATCGAGTTCGACATTGCCGAAGTTCACCGCTGGACCCTGGTCGGGGGCAGGGCAGTACGGGCCCACTTCGCAATAGACACTCCGGCGATGCTCGCGGCCCTCACACGGGACTGAGGACCTTGACCGACTGCATTCCGTCTGCGGGGTCACAGAACGCCGGCTAGGAGTCGCTGGTCCAACCCGACCTACACCCAGCGGAAGGGGCACTGGGTGAACGCCCAACGCTCACGAGTTACGTTGCATACTCAAGTAGGGAGCCACGCCTCCGGCGTGGCTCCCCGGCGGGGCCCGGCCGTCCGCTAGCCATCCACGCCGGGGTGTGCCCGTACGTTCCGTGTTAGGCCGGGCCGCTGAGTCCGGTGAACAGCCGATGCCTGCGCCCGTACCGCCTGAGATTCCGATCGGTGTACCGGTAGCAGCTCGCTCTGTTGGCCTTGATCTCCGTCGCCCGAGGAAGGCTTGGTACGCGGTGGCCATTGTGCTTCCGGCGCTGGCCGTGGCGCTGGCGATCGTTTACTGGTCACTCAGCTTGCAGACGCTCGCTGACACGGTGGGCGGATTCCGTCGGTTCACGCCGCCCGGCGAGCTTGCTCAACCGTTCGATCGAGGTCACGTGCACATCTACGCCGAGCCGGACAGGGTCGAGCCCAGCGCCGCGACCGATCGGCCCTCGCTGCCGGAGGTGGAGGTGCTCTCGCCGGATGGCGCGCCCGTCGCCCAGGTCCCGTACTTGACGCTGCCGGGGACGAACGCCGAATGGACCTACGAGATCGCCGGACACCGCGGTGTTGGAGTCACCTCGTTCTACGCCGATCAGCCCGGCGAGTACCGGATCGTCGCGACCGAGGGCGACGGATTGGTGCTGGCGCTGGGTGAGGCCATAGGCCAAGAGCGCGAGAAGTCCACCTTCAACGCCATCGGGTACGCGTTCCTCGGCTTCCTCGCTGGAGGCATCGTTGCGGTCCTGATCGCTCTGATGCGTGGCCGCTGAGCCCACCTCCGAGTTCGCGAAGCTGTTGAGAACGGAGACGAGGCTCCTCCGATACGTGGGGGCTTCGACAACCAGGCGCCACTCGGAGTCGAGCTGGTTAGGTCCACCGACACGAACCCCACGGCACGCCCTTTCGGGTGACATTGGTGGATGCTGGCCTGCGCCTCGGTGACGTTGCGGGCGGTGTGCTGCAGGGAACGCACCTCCCGGTCGGGTCAGCGGTCGCGCAAGCCCTTGCCATCGAGGATCCGCGGCGCATGCTTCTCGACTCGTGCTTCACGGGTGCTGGCTCGCTTCGCATCCGAGAAGTGCAGGTTGTACTCCCGCTGCCGGCCGGGGGTCAGCGCATCGAAGGCAGCCTTGAACGCCGGGTCGTCGTCGAAGCGTTCCTGAAGCTCCTCGACGGGTACGAGCTCGGGAGCCGGGCCCACCTCGAGGCCGGCCTCCTCGACCCGAATCGCATCCTCGACGAAGGATGCGACCGTGTCCGCCAGCCGGCTCACGTCGTCAACCGACGAGACGCACACGCGGCGAGCCGACCGTGAGTTCGGCCCCTGCGACTCGAGAACCCCTTCGGGATCGTCCAGGAGGGCACCCTTGAAGAACATGAGGGCGAGGAACTCGTTCATCTCCTGGAGGATGACGATGTTCTTGCCCGTATGCGTGTAACAGGGTTTGCCCCACTTGAGCTCCTCGGTCAGCCCAAAGCCGAGCAGGATCGGCCGCAGGCCGGTCATCTCCTCGGGCCATTTCTCCGACCGCTTGATGTAGCCATCGACCTCGGGATTCACCACCACTCCGATCAACCGACGAACGCGTTGGTCGCCGCCACCGAGACTACTGACCACCGCTGCCCGCGACTCGTGCGGCCGCTTCTGCGTAGGCAGCCCTCACCTCGGCACCGTCCGCTTTCGACGCGGGGTCGACCACGTCGCCCGACCCGAGGCTCCAACGGGTCGCGATCTCATCGAAACCCCCACCCGAGCTGACCGCGGCTGCCTGCAGTGCCGCACCGGTCGCGACTGCCTCTTCGACGTCCGGGACCACGATCGGGGCGCCGCGCAGATCGGCGCAGCGCTGGCGATAGGCGGCTGACCGGGCTCCCCCGCCGATGAGATGGACCCGTCCGGAGGTGTCGACCCCGGCGTCGCCCAGCGCGTCGAGACCCGCAAGCAGGCCGCACAGCACGCCGTCGTGGGCGGCCCGCGCCAGCTCATCGCGTGTCGTGGTGGTCCGAAGGCCCGCCATCGAGCCCGATGCGGCGGGAAGGTTGGGCGTTCGTTCGCCGTCGAAGTACGGCACGAGGACCGCTCCGCCGAACCCGGGCGCGGCCTGCAAGGCCAGCTCGCTCAAGCCCGGCGCATCCGTGCCCATCCACGCCGCCACCGTGTCGGTGACCTTCGTGGCGTTGAGCGTGCAGACGAGCGGCAGGAACGCCCCGGCCGCGTCCGCGAAGCCGGCCACCAGACCCGACGGGTCCGCGGTGCCCTCCGGGGAGACCGCGTAGACGGTTCCCGATGTGCCCAGTGACAGCGCCAGGTCGCCGGTCCGAAGGCCCAACCCGAGCGCGGCGGCCATGTTGTCGCCCGTGCCCGGTCCCACGGGGATCCCGGCCGGCAGACCGAGGTGCTCGGCCGCGTCGGGCGACAGGTCGCCGGCCGGGGTGTCGGGGCCCACCACCTCGGGCAGCCGCTGGAGCCAGACCTCGGGATCGTCGACGACCGTCCCCAACAACTCGGGCCGGTAGCGGTCTTCGGCCGGATCGAACCAGCCGGTTCCCGAGGCGTCGCCACGGTCGGTCACGTGCCGGCCGGTCAACCGCCAGGTCAGGTAGTCGTGCGGCAGCATCACCCTTCGAACGCGTTCCAGCGCATCAGGCTCGTGTCGGGCCACCCACCCCAGCTTGCTCACCGTGAAGGCGGCTACCGGCACGCTGCCGCACGCGCCGGCCCACGCCGGCGCGCCCAGCGCGTCGACCAGCTCGGTCGCCGCACCGGCCGACGTAGTGTCGTTCCAGAGCTTGGCCGGCCGAACCGCCTGTCCCAGCTCGTCCAGGAGCACCAGCCCGTGCTGCTGCCCGGCCACTGCGAGGCCGCTGATCTCGGTGCGGTGCTCGCCCAGCTGGCCCATCGCGGTGACCAGTGCCTCCCACCAGGCCGTCGGGTCCTGCTCTGACACCGGCGGCTCGGTCGGCGGGTGTGGGGCGGATCCTCGAGCCACGACCGCGCCGGTGTCGAGATCGCGAGCCTCGACCTTGGTGGACTGGGTCGACGAGTCAACCCCGACGACCAGCGGCATCAGGCCGGCGCCTCGACGTCGACCTCGGGCGGAAGACCCTGGAACGTGTCCATCATGCCCTCCATGATGCCGCGGATGAACTCGTCCGCTTCGTCGGTCAGCCCGCCGGCGACACCGCCGTAGATGGCGGCACTGAACGGATCCTCGTCCTTGTGTTCCTGTGCGTACACGACCGCCTCGGCCAGATCGTCGCGGAAGGCGTCGACGACGCCGTCCTGGGTCTGCGGTCGGGTCACGGCCATGTGAATGGCGTTGGGGTACTGCTGGCCGTTGAATCGCCAGCCCTTCTTCCGCATGAAGTCGTTGACGTGGTAGATGTCGAACTCGTCGCTGGTGAAGCTGAAGCAGAAGGTCGGATCGCCCATGACGCGCAGCGAGTCGTGGGACCGGATCGCGTCTTTCATCGCGTCGGCGGTGGCGAAGATCTTCTCGGCGTACCCCAGGTAGCCGTCCCGGCCCAGACTGACCATCGCCGCCCACGTGGCGGCCAGCAGACCGCCCGAGCGGGAGCCGTCGATGCCCGGTGAGAAGTACTTCCCGCCGGTCCAGTCGGTCAGGTAGAAGTACTGGCCGTTGCGAAGGGCCCGGTTGCGGAAGCCCAGCACCGAGGTGCCCTTGAAGCCGTAGGCGTACTTGTGGGTGTCGGCCGAGATGGAGGTGACGCCCGGGACCGAGAAGTCGAACGGCTCGATCGGGTAGCCCAGCTCCCGGCCCCACGGCAGGATGAATCCGCCCAGGCAGCCGTCGACGTGCAGGCCGATCTCCCGCTCGAGAGCCAGCCTCCCCATGTCCGTGATGGGGTCGACCGTGCCGTAGCCGTAGTTGCAGGCCGAACCGACCATGGCGATGGTCTGGTCGTCGATCAACGCGGCGACGGCGTCGAGGTCGGCCTTGGTGGTCTCGGGATCGATCGGCGCCAAGCGCATCTCGACCCCCAGCAGATGGCAGGCCTTGTCGAACGCCGGGTGGCCGGTCTCGGGCTTGATGAAGTTGGGTCGCTCGACGCCACGAGCGCTGGCCTCCTCCCGGTAGGCGAGCACCGCGTGGAGGATGCTGCCGCTGCCGCCGGAGGTGACCATGCCGACCGGGTCGGCCTCGGGACCGGCCGCCGCGGCGCCCAGCATGTCAAGCGTCATGGCGATGATCTCGCCCTCGAACCTCGTCGCACTAGGGCACATGTCGCGTTGCAGGACGTTGACATGACCGAAGAGGCCGTAGGCCTGGGTCATGAAGTCGTAGTGGTCGTGGTCGCCGCAGTACATCGTCCCCGAGCAGCGCCCGGTCTCCCAGAACTCGTCCTCCGCGGCGGCGACCGTGGCGAGCTCGGCGGTGATCTCTTCGCGACTCCGGCCGTGCTCGGGCATGCCCCGATTCACCGGGTATCGGTCGGCGTACGGATAGTCGTTGCTCATGGATGGCTCCCGGTGATGGCTGGGTCAGGGCTTCGGCGTGCTGGCGAGCTCGGCGATGATGGGTCGGACGGCATCGAACGCCGCCTCGAACTGACCGTGTCGATGCTCGTACAGTTCCCGGAGCGATGGATCCGGTTCAAAGGTTCGGTCGTGGTCGACCAGTTCGCCAAGTTCGTGCCGGTCCAGCACACCCTGGTGATGCCAGGCCAGCAGCGCGGCGCCGCGAGCCACGGCTTGCTCGGGCGGGGAGATGCGGTGCACGGGGCGAGACACCACGTCGGCGAGGATCTGGCACCACTGGTCGGACCGGGCCGCCCCACCCACGAATCCGGCGTCGACGATGGGATCCTCGACGAACGACTCGACGTGAGGAAGCAACCAGCGCAGGTTGTGCGCCGTCGCCTCGACCGCGGCACGGACCAGGTCGGTTCTCGTCGTCTCCAGCGACACGTTCAGGAACCCGCCGCGCATCGCCGGATCGCTCTGCGGGGCGAGCGAACCCTGGAACCACGGCAGGCACAACACGCCGTTGGCGCCGGGCGGCGAGGTGGACACGGCGGTGTCCAAGAGGGCGAAGGGCCGCTCCCGCCCGTCGGCCCCCAGCGCATCGTCGGTCTGGACCAGCGACGCCAGCACCTGCTGCACGACGCGGCCGCCCAGCCCGTTCTCCGCCCACACCAGGTACTGGTCGAGGAACGGCCCGGGCATGGAGAGGATCTCGTGGTCCAGGTCGACCTTCATCGCCTCGACCGTGTCGACGAGCACGCTGGTCGTTCCGATGGCGAGACCGCACCGCCCCACCTCGAGCGCTCCCGCCGCCACCGCGTCCGTGGAGGTGTCGTTGGTACCTGCCGAGACCTCGGCCCGGGCGGGAAGACCGAGCCGCTCGGCGAGGTCGGATCGGATGGTGCCCACCGTGGTGCCGACCGGGATCAAGGGGGGCAGGCGCGCCAGATCCACGCCGGCCATGCCCAGCAGCTCCGGGTCGTAGGCGGTCGCCCCCAGCGTCCGGTTGTCGCACAGCTGTGACATGAACATCGAGTGCTGGGTGGCCGAGATCGTGCCGGTGAGGCGCGCCACCACGTAGTCCATGGCCTCGAGGTAGGCGGTCGTGGCGTCGCGGTCGGATGTCCCTTCCAGCACCAGCAGGTGGCCGAGAGCCAGGCCCCCACCCACCGGGGGAATGCCGTGCCGCTCGACCCATCGCACGAACGCGTCGGGATGCCGCTCCATGATCGCGAACGACGGCGTCGTGCCGCGACGGTCCTGCCACATGACCATCGGTCCCACCGGCTGGCCCTGCGGACCCACCGGCACGATCGACGAGTACTGCGAGCAGACCCCGATGGAGCCGACGGAGGCCGCGATCGCCGGCGCCGCTCGGGTCAGGAACGAGATCGCGACCTCGACCTGTTCCCACAGGTGACCGGCGTCCTGGGTGACCGACTCCCCCCGGACGATCGTCTGGAGCGGGCGTGAGGTCGACGCCTGGATCACACCGTCGCCGTCGATCAGGACGGCCTTCACGTTGGTGGTGCCGACGTCGATCCCCACTGCGGCCGTCATGGCCCTTCACCCTAGGGCGCGCCCCGAGCATCCGAGGTGGGGGGCTCATCCCCCCCCCAGAGGGTCTGTCTCCACAACCGTCCTGCGGCTGTGCTCGACTACAGGCTCGTACCTTCTGCGCCGATGGGAGCGACGATGCGCGTCGTCTTCACCCTCCTGTTGATCCTCACGGGTCTCGTGGCGTTCGCACCCGCCGCGTCCGCGCAGGAGGAGGGCCCGACCTCCGATCCCAACGGTGACGGGCTGCGATACGTGGGCGCTACGACGTTTCGCGCCGAGCCAGAGCGTGGCGTCGTGGTCGTCACGGCCGAGTTGGACCTGACCAACGTCCAGCCCGACGAGCGCACGGGCGACGGCGTCCTGGAGTACTTCTTCCCCGGCGTGATCCTCCCGGTCATCGATTCGGCCCGGGACCTCCGGGCCAGCTCCAACGGCGCCGAGCTGGACGTCTCGATCACCGAGAAGGAAGGGGCCACCGACGCCGCCGAGGTGACCTTCCCCGGCAACCTGCGCTTCGGCCAGGAGCGCCGGGTCGTCGTGTCCTACGAGGTGCCGTCCGCTCCGGCGAGGAGTGACGACGTCACCCGGGTGAACCCTGCCTACGTCGCCTTTCCCGCGTTCGCGGTCGGAGACAGCGGGCTCGCCTCGGTGACCGTCGAGCTCCCGGCCGGCTATCAACCCGACATCGTCGGATCCGACCCCGACTTCGGCATCGCCGAGTCGACGACCTTCACCGCTCGAAACATCGAGGATCCCGAGACCTGGTGGTCGATCGTCACCGCCCAGGACGACGAGCGACTCACCGAGCTGCTCCTCGAGGAACGGGGGCGATCCTTCCGCATCCGGTCGTGGCCCGGTGACGACGAGTGGGCGACGTTCGTGGCGGAGTATGCCGGCGAGCCGCTGGACGAGATGGCCCGTCTGATCGGTGAGCCCTGGACCGACGGCGAGCCCTACGACGTCGTCGAGGCCTACAGCCCCTACCTGTACGGCTACTCCGGCTGGTTCGAGCCGGTCGAACGGCGCATCGTGATCGGCGAGGACTTGGATCCGTCGGTGGTCCTGCACGAACTGGCACACGGGTGGTTCAACGGCGATCACATCGCCGAGCGCTGGATCAACGAGGGACTGGCCAACGAGCTCGCCCAGCAGACCCTGATCGCGATCGGTGAGGACGGCGGCGAGGTCGCCCTGGCCTCGGACGGGATCATGTTCCCCCTGGCCAGGTGGACCGACGAGTTGGCCGACGCCGACGGTGACGACGCCGCCGCCATCGAGGAATACGGCTACGCCCGATCCTGGTACGTGATCGACGCCCTGATGAACGACATCGGTCTGGAGGGGATGCAGCTGGTGCTCGACGCGGTGTTCGATCGGGCGCCTGCGTATGCGGGGGACGGCCCGGAGACGCTGTCGTCGGCCCTGGTCGACGACCGGCGGTTCCTGGACCTGCTCGAACGCGTCGGCGGCTCGGACTCGGCCGATGTCCTCCTCGAGCGATACGTGATGACCGAGACCGACGCCGGTCTGCTCGGGGACCGTGCCGCCGCCATCGCACGGTACGACGAGCTGGCCGCCGCCGGTGGCGAGTGGGCCGTCCCCTTGGGCATCCGGCGGGCCATGGAGGCGTGGAGCTTCGCGCGCGCCGACGAGGGCATCGACGCGGCGCTGGTGCTGCTCGATCAGCGGCAGGTGCTCACCGACCTTGCCGCCGACCTGGACCTGGCGGTACCGGGCGGACTCGAAGGCGCGTACGAGGATGCTCGTCTCCCGCTCGGCGACCTCGCCGACCGGATGGCGGCGCAGATCGCGGCCGCGCGGGAGATCGAGCGGATCACCGACGCCTCGAGCGGTGTCCCCGGGCTGATCGCTCGGATCGGGCTGCTCGGGAGCGCCCTCGATCCGCTCGTCGACCAGGCTCGGACTGCGTTCGAAGCCGGCGACCTGGCCCGGGTCGACGAGAAGGTCCAGGCCTTCGACGACGCCCACGACGAGGCGGAAGCCGAGGGCTGGGTCCGCGTGGGCGCCGTCGTCCTGGCCTTGGCGACGGTGGTCGGCGTGTCGCTGGTGGCGGCTCGGCTCCGGCGAGGCCGATCGGACCCGTTCGACCACCCGCCGCTCGAACAGGTGCCGCCCCCCGATGGGCCGAACGATGCCCCCGACCTCGAGGACATCTACGCCCCGCCGGTGCACTACGACCCCTCCCTGGCTCATCCGGCCCCCGAGCCCGACGAGAGCCTGCCCCGCCGGGAACCGTCGGCGCAGCCCTGACCGGTACGCTCCCCTTCATGGCCGGCTACTCCCTCAGCAAGGACGACTACCTCGCCCGGCTCCGCCGCATCGAAGGCCAGGTGCGCGGCCTCCAGCGCATGGTCGAAGAGGACACCTACTGCATCGACGTGCTCACGCAGATCAGTTCGGTCACCAAGGCGTTGCAGGGAGTGGGGCTTGGCCTGGTCGACCAGCACGTACGGCACTGCGTGCGCGATGCCGCCGACATCGACCGCGAGAGCGGCGACGAGAAGGTCGACGAGGCCGTCGCCGCCATCGAACGACTCCTGCGTTCCTGACTTCCGAGGTGGACCGGTGACCTACGCGACGCTTTCTCGACCGACCGACGGTGTCGGGGTGGTCACCCTCGATCGGGAGGAGCGGCTCAACTCGTTGAGTTTCGATCTGGTCGTCCCCCTGATCGAACGACTCGACGAGGCGATCGAGGACCGCTCCATCGAGTGCATCATCCTCACCGGGAAGGGCCGGGCGTTCTGCTCGGGCGCCGACGTGCAGGACAACGAACCGCCGCCCGACATCGACGGGCTCACCATGAACCAGATCGCCACAAAGGCGATGGACATGTTGGTCGGCCTGATTCGCACCATGCGGCACGCGCCCAAGCCGGTCATCGCCGCCATCAACGGGCCGGCCATCGGCGGCGGCTTGTGCCTGGCGCTCGGCACCGACATTCGTCTGGCGGCCGAGTCCGCGTACTTCCGCGCTGCCGGGATCAACAACGGCCTCACCGCCCTCGAGCTGGGCCTGAGCTACACGCTTCCCCGCGCCGTCGGCACGTCACGAGCGTTCGAGATGGCCCTGACCGGTCGGGACGTTCCGGCCGATGAGGCCGCACACATGGGCCTCATCTCGCGAGCCGTGCCCGACGACCAACTCATGGACGAGGCCATCGCCATGGCCCGGCAGATCCTGGGTTGGTCGACCAACGGTGTCGTGCACACGAAACGGTTGCTGTGGGCCGGCCTCGAGTCGGGAAGTATCGAGAACGCCTTCGAGCTCGAGTCCACCGCTCAGCTGTTCATGCGGATGACGACGTCGAACTTCGAAGAGGCGATGCGGGCCCGCAAGGAGGGCCGCTCACCCACCTTCAACGACTGAATCGAGCACGATGGGGGCCTGACCCCGATCGTGCTCGTTAGGCCGGGTGGTCGTCGTCGGTGAGGAGGTCTTCGGGCTCGATCAGATCGCCGGCGGCAGCCAGAGCGCTGGCCAGCGTGACCGCCCGGTCGTACACCGCCACGAAGTAGTGCTCGGCCAGCGTGTCCTGGCCTCCCATGGGCGGGCGGCCCAGCGATCGCACCACGGCCGACGTGTCCTTGGCGATGCGGATGTCGTGCTCGGGACGGGGAACCGCCTCGGCGTCGCCCCAGAACTCGATGACCGCCTTCGGGGACACGCCCTTCTTGCGAGCCCGACCGCCTCGCTTCTTGTTGCCGCGACGGCGTCCTGCGTTCATGAGAGGATCTCCACGAGCTCGATGTCTTCGGCCAGGACGGCATCCGTATCGATGCCAAGGGCCCGCTGCAGCTGCTCGGCGTCGAGGTCACCGATGGAGCTGGACTTCGGCAGCACCATGTCGGCGATCTGTCGCTTGCCGGCGACGACCTCTTCGACGCGCTCGTCGACCGTGCCGGGGCAGACCAATCGGTGACAGATGACGGTGCTCGTCTGGCCGATGCGCCAGACCCGGTCCCGGGCCTGATCCTCGACCGCGGGGTTCCACCAACGGTCGTAGAGCACCACGTGGCTGGCGGCGGTGAGGTTGAGCCCCGTGCCACCGGCCTTGAGGGAGAGCACCATCGCCCCGGGCCCCTTGCCGTTCTGGAACTCCTCGACCAGTCGGTCCCGGGCCGTCCGCCCGAGTCCGCCGTGGTAGCAGTGGATGTCGATCCCGGTGCGCTCCGTGAGGTACTCGGCCAGCCGCTCACCCCATGAGGCGAAGTGGGTGAACACCAGCATCCGTTCGCCGGACGCGAAGACCGAGTCGACGATCTCGTTGAGCCGGGCCAGCTTGCCCGACCGACCGTCGAGGGGTTCGTCGTCGGCCTCGTAGTTCACCGGGTGGTTGCAGATCTGCTTCAGCGCCGTGATGGCGGCCAGAACCGCACCCTTCTTGTGCGGGGTGTTGTCCGAGTCGGCGGTCTCGACCACCAGCTTGTCGAGGACGGCCTGGTACAGCCCGATCTGCTCTGGGGTCATCGCGCAGTGGTCCAGCTCGTCGATCCGATCCGGGAGCTCCGCTGCGATGGAAGGTTCGGCCTTGGTACGACGGAACACGAGGATGCCGTTGAGGGCCCGGAGGGCCCGCTCGGGTCCACTCCCCGAACCGTTGCCCGACTTGGAGAGCTGGGCGATGAACGACGGCCGCGGCCCCACCAGGCCGGGGTTGGCGAACTCCATGATCGCCCACAGATCGCCCAGACCGTTCTCGATGGGCGTGCCGGTCAGGGCGATTCGACCACCCGCTTCCAGGCGCTTCAGCTGCTGGGCGGTCTCGCTGGCGGGGTTCTTGATGGCCTGCGCTTCGTCGAGCACGACCTTGCTCCAGGTGACCTCGCTGAGCGCGTCCATGTCGCGCACCGCCGTGCCGTAGGTCGTGATGATCACGTCGGCATCGTCGGCCAGGGCCTCGAGCTGATCCGGCGCCGCACGATTCGGGCCGTGGTGCACCCGGACGTCGAGCTCCGGCGTGAACCGCGCCGCCTCGGCGGCCCAGTTCCCGACGACCGCCGGTGGCGCCACGACGAGGGACGCGTGGTCCCCGCCGACCTGATGCAGGTGGGCCAGGAGGGTCGGGGTCTTGCCCAGGCCCATGTCCAGCGCCAGGCAGCCGCCCAGTCCGGCGCCGTGGAGGAATCCCAGCCACACCAGCGCCTCGGCCTGGTAGCTGCGGAGCTCGCCCTCGAACCCCTCGGGGGTCGTGTCGGGGTCGTCGGGGACGTCCTCGGCACTGGCCAGGAGCTCGGCGGCCCAGTTGTCGCCGGCCAGCGTGATGCCGCCCAGCGGTGTCCCCTCGAGGCCCAGGGCATGGCGCAGCATGTCGGCGCCCGTGAGCTGGGTCGTGTCGGCCCGTTCGGCCAGCGCGGCGGCCGCCTCGGCCAGGTCGGCGTGATCCAGCTCGACCCAGTGCCCGCGCGACCGCACCAGCGGTTTGGCTTCCCGGGCCAGCCGTTGGACGTCGTCCGCGGTGAGCTCGATGTCGTCGAACACCGCACTCCAGCGCACGTTGGCCAGCTGTTGTGCGCCCACGACGGACTCGGTGGTGTCCTCGGAGGTCAGCCGCAGCTCGGGGGTGGGCTTGCGACGGGAGAGCGACGGGACCCTGACATCGAAGCCGGCCGCGGCCAGCGCCTCTCCCTTGACGGTCATCAGATCCCAGGCTTCGTCCTGGCTGAGGATCACTTCACCCCGGCGCCGAGCCCCCGGTCGGAGCAGCTCGGGGAAGATGCGCTCGAGCCGCTTGAGCTGGTCCTGCACTTCCTTGCTGCGGGTGTTGGACGAGGTCACCAGGGCGGTCTCGACGGGCTCCAGGCCGCCTTCGTTGCTGGGCGCCAGGACCGAGAGGTACCAGGCGCCCACGTCGTCGGGCGGTTCGAGCTGGATGACGAGCGTGACCTTGGCGGGTCCCGAGACCGGCCGGGACCACTGATCGAGTCGGCGACCGAGCTCGCCGCCGAGGCGGCCCGGTGCGACGAACGCCTCGCCGCCGAGCCGTCCCAGCATGGCTTCGCCCACCTCGGCCTTGCTGCGCGGGTCGGGCGGAGGGGCCGGGACCTCGAGTCGATCGGCGGCGTTGCCCGAGATGGCGCTGATCAGATCGGTGAGCACCGACATGGTGAAGGCCCGAGGGTCCTGGCGGTTCTGGAGGGCTCCGGCCGACCCGGGGCGGGAGTCGACCAGCCCCGAGAGCACCTCGGCGTTGATCAGGGCGGGGACCCATCGCACCTCGAACGAGCTGAAGCCGTTGGGCAGGCTCCCTTCGACCGCAGGCCGTCGGGCCTTCTTCAGTGTCGGGACCATGCGACCCTGGGCGGCCAGACGGACCGCCAGCGCGGCCACGGACCCCAGCCAGCGGGCGCTGGCGCCCATGGTCTCGTCGGGTTCCGCGGTGCCGAGTGCGACGAGCCATCCGAGGCAGCTGCCGATGGGGGCGGCCACCGTGTCGACCCGGGCGCCCTCGGGCAGTCGAATGCGCTGGTGGCTCTCCCACCCGACGGTTCCGGCACCGGCCTCTTCCAGCCGCGCCAGCAGCTGCTCGTGCGACTCGGTGGCACCGCCCCGATTGGCGGCCCAGGCGATGATGCGTCCCGGGGTCCACGAGAGCTGGAGCCGTGACGGCAGATCGACGGTCTCGGGCGCTTCGGCCGCTTTCGGTTCGGGGCTCTTGGACGGGGGCTCGGCGGGGCCGATCAGCGCCGTGAGCACCTCGTCGATGCGGCGGCGCTCCTCTTCGAAGTCGGCGACGACCAGATCACGTTCGGCGCCCGACAGGCTCTGGCGCAGATCCTCGAGCGCCTGATCGGTCTCGTCCAGCCGCCGGAGCAGCACCCGGGCCCAGTCGTTGCCGCGGGACCCCAGGATCTCGTCCGCGCCCGGACCTGCGACCTCGTCCAGGTGGGCCTGGACCAGATCTTCGAAGTCGCTGGGTGTCATCGGAGGTGTCGACATGGCGTGGGGAACGCTCGGCCTTTCGATCAAAGCTCGGTTGATGCGCACGATGCGTCACGCCGGATGGATGACCCCTGTGGGCCACCGACCGGTGGACACGAGTCCGCTGCTGCGCTGATCCCCTCAGTGCAGCGGGCCGCCGATGCCGCGTGAGCGATTCGGGCGGCAGACCCGCGTGGTGGCGTTGCGCCTGCAGAGCACCATAGCGGCCCGCCGGCGGTCGCCCCACTCTCCTGCGACAGTTGCGCTCGTTTGTCGCGCCTGGTAGACGTCGGGTGCGACATGTCTCAGCCACGACCTGTCGACCCCTCGACCCGCCGGGAGCGCCCCGTGGCCCCAACCACCAGGACCGAGCCGGCTCCCCCGGGGTACGTGCCGCGCGGCGGTGACCTCTGGCGCGACCCGTTCCCCGCCTACGCCCGGCTCCGCGACGAGGACCCGGTCCACTACGCCGAGTGGGGCGACTTCTGGGTGCTCAGCCGTTTCGGCCACGTGTTCGACGCGGCCCGGGACACGGCCACCTACTCCTCCGCTCAGGGTCTGACGTTCCAGTCCGGCGAACGGGAAGCCCTGGACCTCGGCGCCGATCCGATCGTGATGATGGACCCGCCGGAGCACACGCAGTTCCGGCGACTGGTGTCCCGTGGGTTCACCCCTCGGAAGGTCAGCGAGCTCGAGCCCCGGATCCGGGCGTTCGTCGTCGAACGGATCCGTCGGCTGCGACAGGCCGGGTCGGGCGACATCGTGGTGGAGCTGTTCAAGCCCCTGCCCAGCATGGTCGTGGCGCACTACCTCGGCGTCCCCCATGAGGACCGCCACCGGTTCGATCAGTGGACCGACGCCATCGTGGCAGCCAACGCCAGCGGCGACTTCGCCGACGTCGCCGCTGCCGCCGGCGATCTGGTCGGCTACTTCGCCGAGCTCATCGAGCGCCGACGAGCCGAGCCGGGCGACGACATGGTCTCCGCCTTGCTGGCGGCCGACCTGCCCGACGAGACCGAGATGCTGCACATCCTCGGCTTCGCGTTCACGATGGTGACCGGTGGCAACGACACGACCACCGGCCTGCTCAGCGGCGCCGCCGAACTGTTGACCCGCCATCGCGACCAACGCCGGCTCCTGCTCGACGATCCGGGACTGGTACCCGGCGCCGTCGACGAGCTCCTGCGGCTCACGGCGCCGGTGCAGAACCTGGCCCGCACCACGACCCGGCCGGTTGCGATCGAGGCTCCCGACCTCGCCGATCCCGTGGAGATTCCCGAAGGCACGAAGGTGCTCCTGGTGTACGCCTCCGCCAACCGCGACCCTCGCGAGTTCGGACCCACTGCCGAAGCGCTCGACGTCACGCGCACGATCCCCCGCATGATGTCGTTCGGCTACGGCGCCCACCACTGTCTCGGCGCGGCAGCGGCCCGCCTCCAGGCACGCGTCACCCTCGAAGAGCTCCTCAACCGCTGCCCCGACTTCACCGTCGACGGCGCCGCGGGCGAGTTCGCGCCGGGTGCCTTCGTCCGGCGCTACCAGTCGCTCCCGTTCTCGGCGGTCGGGACGTGACGACCACCGACTGGCTCGCAGAGCAGCGGGGCGAGCTCGCCGCCGACCGGATTCTCGACGCGGCGGCCGAAGCCTTCGCGTCCAACGGGGTGGGAGCCACCAGCATGGCCGACATCGCCGATCGCGCCGGTTGTTCCCGAGCCACGCTCTATCGGAACTACTCCTCCCGCCACACGCTCCGGCGGGCATTCGTCAACCGTGAGACACTCCGCGTCATGGCATCGGTCGAGGTCGGTGATCCGCGGTCGTCGAGCCCGGCCGAGCGGCTGCTCGACGGTCTGATCAGCGCCCTTCGCAGCGTGCGCGCCGACCCGGCGCTGTCCGCCTGGTTCGCCCCCGGCGATCTCAGCATCGCAGCCGAGCTGTCGGACCAGGATGAGGTCCTCGATGCGATCGCAGATGGGATCCTGGCCGCGGCCGACGTGACCGATCGCGCCGAAGGTCGCCGGCGCGCCCGCTGGCTGGTGCGCTCCTTCACCTCGTTCCTGGTGCTTCCCGAAGCCGATCCCGACGAGGAGCGCCGCCTCATCGCCGACTTCCTCGTCCCCGCCGTCCTGGCCCCGCTGCCGGTGGGGCGCTGAGCGATGCCGACGATCCCGCCCACCGTGCGTCCTTTGAGCCGTCCCATCCCATGGGATAGCAAGGGATGATGGATCTCCCAGCACAGGGTCGCCCCGTCGCCGATGTCCTGGCCGACCTCGAGGCGAAACGCACAGATGACGTCGCATGGTCGGAGGGCCGCACGTTCGGCATGGTGTACGACGGCGGGCCGTCGGTCCACGAGGTGATCGACGGCGCCGCGAGGATGTTCCTGCACGACAATGCGTTGAACACGCAGGCGTTCCCCTCGCTCGGCGCCATCCAGTCCGAGGTCGTGGGATGGACCGCGCGGCTGCTGCACGGCCCGGAGACCGCCGCAGGATTCCTCACCAGCGGCGGCACCGAATCCATCCTGTGCGCCGTCCTGGCGGCGCGCGAACGCGCCGAGCAGGAGCGAGGGATCCACCAACCCGAGATGGTGGTGGCCGAGAGCGCCCACGCCGCATTCCACAAGGCCGCCCACCTCTTCGGCATCACACTGCACAAGACCGCCGTGGGCCCCGACTGGCGGGTCGACCTCGACGCCATGGCCGACGCGGTCAACGAGAACACGATCCTCGTCGTCGGCTCGGCCCCGCAATACCCACAGGGGGTGATGGATCCCATCCCCGAGATCGCAGCGCTCGCGGCCTCGGTGGGCGCCAACTGCCACGTCGACGCCTGCATGGGCGGCTTCGTGCTCCCCTTCGCCGAGATGCTGGGGCGCGACGTGCCGCCGTGGGACTTCCGCATCGAAGGGGTCACCTCGATCTCTGCGGACATCCACAAGCTGGGCTACGCCCCCAAGGGGGTGTCGGTGATCCTCCACCGCAGCAAGGAGCTGCGCCGCTACCAGACCTTCGTCTTCGACGGCTGGCTCGGCGGCTTCTACGCTTCGCCGAATCTGCAGGGCACCCGTTCCGGGCTTCCGATGGCCAGCGCCTGGGCGGTGATGCAGCACCTCGGCATTGCCGGCTACTGCGAACTGGTCCGAGTCACGTTGGACGCGGCCGACCGGATCCGGGCCGGTGTCGCCGAGCTGGATCGTGTCCAGGTCCTGGGCGACGGCGCCTTCCACCTGATCGCGCTGGCCGCGTCCACCGAGGACGATCGTCCGCTCGACATGTTCGCGCTCGGCGACGCACTGGCCGAGCGCGGCTGGTTCCATGATCGACAGACCCCGCCCGACTCCCTGCACTCGACGGTGAGCAACGGCAACGCCACCGTCGTCGATGACTACCTGACCACCCTTCGTTCCTGTATCGCTGCGGTCGGCGCCGACCAGGCCGACGATCGCAGCACCAACTACGCAACCCTGGAGTAGACCCGACCATGCGCACCCCGATCTGCCAACGCCTCGACATCGAGTTCCCGATCTTCGCCTTCACCCACTGCCGCGACGTCGTCGCCGCCGTGTCCAACGCCGGAGGGTTGGGTGTCCTCGGCGCGGTGGGTTTCTCGCCCGAGCAGCTGGCGGTCGAGCTCACATGGCTCGACGAGCACGTCGCCGACGGCAAGACCTACGGCGTCGACGTCGTCATCCCCGAGAAGTACGAAGGCATGGACGAGATCGACCCCGCTCAGCTCGAGGCCGATCTGGCCGAGATGATCCCCGAGGAGACCCGCGCCTTCGCCCAGAAGCTGCTGGCGGACGAGGGCGTGCCCGAGATCCCCGAGGACGAGCGCGATTTCGCCGAGCTCCTCGGCTTCGGGGCGCTCATGGCCCAGCCGCTGATCGAGGAAGCCCTCGCCCACGAGAAGTGCAGCCTGATCGCCAATGCCCTGGGCACCCCGCCCGACGACATCGTCACGCTGGTGCACGAATCCGGTCGAGCGATCGGCGCCCTCTGCGGGTCGGCCAAGCACGCCCTGGCCCACAAGGAGGCCGGGCTGGACTTCGTCGTCTGTCAGGGCGGCGAGGGCGGTGGCCACACGGGTGACGTGGGTTCGATCGTGCTGTGGCCCGAGGTGATCGACGCGGTCGGACCCGACATGCCCGTCCTGGCCGCCGGTGGCATCGGCAACGGTCGACAGATGGCGGCGGCCATGGCGATGGGCGCCCAGGGAGTGTGGACCGGCTCGCTCTGGCTCACCGTCGAGGAAGCCGACGTCCCCCCGGGCCAGATGCAGAAGTACCTCGAGGCGGGCACGCGAGACACGGTGCGGTCGCGTTCCTGGACCGGGAAGCCCGCGCGGATGTTGCGCAACAAGTGGACCGACGCCTGGGACGATCCCGAGACGCCGGCACCGCTCGGGATGCCGCTGCAGACGATGGTGACCGTCGACGCCATGGCGCGCGGCCATCGGTATCCCGAGCAGGCGGTCGAGGTGAACTTCTACCCCGCCGGCCAGGTGATCGGGCTGGCCGACAAGCCGCGCCGCACCGCCGACGTGATCTACAGCCTGGTCGACGAGTTCATCGACGCCAGCCAGCGGATGCAGCAACTCCTGGAGACGTAGTGACGAGCGCCAGGAGCTACCCGGTCGAGACGAGGATGCGTTCCGAGGCGAACGAGCCGACGCCGACGTGGGCGCCGTCGATCTCGACGGTGATGGTGCCGTCGGGCGAGATGGCGGTCACGGTCCCCTGATTGCCGGGCAGGATCGACGAGCTCTCGAGGAACTCGAGCATGCCGTCGCGGAACTCGAGCTCTTCGGGGATGCGGCGCACGACGAAGTGGGAGCCCGTGGTGAGCTCGTTGAGGGCGGTGGCATCCTGCGGGGCGGTGTACTCCGACCCGGGAATGGGATTGCCGTGGGGACACGTCGTGGGATCGTCCAGCACCCTCATGAGCGCCTCTTCGACCTGGGGCGAGATGACGTGCTCCCACTTGCCCGCCTCGTGATGGGCGGTGGTCCACGAGAGCCCCAGCACGTCGGTGAGGAACCGTTCGGCGATCCGGTGGCGCCGAACGACGCTGACGGCGAGCGCCGTCCCTTCGGCCGTCAACCGAATGGCGCTGCCATCGGTGGCGACCAGTCCCTCGCGATCCAGGCGGCGGATCATCTCGGAGACCGCGGGTCGGGACACGTTGAGCCGGTCGGCGATGCGGGCCTGGATGACGTCGACCGAGTCCTCGGCCAGCTCGAAGATCGTCTCGCAGTACTCCTCGAAGGCCGGGTGGAACTCGGGGACTTCGTAGGGCATCCCGGCAGTCTACCGAGGAGCGTCGCTCGATCCCGGGGGAACCTCGGCGACGTCCGCGACGTCGTAGCCCGCTTCGTCGATGGCGGCCTGGATGGCAGTGTCCTCCCCGCCCGACACCGTGACCGACGTCGCGGCGACGTCGACGACCGCGACGGTCACTCCGTCGACGGCCTGCACCTCGGTCTCGATGGCGGTCTTGCAGTGGTCACACGAGATGTCGGGCACCAGGTAGCGGCGGGTGGTCGTGGCGGTGGTCATGCTGAGCTCCGTTGCAGAGAAGGGGACGGCGATGGTGCTGGTGGGACGTCGTTGCGGGAACGGAACCCGCGGAACCGACGTAGCCGCAGCGAGTTGGTGACGACGAACAGCGAGGAGAAGCCCATGGCCGCCGACGCGATCATCGGGCTGAGCACACCGAACACCGCCAGCGGGATGGCAGCGGTGTTGTAGGCGAAGGCCCAGAACAGGTTGCCCTTGATGGTGGCGAGGGTCCGCCGCGACAGGGCGACGGCGTCGGCCGCCGCCCGCAGGTCGCCCGAGACCAGCGTCAGGTCGGAGGCCTCGATGGCCACATCGGCGCCGGTGCCCAGCGCGATCCCCAGGTCGGCACGCGCCAGTGCGGGGCCGTCGTTGATGCCGTCGCCGACCATGGCCACGACCCGACCCTGGGACTGGAGTCTGGCGATCTCGGCCTCCTTCTCGTCGGGCAGCACCCCGGCGATGACCCGCGGGATCCCGACCGACGAGGCGACCGATTCGGCCGTGGTTCGGTGATCCCCGGTCAGGAGCGTCACCTCGAGGCCGAGCCGGCCGAACTCGGCGACGGCTTCGGCCGACGTGGGCTTCACGCGGTCGGCCACCACCAGCACCGCCTCGGCGCGTCCGTCGCGGCCCGCGAGCACCGCGGTCCGACCCTGGGACTCGGCGGCGGACGCTGCCGCCTCGATCGATGCCGGGACCTCATCGAAGAGCGAGCGACGCCCGACGCTCAGTGCACCGCCGGCGACCCGCCCGACCACACCGTGGCCGGCCCGGTTCTGGAAGGCTTCCACCGGCAGGGCGTCGGCGCTGGACGCTGCGATCGCCGCCGCGATCGGATGCTCCGACCTCGACTCGAGGGAGGCGGCCAGAACGTGGAGCCGGCTGCCGTCGGACTCGGGAGCGATCACCTCGACCAGTTCCATGCGGCCCTCGGTGACCGTGCCGGTCTTGTCCAGCACCAGGGTGTCGACCCGGCGGCTGTCCTCGAGGACCTCGCCACCCTTGATGATGATGCCCAGCTGAGCGCCGCGGCCGGTGCCCACCATGATCGCCAGAGGGGTGGCGAGCCCGAGGGCGCAGGGGCAGGCGATGACCAGGACGGCCACGGCCGCGGTGAACGCCTCGTGCGCCGGATGGCCGGTCAGGAGCCATCCCAGTAGCGTGAGCAGCGCGATCCCGATGGCGGTCGGGACGAAGACCGCGGCGACGCGGTCGGCCAGGCGCTGCACCGGAGCTCGGCTGCCCTGGGCTTGTGCCACCAGATCCATGATCTGCGCCAGGGCCGTTTCGGATCCGACTCGCGTGGCCTCGACCACGAGGTAGCCGTGGGTGTTGATGGTGGCGCCGATGACCTCGTCGCCGACGGTGACCTCGACCGGAACGGGCTCGCCGGTCACCATCGATGCGTCCACCGCCGAATGGCCGTCGACCACCACGCCGTCGGTGGCGATCTTCTCGCCCGGCCGGACGGTGAAGCGCATGCCCACCTCGAGGGCCTCGACGGGGATCTCCTCGCCACTCTCCAGACGGGCGGTCCCGGCCCCCAGCTCGGCGAGGGCACGGATGGCGTCGCCCGATCGCCGGGTGGCCCGAGCCTCGAGCCACTTGCCGAGCAGCACCAGCGCCACGATGACCGCGCCGGTCTCGAAGTAGAGGTGGCCGCCGGAGACATCGCCCAGGAGCACGACCATCGACCAGGTCCACGACGACAGCGTGCCCATCGACACCAGCGTGTCCATCGTGGTCGTGCCGTGCCGAGCGTTGATGAAGGCGGCGCGGTGGAAGATCCATCCCGACCACCAGGTGACCGGGGTGGCCATGGCGGCCACGACCCACTCCCAGCCGGTGAAGTGCAGGGCCATGACCATGGACAGGACCATGGTGGGAACGCCCAGGCCGATGGCCACGATGAGGCGACGGCGCAGGTCGTCCTCACGGGTGTGCTCGCCGTCGGGTTCGTCGTCGCTGCCGATGCCGTACCCCAGCGACTCGACCACGGTTCGGATGGTGGCGTCGTCGATGGACCCGTCGTGGGCCACCGTGGCCCGCCCGGTGGCGAAGTTGACGGTGGCCTGGTCGACGCCGTCCATCCGCCCGAGTTTGCGCTCGATGCGGCTGGCGCACGCGGTGCAGGTCATCCCTTCGACGGGAAGGTCGGCTCGGGTGTCGGTGGCCATGGTGTCACCCTACCACCGATACCCCTCCCCCCTACCCTGTACCGAAGCGTGGCAACCCCCACGCCGGGTGGGGCGAAGGGGTCAGGTGAGGCCGAGGCGCTCGAGCTGTTCGGCCGGGGCCTCGAGATCCGCCAACGCGGCACGGAGCAGCTCGGCCATCTCGGCCTCGGCCCGCTCCCCCGTGCGGTTCTCCTGCTCGTCGGGGTCGACGTCGAGCCGGTAGACGTGGTGCTGATCGACCTGGTGGCCCAGGGCCCAGATGGGCAGCGGGTCGCCGGCTTCGAAGGGCTGGCGCAGCACCGGGACGTCGGTGCCGGGCATGGTGTCCAGCCAGGCCCGCTGATCGGGCGGCGGCAGCCCGACGACGCCGTCGATGTGGATCGGCATGGTCGACCATCGGTTGGACCACGCCGACAACGGGTAGTTGTCGGTGACCGGGGCGCGGGCGTACTTGGTCGCCCCGTCCGTGACCTGGACCCAATTGCCCCACACGCCGCCGATCGCCCAGTCACGCACCGCGTCGGTCGTGCCGTCCAGCAACGGGGCCAGTGAAACCCCGTGGGTGGTGTGGTCGACCCGGGTGTCGAACGCGTCGGCGATGGTGGCGAAGAGATCGACGTTGGTCGTCAGCGCGTCGCAGGTACCGCCACCGTCCACCCCGGGCCAGTGGATGAGCAGCGGCGTGTGCCCCAGCGGTTCGTACTGCGGCACGTTGGGCTTGCCCCAGATGTCCCTGCCCGCCCGCTCGTCACCCAGGTAGTGGCCGTGATCGGTGCATAGGATCAGCGCGGTGTCGTCCCACAGGCCCTGCTGGTCGAAGGCGTCCAGGATCCGACCGAACCAGTCGTCGATCATCGAGAGCTTGGCGCCGTAGTTGGCGCGGATGTGCCGACCCTCGGCCTCGGTCAGCAGCCCGGCCGAGACCGCGCCGTTCGCATAGGGCGGCCAGATGATCCAGTCGTCACCCCACGGGCCGTCCTGGTAGCGGTCGACCCATGGTGCGGGCGTGTCGAACGGTTCGTGGGGGTCGAACTCGTCGACGAAGAGGAACCAGCGGTCGTGGTGGGGGGAGGCGTCGGTGAGGAACCGGGCCGCTTCGGTCATCGTCCGCGGTCCGGGGTAGTCCTCCTCGGCTCGGAAGAAGGTCCGGCTCCGGTCGTACCCTCGATCGATCACGTCGCCGCCGAAGAGCTTCTCGAAGAACCAGCCACCTTTCACCGCCGGCCGGGCGGGAGCGCCAACCCACGACGGATCGCGGTACGTGCGCCACGGGTCGCCCTCGTGGCCGCGCAGGTAGTCCCAGCCGTTGAAGTCGGTGTGGTAGTTCTCGCCGCCGGTCTCGAAGAGATGGGGATGATCGGTGGCGAGGAAGCTGGTGACGCCCTGGTGACGGAGCACCCGCGTGATCGGCTGCTCCCACGCCTCGATCGAGCCCCAGGGTTTCCAGAGGAAGTCGAGGGCACCGCAGAGGATGTCGTGGCGCGCCGGCATGCACGGCAGCGACCCGGTGACGTGACAAGTGAATCGGGTGGCGTGCTCGGTCGCGAATCGGTCCAGATTGGGCGTGGCGAACTCGGCGCCGCCGTACGACCCGAGCAGATGGCGGTTCAGCGAATCGAGCAGGACCACGCACACATTGGTGGGCTTCGCCATGCACGAACCCTAGGTCGCTCCAGTACGGTTTCTGGCATGAGTGACGATGTGACGCCCGCCGAATCCGATCTCCCTCTCATCATCTCGGTCGATGACCATGTGATGGAGCCCAAGGACCTCTGGCAGACCGAGTTGCCGCCCAGCCTGCGCGAGCGCGGGCCGCGCGTGGTGCAGGAGAAGGTCCGGTTGGTCTTCGAGGGCGGCCACTACGGATTCGAGCGCAACGATCCCGACGGCCAGCTGTGCGACCTCTGGCTCTACGACGATCTGGTGATGCCCACCGGGTTCCTGCACGGACCGGCGGGCGTCCCCCGCGAAGAGCAGCGCAACGTCGCCGCCGTCTACGAGGACATGCGTCCCGGCACCTACGACCAGCACGAGCGTCTGGCCGACATGACCATCAACCACGTGCAGGCCGGCATCAACTACCCCAACATCTTCCCCCGGTTCTGTGGCCAGGGATTCCTGGAGCGCGAGGACAAGGACCTCGCGCTCCAGTGCTTGCGGATCTACAACGACTGGATGATCGACGACTGGTGCGGCGGCGAGGGCAAGGGTCGCCTGATTCCGCTGACCGTCGTGCCGCTCTGGGACCCGAAGCTGGCCGCCGAAGAGGTCCAGCGCTGCGCCGACAAGGGCAGCTACGCCATCACCTTCTCGGAGAACCCGTCCAAGCTCGGCTGCCCCACGATGTACAGCGGCGAGTGGGACGTGCTGTGGCAGGTCTGCCAGGACACCGACACGACGGTGTCGATGCACATCGGATCGTCGTCGTCGATGCCGTCGACGTCGCCCGACGCACCGCTGGCGACCTCGATGTCGCTCTACGCGCAGAACGCCGAGGGTTCGATGGTCGACTGGGTCTTCTCGGGCTCACTCGGGCGGTTTCCCGACCTGAAGATCGCCTACGCCGAGAGCCAGGTGGGCTGGATGCCGTTCACCTTCGAACGGATGGACTCGGTCTGGCGCGAGGGCCGCGGCGGTGTGGGCGGCGCAGGCACGCAACTGCCCAGCGAGCAGGCCCGCGGTCGAGCCTACGGATGTGTCTTCGACGATCTCTTCGGGCTCAAGAGCCGCCATGAGGTCGGCGTGGAGCAGATCCTCTTCGAGACCGACTACCCGCACTCCGACGGCACCTTCCCGCACTCACGGAAGGTGGCCCACGGCCTGTTTGTCGCGGCCGGCATGAATGCCGAGGAGTGCTACAAGGTCGTCCGCGGCAATGCGATCGAGGCCTACGGCCTCCACCGGTTCGGCATCACCGCCTAACGAGCACGAATGGGGTCAGGCCCCACAGGTGCTCGTTACGGCGAGGTGAACCCGCTGGGTGCCTGACCCCGAGCGGGTTCAGATGATCAGCGGGGGGCGCTCGTCGGCGACGATGGGCTCGAACTCCTTCTTGAACTCCTCGGGCCCGATCCCGGCGATCTCGGCGAACGCGGCGACCGTCTCGGGATGCTCGAAGTCGTCCCGGCGGAGCCGGATCATGTACCGGCGAGCGATGGAGTAGCGGGTCGAGTCGACGTCGACCAACCGCACCTTGGTCTTGCCGGTCTCGGGGTCGAGCATGGTGTCGAACGGGACGGGTACGAACTGGCCGGCCTGCATCGTGACCATGGCGCCGCTCCCGCCGGAGAGGAGGTACTTGGCCGCGCAGTATCCGAGGTCGCGGGTGTACTCCATGTCGTGCGGGATGGGATCGGCGCACCGCAGTTCGTAGCCGACGTCCTTGGCCACGATCGTGGTCTTCAGGCCGAACTCGGCCAGCCGCCGCCGCACCGCCTTCTTCAGGATGTTGCCGAGGTCGATCTCGGCGATCCGCACGTGACCGTGGTCGTCGCGTTCGACGTCATCGAGGCTCTCCAGGTCGTTCTCGTCGATGTTGAGCACCACTCCTTCGGCGATGACCGCCACGCCGTCGCGACGTCCCTCGGCCAGTCGCTTGATGATGGCGGCGACCAGGGTGTCGACGATCTCCTTCATCGAGATGGTCTCGCCGAACTCCTCGGGGATGAGCGTCAGCGTGGCCCCGGCCGCCTTCCCCATCCCGAGCGCGAGGTGGCCGGCCTTGCGACCCATGGCGATCACGAAGTACCAGCGTGAGGTGGTGACCGCGTCCACCATCAGGTTCTCGACGATCTCCACCCCCAGGTGCCGGGCCGTCTGGAAGCCGAAGGTGTTGACGTAGGGAGGGAGGTCGAGGTCGTTGTCGATCGTCTTCGGGACGTGCACGACCTGGACCTTGCCGTGGGCAGCCTCGGCCAGCCGCATGGCCGAATAGGCGGTGTCGTCCCCGCCGATCGTGATCAGCTTGGTGATGCCCAGGCGCTCCAACGAGTCGACCGCCGTCGCGAGGTGGTTCGGATCCTTCGTGGGATTGGCTCGCGACGTGCCGATGAGCGAACCACCCCGGAAGTGCATCCGGCTGACGTCGTGGACCGTCAGGGGTCTGGTGTGCTCGATGTCGCCCTGCATGATCCACTCGAAGCCGTCGCGCAAGCCGATCACGTCGACGCCCTCGAGGTGGGCCCGGATGGAGGCCGCACCGATGACGCTGTTGATGCCGGGGGCGGGCCCCCCGCCGACGAGGATGCCGAGCTTGCCGTGTTGGTTCATCACGAGGTCCTGAGATCGAGAGCTGTGCCCCCGTTTCTACCAGCCGTCGCTCAGGATGTGACCACGTCCGCATAGGCGGTCGAGTGCGTGATCATCTCGTCGAGATCCACCGGCGGGCGCAGCGACAGGAACAACTGATAGCTGAACGCGCGCGTCGAGCACTTGATGGCCAGGCGATTGACCGCGAGCGCCGCCGACGCGAGCGGGCCCGGCCCGAACGCCAGGGGGAACGGCACGGGCAGGCCGAAGCTCTCGTCCACCTGGAATCCCGCCTGCCGGAACAGGCGCTCGATCGTGCGTTTCGTGAACAGGCGCGTGTGGGTCATGTCGAGAATGCCGCGCGGCCCGTAGTTGAACTGTCCCAGCGCGAGCATCACCCGCTGCACGGCGAACGCCACGTTGCCGGTCGACGCCAGCACCTGCCGAACCCCGTGGTCGCGGCAGAACCGTGCCAGCTCGGTGCAGAAGTCCTCGGGCGATCGCAGGTGCTCGACGATGTCCATGAGCAGCACGACGTCGACGTCGTCCTCGATCGGCGGCATGCCGTCGTCGAGGTTCCACCGGATGAACTTGTCCAGGTGGGTGGTCTCGGCGGGCTCATCGAGATCGACGCCGATCACCCGGCAGCCCCGACTGCGGAGCATCTCGGCCAGATGCCCGTCCGAGCAGCCCAGATCGAGCACGGTCGAATGCGGCACGACCCGGGCCAGCGCCGAGGTCGTGGGGCTGAGGAACTCGGCCTTCGACTCGTACAGGCCGATCCGGCCGGCCACGTCGAATTTCCGCTCGTAGAACAGGCCCTTGTCGTGGAGCTTCGACCGCAGGGTCTGCGACACCACGTTGCGAGCGTAGGAGAGACCGGGCACCCGGCACTGCTCGTCGCCGTAGTGGGTCGGGATGGCGATCTCGCCGATGGCGATGCCGGCCCGCGTGCATTGGATGAAGATCTCGGTGTCGAAATGGAAGCCGTCGGAGTTGAGGTCGAAGGGAATCCGCCGGAGCGTCTCCACCCGGTACGCACGGAACCCCGAGTGGAACTCGGTCAGCTCGGTCTCGAGCAGCCGGTTCTGGAGCCGGGTCAGGATCCGGTTGCCCACGTACTTGTAGCGGGGCATCCCGCCCTTGATCGCCCCCTTGCGGGTCGCGAACCGGCTCCCGAAGGCGGCACCGTGCTCCAGGGCCGTGGCGGCCAGGTCGGCGACGGCCTCGGGCGGGTACTGCCCGTCGCCGTGCACCATGACGACCACGTCGAACCGCTCGGCGATCGCGTATTGGTAGCCCATCTTCTGGTTGCCGCCGTAGCCCTGGTTGCGGGGGTTGGCCAGCACCGACCAGCGGTAGGGCAGATCAGAGCGGTCCAGCGCCCGTTGGGCGTACGCCGCCGTGCCGTCCGAGGACGCGTCGTCCACGATCAGCAGCTCGACCTCGAAGTCGTCGTCGAGGTCCCGCGGAATCCGGTCCACCACCCACTCGATGTGTCGAGCGGCCTCGAACGCGGGGATGAAGACGAGCAGCCGCGGCCGCGCGTCGGGTCCGACGTCACGCAGGGCAGGCTTCGCCGCCGGTGGGGTTTCCTCGCAGTTCAGCACTGCGATCCCATCGGCGAGCGGGGCCCGGCTCTTGAGGATTCCGCCGCGCTCGACGCAGCGGCATCACCTCGTGCTCGGTTCCTCAGTCCTGAGGGTGGACGACGATCCGCGTGTGCCGCTCGGTCTCGGTCGAATCGGCGAAGGCCTCCACGGCGTCATCCAGCGGCGCCGCACCCGTGAGCCATGGCTCCACCACGATCTCGCCCGCGGTGATGGCTCCCAGCGCATCGGTGTAGTCCCGGGGGTCGGGCATGCCGCCGAACTGGACGTTCAGCCCCTTGGTGTGGGCCGACGCCGTGAAGAGCGTGTCATCGCTCAGGTTCTGCCCGGCCACGATCACTCGTGACATCCACGGCGCGTCGTCGAAGATCCCGTTGAGGATGCCGGATGCGCCGACGCACTCGAAGACGACACAGCGACCACCTCCGGCCGCCCGCTGCCACGCGGCGAAGGGCGGTTCGGCCCCAGGATCGACGACGACATCGGCGCCGGCCGCCGCGGCGACCCGCCGGCGCATGGGCGAGAAATCGGAGGCGACGATCGGTCCGATTCCCCGCCAGCGCAGCGCCGACACGACCGCCAGGCCGATGGCACCGCACCCGATCACCAGCGGAACCTCGCCGGGCTGGAGGTCGGCCACCCTGCTGTAGAGCATCCCCACCGAGAGCGGCTCCATCAGCGCGGCCTGATCGGTCGGGGTGTCGTCGGGAACGGCCAGGACCGACGATTCGCTGAGCACCAGGAGTTCCCCGAAGCCGCCGGGGTAGTCGTTGCTGTACCCGACGATGGCCATGCCGTGATCGTGCAGGATCATCGGTCCGGTCACGACGCGCTGCCCCACCGGGATGGTCCGCTCCGTGTCCGGTCCGTACTCGACCACCTCGGCGCAGAGCTCGTGACCCAGCACCAGATCCTGGTCCGCGTCGAAGTCGAAGGGGCCTCCGGCGGCCTTGGACCACTCGGCCAGCCGGTGACCGTGACGGACCATGTGCAGGTCGCTGGCACAGATCGTGCACGCCAAGGACCGGGCCAGGAGCTGGCCCGGTCCCGGCTCGGGATCGGGGACCCGGTCGACTCGCAGGGCTCCGGACTTCAACACCAGTGCTCGCATCGTGGCCTCTCGAAGGGTGACCCGGGACGGGACCTGCAGTCTGACCGAGCGTCGACTGCGGCATCCAGACGGCCCGGCGGCGCCCGTCGACGGTGCGACCGCGGCGGCGTCCGGTCCGAAGGGTCGGCCGTATGCTTCTCCGGATGGGCGACCGAACCACCACCGTCGGGTTCCTCCACCCCGGCGCGATGGGAGCGCAGCTCGCTGCAACCTGTTCCGGCGACCGCCGCTGGGTCCCGGCCGGACGTTCCGACGCGACGAGGCAGCGCGCCGATGCCGCCGGGACCACTCCCAGCTCCACGCTCGACGAGCTGGCCGACACGTGCGGCACGATCGTCTCGATCTGCCCACCCGACGCGGCCGAACAGACGGCGGCCGACGTGGCGGCGACCGGGTTCGACGGCGTCTACGTCGAGGCCAACGCGATCGCCCCCGAGCGGGCCCGCCGGGTGGCCCGACGTTTCGAGCACTTCGTCGACGGCGGCATCGTGGGGCCACCGCCCATCGCCGCCGGCACGACCCGGCTCTATCTGTCCGGCGCCGATGCGCCATTCGTTGCGTCCCACTGGGAAGGAAGCCCGCTCGAGGTGCGCCTGGTCGATGGTGGTGCCGGAGCGGCATCGGCGGTGAAGGTCAGCTTCGCAGCCTGGACGAAAGGCACCGCAGCCCTCCTGATGGCGGTCCGCGCGCTGGCGCACGGCGAAGGGGTCGAGGAGACGCTCGTTGCCGAGTGGGCGACGTCGATGCCCGACCTCATCTCCCGCGCCGAACTCACGGCTCCCGCGGTCGGCCCCAAGGCGTGGCGCTTCGTCGGGGAGATGGAGGAGATCGCCGCCGCCTTCGCCTCCAACGGCCTACCCGCAGGCTTCCACGAGGCGGCGGCCGACGTCTACGCCCGCATGGCGGGGTTCAAGGACGCCGAGCCGGGACCGTCACTGGCCCAGATCCTGCACGCCATGGCGGGACCTTCGTGAGCGCGCCCCCGAAGCGACCGGCCGCCGATGCGCCATCGGGTGCTCCGAGCGGGCATGCTGAGGTCGTGAATCCCAACGAGACACTCCTCGATGGAGCGCGGCCCGAGACCGATGCCGCCACCGATGCCGTGCCCCAGGCCGACCCGGCCACGAAGGCCTTCAGCATCTCCATTGTCATCTCAGGTATCCGCTGCGTACTCACCTACGTCATCTTCCCGTGGGTGCTCCCGCTGCTGGGGTTCGCCGGCGGCGTCGGTCCCGCCGTCGGGCTCGTGGTCGGCACGATCGCCATCGGCTTCAACATCGCCAGCATCCGTCGCTTCTGGGTGGCCGACCACCGTTGGAAGTGGCCCATCACCGTGCTGAACGGCTCGGTCATCGTGCTGCTGCTCATCCTGCTGGGGCTCGATCTCGCCGAGCTGACCTGACCCGGAACGCACGGCGCGTGCGCTCTCAGGCGGTCATCGCGTCGAGCGGGGTCCTGCGGACGGCGCGGCGGAGCGCCATCGAGGTCACGACGAGCAGGAACAGCACCACTGACGCCAGCGCCATCGTGGCGCTGGCCGCCGTGTCGTGGTGGAAGCTGACGAGCAGCCCCACGACGGCCGACGCCGAGCCCAACCCCGCCGCCGTCAGCATGATGATCGGCACCCGGCGGGCCATCAGCGCGGCACTGGCGGCCGGAGCGACCAGGAACGCGAACACGAGCAGGTTCCCCACCGCCTCGAACGAGGTGACGATGGCGATCGTCAGCAGCACCAGCAGCAGGACGTTGGCCAGGCGAGGCCGCAGACCGAGGAGCCGGGCCTGGGTCTCGCTGAAGGTGCTGACGAGGAAGGCGCGGTAGAACACCGCGACGCCGCCCAGGGTGACGATCGCGGCGGCGAGCTGCCGGGCCAGGTCGGCGTTGTCGACCCCCGTGATCGACCCGAACAGGAATCGGTTGAGATCACCGGACCCGCCGGCCGCCTCGGTGGACATGATGACCACGGCCAGCGCGAGGAAGCCGACGAACAACACGCCGATCGACGTGTCGTCCGGGAGGGGCGCGTGGGATCGGAGGAGGTTGACCCCGACCACCATGGCGAGCGCGGCGAGGAAGGCCCCGACGGTGGTGTTGAGGCCGAGCACGAACGCGATTGCGATGCCGGGAAGGACACCGTGCGCCAGCGCGTCGCCCAGGAAGCTCATCCCCCGGAGCACGACCCAGGTCCCCACGACCGCGGTGCACAGCACGGCCAGGAGGCCGGCGGCCAGTGCCCGCTGCATGAACGGGTTCTCGGTGAAGGGCTCGATCCACCAGGTCCACGGATCGGTGAGGAACTCCACGACCGGACGCTACCGGAGCGACTCGACGACGAGCTCCGCCGTCGAGTCGACCAGTTCGATGTACGTCCCCTGGTCGCCGAGGCTCCCCGTCCGGAGCTCCACCACCTGGACCGACCCGATGCGGTCGGCCAGCGCTTCGGCGTCGTCGGCGGCATGGAGCTCCTCGCTGAACACGGCCGGCACGCCGAGGGCGATCATTTCCTCGGCCAGCTCCTCGAGGGCGGCCGGATTGGACTCCGCCAGTCCCGACGGCGACGGCAGGACGGTACCGACCACGTCGAATCCGTACCGATCGGCGAAGTACCCCAGCGCGTCGTGGTTGGTGACCAGGACGCGGCGCTCGTCCGGTAGCGGATCGACCAGCGCCTCGACCCGGCGATCGAGCGCGTCCAGTTCGGCGCGGTAGGCGCGGAGGCATTCGTCGATCACGGCAGGGTCGATGCCGGTTGAGCGGGCGATGG
Organism: uncultured Acidimicrobiales bacterium; assembly: GCA_963697385.1. Lineage (GTDB taxonomy): Bacteria > Actinomycetota > Acidimicrobiia > Acidimicrobiales > CAWCAL01 > CAWCAL01. Next base: position 377,547 of record CAVONU010000003.1, read on the forward strand.
TGGCCCCCAGCGCCGGCAACAGGGCCGAGACCCGGGTGGGATCGAACCAGAGGTGAGGATCGGCCGTGTCGTCGGCGGTGGCGTAGGGCAGCGGGTCGGTCAGGTCGCCGACGAACACGACCGTGCCGCCGTCGTCGGCCACCGAGCGCAAGGGGTCGACCAACGATTCCTCCAGGTCGAGCCCGTTCGCGACGACGATCTCGGCCTCGCCGAGCCGCGCCCGCTCACCCAGCGAGAGCTCGAACTGGTGGGCGTCGCTGCCGTCGGGGATCAGGGTCTCCACCACGGCCGACCCGTCACAGGCCACGTTGCCGACGATGTCCGCCCAGATGCTGGTCGTGGCCAGGATGACCGGTGGATCGTCGCTCGACGGCGGGGCGGAATCGGTCGCACCATCGTCGCCACATGCCGTGACCGACATCGCGATCAGCACCACCAACGCCGGCCATCGAAGCGTCATCACGCCACCACCCCTGCCCTCTCGCTACATTCGTGTCAAGAGAATGAGAATCAATCCCGACTCTACTGAGATTCATTCTCACGACCAACCGCAGGGGCGAACGATGACCGAGACTCCGGGTGACGACGGCGCAACGTTGGCCCTGACCACGGTCCACGACCGGGTGGCGGAGCAGCTCGCCCAAGCCCGACAGCGCTACACCAGCGGTCGCCGCCGCCTGGTGACCCTTCTGGTCGCGGCGGGCCGGCCGCTGAGCCTGCCCGAGCTCCTGGACCTGGACCCCGATCTCCCCCAGAGCTCGGCGTACCGCAACCTCGACCTCTTGGAGGGCACCGGTCTGGTGCGCCGCATCGCCACCGAGACCGACCACGCCCGGTACGAACTGGCCGAGTCGCTCCTCGGCCATCACCATCACCTGATCTGCACCAGCTGCGGGTCCATCCAGGACGTGCGCCTTCCGCCCGACGTGGAACAGGCCGTTGAGGTCGCGCTGACCGCTGCCGCGACCGGCCTCCGATTCCGTCCCTCGTGGCACACCCTGGATCTCCACGGCACCTGCGCCGGATGCCCGCCCGGTTAGGTACGGCGACTCGCCACTAGCCGACGGCGTCGACGATCTGGTCCTCGGACAGCAGCACGTGGGCGGCCGCCGCACCGAGGGGGATCGGCGTGTCCCGACCGCAGACGCGGCGGATCTCGCCGGTGAACCCGCCCGTGACCAGCGCGGTGATGATCGCCTCGCCCACTCCCCCGGTGGGACGGGTCTCGTCGGCCACGAGGACCCGGCCCGTGACCTCTGCCTCGCGGAGGAGATCGTCGACGGGGAGCGGTGCGAGCCAGCGGAGATCGACGACCCTGGCGTCGATCCCGGCCTCGGCCAGACGACGCTGCGCCCGGAGCGCGAGGAAGAGGCCGTTGGCCCACGTGACGATCGTGAGGTCCCGACCCGCTCCGTGGGTGCGCGCCCGCCCCAGTGCGACGTGATCGGCACATGGAGCCGCGGTCCAGAGCCCGTCACCCTCCTCGTGGAGATCGACGGTGTGATAGCGGGCGATCGGTTCGAGGAAGGCACAGACGGCGCCGTCGATGTCGGCCGCGGCGAGGCAGGTCCGCAGCATGGGTCCCGCATCCCGGGGGTGACCGGGTGAGGCGATCACCAGCCCCGGGATGTCCCGCAGCACCGCCACCGAGTTGTCGTTGTGGAAGTGGCCACCGAAGCCCTTCTGGTAGGCGTACGCTGCGATCCGCACCACCATCGGATTGCGATACTGCCCCTGCGAGAAGAACGAGAGGGTGGCCGCTTCGCCCCGCAGCTGATCCTCGGCGTTGTGCAGGTACGCCAGATACTGGATCTCGGGAACGGGCAGGAATCCGTTGAGCGCACTGCCCAGCGCCAGGCCCAGGATGGACTGCTCGTCCACCTCGGTGTCGAAGACCTGACGCGGTCCGTGGCGCCGCTGGAGGCCGCGGGTCACGCCGTACACGCCCCCCTTGACCGCGACGTCCTCGCCGAACACGAGGACGTTCGGATGCGCAGCCAGGGCCGCATCGAGCGTGTGGTTGATCGTCTGCGCCAGGGTCCTGGGGGTGTTGTCGTCGGACGCGCGGCGCACCAGCTCGCGCGCCGCCTCTGCCACCCGCCGGGGGTGTCGAGCGACCAGCGGGCCGATGATCTCGTCGGCGGACGTCAGCTCGGGCTCGGTCAGCAGGGCGCGTGCCCGCACACGCATCGACTCCCGCTCGTCCAGATACCAGCTGATCAGATCGTCGGGACGGGCCTCGCCGCACTCGACGAGCAGCCGAGCCGTGGCCAGGATGGGGTCACGCTCGCGGTCGGCTCGCAACGCGGCCGCTTCCCGGTAGGCCGACTCGGCGTCGCTGCCGGCGTGGCCCAGGAACCGCACGGTCCTCAGGTGGAGCATCGCCGGCGTGCCGTCGCGCCGTACCGCTTCGACCAGCGCCGCGGCGGTCTCGAGGACGGCGATCGGATCCGCACCGTCCGCGCTCGCCCATTGCAGCCCGGGACGGTCGGAGGTGGAGCGCTCGACCCATCTCGGCGGCGTCGGCACGCTGATTCCGAGGCCGTTGTCCTCGCAGACGAACAGGATGGGGCAACGAGCGCCGACGTGGGCTGCGAGTGCGGCCCGGTTCAGGGCACCCTGCGCGGTGGAGTGGTTCAGCGAGGCGTCGCCGAAGCTACAGACCACGACCGAGTCGCCCGGCCACGTCGTCTCGACATCGGGCGCGCTGCGGTCGAGGCTCCAGGCCAGGCCGACCGCACGCGGCAGGTGGGACGCGATGGTCGACGTTTGCGGGATCACGGCCAGCTCGTGGCGACCGAACACCTTGTGCCGCCCGCCCGCCATCGGTTCGGTGGCGCGGGCGAGGACGCCCCGCAGGATGTCGTCGACCGGATCGACCCCGGGCACCTGGCCGGCTCGCGCCACATAGAACCCGCCGGACCGGTAGTGGAGCAGCGCAGGGTCGGACGGTCGGAGGACGAGTGCCACCGCCGCGTTGGCCTCGTGGCCGGCCGAGGCGATCGTGTAGTAGCCGACGCCGGCGGCCTTGAGCCAGCGGACGGTGTGGTCGACCAGCCGGCTCGTGACCTGGGCCTCCAGCAGCACGTCGACCGTCAGCGGATCGAAGGCCGCACTCGGCCAGGCCGAACCGCTGGGGGCCATCGTGGCGATGCCGTCGAGCAGCGTTGCTTCCAGCGGATCGAGGTCGGCGGGGAGGTCGATGCGTCACTCTTGCGCCGTCGCCCCGATGGCGCAACAGTGGGTCATCGCCCCCTCCGAGCCCAAGGACATCAGCCCGAACGCGTCCTCGATCGAACGGGTGGAACCGATCGACCCCGCCCCTCGACCGGTCCTGGTCATCCACGGCGTCGCGCAGCGTGACCGCGGAGCGTACGAGCAGGAGGTGGCGGCGCTCGGCGACGCGCTCGGACCCCGGCTGCGCCTCGTGCCCGTCTACTGGGGCGATTTCGCCCGGCGGTCCGACGCGGTCGATCAGGTGCTGCCCTACCTCGACTGGGCGTCGTCCGCCGGCGACGCCCTCGGTGAAGTCGAGTCGTCGTCGCTCCGGGCCGCCTTCGCCGAGCGCGACATGGCCCAGGCGTTCGGTTCGCTCACCAGTGGCTGGAAGCGCCGGAGTGCGTCCTCGCGACGCAAGGTGATCGGCGTCTTCTACGCGATGATCCGGCGTCAGTACCTTCGGGCGTCGGCACAGTTCACCGGCGACCTCATCCTCTACCAGCGCAGGAAGGTCGAGCTCCAGGCCGTGATCTGGGAGACGATCATGCGCCACGCTCCGGGCTACGGGCTGGCGGAGCGGCCGGTGGACGTGATCGCCCACTCGTTGGGCGCCACGATGATGTTCGACCTGGCCGTGGAAGGACACCCGGCGCTGCACATCGATCATCTGATCACCTGCGCCAGCCAGACCGGCTTCTTCCATGCGATCGGCGCTTCACCGTCGCCGCTCGACCGAGCCGACCCCGGTGACCCGGTCACTCTTCCACCCACGATCCGGTCGTGGGCCAACCACTACGTGCCGTTGGATCCGTGGGCGTTCCTGACCGCCCCGGTCTTCCGACTGCACGACGGCAGCGAACCGGAGGACATCGAGGTGTACGCCGGCGAGCGGGGCGACCGCATTCTCACCCACGCCGCCAGCCACTACTGGACCCACCCGGTCGTGCTCGACACCATTCGACGGGAGCTCGGTCTGCCGTCGCCGTCACCGGCCGTCGATAGCCTGCAGCCGACCCTGACGACCGACGAGGAGGTGACATGAGCGACGCTGAACCACCGCGACTGACCCAGTTCAGCCACGGCGCCGGTTGAGGCTGCAAGCTCGCACCAGGCGAGTTGGCGCACGTGCTGCGCCAGATGCAGACCACCCCACCCGAGGATCTCCTCGTCGGCACCGCAACCGGTGACGACGCTGCGGTCTGGCGGATCGACGCCGATCGAGCCCTCATCTCCACCGTCGACTTCATCACGCCGGTGGTGGACGACGCGCGCACCTGGGGCCGCGTCGCAGCGGCCAACAGCGTGTCCGACGTCTACGCCATGGGGGGCCGGCCGCTGTTCGCCCTCAATCTGGTGGGGTGGAACACCGACCTCCTGTCCACCGAGCTGCTGGGAGAGCTGCTGGCCGGCGGCCAGGACATCGCCGCCGCCGCCGGGTTCGCGGTCGTCGGTGGCCACACGATCGACGATCCCGAACCCAAGTACGGGATGGCGGTGACCGGCGAGGTGCACCCCGATCGCATCCTGACCAACGCCGGACTGCGCGAGGACCAGGATCTGGTCCTCACCAAGCCACTGGGCGTCGGGGTGATCACGACGGCGATCAAGGCCGGCACCGCACCAGATTCGGTCATCGACGCCGCGGTGGCCTCCATGACGAGACTGAACGACGAGGCGTCACAGGTCGCGCTCGCCTCGGGCGCAACCGGGTGTACCGACGTCACCGGATTCGGGCTGCTGGGCCACCTGGGCCGCATGGCGCTCGAGTCCGGCGTCCGGGCGATCGTCGAGGTCGCCTCGGTGCCGCTGCTCCCCGGCGGTCGCGAACTCGCTGAGGGAGGCGCCATGCCGGGTGGGAGTCGGCGCAATCTGGCGTGGAGCGACGCCCTTCTCGACGCGGGTGGGCACGACGAGCTGACCCGCCTGCTCCTGGCCGATGCGCAGACGTCGGGCGGCCTGGTGTTCGGCGTGAACCAGGAGCGGACCGCGGACGCGCTGGCCAGGCTTGCCGATACGGGCCATACCGCCGCCCGCATCGGCCGTGCCAGCGCCGGGCCCCCCGGAATCGCCCTCCGATAGCGCGTCCGGGATCCTCAGTTGAGGCGGCGCAGGAGGATGCTCGTCGCGTCGTCTTGGACGTTGCCGGCCCCGTCGTCGATCGCCTCCTGGAGGACGGCGTCCGCCATGAGCTTGCCGCGGGCGTCGTCGATCGATGCGACGTCCTCGTAGGACGTGATCCACCCCAGTGACCCGTAGCGGCCGTACGCGCCGATGCCGAACGCGACGGGGAGATCGAGCGACCTCGCCGCCTTCTCGGCGATGTCGGCTCCCCACGCCAGCGCCTGCTGCTGGCGGCCGTTGGCGGCTGTGGCCTCGATCACCGAGACCATCGGGGCCGGCGCGTCACCGAGTCCACCGGCGACGATCTGGATCAGGTTGTCGACCGCCTGGCCGGTGAAGAGCTCGTCGAGCGCCTCGACCTGGTCCTGGTAGTCGTTCGAGTCCATCAGCTGGCCGAAGGCGGCCTCCAGGTCGGTCATCGCCTCGAACCGGGCGCTCCACACCATGGCGGCGCCCTCCGGGTCGTACTGCGACATCCACACCATCACGGGAACATCGGTGAGCTCGGTGACCGTGGCGGCCACCGCCACGCCCTCACCGAGCGCTTGACGGAATTGTCCGGGATGGATCAGACGACGTCGACTGAAGATGTACATGGTTGCGCCTCCTCGATGCGGCCCACGGTTGCGTTCGCATCGCCCACGTTGGCCCGATGCGGGCCCGGAGGGAAGGGCGTCTACGTCGGTCGCGCCCGGCTGGTGATCCACCCGCGAGCGAGCCGCGTGGCGGCTGCGATCTCGGTGAGGCCGTGGTAGACAGGGGTGGCGACGGCGTGACCGCGGGAGCGGACATGATCGAAGGGGCCATCGAGATCCGAGCGTTCGGGCCGCTCCGGATCACTCGTGATGGAGATGACCGTCCGTGTGGTGGCGGTGCAGAACGAGCCGTGCTGGCGACCCTCCTGCTGTGGCCGGCGCAGTCGATCGGGCTCGACCAACTCGGCCGGACCGCCTGGGGTGCCGGCGACTTGCCCCACGATCCGCCCCATGCGCTTCAGACGCACGTCATGCGCCTTCGCCACCATCTCGGCGCCGACTTCATCGACACCGATCACCACGGGTACCGAGCTGCCGTCGATCCCGAAGCCGTGGACACACACCGGTTCTCCGGTCGGGCCACCTCTGCCGAGCGAGCACTGGAGGCCGGCCGCCTCGAGGAGAGCGCCGCGCTGTTCGACGCGGCGCTGTCCGACGCGGGCGGTGGGGACCCCTGGCTGGACCTGGTGGGACGCCCCGCCGGCGAAGGAGCGCGAGCCCGACTGCATGAGATGCGGCTCCGCGCCGAGGAACGACGGGTGGCGCTCTTCCTACGGCTCGGAAGGCCGACAGCGGGTGAAGCCGAGCGCTTGACCGCCGAGGAGCCGCTGCGGGAAGAACGGTGGGAACTGCTGATGCGGGCTCAGGCGATGGCCGGCCAGCAGGCGGGCGCCCTGCGCTCGTACACGCGAGCTCGGCATCACCTCCAGACCGAGCTGGGGCTCAGCCCGGGATCGGGGCTGCGGGAAATGGAGCGGCGCGTGCTCCAGCAGGACCCCACCCTGCTGCAACCCGGGTCGCTCTCCGAGGTTCTCGGATGATTCGGAGCTGATCCGGGCCGATCCGCGCGTCGGCCCTCGACCTGGAAACGGCCCGGAAATCCCCCGGTGAGAGGACCTTCGGCCCTCCCCCGATCGGCACCGGTCGTGGTCTGATCCGGGGGAGAGCGAGACCGAGGAGGAGGATCGCGACCGTGTCCACGAGCAGCGACCGCCTGGTGACGACGGTCCCCACCAAGTACTGGCACCGCTTGGACGACGGTCGGGTCCAGTGCGACGTCTGTCCCCGAGCATGCAAGCTGAGGGACGGGCAGAAGGGCGTGTGCTTCGTGCGCGGCCGGGCCGGCGACGGCATCGTGCTCCACACCTACGGCCGCTCCAGCGGGTTCTGCGTCGACCCGATCGAGAAGAAGCCGCTCAATCATGTTCTTCCGGGTTCGACGACATTCTCCTTCGGCACGGCCGGCTGCAATCTCGCCTGCCGGTTCTGCCAGAACTGGGACATCTCCAAATCGAAGGAGATCGACACCCTCGCCGCCTCGGCGACGCCCGAGATGATCGCCGACACCGCGGACGACATGGGATGCCGCAGCGTCGCGTTCACCTACAACGATCCGACGATTTTCCTCGAATACGCCATCGACGTGGCGGTGGCGTGCCATGCACGCGGCCTTCGGACCGTGGCCGTGACCGCCGGCTACATCTGCCCCGAGCCCCGAGCCGACTTCTTCGGTCACCTCGACGCCGCCAACGTCGACCTGAAGGGGTTCACCGATGACTTCTACCGCCACACCTGCGGGGCCGAGCTCGGCGCCGTCCTGGACACCCTGCTCTACCTGAAGGACACCGACGTCTGGGTCGAGCTGACGACGTTGCTGATCCCCGGTCTCAACGACAGCAGCGCCGAACTCGATGCCATGACCACCTGGGTCGTCGACCACCTGGGCCCGGACGTACCGATGCACTTCTCGGCCTTCCATCCCGACTACCGCATGCTCGACCGGCCGCCGACACCACCCGAGACCCTCAGCCGGGCCCGGTCCATCGCTCGCTCCAACGGCGTGCGGTACGCCTACACCGGCAACGTCCACGACCGGGAAGGCCAGAGCACCACGTGCGCTTCCTGCGGCACGACCGTGATCGACCGGGACTGGTACCGGCTGGGTCGATACGAACTGGACGACTCGGGCCACTGCCGCTCGTGTGGGGCGACGATCCCCGGAATCTTCGACGGTCCCTGCGGTGGAGGTGTCTCCGCGAGCCGCCGCGTGACCCTGCGATCGCCGTCCGACCGGGAGCCGACTCCATGACGACCACACCGCGCACCGTCCGTCCCGCCGCAGTGGCCGGCACCTTCTACCCGGCGCAACCCAACGTCCTCCGGCGCGCCCTTCGACGAGCGTTCGCCCGCGCCGAACGACCACCAGCCGGCGCGCCGACCCCTCGAGCTCTCGTCGTGCCCCACGCCGGCTACGTGTACTCCGGTGCGGTCGCCGCCAGCGGCTACCTACGGCTTCGGCGATCCGCCTCGGCCATCGAACGCGTGGTCCTCCTTGGCCCCAGCCACCACGTGCCCCTCGACGGTGTGGGCGTGTCCGCCGCCGATGCGTTCGCCACCCCGCTGGGCGAGGTCCGGCTGGACGACGAGGCCCGGGGCCGCGCGCTCACGCTCCCGACCGTCGCCGTCAACGACCGGGCGCACGAGCACGAACACAGCCTCGAGGTGCAGCTCCCGTTCCTCCAGACCGTCCTCGACGACTTCGCGTTGCTCCCCCTGGTGGTCGGCCGGGCCGATCCCGAGGACGTCGCCCGGCTCATCGACGCGTTCTGGGACGAGCCGGACACGATCATCGTGGTCAGCACCGATCTCTCCCACTTCCACCGGTACGCCGACGCGATCCGACTGGACGCCCGCACGGCCGCCGCGATCGTCGCCGGTCGGGCCGACGCGATCGGTGCCGCTGACGCGTGCGGAGCGCAACCACTTCGAGGGCTCCTCATCGCCGGCGGTCGCCGCTCATGCCGCGTCGAGCGTATCGACCTGCGCAATTCCGGCGACACCACGGGAGACCGGCAACGGGTGGTGGGGTATGGATCCTTCGCCGTCGCCTGATTCCGACCTCGGCACCGAGGACACCGACCGGCTGCTCGACGCTGCGATCCAGGCGATCCGGCAGGGGTTGGCAGGCCGGTCTCCGCTCCTCGAACCGCTGTCGGACCTGCCCGAGAGACTGCACCGCAGGGTCGGCTCCTTCGTGACCCTGCACGTGGGCCACGAGCTGAACGGGTGCATCGGCAACGTCGAGGGGATCGAACCGCTCGGACATGCCGTGCCGCGATTGGCCTGGTCGGCCGCGTTCGGCGACCCCCGGCTTCCCACCCTGCGATCGTCCGAGCTCGGCCGGCTCGAGATCGAGATCTCGCTCCTGTCGCCGTTGTCGGCGCTCGGTGCCGACTCGTATGCCGAGCTGATCGATCGCATCGAACCCGGAACCGACGGTGTGGTCGTCACGGCCGGCCGCCGGCAGGGCCTGTTCCTCCCGAGCGTGTGGGTCCAACTGCCCGAGCCCGACCGGTTCGTCGCCCAGCTCTTCCGCAAGGCCGGCCTGGCCCCCGGATCCTGGCCGGCCGGGACGGAGGTCCACCGCTTCACGACCTCGACCTACCGGCGCGGCCCCGACCGTTCACGACCGGACGGCACCGCGATCAGAGCTTCCCGATGATCTCCTCGGCATGGGCTGCGGTCTTCGGCCGCTTGAAGACGTGTTGGATGACACCGTCCTCGTCGATGAGAAACGTCGTGCGCTGCAGTCCCATGAACGTCTTCCCGTAGTTCTTCCGCTCGCCCCACACGCCGTACTGCTCGATGATCCTCCGTTCGGGATCCGCCACGAGCGGGAACGTCAGCTCGTGCTGCTCGGTGAACCGCTCGTGGCTGCTCTCGTCGTCCGGCGAGACACCGACGACCGAGATCCCGTGCTCCTGGAGGAGCCCCAGGTGGTCTCGTAGATTGCAGGCCTGTGCCGTGCAGCCGGGCGTGTTGTCCTTCGGATAGAAGTACACCGCCACCTTCCGACCACGGAGTGCAGCGAGGTCGACCACCTCGCCGGTGTGGGTCGTGGCGGTGAACATCGGCGCCGGTTGCCCTGCTTCCAGCGGCTCGGGTTTCGCGGCCATGGAACTGCTCCTGTTCGGTCGACCCGCGATGCTAGGCCACGCTTGACACGGTTGGTCGACGGCAGGAAGGATGCTCTGCCGGTGCTCCGGCACCAGCCATCCGTCACCCATGTGAAAGAAGAAGCGCATGTTTCTCGCAGCCGAATTCGGAACGGGCCAGGTGCTCTGGTCCATCCTCTGGTTCTTCCTGATCTTCCTCTGGATCTGGCTGGTCATCACCGTGTTCGTCGACATCATGCGGAGCGATGATCTCTCGGGCGGAGCGAAGGCCCTCTGGGCTGTCGCCATCATCTTTCTGCCCTACCTCGGGGTCTTCATCTATCTGATCAGCCGCGGCGACAAGATGGCCGACCGGCAGGTCAGTGACGCCCAGGCCGCCGACCAGGCCCAGCGGGCCTACATTCGCGAGACGGCCGGCGGCTCCGGCGCCGCCGATCAGCTCGCCAAGCTCGCCGACCTGCACGCCAGCGGCAAGCTCGACGACGCCGAGTACGCGCAGGCGAAGGCGAAGGTCCTCGATCAGTAGCGCCGTACCGCTGATCGATCGCGACCTGAGCCGGCCCCAGCCGGCGTCGACATGAACCCGGAGGTCCCGGATTGGGTCGCCGCGGCCCGCTCCGGGTGGTCTCATACGGGCCGGTCGCGCCCTGAGTTCGCGACCGAGCCGGGACCGGGCCAGGAGTCGGTCTGGGACTATCCGCGTCCGCCCGTCATCGTGGCCGACACGCGTCGCGTCGTCGTGGGGGACGCCGATGCGCCGATCGCTGACACCGTTGCCGCCGTGCGGGTGCTGGAAACGGCCAGCCCGCCCACGTTCTACCTCCCGCCCGACGATGTCGATCGGACCCGGCTGGTGCCCGCCGACGGATCCTCGTTCTGCGAGTGGAAGGGCTCGGCCCGGTACTGGGCGACTCACGACCGTCCCGACGAGCCGATCGGATGGGAGTACCCGTCCCCGTTCGACGACTTCGACTCCCTGGCCGGGTTCCTCTCCTTCTACCCGGCTCGGGTTCGGTGCACGGTCGACGGCCAGGTCGTGCGACCGCAGGGTGGTGGCTTCTACGGAGGATGGGTGACCGACGAGATCGTCGGCCCCTTCAAGGGCGACCCGGGGACCCAGGGCTGGTAGCAGCCGCCTCGGCGGCCAGGACCAGATCCGGGATCGGCACGAGGCGGGCCCGCAACCACTCACCCAGGGCCTTGGCCTGTGCGTCCTGCCGGGTCGAGGCGGCCACCCCTTCGTCCAGCAGGCAGTGGATGACGAAGTTGAGCGACCGGATCGCCGGGAACCGGAAGCGCTCCGTGGCGAGCGGCGCCGTCTCGGGGAGCAGCTCGTGCAAGCGCTGGACGGTGAGCATCTCGTCCAGCCACGCCCACGCCGGATCGGTCCGTGCGAAGACGCCCAGATTGGCGTCGCCGCCCTTGTCGCCCGAGCGGGTACCGAGCACGGTGCCCAGCGCCGCCAGCGTCGTGGAACCGGCCGGCGCCGGTTGCGGCGCGACGATCTCGGGGGTGATCGGATCGCCGGCCGGGACCGCCGACTCGACCATGACCGTGCCGGATCGATCGCCGTCGGCCAGGACGTGCACGTACTGCGGTACCAGCTCGGCCGGCACCGTGGCCGGCCGGTAGACGCCGTAGGGCGTCGCCGTCGCCGGGCCACCGCCCAGACCGTACATGCCGGGAATACCCGCGAGCGCGGTGTGCACCATGGCATCGGAGAAGGCCCGACCGATCTTGCGCTCGTCGGCGTCCTTCACCGTCAACCGCCAGATGGCGGTGGCCTCCTCCTGGGTGGCCGGATCGGGCTTGTCGGTGCGCACCACCCGGCTGACCACCGAGTCGAAGTCCTCTGGTGCATACGGGCAGGCGTCCCAGAACGCGGCCTGGGCGAACGCGGCCTTCTCGTCGATGTCGAGCCCGGTGAGTGCGACGGTGAACGAGTTGCGGAATCCGCCCAGCTCGTTCATGGCCACCTTGAGCGTGGTCGGCGGAGCCTGGCCCCGGGTTCCGGCGACGCGGACCCGGTCGCGGGCGACCTGTTCGAGCTGGACCGTGTCGAAGCGGGCCGTCACGTCGGGCCCGAGGTACTCCGGTCCGCCGACCTCGTACAGGAGCTGGGACGTGACGGTCCCGACCGTGACCGCTCCCCCGGTGCCGTCGTGCTTCCCGATGACCGACGACCCGTCGGCCGCGACCTCGGCCCACGGGAACCCGAGCCGGGCCCGACCACCGACCTCGTCGGTTCCGTCGATCTCGTCGAAGAACGAGTAGTTCCCACCGGTGGCCTGGGCGCTGCACTCGATGATGTGGCCGGCCACGACCCCACCGGCCAGACGATCCCAGTCGTCGCGTCCCCACCCGTGGTGCCAGGCCGCCGGACCACAGGCCACCGCGGCGTCGGTGACCCGACCGGTGATCACGATGTCCGCGCCCCGCTCCAGGGCCTCGACGATGCCCCAGCACCCCAGGTAGGCGTTGGCGGTGAGATAGGCGGACGGGTCGCCCAGATCCCCCGATGGACCGAACGGCTGCAGATGACCGCCGTCGGCGAGCTCGATCACACGCGGCATGAGGTCGTCGCCGTTGACGTACGCGATCGTCGGCGACAGGCCGAGCCCGGCCGCCACCTCGGCGACCGCGTCGGCGCACCCGTCGGGATCCAGTCCACCCGCGTTGGACACGACCTTGATGTTGCGGTCGAGGCAGGTCCCCATGACCTGCTCCATCTGGCGCACGAAGGTGCGCGCGTACCCGCCGGCCGGGTGCTTTGCCCGGATGCGGGCGAGGATCAACATGGTCAGTTCGGCGAGCCAATCCCCCGTCAGCACGTCGATGGGGCCACCGTCGACCATCTCGGTCGCGGCGCTGGGCCGGTCACCGAAGAAGCCGGAGCAGTTGGCGATGCGGATCGGATCGCTCACGGGTCCTCCGGAGCATCGGCCGCCTCCAGCGCCACCAACAGGTCGCCGGTGTCGACGCGGTCGCCGACCGCGTACGGCACCCCGGTGACCGCCGCAGGGCCCACCGCGGTGATCTTGTGCTCCATCTTCATCGCCTCGACGACCATCAGGAGCTGGCCATCGACCACGCGGTCGCCGGCGACGACGTGGACGGCGATCACGGTGCCCGGCAGCGGGCAGACCGGTCCGGCGCCCGCGGTCTCCGCCTCGGGGGCCTCGAACCGAGGGAGTCGCCGCCACGTGAGGGAGCCGGCCCGACCACTGGTGACGGCCACCTCGCCGTCGAACGACACGTCGACGGCACGACGCTGCCCATCGAGCTCGATCACCTGCCGATCGGCGGCTCGGGCGAGGAGCCGGACCGACGCCGTCCGCCGCTCGTCGGTCGCGAGGGTGCCGTCCTCGGCGACCCCGGGCCAGGGGCCGACCCACACCGTCGCCTCGTCGCCGTCCAGGACGTACTCGATCGGGTGCGGCTCGCCGTCGAGCGACCAGATGCACCGCTGACCCTGGATTCGGAGGTTGCGCCAGCCCGAAGGGGCGAACCCGGTGACCGCGTCGGCGGCGCGAGCGGCCCGGTCGGCCTCGAACACTGCGCCCAGCAGGAGCGCCAGCCGGTCGTCCCCGGTCGGACCGGCCCCTTCGAGCGTTTCGGGATGCCGGATCAGGTAGTTCGTGGGGGTTCGGGCGGCCGCGAAGTCCTCTTCCTCCAGGACGGCCAGCAGGCACGCCAGGTTGGTCCGGACGCCGGAGATCCGAGCGATCCGCAACCCGCGGGCCAGACGACGAACGGCTTCGCCCCGGGTCGGCGCGTGGGCGATGACCTTGGCCAGCAGCGAGTCGTAGTCCGGCGTGATCTCGGCGCCGTTGCGGACACCGGTGTCGACCCGGACGTCGTCTCCCACGTGGAAGACGTCGATCCGACCGGTCGAGGGCATCCAGTCGGCCGCCGGGTCCTCGGCGACCAGCCGAACCTCGACGGCGTGCCCCTGGATGACGACCTCGTCCTGCGCGACGGGCAGGGGTTCGCCCGCGGCGACGCGCAGCTGGAGCTCTACCAGATCGAGTCCGGTGACCGCCTCGGTGATCGGGTGTTCGACCTGGAGGCGGGTGTTGACCTCGAGGAAGGTCACGCGACCGTCGGCTCCCACCATGAACTCGACCGTCCCGGCGCTCTGATAGCCGACGGTGCGGGCCAGCGCGACGGCGCTGTCGCACAGCAGCCGGCGCGTCGCCTCGTCGATGCCCGCCGAGGGGGCCTCTTCGATCACTTTCTGGTTGCGACGCTGGATCGAGCACTCGCGCTCGCCCAGATGGATGATGTTGCCGTGGGCGTCGCCCAGGATCTGCACTTCGATGTGCCGGCCGTCCTCCAGGTACGGCTCGATGAACACGGTCCCGTCACCGAACGCCGACGCCGCCTCGCGAGACGCCGCCTCTACGGCGTCAGCGAGCTCGTCCGCCTTGCGGACGATGCGCATCCCGCGGCCGCCCCCGCCGGCCGCCGCTTTGACCAGCGCGGGCATGGCCACGTCGTCCGGAATCGAGTCGGGCGAGGCGGCCAGCGCCGGAGTCGTCGGCACGCCCGCGTCGACCGCAGCCTCCTTGGCTGCCATCTTGTCACCGAGCAGCGCGATCTGCTCGGGGGTGGGGCCGATCCAGATGATGCCGGCCTCGATCACGCTGCGGGCGAAGGCGGCATTCTCGGCCAGGAACCCGTAGCCCGGATGGATTGCCTGGCATCCGGTATCGAGGGCGGCCCGGATGATGAGGTCGTCGCGCAGGTACGAGTCTGCCGGCGAGACCCCGCCCAGCGCGACGGCCAGATCCACCGTGTCGACGTGCAGGGCACCACGGTCGGGTTCGGCGTACACGCCGACCGTTTCGATCCCGAGGCGGTGGGCTGTCCGCGCGATGCGGACCGCGATCTCACCTCGATTGGCGATGAGCAGCCGCTCGATGGGCCGGACCGGTGCCATCAGTGCCGCCAGACCCCGTACTCGGTCGCGCCCTGCACCACGTTGCTGTGAGCGGCCGACAGGGCCATGCCCAGCACCGTCCGGCTGTCCGCCGGGTGGATGATGCCGTCGTCCCAGACCCGACCGGTGGCGTAGAGGGCCGTGGATTCGTGCTCGATCTGGGCTTCGAGCGCCGAGGTCTGGGCGGCCAGCACGTCCTCCATCTCCGGGGTGATCTCGATGCCCTTCCGCTCGGCCGAGCCTCGGGCCACGATGTCCATCACCCCGGCCAGCTGTTTGGGACCCATGACCGCGATGCGGTGGTTGGGCCAGGAGAAGATGAAGCGGGGGTCGTACGCCTTGCCCCCCATGCCGTAGTTGCCGGCGCCGTAGCTGGACCCGACCATCAGGTTGAAGTGGGGCACGGTCGAGTTGGACACGGCGTTGATCATCTTGGCGCCGTTGCGGATGATGCCGCCCTGTTCGGCCTTCGACCCGACCATGAAGCCCGTGATGTTGTGCATGAAGACCAGTGGGGTGTCGGTCTTGTTGCAGAGCTGGATGAACTGGGCGGCCTTCTTGGCCTCTTCGGAGAAGAGGATCCCGTTGTTGCCCAGCACGCCGACCGGGAACCCGCAGATCGAGCCCCACCCGCAGACCAGCTTGTCGCCATAGAGCGGTTTGAACTCCTCGAACCGGCTGCCGTCGAGCACCCGGGCGTAGACCTCCTTGATCTCGAACGGGATGCGAACGTCGGCCATGGCACACCCGAGCAGCTCGGCCGGGTCGTACACCGGGTCGTCGGCGGGCTCGGTCGGCCCCGGTCCCAGCTTCTCCCATTGCAGATGGCGCACGATCTGGCGGGTGATCCGCAGCGCATCCATCTCGTCGAGCGCCAGGTAGTCGGACAGCCCGCTGGTTCGCGAGTGCATCTCGGCCCCGCCGAGGCTCTCCTCGTCGACCACCTCGTCGATGGCCATCTTCACCAGCGGCGGACCGCCGAGGTATGCGGTCCCGCGCTCCTTGACGAACACGGAGTAGTCGCTCATCCCCGGGATGTAGGCGCCACCGGCGGTGTTGGGACCGAAGGCCACGGTGATCGACGGGATTCCCAGCTTCGACAGCTGGGTGAGGTTCCGGAAGCCCGCTCCGCCGGGGACGAAGATGTCGGCCTGCCGCGGGAGCTCGGCCCCGGCCGATTCGGTCAGCGAGATGACCGGGAGCCGGTTCTGGCGGATGATCTCGTGCAGCCGCCCTCCCTTGGCCAGGCTGGTGGGGTTGGCCGATCCACCCCGATAGGTCAGGTCCGAGCCGCTGATGGCGCACTCGACCCCCTCGATGACGCCGACGCCGGTGACGCTCCCCGCCCCGATCGGGTCCTCGGTCCCCCACGCAGCCAGCGGGCTGAGCTCGAGAAAGGGAGCCCCGGGGTCGACCAGGGCCTCGATGCGCTCCCGGACGAGGAGCTTGCCCCGGCGGCGGTGCCGATCGACGTAGCGCTGCCCACCGATCGTGGGGACCTCGGCCAGCTCGACGGCCACCTCGTCCCACAGCGACTGCATGGCGGCGAGATTGTCGAGGTAGTCCTGCGAGCGCGTGTCCAGGCGGCTCCGCAGCACGGTCCCGATGGTCACCCTGGCCCCTCCGCTCTCTCGGGTCTCCCGGCCGGCCGAGCGTACTACGGTGCCGAGACCACTCAGGCGGTCGCCGGTTCACCCCAGCGAGGCCGCCTGCTCGCCGCCTACCCGTGGGAGGAACACGATGGGAACCGCACCGGTCGGCGTCGCCGAGGTCCGCGCCGACCTGCTCGACGAGCAGCAGGCGCTCGACGCCGTCGTCGCCGGCCTGACGCCCGCCCAGTGGGACGAACCCACCCCCAGTCCCCGGTGGACGGTGGCCCACCAGATCGGCCATCTGTCCTACTTCGATCGCGCCGCTGCGACGGCCATCGCCGAGCCCGAAGCGTTCGCTCCGATGGTCGAGGAGCTCTGGGGGAGGGCCGGCCAGGGCGAAGAGGCCGTCGACGCCTACACCCTGGAGGCCTACCTGCCACTCGGACCGGACGAGCTCCTTGCGCACTGGCGGACCGACCGCGACGCGCTGGCCGAGGCGGCCACGGGCCTCGATGACGACACCCGGGTGCCGTGGTACGGGCCATCGATGGGCGCGAAGTCGTTCCTCACCGCTCGCCTCATGGAGGTGTGGGCGCACGGGCAGGACGTCGTCGATGCGGTCGGCGCGAACCGACCGGCCACCGATCGTCTGCGCCATGTCGTGCAGCTCGGTGTCATCACCCGCGGGTGGTCCTACGCCAACCGCGGCCTCGACGCACCCGCCGCCGAGGTGCGCGTCGAGCTCACCGCACCCTCGGGGGTGACCTGGACGTTCGGCCCCGACGACGCCGGCGAGTCGATCGTCGGACCGGCCGAGGACTTCTGCCTCGTCACGACGCAGCGCCGCCACGTCGATGACACGGCGCTCGTCGTCGCGGGACGGCGGCGCGAGACTGGATGAGCCTTGCCCAGGCGTTCGCAGGACCCCCGACCGACGGCCCGGGTGCGACCGCGAACGGCTCGGCATGACCGTTCACTCGACCCCTGTCGGAGCGACACCGTCCAGCGGCAATCCGGCGTTCAACGAAGCCCGCTACGACGGCTACCTGGCGTCGGAGGGGGTCGAGCCCGCGACGATGACCGTGGGCGGCACCGCTCTGAAGACGGGCTTCCTGCTCGTGCTGGTGGTTGCGGGCGGCGCCTGGGGGTGGTCGTCGGCCACCGATCCGGTCGCCACCGACCTCGGATCCGGGTACGGCAACACGACCGTGACGATTCCCGGCGGGTTCTGGCTCGCCTCGTTCGCCGCCCTGTTCGTCGGGATCTTCGTGTCGATGAATCCCCGACGCGCTGCGGTCGGTGGGATGCTCTACGCGGTGCTCCAGGGCTACGTGCTCGGTGCGATCTCGGCCGCATACGACGCCCAGACCCAGGGGGTCGTCGGCGCGGCCATCCTCGCCACCGGCTGCGTGTTCCTCGTCGCCCTGCTCCTCTACGTGACCGGCATCATCCGGCCGACCCAACGGATGGCCTTCGGGGTCGCAGCGGGCATCGGCGGGCTCTGCCTGCTGTACCTGTTCGTGGGTGTGTTGGCCCTGTTCGACTGGCAGTGGCTCTACAGCGAGGAGTTCCAGGCCATCGGCGCGCTCGTCAGTCTGATCGCCGTGGTCCTCGCCGCCCTGAGCCTGACCCTGGACTTCGGTCAGGTCCAACGCGGGGTCCAGCTCGGTGCCCCGAAGTTCATGGAGTGGTACGCCGCCTTCGGCCTGATGGTCACGCTCATCTGGCTCTACATCACGCTCCTGCGCCTCCTCTCGTGGCTGGCCCGGAACCGCTGAATCGCTCGCTGTCCGTGGGCCCTCCGATGCCGGACCGCTCCACGGTCGAGTCCTATACTCGGCTCTCACTCCGACACGATACGAAGGACCTGTTTTCCCATGCCGCACGCCGCCCGCCGTTCCCGGATCAGTTCCTTCCTCACGATTGCGCTCGCCGCGATCCTGTCGGTCTCGTTCCTCGCCGCCTGTGGCGACGATGACGAGAGTCCCGAAGAAGCCTTCTGCAACGCGGGCGACAGCCTCGAGAGCGATGTCCAGGCGCTGAGTGACCTGGACATCGTCGCCGAGGGGACCGATGGGCTGGACGAACAACTCGGTTCCATCGAGTCCGATCTCACCGAGATGAAAGAGGCGGGAACCGAGGTCGCCGGCGAGCAGATCGCCGAGCTCGAGACCGCGATCGCCGACCTGGAGACGTCGCTGGACGACCTCGGTGGGGACCTCACCGTCGACAACGCAGGCACCGCGATCGACGCCGTGTCGCGGATCGTCACGTCCGCCCAGGCGGTGCGCACGGAGCTGGCCTCGACCTGCTCGTGACCAGCCGCCGAAGCATTTCGGAGCCGGTCGCAGCGGAAGCCGTCCTGGACCACGTGGGTCCGGGAACCCAGGTCATCGTCCCCCTCGCCAACGGTGAGCCGACCGCTCTCGTCGAGGTCCTGGACGAGGCTGGTCCCACCCTGGAAGGGGTGCGGGTGCACCAGATGCACGCCCTGCACGATCATCCCTACCTGGCGGGCGTGTACGGCGACCGCCTGCGCCACCGCTCCTACTTCCTCTCCCACATCACTCGGCCGCACTTCGCAGCCAACACGATCGATCTCGTACCTGCGCACTTCTCGGAGACGTACGCGGCCATGGTGACCAGTGCGGACGACCCGCTGGTCATCGCCGCAGCCTCGCCGCGGGATCGCCACGGCTACTTCTCACTGGGCGTGTCCGCCGACTACACGTCGAGCTTCATCGGCCGGTCGCGCATCTTCCTCGAAGTGACCGAGCACATGCCGCGCACGTTCGGCCGCAACCAGATCCACGAGTCCCAGATCGTCGGCTGGTGCCGCTCCGACCGGCCGCTGCTGGTCGAAGCGCCCCGCGAACCCGACGAGCTCGACCGGTCCATCGCCGCATTCGTGGCCGAGCGGATCCCCGACGGGGCGACGCTCCAGACCGGTATCGGCGCCATCCCCAACGCGATCATGGATCTGCTTCGGGATCATCGCGATCTCGGCATCCACACCGAGCTGCTCTCCGACGGGGTCGTCGACCTCATGGAGTCGGGCGTCGTCAACGGGGTCAAGAAGGATCTCAACCGGACCAAGGCGGTGGGCACGTTCGCGCTCGGTAGCGAGCGGCTGCACACGTTCCTCCACGAGAACACCGCCTTCGAGCTGTGGCCGGTGCGCTACGTCAACGACCCGCGGATCATCTCGCGCGAGCGGAACTTCGTCTCCATCAATGCGACGCTGTCGGTCGACTTCCTGGGCCAGTGCGCCTCGGAGACCATCGGCGGTTCCTACTACTCGTCGTCCGGGGGCCAGAACGACTTCGCCCGGGGTGCCGCGTACTCCCCGGGGGGCCAGGGGTTCGTCGTGCTCCACTCCGCCACCAGCTCCGGCCGTTCGCGCATCGTGGCCCAGCATGCGGCCGGAGATGCGGTGACCACTCCGAAGAACACCGTCGACAAGGTGGTGACCGAGCACGGCGTCGCCGAGCTTCGCGGCCGGTCGATCCGAGAGCGCACCGCCAACCTGATCGCGATCGCCGCCCCCGAGCATCGCGAGGAATTGAGTGCAGCCGCCGAGTCGATGGGGTACATCTAGCCTCACCCCACTCCGACGACCCGGACCCAACCTTCAGCAGGAGTACACCCATGGCACTGATCGAGATCGAGACGAAACGGAACCTCAGCCGGGAGGAGGCGGCCGCTTGGCTCCGCGAGCTGGCGGACTCGTTGGCCCGCCACAACGACATCGAGTTCGAGCAGGAGGGGGTCCGCTACGAGGTGGCGGTTCCCGATCAGCTCGAGATGGAGCTGGAGCTGGAGATCGGCGAGGACGGGACCGAGCTCGAGATCGAATTCCACTGGTAGACGAGCCGGTGGGCGGGACCGGCCGCCTCGACATCGCCGCCCTGCATCGGATGGTCAAGCTCGATCCGCCGGTCATGCGGAGAGCCGAGGTCGCCGAGATGGGCGGTGTGCCGTCGGACGACACCATCCGCTGGTGGCGGGCGATGGGGTTCCCGGAGATGCCCGACGACGCGCGCGCCTTCGGCACCCAGGACGTCGAGATGGTCCGGCAGCTCAACTCGCTGTTGGTCGTCGGTCTCGTCGAGGACGAGGACATCCTTCGTCTGGCCCGGTTGATGGGAGCGTCCTTCTCGCGTCTGGCCGACGCTCAGATCGCGGTGATCGACGACTTCCTCGCGTCCCTTCCCGGAGCAGATCCCACCCAGTCCCGCCGCGCCCGGCTTTCCGCCCTGGTCGCCGACGAGGATGCCGACGTCCTGGCCTTTCTGGAGGACTCGGTCGCCTACGTCTGGCGCCGGCACCTCCTGGCCGCCATCGGACGGTGGATCTCGGTGGATGACGACGCCACCGAGCAGGCGGTCGGATTCGCGGATCTCTCGGGCTTCTCCCGCCTGACGAAGCGAGCGAGCAGCGCCGAGCTGGCGCAGACGATCGAGGCGTTCGAGGCGGTCGCGTTCGACGTGGTGTCGGCTCACGAGGGCCGAGTGGTGAAGCTGATCGGCGACGAGGTGATGTTCGTGACGCCCGATCTGGACGAGGCCATCGCCATCGCCGTCGATCTCGTCGACCGGCTCGACTCGGTGGAGATCGTGCCGCCGGTTCACTGCGGACTGGCGCACGGCCCGACCGTGACGGTCGGTGGAGACGTGTTCGGCCCGACCGTGAACCTGGCGAGCCGATTGACCGAGGTGGCACGGCCGGGCACGATCGCCGTCGATCGCGACGCCCCACACCACCTGGACGGCCGCCACGACCTCCGCGTTCGCCGGGTTCGTCGACACTACGATCTCAAGGGAGTTGGCCGAACGTCGGTCCTCCTCATCCAGCCGGCGGCGCCGGCGACTGGGAGCTGAACATGCAACCGATCAGCGACGCACCCTCCGAGGGTCCACCGCTTCTCGACCTCGATGCCGCGAAGGCGTGGCCTGTCGCCGCGTTCGTCGCCGTCATCACCCTCGCCCTGGGTGTCGTGGTGATGGTGTGGCCCAGTCAGACCCTGACCGTGCTGGCCGTCCTGCTCGGACTCCAGCTCCTGCTGTTCGGGATCTTCCGGCTGATCAACTCGTTCTCCTCCGATGTCCGCTCCCCCGGCCTGCTGGCGTTCGTCGGCATCCTGGGCATGGTCGGGGGCGTGATCGTGCTCCGTCACCCGTTCGAGACCGTCGTGGTCCTGGCCACGCTCCTGGGTGTCGTCTGGGTCGTGGGCGGTGGGATCGAGCTGATGACAGCCGTCGTCGACGGCTCCCACGGTGACCGGTGGCTCATGTTCTTCTCCGGCCTGCTCTCGGTGGCCGCGGGCGTGGTCGTCATCGCGTGGCCCGCCCCCACGGTGACGGTGGTCGCCTGGATCGGCGGCATCTACCTGGTCCTCTCGGGCATCCTGATCGGCGTGGCGGCGCTGCGACTCCGATCCGCGGCGACCTGAGCCACTCGCCGGCCGAGCGCAGCCCGCCGAGTGGGGCTTCCGCAGGGCGGTCGCGTAGTCTCACAAGCTCGCTGATGGAGGTTTCCCGTGCCGCTCCTTGATCTGTTCTGGTCCATGATCGTGCTGTTCATCTGGATCGCCTGGTTCTGGCTGTTCATCTCCGTGGTCGTGGACATCTTTCGCAGTCGCGATCTGAGCGGATGGGGCAAGGCCGCCTGGGCACTCTTCGTGGTGGTCGTCCCCCTGCTCGGGGTGTTCGTCTACCTCATCGCCCGGGGCGGCTCGATGCAGGATCGGTCGATCCAGGAGATGCAGGAGCGGGAGACCGCGTCGCGCCAGTACATCCAGTCGGTGGCCGGCAGCGGCAGCACCGCCGACGAGTTGGCGAAGCTGCAGCAGCTGCAGCAGAACGGCACCATCGACGATGCCCAGTTCGAGCAGTTGAAGGCCAAGGTCCTGGCCGGCTGACACCGCTGCGTCCCTGATCGCTCCCGTAGGGTGAGCCGATGGTCGATGCGGGATTCAAGGCGTGGCGGCCCCACCCCTGGCACGGTCTGGCGGTGGGACCGGATCCGCCGCGACGAGTCACGGCCTACATCGAGATCACACCCTTCGACCTGGTCAAGTACGAGGTCGACAAGCAGACCGGTTACCTGCACGTCGACCGGCCCCATCGCGGCGCAGCGACGCCGCCCAACCTGTACGGGCTCATCCCGCAGACCTATTGCGGCCCCCGGGTTGCGGCCCTGAGCCCGGTGGTCGAGGTCGCCGATGGCGATCCGTTGGACATCTGTGTGGTCTCGGAGCGGCCCATCGACCGATCGGACATCACGTTGACCGCCCGCGTCGTCGGCGGCCTGTGCATGCTCGACGGGGGCGAAGCCGACGACAAGATCATCGCCGTGCTGGAGGGGGACCCGATCTGGGGCGACGCCACCGACCTCGTTGATCTCCCCACCGCTGCCGTGGACCGCCTGGAGCACTACTTCGCCACGTACAAGGCGCTGCCCGGGCAGGACCACGACGTCGTGATCGATCACCGCTACGGCAATGACCACGCCTTCGCCGTCGTCGAGGCGTCCATGGCCGACTACGACGACACCTTCCGCCCGACCGGCTGACGCTCTCATCACCGGCCCGGGTCATCTGGCAGGATCGGACCCATGTACGCCGTCGCCACCTTCCTGATCGTCGCCGTCATCTCCATGGTGTTCGGCCTCATGGCCACCGGGGCGCTGATCGCCACCGGTGTGCCGCCCGAGATCGCCTCGTTCCAGGCCCGCTCCGCCTTCACCGGATCGGGGTTCACCACCACCGAGGCCGAGAACGTCGTCAACCACCCGGTGCGACGCCGGATCGTCTCGACCACCATGTTCGTGGGGAATCTGGGCACGCCAACCCTCGTGGTGAGCGTGCTGATCGGTCTGCTCGCTCCGGGGCCCGGGTCGACCACCGAGCGGTCGCTCGTGGCCATCTCGGGCGTCATGCTGATCGTCCTCCTGGTCGGCAATCGCCCGGCGAAGCGGGCGATGGTGCGGGTGGGTCAGCACTACGCCCGACGCCGCCTCCTCCCCGCGCTGGACGTGGGGCCCGAGGAACTGCTCGCCCTGGGTCCGGAGTTCTCGGTCACAGCGGTGCGCGTGGCAGAGCGTCCCCAGGAGACCTACCGGAGCCTCAGAGAGCTTGAGGATGCCATCCCCGGAGCGAAAGTGCTGGGAGTACGTCGGGGCGCGCAGTACTTCGGCGAGCCGCCGGTGGACATCACGCTGCGGGAGGGAGACGAGTTGGTGGTCTACGGGCGAAACGATCGGGTCGCCGCCCTGGGGACCCCCTAGTTGCGATTCATGGCCGTCATGGCCCCACCGACCAGCAGCGAGAGCACGATGCTGCCGATGATCGAGATGCGCATGGGCGACCCGATGACGGCGAGGACGACGTTGATGCCGACGAGCACGAGGACGAACACGGCGAACTGAGCGAGTGGACTGCGTCGATTCACGGCCGCACCCTACCGTCGGGCGGGACAGGATGGCTGGGAGGACGCGGCAAGTCGACGCGAGTGTCGAGGATGACCGCGTGACCGTCGAGTTCGACGAGGAGTATCAGGCCGGCTCCAAGGTCACCGTGACCTCGCACTTCGTCCATGAGTTCGTCGCCGCCGACCGCGGGCTGACGCATCGGTTGGTCGTTCGTGACGTCGCGGCGCCGGGGTTCCTCGGGTTCTTCTACCGAAAGTTCGGGGGCTCCAAGATGGGGACGGCACTCCTGGCAGCCGAGAAGGCCTACTTCGAGACTTCGCCCAGCTGAGATTCACTCCGCATCGGGAAGCTGTGGCGCTGGAGAGTCGGGCAACGTTGGTATCCGAACGGCTGAGCAGCCCAACTCGGAGTGGCCCTCGAACCCCCACCCGGCCTGAGCCCGCTCGGGCGTCCGGGTGGGAACCTCCGGCCCTGACCGATCAGACTGGGGCCATGGGATGGGCCTACCTCGTCGTGTCGATCAATGGTGCTGCGTACACGCTCAACGTGTACCGCCCGGCCCGCAAGAGCCGCGTGCTCTACGGCTGGAGCTTCTTCGCCTCGTGGATCACCATCGAGATGGCGCCGTTCCACCTGCTGTGGCAGGTGGTGGCCACCGGCGTCTTCGCCTGGAAGGGTGCCCTCCGGACCAACCCGGGACGGCTGGGTCTGGCCATCACCCTGACCTCGTGGGTCGGTCTCGCTCTCTCGGTACGACGAAGCTTCGCTGCCCGTCACGAGATCCGCGACGCGCTCCGCGAGCTGCACCATGAGGCCCCGGAGGTCGAACCGCAGCCCGTGAAGGTCGAGCGCAATGTCACGTTCGCCCGAGCCGGCGGACGGAACCTCCACCTCGACGTCCACGCGCCCGCCACGGCCGCTGAGCCCGGCCGGCGACGCCCCGCCCTGGTCCAGATCCACGGCGGCGGTTGGGTCCTGGGCTTCAAGGACCGGCAGGGTCAGCTGTTGATGGACCACCTGGCGGCCCGGGGTTGGGTGTGCTTCAACGTCGACTACCGCCTCAGCCCCATGGCGACGTTTCCCGACCACCTGGTCGACGTCAAGCGGGCCATCGCCTGGATCCGTGAGCACGCCGACGAGTACGACATCGACCCCGACTTCATCGCCGCAACCGGCGGGTCGGCCGGTGGCCACCTCACCACCCTGGCCGCACTGACCAACGATCAGGATCGGTATCAGCCGGGCTTCGAGGACGCCGACACCTCCGTGCAGGCGGCGGTTCCGTTCTACGGCGTCTACGACTTCACGAACCGCAACGGCGCCTG
This sequence comes from uncultured Acidimicrobiales bacterium, assembly GCA_963697385.1. Lineage (GTDB taxonomy): Bacteria > Actinomycetota > Acidimicrobiia > Acidimicrobiales > CAWCAL01 > CAWCAL01. Next base: position 402,888 of record CAVONU010000003.1, read on the forward strand.
GCCCGAGGAGACGATCCCCTGGTTCCTCGCCCCGCTCGTCATGAAGGTCGACCCCGACGAAGACCCCGAGGCCTGGGCCGCGGCCTCGCCGCTCGATCAGGTCAGGACCGAGGCTCCTCCGTTCCTCGTCGTCCACGGCGACATCGACGTCCTGGCCCCGGTCGAAGACGCCCGGGACTTCGTCGACCGCCTCCGAGCCGTCTCGGACGAGCCCGTCTACTACCTGGAGCTCAAGGGCGCGCAGCACGCGTTCGAGACGTTCCCCTCCGTTCGGGCCAACGCCGTCGTCGAGGCGGCAGCACGCTTCCTCAACGCCGTGCACGATGCGCACCTGCGCCGCCGGGACGGCGTGCCACTCTCGGAGGACGTCGAACAGGCGGTGGAGGACGAGCTCGGGTCGGAGATCACCCAGACGATCAGCTGATCACCCCTTGGGCGGGAGCGCCGAGGCACATCTCGTTCCGCGGTCCACCCACGTCTTCAATTGCCGCTCCCTCCCGAGCTGCTCGCCGTCGATGCGGAGCCAACCCCGCATCTCGCGGCCCCGCATCTCGGCGTGCTCCGCTGGCGTCGTGTCGACCAGTCTGGGACCGTCTTCGGGATCGACCCGCACCATGAGTCCTCCCTGACCGCTCACGACCACGGCCATGTGGCCACCGATCAGGAACGCGAGTCCTCCGAACATCTTCCGTTCGGTGACCTCCGGCGTCTCCGCCATCAGCGCTCGAACCCGCTCGGCGAGGGGTTCGTCATACGCCATGCCCGTCTCCTCGTGCCTCGATGTCGTCAACTCTCGGCATCGCGATGATGGCGAAGGTGCCGGCTGCGGTGGCGACCAGCCGGTCCCGGTCGTCGACGATGCGGGCCTCGAGGTGCACGACGCTGCGTCCCTTCTTCAGCACCGTCGCCTCGGCCTCGATCATCCCGGAGCTCACCGGCCGGATGAACCGCAGCTGGACGTCGACCGAGGCACAGAACCAGCCGTCGTCGAGCACGTCCATCGTCGCCTGGCCCATCGCGGTGTCGACCATGGCGAACAGCACGGCGCCGTGCGTGACACCGTTGGGGTTCTGATGCTGCTCGGCCAGCTGTACACGCGCCACTCCGATTCCCGGGCCGCCCTCGACCATCTCCATGCCCAGGTACCGCCGTAGGGGGAAGTCCCCGTATGCCGCCGACTCCTCCGTCCCCGAGTCCGTCACCCGGCCCTCCTCATGTGGTCCGAACCGATCGAGCGGTCGACAGTCGCCGCAGCCGTCGGAGCACCTCGGGGTCGACGGCGATGTCGTCCAGGGTCGGCGACCACGGGCGTCGCCAGTTGGCCCGTTGGTCACTGGCCGTGCCGGGGATGTTGACCGGTCGCGACTCGAGCCAGAGATCCTCCATCGCCACACTCACCAGCGGGCTGTCCGATGCGCCGAGCCACTCGAGCACCGCCTCGAGGAACGGACCCACCGGATCAGAAGGAACCCCGACGGCGCGTTCCAACCGGGTCACCGCTTCCTGCCGGTTCGTCCGCTCGATCGCCACGCTCGCAGCGTCGAGCAGCCCGACCAACAGACGCTCGTCGATGTCGACCTCGTCGATCCAGCCGGCCAGCGACGGGGTGTCGTGCGTATTGATCAGCGCCGCCTCGGTGGCGACCGGCCCGGAGGGCTTCGGCGTCTCCCCGGCCTCGAACTGGGCCAGGTACATGCCCAGGATCCCGTGGCGCGCCAGGCCGGTGCCGATCTCGGGTGGGACCGTCCCGAGGTTCTCGCCCACGACGGCGCAGCCATGACGGTGGGACTCGACACACACCACGGCGAAGAGCTCCTCCAGCGGGTACTGCACGTAGGTCCCGTCGGCCAGACCGGCACCCGACGGGATCCAGTACAGGCGGCGTAGCGCCATCACGTGGTCGATGCGCAGCACGCCGGCCAGACCGGCCTGGTGGGCGATGCTGTCCGCCACGTAGCGGTGGCCCTCGGATCGCGAGGCGCCGGGAAGGATCGGCGGAAAGCCCCAGTTCTGTCCACTGGGAAACCCCGCATCCGGCGGCGCGCCGACCGACATGCCGCCGGCGAAGAGATCCTGGCGTGACCACACGTCGTAGCCGTCCGGATGGACACCGACCGCCAGGTCGAGACCCAGGAGCGGTCCGCCGTCGAGGGACCTGGACAGCGACGCCAGCTGGGAGCGGATCTCCTGCTGGGCCACGAGGTGGAACCGCTCCTCGTCGGGATCCACGTGGGCCTCGCCCAGCCGGCCTCGTCGGGCTTCGTCGGGCCAGGTCATCCAGGCACGACCGAGACGGGCCTGGGCGCCACGAAACCGGGCGTAGCGCGCCAATTCGGGGTCGATCCGATCGGGGTCCGGCGGGCGGTGCGAGCCGAGGGCGCCCCGCACCTCACGATCGGCGGCGCCGAGGTCCAGGAGTCCCGTCAGCTCGACCGGACGGTGGGCGTCGCCGAGGTTCAGGTGGAGCTCGCTCCAGAACAGCCGACTCACCGGCGAATAGGGACTCGGCTCGGGCGGCGCATCGTTGAACGTCGGAAGGAGGGGCAGCAGGCTGACGGCCCCACTCCCCCGGTCGGCGGCCCACCGGGCCAGCGTCCCCAGATCCTCCAGGTCGGCGATCGACCGGCTCCGCCCGGTCCGCACGGCGGCGAGCTGGGCTCCCACCCCCCATCGCACACCCGGATCGAGGGGAAACGACCGGACCGGAGCCGAGATCACCGTGATCGTCGCCTCACGAGGTCGGTCGAGGACGAAGCAGTGGTAGCCGATCGGCAGCGCCGCCGAGGACCGGTCCACCCCACCGTCGATCACGCGATCATCGCCGGACTCGACACGGATCTCCCCCTGCGCCGACTGCAACACCGGGGGCAGCCTCAGGATCCCGTCCCACGCAACCAGCACCGGCGGAACCGCCCGGGCCTCCTCGGCCCCATGGTGTTCGAGTGCCGCAGCAGCATCCGCGGCCGAGGTCACCGGTGATCCGAGTGCCCGGCACACCGCGACCAGCGTCTCGTCGCCGGGGTGGACGGTACGACCCAGCCCGTCGACGAACTCGGTCGCCACCCCGAGGGTTTCCGCCAGACGACGGAGATCCCCCGCCGGATTCCGAGCCGTCGTCACGAGCGAACGGGGGTCAGGAAGACCGCTCCCAGCGGCGGAACGCTCACCTCCAACGAGACCTCGTACCCGTGCGCGGGTTCGTCGGTGGTCGTGAGTGTGCCGTTGCCCACGCCGCTGCCACCGAACCGCTGATCGTCGCTGTTGAGCAGCTCGCCCCAGAAACCGGCGAGCGGGACCCCGACCCGGTAGCTCCAGCGCGGCACCGCCGTGAAGTTGCACAGCACGAGGACCGGCCGGGTGTCGGTATCAGCGGCATCGGTGCGCAGGAACGCCAGCACCGCGTTGCGATCGTCGTCGCCGACGACCCATGCGAACCCGGCCGGGTCGTGGTCGATGCGATGCAGGGCCGGCTCGGACCGATAGGTGCGGTTCAGTGCTGCGACCCACTCGAGCATCGCCCGGTGCTCCGGCTGCTGGAGCACGCCCCAGGGCAGCTCCTGCTCGTGCTGCCATTCCTCGTCCATCGCCAACTCCGAGCCCATGAACAGGAGCTTCTTGCCCGGACTCCCGTACTGGTAGCCGTAGAGCAGGCGCAGGCCGGCCAACTGCTGCCATCGGTCGCCGGGCTGGCGGGACACCAGGGATCCCTTGCCGTGCACGACCTCGTCGTGTGACAGCGGCAGGACGAAGTTCTCGCTGAAGGCGTACACCATCCGGAACGTCAGCTCCCCGTGGTGCCAGTGTCGATGGATCGGATCGCGCTGGACGTATTCGAGGGTGTCGTTCATCCAGCCCATGTCCCACTTGAACCCGAAGCCCAGTCCCCCGTCGTCGGTGGGTCGGGTCACCCCGGGCCATGCCGTGGACTCCTCGGCGATCGTGATCGTGTCCGGATGATTGACATAGATCCGCCGGTTGAGCTCCTGGAGGAAGCTGACCGCGCCCAGATTCTCGTTCCCGCCGAACTCGTTGGGGATCCACTCCCCCTCGGCCCGCGAGTAGTCCCGGTAGAGCATCGAGGCCACGGCGTCGACCCGGATCCCGTCGGCGTGGTAGCGGGAGAGCCAGAACCGAGCGCTGCTCAGGAGGAAACTCCGGACCTCGTGGCGGTCGTAGTTGAAGATCGCACTCTTCCAGTCGGGGTGGAACCCGAGGCGCTCGTCGGCGTGCTCGTACAGGTGGGTGCCGTCGAACACCGCCAGCCCGTGCGCGTCCGTGGGGAAATGCGACGGCACCCAGTCCAGGAGGACGCCGTAGCCGCGTTGGTGCAGCAGGTCCACCAGGTACATCAGGTCCTGGGGCGTGCCGTACCGAGCGGTCGGCGCGAAGTAGCCGGTCGTCTGGTAGCCCCAGGAGCCGTAGAACGGGTGCTCCATCACCGGGAGGAGCTCGACGTGGGTGAACCCGGTCTCGTCGAGGTGGTCGGCCAGCTGGTGGGCGAGCGCTCGATACCCACCCGGTTCGTAGCGCCAGGATCCGAGATGGACCTCGTAGATCGAGATGGGTGCGTCGTGCCGATTCCGCGCGCCGCGGCCGGCCATCCAGTCGGCGTCGCCCCACTCGTACGACAGGTCGGCGATCACCGACGCCGTCCGGGGCGGCTCCTCGGTGGCGAATCCCACCGGGTCCGCCTTGTCGAGCCGGGTGCCGTCGGGAGTCACGATCCGATACTTGTAGCGGTCGCCGACCTCAGCGCCGGCCACGCGAGCCGACCAGATGCCGGCCGACGAAGGGGTCAAGGGGGCGGCACCCTCGGTCCAGTCGTTGAAACTGCCGATCACCGAGACGGTCGCGGCGCTGGGAGCCCACACCCGGAACACCGTGCCCCCACCGCCATCGACGTGGGCACCGAGCACCGCGGCGACGTCATCGTGGGTGCCCTCTCCGAATCGCCAGAGATCTGCGTCGGGGACGGGCGGGGTGGTGTGAGGGTCCGGGACTGGCATGGGCACCCCACGTTACGGGCATGCTGGGGGCATGCCGGAACTTGCGGATCGCCCCCGTGTCCTGTCGATCATTCTGGCCGGCGGTGAGGGAAAGCGCCTGCTCCCGCTGACCCTCGATCGGGCCAAGCCGGCCGTTCCCTTCGGGGGGCGTTACCGGCTCATCGACTTCCCGCTCTCCAACCTGGCCAACGGCGGGTACCGCAAGATCGTCGTTCTGACCCAGTACAAGAGCCACAGCCTCGACGTGCACATCTCGCGGACCTGGCGACTCAGCTCGTTCCTGGGCAACTACGTCACCTCGGCGCCGGCCCAGATGCGGCGGGGCCCGCGGTGGTTCCTGGGTTCGGCCGACGCGCTGTTCCAGAACCTCAACATCATCGACGACGAGGGCCCCGAGTACGTGTTCGTCTTCGGCGCCGACCACATCTACCGCATCGACCCGCGCCAGATGCTCGACCAGCACATCGAGAGCGGCGCGAAGGTGACCGTCGCCGGCATTCGGTGCGCCAAGGAGGACTCCGAGCAGTTCGGCGTGATCTCCGTGGGTGAAGGCACCACGATCTCGGCGTTCAGCGAGAAGCCGCATCCCGAGAGCATCGACGGCCTCACCGACGCACCCGACCAGATCCTGGCCTCGATGGGAAACTACGTGTTCAGTACCGACGCGTTGATCGAACTCCTGCACGACGATGCCGACGAAGCGTCGTCGCGCCACGACGTCGGCGGAGACCTGATCCCCGCGATGGTGGCAACCGGCGACGCCCACGTCTACGACTTCACCACCAACGTCATTCCGGGTCAGCGCGACGACTCGCACTACTGGCGCGACGTCGGGACCCTCGACAGCTACTACGACGCCCATATGGACCTGGTGGGCGACTTCCCGGCGTTCGACCTCTACAACGACCTGTGGTCCATCTACACGCTCGGGCGCAATCATCCGCCGGCCAAGATCGTCAACGACGGGGATCACGGCGCATCGCGCGTCGAGCGCAGCCTGCTCAGCAACGGCGTGATCGTCGCCGGGGCACAGGTCACCGGATCGGTGCTCTCCCCCGGTGTCCGGGTCGAGGGCGGCGCGGTGGTCGAGGACTCGATCCTGCTCGACGACGTGGTGGTCGAGTCCGGCGCGGTGGTGCGTCGCTCCGTGCTGGACAAGAACGTGGTGGTCCCCGCAGGTGTCGCCATCGGGGAGGATCCGGTACGCGACGAGGCACACGGTCACCAGCTCTCCGACTGCGGGGTCGTCGTCGTGGCGAAGGGTGCGCCGATCGACCCGCCGGATCAGGAGTGAGTGGCCGGGCGTGACCGATCAGCGGTCGGTCAGGTCCGCGTACAGGTCGAGGTGTCGAGCGGCAGGAGCGGTCCACGACCAGTCGTCGGTCATCCCCCGGCGGCGGATCGCGTCCCGCCGTCGTGCGTTCCGGGCCGCCCGCACGCCGCGATGGAGGGCGTCGACCACGCCGCCGTCGTCCACCGAGGTGCTGACGAACCCGCTGCCGGTCGACCGATCACGGTCGGCGTCGATCACCGTGTCGTGCAGGCCACCGACGTCGGTGACCACGGGGATCGATCCGTAGGCCATCGACTGCATCTGGGCCAGCCCGCAGGGCTCGAACCGACTGGGCATGAGGAACAGGTCGCTGCCGGCGAAGAGGCGGTGTGCCAGCGCCTCGTCGTACCCGTCGACGAAGTACACGTGCTCGGGGGCGCGATCGGCCCAGTAGGTCAGGCCGGCGGCAAGGTCCGCTGACCCCGAACCGAGCACCGCGAGACGAGCCGGCATCGTGTCGAGGAACCGGGCCGCGCTGAGCGCGAGATCGATACCCTTCTGGTCGACCAGGCGCGTGACCATGGCGACGATGGGCGTGGTGTCGGTGGGCCAGCCCGCTTCGGCGACCAGCGAGGCCCGGCATTCGTTTCGGCCGGTCAGGTCGTCCGGCGCGTACCGTGCGGCGATCCGGTCGTCGGTGGCCGGATTCCAGATGTCGGTGTCGATGCCGTTTCTGATCCCGACCAGCCGATCGCCGAGCGCAGCCAGTCGTTCGTGCAGCCCCATGCCCTGCTCCTCGGTGAGGATCTCCCGCGCGTAGTTGGGGCTCACCGTGATGACCCGATCGACCAGCTGGATCGCCCCGGCCATCGGATTGGTCGCTCCCCACGAGGCGAACCGGAAGGCCTCGGGGCCCAGTCGCTCGAGCCAGTGCTCGGCGGTGATGCCTTGATGACCGAGGGTGTGGATGGTGAGCACCAGCGGTACCTGGCCCGAGAGGAAGGCGGCTGCCGCGGCGGTGTGCCAGTCGTTGAGATGGACGACGTCGGGAGGGTCCTCGACCGCCAGGGCGGCGATCGCCGCCGAGAACGAGAGGAAGCGCTGGTCGTTGTCGGGCCAGCCCTCTCCCTGCTCGTCGACGTAGGGGTGAGGACGGTCCATGCCGGGAACGTGGACCAGATCGACCGGACCGATCCGGGCGTGGTGGCCGCGACGGACTCGGGCCCGGCCGACCCAGTCGGGCACGGCCAGGTCGTGGACCGACTCGTCGTCCAGTGACACACCGCCGTAGTCGGGAAGGACGAGATGGACGTCGACACCGGCGGCCCGAAGGGCCCGGACGAGTCCGCCGGCCGCCTCGGCGAGTCCGCCGACCCGGGCGACCGGCGTCAGTTCGGCCGAAGCGAAGAGCAGGCGCAGGGGGGACGTCATCGCTGGGGTTCCATCTGGAGCAGCATCAGGGCCCACCCATCGACCTCCCAGGTCTCGTTGGCGGCAACGATGGCATCGCGATCGTGGTCGGTGGCCGTGTCGAGGTGCACTCGCCACGTCCGGCCTCCGAGGCCGTCGGGGATCCGGAACGTGACCGGCTCGGGGTTGGCGTTCAGCAGCATCAGAAAGCTCGCGTCGACGATTCGCTCACCCTGCGGGCCCAACGCGGTGATGGCGTCGCCGTTCAGGAAGATGGCGAGCGAGCGAGCGTATCCCGTCGACCAGTCGTCATCGGTCATCTCGTCGCCGTCTGGGGTGAACCAGCCGATGTCCTGGATGCTGGTGCCCCGGAGCGGGCGCCCCTGGAACCAGCGCCGCCGGCGGAACGTCGGGTGATTCGACCGGATGCGGATCAGGCGCCGGACGTACTCGAGCAGCTTCTGGTCGAGGACGTCCCAGTCGTACCAGGAGACCTCGTTGTCCTGGGCGTACCCGTTGTTGTTGCCGCCTTGGGTGCGACCGATCTCGTCGCCTCCGGACAGCATGGGCACGCCCTGGGACAGGAACAGGGTGGCCAGGATCGACCGGCGGCGGACGTTGCGAGCATCGAGGACGCTGGGATCGTCGGTCGGGCCCTCGACGCCCGAGTTCCACGACCGGTTGTGGCTCTCCCCGTCCCGGTTCTCCTCACCGTTGGCCTCGTTGTGCTTGTGGTCGTAGGACACCAGGTCGGCCAGCGTGAATCCGTCGTGGGCGGTCACGAAGTTGATGCTGGCCGAGGGCCTCCGGCCCGACCACTCGTACAGGTCGGAGCTGCCGGTGAGCCGCGAGGCCAGATCTCCGAGCGTCTCCTGGGCCCCGCGCCAGTAGTCGCGCACGCCGTCTCGGTAGCGACCGTTCCATTCCGACCACAGCGGAGGGAAGTTCCCGACCTGGTAGCCACCCTCGCCGACGTCCCAGGGTTCCGCGATGAGCTTGACGCGGTTGACCACCGGATCCTGGTGGATGGTGTCGAAGAACGAGCTGAGCCGGTCGACCTCGTGGAGTCCACGAGCCAACGTCGATGCGAGATCGAAACGGAAGCCGTCGACGTGCATCTCCTGGATCCAGTACCGGAGGCTGTCCATCATCAGCTGGAGCGACTGGGCGTGCCGCATGTTGAGGCTGTTGCCGGTCCCCGTGTAGTCGATGTAGTGCCGTCGATCGTTGGGATCCAGGCGGTAGTAGGCCGGATTGTCGAAGCCCTTCAAGGACAGGAGTGGGCCGAGCTGATTGCCCTCGGCCGTGTGGTTGTAGACCACGTCGAGGATCACCTCGATGCCGGCCTCGTGCAGACGCTGGACCATGCGCTTGAACTCGACGACCTGTTGGCCGCCGTCCCCGCCGGCGGCATACGGACCGTGCGGAGCGAAGTAGCCGATCGAGTTGTAGCCCCAGTAGTTGCGCAACCCCCTCTTGGCCAGGGCGTGTTCGGACACCGACTGGTGGACCGGCAGGAGCTCGACCGCCGTGATCCCCAGCGAGACCAGATACTGGACGATCGGCTCGCTGGCCAGGCCCGCGTAGGTTCCCCGCAGCTCGGGCGCCACCTCGGGATGCCGGGCACTGATGCCCTTCACGTGGGTCTCGTAGATGATCGTGTTGTGCAGCTCGGTGCGGGGCGGGGTGTCGTCCCCCCAGTCGAACGTTCCGTCCACGACGATCGATCGGGGGACGTGGGCGGCGCTGTCGCGCCGGTCGGGCTTCGCATGATTCGACCGGTGGTAGCCGAAGACCGACGGGTGCCAGTCCAGGTCACCCTCGATGGCCATGGCGTACGGGTCCAGGAGGAGCTTCGCCGCGTTGCAGACCGCCCCGTCGCGAGGTGCCCACGGGCCGTGGACCCGGAATCCGTACCGTTGGCCCGGGCGAAGATCGGGGAGGTAGCCGTTGTGGACCGACGACGTGACCGACGGGAGCGCAACCCGCCGCTCGGTGCCCTCGTCGTCGAACAGACACAGTTCGATGCGCTCGGCCAGCTCGGAGTAGACCGCGACGTTGACGCCCGAGCCGTCCCAGGTGGCGCCGAGGGGCGCGGATGAACCGGGCCAGATCCTCACGCTCGGTTCACCGGCCGCCGGACAGCTCGTCGAGCGTGGGCTGGTACAGCTGGTCGCGGTAGTCCCGCACCATCCGAGCGGCGGTGACCTTCGGGCCCAGCGACTCCCAGCAGTGCCGGACCCGATCCAGCCATGCCCCGGATCGGGGAGCATCATCGGCGTAGTAGGTGGGCACGATCTGCGAGGAGATGATTTGGAGCGCAGCCTTCGACTCGGCGCGGTCACGCTCCTGCGGGCGACCGGCCGAGCTCTCGGGGATCGTCCAGCCGTTCTGGTCGTCGGCCATCTCGTCCCACCAGCCGTCGCTGATGGAGCAGTTGAGCCCTCCGTTGAGAGCGGCCTTCTCTCCGCTGGTCCCGCAGGCCTCGTGGGGACGGATCGGCGTGTTCAGCCAGACGTCGCAGCCGGCGTACATGGCGCGGGCCACGGCCATCTCGTAGTCGGGAACGAACACGAAGCGCCCGTTGGCCGCCCGGCTCTGGGCGAACGAAACGATCTCGCTGAGCAACGTCTTGCCGGGTTCGTCGGCCGGGTGGGCCTTGCCGGCGAAGACGAACTGGATCGGACGCTCGTCATCGGCCAGGAGGGCTTCCAGCCGGGCTCGATGGAGGAGGAGCAGGTTGGCCCGCTTGTAGGTGGCGAACCGCCGGGCGAACCCGATCGTCAGGGCGTCGGGATCGAGGTCGACCCCGATGCGATCGGCCAGGAACGCAGTGAGCACGGTCGAGCCCTCACGCCGGAGATCGGAGACGACCTCGTCGGACAGGGTGGCCACCTGCTCCCAGGCGTCGGAGTCCCCGTCGGCCCACGACGGACCCACGTGGTCGTCGAGCGCATCCTGCAGGTGGCGGGCGGTCCAGGTGCGAGCATGCACCCCGTTGGTGATCGAGCCGATGGCAGCGCCGGACGGCACCTGAGAGAACAGCTTGCGGCCAACCGTGCCGTGGAGCTTCGACACGCCGTTGGAGCGCGTCGCCGACTCGAGGCAGAAGATGGCCATGTTGAACGCCTCGTCGCTGGCGGCCGGGTCCGCTCCGAGGGCGGTGAGATCGGTCACCGGCACGTCCCAGGCGTCGGCCCACGGTTGGAGGTGCGCGGTGGCGAGGTCGTCCGAGAACCGGTCGATGCCCGCCGGGACGGGCGTGTGGGTGGTGAAGACGACGTGCGGTCGAACCGCCGCCCGCGCTTCGACCAGCGAGGCGCCCCCGGCGATCTCACGGTCGAGCAGTTCCAGCAGCAGGAAGCCGGCGTGACCCTCATTGAGGTGATGGACACCCGGCTGCCAGCCCAGCGCAGCCAGCGCTCGTGCGCCACCCACGCCGAGCACCAGCTCCTGCTCGATCCGGTGCCGCCGGTCGCCCCCGTAGAGACGATCGGTGATGCCCCGATCGATCGGGGCGTTGGCGGCGAGATCGGTGTCGAGCAGGACGAGTGACACCCGCCCGACCGTCAGAACCCACGCCCGGGCCCGGACCTCCCGGGACGCGATCGGCACCGAGACGACGACCCCGCTGTCCACGGCGCCGAGCCCGACGGGATCGTGATCCTGATATCGCTCGGTCTGGGCCCCATCGGTGACGTCCTGGCGGAAGAAGCCCTGGCGGTAGAAGAGGCCAACGCCGCACAACGGCAGCGCCAGATCCGAGGCTGCCTTCACGTGGTCGCCGGCGAGAATTCCGAGCCCGCCGGAGTACTGCGGAACCAGCTCGGAGATCCCGAACTCGGGTGAGAAGTAGGCGATGTCGGGCGGGCCGGGTTCGGGGGTCATCAGCTGATCGAGGGCGTCGAGCTGGTCCCGGATCCGGGTGACCATCGCCGGGTCGGCTGCCACCGTGTCGAGCCGTTCGGCGGGGAAACCGGCGATCAGCGCCGCCGGGTGGATCGGGAGTCCTTCGCCCAGGTCCTCGAAGATCGTGCGGAGCTCCCAGGACCAGGTCCAGACGTGACTGCGGGCCAGCCGGCCGAGCGCGACATCGAGCGCGTGGGTGTCCATGTGGTTCGAGGGCTCCGATCGGAGACGGGGTGCACAACGCTATCGGCGGCCGGGGTCCGGGCTGCAGCAATGTGCAGTAGAAACGGGGCATGCCCTCCCCCGTCAGCACCCCGTGAGTCCCGACCCCATCGATCCAGAGACCTGGGCCACCGACGTGGTGGTGGCCGACGGTGGCGTGGTCCGCCTCCGGCCGCTGCGACCCGACGACGGCCCCGGCCTCCTGGAGCTGGCCGGCCGCCTGTCCGACGAGACCGTCTACAACCGGTTCTTCACGCATCGGCGACCCGAGACCGACGAGGACGTCAAGCCCTACCTCGATCTCGACTACCGGGAACGATTCGCCCTGGTCGCCGAGCTCGATCAGTCGATCGTGGCCGTGGGGCGGTACATGTGGGATCCCGACCTGGGCAGTGCCGAGGTCGCCTTCGTCGTCGAGGACCGCCACCAGCTCCGCGGGATCGGATCGATCCTGCTGGAGTTCCTGGCGGTCATCGCCCGGTCCAACGGGATCGACCGCTTTCATGCGACGACGCTTCCCGCCAACGGGAAGATGCTCCGGGTCTTCAGCCGGGCGGGCTACCAGGTCCACCGGTCACTCGACCAGGGCGTCTGGGACATCGAATTCGGCCTGGACGACTCGTCGATGGACGCCATCACCGCTCGGGAGCGCGTCGCCGAGGCCGCCTCGGTGGCCCGGGTCCTGGCCCCTCGATCGGTGGCCGTGGTCGGGGCCAGCAGGAATGCGGGATCGATCGGCAACATCCTGTTCCGGAACATCGTCAGCGGCGGGTTCAGCGGCGTCGTCTTCCCGGTGAACCCGGACGCCGACAGCGTGGCGGGCGTCAAGGCGTTTCCCTCCATCGCGGCGATCCCCGATCCGGTCGATCTGGCGGTCATCGTCGTCCCCGCGGCCGTCGTGCCCCAGGTGATCGAGGACGCCGGCGCAGCGGGTGTCGGCGCGGTCGTGGTCATCTCCGCCGGCTTCGCCGAGACCGGCGAGGATGGCGCCGACGCGCAGACGGCGCTGGTGCGCATCGCCCACCGCTACGGCATGCGCATGGTGGGCCCGAACTGCATCGGCGTGATCAACACCGCCGAAGGTGTTCGGCTCAACGCCACGTTCGCCCCCGACGAACCGACGCGAGGATCGATCGGCTTCGCCTCGCAGTCGGGCGCCCTGGGTCTCGCCATTCTCGACGTCGCCCGGGAGCTGGGACTGGGGCTGTCGTCGTTCGTCTCCGTCGGTAACAAGGCCGATGTGTCCGGCAACGATCTCCTGCAGTACTGGGAGGAGGACCCGGCCACCCAGGTGGCGCTGTTGTACCTGGAGTCCTTCGGCAACCCCCGCAAGTTCAGCCGGGTGGCGCGACGGTTCTCGCGGAGAAAGCCCCTGGTGGTGGTCAAGAGCGGTCGATCCGAGGCCGGTCGACGGGCCGCCTCGTCGCACACGGCGGCGCTGGCCAGCAGTGACCTCCTGGCCGACACCGTCTTCCGGCAGGCCGGCATCATCCGGGTGACCACGCTGGAGCAGCTCTTCGACGTGGCGCGGATGCTGGTCCACCAGCCTCTCCCGGCCGGCCGGCGCGTGGCGATCGTGGGGAACAGCGGCGGCCCCGGGATCCTGGCCGCCGACGCGTGCGCCGGGGCGGGTCTCGAGGTGCCCGAGCTGTCCCCTGCCACCCAGGAGGAGCTCAATCGACTGCTCCCGAGCGGAGCCGGGGTGTCGAACCCGGTCGACGTCATCGCCAGCGGGTCCGCCGCCGACTACGAGGCCGCCCTGCGGCTGGTCATGGAGGACGACGGGATCGACGCCGTGCTCGTGATCTACACCGAGGTCATGGTCAGCGATCCCTTCGAGATCGCCGGCGCCGTGGCGCGCGTCATCGAGTCCGGCGCCACCAAGCCGATCGCGGCGTCGTTCCTCTCGGGCGAGGTCGGCCGTGAGATCGAGGCCGCGGCCCCCGACGGCACCTGCCGAAATGTGCCGGTCTTCCCCTTTCCCGAGGCACCGGCGATCGCCATCGGTCACATCGCTCGGCTCTCCGAGTGGCGGCAGCGCCCGGTGGGCACGGTCCCGACGCTGGACCGCGTCGACCTGGAACATGCCCGGTCGCTGGCGTCGCGGGCCGTTGCCCACGACCCTGACGGGCTCTGGATGCCGGCCGACGAGCTGGCCGGCCTGCTCCAGTCGGTGGGTATCCCGGTCGTCCGAACCCGAACCGCCCGCTCCCCCGAGGAGGCGGGCGCGATCGCCGCCGAATTCGGAGGACCGGTGGCGCTGAAGGTGGTGTCCGAGACGATCCAGCACAAGACCGACGTCGGTGGCGTGCGGCTCGACCTGGATCCGTCCGAGGTCGAGATCGAATACCGCGACATGGCCTCCCGTCTCGGTCCCGACATGACCGGCGCGCTGATCCAGCCGATGATCCCGCCCGGCATCGAGGTGATCCTGGGTGCGATCAACGACCCCGCCTTCGGTCCTGTCGTCATGTTCGGTCTGGGCGGAACGGCGACCGAGCTGTTCGCCGATCGGGCGTTCACGATCGTGCCGGTCACCGACCTGGATGCCGAGGCCCTGGTGCGCCAGCCGCGCAGCTCGGCGCTGCTCCTGGGCCATCGTGGCAGCGAAGCCGTGGACATCGCGGCGCTCGAGGATCTGGTCCTGCGCATCGGCCGGTTGGCCGACACCGTCCCGGAGCTCGCCGAGCTGGACCTCAACCCGGTGATCGCTCGACCCGACGGCGCCTACGTGGTTGACGCCCGAGCCCGGCTCGAGCCGACGGGAGTGCCGCTGGTCCAACCGATTCGGCGACTGGACCGGCCCGCCCGCTGAAAATCCGTCCATGCGCGTCGGAAACCGACGCGCATGGACGGGATTTCGGCGGGGAGATCGCCGTCAGCGCAGCGAGATCAACAGCTCCCGAGTGGCAGCGAGCTCGTCGGGCGTCCCGAACTCGCTGGCAGCGAACGTGGTGGCACCGGCCGCATCGACCCCGGCCAGCCGCTCCCTGACCTCGCCGGCGGATCCGATGATGGCAACGTCCTCGGGACCCGCAACCCCCTCGCGATCCAACATGGCGCGGTACGACGGAAGGGTGCCGTACATGACGAACTCGGCGGCGGCGCGAGCCCGAGCGTCGTCGGGCTGTTCCGTCACGCACACCGGCAGCGAAACGGCGACCTGGGGTGGGGGTCGGTCGGCCGCCGACGCCGCGGCGCTGATCGTGGGGACGATGTGGTCGGCCAGGGTCTTCGGGCCGACCATCCAGGTCACGGTGCCGTCGGTGACCTGTCCGGCCAACTCGAGCATCTTGGGCCCGAGGGCAGCGACCAGGAGCTCGGGCGAAGGCGCCACCACGTCGACCGCACCAAGCGCCGTGACGACCTGGCCGGTGGCGGCGCTCTCCTCGCCCTCGAGCAGCGGCCCGAGCGCAGCCAGGTACTCACGCATGTAGCGCAGCGGTCGCTCGTAGGAGAGGCCCCACAGCGACTCGACCACGATCTGGTGGGACAGACCGATCCCGAGCACCAGCCGACCGGGTCCGACCTGACTGACGGTGAGCGCCTGCTGCGCCAAGGCCATGGGGTGTTGCCGATAGACGGGAACGACGCCGGTGCCCAGGCGGATCTCCGGCACCTCCCGGGCGGCGATCGCCAGGGTGGTCAAGGCGTCGAGCCCGAAGATCTGTGGCATCCAGAACGAGGTGAAGCCCTGCGAGGACGCGGTGCGGATCTCGTCGACCACCTTCTCGACGGTCGGTGCGTACCTGAAGATTCCGATGTCCATGGTGAGCTGCCTTCGTCGCCCGGCGCCGAGCGAGGATCGCACGTGCCGGTCGCCAGGCTAGGGGCCGGCGCCGAACGCATCACCATGCCTTGGGCGGCCGGCGACATCGTCCACCATCATGCAGGGGTGACTCGGTCGGGGCAGCCCATCATGGCGCTCGTGCGCTGCGGCGGGAGCGTCCTGCGCGAGGCGGCTGGTGCCTTTCAGGAGGACCGCTGCCGTCGGCTCGGCGCCGGCCTCGCCTACTACGCACTCTTCGCGCTGGTTCCGACCTTGCTGCTGACGGCGATGATCGCCGCCACGCTGGTCGGCCGGGAAGCGGTCGAGGGCGAGTTGGCCGACCAGCTCGACGAGTTCGTCGGCCCCGAATCGGCGGCCGCCGTCCAGGACGCGATCGCCGGACTCTGGCAGAACACCGATACATCGAGTTTCGCCCTCGTCAGCATCCTGGTGGTGGTGTATTCATCGTCGATCCTGTTCGTGGCATGGAGAGACACCCTCGAGATCGTGTGGGACGTGCCGTACGAGGCCGATCTCTTCATCTCTCTGCGGTCCCGGGCGTTCGGTGCGCTCGTGCCGATCACCGCCGGCCTCCTCCTGGCCGCGGTCCTGATCCTCGAGGTCGTCGTCGGGTTCATCCAGGAGCTGGTCGATTCGGCACTGCTCGACACGACGCTCCAGGCGGCGGGGTCCCTGCTTCCCGGGGCGGCGGCGTTCCTGGCCCTCGGTCTCCTCTACCGCCACTCGGCACGCTCCCGCCGACCCGACTGGCGAGACGTGTGGCCCGCGACCGTCGTATCGACCCTTCTGCTCGCGATGGCCTCCTGGGGATTCGGGGTGTACCTGAACGTCGTGGGGAGCACCAGCGTCTCCGGTGCGGCCAGCAGTGTCGTCGTCGCCCTGGTGGTCGTCTACTACGGAGCGCAGATCGTCCTCTACGGAGCCGAGATCATCAAGATCCTGTCCGAGCGCCGCGATCCGGCGCAGGATGATCCGACTACCTGACACCGCCCGGCGTCGGATCCACTCCGGGCAGGCTGCCGATCTCGAGCCCGGCGAGGTTCGACGTGCCCTCGAAGAGCACCCGCCCGCGTTCGCGCACGGTGCAGTGGAGCCGGCCGGCGAGGTGCTCGAAGTCGGTGTCGACGTTGCGCCGCTCGGCTGGGAGGGGCACGGGAAGCACGTGGGGCTCGAGGCCGGCCCCGTCCCCCTCCAGATCGATCCGGTAGCGCAGGGAGCGTGCCTGCAGCGACCATCGACCGGGCGAGACGTCGGATCGCACCGGCGTCGGCGGGGTGAGACGGATCACGCGGTCGTCGATGCGGACGACGATGCCGGACACCAGGCGGGCGATCGGCCCCAACGAGAGCAGCCCACCGGAGAAGGCCACCGACACGTCGGCGCCGTCGAAATCGTGCGCCTGACCCCACCACCATCGATCCGGGAAGCCCGCACCCCAGTTCCGTTCGCAGTAGAGCGTGGCGCGATCGAAGGACCATCGATCGGCTTCGTGCGTGACGGTTCCGCTCGCCGATCCACCCAAGCGGTACGGATGCCAGTACTGATTGAGGAACGGCACGGACGAGAACACGCCACCGCCACCCAGGGCCCGGGGCCAGCGATACGGATCGGCGAAGGACAGGTCGAGGTGCAGATCGTCCAGGTCGACCCGGAGCCGCTCGGGCGTTGCCGCGAAGCGGGCGTCGTCGGTCGGTCCGGCCACGAGGTCGAACCGGGTCCGGTCGGCGTGCGCCGCGTCCAACGCGGCCGCTCGCACCACGCCGCCCGGGTGCAGCGCCACGGCGACCGTCGCCCAGTCCCCGGCCGGGTGCCGATTGACGCCGCACAGCGCGACCATCACCCGGTCGTGCGCTGCGTCGGTCGCCCGCCAGAACCACCCCTCCATCTCGGTGCCGTGCGAGGGGACCGGATCACCGAACGGTACGTCGGCACCGGTCCGCCGAAAGGCGCGGAGTGCAGCGGCGGCGAGCCCTCCGGCGATCGTCAGCCCCCGAATCCATTGGGCGTGCCCTCGACGTTGGTGTCGGGAACGACGGCGACGCTCGAGAAGCACATCTCGTCGACGGTGCCCTCGTTCCAGGTGATGTACCGGGGCTCGGGCATGGTGAGGTTCGCCCGGTCCCAGGTGCACTCGAATCGCAGCGTGTCGCCCGGTTCGATCCGAATCTTCTCGGTGGGCACGTAGTACAGCTGCCACTCGAAGCTCCACGACGGGATGTCCAGCAGAACGCGCTCGTCGGGAGTGTCCGGATTGAGCGTCATCCGGTACGCCGCACCGAACTCGTGCATGTGGCCCAGGACCGAATGCAGCGTGCCGAAGTCCGCCGCGGGGAGATCGCAGGAGCTCGAGAACTGCGTCCCGTCGAGGTCGTCGTAGTCATCGACCCCGCCGCCACACCGACGAATGAGGGCGTCCGGGATGAACCGGGCGCTGCCGCCGTACTTCTCCGCGATGTCGTTGAGCACCGCGTCGCGGTCGCACAGCGGGCCGGACTCCTCGGGGGTGCAGGGGCCTTCGGCCGGAGTGAGGTAGCTGCGGCCACGGATGTGGGTCATGGGTTCGTCGCGGTCGGCCAGCTCACCACCGCTCAAGGTATCGAAGACCAGCACCGACTGATCCGGGGGCGTCTCCTCGTCGAAGTGGTAGTGGACCTGGTTGACGATGAAGTCGCCCGGCTCCAGGTACAGCCCTACCCCCTCGGGGTAGACCCGGGGCTGCTGGCCCGGTGCCCACCCACCGATCGAACGCACCCCGTCGGTCTCCAGATTGGAGAGGCCGAAGCAGGACCAGCCGGGGCGCCCGTCGGCGCCGTCGAGGCGGTCGGCCTCCTCGCGGCCTGCGGCCGGCACGCGGTAGATGATCGAGTGGTGCACCACCTCGTCCTGGTCCGGCTCGAACGCGATGCCGGTGACCCACTCGCCGTCGCCTTCAGGATCGTCGATCTCGTGAACCAGGCATCGGTAGTCGTCCTGGACGGCCAGATCACCGACGTACACGCCACGGGCCGGAACGACCTGGTCGCGATCGATGTCGTCGAAGGGCGGATCGTCGGCAACCAGCTGCGTCGACGGCTCGACGTCGAGGCCTCCACCCCCGTCGGCCCAGGCGCCGATCGTTTCGATCTGGTCGTCGGTCAGTGAGAAGTCGTGCTCGAAGGCCGGGCTCAGGTCGGATGCTGGCCACGGCGGCATGTACCGGGCCGCGGTGACGAGGGCGATGTCCTCGGCGATCTCGGCCGCCTTCCCGGCCGTGTCGAGCTCGACGGTCGACCAGCCGGGTCCGCCCTCGGTGTGACAGGACACACAGCCGGACTCGAGGATGGGCTGGACCGATGCGGCGAATCGGCCTTCGCCCACCCCGGGGTCGGCGGCTGCGGTCCGCAGCACGTTCTCGTCGGGCGGGCTGATATCGCCGGCCGCTCGACCGGCCACGAGCGAGAGATCGAACCGAACCTCGTCGTCGGTATGGGCCAACCCGGCAACGTGGATGGGTCCGATGTCGTAGGTGGACATCAGGATCGTGCCGGTCATGTCGGCCCGCAACGTGTCGGCGTCGACCGACACCGGGCCGGTGAAGGTCACCGGTGCGGTGGTCTCCTTGATGGTGAGATCACCGTGGATGGTCAGTGCTCCACTGGCCTCGGCACCGATCGCGGTGGGGATGCCGTCCACCTCGGTGGCCTCGAACGTGGCGAAGGGATGGTGCGTGGATTCGAGGAAGTCGTGGCGGATCCGCTTGTCGCGCAGGGCCGAGTCGGACTCGAACATCTCGACGTTGATGACGATGGTGCCGATCCGGCTCGCCTCGGGCTCGGCGAGACTCACGGCGATGTCCCCGGCCAGCACACTGCTGGTGCCGGTCGCGGTCCCCGTTCGACCGGCGAGAGACTCCTCGACGTGGTAGGTCAGCTCGGAGCCACCGCCAGGGGTGATCCGATAGAGGGCCTCGGTGGATGCGTCGAGATCCTCGATGGTGGGAGCGACGGCGCCGGTCGTGTGGGCGTGATCGTCCTCCAGGAGCCAGTGCCACTGTTCCTGGGTGGCCGCCGCCACGCCGACGACGCCGACGAGGAAGACGACAACGATCACCGCTCGGTGCTGGAACAGGCGCCGCAGGCGCGTCATACCGTCTCCCCTGGACGAGGCCGCCTGCCTGACGACTCCCCCATCTGGCGCCAATCGTACAGGTCAGCCCTTCACCGCACCGGTGGTCAGGCCGCGGATGATCTGTTTCTGGAACAGGATCAGCAGCAGGAGGATGGGCAGCGCGGCGATCAGCGCCGCCGCGACGCCGACATTGAACCGCTCCGGGTTCTGCACCGTGATGCTCCGCAGCGTCACCTGCACGGTCTCCCAACTCTCCCTGGTGGTGACCGCGCGGGGCCATAGGTACTGGTTCCATGCCGTCAACGCTGCGATCAGCGTGAACGATCCGATGATGGCGCGGTTCATCGGGATGGCGATCCGCCAGAGGAATCCGGCGTGCCCGTAGCCGTCCAGTTTCGCCGCCTCGCGAAGGTCCGACGGCATGCCCATGAACCCCTGCCGGATCAGGAAGATCCCGAACGCCGATGCGACGAACGGAGCGCTGAGGCCGGCGATCGAGTCGAGCCAGCTCAGCTCGCGGATCGTGCGGACGTTGGCGACGAGGGTCACCTCGATCGGGAGGAGCAACGATGCGATGACCACGACGAAGAGCACGTTCTTGAACGGGTAGCGGAGGAACGCGAACGAGTACGCGGCCAGCACCGAGGTGACGAGCTGGGCCACCGTGATCGCCACCGTCACCGCCAGGGTCAGCAGCATGGAGCGACCCAGATCACCGTCGCTCCAGGCGGTGCCGAAGACCTCCCGGTCGATCGCAACCGGGTACAGGGGTTGGCCCTCCTCGATGTAGAGGAACGGGTCCGAGATCGCCCGTACGATCGTCATCCAGATCGGGAAAAGCACGAGCAGCGACAGCGCCGAGAGGAAGACGTACCACCCGATCTGGGTGTGACTCGTGAATCGGCGGGATCCCTTGGCGTCAGTCGCCATAGTGCACCTTGCGGTTCAGCAGCGTGAGCTGGATCATCGTCACGACGAACGTCAGAGCGAAGAGGCCGAGGGACATGGCGGCGCCGTCGCTGATCGAGCCCGGATCCTGGCGGTTGAAGATCTTGTACACGAGTGTCTCGGTGCTCTGGGCCGGACCACCCTGGGTGAGGATCTCCATCGGGGCGAACGCCTGGAAGCCCATGATGACCAGGACCACGGTCAGAAAGGCCAACGTGGGCGAGATGAGGGGGATCGTCACCCGCCACAGCCGCCGCACCGGTCCGAATCCGTCGAGCGTGGCCGCCTCGTTGAGTTCCTCGGGCACCGCCTGGAGCGCAGCCAGCACGAGGATGAACGACAGGCCGATGTTCTGCCAGATGGACGTGAGCGCGACGCCGCGGAGCGCACTCTCGGACCGCCCGAGGTCGATGAAGTCGACCTGGCCGAAGATCCCGATCTTCGGGTTGACCAGACCGAAGAACACGACCGACGCGACCGCCGTTGAGGTGGCCACCGTGGAGCTGAAGATCATCTGGAACGCCTTGATCCCACGCAGCCGGCGATGCGCCGCCACGGCCAGGAGCAGCCCGAGGAAGAGACCGAGGGGAACGGTGTAGAGCAGGTACCGGACCGTGATCGACAGGCCCTCGCCGAACTCGTCCCCGGTCAGCACGTCGGTGATGTGGGACGGGCCCACGTACACCTCGCCCGTGCCGAAGCGGTTGGGTCGGTTCAGCGACAGATCGACCAGCCGGTACAACGGGTAGTACGCGAACGCCGCAAGCCCGGCGAGCGCCGGCAGGAGCAGCGCGTACCCGAGCGCCGCCTCGCGCCACGACCCGTGGTCGTCCATCCCGGCCGTTGCCCCATCGCTGCCGACGCGCCTCACACGCCGACCCTACCTCCCGGACCGCGAGCCGTATCGGTGTCGTCGCCGGCGTCGGTGGCTCCGAGCTCCCCGATCCATCTGCCCCGCCACGCCCGACGCCTGCCAGACTGCACCCATGCAGGTCTTCGACGGTGTCCAGCAGCCCGGCCAGGTGTGGCACAACCTTCCCACTCCGGCGCTCTACGAACATGCGGTCCGCCGCCACGAGGCGATGATCTCCCACCTCGGCCCCATGGTGGTGCGCACCGGGCAGTACACGGGTCGCTCCCCCAACGACAAGTGGGTGGTCGAGGAACCGGGGAGCAGGGACGAGGTCTGGTGGGGCGACGTCAACCAGGCGATGTCGGAGGAGACCTACGACCACCTCCGCGCCCGCCTGATGGCCTACCTCCAGCAGCGGGACCTCTACGTCCAGGACTGCTACTCCGGAGCTGACGAGCGGCACCGGCTCAACGTCCGGATCGTGACCGAGCGGGCGTGGCACAGCCTGTTCATCCGCAACATGTTCATCCAGGAGCTGGACCCCGAGAAGCTGGCCGCGTTCGAGCCCGACTTCACCGTGATCGACGCCCCGGGGTTCAACGCCGTCCCCGAGGTTGACGGCACGCGCAGCGAGGTCTTCGTCGCGCTCAACCTGGCCCGCAAGGAGGTGATCATCGGCGGCACCGAATACGCCGGCGAGATGAAGAAGTCGATGTTCACCGTGATGAACTACCTCCTGCCGAAGGAGGGCATCATGGCGATGCACTGCTCGGCCAACCACGCACCTGGCGATCCCGACGAGTGCGCCATCTTCTTCGGCCTGTCCGGAACCGGGAAGACCACCCTGTCGGCCGACCCCAAGCGCACGCTGATCGGCGACGACGAGCACGGGTGGGGCGACACGGGCGTCTTCAACTTCGAGGGCGGGTGCTACGCCAAGGTCATCAAGTTGAGCCCCACCGGCGAGCCCGAGATCCACGAGACCACGCGGCGGTTCGGCACCATCCTCGAGAACGTGGCGATCGACCCGGCCACCCGTCACATCGATCTGAACAGCGACGAATACACCGAGAACACCCGGGCCAGCTACCCGCTCTCGCACATCCCCAACGCGTCGAAGACCCGCATGGGCGGTCACGCCAAAGTCGTGATCATGCTCACCGCGGACGCGTTCGGCGTGCTCCCACCCATCGCTCGGCTCACGACCGAGCAGGCGATGTACCACTTCATCTCGGGGTACACGGCCAAGGTGGCCGGGACCGAACGGGGCATCACCGAACCGCAGGCGACGTTCAGCGCGTGCTTCGGAGCACCCTTCATGGTCCACCCGCCCGGGGTCTACGCCGAGCTCCTGGCATCCAAGATCGAGGAGCACGACTCGAAGGTGTACCTCATCAACACCGGGTGGACCGGCGGTCCCCACGGTGTCGGCCAGCGCATCGATCTGGCCCACACCCGGTCCATGGTCGACGCCGCGCTCAACGACGACTTCGACGGCGTCGAGTTCCGGGCCGACCCCGTCTTCGGGCTGGCGGTGCCCACCAGCGTCGCCGGCGTTCCCGACGGCGTCCTCGACCCACGCTCCACCTGGCCCGACGGCGACGCCTACGATGCCCAGGCGTCCCAGCTGGCGAGCATGTTCGTGGCGAACTTCGAGAAGTTCGCCGACTCGGCCTCCTCCGAGGTCAAGGCGGCGGGTCCGAGACCGACCAGCGGCTGATGCGGTATGCGATCAGCGTCCCGAACTTCGGGGAGTACGCCGATCCGAGGGTGACCGCCGACCTGGTTGCAGGTGGGGGCATGGACGCTGCCCGACCTGCGCGACCAGATCGAGGCCGGACCTCCGCACCGGTAGCGCACACGCCGCTAGCGTGACCCTCGTGATCGACCGGGTCCCCTTCGGCTCCACCGGGCACCGCAGCAGTCGGGTGATCTTCGGCGCCGCGGCACTCAGCGCCATGAGCCAGGCTCGTTCCGACGAGACCCTGGCGGTCGCGCGGCGATTCGGCATCAACCACATCGACACCGCCGCCGACTACGGCGAGTCCGAGCTGCGCTTGGCTCCCTTCCTCGCCCAGCGTCGCAATGAGGTCTTCCTCGCCACCAAGACCGGTGAGCGCTCGGGCGACCGGGCCCGCGCCCAGCTCGAGCGCAGCCTGGAGCGAATGGGTGTGGCCGACATCGATCTCATCCAGCTCCACAACCTGGTCGAAGAGGAGGACTGGCGCACTGCGTTCTCGCCGGGCGGTGCGGTCGAAGCGCTGTTCCAGGCGCGCACCGAGGGTCTGTGCCGGCATGTCGGCGTGACCGGTCATGGCCTGCGGATCGCCCGGATGCATCTGCGCAGCCTGGCCGAAGCCCCCTTCGCCTCGGTCCTGTTCCCCTGGAACCATGCGCTCGCTGCGGTCGGCGAGTACGCGGCCGACGTCGAGCGGTTGCGCGGCGTCTGCGTCGAGCGCGGCGTTGCCATGCAGACGATCAAGTCCGTGGCCCGGCGTCGATGGGACGACCCCGGCGCACGGCGGTTCTCGTGGTACGAGCCCATCCCCGAGGGCGAGGCCCTTGACCGCGCCGTGGCGTTCGTGCTGTCCCAGTCCGATCTGTTCCTCAACAGTTCCAGCGACGCTCGTCTGCTGCAGGCCACCTGCGAGGCGGCGTCCGGTCTCGCCACTATGCCGTCGCCCGAACAGCTCATCCGAGATCGAGAGGATCTCGGTATCACTCCACTGTTCGACGGCGACCGCCTCGAGGTGATCTGACACGGGTCGGGTTGCCGACGGGTCAGGCCTCGGCGAGGGCGAGGAACTCCTTCTCGATGCCCTCGGCCACGTCGTTCAGGTCGGGAATGACGTCGCGGTCCGACGTGATGCCGAAGAAGAGCTGGTCGTCGTAGGACACCACCGCAATGGTCAGTCCCTCGTTGTCGATCACCTCGACGTAGGGATAGGTGCGGAGCAGCCGGCCTCCCTTCAGGTAGAGCGGCACGGGCGGTCCGGGGATGTTGGTGATCACCAGATTCATGGGGATCCGCCGGCTGACCAAGCGGGTCAGCGGCGCGGCCAGCGGGGTGATCCCGTCGGCGATCCTGAGGATCATCTCGGCGCCGTCGACCAGGCCCGACCCCTTGAGCTCGCTGGTGCACTCGTGGATTCGCCGCAGCCGGGTCACGGGATCGGGTTCGTCGACCGGGAGATCGACGACGATCAGGGACACTCGATTGCCCAGGGTGTCCCCGTGTTCGGCCTCGCTCCGCAACGACACCGGCACCATCGCCTTCAGCACGCGGCCCTCGATCCCCGAACCGTGTTCGATCAGGAACTGCCGCAGCGCTCCGCTGCACGCCGCGAGCACCACGTCGTTGATACTCACCGAGTGCTCGGAGCGGACTCGCCGCACCGCATCGAAGGAGACGTCGGCGTGGACCCAGCGCCGGTGGGGTGTCACGGCCACGTTCCACGGCGCCGGCTCGGGCATGTCCATGAACGTGGTGAGGGTGCGAACGACGTTGAGGGTGGCATCGATCACGGGACGGGGATGGGTGACCATCTCGATCGAGGACCTCGCCAGCCGGGACGGGCGGAGCAGCTGTGCCCACACGGAGTCCGCCAGCAGGCGCTGCGGCGAGGGCGCCGGACGGGCTCGCCATGCGGCGGGCTCCTCGTCCTCCCGCGGGTCGGGCTCGAGGTCGACCAGCGCAAGGGCGAGGTCGACGTTGGCGATGCCGTCGCCCAGCGCGTGGTGGGTCTTGATGACCAGCCCGATCGCGTCGCCGGCGAGACCGTCGATGAACCACATCTCCCACAGGGGACGTCGGCGATCCAGGGCCAGCGACTGGATCCGCGCCATCAGGGTCGAGAGCTGGTCGTCGTCGCCGGGGCGCGGGAGCGCGGTGAGCCGAACGTGGTACTCGATGTCGAACCCGTCGTCATCGACCCAGACGGGCCGGCCCTGGCCGAACGGCACTTCCATGATCCGTTGCCGCAACCGGGGCACGCGATGCAGCCGTCGGGCGACGTGGGCCCGGAGCTCCTCGAACCGGATGCGGCCCGACCCGTCGCGGAGCCGTCCGCCGTCGAAGACCGACAACGAACCGACGTGCTGCGGCTCGTGGGCCGTTTCGATACGGAGAAACACCGTGTCCGCCGCGGTCAGGCGCTCGTACGTGGTCACGCCGGGTTGACCGCCGCTCCCTCGGTGAACCAGGCGTAGGGTTTGGGCCCGCGCCCGTAGCGGGTCTCGATCCGTACGATCTCGAAGCCGGCGGCCTCGACCAGTTCGGCCGGGTCCCTGGTGAGATGGCAGCCGTCGGCCACCACCTTCTGCATCGGCTCGAGGCGCCGCTGCCACCGGGCCACCGGCTCGTCGGGTGAGCGACCGTGCTCGAGGAAGTGGAACCGGCCCCCCGGCCGAAGGACCCGCCGGACCTCGGCCAGTGCCTGCTCGACCCCGGGTATCGTGCAGAGCGTGAACGTCGACAGGGCACCGTCGCACGAGTCGTCGTCGAGGGGGATCTCCTCACCTCGGAGGCCCACGTGGTGCACGATCACGTCGGAATCGGCGATCCGGCTCTCGGCCAGGCGCCGCGCGGTGTGGGCCGGCTCGACCGCGTAGACCTCCGTGACCTCATCCGGGTAGACCGGCACGTTCAGGCCCGATCCGAATCCGATCTCGATCAAGGTGCCGCTCAGCCCCTCGGTCACGTTGGCCCTCCACCGCTGCAGCTCGGCACCCCCACACGCGATGTCGACCACTCGGGGGAGGATGTGCTCCCGATAGAGACCCATACGGTCAGTCTCCCACTTCGACGACGTCGTGTGGCAACGGAGCCGACCACTATCGTCGAGGCTCGCAGGGGCGATCCGAGTCGCTGCAGGGAGCGTGTCGTGGGTACAGCATTGGTCACCGGTGGAGCCGGATTCCTGGGCAGTTCGGTCGTACGCGAACTGCTCGAGGCCGACCAGGGCGGCGTCCGGGTGCTGGCCCTCCCCGCCGAGCCGCTGGACAACCTCGAAGGACTCGACGTCGAGATCGTGCACGGCGACGTGACCGATCCCGACGTTGCCCTGTCCGCCACGGACGGGATCGACACGCTCTACCACTGCGCCGCGGTCTACAAGGACTACATGCCCGACCCGTGGCCGATGTACACGGTCAATCTCCGGGGGACCTTCAACATGCTCGAGGCGGCGCGCCGCAACGAGGTCGGCACCACCGTCTACACCTCCTCGATCACCGCGCTCGGCCGCCCTGCTCGCGGCCGCCTCACCGACGAATCCGCCCGGTACGAGGCCTGGGAGGTCGACTTTCCCTACACCCGGACCAAGTACCTCTCCCAGCAGCTGGCTGAGGACTTCGCGGCCTGGGGACTGGACGTCCGCATCGTGTGTCCCGGTGTGATCTTCGGCCCTCGGGACATCGGGCCGACGCCGTCGGGACGAATCATCATCAACGCCCTCTCCGACAAGGCCCCGCCGGTCACCACCGACGGAGGCAGCAGCTACGCCGATGTGCGCGACGTGGCGAAGGTTCACCTGCTCGCGGCCTCCAAGGGGCAGTCCGGGGCCGTCTACGCCGCCACGGCGCACAACCTCGACAACCGGGCCTTCCTCCGGGCGATCCTCGACGCCGCCGGACGCGATCCGGACAAGCGGCTGGTGAAGGTTCCCGGGCCCGTGATGTCCCGGCTGGCCCGTGCGGCAGAGGCGCTCGCGATCCGCAAGGGAGAGGAGCCCGACATGACCGCGGCCATGCTCGACTACTCCCGGGTGGCGCTGTTCGTGGACAACCGGCGATCGATCGACGAGCTGGGGGCCACCTACCGGCCGATCGACGAGACGATTCGCGACGCGATCGCCGACTTTCGTGCTCGGGGACTCATCAGCTGAACGGCCGTCGCCGAGCACGAACCCGAGGTTGCCGTCGATTCGAACAACCGGGCAAACTTCCACTTCGGAAACCGAGAGGATGATCCCGTGATCGCAGTGGAATGGGGGACCGGACAGGTCATCGTCGGGTTGCTCGCCGCCGGCATCGTGGCGTTGTGGATCGTGATGGTCATCTACATCTTCGGCGACATCATCCGCAGCCACCACCTTTCGGGTGGGGCCAAGGCGCTCTGGGCGATCGCCATCATCGTGCTCCCCTTCCTCGGCGTCCTCCTCTATCTCGTGGTGCACGGCGACTCGATCGGGGCCCGCATGGTGTCCGACCGAGCGACTCACTGACCGAGGCTCGCGAGGTGCGACCTCGACCCCGGCCCGCTTCGACCGCCCGGTCCCTCACGTTCGCACTCGGTGCGCTGGCTGCGTACAGCGTCGCTCTGGACCGGGCCATTCCCCGTCGATGGCATCTCGCCTCGAACCTCGCAGCAGGCGGCGCGCTGCTGACCGTTGCCCGAGCCGGCGGCATGACAGCGCGTGAGCTCGGAACGTCTCGGGCGGCTCTCTCCCCGGGGGCGCGCCAGGGGGTCGCCGTGTCCTCCCTCATCGCTGCCGCGGTCTCGATGGCGGCCATCCCGAGGCCCTTGCGCGGTTGGTTCGCCGATGACCGGGTGCGCGCCGAGTCGCGCCGCGAGGTCGCCTATGAGACGCTGGCGCGCATCCCGATCGGAACCGCCCTGTTCGAGGAGGTTGCGTTCCGCGGCGTGCTCACCGGCCTCCTCCTCCGAACGATGGCCTCCGGCCCGGCCTACGCCGTGTCGTCAGCGATGTTCGGGCTCTGGCATGTCCTCCCCACCTTGCGCGACCACGCGGGGAGTCCGACGAGCGGTCGCGTCTCCCCTCCCGCCGCGACGATCTCGGTGGTGGTCACCACGGCCGCGGGCGGCCTCGTGTTCGAGGGACTCCGCCGTCGCAGCGACAGTCTCCTGACCCCGGTGATGGCCCATGCCACGCTCAACGCAAGCGTCTATCTGGCCGCCCAGCTCGCGCACCGGCAGATCCGGCGGGAAGCAGGGATCCCACCCCTGGGATGTCCCGCTCCGCCCAGGATGGGCGACCGGCCCCGACCAGACAACCCGGCCGATCGAGACCATAGGATGCGGCCATGGACGTCCTGACCCACAAAGACCTCGAAGTCCTCATGGCCGAGCGCCCCGGACCCTGCGTCTCGGTCTATCTCCCCACCCATCCGGTCGGCCGTGGTACCACGCCCGAGGACCCCGCCACGTTCAAGTCCGTCGTGACCGAGGCAGCCCGAGCGCTCGCCGACCGCGGCCTGCGCCGACCCGACATCGACGCCTTGCTCGCGCCGGTCCTCGCGCTCGACAACAACCACTTCTGGTCGCATCAAGACGCGGGTCTCGCCGTGTTCGCGGCCCCCGGCTTCATGCGCGAGTACCGGTTGCCGGCGTCGTTCCCGACCGGCTCGCTCGTCGCCGACCGATTCCACCTCAAGCCGATGCTGCCCCTGGTCGCCGGTGAACGATGCCTGGTCCTGGCGTTGTCCCAGGGCGCCATCCGCCTGTTGGGCGCCGACCGCTTCGGGGTGCGACCGGTCAAGCTGCGCGCCGTTCCCACCAGCCTCGAGGAGGCCCTGCGGTTCGACGATCCCGAGAAGCAGCTCCAGAGCCGGCAGTCCGGTGTCGTCGGCGGCGGCCGCCAAGCAGCAAGTTTCCACGGCCACGGTGCCGGCCTGGACGAAAAGGACCGGATCACCCGCTATCTCCGCCAGGTCGATCAGGGCCTCCACGAGGTGCTCCGCCACGAGCGGTCCCCCATGGTGCTCGCCGGCGTGGACTACCTGCTCTCGATCTACCGCTCGGTCACGAGCTATCAGCCGCTGATGGAGGACGCCATCGAGGGCAATCCCGAGCAGATCAGCGATCGGGACCTGGCCGAGCGGGCCCGGACGGTCACCGACCCCTGGTTCGCCGCGCAGCGAGAGAAGGCGGCAGCGGAGTACGCCGAAGTTGCCGGAACCGACCGGGCCAGCGACCGGCTGGACGAGGTCGTCACCGCCTCGCTGACGGGCCGGGTGGCCACCCTGTTCGTCCCGATCGGGGTCAAACGTTGGGGCCGCGCGGTCGACGGACAGGTCCTCGAGCACGACCAACCCGAGCCCGGTGACATCGATCTGCTCGACGAGGCCGCGCTGGCCACCTGGAAGACCGACGGCCGCGTCTACGCCGTACAGCCCGAGCACATGCCGGCGGCCACCGACGTGGCGGCGATCTTCCGCTTCTGACGGTGGCGCTCGCCAGCGTGGATTCCGATGCTCTCGGAGTCGACCCGGCGCACGATTCTCCACCCGCCATCCCGCCGCCGGGGACACCCTCCCCGGTCGTCAGGACCAGCCCGGACTGTTCGGTAAGCCCGGTGGTCGTGTAGGGGCTGATCCGCGAAGCGGCCCTTCTGGCAAGGGATTCTGTAGGTGACGAAGCCAACAGAACCCGAGACAGAAGGGCACTTCGAGAGTGAATCGCAGACGCGGTCGGAAACGGTTGATGGTGACCCGGGGCGGGCGAGGGCTCGTGAACCATGCCGGTGCTCGGTTGGTGTCGGACCTGGCCGACGACATCGGCCTGACGGTCGGGTTGTCGAATGCGCTCGCTTCGACCAAGCAGCGTCGTCGGGGTCACGACCGGGGTGAGGTGTTGCGGGATCTGGCGGTGATGATCGCTGATGGCGGCACCCGGACCTCGGATCTGGCGGTGCTGCGTAACCAGCCCCGCCTGTTCGAGGACGTGGCGTCGAACTCGACGGCGTGGCGAACCCTCGAGGCCATCGATGACGCCGTGTTGGAGCAGGTCGCAGTAGCCCGCTCCCAGGCCCGTGAGCAGGCGTGGGCACGAGGGATGGATCCGGGGTTCTACGTGATCGACCTCGACGCCACGCTGGTCGGCGCGCACTCCGAGAAAGAGGGAGCGGCACCGACCTACAAGCGCGGGTTCGGGTTCCACCCGTTGATGGCCTATCTCGACGCCACCGGCGAAGCACTGGCTGGCCGGTTGCGGCCGGGCAACGCCGGAACTCACCTTCACCGACCACGACGGCCACCGCTTCCAGGTCTGTATCACCGACCTCGCCGACGACGACATCGCCTACCTCGAAGCCCTCTACCGGGGACGGGGACGGGTCGAACGGCGGATCGGTGACGCCAAAGACACCGGCCTCACCAACCTGCCGTCGGGACCGTTCGCCCTGAACCAGGCCTGGCTCACCACCGTGCTCATCGCCCAAGACCTCCTCGTCTGGACCCAGCACCTCTGCCTCGACGGCGACCTCGCCACCGCCGAACCGAAACGGCTCCGCTACTGCCTGCTCCACACCGCCGCGACCATCGCCACCGGCGGCCGCAAGACCAAGCTACGCCTCGCCGGCGACTGGCCCTGGACCGACGCCCTCATCGCCGCGTTCGACCGACTCCACCACCGCCCAGCCCGCTGCTGACACCGCGCGCCGGCACCGTGGCAGCCGACCAGGACCCCGAGCCACAACAACCCCACCAACCACAACCCCTACCCCAACGCGTCCACACACCACCCACCAACCCCAGACGCCACCCACGACCCGAACCCGACCCGACTCGATCGACTACTGAACGGTCCGGGCTAGCCGTCGCCGAGGACGGCCCGCATCACGCCCAGCCACTTGTCGAGGTGGGTGTCGCCCAGGTGAAGGTCGAGGGCCCGGTTCCGAGCGCCCTCGCCGAGCCGCTTGCGGAGCTCGTCATCGTCGAGGATCTCGCAGACGGCCGACCCGAACTCCTCGAGATCGGCGGGATCCCGGATCAGCCGTCCGGTCTCCCCGTCGATGACCTGGTCGACGATGCCACCCACCGCACTGGCCACCACCGGTGTGCCCTTGAGCATCGCCTCCGCCACCGTGAGGCCGAATCCTTCCGCCAGGCTCTTCTGGGCCACGATGCTGGCGTGGCGCTGGAGGGCGTTCACGATCGCCGCGTTCTCCTCCAGATCGTGCATCGGAAGGCAGACCAACTGGACCCGACTCCGGATGGCGTGCGGCAACTCTCGCCACTCGTTCCAGGCGTCCTGCAGCACCTGGCCCCCCTCGGGATCGTCGGCAACCGCTGAGACCACGGGGCCGGCCAGGACGAGCTGCGCACTGCGCCCGGAGTCGATGTACTTCGCGAACGACTCCATGACCCCGGTCATGTCCTTCATCACGTCCCAACGAGACACCTGCACCAGCATCGGAACGTCGGGGGTCGGTGACGGCCCGGTTCGGAAGACGTCGCAGTAGCTCTCGACGCGACTGGGGGTTCCGTCGATCCGTTCGAAGGACGTGTCACCGCTCCTCCCCGCCAGGATGCCGACCTGGGTGAGGATCGCCTCGACCTTCTCGTCGGACATCGCCTGGTTCTTCGCCGAGAACGGATCGATCGATGGCCAGATGACCGAGCACTGATCGGCCGCGATCCACGGCGGAGGGAACCGGGCGTCGGTGAACACGTAGTGATCGACGAAGGGCTCCAGGTACGGGCGGAGGAAGTCCCACGCCTCGAGGCTGTTGGCGTTCTGTTCGTCGATGCCGACGTGGCAGCGCCAGACGACCTGACACCCCATCGCCTTCGCGTGCTCGGCCAGGCCCGCGGTCTGCGGATCGTGGAGCACGACGATGTCACCCGGCCGGGCGGACTCGGCCAGCCCGTTGGCGTTGGGCTCCAGCGCTTGGCGGTAGATGACGTGCTCCGCTTCGCCCAGCGGTCCGCCGTCGCCCACACCACCGTAGAGATGGTTGTGGATGCGCTTCGTCAGCGCGAAGAACGGCGGATCACCCTCGATCACCATCCAGCGGGCGTCGACCCCGACCCCCCGCACGTACCCGAGCAGCACGTGCAGCATCTCGGCCACCCCGCCCCCGGCAGCGGTCGAGTTGACGTTGATGACACTGCGGCCGTCCAGCAGCGACGATGCCTCGGTGGCCGCCACCACCGCGAGGGCATCCGCCCGTTGCGGGCCGATGATGTCAGCGAACTGGAGTGGGTCTCTGGATCGAATGGTCACCTTCTGCATGCACAGATCATGCCCGATGCAGACCGGATCCGCTCGGACCTGCAGGTTCAGCCGCGCGTGAGCTGGCCGAGCGACCGCACGGCCACCGAGACCCGGGCCAGGTCTTGCACGCCGGACGCCTTGATGTCGTCGAAGGTCTGGCGGCACCGACCGGCGGTCACTTCGTTGACGTGGAGCCAGTTCTCGACGGCCGCCTCGGCCGTCGGGAGCGCGCCGGCACCGGCGTGGTCGAGTACGACGGCGGTGAGCGCCGCATGCTCACGGAAGAATTCGTCGCGAAGCGCACCCCGGGCCATCGTCTCCCAATAGTCGGTCCGCGGCAGCTCGACCAGGAGCTGCCGGAGCCACGACAACTCCAGTTGGTCGTCGAGGGCGCTGCTGATGGCCGCGACCAGACGCAGCTCGACCCCGGTCCTCGCCGCCACCTGGCTGAGCTCGAGGAACCCGAACGCCCGCCCGGATGCCTCGACCCGCCGCGCGAGCGCATCGGGGACGCCGGCGTCCGTCAGTGCCGCGACGTTCGCCTCGGACTCCGGCGCGGATGGATCATCGGCGCCGACGACGATGTCATGCAGCTCCCGGACCGGCGCCGAATAGGTGGCGACGACCGCCTCGATGTCGATGGGCTGGGGCTCGTTGCGCAGGAGCCACCGGGCGGCCCGTTCCCCCAGTCGTTTGACGTCGAGCTGGAGCTGGGTCCGCACGTCGGCCGGAATCTCGGGTCCGAGCTCGGCGATCGCATCCCAGAGGCTGTCCAGGTCGTAGATCCGGGACGCTGCCGTGTGGGCTCGGGCGATGTCGGCCACCGTCGCGGATGTCTCGCGCATGAGCCGGTGCACCATCGAGATGCCGCCTCGGTTGACCAGCTGGTTGGCCACGGCCGTGGCCACCAGCTCCGCTCGCAGCGGATGGGCGGAGACCAGGTCGGGATACCGCTCCTGGATCTGCCGGGGGAAGTACGAGAGCAGCGCCCCGTCATAGGTCGGGTCGGACGCCAGCGGAGATTCGACGAGGTCGTCGGCGAGGAGGTTCTTCGTGAAGGCGAGCAGGACGGCGAGCTCGGGTCGCGTGAGCCCGCGGTCGCCGCTCTGCCTCGTCGCCAGGTCCTGGTCGGACGGGAGCGCCTCGAGCTCGCGATCCAGTCCCGCCCATTCGGCAAGGACGGCCATCAGGCGCTGATGGGCCTCGACCATCCCGGGGGCCTGCGCGACCGCAGCGGTCAGTGTCTCGTTCTGTGCATCGTTGTTGGCCAGCACCTGCGCGCACACCTCGTCGGCCATCTCGTCGAGGAGTTGGTCGCGGTGTTTGCGCGTCAGGTCGCCGCTTCCGACCGCCCGGGAGAGCAGGATCTTGAGGTTGACCTCGCGGTCGGAACAGTCGACACCTCCGGAGTTGTCGATCGCATCGGTGTTGATCCGGCCCCCGGCCAGGGCGAACTCGATCCGTCCCCGTTGGGTGACCCCGAGGTTGCCCCCCTCGCCGATCACACGGCAGCGAAGCTGATCGGCGTCGATGCGGACGGTCTCGTTGCTCCGATCTCCCACCTCTGCGTGCGACTCTTCCGACGCCTTCACGTAGGTGCCGATCCCACCGTTCCACAGCAGATCGACCGGGGCGCGGAGCACCGCCCGGATCAGCTCGTTGGGTGGCAGCTCCTCCACCGCCGGGTCGAGCCCGAGGGCCTCGGAGATCTGCTCGCTGATGTCGATCGATTTCGCCGCACGGGAGAAGATGCCACCTCCCGGGGAGATGAGGGACCGGTCATAGTCGTCCCACGACGAGCGCGGCATCTCGAAGAGCCTCCGCCGTTCTTCGAACGTACGAGCCGGGTCGGGCGACGGGTCGATGAAGATGTGGCGATGATCGAAGGCGGCGACCAGGCGGATCATCCGGCTGCGCTGCATCCCGTTTCCGAACACATCGCCGGACATGTCCCCGATCCCGGCCACGGTGAACTCGGTCCGATCGACGTCGAGCCCCATTCCGCTGAAATGGTGCCGGACCGAGACCCAGGCCCCGCGCGAGGTGATGGCGAGCGCCTTGTGGTCGTATCCGCTCGATCCGCCCGAGGCGAAGGCGTCGCCGAGCCAGAACCTGCGTGCTTCGGCGATCTCGTTGGCGATGTCGGAGAACGATGCGGTGCCCTTGTCCGCCGCCACGACCAGGTAGGGGTCGTCCGCGTCCCGGCGGACGACGCGGTCCGGGCCGACGACCGCGCCGTCGACGCGATTGTCGGTCAGGTCGAGCAGGGCCCCGATGAAGGTCCGGTAGCAGTCGACGACTTCGAGGGCGGTCGCGTCGCGGTCGCCATCGTCCGGGAGCCGGCGGGCCACGAACCCACCCTTCGCTCCGGCGGGGACGATCACCGAGTTCTTGACCGACTGGGCCTTCATCAGGCCGAGGATCTCGGTGCGGTAGTCCTCCATCCGGTCGGACCAGCGCAGCCCGCCGCGCGCCACCCGCCCGGAGCGCAGATGCACCCCCTCGGTGCGAGGGGAATAGACGTAGATCTCCGCGGTCGGTATCGGCTTCGGGACATCCGGGACCTCGGACAGATCGAGCTTGAAGGCAAGAGCGGGCCGCGGCTCGCCGTCGTCGGCTCGCTGCCAGTGGTTGGTCCGGGTCGTCGCCTCGACGAGGGCCAGGAAGGATCGCAGGATCCGGTCGGCGTCCAGGCTGGGTACCTGATCGATCGCCTCGACGATCTCGCTCCGCTTGTCCGAGGCGGCGACGTCGTCGTGCAGGTCGGGGTGGAACCGGAACCGGAACAGCTCGACCAGCAGCGAAGCGACCCGAGGATTGCGGTTGACGGTCTCGCGGACGTAGGCCGGACTGAAGTGGGAACCGACCTGCACCAGATACCGCGCGTAGGCCCGGAGCACCGTGACGTCCTGCCAGGTGAGCCCGGCCACCGTGACCAGCCGTGCGAAGCTGTCGCTCTCGGCCCGATCCGACCACACGGCGAGAATGGCGTCACGGAACCGACCTCGCCCCTCGGAGTCGAGCTCGCGGTCCAAGCGGATCCCGATGTCGTAGACGAACCGCGGCCGTTCTCCCTCGACCCGCACCTCGTACGGGATCTCGTCGATCACGATGGCGCCGAGGTCGTGGAGCAGCGGTATGAACTGCGTCAGGGTGATCGGTCGACCCAGCCGGTAGAGCTTGCAGCGCAGCAGCGTCTCGTCGGCCTCGAGCGGGCGGTGCATCGAGACGTCGAGATCCTCCTCGGCGAGTCTCTCGAGATGCTCGATGTCGCTGACCGCGGCCTCGGCGAAGACGTTGGAGCGGTAGGCGGCGGAGAACGCCGACCCGTACCGGTCGAGAAGGGCGAGTCCATGGTGCTCGCCGTGCGCCGAGATGAGCGCCGCCCTCAGGTAGTCGTCCCAGGTCCGGATGGCCCGGCTCAGGCGATTCTGGACGGCGGTCAGATCGGGCAGTTCCTCCCACGTGTTCGGATCGGTGTAGATCACGAAGTGGATGCGGGCCAACGAGTCGTTCGAGATCTCGATGCTGAATCGCGACGAGCGGCCCTGATACGCGTCCATCAGGATGCGTTCGATCTCCAGCCTGACGTCGGTGCTGTGGCGGTCCCGGGGCACGAAGACGAGACAGGAGAGGAATCGGCCGAAATCGTCCCGGCGGATGAGCAGGCTGACCTGACGCCGGTCGCGCAGGTCGAGGATGTCCAGGGCCATCTCCTCCAGCCGGTCGACCCCGGTCTGGATCAGCTCGTCCCTGGGATGGAGTTGCATGATGTTGAGCAGGCGACTCCGATCGTGGCTGCCGGGGGCGAAGTTCGAGCGGCGCACGACCTCGGTCACCTTGGCCCGCACCACGGGGATGTCCTCGATGCGGCCGCTGTACACCGCCGACGTGAAGAGACCCAGGAATCGACGCTCGCCGGTCACCCTGCCGTCGGGCCCGATCTCCTTGATCCCGATGTAGTCCAGCGGGACCGCCCGGTGCACGGTCGAGACGGTGTTGGCCTTCGTCAGGTTGAGGATGTTCGGCCGCCGGGCCCGCTCGGTGATCTCGGGCGGAAGCTGGTCGAGGCGCCGGGTCGTCGCCTCTCCCTGTCGCATCGTTCCGAGACCGGTCCCGGGACGGGAGACGATCAGGGGATGATCGGGATCGTCGCGGAAGTCGTACTCGCGGTACCCCACGAAGGTGAAGTGGCCTGCCTCCATCCAGCGCAACAGAGCAGCGACCTCGGCGGCATCGGTCCCGACCTGGGCCTGGTACCGAGGCGCCGGGTCGACGGCCCAGTCCTCGAGCTCGTACGCCAGGGCGAGCGCCTGCTCCCGCATCGGCATCCAGTCCGACACGGCCGCCCTGACATCGCCCATCACGTCGAGCGTGTCCTGCCGTAGCCGATCCACGTTGGCTCCACTGGCCACCCGATCGACCTCGAGGTGGAGGAAGGATTCGGCCACGGCGACCCCGCCGCCGCCGTCGTCGGATGGTTCGATCCCCATGACCCGTCCGTCCTCGTCGCGCTCGACCGCGGCGATCGGATGGACCAGCACGTGCACCTGGCGGCCTTGCACCTCCAGCAGCGCCAGGACCGAGTCGACGATGAAGGGCATGTCGTCGGACACGACGTCGATCACGGTGTGGCCACTCGACCATCCGTCCTCGTCGATGTCGGGGTTGTAGACCTGCACCAGGCTCTCGTCCGGTGCGCGCTGGCCGGCCAGCTGCAGGTGGCGCACCGCAGCGCCGTAGAGGTCGATCGGATCCTTGCCGGCCAGATCCTGCGGGGCGACCCGCTCGTAGTAGAGCCGGATGAGACGTTCGGCGTCATCCGGTGGGATGCGCGTGTACCGCTGACGGGTGAGGGCGGCCACCGCGTCGAGGAGCGCGTCTTTCAGCTGTTCGGACGTATCGGTCATCGAAGCCCTTCCTCAAGGTACCCCGTCGACGGTTCGACCGGTGGTTCAAGCCCGGCCGGCCGCGGTTCAGTCCGTCTTCGGCTCGGGTCGCCAGAACGCGGCCAGCAGCACGACCGCCCCGGCCAGACCGAGGAGCGAGATCCAGAGGCCCGTGTTCGCCGGCGGGTCGAAGATGTCGAACGCGTGGTCGAGCGACCAGCCGCCGGCACCGAGCACGGCGATCGCGAAGCCGCAGGCGATGAGGGTCATGACGTACTCCCATCCCTCGCCGGGCCGGAAGATGAAGAAGCCGTTGCCGCGGTGATTGGTGATGAGCGCCACCGTCATGGTGCCGATCACGGCGGCCCCGCCGAACGGGGTGAGCAGGCCGAGGACCAGCAGCGCACCGCCGACGACCTCGGTGACGCTGGCCATCCAGGCGTGCACGATGCCGGGCTTCATGCCGAGGCTGGCGAACCATCCAGCCGTTCCCTCGATCTTTCCGCCACCGAAGATGTGGTTGATGCCGTGGGCGAGCATGACCGCGCCGACGGCGCAACGGAGAACGAGCAGGGCCAGGTCGATGGAAGATGCGTCCATGGGGGCAAGCATCGCGCAGCGGCGAGCCGCGCTCTCAGTCCCGGTCGAGTCGGTAGCCCGCCAGAGCGCTCCGGGTGTCGGCGGGCATGCGGGCCGGGCGTCCGGTCTCCAACCGCACGAACAGGCCGCGTTGGGACGCCCGGGCGGCGACCTGCCGCTCGGCGCCGGCCCTGACGTCGAATCTGATGGTGGCCGAGGCCGCCCGGAGCTCCGAGAGCCAGAGCTCGACCTGCACCGGCTCGCGCAGCCGGATCGGGCGGAGGTACGAGATCTCGGTTCCGGCGATGATGGGCGCGACTCCCGAAGCGACCAGGCTCTCGATGGGCAGGCCGACGGCGTCGAGGAAGCGGACGCGGGTCATCTCGAGCCAGCGGATGTAGGCGATGTTGGACACGTGGCCGGCGAAGTCGATGTCGAACGTGAAGACCTCGACGTCGGTTCGGAACACCGATGCGGTCATCGTGATCTCCTACCGCCCGAGCGCCGACTCGATCTCGGCCATGGCGGCGGCCTCCTTCTCGGAGACGAGCGGCCCCCCGAGCCCCAGGAACCAGCCTTCCCTGCTGGCTTCGGCCGTCGCCAGCGCCGCCTGGGCGATCCACTCCTTGTAGCCGGCCGCCTCGCCCGGGTCACACCTCGCGTCGACGACTCGCGTCGCCTCGCCGATCAGGCCCAGGAGTTGGTCCTTGTCGAGGTCCTCGTCGTGCCGTGGGCTGTCCTCGTCGTCCTCGCTGTCTCGCATGCCGTCGACGAGCGACGCCACCAGCTCCTCGGCTTCACCTGCGCCGACGGGCATCTTCAGGGAGTCCCAGAGCGCCCGGAACTCCGACACCATGCCGGTGATGTGCATGTCGGAGTAGACGACCAGGATCCCGGCGGCCCAGGGCGCGGCCCGCAGGATCTCCCACTCGTCCTCGGTGAAATCGGTGCTCGTGGTCATCGGTTCTCCTCCCCCTCAGGCGAATCTGTGCAAGCGTGGGGCCGTGAGCCCGCCCAACCTTGCACAGATCCGGGCGCGGGACGTGGCCGGACCCGTCAGCAACGTGAACGGAACGAGATGAACCACATCGTCGTCGGAGTCGACCCCTCCCCCACCGCCCGGCACGCAGCCGAGAGCGCAGCGGCGCTCGCTGCCGACCTCGACACCACTCTCCACCTCGTCACCTGTGTCGGGCGCGGATCGAGCCGTGAGGTCCAGGTCGGCGGTGACCGCTTCTACCTCGACTCGACCTCGACCGCCGAGTCCTTCCTCGACGACCTCCGACGCTCCCTGCCTCACGATCGCATCACCACAACGATCGGCGACGGCGACCCGGCACGGTCCATTTGCGACGAAGCGGCCCGCCTCGACGCCAGGATGATCGTGGTCGGCAATCGGCGGGTCCAGGGGATCAGCCGCGTCCTCGGTTCGGTGGCGGCGGATGTGGCGAAGCTGGCCCCCTGTGACGTGCTGATCGCCCGCACCAGCGGCGCCTGAGTCCCCGAACGCGCCTTCCGGGAGCACCGGCGCGCGCTCCACCGGAATCGCCCTCGATATCCTCCCCCCGTGCCATGGGAGACGATCCGACGAGAGGCGGCCCGGCTGGCCGCGCTCCTGGGAATCTGCGGATTCGCCGTCACTCAACCGGTGCTCAGCGTTTTCGGGGGTGCCCCGGAGCAGTTCGCCTTTCGCGGCGCGACCAGCGCCGACATCATTCTCTTCGCCGTTGCGGTCGCGGTCGTGCCCGCCCTGCTGTTGTGGCTCCCGGGAGTCCTTGCGGGGCTCCTCTCGGATCGCGCCGGGTCGGCGGTTCATCTGGCGACGGTCGCGCTGGGCCTCTTCATCGGCATGCTCCAGGTTGCGCACCACCTCTTCGGGCTGTCGGGACCGCCGAAGGCGATCGTCGCGGCCGCGGGAACCACCGGCGCGACCTGGCTCTACCACCACGCCAAGGCGGCCCGCTCCTGGTCCCAGGTGATGGCGTTCTCGTCGGTGATCTTCGTCGGCTTGTTCCTGTTCTCCACCCCGGCCGGCGAGCTTGCGTTCTCGGAGCCGCCCGACGTGGTCGAGCTGGGGTCCGATCCGGCAGGCGACGGCGAAGAGTCGCTGCCGGACATCATCATGATCATGCTGGACGAGCTGCCGACCGCCCTGCTGCTGGATGAGGCGGGCGACATCGATCGCTCCCGCTACCCGTCGCTCGCCACCCTCGCCGACGACGCGACCTGGTACCGCTCGTACACGACCGTGTCGGCCGAGACGGTGCAGGCCGTGCCGTCGATCCTGACCGGTCAGCTCCCGAGCGAGTCCAGCGAGGCCGTGTGGACCCGCCGACCGGAC
Source organism: uncultured Acidimicrobiales bacterium (assembly GCA_963697385.1). Lineage (GTDB taxonomy): Bacteria > Actinomycetota > Acidimicrobiia > Acidimicrobiales > CAWCAL01 > CAWCAL01. The sequence goes on from CAVONU010000003.1 coordinate 443,172, forward strand.
AACCTGTTCCGGCTGCTCGGCGGCAGCTACCACATGACCGCATCGGAATCGCTCACCCGGCTCTGTCCGGCCGAGTGGTGTGGCACCGCCACCACACCACCACGCGACGGCCCTACGGCGACGGTGCCGAGCTCTGCACCGGCGCCGGTCGCCGACGAGCAGGCCGTCCCGCCGGGCCGGGGCGGCCTGACGGGGCTGGTCGGCGACGGGTTCGACGTGTGGAGTGCCCAGGTCGCCCTGGATCGGGACCTCCCGGTGCTGAGCGGCTTCGAGGAGACCGCGGTCGCCGTGCCCGCCACCACCGAGCCCACGGTGGCCAGTGGCAGCAGCCTCCCGTCGCTGCCGTCCGGTTCGGCTCGGCTCTTCGCGTTCCGCCCCGATGACCGCGCCACCGAGCTCCCGCGGATCGAGTGGTTCAAGGAGGCGATCTCCGCGCGCGAGGTGCCGTCGCTCTCGTATCTGCACCTCCTGCTCCCCCACTCCCCGTATGTCTTCACGGAGACCGGCGCCATCTACGACGGACCCGAGGTGGGAAAGGGCACGGCCGCCGAATGGGACGCCAAGCTGGTGGCCCAGCAGATGGCGATGCAGATGCAGTTCACCGACGGCCTCATCGGCGAGGTGCTCGACGATGCACGCGACGAAGGGGTCTACGACGATGCGATCATCGTCGTGCTGGCCGACCACGCGGCCGGCCTCGACTCGGAGAAGGCGTCCCGGTACTACGACGGCACCAATGCGTCGGAGCTGATGGTCACGCCATTGTTCATCAAGGCGTCCGGGCAGACCGAGGGGGTGGTCAGTGATGCGCCCATCGAGGCGGTCGACGTGCTGCCGACGCTGGCCGACATGATGGGCGTCGAGGTGCCCTGGTCGATGGACGGCAGCTCGGCACTCGGACGATCGCCGGATTACGCCGACCCGGGGTGTGAGGACGTTCGACGCTTCATGCGTTTCGACATCTTCCTGGTCGGCGGTTCGCCGGGTGATGCCGACCTGTTCGAGCTCTGCGCCGACCAGGTCGTCCCGCCGGGCCTCGAGCCGATCCTCGGCGAGCGGCGCGACGATGACGAGTGGGAGACCGCTCCCCTGGCTCGGCTGACGCCCTACGAGGACCTTCTGGGCCGACCATGGGGTGATCTCGACCTTCGGTCCGGCTCCGTGGGGGTGACGCTGGATCGGACGAAGCAGACCACCGAGGGAAGCTCACCGCCCCTCGGCGTCGTTCGTGGCACGGTCGATGCCCCGATCGACGACGAATGGGTCGCGGTTGCGGTCGACGGTCGCATCGCCGGCGTCTCCCCGATCTACGACACCCGGTCGTTCCTGACCGATTCCACCTTGGCCTCCGAGCTCGATACCGAGCGTCAGTTCACGGTCCTGGTGCCGACCGAGCTGCTCAGCGAGGAGGGGTACGACGTCCGGGTCGCCTCCCTGCGGATGGACGAGGGTCGCGTCCTCGCTTCGGAGCTCCCTGTCGATCTCTGAGCTCAGGAGGTGTGGGTGCCGACCTGGTGCAGCTCGATCAGGTTGCCCGACGGATCGGTGAGGAAGGTCTGCCGGTCCGGGCCCACGATGCTCCCGTCCACGATGTCGAGCCCCTTCGACCGCAGCTCATGCACGGTCGCGTCAAGGTCGTCCACCAGGACGGCGAAGTGCTGGCCCCGGTTGGGCGGGACATCGCTCTCGATCAGATGGACCTGGGTTGCTCCGAAGTCGATCCACGCACCACCGATTCCGAAGTCGGGCCGATCACCGCGGACGGTGCCACCGAGGATCTCGGTGTAGAACCCGATCGACTCGGCGGCGTCCGCCACGTTGACCGAAACGTGATGCACTGCCAGCGGGTCCACGGTGCGAAGGCTACCGGCAACGACCAGCGCGTCCTGCGGGGAGCGCACCGAGATCATGAGCGCATGACGGGCAGGGAGATCAGCGGAGATTGAGCGCATCCGCGTTGGCGTCCGACCGACCACGGGAGGAGTCGTCCGGGGCGACCGAGGCCGTGTGGGCCCGATCCAGCCAACGGGTCAGCCGGTCGAACGGGAGCGGTCGACAGATGCCGAACCCCTGCGCCAGGTCACAACCCAGCGACTGGAGCCGGTGGGTCAGGTCGGCCGTCTCGACCCCTTCGGCGACGACCGTGAAGCCGAGGTTGTGGCCCAGATCGATCGTCGACCGCACGATCACCTCGTCGTTGTGTTCGACGAGCATCTCGGTCACGAAGCTTCGATCGACCTTCAGCTCGCTGATCGGGAGTCGCCGCAGATTCGTCAGCGAAGAGTGGCCGGTGCCGAAATCGTCGATCGAGATCCGGACACCGATCTCATCGAGCTGCTCCAGGATGCGCAGCGTGCGCGGGGTGTCACCGATGACGGACTGCTCGGTGATCTCCAGGATCAGGAGGTGAGCCTGGACCGACTCGATCTCGAGCGCCTTGGCGATCATCCCCGGCAGCGCTTCGTTCACCAGGCTGACCGGGCTCAGGTTCACCGACACGCTCAGCTCGATCCCCAGCTCCCGCCAACGGGCCACCGCATCGAGCGATCGGCCGACCATGTGTTCGGTCATCTCCTCGATCAACCCGGCCTGCTCGGCGAGCGGGACGAAGACGTCGGGACTGACCGCGCCGTGGACCGGATGGTCCCAACGGGCGAGTGCTTCGACGCCGACCACGACGCCGGAGCGCAGGTCGGTCTTGGGCTGGAACTCCACGTCGAGCCCGCCGTTGCGCAGCGCGTCCCGGAGGTCGCCCAGCATCGCGAGGCGCACAGAGTCGTTGCCGTCGAGACTGGGTCGGTACACCGACGAGCGGTTGTGGCGCCGTTTGGCATCGTACATCGCGAGGTCGGCCCGGCGCAGGAGTGAGGCCGAGTTGCGGCCGTGGTCGGGGGCGGAAGCGATCCCGATGCTGGCGGCGATGGCGACCGTGGAGCCGCCGAGCTCGAACGGACGCTCGAGCGCCTGGCTGATCGTCTCGGCGAGAAGCGAGCCCTCGTGTTCTCCGGCACCGGGGACCAGCACCGCGAACTCGTCGCCTCCGAAGCGGGCGGGGAAGTCGCCGTCGGCCAGGCAGTCCTGGAGGCGGGTGGCCACCTGGTGCAGGAGGTTGTCGCCGGCGTGGTGACCGAGGGTGTCGTTCACTTCCTTGAACCGGTCCAGGTCGATCATCAGGATCGACGCCACTTCGGAGCCGACGATCTGATCGCTCCACGCCTCGAAGTAGGGGCGGTTCGGGAGGCCGGTGAGCCGGTCGTGGGTGGCGTCGTGCTGGATCTGGACGTGCAGCTGGCCCTTTCGGACCGCCACCCCGAGCTGTTCGGTCATCTTGCGAAGTCGGGCGCCGTCGTCCGGGCTGAACTCGGTGGTCGCCCCGTGCCGGTCGGCCACCACGATCAGGCCGAGGGGCTCGCCATCGCCGAAGAGGGTCGCCACCATCGCTTGGCTGACGTCCAGGGCCCGGAGCCGCCGAGACAGCGCGGTGTCACGCTCGCCGTCGAGCATCTGGACCTCGGAGCCTTCCAGCTCGCCCCAGACGGGCTCGCCCGAGCGACCCGGCAGACCGTCGAGCAGGGCGCGGTCGCCGTGGACCGTGCGCACGGCGCCGGCGCCACGGTCCCAGACCACCAGCGCGACGGTACGGGCCCGGAGCTGCTCGGCGATCTCGCCGACGGCGGTCTCGGCGATGTCGGCGAGCTGAGCTGATCGGCCGACCTGGCTACTGAAGTCGAAGACGTGGCTCAGGTCCGTGTAACGGTGCATGAGTGAGGCGTGGGATCGCAGGACGAGCCACACGATCGGAGCAGGGAGCAGCACCACGACCAGGAGCCACGGCTCGACGAGCATCGGGATCGTCGCGGATGCCCCCAGCACGGCGCCCGGGAGGTAGAAGAGGTAGGCGTACGAGAATTCCTTGCGGATTCGTTCGGCGAAGTCGCCTTCGAACGCGGCGATCGCCGTGGCGATGATCAGGCCCCCCGCCACGAGTCCGATCATCAGGGAGACGATGAGCCACGCCCACATCGCGAGCGATGCCGGGTCTCCGGGTGAGAACGCGATGCGGAACACGGCGATGGCCACCACTGTCTCGGTCATGAAGGCCGTGAGGTTCAGGGTGAACTTGAAGAGCGGCTGGCGACGCCAGCCGATCAGCAGGATCGCCGATCCGACGACCCGCGCCGCCACCAGGGCCAGCGGCGAGAGCATGAGGAGACCGATCGCAAGCGGGAGGTCGGTCGGCGAGAAGCTGACCGCCTCGTTTCTTGCCTCGATGTGGAACACGAGTGGTTCGCAGACGACGAAGCCGGCCGTGATCATGACGAAGACCCACGGACCCTTGTCACAGAACGGGATCGCTCCCTCGAAGAGGGGGGCGATCAGGAGCAGGAGAGGCACGAGGACGACGCCGGTCAGGAGATTGACCCGTTGGCGCGGCGTCGATGACCCGGCCCCCGGTCGCTCGTTCGTCGTCACGGCGGCCATTACTTCCAGCCCGCGCCCGCCGAGGGGTGGCGGGGCCGTGCGGTCACACGTTCGGTGTGACAGGTCATCGCCAGCCCTCCCCGGTCCAGGTCGCGCCCGTCCAGGTCGCACCGGTCCAGGTCGCACCGGTCCAGGTCGCACCGGTCCAGGTCGCACCGGTCCAGGTCGCACCGGTCCAGGTCGCACCGGTCCAGGTCGCACCGGTCCAGGTCGCACCGGTCCAGGTCGCACCGGTCCAGGTCGCGCCGGTCCAGGTCGCACCCGTCCACGTCGCACCGGACCATCCGCCGCCGGTCCAGGTGGCTCCGGACGGCAGGACGATGCCCGTGCCGGGTCCACCGGCGGCCGGGAACTTCTGCTCGGACCGCTTGATGTCCTTCCGGGAGCCGGCGGTGTTGCCTTGGAGGAGGCCGTTGCCGTCCCGCACCGCGGGCGTCCAGATGTCGGCGGCGGTCCGGGTCATCGCGGCTTTCAACTCGTCCGGCGTGAGCTTGGGGTACGCCTCCAGGATCAGCGCCGCCACACCTGACGTGACGGCCGCCGACTGGCTGGTGCCGGACCCGAGGAACAGATCGTCGCCGTAGCGCGCGTTGGGGGCCTCGACGTCGACCGTCGAACCGGGCACCCGGTACGAGGCGATCGACCGGCCGGAGGCGATCAGGTCCGGATTGCGACTGCCGTCACCCTGCGCCGACCAGGCGGGGACGCTTCCGAGGCCCGTACCGCTCACGACCGGTCGGAGGGTCGGCCGTTCGGTGGTGAGGAGGTCGGTGGAGTTGAGGTCGACGGTCTCCTCGGTCTTCGTCGGAGCCGCGACGTCATCGGCGGTGGTCATGAGATCGGTCGGCGCCGCGGTGAGCACCTCGGCGTAGCGATCGTGGGCGCCGACGGCCATCACATAGGGGTCGATCGCGGGTGAGTCCAGATACTTCTGGGTCTCCCCTCGGTTGCCGGCGGCGACGACGACGAAGATGCCGGCGTCCCAGGCCCGCTCGACGGCAGCCGAGAGATAGTCACCGACGTGGTTGCTCACGCCTTCCTGGCCCAACGAGAGGTTGAGCACCTTGATGTTGAGCCCGTCGCTGTTGCGGTGCTCGATCACCCAGTCGATCGCGGCGATCACCTGGGGAACGGTGGTGGCACCGTCGTGACCGGCGGTCTTCAGACTGACGACGCGAGCACCGGTGGCGATGCCCTCGTGACCCGCTCGCTCGCCGGCGATGATCCCGGCCATGTGCGTGCCGTGCCCGTAGGTGTCGAGGAAGGCCGCTTCGGGGACCGAGGCCTCGAAGGAGAGGTCCGGACCGTGCAGCACCTTGTCCCGCCCGTCGAGACCGTCGACCGGCGCGACGCCGGTGTCGATGAGGGCGACGTCGACGCCGGAGCCGTCGACCTTCCCGTCGCCGTAGTAGCCCTCCACCACCTTGCGAACCTCCTCGAGGGTCATCGGCCGGCTCGTGCCCGCCGTGTCGAGCATCTCGACCATGGCCGTGCCGACCTCGCCGACGGGCGCGTCGGTGCCGGCGGCCCCTTGGGCGCCGCCCGTCGACGCCATCGAGGCGGCGAAGAGTCCGATCATGCCGACCAGGAGAGCGATCGCTCTCAGGCGCCTGTCTCCGGTCGCTGCGGTGGTGGTGGGTTCGATGGGTCGCATCCGATGCCTTCCCTGCCGGAGGATCGACCGCGGGTCGGTCGCTCCGGAATCTGGGGGACGTCGGTTTCGCCACTGACTCTCCGGTCGGTCAGGCGACCACGTACAACCGACCGGATCTTCGTCTCGTCCACTTCTGGTGTTGGAGTCGACTACGGCGCGAATCGCGCCCGGATTGAGGCCCCCGGGAGCTTCCACCCATGAGGATGGTCCGGTTGCACCAGACCCGGATCGAGGCCGTGGCGCGACCTAGGAAGGGGCGACCACGACCCGGTGCAGATCGTCCCCCAGCTCGATCGTGCCGGCGAACTGGGCGGCGGCCAGCGCCCGCCAGTCGTCGCCGCGCTCGCCGGCCGGGATGGGCGGCACGTAGTGGGTGAGCACCAGGGTGTCGACACCGGCACGCGCCGCGGTCTGGGCCGCTTCCTCGGGCGACGAGTGGTAGTCCAGGGTGTCCTGCATGCGCTGCACCGGCACCTGCTCGATGAGGTCCTTCCGGATGACGGTGTGGACCAGGGCGTCGGCTCCCGCACACAACTCGTCCAGACCGGCGCACGGCACCGTGTCCCCCGCGGTCACCGCCGAAGCGCGACGGTCGCGGTCGGTGAGGTCGAAGCGGTAGCCCACGCTGGGTTCCACCGGCTTGTGGTCGGTCGGCGCGCAACGGATCGCCACGGCGCCCGGAAGATCCACCGGGCCGTCGCTCACCTCCAGGACGTCGACCTGCGGAGGGCCCTCGAGATCGTCGTGGTGCGCGATGCGATAGGCCATGTCGGGCTCGAGCGAGGCCATGAGATGGTCGACGACCGTCCGGGTGCCGACCGGTCCCACGATGGTGAGTGGGGTGGGCACGAAGGTCATGATCCACCGGGTCGTGATCACGTCGTTGAGATCGGTGATGTGATCGCTGTGGAGGTGGGTGATCATCACCGCGTCGAGATCTCCGGCGCCCAGTCCGGCGGCGGCGAGACGCATCAGCGCGCCCCGGCCGACGTCCACCAGATAGTGCTCCGCTCCGGCGGAGATCAACGTGGCGGGCCCGGCCCGGTCCGGGCTGGGCATGGGGCTCCCGGTGCCCAGCAGGGTGATGGTGATCATTGGCGGTTCATCTCCGAGCTCGCCTCGGCCGCTTGCGCTGCCACGTCCTGACGGGACAGGAGCTGGATCACGACCTCGTGGAGGGACCCAGCGAAGGGGTAGGGCGCCTCGTACCGGTTGGACACCGCCGACCCGTGGTCGTAGCCGACGCTGGGCCCGACCGACGACATCATCTGCATGTACAGCGGAAGTTCGGCCGATCCGGCCGGTTGGCCGTCGACGTCGAGCGCCATCGATCCGCCGCTCCCTTGACCCCGTCGGAGCCGGGCCACGAGCGTCGAGTCACCGGTCGGCACGGCCACGGACGACTCGAGGATGACGTGATCGTCGAAGGCGTTGTAGTCGACGACGAGCTTGTCGTCCTGCACGAAGATCGACAGACCCGAGTTCTCCGTGCCGGTGGCGTAGAGCACGCCGTCCTCGCCTGGGCCGCGGGTGATCCTGGCGGTCAGGTCGAAGGCCCGCCCGCCGATGGCGGCGGACGCCTGTCCGGGCATGGGGGACATCGGCGGCCGGTAGACGTACCGCCGATCGGTGGGGTGCGGCGAGTTGGGCCGGAAGCGGGCTCCGAAGAGCTCGATGAGCCGATCATCGAGCGGGAGGACCCCGTGTCGGTGGGCCTCCTCCCACCAGAGGGCGATCAGCTCGGTCAGCTTCTCGGGCTCCTGCTCGGCGAGGTCGTGACACTCCGACCAGTCGTCGGTGAGGTGGTAGAGCTCCCAGGGCTCGGTCTCGAAGTCGGCTCCTGGCGCGTGCTTGCAGACGGCCTTCCACTCGCCCGAGACCAGCGCCCGACTGCCGAGCATCTCGAAGTACTGGAGCGAGTTCGTCGCAGGGGCATCAGGGTCGTCGAAGACGCCGGCGAACGAGTGACCGGTCACCGGCAGCTGCTCGATGCCGCGGAAGACCTCGGGCGGTGTCACGCCCAGCAGGTCGTAGATGGTGGGAGCGACGTCGGCCACGTACGTGAACTGGTCGCGCCTCGTACCCGACTGGGCCGAATCGATCCGACCGGGCGCATGGACGATCATCGGCACGTGCACGCCACCCTCGTGGGTGTTCTGCTTGTACCACTTGAACGGTGCGTTGCCGCACTGGGCCCAGCCCCAGGGGTAGTTGGTGTGGCTGTGGGGACCGCCGATGTCGTCGATCCGATCGATCGCCTCGTCGGGAGTCTCGAGGATGCCGTTGAAGAACTTCATCTCGTGCATGACGCCGAACGGGCCGCCCTCCTGGGAGGCGCCGTTGTCGGCGAGCACGACGAGGATCGTATTGTCGAGCTCACCCATCGAGCGCAGGCCCTCGACCAGCCGGCCGACCTGGTCATCGGTGTGGTCGAGAAACGCGGCGAAGGCCTCCTGGAGGCGGGAGGCCAGCTTCTGCTGACTTTCGGGAAGGTCGTCCCAGGCGTCGACCCCGGGGTTGCGGGGAGCCAATGGTGTCCCTTCCGGGATGAGGCCCAGATCGACCTGACGCCGGAACCAGCGTTCGCGCACGGCGTCCCACCCCTCGTCGTAACGCCCGCGGTACTTCTCCAGGTAGGCCGCCGGTGCCTGATGGGGTGCGTGGGTCGCTCCGAACGGCACGTAGGCGAAGAACGGTCGATCGGGGCGTACGCCCTTGCTGTCGGACAGCATCACGAGCAGCTGGTCGATCATGTCCTCCGACAGGTGGTAGCCGTCCTCGGGGGCCGCGGGCGGTTCGATCGGATGGTTGTCGGAGACGAGGTCGGGATGGAACTGGTCGGTCTCGCCTTCGAGGAATCCGTAGAAGCGATCGAACCCGCGGGCGAGCGGCCACTGGTCGAAGGGTCCGGCCGCCGAGCACTGCTCCATCGGAGCGAGATGCCACTTGCCCACGCAGAACGTTGCATACCCCTCGTCTCGCAGCACCTCGGCGATCGTCGCCGCATGGTTGCTGATGTGGCCCAGCTGGTGGGGAAACCCCGTGCGGAAGTTGGACACCGCCCGCATGCCGACGGCGTGCTGGGACCGTCCGGTCAACAGGGATGCCCGCGTCGGGGAGCACAAGGGCGTGACGTGGAAGTTGGTGAACTGGAGACCGTTCTCCGCCAGCGCGTCGATGTGCGGCGTGTCGATGTCCGATCCGTAGCAGCCGAACTGGGCGAATCCGGTGTCGTCGAGCAGGACGACGACCACGTTGGGGGCACCGTCGCCCGGGTGGGGCGGCTCGTCGAACCAGGCTTCGGAGTCGACGACCGTGCGGCCGATCGTTCCTTCGAACCGTGACGGACGGGTCACGGCGTCGGCTCGCCGCCGGCCGCGCTGTGGCCCTCCGCTGCCCTCGTCGCCATGACCTCGACGCGGTACTCGCAGTCGACGCAGTGCCGCATGGCCCGCTTCATCCTCTCGTTCTGCTGGCAGAGTCGATCGATCTCGGCTTGCAGCGCAGCCGCGTCGCCGGTCCCACCCTGTCGCCCTCGGAGCCTCTCGACCAGGCTTCTCATGACGCCTGGGGCTTCCACCTCATCCGTGCGGTACAGGAGGTCTCGGGAAGGTCGGGCTCGAACTGGATCGACAGCCCGCTGTCCTCGCCTCGGAAGAGCTCCTCGAAGGCACCCTTGCAGATGAGCATGCATCCCTCCTCGGGAAGTTTCTCCGGATTGGGCAGGCTCTCCTGCGCACCGCACACGTGCCACGCACAATCGGGGATGAACATCGTGACCTTGCCCCGGTCGGGGTCGTACTCGGTGATCTGGGCCGGTCCGGTCAGGAAGCCGGCCGGGTTGAACATCTCGAACATCAGCTTCTGTCGCCGACTCGGTTCGCCACCTCCGTCCGGACTCGGCGTGGCCGAAGCCGATTGTTCGGTCATCGAGTTCATCATGTCCAGGAAGTCGGTCGAGTTCTCCCGGGCCAGCGCCACGGACGTGCCGATCACGATGCTCTCGTACTGCTCCTGCGAGAAGTGCTTGCGCAGCTCGAGCAGCGCCCATTCGGCCTCGCGCACGAAGTTGCCGTACCGCTTGCGCCAGCGTTCGCGGGGAGAATCGGTGAGCCGGATCTTCTCCCGCCGACCCCGGATGTCCTCCCAGTCCCGGTCGATCTGCTCCGGGTCGCCGCTCAAGCGCAGGATCGGCAGGAAGGTGTACGGGACGAGTGGCCCGGCTCGATCGACCAGGATTCGCTTCGACATGACCATGTCGATCCAGGCCTGCGGTCCCCACTGGTAGAGCAGCCCGCCGCCGGCGCTGGGGGAGGCCGGGTCCACCGCTGGTGGGCCCTGGGCCATCGGGACGGCATCGATGCTCATGGCTCACCTCTTGGGTCGCAACGGTCGGAGACGGCGTCCGAACCGGCTGCGTCCCCGTCGACAGCATGTCCGAGCCCGCTCGCGCTGACAAGGGACGTGATCGCGAGCCGTCCCACCGTTGACCGACAGAGATGAGTCCCGGCCCCCGTTCGGGGCCACCGGTAGGCTCCGCGCATGACCGACGAGGACGAACAGGGCCGGCCGGAACCGCCGCTCGCAGCGGACGAGGCGGCGACCGCCCTCGGCTTCCTGGACTACCAGCGGGCGACGCTGGCCTGGAAATGCGCGAACCTCGGCCCGGCCGGCTTCCGGGCCAAGGTCGGCATCTCGGAGATGACGTTGGGCGGACTGCTGAAGCACATGGCGTACGTGGAGGACCACTGGTTCTCCCGGTCGCTGCACGGGAACCAGCCCGCGCCCCCGTGGGACACGGTGGACTGGGACGCGGACCGTGACTGGGAGTGGAACACCGCCGCCGACGACACGCCCGAACAGCTCTTGACCTTGTGGGAGGGCGCCGTGGCACGCTCCCGCAACCTCGCGACCCAGGCCATGGCCGAGGGTGGCCTGGACCGGTCGGCTGAGAAGGTCTGGCCCGACGGGCGGGCCCCGACCCTCCGTTGGATCGTGCTCCACATGATCGAGGAGTACGCCCGGCACAACGGTCACGCCGATCTCCTGCGGGAGTCGGTCGACGGCCAGACCGGCGAATGAGATCGAAGCCGGTCGTCGACGACCAACTGGGCCGGCTGGAACGACGGCGACGATGGTGGCGAGGACGGATCACTCTCGGAGACCATTCCGAGGTGCCCCTGGCCGTGCCCGGCGGACGATCGGGACCGGATCCCGATGCGCTCACGATGGCGCGGACGATCACCTCCTCCTACGCGGCCTGGCAGCCGGCGCTGGTCGAGATGTTGACCGAGCATCGACCGGAGGTCGGATCGGCCGAGCCCGTGGTGATTCCGCCGCCGGTCTACGCCGCCGTGATCACCCTCGACGGGGAGCTGGCGGTGGAGCTCGGCTACCGCGTGGAATGGGACGAGGAGCACACGCTGGGCGCACGTTTTCGCGGCGACGAGGCGGTCGAGCTGTGCGGGTCGGTGCTCGAACCTTGATGCCGCTCGGCACCGCACCGTCCTGAGGGGCCCGTCCCGAACGCCTCACCGGAAGAAATTCTCGTCGAGATCGGTCGAAATCCGCCCGACCGTTCGTGGTAGTGATGTCGGCAGGTAGTCGACACGTCTGGCGGCCGAGGGCCGCAGAAGGAGTCCCACGATGAGCAAGGTTTCGATGATGGGCACGATCACGTGCCAGGAGGGCAAGGCCGACGAGATGGCGGCCGTGCTCGCTCAGATGGTCGAAGCGGCCCGCGACGAGCCCGGGGTCGAGATCTACTCGTACCACCGTGGGGAGGGCAACCACTTCTCGTTCTTCGCCCTGATGACCGACGAGCAGGCGATGCAGAACCACGGCCAGAGCGAAGCCATGCAGGCGGCGATGCAGTCATTCGGTCCGTTGATGGCCGAGCCGCCGCAGATGTCGCCCGCCACGCCCATCGCCGCCATCGGCTTCGACGTCTGATGGCCCAGTACCTCCTGTCGGTCTTCCAGGAGGAGGGCGCCGAACCCCCCACGCCCGAGCACGCCCAGATGATCATGGAACGCGTCGCCGCGCATCAGGAGGAGCTGAAAGCGGCGGGCGCGTGGCTGTTCTTCGGTGCCCTGACCGAGGCGTCCTCGGCGACCGTCGTGCGGGCGACCGGCGACGACGTGTCGATGACCGACGGCCCCTACGCCGAAGCCAAGGAACAGATCGGCGGCTTCACCGTGATCGAAGCCGCCGACCTGGACGAGGCGCTCGAGTGGGCCCGCAAGGGATCCGACGCCTGTATGTGGCCGGTCGAGGTCCGGCCGTTCCTCGGCCCACCGACTGCGTGACGTTCGACCCCCACGAGTTCACGGCCATCTACCGCCGCGAGGTGGGGCGCAGTACGGCGACCCTCGTGCGGGTCCTGGGCGACATCGACCGAGCCGAGGACGCCGTCGCCGATGCGTTCGCCGTGGCCGCCGAGCGTTGGCCGACCACCGGCATACCGCCCAACCCGGGCGGATGGATCACGACGACGGCCCGGAACCGTGCCATCGATCGGCATCGACGCGAATCGACGAGAGACACCAGGGAGCGGGAGGCGCTGATCATGCACGACCCCACGGCCGACACCGCGGCCGACCTCGGTCCGATCGATGCGGTGCCGGACGACCAGCTCCGACTGATCTTCCTGTGCTGTCACCCTGCGCTCGGTGCGGACGCCCAGGTCGCACTCACGCTGCGGCTCCTGGGTGGGCTGAGCACGTCCGAGATCGCGCGGGCGTTCCTGGTACCCGAGCCCACGATGGGTCAGCGCCTGAGCCGGGCCAAGCGGAAGATCCGTGACACCCGTCTGGCCTACCGGATACCGGCCCCCGACGAGCTTCCCGATCGGCTGGGACCGGTGCTTGCGACGATCTACCTCGTCTTCACCGAGGGCCACACCGCCACCGCAGGGGACGGTCTGTTGCGCCCGGCCCTCACCAGCGAGGCGATCCGTATCGGTCGTACGCTCGTCGGCCTGTTGCCCGGTGAGCCCGAGGCCGCAGGGTTGCTCGCCCTGATGTTGCTCACCGAGGCCCGCACGCCGGCTCGGGTGAGCGGTGACGGCGAGTTGGTGCGCTTGGCCGACCAGGACCGGACGCGGTGGGACCGGACCCTCATCGACGAGGGGCACGAGCTCGTGAGATCCTGCCTGGCCCGGAACCGGCCCGGCCCGTACCAGCTCCAAGCGGCGATCGCAGCGGTCCATACCGACGCATCGACGGCACACGCCACCGACTGGGCCCAGATCGTCGCGCTCTACGACCACCTGCTGCAGCTCCGGCCGAACGACGTGGTGGCGCTCAACCGCGCCGTTGCCGTGATGGAGCTGAGCGGCCCGCAGGCCGCTCTCGACGCGATCGACGGCATCGACCTGGCGACCTATCACCTGTACCACGCCACCCGCGGCGAGGCGCTCCGCCGTGCCGGCCGAACGGCAGAGGCGGCGGCTGCGCTGCAACGGGCCGCCTCGCTCACCACCAACGCGATCGAACGCCGCCACCTCGAGCACCAGCTCGCCGGTCTGCCGGACCGGTGAGGCACGCCGACCGCCGACGACGACGCAGCAACCGCCAGGTGAGCTCGACGACCCCAGGGGTGCCGGCCGTGACCTCCCACTTCGTCGCTTCGGTGACCGGCGAGGCCTCGTCGAACTCGTCCTCCACGGCCCGGTAGGTGGCCAGCCACCGTTCCGGGGTCACGTCGCACGCGGTGGAGCCGCGCCGTGCGTCGAACCACCTGATCTGCGGGTTCGCGGTGAGCGCCGCCGACACCAGATTCTCGACGGCGGCCTGATCCTCGAAGAACGATGACGAGATGCTGGTCGCCATGAACTCGGTCCCGACGATGGGCAGAGATTGGTCGAACGGGTCGAGCGCTCCATCGCCACACGTCCGGCCCGGATCCGCAGATACGGTGTCCGGGTGAAGCACCTCCCGTCAACGAGGGTCACCCACGATCCGACCGCCGGTCTCACCACCCTGAGGCGAGTCGACCGTGCGGCCACGGCCCCGTGATCTGCACCGAGACCCGTTCCGGTGCCACCGCTGCGACGGTCCACGAGTTGCTGGTGGACGTCGATGCCTGGAGCGTCTGGTCCCCGCACGTCGTGTCGGTCGAGGCCTCGCAGCGTCGGATCACCCCCGGTTGGACCGGCGCCACGCGCGCCTTTTCGCTCCGCGTGCGACGCCGATGACCGTCGACGAGGTCCGTCCCGAGGGCGGATACGGATGGCACGCACAGGTGGGCCCCTGGCGCCTCGACTACGACAATCGAGTCGAGGCCGCCCCGATCGGTAGCCGTCTGCGCTTCACCGCTCGACTGAGCGGTCCCGGCAGCGGGCTGATCGAGCGCGTCGTCGGTCCGCTCTCGGCGTACGGTCAACGTCGCCGGATGGACCGGCTGGCCCAACTCGCCGAACTCCTGGAGCGAACCGCGCCATGATCCTCGTGACCGGCGCTACCGGCTTCATCGGACTCGAGGTCGTCCGACAGCTCGCGGCGTCCGGTCACCGCCCTCGCGTCATGGTGCGACGGATCACCCGGGCCCCGCTCCTCTCGAGCCTCGACGTCGAGGCGGTTCACGGCGACCTCCTGTCGGCGCCATCGCTGGAGCGCGTCGTCGACGGCGTCGACGCCGTCATCCACCTCGCTGGACGCGCCACCTTCGAGCCCTACCAGCGGCTTCAACCCACCATGGTCGACGGTACGACCCGACTGGCCCGAGCCGCCGCCGATGCCGGGGTCGACCACATCGTGTTCGGGTCCAGCATGTTCGTCCACGACGGCAAGATCCCGGTCGATGACACCACACCGGCGAACCCGGTACTCGACTACGGCCGGACCAAGCTGGCGGCGGAATCGGCGCTGGACCGGATCATGGCCGCCGGAGGGCCGACGGTCGCCGCCGTCCGGCTCCCCCATGTCTACGGGCCCCAGAGTGTCCTGTTCGGCCTGGCCCGGCGCCGGTTCGTCGTCTTTCCCGGGCGGGGAGACAACCTTTTCGCCCAGCTCCACGTCGAGGACGCCGCACGCGTCCTGATCGCCGCCGCTCAGCAACGATGGGTCGGTACCGCACCGATCGCCGACCATCAGGCGGTGACGTGGAACGAGTTCTTCGACGTGCTCGCCTCCTATGCGCCCCGCATCCGGGTCCAGCGGGTCCCCGCCTCGCTCGCGGCGGGCGCCGCATTGGTCGCCGGTCCCCTGCTCGGCCGACTCGGTCCCACGCTGGTCAGTCCCGACACCGTGCGCGGCTGGAACCTCTCGTTGCCCGTCCGCACGAAGAAGCTCTGGAACGAGCTCGCTCTCGAGCCGCGGTATCCGAGTGTCCTGACCGGCATCCCGGCCACGCTCGACGGCGCGGTGGCGTTCCAGTGGCGCCACCCGATATTCGACTGGACGTGACCATGCACGACTTCCGGACGCCCGCCGGGCACGAGACCGCCCGCCGGTGAGCGACCTTCGGCTCCCCGAGCCGGGACGGAGCAGCGCCGAAGCCTTCGTGCGGAATCATCTCGGCCACCTCGTCAGCGACGACGTCGCTGGCTCGAACCGCATCCGCGGAGGTCAGATCGCAGCGGACACCGCGCTGGCGGCGTTCCCGGTGGCCGGCTACGCCCGCCGCCGCAACGAGGTCCACCCGGTGTCGCGTCGAGGCGCGTCGCGACTGTCGCCCTACATCCGCCACGGGCTCCTCCAGCTTCCCGACGTCTGGCGAGCCGTGGCCGCAGGACCGAGTCGGGACGTGGCCAAGTTCCGGGACGAGCTGCTGTGGCAGGAGTACGCCCGCCATTGGTACGCGCGGCTCGGACGTCGGACCGGCCAGGGGGTCCGTCGGGAGCTCATGGCACCGACCGGATCGGTCGGCGGCTGGGATCGCACGCTTGCGTGCCTCGACCTGGCACTCGGCGAGCTCGAGGCCGACGGCTGGATGGTCAATCAGACCCGCATGTGGCTCGCCAGCCATTGGGCCGTTCGGGATGGCCTCCGCTGGCAGGACGGCGAGGACGCCTTCTTTCGCCACCTGCTCGACGGCTCCCGGGCCGCCAATCGGCTGGGTTGGCAGTGGACCACCGGGGTCGGTTCGTCCACGAGCTACGGATTCAGCCGTCGGCAGGTCGAGAAGCGTGCGCCGGGCGTGTGCGACACCTGTGAGCTGAAGGACGGCTGCCCGATCGAGGAGTGGCCGGTCGACCCGGTCTTCGTCGCACGCGAGCGCCCGTCCGACGGGCGTGGCGATCACGAGTCCGTTCCGAGGGCGGGACCGGGTGCCGTGGTGCGGCGGGGCGACCCCGACGCCGTCTGGCTCACGGCAGAGTCACTCGGCGATGCCGACCCTGCGCTCGCCTCGCACCCCGACCTTCCGGCGGTCTTCGTCTTCGACGAGCCTCTGCTGCGGGGGCTCCGCCTTTCGTCGAAACGACTTGTGTTCCTGACCGAGACGCTGGCCGAGTTGGGCTCCCACCGTCCGGTGGAGCTCCTCCTGGGGGACCCCGTCCGCCTGCTCGCTGAGCGCTCGCTGGCGGTCACCCACGCACCGGTACCGGGATTCGAGCGTCGAGCCGACGTACTGGGCCCGGTCGAGATCCACCCGTGGCCATGGTTGGCCGAACCCGGCCATGGATCCGTGGCGTCGTTCAGCGCGTGGCGCCGCTCGGCGAAGCGCACCGTGGGGTGAAGGACCGGCCGGTCGCGACGGCAGCACACCATGGCAGCCGCTCCACGCCGACCCGATCGACGTGATTCGGGTCAAAGGTTAGGGTGCTGCCGGTCCGACAGGGAGATGACCGATGACGGCAGGTCGTGCGGCGGGAGTGTTCGGGAAGCTGGCGTGGGCCTCGGTGCCACTCGCCCTCGCCCTGGTGATCGCGGCATGTACGCCCCCACCCCCCTCCGACGGCACGCCGGTGATCAACGCGTTCTCGGCCAATCTCACATCAGGACCGGCACCGCTCACGACGGCGTTCACCTGGAACATCGCTGATTCCGACTCGCCCACGCTCACCTGCGGCCTCGACCTGGACGACGACGGCGTCTATGAGATCACGATCACCGCGTGCACCAGCTCGTCGGTCCGGTCCGCCACGTTCGACACACCCGGAACCCACCCGGTCCGACTGCAGGTCTCCGACGGCACCACGACGGTGACCAGCGCTCCCGTCACGCTGACCGCGGGTGCCGCCTCGGCCGACACGTACGCCATCACCGTTCGGTTCAACGGGACCCTCACGACCACCCAGCAGGCGGCGTTCACCGCCGCAGCAGAACGGTGGTCAGAGGTCGTCCGCACCGGGCTGACGGACATCCCCATCAACGTGCCCGCCAACTTCTGCGGCACCGGCGCTCCGGCGTTCGCGGGAACCGTCGACGATCTGCTGATCGAAGCCAACATCGAGCCCATTGACGGCTCGGGCGGCATCCTGGCGAGTGCAGGACCGTGCCTGACGCGTCTCGCGGGCGGCCTTCCCGTGTACGGGGCCATGCGGTTCGACTCGGCCGACGTGGCCGACCTCGAGGCGGATGGCCAGCTCGAGACGGTGATCCTGCACGAGATGGGCCACGTCCTCGGGATCGGCACGGTCTGGGGGCTGCGGGTGAACGGTCGCGGCACCTCCAACCCGGTCTTCACCGGCCTCACCGCCCGTGGCGCATGGGATGCGGTGGTCGGCGGCAGCGGAGAATCCGTCCCGGTCGCCAACACCGGCGGCCCGGGCACCGCCGACGCCCACTGGCGCGAATCGGTCTTCGGGAACGAGCTGATGACCGGATACCTCGACAGCGGTAGCAACCCCCTGAGCGCAATCACCGTCGGATCGCTGAGCGACATCGGCTACGGCGTCGAGCTCGGCGCCTCCGATCCCTTCGGCACCCCGGCGGTCAGGACCCGATCGAGCCAAGGTATCCAGCTCGAGACCGACTTCATCTACCCCCTCGGCGAGGTGGCCGGCTAGCCGCTCACGAGATCGACCCCGGCCGGAGCTACGCCACGAGGTGCTCGGGACGGTCAGCTGGATCCTTGTCGATCGGCATCGTCCACTGCTCACCTGGCAGGTTCGTGGCCAACACGATCCGCACCGGTGGCCCCGCCAGATTGCGGTGCAGCCAGCCGGCAGGCGCCTGGAGTCGGCATCCAGGCTGGATCTCGGTGACGTTGCCGTTCTCATCGCTGAAGGAACCGGTCCCCGAGATCACCCACGACACCGCCTCGAACTCGTGCCAGTGCAGCGGCTCGTCCTCCTCGACGGTGAGGTCGAACGCAAGGCAGTGGAGACCCAACTCGGCCCCCTGAGCGAGGGCGTCCTCCTCGCTGAGCGGCTCATCCTGACGGAACTCGTACTCCATGACCTGCGCTCCCCTCGGACGGTCCCGACCGGAGCGCCCTCGGCGCCAACCCTATCCGTCGGAGGTGGCCCCCGACCGCGCCATCAGGCCGGCTTCACGGGACCGACAGACAGGTAGGAAAAAGCCCATTGCAAGATAGGCTTTCGGCCATGTCCTTCGAGAACCTGTTCGACTACACCGCCACCCAGTACGAGATCGTCCTCAGCGTCTTCACCCTGACTGCGGCCGTGTTCGCCGCTGTGCTGGTGTACTCCCTGGCCACGGCGAAGTCGATCTCGCCGCGCTACCGCATCACGTCCTACCTCACCGGCGTCGTCATGGTGAGCGCCGTGCTCGAGCTCGGCCTGCTTGCGCTCCGGTGGTCCGGAGCGTTCTCGTGGTCGGGCAGCAGCTACACGCTCACCGGGAGTCTGTTCTCCAACGGGTTCCGGTACATGAACTGGAGCATCGACGTTCCGGTGCTCCTCACTCAGCTGCTGGTCGTGGCAGGGATCACCGGAGGCATCTTCTTTCGCCGGTGGGCGTCCTTCGTGGTCGCCGGCCTGGCGATGATCTGGACGGGCTATGTCGGCCAATTCGACGAGGTCGATGGTGGGGCGCAGTTCTGGATCTGGGGCGCCATCAGCACCGTGTTCTACCTATGGCTGCTGTTCGTCGCTTGGCAGACCATCCAGGACGCCCGCCAGCGGTCATCGGCCTCGGTGAGCCGGCTGTTCTCGGCTGTGTGGATCCTGTTCCTGGTGTCCTGGACGATCTACCCCCTCGCCTACCTGATGCCCCAGATCTGGGACACGGCCGACGGCGTCGTCCTCCGGAACCTGATCTACAGCTTCGCCGACATCAGCTCCAAGGCCGTCTACGGCATCCTGCTGGCCGTCATCGCCCAGAAGGTGAGCGCCGAGGAGGGCTATGAGCCGGCCATCGACGCCGACTTCTGGTCGGACCGGACGCCCGACCGCGAGCCGGAGAGCGTCTCGTGACGGTACCGCCCAGCTCACCACTCGAGCGGCCCTACCCGGAGTTCGACGAGAAGCCGTTCTTCGCCGAGACGATCCAGCTCCTGCGATCGGTTCGGGACCACGACTTCGACACCCTGGCCGAGCTGTGCGACGACGACTTCGGCATCGTCGACATCGCCCCCGACGGCACCAACGTGGCGATCCGGAGCCGATCGGAGTGGGAGGCGTGGTTCCACGGTCTGTTCACCCAGCTGGACACCATGCACGCATCCACCGACAGCGCGGTGATCGCCTACGACGCCATCAAGACCGACGAGATGGGCTTCTCCGTCCTGGAGTTCCGCCAGAGCCTGGTCGTCGGCGACCTGACCGCTCGATTCGACTGCATGACGACCATCGTGTGGAAACGGGTCGACGGGGCATGGCGCGAGGCCCGGTGGCACGGCTCGGTGCTGTCCAGCAGCGTGCCCGAGGAACTGCTCCACGCGTAGCGCCGACGTCGCGCAGCCACGAACGCGATCCAACCCCACCGGGTAGCCTCGGCACACGCCAATTCGGCCCGAGGGTCGCTGTGAGACGACCATCACCTGACGGGACTCAATCGTGCAGAGATTCAAGAACATCCTCTTCACCGCCTTGACCGAGGAGGGCATCGAGCCGGCGCTGCAGCGGACCCACGAGCTGGCCGCCCGGAACGATGCGTCCCTCACCGTGTTCGGGACCGTCCCGGAACCGTCCCGCCTGGCACGGGTCCTGCAACGAAACGCGGGCCCCTTCCCCGAGACGCTGGCCGATCAGCTGCGACTGGCGCTCGCCGAGCAGGTGGCGAAGGTCGACGGCCCCTCGACGGCTCGGGTCGAGGTGGCGGTCGGCGTGCCGTTCATCTCGATCATCGAGCGGGTGCTCGGCGAAGAGCACGACCTGGTGATCATCACCGACGACGGCCCCGACAGCCCGGTGGCCAGCACGACCAAGCACCTGCTCCGAAAGTGCCCCTGCCCGGTGTGGGTCATGCGACCGAAGGGGGCACCGGGACATCGCGTGCTGGCCGCCATCGACCCCGAGCCCGACGACCCCGAGGAGATGAACCGACTCATCCTCGACCTGGCCAGCTCGCACGCCCGGTTGACCGACGCAGAGTTCCACGTGGCCCACGCCTGGAGCGTCTACGGGGAGCCGGCGCTGCGGACCAGCCCCTTCCTCAGGTCCCCCGGGGGAGAGCTGGACGACCTGCGGCAGGAAACCCGGGACGGGCACCTCAGCCGCCTCGAAGACTCCGTCACCCGCCATGGGGTCGGCGGTCTGGAACACAAGGTCCACCTCGTCGAGGGCGAACCCGGCGATGTGATCCCCCATCTGGCCGAAGCGCACGACATCACGCTGCTCGTCATGGGCACCGTCGGCCGGACCGGGGTGCCGGGCCTGATCATGGGGAGCAACGCCGAGCGCATCCTCGACCAGGTGCGCTGTTCGGTCATCGCGGTGAAGCCCGAGGGCTTCGTCTCGCCCGTCGCCGGCGGGAATCGGCGCCGCGCCACGGGAGACCGCTGAGCACGGATCAGGCGACCCGCGTGAAGAGGTAGGCGAAGGGTGACTTCGTGTAGCCGACGCCGCGGTTGGTCTCGTGTAGGGACTGGGCGGTGATGATCTGTGGCTTCTTGGGGATCAGATAGGTGTCGAGACCACTTGCGTCGACCCGGTAGCTGCCCGAGCGTGCCGTGACGGCGCCGGTGAGGGCGTAGCGGGGGTCGATGGAGGCCATCGCGGCGTCGCCGTGGCTGGGGTTGACGAGCAGAACCCCACCGATCCTGAGGTGTCGGGTGCAGTGTTCGCTGATGAACCCGGCGTAGAGCGACACCAACAGGTCGAAGTGTTCGTCGGGGAGGTCGAGTCGATCGGTGTAGTCACCGTGGATGAACGTGACGTCGGGTTCGACCGGGCCCCCGTTTCGGTCGATGAGCTCGAGCACGCCGCCGGTGTCTGCGAAGAACCGCGGCGCCCGCTTGTCCATGTCGAGGTAGGTGACCGACCGAAACACGAATGACGGGGCGAGATCGACGTAGCAGCCGGGGTAGAACACCGTGTCGGCCTCGATGGCCTCGGCGACGGCGGAGAACAGCCGCCGGCGGTCGCCTTCGTGCTGGTTCTGTTTGGCCCAGAGCTCGGCCGTCTTGGGGTCCACGATGTTCCTCCGATGGCGCTGCGGACCGGGGTGCTGAACGGTAGCGATCAGGCCAGGATCGGGGTACGGGTGTTCCAGGCGGGGAATGCCCGGGCGAGCGAGCGACGGCCGGTGACGGTGATCTCGCCGCGCCGGACGGCCGTCGACCATGGCAGCGCACCTCGGTGCCAGTCGACGAACGCGGCGGATCGTGCGACGACGCGGAGGTCGGGTTCGCCTCCAGGGTCGGTCGTGCAGACCTCAGCGCCGCAATCCTGAATCAGGAGCCAGAAGGATCGATTGCCCATGCGTTCATCGGGGAACTCGAAACGCACGACCACCCGCTCCGCCGGCAGTACCTCGCGGTTGAGCTGCACCTGACACCACGCCCACAACGCGAACCCTGGATCCGTGTGCTCGGGCAACACCTCCACCCACGTCTCGGCCCACCGTCCCAGACTGTCCACCACGTCGACGAGATCGGCGCCGGCTGCGGTCAGCGCGTAGGTCGAACCCTGCCCGTTCGGCTTCGGCGTCGAGGTGATCACACTCGCGCGTTCGAGCTCACGCAACCGCTTGGTGAGCATCGACCGCGACATCGTCGGCACTCCCTGCGCGATGGCCGAGAACGTTGTCGCCCCGAACATGAGATTGCGAACGATGAGCAGACTCCACCGTTCAGCCAAGATCTCGGTGGCCCTGGCAATGGGGCAGTACTGGCGGTACCTGGTCATGGCACCAGACTGGCCTCGGGATCACCGGCTGTCGAGTTCTCTTTTCGCGCTGGATCAACGGCGGATCATGCTTCACGTTCGAGTCATGAGTGAACCCGACGCAACCATCACCGGCCAGGTGTCCACTTCCGCAGCCGAGATCTACGAGAGCTTCTTCGTGCCCGCCCTCTTCGACCAGTGGACCCAACCGGTGTTGGACGCCGCGGGACTCGCCGCCGGTGACCACGTCCTCGATGTCGGCTGCGGCACCGGGATTCTGGCCCGGTCGGCTGCCCGTCGCGTGGCCGGCTCCGGGTCGGTCGACGGCATCGACATCAACGAGGGCATGCTCATCGTCGCCCGCCGAACCCCCGCACCCGTGACCTGGCACCACGGCTCCGCCGAGCATCTCCCGTTCCCGGACGCCTCCTTCGATCGCGTGATCAGCCAGTTCGCTCTCATGTTCTTCGCCGACCAGGCAGCAGGTCTCACGGAAATGGCCCGGGTGACGCGACCGGGCGGCACCATCACCATCGCCACCTGGGCCGGTATCGACCAGAGCCCCGGATACGCCACCATGATCGAGCTCCTGCGGCGACTCTTCGGCGAACGCGTCGCCGAAGCGCTGACGGCTCCGTTCACTCTCGGAACCGAGGGGAAGCTGAAGGCATTGACCCGAGAACTCCTCCCGAGCACGGCCGTCACCCGCCATGACGGTCTGGCCCGATTCGATTCGATGGAGGCCTGGGTTCACACCGACGTACGAGGCTGGACGCTCGCCGACTTGATCGACGACGACCAGTACGACGAACTCCTCGCCGCAGCGGAAACGGAACTCGCAGAATTCGTCGACCACAACGGACACGTCCAATTCCCGATCCCCGCCCTCATCGCCGCGGCCGAGCGCTAGTGCGAGGCCACGACCCTTGGTCCCACCGACGCCCGGTTGGTCCTACCGACGCCCGGTCCGAGCGGCAACGTCGGGTCCAGCGAGAACGGATCGGTACAGGGCGACGTACTTGCTGACCATCGTCTCGGCCCTGAAACGTTCCATGGCCGAGGCGCGGATCGCGGAGCGGTCGAGCGCGCCGACGGCATCGATGGCCTGCACGGCCTGGTCTGCGTCTTGCACGATGAAGCCGGTAGCGCCGTCGTCGATGAGTTCACTCATCGATCCTCGGTCGTAGGCGACGACGGGCGTTCCGCAGGCCATGGCCTCGACGACGCTGAAGCCGAAGGGTTCGTCGAAGTCGATGAGATGGAGGAGGGCGTGCGCACTCCCGAGGACCTCGGCGCGGTTCGTCGCGTCCACAGGGCCGAGAAACCGAACGGACTCACCGTCGATGTGGGGCGCGATCTCGTCGGCGAAATACTGCTCGTCCTGAATGATGCCCGCGATGGTCAGCGGACGGTTGGCGCGACGAGCGACCGCAATCGAGTCGGCGGTGCCCTTGTCGGGATGGATTCGCCCGAAGAAGAGCAGATGATCGCCCGGATCCGGATGCTCGGCGAAGGCGTCCATGTCGATGCCATGGTGAATCGTCTCGGCGTAGTGGAGCCGCGGATGGCGATCCGAGTCACTGATCGCCACATAGGTGGTGGTCGAGTCGTACCGCTCGTACACGGGCACGATCTGCTCTGAGGAGAATCCGTGGATCGTTGTCACGACGGGCGTGTCGACGAGGCCGCTGTAGGTGAGGGGCAAGAAGTCGAAGCCGTTGTGAATGATGTCGAATTCCTCGGCGCGTTCGAACACATCGGCGATGTGGATGCACTCGGCGACCTTCGGATCGATGTCGTCGTCCTCGGACCAGCCCGTCGGCGCGGTCGATCGGAGGTGCGCTGCGGTGAGGGAGTCGGCCGTGGCGAAAAGGGTGATGTCGTGGCCGAACGCGACGAGACCTTCGGCAAGGATCGAGGCGAAAAGCTCCCACGGGCCGTAGTGGCGCGGTGGCGTTCGCCATGCGATCGGTGAGAGCACCGCGACACGAAGGGCCGGCAGATCGATGGGGGTTCGTGGGTCGCTGACAACCATGATCCTACCGACGCCGGTTGAGAAGCGTGCGGGCTAGGATGAAGGTTCCCCTTGGAAGAGTGCGCCCCGCTTGGGCTGGACGGCCGTTGCGGTTTGTCGCCCCCCGCAGGCCCGTCGCCTGGACCGAGCCGACATCGGAGCTCAGTCATGCCCAGTACTGCCCCCGCCAGCGGCGGCCCCACTCCCCTTGGCGGCGTCGGTCGCCGCTTCGGCATTCTCTCGACCTTCCCGCCAACCGAGTGTGGCATCGCCACCTTCTCCGCCGCGCTCGCTGCGGGTGTCATCGCCAACGGCGGCGCCGTCGACGTCGTGCGAGCCGGCGCGACGCCGACCCTCGAGGATGCCTCGGTGCTCGGCACGCTGGACGCGCACAGATCGGCTGATCTCCCGGCAGCGGTCGAGGTGCTCAACGGCACCGACGTCGCCGTCATCCAACACGAATACGGCCTGTACGGCGGACCGGACGGCGTCGAGGTCCTCGACACGATGAGCGGCGTCACCGTCCCGATGATCGTCATCGCTCACACGGTGGTCAGCACGCCGACCGCGAACCAGCGGTACGTACTCGAACGGGTGTGTGGCCTGGCGGACACCGTCGTCGTGATGACCGAGACCGCTCGAACCCGGCTCGTGGCAGGCTTCCACGTCGACGAGGCGAAGGTGGTGGTGATCCCCCACGGCGCTGCGACGCCACCCGCAGCAGCGGCACCCCGCGGGACAGCGTCGGCCGACCGTGCACCGCGGCTGTTGACCTGGGGACTCCTGGGGCCCGGCAAGGGCATCGAGTGGGCCATCGATGCCATGGCGGACCTCGCCGATCTCGTGCCGCACCCCGACTACGTCATCGCGGGTGCCACCCACCCAAAGGTCCTCGCCCACTCGGGTCAGGCATATCGGCAGATGCTCGTCCAGCGCGCCGCAACATCGGCGGCTGCGCCCCGCGTGTCCTTCGACGACACCTACCGAGACCTCGCATCGCTGACCGCGCTGATCCGCTCGGCAGATCTCGTCGTACTCCCGTATGACTCCACCGATCAGGTCACCTCCGGGGTGCTGGTCGATGCTGTCGCTGCGGGTCGCCCCGTCGTGTCGACCGCCTTCCCCCATGCCGTCGAGCTGCTCGGCAGTGGGGCCGGGTTGGTGGTGCCGCAGCGAGACGCTGCTGCTCTGGCCGGCGCCATCCGCTCGGTCCTCACCGACCCGGACCTCGCCGCGTCGATGGCCGCCGAAGCGCAACGGCTGGCGCCGGAACTGTCCTGGACCGCGGTCGCCGGCCGCTACGACAAGCTGGCCGGCCACCTGCTGGCCGGGCGACAGCCAGTCGGACCGTGAATCGCCCGTCGTTCGACCATCTCGTGACGCTCAGCGACAGCCTCGGGCTCTTCGAACATGCCGATCATGCCGTCCCACGACGAGAACACGGCTACTGCGTCGACGACGTGGCGCGTCTGCTCATCGCGTTCGCCCGCGAGCCGGATCCCGACCGGACGGTGCGCGACCTCGGCAGAATGGCATTGCGGTTCCTCGCCGACGCCCAGGGTGTCGACGGCAGGATTCGCAACCGATGTACGGCCACGGGTGGATGGCACGAGCCGCACACGGTCGAGGACTGCTGGGGCCGGAGTATCTGGGCCTTCGGCACCGCAGCGCGTCAGGCCCCCGAGACCTGGATGCGCCGGCGCGCGCTGCGCCACTTCGACCACGGCATCCACCAGCGGTCTCCGTGGCCGCGATCCATGGCCTTCGCCGCCCTCGGCGCAGCCGAGGTGTTGACCATGAACCCCGGCCACGACCGCGCCCGGCTCGTACTCGTCGACGCCGTCGCCACGATCGGTCGCCCATCACCGGACCCGGACTGGCCATGGCCTGAACCACGACGCACCTATGCCAACGCATCACTCGCCGAGGCCCTCCTCGCCGCAGGAGACCTCCTCGATCGGTCCGACATCGTCGATGACGGGATCACGATGTTGCGATGGCTCCTCCGGCAGGAAACCGTGGACGCCCACCTGTCGCCCACCCCGGTCGGTGGCGCCGGTCCGGGCGATTCGGCGCCTGCGTTCGACCAGCAACCCATCGAAGTCGCCGCCATGGCTGACGCCTGCCACCGCGCCTATTCGGTGACGGGCGATGGCGAGTGGTTGACCGGCCTCGACATGGCCGCTCGATGGTTCGCCGGAGACAACGACGCCGCGGCACAGATGTGGGACCCCGCGACGAACGGTGGCTATGACGGCCTTCACGCCTGGGGCCCCAATCTCAACCAGGGAGCCGAATCCACCCTTGCGTTGGTGTCCACCCTGCAACGGGCTCGGCAGCTGCACTCAACGGGCAGTTGACCCGGGCTCTCGCTGCGTGAGACGGGCGAGGAGCTCATCGAGCTCGACCGTCGCGATGCTGGCTCCGACATCGGCGAAGCCGTACGGCAGGACGAGGTGGTCACCGACGATCATGCTGCCGCACGAGTAGACGACGTTCGGGACATAGCCGTCGCGTTCATCGGCCAGGGGGGTCAAGAGCGGCTCCTTCAAGTGTCCGATCACCCGACCGGGATCGTCCAGGTCCAGCAGGAGCGCTCCGAGGCTGTAGCGGCGGAACGGGCCGACCCCGTGCGTGATCACCAGCCACCCCGCTTCGGTCTCGAGCGGTGAACCACAGTTCCCCAGCTGAAAGAACTCCCACGGCCGCTCAGGCTCCTGGATCCTCTCGGTCTCTCGCCACACACGGACATCGGGTGATCGCATCAAGAAGTTGTTCATGTTGTCGTGACGGCCCAGCGCCACGAACTCGCCGTCCAGCATCCGAGGAAACAGGGCGATGCCCTTGTTCTGGGCGCACTCACCGCTCAGCGTGGCGATCCGGAAGCTCATGAAGTCGGCGGTCTCGACGAGCTGGGGCAGGATCTGGTGGCCATCGAACGCGGTGTAGGTGCCGTAGTAGACGACCCTCCCGTCATCGTGGACGAACCTGACCAGACGCGCGTCCTCCATGCCGTGACTCTCCGTGGGGCCACTCGGAAAGATCACCCGCTCTGCGATGTCACTTTCGCGGGGAAACTCCATCCGGTAGTTCGACGAAGCAAGCCAATGCAGAATGTGGCTCGTTTCCACCGACATGACGCGATCGACTCCGTCCTCGTCCAGCGCATGAAGGGCCGTCTCCAGCTCCGAGATCGTGAATCGAGGGCCAAGGCGAGCCAGGACCGTGCGTGCCAGGTCGTTCAAGGCACCCAGCTCGCCCAGCTTCGTTTCGAAGAACCGTTTGTCCAACTCCGCGGACAGCCGGCGGCCGGTCTCGGCAAAGTGACCGGGCCGATCGAGGCGGACCCCCCTATCGGCATCGATGACGCCCGAACGAAACTCGATCGACGAGATGTGGCCCTCGCCGACCGCGCGCAGGCTCATGATGAAGCGGGTCTCCCCGAGGCCGAGCCCGGTCTGGTCCGGCGCCAGGACCATCGACGGGTTGCCGAGCGCCGCGGCCTCGATCGAATACTCGTGGGAGAAGTAGGCCCCGATCAACAGCTTCCGTTCGCGGGAGAGGTCGTGGGCGATCTCGACTCGGGCCGCGACGGTCTCGAAATGAGCTTGGAGCACCCCATCGAGATCTCGGTGGCGACCCTCGAACTCCTCGCACACCAGTTGAAGCGTCGCCCGGGCGGTGGGCCCGTCCATCGCCAGGATGCGCCGCACGACGACGTCGATGCGCGAGCTGCCGTCGGGGAAGACATCCTCGCCCGGCAGGAAGGGCCTGGCGATCACCCGGCCGGCATCAGGCATCAGCCGCACGTCGACACATCGACGTACCGGGAGAGCACTCATCAGCGGATCTCCCAACATCGGTCGATTGCGGTGAGCGCACGTACGTCGACCGCCCGCATACCACGGTACCCGGCCAGCCGCCGCTCACCTCTCACCATGCCGAGGGGCCCGAATCGCCGCCCGAGCGCGCCCGGGATCGCCGTCAGCCGCCGACGACGTCGCGCCGGTAGCTCTCCAGCGCCGCGGTGATGGTCGCGTCGGCCTCGGTCACGGCGTCGTCGACCGAGCCGTCGTCGAGCAGGACCTGGTCCAGTGCCTTTTCGATGGCCTGCCGCACCTCGTCGTAGGGTCCGATGATCGGGCCCGGAAAATCGCTGTCGATGCCGGCGAGCACGTCGTAGGCGACCTTCTGCCACTGACCGCCGAGGCTCGAGGCCCACGCCTCCTGGAGCAGGGGATCATCGGCGGCTGCCTGGCTGACCGGAGCGGCCGAGCCCTCCACGCCCCATCGCACCTGGGCCTGGACCGAGTTGTTGAACTTCACGAAGTCCCAGGCGGCAGCCTTCTGCTCATCGGACACGGTGTCGGTCAGGTACCAGACGAATCCGCCGACCTGCCCCTTCCCGGCGGCTTCGACCCCCGGGTAGGGGGCGACGTCGATGTTGAGGTCCAGCACGAACCCCTCCGGGATGTCGACACCGAGCTCGAGGGAGAGATCCTCCGCTGCGATGGTCCCCTCGATGACGCCGGCGACCGTCGACGCCGCCGCAGAGGACTCGACGGTGAACGAGGACTGCTGCCCCGCCATCGCCAGGAGGTGATCGGCGTTGCCGTCGGTTCCCGGCGTCACATCGAGGAGGCCCTCGGCCTTCGCATCCTGGAGCTTGGTGAGGATCTCACGGGTGACCGTGTTGTCGAAGCTCGACGCGGTCGCCCACGCGCCGGCTCGCCCGTTCTCTTCGTCGACCAGTACCTGCTCCGCGCCCGAGAGCCATCCCTCGAACAGGAACGAGTTGGCCTGGAAGACCATCGGCCGGTCCACACCCGGCAGTGCAGCCGCCTTGATCACGCGAGCCGCCTCGATCATCTCGTCGATCGTGGCCGGAGGATCGTCGGGGTCGAGACCCCCCGCCTCGAAATGATCCCGGTTGAAGAAGATCAGCGCTCTGAAGGTGGAGAACGAGACGGGCCACAGCACGTCGTCGATCGTGTAGGTCGCCCGTGAGAACGGCAACAGATCGTCGCGCGTCGCCTGGGCCGAGGGATCGGACGCGTAGCACGCCTCGGCCGGAACGAAGAGTCCGCTGTCGACGATCCACCGGGTCTTGGTGTCGTCGGGCACGACCAGCGCCGGCAACGACCGGTCCGGAGCCGCCTGCTCGATCTTGCGGTGGATCTCCGGCGGCGAGACTCCCTGGTTCTCGGCCCGGACGACCACGTTGTCCTGCGACGCGTTGTACTCCTCGACCAGGCCTTCGAGGGTCCGCTTCGCAAGCGCGGTGTACGGATGCCAGATCGTGATCTCGACCGGACCGTCGGCCTGCTCGAGCGCGTCCACGGGACACGCCCCCGCGTCGACGTCGCCCCCGGTCGTCTCGGTACCGGACGGGTCGACCCCGGTTCCCTCACCGCCGCCACCCGAGGCCGACTCGTCGGATCCACCGCATGCGATCGCCACCAACGAGGCCGCGAAGATGACCGCCATGACCCGAAGGAGGGTCGCAGTTCCACCTGATCGTTGCATGGGGTTCTCCTGTTCAGCCCTTCAGTGGGGCGACGACACCCACGTGGCGCGATCCGGGGTGGGCACGGTGATGCTACGCAAGGTGACCCGGGTGGGTTCCCGGACTCCGTTTGCCGCGGCCGGGACCTCAGTGCCCGGACGCGGAGACGTGCTGGTAGTCCTTGGAGGACGACCAGATGCCGCCCCATCCCCAGCCACCGGCAGCGAAGGCTCGGACGGGGACCGACGACGCGGTCAGCATCCCGGGCCGCACCGGCGTGCGGGCCACGTACGGCGCCGCGGAGGGGGGCTCGAACGACGAGCCGCGCACCCACGGATTCTCTCGTGGGTTGATGTCGATCGCCCGGCCGTACGCGTGCTCGGACCACCTGGTGGTGCCCGCCACCCGTCGGCAGTTGAACGCCGAGGTGTTGTCGGCCTCCATCGACGCCCGGTCGCTACCGCCGAAATCGTCCACGAGGCGCATCGAGCGGATCGGGAAGCGCTCATCCCACATCGCCTCGAATGCGGCGCCCACGGGCGACACCGTCTCGCGGTGCACCACCAGCTCACCGAGGTGCTCTCGGCCGTCGAAGCCCATGTAGGAGACCTTCACGTGGACCAGTGAGGACAGGGGCACCGGACAGCCGGCGCGGTACGACGACGGGGTCATGCGGGCGGCGAGCCCCGGACCGATCCGTGCGGCGGTGAAGCGGAAGCGGTCGCGGCGGGCCACCTCCTCCCAGTAGCGGGTCGCAACCGCGGCGGCATCCGAGAGCTGCGGCTCGGCCAGCGGCGCATTGCCCTGGGCGACCCACCAGGCCTGGAACTGCGCCGGGGTACATGCGCCCAGCACGACGAGGGCGACGAGGAGGAGTGGCAGCAACCGGGTTCTCATCCGAATCATTCTCCCTCACCCGGCGAGCCGATGAAGGGATGAATCTCGCTCGAGCGTGCGTTCGACCCGTCCCTTCACATGAGCGGTCGATACGATCCGGTCAGAACCTCCAGAAGGAGCAGACAATGGCCGACTACGACACATACATGGTCTTCGGTGCCGTGTACACCGACCTCGCCACCGCCGAGATGGACTACGAAACGGTGAAATCGCTCTATTACGACTGGCAGCTGATCGACAACTTCGATGCCGCCATCGTTGCGAAACACGAGGATGGCAAGGTCAAGATCGTCAAGAAGCACGAGCAGCCCACGCGCAAGGGTGGCTGGCGTGGTGCAGGTTGGGGTCTCGCCGCCGGCGCGGCCATCGCCCTCTTCCCCGCGGCGGCCATCGGCGGCGGACTCCTCGCCACCACGACCGCAGGCGGTGCTGCGATCGGCGCGATCGCCGGACACGTCTCGAAGGGCATGAACCGGGGCGACCTGAAAGACCTCGGCGAGATGCTGGACGCCGGCGAGGTCGGCCTCATCGTGATCGCCGCAGCCGACGTGAGCGCAAAGGTCGAGCAAGCGATCACGAACGCCCAGGAACTGACCTCGAAGGAGCTCCAGGCGCTCGAGGACGAACTCGACTCCGATGTGGTAGCGGCCGAGGGCGAAGCAGGCGGTTGAGGCCGCCACCAAGCAGGCTGAGAGGGGGCCCGCACAGCAGGTTGCTCCGACATCTCTGCTGGCGCCCGAGGTGACGATCTCACCCATCTCGCTCACGATGCGATCAGTGCCTGAGCCGACCGGCTGACCCCGTGCCGATCACCTTGGTTCCCTCAGGAAGCGAGGAGTGAGCGGCACAGGAGTCGTGTCATGGCTTCGACGTAGTGGTCCTCGGTCCAGCGGAGCTGGTGGGTGAGCTCACGCCAGGTGTCGAAGTGTGCCACTGCGTAGAGCACGGCCGAGGCATCCTCGATCGTCCATTCAGCCGAAAGCTCTTCGTGGTCGGCGAGCTGTTGGATCATCATCGCGAAGACCCTTTGCCGGAGCTTCATGCGGTCACGCCACGCGGCGCCGAGGGCCTCGTCGTCGTACTGGGCGGCCTCGAGGACCTCGGCGACGGAATGGACGGCGGCCCAGAAGTCGGTGTTGAGCCGCATCGCTCGTTCCAGCAGTTCGGCGCCGTTCGATGCGGCGTGGACACGGGCCAGTGACTCGCCGAGTTCGAGGGTCTCATCCATGTGGTGCACCAGCGCGAGCAGGAGGCCATTGCGGTCACCGAAGTGGAGATACACCGCTTGGCGGGACACACCAGCTCGCTCGGCGACATCGCTCAGCTTCAGGCTCGACCCGCGATCGGCAACCAGTTCCCCGGTGGCGGCGAGGATTCTGGAGCGGGTCTCGGGATCACCGTACGTACCACCATCAGTTGACATGCCGTAAACCTCATCCTATGTTGCTTTACAGAGCGTAAACCACCAAGGCCGGGGAGGCAGCCATGCCGCCACACTCGTTCATCGAAGCTCAGACCGCCGCGCTTCGTCGCTACGGCATCGACGCCGAGGAACGTTTCGTCGACACTCCCATCGTCGCCGGACGAGCCCACGTCCTCGTCGCCGGCGACGGCCCACCGGTCGTCATGCTCAACGGGATCGGCACTCCCGCCGCAATGTGGGCGCCGCTCATGGCCCAGCTCGACGGATACACCCTCTACGCCGTCGACCTCCCGGGCTACGGACTCACCGATACCACGGCCGACCTGACCGACGACGTGAGAACGACCGCGGTCCGTTTTCTCCACGAGGTGTTGGAAGGTCTCGGCCTGCACCGACCGACCTTCGTGGCCAACTCGCTCGGATCGTTGTTGGCGATGTGGTTCGCCATCGAGCGACCCGACCGCATCGCTGCGCTTGTTCATGTCGGGTGTCCGGCCATCGTGCTGGACACTTCCGCGCCGCTCCCCATGCGCCTCCTGTCGGTCCGACCGCTGGGCCGACTGATGATGAAGCTCCAGCCCCCGTCGCCGCGACAGGTGAAACAACTCTCGCAGATGGTCAACGAGCATCCACTCCCACCGGAGATCGCCGACCTGCTCCTCGCCACCGAACGACTCCCCCACTTCGAAGCAGCGTTCCTGGCCACGCTCCACACCCTCGTCACACTCCGCGGTGCCCGTCCCGACATGGCCTTGACCCGCGACCAACTCGGGCAGGTCGAGCAGCCATCGCTGCTGGTCTTCGCAGCGGACGACCCGATGGGCGACGCACGGGTCGGCGATCAACTCGCAGACGCGCTCCCCGAAGCCGAGCTGCACGTCGTCGATGGCGGGCACGCACCCTGGGTGCATCACGCCGACCAGATCGCCCCCCTGATCTCGGCGTTCCTTGCTCGCCCACCCACCGCCGGTCCCGACAGGACGACAGACACCACACCCTGATCCCCCAGCGCGGCCCGGCGAACAGCGAGCGCCGACACCCTCGATACGGTGCCGTTCCGGCCAGGATCAGGATCGATCCGCGGTCGGCAAGCGGTCAGCAGGACGGTTCGAAGCCGACGGCAACGCCGAAGTGCCGTGCGAGAACTCCTCCCTACGGACCACTGCCGGCGGGTGGCGTCGATCCAATGCCGGTTCGTCAGAGGGGGGATTACAGCCCTCGTCGCCACTGTTGCCAGCATGCTGTTCCCGCCTGACCCAGCGGGGCCCAGGTCCTTGTCATGGTCGGCCACGTTGGCAGCTCCCGACGTGCCGCTATGTCAGCTGCCGCTCGGGCTTGCTCGGTCTGATCGTGGGGCAGCCCCGGGAGCACTGCGCCTATCGTCGTGGCATGGGCCTTGAGTGGGAGCAAGTCGTTGTCGCCACGCCTGACCCGGGTGCGCTGGGTCGGTGGTGGTGCGAAGCGCTCGGGTGGGTCGTCGTCGACGACGACCCATCGGTATTTGAGATTCAGCCACGGCCAGATCGTTTTCCAGGGATCTTGTTCTTGGCCGTCGATGAACCCAAGCAGGGCAAGAACCGTCTGCATATCGATCTTCGTCCCGACGATCAGGCTGCGGAGGTTGAGCGACTCATCGCCCTCGGAGCGTCTCGTGTTGACGTTGGGCAGGGCGACGCTGCGTGGGTGGTGTTGGCCGATCCGGAGGGCAACGAATTCTGTGTTCTCCAGAGCCGTCGAGCAACGACGTACTGAACTGCCAACCACCTCTTCTCGCGAGGCGGGGGAACTCCACTTCCCTCAGCAAACGGTTTGCCGTCTCGTTCACCGGGTCCTCCGCTGCGCTGATCGTCCTCCCCACGATTACGGCCGCGATCTCACCCACGGCAAATGGGACTGCCACCCAGCCGGCGACGCCCCGCTGCAAGCGGCGGGCACGTGACCGTTGATCCGACGACCGCCGCGCAGCCTCGTGTCGCAGACGGGCTCGGCGCTCAGATCAGTTGGAACCGGACATCGACGTGGAGGCCGTCTCGAAGACGTTCCAGATCCCCCAGGTCGCTCGTCACGACCAGGTCACCACGAGCCGCCGCCCCAACAACGACCGAAGCATCGACCACATCGGAGGTCCCGGCCACGCCGCAGGCAGCACCGGCCGAACGGGCTCGAGCCTCGTGCAGATCCTCGACCCGACAACCCGACAGCAGCCTCGACAGCTGAGCTTGCGGCCCACCCCTCCATCCCTGACCCAAGACTCCGGCAGGAACGGTGGGCACGATGCCTCGCTCGAGGGCACGTCGATGCACCGCCCACACCTGGCGGTTGCTCCGCTCCGCCGCGATCAGCGCCCCCGTGCCATAGGTGACACCCATCACCGTCCCGAAGCGACCCGATCGGTATGGGCATCAAGCACACCGTCGGCCCACGCCAACTCTTGTGCGGTCAGCTCACCATGCTCGGCCTCCCACACCTGCACCGCAGCCAAACCTTCCTCCAGAACGAGCGCCCGCTTCGCAGCCGCATTGAGCCATGCCGACAAGCTCACCCCATGACGTTCGGCGGCCGATGCCGCCCCCTCGGCCACGGCCTCCTCCAACGCCACCGACAACTTCTTCACGGGCATGAAACGATGGTAGCACCCGCTTCCTACCCCGCGATGATTTTACGCGGAACCTCCGAGCCGCGGACCTCAGCGACGTACCCGGTCGAACAGCGGTCTGCGGCGGGCATGGGGAAACACGTCGGAGAAGCGTGCTTCGGCGAGGTCGGTCCCGACTAGGACCAG